>NZ_CP114036.1:0-3895000 GCF_026898115.1 Streptomyces sp. S465
AACTCGCCCTGTGGCTGTCGCGACAATGCGCAGCTTATCGGCGTCTGGACCCCGGCCAGCAGCGCCTGCTGGCCGACATCGGCATCACGGCCGAGGAAGCCGCGAACGTGCGGGGCGGGACCAGGGCGTCCCAGGCTGTGAACGAGCAGGTTGCTGCCGCCGGTCTGTGGGCGTTGGACGGCATGGCCAGCGCTCGTTCCTTCGCCACGGCACACGGGCACCTGGCAGTGCCCTCGGAGTACGTGCACGACGGATTTGCCCTGGGCCGCTGGCTGGTGGAGCAGCGCCGCCAGGACCGCCGACACGCTCAAACCACCGGAGGCGCGTGGCCGCGTGGCGGGCTGCTGGCCGAACTCGATCCCTGGTGGAACCCGCCGTGGCCTTATCCCTGGCAGCGGTGCTACCAGCAGGCCCGTAAGCGATGGCAGAAGGGACAGCTGAAGGTGCCCGGCCCATCACGGCGGGGACGAGGACGAGGTGACAGTGTGGCTGCGCCGTCAGTGCGCCCGGCACGACGTACTGCAACCCGAGCAGCAGAACCTCCTCGCGGACATCGGCATCACCTCTGCTGTCGCCCGCGCAGTGACCGACGCCGGCCAAAACCCCGCCTGCGTAGACACAGGGCTCGCCCACGCACGGAGCTATGCCGCCGAACACGGGCACCTGGCCATGGCCGAACGGACCCGCCACCACGGCTTCGCTCTGGGGCGCTGGCTCCTACGCCAACGACACCGCGTCGCTGACGGGCGCACCGACCCCGCCCGGATCGCCGCGCTGAACGCCCTCGACCCACACTGGAACCCACCCTGGCCCCTGGCCTGGCAGCGCGCCTACCACCGGGCACGCACCGCCACGACCAGCGGAAACCTGACCGCGGCCCAAGGCCGCTGGATCACCACCCAGACACAGCTGTGGGACAGCCTCCACCCCACCAGCAAGAACTCCTGGCCGGCCTCGGCGCCGCGCCCGCCACCGAACCCGTGCCGACTCCTACGACGACACGCCGCTACCCACCGGGCGAAGGCCTCCCCCACGCCCGCTCCTACGCCGCCGAACACGGGCACCTCGCCGTGTCCAAACACACCCGCCGCCACGGCTTCGCTCTGGGGCGCTGGCTCATCCAGCAGCGACGCAAAGCCCGCGCAGGCCTCCTGTCCGCCCGCACCCTGCAAGAACTCACCCTCCTCGACCCCTGGTGGAACCCGCCCTGGCCCTTCGCCTGGCAACGCAAATACCACCAACACCGCACCCTCCACGCCACAGGCCAGCCCCTCCCGCCCGAACTACAGCGCTGGGCCCGCAAACAGACCACCCTCTATCCGCAACTCCACCCCCACCAGCAGGCGCTCCTGAGCACCGTCGATATCCGCCCTGATGCCCCAGCCGACGAGGCTCCTTGCGTGGAGTGTGACGGTAAGACTTCCGAGAGTGATCACATAGAGTTATTCTTTCCTCCTTGCAGGTGAGGGGGGTATGTGCGGTACGAGCAGCGTGCCTACGCGCGTTGCATTCCTGGAACTCATGGCGGAGTTGTACGAGAATGAGTTCGAGGACTTCTTCCACCGGCTCATGTGCTCGAGGTACTCAGACTTCCTGGATGTTCGCACTGCGGGCAGTCTGGGCGATATGTCGGCAGATGGTCTTACCCTGCACTCCCGCAAGCTGTACGCCTGCTATGCCCCGCAGACGGTGAAGCCGAGCAAGATCCGCAAGAAGTTCGACGGTGACCTGACCGGTGCGCTCGCCAAACGCAGTGGGCAGTTCGACACGTTCGTGTTTGTGCATAACGATCGACGCGGCGTTCACCCCGAAGTGACAACAATGCTGTCCGAGGCCTCCGCCAGCAGGCCGGACCTGCACTTTGAGCAGATGGGTAGCCGACGCTTGTGGCACGAGTGCATGCAACTGGACCAAGTGACGGCGGAAGACGTCCTCCGGTGCGAGATCCCGATCAAGGAGATGACGTTCGGAATCGGGATGGATGGTCTTGAGCCTCTTCTGAAGCGGCTTCAGGAACTCCGAACCTCCTCTGACCCGCTCATGCCTCTGCCGGACGTGCGCATCGAGAAACTGGACTTCAACCGGCTCGAAGGCGAAGCACGCGAGGACCTGCTCCGCGGGATGCGGCAGGCCCACCTCGTGGACGCGTTCTACGCGGGCACTATGCGGGAGCTGGAACACGATGAGGTCGCGCGGGGCTTCCACGTGTACTACGAGCAGGTTCGCAGGCACTGGGACGATCCTGAAGACGTGCTGTGGCAGCTCCAGATGTACGTGCTGGGCAACGCACAGCCGCGGCCGAAGGTGCTGCGTGCCGCCCTCGTTGTACTCGCGCATTTCTTCGGCCGGTGCGACATTTTCGAGGCGCCTCCCACTGGCTGGCAGCCTGGGATCGGGATATCTGCATGATCACTCCGACGAAGGGCATCGCACCTGACCGGTGCCTGCTGGCCGTCGGCGCCCAGGTCCTGCTGCAGTTGGACGAACCGCGGTCGGTCAGTCAGACGTGGGCCCGGCTGAGGACATGGCGGGCCGAGCACGGCCACGCTTCGCCCGTATCGTTCGGCTGGTTCGTCCTGGCGCTGGACGTGCTCTACAGCATGGGCGCCATAGAGCTCGACCAGGACATCCTCGTTGCAAGGAGCATGCATGCTGCGCCGCTTGAGCGCTGACGACGAGCGCTTCAAAGAGGTGTCCTTCGTCGAAGGCCTGAACCTGATCGTCGCCTCCACCACCGCCTCGTCCGCAGACACTGACAGCCGCAACAGCGCCGGCAAGTCCAGCCTGATCGAGCTGATCCACTTCTTGCTCGGATCTCGAGCGACAAATACCGCTCGCCCTGAACAAGGCGCTGCGGCACATCACGTTCAACCTTGAAATGGACTGGCCGGGGCTGAGCAGTCCGCTTGCTGTCCGCCGCAGCGGACAGCGCGCCGGATTCGTGACACTCAACGAGGACGTGACCGGGACAGATGACGGTGCCATGTTTCCCCGCACAGGTGCTGTGGAACTGCCCGTGGAGCGGTGGACACAGCTGATCGAGCGGGATCTCTTCGATCTGCGCGGTGACCACCCGGGCGTCAGCGGAAGGGTACTGCTGTCCTTCCTCGCCCGGCGCATTTCGTCGCACGGCTTCAACGAGCCGACCCGTACCTTCTCCCGCCAGTCCGCCCCGGAAGCCGCCTCCAACCTCGCCTACCTTCTGGGCCTGGACTGGCAGCTCGTCGACGAGTACAGGCAACTGGCCGCCCGCAAGGCGACACGTGTCCAGCTGAAGAAAGCGGTCGATGACCCCGTGTGGGGGCGCATCGTGGGGTCTACGGCAGACCTCAGGGGCCAGATCACGCTTGCCGAGGCGCAGGTGGAACGGCTCCGTGCACAGGTGGCAGCCTTTCAGGTCGTCCCCGAGTACGAGCGGCTCAAGGACAGAGCGGACCAGGTCAGCCGGCGCATCAAGCAACTGGCGCAGGAAGATGTGATCGACCAGCACAACCTCGAAGAGCTCCAGGCAGCCGTCACCGAGACCACCGACGTCGAAGTCGACTACCTTGAGCCTGTCTACCGCGAGCTCGGCGTCGTCCTCAACGATCAGGTCCGCCGACGGTTCGAAGATGTGAGGACGTTCCACCACTCAGTGGTCCGCAACCGCCGACGCTTCCTGGAAGAAGAGATCGCCGAACTCACAGAGCGGCTTCAGTCACGCCGCTCGGAGCGGGCACGCTTGGGCGAGGACCAAGCCCGCCTCCTTCGAGACCTTGCCGAGGGAGGAGCGCTGGAGGCTCTGACGGCCCTGCAGACAGCCCTCGGGCGTGAAGAGGCCGCTCTCCAGGCGCTGCGTCACCGCTTCGAAGCGGCGCAGACCCTCGAAGCGAGCGCCCGGCAGATCACCGCGAAGAGTGTGGAACTGCAGCAGGCCGTTGACACTGATCTCCAGGAGCGCCGCCGTCAGACCGACGAAGCCATCCTGCTGTTCTCTCACTACGCCCAGCGCCTCTACGGTGAAGGGCGCGAGGCCTACCTCGCCATCGAGGCCGGCCGCAACAGCCTGACCATCACCCCGCGCATCGACAGCGACGGCAGCCGCGGCATCAGCAATATGGTCATCTTCTGTTTCGACCTGACCCTCGCGGTGCTGGCACACCGCCACGGCCGTGGTCCCGACTTCCTCATCCACGACAGCCACCTCTACGACGGCGTCGACGACCGGCAAGTCGCCGCTGCCTGAAACTGGCCGCCGAAGTCACCGAGGAAGAGAACCTGCAGTACATCGTCACGATCAACACCGACAGCCTGAGTATGGCAGCACAGCGCGGCTTCGATCCCGAGCCCTACATCCGCAGCCCCCGCCTCACCGACGAACACGAAACCGGCGGCCTCTTCGGCTTCCGCTTCAAAACCACCGGCAAGAGATAGACGAGGTGGCCGACGCCAACAGGATTGCCCCCGACTGCAGTCCCGCACCTGGGATCTTCCGTGTCGCTCCCCTCTCCGGGGAAACGACGTCATCACTGATCTGCCGCATCGCGAGCCGCTACGGGCTGGAAGCGAAGGTGCTGCGGTCCTGCTGGCACTGGCGCAACTACCAACCCGGGCACGGTGGCGGAGGTGCGCGAGCAGATGCCGAGGTGCTGCTGAACGCAGCCGGACGGCAGCGCCTGGCAGGCCTGTGCGGCGTCAAGGAAGACGTGCTGGCGCGGGCGTTGCCGTCCTGGGCGCGGGAGGACTCCAAGCTGCCCGCCGAGGAAGACGGAGTGCCGGCGGCGGCGTGGCGGATTGGCGGCGCGGTCGCCGGGCCGGTGGCATTCGGCTGCCGCCTGTGCACGGCCCGGCGTACGGGGACGGCAGTGCGGATGGTGCGGTACGCGCCGCTCTGGTCCCGGGTGTGTTCGGCATGGGCGGTGGCTCCTGGACGCGGACGCCGACCAGCCTCTTGAGCATCTGGACGTGCGGGGTGTGCCGGAGGTGGCCGCGGCGCAGCGGCGGTGGTGCCGGTGTGGCACGGCGGGCGGTGCGGGCCGGCGCGGAGCCAGAGCGCGTGTTCGCTCTGGCGCACGCGGTGGTGGCCCGGTGGTGGGAGCACGCCCTTCACTGGGAGCAGGAGACGATCTGGCCACGGCGTCTGCACCAGGTCGCGGGCGGCAACGCCGGGGATGATCTGGAGCAGTGGCGGATCGTGGGCCGGGACGCGGTCGTCTTCCCCGAGGTGGTGGCCGTCGCCGACGCGCTGCTGGACCCGGCCATGGCCCAGCTGGCGTGGGCCGACAGCGGCGCCGGACAGCCGCGGGCGCTGCCCGCCGACGGGATGTTCTGCCGCCGGCTCGGCGAGCGAGTGGACCGCCCGTGGCTGGGGCCGCTGGCCGCGACCGACTACGGCGGCCCGCTGACCTCCTGGAGGGGCAGCATCATCCGCATCTGCCGCGGGACCGGCGGACCCCCCGGATACGACAACGATCCCTGGTGGCTGCGCCAGGAAAACCAGCCCTCCACCATGGCCGGACAGCTGCGCGTGCTGGGCAAGGAGAAGAAAGCGCCGGGCTCGGGGACGATGTGGCGCTCGACCGTGCCCGCCGAGCAGCGCGCCCAGATCACCAGCCTCGTCGACGGCGCTCAGGAGCAGCTCATCCAGCTGCGCGGGGCGCAGACCGGTTCGAGTGCGGACGTGGCCCAGCATCTGCTGCGCATCCTCAGCCACAGCGCCGCCCTGCTCGAGAAGGCCCTGCAGCACACTGTCGTGGCAGCCGTGAACGCCGGGGTGCCGCCGCGGGATGTGGCCCAGTGGGCGAAGCTGTCCCCCGGCCCGTTGGCGGACGCGCTCAAGGCCTACCAGGGCGCGGGCGACGAGTAGGCGCCGGTTCGCCGGGAATTGGGCGGCCCGGGACAGGTCTTTGGGGCGCTGGTGTGGTGGCCCGGTGTTACCGCATCACGCGGCTCCACGTGATCGAAACGCCGAAACAGCTCCGGCCGGCAGCCGGGCCGGTTTGGCTGGGCCAGGTGAGCGGCAAGGGTACGGCGGCCGGGTCTGGCAGCAGACCGAGGCAGGTGGACGTGAACATCGGGGCCGGGTTCGAGGCGGTCTTCCTCGATCCCGTCGGGCGGGCGGTGCAGCAGCGGTGGGCGGACGCCGCCCTCGCGGTCGCGTTCGAAGACCTCGATCCGGTGTCGGCGTTCCCGGTGGTCCCGGGACGGCGGTGGGGGCCGGGTCTGTGGTGGTCGGCCACCACCGGGCGGCACGTGGCCGCCGGATCGAACGCCATGCGTACGCAGCTGATGGCCCTGGACCGCTACCCGCAGGTCACCGGCATGGCCGGACAACCGGTACGACTGCTGTGGCGCGACCGTCGGGGCCAGGTGCGTTCCTGGGTGCCGCAGTTGTTCGCTCGCTACGCCGACGGCACCGCTCTGCTGGCCGACTGCCCCGGCCACCCCGATAGCGGCGGCGAACGCGCCCTGAAGGCCGCGCATGCGGTGGCTGC
Source organism: Streptomyces sp. S465 (assembly GCF_026898115.1). GTDB lineage: Bacteria > Actinomycetota > Actinomycetes > Streptomycetales > Streptomycetaceae > Streptomyces > Streptomyces luomodiensis. The sequence continues at coordinate 6,474 of NZ_CP114036.1, forward strand.
GGCGTGCGCGGACATTGGCTGGACCTACCGGCGCCTGGCGCCGCTGGACGAAGTTCTGGCGGCGAACCTGAAATGGCTGGCCGGCTACCGCCACCCCCGCAACCAGGGCAGGCCCGGCCTGATGCCCGCAGTCCTCGAGGCCTTCTCGCGGCCGCGGCCGCTGATCGAGGGCGCCGAAGCGGCCGGCGACCCGATCGAGGTCCTCCCGGCCGTCTTCCACGCCCTGTGGCACCACACGCTGACGACAGCACTCAAGGCGCCGCTGCACGAACGGGTCATCGTCAGTCCCGGTTCCCTCCGCGAGGGCCTGTGGCGCAGCGCCGGCCGAGAGCCGGCACGATGACGCCGGCGCCGGGCGTGGCGGGGAGAGCCAGGGCTTGCGTCCCCGCGGCCGAGTGCCCGGCGTCAGGCGAGGGGTTGCGGCGGGGCTTGCGCCTGGTGCGGGGAGGCGGTGTGAGCAGGCAGCCGACTGAGCGGTCGGCCGGTGTGGAGGTCGGGTCTCATGTTCGCTTCCGCGGATTGCGGTGGCAGGTCGTTTGCCCTGGCCGGGCAGTGCGTTCACCTGGCCGGCGAGGACGGCAGTGATGAAGCGGTGCTCGCCGGGCACCTCTTCCGCCGATCCAGGCTTCGCCCCTCCTGGGGGCAGAGGCGCAGCAGCCTCAGGCGGTGCCGCGGTGGGGGCTGTTCGAGACGGGCCCGGCCGCGTGCACGGGAGAAGGCGCTGGCCCTGGCAGCGCCACGTCCGGGAAGCTCGAGTGCGGGTTGCCCGGCGGGCTGGGCAGCGGCGGGCCCGGGTGCGGGAGCAGTACGACCCGAGCAGCACACGCTGGCCGAACGGAAGAGCCCAAAGCAGCAGAGCTGACAGCGCTCGGCTTCGGCCGGGTGTCCCGTACGACGGTTGCAGCGCATGCGCCTGGCCTACCGCAAACAGGGCCTGTAGGGGGCTCATCGACCACCGCACCACCGTGGCCCCAGCCCCACGGACGAGCCGACGAGCGGGTCGTCGCCGCGGTCAAGGAAGGCGCTGCGCCGCCAGCCGCGGCCGCTCCAAAGGCACCATCAAAGGCTGATGCCGCTGGTCGCGCACATCCTAAGGACCGGCACGGCGGCGCGGTGGCGATGCCGGCACAGGCCACCTTCTACCGGCTCGTCCATCAGCTCGCCGACCCCGCCGACCATCCCGCACACCCGGTGCGCACCACCGCCCATCACCCGAGGACGGACGAGGGCACACGCCCACCGTCGCCCTGCGGCCCGGAGGGAAGCAGGTGCAGATCGACACCACCCGGCTCGATGTCCTGGCCCTGTTCGACGACGGCACCCTGGGCCGGCCTGAGATGGCACGATCGCGGTAGACGTTTGCGACGCGAGCGATCCTCGCGGCCGTGCTCTGTCCGGGCGGGACCCAGGCCGTCGGACGCGGCCCTGCTGCTGGCGGAGATTGGCCGTCCCCCACCCGTTCGAAGCCCACCTGGCCCTGACGCCCCTGCGCTTCAACCCACAGCCAATGCTTCCCGGGTTCGGTTGCTGACGCTGTGACGAGCGACTCAGGACGCGGCCGCGCCGCCCGCGTCGTGATCCCCGAGACGATGTCGTGGACCGGGGCAAAGTATTTCCCTTTCCAGGGCGTTCACTGCCGCCTGCGAGACCCTGGCGTCAGCGTGCAGCCCGCCCCGGCCTACGCGCCCCACCGCCAAGGGCATCGTCGAGCGGACCTTCGGCTCGATCAACACCCTAGGTTCTGACCTAGGCACTCCTGCCCGGCTACACCGGCTCCGACGTCACCCGCCGCGGGCGATGGACGCCCGAACGCGAGGCGTGTTATTCACGTCGCGCAGTTGCAGGACCCTCCTCGACGAATGGCTCGTGCACTACCACCACCGCCCGCACCAAGGGCTGCGTCATCCCGTGCTGCCCAAGGCCGCAAGTGACACCGAACCAGGTGTGGGCCGCCCTCATCATCGGTCGCCGGGGGGGTACGGTCCCCGTTCCCCCTCACCAGGGACGACTACCTCGAAACTGCTGCCGGTGCGCTGGCAGGCCATCACCGAACGCGGGATCCGCCTGCACCGCCGCACCTACGACTGCGACCTCCTGGCCCCCTACCGCAGGCAGCCCTCCCCCATCACCGCCCGCGGCGGGAAATGGGAGGTCCACACCAACCCCCCACGACCGCCCGCCAGATCTGGCTGCGCCTGTCCGACGGCACGTTCGCCGAGATCCCCTGGATCCACCGCGACCCACGTCCACCGCCCGTTCAACGAACAGACCTGGCAACGCATCCGCACCACCGTCACCCGCCACACCGACCCCGACAGCCTTGAGGCCGACCTCGCCGACGCCCTCGACCAGCTCATGCGCCGCACCCGCACCGGCAACGCCACCGCAGGCGAACAACGCCTCCTGGCCCGCACCCAGCCCGCCCGAACACCCCTGCCCCCACCGCGCTCCGCAAACAGCCACCCGAGCGAAACAGAGGCCAGTGCCGGCCCGACCGGGCCCGCGACGGACACCGACAGCCTCGACGACTTCGACGAGGAGCAGGACCTGGCCCTGGACGCTGAAGAAGACGACGCCGACGACGGCTCGCCCGCCGTCCCCTACACCGGACTCGGTCTCTACGACGCGCGCGCAGAGGCCCTGAAATGGTGAGCAGCCGCCCGCCCGCCACAGCCGCCGATCCCGGCAGCAACACCACACCCGACGTCGGCCGAGCGGGGCAGTCCACAGCGGACACGATGACCGCGTCATGGCCCGTGACCACCTGGCAGGGCTGGCACCACTTCGTCGCCACGGCGCCGCCCGCACCGCCCCAGCCCGGCCAAGAGCCCCGCAGCCCGGAGGAACGCCTCGCCTACCACTCCGCGTTCGTCACCGTCCGCACCCCCGCCATCGACACCCTCGCCACCAGCGTGCGCACCCTGATGATCCTCGGCCGCCACCAGACCACCACCGCACGGCCCTCACTGATCGTCACCGGCCCCGCAGCCGCAGGCAAAACCACCGCCCTGCTCCACGTCGGGCGCACCTGCCACCTCGCCCACACCCACCGCACCCCCACCCCGCCCGGCCACCACCCTCAGGTGCCGGTCGCCTACGTCCTCGTCCCACCCGGCGCCACCGCGAAGAGCCTCACCGCCGAATTCGCCCGCTACCTCGGCATACCCACCACCACCCGCATGACCCAGGCCCAGATCACCGAGGCCGTCTGCCACACCTACAACACCGCCGGCATCCAACTCGTCCTCATCGACGAGATCCACCGCCTCAACCCCCGCACCACCACCGGCGCCCAAGCCGCCGACCTGCTCAAAGACCTCACCGAACGCATCCACGCCACCTTCGTCTACGCCGGCATCGACGTCACCGCCACACCCCTGTTCAGCGGCGTGCGCGGCGCCCAACTCGCCGGCCGCGCCACCCTCATCGACTGCGGCCCCCTCCCCGCCCGCCACGGCAACCGGCACCCCTTCACCGACGTCATCACCGACCTCGAAAACGCCCTCGATCTCCAGCACCACCGCCCAGGCACGCTCCCCCGCCACCACGCCTACCTCCACCAGCGCACCGCCGGCCGCATCGGTAGCCTCACCCGCCTCATCCGCCAAGCCGCCATCACCGCCATCTGCGACGGAACCGAACGCATCACCAAGAAGACACTGGAAGCCATCCAGCTCGACCACCTCGCCGAAGAAGCAAAGGGCCCCCGCACCCGCCGGCCGTCCGCACCGGCATGATGCGGACGTGAAAAAGACCAGAGATACGCCGACTGACGATAAGTTCGCTGCCGTCTGCAGCCAGGTGTGGGACGTCCTGATCCCCGCCCGTGCCGACTACCTGGCAGGAGTCTCACCGCACTACGACGAGGTGTTCCACGACGTCGTGCAACGAACCGAGCACGCCAGCAGCCTCGGGAAGACGGACATCGCGGCCCTGGTCGTCTGGAAACGGCTCTCCGCACAGACCGCGTGGGTATCGGCGCTCATGTCCCTGCCCGACGCACACGTGCGCGAGGTCACCAAGCGGGCCGTCACCGCAGTCCGGGACACCGCGGTACCGCGCAGTGAGGCTGCCCGCAAAGGCCGCAGCATCATGTGGGAACTGCCGGGCTTCCGTACCGGCGACGCCCTCGCCTCAGCCGCCCTGACAGCAGCAGCCCCCACACGGATGGCCGTCTACGACCGCCGTGTCCAACACGCCCTGGACACCCTGGGCCTCACCCTCACCCGCACACCGGGACGCTACAGCCGCTACATCCAACTCCTCGACAGCCTCCTCCAACACAGCCGAGCACCCGCCGACGGCTGGACCCCACGCGACATCGACACAGCCCTGTACTGGACCGGCAAAAACCCCCAACCCACCGACCACTGAGCCAGGAGCTACCAGCCTTGATGGCGATATCTGAATCTCCCACCCTCGATCTGTATCGTCGCAGAGTTGCTCAGCTTGCTTCCCCCAGGCAGACCCGCGCTGGCTGGCGGACGGCCGCCACAAGGGAGGGGCCGCCCGATAGCCAGCCAGCGCCAGGGCCGTCCAGGCGGTTGGAGGAGTTGCATCCTGTCGAAGCGCCACGCCCTTCGGACGATCCGGCGGTCGAGTAGGAACGAAGCTTCGTCGACACCCAGGGCTGAACTGGCCTTCTCCTCCCGCCTGCCCGGCATGGAACGGACTCCATCGCGGGAGGGGCTGCACGGGGAGGCGAAACTGCGGAGTGGGCCGATTGACCCGGTATGCCGACATGCCCGGTTTCGCCGTCTCTGCTCATTGGATCGCCGTGAGGGGGCGTAGACGACCGTTTCCGCCCCCGGCCCGGCTACGGACTACGTCCGCTGAAACGGGTCCTCTCTCACCGCGTGCCCGTGTGCATGCGGGAGAGCCGCTTGCGGATACGGGGGTCGTCCTTCAGCGCGGACGGGAGCAGGGTGGTGTGATCCCATTGGGTTTCGAGGAGTTGGCCCGCGCTGATCTTGGCAGGCTGTTCGGAGGCCGGGGTATCTGTGTCAGGGTCGTTTTTGCCGTTGCCGCCGGTGTTGCCTTCGATTCGCAACCAGGCGCCCCGTAGGTCTGCGCCCTTCAGGTCGGCGCCGACGAGTTGCGCTCCGCGCAGGTCCGTGCCGCGCAGGTCGGCCCTTCGGAGATCGGCGCCTTCCAGTCGGGTGCCGACGAGGTGGGTTCCCGAAAGACGTGCCCGGGGCAAATGTGCGTTGGCCAGGTCTGCACCGGAGAGGTTGGCGCGCTCCAGCCTCTGCCCGTTCGCCCCTGTCTCTTCCGCTCCGGCCGGGCCTGGCCGCACACCGATGTAGCGCAGGTGAGTATCACGCAGATCGACCCGGGCTGACTTGTCATGGACGGGGTTCCGTTGGGTGAGCGTTTCGAACGCTGCCCGCACGTCGGGGGCGGGCCGGCCGCCAGCGTCCCGCTTCGTCCCGCCTCCGGCAGCTGGCGCACGCGTGCGGATATACCCCGAGAGAACGTCCACAACGGCTGGCTGATCGCGAGGCGAGTCTTCCATAATCCGCCGAAGAGCGAAGATTCCACCGAGGCGCACCCTCGTCGGCCTCGTCTCCCAGGTTGCCCACCGCGGCGTTGAAGCGGTCGGTGATCTGCCCCTCTTTCGTCAACGCCCTCTCCTGCCGGGCTTGATCATTGGCCTGCTGCGTCTGGACACTCGAATACCAGAGGCCGGCCACCGCCACCAAAGACGCGATCAGGATCGACACCAACTCGATGCGCCGCGCCCAGTCCAGACCCCCTGCACCATGCTGAGGGCCGGGTGCGCTCCTCGGCGGCCGAACGGGTCTGCCCCCCGAGCTGGGACGGGCAACAAGACGATGAGGGCGAGGTAACCGGGTGCGGCGGGCAGGCATGGAAGACATACCACCATCCGACTCCGGATGCCCGCATCACCGCAGCGGTTTCCGCTCAGCGCGCAGCTCGCCCCCAGCGCGATCCGCCCTGCGCCCTGGTCCGTGCCGGGGTTCTCGCCGGAGGCGGAGAAGAAGTCAATCGGACACCCGTGGTTGCCGCGCTGTCCGGTGACAGAGACGAGCGACCGTTTTCGCCCCCTGGCCGCTATGGATTTGCGGGCAGCCAAGACGCCCGGGAGAACGACCACCTCAGACGGAGGGGTGCCAACGGCAGTGATCAGCCCGTGGGGAACTGGACCCGTCGCGTCGCTCACCGAACTTCCCCTATCCGTTGAAAACGGGATCAAGTAGGGCGAGGAGCGCACCTGGTCGTTTTCAGAGATCCCCATCAGCCTCCCCGACCCACCCGACTCCATCAGGAACACCTCGACGACATCATTCCCTTCCCCACCGCACACGCCAGACGGCCCCTACAAAGCTCCGACACCACAAACACGAAACCAGGCCTATGACCAGGCACAACACGACTGACCAGCCAAAACACACCCCCGGACCATTAGACGCAGAAGCTACCCACAACGCCCCGGCAATTCCCACTACAACCCACACAACCCCAGGCCAGCCCCACCCCACCCCCACCAAACCCCATTCTCAACCAACACCCAACCCCGCAGCTCACACCACACCCAACACACCAACTACCCACCCTGGAATCGACACCCGCCGACCGGGCCCAGGCCCTCAAAGACATCGATCCCTGGTGGAACCCACCTTGACACCTGAGGTGGCAGCGTCACTACTACCGGGCCCCAGACGCCGCAGCTGGCCGCCCCTCCAGGCCGAGAACGGCTTCAATGACCTCGACGACGCCCTGGCCGCGCGATGGCTGCAGTGCCAGTGCAGCACGTACAACGAGCTCCACCCCGAGCAGCAGCAACTCCTCGCCGACCTTGGCATCACCGCAGCGGCGGTCCAGGGCATGGAACGGACATACACGCGCCCTGCCCCGAAGACGCCGTCTGCGGGGCCGGTCCCGGATACGGAAGACCAGAACGGCCGGGCCGGGCGAACCGCAGATCCGTCAGCTCCCACCGGTCGACGTCGCACACGGCGTGTCACCGACCCGAAGTGTCCCCGCGAGCCTGGCAGCCGCCCTTGGACACCGCCCCGATCTGAGACCGGGCTTCGAGACCGCCCTGCACACGCCCGGGCCTGGCACGCTGAACACGGCCACCTCGCAGCTCCCCGTGACACCCTGCACGACGGCCACCCCCTGGGCTTGTGGCTGTTCAGCCAGCGCAACCGAGCCAAACAACGCGCCCGAGCCGGTATGCCACCCTCACCCCATCTGACCGAAATCACCGCGATCGACCCCTGGTGGAACCCACCGTGGGACCTGCACTGGCAGCGCAACTACTACCGCGCCCGCGACCACATCGCTGCGGGCGAAGCGTCCGACCCCGGCCGCCCGCATCCCCGCACCGAGCACCGTCCTCGGCGGCTGGATCACCCGAGCATGCCTGAAGTACGACCAGCTCCACCCAGACCAACAGCACCTGCTGAACGCAATCAGCATCACCGCCCAGACAGCCGAACAGCGGCCTCCCAGCCCCCGCCCCCGGCCCCACGCCGAAGCCCTCACGCACGCCCGTACCTGGGCTAGCGAACACGGCCACCTCTGCCCGCCGATCAAGACCATCCATGACGGCTTCCCCCTCGGCGAATGGCTCAACCGACAGCGCGAACTCGCGAAAAAGCGCAGCAGCCCCTCCCCCACCCAGCAAGCACTCGCCACGATCGACCCCTGGTGGAACCCTCCCTGGCCCATCCTGTGGCAACGCGCCTACCACCATGCCCGCACCCACCCCCGCCGCCCCACCGCCCGCCACTGGCTCCAAAGCCAGCGCCGCGGCTGGCTGCTCCTCCACCCCGGCCAGCAGCACCTCCTCACCACAGCCGGCCTCATCAGCATCTGAACGTTCCCCTCGGACCGGCATGGCGCCACCGACTCCGAGTCGGCCGACTCCCTCAGCCAGCCGCGGCCGGAGAAAACTCCTGGTGCTGATCTGGCTCAACAAGCCACCGACGGCACCGAGATGACCGATACTGGTGAGCAAGTCCGGTGTGCCCGCAGGACGGTGCGTGAGGCCAGCGAGCAAGAGAAAGGCGGCGCGGAAAAGGTTAAATGAACCGGCTTAAGGGCTTCATAAGCATTCTTTTTGTTATTTTCGCTATGTAGCCCACCCTGCCCAAAAAGCCGAAGAGAACCTCCCCCGCAAAAACCGCCGAACACCCCCTCGAAACCACCCCACGGGAACAGCGAACCCGCCTCCCAAGGGGCTGACAGGCCTGCCATAAAACACCACCGGCCCGCCCCGCGGCGGCGCCGGCCCTTGGCATGCCCTCACACCACGGCACACCTGTGCCGCCTCTCCCCGTCCCAGCCGTCCCCGCACGGCTCGTTCAGGCATGAGGCGGCCCAGCCGTCACGTGCTGGAAGGGCATCCACGCGATGAACCCGTCCCCCCTCGCCCCCCTCACCGGCCTCCTGGCCGGACTCCCCGCCGTCCTCGCCGGCGCCCTGAGCGGCGCACCCTGGTGGGCCGTAGGAGCGACCGTCATCACGGCATACCTCGCCGTCCCCCTCACCAGCCTGATCCTCGAACACGCCCGACAGCGAAAAGGAACACACCTCGACGAGAAATTCGCAGCCACACTCGACCAGATAACAGACCCCGAAAAAAGAATCCAAGCCATCATCAGCTACCGGCAAGCCACAGCCCCCACCACTCCCCAGCCACCACCCGACCCGCCACCAGGAGCACTACCACCCACAGCACCAGACAGCGGCAGCCAGCCACCAGCAACCGCATAGACAAGGACACCCAGGGCCTTCTCCGGGCGCAACACGACGGGTCCGGACGGCCGAGAGGCCATCCGGCCCCTGGACGATCCCCCACTTCTGGGCGATCTCGCACATCGACGGCCCGCCACCCGCCCAGCCCGACGCCGCCGCTCTTCCGGCTTCCGCCAGGCACGCCCGCTCCAGAATGTTCCAAGACAGATCTCCAGCGCCGTCGCGGAGGGGGATCAGGTGCCCGGACCAGGGTGGGAAAACTGGACAGCCGCAGGAGTGGATCCCAGCCGCCCGCCGGCCGACTGGGGCTGGAAGGTGACACGCCCTGCAGGCCACGGCTTCGAGGACGACCTGGCCGACTACGCCGCCGCACTGCGCGACCGCCGCAGCATCCTCCTCGAGGAACCGCCCGGCGTCGCGCTGCGGCGCCGCAAGCAGCCGTGGCACCGGGCAGCCCCGTACGCATCGGGTACGACCTACCCGCCGTTCACGAACGACATCCCCTTCGGACTGTGGATCTTCAGCCTCACCCCGGACGACGACCAGGCACGCTCCGGTGGCTTTGTTCACGTGTAGCGGTTCTGGCTCAGGTTCCGTGCCGAGTGACGCTCCGTTATGGCTGGACATCGAATGCAGCGATTGAAGGGGGTGGCGGGGCAAGCACGGCGCGAAGGCGCGTCAGTATGGCTCGCCACTGCTTCCAGTCCTCCGGGTCGACCCAGTTTGAAGCCGGCCCGTCCTCGTCGCTGGCGATGCGGGCGAGGGCTTTGTCGGCGAGTGCCCGAAGGTCGGAAGGGAACACGGGCATAGGTGTTTCCGGACCGTAGGACTTGTCGACGGGTTCGCCTCCCGGGCATTGCGCCGCGATGAGTGCAGCGGCGGCCACCGCCTCTTCTGCTTCCGTGAGATAGCCGGTGGCGTCGATCGTCCGGATGAGGACGCCTCGGATCAGGGCTTCGCGCGCCTCGGGCTCGGCGTCGTCGAGAGCGTTGGCGAAGTCTGCGGCTGTGTCGTTGTCGAAGGGACCGGTATCCCAGGTGCCCATGCTGATCTCCCTTGCGTAAGGTCGCCCGGATCCTCGCATCAGGGACTGACAACATGACTACGGGGTGAGCGGACCCGTTTGCGCAGGAGGTCGAAGCCTGCGCGGCCGAACATCTGGCGCTTGAGCATCTTAAAAGTTACGTGGAATCTGCCGGGGTGATCATGTCTCTCCGGTGCAACCACGGACTTGGGAGATGTGTTGAGCGGCAGCACGGTGCTGACGGAGAAGTGGCCGGTTCTCGGCCGGCACGAGCAGGCGGCGACCTGGCTGACGATCTGGACGGATCTCGGACGTGCGCCCCGCACGATCGATGCCTACGCGCGCGGGCTGGCCAAGTACCTGCTGATGTGTGAGCGGGAGGAACTCGACCCGGTCACCGCGAACCGCGCGCATATCGCCCTCTACGTACGGGAGTTGACCTCACGGCCTCATCGCCGAGGGGTCAACGTGGTCTCGATCGACTCGGGGGCGGGACTGGCCAACGCCACCATCCAGCAGCGTCTGGTGCCGGTCCGTCTGTTTTACGACTTCCTCATGGAGGAGGGCCTGCGGGAGTCGAATCCGGTCGGCCGGGGCCGCTACACCCCCGGCCGCCGGGCCGGGGCCAGCCAGCAGCGGGGGCTGGTGCCGCGGCTGACCAAGCTGCCGTGGATCCCCACTGAACAGCAGTGGCTGCGGATCTTGGAGGTGGCCCGGCGCGAGCCGGTCCGCAACCGGGTGATGCTCGCCCTGGCCTACGATGCCGCACTGCGGCGAGAGGAGCTGTGCTCGCTGCGGACCGATGACGTCGATCCGGCCCACCGCGCGCTGCGGATACGGGCGGAGACGACGAAGAACCGGCTGGAGCGGGTGGTGCCGTACTCGGCGTCGACCGGGGTGCTGCTGTCGGGCTACCTCGCCCACCGTGCCGGGATCAGCCGGGCCCGCGGGCCGTTGTTCCTATCGGAGTCGCGCCGCAATCACGCCCAGCCGCTGAGCCTGTGGACCTGGTCGAAAGTGATCCGCAGAATCGCGCTGGCCTCGGGCGTCGAGCGGTTCTCCACGCACACCACCCGGCATCTGTGGGCACGGGCATGCCTAGGGGCTATCAACAGCACGAGACCTGCCAGCATGTTCCCGAGAGGTGAGTGGCACAAAGCAGAGCAGTCAGCCGTTGCCCAGTTGTCGGTGCGGGCCAGTAACCTCGGGGGATGGGAGATGCGGTGAAACCCGAAACGCTGCGTTCCGCCATAGCCAGCGCTGTTGCCGAGTTGAAGTCGTACGAGGTCCCGGACGAATGCGTACGTCTGGGGCTTGCTCCCGGAGAAGAGAGCGAGGCCTTCGCGAGCAAGTACCGCTACGTCATGAAGCGACTGCGGCAGCTGGCAGTGCCAGAGCTGACCGCAGTTGCTCGCAAGGTCCTCGACGAGTACGAAACGCCGGAGCTGGAGCAGGTCCTCGCTTCCTTGGGCATGATCGGCGTCGACGGAGAGTTCAAGGACCTGATCTTTGCCGCTAACGGCCCCAAGCCTTGAGATCGTTGCGCGCGACGCGGTCAACAACCGCCTCGACATCGTCCGCAACGCCCAGTACTGCCTGACGTACACCCGGCCTCTCGTCGCCGCCGGCCTGTCATGGGCGGAGCTCGTCAGCTGGTGGCAGCAGACGAACCCCGCCGTGGCAGGTGACCAGGAGGCCGCCTCCAGGACTCTGTGCGCCCGGCTCGCAGACTCGCTCGCCTCCCCGTCGGAAGAAGTCCTGTTCCACACGTACGCGGCCCTGTACTTCCGGGAGGGAGGGTCTGCCCTGCCCGCCCTGATTCCCCAGGTGTATCTCCACTACGACCCCTACACCGCGAAGGCCCGGGCCGAGCCTGGCCCTTTGGCGAGGCAGCGTATGGACTTCCTCCTGCTGCTGCCCAACAGGGTTCGGGTGGTCCTGGAGGTCGACGGCCAACAGCACTACTCGATCAACGGCAAGGCGAGCCCCGAACTGTATGTCCAGATGGTGTCGGAAGACCGGCAGTTGAAGCTCTCCGGATACGAGGTCTACCGCTTCGGTGGCCACGAGCTCGACCGGAGTGCCGGCCCTCGGGCAGTCGCTGGCTTCTTCCGAGAGTTCTTCGGGCGCTACGACATACCGCTGCCGCCCACGGTGCCAACATCCAGCAGCTAGCCGTTGCGGCGTGACTCCCTACGGCGGAGGCTCGTTGGGCATGACGGTGCCGCCCCCAGCCCGCCGCGACGGTGCCTCGGCTGAAGAGCGACCGGACCCGTGACCGGCGACACCGTAAGCCCCAGATGCACCGCATCATCGCGACGTACGCTCACGTGGCCTGGCCACCGACAGCGCCACATCACGGGAGGGCGCACAAGGAACCAGCCATTGAGTTCACACGCCCGTAAGAACCAAGCACGCCAGTACCGCGACCAGCACAAGGTCACCTACACAGCAGGACTGCAGCAGATCCGCGACTGCCTTCCCCCTGCCCAAGGCGCGACGAGAGCCGCCCTGGCACCGAGCTGGACAGCCGACACCGTGCCCCAGGAGCTGCTGGCGGCGGTCGAGCAGCACTGCCGCTGGACCTCGAGCTACTGCCACCGAGCGGTACAGGCAGGCCGCGAGTACGGCGCATGCCTGCGCGAGTGGCAGCGTCTGGTGTCGTACGCCCTCACCGACGCTCACGCCCACAGCCAGCTGCTGATCGGCACCATCGCCGCCTTTCTTTCAGCAGCAGGGCGTCGAGGACGACCTCATCCGAGGGCACCTGCAATCCCCAGGCCCCGACCGCTACGTCACCGGCGATGCCCTGGCCCACCTCGCCGGCCTGCTCGGCCGCCCCCTCCCTAAAGGCACCGTCGAGTCCAGCTGGTACAGCATCGGACGCGCTATCGCCCAGCGCGACTCAGCGGAGTAGTCACGTTCACTCCCCGCCGCGTGGTGTCTCGACTGGGCCATAGCCTGAGCGTCGCACAGGCGGCGGAGAGGATGGACGCTTACGTCGGCCTACCGGCTTTCTTCGATGATCCTGTAATGGGTGTCCGCCTTCAGGCCTTCATCCCTGTGGACGTACCACAGGAGGTGTAGGTGTTGGCCGGGCTCATCGAGGCCGGGCCCCCGGTCTGCCCTGAGAATGTTCGGCTGACGGGTCTGTGAGGCGTACATCACAGACGGCCCTGTTCTCCTGAAGCTGCCGCGAAGTGACAAGTAGCTCTCTGTAACGGATCAGGAGTGGGCTTGTCAGCGGTTTGGATCCAGGGAGACCGGGGTGCGGCAGGAGTGGGAGCCGGAGGACCTGATCGAGGTCTGGACGCTGCTGGAGGAGGACCAGGAGCGGCTGAGGAACAAGTCGGGGGCGAACCGGTTGGGGTTCGCGCTGTTGCTGAAGTTCTTCGAGGTGGAGGCCCGGTTTCCGGAGGATGCTGGGGAGATCCCGGTGCCGGCGGTGTCGGTCGCCCAGCAGGTGAGGGTGCCTGCGGAGGAGTGGGCCGCGTACGACTGGGCGGGGCGGGCGATCAAGCGGCACCGGATGGAGATCCGGCCGACCGGATCGCCCAGGGCCTGCGTAACCAGGCCAAGACCGCGCCGTCGAAGGCGGCCGCCGAACTCGTGAGGTGAGGGGTCAGGCGGCGACGCTGGTGACAGGGAACCGCACACAGCGGATTCAGGGCACTCTGGCCATAGTTCCACCTTGCGCGCACCGTGTGACGTCACTGGGCGCCTCGCACACGCATGGCGTCTTTCTTGGCCCGGTTGCCGCAGGTGCTCATTGAGCACCAGCGGCGGAACGTGCCGCGGGTGGCGTCGAGGAAGACCGCGACGCAGCCGGTCCCCGCGCACACTTTGATGGTGCCGACGCGGAGGCCGCCGAGCGTGTCGACCGCGTCGCCGGCCACGACCGCGAGAGCGGACCGTGCCGGCGACGAGCCGGGGAAGCGCCAGTTGACACCAGCGCCGTCGAGTACGCGGAACGCGTCGTTGCGGCCGGCCCAGTCGTTGATGCGATCCCGGTCCGCCTCGGCCATCTCCTGTGCATCCGCGACGGCCCGGGCCGCACGGTAGATCGACTCCCGCAGCTCGCGCGCCTCGCGCAGCAACTCCTCGTCCAACCCTGGCGGCCGCCCGCCCAGCCCTGCGGCGGCGAGCCACTCGGCCAGGTCCGACGGGCGGAGCAGCGAGTCCCTCGGTGTCGCCGTCTCGCGAGCCGTCACCGTCTTCGTGAACTGGAGACACAACGGCTGTGCCTCGGTGTCCGAGCGCCCGCCGCGTTCCCTCACTGCCACATTTCCTCCGTCCGCCACGAGAACCACACTATCCGGTTCACTCAGACTCCTGCTACTGTCCGAACCACTTAAAGTGGTTCAACTCTTTGGAGGGGCGCTATGACGCTTGTCCCAGCAGTGCCTGTGACCGGATTCGGCACCGTAACGGCGATGCCCGACCTGCCGACCGGGTTCGGCGAACGGTTCCAGAGCAACCGCTACGACCTGGGCGACATCTCCCTGCACGCCGTCTCGGGCGGTTCAGGGCCCGCGCTGCTGCTGGTGGGTGGCTGGCCGCAGTTCTGGTGGCAGTGGCGCAAGGTGATGCTCCCGCTCTCCGAGCACTTCACGGTGATCGCGGTCGATCCCCGCGGAGTGGGACGCTCCGACAAACCGGAAACGGGGTATGACAGCGTCACCGCGGCACAGGACCTCGCCCGGCTCATGACCGCCCTGGGCCACGAGGACTTCCGGCTGGTGGGCCACGACGTGGGCATGATGCTCGCCTACGCCCTGGCTAGCGATCACCCCTCGCGCGTCACCCAACTCGTGCTGGCCGAAGCTGCCCTGCCTGGCATCTCCGACGACCCGAGTGCCACGCCCCCGGCCACCCGCGCGGTCGAGGCCACCTGGCACTTCATGTTCAACCGACTGCCGTCGGTCAACGAGAAGCTCGTCGAGGGACGCGAGGACCTCTACTTCCGCGATCAGTTCACCGCCAAGGGCGCCACACCCGACGCGATGCCCTCGGACGTCGTCGACGTTTACATCGAGGCGCTTCGCCGGTCCGGCGCGCTGCATGCCAGCTTCCAGTACTACCGGGCCCTGGACGTGACGATCACCCAGAACCAGGCGCGGACGCACGCCCCTCTGACGATGCCTGTGCTGGCGGTCGGGGGCGCCGCCTTCCGCGGAGCCGGCGTCGCGGGCGACGTACGCCGCGTCGCCAGCGACGTGAAGGAGCTCGTGATCGAGGGATGCGGGCACTATGTGCCTGAGGAGGCACCCGACGCCTTCGTCTCGGCGCTCCTGTCGTTCTTCACACCCGCAGGCTCAGCACTGGCCTGACGTCCGAGGAATGCCGCCGCCCCCGCGCTGATGGCCGACGGAGGCGTCGCCGGCCTTGGGACGCCGATCCCGAGCAGGACCGGATCATCGCCGCCGCCCGCGCCGGCACCCTGCCCACGGTCACCATGGCCGACGTCGTACGCCTGCGCCGCGAGCGGGGCGGAGAGCTGCCGGGTGAGTGACACCGATCCCGACGACCTGTGGCCGGTCGAGCCGTCCGAGGCCATCCAGGACACGCTCGCTGACCCGAAACTGCCCGTCGAACTGTTCTCCGCGATCGTCGCGCTCACCGTCGAAATCGTCGAGAACCGTGGCTGCCGGACAGCACCGCGCGCGACAGCGCCAGCGACTGGCGCCGACTCCCGATCCCTCACGGCCGCGGCCTGGTCGAGTACGTCATCGACACCAACCACCACCACGTCGTACGCCTGACCCGGTTGACGTCCTCCCGGCACTAACGGACCGGGATTCTGGCCGCGACCGGAGGCGACCCGACTGCATCCGTCTCACGCCGCGCTCGCGGCCACCGTCGGCTCCGCCCGCCTGACCTCCGCCCTCACCGACATGCACCAGGCCGCCAGCGTGCCGGCCGCCTGGTGAGCACCACCAGCACGCCGAAGGGCGGCCCCGACTCGGGGCCGCCCTTCGCGCTGCCGCAGCAGGACCAGCGCGGTGTCACGGCGCGGGGGCCGGCTGGTGACTGGTCCGCTGGCCGGGGATGGTCGCGGCGGGGTTGAGGTCGAGCCGGTTGCTCATGTTCAGCTCGAACCGGCCGTAGGGGTTCACATGGGTCCAGAACAGCGGGGACAGCGCCCGCCGGTCGGCGTCGGTGAGCTTGTCGGCCCACTTCGGCTCGGCCAGCACCTCCTGCAGCAGCAGGGTGTTGACGTGTACCAGGGCGGCCTGCAGCAGGTGCAGGGCGAGCATCGAGACCTCCTGGCTCTCCCGGTCCGGGCCGGTCAGGTCGCCGTCCTTGCCGTAGAACAGGTCGTGGTTGGCAAAGTTCCAGTTCTCCACCACCTGCAGGCCCTCGCGGATCTCCCGCCGCAGCTCGGGATCGGCCAGGTAGTCGCAGATGAACGCTGTCCGCACCGCCCGGCCCAGCTCCTCGATCGCCCGGCAGGTCGGGTGCTTGGGGCCGCCTCGGGTGAAGCGGCGGAGCACCTGCTCGGCCTCCGCCGTGCCCAGACGCAGGGCGGTGGGGTACTTCACGATCTGGTCGTACTGCTGGCGGATCAGCTCCCAGGCGATCGTCTTGCTGGACAGCACCGGTGCCAGGTGGGGCCAGGTGCCGTCCTCACCGGCGGCCGGCCGGTACAGCCGGGCCGAGCCCACGTTCTTCAGGCGAGGGAGCAGGTTGAAGCCCAGCATGTGCGAGAACGCGAACCCGACGATGGACGCGCCGTGCGTGTCGGTGCACTGCCGGTCCACCACCATCTCGGTGCAGTGCCGCAGCACGCCCTCGATCATCGCCGCGACCTCGGAGGCCGAGCAGTTCTTCAACTGGCTGTAGATGCACACCGACTTCCGCTCGACGTGCCAGTAGATCATCACCCCCGGACCCGAAGCGCGCGGGTTCGCGGATTCCTGGACGTGGACAGGGTGGAACCCACGCGTCTTCGGAAGCGTACCCGTTCAGTCGATGCGGGTTCCTGCCGCCGATTTCGCCTCCTGTTAGGTATCCATGCGGCCGGTGTTGTGCAGAACCAGAGAGATGAGCGAGGCGAGCCGGACGAACAGGCAGTCGACGGCAGAGCCGTCGGGGAGATCGTGCTTGCCGTGCTCGTGATGCCGGATCGTGAAGTTGTTGCCTGCGCTCGTCAGTGTCCTGAACTCGGTCTCCAGAAGCTCGCGGAACGGTTCGGAGCCAGGGACAGCACGGACCAGAAGCTGTTCCGCAGATGCCTTCTTCTTGTCCCCGCCGAGTTCGAGAGCCTTGAGCCGCTCGAAGGCGTCCCAGAGCTTCTCAAGAGCGTCCCGCCGGTCGAGCGGGTTCCTGGACAAGACCGGGCTATCGCGTCGTTGAGCTTGTCATCGAGCTGTGGGTCTCCCGTGCCGGGCCTGAAATCGGAGACCAGCGGACGCGCCTCGGGCGGCCCGAGCCGTCGGACGCACATGTCGTCACCGATGGCGAAGGCGATCCCATTCCTGGCGAACAGCAGGTCAACGCCGCGCTGGAACTGCTCCTGTACCGGCTTCAGGCCGCCGTCGAAGTGCAGGTCGGCCCGCTGTGCATCGAAGGAGTAGTCGGTGTGTTCGAAGCACCAGCTATGGGGCTTGCTGTAGCTCGGCTGTCCGACGTGGAGAGCGACGAAGTCGACCACATCAAGCGCGGTGGCGGTGTCCGGCGCCTTGTCTGGATCAAGCGGAGCCCCAGTCTGTGCCTGGGTGTGAGCCCTTGGAGAGGGCCGGCCAAAGAAGATCTCGTCGGACTCGGTGTCCTGCCCTTCATCAGGCGGCGCCGGGGGCTCGACCAGCTTGGGGACATGGGCTTTGAGGGCGTGGAGGAACTTCTCTTCGTCCGTGCCGGTGATGGTGTTGCGACCTCGGTCGTCCGGACAGTCGTACCGGGGAAAGGCCCGGGCGAGCGAGCCATCGTTGATCCGCTGCTGGATCAGGACGGTGATTCCTGCCCATGCCTCGGTGGTGATGATCTCGCTGACGCGCGGTCTGCCCTGCCCCACGCGGTCGGAGTAGAAGGTGCTCCCGGTCACGGGAACCACCTTGGCAGCGGACTACCCAGCTCTCCAACTGGGATTCTGGGGAAGGGAATGGCTATCGCCAGAGGGTGGACCGGCGTTCGGGGTGGGCCGTGTCGATGTACTTCATTGCGGTCTCGGCGGCGATGCCGAAGACGCGCATGAGGTGGACGGGGTCGGCGGTCTGGCGGGCCTCGTCGAGGATACGGTCCTGGCGGAGTTCGGACAGAGTGAGGCCCAGCGGTCGGAAGATGTCGTTGATGACCATGGTGGAGACGGGCGGGAGCCGGTCGTCTGCCACGGTCTGCTGGCTGACCAGAAGGTAGGGGTTGGCCGTCAGGGGCCACCGTTGGTGGCGGTCGCGGAGCCAGTCACTCGCGAGGATGTGGGTGACTTTCTCGAGGTAGACGGTGTGCCGTAGGTCCCGCCGGACCGTCAGACGGCCGCGGGCGATGTCGAGATCGGTCAGGAGGAGGCAGCGGGTCTCACGCCGGCCGAGCGCGTGGATGGCGACGAGCGCGACGACGAATTCGGCCATCGGAGTGTCGGCCCGGTCGATCAGGCCGCGGAGGCGGTCGGTGGGGATGGGCACGGGCAGGCGTTCGGAGGTGGACAGTGAGACGCCGCGAGTGGGGTCGCGGAAGATCACCCGTTCCTGTTTGAGGGTTTGGAAGAGGCTGCGAAGAGCGCTGAGAAGGTCCCGCCCCGTAGAGCCGGGTCGTTGTTTGAGGGCGTCCTGGACGTCGTCCTTGGTGATCTCGCGCAGGCTGGTGACTCGGGCCGCCCAGGCGGTCAGGACTCGGGAGAGGTAGCCGAGGTACCCCCGGATCGTCTCGAACGGCATCGCGGGGTGTTCCCGGCGGCCCTCGCCCCGCAGGACCAGCACCCAGCGGTGGAGTTCGTCAGCGAGGGGCTCGGGGAAGCTCTGGATGCGCTGGTTGATGGCCCGCTGATGGATATCGACCTGGTGGGCGGGGTCGGGGATGACCAGGCCGCGGCGGCTGAGGAACCGCAGGATCCGGCGTGCGCTGGTGCCGGGCCGGTCGGCGGGAAGCGACCGGATGTCGGCCTCGTGGATGGGGGCGTCGGCGCCGATGCGGGCCAGCAGGATGCGCAGGCTGCGGGCGGCGAGACGCCGTACCTGCTCGTCCCATCCCTGCTGTCTCGCGTGCTGGCGGAAGTCGTCGAGCAGGGTCTCGGCGACAGGGGCGAGGGAGGGCAGGAGGTCCAGTTCCCCAACGGCGATGCAGGTCCCATCACGTCGGGCGTCGAACAGGACGGTCTGTGCCAGGTTGACCAGGTGCGGCGAGATTGCTGGTGCGGGCGGACGTGCAGCGGCGGCTCGTTGCCGGGCCTTGTCGTGCGGCGCCGGATAGCCGAGCGCCCCCGGGGCGGATCGCGAGTCTGGGTGCGAGGTCGCCGCCGAACCACAGCTGGGTCCATGTCTCCGATCGTGCTTCAGGGCCGTGGTGGTCGATGTGCAGGCAGCAGGCTCGGCAGATGCCGTCCAGCAGCGGGACGCCGCGGCGTCCGCAGCGGCGGCAGTCACCGACCGGGTGCCGGCCTGGCCACGTGCTCCAGCTGCTGCAGCCGCAGCAGACGGACCGGAAGCCCCAGCAGTCGCAGTGCCGACAACTGCGGTGCGGCTTCGGCGAGATGACGGGACGGCGGCGCCGACGTGGACGGAGAAGGCCAGCCTCGCGCAGGATGTCGGCGACCGCGCCCTGGCTGCGTGGCAGATCGTCGAGGACCTCCTCGGCGACCAAGTCCTCGCCGTCGGCGTCCCGGACGGCCAGGACCAGCCGAAGCATCCAGCACGCCGCCCTCCACCACGCCTTGCTCAGTCCCTGCTCGGCGGCCTGGGCGACGGCGATGGCCTGCAGGCGGTCGGAGTCGGCGAGGTCCCGGTCGCGGATGCGCCGGACATGCTCCTGAGCGAGCTGCCGACGCGGACGGAACAGGACGAGCTGGCCGCGTACGGCCGGCGGACACACCCTCGGGTCGTCGCTCGTCTCGGCCGCGGCGATGCGCTGACGGTCCAGCCAGGACCGCGGTCGGCTCGCGTCACGCGGCCGGCCCTTCTGCGGCCGGTCGATCGGCTGTGCCCGGGGCAGACGGACACCAGGCAGGATCAGCGCGAGCTGAGACGGCCGCCCGGCAACAGGATCGGCGATCCATTCGGCGTCGAAGGTCCGGATGACCTCGAGGACCTCGCTGGAGGTGCGGCGGGTGAAGCGCTGCCAGATGAAGATGCGGGAGGAGAGCACCGGTTCGCGGCGCAGCACGGTGTGACAGCCCTCACCGCCGACGAAAATGATCGCAAGCTGGGTTGAGGGTTCGTCCCACAGGTAGCGGAAGTACTCGAACGCCTCCCCGCTGAGCCACCGGGGCCTCATCCACGAGGATGATGCGGGGGCGCTCGGCCAGGGCCGTCTTCACCCAGACGGTCGAATCCGCTGGGGTGGCGCGGTGGCTCGCCGGCCAGGTCGAGGGCGTCCGGGTCACCGCGCACAGCGTGCCGTTGAGCGTGGCCAGCGGGCGGACCCGCTTGCCCTCGCGCATCCGGACCGACAGCCGCAGTTCGTAGCGCACTGCGCCGGCGGTGGGACGGGCCCGGAAGGTGATCCTTTGCCCTCACCGGGTTCGAGAGCGCGCAGGCAGGTGTCGACGGCGAGAGTCCTGCCGAAGCCGGCGCCGCCATGGATACACATCATCACGCAGGCGGCGACCACGAGCGCGCCTTCCCCGCCTACGAGCGCGCGATGGCCGAGCACGTGACCGGCAACCGCGCGGTCGCGCTGAACGCGGCGAAGACCCTGATCCCCACCTCCCGCGTCCGCCGCGTCCGCCGGCCGCGGCGGCGGGCGAGCCCGGGGCGAGGTGAGGGTGGACACGGACGGCAACCTGGTCGGCAAGGACGACAGCGAGGCGCAGGTCCGGCAGGTGCACAGGACGCCCAACACCCGACCGGCTACTTGCTGGTGGGGGCCGCCGGCCTGGTCCACCGGACTTCCGGGTGGAGAACGACGCGCCGGCCGTGGTGCCGAGCGCCGGTTGACCGGCCGGGGGTCCCGGACGCGGCCCCCGTTCCCCCTCGCCGGTGCCCGCGCGGCTACTCGGCGGACGCGGTCGCCGGGGCGGGCGCGGCGAGGCTGGCCAGGAGGCGCAGGGAGTCCGCGGTGCGGCTGCCGCGCTCGGCCCGGTAGACGAGCAGCTCCTGCCCGTCGGAGCCCCTGATGTCGAACGCCTGGTACGTGAGCTCCAGCGCGCCGACGACGGGATGCGTGAACCGCTTCGCCTCGTAGGTGCGCCCCCGGACCGGGTGGGCGTCCCACAGCTCCCGGAAGTGGGCGCTCGACGCGGACAGCCGCCCCACGAGCTCCGGCAGCCGCGGGTCGTGGGGGCGGCGGCCCTGGGCGAGGCGGAGGGTGGCGACCACGGCCTCGGCCACCTGGTGCCAGTCGGTGTAGAAGCCGGTGCCGGCCGGGTCGCCGAAGGTCATCAGGGCGAGGTTGACCGGGTCTGCGAAACCGGAGTGCATCGCCGCCGCGAGACGGTTCTGCGCCAGGACGTCGAGCGTCTCGTTGAGGACCAGCGCCGGGGTGGTCGTCCACTCCTCGACGAGTTCGAGGACGTCCGGCCGCACCGCCGGCTGCGGGAAGCCGCGGCGGCTCGGCGTCGCCCCGGCGAGCCGGTGCAGGTGCTCCCGGGCGTCGGGTCCGAGGTCGAGCGCGCGGCCCAGCGCGTCCAGCACCTGGAGCGAGGGGTGCCGTTCACGGCCCTGCTCCAGCCGCGTGTAGTAGTTGGCGCTGACCCCGGCGAGCACCGCGACCTCCTCGCGGCGCAGCCCCGGCACCCGGCGCACGCCCGCACTGGGCAGCCCGGCGCGCGCCGGATCGACGCGCGCCCGGGCCGCGCGCAAGAACCCACCGAGACCGGACGTGCTGCTTCCGTGCTGGCTCATGCCGCCACGGTACGACGCCCCGCCCGCCCCTGCCTGTGTGCGGCACTCCCCCCCACGGTCCGGTCTGGTTGCCCACCTGCGCAACCGGGAGAGTCGAAACCGGCACCGCGGAACGCCTGTTCAGCGGGCCGGCAGGCACACACCGTGTCCGACTACGCAATGAGGGAACGTGTCCGAGGAATTCACCACACTCAGCGTTACCGAGAGCCAGGGCGTCGCCCGGGTGACGTTCGACAACCCGCCGGTCAACCTGTGTGACCCGGCCATGATCGCCGACTTCCGCCGGCTGCTCGACCGGTTCGCCACGAGCCGGGACACCCGCGTCGTGGTCTTCTCCAGCGCCCACCCCGACTTCTTCATCGGCCACGCCGACCTCAACCTCTTCCTCGACCCGGTGGACCAGATCCCGCCGAAGCCGACGAAGCTCGGCCCGCTCCAGACGCTCTTCGAGGACCTGCGCACCCTCCCCCAGGCGACGATCGGGGTCCTTGAGGGCCGCGCGTCGGGGGCCGGCACCGAGTTCCTCACCTCCTGCGACATGGTCTTCGCCGCCCGCGGCCGGGCCCTGCTCAGCCAGTTCGAGGTGGCGGTGGGCGTCCTGCCGGGGGCCACCGGCTCCCAGCGGCTGCCGCGACTGCTCGGGCGCAGCCGGGCGCTGGAGATGATCCTGGGCTGCGACGAGTTCGACGCCGAGCTCGCCGAGCGGTACGGCCTGGTCAACCGCGCCCTGCCGGCCGCCGAGCTGTGGCCCTTCGTCAACCGGCTGGCCGCGCGCATCGCCACGTTCCCGGCGGCGGCGATCGCCCTGAACAAGGTGGCCGTCGACGCCTCCGAGCTGCCGATCCAGATGGGCCTGCTGGAGGAGACCCACACGCTGCACCAGACCCTCGTCGGCGGCGAGGCGCAGCGCCGCATGCGGCTCCTGCTCGAACTCGGCGCCCAGGAGGAGGAGTTCGAGCGCGAGCAGTTCACCGCCGCGCTGGAACGCCTCGGCTGACGCGCCCGGCCCCGGCCTCAGGCCTCTGGGCCCCCTGACCCCCTTGCCCCCGCCCCGATCGGAGACCCATGACCGACACCCGCAGCAGCCACTCCCCCCGCGACGTACTCGCCCAGCTCCTGGACGATGTCAGCGCGGACCGGTGGGAGCACCTGCACGAGCTGTACGCCGACGGCACCGTTTGTCCGCCACCCCTTCGCGCGGGACGCATCGCGCCTGCTCGAAGGCCGGGAGGCGCTCCGGCTCCACTTCGGCCACTTCGCGCAGAGCGGCCTCAGCCTCCGCGCCCGGGATGTCGTCTGGCACGACACCACGGACCCGGAGACCGTCATCGCCGAGTTCGTCTACGACGGGACCGGTCCCGCCCCCGACGAGCACTTCGAGATGGCTGCCTGCTTCGTCTGGCGGGTCCGCGACGGGCTCATCCTCGACGCCCACGACTATCTCGACCGCCCCCGCCCGGTCGCAGCCCGCAGCACGCCTGACACCGCGCCGACTCCTGACACAACCCCTTCGAGAGGAAACCCCCGCATGTCTGCCAACACCGTCGACCCCGAAGAGACCACCGCCGTTCGCCGCCGCCGCGGCGAGGACATCGTGACGTCCCTCAGCGGCGGCGCCCGCCCGGCCTCGCTCGACGCGCTCGACCGCGACTTCCCGTTCCTGGCCAACGCCGTCAACGCCTACGCGGTCGGCGAGATCTTCGCCCGGGACATCCTCGACGTCCGCACCCGCCAGCTCGCCCTCGTCGCGGCCTTCGCCGTCCTCGGCCTGGGCGACTTCATCACGATCCACGGAGGCTACGCCCTCAACGCGGGCGCCACCGAGGACGAGCTGAAGGAGATCGTCTACCTGACCACCATCCCTGGCGGCTTCCCCCGCGCCATCCAGGCATCGCAGGCGGTCGCCGAACTCCTCGCCTCCCGCAAGGCGGCCTGACACACCCCAAAGCCCGACGGCCGGCACGGGTACGGGGCCGTGCCGGACGTCGGGCTGTCCTGGATCCGGGCAGGGCGTACCGACCCGTGCCGGTGAAGGCCGAGCCGCCGCGGCGGGACCGTACGCGCAGCCGTGCTGGTGGCAGCCGCTCAGGGGTGGTGCCGGTGGCGAAGGCCCCGGCCCGGAGCCCCGCCCCGGGCCGGGTCCGGGCGGCACGGGTCGGCATCCCTCCATGGGCCACAACGACTCGACGGTACCGAAGGACGCGCCCATGACCGGTATGGCCGCCCGCTACCTCTACCTGGCCCGCCACGCCGAGGGGTCGCCGGACGAGAGCGAGCTGACGGCCGCCGGCCGCCGCCAGGACGTTCTGCTGGGGCAGCGGCTCCGCGGGGTTCCGCTGGCGGCGATCACTGACCCCGGGGCGGGAGGCACAGGGCCGTGACGGTCCCGCCCCGGCCCTGGACCGCGCTCCATACGCCCCGGTTGCTGGCGAAGAGTGTGACGGGCGCCGCCCGCACCCCGGTTTCTCCGGCCCGTCCGGGGGGGGGGGGAGGGCGTACGGTGGGAACATGGCCGGGCGGGTGTGCCGTTGCGCGAACACCGCCTGTTCCGAGCCGCTGCCGGTGACGTCCCGCAGTGACAAGCGGTTCTGCTCTGCGGCTTGCAGAAACGACCGAGAACTTCTTCTCGACATCCACGACGAGGTGTACGCGGAAATAGGGGAGGGTCTGCCCGATCGTGCGGTAGCCCCACTGTTCGTAGCGGGCGATGACCTTGCTGTGGGCTGCGTGCACGAGCAGCGTAGTGCGCTCCTGGCCGCGGTCGGCTATGAGCGCGTCGTGGATGCGGCGGGCGGTGCCGGTGCCGTGCCAGCGCTTGCGGACGTTGAGTTCGGACAGGGCGAAGGTGCGGGTACCGGTCTCGCAGGTGTAGGCGTCGTCGGCGCGCCCCTGCTCCCGTCATGACACGGCAGCTGCACACCTGAACTGACCGTCTGCTTCCGACATGGCAGGTGTTGGGTCGGCGTTTGACGCGGTTACGGACGGCCAGGACCCAAGCCCAAACAGGACGGGCTCGGTCACACGGGAGGCCATCTCGATGTAGGTGCCAGCGGTGCTGTGCGGTGGGACGAGACGGACGGATGGGGCTGGACTCCCCTGTCGGACCAGTGGAGTCGCACGGGTAACCGGTGGGAGCTGCCGATGGACACGCTCGACTCCCCGGCCGCCGTGCGCGCGGTCCTGATGCCCCTACTCGCCGGGCGAGAGGAAGCCTCCACCGAGCGGTGGACCGAGCCGCGGGCCGCGCCCCTCGCCGAGCACCTGGCCGTGCGCCACCGGGCAGGCTGATGGAGTCCGGACAGCCACGGACAGCACGCCTGGATCGCGGACGGGCGGTCCTGTCGTACACAAGACGCATGAGCGAGGAAAGCGGCGCCGTCCATCCCCGGGGGAGATCGTGCCGCAGTCCGGGATCTACGAGTGCGACTGCGGCCAGTCGCACGACTACAGCACAGACGTCAAGGGCCACCGGTTCCCGCCCCTGCCGGACGGCTGCACCGGCAACGGGTGGAAGCTCAAGACCGCCGCTCACCCCGGTAACTGGCAGTCGGGCCCTGGTTGGTCCCTTTGCACTACGCGAAGCCTGTCACTCTCCTGGCACAGTGCTGACAGCCCGCATGGCCCTCTCGCCGGTCAGGCACTCGGTCGTGAACCGCCCGCCCTGTTCGCCGCTCCCGGCGGCCGCAAAACAGGGCTCAGGCGTGAGCGGAGTTGGAAATGCCCGATACCGCCGCCAGGCGGAACTTGGTTTCGTCCTCGGTACCGGGGGCTGCGGTGAGAACGACGATCTTGCGTCCCGCGTCGCCGTCGGTCAGGACATCGCAGTCCACCGCGATCGGCCCGGTCGCCGGGTGCTGGACGATCTTGTGGTCTTCCCGGTGCGCGCCGACCACGCCGGAGGCCCACAGTTCGGCGAAGCGCGGGCTGCCCGTCGTGAGGTCCCGGATCAGGCCGGCCAGGCGGTCGCTGTCCGGGAAGCGCCCCGTGGCGCGGCGCAGGTCGGACATGACGGAGGCCTCGACCTCCGGCTGGCTGAGCGAGGTCACCGGCCAGTGCGACAGGCAGGGGGCGGCCCCGTCGGCCGGGAAGGTGTCGCGAGCGAAGTTACGCAGCGCCGACGGCGTTGAGGACGGGTCGCCCAGCAACGCCGCCCAGCAACGGTTCCACCAGATGAGCTGCCAGTCCGCGGCGAACACGGCGGCTGCAAAGTCGCCGAGCCGGTTCAGCATGCGGTGCAGGCCGGGCGGGATGTGGTCCGAGATCTCCCCGCCGGCCGGAGGGGCAAGCCCGGCCAGCCGGTAGAGATGGTCCCGCTCGGCGTCGGTGAGCTGCAGGGCGCGGGCCAGCGCCGCGGTCACCTGCGCCGACGGGGTCACATGGCGTCCCTGCTCCAGGCGGACCACGTAGTCGACCGAGATCCCAGCGAGCTCGGCGAGGTCCTCCCGGCGCAATCCCGTGACCCGGCGCCTGTGGCCGCTGGGCAGTGGCGCCGTGTCCGGCGAGACACGGCCGCGCCAGGTGCGCAACATCGGGCCGAGCTTCGCGATGTCAGCGGTCATGAGACTGATTGTCGCACCCGGCGCCGACCCGAAGGTGGTAGCGGTTTTCCTACCGAATTCCTCTCTCTGGTTACCGGCCCGGCGGCCGATGATTCTTCGGACATGACCGTCACGTTCTCCCACGACCACGTGGGCATCACCGTTACGCAAGAGGACCTCGACGCCACCATTGCGTGGTACTCGCGCAATCTCGGTTTCACTGTCGAGCAGCGGTTCGAGGCCCACGGCACGACGTTCGTCTTCCTCACTGCTGGTGACGTCAAGATTGAGCTCCTTGCGGGCGCGTCGGACCGTGGCGGGGCGCCGACCGACAACGTCCTCACGAGCATGGTCACGTCGCGCCTGCACCACTTCTGCCTCGCTGTGGCAGATCTCGACGCGGCGGTGTCCCGGCTGCTCGAACTCGATGTGCCGCTGATCGGCGGCCCCATGGAGATACCGGCAACCGGCCGGCGCATCGCCTTCGTCACCGACAACGTCGGCACCATCATCGAGCTCAGCGATCCCGGCACGTGGATCTCCGGCCGGAAGGCACGGGCATAATGCCGAACCGCGCAGACTTCACCGGGCCCCAGGACGCCAGACAGGCCCGCTGGCAGTCCGCCGAGGTGGCGAGCCCGCATCTCGATCGTCGTCTCCCGGTCATCGCCGCCAAGGACATCTCCTACATCCCCAACGCCAACCGGCTCCAGAACCTCAGCATCTACCTGCCGCGGACGCCGCAAACCGCCGCGCTCATCGGCACCCCCGTCACGTCCCTCCCAGGAACTGACTCCACGGCGCGGCACCCGCGGTACCTCGTGCACATCCACGGCGGTGCCTGGCGCGACCCGCGGCTCACCTCCGCCTCGATCGAACCCACCGTCGCCCACGCTTTCTCCGGCGGCGTGCTTCCCGGTGAGGGGCCGACCCCGGTCACCGCCATCGCCTCCCTCAACTACACGGTCTCCCAGATCAACTACCCTGCTCCCCCGGTCATGGCGGATCCCCCCGTTCCTTATGACGCCATCAAGGACAATCACACCGACCTGGCTCGCGAGGCCGTCCATCCGCAGCACGTCAGCGACGTGCTGCACGGCCTGGCCCTGCTCGGCTCCCTCGGCCTCACCGACGGCTCCTACATCCTGTCCGGCCACAGCTGCGGCGCCTGCCTGGCGTTGCAGTCCATCCTCCAGCCTCCGCGGCACTACAATCTCGGCCACCTTCCCGAACCGCCCTGCCCTGCCGCACTGCTCGGTCTCAACGGCCTGTACGACCTGCCCGCGCTCGCGGCGGCGGATGGGCTGGGCGCCTCCCACGCCCACCTCCGCGACGACTACGAGAAGCTCTTGTCCCAGGCGTTCGGGGCGGACAAGGACGCCTGGCCGGACGCAAGCCCGGCCAGCTTCGACCCGGCGTCCATCGCCAGGCGGATCCGCGAAGGCAACGCGCCACGTCTGGTCGTACTGGACCAGAGCACCGAGGACCAGCTCGTACCGATGAACCAGCAAGAGCGACTGTCCGCCACCCTGGCCAAGGCTGCCGGGCTCCGGCTCGCCCAGGGACAACGGCTCACCGGCAAACATGCGGCCCCATGGGAGGAAGGCATCATGATCTACAAGAGCCTCCTGGACGCCCTCCAGCTCCTGCGGGAGGACCAATGAGCCTCGACACCGCCACCCGCGAGATGGCCCTCCCGTACCCGCTCCAGGAACTGCTCGCCCTCCGCCTGATCTCAGCCCTGCGCACCGCCGAACTCCCGCTTGTTTCCGGCCACCACGGACACCGGAGCAGCCTGATCCCTGGGCCACGGCTACTTTGCACCGTCCGCCGACCGCTGTTGATCTTGCTCCGGGACAGGTTCGTTTCTGACAGCGACACCGCGTGCGGCCGTGGCCCGAGGTCGGCCAGGGGGGTGCGCGATCGACTTCCGGCCGTCCGTCCGCATTCGGCGGTGTCGACTGTCAGTGGTCGCCGCAACACTGCGAGCTGATAGCCGTTCAGAGGGGGACGGATGGCGTTCCGGGCTGTGCACACCAAGTGGGGAACCGTCTTTGCGCACCTGCCCGACCTCGGGTGCGGGCAGGCGTGGGAGGCGGTGTGGAAGGTCCGGCCGCCCGCACCGATCACCTGCGCCGAGTGCCGGCACCCGATGCACGCGAAGACCTCCTTAAGCGGGCTGAAGTTCTTCGCCCACGCCCCGCACGCCCCGGACTGCGAGATCGCCCGCCAGGGTGAGTCGGAGGCGCACCACCTGCTCAAGCCCGAACTCGCCAGCGCCGCACGGGACGCGGGCGGCCTCGAAGTCGGCGGTGAGGGAGTAGTCGGCCGTCCGCAGGGCCTGGTGCAGAGCGGCGGGAAGGTGCGGGCCGTGGCAGACCAAGGTCAGGTGGACACCAGTGAGGGCATGGAGCTGCAGCAGGCGCATCGTGCGGCGGGCGGTGAGGCGGTGGGCGCGCAGGACGGTCAGCCAGGTGACGGGCAGGGCGGTCACCCAGGCCGTGGCGGCTTCCCAGGCAGGCCGACGGCCGGCGGGGAAACGCCCCGGGAGCAGGGACGGTTTGCCCAGGGCGGCGAGAAAGTCGTGGGCGAGGCCCGTTTCACCGGTGGTGCCCGGGCCGGGGTGCAAAGTGATCCGGCCGGACGGCGGGTGGTGGGCGGCCAGGGCGGTGTGGATGTGGATCGCGTCGTCATCGCGGTCGATGACCACGGTGACGGACGACGGCCGCGCGGCGAGAGACATGGCGGTGGGATGGTCAGGCAAGGCGGCTGAAGGCCCAGCACAGCAGTTCCAGGTCCACGCGAGGGCGGCCGGTGCGGGCCAGTGCGGTGCCGATGTGGGCGCTCAGCTGGACCCAGGCACGGAAGCTGCCGTGCGCGGCGTGGCTGTTCGGCGAAGGAGTGTCGTCGGGGTCGGCGTCCGCCCAGAGCAGGTGGAACCGGGGAATGACCTCGAGGACCTCGCTGGAGGTGCGGCGGGTGAAGCGCTGCCAGATGAAGATGCGGGAGGAGAGCACCGGTTCGCGGCGCAGCACGGTGTGACAGCCCTCACCGCCGACGAAAATGATCGCAAGCTGGGTTGAGGGTTCGTCCCACAGGTAGCGGAAGTACTCGAACGCCTCCCCGTTAAGCCACCGGGGCCTCATCCACGAGGATGATGCGGGGGCGCTCGGCCAGGGCCGTCTTCACCCAGACGGTCGAATCCGCTGGGGTGGCGCGGTGGCTCGCCGGCCAGGTCGAGGGCGGTGAACAGTTCGTAGCGCACTGCGCCGGCGGTGGGACGGGCCCGGAAGGTGATCCTTCGAATGCCCTCGCCGGGTTCGAGTGCGCGCAGGCAGGTGTCGACGGCGAGAGTCCTGCCGAAGCCGGCGCCGCCATGGATACACATCATCGCGCAGGCGGCGACCCTGCCGCTGATGTTCTCCCGGGCGGTGAGCAGGGCCCGGGTGGTGACCACGGACACATCAGGCAGATCGACGTACTGGTAGGTGGCCGCGGTCACGAGGCATCTCCGTCTTCAGCGGTGGTGGGAGGTGCGGCCTGCCCGTCGCGGCCGTCCGGGGCGGAAGCGCCGTCACGGCCGTACGGGTACCGGGCGGGTGGGTCTGGCGCGGCGAGGGAAGCCGGGGTGCGCCAGCCGGCCGGAGGCACAGCAGGCGGGATGAGGTCCGGCAGTGCCAGTTTCGAGGCGCCGGTGTGCTCGGCGGCGGCCAGTTCGTCCGCGGCCTGAGCGGAGGTCAGGGCTCCCAGCCGTTGGACCGGCCCGGCCGTGGTTGCCAGGGCGAAGCGCTGTCCGCGCAGTGTCTCGGCCGGCTTCGCTTCGGCACGCAGACGCCGGGCACGTTCCGCACGGGCTGTGCGCAGGGCGTCGAGTTGTTCGGGGGTGGCCGCGTCCGCGAGGTGCGCAGGCCCGAGATAGCTGCCGTTCGCGTCACAGACGTCGATCTCGTGATCGTGGTGCGGCATGTAGCGCACTGTGACGATACAGCCGGCCTGGCCCGTCATCCACAGGAGCGATATAGGTGCGCCCGCACCACCGCACCCCGTGGCTGGTCAGCTTCCGCGGCCGGCCGTCGTCCTCGAGGGTGAAGGTCCACAGGTCGGCGGCGGAGATGTCGGTGACGGGAGTCGGGTCAGCCTGCCATGCCTCGAGTGGCGTACGGCCGGAGAGCGCCTGGGGGCGGTGCTCGGTGTTCCACCACCGGGTCCAGCCCAGCAGCCGGCCGGTGAAGTCCTCGAAGCTGAGCAGCACTTCGTCCTTCGGGCGGCAGGGGCGTTTGCCGGGGCCGGCCTGGCGGGCGTAGCGGGGCAGCGCGGCCAGCAGCATCGGCTCCACCGCCCGGTTCAGGCCCTCCACCGTGCCCTTGAGGTGCGGGGGGGGTAGGCGGGCAGGTCCTCCACCGTCACATCCAGGAGATCAAACGCGGCGGTCACCGTCCGGGACAGGAAGTCCTTGCCACGGTCCACCCGCACCTGCTCCGGTGTCCCTCCCGCGGGGCCGTAGGGCTCCTCGCGCAGAACAGCGGCACGCAGCGCGGCCAGCACCGACTCCCGCGACGGATCCCCCGGCGTGACCGCGACACCGGTGATCGCGTTGGTGGCGCAGTCGGTGAACCAGGTGATCCACGGCCTGCGAGCCTTGCCATCGACATCGACCAGCAGCGGCGACCTGCATGTGGTCCGTCTCCCACACCTGATTGCGCCAGGGGCGCGGCCGGGCCAGGAACACATCATGCTTACGCGCCGCCCGCTCCCCACCCGCAAGCCCCGCCCGCTCCCCCGGCGACAGATCACGGCGGATCGCCCGGTGCAGCGTCGGAATCGACGGAGGCGGCTCCCCCTCGCCCCTGGCCGCGCGAGCGGCCAGCTCACGATGCACCGCCGCGACGTTGCCCCTCCACAAGGCCAGCAGGCGGCGCACTCCAGGGTGACGGAGAAGCGGTCTTTACTCTGGGCCCGCACCCCGGGCTCCGCGGCCGCGGACTCATCACGCTCGGCAGCGGCAAGCCACCGCCACACCGTGCGCTCGGTCACTTCCAACGACTGAGCCATCAGCCGTACATGCCGGTCGTCAGTTTCTGTTCCTGTCGCACAGCGAGCAGCCTGCGCACGGCAGGGCCGCGCAGCGCCGACAGGGAGGAAGAAGGCAGGCCTCCCCGCACCCCCCTTGTCCTTCCCCTGCATGCCGGAGCGGGAAGCGCCCTCTGCCGGCCCGGCCGCGCCGGTCACAGCGGCCCCATGAGCCGTGCGCAGGCCCGCTCCAGCATCCGGCGGTCCACCACCGCCCGGCTCTTTCCGTAGATCTCGGCGGTCAGGTGCGAGGTGAGCTTCGCCCACGTCCGGAAATTGCCGTGTCCCCCATGCTCGTCCACCCACACGACATCGTCCTCGCTCACGTTCCCCCACAGCGGGTGGAACGCAGCCATCACGGTGGCCACCTCGCGCGGACCAAGGCGCGGCACCAGCTCCCAAGTCAGCACCCGAGAGGCCAATGCGGGCACTCGGCGCAGTGCCCGTTCGCTGCCCGCACCCGCGAGCACGAGTGCTGTGTCCGTGTCCGGGTGGTCCCACAGCCCGCGCAGAAACTCCAGCGCCGGCCCCGGAAGGCGCTGTGCCTCGTCCAGGACCAGCACGCGGGGCTGCCGTAGCGCGTTCACCAGCATCAGATCCGCCTCCCCCGCCCCACGCGGCAGACGCCTGCCCAGCTCAAGGGCGTCCGCGAGCACCCGGCGCAGTTCCGGCACCGTCGGGTGCACACCAACGTGGACCCGGCGGACCCTGGCCGGGTGCGGCAGCTGGGACAGGGCGTACTGCAACGCGACGGTCTTGCCCTGGCCGGCGTCACCGTACAAACACACCACCGCCCCCACCGCGGCCGCGTGCGCGACCGTCCGCAGCACCGACCGCACAGCGGCCGTATGCACCACCTGCGCGCCCGGCACCAGGACCGGAACCTGCGCCAGCTGCTTCTGCTCCCGCAGAAACACCTGCCCACCGCCGCCTTCTCGGCCACGACGTTCAGGCCCAGCTCACTGAGCGCATCCGCCCTGCGCGGCACGGCCACCACAGGCTCCCGCTCGACCATCAACGCCCGGCCCGCCCGGCGGTCCCTGCGGATTACCCGGTGCAGTGTCGACGCCGACGGTACCGAAGCCCCGCCACCGCAGCGGCCAGCCGGCGCCTCAGCTCCGCGACATTTCCTCCCACCTCACCAAGCAGCCCCCACACCTCGTCCGACACCGCATACCCCTGCCGGACCGGCGCCTCCACCTGCCCGGTCGTCTTGGCCTGCTCCCGCCAGCGCCACACCGTACGCTCCGAGACACCCACCGTTTCCGCGACCGCACGCACATGCCGCGTCGTGAGCTCCCCCGCCTGCTGCCGCTCCAGCAGACGACGCACCACCAACCCCCGGGGCAGCACAGCACCCCGGCCGGCCCTTACCTCTTGATCCACCCCACGATCACACCGGCCGGGCCCACCTCAACGCATAAGAACTCTCGAACCTGAGACAACATCAGCTGCCATGCGATAAAGCCCCACGACAGCGATCCCACCCATCAATCTCTCACCTCATGACAGCGGACCACCCACCCACAAACACCCACTGACCAGCCCCGTAACACCCAGCCCTGGACCAGCGCGACCGACTCTCACCACCACCGACACCAACCCGAAAAATCGCAGCGGAGGAGTCGCGGCGAAGGCGTGGAGCCTGCCGCTGGAGGACCGGGTACTGCTGGTCGCGGCGTACTGGCGCACGAACTTGACACTGCGCCGGCTCGCCCCGCCGTTCGGCGTCTCCAAGTCCGCGGCCAACCGGATAATCGACCACCTCGGCCCAAAACTCGCACTCCAGCCGCGCCAGCGGTTCGCGAAGGACACCGTGCTCATCGTGGACGGCACTCTGGTGCCCACCCGCGACCACTCGGTGGCCGAGCAGTCGACGGCAACCGGGACCTCGCCCCGGGCATCGTCTGCTCGGTCCACGGCAGGTTCGACAACCACGGTCAGGAGGCCGACGACCACGCCCACAACCTGGACAACCCCGGCGCCGCGGGCTCCGGCGTCAGCCACCGCTGCCGCTGTCCGAACGGCTTTCGATCTCCTCCGACACAAAGGCGGTCAGGCGCCGCACCCCCTCCTCGATCCGTTCGGGATCGAGATAGCTGCACGAGAGTCGAAGTTGCTGATCACCTGCTTGATCCAGGTAGAACTGCCGCATCGGAGTCCACAGCACACCGTACCCGGCCGCGGACACCTCCAGCAGAGCAGCATCCACAGGGACAGGCAGACGCACTCGGACGAAGAACCCACCACAAGGGCGGTTCCAGCCGATACCGGGATGCGATCCGTCTCCCAGGTGCCGGTCCAATGCGTCGAGCAGGCAAGTCAGGTTCCGCTGGTAGATCTCGGACGTGCGACGGCTCAACTCGATCAGAGACCCTCCGTACTCCAGCAACATCCCGCCGATCACGGCCTGGCACAACGGGGACGTGTTCACGGTGACCATGCTCTTCACGGCGGCCAACTCGTCCGCGAGCACGGTGCCGCCGCGAGCGGAACCCACCGGCTGATCAGCGATCACATAGCCAACTCTTGCTCCCGGGAAGGCGACCTTGGCGAAGGTGCCGACATGAACCACACTCCGAGCGGTATCGAGCGCTTTGAGTGCGGGCAGTTCGGCTCCGGCTGCCGCCGTGAACCCATAAGCGTTGTCCTCTATGACGAGGAAGCCCTCGCGCTCCGCGAGGTCGAGAAGTCTCCGACGGCAGTCAAGCGACATACGGGCCGCGCCCGGATTCACACCTCCTCCAAACCGTCGAGATCGATCCCCAGGTTAGTCTCGTCGACCGGCACCACATCGACGTCCAGGAGCCGGGCCGCCCCGACGATGCCCACGAAGCACGGATTAGCGACCGCGAGCACGCCCTCACCCGAGCAGAACAGCACACGCAGCACCAGCAGCATCGCTTCCTGAGCACCCACAGTCATGACGAGCGTGTCGGCGGGGACGTCGATCCCGTGGTCCCGGCCACCTGACGGAGCGTAACCCAGGACGGTCGGCGATCGGCGGCCGAATCCGGGCTCCGCACCTGCGCCTGGGCCTCCGGGCAGGTGTGTCCGCGGTCTTGGCCGAGGCCCCGACGCCCGCTAATGTCCGGACCACTATGTCCGGCCGGGTGCCGTCCCGAGTCTCTGCTGTGCCCCTACCCATTGTGAGGAAGGCTATGGCGGGTTTGTACTCGAAAAACCGTTTATGCGCACCGGTGTCGGTGCGCACTCGCATCGCCCTGGCGGCGGCCTGCGCGGCAGCCGTCGCCGCCACGGCGTCTACCGGTTCAGCGCAGGGAACCACGCAGGCACGACCGGAGCCGCACCTCGCGGCCGTCACCTCGGGCCTCGGCTACGTCGCGACGGGCAGTTCCTTCGCGGCCGGGCCGGGGATCCCGCCCGCCCAGGACGGCGGCGGCGCCGCGACGTGCGCCCGGTCGGCCGCCAACTACCCGAGCATCGTGGCCCGCGACCTCGGGGCGGACCTCACGGACGTCTCGTGCAGCGGCGCCACCACCGCCAACGTCCTGATCACCAGTCAGTCGGGGCAGCCGCCGCAGGTGCAGGCCGTGACGGCGGAAACCCGCGTGGTCACCGTCACGATCGGTGGCAACGATGTCAACTACCTGGGCAGCATCAACACCTATTCCTGCCAGACCGGCGGCGGCACCAGCTGCGGCACGGTGGACCGCGACGCGATCAACCAGACCTTCCCCGCGCTGGCCGGGCGGATCGAGAACGTCGTGGAGGCCATCCGCGGCGCGGCACCCCAGGCACACGTCTACCTGGTCAACTACTTCACCCTCCTGCCGGCCTCCGGGGTGTGCCCCAACGTCCCGCTGACCGATGACCAGGCGGCGTTCGAGCGCGGCATCGCCTCGCGCCTGGCGGAGGCCACCGCGACCGCGGCGGCCGCCACGGGGGCCACCCTGGTGGATCTGGCTGCCGCGAGCCGCGGACACGACGCGTGTTCGGCGAGTCCCTGGGTGGAGTCGTACCGCCCGGCCGCGGGCCGGTCCACCTACCACCCCAACGGGGCGGGGATGAGAGCGGCGGCCACGCTCGTCCAGTCCGCCATGGAGTCCAGCGGTCAGACGGACACGGTGACGTTCCGCTCGGGAATCGCGGGCAAGTGCGTCGACGTGCGGAACTCCGGCACCGCCGACGGCACGCCCGTGCAGCTCTACAGCTGCAACGGCACAGACGCACAGCGGTGGACGTACGTTCCCGGCGCGGGCGGTACGCTGCGTGCCCTGGGCCGCTGCCTCGACGTGAGCAGCGGCGGGACCGCGAACCGGACCAGGGTCCAGCTCTGGCCCTGCAACGGCACCGGCGCCCAGCGCTGGGTGACAGGACCGGACTCCTCACTGGTCAATCCGCAGTCCGGGCGGTGCCTTGACGACCCGGGGAGCTCCACCGTGGACGGGACCCAGTTGCAGATCTACGACTGCAACGGCGCAGCCGCGCAGCGCTGGACCCCGGCCGCCTGATGCCGTGCGGCGGCGCGGCACGGCCGGGCGGTGCCGGGTCCTCGGCCAGGGCGAACCGGAGCGGCAGGCGTTCGGCGGCGGGTCGGGTGCCGCCATTCGGTTCGGTATCCCGCGTGCGGGACAGCCGGCTTACCCGGCTGTGTTCCGGCGCCGGCAAAGATGCCACGCCCGCCGGGGGCTGGCCTCGTGCACCGCGCCTCGGGTGGGGCCCGTGAGACGCTCGGCCATGCCGGGGCCCCACACAGGGCAGGCCGTCCGGAATCGGGAACCCGCGGAGACGGGCCCGGCCGGGCCGATACCGGGTGGCGGCCGGGGGACACCCCACTGCCCCAGCGGGGGCTCAGCGGCTGTGGGCGACCGGGCCGGATGCGGCGTCGAGCGCATCGAGCACTGCGTCGCCGTTCGCCCTCGCCCACTCGGTCAGCACATGGATGGGGCCGGTCAGCGTCGCCCCGAGCGGGGTGAGCTCGTACTCGACGCGGGGCGGCGCCTCGGCGTAGGCATGGCGCCGGACAAGTCCGTGGCTCTCGAGCCGCCGGAGCGTCTGGGTGAGCATTTTGCGCGAGATGCCGCCGATCAGCTCGATCAGCTCGCCATGGCGCACCGGGCCCTGGCTCAGGCCGGAGAGCACGACCACCGTCCACTTGTCGGCGATCAGCTCGACCGCCAGACGCGCCGGACAGTCGGCGAGGAAAGGATCACCGGGACGGAAACCGCTCATGGCGCCCCATGATAGGTGCGCCATAGGTACCTGCCGGTTCCTGTCACCTGCCTAGCCTGAGGTCTCTCCCCACCCCTGACGAGGAGAGTCATGCGAGTCATCACCCAGCGGGCGTTCGGCGGTCCGGAGGTGCTCACCATCGTGGACGCGCCCGAGCCCCAGCCCCTCCCGACCGAGGTTCTCGTCCGTGTCAAGGCGATCGGACTGAACCCGCTGGAGGCGCGCTTGCGCGCCGGCGAGTTCCCGCTCATCGGCCGGCCGCCGTTCATTCTGGGCTGGGACATCAGCGGCGTGGTCGAGGAGGCACCAGGGACGTGGCGGCTGAGGCCCGGTGACGAGGTGTTCGGGATGCCGCTGTTCCCGCGGGCGGCGGGCGCGTACGCCGAGCTGGTGTCGGCGCCGGCGTTGCACCTGGTACGCAAGCCGGCGTCGCTCTCGCATGTCGAGGCGTCGGCGCTGCCGGTCGTCGGGCTGACGGCGTGGCAGGGCCTCGTCGACCTCGCCGGCGTGACCGAGGGCGACCGCGTCCTCGTGCACGGTGGTGGCGGCGGGGTCGGCCACGTCGCGATCCAGATCGCGAAGGCCCTCGGCGCGCACGTGATCACGACCGCCGGCGAGAGCAAGCGGAAGTTCGTCGAGGGCTTCGGCGTCGACGAGGTGATCGACTACACGGCGGTCGACTTCACCGAAGCGGTCCGCGACATCGACGTCGTGCTCGACACGATCGGCGGCGACACCGCCGAGCGGTCCCTGGAGGTGCTCCGTCCAGGGGGTCACCTGGTGACGGCGGTCGCGGAGCAGGACTCCGGGCTCATCGCCGCGTACGAGGCGGCAGGCATGCGCTTCAGCGGCATCGCGGTCGACCCCGACCCGGTGGCCCTGCGGGGTCTCGTCGAGCTCGTCGAACAGGGCAGGCTCCGGGTCCACGTGCAGGAGACGTTCCCCTTCGAGCGCGTCGCCGACGCGCACCGGCTGCTCGACGACGGCCACCTCCGGGGCAAGCTCGTCCTCACCGTCTGATCCCGTCACCGGGTCCCGGCGCAGCGTCTACCGCACCGGCCCGGCCGCACCGCGCAGGTCCGCGGGGACTCCTTCGCGGCCCCGCGGCCGGCAGGCCGCCGCCAGCTGCTCCGGCATTTCCGGCCGCACCCGCCGCGCTCGGTAACGCCCGCGTTCCACGGCATGTCGCCGGTCGCTGCCCCACGCCTCAGTGGGTCTCGCTGAGCCGCCGAGCCACGCAGTGGAGGGCGAAGGCGAGTTGCTGGGTCTGGAACGCGGCACCCGCCCGGTGGTAGTCGATCGCGTGCCCGGCCGCGGGGAAGAACGCGGCGTCGACCGACGGGGACGAGGTCAGAGCGGCGGCGAACGCGGCGATCTGCTCGTCGTCGGCGATCCAGAGGGCGTCGTACTCGCCTATGCGCAGGTGGACCGGCACGGAGATCTCCGGAGCCAGGTCCTGGAAGAGGCTGTGCCAGCTCGAGGAGATCTCCACCAGTTCGGCCTTGACCACGGGCTCGTTGGCGAAGTAGGCCGCCTCCGGCATGTCGTCACGCCGGGTCCGGGCCGGGCCGAACATCAGCTCCGCTTTCCGGTCGTCCGGTGACCGCAGCGTCAGGTCCGGGATCGACGCCCAGATGCCGGTAAAGTGCTCAGGTTCGCGCAGCAGACATCCCGAGGCCGCGACACCGAGCAGTGGCCACTTCGGCCTGTGCGCGGCGACCGCCAGCGAGATCGGCACCCCGATGGAGTGCCCGATGAGCACGACACCCGCGGTGCCGGCTCCGTGCGTCTGCCACAACTCCCCGATCAGGTGCTCCAGCGCCTCCGCGTGCGCCAGGAAGACGGACCCGTTGGCCGGCACCGAACTGCTGCCACCGTGGCCTGGTCGGTCGACCGCGATGATCGGCACCCCTAACACCGCCGCCCGGTCCAGCAGGGAGTAGCCGGGAACGTCGAAGTACGCCGACGTGTACCCACCCCCGTGCACCGCGACGACCAACGGAACATCCTCGTTGCTCTCGGCGAGCCGCCGCCGGCCGGTGAACGTCATTCCCTGCGCGGGCCCGGCCGACGTCACCTGGTGGGTGAAACGGACGGTTTCATGCGTCGACATCCGGATCTGCTCCTTGTCTTCTTCTGGGTGGAAGCTCAGTTCGTTCCCGTCATCCCGCCACCGAGCACCAGGCACCGGTCGGGCCGGCCCGTGGCGGCCGCGATCAGCGGCCACCCGATCGCACAGGTGAGGGGCGGACGTCGTGGTCAGCCGTCCGGCCTGGGCGACGCTGAGGTGCAGGTCGTGGGCGGCCGCGGGGAGCGACCCCGCCAGCACGAAGCTGTCGGCCCCGAGCACGAACGTGCCGACGGCGAACAGCACCGGCCGTGACGGCGGGTCAGGCTTCGATGACGATCGAACCATGTCGGCAACGCTAGACTAGACTTCGATGTGCGTCAAAGTCCGGTGTCCGTCCCGAGCGAAGGAGGCTCGATGCCGCGAAAGCTGCCGGAGCCGTCGATCGACGAACTGGATCTGACGACGATCCTCAGCGCTCTGGCCGACCCGGCCCGCCGGGCGATCATGACCGTGATGTACCGGGGGCCGGAGCCGTTCGACTGCAGCGCCAGCACGTGGTGCGCCAACCTCGGAGTGACCCCACCGACCATCTCGCACCACTTCCGCACCCTGCGCGAGGCCGGCCTGACCCGCACCGTCGTCGACGGCCGCACGCGCAGCGTCCGTGTCCGCGAGGAGGACGTGGAGAAGCGCTTCCCCGGCCTCCTCGATGCCGTGCTCGGCCACGAGCAGGACAGGGGCACAACAGGCCCGACCGCCCCTGCGTGACGGCAGGTCAGGCGTGGGACTTCCCGTCCCGGGCCCGGGGCAGGGCGTTCCCGGCCGGATGCGCGGTGACCGCGCGTGCTGGCCCACGGCCTCGGGCGGTGGCCCGTCGTGGACGGCGCACCCGTCGCGGACACCGTGCGATGCCACACCGGAGGGAAGAACCGCGCTTCCCGTAGTGCTGTCCTCAGCAGGACCACCAAAGAGGGCGAACATGACCGAGGCACTCCCCCGCCACGCCCCCTACCTCCACCAACGCACCGCCGGCCGCATCGGATCCCTCACAAGGCTCATCCGCCAAGCCGCCATCACCGCCATCCATGACGGCACCGAACGCATCACCAAAGCTGCCCTCGACGCGGTACAACTCCACCACCGCGCCGAACAACACAACCGCCCCACCCGCAACCGCTAAACCCACCCACCGAACAGGCACAACAACCTGACCAGCCGGCGTTGGAGGTACCGGCAGCGAATCGTTCCGCGGCCTCCAGCCGGATCCGCTCGCGAAACGCCTGCCGTTCAGGCGTCAGCCCACCACCCTGCGGATATCTCATACAACCGGCATACAGCGACGATCACACACCGTCAGCCCCCAACGACATCACGCCGCAAAAGTCAGTAGACGGCGGCCTGGCCGGCGTCCGCGTGGAGCTTGACCTCCTGGTAGGGGGGTGCCGACCGTAGGAGCGCCCTGAGTTCCGACCCCGAGGCCCTCGTTCCCCGACGCCACGGCCGAAAGTTCTCAACAGTCCCCGACCCGTTGAGTGTGCCGGCCTGCGGTGGGTCACCCGCAGCCCGTCGACAGCAGTTTCGGTGCGCTCAGGGAGACACGAGGTGGAACGGTGTGGTCGACGTCATCGCCACGATGTCGTCGTCGGGGAACGACCAACTCGCAAGCATGCGTCGCCAGATCGCCATTCCGTCGGAGATCAGGTCACCACCGGGCTGACCGAGGTCAGTCGTGACCACCGTGCGGCTCGCACCGCATGCCCGGATCCGTTCTCGTGTCACCTGCTCGCTGACCTTTCCTCCTTGCACGACGGACAGGCACCTCTCGATGAGCGCGCCCTGCCGGGCGAACTCCTTCTGCTCCTCGATGCCGATCCCCTGCCGGGGGAGGTCGGGGTGCGTCACCATCACCCGTTGGATCCTTCGCCGGCGAAGCTCCGCAAGGAGGACCGACACTTCCTGGGCGTCCAGATGCCCGGTCCCGATGGCCAGGTCGAACTCACCGACCACGTCGAGGACGTGATGCGCCTCCGCGCACAACCGATCGCCGTCGAGAATGCCGACCGGGGGCCCGTAGCCCGGCTTGGCCGCCATCTCCTGATGCACCCCGCTCCATACAGGAGCGGCGTAGCCCGGCGGAAGGCGCTGATCCGCGCGTTGCGCGCGACTGTCCAGCGTGGGCATCCACACCATGCGGGCACGGCAGCGCGCCGCCACCTCGACCGCCGCCGCGTTCAGCCCGCCGACAGGACGGTTGAGTGTGATGCTCCCGAGGACCTCCACCTCGGGATGCAGCGTGCGCACCGACATCGCCCTGTCGGCCGTCGGCGTGACGTGGGACTTGATCACGAACCCGCGTTGGCCGGAACGCAGACAGCCCTGGGCCACCTCCTCATCGGTCTGGCTCCGAGGCGAAATATCGGGTGACGGGTGGCAATGAAGATCGAAGGTTCCGGCGGCCGACTCACTCACTGTCGTCGTCCCCCTCGGGATCGTCGATACGGGAGGCTCCCACGGAGCGCAGAGCCACAACCCCGCTCACTGCCGCCGCGACCATGTACAGCGCGGGCGCGAGCGACCAACCCGTCGCATCTGTCAGCCAGTTGGCCACATACGGTCCGAACCCGCCCCCGAGGATGGCCCCGATGCCGAACCCGAACGCCACGCCGGTGTAGCGCGCTGTCCCACTGAACAGCTCGGTCAACAAGGGGTATCCGATGGCCTGGGCGAAGACCCACGGCACGAAGGAGACAGCTATGGCAAGGCCCAGCACGAACGCGTTCTGCACCGCCATCAGAAGGAACATCGGCAGTGTCAGAACCACATAGCCGACCATCGCCAGGCCGAAGACCCTTCGCCGACCCCATTGGTCCGAAGCGTACGCGGCCAACGGCATGAGGAGGGCGACGCCCACGGTGAGCACCGAGTTCAGCGTGAGCGACAACGTCTCGGGCTGTCCCAGCTCGGTGGTCAGGTGCACGTTCAGGTAGACGTGTCCGACGTACGCGGTGCAGGTGATCGCGAAGGTGATGCAGGTGGTCTTGAGCAGTGCCGGGCGCTCGCTGCTCAGGACGTACCGGAGCGGGCTCACCGTCCGGCTCCCCCTGGCCGGGACCGTGCGCGGCGCCTCCGGCAGGGAACGGCGCAGGACGACGCAGAGGATCGCGAGGGGCAGCGACATCAGAAACGGGATGCGCCGACCGAAGGCGTGCATCTGGTCGTCGGAGAGGACGAACGAACACAGCGCCGCCAGGCCCCCGGCGAGCGCCGTTCCCACCGCGATCCCGGCCGGCGTGAAGGCCCCGAAGAAGCCGCGGAGGGTGGCGGGAGAGTTCTCCGCGATGTACGTCGAGGCCCCGCTCGCCTCCCCACCGGATCGCCATGTTGGCGTACAGGCTGAAGTCGTAGTACTCGATCGCGGACCCGGCCCCGCCGGCCAGGGAGATCCGCCAGACGCTCTTGGGCACGCGAGGCAGTTGCCCGGTCAGGCCGGGCGTCGACGACGGCGAGTCATCAGTGTGCGATCCCGACGGAGGAATGATGCGCGGCATACCATCCTGCTCAGTTCGAGAGAAAGCTCTTCGTTGGTTGCGTGGAGCCGGTGGGTTCACGACCCGCCTGCGCAGGCCGCTACACGCCCAGTTCCTGCTGGGCGGGTGCAGCGTCGATGTCACTCCTGCGCTCGGCGCGCGCGGCGACGATCAGGGCGAGGACACTGACGGCGGCCAGGGCCATGAGCGGCATCAGCGCCAGGGTGAAGCTGCCGGTGCGGTCCTTGATTCCGCCCACGAGCCAGTTCCCCCCGAAGGCCGCGAGCGACCCCAGGGAATTGATCACCGCTACGCCCGCGACGGCCTCGCGCCGGCTCAGCCACTGTGTCGACAGGCTCCAGAACGGGCCCTTCGCGGCGTAGGTCCCCACGAGCACGGTGGACAGGACGAGCAGGAAGACGGGCAACGCGTAGGCGAGCGGCACGAAGGCGAGGGCCACCGCCGAAAGGGCGATGGGGATCACCGTGAAGCGGACCCGCCCGCTGCCGCGGTCGGAGGCCCTGCCCCAGAGGACCATCAGGATCGTGGCGATGGCGAAGGGGATGGCGTTGAGCCAGCCGACCTGTGTGTCGGAGAGCCCGAAGCCCTTCACCATCTGGGGCTGCCACACGGACAGTGCCTGACTGATCGCTGCTGTGGACGCGTAGACGAGCGACAGCAGCAGAACTCGCTTGTTCAGCAGGGTTTTCCGCATCGGGACATGGCGCCCCTCGGAGGTCGGCTCCTGCGCCCGCAGTTTGTTCTCGAGCCAGGCACGCTGCTCCGCGGAGAGCCACCGTGCGTTGTTCGGATGCGAGGGCAGCGCGAAGAGCGCGACGACACCGAGAACGGCGGCGGGGATGCCCTCGATGATGAACAGCCACTGCCATCCGTGCAGGCCGAGCAGGCCCTGCAGACGCAGCAGATAGCCGGAGAGGGGTGAGCCCAGCACGCTCGCCAGCGGAATGGCCATGCTGAACAGGGCGATGACCCGGCCCCGGTAGGCCGGCGGATACCAGAAGGTCAGGTAGAGGATGACGCCGGGGAAGAAGCCGGCCTCGGCCGCGCCGAGCAGCACGCGCATGACAGTGAAGGACGTGGGGCCGGCGACGAAGGCCATGCCGGCGGCGACGAGCCCCCACGTGATCATGATTCTCGCGAGCCAGACGCGGGCCCCGTAGCGGTTGAGCGCGATGTTGCTGGGGACCTCCAGGGCCACGTAGGCCAGGAAGAACACCGAGGCCCCGAAGCCGAACTGGGAGGAGCTCAGACCGATGTCGTCGTTCATGTGGATCGCGGCGAAGCCGACATTGGACCGGTCGATATAGGCGACCAGGTACCCGAGCAGGAGGACGGGGAGCAGCCGGATCGATATCTGCCGGATGGTGGTCTTCTCCACCTCGTGGGCTTCCGGGGAGGGGTTCTTACGCAGGCTGATCATGGGGCTCCTCCTGGGAAGGGCGAAGTGCGGCGGTGCTCGTCGAAAGGCCCATTCGGTAGACCGACTCGGCCGTTCCGTGGAAGAGCCGGGCCTGTTCGGCGGGTGACAGATCCGCGACCGTCCGGGCGAAGGCGTTCCACAGCACGCGGTAGCCGAACATGCCTTTATCCACGGGGAAGTTGCTGGCGAACATGCAGCGTTCGGGACCGAACCGGCGAAGACATGTCTCGATCAGTGGCGTCATCGCGGACGCGAGCC
Organism: Streptomyces sp. S465; assembly: GCF_026898115.1. Classification (GTDB taxonomy): domain Bacteria; phylum Actinomycetota; class Actinomycetes; order Streptomycetales; family Streptomycetaceae; genus Streptomyces; species Streptomyces luomodiensis. Next base: position 50,319 of record NZ_CP114036.1, read on the forward strand.
GTTCGGAGCTGGGCGGGGCCGAACGCTCGTCGAAGCGGAATCCGAGCACACGCAGTCCTACGCCGGAGAGCTTCAGGTGAACGTTGGGGAACCGGGCCAGTTCCGTCATCTCCCGGTCCCACTCGGTGAGGACGTCACCGCGGGCGTGCGCGTAGGGGCCGACACCGAGAGGACCGCCCATGTGGTCGACGACGATGGTGGTGTCGGGGCAGGTCCGCGCGAGTTCACGGACCTGCGGGAGCTGAGTGTGGTACGCCCACACGTCCACGCTCAGGTCGCGCTGTGCCAGGGCCCTTACCCCGGCCTGGAACTCCGGGTCGATGAGCCGGTCGGCGACCGGCCGGAACGGCGAGCTGGAAACACGGGGATCGACGTGCCAGGCGGTTTGGTTGCGTATGCCGCGCAGTCGGCCCTTGGCCTCGTCCTGCATGACGTCGAGGACACCCGCCAGCCGGCGCCCGAGTGTCAGGTCGGCTCCGGCCACGACGGCACGGCACACGTCGGGGGCCGAGGGGTGTGTTCTACGGATGTCTTCGGCGATCCGCCGGGCGAAGCGCACCTCTCCCGCCGGCTTGAGCTCCTTCGGCCCGTCGGTGCGGTACGACGACCGGCACTGGACGTAGACGGTGGCCATGACCGTGGGAACGGTGGCGAGGTCCTGGAGGTGTTCTTCCGCGAGGTAGGTGTGGTTCGGACGGTCCCACAAATGGTGGTGGGCGTCGATGATGGGGATGTCCGGGAGCGCGAGGGGCTCGTCGACGAGCGCGAGCCAGTCTTCTCGCACCGGGGCGTGCACGCCGGATGGGAGTCCGCCGGCCGCCCCGGCGTTGGAGTACTGCATGAAAGCACCACGTCCTTGGGGGCTTTGTCTCGTGTCACGGGGCGGCGCCCAGGGCGGGCGCCGCCGACCGTGTCAGGCGCCGGGGGGGGAAGGCTTCAAGTCCGAGCTGCGCTGCGATCTCGGTGCGCTTGGCGTCTTCTTGGCGCTGCTTGTCCTCGGCACGCGCGACGACAGTCGCGGCGCGCTCCCGTGGCACGACCACCACTCCGTCGTCGTCACCGAGCACGTAGTCGCCGGGGCGTACCACGACATCGGCCACGGCGACCGGGACGTCCAGTTCACCGGGGCCGTCCTTGTACGGGCCGGCGGGGGTGACGGCCCGGGCGAACACGGGGATGCCGAGGGCCTGGAGGACGGCGACATCGCGGACCGCGCCGTCGATGACGATGCCGGCGCAGCCCTTGGCGACCGCGCGTCCGGCGATGAGTTCCCCGATGAGGGCGCGGTCGATGTCGCCGCCGCCCGAGACGACGAGGATCTGCCCCGGCTCGAGTCCGGCGAGGGCCTTGTGGATGTAGAGGTTGTCACCGGGCCTGGTGCGCACGGTGTAGGCGGGGCCGGCCAGGGTCAGCCCCGGACACATGGTCCGCAGGACGGACTGGCACACGTTCAAGCGGTCCATGGCGTCGCCGACGTTGGCGACGGGAAGGGCGGCCAGACGGCGCAGGACGTCGGGAGAGTCAGTCACTGAAGTGGCTTCCTTGAGTCTGGTGAGCTCCCGCGCCGTGCGACGTGGGTCAGCTCAGTCGGGTGGAGATGGCGTCGGCGGCGCGCCGCACCTCGACCACCAGGGCTTCGGCACGTGCGTCGTCGATGTCCTTCGACAGGCCGGTGACGGAGGCGATTGCCATGTACCGGCCGTCGGCGCTGTTGATGACGGGGGCGGCCACTGCTGCGGTGCCGGCCACCCGCTCGTTGGCGGCGACGATGTAGCCCTGCGCCCGCAGTTCGGGCAGCTGGGCCAGGAGGGCGGGCAGGGCGATGTCCTCCCGTTCGGCAGGCGGCGTGGCGGCGAGGGACGCGGACACGAGTTCCTTGACCTCCCCGTCGTCCAGGTCGGCCAGGAGCAGCTTGCCGATGCCCTTGTGCAAGGGCAGCCGCTGCCCGATGGGCAGCTGGTAGCGCAGGGGCGTGGGCCCCTCGATGCGCTGTACGGCCACCCGCGCATGATCGATGCGCACGAACAGGGAAGCCGTGAGTCCGGAGGCCAGCATGAGTTCTTGCAGCACCGGGGTGGCGATGAGCGTCAGTTCGCTGGTGGTCAGGTAGGTGTGGGCGGCCAGCAGGGGCGCGAGTCCCATGCGGTAGTCACGGTCCGCACGGCTCACGTATCCGCGCCGCTCGAGCACGGCGAGGATGCGTTGCGCCGTGGCCAGGTGCAGATTGGTGCGTTTGGCGATGTCCGTGAGCCGCAACGGAGCCTTGGAGTCGTTGAAGGTCTCCAGGACGTCCAGGGCTCGCTCCAGTGCTCGCAGATTGGCGCTGCCACCCTTGTTGTCACCTGCGGGCCGTGTGCTCTCGTCGGTCACGCCGTCCGTCCCCTCATCACTGTCCTCGCGGAGAGTTGTTCTCACCTGGCGAGAGACTATCTGGCCACTTCGGCCGGACTACGGGACCGCCTGCTGCAGTACCTGCGGATTGACGACGTTGCGGGGAGCCTCCCCCTTCAGGACACGCAGCACGTTGTGTGCCGCTTCGATTCCGCTGCGCCGGCGGGCCTGGACGGTGGACCCGCCGATGTGCGGTGTGACCACACAGTTGGGGATCTGCCGCAACGGGCTGTCGGCCGCGAGCGGCTCGCCCTCGATGACATCGAGGCCAGCGCCGGCCAGCTTGCCCTCGGCCAGCGCCGCGGCGAGCGCAACCTGGTCGAGGACCCCGCCGCGAGCCGTGTTGATGACATGGGCCGTCGGCTTCATCCGCGCTAGGCGCTCCGCGTTCAACCAGTGCCGGGTCTCGTCCGACAGAAAGAGGTGCAGGCTGAGGAAGTCACTGCGCTCGACCACCTCGTCGGCGGACGCGAAGTCGACCCCCGCGCGCTGGGCGAAGTCCAGGTCGGGGAAGGGATCGTAGGCGAGGACCCGCATGCCGAAGGCGAGCGCGAGGTCCGCGACGGCCTGTCCGATGCGCCCGCAGCCGATCAGGCCCAGCGTCGCCCCTCGCAGTTCGACACCGGGCAGCCGGCGCCAGTTGCCGACGCGTACGTCCTCAAGGTTTTCCGCGGCCCGGCGGGCACTCATGAGCATGAGCATGAGCGTTGTCTCGGCGACGCTGTTGCGGTTCACGCCCGGCGTGTTGCAGACAGTGATGCCGAGTTCGGCGGCCGCGGCCACATCGATCGCGTCGTAGCCCACACCGGTGCGCGAGATCACGCGCAACCGCGGGGCCGCTTCCAGGACCGCGGCCGTGAAGGGGTCCGCCCCCACGATCGCGGCGTCCACGTCGCTGAGCAGGCCCGCCAGCTCACCGGGGTCCCGGTGGCCCGACCAAGGACTGTGCAGGGTCTGACATCCCTCGGCGCGCAGGAGCGCGTCCACCTCGTCGTCCGGGCTCAGGTACTGGGTCGTCACTAGGACCCGAGGATCGGGCACGGAGACCTCCTCAATCTCTGGGAGCACCCATCTAAGACCCGAAACACTCGCTACGCAATATCTACTTTCATCTAGCGAGAGCTTCTTCCAATTTTTAGTTCACAGGTCTTGCCTTACGAGGGAAGTGCACGCCATGGTGCGGGGGTCGATCGAGAGCCCGGACGCGTCGTCACGCCAAGCCAGCGTCCGCCCACGCTGCGCCCCCTTGCCGCCCGCCCTCAGCTGTGGTGCAAGAGCCGTCACTTTCAGAGGTGAACCGATGTACCCGCCCCGCCACCCTCACCCCGAGCAACGCCCACCGGGCAGGAGTCCGGCCCCGCCCCGCCGACGAGCGCTCCAGGGACTTCTCGCCTCCGGGGCCCTGCTCGGGCTCGGCGCACCTCTCACGGGATGCACGGCCGAGGACCACAAGAACGCCGAGGCACCCGCGTTGCCGGACTACTACCCGGCCCACTACGCGCGGTTGGTGGACGCATCCCGCCGCGAGGACGAACTGCTGCTGTACAGCAACACGCCGCAGACCGCGCTCCAGCCCCTCTTCGACGGCTTCACCCGTCGCTACCCCTGGATCAGCCGGGTACGAGCCACCAACTTCAGCAGCTCGGCCGTCTTCCAGCGCTACTACAGCGAGCGGGCGACCGGCGGCTCCCCTGTCGACCTGCTCCTCTCCATCTCCCCCACCGACTGGGCCGACTACGCGCAGCGGGACATCGCCCTCGACTACGAGTCCGTGGAACTGAGCAGACTGCCGGACTTCGCCCAGATCCTCCCGCGCGTCTTCGTGCTGTCCACCGACCCGAACGTGGTGCTCTACAACCGCAAGACCCTCGCCCCCTCGCAGCACCCCAAGGGCCTGCGCAGCATGGCCGACCTGTGCGAGGCGCACCCATCCAGATACCGGGGCAAGATCGGTATCTACGACACGACGAATCCCTTCGGCTACTCCAGCAACTCCACCTACACCACACACGCACCGGGCGGCTGGTCCCACCTCCGCCGCCTGCTGCCCTTCTGCCGCCCGGAGAACTCCTCCGGATCACTGACCGAGAAGGTCATCTCCGGCGAGTACGACGCCGCCGTCCACGTCGGCGGCACCGTCGCCATCCCGATCGCCGAGCGCAGCGGCGGCCTCCTCGGCTGGACCTTCTACGAGGAAGGCACGGTGGCAGTGCCCCGCGCCGTCTCCATCGTCGAGACCGCGCCCCACCCCAACGCCGCCCGGCTGTTCCTCGACTACGTGCTGTCCGCGGCGGGGCAACAGGACGCGGTCTCCGGCGGGTTGGGCCCCTATCGCCCCGGCACCGAGGGCGCCGGCGGCATCGAGCCGTACCAGGGCCTGATCCGCCGTCTGGGCAAGAACCGCGTGTTCCTCGCCCCGTACAAGGGCGTCGCGGACAACGCGCACGCGGCGTACGAGCGCCGCTGGGACAGCGCCAGGAAGTAGCGGCCGCGTCGCCGGCCCGCCCCTCGTTCGCCCCTCAGCACGTCCCGGAGAGCCCCCATGCCTCAGCAGCCATCGGCCCTGGCACCCAGTCCGCCACGGCCCACCCCGCCCACACCCCCCGCGCACCACCGGCCGCCGCGCTACCGTCGCTGGCGCGGCGCGGGCAGAGAAGTCGGCATCCACTACGCCGTCTTCCTCCTGACAGCGGTGCTCGTCCTGGCACCGGTCGTCCCCATCCTGTACCAGTCATTGCGCGACCGGCCCCTGTACGAGGGCGGCGGCGCCTTTGTCCTGGACAACTACGTCCGACTGTTCACCGAGGCCGGCTTCGGACACACGGTCGTCAACACACTCCTGTTCGCGGTGCTCACTACGCTGTTCGCCCTTGCCATCGCTGTCCCCATGGCCGTACTGCTCACCCGGACCCGTTTCCCCGGAGCCCGGCTGTTCGCGCAGATCGTGCGGTGGCCGATCTACCTTTCACCGCTGGTCCTCGCCTTCGGATGGATCGTGATGTACGGGCCCGCCGGGTTCGTCAGCGCCGCCCTGCACAACGCCCTCGGCATCGTCCCCTGGGACCTGTACAGCCTGCCTGGCATGGCGTTCGTCGAGGCCGTCGCACAGGCCCCCATCGCCTATCTGTTCTGTGCCAACGCCCTTGCGTCGTCGGACGCCTCCCTCGAACACGCAGCCCGCGTCTGCGGCGCGAAGCCCGCCCGTGTGCTGCGCTCGACGGTCCTGCCGATGCTGCGCCCACCGGTTCTCTATGCGAGTCTGCTGATCTTCGGCACCGCGGTCGAGACCCTGTCGATCCCGCTGATCCTCGGTGAGCCCAATGACATCGAGATGTTCTCCAGCTTCCTCTACAGCCACGGCATGGAGGCCCTGCGTCCCGACTACGGGCTGCTCGGCGCCGCATCCACGCTGATCCTCGCCGCGACCGTGTGCCTGTCCCTGTTGCAGATCCGTCTGCTCAAGCATGCCCAGAGGTACGTGAGCGTGCGCGGCAAGGCAACGCGCCGCGGCAGCCTCGACATCGGCGCCTGGCGCTGGCTGGGCTTCGGCTTCGTCACCCTCTATCTCGGCTTCGGTGTGCTGCTGCCCATGGCGGCCCTGGTACTGCGGGCGTTCAGCCGATTCCTGTCGCCACTGATCTCCCCGTTCTCCACGCTCACCCTCGACAACTTCCGGCTGATCTTCGCTTACGAACCATACGCGCAGTCGATCACGAACAGCCTCGTCGTCGCGCTCACCGGGGCCGCCGCGGTCACACTCTTCGGAGCACTCGTCGTACTCACGGCACGACGGTCCCGGTTCCGCCTCGGCCGATGGCTCGAGGTCCTCGCCCTCTCACCGCAGGCGATCCCCGGACTGATCATCGGCATCGGCCTGTTCTGGGCCATCGCGCTCGCGCCGTCCCCGATCAGCGCGACCCAGGGAACACTCGTCGCCGTCGTGATCGCCTTCGGTATCCGCGCCCTGCCCTCCTCCTTCGGCTCCATCTCACCCGCCGTACTCCAGCTGGGACAGGAACTCGACAACGCCGCCCGCGTCGCTGGCGCCGACTGGTGGCGCACCGTCACTCGCGTGCTCCTGCGCCTGATCGCTCCGGCACTCGTCGCATCGTTCCTGCTCATCTGGGTGCAGATGATCCGCGAATACGCGCCGGCGATGTTCCTCGCGGGCTCGGACTCCCAGGTCATCGGCACCACCGCCGTCGAGCTGTGGACTCAGGGAGAGACCGGATCCGTCGCCGCACTCTCCACCATCCAGATCGCCGTCACCGTCGTCGCCGCAAGTCTTGTGAACCTGTTCATCAAGGAAAAGAAGGGTGCGCCCCATGCCTGAGCTCGCCGTCGAGAACATCAGCAAGTCCTTCTCGGGCACCACCGTGCTCACGGACGTCGAGTTCACCGTCGCCGACGGGGAGTTCTTCACTCTCCTCGGCCCGAGCGGCTGCGGCAAGTCCACGACCCTTGCCTGCGTCGCGGGCCTGGAGGACCCCGACTCCGGCACCATCCGCGTCGGCGACGACGTCTTCTTCAACGGGCGCCGTGACACCACTGTGCCACCGGAGGGCCGCAACCTCGGGCTCGTCTTTCAGTCCTACGCCCTGTGGCCCCACATGACAGTCGCGGACAACCTGGCCTTTCCCCTCAAGCTGCGCAAGCTGCCAGCGGACGAACGCGACCGCCGCATCGACGCGGCCCTCGACAAGGTCGGCCTGCTCGAACTCAGGAACCGCTACCCGCATCAGCTCTCGGGCGGCCAGCAGCAGCGCGTCGCCCTCGCCCGCGGCATCGTCTACTCCCCCGGCGTTCTCCTCCTCGACGAACCGCTCTCCAACCTGGACGCCAAGATGCGCGACCAGGCGCGCGCGTGGCTCAAGGACCTTCAGAGGGAGATGGGCATCACCACCGTGTACGTCACACACGACCAGGTCGAGGCCATGTCCCTCAGTGACCGCATCGCGGTGTTCCTGGGCGGAAGGCTGGAGCAGGTCGGCACACCCGCCGAGATCTACGAGACACCTGCAACGCCCGAGGTCGCGGCGTTCATCGGCCGCTGCAACCTCCTCGACGGGACCGTGCACATCACAGCCGATGACACCAGGACGGTACGGGTGTCGCTCTCCGGTACAGAGCAGCACCTGCGCGTCCCCCGCACCGATGACCTCCAGGACGGACAACGTGTGACGGTTGGCCTGCGCGCCGAACGCGTCCGTTTCGCGGACGAGACCGCCGCCGAGGAGGACCAGGGCAGCGTGTTGCAGGCGACCATCGTCGACAGGGCGTATACCGGAGCCCACTACGAGTACCGGCTGTCCATCGGCGACCTCACCCTTCTCGCCGAGAGCCCGACCCACCGGGCCGCCGCCGACACAAGCGTCCATTTGCGCGCCGGCGACTGCCTCGTCTATCCCAAGGCGTAGCTCGATCCGGTGTGCGCCGCTTCAGAGCGGTTGAAGGCCCGCCTTGGTCTCGGCGACCAGTTCGGGAGAGCGGGAGAGGGCACCCGCGGTCAGGGCGAGCACGAGGGGCACCGTTGAGTGCCGCCGGGCCACTGGGCTCCGCGCCGACCACGCCCCTGGCCCCTACCTGAACACGGCAACGGTGCTGGGTCCGGGCCGACGGGGCAGGGCCAGCAGTGTTTTGTTGACCAGTCCGCACGACAAGTCGCCATGCTTCTCACGTGCGCGTCCACGTGGGGGAGAAGCGCTGTTGCGAATGCAGGCCTGCGGCGAAGACGGCAGCCTCACTTCACCGTGCTGGGCAGGACTCGTTCCGCTCTGCGTGTCGAAAAAGACGACCGCCCTGATGACGTCCCCTGACTCCGCTCCCGGCATCGCGGCGCGGCGTCCGATCACCGCGCGGGACCTGCAGAGGAGCATATCGATATTCGACAAGCTCGTGGTCGCTGACGAGACCGGCCCGGTGGGCTGGAAGACCGGCTGATCACTGCCTCTCGCCAACGCTCCCGGGTCCTGGACGCCACCATCGTCGTCTCAGCGGACCTGGCGAAGTCCACTGCTGATCCCGCGGCATCTGAACTGTCCACGAGACTGCACACACAAAGGATCAGCAGTCGGCTTCGCGTCACCTGCAGCCGGTTTCTGCTCGCTGTGGCCGGGTGGCCTCCTACGATCCGGTGCATGGACCCCGAACTGCTGGAACGGATCACCGCGCGGCGCGCGGAACTGGACGAACTCGAAGAACGGCTGGCCAAGCAGTTGGCGGAGGTGCGGGCCGAGCAGGACGAGCCGGCCGTCGCCGAGCGGGTCCTGGAGCGGATGAGCGAACAGCTCGCCGACGAACGCGCCTTTGTCGCGCCGGCGCCCGGGCAGGTGGGCGGACGTGCGGTGATGCTGATCCCGCACCGCACACCGGACATGGAGGACACCACCCTTCCGCCGGACTACCAGCGCATCCTCGCCGCCGTGCGGCAGGCCGCCGGTCCGGTCATGGACCGGCAGGTCGGCGATGCGCTGGGAATTGACGTCAGCGTGCGGTCCAAGCTGGAGCCGAAGCTGGTCAGACTCGTCGATCGTGGCTGGCTGCGCAAACAGCTCGACGCGGTTACGTCCGCGCCGCGCTGCCGCTACCGGACAGCGGGTCTGTCAAACGAGCGGTGTGACTGGGGTGGTTGGTTAGTGGCGGGCGGCTGAGAGTCGGCCGTCGAAGGTGATGTCGAAGGCGTTCAGCGCGGTCTTCCAGCGCATGGTCCAGCGAGCCTGGCCCTTGCCGGTGGGGTCGAGCGACATGATGGCCATGTAGACGCACTTCAGGGCGGCCTGCTCGTTCGGGAAGTGTCCGCGGGACTTGACCGCTCGCCGGATCCGAGCGTTGACCGACTCGATCGCGTTGGTGGTGCAGACGATGCGGCGGATCTCGGTGTCGAACCGCAGGAAAGGGGTGAACTCCTCCCATGTGTTCTCCCACAGCTTCACGATCGCCGGATACTTCCTGCCCCACGCGTCGGCGAACTCGGCGAACCGGTCCAGGGCGGCTTCTTCGGTCGGTGCGGTGCAGACGGGCTTGAGGAGCTTGGCGATCTTGTCCCAGTCCTGGCGGGCTGCAGAGCGGAAGGAGTTCCGCAGCAGGTGGACCACGCAGGTCTGCACGATGGTACGGGGCCAGACCGTCTCCACCGCCTCGGGCAGGCCCTTGAGACCGTCGCAGACGAGCATGAGCACATCGCTCACGCCCCGGTTCTTGATCTCGGTGAGGATGTGCAGCCAGTGCTTGGCGCCCTCGCCGCCGCCGGCGGCCCATAGCCCGAGGATCTCGCGCCGGCCCTCGGTGGTGACGGCCAGGGCCACGTAGATGGGCCGGTTGGCGACCGCGCCGTCGCGGATCTTCACGTGGATGGCGTCGATGAAGACCACCGGATAGACGGTGTCGAGGGGTCGGCTCTGCCATTCGGCCATGCCCTCGAGGACCTTGTCGGTGATGGTGGAGATGGTCTGGCGGGAGACGTCGGCGCCGTAGACCTCGGCCAGATGGGCCTGGACCTCGCCGGTGGTCAGGCCCTTCGCGGCCAGCGAGATCACCATTTCGTCGACGCCGGGCAGGCGCTTCTGCCGCTTCTTGACGATCATGGGCTCGAAGGAGCCTTCCCGGTCGCGGGGCACGGTTATCTCCACCGGCCCCACGTCGGTCAGCACGGTCTTGGAGCGTTTGCCGTTGCGGGAGTTGCCGCCGTTCTTGCCCGCCGGCTCGTGCTTGTCGTAGCCGAGGTGGTCGGTGATCTCGCCTTCCAGGGCGGACTCCAGCAGCCGCTTGGTCAGCTGCTGCAGCAGCCCGCCCTCGCCGGTCAGCTGCAGACCCTCGGCCTGCGCTCGGCTCACCAGCTCGTCGATCAACTGTTCGTCCACGGCCTTCACCCGCGCAGCCTTCGTAGGCTCGACGGCCTCAGCCTCGGACACGTTCTCACTGGACATCGATGCATCTTCCATGATCGGGAGTTACACCGAACGTCCCGTCGTCGGCTCTCTGCCAGTGGCCGTACTCCCTACGTCGTCAGTCGCTTGCAGCACGCCGCCGCCCAGGGCGCCGTCACCGTGTCGGTCGCCTGCCACCGCGACACGCTGGTCAAGATGGTCTGCAACATGCTCTCGAGGCGCGCTGCCTCGGACGGGGACGGTTACCACTGGCGCAGCCCGACGGCGAACAACACGGCCCCGGCTCCCGGTCCACCGCGGCCTCGCGGTCCATGGCCTCCGGCGGAAGCGCCGGAAATCGGCCTTGGGGCGAAGCAGCGGGTGTGCCAGGGTGGCCGCATGACGTGGAACGGTGAGGAGTACCAGGCCCGGTTCGACCGCATCGCCCTCGAGGGAGGGGATGTCCATGGTGAAGCCGCGCTGGTCCGTTCCTTCGCACCGGCCACGGTCCTCGACGCGGGCTGCGGCACCGGGCGGGTGGCCATAGAGCTGGCCCGCCACGGGATCGCCGTGGCGGGCGTGGACATCGACGAGTCGATGCTCGCCACCGCCCGGCGCCGCGCGCCGGGGATCAGCTGGTATCAGCGCGACCTGGTGGGACTCGACCTCGGACAGCCGTTCGACCTTGTGGTGATGGCGGGCAACGTCCCCCTGTTCACCCCACCGGGAACGGAACCGGCCCTGGTGGCCGGGGTAGCGAGTCACGCCCGGCCGGGCGGGCGCCTGGTCGCCGGGTTCTCCCTGGACCGCGGTTACACCCTGGACGACTACGACGCCCACTGCCGTGCGGCGGGACTCACCCTCGAAGCCAGGTACGCAACCTGGTCCCGGAACCCTTACACCGGCGGGGAGTACGCGGTTTCCGTGCACCGCAGGCCCTGACCGCCCGCCGCCCGCCGCCGGGCCCGCGCTCAGGGCAGCGCGTGGCGAAGCGCGTCGGCCAGCTCCACCGGACGATCGCGCAGCAGGTTGTGTCCGGCGGCGATCAGCGCAGTCGTGTGGCCGCTCGTCGTCAGCGCCGCCCACGCGGCGATGTCCCCCTCGGTGACGGTCTCGTCCTCCGTGGCACGGATGGCGAGGATCGGCGACGCCACGGGTGCCCACTGGGTGGTTCCGGTGAGGTACTCGTAGGTCGCCCGGTAGTCCGCGCGCAGCGCCGGGGCCACCATCTCCAGGACGTCCGGCGCATCGAGCAGCTCGGCGGGCAGGTAGCCGTCCGCGACGACCCGGGCGAAGAACTGGTCGTCCGGGAGGTCCCAACCCCCGGCGGCCGTGCGGACAGGTGTCCCCGGCGCCTGTTGTGCCGAGACGGCGAGCAGAGCGGCATTCTCCGGCTCCAGCGCACGGGCTGTCTCGTACGCCAGCACCGACCCTGACGAGTGGCCGCAAAGGATGATCTGCGCCTCACCCGCGTGCGTACGGATAGCGTCCGCCAGCCGCTCGGCCACGGCCGGGAGGTCGGCGATGGGAGCCTGGTCGAGCAGCGATTCCCTGCCGGGCAGACGGACCGCCACCGGGTGGGGGTCCGGTGCCAGGGCCCGGCCCAGCGCCAGCACCGCGCTGACGCCCGCCCCTCGCGTGGGGGAACAGGTACGCCATCCGCCCCGGCCGCTTGGCGGACACCAGGTCCACCAGCCAGTTCCGGCTCACCGCGACTCCTCCTGATCTGCCGTGCCCAGGACGGCGGCGAGGGAGCGGAGGTAGTCGCAGGCCATGTCCAAAAGGCGTTCCGCCTGGCCGCTGTCGCCCGCGTGCGCCAGCCGCAACCTCAGCTCGTCCCCCGTCGTATAGGCGCTGAACTCCCAGTGGAACGGCCGGGGGTTACCCGGGCCCCGGTCGCCCCGGTACGGCAACGGAACTTCCACCAAGCCGTCGTCGCCGCGTCCGGCCGTACCGGTGAACACCGATCCGAGCCCGCCCAGATAGTTCACACTCACCCACGGGCGTTCCGCCCCCTCAAGCCGGGAACGAACGGTGGTGTCCGAAGCACCGTACCGCCACAGACCATGTTCGAGGGCATGGCGTGAACAGGCCTCGCGAGCGCTGTCGAGCACCTCACGCGGCCCGGCGCCCGACGCCGCCTCGACCAGCACGGGAACCAAGGCCGTGAACCAGCCCACGGTCCGGGACACGTCCGCACCGCCGACCACCTCCTCTTCACGACCATGCAGTTCCATCACGACCCGGACAGCACGGCAGCCCAGATCAGCGGCGGCCGCACCCGCCGCAGCCGCCAGCACAGCGTCAGCCGGGTGCGCGCCCCGCCTGCGCAGGCCCTCCAGCAGGGCATGGGAGTGCATCGAGTCGAGCGCGCGCTCGACGACGCGGGTACTGCCCTCGTAGGTCATGGGAGGCAGCCCGGAGACCACACCAGGCGTATCGGCTCCTACCACCGGACTGAGCCGACAGGCTGCCGACGCCGTCACTGAGTGGCTGGACGAGGCCGGCTGATGAGCACAACCCTCCGCACGTGCTGACGCGACTGGATGCGAGCCGGACATTCCCCGAGCTTCACTTTCGCAGTACGCCTCACCCAGTTCGTCGCGATGGCGACCTGAGCTGCCCGAAGAGACATCGTGCCTGCACAGACGGCACGGTGCAGGCAATTCTCCAAGCGCGATCCGCGTCGTGGGCGTTGAACGATCGCCGATAGTGGTGAGGCCAAGCATGTGCCGGCAGGCTCGGCGGGGATACCCGCGCAATTGTCCCGGCCGCGGCGGCAATCCCGGTTGATCCGGCGAACCGGCTCAACATCAACGAGCGGTAGGGACAGGTGCCTGCGTACGGTAGTGACGGACCTGGGTGACGCTCCCGGCCCAGGCCCGCCGGGGCGGTATCAGCCTGCACACGCGCATAGGGAGAGCAATGATGGCCAAGCACACCGCGCGGACTCCGGCTACTCCACGCGTTCTGACTGATCCACTCCGCAACCGGGGTGTGGGGTTCACGCAAGTGGACCGGGACGAGTTGGGCCTGACCGGGCGCCTGCCGTCCGCGGTACTGACTCTGGAGCAGCAGGCGCAGCGCGCGTACCAGCAGCTGCAGGCTCAGGACGGTGACCTGGCCAAGAACGTGTATCTGGAGCAGCTGCACGACCGCAATGAGACTCTGTACTACAAGGTGCTCACCGATCACCTGGTGGAGTTGTTGCCGGTCGTGTACGACCCCACGGTGGGCGAGGCGATCGAGAAGTACTCCCATGAGTACCGCCGCCCGCGCGGCGTCTTCTTGTCCATCGACCGGCCCGAGGACATCGAGAAGGCCTTCGCCACGCTCCAACTCGGGCCCGAGGACGTGGACCTGATCGTGTGCAGCGACGCGGAGCAGATCCTGGGCATCGGCGACTGGGGCGTGGGCGGCATTCAGATCGCGGTCGGCAAGCTGGCGGTCTACTCCGCGGCAGCCGGCATCGACCCGGCCCGCGTCATCCCCGTGTCACTGGATGTGGGAACGGACCGCGAGGGGCTGCTGAAGGATCCGCTGTATCTGGGCAACCGGCACCCCAGGGTCCGGGGGGCCGACTACGACGCGTTCGTCGAGACGTACCTGCGGACGGCCTCGGCAATGTTCCCGCGTGCGCTGCTGCACTTCGAGGACTTCGGCCCCAGCAACGCCCGGCGGATCCTGGAGACCTACGGCGGCTACCGAATCTTCAACGACGACATGCAGGGCACCGGTGCCATTACCCTGGCCGCAGCCCTGTCGGCCATCAAGGTCAGCGATGTGCCGATGCGAGAGCAGAAGGTGGTGGTCTTCGGCGCGGGCACCGCCGGGGTGGGCATCGCCGACCAGCTGCGCGATGCCATGGTTCGTGACGGTGCGGGCCGCCGGCAGGCCACGGCCCAGGTCTGGCTGATCGACAAGCCGGGCCTGCTCACCCGCGGCACAAGTGACCTGCGTGACTTCCAGCAGTCCTACGCGCGCGATCCGTCGGAGGTCGCCGATTGGAGGAAGGACGACGGCGGGGTCTCCCTTCTGGAAACCGTGAAGCAGGTCAAGCCGACGATCCTGCTTGGCACCTCCACCGTGCACGGGGCGTTCACCCGCGATGTCGTCGAGGCCATGGCCGAGGGCACCGAGCGTCCGATCATCCTCCCGCTGTCCAACCCGACCTCGCGCATCGAGGCCATGCCGGCCGACGTCATCGCCTGGTCGAAGGGCAAGGCTTTGGTCGCCGTCGGAATCCCCGTCCCACCCGTCGAGCACGACGGGGTGACCTACGAGATCGCGCAGGCCAACAACGCGCTGCTGTATCCCGGGCTGGGCCTGGGTACGATCGTTTCCGGCGCATCGAGGGTGACCGATGGGATGCTGCTCGCAGCTGCTCGGGCGGTGGCCGACCAGGTCGACGTCAGCGCACCGGGCGCCTCCCTGCTGCCGCCTGTGGAGAACCTGCGCAAGTTCTCCGCGATGACCGCAGCGGCGGTGGTCGAAACGGCGGTCGGCGAGGGCGTGGCCACCAGCGAGCCGGCCGATCCCGGCCAAGCCGTCCGCCAGGCCATGTGGGAGCCCGTCTACGGCGACGGAGCGACGGCATGACCGCGCGGCAGTCGGGCGCGGGCAAGGACGAGGACACCCCGGAGGTTCTCGACGTGCCCATTGGTCTGGACGCGACCGGAACCCGGCGGGAGACGGACTCGATGGGCGCGATCGACGTACCGGCGGACCGGTACTGGGGTGCCCAGACGCAGCGGTCTCTGATCCACTTCTCCATCGGGAACGACCGGATGCCCAAGGCGGTCTACCACGCCTACGGCTACGTCAAGAAGGCGGCCGCGATCCTCAACGGGCGGGCCGGGCGGCTGCCGGCTTGGAAGGGCGACCTGATCGAGAAGGTCGCTGACGAGGTCATCGCGGGCCGGCTCGACGACCACTTCCCGCTGTATGTGTGGCAGACCGGGTCCGGGACGCAGTCCAACATGAACACCAACGAGGTGATCAGCAACCGGGCGATCCAGCTGGTCGGCGGCGAGCTGGGCAGCAAGTCCCCGATCCACCCCAACGACCACGTCAACATGGGGCAGTCCTCCAACGACACCTTCCCCACCGCCATGCACGTCGCCGCGGTCAAGGCGGTCCACGAGCACCTGCTGCCCAGCGTGCAGGCGCTTCAGCGGGCGATCGAGGTCAAGGCGGAGCAGTGGCGCGACGTGGTGAAGATCGGCCGCACCCATCTGGAGGACGCGGTCCCGCTCACCGTCGGACAGGAGTGGTCCGGCTACGCCCACCAACTGACACAAGCCGTCGACCAAGTCACCGCCTCCGCCGAGGGCCTGTACGAGCTCGCCGCGGGCGGCACCGCAGTCGGCACCGGGCTGAACGCCCCACCCGGCTTCGGCGAGCAGATCGCCAACAAGATCGCCGCCGCGACCGGCTACCCCTTCCGCACCGCGGAGAATAAGTTCGCCGCCCAGGGTGGCCTGGATGCCATGGCCAGCGCCTCCTCCGGCCTGCGTGCCCTTGCCGTGCCGCTGATGAAGATCGCCAATGACATCCGGTGGCTGGCCTCAGGGCCCCGCTGCGGCCTGGGCGAACTGATCCTCCCGGCCAACGAGCCGGGATCCTCGATCATGCCGGGCAAGGTCAATCCGACCCAGTGCGAGGCGATGGTCATGGTCTGCCTCCAGGTTCTCTCCGAGGACGCTGCCGTCGCCTTCGCCGCCTCGCAGGGCAACTTCGAGCTCAACGCCATGCGACCGGTCATCTTCAACAACTTCCTGCACGCGGCCACCATCCTCACCGACGCCTGCGCCAACCTGCGCCAGTACTGCATCGAGGGCGCCCAGCTGCACCGCGACCAAATCGACTCCTATGTCGACCGGTCCCTCATGCTGGTCACCGCCCTCTCCCCAGTCATCGGCTACGACAAAGCCTCGGCCATCGCGCACAAGGCCGACGAGGAGGACACCACCCTGCGTGAGGCCGCACTGGACTCCGGCTCTATCAGCACCGAGGACTTCGACCGCATCGCCAACCCAGCCGCCATGGCCCGCCCGCCTCATCGATCGCCGTAGGGCCCAAATTTCGAGCACCACGCTGACTGCTCTCGTCATCTGCACCGCGCGCGTGGGCCTCACCCTCGGGCGAAGCATCGCGCTGGCGCACGGCGCCTCAGTGGGAGGCAGCTGCCGCGACACCGCCACACAAGACGCGCGCGATCTCGGCCTCGACCCAATCGTCGAATTCGGCCTCGACCCGACGACGCTCAGTGGCCGATTCGACCTCGTCCTCGACACTGCCGACACGCTCCCGACTGACGCAACGAAGAAGATGCTGAAGCCAGGCGGACGCATCGTCAGCATCCACCCCACCCCCGCGAACATCGCAAAGAGCGCACTGCCGGGCCCGTACAACGTCTTGGTCACCAGGCCCGTCACGGCGGACCTCGAGGAGGTCGCGCGCGCCGCTGGACGCGGCACCCTGCGGGTGCCGATCGCCCGCACGGTGCCGCTCACCGAGGCCATCAAGGCGCTCACCGAACTCGAGCGCGATGGCACGCCCAAGGGCGGCAAGCTCATCATCACGACCGAGTGACCCCTGACATCCGGCCGACCCTCGCCCCCACCACAGGAGCTCCTTCTCATGACTGCGCAGATCTGGGTGCTCGGCGGCACCGGTCGCAGCGGCCGCACCATCGCAGCACAGCTCGCCCGGCTCGGCCTGACAGCCGTCCTCGTCGGCCGGGACGCGAACCGCCTGCACGCCGCGGCACAGCAGACCGGCAGCGAAACACTCCTGGCCCCTTCCCTTGCGGCCGCCGCCGCGGAAATCCGGCAGCAATGCCCCGCCGTGGTCATCAACACGGTCGGTCCGTTCACCACAACGGCCCCTGAGGTAATCGACGCCTGCCGTGCCGTCGGCAGCCACTACATCGACCTGGCGAACGATGTCGAGGCGCTCTCCGCCGCGTACGAGATGCACCACGCTGCCACCCAGGCGGGCCATACGCTGGTCACCGGTGCCGGGTTCGGCGTGACCGCCACCGAGAGCGTCGTGATGAAGCTGTGTGAAGGAGCGTCCGCGCGATCACTCCTGGGGGCACACCGTCGTGACCTGGCCGGATGGCGAGACCCGAGAGGGCTGGCTGCGCCTGGGCGACGCCCAGGAGTACACCGAAGCAGTGGCCGCAGAGATCGCCCGGCGACTGCTGGCCGGTGAGGGCCGACCTGGCGCATACACCCCGGCCGCCCTCTTCGGCCCCACCCTCGCCGAATCCTGCGGCGCCGCGTACCTGCTGCCCTAGCGCGGCCGACGGCGACTTGCCACCGATCTTGCCCGATGAGCCAGCTTGTCGGTGGCAGCCATCGCTGACCACCGCTGTCGCGTTTGGAGCAAGCCAGTTGTCGTCATCAGGCCCCCTGCAACACGGGCTGCGGGCGCTGGGGCAGGCAGCGCGGCTGCGTGTGATCAGCGGGCGATAGATGACCAGCGCGTGGAGGTGGGCCGTCCCCCACCTCCACGCGCCGCTCCCCACCACTGCAGAGGTCGTCGTGTCTCACCCCAATGCCCGACTGACCGTCCATGGCCGCAGGCTCCTGGTCGACCGGGTCCGGTCCGGCAGGCCCGTCGCCCACGTAGCTGATGAGATGGGCATCTCCCGCGCCACCGCCCACAAGCGGGTCCGCCGCTGGCGCGCCGAAGGCGATCCGGGCCTGTATGACCGCTCCAGCCGGCCCAGGTCCACTCCGCACCGCACGCCCGCAGACATCGAGAACCGCATCTGTGAGCTGCGGCGCGAAGGCAAGCTCGGCCCCGCACGCATCGGACCGATCCTGGCGTTGCCCGCTTCGACGGTCCACCGCGTCCTTCCTCGCCACGGCCTGAACCGCCTCCGCTGGTTGGATCGGCCCACCGGCCAGGTCATCCGCCGATACGAACGCGAGCTTCCCGGTGAGCTCATCCACGTCGACATCAAGAAGCTCGGCAACATCCCCGAGAGCGGCGGACACCGGATCATGCCCCGTCAGCAGGCCACCGGCAACCGGCAGGCCACCACCCACGCACGCACGCAAGGGCGGCAGTCCCGTGATCGGCTACAGCTTCGTCCACACAGCCACCGACGATCACTCCCGGCTCGCCTACAGCGAGGTCCTGACCGACGAACATAAGGAGACCGCCGCCTTGTGGGAGCGCGCCAACGCCTTCTTCGTCGGCCACGGCATCACCGTCGAACGCGTCCTCACGGACAATGGCTCCTGGTACCGATCCCGGCTGTTCTCGCAGACCCTCAGCGCCGCCGGCATCGTCCACAAACGCACGCGCCCCTATCGCCCGCAGACGAACGGCAAGGTCGAACGCCTAAATGGCACCCTGCTCGACGAGTGGGCGTACGTGCGCCCGTACTCCAGCAACGCCGAGCGCATCGAGGCCCTGGCGGACTTCCTCCACACCTACAACTACCACCGGTGCCACACCGCACTCGACGGTCGACCACCCATCAGTCGCGTCAACAACCCTGCGGGTCAACACAGCTAGTCATGCCAGACCCATAAGGCCGCGGGCCAGCGGGCCGGCGGCCCTATGCAGACCCGCGGAAGACCTGACCGGGGGCGGTGAGCGGGCGAGGTCATGGCCCGCTCGAGGGCGGACGTGCTCTACTTGCGGCCGACCATTGCCCATGGGCCGAGAGTGAAGCTGTCAGCGTCCCGTCGTACTTCCAGGGCCCCCGCGCCACCGAAATGCGCGGGAACGAGCAGCTCCCGTTCGTCGGCGGCCCGCCCGAGAATCCGACGGCGGCTGGCCGCCGCTTCTTCCGGGGCCAGGCAGGCACTGCTGTTGCAGCCGGGGTGCAGGATCTGCACCGGGCTGTGAAGCAGGTCCCCGACGAAGACCGCCCGGTCGCTGCCGGACGCCAGGCGCAGCACGGACGAGCCGGGAGTGTGGCCGGGTGCGGCTTCCAGGGTGAGGTGTTCGTCGATGCGGTGGTGGCCGTCCCACAGCACGGCCTGTCCGGCCTGGTGGATGGGCGCGATGCTGTCTTCGTAGATCAGGCGGTCGACCTCCTGCACGCCGTTGCCGTACGCGTTGTCCGGACCGTAGTGGAAGTCGTCGGCGGCCGGAATGAGGTAGTGGGCATTGGGGAACGCCGGCACCCACTGCCCGTCCGCGTCGACGGTGTTCCCTCCGACGTGGTCGACGTGCAGGTGGGTGTTGACGACGGCGTCGACGTCCTGCGGCCGGATGCCGGCCCGCTCCAGCAGGCCGAGGAAATCACTCTGCGCGTTGTGGAAGGGCCCCATGCCCGGCCGCTCACGACCGTACCCGGCTCCGGTGTCGACCAGGACGGTCCGGCCGGCACTGCGCAGCACCCAACTCTGCAAAGCGGATACCACCATGCCGCTGTCCGGCTCCCAGTGGTCCGGTGCCAGCCAGTCCTCGTTGTCCTTCCACACATCGGCGGCGACCGCTGGGAGGAAATCGGGGGCCGGCAGGACCGGCTGGTGCCACTCGACGAACCGGATGACCTCGACGTCGCCCAGCACCATGCTCTGCACATTCTCGTTCTCGTTCATCACGTCATCGACGTTAAGGACGCCCGGACGATCGTCTCAATGCGTCATGGGCTCATAAAAATGCGCATGCGTCTCACCCTTCATACGGTGGATACCGTGGAGGGATGGATGTAGTGAGCGACGCGATCTCTGCCGTGCACCTCGGGCACCCCTGGTTCCACCGGATGCGGACCAACGGCACCTGGTGCGCGCGGCTGGATCCCTACGACGGCGCGGGCTTCTACGTCGTCATCAAGGGCCGCTGCTGGCTTTTGACCGACAACAGCGCCCCCGTGCCTCTCGGCGTGGGTGACGCGGTACTGCTGCCCCATGGCACAGGCCACGTGATCGCCGATTTCCCGATCGACCCGGCGACCGCGAAGACCACGGCGGTGCCGTTCGAGCAATCCCTTGCCCAGCAGACAGAGCCGCCAACCCAGCACGATCACCACGAGACAGAGACGATCTGCGGCAAGTACTGGCTCGACTGCAGCCGCATGCACCCGCTCATGGCGGAGCTGCCTGACATCGTCCACCTGCCCAATCGAGTAGGCAGCCACCCCGAACTCCGTGCGGCCATCGATCTGCTCGCCGGTGAGCTGGATGAAATCCGGTGCGGCTCCTGCGTGGCACTGCCGAGCCTGCTCGACCTCCTCCTCGTCTACATGATCCGCGCCTGGATGACCGAGGCCCCCAACGGAGTCTGGCCCCGCGTACTTGGCGACCCAGTGACGGCCGCCGCCCTGCGGGCCTTGCACTCCGACCCGGCCGCGCCGTGGAGCACCGACTGTCTGGCGGCCGATGCGGGCGTCTCCCGCTCCACCCTGGCACGCCGGTTCACCACTCTCGTCGGCCGCCCTCCGATGGCATACCTCACCTGGTGGCGCTTGATCCGTGCCGCCACCCTGCTCCGGGATACCCAGGACACCCTGGCCGCCATCGCCGACCGAGTCGGCTACCGCAGCCCATACGCCCTCTCACACGCCTTCCAACGGGAGTTCGGCGTCACACCGGGACGGTATCGAGCACAAGCCACGGCACGATCCGCCGACGTCGGAACAGACTGAGCTCTTGCAGCGGGGCCGAGCTGGATCGAAGAGGCTTGTATAAGGTCTCCGTCGTTCCAGCAGGAAGGCACTTTGGGCGTGCACACTACCGGGTCGCGCCCCAAGCTCGTCGTCTCGTCCGACGGGCGCGGGGTGGTCGGCCACGCCGGGTCCCGCCGCTGACCGATCTCGCCGATGCCACCGGCCTGACTGCATCCTTCACCGATGCGCCGCGCCGCCTGCGGTCACGCGGCACCGGACACGATCCCGGCCGGATCGCGGTGGATCTGGCGGTGATGCTCGCCGACGGCGGCGAGGCGATAGCGGAACTGGCCCTGCTGCGCGATCAGGCCGAGGTGCGAAGCCCTGGCCCGTCTGCTCAGGCCGGGCAACGCCGGGGCCAACACCGCCGCCGATCACATCGCCGTCCTGGACCAGGCCCTGGCCCGACCCCCGACGCCCACCGCCACGGCACGGACCTCCTCATCCGCACCGACAGCGCCGGAGGCGCGAAGGCATTCCCGACCCACCCGCGCAACGTGCGCTCGCGCGGCATCCACACGTTCTTCTCGGTCGGTTGCCCCGTCACCGAACCGGTCCGCCGCGCGATCCGCGCCCTGCCCGAGCACCTCTGGCATCCCGCGCTGGAACAGGACGGCTCCCCGCGCACCGGTGCGGAGGCCGTCGAGCTGACCGGCATGGTGGACCTGGACGGCTACCCCGACGGCATGCGGATCACCGCGCGGCGTGAGCGCCCGCATCCCGGCGCCCAACTGTCCCTGTTCGACCTCGACGAGGGCCTGCGCCACCAGGTCTTTCTCACCGACACCCCGTACCGCGAAGGCTCATTGCAGCACCTGGCCCACCGGGCGCACGCCCGCGTCGAGGACCGCATCCGCTACGGCAAGACCACCGGCTTCGGCCGCTTCCCCTCCCGCCACTTCGCCATCAACACCGCCTGGCCGGAGCTCGTGCTGACCGCCCTCGACCTGCTCGCCTGGATACGCACTCTGCCGCTGGAAGGCGAACTGGCCGCCGCCGAACCGGAAGCTCCGCTACCAGCTGCTGCACCCAGCTGCCCGCATCACCCTCGGCGGTCGCCGGCCGCACCTGCGGATCTCCGCAACCCAGCCCTGGCGAATCGAGCTGACCAGCGCATTCGCCCGCCTCACGGCCCTGCCACGGCCACCCACCTGAAGCGCGGCACCGTCCCT
Source organism: Streptomyces sp. S465 (assembly GCF_026898115.1). Lineage (GTDB taxonomy): Bacteria > Actinomycetota > Actinomycetes > Streptomycetales > Streptomycetaceae > Streptomyces > Streptomyces luomodiensis. The sequence goes on from NZ_CP114036.1 coordinate 72,386, forward strand.
GCCCACCCACAACCCGAGGAACCCTGGAGCACCCGACCCGGGTGTCGGGCCCCGGCCATGCCCGTCCGGCCATGAGCAACCGACACCACCGCTTCACCGCGATCCGACCAGCTCAGCCACGCGAAACGAAAGGGGGAGGCTAGAGTCGGAACAGCTTCTCGGCGTTCAGGTGCGTCATCTTCTCCTTGTCCTCGTGGCTGACGGGCAGCTCCTCGACGAATGCCCGCGTGCCGTCCAGCGTCAGATACGGGTAGTCGACGGACCAGATGATGCGGTCGGCGCCCACCACCTTGTGCACGAACTCGAAGTGGGGCAGCCCCCAGATACCGCTGGGAGTGACCCAGACATGATTCCGGTAGATCTCGGTGATGGTGTCCGGCAATCCGGTTGTTCTCGGCGGGAGCGCATCGTCGAGGCGCTGCAGGAAGAACGGCACCATCTCTCCCCAGTGTCCGCTGATGACCTGCAGGTCGGGGTGGCTCTGGAAGGCTCCGGAAAGGATCAGCCGCAGAACGTGCACTCCGGCCTCGTTGTGCCAGCCCCACGCGCCGAGCGAGAGCCATGAGCTCACAGCCGGGGAGAAGCCGCCGTAGTAGGCGTCCTGCACCTGCGGCAGTGGGTGGTACGGATGCACATAGAGGGGCACCCGCAGGTCGCTGAGCTTTTGGAGCACGGGTGCGTATCGCGGGTCGTCCAGGAACGTCTCTCCCGGCCGGCCCACGATGAGCACGCCTTTCAGACCCAGTTCGCCTACCGACCTGTCGAGTTCGGCGACCGCCGCCCGCGGGTCCTGCCACGGCAGGACCGCGAACCCGCTCAGCCGGTCCGGGTACGCCTTGATCGCGGCGGCGAGCCGGTCGTTGGCGGCACGCGTCAGCGACACGGCCTCGTCGGGTGGGGCGAGTTGCGCCGGCGTGGTGCAGGAGACCACTTGCATCTGGATGCCGTGCTTGTCCATGTTCCTGATCCGGCCCTCGCCGAGGTCCGCGGCCAGCTCGTCGGCCTCCCGCATCGACAAGACCGTCGGGCGCCCGCTACCACGCGGCCAGGGCGCTTCCGCGTCCTGTTGAGCGCCCATATAAGGCGCTTCCCGCAGCAAGGCGGGTGCGGCGGCCTTCGCCATCTCACGGTCGACCGTGTGTTCTTCGACGCAGATGATTTTCATGCCTTCATGATCCGTTCGGCCCAAGCGGTCCGTCCAAGACCTTCAGCGGCACCTGCCATACCCTGAAGGCATCACCACAGGGTAGGAGGTGGGTGCGACGGATCTGGACCTGCGCAAAGTGCGCTACTTCGTCGCCGTGGCCGAGCACCGGTCCTTCGTCCGTGCTGCCGAAGCGCTGCACATCGCGCAGCCGGTTCTGTCCCGCCAGATTCGTTCGCTGGAACATGACCTGAGGGCCACCCTGTTCGACCGGGACACCAAGGGAACGCGACTCACCGCGGCCGGTGAGGCGTTGCTGGAGGAAGCGCTCAGTCTGCTCGCGGCGGCAGATGCTGCCCGCCGCCGCGTTCGCGACGCGGCCGCGGGTTCGCGCAGATTCACGGTCGGGTTCACGCCCGGCGTGTCCATCGCCCCCGCTGTCCGGGAATTCTCCGCCCGCCACGCCGACGTCTCTGTGGAGGTGCTCCGCATGGATTTCGTACACCGGGCCGACTCCGTGAGGGACGGCCAGGTCGACGTCGGATACCTGCGCCTGCCGGTCCGCACTCACGGCCTGTCGATCGAGCCGTTGTTCAGCGAGCCACGCGTGGTCGAGTTGCCGACCGGCCATCGGCTCGCGCAGCGAACCACGGTGCGCATCGCCGAACTGAGGGCCGAACGCATGCTTCTCGACGACGTGGCCCAACCACGCGACGGTTCACCTGCGTCGCCGGAAGAACACACGGAGCGGCCAGTCCTCGCCGCCCGGAGCATCGAGGAGTTGCTCGAGCATGTCGCCGCGGGACGCGGTGTCGTGGTGGTTCCGCTCTCGACCGCCTTGTACTTCGCTCGCCCCGACATCGCCCACGTCGTCATCGAGGACCTGGGCCCGTCCCATGTCTGCCTTGCCTGGAGAAGTTCCCGGCGTGACGCGCTCATCAGGGAATACGTCGACATCGCCCGGCGGACGGCTTCGGCGCGCCTGCTCGGCGGCAACGGTGCGGTGAGCGACCACAGTTCATTCGACACGATTCACGGCCGCGACTGACGCCTCCCCATGACCAGACCAACGAGGAGACAAACGGACAGTCACATGGCCATAGTTCGTCGACGACCACCCGCACGCCCACGAGGTGAAGCGGGTCTGCGAGGTGCTGGAGGTGAACCGTTCGAGCTACTCAAGTGGCGCGCCGGTGACCTGTTCGACTCCCTGACCGCGCGCGGGGACGAACTGTTCGAGCCCGTGGACGCGTTGCTGTGTGCGGACGGTCCGGTAAGGGCACCGGTGGACCTGACGCTGGTGGCCGAGCACCGACGCGGGCACGGCGCCATGTACGACGCCCTGAACAGCGGGAACGTGGACGTGCCCCGGCTGCGGCAGGTGCTGGCCGGGCTTCCGATGCCGCGGGCCGCCGACGGGCGCCTGGTCCTCGCGGTCGACATCAGCCACTGGCTGCGCCCCGACGCCGCCACCAGCCCGGAGCGCCTGTTCTGTCACGTCTACGGCCGCAACGGCCGCTCCTCGGACCAGCTCATCCCGGGCTGGCGGTACTCGTTCGTCGCCGCCCTGGAATCGGGCCGGACCTCCTGGTGCCAGCTCCTGGACGCCGTCCACCTGGGCCCTGCCGACGACATCGCCGAGGTCACCGCCGCCCAGGTCCGCCGACTGGTCACCGACCTCATCGAGATGGGCCGCTGGCACGCGGGCGACCGCGACATCCTCGTTGTCTTCGACGCCGGCTACGACGCCCCGCGCATGGCTCACCTCCTGGCCGGGCTGCCGGTGGAGGTCCTGGGGCGGATGCGCGCGGACCGGGTCATGCGCCGTCCAGCACCCTCCCGCAAGGAGTACTACCTGGCCCACCCCCGCGGCGGCCACCCGCCCAGGCACGGCAAGGAGTTCCGCTTCGCCAAACCCGACACCTGGGGTGAGCCCGACGCCGCGACAGCGCAGGTCACCGACCGGTACGGCACCGCCCGCGCACTGTCCTGGGACCGCGTCCACCCCCGGCTCACGACCCGCTCCGCCTGGATCGACCACACCGGCGGACTTCCCGTCATCGAAGGGACGTTGATCCGTCTGGAGGTCGACCGCCTGCCCGGCGGCAAGATCCCGCTGCCGCTCTGGCTGTGGTCCTCGAAAACCGGGATGACGACCGTCGACGTTGATGTCCGATGGCAGATGTTCCTGCGAAGGTTCGACCTGGAACACACCTTTCGCGTGTTCAAACAGACCCTCGGCTGGACCCGCCCGAGACTCCGCACTCCCGAGGCGGGCGAGCGCTGGGCCTGGCTGATCATCGCCGCACACACGCAGCTCCGCCTCCTCCGCCAGGCCGCCGCCGACCTCCGCCGGCCCTGGGAGAAACCGGCCGGGCCCGGCCGGCTCACCCCGGCAAGGGGCCGCCGGGGGTTCCGGAACCTCCGCCCGCGCCTCGCATGCCCGGCCCCGTGCACCCAAACCCTCAAACCCGGCCCGGGACGGCCACTCGGTTCGAAGAACCGGCGCCCCGCCACCCGCTACGACGTGGGCAAGACCATGAAACGGCCAGAAAGCATCACCGAACGAAACCGGCTCAGAGGATAAATGCCAAGCTAACGTAGCCCTGATCCTCGCATCAGGGACTGACAACATGACTACGGGGCGAGCAGGACCCGGTACGAGTCCGGTACAGCGAGGACAGTCTTGCTCGCCCCCTTTCCGCAGCGGGCCGAGTAGGCCGACACCGGACGCGGGGATCGGTGGGCGTGCAGTCGAAGATGTCACGGAGGGTGGCGGCACCGACAGGGACAACCGCGGGGAAACTCCCAGACGCACCAAGCCAAGCAGAGTACCACCCAGGCCGGCGCGAACCCCGGGGCCGCACATCGGGGTTTAGTATTCGCGACGGCGTCGGCGGCGACGTCGGGCTGGTACACGTGCAGCATCAGCTGCCCCGGCGCGCGGCGGCGGTTCCATGGTCAGCTGACCGGCAGCGTAGATGCCCAGTCGTGGAGGAGCTGTGCATACCGGGGCGGATCAAGCTCGTGCATGACGTGCGGCGCGTCCGGTGCCGAGTGGTAGTCGACTGTCACCCCAGCCGACCGCATCAACGTGACAGCGTGCGCGGCCTGCGCGTCGGACAGCGCTCCGAGCGGCTCTCCCGTGTCCGGGTCGACGGACCGCGTGTGGTGGGTGACCAGCACGGGCGTCTTGACCTGCCTGAGCATCCGGTCGTGCGGGCAGTTGAGGGCGACGGTCCCCTCGTGGAACGCCCGTGCCCACTCGGGGTCGTACTCCTTGAGGTTTTGCGGCGGCTCCTCCTGCCTCCCGGAAAGCTGCGAGGCGAAGATCCGAACCATCGTGGACGGGGACTTCTTGACGGCCTCGAGGTAGCCGGGCCAGTCGTTGACAGACCATTGGTCGCCGAGGTAGGTGCTGTACAACTCGAACAGCGGCCCAGCGCCCTCCCGGATCGAGTGCCCGATGGCCGGGACCAGTTCGGAGGAGAACAACGGCGCATCCTCCAACAGCGCGCCCCGGATCTGGCCGGGCATGGCGTACGCCGACAGCCATGCGGCCAGGACACCGCCCGAGGAGTTGCCCGCAACGATGACCGGGCGCTTGACGACCAGGGAGATGAACCGGACCAGGTCGTTGCCGAAGTTGTCGAGGCTGTACCGCTTGGGCGTCCACGTGCTGCGCCCCTGGCCGCGCAGGTCGACGGCGTATACGTGGAAGTCGGGAGACAGCAGGCGCATCGCCTCCTCGTAGCTCCACCACGACCCGGTCTGCTCGGGGACCAGCAGCAGCGCCGGCTTGTCCGACGATCCGGCCTCGGCGTAGTTCATGGTCACCTCGCCGAGGTCGACCCGCTGCTCGGGGTACGCGTGCGGGACGAAGACGTCACGGAACGCGGGGTTGCTCGCCATTGCTCCTCTTTCGTGCGTACGGCAGATTCCATGGCCCAGCGCTGGGCCAGTGCCATGTAGTAGGTGGTCACGTCGGGGCGGCCGACGGCAGCTGCGCTCAGCACCTCGCCGGGCGCGGCCCCCTGCGGGATTCCCGCGCCATCACCGGTGTGTGGACGTGATCATGTTCGGATGTCACGGCGCTAGGATTCACCTTGTGACTGCCGCCAAGCACTGCCCGTTTCGATGAGTGGTACGGCGGATCACACGCGGCGCTCGGGACGCCCGCCGCAGGGGGAGCCGATCCTTGAACGTGCGTTCAAGGTCCTGGGCGCATTCGCCCACACAGGGGAGAGCCTGCCGCTCAAGACGCTCGCGTCCCGCGCCGACCTGCCCAAGAGCACCACCTCGAGGATCGCCGCGCAGTTGGTCGGCGTGGGGGCTCTCGAACGTCTGGAGAACGGTGAGTTCGTCGTGGGACTGCAGATGCTGGAAATCGCGTCGCTCGCTCCCCGCGGCCACGGCCTGCGTGCCGCCGCGCTGCCGTTCATGCAGGATTTGCACCGCGTAACGCGCCAGCACGTCCTTCTCGCCGTTCGCGACGGCCACGAGGCGGTGCTGGTGGAGCGCCTGTCGGCGCACGACGCGGTTGCCGTGAAGTACCGCGTGGGCGGACGGCTCCCGCTGGACACCACGGGGATCGGCATCGCCCTGCTGGCCTATGCGACCGAACGGGTGCGCGAGGACGTGCTCGCCGGGGCCGCGGCCCCGGCCCGCGTACGTCAGTTGATGGCCATGACCCGGTCCGAGGGTGTGTGCGCGGCGGCCGTGCCCAACCCAGTGGACACCGGCCCGGCCACGATATCGACGGTCGCCGCACCCATCCTCGGCCGCGGCGGCAAGGCGCTGGGTGCGGTCTCGCTGGTCGGAGCGGACGAAGCGGGCACTCAGATCGCTTGTCGCATCGCGCTGCGTACGGCGAGTCTGGCGATCTCGCGAGCACTTGGGACCGCGGTGGCGGGTTCAGGTAAGGGGCCAGGCCAGCAGAGGTAGCCGGGTTCGGCGTCGGGGGCGGTCATCAGCGCGGTGCTGTGCTCGGGCCCGGCGGTGGCGATCATGTGCGGCGGCCGGCCCAGCCACCCGCGGAGCGTGTCGCGGGCCGCGGGCCGCGGCGAAGGTCGCCTCGGTGCTACATCCGACGTCCTGCCTGTGATCGTGTCGGCGCTGCGCGAGGGCGTACGCGCCGCCCCCGCCAGCACACTCGTGCCCGTCCCGGCGCTCTTCGCTCCGGGGCCTCGTCGAAGTCGACGTCACCGCCGCCTCCCTGTCCGCCTGAACCGGCCGGGCGGGGTAGCGGCGGTGGCCCGTCACGAACCCAGCCGGTGAAAATCGCGGTTGTGGTAGACGAGTCCGTCGGCGTCACCCCGCACGTGGATCTCTTCCACCCGGATGAAGAGAACGCTGTGCGAACCCATCGGCGTGCGCCCGGACAGAGTGCCGGTCATGGTCACCGGCGCGTCGCGCAGCACCGGCACCGGGTCGGCCGACGCCCAGATGTCCCAGGCGAAGCGCTCGTCCATCGCCACGTTCGTTGCTCCGGAGAAGTGCCGCGCCAGCTCCGCCTGGTCCCCGCCGAGGACGTTCAGCGCGACCCGGCCATTGCTGACGAAGACGTCGTGCATGGCGCTGCTCCGGTTGACGCACGCCAGGATGGTCGGCGGGGAGTCCGTGACCGAGCAGACGGCACTCAGTGTGATTCCGCACCGGCCGCCGGGGCCGTCGGTCGTGAGAATGCTGACAGCCGCCGCCAGGTGTGCCATGGCGTCCCGGAATTCGGCGCGAGTGGCTGTGATCGTCATGTTGTCTCCGCCCCTGTTCAACTCGTTCGGGTTCGTGCTCATGCGGCGTTCGGGCGTCAGATGTTCGTGGCGATGGGCTCGTCGACACCGGTCAGTGCCCGCCCGTAGGCCTCGCGGGCCAACTGCGTGTTGAGGAAACCGTGGCGGCCGGCCGCCTCCAGGTCACGCCAGGCGCGCTGCAGCGGGTTGGCCTCGGCGAACCCGCTCGCGCCGTGGATGTCGAGCAGCCGTGACATCGCCTGCCGGCAGCTCTCCACCGCGGTGGAGATGTCCATCCGCGCGCGGGCCCGCTCCACCAGACTCATGGCGGTGCCCGACGCGACCGCCGCGTCGATCGCGTCAGTCGCGCGGCGGGTGTGCAGCCGGGCGGTGTCCAGGTGCTGCGTCGCCTCGGCCAGCCAGAGCTGGGTCACCACCGCCTCCGGAGCGGAGGGGTACCGGCTGTAGACGATCTTCTTCTTCGCCGCCAACGTCTGGTGCACGACGTCCAGCGCCCCGTGCGTGGCGCCGAGCAGCGGGCCCGCCATCATGGCCGATCCGCCGATCCCGCTGAGGATCACCTGCTCCGCGGTCCGGGGGCCGTTGGGGGTGATGATCCGTTCGGTCGGTACGAAGACGTCCGAAGCGACGATCGTGTGGCTGCCGCTGCCGCGCATACCGGCGACCCACCAGTCCTCGTCGATGGTCAGGTCACTCATCGGGACGGCGAAGCCGTGCACGGTCGGGCCGCCTTCCTCGACGGTGCCGGTGGCCAGAACCATCGCCCACCGCGCATGTGTGCAGCCCGAGGCGTACCCCCACCGCCCGGTCAGCCGGACTCCTCCGTCGACAGGTTCCACCCGGCCGGCAGTTGGATTGAGCGAACCGCACAGCCAGGAGTCCGGACCCTCGCTGTACAGGAAGGAATTGAGGGCGGGGCTCTTCGGAGTAATGGCGATTTGCCCACTCACTCCCACCACCCAGGCGGTGGAGGCACAGCCGCGCCCCAGTTCGGCCGTCACCTCGGTCAGCGTCCCGATGCCGTGGCCGTAGCCGCCGTACTCGACGGGTACGCACAGTCGCGCGAACCCGGCCTCGGTGATCACCGCGAGGCTCGCGTCGCTCAGGTGCCGCCGCTCCTCGGTCTCGGCGGCGTGCTGCCTGAGCAGCGGCACAAGTGCGGCGGCGCGCGCCACGAGCTCCTCGCGTGCGGGCACCGCGCTGGTTTCGTCGTGTCCGACGGCCGTCATCGTCATGATCGCTTCCTTGGATGTCTCGGTCCGGGCTCACGCCCCGATGCGACCGAGTCAAGCCGAGCGACGCGACGCGTCTCTTGTGACGGCGACCAGAGTTCAGTCCGGTCTTTGCGACGGCGGTCCGAACACCTCGACGAAGTTGAGGGCGGCGTGCACCGCCAGCCGGCCCTCCTTCACCGGACGCCCGCGCAGTTGCTCGGCCTTCTTCACCCGGTACAGCACGGTGTTCTTGGCGATATGCAGCCGTTCGGCGACAGCCGAGACGGCACGGTCGTCGTCGAGGTAGGCGCTCAGCGTGCTCCGCAGCTCCGCCATCGCCGGGTCGTCGGCCGCAAGCGGCCCCAGCACCCGGGTCACGAACTCCGCCGCCGCGACCGGGTCGGCGTTCAGGAGGATCGGCAGCTCCAGCCGCTCGTAGTCGTACACGGGCCCCGGAGACCGTCCCACCCGGCCGGCCCGTTCGGCTGCCAGCGCCTCCTCGTGGGAGCGGCGGAAGCCGGCGAGGGCGTATCCGGGACGCCCCAGCGCGACGCGCAGATGCGGCGGGAGCCCCGGGTTCCGCGGCGCGGACTGCCGGTCCGGGCCCGGCGTGGGCGGACCGCTGACCCTGCCTCCCCACGCCCACAACTTGGCCGTGCCGGTGGGTACCAGCAGGACCGAGGAGCATCCGGCGGTCGTCAGCAGCCGCGTCGCGGCGTCGGCGAGTTCATCGGCGCCACCGGCCACTTCGGTGTCGGACCAGGCGATAAGCGCCAGATGGTGCACGGTCAGATCGTAGGAGAGTCGGCTCATGGCCACGTCGCGGTCGATCTTCCGGCCCGCGAGGATGTCCCGCACCATTTCCTGCCGGGCCGCCGCGGCACCGGCGAGCCAGCGGTCACGGGTGACGGCAAACTCCTGTGCCATCAGGGCGCTCAGCGCGGCCATCCCTTCGAACAAGTCCGCGGACATCTGCCGCATGACCTCCGACTGACTCTCCGGGGGCAGATGGGCACCGCACCAGTCGAAGAGTCTGCCGAGGAAGTCCGAATGGAACAGTTGGACGCCCTGGAGCCCCACGTCCACCGACACACCCCTCGGTACGGCTTCCCTGACCAAGGCGGAGATCTCGCTGCGCAGAGCAGCGGGCGGAGTGTGGTCCCCCGACAGGGAGACGACGGCGGACAGAGCCAGGGCCTCGTAGGAACGGCGCGGCCGGAAGTGGACGTACCGGACGTCGGAGAGACCGTGGACGTTCCGTCTGGCCGCCATGGCCTGGCCGGCCTCGATGGCCCACCCCGCCGCGGCGCGGCCGACCCGGGCGACCACCTCGGCGACCAGCATGGGATCGGACACGGCGGAGCCGATTACCGCCTCGTCCTCGGGCTGAAGCCGTACCAGCCATGCCCGCTCCCGGGCCCTGGTCCCGTCCGTGCTCACCGGGCGCTCCGGCGCATGGGCCGACTGTGACTCATCTTGCCTTCCCGTGTCCCCTCGTTGGCGAAGTGGAGTTCACGGCCGATGCGCGGTGGCCGACCGCGGGACCGGGTTGACGAGGAGGACATGCGGCTCATTGTAGCGGAAATTAATGAACAACGTTCATTTAAGAGAGTGTCTCACGTGACACGTTTCGCGAGCTTCTTGTAGCCGGTCAGAGCGGCGGCCAGGCCGAGGAAGGCGAGGACCACGCGGAGTTTGACGGGTCGGCGCCGCCGTGGTCCCCAGCGGGACCGGACGGCGGGTATGCCGCGGATGAGCGGCTCGAGGGCGAGGCTGTCGTGCATGTTCGCGCCGGACACGGCGACGCGGAGCGGGATGCCCTGGGCATCGGACAGCACATGCGGCTCGCTGCCCTTCTTACCGCGAACGACCGGGTTCGGCCCGGTCAGCGATCCTCCCTTTTGGCGCGAACGGAGGCCGCGTCGATGATCGCCGAGGTCCAGTCCACCTCGCCCCGGGCCCCGAGTTCGTCCAGCACCCGCCGGTGTGCAGCCGACGCCACAGGCCGGCCTCGGTCCGTACCGTGAAGCGGCGATGCGCGGTGGCGGGCGACGTGCCGAACGTCGGCGGCAGATGCAGCCAGGCACAGCCGCTGGTCAGCGCGTACACCACTGCCGTGAACACGGCCCGCTCGTCACACGGAGCGGTCCCACCACCTTGCGGACGAGCAGCGAACGACGGCAGCAACGGGGCGGCCAGCCCCCAGAGTCCATCAGAAACCAGACGCTTCGGCAGATCAGCACCCACGACCGGCATCATGCCGTACGAACATCACGTCACGTGAGAAACCTCTGAGCCTTGATGGGTGCGGCTGTCCTGGCAGCCTGCTCGATCTTCGCGCAGTGGGCTGCACGGGCTTGCTCGTCGATCTGCTCCTCGTTTTCGGCGCGCACCCCGGTCCGGCCGTCGAGGCCCTCGCGCAGGATATCGGCGTGCCCGGCATGCCGGATGGTCTCGCCGAGAACATGGACCATGATGGCGAACAGGTTCGTGTTGGGATAAGGCTCCGGCCACCACGGCACGTGGCCGGGGGCATCGAGGGCAAGCTCGTTGATCGTCGCGTCCGAGTGTTCCCACGTGCGCCGGTAGAACCCGATGATCTGATCGCGGGTCTCGTCCTCGGTCGCCCACAGATCGCTGCCGTTGTAGTCCTGCCACCGGGGCAGCGGTTCCGGGGAAGGGCGGTCGAAGACCTCGCCGAAGTACCTGGCCTCGACGGTGGCCACGTGTTTGACCAGGCCGAGGAGGTTGGTCCCGGTCGCTGTCAAAGGTCGGCGGGCGTCGTATTCGGACAAGCCGTCGAGTTTCCAGAGCAGCGCCTTGCGGTCCCGCCGCAGTCTTCCGTGCAGGTTGTCTTTCGCGAATTCATCGATCATGCGGCATGAGCCTGCCATGGGCTGCTCGTGGTCTCAACGGCACGCGAACGCCACAGCCGGTCGAGCCGCCGGACCTCCTCCCGGACGGTCCCGGTCGGGAGGGCGGCGGGCCCGACCGGTTCCGCCTCGGTCGCCACCAGCTTCGACAGCGATCGGATCAGGCGCAGGATCGCGGCGTGGTCGAGCCGGTCCTCCCTGCCGAAGGTGTAGAGCACCTTCGGCACCGACCGGCCGACGGCCGGGTCCGCCTGATGGTGGGCCGGGTGGAGGTAGCGGACGGTGCCGGACTTGCTCGTCTTCTTGGTGGTCCTCACATACATGACTACGACCCGTTCGAACGAGCGGCCCGTCAGGTGTCTCAGACGGCCACGGCCGCCGCCGGTAAAGCGCGCACCACACGGTCCCCGCGTCAGCCCCGTTCACCTTCACCCGCGCGATGTCGTGTACCTCACCGAGGCCCAGCCAGGTGCCGAGCCGACTGATCGGGTCGGTGATCGCTTCCGTTCACGGCCAGTGGCAGGCGAATGGCAGGCGCCGTTGGCGTGCGGTCGTGAGGAGTCGGGCAGCGCGGAGAACAGCCGCAGCCTCCCACGGCAGCAGCGACCGGCAAGTCGAGGTCCGTGGCTTCCGGGTCGAGACAGCGTGACGGCGGTGGTGCCGGCCGGGCCGGCACCAGTCGCGGTCAACCAGTCGCGGTCACCTCATCACCCCACCGCTCGCTCCAGGGCTGTTGGATCCAGGACCGGCCTTCAAAGACGGGTCGTGGTCTCGGACATAGACGGTGACTCGCGCCCCGTTGACATGGGTTGTTCCGTACGCGCGGAAGTGGCGCCGCAGGATGCGTGTTTTCGCTTCCTCCTGCGGGTTGGTCGGCGAGTGCGCACCCGCCGCGCGGACCGCGACGATCCGGTCGAATTCCAGCATGCGTGCCGCAATATCCTGGGCGGGAAGCTCGACACCTGCAAGTGTGTTCGACGATACGGGATCCTGCGCCAGGGCGAGATCTGTCAGAAAACGGGTGTCCTCGGGGTTGGCCGCGGTCAAGATCCGGTGCTGGCCGGAGAGATAGAGCAGCCCGTCGCCGGGACGGCCTTCCCTGCGTACGGCGGCGCCGATGGCGGTGACGTCATTGCTCCGGCTCTGGGGCGTCCTCAGCGACAGGCTCGACGGGACGAGCGCGGCCAGTACGGCAACCACCGCGATCCACACCGTGCGGGAAGACCGCTGCACCAGGTGGAAGTAATCCATCCAGCCACCCAGCAGCAACGCGATTCCGATATTGCTGTAGAGCACATACCGGTCGACGAAAAGGGGCTTGACCAGTGAGGTGATCAGCAGCAGAAGGCCCGGAAGCACAAGAATCGGCACAGCCAGCACGGAAAGCCGCACGGGCCCCCTCACCCCCAGAGGCCATCGGGCACACGCCACGCCCACGACCGCCACAACCAGGAAATAACGAAGCCGCACCGGTCCGCCGATCCAGGAGATCTGCCCCGACTGCCCCGCACTGCGGATCGCCAGCGGCAACAGCCCGGCCACAACACCCGCGGCGGCCACACTCCACGCCCTCAGCACCGGACGTGGCACACGGGAGACAACCAGTGTGACGCCGTGTGCGACCAGGGCGAGGACCGCGAACTCATGGAGCAGACAGGCCAGCAGCATGGTGGAGCCATAGACCGCCCACCGCCACCGGGCGCGATGCGGGACGCTGGCCACGAGCGCATAGGTGGCCCAGGTGACCAGGGCACAGACCATGGCATACGAGCGGCCTTCCTGCGCGTACTTCTGTACCTGGGGAAGGAGCGGAAACACCAGCCCGGCCAGCAGCCCGGCGCGGGGTCCCGCCAGGCGTAGCCCCAGAAGCCCGACTCCGCTCGCCGCCACGGACATTGCCAGCACAGACGGCAGCCGCAACGTCAGGAGCCCTCCGCCGAAGAGACCGAAGATCTCATGCATCACGGCGTAGTAGAGGGCATGGACCAGATCAATATGCTGGGCGGTGTGCCATATCTGTGAAAGATCGCGGTGCGCGAGCTGATAGGTGACGGACTCGTCCCCCCACATGGTGTTCTTCCTGCGGATACCCCAGAGCCCCAGAGCGATGGTCAGCGCCAAGGGCGCGATGACGACAACGGCTCTGGCCGGGCTCGGTGATTGCCGACGGGCGGGTACGGGAGGGGAACCCGTCCTGACCACGGCCGGGGCATGTTCATCAAGGGACATCGGCGACAGGGCCTTTCAGCAGTGGCGAACACACTCCGCCAGCGTGGCCGGACCCCATTGACCCGTTGCTGACCCAACCTGACCGGCCGATCAGGAAGGCGGACCGGCGCTGTGCGAGGCTGCACCCCATGCGCATCCTGGTGATCGAAGATGAGGTGGACCTTGCCCACACCCTGCACACCGGTCTGACCGCCGAGGGCTACAGCGTCGACCTCGCCCACGACGGCCGGCAGGGACTGTGGATGGCCCGGACCGGCGAATACGCCCTTGTCGTACTGGACTTGATGCTGCCGGGACTCAACGGCTACAAGGTCTGCGCCCAGCTGCGCCGGGAGGGCAACGCGACCCCCATCCTGGTACTCACCGCCAAGGACGGGGAGTGGGATCAGACAGAGGCCCTGGACACGGGGGCCGATGACTACCTGGCCAAACCCTTCTCCTACATGGTGCTCGTCGCACGGCTGCGGGCCCTGGTCAGACGAGCCGCCACGGCCGCCCCGCCCGTCCTTGCCGTGGGCGACCTCTCGTTGGATGTCGCCGGCCGGGTCTGCCGCCGGGCCGGGACCCGGGTGGAACTCACACCCCGGGAGTTCGCCGTGCTGGAGCTGCTGGCCCGCCGGGCGGGCCAGGCGGTCTCCAAAACGGATCTGCTCTATCACGCGTGGCCCGACGACGCCCAGGATCCCAACCTGGTGGAGGCGCGCGTCAGCGCCCTCCGCAAGAAGGTGGACACCGCGTTCCACCGGAAGTCCCTGCAGACCGTACGGGGTACCGGCTACCGGCTGGTGGACGACCGTGAACGCGACTGAGCCGCGACGCCGCTGGCGGCCGCGTTCGGTACGAGCCCGCGCGGCCCTGGCCGCCGCCGCGGCCGCCGCCGTCATCCTGGTCGGTACCGGCTGGTGGGTACACCGCGACGTCTACCGTGAGGGCACGCGGATCGCCGAGAAGCAAGCCCAGGAGCAGCTCTGGGCCCTCGTCGATCAGCTGAACGAGGGTGTGGTGCCCGTTCGCAGAAGCGCCGTGCCGTACGAGGTCGTCGCGAGCGGCCGGCGCTCCGCTGTCGCCTACGGCGGAGGCATGGACGATCTCGATCCCGGCACCCGCCATGTGCTGCCCGCCCCATCGCAGGCCAAGGACTCCGCGCTCTTGACGATCCGTCCCATCCGTATACCGGTGCGCCGCGACGACAACCCCAGGGACGGGTCCGATATGGCCGGCCGGACCTACATGGTCATGTCCGCCGATATCAGCGCCGATGAACTGAGCAGCGACAAAGCCGCCGCTCTGGGCGTCGCCGCCGACGCCAAGCTGCGGGTCTATGTGGTAGTGCTCCCCCACACGGCCGAGGCAGTCACCAAGACCACCGACCGCCTGCTGCTGCGGGCCGGGCTCGTCAGCCTCGTTCTGATCGGCGCCGTCGCCTACTTCGCCGTCCGCATCGCGCTGCGGCCGGTCGAAGCCATCCGCGTCCTCACCGCCTCGGTCACCGCGAGCGACCCCCGCGAACGCGTCACCGTCCCCGCCACGGGACACGAGATCACCGCCCTGGCCACCACCATCAACACCACCCTCCAACGCCTCGACAACGCCGCCGCCCAGCAACGCCGCTTCGTCGCGGACGCCGCCCACGAACTGCGCAGCCCCCTCACCACACTGCTGGCCAGCCTGGAAGTCGCGCTCGCCTACCCGGAACGCACCGACTGGCCCACCGCGGCCACCACCGCCGCACGACAGACCCGCCGCCTCCAAGCCCTCGCCGAGGACCTGCTGCTCCTCGCCCGCCTCGACACCCGCACCCCCGCAGCCGACCCCGAAACCGTCGACCTGACAGCCCTCGCCTCCCGGCTGACCGAGCAATACCCCCTCACCGCACGGCCGTTGACCCTCACCTGCGACAGCACCGCCCCCGCACACGTACACGGAAACCCCGACGAATACGAACGGCTGCTGCGCAACCTCATCGACAACGCCGCCCGCCACGCCGCACACCGCATCCAGGTCACCGTCCGAAACCAGGACGCCTGGGTCGTCCTCACGGTGCACGACGACGGACCGGGCGTGGCCACCGAGGACGCCGAGCGCATCTTCGAACGCTTCGTCCGGCTCGACGACGCCCGCTCCCGCGACCACGGCGGCACCGGCCTGGGCCTCGCCATCGCCCGCGACCTGGCCCACCGCCACCGAGGCACCCTCACCCTCACCCCCCGGACCCTCGGAGCATGCTTCCAGCTACGCCTTCCCCGAGCCCCCGCCCCGGCCGAGAAATGACGCGCTTCACCGCGGCAGCCCTTCGGAACCGGAAGACCACCAGATGACCACGTGGCCGGCCGACTCCGCGCGGCCGGCCTCGCCGCGATCGCCGGCCTCGGCTTCGTCGGCCTCGACGGCGGTGGCGACGACAGCAGCGGCCGGGCGGTCATCACCGGCTGGCAGAAGCCCAGGGGCAAGAAGCTCCCGCCCGCGAAGAAGCAGGTCAACCAGCTGATCGCCGCAGAACGAGCCGTTTGCGAACACGCCTTCGCAGACCTGACCCACGGCGGGTCAGGTGCGTTGCTGAGACGTCGTGTCAGGCGGTCTTGACAGCTCCAGCGTCCATCAGCAGGTCCGTGCCGGACATGCTGGCCGCCAGCGGTGAGGCAAGGTAGGCGACGGCCGTGGCGACCTCGGACGGTTCGAGCAGGCGGCCGGTGGTCATGCCCATCGAGGCCGGGATCTGAGCCAGCAACTGCTCCTGGCTGATCCCCATGGAGCGGGCCAGCTCCGCGCCGTAGCCATCCGGGCTCTCCCACATCGCGGTACGCACCGCGCCCGGCGAGATGGTGTTGACGCGCACGCCCTGCGGTCCGAACTCCTCTGCCAGTGCCTTGCCGAAGGCGGTCAGCGCGGCCTTGGCAGTGGTGTAGGGGACGGGCCCGGCATGCGGCATCCGGGCGCCGTTGGAGGAGATGTTGACCAGCGCCCCGCGGCGGCGCAGCAGGCTGGGCAACGCCGCCCGGCTGGTCCGCACGGCGGCCAGGAAGTTCAGGTCGAGGGACTGTTGCCACTGCTGGTCGGTGAAGGAGAGGAAGCCGCCGGTCTGGCCCTCTCCGCTGTCGCCGCCGCCGACGTTGTTGACGAGCAGGTCGAGGTCGCCGAACTCGGTGGTGGCGCGGTCGATCAGCTGGGCGGGGGCGTCGGGAGTCAGCAGGTCCACCGGTACGGCCAGGGCGCCGGTCTCCTTCAGCTCCGGGGTGATGGTGCGGGCGGCGGCCACCACGCGCACGCCTTCGGCGATGAGCGTTTGGACGGTGGCCAGTCCGATGCCGCGGCTCGCGCCGGTGACCACGGCGGTGGTGTTCTTCAGCTGCAGATCCATGAGTGCGCTCCTGTCGGGGCAAGGAACCAATCGCTACTCCAGCGACGCCGTAAAGCTAGTAGATGCAACATCAGTGATGCAAGTAGCCGGGGTTTGGCGTCCTGGATGTACTGTCGCGTTCATGGAGACGAGGGGGCGCGCGCTGCGCGCCGATGCGGAGCGGACGGTGCGGACGATCCTGGAGGCGGCCGAACGCGTCCTGGCCGCCGACCCGGCGGCGACCATGGAACAGATCGCAGCGGCGGCCGGGGTGGCCCGCACCACCGTGCACCGGCGCTTCGCCACCCGCGAGGCACTGGTCGAGGCACTGGTGATCTGGGCGACCGAGCGGTTCCACCAGGCCGTGGAGGCCGCCCGCCCGCTCACCTCCCCACCGCTGGTCGCCCTGCACCAGGTGACCGCCAACGTCCTTCAGGTGAAGATCGGCTGGAGCTTCGCGATGAGCCGGACCGCTCCCTCCGACCCCGAGGCGGCGCGCGTGCACGCCGACGTCCTGGCCCAGTGCGATCAGCTCTTCCGCCGCGCACAGGAGGCCGGCCTGCTGTCCGCGGACACCGACCTGGAGTGGGCCCGCCGGGTCTACTACGCCCTGATCCACGAGGCGGCCGAAGAAGGGCGGGAGCTCGTCGATATCGGCGCCGTCGACCAGCTGGCCGCACGTGTGGTGGACACCCTGCTGCACGGAGTCGGAACACCGGTGTAGACCTCGCCTCGAAGGCTGGCCGGGGGCTCGGCCCATCCACCCGGATACCCCGGAGTCCGGGCGACCTCATCAAGATCAAGTACAGCGTCCACCAGCCACCCGGACGGCACCGTGGCGCGGCGCGGACGGAGACGGACTGTTCGCCCGCGGCTCGGTCTCACCCGTCCGCGAGCGGTTCGTTTGCCGGACGTGAGTGAGACGTTTCCGAAACGTCAGCGGCCCCGGGAAAAGTGGTGTTCAGACCGCGGGAACCGCCAACGAAGACTCCCGCACGAACCCAAGGGGGAACCCGATCATGCGTACGTCCCGGATTCGTACCGCCGCCCTGGCCGCCGTCACCGCCGCGCTGGCGCTGGGCCTGACCGCCTGCGGCGGCGCCGACGGCGACTCGAAGGCGGCAGGCAGCGACAACACCACCGCTACCGCGCAGAGCAAGTCGGCGTCCGACCGGGACCGCAAGGACGGCGCGGAGCAGGCCAACAGCAACAGTGACACCAAGACGGACGCGCGCTCGGCCACCACCTCGGACGGGTCCGACGAGGTCGCCAGCAAGGACGCATCGGTCGCTGCCCAGCAGTGCCTCGGCGACGAGATGCTGGTCACCGCGGTGCACCGGTTCGCCGGACAGCAGGGCGACCACCTGCTGATCACCGCCTCGAACCAGGGCACCACGCCCTGCTGGGTCACTTCCTACCCCGCCGTGAAGCTCGGCGACGACGACACCGCACTGCCGCACTCGAAGAAGGACAACCCGGGCGGCGACCAGCGCATCACACTCCAGCCCGGCGCCACGGCATACAGCGCGGTGAACCTCTTCGACTACGGCTCGGACAACCAGACGGCCCAGTCGCTCGCCATCGCACTGCGCGACGCGGACGGCCACCAGAACCCCTCCTACTCCGTCGTCATGAAGGGCGAGAAGCAGCAGTTCAGCTGGAACGAGGCCGACGTACTGAACTGGAACACCGAGAAGCCCTACGACTTCTGACCACCCGCCAGACAGCGAGGGCGTCATCCCGGACACGCCACACCACACCTCCCGCACCCCACCGGCACGGCCTCGGTGCGCCGGCACCGTCCGAGCGCTTCCGTGACCAGCCGCGCGGCAGCTTCGGCGCGGCAGCCGAGCGCCTTCACGATGACCGGACCGGGGTCATGCAATGCTCCCCCGCGGCTCGCCGTCCAGGCCGGCCACGTCAGGAGCGCGCAGCGGCCGCCCAGGGCCGCGATTCACATCGGCACGCCGAACGTGACAGAGAAGTGGCCGGTCGGAGAGTTCCAGGGAACAGCCCGCCGCCCGCGCCGAGGGGTCAGCCTGCAGGCAGGCTCCGAGGCGCGGATCGGCGTCCCTGTCCCGGCGGACGCTCCGGGTGCGGCGTTCGCCGCCAATAGCGCTTCCAGACTTCGAGTTGCAGTGTGCATGCGACGGCCGTGACCTCGACGTCCGCGGCGGCCCCGCCCATGATGAAATCGGCCAGGTCTCCTTCGTCGCGGAACACACCGTCGCACACGAAGGTGCTGGCAGCGCCGATGAGCGCGAGGAACCGTGTGGCCGGGTGGGCGGCGAGCGCTGTGCTCAGCCGGGTGGCCGCGCTCGGCGGGCAGGAGATTTCGAGTACGGCCTCGACCTGGTAGCCGAGGTGTCGCGGTTCGACCTCTACGCGGGGGCGCAGCAGTCCCGAGGCGAACATCGCCGTCGCCGTGCGCCGGGCACGGGACTCGGAGACGTCCAGGGCGCGGGCGAGGTCGGAGTAGGGGGTCCGCGCGTTGTCCCGCAGTACGGCCGCCACCTCGCGTTCCAACGGGCCGAGGTTCGGGTCGTTGCCCTCGTCGGCCGCGGTGTGCGCGGCGAGCGCCGCCTCCTGGTCCGCGGTCAGCCGCGGCAGCCGCCACGCCGCGGAACTGGTGAGCCTCCGCAGACTCCAGTGCGCCCGTACCCCGCGGATACCCGGGATGCCCGGGATGTCGTCGACCAGCGCAGAGCTGGTCGCCGCCCGGGTCATCCCGTGCAGGACGGCGTAGACGTCCCCGTGCCCGGATGTGATGCCGACGTGTGCGGTGTCTGCCCGGTCGGCGAGGGCGGCGGCGACCTCGCGGGCCCGCCCGGGTTCGGTGTCGATCCACAGGTGCACGGGCGGTCCCTCGGCGAGCAGCGACCAGTCCACCTCGCAGATGACCCGGAGCAGGCCCTCGTCCAGCAGACGGCCGTACCGGCGCCCGACCGTGCGCGCGGAGCTGCCGAGCACACGCGCCAGCATGTCGAAGGGTGCCCGGGGCGCGTGCTGCAGCGCAGCGATCAGGTCGAGGTCGGCGTCGTCCAGCTTGCCATCGTCCGCCATCGGCGCCCTTCTTCTCGTCACGTGGTGCGCGGAACCGGCGTCCACGCCGCCGACAGCGCACGGATCAGGCAGCCTATCGGCTCGGCCGCCGTTCTGGTGCACCGTCATCAGCGGAACGACTGAATCAGGCATTCGTCGCCGAATCCTTGCCTGAATGCGGCGGACACTGTAGAACTGCTGCACGACTTCGTCACCAAGGGGCGCCCAAGCGCGTCAAGGAGGGTGGCTGGATGGCCGCACCACCCGGAGCACGCCCCGGCATGCTCAAGATCTTCTTCGTGTCCTGTATGGGGACCACGCTCGAGTACTACGACTTCCTCATCTACGGCACCGCAGCCTCGCTGGTCTTCAACAAGCTGTTCTTCCCCGCCGACGATCCGCTCGTCGGCACACTGCTGGCCTTCGCCGCGTTCGGCACCGGTTTCCTGGCCCGCCCGCTCGGCGGGATCCTGGCCGGGCACTGGGGCGACCGCGTCGGGCGGCGCCGGATGCTGATCCTCACGCTGACCACGATGGGGCTGTCCACGATGGCCGTCGGGCTGCTGCCGACCTACGCGGTGATCGGTGTGTGGGCCCCCATCCTGCTCGTGGTGCTGCGGCTGGTGCAGGGCCTCGCCGCGGGCGGTGAGTGGGGCGGCGCGGCACTGTACGGGGTCGAGTCCGCACCACCGGACAGACGGGCGTTCTACGGCAGCTTCACCGGCGCCGGGATCAGCATCGGCGGACTGCTGGCGATCGCCGTCTTCGCGACCATGAACGCACTGTTCCCGGACGCGATGCTCACCTGGGGCTGGCGGATCCCGTTTCTGCTGGGCGGTCTGCTGATCGTCGTCGGCCTGGTCGCTCGCCAGGGCGTGGACGACGTGCCGCGGCAGGCGGACTCCGGCGCCCCGCCGGCCGTTCCACTGGTCACCGTGGTCCGCCACCACCCCCGCGCGCTGCTGCTGACGTTCGGCCTGAGCCTGGGCTACAACGCCATCGCCTACATCGGCTTCTCCTTCTTCCTCACCTACGCCGTCGCGGTGGGCCATTCCACCGGTGAAAGCCTCGGGGCACAGGCGGTCTTCCTCACCGGAGCCACCATCTTCTCGCTGGTGTCCGGAGCGCTGGCGGACCGCTTCGGCCGACGTCCCGTCGTGCTCGTCGGCGCGGTGCTGACCGGGGTCTACCTGTTCGCCTTCTTCTGGCTGGTGAAGAACGGCAACCCGGTCCTGTTCCACCTGGCGTTCGCACTGGCTTCACCGCTGACGGCGTCGATGAAGGGCGCGACGCCCGCGATGATCGCCGAACAGTTCCCGGCGACGGTCCGCTACAGCGGCGCGTCGCTGGGCTACCAGCTCGGCGCCGCGCTGGGCGGCGGGCTCGCCCCGACCGTGGCCACGCTGGTGTTCGTGTCATCCGGCAGGGCCACGTGGAGTGTGCCCTTGCTGGGCCTGGCGGTTGCGGCGCTCGTCGCCGTCTGCGTCCTGGGCCTGCCGGAAACCATGCGGCGGTCGGTGGCCGCGAACGAGAGGACCCCACAGGAGGCATCGCGATGATGGCTGTACCCGACCCCTCCGCGCTGCGCGATGTCGACGGCGCGAGCCTGCACCGATGGCTCGAACGGCACCGCGGGCACGTGCTGGACGACGTCCTGGACCTGGTCGGTCAGGAAACCCCCAGCGATGACCCGGCACTGCTGGACCGCGGGCTGGCCTGGCTCGAGCGGTGGGTCACCGGCATGCTCGGCGAACCGCGGCACCGCTCCCGTACCGACGGCGGCTCTCACGGGGACACACTCACCCTCGAGTTCGCCGGTACCGGTTGCGCGCCGGTTGTCCTGCTCGGCCACTACGACACGGTGTGGCCGGCGGGCACGCTCGCCGACTGGCCGTGCACGGTGGACGGCGACCGGGCGACCGGGCCAGGGATCTTCGACATGAAGGCCGGGCTGGTGCAGGCGGTCTGGGCGCTGCGCGCCCTCTACGCCACCGGACACCAGGCGCCCCCGGTCCGGCTCGTGCTGAACGGCGACGAGGAGATCGGCAGCCCTGTCTCCCGTCCGGTGATCGAGCGTGCCTGCGCCGGGGCGGCGGCCGTCCTCGTGTTCGAAGGCAGCGCCGCCGGTGCGCTGAAGACCGGCCGCAAGGGCGTCGGCATCTTCGATGTGACCGTGACCGGGCGCGAGGCGCACGCCGGGCTGGAGCCGGAAAAGGGGGTGAGCGCCATCGACGAGATGGCCCGGGCCACGTTGGCACTGCACGCGCTGGCCGATCCGGCGGCCGGTACCACGGTCAACGTCGGCCTCGTACACGGCGGCAGCGCGATCAACGTGGTGGCGGGGCGAGCCGCCGCACGGGTCGACGTGCGGGTCGCCAGCCAGGCCGAGGCGGACCGGGTGGACCACGCGCTCGCGCGCCTGGAACCCCACGATCCACGGGCCGACATCACCGTCACCGGCGAGTGGAACCGGCCCGTGATGGAACGCACCCCCGCGATCACCGCCATGGCCGGCCTCGCCCGCGCGGCGGCCGCGGAACTCGGGGCGGACCTCGCCGAGGTGTCCGTGGGCGGCGCCAGCGACGGCAACTTCGCCGCCGCGACCGGAGTCCCGGTGCTCGACGGGATCGGCGCGGTCGGTGACGGCGCCCACGCCCGTCATGAACACGTGTCGGTCGCGGCCCTGACCGAACGATCCGCGATCGCCGCCGCCGTGCTCGCGGCCTTCCCGAAAGGACGAACCGAATGAAGATCGAGGGAATCGAGCTGATCCGGGTGACGATGCCGTTGCGGAACACGTTCCGCACGTCCTTCGGCACCATTCACGAACGGGACCTGCTGCTCGTCCGCGTGGTCACCCCCGCAGCCGAGGGCTGGGGCGAATGCGTGGCGTTCGGCGCGCCGATGTACTCCTCCGAATACGTGGCGGGCGCGGCGGAGGTGCTGGAACGGTTCCTCGGCCCCCGGCTGCTCGAACGCGGCGAGGTGCGAGCCGAGGAGGTCGCGGAACTGCTCGCGCCGGTGCGCGGGCACCGGATGGCGAAGGGCGCCTTGGAAACCGCCGTGCTCGACGCGCAACTTCGGGCCCGTGACGAGTCACTGGGCAACTACCTGGGCGCGACCCGCAACCGGGTGCCCGCCGGCGTCTCGGTCGGCATCCTCGACTCCGTGCCGCAGCTGCTCGACGTCGTCGGCGGCTACCTCGCCGAGGGCTATCTGCGGATCAAGCTCAAGATCGCGCCCGGATGGGATGTCGAGCCCGTGCGCGCGGTGCGGGAGCGGTTCGGCGACGACATCCTGCTACAGGTCGACGCCAACGCCGCGTACACCCTCGCCGACGCCCGGCACCTGGCGCGGCTCGACGACTTCGGACTGCTGCTCGTGGAACAGCCGCTCCAGGAGGAACAGCTGCGCCAGCACGCGGAGCTGGCACGGCTCATCCGTACGCCGATCTGCCTCGACGAGTCGATCGTTTCCGCCCAGGGGGCCGCGGACGCGCTGGCGCTCGGAGCGTGCCGGATCGTCAACATCAAACCGGGGCGTGTGGGCGGGTACCTCGAGGCCCGGCGCGTTCATGACGTCTGCCGCGCCCATGGCGTGGCCGTCTGGTGCGGCGGGATGCTCGAGACCGGCATCGGCCGCGCCGCGAACGTCGCGCTGGCCGGACTGCCCGGTTTCACCGTGCCGGGCGACACCTCCGGCTCCGCCCGCTACTACGAGCACGACCTCACCGAACCGTTCGTGCTCCGGGACGGACACCTCGACCTGCCCACCGGTCCGGGCATCGGGGTCACCCCGGACGCCGCCGCGCTGGCCGCGCGTACCACCGCGAGCACCTGGCTGACCGCGTGAGGCGGAACCACACCGGGCTCTGGCGGGTCACGTTTCTTCCGGCCGCGCGATGATGTCTTGCCGCCAGGGCGCGGAAGGGGGCGGCGGAGCGCCGTAGGAAGGCCGGCGCCCCGCCGCTCTCCACCAACCGCGCCTGATCCTCGCCGCTCCTCACCACCGTCAGCCGTCCTCGGGCTCGCCCGGCGCGACGAGGGCACCGCCCACCTCAAGGACCGGTTCCGGCAAGCCGTCGACGAAGGCGATCTGCCCCCGGACCCCGCCCCCCGGGGGAACCCGCCCGCTACCTCATGACCGTGGCCATCGGCATCGCCGTCCAGGCCGCCGGCGGCGCCACCCGCGACGACCTCCAGCGGGTCGCCGACGCCGCCCAGGCCCGCTCCAACGACCCGTACCACCACGGGCGTCAGCAGACCGGTTGTCGTCACCCCAGACGGAGCGCAGGGGCGACGGCCGGTGATCACGCGCAGGCGTCCCCCTCGCCGGCTGGTTTCGCCGTATTGAAGGTGGGACCAGCCGGGCAAACACCGGGGCCCTGGGGTTGGAGCGCCTTGCGTGACGAGTTCGGCGACGCTTGTCACCCGCAGAGCGGACCAGGCGGAGTCGCAGTACTGCGATGCCGGACAGCTGAGTCGGTCAGGGGTGCGGGTGCCGGCCCTCACCCTTGCTTCCGCCCAGTCTCAATCATCTTCGGTGATGAAGTCGGTCAGCGCGGCAGCGACGGCATCGGGCTGTTCATCGGGGATGAAGTGTCCTGCGTCCGGCACGACGATCCCGGTGGCGTGGTCGGCCCACGGCCTGATGGAAGCTGCCATGTCGGGGATGGAGCCGTGGCTGCTGGAGATCCCGAGAACCGGAACTCCCAGGCGCTGTTGTTCCAGCGCTTCGTGGTTCTTCCGCGCCGACTCGGCGGCATCCCGGTAGTAGGCCAGGGATGCGCGGAGACCGCCGTCGGCGGCCACGGACGCGGCGTATTGCTCAATTTCGACGTCGTCGAAGGTGTCGGAGGAGAGAGTCTTGACCTTCAGGAACCAGCCGACGTACTCCCGTTCGCGGCCGGCGAGCAGTGTCTCGGGCAGGTCGGGCACGAGGTGGAAGGCGAAGTGCCAGGTCTTCCACGCCTGCTCGGGGTTGGTCGGAATGGCGTCAGGGAGGGTGATGCCCGGGATGCCGGCGTCGAGCAGTGCCAGGCCACGCAACTGGCTCTGGTACTTCAGGGCGAGGGAAAAGCCGACCCACGCGCCGATGTCGTGGGCGACCAGCCAGTATGTCGAGACTCCGAGCGCCTTGACCGCGGCGTGGACGTGCGCGGCGACCGTGTGCGTGTCGTAGCTGATGTCCGGGCGTTCGGAGTGGCCCTGGCCCGGCAGGTCGATCGCGATGATGTGGAATCGGTCGGCCAGGTTCGGCATCACCTTGCGCCATGCCCACCAGGTCTGCGGGAACCCGGCGAGCAGCACGACGGCTGGACGGTCCGGCTGACCGCCCTCGACCGCGTGCAGCCGGACGCCGTCCGCGTCGACCCAACGGTGGGTGAAACCGGCCAGCTCGGGCAGCGGCAGGTCGCGGACCGGGTTGCCGGGGACGCGGGGGGCGCTTGCGGGGTCATTCATGATTTTCCTCCACTGGGGTGAGGTATGTTGACGGTCTGCTGAAGGTGTCGGGTGTGCTGGTTGATGCGGTGCGTCGACCGAGGACGAGGCCCACGAGCGCGGTGGATATGACGAGAGCGGCGAGCATGGTGCTGGAGGCGCGTGTCCCGACGGCCTGGTCGGCGAAGCCGAGCAGCAGGGCCGGGACGACGAGCCCGGAGTAGAGGAACAAGAAGTAGGTTGCGTTGAGCTCGGCTCGATTGCCGGGATCGCACAGTGCGTCGGTAACGCTCAGACCGTGTCGCCACAGCGTTCCGACCGCCGCGCCGGCGAAGACAGTGCCGACGATGAACAGCGGCGCGGAGTGGGTCCACAGCGCGGCCTCTATCACGATCATCCCCACGGCCAGGAGGGCCGTCCCGATGTCGCGTCGCAAAAGGGCCGCAGGCGTGACGATCTGCGCCAGCAGCGCGCTGATGAACAGCGTGCCGACGCCCACGCCGATGACGGCGAAGTTCGATACGCCCAGGTCGTCGCGCAGGAACGCAGGAGCCAGCGAGGAGAAGAACCCGTTGACGCCCGAGGAGGCCGCGACGAGCACGCCGCTGGCGACGAACGACCGCACCCGGCTTGCTCCGTCGGGAAGGACCGGGCGGCGGATACGAGGCTGCCAGCGCGCCGTTCGGTCTGCGGTCTCCTCTGCGGTCTCGGGGATGACCAGCCAGGAGACGCCGGCGACGGCGCACGCCGCCAGGTAGCACCAGAACACGGTGTGAGTCGGTGCTGTGACCCATTGTGCCAGGACGCCCGCGGCGACGACGCCGAGACTGAGGCCGCCGACGTTGGCAGCGGTGCTCAGCACGGCTGCCGTCCTGCGCCCGCGCACGAGTTCCGCGATCGCCGACGTTGCCGTCGCGGTGATGAGCCCGGTCGCCACGCCGCTCAGCACACGCGAGATCAGCAGGACCGTGAGACCGTCTGCCAGCGCGAATCCCAGAGCGCTCAGCGCCGTGAGGGCGAGCGACAGCGCGAGAACGGGACGGCGGCCAATGGCGTCGGACAGGGAACCGGCCACGAGCAGGGTGCCGAGGACTCCGACGACGTAGGCGATGAACACGACAACGGTGATGAGCGGTCCGAAGCCGAATTGCGTGGCCCACAGCACGTACAGCGGGATCGTCAGTGTTCCGCCCGCCATGACAACGGTGTAGGCGAACGCGACGGCGCCGACCGCGAGCACGCGGTGCTTATGTCGCCGCGCTGTGAGGTCTGCGGGGTATCCGGCCTTGATCATGCCTTCACCCTACCTCATCTTGAACTGTTTAGTTCATGATGGATGATGGTCTCCACCAAGAAGGCGGAGCAGGAGGGAGGGGCGGCATGGCAGGCAAGAAGCAGTTCGACATCGCCACGGCGCTCGATGCCGCGATGATCCAGTTCTGGCGGGCCGGCTACGCGGACACGTCGCTGGACGACCTGTCCCGGGCGACCGGACTCAACCGCAGCTCCATCTACTCCTCCCTCGGCGACAAGGACACGCTCTTCATGCGCTGCCTGGAGCGCTACGCCACGCGCTACGGAGACAAGTACGACGCCGCGTTGTCCTGCGCCGCCGACCGGCCCCTGGCAGCCGCGCGGGCGTTCTTCGACATCACCCTGGAACGCATCGCGGACCCCGGTCTGCCCGACGGATGCCTGGTGGCCCAAACGGTCATGGCGATCCCAGCGCTGAGCGCGAGCGTCGCGGCGCGTGCACGGGAAGCGATCGGCTTCCAGCACACCCGGCTACGCGCCGCGCTGAAGGCCGGCCGACTGCCCGACGAGACGGCCGAGTCCTTCGCGACCCACCTTGCGGCCGTGAACCAGTCCCTCGCTGTCATGAGCAGAGCCGGAACGAGCACGGAGCAGCTGCGCGCCATCGTCGATGTGACCCTCGACGCACTTGCGCAGACTCTCGGCGCGAGCGACTGAGATGTGTCCGGCACAGCGGACTCCGCCGTCTGCCTGAGCAGAACCCGCCATGCGTCAGGACGGCGCTGCGGGTCAGGCCGATGACGCCGTGCTCGGAGGCGTGGTAGGCCGCACGCTCGGGCAGCCCGACGAGCCCGCCCGGGGATGAGCAGTTGACGATGGCGCCGCTGCCCTGCTCTCGCATCTGTCGCAGTTCGTGCTTCATCGCCGCCCAGACGCCACGCAGGTTGACGGCGTTGACCCGGTCGAAGGAGTCGGCCGCGTCGGTCGGCGGCACCTGGATGCCGGCGTTGTTGAACGCCATGTCCAGGCGGCCGTACTCCGTCACCGCGCGCCGCACTGCCGCTTCCACTTGCTGTTCATCGGTGACGTCGCAGACGACGCCGACGACCGGAACGCTGCCCGCGGCCAGGGCCGGGAGCTCCGGGGGCCGCTCCGGCACGGAGATCGTCCGTACGACGGAACGCTGGTCCACCCCTCATGGACCTGCTCGTCGGGGCGGGCCCGTCAGGCGCTGCTGCGGGTGACCAGGTGGGTGGGCAGGATCAGCGGGGTGGGGTCCTGTCCGCTGATGAGTGCGACGAGCATGCGCGCCATCTCCCGGCCGAGAGCGGCTATGGGCTGATGGACGGTGGTGAGGGGCGGATCGGCGATCTGGGCGACGGCCAGGTCGTCGAAGCCGACCACTGCGACGTCGGCGGGGACCAGTCGGCCGGCCTCGCGCAATGCGCGCAGCGCTCCCGCGCCCATGTTGTCGTTGGCGGCGAACACCCCGTCCACGTCGGGGTGGTTCACCAGCAGCGCGGCCATGGCGGCGGCTCCGCTGGGCTCGGTGAAATCCCCCTCCTGCGGCGGGAACGGATCAAGGCCGGCTGCCAGCATGGCGTCCCGGTAGCCTCGGTACCGGGCGCGTCCGGCCTCGGTGTCCAGACGCCCGCAGACCGCGGCTACGCGAGTCCGGCCGCGCGAGACCAGGTACTCGGTCGCCTCGCGCGCTCCACCGACGTTGTCGACGTCCACGTACCACCGGGGAACCGTGCCGACCGGGCGTCCGCCGAACACTACGGGCGTCTCCGCCTCCTCGGCCATCCGGCCCAGCGGATCGTCCTCACGCAGTGCCATCAGCATGACGCCGTCGGCGCCCTTGGAGCGAAGGAGTCCCTCCACCCGCTTGCGGCTCCGGTCGGAAGCTGCCAGGCACAGCATCAGATGCAGGTCGGCCTCCTCCAGAGCGGCCGACGCTCCCACGATCACCTGGGCGAAGAACGGATCCGCGAAGATCGACGGATCCTCTCCCGAGACGACCAGGGCGGCCGCTCCGGTCTGACGGGTGGCCAGAGCACGGGCGGTCGGATTGGGTACGTAGCCGAGTTGCCGGACGGCCCGCTCGACCGCCTCCCGTTTGGCGCGGCTGACGTGCGGTGCGTTGTTGATCGCGCGGGAGGCCACGGAGCGCGAGACGCCGGCGAGTTGGGTCACCTCGTCGAGCGTCGGCTGCCGACGCGGCGCGTCTTCCGCCATGAGTCATGCCCCCTTCCCCTCGATCGGCCGGGAAGCGTCTCTCCCCGGCTCATGCCCCTGCCACCCGCCCGGTGGGCGACGGAGGACGGGCATGGAGCCCTCAGGGACCGGGAGGTTGGGAGCGCTTCCAGTTATGGGACTGTAGAGCCTTGTCCTCGCCCTGTGAAGGGCGAGTTGTACGTCGGCCCTTGACAGCTTGACCAGCTCGCAACACGATACCGACCACACCCCAAGTGCTCTCAGCGTTTTGGGAGCGCTCCCAATGGGAGCGCTCCCAACTGCGCTGCCGACCTTCGGCCCTGTCCGTCTCGGCCGGAGAGTCGTCGCGGCACAAGGGGGGCGTCGTACCACCGCACTTCCTCAGCGCGTCGCTCGCTCGTGACCGAGAGTGTGCGACACATCCCTGTCAGGAAACCGAGGTACAGCCATGCGCCACAGACTCCGCGCCCTGATGGCAGCACTCTTCGCCCTGCCGCTGGCGCTCGCCATCGCACCGTCCGCCCACGCGGCCGACCCGACCACCATGACCAACGGGTTCTATGTGGACCCTGACTCCAGCGCGAAAAGGTGGGTCGCCGCCAACCCCGCCGACGGCCGGGCATCCGCGATCAATGCCTCCATCGCCAATACCCCGATGGCCCGCTGGTTCGGCTCCTGGAGCGGCACCATCGGCACCGCCACCGGCGCCTACGTGGGCGCCGCCGACCATGCGGACAAACTGCCCATCCTCGTCGCCTACAACATATACAACCGCGACTACTGCGGCGGGCACTCCGCGGGTGGGGCCGCTTCGCCGTCCGCCTACGCGACCTGGATCGCCCAGTTCGCCGGCGGGATCGCCAATCGCCCGGCTGTCGTCATCCTCGAACCGGACTCTCTCGGGGACTACGGTTGCATGACCCAGGCCCAGATCGACGAACGCGAGGGCATGCTCACCGGCGCCCTCGCCCAGTTCAGCCGCCAGGCCCCCAACACCTGGGTCTACCTCGACGCCGGCAACCCGGGCTGGGCGGACGCGGCGACCATGGCCCGCCGCCTCCACGAAGCCGGCCTCCGTCAGGCCCACGGCTTCTCCCTCAACGTCTCCAACTACTTCACCACGAACGAGAACACCGCCTACGGCAACGCCGTCAACAGTGAACTCAACGCCCGCTACGGCTACACCAAGCCGTTCGTCGTGGACACCAGCCGCAACGGCAACGGCTCCAACGGCCAGTGGTGCAACCCCTCGGGCCGCCGTATCGGCGCCCCCACCCAGCTGGGCGGAGGCGCCGAGATGCTCTTGTGGGTCAAGACCCCGGGCGAGTCCGACGGCAACTGCGGTGTCGGAGCCGGCTCCTCGGCCGGACAGTTCCTCCCCGAGGTCGCCTACAAGATGGTCTACGGCTACTGAACCAGGATTCCCGTGGCCTGGCCTGGTCCATCGCTGCCCCGCGACCGGGCCACGGGCACCGTCCGCCACACCCCGGCCACGAAGTTCTCCGCTTCTGAGCGGCTTGCAGCCAGGCGATCTCCCTCGCGACGGCCCCAGGCGGTACGCACAGTCCGGCGTTGCCCGCGCATCCCGCGAGAGGTATTGACGCCGCTCACCGGTCCCCTACCATCCAAATTGCTCGACACTTCGACCCTCGTTCGACATCTCGAACACAGCACGGCCGCCTGCGGGAACGGGAGGCCACAAGGGCCGGCCCCGTGCCCGCGGACCGCTACGAACCGCACCCCACCGACAGTCCGGACAGCCTCTGACGGGGCCGGCCGGAACCGCCTACTCAAGAATCCAGAGGTCCTCATGCGCGGAGGAAGTCTCAACCGCAAACGTCTGTCTGTGATGCTCGGCGCCTCGGTTGCGGCCCTGGCCTCGTTGGCGGCCACACTTGTTGCCAACCCTGCTCAGGCGGCCACCAGCGCGTGTTCTCTCCCGTCGACGTACCGGTGGACGTCGACGGGTGTGTTGGCGCAGCCGGCGAACGGGTGGGTCTCGCTCAAGGACTTCACCAACGTGGTGTACAACGGCAAGCACCTGGTCTACGCGTCGAACGTGTCGGGTTCGTCTTACGGCTCGATGAGGTTCAGTCCCTTCACGAACTGGTCGGACATGGCGTCGGCCGGCCAGACCGGGATGAGCCAGGCCGCGGTGGCGCCCACGCTGTTCTACTTCGCGCCCAAGAACATCTGGGTGCTTGCGTACCAGTGGGGTGCGTGGCCCTTCATCTACCGCACGTCGAGCGACCCCACCAACCCCAACGGCTGGTCCTCGCCGCAGCCGCTGTTCACCGGCAGCATCTCCGGCTCCGGCACCGGCCCGATCGACCAGACCCTGATCGGTGACGGCCAGAACATGTACCTGTTCTTCGCCGGTGACAACGGCAAGATCTACCGAGCGAGCATGCCGATCGGGAACTTCCCGGGCAGCTTCGGCTCGTCGTACACAACGGTCATGAGCGACTCGACGAACAACTTGTTCGAGGGAGTGCAGGTCTACAAGGTTCAGGACCAGAACCAGTACCTCATGATCGTTGAGGCGATCGGTGCGAACGGGCGCTACTTCCGCTCGTTCACCGCCTCCAGCCTGAGCGGTTCGTGGACCCCGCAGGCCACCAGCGAAAGCAACCCCTTCGCGGGCAAGGCCAACAGCGGTGCCACCTGGACCAACGACATCAGCCACGGTGACCTGGTCCGCAACAACCCCGACCAGACCATGACCATCGACCCCTGTAACCTGCAGTTCCTCTACCAGGGCAAGTCCCCCTCCGCGGGCGGCCCCTACGACCAACTGCCCTGGCGGCCGGGTGTCCTTACCCTGCAGCGCTAACCCCGCGCTTTCATCGGGCGGGCTGTCCGAGGCTTGATCACCGACCCGAGAAGTGCTTCTGACCCGCAACGACAGGGTTTGTCGAGAGTCCTGGTGGTTGCGAGGAAAGAAGCACTTCTCAGGTGACCGAGCGTATCGGGTCATACCCACGTGTCCGGATTGAGGGAGCGGCCGTGGGGTGGTGTACGCCCTCGACCTGCTCCGCCTGGACGATCGAGGTCCATGGTGATCTTTGATCCGCGATCGTGTCCGGGCCGAGCAGACGGACACCGTCGGCCTCACCACCGCGGGCGATCGCCGGCAGCACACGTGCGACGGAGCGAGCATTGCCGTGCACGTTCACCGCGCCCATGTCCGCGCGGCGCCAGCCCGGTGTGCGGGCATCGTCCGCCTCTGCGGAGGGCCCGCTCGCGGCCCTGACGCCCGGGTGGTCCGCTCCCCGACCGCTCCCCGAGCGTCGGCGTGGTGGAACCGCAAGAACATGCCCACTGCTCCGTCAATTCCCCGAGAGTCGCCCATGTCTTCCTCTTCCCTGCCGCTCAGCCGGCGCCGACTGCCGGCGGCGGCCGGCGCGGCCACGGCCTTCGGCCTGCTGCGGTTCGCCCCGAGGCCGCCGCGGCCGACGGCCCAGGAAGCTACACCGCGAGCTGGTCCTCCGTGGACCAGCACCCGCCGGCCCCGGGCCTGGTTCCAGGACGCCAAATGCGGCATCTACTCCCCTGGGGCGTCTTCAGCGTTCCCGCGTTCGGGCAACCGGTCTCCCAGGGCGGCACGTAGGATCCGGACGCCTGGGCGCAGTTGTTCAAGGCCGCGGGCGCCAGGTTCGCCGGGCCGGTCGCCGATGCACCACGACGGCTTCTCCACGGGGAACTGCCGCTCCACCCTATGGAACGCGGTCCAGCACGGACCCGTCCCCATCGGACCCGACACTCCGCGTCCTCCATGCCCAGCAGGGGCTCGGCCGTGAATTCCTGGCTGACCGACGGCAGTATCTCCTCCTCTCCTCCAGCTGGTGCTACACGGCGGGCATCGGCTACTACTCGACGCAGGCACTGCTGCACTCGCTGATCGACCGGGTCAGCAAGGGCAGCAGCATGCTGCTGAACATCGCCCCGATGCCCGACGGCACGCCCTGTTCTGCCATGCCGCTCGGACCGCGCGTCCCTCCCCGCCCAGACGCCGTGCAGCAGACCGATCGCCAGTCCCTGCTGCCACAGACCCCGGCGCCATCCGGCTGGGCCCGCGGACGGTCGCCACCGAGGGCACCAGTATGTGCCCGCCCGACAACGGCTGCTCCACACGGGGCTGACGGAGTTCCTGTGCCGGTCCGGGGCCTGGCACATCCCGCTGAGCACGAGGCGGCTCCCGGACGGTTCGGCCAGCGGCCGTTCCTCCGCACGACGCCGATCGACGCCTCGAAGCGTGAGGAACGGCCGCCCGGCGGTCTCAGGAAGGACGTGAAATCATCGGGTCAGGCCAACTGCCGAGCTTGCGCAACAGGCTCAGAGGCCGAAGAACTGCACGGCTGCCGCGGCCATGCCACCCATCGGCAGCTGGTGCCCGGCCCCGGAGACGCTGATGGCTTCCAGCTGCACGGTGCCGTCGGCCCCGGCGAAGCGCTGCCGCGTCCAGCTCGGCTGCGGCTGGTCCGTCGAGGTCGGCGTCTGGCTCAGCCCGAAGACGTCCGTCCACTGCTTGGTCTCTTCCTGCAGGAGCTGGAAAGGCACGAGTGTGTCGTTGGTGCCGTGCCAAAGCTGCACGCGAGGACGGGTGCCGGAGTAGCCCGGGTACGCCTGCCGGACCAGGTTGCCCCATTCCTGTGCCGTCTTGTGCATGGCCCCACCCACGCACTTGCTCGTCCACGGCGGGAAGTCGGCCTCGTTCGCGAAGCAACCGAAGGGGACGCCCATGAACGCCGAGCCGGCCTTGAAGACGTCCGGGTAGTCGGCCAGCAGCGCGGTGGTCTCCATGCCGCCGGACGAGCTGCCGGTGACGAAGACCCGCTGCGGGTCGCCGTTGTAGTGCTGTTCCACATAAGACACCATCGAGATGATGGATACCGGGTCGCTGCCGCCGTTGTGGCGTTTGGAGGCATCGGACCACACGTCGAAGCAGTTGCTCATCGCCGTCTGCTTCGTGGCGGTCGGGTAGATAACGACGAAGCCGCGCTGGTCGGCCAGCGACGCGAACTCGCTGCTCTGGTAGAACCCCGGCCCGGAGCCGCCACAGCCGTGCATGGCGACCACGATCGCCGGCTTGGCCGGGTGGGAGTCCGGCACGTACACGTGCATGCGCAGGTTGCCCGGGTTGCTGCCGAAACTGGTCACCTCCACGAGGGAAGCCGCCGTTGCCGACGGCGCGAGAACGAGACCAGGGACGAGGAGTGCCAAGGCGCTGGCGACAGCCGCCAGCACGGTTCTGATTGCGGTCATGGTGCGACCACCTCCTAGTGATCACGGGATTCGCTCATAACTAGGTGAGGGCCGCCTGCCAGGAGGTGCCATTGCTGGTGGCGTCGCTTCGCAGGCGGTCGCGGGCGGCGGTGTCGCCGTACAGGCTCCAGCGGAACCAGTCCAGGAAGGTGTTCTTGGTCTGGGCGTAGTACCGGTACTCCGGGGTCAGGTACTGGCCGTGGTCCGCCCCGACATGAGTGAGGAACGCCTTGGGCGAGGGGAGCTCCGCGTACGCGGTGCGCGCCGAGTTGTAGTCGCAGGTCGGGTCGTGGTCACCGTGGATGAACAGCACATTGGCGTGGAGGCCGGCAGGGTTGCCCATGTCCACGCAGGCAACCGGGACGGCGGCGACGATGCGGTTGTCCGGCCAGGCGGTGAGCAGACCGTGGGTGGTCATCCCGCCCATCGAGTGACCTGACACACCGACACCGGCGCGGGTGTCGATGTGTCCGGCGAACGGGTCGCCCGCGGTGTTGTTGAGCGCCAGCGTCCGGGTGAGGACCTCGGAGACGTCCCTCGACCAGTTGCCGTTGTAGACGCTGCCGATGTTGGTGTTGTCGGAGAACGAGGGGGCGGGGCAGATGAAGCCCGCGGAGGCCAGATCGTGGGTCTGGGAGGAGTAGCAGTCGGAGTTGCACCCCATGCCGTGGCTCCATTCGGCGATCGGGAAGACGCCGTTCGCGATGGGCGCGTTCGGGATGGGGTTGCCGCCCGCGGTGCCGGAGGCCGGATAGAAGATCTTCGTGGTCAGTTGGCGGTTGCCGCGCGACCAGTAGAACTGGCGCACGCCGATGGCGAACTGCTCGGTGGGCGCCTGCCGCGGTGACGCCATCCGTGGCGACAGGGCGCCGGCGGCCGCGCTGCTGCCGAGCAGGGACATGCCCGTGGCCGCGGCCGCGCCGAGGCCCAGTAAGGTACGCCGTCGCATCGACATGGGTGTCTCCTTGTTGTGGGTAAGCGGGGTACACGGGCGCCGTGCACCAGCGTGAGAGGGGATCCCGCGAGGTTGCTCAGGGGGGCCGGGGCCCAGGTTCGGTCCTGAACTCATGAGAGCGGGGCCGGGGCGCTCAACAGCTGTTGCCGGTCCGAGTGAGCGGGCCGAGGCAATAGGGGAACTGGGAATAGTCGCCGCCGGAGTTGGGGCCCTTGCCCTGGTAGACGACGTTATGGCTCGCCGCGCGCTTGGGGGAGATCAGCTGGCCGCTGTATCGGCCACGCGGTCGGCGTCTTGGACGCATGGAAAGCTCCATGGGGTCGGCGGGAGGTTCGCCACCCCAAATTGGCCGTTGCGGCGTGGCCGACCCGGCATTGTCGCGTCCAAAACGGCAGAGAAGACGTGCCTGTTGATCGTCATGACATGACCTTCTGTCGGCATGCGCGGAGGCGGGGAGTGCGCGTACGGGACGGGCAGCAGGGCGCACCGATACATCCCATGCCTCTCTAGGGGTCCCACGGGATCTCAGAAGCTGTCAAGTGGCTTGAGATCGAACGACGCAGTGGCTTGCTGCCGCATCCGGGACGGCGCCCTGCGCCATGGCGGCGGGGAGAGACCGCACATCACACGTCGCCGACGATTCCGCACCGCAGGACCATCTCCGGACTGCGGTTTTCATCGCGCTCGCCGAGTCGGCCCGTTGAGCGGTATTGACAGTCTTCAGCGCTTCCCTATCATCCATCCTTGTCCGATGGTTCGACAGTAGTTCGACATATCGAACATGCGATTTCGCCCCCCTGACATCCGGCGGATGTCCAGTGATCGGGCGGCATGTCATGTTCATGATCGCCTCGGGAGAGACAGTGCAGCCTTCATGGGTTTCCGTGCCGGGCGGCGTGTCCCACAGACGGCGCTCGCCCGCCGCCTTGGCCACGGGCTCGGCCCTGATGTTGATCGCGGTACTGGTGGCGGTGTTCGGCCGACCGGGACCGGCATCCGCCGCCGGCACCGGCCCCTGTGACATCTATGCGTCGGGCGGCACGCCTTGTGTGGCCGCGCACAGCACGGTGCGGGCACTCTATGGCTCGTACGCCGGCAAGCTGTACCAAGTCAGGCGCTCGTCCGACAACGCGACCCGGGACATCGGCACCCTGGCGGCAGGCGGCGTCGCCGACGCCGCCGCCCAGGACTCGTACTGCGCGGGTACCTCTTGCGTCATCACCTGGGTCTACGACCAGTCCGGGCACGGCAACCACCTGGGCTACCAGGGGCCGGGCGGAGTCGGTGGCTCCGATACCGCCGCGAA
The DNA here is from genome assembly GCF_026898115.1 of Streptomyces sp. S465. GTDB lineage: Bacteria > Actinomycetota > Actinomycetes > Streptomycetales > Streptomycetaceae > Streptomyces > Streptomyces luomodiensis. Next base: position 108,413 of record NZ_CP114036.1, read on the forward strand.
CGCGACGAGTGAATCGCTGACCGTCGGGGGCAGCAGGGCCTACTCGTTGTACATCAACCCCAGGAACAGCTACTGGCGTGACGGCCACACGACGGACGTCCCCACCGGCAGCGCACCCGAAGGCATGTACATGGTGACCAGCGGCACACACGTCAACAACGGCTGCTGCTTCGACTACGGCAACAGCGAGACCACCCGCAAGGCCGACGGCCCCGGAGCCATGGACGCGATCAACTTCAGCACCCAGTGCTGGTTCGGCGGATGCGCCGGGAACGGCCCATGGGTCCAGGCAGACCTCGAATGGGGCCTGTACTCCGGAGGAAGCCAGTCCTGGAACCCGAACCAGAGGGCCTTCCCCAGCAAGTTCGTCACCGCCACGCTGAAGAACAACGGGACGACTCGGTTCGCGATCAAGGGCAGCAACGCGCAGTCCGGGAATCTGACCACCCTGTACGCCGGCCCCCTCCCCAGTGGATACGGCCCCATGAAGAAGCAGGGGGCCATCATCCTGGGCAGTGGCGGTGACTGCTGCGACGGCAACACCAATCTCAGCGCCGGAACGTTCTATGAGGGAGCCATGGTCTCCGGCTACCCGTCCGACCAGACGGAGAACGCCGTACAGGCCAATATCACCGCGGTCGGCTACCGCTGAACCGGAAGGAACCATCTCGTGTCGAAACCACACGGACGATTACTCCGCTTCCTCACGGCTGCCGCGCTGATCGGCACCGTCTTCACCACGGCCTCGGGCCACTCGGCCGCCCAGGCGGCCCCGGGCAGTCCGGCGCTCACCCCTCCGCTGGGCTGGAACAGCTGGAACAGCTTCGGGTGCGGGGTCACCGAGGCACAGGTCCGCCAGGCCACCGACGCGATGGTCTCCTCGGGCATGCGGGACGCCGGTTACCGATACGTGGTGGTCGATGACTGCTGGTTCGACCCGCAACGCGACACCGCGGGCAACTTGCGGGCCAACCCCACAAAATTCCCGAGCGGGATGAGAGCACTCGGGGACTACATCCACGGAAAAGGCTTGAAGTTCGGCATCTACCAGGTGCCCAACGAGCGCACGTGTGCGCAGGGCGGGGGCAGTTACCCCGGGTCCACCGGCAGCAAGGGCCATGAGACCCAGGACGCTCGCACATTCGCCTCGTGGGGCGTGGACTACCTCAAGTACGACTGGTGCTCCTCCGCCGGCACCCGGGACGAGCAGGTCGCGCGGTTCACGCTCATGCGCGACGCACTGCGCGCGACCGGACGCCCGATCGTCTACAGCATCAACCCGAACAGCTACCACGCCATCACCGGCGACACGTACAACTGGGGCGAGGTGGCCGACCTGTGGCGGACGACCGAGGACCTGCTCGACATCTGGCAGAACGGCAACACCAACAGCTATCCGATGGGCGTGGGCAACGTCGTGGACGTCACCGCGCCACTGGCCGCGCAGTCGGGTCCGGGCCACTGGAACGACCCCGACATGCTCGTCGTCGGCCGCCCCGGGCTGTCGCTGACCGAGTCCCGCTCCCACTTCGCCCTCTGGGCGCTGATGGCCGCGCCGCTCATGGCGGGCAACGACATCCGCACCATGTCGGCCGATGTGAGCGCGGTCCTGCGCAACCCGCGCCTGCTGGCGGTGAACCAGGACCCGCTGGGCGCGGGCGGGCGCAGGGTGCGCGACGACGGAGACACCGAGGTGTTCGCCAAGCCCCTGTCCGACGGCTCGGTCGCCGTGGGCCTGTTCAACCGGGGGAACAGCACGGCGACCGTCAGCGCCACGGCGGCACAGATCGGTCTGTCCGGCGGGTCGTTCACCCTCACCGACCTGCGGACCGGCGGCACATCGAGCACGACCGGACAGGTTTCGGCGAGTGTGCCCGCACACGGCGTCGCCGCGTTCCGGGTGACCGGCGGAACTCCGCTGGCCGCCGCCACATCCCGGCTGCGCGGTGACGGGTCCGGCCGTTGCCTGGACGTGGAGAACGCCTCGACCGCGGCGGGGGCGAGGGTGCTGATCCAGGACTGTCACACGGCCGCGGGCCAGCTGTGGACCACCTGGGCCGGCGGCGAGATACGCGTCTTCGGCGACAAGTGCCTGGACGCCTATGACCAGGGCTCCACCAACGGCACACGCGTCATCACCTGGCCCTGCAACGGACAGGACAACCAGAAGTGGACACTCGACGAGAACGGCTCGATCCGCAACGTCCACGCCGGCCTGTGCCTGGACGTCGACCACGCCAACACCGCCAACGGAACCCCACTGATCCTGTGGACCTGCAACGGTCAGGGCAACCAGAGGTGGACCCGCGAGTGAGGAGCGCCGCACGCCGGCCGGCCTGCCCCGGGCCGCCGTCCATGACCCGGCCGTCGGCCCACCCCTTCCGGACCGTGACGATGTCCGCCGCCGTGACCATCGGCTCCTGCCCACCCGACTCCCGCAAGAGGCGCTCGCGCCGCCGTGAGGTAGTTCCTCGTGGCGGCATCGCCGGGTGGATCGCGCTGTGTCTGTCGCGCCGTTACGGACGGGGTTAGCGTCATCGCCGACGGGCGTAGGCGGACTCGATGAAGCGGATCACCCGGTCCTGCAGTGCGGCACCCCGGGGACTCCTGCGGATCATGTCGGTCCCGTGGAATCCGCTCCGATCGATGATGAGCTTCTTGTCCTTCGAGACGGAGGCCGCGTACAGCTCACGAACCTGCTTCTCCACGGCGCCGTTCATGTCGCCGGGCGAGACGATGACCAAGGAGGGAGCGTCGATGGTCCTCACCGCGGCCACGCCGTCGCCGCCGCAACGGGCGGGGGAGGACATGATGAGCAGGCCCACCACCGGCAAGCGGCCCTCGGCGCCGGCGACCGCCGCGGTGGTGCCACCGCACGACGCCCCTCCGAGGAAGACTCGCTGGGCGCCCTGGCGCGACGCCGTCGCTTGTGGTCAGTGTGGTGGCCTTGTCCCGCAGGGCGCGGGGTACGCATGCGTTGACGAGGTGGCCGGCGCTGTTGCGGACCGTCTCGCGGGGCCAGCTGGGAGGGTAGGACGCGGGTGGCCGGGGGGGTGGGCGGTGTGGCTCGGTCCTGCGCCGAGTGTCCGCCGGCCGGAGCGAGCGCCGCACATCTCTTCGTCATAACAGACGCGCACCCCCTGGCCAGGTTGCAGGTGCCCCCCGGGAGCTGTTCGCGCTCGACCCGGACCGGGCCGCGCTCGCCGAGCGCCGGCGCGATGCCCAGTGCGGCGGCGGCGCGGGAGCGGGCCATGGACTCGTAGGTGTCGTCGGTGACCGGTTCGCTGCCTGCGGCACGGCAGGCAGCGATGCGTTCGGAGGTGAGCGGCGGGCACGTGACCAGTACCAGGTTCACCTCGCCGGGTGCCAGGTCCAGGCGCTCGGTCAGCTCGGTCACCGCCTCGCGGACCGTCCGTGAGCTGGGGTTCGCGGCCTATCTCTTCGGCTGCCAGGTCGCGGGGGCGGCTGAAGTCGGCGACGCAGCCGTTGCCTTCGGCCTTCCCGAAGACGCTCGAAGCGAGCCGGTGTCCTGCCGGCCGCGCGGCCGGCAGGACACCAGGGGGATGCCTCACCCGGTCAGGTGTCCAGTGACTCGATCCACCGCGCCACCCGCTGGTGCAGCTCCGCCGGATCCAGTGCGCGGCTGTCGGAGTTGTCGGCACGGATCTCGATGACCGGGATGCCCGCCGTCTCGAGAGCGTGCGTGGTGAACCAGCTGCTACGGCTGTCCGGGCTGACGAGGTGCACAACGCCGTCGACGCGGTGGGCCCGTGCCTCCTTGACGTACCACTCCACCGACCACGGCGGTGTGTACATCTGGTCGCGGAAGGCACAGAAGCGGGCGGCCAGAGCGCGCAGCGGATCATCACCGTAGCGGGCGTAGGCGTCGGCGGCCAGGGCGAGGTACATGGACCACACGAACACCGCGCCGTGCGACTGCTCGAAGGACCGGTAGAAGTCCATGTCGAACCAGAGACCCCGGCCGATCCACATCAGCCGCCGCCGTTCCCGCGGGACGACCGTCCTCCCCTCGTCGACCAGGGAGCGCACCTCGCGGTACAGCGACTCGGCGGCCGCCGTGGCCCAGGGGGTGCCGCGGTGCCACTGCGGGATCATCACCGCCGGGATGATGTCGTTGACCGGAACGGGACAGCCCGGCGCCTGGGCCAAAAGGTCGCGCGTCCGGCGGTTCCACTCGGCCTGTTCGTTGGAGAGTGCCATGATCTCGGCGAGCCGGCCGGCGTCGTAGGTGGCGCCGGTGAGGCGTTCCAGCCGGGGAATGACGGCCTGGAGCTCCTGGTGGAGCAGGTCGACACGGTCGCGGCCGATGGCGGTCTCCCAGTCGTGACGCATCAGGTTCCACCAGTCGGTGGGCACCGTCTCGGCGGCGGCGCTCTCCAGCGGCACGAACGGCACGCCCAGTTCGCTCTCCCAGAGACTGAACATCCGGCGTGTGTTGTCACCGGTGCACTCGGCGACCACCACCGTCGGCAGCGGCAGCCCGCCCCACGGAGCGTCGTCGCCCCGCGGGGCCAGCGCCTCGGCGAGCGGCAGGGCACTGTACTGCTCCACGTCGTCGGGCAGTCCCCGGTCCCGCAGCGCCTCCAGGTAGCGGCCGGACATGCGTTTGGCGGAGATGATGGAGGACCACCATTGGTTCACCACGTAGGGGACGCCCATCGCCCGGAAGATCTCGTGGGGGGCGTCCGCGTTGACCAGGGCCAGTGGCACGCCCCGTTCGGCTTCGGTCCGCAGACCGGCGAACCACTCACGCTGGTGGCGGAGCGCGTCGCCGGCCGCGGTGAGACGCTGTCGGTTGTTCACGAGGTCACCTGCGCGTTCCACGAGCCGGACGGGTGCGAGGGGGTGCCGAGTGCGTCGAGGTCGATGGCACCGTAGGGCTGGTCGCGTACGAGCGCCGAGGGGACGGACACTGCCGCGCGCTGGGCGGCGAAGTCCCACAGGTGCGCGTCGTCGTAACGGCGGCAGTAGCTGAGGAAGGCCTCCGCGCCGGTTCGGCGCACGCCCTCCCCCACCGTGGCGGCGCGCTCCTCAGGGGTGCGGGCGGCTGCGGGCAGCACCGCGCGGGTGTAGTGGGCGGCCAGCCCCTCAAGGGTGGGTTCGGTGACGGGAGGCTGGTCCCCGGCGTCCCCTCCGTCGTGGTCGTCGCCGACGATGAACCACCCGTCGGCTTCCAGCGCGTCGTAGACGTCGGCGGTGTCGTGCGTACTCCCGGAGAGGAAGAGCCGGCGGCCCGCGGGCGGAGCGGCCGGAGATTCCAGCGCCTCGGTGACCGTGCGTGCGTACACGTCCGGTGGCATCACCGTGCCCGCGGTGTACCACCTCAGGGCCTCGGCACCCGGCAGCGCCGAGGCACGGTGGCGGCGCAGGGCGCTGCGGGCGGCGCGGGCCGCGTTGTGGGCGGTGACGGCCTGCTCCAGTTCGGTGGCGTCGAGGGGGTGTCCGCGCCAGGCCGCGAGCTGGTCCGCCAGGCGGCGCAGCCGGCGCACGTTGTACCGGAGGGTGGCGTCGCCCGGGAGGTGCAGGAGGTCGACGAAGCAGACCGGGGGCAGGGTCGTGGCACCGATGCGGCGCAGTTCGCGCAGGGTGTAGAAGAGCTGGACGGACGCGTCGCAGTCGTGGGTGATGACGACCAGGTCGACATCGGGACCGCCCGGCGGCAGGAACGTCATCAGCACGTTGACCGCCTGGGGATCGACGGCACCGGCCAGATAGGTCCCGGCCGGCCGGGTGTCCCGGCCCGGTGTGCCCGCCAGCCTCACGGGCAGCGCGCCCGCCGCGGTGATGAGTTCCACCGGGGCGTCCGCGCCGATGCAGCCGACGACCGGGCGGCCCTGGTCCGCCCACTGTCTGGCGTGCAGCATCCGGTTGTCGTGGGCGGCCCTCAGCGCCTCGGCCGCCTGCCGTGCGCGGGAGTGGGTCACCGTCACACCACTCCCCCGCTGCGCAGTTCCGCGATCTCGTCCTCGGTCAGACCGCCGAGCCGGGTCAGCAGCTCGGCGGTGTGCTCCCCGAGGTGGGGTGCGGGCCGGTCCAGGCTGACGTCGGAGTCCGAGAAGCGGATCGGTACGCCGGGTCCCATCAGGCCGGTGGGGCCGTGTTCGGGGTGGCCGAGTTCGACGACCTCCTCGCGTTCCAGTACCACCGGGTTGCGCAGGGCGTCCGCCGGTTCGAGGACCTCGGCGGCCGGGACCCCTTCCGCGGCCAGCGCCGCGACGGCCTCCGCCCTGGGCCGCTCCCGCGTCCAGTCCTTGATGATCTGGTGGAGTGCGGGTGCGTTGCGTACCCGCTGGTCGCGTGTGGCGAACTCGTCGCCGTCGGCGAGTTCCGGCCTCCCCACTGCCCGGAAGACACCGCGGGCGAAGGTGTCGGTGGGTGCGCACAGGGCGATGAAGCCGTCCTTGGCGGGGAAGATGCCGAACGGTGCCAGGCGCGGCAGCTCGTTGCCCGTCCGCTGGGGCAGGCCGAGCCTGGCGAGGGCGTCGAAGGGCTCGATGGACAGCAGGGAGGTGAGCGCGCCGAGCATGGAGACGTCGACGTGCTGGCCCTGCCCCGTGTGGTCACGCTGGATCGTGGCGGCGAGGGTGCCGATGACCGCGTAGAGGGGGGCCAGCAGGTCGCCCACCGGCAGGCCGGAGCGGATCGGGTCGGCGCCCGGCTCGCCGGCCGTGTACATGACGCCGCTGAGCGCCTGGATGATGGAGTCCATCGCCTTGCCCGTCCCGCTCCCGGCCCCGAAGCCGCTGATGGAGGTGTAGATGACGGACGGGTTGACCTCGCGTACGGCGGTGTAGCCGATGCCGAGCCGGTCGGCCGTGCCGGCGGCGTAGTTCTCCACGACGACATCGGCGTTGCGGGCCAGTCGCAGGAACGTGGCGCGTCCCCGGTCGTCCTTGAGGTTGAGCGTGATGCTTTTCTTGTTCCGTCCTCGGCCCATCATCGACACCGACATGTCGGTGTCGCCGCTGCGGGCGATGGCGAGTCCGTCACGGCCGTAGTAGGGAGAGTTGTTGCGCGCGGCGTCGCCGCCGGTCGCGGGGTTCTCCACCTTGACGACCGTGGCGCCCAGCCCCCCGAGCAGGAGCGTGGCGTAGGGGCCGGCGAGCGCGGTGGTCAGGTCGAGGACGACGATGCCGTCGAGCGGACGGGCGGTCCCGCGGTCGGTCTGCGGCTGGGCGGTCACAGTTCTTCCTCCTCGCGGACGGTCACGACGGATTCGCCGGCCCATTCGAACCGGGTGTGCAGTCCGGCCCTGCGCGTGATGTCGCGGACGTACTCCACGACCTCCTCGCCGCCGGTGTCGCGGGTCAACGGCACCGGACGTCCCCGGTCGTCGATCAGGCACGGCACCAGACCGGCCCGCACTCCGTCGTCGTCGACCTCCACGGAGGCGATGACGGTGTTCCTGCTCTCGGGGTGGAAGGGGTAGTACGGCATGTCCGGGTCCGGGGTGAAGCCGTACAGCTCGACCCGGCGCCGCGCCCACTCCGCCCGCTCCGGGCTGTCGTCGTCACCGGAGGGGGTGAGGGCGCGGGTGACGGTGACGAAGTTGCCGAGGCCGTGGTAGATCGGCCGGCCCCGGTACATCTCGATGCCCCGCATGATGTGGGCGTGGTGGGCGACGACGGCGTCGGCTCCGGCGTCGACGGCGGCCTGGGCGACGGGCCGTTCGTACATGGCGATCGCCGCCGGAGTGTGGCCGATGCCCTTGTGCAGGGCGACGACCACGACGTCGGCCTCCCGCTTGGCGCGTGCGACGTCGTCCCGCATCCGCTCCAGGCTGTCGGGGTCGGCGAAGGTGTAGATGTTCGGTGGTCCGCCGGGACTGGCGTGATCCAGTTCGTAGTGGGTCAGGACGTGGACGTAGGCGCAGCCGGGCTTGGCCGAGGTGGCCCAGCTCTCCCTCGGGCCCACGCAGTTGTAGCTGAGCACGGCGACGCTGCGGCCGGCGCCGGTGACGACGGCGGGCTGACGGGCGGCTGCCAGGCCGGCCCCCGCGCCGGTGGTGACAAGGCCGTGTTCGCGGGCGTGCCGGACGGTGTCCAGTACCCCTTCCGGGCCGGCGTCGGCGATGTGGTTGCCCGCCAGGGTCGCGATGTGGAAGCCGGCGCGGGCCAGTGCGCCGAGCGCGGCCGGGTCGGCCGGGGGCGCGGGTACGTCGGTGCTGGTCTGCACGGTGGTGGTGGAGTGCGGTACCTCCACGTGACCGATGACGACGTCGCCTGCGGCCAGCGCGGCCCGGCTGGGGTCGAAGAAGGAGTCCGGTTCGGGCTCGTCGAGGACGATGTCGCCCACAGCGAGGATGGTGGTCATCGCCAGTTCCCTCCGTTGGTCTCGTAGTCGGCGAGTTCGTCGAGGAACACACGCACCTCACGGGCGAGGCGCGCGGGGCGTTCCTTGGCGATGAAGTGGCCCTCGTCCTCGAAGAACACCGACTTGCAGTGCGGTACGCGGGTGGCCGCGCGCAGGGCCGACCCGGGTGAGATGACCCCGTCGCGCATGCCGGCCAGGGACAGCACGGGCACGGTGATCGTCTCCAGCACCCGGGCGAGTTCGTCGTTGGTCCTGGCCTCGGGGAAGGGCATGCCCTGGTTGACGGTGGCCTCCTCGTCGGTGTAGCCGAGGTTGCGTTCGACCAGTTCCTTGACGGTCCGCTCCCGCAGGGCGAGGCGTGCGGCGCCTTCGGTGCGTCCGCCCAGGACGCGGAACTGCTCCTCCACCACGGCCGGGTCACGCCGTCCTTCGACGATGCGGCGGCGCCCCGCGGACGAGGAGGTGTCGCCCTGGCGGTCGTGCGGTGTGCCGACGACGCTGATCAGGGCGCGCAGCCGCTCGGGGTGGCGTCGGGCGAGGTGCCAGCCGATGCCGGCGCCGTGCGACACGCCCGTGTAGACGAAGGTGTCGACGCCGAGGTGGTCGGCGACGGCGAGGACGTCCTCGCCCCACTGGTCGAGCCAGCCGGCGGCCGGGGGTTCGGCGAGGTGGCTGGAGCGGCCGAAGCCCCGCGCCTGGACGGTGACGACGGTGCAGCCGTACGGGTCGTCGGCGAGGACGGCCGGGTACGGGCCGAAGTCGGAGGCGCTGGAGAAGACGATGTCGGAGCCGGAACCGTGGCGTTCATACCACACGTCGGCTCCGTCCAGGCTCAGGATGCTCACGGAAGCTGTCCCTTCTCGGAGGGGCGGGGGAATGGACGTCGGCGTGCCGCGACCAGCAGGTCGTGTGCGTCCGGTTCGAGCAGCAGGCCCTGGGCGGTCAGCCGGTCGCAGGCTGCCTCGAACCTGTTCAGGTAGTCCTGACGGTCGGCGTACAGTGCGGCCACCTGTTCCGCGGGGAGCGGGGTCATGTGGCCGATGAGGCCGGCGACGAGTTCCGGGCTGCCCAGCGGCGCCCAGGGCGAGGGACGACAGGAGCCGGGCGCCGGTGTGCTGTGCGGGGAGTAGGCCGCCAGGGGAGCCTCGACCCAGGGGGTGCGGACGCCGCCGCGCACATTGCCGTACGCGTCGCGCAGCAGTTCCTCCGCCGTTCCGGGAGGGACGCTGCCGTCCGGTGCGGCGTAGGAGAACCGTTCGGCGTGCGGTGGCGGCTGTCCGGCGGCGGCCCAGCGGTGCAGCAGGGCGTAGGCGGCGCGGGCGACGGCGTCGAGCTGGGCGTCGCTGGTCTCCTCGGTGATCCGCCAGTCGGAGACGTCGTGGCCCAGGCGCCGGAACTGGGCGCTGTTGGTCAGTACGGAGGACAGCAGCGGGCTGTGGTGGGAGGTGCCGGCGACCTGGTAGAGGCGATAGCGGTCGTCGGGTGTGTCACCGTCCGGGCGCAGGACGCAGCGGTGTGTCTCGCTCTCCAGCTCGCTGAGGACCTCGAAGACCGGCACATCGGCCGGGCCGATGACGCGCCGCGGGTCGTCGTGCGGCAGCGAGGGTGAGCCGTCGGCCAGTGGGGGGTAGCCCGAGTCGCCGGCCGCGCCGGAGGAGATGCCGATGAGGTAGCCGTCGACGGCGGGCGCCGAGTCGCGCAGGCGATGCCGGGCGTGGAAGCCGTCCTGAAGGAAGACGCGGCAGAAACTGCCGGTGTTCGACCAGCCGGAGAGGTAGACGTGGCTCACCCGCTCGGCCAGGTCGTGGAGCACACTCGGACCGGGGGTGCGCAGGGCGGTGAGGATGTGGCCGACGATGTCCCAGCGCAGGCCGGCGGCGGGGATGGACACGTCGCGGTAGCGGTCGGGGTCGTAGTCGTCCCGCAGGGTCGCCGCGCTCCGGTGGTCCTGGGTGATGCCGACCCAGGCGGCCCCGGTGGCTGTGATCCATCCGTGTGCCATGCGCCAGGTGCCGGCGCTGTCGTAGTCGGGATGCAGTGGTTCGGCCTGGACGACGCCGTTGAAGCGCTCGGGCGCCGGGGTGCGGACCAGGACCCGTGTGGTGAAGGGCCGCTCGCCGGTGCGCTCCAGGACGCCGTCGCGGTGGCGGTACTCCCCGGCGGTGCCGCTGACCAGGAATTCGCGTTCGGTGTAGCCGAGGGGGGCCAGGTCGACGCCGATGTCCTGGTCGGGGAGGTGGCTGGTGCCCAGGGGCGACGAGCCTGGGGTGACGGGCAGTTCACGCAGGTGCAGGGTCACGGGTTCTCGTTCTTCTCGGGCGACACGGTGAAGGTCTCGGTCCAGGGCGGCAGTTCGTCCGCGCGGTGGCAGGCGACCCGGCCGCCGTGGGGCGAGGCACGCAGCGCGGGGCGCTCGGTGCGGCAGCGCTCGACGGCGTGGGGACAACGGTGGGTGAAGGGGCAGGAGTCCGCCAAGGGCGCCAGTCGTGCCGGTGGCGGTGTCATGGCCTCCCGCTGTTCCCGGCGGCGGCGCTGCCGGCTGACGCTGTGCAGCGGTGCCGACATGACCAGTTGCCGGGTGTAGGGGTGGCTGGGAGTGCGGCACACCGCCTCGGCGGTGCCGGACTCCAGCACCCGGCCCCGGTAGAGGACGACGATGTCCTCGGCGATGTGGTGGACCACGGACAGGTCGTGGGTGATGAAGAGCATCGACAGGCCGAGGTCCTGCTGGAGTTCGAGGAGCAGGTTGAGGATCTGGGCCTGTACCGACAGGTCGAGGGCGCTGACGGCTTCGTCGCAGATGACCAGTTCGGGTCGCAGGATCAGGGCCCGCGCGATGGAGATGCGCTGGCGTTGTCCTCCGGAGAACTGCGCGGGGTAGCGGTCGGCCGCCTCGGGGGGCAGGCCCACCTTCTCCAGCATGGTCCGTACGGCCGTGCCGCGGTCGCTCTCGGTGAGCCGGGTGCCGGTCCGGTCGGTGTGGGCGCGCAGCGGTTCGGCGAGGGTGTAGCCGATGGTCTTGGTCGGGTCCAGGGAGCTGTACGGGTCCTGGAACACGACCTGGATCTGCTGGGGCCGACTCCCGCGGCCGAGGTCCTGCAACCGGGTCGGACCGTAGGTGAGCGTGCCGGAGCTGACCGGGGCCATGCCGAGGACGGCCTTGGCCACGGTCGACTTGCCCGACCCTGATTCCCCCACCAGCCCGACGGTGCGTCCGGTGGGAACGTCGAGGCTGACTCCGTCGACGGCGCGCCGCCGCTTCTTGCGTCCCGTCGCGTAGTCCACGACGAGGTCGCGGATGGTCAGGCCGGTGCCCTCGAGGCCGGCGGTGGCGCTCACCGGCTCGCCCGGAGCGCTGGAATGTGGATGCATCGGCTCGTACGCTCCTGGTCGAGGTGGATGAGTGGGATGTTCTTCTCGGCGCAGTCGGCCGCGGCGAGGGGACAGCGGGTACGGAAGCGGCATCCTGTGGGCCGGCTGCCGGGCGCGGGCACGGTTCCCTCAATGGCTCTGATCGGTGTGCGGCGCCGCGCGTGTTCCGGGCTGGTGGCCATCAGGGCATCGGTGTAGGGGTGGGACGGGCGGGCGAAGACGTCCTCGACGGGCGCGCTCTCCACGATCTGCCCGGCGTACATGACCGCGACGTGCGAGCAGAGGTCGGCGACGACGCCCCAGTCGTGGGTGACGATGAGCACGGCCATGCCGGTGTCCTTCTGGATGCGCCTCAGAAGGGCCAGGATGTCGGCCTGCACGGTGACGTCGAGGGCGGTGGTCGGCTCGTCGGCGATCAGCAGGGCGGGATCACCCGCGAGTGCCGCGGCGATGGCGATGCGCTGTGCCATGCCGCCGGAGATCTGGAACGGGTAGCGCCTGACGATCTCTTCGGGGTCGGGCAGCTCGACCATTTCCAGCAGTTCGAGCACGCGGCGGTCCGCGTCCCGGCGTGACATCCGGCCGTGGGCACGGACGATCTCGCGGAGCTGGGCGCCGATCCGGAAGGACGGATCGAGGGCCACCATGGGTTCCTGGGAGATCAGCGCGATGCGCTTGCCCCGGATGTCCGCCAGTTCCTTCTTGCTCGCCCCGGTCAGGTCGCGTCCCTGGAAGTGGACGCGACCGCCGGTGACCGAGCCGTTGGCCTCCAGCAGGCCGAGCACGGCGCGTGCGGTGACGGACTTGCCGCTGCCCGACTCACCGACCAGGCCGAGCGTCTGACCGGCCCGCAGTTCGAAACTCACCTTGGTGAGCACGTCGACCTCGCCGCGCGGGGTGAGGAAGGAGACGTCGAGGTCTCGCACGGAGAGCAGGACGGAGTCGTCGACCGGGGCGGCGGGGTCCGTGGAGTCCCGGTGTCTGCCGACGGGCCGGGCCCGCAGGCCGCCGGACGTGGTGTGGCCCTGCGCGGTGACGTCGCGGACGACGTCACCGAGGATGCCGAAGGCCAGCACGGTCAGGGCGATCAGCCCGCCGGCCGGGACGAGCAACCAGGGGTCCTTCGTCATGGTGGCGGCGGTCTCGTTGATCATGCCGCCCCAGGTGGGGGCGGGCGGCGGAGGCCCGAGGCCGAGGAAGGTCAGACCGGTCTGGATACCGATGGCCACGGCGGCGAACAGGGAGGTCTGCACGATGATGACGCCGCGGCAGCGGGGCAGGATGTGCCGGAAGACGATCTGGGCGCGGCTGAGGCCGAGCAATTCGGCCGCGGACACGTAGAGTTCCTGCCGCACCGACATGGCCGCGCCGCGCACGATGCGGAGCGTGCCGGAGGCGCTCAGCGCGCCGAGGGTGATCATCGCGGCGGCGATGGAGCGGTCGAAGATGGTCAGGATGCCGAGCAGGATGACGATCGTCGGTACCGCCATCACGATGTCGCAGATCCGCATGACCACCCGGTCGAACCGCCCGCCGAGGTAGCCGGTGGCGACACCGAGCGGTACGGCGACCAGCAGATGGGTGACGACTCCTTCGAGCACGCCCGCGAGGGTCGAGCGGCCTCCGTACAGCAGCCTGCTCAGGACGTCCCGGCCGAGGGTGTCGGTGCCCAGCCAGTAGGAGGAGGAGGGCAGTTCCAGGACGTGGTGCAGGTTCAGCCGCAGGGGGTCCGCCGGTGCCAGGACCGGGGCCAGGGCGCTGAGGAGGATCAGCAGGAGCAGGAAGCCGCCGGCGATCAGGCCGCGGGGGGTGCGCAACACCGAGCGGACGATGCCGCGGTTCTTCTCCGGCGGTGCCGACGGTGCGGGTGCCGTAGTGGTCATGTGGTACGAACCTTCGGGTTGAGGAGGCCGTAGGCGACGTCGATCAGAAGGTTGATGACGATCACCGCGAGGGTGAGGACCACACCGACGCCGAGGATGACGGGCACGTCGTGGTCGAGGGTGGCCTGGGTGGCGAGGGTTCCCAGGCCCGGGAGCACGAAGACGTTCTCGATGAAGACCGCGCCGCTGAGCATGCCGACGGCGACCAGGCCGAGTGAGGTGACCACGGGGATCGCCGCGTTCCGCAGGATGTGACGGAACTGGAGGGACATGGTCCCTATGCCGTTGGCCTTGAGGAAGCGGACGTAGTCGGCCTCCATCACCTCCATGACGGTGTCACGGGTCTGCTTGGCCACCGCGGTGATGCCGTGCAGGCTCAGCGCGAGCACCGGCAGCGTGATGGACTTGAGCCAACCGAGGGGGGACTCGCCGAAGGCGGTGTAGCCGGTGGCCGGGAGGAGGCCGGCCCGTTCGGCGAGGACGGCCACCAGGATGAGCGCGATCCAGAAGCTCGGCAGGGCGAAGCCCAGCAGGGACACCACGTCGATGAACCGGCCGAGCAGGCCGCCGCGGGCAGCGCTGGCGAAGCCGAGGGCGATCCCGACGACGGCGCTGAGCAGCATGCTCGGCACCAGCAGGGAGAGGGTGACGCCCAGGCGGCCGCTCAGGCCGGACATCACATCGACGCCGCTGATGATCGATGTGCCGAGATCGCCGTGGACCGCGTCGAGCAGCCAGTGGCCGTACCGCTCGGCCCACGGTTCGTTCAGGCCGAGCTGGTCACGCAGGGCGGCCACGGTCTGCGGTGTGGCGTTCTCGCCGAGGATGGTCCGCGCGGCATCTCCGGGAATCAATGCCTGCAGCCCGAAGATGAGGAGAGAGACGATCAGCAGCAGGGGGACCGACATCGCGATCCGCTTGCCTATCAGACGCAGCACGCTCTGCCTCCCGGTCCGTGGACGGTGTGTCGGATGGTGGGCCCGGTGGTCACTTCAGCCGCCAGGAGAGGTCGGCGCTGGGGCCCACGGGGACCGGGTTGGGGTTGATGACCGACGAGGTGATGTTCTCGAGGTTCGGGGAGGCGTAGGAGATGTTCTTCGTCGCGAAGACGGGCACGAACCATGCCAGGTCCTCCAGGCGCTTGGATGCCTTCTGATACAGCTCGGTACGGGCTTCGTCATCGGTCTCGGCAGCGGCCCGGTCCAGGAGTGCCTGGAACTTTTTGTCGGAGGAACCGAACGGGTTGAAGGCGCCGTTCATGACTTGGGAGTCCAGTTCGGCCATGGTCGCGCCGACGTTGGGAAAGATGGTGGCGGCGTACTTCTTCGACAGTGCGTCGGCGCTGTACTGGGCGATGCCGGTGGACTGCACCTTGAGCGTCACGTCGATGCCGATGTCCTCCAGGGCGGCGGCGATAGCCTGGGAGTAGTTGGTGTTGGGATCGATGAGCGACTGGGTCAGCACGGTGAGGTGGAAACCGTCGGGGTAACCGGCCTCGGCCAGCAGCTTCTTGGCCTTGCGGACGTTGTGCCCGTAGCCGATGGACTTGTCGTAACCGTCGGTTCCCGGCAGCAGCATCTGGTCGCTGGCGGAGGCGTATTCACCGGCGAGGCCGTGTGCCATCGTCGGGCGGTCGAAGGCCAGCGCCATCGCCTGGCGTACGCGCCGGTCGGCGAGCGGCGGTGAGACCGTGCCTTTCCGGTCGACCAGGTTGAGCGCCCAGTTGTAGAAGGGAGCGGCACGGACGGTGAGTCCCGCGCGTTCGGCGGCGCCGGCGGTGTTGGGGTTGCCGGAGGCGTACTGGACCTGTCCGGTACGGGCGGCGGAGAGCACGGCGTTGGCGTTGCCGATGATATGGACGGCCACGGACTCGAACTGCTGCGCCGACGGCCGGAAGTAGCGGGGGTTGCGCTTGTACACGTACCGGTTGCCGGCGACGGACGCGTCACCGTCGTACACGTACTGTCCGGTGCCGTCGCTGGAGGTCAGCAGGGACTGCGGGTTGGCCAGGCCCTTGGGACCGATGATGTTGCCGATGCCGTTGTACTGGGTCATCGTCATCGCCGCGTCGGGCTGAGGCTCGGCGTAGGTGATGCGCACTTCCATGGGGCCGGTGGCCTTGATGTCCTTGATGGCGCCGACCTTGCCGACCAGGCCGCCACCGGCCTTGAGGAAGTATTTCATCGAGGCGGCGACCGCGTCGGCGTCGAGCGCGGAGCCGTCGTAGAACCTGACGCCCTCGCGCAGTTCGAGCACGAAGACGGTGTTGGTGTCGTCGGTGTAGTGCCATTCGGTCGCCAGGTCCGGTACCAGCTTCCCCTCGCCGCTGAGGTAGATCAGCGGATCGTAGGTGAGGGCGGTGAACACGGTCGAGCCTCCGTTGCCGGCCAGGGCCGGGTTGAGGCTGATGGGCGGTCCGGCGAACTGCAGGGAGAGCTGGCCGTCGTCGGCGGCGACACTGCCGGTTCCGGAGCACGCGCCCACGAAGAGCGCCGAGACCAGGGCGAAGGCTGCGAGACGGTGGCGACCGGTCGGACGGCGGCTCCACCCGGTTGTACGAAGAGGCTCGTGCATCACGCACTCCGATGGGTGTGATTCGGCCACAAGATGCAGCGAACGTATAGGCGCACCTGACGAGCGTCAATACAAGTGCAACATGTTGTTTCGCCGTCTGACACATGCGTATGAAAGTGCCGCGCCGGAACATTGACGTACTGGCGCCCGACGGGAAATCATTCAGCGAGCACAGCCATCCGGACGTCAACGAATCTGTCTCACGTTGACGACGTTCGACGGTAAGGACAGAGAGCGTGCAGACAGTATCCGCCTCAGCCCGGGATCTCACCGAGCCGGCGATGCCCCGCGCCCAGGGCGGTTCGTCGCCCCAGCATCTCCTGGTCACGCTGCTCGGTGACTACTGGATACGGCACGAGCGGGATCTGCCCTCTGCCGGCCTCATCGATCTGCTGGCCGAGTTCGGCGTGACAAGGCCCAGCGCCCGCGCCGCCCTCAGCCGGTTGCTGCGCCGCGGTCTGGTCGAGGTGCGACGGGCCGGCCGGCAGACGTTCTACCGGCTGAGCGACCATGCGGCGGAGCGGATGGCGGAGGGCGGCCGGCGCATCGCCTCCTTCGGCCTGGACTCCGACTGGGACGGCCGGTGGACCATCGTCGCGTTCTCCATCCCGGAGCACCGGCGCGAGAGCAGACATCTGCTGCGCTCCCGGCTGAGCTGGTTCGGCTTCGCCCCGCTGTACGACGCCGTCTGGGTGTCGGCCACGTCGACCGCGGCCGACGCCAGGGCCGTGCTGACCAGCTTGGACGTCTCCACGGCGACCGTCTTCACCGCGACCGCCGACACCACGGTCGACCGCTCTCCGTTGTCCGCCTGGGATCTGGAGCGTCTGGCGGCCGTGTACACGTCGTTCATCGACGAGACCCGTCCACTGCTGGAGGCCGTGCTCGCGGGGACCGTGACCCCCCGGCAGGCGCTCATCGCGCGGACCCGCTTGATGGACACCTACCGGCGTTTCCCCGGCACGGACCCTGGGCTGCCCAGTGCGCACATGCCCGCAGGCTGGCCGCGCGACCAGGCCCGTTCCCTGTTCACCGAGGTGTACAACGCCCTCGGTCCGCTGGCTGAGAGCCGGGTCAAGCAGATCATGGGAGCGCACGACGCCGAGGCGGCCGCCCGGGCGCGGTTCCAGTCCGTCGACCAGCTCTGCGCCGCCCCTGACCGGCGGCCGGAAGACGGGCCGGGGAATCGTACCCGCCGGTGATCCCCTCAATCCCCGGGGTTACCTGAAGACAACGCCGCCCAGTCACCCGTCGTGCGGTGC
Source organism: Streptomyces sp. S465 (assembly GCF_026898115.1). Lineage (GTDB taxonomy): Bacteria > Actinomycetota > Actinomycetes > Streptomycetales > Streptomycetaceae > Streptomyces > Streptomyces luomodiensis. Next base: position 125,838 of record NZ_CP114036.1, read on the forward strand.
TTCGCCAGGTCCGCGAGGCCGGCGTCATGGGTCCCGACGATCTGGCGGAAACGCAGCTCGGCGAGGGGGCCGAGGCCGTCGTACAGCTCCTCGAACACCGCTCTGGCCTCAGCCCTCGGCCAGTTCGACGGCAGCAGCTCGTCGGGTAGGTCGGCATCGATTCCGGGAAAGGCACGCCAGGCGTCGAAGGCCCGCAGCCGCACGGCAAGCGCCTCCGCGAGGTTCAGGTCCCCCGAGGCCAGACGCGCCGCGGCCGGCCGGTACTCGTCCACGAACGCCCGGTAGGCCCTGGCGACCGCGTCGAGATCCCACGCGGTCAGAGGTGACGTCCCTCCGGCCTCGGTGGCCCGCAGCACGGTCAGGTCACCGACGCCGGCCGCCCGGAAGATGGCGTCCAGCGCCTCCGGATCGGCGTGCGGGGACACCCATAGGCCGTCGAAGAGCGGCGCGAACCCGAGCCACCGCAGGTAACTGCGCACCCGGTGCCGTACGGCGCGCTGTTGCTCGGGGATGCTGAATCCGGCCACCGTCCACAGCCCGTCCCACTCACGCGGCCCCGCGCCGAACCGGATGATGCTGGCGGTCTTCTGCCGGCTGTCCTCCCGGCCCGTCTCGCTGAACCGCAGGTACGCCTGGCGCCCGGCACGTTCCGCCGCGAGCACTCCGCGCTTGACGAGCCGGTTGGCAGTGGCCCGCGCGCTGGTCTCACTGATGCCGAACTCGGCGAGCAGGGAGATGAGCGCCGCCATCGGCAGCGCCGCCGGCGCGTCCAGCCAGTACTCGCCCAGGAGTGTGGTCAGCAGACGTTGCGGCGAGGTTCCCGTCTGCTGGCGCGGCAGGAGGGTCCCCTCTTCAGCACGCCGGAGGACGAGTGCTTCGATGGACGGCTTCGACGATGACACCAGCTCAGCTTAGCGGGGGTGGCGCCGCCCCTCCCCCGGTGTGCCGGACGTGGTCATCGCTCGCGGCGGTTGCCGGCATTCGGGCGGCGCGAGATGCGGCCGCGGGTCTCCAGCACGCGAACCATGTCCGCCACGGACTGCCATCGACAGGAATCCTGCCGATAGCGAGACTGTTGCTCGACAGGATTCCTGGCAATGGTCTCAACGAGGAGCGTCACTCAGGGGACCCGCCGGAAAGGTCGCCGTCGTCACCGGGAGCGGCCGCGGACTGGACCTGGCGTACGCCCGCGCTCTCGGCGCGGCCTGCGCGTCCGTCGTCGTCAACGACGTGGACGCGCAGGCGGTCCAGGAGGCGGTGCGGGTCGTGGAAGCGGCCGGCGGCCAAGCGGTCGGAGTCACCGTGGCCGTCGGGGAGACCCCGACGGCCGACCGGCTCGGCGGCGCCCACCGCGTGGGCACCGGCAACGGCGTCGGCTGGGTGCCCTGCGATGGGTCCACTTCGGACTCTTGACCGGCGATCTGCCGCACGCGGTGAACCTCGGCGTGCAGGACCAGTTCGCCGCGCTGAAGTGGGTGCACGAAAACATGGGGCGTTCGGCGGCGATCCCGGCAACATCACCATCGGCGGGGAGTCCGCCGGCGCCACCGCGGTCTCCCACCTGCTCACCCATCCGAACGCCCACAGGTACTTCCGGCGTGCGGTGCTGCAGTCGCTGTCCCCGTTCACCCCCTGGTGCACCCAGCAGCGTCCGAAGGCCGCCGCCGTCGCACGCGTGCACCTCGATCCGCTGCGTATTGACGACCCGGCCCAGCTGCGGAACATCGATCCGAACCGCCTGCTGGCCGTTCAGAACGTACTCACCCGCTACTTCCCCCCGGACCGGCATCTGGCCTGGCGCCCACTGGGGGGCGTCATCGACGGGAACTGGATCCCCCAGGCTTCCAGCAACACGGGTTCGGCTCCGTGCGATCCATGGAGAACGTGCTGGTGGGCAACGTTCGCGAAGCGCCGGCGCACACTGCGGCAACCTGAGAACGACGCCGGCGGGGCGGGTCCCGGGCCGATGCCGACCGGCCCGATCCGCACACGGGCTCGGGCACTCACGCGGCGGCCTGACCACCAAGGTGGCCGGGTCCATGACGAGGGTGATGTCGGTGCCGGGCCGGTAGCCGGTCTGTTCGATGGCGCGTACGACGCAGTCGAGGGCTTCCTCGGCGCTGCGCAGTTGGGGTGCGAAGCCCCCTTCGTCGCCGACGTTCACGCTGTGGCCGGCGGCGAGCAGGTGGGTGCGCAGGGTGTGGAAGACTTCCGAGCCCATGCGGACGGCCTCGGCGAAGGTGTCCGCGCCGATGGGGGCGATCATGAATTCCTGGAAGTCGAGCGGATTGTGGGCGTGGGCGCCGCCGTTGATGATGTTCATCATCGGCACCGGCAGCAGCCGGGCGTCGACTCCGCCGACGTAGCGGTACAGCGGTAGCCGGTGGGCCGCGGCCGCGGCCTTGGCAGTGGCCAGGGAGACACCGAGCAGGGCGTTGGCGCCCAACCGTGACTTGGTGGCTGTCCCGTCCAGTTCGATCATGGTGCGGTCGACCGTCGCCTGGTCCTCGGCGGCCGCACTTGGCCGTCGAGCAGCGTCAGAACCCATGTCGATCGTGATCATGGGTGGACAGCGCGGCGACTCCCCGCAGTTCGAGGTCGTCCTCGGGACGAGGAGACTTCCTTCGGCGAGGTCCAGTTCGGCGCGTGCGAAGGGCAGACCGCCCAGGCCGAGTGGCGAGCCCGCAGGCAGCTCCGGGAAGTCGACGGAGCCGTCCGGGCGCACGACGGCGGGAAGGGGATGCCCGGCGCGGGCGGTACTGCACCTGTCGGGAGATCGGGTCGTACACCGCGTACAGGCAGGTGACGCCGATGTCACCGTCGCCGCAGTGGCCATCGGCGCTGTCGGATGCACCGGACAGGCGGATGACCAGGTCGTCGAGGTGGGTGATGAGCTCTTCAGGGCTGAGGTCCACGTCAGCGAGGGTGCGTACGGCGGTGCGCAAACGTCCCATGGTGGCGGAGGCCTGGACGCCGTGTCCGACGACATCACCAACGACCAGGGCGACACGGGTGCCTGAAAGGGGAATGACGTCGAACCAGTCGCCGCCCACGCCGGCTGGGGAGCCAGCCGGAAGGCGCCGGGAGGCCAGCTCTACGGCAGGGTGCGCAGGCGGCCAGCTGGGGACGTCATATCGTCCGACTCACGGGCGGCCCGCGCGGGGACCGTGAGCCGGCGACAACGCCGGGCTCATGGCCCGGGGCCGATTCACCGCCGGTGACGCCGACCGGCGAACGGACTGCTACGCAGGGCCCAGGCAGCTCCCGGCTCCTTCAGTCGCTGTCCGAGCGCGGGCGCCGTCGACATCGTCTTCCACGGCAACGTCGGTGACACCCGCATCGTGAATCGCCCCTTGCCCATCGACGAATTCCTGACCGCCGGATAAGGCGGATTCTCCCGGCCCTCCCCTTTCCGCTGTTCCTCCCGCTCGTCCACCGACCGGAGCGAGAGGGGGGCCGCCTGGCTTCAGGCATAGAGGCGGCCGGAGTGCCGCCGCCCGGCACGCTGTGAAATCGCCGGGCCGGAGCGCCGTGCTGTCCGGAGACCCGCAAGGGACCGCGCCGTCGGTGCCGAGGTGCTCGACGGCATGGGCGCGCAGGTCGTCACGGACAGCGTCGGCGTCCCGCCCGTACGCACAGCCTCGCCCCGGACGGTGCTCGCCCAGAGGAGACCCAGTGCCCCGGCGGGGGCCTCAGTCGCTATGGACGACCGGCGCGGGATCGGCGTCGAGCGCGTCGAGCACTGCGTCGCCGTTCGCCCTCGCCCACTCGGTCAGCACGTGGATCGGATCGATCAACGTCGTCCCGAGCGGGGTGAGCTCGTACTCGACGCGAGGCGGCACCTCGGCGTAGGCGTGGCGGCGGACGAGTCCGTGCGCCTCGAGCCGCCGGAGTGTCTGGGTGAGCATCTTGCGGGAGATGCCGCCGATCAGCTCGATCAGTTCCCCATGGCGCACCGGTCCCTCGCTGAGGCCGTAGAGCACGACCACCGTCCACTTGTCGGCGATCAGCTCGACCGCCAGACGCGCCGGACAGTCGGCGAGAAAGACATCACCGGGACCGAAACCGCTCATGGCGCCAAAGGTACCTGCCGGTTCCTATCGGAAACATAGCCTGGGTTCTCTCCCCCTGCCACAACTAGGAGAGTCATGCGAGTCATCACCCAGCAGGCGTTCGGCGGTCCCGAGGTGCTCACCATCGTGGACGCGCCCGAGCCCCAGCCGCTCCCGACCGAGGTTCTCGTCCGCGTCAAGGCGATCGGGCTGAACCCGCTGGAGGCGCTCATACGCGCCGACGAGTTCCCCCCGCTGATCGGCCAGCCGCCGTTCGTCCTCGGCTGGGACATCAGCGGCGTGGTCGAGGAGGCGCCACAGACGTGGCGGTTCAGGCCCGGTGACGAGGTGTTCGGAATGCCGCTGTTCCCGCGGGCGGCGAGCGCGTACGCCGAGGTCGTGGCTGCGCCGGCGTTGCACCTGGCGCGCAAGCCGGCGTCGCTCTCGCATGTCGAGGCGTCGGCGCTGCCGGTCGTCGGGCTGACGGCGTGGCAGGGCCTGGTTGACCTCGGCGGCGTGACCGAGGGCGACCGGGTCCTGGTGCACGGCGGTGGTGGCGGGGTCGGCCACGTCGCGATCCAGATCGCGAAAGCGCTCGGCGCGCACGTGATCGCGACCGCCGGCGGGAGCAAGCGGAAGTTCGTCGAGGGGTTCGGCGCCGACGAGGTGATCGACTACACGGCGGTCGACTTCACCGAGGCGGTCCGCGACATCGACGTCGTGCTCGACACGATCGGCGGCGACACCGCCGAGCGGTCGCTCGACGTGCTCCGCCCAGGTGGGCACCTGGTGACGGCGGTCGCCATGCAGGATGCGAAGCTGGCCGCCCTGTACGAGGCGGCCGGCAGGCGCTTCAGCGGCATCGCGGTCGACCCCGATCCGGTCGCCCTGCGAGGTCTCGTCGAACTCGTCGAACAGGGCAGGCTCCGGGTCCATGTGCAGCAGACGTTCCCGTTCGAGCGCGTCGCCGACGCGCACCGGCTGCTCGACGAGGGCCACCTCCAGGGCAAGCTCGTCCTCACCATCTGATCCCGTCGTGGGGCCTCGCGTGGGCGAGGCCGACCGGAACACCAGCACACCGCCCGCGCCCCGGCAGCCTCTCGGAGCGGCCGGTCCCCCGCGGAGGCGGTCGGTTCGTGGACGCCCAGCGCTGAGCGGCATCACACGCCGCCGCACCATCGGACCCGCCGGTCTCCGGGGCGTACCGGTGGCAGGCTCGCCTTGAGCCGTTGCGGGGTGCCTCGCCTCAGCACCGCCGGGGTCACCACCGAACTGGTCCAGGTCCCCGGCGCCGTGCACGGATATGACCTGCTGGTCCGAACGCCCGGATCAGCGAGCGCAGCCTGGCGGACCAAGTACGTGCCCTGCGCGAAGCCCTCCACCCGTGACCGACCCCCGGACACACCGGGTCACTCTCCGCCCGGGTGCCCCTGCCTGTACGGGCGGGGGTACCCGGGCGGCGGCGTCCGGACGGGGGCTCCCCAGGCCGCCGGCAGTGCGGCGTGCCCAGACCCCGACAACCGCACCAGAGCCGGGCGTGGTCCCCGACCAGTGGGACATCGGCGCACGCGGCCCGCTGAGAACACCGGCCGCGTCCCCACGAACCCATGGCTCACCACGCCTGGCCGGCACCGCCTGGTGGCTGCCCGCCCAGCGCATCAGCCCCCACCGAACCGTCCGCGGCGGCCGGAGAGACGGTGGTGACCCGGTTCACGCGACGTACCCGGGTTCGGTCCTCACGCGGAGGAGGGGCCGCGGTGCTGCTCGCTCTCCTCCTCGCGCCGCCCGTAGGCGTCGAGCAGCAGGTGTGTGGTGCTGTTGATGTGCCGGCTGAGCGCCTCGACGACGCCTGGTACATCCCGTTCGATGGCGCGATCGCAGATGGTCTTGTGCTCTGCCGCGATATCGCGGTCGCTGTGCTCGGTCGGTGTGCGGGCCCAGCAGCGGTAGACCTCCGCCACCTCGCGCAGCTGTGTGGCGATGTCCCGCAGCTGCCGGTTGGGGCATCCCTCCAGCAGGACGCGGTGGAAGCGGGCGTGGGCGTTCAGCCAGCGTTCGTTGATTTCGCCGGCGTCGTCGAGGAAGGGAACGCGGGCGAGATGGTGGTGTGCGGCGAGCAGATCGGATTCCCATTCGATGGTGCCGGCGGTGACGGACTCCCGGACGAGGTGGGTCTCGATGAACACGCGGGCCTCGGTCAGCTCCTCCAGGTGCTCGGGCGAGACGGTGACGACCCGGAACCCCTGCTGCGGCGCGAAGGTCGCCAGTCCCTGGCCGACCAGCCGGGGCAGCGCCTCCCGCAGCACCCCGCTGCTGGCGCCGTACGTCTCCTTCAGCGCCTCCACGCGCAGACGTGAACCGGGTTCGTGCCGTCCGTTGAGGATGTCCGCGCGCAGCCGCTGGTAGATCTCCTCGGCACGGGTCATGGAGCTGGTAGTTGCCATGTCGCAGATTCTAGCGCACCTAGATATTTTCAAAAAATCTCGAGATTTTATTGACGTGTCGACTGAGGAGGGCGTTGACTCCAGTCATCCAGAAACAGGAAGACCGGAGGCGGCGCGCTATGCGGACGACGACCAGAGCAGGACGGATGTGCCTGGTGACCGGAGAGGCGGTGATCGATGTCGAGCAGGCCAGTGGAGGCCGGTTCCCGGCTGATCCGCTGACCGTGTTCCAGGAGTGGGACACGTTCCGGTCCTGGGCCGCCGGGCTGGGGCCCACGGGTGTCCAGGCGCCGACGGGGCCGGACGGCGGTGTCTCGCCGACACCGCGGCAGGTGTTCGCGATCGGGCTGAACTACCGCGACCATGCCGAGGAAGCCGGCCTGGCGCTGCCTGAGTCCCCGTCGGTCTTCACCAAGTTCGCCACGGCCCTCACCGGCCCGGACACGCTGCTGCGGCTGCCCGGCGGCCGCGTCGACTGGGAAGCCGAGTTGGTGGTGGTGATGGGGCGCCGGGCGGAGCACGTTGCGCCCAAGGACGCCTGGTCCTACGTGGCCGGGCTGACCGTGGGCCAGGACTACTCCGAGCGCGGGGTGCAGTCCGTGGGCCCCGTGCCGCAGTTCTCGCTCGGCAAGTCCTTCCCCGGATTCGCGCCGACCGGCCCGGTGCTGGTCACCCCCGACGAGTTCGCCGATCCGGACGATCTGGCGATCGAGTGCCTCGTCAACGGGGAGAGCGTCCAGAAGTCCCGGACCTCTTCGATGGTCTTCCCCGTCCCGGAACTGATCGCACGGCTGTCCGCGGTGTGCCCGCTGCTGCCGGGCGACCTGATCTTCACCGGCACCCCCTCAGGAGTCGGACACGCCCGCACTCCCCAGCGCTACCTGCGGCCGGGAGATGAGGTCGTCACCCGTATCGAGGGCATCGGACAGCTCCGGCAGACCTGCGTCGCCGCCTGAGAGAAGGGCACCCCATGGCATTGCACAGGCTTCAGTCACTCACCGTCGGAGTGCCGGATGTGGCCGGGGCGGCCGACTACTACGCCGACTTCGGACTCGAGCAGGTGGCACCCGGGAGGTTCGCCACCGTCGAGGGCGGTGAGCAGTTCGTCCTCGAGCACTCCCCCACCCGGCGGCTGCTGGGGATGGCGGTCGCCGCCGACGACGGCGACGACCTGGACCGGATCGCCGCGAACCTGGACCGGCTCCACCTGCCGTGCGAACGCGACGCCGGCACCCTGCGCACCAGGGAACCCATCGCCGGTATCTCGGTCCAGGTCCATGTCGCACCCCGGCTGACCCGGGCCACCGTTGCGGCCACCCCGTACAACGGCCCCGGACGCCCGGACCGCGCCGGCACCCGGGCGCCCGTGCTCTCCCGCACCGGCCCGGTCCGGCCCCTGGCCCTGGGCCACGTCGTCATCGGCTCGGTGGAGCAGGAGTCGACCCAGCGGTTCTTCACCGACGGGCTCGGCTTCAAGGTCAGCGACGTCGTCCCCGGCACGGCCGCGTTCCTGCGCTGCTCCACCGACCACCACAACGTCCTGGTGCAGCAGGCGCCGCTGAACTTCCTCCACCACACCTCGTGGCAGGTGACGGATGTCGACGAGGTGGGCCGGGGCGCCACGCGCATGCTCGCCGAGCACCCGGAACGCCATGTGTGGGGGCTCGGCCGCCACCACATCGGGTCCAACTTCTTCTGGTACCTGAAGGATCCGGCCGGCAACTTCAGCGAGTACTACGCCGACATGGACTGCATCGTCGACGACCAGCTGTGGACGCCGCGCTCCTTCGAGGGCATGCAGGCGCTCTACACCTGGGGGCCGCCGCCTCCGCCGTCGTTCCTCGCCCCCGAGGACCTGGCCGCGCTGATGACCGGCGCCCACCAGGCCAACGTCTGAGAGTGCCCGACACCGTGCAGCGCGGCGAGGCACACGGCCCCGCCGCACCGGACACGGCCGCCCTGCCCGCTCCACCCGGATGAGGCCCGCACCGCCCCTCCCCCAGCCGATGCGCCGTCGGCACACCGCACAGAGGTACCTCCGCCCTCCCCCGCAGCGCCGCGGTCACTGGCCGCGACGGGGGAGAGCGCCAAGATCGGAGTCGGAACATTGAGCACACCAGCGTTCGCCCGCCGGGGCGGCCGATCGTCCCCGGGGGCTTCGTCGCCGGCAGGCACCGCGCTGGCCGTCGGCCTGGCCGTGATGACACTGGAGGGTTTCGACCTTGTCGCCTTCGGCGCGACGACACCCCTGCTGCTGGACTACCGTCCCTGGCACCTCTCCGTCGCCTTCGTCGGCCTGCTCGGCAGCCTCACCCCCATCGGCATGCTCGTCGGCTCCTTGCTGGTCGGCCAGTTCACCGACCGGTTCGGCCGGCGCCGCACGACGCTGATCAGTATCGGGGTGGTCAGCGCCGGGATGTTCGCCTGCGCCGTGGCCCCGATTCCGCCGCTGTTCGGCGCGGGCCGATTCGTCGTCGGGCTCGGTGTCGGTGCGATCTATCCGGCGATGGGCCCACTGATCTTCGAACTCGCCCCGGCCCGGCGGAAGAACCTGTTCTCGGGAATCGTGCAGTGCGGGACCGCCGTCGGCGGTTCGTTCGCGGCCCTTGTCGCCAACACCGCGCTGACCGGGCGCAGCTTTCATCTGGAGTACCTGGTCGGCGGCATCGCCGGTCTGCTTCTGCTGCCCCTGGCCTTCGCCTGGCTGCCCGAGTCCGCGGAGTACCACCGGGCGGTCAGCGCGTCGGCCACGGTCCCTGACAGCCGCGGTGGGTGGCTCGTGCTCAAGCCGCCCTACCTCGGCACCACCGTGATGTTCTGCGCCATGGCGGCCCTGTCGTTCCTGCTCATCTTCGGCGTGAACACCTGGCTGCCGCAGCTGATGCAGACCGCGGACTATCCGTTGCAGGACTCACAGACCTTCCTCGTGCTGCTGAACCTCGGCGCCACCGTCGGCGGGCTCGCCATGGCGCTGCTGGCCGACCGGGCCGGATCACGCGGGCCGATCACGGCCTGTTTCCTCCTCGGAGCCGCTGCGATCATCGCCATGAGCGCCCGGCTTCCGCTGCCGGTGCTCTACGCCATCGTGGTCATCGGCGGCTGCGGCGCGGTCGGGGTCCAGGGACTGATCAACGTGTACATCTCGCGTTCCTACCCGGTGACCATGAGGGCCGGCGCGGTGGGCGTCGCGCTCGGAGTGGGCCGCCTCGGCGCCATCGCCGGCCCGACGCTCGGCGGCTGGGTCCTCGCGGCCGGGCTCCAGCCCCGGTGGAACTTCGTCTCCTTCGCCGTCCCCGCCGTCCTCGGCGCGGCCCTCACCCTGGCCGCCGGCGGACGAGCACTCCCGCATCAGGGCCGTTCCGCTCCTTCGCCGCGCGCCAAGGAGCCGACGGCCGGACACACACATTGAGAGAGCACATCATGGACACCTACGACGTCGCCGTCGTCGGCTGCGGCCCGGTGGGGCTGACCCTCGCACGGCTGCTGGCGATGAAGGGCCTGCGGGTCGCCGCCATCGATCCCAACCGGCTCGTCTGCCATCATCCGCGCGCCACCCATCTCGACGACGAGATCATGCGCCTTCTGCAGACCCTCGGCGCGCAGGACATGGAACAACGGTTCCTGCGCCAGACCGCCTGGACACTGCACCGGGAGGACGGACAGCCCTTCCTCCAGCAGATGCTGTCCGAGGAGGAGTCGGACCAGGGCTGGCGCACCGACTACCAGTTCCACCAGCCGGACTTCGAGTCCCGGCTGCGGGGCCTGCTCGCGTCCGACGCGAACGTGGACCTCTGGTTCGGCTGGACGGTCAGCGCGATCGAGCAGACGGACACAGCGGTGCGGCTGACGCTGCTCGACCGGTCGACCGGAGCCGAAACCACTCTCACGGCCGGCTACGCCGTCGGCTCGGACGGCGCCAACTCCTTCGTCCGGCAGGCGATGAACGCCGAGGTCGAGGACCTCCACGGCACTCAGCGCTCCCTCATCATCGACGTCCACCCCTTCGAACGCCCCGCACAGCTCCCAGCGGACAGCGGGTTCATCCTGTGCCGGGGGAAGCGGCCGGTGACCTACCTGCCGATCTTCCCGCCGATGCTCCGCTTCGAGTTCATGCTGCTCGACGAGGACGACGCCGCACAGCTGGAACAACCGCGGTCGGTGTACGACCTGCTGGGCCGCTGGCTGGAACCGGGCAGCTACCGGATCATGCGCACCGACACCTACCAGTGGCACGCCCGGCTCGTGCACGGCTGGCGGTCCGGCCACCTGCTGCTCGCCGGCGACGCCGCCCACCAGATGCCTCCCATGCTCGGCCAGGGCATGTGCTCCGGGCTGCGCGACGCCGCGAACCTGGCGTGGAAGCTCGCCGCCGTCGTGAAGGGCGAGAGCCCCTCAGCGCTGCTCGATACCTACGAAAGTGAGCGCGCCCCGCACGTGCGCCCCTACATCGAGGAATCCGCCCGGCAGTCCAATCTGATCGAAGCGCTCGGTACGGGCGCGGTTCCCGAGCCGAACGGAACGCAGACGGTCAAGAGGTTCCGGCCGCCGCTGGGACCGGGCCTGGCCGCCCAGCCCGGCGGTGCCGCCGGACAGCTGAGCCCGCAGCCGCGCGGTGTGAACGGGGAGCGGCTGGACGATGTGAGCGGATACGGCTTCACCGTCGTCGGCAACCGGGCCCTGACCTCCGCCGTGTCCGAGGAGGTGCGGCAGATGTGGCATCGGCTCGGCGTGGTGGTCGTCCCGGAGACCGGACCGGCCGTCGACCGCTGGCTGACCGCCCGCGCGGCGGCCGCGGCGATCATCCGTCCGGACCGCTACACCTTCGCGCTGGCCGCCGACACGGCGGAACTGGAGCAGGCCACCAGGAACCTGGCGCGGACGGTACTGACGCAGGAGGTGAGCGCGTGAAGACGTACGCGGCCGGGATGAGGTGGGGGGAAGGTCCCCGCTGGCAGCGCGGTGCGCTGTGGCTGTCCGATACGCAGGGCGGGAAGCTGTGGACCGACCACGACGGTCCCTGGCGGGGCATCCCGCTGGAGGCGGTCCCCAACGGCCTGTGGTTCCTGCCGGACGGGCGGCTGGTCGGCGCCATGATGCATGAGCGGCGCATCGGTGTGTGGACCGGTGAGCGGTTCGCCCCCTACGCGGACCTGAGCGCGGTGGCCACCGGTCCGCTCGGCGACATGGTCGGCGACCCGCACGGCAACCTCTACGTGGACGATGTCGGCTTCGCCGCGCACGCCGGTGAGCCGCCGAGGCCGGGCCGGCTGGTGCGCGTCGCCCCGGACGGATCGGCAGGCGTGGCCGCCGAAGACGTCGAGTTCCCCAACGGCCTGGCCTTCGTCGACGACGGCCGCACCCTGCTCGTCGCCGAGACCACCCGGCAACGGCTGACCGCCTTCACCGTCGCGGACGACGGGGCGCTGACCAACCGGCGCACCTACGCCGACCTCGCCCACCTGGTCGGTGGTGATGCCCGGCCGGACGGGATCTGGGCGACACGGGACGGCGTATGGGTGGCCACCACGACCGGGCACACCCTCGCCCTGGTCCGGGAGAGAGAGCTGGTCACCTCGGTGGACACCGGGAGGCTGCTGCCGATCGCGTGCTGCGGCGACGGCGGGAACCGGCTGTTCGTCACCCTCGCCGACACCCAGGGCCTCCCGCTGGGCGAGGCCATGGCCGCGAAGGCGGTGCGCACGACGGTCGCGCTGCTGGAGACCACGAAGGCGGGGAACGCCGGGTGAGCACACAGCGGCCGGACTGGACCCCGACGCCACAGGCCGTCGAGCGCGCCCGGATCACCGACTTCGCGCGGTTCGCCGCGCGGCGCGCCGGATCGGACCTGAGCGGTGACTACCACGCGCTGTGGGCGTGGTCGGTCGACGACGTGAACGGCTTCTGGGCCACGGTGTGGGACTACTTCCGCCTGCCCGAGCGCCCGGCGGGACCCGCGCTGGCGGCCGAGTCACTGCCGGGAAGCGTGTGGTTTCCCGGCAGCACGCTGAACTACACGGCCGAAGTCTTCCGCGACCGGACCGGCACCGACACCGCCGTCATCACGGTGACCGAGGACACCGGCCCGGTGGCCATCACCTGGGATGAACTGCGCCATGACGTCGCCTCACTCGCACAGGCGCTCACCGAACTCGGGGTGCGCAGGGGTGACCGGGTGGTGGGATACCTGCCCAACGGCGCGCAGGCCATCGTGGCCTTCCTCGCCACCGCCGGCCTGGGCGCGACCTGGGCGGTGTGCGGGCAGGACTACACCGCCGCCGCGGCCGAGGCGCGGTTCGCACAGCTCCGGCCGACCGTGCTGATCGCCGCGACCGGCTGCCGCCACGGCGGAAAGCACATCGACCGCCGCGCCGATGTACAGGCCCTGCGCGACGCACTGCCGACCCTCACGGCGACCATCGTGGTGGGAGACGGGACACCGGCGGTGCCCGATGCCCTCCCGTGGTCCGCGCTCACCGAGCACGAGGCCGAACTGGCCCCCGTACCCGTCCCGTTCGACCATCCGCTGTGGGTCGTGTTCTCCTCGGGCACGACGGGACAGCCGAAGGGCATCGTGCACGGGCACGGCGGAGTCGTGCTCGAGCAGCTCAAGAACCTGGGCCTGCACCTGGGCCTGCGCGCCGGGGACCGCTTGCTGTGGCACACCACACCGAGCTGGATGATGTGGAACGTCCTGGTGGCCGGCCTGCTGCTGGGCGCCACGGCCGTCTGTTACGAGGGCAGCCCGACGTATCCCGCCACCGACGCGCTCTGGCGGCTCGCGGCCCGCCTGGAAGTGAACGTCCTGGGCACCAGCCCCGGCTACCTGGCGGCCTGCCGCACGGCCGGTGTGCGGCTCGCCGACCACCACCCGGCCTCGCTCGAGCGTCTGGGGGTCACCGGCTCGGCGTTCCCCGCCGACCTCCAGCACTGGGTCGCCGGCGAGCTCGGGCCCCGGACGCAGGTGGTGTGCACCAGCGGCGGCACCGACGTGGTCACCGCGTTCCTCGGCGCCGCACCCACCACACCGGTCCGGGCCGGTGAGCTGTCCGCCCCCTGCCTGGGCGTGGCCGTGGAAGCGTTCGGCCCGCACGGCAAGCCGGTGCGGGGCGAGGTGGGAGAGCTGGTGGTGCTCCGGCCGATGCCGTCGATGCCGCTGTACTTCTGGGACGATCCGGACGGCTCGCGCTACCGCGGCGCCTACTTCGACGTCTACCCCGGGGTATGGCGCCACGGTGACTGGATCACCATCACCGGCCACGGCTCGGTGATCATGCACGGCCGGTCCGACGCGACGCTGAACCGCCACGGCGTACGCATGGGAAGCGGCGACATCTACGGCCCGGTGGAGCGGCTCCAGGAGATCGCGGAAGCCCTCGTCGTCGGGGTCGAGCAGGATGGCGGCGGCTACTGGATGCCGCTGTTCGTCACCACCACCGACGGCACCGACCTCGATGACGTACTGCGTGAGAAGATCCGCGACGCGATACGCCACGGCGCTTCCCCCCGCCACGTCCCCGACGAGATCATCCAGGCCCCCGGCATACCGCACACCCGCACCGGCAAGAAACTCGAAGTCCCGGTGAAACGTCTGCTGCGCGGAGACCCCCCGCACACCGTGGCCGACCCCGGCAGCGTCGACCGACCCGAGCTCATCGACTGGTACGCCCGTACCGGCGCCGCCCACCGCATGCGCAACGGCCCCGCTGCCCCCGGCTCCGTTGCGCCCCGGTCACCGAACGGCTGACCGCGCGGCGCCGCCCCCACACCACACACAAGGACACCTGACGAAGGAGCCCTGCCATGACCTACATCGCGCTGGAAGAAGCGTTCATCATCCCGGAGCTGTTCGCGCGCCAGCCCTCGACGCCCCAGAAGATCCGGGTCAGCGACCAGTACGCCAAGGACTGCCGGCGCCGCCTGTGCGACTTCGAGGAGCACCGTCTTCCCGAGATGGACGCGCACGGCATCGACATCCAGGTCCTGTCGCTGAGCGTTCCCGGCATCCAGGCCGACACCGACGCCGGCGCCGCCGTCGACAACGCCCGGTTCGCCAACGACCACCTGGCCCGGACCATCGCCCGCCACCCGACCCGCTTCATGGGGTTCGCCGCCCTGCCCCTACAGGACCCCGCCGCCGCCGTGACCGAGCTCGAACGCTGCGTCCAGCAGCTCGGCTTCAGGGGAGCGCTGGTCAACGACCACACCCAGGGCCGGTACCTGGACGACCGGGCGTACGGGGAGCTGTGGAGCGCACTGGAGGAGCTGCGTGTGCCGTTGTACCTCCACCCCGGCTCACTGCCCCAGGACGACTGGTACGTGATGCGCGGGCGGCCCGAGATGTACGGGGCCAGCTGGAGTTGGCAGGCCGAAACCGGCGGCCACGCCATGCGGCTGATCCATGGCGGAGTGTTCGACCGGCACCCCGGTGCGACCCTGATCCTCGGGCACCTCGGCGAGTTCCTGCCGTTCCAGCGCTCCCGCTTCGACTCGCGCTACCGCTCGCTCCAGGTCGACGCGCCGCTTGAGCGGATGCCGTCGCAGTATTTCGGGAGCAACATCCTGATCACCACGAGCGGGGTACTGGCCCCGGAGGCCGTGCAGGCCGCCGTGCTGACCATCGGGGCCGACGCGGTCATGTTCGCGATCGACTACCCGTACGAGTCCACCGCCGAAGCGGTGGCCTCGATCGAGAAGTGCGACCTTCCGCCCGAGGTGAAGGAGAAGATCGCCCATCTCAATGCCCGGCGCGTGCTGGGCATCTGACCAGCGCGAAACGGTCGCGCCAGGGCCGGGTGGGACGTATGGCCGCCCCTCCGGTCACCGGTGCGGCGCCAGGTCCGCCCTCAGGGGCGGAAACCGGCTGGGCAGGCCCATGCCGCAGCCCTGCGCGCCTCGAAGACCGGCAGGCTCGCATCACTCCTGGCACTGGGTCAGCAGGGCCGCGATCTCGGCCGCCGGCCGGCCGGTGTGCACACTGATCAGATCGGTGATCAGGTCGTCCAAGGGCGGCCAGGCGATGGCGCCGTGGTCGTTGTAGAGACTGACCAGACCGTGCAGGGCGGTCCAGAGCATGAGTCCGGCCTGCCACCGCTGATCCGCCGCGGACCGCTTCCGCTCCCCGGTGGCCGCGGCCGCCAGGGAGGCGACGACGGCGCCGAGCAGCTCGGCTCCGGCACCGTGGGCCGCCCCGGGGACGAGGTCGGCAGGCATCCGGCCGCCGAAGAGGGTGCGGTAGTGGCCGGGCTGGTCGACTCCCCAGCGCACGTAGGCCGCGCACCGGGCGACGAGGTCGGCCAGTGGGCTCGCGGTGGGCTGCGCGGCCTCGTCCATCAGCCGGGCCAGTTCCTCATAGCGCAGCCGCAGCACGTGCTGGATCAGTGCGCTCAGGTCGGGGAAGTGGCTGTAGATGCTGGCCGGCGCCACTCCGACCTCACGCGCGACCTGCCGGAGCGTCAGCGTCTCCGGTTGGTCGAGGGTGGCCAGCAGCTTGGCCGCGGCGTCCACGAGCTGGGCCTTGAGCACCTGTCCCTGCCCGCGCGGATTACGGCGACGGGGAGCGGACCGCTCCTGAGGCGACACCTTCGTCCCCCCTTCCGACCAGTGTGAATGGCTCAGCGACAGATGTTCACCCTACAGGTCGCTCGCCCTTTGACATTGCTAACCAACAGTTGTTTACTCAAGTCACCAACGGTTGTTCAGTTAAGGAACGATGATCATGCGCATCGCAGTACTCGGAGCCTCGGGCCGCACCGGCGGCACGCTCGTCGGCCAGGCGCTGGAGCGCGGACACGAGATCGTGGCCCTGGTCCGCACACCGGCCAAGGTCACCGTGCCCGCGCCGCGGCAGGTCGAGATCCGGCAGGCCGACGTCACCGCCCCGCAGAGCTTCCCCGACCTGACCGACGTCGACGTGGCCGTCTCGGCCATCGGCATCGGCAAGGGCGACGGCCCAGGCGCGCTGGCCGCCGGGGCCAGGAGGCTCGCCGCGGCGAACGTCCGCACGGTGTGGCTCGGAGCACTGGGCTCGGGCGTGTCGAGCCGGTCCGGCGGACTGATCTACGCAGGGGTGATGCGGATGTTCGTCGGCTCGGAACTGGCCGAGAAGGCCGAGGCCGACGACATCGCCCTGAACGCCGGCGCCACGGTGTTCCACGCCCCAGACGTAACGGACGGCCCCCTCAGCCCCACCCGCCGCATCGTGCCGCTGGCGGAGCTGCGGCGACCGCTGCTGCCGCCCAGGATCTCCCGCACCACGCTGGCCGCGCTGCTGCTGGACGAGGCGGAGACGGGCAAGCACGGCAACGGCATCGTCGTACCCCTCAGCTGACCGCCGGGCCGGCGGGGAGGCACGAGTTCGAGCGCGTGGTCCGCGTCAACCTGGCCGGGACCTTGCTCTGCACGGACGCCGCGTCCTACGTCACCGGGATCGCGCTGTCGGTCGACGGCGGGCTCGTCGGGCGGCGGGCATGAGGGTCGTCGCGGTCGAGGAGCGACGGCGACCTCCGGACCGAGGTCTACGCCTTGCGGGCGAGGAGCTGGACCTCTTGGAACTGCCGCTGGTCGGTGGGCTTCGGCTCGATCACCGTACGGGCCGCCTCAGCCAATCCGTGGTCACGCAGGAGCGCGGCGAGACGGTCGGGGCACCAGCGGTAGGCCGTTGTCACCGCATGGTCGTAGGCCTGCGTCTCGTGGTGGGGGCCGTCGGTGGCGGGGAAGCCGATCAACAGGTGCCCGCCGGGAGCCAGGACCCGGGCGATCTCGGCCAGGACGGCGGGAACGTCCTGCGGCGGGGTGTGGATGACGGACCACCGCGAGAGCACCCCGCCCAGCGCGCCGTCCTCGATGTCCAGCGCGGCCATCGAGCCGACCTCGAACCGCAGTCCGGGGTTCGCCTCGCGAGCGAGCTCGACCATCACCGGGGAGGCGTCGACACCGAAGGCGTTCAGGCCCAGCCCGTGCAAGTGAGCTGTGACGTACCCCGGCCCGCAGCCGAGGTCTGCGACCTCGCCGTCGCCGTCCGTCCGCACCAGCTCCGCGAAGGCGCTCAGCAGGGCGCGCTCCAGGGGACGGTCGCGCAAGGAGTCGTTGAACAGCTGGGCGTAGGTGTGTGCGATGGCGTCGTAGGACTCACGGGTGGCACGCAAGGTCTGAAGTTCGGTCACCCGGAGACCGTAGCGAGTGGAGGGCGCCTGCGCACCACGGCAGCGGCAGCCCGGCCTCGGCTCAGCCCACCCCGGTCGCGGCGGCTCGGGCCCAGACCCTGGTGTGGGAGTTCGATTCCACGACGCCCGAGATCCCCGGCGATGAGCTCGTCTCCTGGCTCGCTCGCGAGCTCTTCGAGACGATCGTCACCGAGATCACCGGGTCGCCCGGAATCCCACCCGTTCTCGCCTACGCCAAGGACTTTCCCCTGAATCGGTCCTGGACGGCGAGGGGCATTCCTGCCTCCTCCTGGTCGGGGCACAACGCAGGGCTAGTACTGCGACTGCATCGGTTTGCCGGGTTGGTCAGGCTGCGGCTGCGAGGGGGCGTCCGCCTCAGCGGAGGGCTTCCTCGCTGCGGATGCGGGCGCGTTCCTTGCGCTGGGAGGTGGGGTCAGGGCCGACCGGGCCGAGACCGGCAGAAGCCTGCGGGACCCGCGGGGCAGCAGGGCGTCGGACGGTCAGGCTGTGTCGATGCGTCCGGTGAAGTCCAGGATGGCCTTCGCCAGTTCGGCTGGAGCCTCCATGGCGGCGTAGTGGCCGACGCCGTCGAGGGTCACCGAGCTGACCTGGCTCGCCGCGGCGTTGGTCATGGTGGCGAGGGTGAAGGAGCCTCCGCCGGCGCCGACCGCGAGTACGGGCACGATCAAACCCGGAGTGTCGGCCAGGGCTTTGATCTCGGAGCCCTCGCGCAGCATCGACTGGTAGAGGCCGATCGCTCCGCGCCAGCCATCGGGCCGCGCGTAGGCGCGGGCGAACTCGTCGATGTCGGCGTCAGTGATCGCTCCCGGGGTCGCGCTCATGGCCGGGAAGGCGAACTGTCCCAGGAATTCGCGCTCGCGGCCGGCCAGCAGCAACTCGGGGATGCCGGGCGCGGCGAGAACGCCGATGTGCCAGGTGCCGCCGTGGGTGATGTCGGCCAGCGCCTCCAGGCCGAACCCGGGCAGCCCCATCTCGATCGCGGTGAGGCTGAGCACGTCCTGCGGGTGGTTGGCCGCGAGGCGGAAGACGCTCGCCCCGCTGATGTCCTGTCCGGTGAGGTGGACCGGGCCGATGTCGAGGTGTTCGATCAGACGGTGCAGGTCTTCGGCCGAGGTGGTGCTGTCGTACGCGCCCGGTGCGTTGTCGGAGTCGCCGAAGCCGCGCAGATCGACGGCGAAGACGCGGTGGTGCTCTGCGAGCAGCGGGATGAGTTTGCGGAAAGCCCACCATGTCTCGGGGAATCCGTGGACCAGCAGGATCGGGGTTCCACTGGTTCCCGCCGCCACGTAGTGCAGCGTGGTCCCGTTGACCTCGACGTGGTGGTGGGTGATTCCCTCAAGCGTGGCCCCGGCTGGTGTGGTGCTCATCGCTACGCTCCTCAGTTCGACAACCTGGTTGTCGGAACAGTAGGCAACCTGGTTGTCGATGTCCAGCCGGTTGCCGTACCCTCCTGCCATGTCTCGCTCCGGCGCCGATCTCGCACTGCTTCTGCTGGAAGGCTTCCGCTCACTGGTGGACGCCGCGGTCGACGAGCTGGCCCGGCGCGGCTACGAGGATGTGCGCCCCGTCCACGACTTCGCCATGCGCGCCATTGCCGCGGGCGCCGACAACGCCTCGGAGCTCGGCCGCCGCATGTCGGTCTCCAAGCAGGCGGCGGCGAAGACGATCGCGGTGCTACAGGAGCGCGGATACGTGACCCGCGACACGGATCCCCTCGACGCCCGCCGTAAGCGCATCCAGGTCACCGACCTGGGTTTCGACGTACTGCGCCAAGGTGAAGCGGTCTTCGACGAGTTGCGCGACCGATGGGAGCGGCAGATCGGCGCCGCCGAGCTCGAGAGCCTGGAGGCGCACCTTTCAGCGCTGGTCGGCACTTCGGCCATCCGCTTCGACACACCCGGCTGGATGGCGCGCGACCTCGGCGAGCCGGCCTAGAAAGCACCGTCCGCATGGCCGGCCCGCATCTGGACCGGCGTCGAGCGATGTCCGCTTCCGGCACGGTCGACAACGCAGGCCGCGGTCTCCTCACGCTCGACCAGGACCCCGCTGCCGAACCTCGCGCCGGCGCGGACGAGGGCGACGAGGTAGGCTCCGGTGATTGCGCGCCGGCGAGCCTGGGCGGGCAGGGCCGCGACCTCGACGGACTTACGGCGGTGGTCACCGTGCGGGGCCGGTGATGGCCGTTACCGACCACCAGGCGACGCCAGGCCGCGTCCGTCTCCGGCACGCCTGGTGCACTGGCTCGGCTGATCCGTCCAGCGTGTCCACCGCTCAGGGGAGCCTGCAAGGACTCTTCGCGCCACCGCCTGTGCACCGATGTACCCGTCGGCGGTCCGGACCGCCTGAGCAGTCCCGCCCTGATCACGTAAGCTCGATAGATGGCGAAGTATTTCGACGTGCACCCCGATAACCCTCAGCAGCGCATCATCGGCAATGTGACGGACAGGATCCGCTCCGGCGCGCTCGTCGCCTATCCGACGGACTCCTGCTTCGCGCTCGGGTGCCAGCTGGGCAATCGTGATGGCATGGACCGGATCCGGTCGATCCGTAATCTTGACGAGCGGCACCACTTCACTCTGGTGTGCCAGGACTTCGCGCAGCTGGGTCAGTTCGTGCACATCGACAAAGACGTGTTCCGTGCGGTCAAAGCAGCGACGCCCGGCAGCTACACCTTCATCCTTCCCGCCACGAAGGAGGTGCCGCGCCGGCTCCTGCACCCGAAGAAAAAGACAGTCGGAGTCCGCATTCCGGACCATGTCATCACCCAGGCCTTGCTCGCTGACCTCGGTGAGCCACTCCTTTCCAGCACCCTGCTCCTCCCCGGCGAGGACGAGCCGATGACGCAGGGCTGGGAGATCAAGGAACAGCTCGACCACGTGGTTGATGTCGTGGTCGACTCAGGTGAGTGCGGAACCGAGCCCACCACGGTCATCGACTTCTCCGGCGGCGAAGCAGAGATCGTACGCCGAGGAGCAGGCGACACAGCACGGTTCGAATAGCCGCGCCGACGGCATCACCACGTGTCCGGAGGTAAGCGCAGGCGCCGTGGCGGGCCAGGGAGGCGCAGTTCGGCACTCACCGGCCCGGTGTGCGCACCTGCTGGGGGCCGGCCACCGGCTTCCTCACCATCAGCAGCGAGACGACCTGATGCGGCCGAGGACCGGACTCGCACCGAGCCGCCCAGACCTCCAACGAGCGCGCCAAAGCATCGAGCAGCTCTTCACCGACACCAACCGCGGCCTCCGCTGTCCAGCCAGATGAACCGCGCATGGACCGGTCGCAGGCCGGATGCGCCTCCCGCGCCCAGGATGCGCATCCGCCCAACTCGCCTCCGCCCTGACCGAGCGGCCCCGCAGCCCCGCAGGCCGCGCACCAGGACAAGGGGCGCCCCCGCTGGCGCGAGGGTGACCCGTCGCCGGGGCGCACGGGCCCCCTTCCTCCGCCGGGGCTACGGCCACCTCGGGCCCGAACTCCCCCCGTCCGGAGGGCTACGTGCGAGGGAGCGAGGTGTTGGTGATCGGGAGCGGCTGGTCCGCGCCCGCCACGTACAGGTCCGTCGGAGCCGTACGCAGCTCGAACGTGTCGTCCTCGCGCGAGACGCGCACGGACAGCACGAAGAAGCCGTCGTCCTCGGCGGTGGTCTTCACGTGGTACTCCTGCTCCCAGTAGGTCTGGAGGAAGACCTCCGTGCCTCCGGGCTCGACCCCTTTGGGGAGGGTGACCTTGCCCTGGACGGTGAGGATGTCGCCCGCCTTCACCTTGTTCTTGTTGACCCGGTAACTGACGGAGCTGGACTTGGCGTTGGCGGCCACGGTGGTGTCCGCGTAGTAGCCGTCCTGCGGGGTGTTGAGGTCGCCGTCCTCGTCGTAGAAGGCCGTGATCTGCACCCCGTGCTGGACGTTGAGCAGGCTGCTGCCGGTCACGTGGTCGATGTCGACGTCGGGGACGGTGAACTTCCCGTTGGCGTCGGTGACCGGCGTGCCCAGGTCGCGCGGCTCGTAGGAGGTGGGGTCGATCGGGTCGCCCCACGGATTCCAGGTGGTGAAGCGAACGACCTCCTGGACGGTGACGGGGATGTTGGGCGCCGGGGTGCCGTCGGCCTTGGTGACGGTGCCGGTGACGTCGACGTTGCGGTTGTCGTAGTCGGTGCTGGTCGGGTTGGTGCTCACGGTCAGCGTGTAGGCGTCGCCGGGAGAGGCGTCCGAAGACTTCGCTGAGGCAGCGGGCGCGGACAAGGCGCCTGCGGTGAGCAGGAGCGCGGCGGTGGCGGCAAGCCGCGTCGGCAGGGACTTCCTGGGCACGGGTCAACTCCAACTTCGATGGGCACTGGAGGAGTCGCGCCGGGCGGCACCGGTTCCGCCGCGGCGCAGATGTGCGACGCACCAGCTTCGACCGGCGGGGCGGGGCGGGAGTTGTCCCCTGTGCGATCGCTGTTACGCGGCTGTGGCAGGAGACGGGTTTGTCCGGGTTGCGGGTTCACCTGGAGGTCGACCGAAGGCCACCCCGCATTGCGCTGCTGCCTCTCCCCACGGCTGCCGCGTGGACTGAGGTGTCGTCGTCAACCAGGTCGAGCGATGGTTTCTGCCTCCTGACCGACAGAGCTCGCAACGCCGCGCCGCATATCTTGATCGAATTCCCGGCGCAGGACACGAGGAGCCCCTACGCGGACTCTTCCCGCACCGCGACCGAGAGCGCGACGTCTCGATGCGCATCGTGTTCGGCGAGCCGGGCGACGAGGGACGCACGTACGTCCTTGTAGGTGTCGGGTCCGAGAGGGAGCCGCAGCGGCACCGCGCCGCTGTCGACGAGGTCGATCATCGCCTCCGCTATCTTCCGCGGGTCGTTGGGGAGCGGGAAGGCGCCGTCGGCGAGCGCGCGCCGTACCTCGCCCGCCGGGGTGTCCTCGTACTCCGGCATGACCGGCGCGGTGGCGAGGGAGCCGCCGAATCCGGTCGGCGTCGC
Source organism: Streptomyces sp. S465 (assembly GCF_026898115.1). Lineage (GTDB taxonomy): Bacteria > Actinomycetota > Actinomycetes > Streptomycetales > Streptomycetaceae > Streptomyces > Streptomyces luomodiensis. The sequence continues at coordinate 148,479 of NZ_CP114036.1, forward strand.
ACCGGGTTCGACGATGGTCAGACCGATGCCGAACGGGGCGATCTCGCGGGCCACCGTGTCGCAGAAGCCCTCGATTCCCCACTTCGAGGCGTGGTAGTAGCCGAAGTTCGGATAGGTGGTCTGGCCTCCGGCGGTCGAGACCTGGAGGATGCGTCCGTGCCCCTGGGCGCGCAGATGGGGCAGCGCGGCGCGGATGACGTGGATCGAGCCGAGCAGATTGGTGTCGATGACCTGGCGGATCTGCTCGTCGGATGCCTCCTCGACGGAGGCGAAGACGCCGTATCCGGCGTTGTTGACGACCACGTCGATCGTGCCGAGCGCCTTGAAGGCGTCGGTCACGACCCGGTGCACCTGCGCGGTGTCGGTGACGTCGAGCCGGGCGAGCCAGAGGCGGTCGCCGTACCGGTCGCGCAGAGCTTGCAGCGCCTCGGGCCGGCGCAAGGTCGCGGCGACCCGGTCGCCGCGTGCCAGCAGGTGCTCGGTGAGCAGGCGCCCGAAGCCGGAAGAGGTACCCGTAATGAACCAAGTGGTGGGCATTGCCGTGCCTTTCGTCGATGTCGTCACCGACGCTATGAGTTCAAGCCGACTTGAGGTCAAGCGGCCTACAGTGGGGACATGACGGCTGCGGAGATCACCCTGAGCATCGGCGAGGTCAGCGCACTGACCGGCCTGACCGCGCCCACCCTGCGCTTCTATGAGCAGGAGGGACTGCTCGCCGTACCGGTACGGCGCAACGCCGCGGGGCGGCGGGTGTTCACCGAGGAAGAGGTGAACTGGCTGAAGGTGTGCACGAAGCTGCGTTCGTCGGGGATGCCGTTGCCCGAGATCCGCCGCTACGCCCAGCTGGTCCTGGAGGGCCCCGGCAACGAGGCCGAGCGGTTCGAGATCCTGCGTCGACACGAGGCGAGGGTGCGGCAGCAGGTGGCAGACCTCCAGGAGGCCCTCGGCGTCATCCACCACAAGGTCGAGATCTACGCCCAGCACCTCAACACGGGCACGGCGGACGGCCTGTGGCGCGACGGCCCGGGGTGCGCCTGAGGCTTCAACGTCCGTCAAGCCGGCGCGGTACCGGCGGTGCCGAGCCGAGCCGCCGACCTGCTGGACGATACGGGCCGTGGCGCCGGCGTCCGGGACGCGGGCGCGACCGCCGGTCACCCGGGCCATGTGGGCGCGAGTCATCGTCGCCGCCTTCACCCTGCTCGTCGCCGCCCTCGCCTGAGCCTGCGGGCGGCCCCGTTTCGCGGCCCTTCCGCGCCGGGCCCGGTTGGCGGCCTGGCCCCGTTTCTCCGGGATGACGCCTCACTCCCTGAGCGGCGCGTACTGCCGCATCTCCCAGAAACCCGCACGTGACCTGCTCCCGCTGCGCGACCCGGACACCGACGAGTAGGTGTGAGACCAGCCCGCGAGTCAGCGCGTGATCAGGTCGGCGCCTCTTTCTTGAACGAGCGATCCAGTTAGGTTACGGTGGGGTCATGGCAAGGACCCGGGAGTTCGATACCGAGGCGGTGGTGAGCCGCGCCATGGAACTGTTCTGGACGCGCGGCTACGAGGCGACCTCGGTGCGCGATCTGACCCAGCACCTGGGGATCGGGCAGGGGTCCCTGTACGCCGCGTTCGGCGACAAGGATGGCCTGTACCGGGCCGCGCTGGAGCACTACCGCACCACCCTCGCGGCGGCCGCCCTGCGCAGTCTGGAGGAGGGGGCGGACGCCCGCGCGGCGATCCGTGCGCTGCTGACGGGGCGGATCCGCATCGCCGTCAGCAGCGGCGGCCAGGGCTGTCTGGCCGTCAACGCCGTCTGCGAGCGGCTGCCTCGGGACGCGGCGACCCGGCGCATCGTGCGCGACATGCAGGACGCGAGCCGGGAGGCGTTGACCGAGGTGCTGCGGGTCGCGATGGAGCGGGGCGAGATCGCGACCCGGCACGACCCGCACACGGTCGCCGCGTTCCTGGTCACCTTCCTCAACGGGCTGCTGGTCTCCTCGAAGATCACACCGGACGCACCCGCTCTCGAACCCCTCGTGGAGGTCGCGCTGTCCGCTCTCGACTGAGCGGTCCCGCGGCCTCGGCCGGCCGTTTCTCATGCCCCGAATCTGTAACGCTCGATAAAGAAAAGGAAGCACCCACGTGATGATGTACGACCACACCACAACGCCCCTGCGCACCGGCCGTGCCGCCGTCAACGGGACGAGTCTGCACTACCGGACGGCCGGGTCCGGCCCCGCCGTGGTGCTGCTGCACGGCGTGCCCAAGACCGGCTACCACTGGCGCCACCTCGTCCCGAAGCTGACGCCCCACTACACCGTCGTCGTCCCCGACCTGCGCGGTCTCGGCGACTCCGCCCGCCCCGCGGACGGCTACGACTCCGCGACGATGAGCGACGACATCGCCGAGCTGATGGCCCGCCTCGGACACGAGACCTACGCCGTGATCGGCGAGGACTGGGGAGCGGTGATCGGCTACCAGCTCGCCGCCCGCCACCGCGACCACGCCACCGCCCTGGTCTTCGCCGAGGCCCTGTTCCCCGGCTTCGGCTTCGAGGACCACACGGCCCTCACCCCCGAGAACGTCTCCAGTGGCATGCACCTGTGGCACCTGGGCTTCTACTTCCAGCCCGACGTTCCCGAGATGCTGATCGCCGGGCACGAACGCGAACTGATCACCTACATGATCAAGAACGAGCGCAGCCACCCCGACACCGCCACCCCCGACGCGATCGAGGAGTATGTGCGCTGCTACTCCATGCCCGGCGGCATCCGCGCGATGCTCGCCGTCTACCGGGCGATGCTCACCGACGCCGGACAGAACCGGCAGGCCGCACAGCAGAAGCTGGACATCCCGGTCCTGGCGCTCGGCGGCTCCGCCTTCATCGGCGAACGCAACGAGTCCCAGGCACGGCTCGTGGCCCACCACGTCACCGGACACGTCTTCGACGCGGGCCACGACCTCGCGGAGGAAGTACCCGACGAGATGGCCGACGTCGTCCTGCCGTTCCTGGCAGCGCACCGGTAGCCGACGTCCGTCCGCCGGGGCCGGAAGGCCCCGGCGGACGGAACCGGTCACCGTCGGCATGCAGATCGAATCTGCGCGGTCAGAAGTCGCTGCTGCGACCGGCTACCGCACCGGGCAGGCACGTACAGGTGCGCTTTTTCGAATTACCGGATTTCTGATGCGGTTTTGGCACGCATGGGTGATCATCAGCTCATCTGAAGTCCCTTCACGGAAGGCTTACCTTTATGAGACCGACGCGTGCCGCTCTGCTCGTCGTGGCCACCGCCCTGACACCAGCCCTCCTCTTCACCGCCCCGGCGTTTGCCAGCGATTCGGCCGCCTCGGCCACCACCACTGCCGTGGCGGCCACCTCCGGCACCCCGGTGGACGAGATGTCGGAGGACGAACTGCGTGCCGCGATCGCCGCCATCCTGGCCGACGAGGACAGCGGCAAGGGGGTCATCAGAGAGGCCAATGAGGCCCTCAACGGCACCGTGGACGACATGCGGACCTTCTTGAAGACGGGCTATCGGCTGGCCCAGGCCGAGGACGACCGGGTCGCCATCACCCACATCCTGTACGTCGCAACACAGAACAACGACAAGCGGGTCATCGAGGAGGCCAACAAGCTCCTCGACGGCAACTCTCCGGAGGAGATGCGCGCCTGGCTGGAGACGGGCTATCGGCTGGCCCAGGCCGAGGACGACGCCGTCTACATCGTTCGCATGCTCGCGGACCCGAACATCAGCGATGCCCTGCGCGCCGCCGTCAACGCGGCCCTCGACGACGGCTCCCCAGAGACCCTGCGCTACTTCCGTGAGGTGGGGCAGTACGAGGTGGACGGCTAGGCCAAGCGAGGGCCCTGCCACCCGACGCGGCCCGTGGTAATCCGGTCAATGGCTCGGTGGCGGCCGCCACCACAGACCGCGTGGACGTCCGGTCCGCCGGTCCGCTGTCCGACGTTGTCACGCTTGCAGCGGGACATGGACCCTCTCGGCGGACTGGGCCATCACGGGCGTGAGTAGTTGAGGTACGGGCAATCCCGGTGAGATCGATCTTGCCGGGGTTGTTGCCTTCCTACTTGGGGGATCGCCGAGTCCGGGATGCCAGCGGTCATCGACCGGGCAGTGGCCTCGCCCACAGGCGCCAGCGCCCGGCCCCCGACACTCCCGGTCCGGCTCGGGATGCGGCCATGAGCGGATCGCCCGAGCCTGGCGGTATGGCTCGTGCCCCGGTCGCCGTCGCCGTCGATCATGCCGGCGGCGGCAAGGTTTTCGAGGGCTTGGCGTTGAGCGATGTCGTTGGGGTCGTCGGTGTCGTTGGGGTCGAAGATGCCGTCGATCCAGACGCGCAGGAGGGCCTCGGCACGCCGCCGGACCCGGCCCCCGCCGTCGGACCTGACCCTGACGCGCGGGTCAGGGGTTAGCGTCACCGCCCTGCTGGTGCCGACGACGCTTCACACACCGTCCCGGCCGGACCGAACGGAGCCTCGCCATGACCACCGCGCACGCCCGCCCCCTCCCCCGCACCGCCCGCGAGGTCCGCCTCGCCGCTGTGCCCGACGGCCTTCCCCGACCGGACGACTTCACCGTCACCCGCACACCGCTGCCCGAACCCGGCCCCAAAGAACTCCTCATACGTAACCGCCACTTCACCGTCATGTCGGGGTTGCGCACCTTCTCAGCGGCCGCGAGACGACGTCCTCGTTCCCGTCGATCCGGCCCGGCGACACCGTGTTCGGTGCGGCCGTCGGCGAGGTGGCCGCCGCCCCGGACGGCGGACGGTTCCGGCCCGGCGACGCGGTCGTCCACCCCTACGGCTGGCGCGAGTACGCCGCCGTCGCCGAGACCGACTGCGTCCCCGTCGACCCGCGCTTCCCCGATGCCACCGCACACCTTGCGCCCAGCAGCCCCGCCTACGGCGCGCTCACCCGGCTCGCCGCCGTACGCGACGGCGACACCGTCCTGGTCACCGGTGCGACCGGCGGCATCGGCTCACTCGCCGGGCAGATTGCCCGGCTGCTGGGTGCGGGCCGGGTTATCGCACCACCCGCTCGCCGCACAAGGCCGCCCGGCTGACGCAGGAGTTGGGTTACGACGCCGTCCTCGTCCCGGGAAAGGTGCCGCTCGCCGGCAACTGGCTGGGGCCGCGCCGGGCGGACTCGACGTCGTCCTCGACCTGGTGGGCGGCGAGCAACTCCGCGCTTCGACGGGGGAGGTGCTCCCGTCGTCGACCCGGCCCTGGACGTCGTCAACCGCCGCCTCACCGTCATCGACGCCGAAATCGCCCGCCTGACCCGGCTGCGCGACAGCCTCGCCGCCCAGCCCGCCCGGCAGACGGTGAACACGAACGCCACAGGAACGACCAGGACAAGGAAAGCCGGGCCCACCCTGCCCGACACTTCCATGACCCCCGGCACCAGCAGACCGTCTCCGACCGGCACCGGCTGACGATGCCACCCCATCTGCCGGCCGACGGCCGGGCCCGCCCGCTGACTTGGCAGACCACGCGGGCCGGCGGGGCGACAGTCCCGTGCTCATCCCAGTGCTGCGGGTTCTGCACGTCCGGCGCCGCGGACCCGGTCGCCCACGCCGCGCGCCCGGACCGGGCGCGCGGCGACAACTCCAGCCGCGACAACCGCGCCCACCTCTGCCGTCGGGGCGTCAAGGCGACCATCGCCGCGATCGTCATCCGGCTCCGCGACACCGTTCAGGAGCCGTCAGAAACACCCTGACCCTTTTCGGCGCGGCCGTCGTACTCCTCACGGGCGGCGAGGACTTCTTCGATGTGCCGCACCGACCACTGCGTGAGCGCCCTCAGGGGACCTCGCAACGTCTGGCCGAGCGGGGTCAACTCGTACTCCACGCGGGCCGGCACCTCGGGGTAGACGGTCCGCAGGACCAGTCCGTCGCGTTCGAGGGTGCGCAGCGTCTGGGTGAGCATCTTCTCGCTCACTCCCGCGAGCCGCTGGCGCAGTTGGGTGAACCGGCACGCCCCGTGCCTGCCGAGTTCGCCCAGTACGAGAACCGCCCATTTGCTGCCGATCTGGTCGAGGAGGTCACGCGAGGGACAGCCACGCGCGTACGGGTCCCATGACGGTATGGGCTCGGTCACATTCTCGGCGGTCGTCACACTGCTCACCTCGATACTTTCTTCCGGGTTGCCACCTTACCTTCAAGTGGTTCCTTACCAGAAGAGAGTGACCAGGTCATCCTGGGGTTCGTGCCGCGGGAGGTCCGCGGCAGGAAGGGAGCGTCCCCATGTCGATCGTTGTCACCGGAGCCTCCGGACAGCTGGGCAGGCTCACCGTCGAAGCGCTGCTGGAGCGCGGGGTGCCGGCCCCGGACATCGTCGCGACCAGCCGGGACGTCGCCCGGCTCAAGGAGTTCGCCGACCGCGGTGTCGTGGTGCGCCGGGCCGACTTCGCGGACCCGGACAGCCTCGCGGCGGCCTTCGAGGGCGCGGACAAGCTGCTGCTGATCTCGACCACGACCGTGGACGAGCGGGTCGCCAATCACCGCCGGGCCATCGACGCCGCGGTGGCGGCAGGCGTGTCGCTGGTGGCGTACACGAGCATGGCGCACGCGGACACGGCCACCACGATCCTCGCCGCCACCCATCGCGCCACCGAGGAATACCTGCGGGGGCGCGCAGTGCCCAGCGTGCTGCTGCGCAACAGCTGGTACCTGGAGAACTACACCGGCCAGCTGCCGCTGGTGCTGAAGAGCGGCTCCGTGGCCGGGGCCGCCGGCCAGGGGCGGATCAGCGCCGCGGCCCGTGCCGACTACGCCGAGGCCGCGGCGGTCGTGCTGACCACCGAAGGTCATGCCGGAAAGGTGTACGAGCTGGGCGGCGACGAGGCGTTCACCCTGGCCGGGCTTGCCACGGCGATCTCGGCTGCCACCGGGCGGCAGATCACCTACACCCACCTCCCGGCCGACGAGTTCGCCCACGCGCTGACCGGCGCCGGCCTGCCCGCCGAGCTGGCGCACGTCCTCGCCGACGCGGACCTCGGCATGAGCCGTGGGGAGCTGTTCACCGCTTCCGGTGACCTGCGGCGCCTGATCGGCCACCCGACGACGCCCCTGGCCGACGCGATCGCCGACGCACTGCGCTGACAGGCCGACGAGGCGCCGGTTCACCTTCCCGATTCACTCACATCCCTCCCGCTCACCCGGGGAAAGGTCCTTCACGATGTCCACCCGTACCACCGCACGCGCCACATGGCCCCGCCCGCTCCTCACCCTCACCGCGGCGTCCGCCGCCCTGGCAGCCCTTACGCTCCCCGCCGCCGCCGCGCCGGTCCATGACCGCGAGGACAGCGGCCACACGATCACGGTGGGCGGCAGCCAGGCCTTCCCCGAGAGCGTCGCGGCCGACCGCCACTACGTCTACACCGCCAGCATCGCCGACGGCACCGTCTACCGCGGGCGCCCCGGGGCGAAGACGCTCGACCCCTTCCTGCCCGGCGGCCAGGACGGCCGTACCCAGGCCACCGGGGTCAAGACCACCGGCGACCGGCTGCTGGTCGCCGGCGCCTTCACCGGGCGCTTCTTCGTCTACACCACCGCCGGAGGGCTCGTTTCCTCCTACACCGTCCCCGATACGGGCGAGCCGACCCTCCTCAACGACGCGGCCGTCACCCCCGACGGGGACGTCTACATCACCGACTCCCTGCGCGCCGTGGTCTACCGGATACCGGCCGCCGAGGTGAACGCCCCTGCCACCGGCGCCCAGCGGACCCTGGAGGTGGCCTACCACCTGCCGGACTACGTGGCCGGCCAGTCCAACGGCAACGGCATCGTCACCTCCCCCGACGGCAAGTCGCTGATCATCGGCTACTGGTACAGCGGCGCGCTCTACCGGCTCACCCTCGCCACCGGCGAGATCACCAAGATCGCAGCGCCGGCGCTGACCAGCGCCGACGGGATAGCACGGCGGGGGGACACCCTGTACGTCGCCCGTTCCGTGGACAACGAGGTCGACACCCTGCGGCTGTCCGGCGACAACACCCGGGCCACCGTCATCTCCGAACGCACCTACCCCGGAGCCGACACCGTCACCGGCGTCGCCGTGAGCCGGGACCGGCTGCTGGTGACCAACTCCCAGATGGACACCTTCCTCTACGGCGATCCGCAGACCAGCCCGGTGTTCACCCTCGAAAGCCTGCCGCTGCGCTGACCCCGCGGTCAGAACCTCTCGAAGCGGATCTGCCCCGCAACCGTTTCCCGGCCAGGACTGGCGAATCCTGGAATCACAGCGGCGGTTTGCGGCCCAGGGCCGTCGACGCACGGTCATGTTCGCTTCATCAAGGGGCTGAATTCCAGCCAGCTGACTGTTGCGTTGTGATGCCTGCCGGAGAAAACGGTCGGTGCGGTCTACATCTGCCGATCCGCGGGCCCACGGTGCAGGTCACATCCCTGATGTGGGTATCTGTACGGAGGGCGGACGCAAGGTCGCTCTTTACGCTGCACAAGCGCCGACAGTAAGATCCGATTGGCTTGATGGGGGCGCTGGATTCCAGCCATTTGACCGTTGAGGTCTGATGACTATCGGAGGTAGCGGCTAGTGGGGTCTGAATCTGCTGAGTCGCTGCGGGGGTGGCTCATTTCACGGGTGGCCGAGCTGAGCGGCGTGGACCCGGAAGTCATCGACGGCCATGAGGTGTTCACCCGCTACGGGCTCGACTCACGTGGCCTCACCGGCCTCGCGGAGGAGCTCAGCGGGCTGCTCGGCCGGGCCGTACCGCCGACCCTGGTCTGGCGGTATCCCAGCCCGTTCGCGCTCGCCGACCACCTCGCCGGTGCCGCCGAGCAGGCGGCGGAACCGGCCGCGGAACCGCTCCTGGCGTGGGAGGGGGGCGGGCAAGAGCCGGTCGCCGTCATCGGACTGGCCTGCCGTTTTCCCAAGGCGCCGTCGGCCGGGGCGTTCTGGCGGCTGCTCAGCGGCGAGGCGGACGCGGTCGGTGACCTGCCGGACGGCCGGTGGAGTGGTCGGGCCCGGGGCGGGTTCCTGGACCGGGTGGACCTGTTCGACCCGGAGTTCTTCGACATCTCCCCACGGGAGGCCGTCCACATGGATCCGCAGCAGCGGCTCGCCCTGGAACTGGCGTGGGAGGCGCTGGAGGACGCCGGGATCGCGCCCGGCAGCCTCGCGGGCAGCCGCACCGGGGTGTTCGCCGGGGCGATGTGGAGTGAGTACGGTGCCGGCATCCGCGCCGATCCGGATCTGATCACCCAGCACACGCTGGCCGGCGGCGACCCGAGCGTGATACCTGCCCGCATCTCCTACGCTCTGGGTCTGCGAGGCCCCAGCCTCCAGGTGAACACCGCCTGTTCGTCGTCCCTGGTCGCCGTCCACCTCGCGGCACGCAGCCTCCGGGACGGCGAATGCGACCTGGCGCTGGCCTGCGGGGTGAGCCTGATGCTGGCCGGGGACACGATGACCGCGCTGACCCGGCTCGGCGCGCTGGCGCCGGACGGCCGGACGAAGGCTTTCGACGCCCGCGCGGACGGCTACGGCCGGGGCGAGGGCGCCGGGACGGTCGTACTGAAGCCCCTCAGCCGTGCCCTGGCCGACGGTGATCCGGTGCACTGCGTGATCCGGGGCAGCGCGGTGAACAACGACGGGGCCACCAACGGGCTGACCGCGCCGAGCCCGCAGGCGCAGGAGGCGGTGCTGCGCGAGGCCTGTGCCCGCGCGGGCGTGGCGCCCGCCGACATCCAGTACGTGGAAGCACACGGCACGGGTACCGCGCTGGGCGACCCCATCGAGGCGGGCGCGCTGAACGCGGTGCTGTGCGACGGCCGCCCGGCCGGCCGGCCGCTGGTGATCGGCTCGGTCAAGAGCAGCATCGGCCACCTGGAGCCGGCGGCCGGGATCGCGGGGCTGATCAAGGTCATCATGGCGATGCGTCACCGCGCGCTCCCGCCGAGCGCTCAGTTCGACGAGCCCAATCCGCACATTCCGTTCGAGGACTGGGGGCTGCGCGTGCCCCGCCGGCTGGAGGCGTGGAGTCCCGACAGCGAGGGCCGTCTGCTCGCCGGGGTCAGCGCGTTCGGCTTCGGCGGGACGAACTGCCATGTCGTCCTCGAGGGCAGCGGCGAGGACCCCATGCACCTGGCGCGGCTGTCCGCCGAGTCGGCGGAGGCCCTGCGGGACGCTGCCCGCCGGCTGGCGTCCGCCGCCGATCCGTGGTCCGCCGCCCGCGCCTTGGCTGCCGATCCGGCATCGGGGCCGCACCGTCTCGCGCTGTCCTTCCGCGACCGCAGCGACCTCATCCGCGGGGTGGACAGTTTCCTCGCCGGCCGGGAAGCTCCCGGTGTCGCAGCCGGCCAGTGCGACGGGGACCGGCCGCGGATCGCGTTCCTCTTCGGTGGCCAGGGATCCCAGTGGGCCGGTATGGGGGCGCGGCTGATGCGTCAGGAACCGGTGTTCCGGGCGGCGTTCACCCGCTGCGAGGCAGCGATGAGCCCGTACCTGGACTGGTCCCCGAGCCGACTGCTGACGTCGCAGGACACCCAGTGGACGACGTCGACCGAGCTCGCCCAGCCCGCGATCTTCGCCGTACAGGTCGCTCTGGCCGAACTGTGGCGTCACTGGGGCGTCGAGCCGGACGCCGTCGCCGGGATGAGCGTGGGAGAGGTCGCCGCCGCGCATGTGGCCGGCGCTCTCGGCCTTCAGGAGGCGGCCATGGTCATGTGCCATCGCAGCCGGCTCGCCCACCAGCTCACCGGCCGGGGCGGTATGGCAGTGGTCGAGCTGCCGGAGGCGGAGACGGGCGAACTGGTGCGGGAGCACGAGGGCCGACTGTGGACGGCCGGCACGGCGGGGCCTTCCTCCACCGTGGTCTCCGGCGACCGGGACGTCCTGCGCGGCGTCCTTGACCGGCTCGCCTCGCGCGGGGTCCGCTGCGGGCTGATCAACGTCAGCTATGCCTCGCACAGCCCGTACGTCGAGGAGATACTGCCCGATCTGCGCCAGGCCCTGGCCGGGCTGCGCCCCGGGCCCTGCCACACCCCGTTCTACTCCTCCGTCACCGGGGGGCGGATGGACGGCGCCGCGCTGGACGCCGAGCACTGGGTGCGGAGCGAACGCGAACCGTGGCGGTTCTCCGACGCTGTCCGCAGCCTGCTCGCCGACGGCTACCGCGTTTTCGTCGAAGCCGACCCCCACCCGATCCTCACCGACGCGGTCCGGCAGCACGGCGCCCGAGCCCTGCCGTCACTGCGCCGGGACGACCGCGGACGCTCCACACTGATCGACTCCCTGGGCGCCCTGCACGCTCTCGGCGCGCCCTGGCGCCCCCGTGCCGCGGGGTGCGAACTGCTCGTCGTCTCGGGACGGACCCGTCAGGCGCTGCTCGCCTCGGCCGCGGCGATGGCCGGCCACCTCGATGCCCGTCCGGACGACGAACTCCACGACATCTGCCACACCGCGGGAGCACGGCGCACCCATCACGAGTACCGGCTCGCGGTCACCGCCACCACCACCCAGGAGGCGGCCGGGGCGCTGCGCGCCGCGGCCTCCGCCGCCGGCGCCGGTGGGGCGGAGGAGCCCCGCAAAGCCGACCCGGCCGGCGGTGTGGTGTTCGTCTTCCCCGGCCAGGGCTCGGAGTGGGCCGGGATGGGCCGGACCCTGCTGCGGGACGAGCCCGTCTTCCGGGCAGCCGTCGAGGAGTGCGATCAAGCGCTGCGCCCGCTGACCGGCTGGTCGCTGACCGGGGAACTGAACGCGCCCGTGGAGGCGAGCCGTCTGGGGCGGACCGCGGTGGCGCAACCCGTGCTGTTCGCGGTCGAGGTCGCCCTGGCCAGGCTGTGGCAGTCCTGGGGCATCACTCCCGCCGCCGTGATCGGCCACAGCGTGGGGGAGATCGCGGCAGCCCACATCGCGGGCGTGCTGACCCTCCCCGAAGCGGCGCGCATCGTCCACCACCGGGCCCGGCTCATGGAGGGCGCGTCCGGCACGGGCCGGATGGCAGCCGTGGACCGGCCGGCCGGACAAGTGCGGCCGCTGCTGGCCGGCTACGCGGGCCGCCTCGACATCGCGGCGGTCAACGACCCCGGCTCGGTCGTGCTCTCCGGCGAGGCCGATGCCCTGGCCGATGCCCTTGAGCGGCTGCGCGGCGAGGGCGCCCACTGCCGCGAGCTGCGGGTGCACCACGCCTTCCACAGCCACCAGATGGAGGCGGCGGCCGACGAGCTGGAACGCACGCTCGGTCCCGTGGACGCACATCCGGCCGCCCTGCCCTTCTACAGCACCGTCGCCGGCGCCCTGGTCACCGGCGAGGATCTGGACGCCGGGCACTGGGCCCGCAACGTCAGGCGTCCGGTACGGTTCGCCGACGCGGTGGACGCGGCGATATCCGGCGGGAGCCGGGTCTTCCTCGAAGTGGGCGCCCACCCGGTCCTGATGGAGAACGTGCACAACTGCCTCGCGGCGCGTGAGGTGCGCGGTGCGTCCGTGGGGAGCCTCAGGCGCGGCGAGGCGGAGCGCGCCGCGCTGCTCCGGGCGGCCGGAGCCCTGCACGCACGAGGCGCTCCGGTCGACTTCGAGGGGCTGCTCGGGCCGGGCCGGCCCGTGCCGCTGCCTCCCTACCCGTGGCAGCGCGAGCGGTACTGGCTCACCGCGTCCTCGGCCGGTTCCGGGCATCCGCTGCTGGGTGAGGGGCTGTCCTCCTCCGTGACGCCGGGCACGTATTTCTGGCAGCGCGAGCTGAGCCCGGTACGGCTGCCTGCCATCGCGCATCTGCGCCTGCGCGGCAAGACCGTGGTGCCCGGTGCCGTGTTCGTCGAGATGGCCCTGGCCGCCGCGGCGGAGGCGTACCGGACCGGGGACGTTGAGCTCGCCGACATCGTCTTCGAGCAGGCGCTGTTCGTCGACGAGGCCGACGCGCCGACCGTGCAGACCGTCCTGGGCGAGGGGATCGTGCAGATCTCCAGCCACGCCCAGGAGGGGTGGGTGCGACACGCGAGGGCCGTTGTGCGTACCGGCTCAGGGCCGGTGGCGGACGAGCCACAGGCGCCGCCGGGTCCGCAGTGCCTGCCGCAGGAGCGCGACGGCGCGGAGCACTACCGCCGGCTGGCCGCGGCCGGCCAGGAGATGGGTGCGGGCCTCAAGACCGTCAGGCGTCTGCGGCTCGGGCCGGGTGAGGTGCTGGCGGATGTGCGGCTCCCCGAGGAGGAACAGCGCCGCGCCGACCGTTTCCACCTCCATCCCGCCCTGCTCGACGCCTGCCTCCAGGTGGCGGTCGTGCTGCGTGCGGAGGCCACGGGCGGTGCGCATCTGGTCACCGGGATCGGCCGGCTGCGGGTGGTGCGTCCGCCGCTGGGTGCGGTGCGCGTGCACGGCCGGGTGTGCGGTGACGACCTGGAGGTGTGTCTGCTGGATGAGCACGACCGGATCCTGGTGCGGGTCGAGGGTGTGCGGACCCGGCCGCTGCCCGGCGGACCCGACCGGCTGGACGAGTGTCTGTTCACGCTTGCGTGGCAGCGGCAGGACGCGCACTCGCGGCCGCTGGAGGGTGTGGGGGCGCCGGCGGCCGGCGGGCCGTGGCTGGTGCTGGCCGAGGAGGACGACGGCATCGGGGCGGCGCTTGCCGGGGAACTGCGCGCCCAGGGCGCGCGGTGCATCCTGGTCACGCCCCGGCAGGCCGGGCGGGACGACCCCGGCGCCCTGCGGTCGGTGCTCGAGGACACCGTCCCTGCCGGGGTGGTGCACACCTGGAACAGCGGCACCGCCGGCGCGTTGGCGCTCGTGGACGCCGTGGTGGGACTGGGGTGGCGGGACACACCGCGGATCTGGTGGGTGACCAGGGCGGCGCAGGCGGCCGGCGAGGGGCGGCACCCGGTGCGGGTGGAGCAGGCTCCGCTGTGGGGAGTGGGCCGTGCCGCGGCCCTGAGCCATCCGGACCTGGGGTGCGCCAGGATCGATCTCGCGGCCGATCCCGGCGCCGGTGAGGCGGCCGCCCTCGCGGCCGAACTGCTGCACGAGGACCGGGAGACCGATATCGCCCTGCGTCCCGAGGGCCGTTACGTGGCCCGCTTGGTACCGGCGGGCCGTCTGGCCGACCGGGAGGTCGTGCTGCCGGGTACGGGAACCTATCTCGTGGTCACCGGCGACGCCGAGCTGGCCGAGGCGCTGACCGGGTGGCTGACCGAGCATGGCGCCAGGAACGTCGTGGTATCCGCGCCGGCGGGAGACGACGAGGTGGCCGCTGTGGTCGCGGACTGCGCTACCGCCCGCACGCCGCTGCGCGGCGTCATCTGTGCCGACGCGCGCAGCGCATGGCAGCTCCACCAGCACACCCTGGGGTGTGAGCTGGAGCTGTTCGTGCTGTACTCCTCGACTGCCGCACTGCTCGGCCATGGTGGTGACGCGCCGGGGGACGCGCTCCTCGACGCCGTCGCACACCACCGCCGGGCCCTGGGTCTGCCCGGCGTGAGCGTGAACTGGGCCCCGGCGGGGGCGGACGGCATGGGGATCGGGCAGGTGACCCGGGCCGAGGGCTCGCGCGCGCTGAGCCGCGCCCTGGGTTCGGGCCTGGGCCAGCTGGCGGTGATGCGGCTGAACCTCAGGCACTGGTTCGAGTCCTGTCCCAGCGCTACGGGGACGCCTGTGCTGGAGGGGCTGGAGCACTCCGGTGACGAGAGCGGATCGTTCAGCGAGCGCCTCGCCGCGGCCGGCGCCGGGCAGCGGCCGGCGCTCCTCGAGGAACATCTGGTGGAGCAGCTGGCCCTGACGCTCGGTCAGGACGCCGCCCGGCTGGACCGTTCGGTGCCGTTCCGCTCCATGGGCCTGGAGTCGCTGATGGCGGTGGAACTGCGCAACCGGCTGGAATCGACGCTTGGTGTGCGGCTGCCTGTGGCGCTGCTGTTCACCTGCTCCACGGTCGCCGCGCTGAGGGACCACGTGTGGGATGCCCTTGGCCTCGCCAGTTCGCCGGCGCGGACCGATGGCGTGGCGGAGCGGGTGTCAGCGGCGGACAGGGACGTGGCAGGCCCCGACTGGTCCGGTTTGGAAGAGGAAATCGACCGCATGTCCGACGCAGAGGCCGAACGGCTCCTGCTGGAGAGTATCCGGCTCGCCGATGAGGAGTCGCCCCATGAGTGAGCAGCTGCCGGCCGTCAAACAGGCTCTGGTGACCATCAGGAAACTCCAGGCCCAGCTCGCCGCCGAACAGCGCGCGAAGAGCGAACCGATCGCCATCATCGGCATGGGCTGCCGCTTCCCCGGTGGTGTGACGGACCCGGAGGGGTTCTGGCGTCTGGTGGACGGTGGTGTGGACGCGGTCACCGAGGTCCCCGCGGACCGCTGGCGGGGCGGCGCCGTCCGCTGGGGCGCCTTCCTTTCGGACGTGGACGCCTTCGACGCCGCGTTCTTCGGCATCACGCCCCGTGAGGCGGCTGCCATGGACCCGCAGCAGCGGCTGCTCCTGGAAGTGGCCTGGGGTGCCCTGGAAAACGCCGGGCTGCCACCGGACCGGCTGGCCGGCTCGCGCACCGGGGTGTTCGTCGGAGTCGTGGTGAACGACTACGACAAGCTCAGCACCGGCGCACGCGACATCTACACCGTGACAGGCAACGGCCACTCCTTCCCGGCCGGCCGGCTGTCCTACGTACTGGGCCTGGAAGGACCGTCCATGGCCGTGGACACGGCCTGCTCCTCCTCCCTGGTCGCGGTGCACCTGGCCTGCCAGTCCCTGCGCTCGGGTGAGTCCACGACGGCGCTGGCCGGCGGCGTCAACCTGATGCTGGCCCCCGACATGACCGACATGATGGCCACCGCCCAGGCGCTGTCCCCCGACGGCCGGTGCAAGACCTTCGACGCACGGGCCAACGGCTACGTCCGCGGCGAGGGCTGCGGGGTGCTGGTGCTCAAGCGCCTGTCCGACGCCGTCGCCGACGGTGACCCGATCCACGCGGTCATCCGCGGCAGTGCGGTGAACTCCGACGGCCGCTCCTCCGGACTCACCGCCCCCAACGTCTCCGCCCAGCGGGACCTGCTGCGGCAGGCCCTGCGCACCGCGGGTGCCCAGGCTTCGGACATCGGCTACGTCGAGACGCACGGCACGGGCACGCCACTGGGCGACCCCATCGAGGTCGACGCCCTCAGCGATGTGCTCGGCGCCCCGCGTCCGGACAGCTCCCGCTGTGTGCTCGGCGCCGTCAAGACCAACATCGGGCACCTGGAGGCCGCCGCCGGAGTGGCAGGCATCATCAAGGCCGTACTGGCCCTGCGGCACGACCGGATACCAGCCAACCTGCACCTGCGTACGCCCAATCCCCGTATCGACCTCACCTCCACCGCGCTCACCCTGGCCGGTGAACCCACCCCCTGGCCGAAGCGGGAGGGCCGGGCGCGGATGGCCGGGGTCTCTTCGTTCGGCATCAGCGGCACCAACGCGCACCTCGTCCTGGCCGACCCTCCCGCCGAGGCGGCGCCCGCCGCACCGCACCCCCAGCCGCCCGCCGGCCGGGCGGTCCTCGTTCCCCTCTCGGCACGCGACACCGGCGCGCTCGGCCGGCTGACCGACACCTGGCGGGACCTGCTGGCTGGGAAGCCGGAGAACGTGGCGGACCTCGCCTACACGGCGGCCGTCCGCCGCCAGCACCATCCGCACCGGGCGGCCTTCCTCCTGACCGGGCAGGCCGAGCCCCGCCTGGTCACCACCACCGCACCACAGCCGTCCAAGGTGGTGTTCGTCTTCCCCGGACAAGGCTCCCAGTGGCTCGGTATGGGCCGCGACCTGTACGCGCACGAGCCCGTCTTCCGTCAGACGTTCGTGGCGTGCGACGAGGCGGTGCGTGCGGAGACCGGCTGGTCCCTGATCGAGGAACTGCACGCCGATGCGGCCGCGTCGCGGCTGGAGCGCATCGATGTCGTCCAGCCCCTGCTCTTCGCCATGCAGGTGTCGCTGGCCGCCCTGTGGCGCGCGGCGGGCGTGGAGCCGGACGCGGTCGTGGGCCACAGCATGGGTGAGGTGGCCGCCGCCCATGTCGCCGGAGCGCTCACCCTGACCGACGCGGCACGCATCATCTGCCGCCGCAGCCGGCTGATGCGGCGGCTGAGCGGGCAGGGCGCCATGCTGCTGGTCGACCTGCCCGCCGAGGACGTCCAGCGGGCCCTTTCCCCCTACGCCGACCGGGTCTCCGTCGCCGCCGGTAACAGCCGCCGGACAACCGTGGTGTCCGGCGACCGGGACGCGGTGGAGGAACTGCGGGCCCAGTGGGCCGACGCGGACGTCTTCTGCCGCCTGATCAAGGTCGAGGTCGCCTCGCACAGCCCGCAGGTCGAGGTGCTCGACGAGGACCTGCGGCAGGCGCTCGCAGAACTCGAGCCGGCCACCGCGAAGGTGCGGATGTACTCCACCGTGCTGGCCCGGGACTGCGACGGCAGCGAACTCGGCCCCGACTACTGGCTACGGAACCTGCGCGCGCCGGTGCTGTTCTCCCAGGCGGTCGGCGCGCTCATGGCCGAGGGCGACACCGTCTTCGTGGAAATCGCCCCGCACCCGGTGCTGCTGCCGGCCATCGAGGAAGACGGGGGGAGGGTGCTGCCGTCATCGCGCCGGGACCACGACGAACGGTCGGTGTTCCTGGAGTCTCTGGCCTGCCTGTATACCGCGGGCCACACCATCGATTGGCGGGCCCTGCACCCGGGCGGCGGCCGGTGTGTGGACCTGCCCCCCTACCCCTTTCAGCGTGAGCGGTACTGGGTGGACACCGCCCCGCCACCACACCCCACGACGGGCCACCCGCTGCTGGGTGAGCCGGTCAGTCCGGCGACCGCGCCCGGCACCCGTATCCGCCAGCGCACGCTGCGGCTGCCCTACCTCGCCGACCACCGGGTCGGCGGCTCGGCGATCCTGCCCGCGGCGGCCTATCTGGAAATGGCCCTCAGCGCGGCGCGGACTCCGCCCCTGCTGCGGGATGTGTCCTTCGAGCAGATGGCGGTGCTGGACCAGGACGGTACCGGGACCGTGCAACTCGTCCAGGAGCAGGCCACCTTCACCATCTTCGCCCGCGCCGCGGACGGCGGGAGCTGGACGCGCTGCGCCCGCGGCACGGCCCTTGCCGCGGAGACGGACGTCGCGCCGCCGCCTTCGGCCGAGTCCCCGCACACCATCCGGTCGCGCTGCCCCACCCGCGTCACAGCGGATGAGCACTACGACGGTTACGCGCGGCGCGGCATCGACTACGGTCCCGCCTTCCGTCAGGTGGCGCAGATGTGGACCGGTGACGCCGAGGCGCTCGGGCGGATCTCCCTGTCCGGCTCCCCGGCCGGTTACCTGTGCCACCCGGCGCTGCTGGACTCCTGCTTCCAGGTGCTGGGCGCCCTCGTGCCGGACCAGGGTCCGCCCGCCCCCGTCGTACCGGTGGGCGTCGGCCGGATGCGCGTGTACCGGCGGCCCGGGGACCAGGTGTGGGTGCACGCCCGCCTCAGCGACACCGGCGACACCGGCGATCTCCGTGTCCTCGACGACGACGGGCAGGTGCTCATCGAGGTCGACCAGCTCGCGGTACGGCGGCTGGCCGCCGCGCCTTCCCTGCGGGAGGTGTGCTACGAGGTGGCCTGGCGCCCGGTGGAACGGCCCGCGCTTCCGTCCGCCGCCCGCCCCGCGAGCGGCCCGTGGCTGGTGCTGGCCGACCGGTCGGGCGTGGGGACGGCGCTGGTGTCCCTGCTGGAGGCGCGGGGTGAGGAATGCGCCGTGGTCCAGGCGCACGAGATGGACCCGGCCGACGACGCGGCGTGGGAAAGCCTGCTGGACCGGGTCCTGGATGAGCGGCGGGAGTGCGCCGGAGTGGTGCACCTGTGGAGCCTGGATACCACCCCCACCGGGCACACCACCGCACAGACACTCATGGCGGACCAGCGCCTGACCGGCCTGAGCACGCTGAGCCTGGTCCGGGCCCTCGCGCGTCGCCGATGGCGCGACCATCCCCGGCTGTGGCTGGTCACCGCCGGGGCGCAGGACGCCGGTGGCACACCGGTCGCGGTGTCCCAGGCTCCGCTGTGGGGACTGGCCAGGACACTCGGCCTGGAGCACCCCGAGGTGGCCTGCACCCGGGTGGACCTGGCCCCGCGGCCGGAAGCCGACCAGGCAGCCCGGGACCTGGTGCTGGAGTTGACCGCCCCCGACGGCGAGGACGAGATCGCCCTGCGGCCCGCCGGACGCTACGCCGCCCGGCTCCTGCGGTCCTCACCCGGCGCCGTGGCCACCCAGCCGGCGTTCACTTCCGAGGGCACCTTCCTGATCACCGGCGGTCTGGGCGGCCTGGGCCTGGGCCTGGCCGAATGGCTGGCCGCACACGGTGTCCGGCACCTGGTGCTGACCGGCCGGAGCGCCCCCTCCCCGGAAGCCCGGCAGCGGCTCGCGTCGCTCACCGCGTCCGGCACCGAGATCGTCGTCCACACCGCCGACGTGACCCGCCGTGAGGATCTGGCCCGCGTGCTCGCCGACATCGACACCCGGCTCCCACCGCTGCGCGGTGTCGTGCACGCGGCCATGGTGCTGGATGACCGCACCGTCATGGAACTCGACGCCGAGCGATACGACCGCGTCATGGCGCCCAAGGTGCAGGGCGCCTGGAATCTGCACGAGCTGACCTGGGACCGGCAGCTGGACCACTTCGTGCTGTACTCCTCGGCCGCGACCCTCCTCGGATCGCCCGGCCAGGCAAACTACGCCGCGGCCAACGCCTTCCTCGGCGCCCTCGCCCGGCACCGGCGGTCACTCGGCGCCCCCGCCCTGTGCATCGACTGGGGGCTGTTCTCCCAGGCGGGCATCATGGCCGGACGCGACAGGGACGGGCAACGGCTGGCACACCGCGGCATCGGCACACTCACCCCCGAGGATGGCACCGAGATCCTCGGCCACCTGCTGCCCGGCACCACCGCGCACCTGGCGGCCCTGCGGGTGAACCTGCGGCAGTGGCTGGAGTTCTACCCGGCCGCCGCCAGAGCGTCGCTCTTCACCGAACTGCGCGGCGAGGAATGGGCCACACCGCCTGACCCGGCGGCCGACCCGGATCTTGCCGCCCGGCTGCGCGACGCGGCCCCCGCCCAGCGCCGCCGCCTGGTCCAGGAAGCGGTCACCGGACAGCTGGGGAAGATCATGCGGATCGACGCGGCACGGATCGACACGACCGCCGCGTTCACCAGCATGGGCATCGACTCGCTGATGGCACTGGAACTCCGCAACCGTCTGGAGTCGGTCTTCGGCATCCGGCTGCCGGTAACGGCGCTGTTCGCCTCCCCGACCGTGGCCGATCTGGCCGAGCAGGTCGTTGCGCTGCTCGGCATCGCCGAAGAGACCCCAGGACCCGTCGCGCGGGAGACCCCGGGGAAGGCCGCCGAAGCGGCCCCGGGAGACCTCGATGAGCTGGGAACCGACGCGTTGCTCGCGCTGATCGACGACGCGGTCGACCGGATAGAAGGAGGCGAATAGCCGGTGAGCGACCACCAGGACATCGAGGCCACGTACCGGTCGCGGCTGCTGAAGGCGGCCACCGCACTGCGCGAGATGGAAAAGCGCATCGGACAACTCCAGCGGCGGGACAGCGAACCGGTCGCCGTGATCGGCATGGGCTGCCGCTTCCCCGGCGGCGCCGACCGCCCCGCAAACTACTGGCGGATGCTGTCGGAGGGAACCGACCCGGTCTCGGCACGCCCCGCCCGCTCCCCAGCGGACGGGGAGGCAGCAGACGCCCCGCTCCCGGGGGCGGAATGGGGCGCCTTCATCCCGGACACGGACACCTTCGACGCCGCGTTCTTCGGCATCTCCCCACGCGAAGCGGCCCAGATGGACCCCCAGCAGCGGCTGCTCCTCGAAGTGGCCTGGGAAGCGCTCGAAGACGCCGGAACCGTCCCCCAACAGCTCGCCGGCAGCGACACCGGCGTGTTCATGGGCATGAGCACCAACGACTACCTCCTGCTCAGCAACGAAGCAGGCGCCCGGGACGGCTACACCGGCACCGGCACCGCCCACTGCTTCGGGCCCGGCCGCCTGTCCTACGTCCTGGGACTGCGCGGACCGAGCATGGCGATCGACACCGCGTGCTCCTCCTCGCTGGTGGCCATACATCTGGCCATGCGCAGCCTGCGCAGCAAGGAAAGCTCCCTCGCCCTGGCCGGCGGGGTGAACCTCATCCTCACCGACACCACCACCGAGATGGTGGCCGACCTGCAGGCCCTCTCCCCCGACGGCCGCTGCCGCACCTTCGATGCACAGGCAGGCGGTTTCGTCCGCGGCGAGGGCTGCGGAGTGGTGATACTCAAACGGCTCTCGGACGCCCTCGCCGCCCGGGACCGGGTACTGGCCGTCCTGCACGGCAGCGCGGTCAACTCCGACGGACGGTCGGTGGGGCTGACCGCCCCCAACCTCGCGGCACAGCGCGAGGTACTGCGCACAGCACTGGCCGACGCGCACATCTCCGCCTCCGACATCAGCTACGTGGAAACCCACGGCACCGGAACACCGCTGGGCGATCCGATCGAGGTGCAGGCGCTGGCGGACGTCCTGGGCGCCCCGCGGCCGGACGGGTCCCGCTGCGTCCTCGGGGCGGTGAAGAGCAACATCGGACACCTGGAAGCGGCGGCGGGCATCGCCGGCCTGATCAAAGCCATCCTCGCGCTGCACCACCAGGAAATACCGGGCAACCTGCACTTCAACACGCTCAATCCCAGAATCTCCCTCGCCGGCACACCGCTTGAGATTCCCACCGGCTCCGTGCCCTGGCCCGCGGGCGAGCGCCCCCGGCTCGCCGGTGTCAGCTCCTTCGGCATGAGCGGCACCAACGCACACGTCATCCTCGGCGAAGCACCCGAGGCCGAGCCGGCCGAAGACGCCACGGACACCAATCCCGCCGGGCAGCGCCGGGCGCCGGGCTCCCCGGTGCTGCTGCCGCTGTCCGCCCGCACCCCCGAGGCCCTGACCGATCTGACACAGGCGTACGCGGACACCCTCGCCCAGACCGCCGACAGCGACCTGCGGTCCCTCGCCTGCACCGCCGCGACCCGGCGCCAGCACCACCCGCACCGGCTCGCCGTCGTCGGCACGACCGCGACCGAACTCGCCGACGCACTGCGCACCGCCGCCGCCACGGCGCCCGCCGCCGCCACCAGCCCCACACTCACCTTCGTCTTCTCCGGCCAGGGCACACAGTGGGCCGGCATGGCAGCCGAACTCCGGGCCAAGGAGGCGGTGTTCGCCGCCGCACTCGCCGAGTGCGACCGGCTGATCGCCCTACACGCCCCCATCTCCGTGCTGGAGGAACTCGATGCGCCCGCTCGCCTGCACCTGACCGACGTCGCCCAACCCGCCATCTTCGCCGTGCAGGTGGCGCTGGCGGCGCTGCTCGCCTCCTGGGGAGTCGAACCCGACGCCGTGATCGGCCACAGCGTCGGCGAGATCGCGGCCGCTCACCTCTCCGGCGCACTGGACCTTCCCGAAGCCGCCCGCCTGGCCGTACTGCGCGGCCGGGCCATGGCGCAAGGACATGGGCGCGGCGCGATGTCCGCCGTCGCACTCGGGCCGGAGGAGACAGCCGCCGAGCTGTCCGCCATGGACACCGGCGTCGTCGTGGCCGCGGTCAACGACGACCATTCCGTCGTACTGTCCGGAGACGCCGACGAGCTCGCCGCCGTCGTGGCACACCTGCAACAGCGCGGTGCGCGCTGCCGCGCACTGGACGTCGACTACGCCTTCCACTCACCCCAGATGGCCCCGATGGCCGAACAGTTCGCCCACGACCTCGGCCACGTCACCACACAGCCAGGCAGCCGGCCGCTGTACAGCACCGTCCACGGCAAACGCTGCACGGGAGAAGAACTGACCGCCGCGTACTGGGCGGACAACATACGGCAACCGGTGCTGTTCGCGGAGGCGGTACGGGCCGCGGGCACCGACGGGCACACCGTCTTCCTCGAAGTGACACCGCACTCGGTCCTGTCCGGCCACCTCAGCAACCTCCAGCCGCAGGCCACCGTGATCCCCACCCTCAGGCGGAACCGGCCAGAGGTGCCGGCCATGCTCACCGCCCTGGGCGCCCTCCACACCAGCGGCTGCCCGGTGGACTTCGCCGCCCTGTACCCCGAACGTCCCCGCCCGGTGACCCTGCCCACCTACCCGTGGCAGCGCAGACGCCACTGGCTGCACACCCCGCCCGCATCCACCACGGCCACGGCCACTGCTGCTGCCCGGCATCCGCTGCTCGGCACCCGGCTGGACATCGCGGGCACCTGGGCGGTGTTCGAGACGCGGTGGGCCGCGGTGGACGAACCCCTGATACACAAAGCCGTGCAGGCGGCAGCGGAAGCGGCCTGGGACGCCGGGCCGGTGCGGATCGAGGACTTCACCATCCAGGGAACCCCTCCCGCGCCGGGCCGGGTCCAGCTCGTAGTCAGCGGCTCCCCCCAGGACGGTGCCGTGGTGACCGTCCACGGCCGGGGGGACGACGGCAGGTGGACACCGTGCGCCACCGCACGCGCCCAGGCGCAGTCCGCCGGCGCCTCATGGCCCCAGGAGCTGCTCGCCCTGCCCGCCGACCAGCGCGAGGACGCCATCGCCCTGGCCGTACGCACCGACACCGCGACCGTCCTGCAACTGCCCTCGCCCTCCGAGGTCGGGGACGATCAGCCGCTGATGGACCTGGGCATGGACTCGCTGATGACCGTACAGCTGCGGCACGAGCTGGCCGCGCGCACAGGGTGGGCGCTCCCCTCGACACTCGCGTTCGACCACCCCACCCCCCGGGCCATCGCCCGCTACCTGATGGACGTACTCGACGCCGGCGGAATCCAGGAGGACACACCATGAAGGTCTACGGAACGACCACCAGCGCCTGCACACACAAGGTCTTGATGGTGCTGGCCGAGAAAGGCTGCGAAGCGGAACTGGTCGAAGTCAGCGTGCTCAAAGGCGAGGACAAGTCCCCCGAGCACCGGGTCCGCCAGCCCTTCGGGGAGATCCCCGTCCTGGAGGACGACGGCTACCTGCTGTATGAGTCCCGGGCCATCATCCGCTACCTGGACCAGCGGCTCCCGGGCCCCTCACTGACCCCCGCCGACCTCCGCTCGCGGGGACTGATGGAGCAGTGGATCAGCATCGAGCAGTCCTACGTCAGTGGTCCGGTATGGGAACTGGTCAGGTCAGGTCCCGTCTACGACGTAATCCGCAACAGCCCGGGAGCCGCGCTGATGCCGCCCCCGCCGGACGCGGCGGCCATCACCGCGGCCCGAGCCGAACTCGCCCAGGCCTTCGACGTCGCCGACACCCGTCTGGCCGAACACCCCTACCTGGCCGGCCCCGACTTCTCCCTCGCCGAGATCACCTGGCTGCCCTACCTCCAGTACCTGTTCGCCTCCGGCGGCGGCGACCTGGTCACCCAACGCCCCCACCTGGCCCGATGGTGGCAGCAGATCAGCAACCGCCCCACCTGGCAGGCCGTCGGCAAGGTACTGGACCGGCCCGAATGAACACCTACGACCTGTGGAGCGACCACACCAGCGCCGACCCGCTGCCCACCCTCGCCCGGATGCGTTCCGACGCACCCGCCATACGACTGTTCAACCCATACCAGGGCGCACCTGAGTGGTGGGTGACCCGGTACGACGACGTGGCCGCCCTCCTCCACGACCCGCGCTTCAGCAGAGACAAACGCAAACTCTCCGAGCAGGCCCGCGCCCGCTACTTCCGGGTGACCGAACTGGACCAGCTCGACCAGCACGTGCTCTACTCCGACCCTCCCGAACACACCCGACTCCGCTCCCTGGTCGGCAAAGCCTTCACCCCACGCCGCATCGCCGACCTGACACCGCGCATCGAAGAGGCCGTCGAAAGGCTGCTGGACCAGGCAGAACAGCACGACACCACCGACCTGCTGGAGACCCTCGCCTTCCGGCTCCCCCTCGCCGTCCTCACCGAACTGATCGGCATCCCCGAAGAAGACCGGGAGAAGTTCCGCGAGTGGACGGGCATCCTGGTGGCCCCCGCCGACTTCACCGCCCTGGCACGGATGGCCACCGAGTTCCAGGAGTACCTGGAACGGTTCCTCGCCCAGCGCCGCACCAGCCCCCGCCCAGACCTCACCAGCGCGCTGATCGCAGCCGAGGAGAGCGGCGAGCGGCTGACCCCGGCCGAGCTGATGAGCATGGTCTTCCTCCTCATCGCGGCGGGCTTCGAAACCACCGGCAACCTCATCGGCAACAGCGTATGGGCCCTCCTGACACACCCCGACCAGCTCAGGCGCCTGCGCGCCGACCCCGCTCTGACCGGCTCCGCGGTCGAAGAAGTCCTGCGCTACTGCCCACCGGTGAAAAACACCACCGGTGCCTTCCCCCTGGAAGACACCGAATTTTGCGGAGTGACCATCCCGGCGGAAGAAATGATCGTCGGCTCCCTCCTCTCCGCACACCACGACCCCACCCACTTCCCCGACCCCGGGCGCTTCGACATCACCCGCACACCCAACCGCCACCTCGCCTTCGGCCACGGCATCCACTTCTGCCTGGGCGCCGCACTCGCCCGCCTGGAAACCACCATCACCCTCAACGCACTCCTGCGCCGCTACCCCCACCTCACCCTCGCCGCCGACCCCGACACACTGCGCTGGAAAGACGGCGTATTCGTCCGAGGCATGGAAACCCTGCCCGTCACCTGGGGAGACCGGTAAAACACCACCACCACGACAGCCCCCCTCCCGGGGCTTCAACCCGACCACAAACGCGGAGCAAGGTGAAAACGGTGCAGATACGTCAGGCAACACCGGACGACATCGAAGCCATCATGGCCGTGGAACAAGACTGGGAAGAATCACAACGCGCAACCCGCGAACACATGCTCACCCGCCTGCGCGTCTTCCCCGAAGGCTTCTGGCTCTTCAACAACACCGACGGGGAAACCGTGGGAACCCTCATGGGCTTCCCCCTCCACTACTCCCCCGCCACAGTATCCGAACTCAGCAGCTGGGACGCCGTCACCAACCACGGCCACTACCCCGACATCGACCTCACCACAGCCAACGCGCTCTACCTCGCCTCCGGATCACTCAAGCGCTCCGCCAGAGGCGGCACAGCCTACGCAGCCATGATGGAAACCCCAGTCGGCCTCGCCCAACGCCTCGGCCTCGACTACGTGCTCGCCGGCGCCAAAATCCCCGGCTATGACGCCTACTGCCGCCGATACGGCGAAATCGACGCGCGCGACTACGCCTTCAAGGAACTCAACGGCTGCCTCATCGACCCGTTCCTGGAGATGTACCGGGGCCACCACTACACCGTCCCCGACCGCGATCACATCATCCCCGACTACTACCCCGACCCGCCCAGCCGCGACTACGGAGCCCTCGTCGTACGCCACATACAATAAATCCATTCCATCCAGCTCACGTCTCACAGCCGCTCACGGATGCGGACAGGGGCACCCCGTCCGGGCGTACCACCCGGAGGTGAACGTCTTGCCCTTCACATTCGGAAGGGCCTGCTGGAGCAGCGGCTTGAGGGTTTCGGTGGGGCGCGTCGATGCCACGGCCGCGGTCGGCGTCTTGGCATGGGCGGTCTGGTCCGAGGACGAGCAGGCCGTGGCCGCGCGTGGTGACGGCCAGCAGGCCACCGGCGATCCGTATCCCGATCACGATCGGTCTCCTGTTCCGTCTTGCGTGACGCGGATGATCGTCTTGCCCGGGGTGCGCTTGCCGGGGGCGAACGCGGCGGGCGCTTCGGCAAGCGGCCGCACAGCACCGACGACCGGCTTGAGCCGGCCGTCCCTCAGCCGCGCGGCCAGATCGGTGAGCCGAGCGCGGTCGGGTTCGACGACGAAGAAGATGGCCCGCCCCTCTTTGGGCTGGACCTTGGGCGGCATGGCGATGGTGACGAGCGTGCCGCCGGCCCGGACCAGGGCGGCCGAGCGGTCGAGGATGTCGCCGCCGATCACATCGAACACGACGTCGGCCTCGCCGGCGTCCTCCAGCTCCTCGGTCTGCAGGTCCAGGAAGGTGTCGACGCCCAGGGCGAGAGCCCTGTCCCGGTCGGCGGACCGGCCGGTGCCGATGACCCGGGCGCCGGCCTCGCGGGCGAGCTGTACCGCGATCGACCCGACGCCGCCCGCGGCACCGTGGATCAGGACGGTCTGGCCGGTGGTAAGGCGGCCGTGGTCGAACAGGCCCTGCCAGGCGGTCAGCCCGGAGATCGGCAGGGCGGCGGCCAGGGTGTGGTCGATGTCCGCCGGCAGCGGCGCGAGATTGCGGGCCTCCACCGCGGCGTACTCGGCGAGCGAGCCGTTGCGGGTCCAGTCGGCGAGGCCGAACACCCGCTGGCCGACCCTCAGGCCGGTGGTGCCGTACCCCAGCTCTGCGACGACACCGGACAGGTCGTGCCCGGGTACGCTCGGCGTCCGGTCGCGGCCGGCACGATCGGTCCACGTGCCGGGCCAGTCCAGCTCTCCGGGGGTGAAGCCCGCCGCGTGCACCCGCACGATGACGTCGTTCTCGGCCGCGTGGGGGTAGGGCATGTCCGTCAGGGAGATCCCGGCGAGACCGGCGTCACGGTCTCGCACAGTGATGGCTTGCATACAGGTCCTTACTGGGAGGGGTGGTTCAGGCGCGCAGTCCGTTCGGCGCAGCCCGTTCACGCACAGGGCTCGCCGTCGGAAAGACGCGGGCAGGTGGATGTATGCCACTTCGTACGATCGATCTCACCTGCTCGCGCACGCCTTCGCGGTAGAACACCTGGGCGAGCTCGCCACCGACCTCGGCGATGTCGACGCGGTCCGGGTGCCGCTGGCGCCCCCACACGCGCGTGCCGCGGAGACCTTGCCGCCCCGTCGGTGACGTAGACGGCGTCCGGGTGCAGGAGCTGACCAGGCCGGCCAGGGCCCCGGCCTCGTAGGCGGCGCGGAAGACCGCGAGGACGCGTTCGCGTTCCGCCTTCGACGCCTGCGGCATGGACTGCTTCGCTTTGGCCACCCGCCGTCGCACCCGCGCAAGAGCATCGCCGAACTGACGGACTCATCGACGAGTACCGGTTATGCACGGCCGCGGGGAGCGAGAAGTCGGTGCAGGGCCGTACACGCGATCGTGCGCGGCCTTGGCGGCGGTTCAGGCGGTCGAAGTGATCGCTCGGGTGACGGCCGTGATCGCCGGGGCGGGGTGGCCGGGGAGGCGTGCCACGAGCACCCGGCGGATCTCGGGGGGTGCGCCGTCGACGCGCAGCAGGCTCACCCCGGGCGGCAGCACGGTTGAGAGCCGGTTCGGCACCGTCGTCACGCCGAACCCGCCGGCGACCAGCTGGAGCTTCGTCAGCCAGTCGCGCGCGGAGTGGAGGATGCGCGGCCGTCCGGGCAGGCCGGGCCAGACGCCGAGCAGCGGCTCGGAGCTCGATGACGGGGTGGCGATCCACGCGGCGTCGACCAGCTCGTCGACGTGCACCGTGGTGCGTCCGGCGAACTCTCCGGTCGACGCCGCCGCCACGACCAGTTCGGTGTCCGCGACGGTCTCGACGTGCAGGCGCGGCGAGTCGCCGTCGAAGGGCCGGTGGGGTGGGCGGGACGTCAGCACGGCGAGGTCGAGCGAGCCCGCGCGCAGCGCCCGGATCAGCGTGGGCGTGGTGCCCTCGCTGGTGGTGACCGTGATCTGCGGGCCGGCCGCCGCGAGGTGTGCGAGCGCGGCGGGCAGGACCACCGCGCCCGCGCTCAGGAACACCCCGAGCCGCACCAGTTCGGTCCGCGGGACGGTGCCGGTGAGTTCCCGCTCGGCCGCCGCGAGCGAGGCCAGGACCGTGTGGGCGTGCCGCAGCAGGGTCAAGCCGGCGGGGGTGAGCCGCACCCCGTCCGGTCGGCGTTCGAACAGGGTGGTGCCCACGCTGCGTTCGAGGGCGGCGGCCTGGCGTGAGACGGCCGACTGCGTGTAGCCGAGTCGGGCAGCTGCCGCGGTGAAGCTGCCGGACTCGGCGATCTGCCGCAGGACCCGCAGTCCCGCGCTGGAGATGTCCATGCGACCTACGCATACCACGAATGCCAGATCATCGCTTCCCGCATGCCTACCCAGCTCCTAGTGTCGATCCCACAGCACGGACGAACATGGAGGTCATCACGTGCGAGCAGCAGTTCTGACGCGGTTCGGCGCCCCGCTCGCGGTGCGGGAGGTGCCGGACCCCGAGGCCGGGGGCGGTGAGGTGGTGGTCGAGGTCCTGGCCGCCGGCGTGGCTCCCTACGCGGCCGAGGTCTTCAGCGGCAAGCGGAAGTACCCCCTTGTCCCTCCTGTCGTGCCCGGTGTCGGCGCGGTGGGGCGGATCGTCCACATCGGCCCTGACGCCACCCGGCTGCGGGTCGGCGACCTGGTGTGGTGCGACTCGACGGTGCGCTCGCGGGACGATGCCCTGACGCCCGACATCACGCTCCAGGGCTGGAGTTCGCGCGGCGAGGGCGGCGCGCGGCTCGCCGAGTACCTGCACGACGGCGCGTTCGCCGAGCTCATGCGGGTCCCGACGGAGAACGTCTTTCCGCTGCCCGCCGCGGCCGGGGAGGATCCGGCCCGCTGGGCCGCGCTCACCGTGCACACCATCTCCTACGGCGGGCTGCTGGCGGGCGGGCTCGCGGCCGGCGAGACGCTGCTCGTCAGCGGGGCCACGGGCAATCTCGGCAGTAGCGCGGTCGCGGTCGCGTTCGCGATGGGAGCGGGCCGCGTGGTCGCCCCGGGCCGCAACCAGGCCGCGCTGGACCTCCTCGCCGACCGGTTCGGTCCGCGTCTGCGCCCGGTCCCGCTGACCGGGGACGAGGCCACCGACCGCGCGGCGCTGTCCGCGGCGGCCGGCGGCCCGATCGACATGGTGATCGACCTGCTCCCGCCGAGCGCACCCAGCTCGGCGTCGCGCGCGGCGGCCATGACCGTGCGCGAGTACGGCCGCGTCGTCCTCATGGGCGGCGTCGGCATGCTCGGTGGCGACGACCTCGCACTCCCGTACCCATGGATCATGCGCAACTCGATCACCGTGCGTGGGCAGTGGATGTATCCGCGCACCGCCAACGTCGGCATCATCCGGCTCCTCGCCGCGGGGACTTTGGATCTTGCCCCCGAACGGGTCCGGTCGTTCGACCTCGATGCCGTCAACGACGCCATCGCGTACGCCGCCGCGCACGGCGGCCCGTTCGACCGCACCAGCCTCACCCCATCGGCCGGCTGACAGGGCCCGCTGATCCCCACCACGGGGATGGCCACGACCGCATGGTGTCCTGACCCCTGAGGTGCACCTGCCAAGCCATGGCAGCACTTGTCGCGGAACCAGCGTGGCGCGGTCCTGGACCGCGCCATCCGCCACTGCGAAACGCCGTGGAGACCCACTGAGCGGTCAGAGCGCCCGGCCAGGACCGCTGTCGCCGACAGGGACAGGTCGGCCGGCTCAGTTGGCCCAGCGGGCGATGCCCAGCGCCGCCGTGCGCACGGCCGGAGTGAGCCGGTCGAGGGCGGCTCGAGAATGCGCCACGATGCCGAGCGCGGCCAGGACCCGGCCGTCCAGGCCGAGCACCGGGGCGGCGACGGACACGGCTCCCAAGGTCATCTCCTCGTGGGAGTAGGCGACTTTGGACTTGCGGACCTCCGCCAGTGCGGCCGCGAGCCGGCCGGGCTGGGTGATCGTGTGCGGGGTCATCCGGGTCAGCCCCGCTTCGGTGACGGAACTGAACAGCTCCTCGCCGGAAAAGGCCAGGATGGCCTTCCCGACCCCGGTCGCGTGCAGGGGGAGGCGGCCACCGACGTGGGTCAGTGTGGGAACGGCCTTGGTGCTGGAGATCTTCTCGATGCAGAGGGCCTGGGTGCCCTCCAGGACCGTCAGCTGAACGTTCTCCTGTGTGGCCTGGTACAGATCATGCATGTAGGGCAGGGCCGCTTCTCTCAGCCCCCGCTGCTGGGGGGCCAGCGCGCCGATCGTCCATAGGCGCATCCCGATGTGGTAGCGGCCGTCGTCAAGCCGCTCCAGGCCGCCCCAGGTGCGGAGTTCGCTGATCAGACGGCGCGCGGTGGAGACCGGCAGGCCGCTTCGCGTGGCCACTTCGGTGAGGGTCAACGCGGGGTGGGCCACGTCGAAGGTGTCCAGGACGGCGAGCAGTCGCCGGGAAACGGTCTGACCGGGGGTGTTGGTTCTGCCTGCCACACCGGCAGCCTAAAGCTGATTGCCACTGGACGGCAATGAATGGTGGCGTGGGCGGCGGATGGTCTGCATGATCGCTGCAGCACGGCGAGATCGGCACAGAACAAGGAGGTTCTGCACATGTCGGCGAGCGACAACGGAGCCCGCGTCCGCATTGCCACTGGGTGGGAGAACCAATGACTGGATTCTGGACACGCCAGGGCATCGTCCCGAATCTCCGCTGGGGGTTCGTGGCACTCACCTTGTTCATGATCGGCGACGGGATCGAGTCCGGCTTCCTGTCTCCCTACCTGGCCGAGCACGGCTTCGGCTCGGGCCAGATGTCCCTGCTGTGGAGCGTCTACGGGTTCGTCGTCGCCGTCGCGGCCTGGCTCTCCGGCGCCCTTGCCGAAGCCTTCGGCCCTCGGCGGGTGATGCTCGCCGGATTCGGCATCTGGGTCGTTTTCGAGATCGCGTTCCTGGCCGCGCTCGCCCAGGAGAACTTCACCTTCATGCTGATCAGCTTCGGCATACGCGGCCTGGGATACCCCCTGTTCTCGTACGCGTTCCTCGTCTGGCTGGCCATGGACACGCCGGAAGAGGTGATGGGCAAGGCGGTCGGGTGGTACTGGTTCTTCTTCGTGCTCGGCCTCGGAGTGGTCAGCTCCTACTACGCGGGCGCCGTCATCCCGCTCATCGGTGAGTTCGCCACCCTCGCCTCGTCGCTGGTCTTCATCGGGATCGGCGGGATCATGCTGGCTTTCCTGGTCAAGGCCCGCCGGCCGGATCCGGGCGGCCTCCAGACCAGCCTGCGCTCGATTCTCGGCGCGTTCACCATCGTCGTCGAACGGCCGAAGGTGGGAATCGGCGGGATCGTGCGCGTGATCAACACATTGGGCTTCTACGCGTTCGTCGTCTTCCTGAGCACCTTCATGGTCCACGATGTCGGGCTGTCCACCTCCGAGTGGCAGACCGTGTGGGGGACGCTGACGCTGACCAACATCATCGCCAACGTGGTGTTCGGGTACGTCGCCGACAAGATCGGCCGCATCCGCACCGTGGCATGGTTCGGCGGACTTCTCTGCGCGGTGAGCGTTCCCGCCTTCTACTATGTGCCGAAACTGCTCGGCTCGGGCTTCTGGGCCATCCTCGTGGTCGGCATCGTGTACGGCGCCGGGCTCTCCGGTTACGTCCCGCTGTCCGCGATCATGCCCGCGCTGGCTCCGCACCGCATCGGCGGCGCCATCGCCATCCTCAACCTCGGTGCGGGTGTGAGCCAGTTCCTGGGCCCTGTGGTGGCCGGACTGGTGACGCCGCTCGGAGTCGCCGGAACGCTGTGGGTCCTTGCCGGCATCCACCTCGTCGGCATGGCACTCACCTACTGTCTGCGCGACCGCCCCTCACCCCCGAAGGAGAAGCCCGCCATGGACCGCGAACTGGCCGAGAGGACCGCGCTGTGACCACCCTTCCCACCATCGTTCTCGTCCACGGGATGTGGCACGGCTCCTGGGCCTGGGAACGGGTCGCGACGCTGCTCGAAGCGGCCGGCCATCCCTGTGTCCAGGTCACGTTGCCGGGCAAGGACCGTTCACCGGGCGATCCGACATTCCAGGGACACTGCGACCATCTCGTCCGCGTCCTCGCCGATGTGCGCGGTGACGTCGTACTCGTCGGGCATTCCTATTCCGGAGCTCTGCTGACCGAGGTCGGTGACGCCCCCCAGGTGCGGGCCATGGTCTTCGTGAGCGCGTTCTGTCTGGAACCCGGGGAGTCGGTCGCATCCGTCAACGACGCCGAGGCGGGCTCGCAGGCGGGCAAGGACGACATCCGTCAGGTCGGTGACTACCTGGTCATCGATCCCGACATCGCGCGGAACGCCTTCTACCACGACTGCACGCCGGCCGATGCGACCAGGGCCGTCGAGCGCCTCACACCCGAACACGCCGGCACGCGGGCGGCGGTCGTCTCCAACGCGGCCTGGCGCACCGTCCCCTCGCACTACGTGGTGTGCACCCTGGACCGGGCCTGCACACCGGAGGTCCAGCGGATGATGGCGAGCCGGGTGGAATCGTCGAGTGAGCTGGTCTCGAGCCACTCCCCGATGTTGTCGATGCCGCAGGCCCTGGCGCGCACGATCACCGAGTTCGCGTCGCGGCACCGGGGAACGGCCCAGCGGAGCCACGCGTCGGAGCGCATCTCGTGACCGCGCCCGTCGCGATCGTGACCGGCGGCGCCGGCGGGATGGGCACGGCCATCGCCACCGTCCTGCTCGACGACGGCTTCCGGGTCGCGCTGCTCGACCGCCGCGGGGCGCAGGAAGCCGCCGGCCGGCTGGCCGGCACCGGCGAGGTGCTCGGTGTCGAGGCCGATGTCTCCGACGAGGAGTCGGTCCGGGCCGCCATCGACCACGTGGACATGGTGTGGGGCCGCGTCGACGCCCTGGTCAACAACGCCGGTATCGAGCCGCCGCATGCGGTGCGGAGCATGGAGTCGGACACCTGGCGGGCGACGCTGGAGGTCAACCTGACCGGACCGGCACTCATGATCAAACATTGTGTGCCCCTGTGGCGGCGCCAGGGCGGCGGCCGGGTGGTC
Source organism: Streptomyces sp. S465 (assembly GCF_026898115.1). Taxonomy (GTDB): domain Bacteria; phylum Actinomycetota; class Actinomycetes; order Streptomycetales; family Streptomycetaceae; genus Streptomyces; species Streptomyces luomodiensis. Next base: position 182,184 of record NZ_CP114036.1, read on the forward strand.
TCCATCGGCTCACGTGTGTGGCTCGGTGGTGGTGTGACACCCGCGTATGCCGCGTCGAAGGCGGGGATCGTCGGCCTGACCCGCACGGCGTGCCATGAGCTCGGCCCGCTCGGGGTCACCGTCAACGTCGTCGCACCGAGCTTCGTGGACACCTCGTTCAACACCCAGAAGGCCGACGCCGGGGTTCTCCAGGCCCGTGTCGACCGATTCACCGAGGCCTCGCCACTGGGCAGGCTCGTGGAGCCGGTGGACGTCGCGCACGCCGTGGCGTTCCTGGTGTCGGAGCGAGCCCGGAACATCACCGGTGAAGTGATTCACGTGGCCGCCGGGACACAACTGGCGCCGACGATCCAATGAACATCAAGGAGGTTCTGAGCGTGTCGACACGTCTCGAAGACAAACTGGCACTGCGCGAGTTGGTCGAGAACTGGGCCGTGTGGCGCGACGCCGCGGACTGGGAGCGTTTCGCCACGGTGTGGCATCCGACCGAGGGATGGATGAGCGCCACATGGTTCCAGGGACCGGCGGCCGAGTTCATCGACGTCAGCCGGGCGGGTTTCGACAGCGGCGTGAGCATTCTGCACTTCCTGGGGGGACACACCGCCGACATCAACGGCGACCGGGCCATCGCCCAGACGAAGATGACGATCAACCAGCGCGCGAGCATCGACGGGGTCGAGGTCGACGTGGTCTGCGTCGGCCGCTTCTACGACTTCTGCGGCCGGTACGACGGTCAGTGGAAGGTCGTCCGCCGGCAACCGATCTACGAGAAGGACCGGCTCGATCCGGTCGACCCGTCCACGCGGCTGGAACTCGACCCGGAGCTGCTCGGCCGGTTCCCCATCGGCTATCGCCACCTGGGCTATCTGCAGACCAAGGCCGGGTTCACGGTCAAGACCGGATTGCCCGGTCTGACCGGGGAGGCGGTGCAGCGCCTGTACGACGAGGGTTCGAAGTGGCTGGCGGGATCAGCCACCCCGGGCCACCCCGGCGAAGAGTGAGGGCATCGAGATGACCACGGTATTCCTGAACTGCAGCGCCAACACGCTGCGTACCGCCGACCTGCCCACCCGGGTGGCCGCGGCGGCCAGGGCCGGGTTCGCCGGCATCGGCCTGCGGGTGAGCGACTATCTCCACGCGAACATGCCCGACGGGCAGATCCGCGATCTGCTCGACCAACACGGCCTGCGGGTCCTTGAGATGGAGCACAACTGGGACTGGGCCAAGGGCGAGGATCCGGTGGAGGAAGCCATGTTCTCCTTCGCCGACCGGATCGGCATCCGCCACCTCAACGTCCCGATGTTCGCCGAGCATCCGTTGCCGGAACTCGTGGAGCCGTTCGGGGCGTTGTGCGACCGCGCCGCCGAGCACGGCGTTCTGGTCGGGTTCGAGTTCCTCCCCTACAGCCATGTCCGCACGCTGGACGAGGCGTGGCGGGTGGTCTCGGCGGCCAACCGGCCGAACGGCGGAATCACCCTCGACCTGTGGCACTGGTTCCGTTCCGGCGCCAGGACCCAGGATCTCGCCGGCATTCCACCCTCCGCGATCACCACCCTTCAGCTGTGCGACGTGCTCCCCCAGCCCGGCCCCGATCTGACCGACGAGGCCCGGCACCGGCGGCTGCTCCCCGGCCGGGGAGCCGGGGACACACTCGGCGTGCTCCGCGCTCTGCGGGAACACGGTGTCAACGCGCCGGTCTCGGTGGAGGTCTTCTCCGACGATCTCGACGCCCGGCCCGCCGCGGAAGCGGCCCGGCTCGCCTTCGACGCGGGCGCCCTCACACTCGGCCGCGCCGGTGTCACCGCACCGTCCTGGACCACCACGCTCGAGGAGGGTCGATGACCACCCCGACCACCGGCTTCTCCGAGGAAGCTTCGGTCGAGATCGTCACGGAGAGCTTCGCCGGCACTCCGGACGCACGGCTGAAACAGGTCATGACGAGCCTGGTCGAGCACCTGCACGCTTTCGTGAAGGACATCGAGCCCACCGAGGCGGAATGGCAACAAGCGATCGACTTCCTCACCGCGATCGGGCACATGTGCGACGACACCCGCCAGGAGTTCGTCCTGCTGTCCGATGTGCTGGGGGTGTCGATGCTGGTCGACGCGATCAACAACCGTAGATCGGCGGCCGCCACCGACACCACCGTCCTCGGCCCGTTCCACATGGTCGACTCACCGCCCCGCGAGCTGGGCGCGAACATCTCACTCGACGGCGAGGGTGAGCCCTGTGTGTTCGCCGGACAGGTCCGGTCGTCCGACGGAACGCCGCTGCCCGGAGCCCGGGTGGACGTGTGGCAGGCCAACGGGGCCGGCTTCTACGACGTCCAGCAACCCGGGACACAGCCCGAGCGCAACCTCCGGGGGCTGTTCACCGCTGACGACGACGGCCGTTTCTGGTTGCGGACCGTGGTCCCCCGCTACTACCCGATCCCGGACGACGGACCGGTCGGCCGACTGCTCACCGCCACCAAGCGCCACCCCAACCGTCCCGCGCACATCCACGTCATCGCCGAAGCCGACGGGCACGCCCCCATCACCACCCACGTCTTCGTCGAAGGCAGCCCGTATCTGGACTCCGACACGGTGTTCGGGGTGAAGGAGTCGCTGATCAGGCCGGTCACAACCGTTGACGATCCACTCCGCGCCGAGCGGTACGGTGTCGCCAGCCCCTTCCGGCTGCTGACGTTCGACGTCGTCCTGGACCGGGTACGGCCATGAGCCACCACTTCATCCACGAGAACCGTCCAGGCCGGGTCGTCTTCGCGGCGGGCGCGAGAGCACGGCTGCCCGAGGAGACCGACCGACTCGGTCTGCACCGGCTCATCGTGGTGTGCACACCCGGACACGCGGACCTCGCCGCTGAACTGGCGGCCCCGCTCGGCGACCGGATCGCCGATCTGCACCCGCACGCCACGATGCACGTGCCGGCACCCGTCGCGGCGGAAACCGTGGCGCGAGCGCGGGAGATCGGCGCGGACGGTTGCCTCGCGATCGGCGGCGGTTCCGCGATCGGTCTGGCGAAGGCCGTCGCGAAGGACACCGGCCTGCCGATCGTCGCTGTGCCGACCACCTACGCCGGATCGGAGATGACGCCGATCTGGGGCCTGACCACCGATGGCCGGAAGACCACCGGACGGGACCCCCGCGTCCTGCCGTCCGTTGTGGTCTACGACCCGGAACTGACCGCGACGCTCCCGTCCGCGCTGTCGGTGACCAGTGGCGTGAACGCCCTCGCACACGCCGCGGAGGCCCTGTACGCGCCCGACCGTTCACCGATCCACACGCTGATGGCGGCGGAAGCGGCGCGGGCCCTGGCCGACGCCCTGCCTCGTGTGGTCGCCGATCCGCACGACATCGACGCCCGCTCCGACGCCCTGTACGGGGCCTGGCTCGCCGGCAGCGTACTGGGCGCGACCACGATGTCCTTGCACCACAAGCTCTGCCACATTCTCGGCGGCACCTTCAACCTGCCGCACGCCGAGACCCACACCGCGGTCCTCCCCCACGTTCTCGCCTTCAACCTCCCAGCGGCGCCGGCGGCGCGGACCGCACTGGAGACGGCACTCTACACCACCGAGCCGGCTTCCCAGCTGTTCCACCTTGCGCGGAGCCTCGGCGCCGACATGTCACTCACGGCGCTGGGCATGCCCGAGGACGGTGTGGAGACCGTGGTCTCCCAAGCACTCGCCCATCCCTACGCCAATCCCAGGCTCATCACGGAGGCCGACATCCGCCGCATCCTCGGCCGCGCGCTCACCGGCGCCGCACCCGCATAGCAGCGCACTCACCCGGTCCTCGTTTCGCTCACCATCTGGACCGGGTTCGTCATCCTCGCTCCGACTGCCAACGCACGGTATGGGCCAAGCAAGCCGCCCCGCCACACAAGAGCCGGCTCCGGCCGGCCAAGAAAGGACACTCATGCGCCTGCACGACAAGGTAGCCCTGATCACCGGTGCCTCCAGCGGCATGGGGCGTGCCACCGCCGAAACGTTCAGTCGTGAGGGCGCGACCGTTGTCATCGCCGACATCGCCGACGAGGACGGCGCCTTGGTCGTCGACGGGATCCGGACCGCCGGCGGGCAGGCCCGTTACCTGCACCTCGATGTCACGGACGAGAGCTCATGGACCGCCGCGATCGAGGTGATCCTCGCGGAGTTCGGACGGCTCGACATCCTGGTCAACAACGCGGGGATCAGCGGCACCTTCGACCCCGACCTGACCAGCACCCGGTTCTTCGACCAGCTCATGCAGGTCAACGCGAAGGGTGTGTTCCTCGGCATCAAGCACGGCGCCGCAGCCATGGCCCGCTCCGGCGGCGGCTCGATCGTCAACCTGTCCTCCATCTCGGCCTCCATCGGCCAGATCGGCGTGCACCTGGGCTACGGCGCGTCAAAGGCCGCCGTGAAGTCGATGACGACCACCGCGGCGGTGCACTACGCCGATGCCGGGATCCGCGTCAACGCGGTCGCACCGGGCATGCTGCCGGCGATGCGCACCTCCCGCGGCTCCGCGGACCCGGTGTGGCGGGCCAAGCAGATCGACGGGGTGCCGATGAAGCGGGCCGGGGAGGTACGGGAGGTCGCCGACGCCGTCCTCTTCCTCGCCAGCGAAGAGGCCTCGTATATCACCGGGGTTGAGATTCTGGTCGACGGCGGACTGACCGCCGTCTGACGCTCGCCGTCCAGGCCGATCACACCGGACGCCCTGCCGAGGCAGTCCGCATCACCGCGCGCCGTCCGACCGGTTTGCCGGTTCAGCAAAGTACGTTGCCGCCATGGACACATGCGCGCAGGCTGCATCCAGAAAGTGCCGGCTCATCACCCGGAACCCCTCCGGCTCGAGCGGTACGTCAGAAGCGGCAATTGCGTCACAGAACAGAGGATGCGGCAGATGGAAAACCGCCACGTCGTGATCATTCCGATCGAGATCGACGAAGAGAAGGAAAGCGCTTATCTCGACGCCTGGCAGGGCGCTGCGGACGTGATGGCGGCTCAACCCGGTTTCATCCGGACGTATATGTTCCGCACGATCGTTCCGGGGAGCACATTCCATCTCGTCAACGTGGCGGAATGGGAGTCCACCGCTCACTGGGAAGAGGCGATGAACGTCTGCCCGATGATGGGACAGCAGATAGCCGTCGCCCATGCCTCCAACTACGAGGCGATCCGGACGGTCCTGCCCGCCACGAAGCAGAGCCTGGACTCCGGCGGCGGTCACACGCCCGCTGAGCTGTCTCCTGCCGAGGCGTATCGCCGCCTCGCGGACGGGGAACTCACTCTGGTCGATGTCCGCGAGGACGATGAATGGGCAGCGCGTCACCCGACCGGCGCCGTGCACGCCGCGCTCAGCACGTTGCCGGCCGCGCTGTCGGATCTGCCTGACGGTCCACTGGCCTTCGTATGCCGCACGGGCGCACGCAGCGTGCAGGGCGGCGCGCTGGCGATCCGCGCAGGCCGGTCCTCCGTCCACAGCGTGGCGGGCGGCCTTGAGGCATGGGAAGCGGCAGGGCTGCCGGTCACCACCCCCGACCGCGCGGACGCGGTGAACAACGGCCTTGGGAAACACCGGTAGCGGTTAACGCTAAGCCGTTGATCTTGCGGGCTCCGTGCGCCGAGGTGTCCGCCGGTGGCGGGCGTGAGCCGCGTCGTCGTGGTCACGCCTCCGTCAGCGCTGTCTGCGCCGTCCGGGTTACTTGGGGCCCTCGCCAGCGGCGGGGCGCCAGCGGGTGAAGACGCCCGCTTGAGCAGTAGGGTCATGGCTTTGTTCGGCGGTGAAGCCGTTGTTCATGGCCATGTCGACGAGGGTGCCGGGGCCGTGGCGGAGCGCACACCGATGTTTCGGTCCTGCTCTTCGGTGGCGACCAGCGTCAGGGAGGCGGTGGTCAGGGCCTCGTTCACGGGCCGGTCGGTGAAGGTGTGGGCGGCGGCGTCGTGGTACGCCTTCGTATCGGTTCCGCCGAACCCGGCGAGCGTGGCGGAGGACGCCGAGCCGTCCTCGATGGCGGCCTACCGGACCGGGATGATCCTGACGCCGTCGCCGGTGGTGGCCATCTAGCGCGTTCACCGCCTCGACGTCCTGGCCGCGGGTCAGGCGGATGCGGGTGGGCCCTGCCAGCCCGCTCGGAGGCGGTCGGCGGACAGCGGCGGCGTGTGTCGGGTCTTCTTGGTCGTCTTGTCCATGGTTTTCGTTCCCCCCCTGGTGCTGGTGCCGGGCTGTCCGCCGCGCTGAGATGGATCTTGTCCCGGTGGCCGGGTGGCCTACCGCCGGTTTCCGGCCTGAACGAGCGTGGTGTCGCCCCCCCTCGCCCCCACGCGGTCAGGTTCGGGTGCGGGCGAGGGGGGACGGAAGCCTCATTCCTCTATGCCCCGCCGGGTAGCCGCAAGGCGCCAGGCGACGCCTTGAGCATTTCCGCCCTTGGAATACCCCCGGGGGTATAGCTGTTAGAGTGAGCATTCGATACCCCCCGGGGTACACCGTTCGAGAGGAGTCGTGAGCCGTGTTCTTCGTCGACACCATGGAATTCGAGGGCCTGGGCAACCGCAGCTACCTGGCCGGCGGCCCCAGCGCCGCGGTGGCCATCGACCCGCCGCGCGACATCGACCAGGTCATCGCCGCAGCGGCCCGCCGCGGGGTGCGCATCGCTTTCGTGGCCGAAACCCATATCCACAACGACTACGTCACCGGCGGCCTGGAGCTGGCCCGCGTCACCGGCGCCCAGTACCTGGTGCCGGCCGGGGCGCACGTGTCGTTCGCCCGCACCCCCGTTGCAGACGGCGACACGGTGACGGTGGACGAGGGCCTGGTGCTGCGCGCTATCGCCACTCCTGGGCACACCCCGCACCACACCTCCTACGCCTTGACCGAGGACGGGCGCGGTGTGGCGGCGTTCACCGGCGGGTCACTGCTCATCGGTACCGTGGGTCGCCCGGACCTGGTCGAACCAAGGCTGACCGAACAGCTGGCCCGCGCCCAGCACGCCTCCGCCCACCGCCTGGCCGACGAGCTGGACGACGAGGTCCCGGTGCTGCCCACCCACGGGTTCGGCAGCTTCTGCTCCTCCTCCCAGGCCGAGGGGGACGCGACCACGATCGGCAAGGAGCGCGAGACCAACGACGCGCTGACCCTGGACGTGGACACCTTCGTCGCCCAGATGCTCGCCGGGCTGGACGACGTGCCCGCCTACTACGCGCACATGGGCCCGGCCAACGCCGCAGGCCCCGCGCCAGTCGACCTCACCCCGCCGCGGCGTGCGGACGCCGAGGAGCTCGCCTCCCGGCTGGCCGCGGGTGAGTGGGTGGTGGACCTGCGCAGCCGCATGGCCTTCGCCGAAGGGCACGTGGCCGGGTCGTTCAACTTCGAGGGCGAGGGCAAGCTCGCCACCTACCTGGCCTGGCTGATCCCGTGGGGCAAGCCCGTCACCCTGCTGGCCGATACCCCGGAGCAGATCACCGACGCGCAGCGGGAGCTGGCGCGGGTGGGCATCGACCGCCCGGCCGCCGCCGCCACCGGTGATCCGGCCGCCTGGGTCCGTGAGGGCGAGCAGCTCGCCTCCTTCCCCCGTGCCCGCTTCGCCGACCTCGCCGATGTCCGCAAGCGCGGCGACGGCGTGGTCGTCCTGGACGTGCGCCGGGACTCGGAGCGTTCGGCCGGCTACATCGACGGCTCGGTCCACATCCCGATCCACGAGTTGCACGGCCGCATCGGCGAAGTACCGGACGGGACGGTGTGGGTGCACTGCGCCGGCGGGATGCGCGCAGCGATCGCCGCCTCCCTGCTGGATGCCGTCGGCCGCGATGTGGTCGCCGTGGACGACGGCTTCGACGCCGCAGTGGATGCCGGGCTGTCCCTGACCTCCGGCTGATTTCGGCCGTACCCCCGTAAGGAAGGAAGCGTGTGATGTTCCTCTTTCGCCGAAATGGGCCCCGGGTCACGGTCGACGAGGCACGCAGCCGTACCATCGGCGATCAGCCCGACGCGGTCCTGCTGGACGTCCGTGAGAAGCCCGAGTGGACCGCGGGCCATGCCCCGGGCGCCGTCCACGTACCGCTGACGAAACTGGTTGCCGGCGGCACCCTACCGACCGAGGCGGAGGGTCCGCCGCCGGTGGTGATCTGCCGCAGTGGACACCGCTCCCAGCAGGCGGCGAAACTCCTCGCTGAGCGCGGAGTGCAGGCGGTGGACGTCGAGGGCGGTATGAACGCGTGGGCCGCCGCCGGGTATCCGGTGGTCGACGAGCGCGGGAACAGTGGCCGGATAGCGTGACTGTACTCGTTCTCGCTCTCATCGCCGGGGCCGTCATCGGTCTCGCGCTTGGAGCCCTCGGCGGCGGTGGCAGCGTCCTTGCCGTGCCGGCACTGATCTACCTGCTCGGCTTCACTCCGGCGGCCGCCACCACGGCCAGCCTGATCATCGTCACCGCCACCTCCGCCACCGCCCTGTACGCCCACACCCGCGACGGGAACGTGGCATGGAGGACGGGGACGCTGTTCGCTGCGGCGGGCATCGTGCCCGCCTTCCTCGCCGGGGCTGTCGCCGGGCGCCTTCCCGAAGCGGTGCTGACGGCGGCGTTCGCAGTCATCGCCGCGCTGGCGGCCCTGCGTATGCTGCGTCCGTCCGCGTCAGAGCCGCCGGACCGAATCCGTCCCGGCAAGGCGGCCGGTGCCGGTGCCGGACTCGGCGCCGTGACGGGCTTTCTAGGGGTCGGTGGGGGATTCCTCGCCGTGCCCGCCCTGGTGAGCGTCCTGGGACTGGCCATGCGGCGGGCGGTGGGCACCAGCCTGCTCGTCATCACGGTGAACTCACTCGCCGCGCTCGCCGCTCGCACCGGCACCAGTGGCGGGCTCCACTGGGAGATCATCGGCCCCTTCACCGGCGCCGCGATCCTCGGCGCCTGGGACGGCAAACGACTCGCGACGAAGATCTCCGGCACCACCCTTCAGAAAATCTTCGCCGACGTACTGCTGGCGGTGGCGGCCTTCATGCTCGTTGACGTGATCGTCTGAACACGAGGACCAGCAACGGCTCAGGCCAGGGACAGGGAGAACTTCTCCAGCCGGCTGCGCATCCCGTCACGGTCCTTACCAACATGGCGGCCGCTCTCGAAGCCGGTCAGGCACTGCTGCTGGCCGGTGGCGATGATCGCGAAACCCGCCCTGCCCAGTCTCATGAGGCGGCGGCCAGGTGGGTGGCCACCTCTTCGCAGTCTCGCACCTCGATCACCCCGGGTCTGCCCCTGCTCGCGGCGCAGCCGATACGGGGCCGCCTTCCGTTCGGCTCCCGTCAGATCTAGCCCCACCACAACTCCGAAACGCAAGGACATCTGCCATGACCACCCCCACGGCCCTCGCCACCAACGAGGCGCGCACCCGCCTGCACGAGTTGACCATCATCGACGTGCGCACCCCCGGCGAATACGCCGGCGGTCATCTCCCCGGCGCGCTCAACATCCCCTTCGACCGGATCCAGCGCGCGCTGCCCGACATCCGGCACGCCGCTGACCGCGGTGACGTCATGGTTGTCTGCGCCTCGGGTTCCCGCTCGAAGAACGCCTGCAGGATCCTCTCGGAGAACGGCGTCAGCGCCGCCACCCTGTCGGGAGGCACCGGCGCCTGGGCGGCCGACGGCCACGAGCTGCACCGCCCCCAGGGCACCTCGCGTGCCACCTGGGGCATGGAACGGCAGGTGAGGCTCACCGCAGGAGTGATCGTGCTGCTCGGCCTGCTGCTCGGGCTCGTCGTCCACCCCGCCTTCCAACTCGTCTCCGCCGGCATCGCGGGCGGTCTGGTCCTCTCCGCCCTGACCAACACCTGTGGCATGGCCGCTATGCTCGCCAAGCTGCCCCACAACCGTCGCCGCGACGCCGGCCTCGACAACACGCTGGCCGCACTGCGCAACCGCTGAGCCACGCGCGAAGGGGGGAGGGATCCGGAGCCGGATCCCTCCCCCCTTCGCGCGCCAGGGCATGCGGCCAAAAGGCCCGCTACTCGTGCGCAGACGTCTCCTCTTCCGGCGACAGCTGCGGACCCGCCACGCTCTGCGTGCCCGACGACGCACAGCAGCGCCACCACGGCCACAAGCAGAGCCGCCGTCAGCACCAGCCTGCCGGTCAGCTCAGCGGACTCCCCGCCATCGTGCCGCCGGCCGTAGGTGATCGGGTGCCGCGGCACCACAGCTCAGGCCAGAGAAAGAAACAGCTTCTCCAGCCGGGTACGCATCTGCTCCCGGTCGCCGGAGGCGGCCATGTCCGCATCGGTCAGGCAGTGCTGCAGGCCGGTGGCGATGATCGCGAAACCGGCCTTGTCCAGAGCCCGGGACGCCGCGGCGAGCTGGGTGACGACGTCCTCGCAGTCCCGCCCCTCCTCGATCATCTTGATCACGCCGGCGATCTGGCCCTGTGCCCGGCGCAGCCGGTTGACCACCGTCTTCAGTTCCTCAGCCGCCATTGCCAGTTCCACGACCCACGCTCCTTCGAGATACCCCCTTGGGTATCTTACCGAAGGGGTAACCCGAACCAAGCAAAGGAAAATCCCCCGTGGCATCCACCACCACCATCGCCCTCACCGCCGATCAGGCCAACGCCGCCTGTACGAGCTGACCGTCATCGACGTGCGCCCCCGGCGAATACGCCTCCGGCCACCTGCCCGGCGCGACGGCCTATCGTGTGGCAGGCGACCAAACGGCTTAGCGTTAGCCGTTGTACCGATGTTCCCCAAGGCCGAACAACGGCGACCGTGCCCACGCCGCGGTACGTGAGGACTGACGCAAGCGGAACCAGCGGACAGCCGCCGTGTACGTCCGCCGGCATGAGGCCGGTCTCAGCGGCTTGCGGCCAGGCGGCCTCCTCTCCGCGTGCGTCAGCCGTTCGGCTGCCCCTTCAGCTCTTCCCACAGGTCACGGAGCAGGTCCTCGAGTCGGAGTTCACCCTCTCGGGTGTGGGCGCCGCGTTCGAGGCCGCCCCGGATGAGTTTCTCGGCGGCGGGCAGGGCGAACAGGCCGGCCCACGCCTGGTGCTCGCGAGTGAATCCCCCGTCCAGGTCCACCGCCGGCACGGCCGCCTTGGCGGCCCCGATGACGCCATCAGGCAGCGCTGCGATGTTCCGAGCGAGCCGGTCGACGAAGGCGTCGAGCTCGTCAGCGGGCAGTGCGCGGTTGATCCAGCCATAGCGCTCGGCGGTCTCCGCGTCGATCGGGTCGCCGCCGAGCAGGATCTCGAGTGCGCGATGGCGGCCCAGACGCTGCCCGAGGTACTGGGTGGCGCCCCCGCCGGGTGTGATGCCCATCAGCACTTCGACCTGAGCGAGCCTCGCTTTTTCCCTGCTGGCGAAAGTCATGTCGGCAGCTGTCACGAACTCGGCCCCACCGCCGCGTGCGATACCCGCCAGCTTGACGATCGTGACCTGTGGCTGGTGCCGCACGGCCTCGCCGAACGCCTGGAATACGTTCAGTCCCTCCGGTGCCTGCAAAGCCAGTTCGTCAAAGGCCGTCGGATCGTCGATCAGCGTCATGTCGACATGGGGTATGAAGAATTCCGGATCGGCGCTGCTGAAGACGATGACCCTGACAGAAGAATCCTCGCGAACTTTCTTGAGGAAGTGCAGCACGTCCGTCATGAGCTGAACGTCGAGTACGTTCACCGGCGGATTGTCGATGACGACATCCGCCACTCCCCGATCCAGCGACACTCGCAGGGTCGGATACTCCTCTGTCGTAGGGAATTCTCCGGACATACCAACTCTCCCATTCCACACCCGGGCTACCGAAGACCACGCGAGCGCTTGAATACTTGTAAGTTCCCGATGTATACCTAGGTTGAACTGGCTGGTCAGAGAACGTCAACTACGCACTTTCACCATCCTAGGGATGCTCAGGGATACCGACATGACTCACGACGTCGTCTACAGAGCCGACTGTCCGAGCCGCACCATCCTCGATCAGATCGCGGACAAGTGGTCGATGCTGGTTCTGGCAGTGCTCAGCGAACCGCGACGGTTCAACGAGATCAAACGACGCCTTGAAGGCATAACGCAGCGCGTTCTCACTCAGACGCTGCGCCGCCTCGAGCGCAATGGGATGATCACCCGGCGAGTCCTGCCCGGGCGACCGCTCGGAGTGGAGTACTCGCTCACGCCGCTCGGCCGATCCCTCCAGGGTCCGTTCGGCGAGCTGTACAACTGGACGGTGGAGAACATGGATGTGATCCAGTCGTTTCAGCGCGCCTACGACAATCGTGGCGAGCAGTCGACCTGATCACGTTGGGGGGCCGCGGCGCAGGGAGCCGACAGCCGTGATGCCAAGAGGGCTCCCGGCTCAGGCCCTGGCAGGGCGGGTGGCGATCTGCCGCAGCAGTTCCATCACCGCTCGGGCACGGGCGGTCTGGGTCATACCCGCCACAGAGGAGATCTTGACTTCGAGCGGGGGGCTTGCGTCCCGCAGCTCCAGTTCCGCGATCTCGCCACCGCCGTAGGTCTGGCTGGTCGCCGGCCGCTGGTTCAGCACGGAGTATCCGAGTCCCCGGGCCACCAGGGAACGTACGGTTTCGTAGCTCTGGGTGCGGTAGCGGACATCGGGCGCGGTGCCGGTGGCGGCCACCAGCGAGCGGAAGTAGTCGCGGCTGTGCGGCAGGTCGAGCAGGACGAGGGGTTCCGCGGACAGTTCGGCCAGCTCCACGGTGCCCTGCCGGGCCAGCGGGTGATCGGCCGGGACGATGACGTAGGCCGGGGCGTGCGCGATCGTCTCGCTGCGCAGGTGCAGTTCGGCCGACAGGCCGAGGTCGTAGGTGAGGGCGAAGTCGATGTGCCCCGCGCCCAGGGCTTGGACGAGCTGATCCGTCTCCGCTTCCACCACGTCGATCTCGATGTCCGGGTAGCGGCTGGTGCATTCGCTGAACAGGGGCGGCAGGTAGTACGGGGCCAGCGTCACGAAGCAGCCGACGGCCACCGGCCCGGAGATGGTCTCGCCGTCTCCCCGGGCCTCCCGCTCGACCTCACGCGCGCGGGCCAGCAGCTCGCGCGCATGCTGCTGAAGCCTCTCCCCCGCGGGCGTCAGGGTCAGTCCCCGGCCCCTGCGGCGGATGAACAGCTGGACCCGTAGGTCGCGCTCCAGGTTGTGGATGGCCGCGGACACGGCGGACTGCGCGATGTGGAGCTCCCCGGACGCCTCCGTCATCGAACCGCGCTCGGCGGCGACGAGGAAGTAACGGAGTTGCAGGAGGGTGAAACCCACCGGTGACGTCATACGTGACCCTTGCGCCTGGTGATCCGTGTCCATGCCGACGCCGACCTTACGCGGCGGTGCCTAGCGGCGCTCAGGAGGAGTGTCGGACACGTCCTCGGGGCGCAGCAGGGCGGAACCGGCGGTCTCCTTCAGGGACAGCGCGGCGATGAGGCCGCCGATGGCGAACACCATCAGGTAGGGCCCGGGCAGCAGGGTGCTGCCGGTCGCGGAGATGAGCACGGTCATCAGGTACGGCACCGTGCCGGCGAACAGGGCGGCGGTGAGGTTGTAGGCGATGGACAGGCCGCTCTGGCGAGTGCGGGTGGGGAAGATCTCCGCCGACCACACCGCGTAGGTGCCGAGGATCGCGGCGAGGATCACGCCGAGCAGCAGACCGGCGATCCACGTTCCGGCGAGCCCGGTCCGCATGAGGAGGAACGCGGGGGTGGAGACCACCAGGAGGGCCGCGGTGGCTCCGACGAAGACGGGTTTGCGTCCCACGCGGTCGGACAGGAGTCCGAACACCGGGACCAGCACCAGCCCCAGCAGCGAGATCACCGTGGACAGCAGGGCGGCGCCGCCGGCCGAGTGCCCCAGGTGGTCGGTCTCGTAGGTGACCAGGTAGGTCAGCACCATGTAGAAGGGCACGTGCATGGCCGCCATCAGGCCCGCCGCCTGGAGCAGCTGCCGCTTGTGGGAGCGGAGCAGCTCCCGCACGGGGCTCCGCGGCACGGTGTCGTTGGCTTCGAGTGCCCGGTACTCGGGGGTGTCCTCGATCTTGTTGCGGATGATGAAACCGATGATGCCCAGTGGCGCGGAGACGAGGAAGGGGATGCGCCAGCCCCAGGACGACAGCTGGCCCTCCTCGAGCCCCGTGGACAACAGCAGGTAGACGAACGAACCGGCGAGAAAGCCCAGCAGGGAGCCGACCTCCAGCCAGCTCACACCGAATCCGCGACGGCGCCGGGGGGCGCTCTCGGCGAGGAAGCTCGCCGCGCTGCCGAACTCACCGCCCGCCGCGAATCCCTGTATCAGGCGGAGAACCACCAGGAGCACCGGGGCGGCGACCCCGATCGACGCGTAGCCGGGAAGCAGACCGATCGTCAGCGTCGCACCGGACATCATGAAGATGACCAGCGACAGCGTGCGCTTGCGGCCGATCCTGTCACCGAGCGGCCCGAACACCATGGCACCGATCGGCCGGATGCCGAACGACACGGCGAACACGCCGAACACGGCGAGCAGTCCGGTGGTGCTGTCCTCGGCCGGGAAGAACACGGTCGCGACGGTACCGGCGAGATAGGCGTAGGCCGCCCAGTCGAACCAGTGCACGAACACGCCGACGGCTCCCGCGGCAACGCTTCTGCGCAGTGCTGCGACGTCGGTGGCCACCTCGGCCTGGGTCTCCGTGACGTCGATGTGTGAAGTAGGCATGCGCGCCTCCTTGGGGAATGGGTGGAACGAGCCGGAGCTGTGCGGGTGCCGCCGGGTGCCGTGCCCTCAGTGCGCGGGCCGGCCGGTCAGGGAGGCGGGGCTGGTGAGCACGCGGAGTTCCGCCTCGGTCAGCAGCTCGCGCTCTCGTACCAGGTCGAGCGCGGGCCGGCCGGAGTGGTGCGCCTCCAGTGCGATGGCGCAGGCGGTCTCGTAGCCGAGTGCGGGGCTGAGCGCGGTGACCAGGCCGGTGGAGGCGGCGACGGCCTGTGCGAGTCGGTGCCGGTTGGCGGTGATGCCGCGCACACAGTGCTCGGTGAGGACGGCGATCCCCGCGGTGAGGTGGTCGAGGCCGGCGCTCAGGCTCCGGTAGATGACCGGCTCGAAGGCGTTGAGCTGGAGCTGGCCGCCCTCGGCGGCGAGAGTGACGGTCACGTCGTTGCCGATGATCTCGAACGCGATCTGGTTGACCGCCTCGGGGATCACCGGGTTGACCTTGCCGGGCATGATGGACGATCCGGCCTGGCGTGCGGGGAGATTGATCTCGCCGAGCCCACACTGCGGTCCCGAGGACAGCAGGCGCAGATCGTTGCAGATCTTGGAGAGTTTCACCGCGATCCGCTTGAGCACGCCGGAGAGCTGGACGAAGACCCCGACGTCCTGGGTGGCCTCGATGAGGTCGGGCGAGGACTGAAGCGTCGGTATGCCCGTCAGCCGGCGCAGGTGCTCCACCGCGCGCTCCCGGTAGCCCGAGCGGGCGTTGAGGCCGGTGCCGATCGCCGTGCCGCCGAGGTTGAGCTCATGAAGCAGCAGCCTGGCCTCCGAAAGCCGCTGCTCGTCCTCGGCGAGCGTGGCGGCGAACGCCCCGAACTCCTGGCCCAGCGTCATGGGCACGGCGTCCTGCAACTGGGTGCGGCCCATCTTGAGCACCTCGGCGAACTCTGCGGCCTTGGCTTCGAAGGCCCCGCGCAGGCGGGCCAGCGCGGCGAGCAGTTCGGCGATGTGCGCGTCCAGCGCCAGTTTCACCGCGGTCGGATAGACGTCGTTGGTGCTCTGCCCGAGGTTGACGTGGTCGAGGGGGTGCAGGGCGGAGTACTCCCCGCGGCGCCGCCCGAGGAGTTCCAGGGCGCGGTTGGCGATCACCTCGTTGGCGTTCATGTTCGTCGACGTGCCGGCGCCGCCCTGGATGAGGTCGACCACGAACTGCTGGTGCAGCGCGCCGTCGCGGATCTCGGCACAGGCGTCGGCGATCGCCGACGCGAGGACTCCGTCCAGCGCGCCGACCTCGGCGTTCGCCAAGGCCGCGGCATGCTTCACCGCCGCCAGGGCGCCGATCAGGTGCGGCCGGGCGGCGAGCGTTTCCCCGGTGAGCGGGAAGTTGGCCACCGCGCGGGCGGTGTGCGCCCCGTAGTAGGCGTCCGCGGGTACCTCGACGTCACCGAGCATGTCGTGCTCCGTCCGGTGCCCGCCGCTCGCCGGGGCGGTGTGCTGGGGGCCGGGAGTCAGGGGCATCGGTGTCCTCCGAGTCGTCGGGGATCGAGGGGGGCGGCGAACGGCGGGCTCGGACGGGTTCCGGGAGCGGCGAGACTCCGCGGCAGGCGCGTCCCTGACGCGGTGGTCGTCGGGCTCGTGGCGGTTCCCGCCCGCCCGGGTGGGTCGGCCGTCACCGCGCACCGGCCGGGACACGGCCAGGCGAAGCCGGCGTCCGGCACCACGGCGGTGTCCGCGCACGCGGTCACCGGCACCCCGCGCGGGCGGCCGGGCGGCCCCGCCGCGGGCCAGGGGGGTCCCTCGGCGGCCCCGGAGCGGATCCGCGTGGCGGACACGCGCTCGCCACCCGGAACCACCGTGGGAAGGACGGTCGCCTCCCCGCCGTACGCACCGCGACGGTCCGCGCGGCGCGCCTCGTCCCGTGGCCCGGTCAGCACCCTCGGCAGGCGGTCCGGTGCGGGCAGGCCGAGCGGGTGGCGCGCGAAGGTGACCGCACCGGACGGTACGCCGGGGGCGCCGGGGCGCCGCCGGGTGGCCGTGAGCGGCCGCTGGCGGCCGCGGCGCACCCCGGCGAACCGGCCGGTGGTGACCGCCACCGGGCCGGATCCGGACGGGACACCGCCCAGATCCGTCCACCGCGTACGACCGGCTCGCCGGACCACGGCGGCGATCGCCCCTGTCATGCCGCCGCTCCCCCGGCCGCTCCCCCAGCCGGCGCGCTCCGGTCCACACCGGTCCAGGCCAGCGCCATCGCCCCGTCGAGCAGGGCCCGCTGGGCCTTCCCGCCCACGCAGTAGGCGGCGAATTCGTGCTGGTGGTTGGTGGCGGGCAGCGAGCCGATGCCGATGTAGGGGTGGATGGCGGGCACCACCTGCGAGACGTTGCCCATGTCGGTGGAGGCCCGGTTCATCCGGGCGGCCTGGCCGGGCGGCGCGAACTCCCGCCCCAGAGCGAGGGCGTTCGCACGGTAGTGCCCGAGTGCGGTCTCGTCCGTGCGGAACTCCGCGTACGGCTTGCTCTCCGGTTCGATCTCCAGCTCGCACCCGGTCGCCAGCGCCCCCGCCTCGAAGGCCCGCATCACCCGTGGCTCCAGCTCGGCCAGTTCGGCCAGGCTCTCCGCCCGGACGTACCAGCGGCCGGTGGCCCGCTCCGGGATGGCGTTCGGCGCGTCCCCGGCGTGGGTCACCACACCGTGCACCCGGGCCGAGGCCGGCAGCTGCTGACGCAGCAGCCCGATCGCGACCTGGGCCACGGTGAACGCGTCGGCCGCGTTGACCCCGGCCTCCGGGTAGGCCGCGGCGTGCGCGGACTTACCCGTGTAGGAGATCTTGGAGTGGCTGACCGCGAACGGCCGTGCCTCGGCGACGTCGACCGGCGCCGGGTGCACCATCATCGCGAGATCCACCCCGGCGAAGGCGCCGCGGTCGAGCATCTCGATCTTTCCGCCGCCGCCCTCCTCCGCCGGGGTGCCGTAGACCTCGACGGTGAGGCCGGCGTCGTCGGCGACGGCGGCCAGGCCCAGCGCGGCGCCGACCGAGCTGGCCGCGATGAGGTTGTGTCCGCACGCGTGACCCAGGCCCGGCAGCGCGTCGTACTCGGCGCACAGCGCGATCCGGACGGGCCCGCCGCCGAACCGGGCGCGGAAGGCGGTTTCCAGACCCAGGTAGGAGGAGGTGACCTCGAACCCGGCGCGGTCCAGCAGCTCCGGTACGGCGGCCGCTGCCCGGTGTTCCTCCCAGGCGGTCTCCGGGTCGGCGTGCAGCCGCTCGGAGAGGCCGATCAGCTCCTCGGCGTGCCGGTCGATCTCGTGCCGGGCGGCCTCTTTCAGCGCCCCCATCACGGACAGCGCACCCATCACAGATCGCCGGGAACGCCGTAGGAGGGCGCGGAGTCGGGGTCGAGCCCGCGGCGCACGTAGTCGTCCCGCTGCGGCAGCCAGACCGCGAGGAGCTCGGCGAGCCGGTCGACCGGGTCGTCGGCCCAGTCCACGCGCAGGTCGGTCACCCGCCAGTCCACGTCCGCGACGACCGCCAGGCCCGCGGAGTGCACCGGCCCCTCCTCACCGCCGGCCGCGACGGCGGCCTTCAGGGCGGTGATCAGCCGCTCTTCCAGCTCCCCCGTGGCGGCGGAGTACGCGTCGATCAGGACGCCGGGGATGTGCTCACCGCACAGCATGTTGCCGGCCGCCACCGCCCCCTCCGCGGTGGCCGAGGCGTGCTTGCCCAGGGTGCGCGAGCCGCTGTAGGCGAACCCGGGCCCGGAGCGGCCCAGCACGGTCAGCTGACGGTAGGCGATGGACGTCGCGTTCCGCGCCGCGCCGGTGACGTCGGCCAGCGCGCGCCGTGCGTCGCCGTGCTCCGCCAGCCCCTCCAGCAGCCTTGTGCCGAGCGTGGGGTCGGTGACGTTCTGCGAGGCCGCCGCGCCGACCCCGGGTCGCAGATGGGCGACCCGGGCGGCGACCGCCGGACTCGACGAACTGGCCGCGATGCCAAACCGCTCGCCGTCGCGGACCACCAGGGAGAACGTCATGCCTGGCCCTCCTCGGGGATCACGGCGACGGCGTCGATCTCGCACAGCCACTCCGGCCGGGCCAGGGCCGACACCACCAGGCCGGTGGAGATCGGGTGGACGCCCTTGGTCCAACGGCCCACGGTGCGGTACACCGCCTCGCGGTAGCGCGGGTCGACCAGATAGATCGTCAGCTTGACGAGGTGCTCCATGCGGCTGCCCGCCTCTTCGAGCAACATCTTGATGTTCGCCATCGCCTGCTCGGCCTGGGCCCCGGCGTCGCCGATGCCGACCGACTCGCTGGTGTCGAGGTTCTGGCCGATCTGGCCCCGGACGTACACCGTGTTGCCGGCCACGACGGCCTGGCAGAGGTCGTTGTCGAGGTTCTGCTCGGGATAGGTGTCGCGGGTGTTGAACGGGCGGATCCGGGTGTGTCCGCCGGCGACGATCGGGGCCTTCACCTGGCGGCCCTCGTTCGTGGAGGTCATCGCTTCGCTCCTCAGTTCTTCCGGGTCGCCGGCGTGGCGCCGGGCCGGTCGGTGGTGCCGTACGCGAGGTAGCCCCGCTGGGTCGTGATGTGGTCGGCGACGTAGCGCGCGTCGTGCCAGACACCCCAGATGAAGCTCGACCCGCGGCGGGACAGCCAGGGCAGGCCCAGGAAGTAGACGCCGGGCTCGGAGGACACGCCGCGCCGGTGGTCCGGCCGGCCGTTCTCGTCGAACGCGTCGACCTCGAGCCAGCTGTAGTCGGTGGCGAAGCCCGTCGCCCAGACGATCGAGGTGACGCCGGTCCCGGCCAGGTCGAGCTCCAGCCGGGGGTCGGCCAGGCATTCCGGGTCCGGCCCGAGGATGTGGGCCTGTGGCTCCTCGGGGAGGTCGAGCCCATTGCGCTCGACGTACTCATCGGCCGCCCGGAGGAGCTCGAGGTACTTGGCGTCGCCGAGCGCGATGTTCGTGGCGAGATCCGGCGCGAAGCGCAGCACGCCGTCGTCGTAGGACGCGGTCAGACCGACCAGCTCGATACCGTCGGCGGCCAGGGCGCGGAAGTCCACGGTGTGACCGCCGTGGGCACCGCTGACCGCGATGGTGACGTGTTCGGCACCTTGCGGGGGCGTCTCCGCGTCCCAGCGCCCGAGCACACCGAGCCACCAGCAGAAGTCACGTCCGCGGTACTGGCGGGGAGGACGGTCGTGCGGACCGACGGAGAGGAAGACCCGGCGACCGGACCGGCGCAGCTCGTCGGCGATCTGGACCCCCGAGGAGCCGGCCCCGACCACGAGGACCGCGCCCTCGGGCAGCTGCTCCGGGTTGCGGTAACCGCTGGAGTGGATCTGCACCGGGACGGCACCGTCCGGGACGATGGGCGGGATCACGGGCCGCTGGAACGGTCCGGTCGCCGCCACGACGAAGCGCGCGTCGATGGCGCCCTCCGACGTCTCGACCCGGAAGCCGGGCCGGCCGGTGTGCTTCCGCACGGAGGTCACCTCGACACCGCACCGGATCGGGGCACCTATCTTCTCGGCGTACGCGACGAAGTAGTCCGCGACCTGCTCCTTCGAGGCGAAGGCATCGGGATCGACGTCGGAGAACTCCAGCCCCGGGAACCGGTCGTGCCACGCGGGCCCATTCGCCACCAGGGAATCCCACCGCCCCGAGCGCCACCGCTCGGCGATCCGGTGCCGCTCCAGGACGATATGCGGTACGCCGTGGGCTCCCAGGTGCTCGCTCACCGCCACGCCCGCCTGGCCCGCCCCGACGACGACTACCTCAGTCTCTTCACTCAACGTTCAGCCTCCACTCAGGCGGTAGTCCATCCCGGTGTCGCGTTGACCGTGCTACCGCATGAGGAATCCTTGGACACGCCCGTAATTCTGTCCAACAGATGTTTCCGCTGTAGGCAATCTGTTTTACAGATTCAGACCCCCTCATGAATCGGGCATGATCAGCGGTATGACCACTGAGCCAGCCATCCTCGACGCCATGGAACTGACCTCCGACCCGGAGCTGGGAGTCCGGTTTGCGGAGTCGGCCCACCAGATCCTGGCGGACCTGGTCAGGGGAGGTGCCGCGCTGGGCTGGGTCGAACCACCCGCGCGGGATGAGGTGGCGGAACTTCTTGGCCACGTCGTCTCTGCGGTGCAGGCCGGGGATGCGGCCTTGCGGGCCGCCTACCTCGGCCGTCGGCTTGTCGGGTTGGGGTACTGGCTCCGCTACGCCCGTCCGACCCATCGGCCACACGCCGACCTTGAGAAGATCGCGGTGGATGCCGCTGCCCATGGTCGGGGTATCGGCCGGGCGCTGACCGCTGCCTTGATCGCTGACGCCCGCGAGACGGGGATCGAGGTCCTCACCCTGGACGCCCGTGGCGACAACACCACTGCCCTGCGCCTCTACCGGTCGCTGGGCTTCACCGAATACGGCCGCCTGCCCGGCTTCGTCGCCGTCGGCGAACACCGCTACGACAAGGTCTTCTACATGCTGGACTTCCGTCAGCAAAGCTGATCAGACCTGTGTCCTTTTGTGGTTTGTTGTGTTGACATGTGTCGCCATGCGTGTGACGGTTGCGGAGCCTGCTCCTGGCCTGGATGTGCACTGTTCGTTCAGCAACGAAAGTGAGAGTCATGAGCTCAGGAATACGGCGCCGCAGCGTCCTGTCCGCGGCCGCTTCGGCAAGCGCGGTCGGTTCGCTCGCTCTCTCCGCGCCGGCGTCGGCGCAGCCGGCCCTCGGCGCCGGACCGTCGACGGCCGCGCTGCCCGCCGAGGACGGGTACGACCTGTGGCTGCGGTACCGGCAGGTGGAGGATTCCGGTCAGCTCAAGCGGTACCGGGCCGCCCTGGGGACCCTGGTCCGGCAAGGCGGCGGCCCGCTCCAGCAGTCGGCGGTGGACGAGTTGGTCCGCGGGCTCACCGGTCTGCTCGGTACACCGGTGGTGCCCCGCGCCACCGCCCCTTCCGGCGCGGCGCTCGTGGTGGGCACTCCGACGAGTTCCGCCCTGATCCGAGAGCTCGTCCCCGCGGCCGACCTGGCCGGGCTGGGTGACGAGGGCTACGTCATCCGCCGGGTCACCAAGCGCGGCAGGGACCGCACCGTGGTGGCGGCCCACGCCGACCGCGGTGTGCTCTACGGTGCGTTCCACCTGCTGCGGCTCGTACAGACCCGACAGCCGCTGGAGCACCTCGACCTCACGGAGCGCCCGGCCGCCCCGCTGCGCGTGGCCGACCACTGGGACAACGCGGACGGTTCGATCGAGCGCGGCTACGCGGGCCAATCCTTCTTCGACTGGGAGGAACTGCCGCGACTCGACGACCGGTACACGGACTACGCGCGTGTCCTGGCCTCGATCGGCATCAACGGCGCCGTGATCAACAATGTCAACACGCCCGCGGACTACCTCGCCGAGCCGTTCCTCACCAAGCTGGCCGCACTCGCCGGTGTGCTGCGCCGCTACGGCGTCACGCTGTACGTCACGGCGAACTTCGCCGCCCCCATCGACCTGGACGGGCTGGACACCGCCGATCCCTTCGACCCGGGGGTGCGCGGCTGGTGGACGAAGAAGGCCGAGGAGATCTACGGCAAGATCGAGGACTTCGGCGGCTTCCTGGTGAAGGCCAACTCCGAAGGCCGCCCCGGGCCGTTGGACTACGGACGCACCCACGCCGACGGGGCCAACCTGCTGGCGGACGCACTGAGACCGTACGGCGGGATCGTGATGTGGCGGGCGTTCGTGCACGACGGTGACGAGAAGTGGGACCGGCAGGCCTACCTCGACTTCACACCGCTGGACGGGAAGTTCGCGGACAACGCCGTGGTGCAGATCAAAAACGGACCGATCGACTTCCAGGTCCGCGAGCCCGCCCACCCCCTCTTCGGCTCGCTGCCGCGTACCAACTCGATGATCGAACTCCAGGTGACGCAGGAGTACACGGGGCACGCCACCCATCTGTGCTATCTGGTTCCGCAGTGGAAGGAAGTCCTGGACTTCGACACGCTCAAGGCCGGCGAGGGCAGCACCGTGGCCCGTGTCGTGACCGGCCGGGTGCACTCCTCCGCACACTCCGGATTCGCCGGTGTGATGAACTTCGGCGATGCCAGGAACTGGACCGGCTCACACCTGGCCGCCGCCAACACCCACGGCTACGGACGGCTCTCCTGGAACCCGGACCTGTCCGCGCAGGACCTGGCCGCCGAGTGGACCCGGATGACCTTCGGCAACGACCCCCACGTCGTCACCACGGTCTCCGCCCTGCTTCTGGACTCCTGGCGCACCTACGAGGACTACACCTCGCCGCTGGGCACGGGATACCTCACCCATCCGCCGGACGGCTCGGTGACGGGGCACTTCGACCCCAGCCCGACGACGACCACCCAGTTCCACAAGTCGAACCGCGAGGGCATCGGCTACGACCGCACCGCCGCCACCGGCAACGGCTACACCAGGCTGTACGCGGCGGCGACACGGGACGCCTACGAGTCGCTGGAGAACTGCCCCGAGGAACTGCTCCTCTTCCTGCATCATGTGCCGTACACCCACCGGCTGGACAACGGCAAGACCGTGATCCAGCACATCTACGACACGCACTTCTCCGGAGCGGCGCGGGTGGCGGACATGCGCACCGACTGGGAGGGACTGCGCCGCCGCGTCGACCACCGGCGGTTCACCGAGGTGCACCGCCAGTTCGGGGAGCAGATCGCCAAGGCCGCCCAGTGGCGGGACACCCTGGTCGCCTACTGGTTCGAGCTGAGCCGGATCCGCGACGAGCGCCGCGGCTGGCTCCAGGCGGTCGTCGCCCCGGCCGACACGGTGCTGCTGGGCGGGGAGCGCAACGAGCTGCCCGTTCAGATCGTCAACGCCACGGGCTCCGGGCTGCGCACGGTGACCACGCTGGATGTGCCCGAGGGCTGGCGGTCCGAGGAGGTGACCCGCTACGTGGCCGCGCGGGAGGACGAGACGGTGAAGATGCCCGTCGTGCCACCGCCGAGCCCCGCGCTCGCCACCCTGCACGCGCGCCCGAGGTCGGGCGCGGTGCGGGTGCTCCACTCCTCGCTGCGCAGCCTGGCCAGAACCGTCGTCGTGCCGCCCGCCGCGCGATGCGTACACGCGCTGGACGCCGGGCCCGCCTCCGCGCCGGTGCTGAAGGACTACACCCGTCTCTCACCCGCCGACACCTGGCACGAGGGCGCCGGCTTCGGCTGGGTCGGCAGCACACCCGATGCCACGGACACCGGACTGTTCGATGTCATCCGCCGGGACTACGTACGCGACGGCGCCCCGGCCGTGCTGCGGCTGAAGCTGCCCGCCGGACGCTGCACCGCGCACCTGCTCACCGGCGACCCCAACACCTTCAACAGGTCGCTGATCGTCCGTGCGGACGGGATCGAGAAAGCCCGGAGCGAGCAGCTCGACGGCCGGGAGTTCACCTGGCTCCGGATCCCGCTGGACGGCGGGTCCTCGGGACGCGAGGTGGACCTGGAGCTGTCCGCGAAGGAGGGCCAGACCTGGCATCTCAGCGCCTGCGTCGTCCTGGCGGACGACCAGGAACGGGCCTGACAGGATTCCGTCGGGCCCGGACCGTGGGCGACGGACCGGCGATCACCAGGCGCATGGCGCCGGTCAGGCCACGCGGTACCGCCCGAGCCTGCGCAGCAGCCGGTGCATCGCCTCCGCGGACTCGGTCATGGCGGCCAACGAGCAGGATTCATCGGTGACATGGGCCTGATCCGGGTCGCCCGGTCCGTACACCACCACCGCGGGATCGCCGAGCCGGCCGGTCAGCACCGAGGCATCGGTGAAGTAGGTCGCGTACTCGGCCGGGCGGGCCGAGGAACCGGGAGCCAGGATCTCCCGCGCTTCGGCGGCCGCCGACGGATCGGTGGCGACGCCGGGCAGGTCCAGCAGCCGCTCGAGGCTGATGCCGTCGCCGCACAGCCGGGAGATCTCCGCGACCGCCTCATCCCGTCCGAAACCGGGAACGGTACGCACGTCCAGCCGCATCTCGGCGCGGTCCGGCACCAGGTTGGGCTGCTCGCCCGCGTGGAACGTGCCGATGTTGACCGTTGCCGGGCCGTGTGTCGGGCTCACCGGCCAGTCTTCGTGCCCGTGGAGCCTGACCGCCGCGGCGGCGAGCGCGGCGATCGCGTTGCGGCCCAGTTCCGGACGGGAACCGTGCGCGGAGACCCCCCTGGCCGTCGCGGCGAGCCACAGGACGCCCTTGTGTCCGAGGACGGTCCGGTTGCCGGTCGGCTCGGCCACGATGAGCAGGTCGGTGGGGGTGAGGGAGGCCGCGGCGATCTCTTCGGCCCCCTCGCAGCCGGTCTCCTCACCGAAGGTGAAGATCAGCTGCACCGCGGTGTCCCGCGGGTTTTCGCGGGCGGCCCGTATCGCCGCCTCGACCTGGCAGGCGACGCCGGCTTTCATATCGCTGCTGCCGCGGCCGAGCAGCCGGCCGTCGCGCAGTTCCCCGCTCATCGGGTCGAACGACCAGCCCGACGGGTCGGCGGGCACGGTGTCCAGGTGTCCGGTGAAGGTGACCGGCACCCGCGGTACGACGGGTCCGAACCGGGCGACGACATTGGCCCGGCCGGGTACCGGCTCCTCGACCCGGACCTCGAACCCCGCGCCGTCCAGCCGGTCCGCGACCAATGCGGCGGCCGGTGCCTCCCGGCCGCCCCGGGTGTCGATCCGCACCAGTCGCCGCGCGAGGTCCGTCACACCGTGCCATGCGTCCGCGTCGCCCATCGGGGCCCTCCTCGGGTTGGGGTGAGTTGCCGTCATGTGCGGTCCCGGGGCGCTTGCGTGGCCCGGGTGCTGTCGCGCACCACCAGGGTCGGCACGAGGGAGATGTGCGCGTGCGGGCCGCGCTCGGTGTCCTTGGCCAGGCCCGCCGCGGCCAGCAACCGTACCGCCTCCGCGGCGATCCGGTCACGGGGCTGATGGACCGTGGTCAGGGCCGGCTCGGCCAGCCGGGAGAACTCGATGTCGTCGTAGCCGGTCACCTGCACCTGCCGGGGCACCGCGAAACCGTGTGCCCGGCAGGCGCGCGTGGCCCCGAGCGCGATCAGGTCATCGGCGCATACGATCGCGTCCGGCAGGCCACCCTCCGCGACCAGCCGGGCGACGGCGGCCTCGCCCCACTCCACGCTGTAGTCGCCGAGCAGCACCTGATCCGGCTTCACCTCGATGCCCAGTTCCTCGGCGCGCCGCCGGAACCCGGCGAACCGCTGCTCGGTGGAGGAGTGCGTCATCAGCGAGCCGATGAAGGCCGCCGACCGCGCCCCGCCGTCGTGGAGGTGGTCCATGACCTGCCGCATCGCGGCGACGTCATCGACGCCCACCCAGTCGGTGGTGGTGCCGTCGACGAATCGGTCGAGCTGGACGAGCGGCAGCCGGTCCGCGGTCTGCTGCACGGCGGGCCGGCTGTCGGTGCCGTGGCTCGGGCTGACGATGATGCCGTCGACGTTGCGCGCGGCGAGCGAGGCCAGCCGGCGTGCCTCGATGCGCGGGTCGGAGCGCGCGTCGCACAGGAACAGCTCCTTGCCCTCCTTGCCCAGGGCGTGTTCCACGCTCTCCACCAGGGAGGTGAAGAACGGGTTGGTGATGCTGGGCACGACCATCCCCACGGTGTCGGTACGGCTGTTGCGCAGTGCCCTGGCGATGACATTGACCTGGTAGCCCAGCTCATCGGCGGCGCGGCGGACCTTGCGTTCGACCGCGGCGGAGACCTGGCCCCGGCGGGAGAGCACCCGCGACACGGTGGCGGTCGAGACACCGGCCCGTTCGGCGACCTGAGCGATCGTGACCCGTTGCAATCGATTACCTTCCTGCCGGGAAACCTGGCCGTCACATGGCTCCAACACCGATGTGACCTGGCGCGTTGATTAAGCATAGAGCCTTGACACGGCTCCCGACCCCTGCCTACGGTCCACCGCAACTCAGCTGTAATCGATTGCACCGAGGTGGCGCGATGAAGACATCCGGGAGCACAAACGACCTAGGGGTGTTCCCACCCCGGCCGAACGCGATTGAGGAACTGTTCGGCACCTCGAAGGTCGTCATCGGCGTGGTACATCTGCCACCGCTGCCCGGCAGCCCGCATTACCAGGGCGTCCCGCTGGACGAGATCTGCGCCTTCGCGGTCGAGGAGGCGCGGGCCTATCTGGAGGGCGGCTGCCACGGGCTGATCGTGGAGAACCACTGGGACATCCCGTTCCTCAAACCGGGCGAACACGGCTACGAGACATCGGCGGCGATGGCCGTGGTGACCGACCGGGTGCGGCACTCCCTGCTGGAGGGCGCCGGCGGCAGGCTGGGGGTCAGCGTGCTGTCCAACGCCGCCGAATGCGCGATCGCCTCCGCCTGGTCCGGCGGCGGCGGGTTCGTACGGGTCAACCAGTGGGCCAATGCCTATGTCGCCAACGAGGGCATCATCGAGGGCCAGTCGGCACACGCCACCCGCTATCGCAGCCGGATCGGCGCCGGTCCGGTCAAGGTCTTCGCCGATGTGCACGTCAAGCACGGTTCGCACGCCATCGTCGCCGACCGCACGCTGGCCGAACAGACGGAGGACGCCGAGTTCTTCGGCGCCGATGTGCTGATCGCCACCGGCTCCCGGACCGGGGACGCCGCCTCGCTGGAGGAGGTCGAGGGCATCGCCGCCCACACCACCCTGCCGGTGGTGATCGGCTCCGGTATCACCGCGGACAACATCGGCGGCCTGCTGCCCGCCTGCGACGGTGTGATCGTCGCGTCCTCGGTGAAGGACAACGGCCGCTGGTGGGGCCGGGTCGACCAGGCCAAGGTCCGCGCGCTGACCGCCGCGGCGGCCAAGGCCGGAGTGGTGCTCCCGTGATCGTCTTCTGCGGGTACGCCAACATCGACCTGACCGTCGGTGTTCCGGAGCTGCCCGCTCCCGGTGCCCGCGTGCAGGCGACCGCCATCCGCCATGGCCACGGCGGGATGGCCGCCAACGCCTCGGCGGCCGCGGCCCGGACCGGGGCCGATGCGTGGTTCGCCGGCGTGGTCGGACCGGATCCGCGGAGCACGGCGTTCCTCGCCGCACTCGCCGCCGACGGGGTCCGCACCGACTGGACTGCCCGCACCGGCACCCTCACCACCGCTGTCGTGCTGCTCACCCCGGACGGTGAGCGCGCCGTCATCAGCCAGGACGACGAGTTGGACGCCCAGCACATCGTCCGCACGGCGCGGGCGGCGCGTGAGGCCGGGGCGGACTGGCTCTACCTCGACGGCTACCGCTTCCCCGAGGCCGCCGCCGCGCTGGCCGAGGCCGCCGCCGGCGCCCCGGCCGGGGAGCCCGGACCCGGCCTGGTGGTGGACCTCGACGGCTGCGACCGGGTCGAGGCCCTGCGCACCGCGCTGGCCACGGCCGATCACGTCGTCATCGGCCGGCCGCTGGCCGTCGCGCTGCTCGGCGGAGAGCCGGCCCTGGCCCGAGCCGCCGCCGAGATGGACGTCCATCTGGTCGTGACCGACGGTTCGCGCGGCTGGACACTGCTGACCCCGGCCGGCGAACGCCACGACGGCCCGGCGATCGAAGTGGACACGGTCGACGCCACCGGGGCCGGGGACTGCTTCACCGGCGCGTACTGCGCCGAACTGGACCGGGGCCGGCCCCCGCTGGAGGCGGCGCGCTTCGCCGCCGTCGCCGCCGGCCTGTCCTGCACCCGGCCCGGCGCCCGGGACGGGCTGCCCGACCGGCGGGCCATCGACTCCTGGCTCGAAGCCCACGCCACTTCTGACCCGGAGCGGGCCCGCTCCCAGTAGACAAGGAGAGCAGATGCGCCAGACAGTGACGGCCGTGGTCGCGCTGGGCCTGCTGCTGACGACCGTCGGCTGCGACACCCAGGCCCGCCGCGAGATGGCGGCCGAGAAGAAGAACACCGAACAGGGCCCGCCGCCGCCCGCGGAGGTCGCCGACTCCTGTACCGTCCGCGGCCACACTCCGAAGATCGGCATCGTCCCCATCAACCTCCAGGCGCTGTTCTTCAACCAGATCAACACCGGCGCCCGGACCGTGGCCCGCAAGGCCGGTGTCACAACCCAGATCGTCAACGGCAACGACGACTCCGCCACCCAGGCCAACGCCATCGACGACCTGGTCGCCAACCACTACGACGCCATCATCGTGGACGCGGTCGACACCGAGGGCATCAAGCCCGCCATCCGCCGGGCCAAGGCGGCAGGCGTGCCGGTCGTCGCCGTGGACGCCACCGTGGATGACCCCGCGGTCTCCGTCCAGGTCGGCACCGGCAACGTGGAAGGCGGCCGGCGGATCGGCGAGGCCCTGCTCAAGACCGCCGGCAACCGCGGTGGTGTCGGCGTCGTCGGCGCGCTCAACAGCACCATCCAGAACGAGCGGCAGAAAGGATTCACCGACACCGTCACCGCCAAGGGCATGAAGATCCAGAACGTGGTCGACGGCCGCAACATCCAGGAGAACGCCCAGACCGCCGCCGAGAACCTGCTCACTCGCGACCCCGGCCTGAAGTACGCCTACGCCACCGGGGAGCCCGCGCTGATCGGCCTGGCCGCCGCCGTGGTCAGCCAGCACCGCACCGAGGACCTCAAGGTCGTCGGGTGGGACCTGTCCAGCCAGGCCGTCGACGGGCTGCGGGCCGGCTGGATCACCGGCGTCCTGCAGCAGAACACCTTCCGGTTCGGCTACGAGGCCATGAATTCCGCGATCGACCTGGCCTGCGGCCGCGCCACCCGCAAAAACGTGCCCGTTCCCACCCAGCTGGTGACCCCGGACAACGTCAAGAACTACCTCTACTACCTGGAGAAGTGATGGGCGAGAGCGCGCTGGTCTCCCTGAGAGGAATCACCAAATCGTTCGGCGCCGTCCGCTCGCTGCGCGGCGTCGACCTGACCCTGGCCCCGGGCGAGGTGCTCGGCCTGGTCGGCGACAACGGCGCCGGGAAGTCGACCCTGATGAAGGTCCTGGCCGGTGCGGTCCAGCACGACGGCGGGCAGATCTCCATCGACGGCCGCGACGTCCGCTTCACCAGCCCCGCCGACGCCCGCCGCGAGCGGGTCGGCATCGTCTACCAGGACCTCGCCCTGTGCGACACCCTCGATGTGGCCAGCAACCTGTTCCTCGGCCGTGAACCGCGCAAAGGCCCCTTCATCGACCGCGCGACGATGCACGCCCGAGCGGCCGAAACCCTCTCCGAACTGCACGTCCGGGTGAAGTCCACCTACCAGGAGATCGGCGAGCTGTCCGGAGGACAGCGGCAGGCCGTGGCGATCGCCCGAGCGGTGTCCTTCCGCCCGCGCGTGCTGATCCTGGACGAGCCCACCGCCGCGCTCGCCGTCGCCGAGGTGCGGCAGGTGCTGAAGATGATCCGCGACGTCGCCGCCCAGGGCGTCGGCGTCATCCTGATCACCCACCGGTTGCAGGACCTGTTCGAGGTGTGCGACCGGATCACCGTGATGTACGAGGGGCGCAGCGTCGAGGACGCCCCGATCTCCGAACTCGACATCGAACGGCTCGTCGCCATGATCACTCGATCCGACGTCGCGACCGGCGGGCCCGGCACCACGGAGGTGGCCTGAGATGAGCGCCGACACCGCGATGCGCACCACCGCCGTACTGGGCCGGCCCCCGGGCCGCTGGCAGCGCGCCAACAAGGCCACCGTGGCCATGCTCGGCGTGGGCGTCGCACTCTTCCTCGGCTTCGGTATCGCCGCCCCCAACTTCCTGACCTTCACCAACCTGTCCAACCTGGCCACCCAGGTGGCGATCACCCTGATCGTGGCGGTCGCCATGACCTTCGTGATCAGCACCGGGCAGATCGACCTGTCCGTGGGATCGATCCTCGCGTTCACCGCCACCTGCACCGCCGAGATGCTCCAGGCCGGCTGGGACTCCTCCGTGGTGATCGTGGTGGCGCTGCTCGCCGGGCTCTTCTGGGGCGCCGTCAACGGATGGCTGTCGGCCTATCAGAAGATCCCCCCGTTCATCGTCACCCTTGCCACCATGTCGGTCGTCCGCGGCCTGGCACAGCTGTGGACGAAGGGGTTCTCCGTCCCCATCGACGCCCGGCTCTTCGTCGCCAAGCTCGGCGACGCCTCCTTCCTCGGACTGTCCGCGCTGGCCTGGATCGCCCTGGCGGCGGTCGCCATCGGAGCGGTCCTGCTGTCGAAGCTGCCGTTCGGCTCCTATGTCAACGGCATCGGCTCCCAGGAGGAGTCGGTGCGGCGAGCCGGGGTGAACACCGCCCGGATCAAGATGATCACCCTGATGCTGACCGGTGTGGCCGCCGGCGTCGCCGGGCTGCTCACCGCGGCCCGGCTGGGCTCCGGCTCCGCCAACTCCGGGCAGGGCTTCGAACTCACCGTGATCGCCGCGGTCGTGCTCGGTGGCACCAACCTGTTCGGCGGCCGGGGCACCGTGCTCGGCACCGTCATCGGCGCCCTGATCACCGGAGTCATCGCCAACGGCCTCAACTTGCTCGGGGTGAGCCCGTTCCTCACCCCCATCGTCACCGGACTGGTGCTGCTCGCCGCGATCTGGCTGAACCTGCGCGGCCGGGCGATGGCCGATCTGTTCGCCCATCTGACGGGCCGCTCATGAGCGGCGGCCCCCTCCCCCGCACGGTGACCACGGTGACCGGACCCGTGCCCAGCACCGGGCTCGGTCTCACCCTCACCCATGAGCATCTGCGCAACGACGTCCGCAAGGCCGTCACCACCCCGGCCGGCCCCGGGCTCGGCCATCTGCGCGACGCCCGCACCACACCCGAACTGGCCTGGCTGCTGCGCGAGCAGCCCTACGCCTGCCTGGACCACTGTGTGCTCGACGACACCGAAGGGATGCTGGCCGACCTGCGCGCGTTCGCCGCCGGCGGGGGCGGCACGATCGTCGATGTCACCCCGGGCGGACTGGGCCGCGACCCGGAGGTGCTGCGCGCGCTCTCCGAAGACAGCGGAGTACGTGTCGTCATGGGCTGCGGCTGGTACCTGGAGCCCTACCACCCCCGCCCGTTGTCCCCGGCGGACGAGCGCCGGCTCGCCGTCGCCTTGCTGGCCGAGTTCACCGAGGGCGCCGACGGCACCGGGATCCGGCCGGGCGTCATCGGCGAGATCGGAGTCTCCCCACGGTTCACCGAGGGTGAGCGCACCGCGCTGCGCGCCGCCGCGCGTACCCAGCGCGAGACCGGTGTCCCCCTCTACGTCCACCTGCCCGGCTGGCAGCGCCGCGCCCACGAGGTCCTCGACCTGGTGCTGGGAGAGTACGGGGTGGCGCCGGCCGCCGTGGTGCTGTGCCACATGGACCCCTCGCACGCCGACCCGGACTATCAGCGGTCGGTCGCCGACCGCGGCGTCTGGCTCGAGTTCGACATGATCGGCATGCCGTTCCGCTACCCCGGGGAGGGGCAGTCCCCGGCACCCCACGAGACCGCGCACGCGATCGCCGGGCTCATCGCCCGCGGCCACGGTGACCGCCTGCTGCTCAGCCACGACGTGTTCCTCAAGAGCATGCTCACCGCCTACGGCGGCAACGGCTTCCGCTATGTGCCGGAGCTGTTCCTCTCCCGGCTCGTCGAGCACGGCGTTCCCCAGCGGACCGCCGCGGACCTGCTGCGCGCCAACCCGGCCCGGCTGTTCGAACACGCCGCCTCGTCCTGACCACCGTCCCAGCGTTTCCCCCGATCCCGCACCAAGGAGCACCCCGTGAGCCGTGTCCTGATAGCCGGTGAGAGCTGGATCTCCCAGTCCACGCACATCAAGGGAGTCGACTCGTTCACCACCAGTACCTATGTGACCGGCGTCGAACCGTTGCGCCGGGCGCTGGAGGGCCGCGGGCACCAGGTCGCGCACCTGCCCGCGCACCTGGTACCCGGGCAGTTCCCGGGCGACGCCGAGGCACTCGCCGCCCACGACGTCGTCATACTCTCCGACATCGGGGCGAACTCCCTCCAGCTCGCCCCCGAGGTGTTCGAGCAGGGAACGCCGGGTGCCGACCGGATCGACGCACTGCGCGGGTGGGTCGGTGACGGCGGCGGGCTGCTGATGGTCGGCGGCTACCTCTCCTTCACCGGTTTCGAGGGCAAGGCCGCCTACCGCAACACCGCGCTGCACGAGGTGCTGCCGGTCGAGCTGCTGCCCGAGGACGACCGCGTCGAACTCCCCGCGGGCGGCCGCCCGTCGGCCGTCGGCACCGGCCATCCCGCCCTCGGCGGTGTGACCGGCGAGTGGCCACTGCTGCTCGGCTACAACCGCGTCCGGCCACGTCCCGGCGCCGAGGTCCTGGCCACCCTGGGCGGCGATCCCCTGGTGGCGGTGGCCGAGTACGGCTCGGGACGGTCGGCGGTCTTCACCTCCGACTGCTCCCCGCACTGGGCGCCCGCATCGTTCTGCGAGCAGTGGGACGGCTACGCCCAGGTGTTCGGCGGCCTCGTCGAATGGCTGTCCCGATGAGCCGGAGCCGGTCCGAGCAGCTCCTCGAGGCCGCTGCCCCGACCATGGACCGGGCGCTGCGCATGCGCTTCGTCATGGAGGTCACGGCCGGCACGATCGGCGACGCCGACTACGCCGACTACCTGGAGATCGAGGCCGCGTTCGTGGAGACGGCCGCCCGACTGCACGGACTGGCCGTGTGGGGCGCCCCCAACCGGACGGCGCTGGAGCGCAACGCACGGGCGGTCCACGCGCTGACCACCACCCAGGCGGACTACTTCCGCGAAGCCCGCGCCGCCTGGCCCGTCCCCGCCCGGCCGGACGCCGCCCGGCGGGGCGAGGTGTTGTCGCGCTACGCACTCGACGTGGCACGGGAGGGCGGGTACCCGGCGGTGATGACGATGCTGTTCGCCGCGGAGAGCCTGTACCTCACCTGGTGCACCCGGGCACATGAGCGCGGCACCGTCCCCGAGGGCGCGATGAGCGCATGGGTGTCGCTCCACGCCGACCAGACGTTCCGGGACGGGGTACGGGCCCTGGCAGCGGAGGTCGACGCCCTGCCGGACGACCTACCCCAGGAACGGCTGACCCGCTGGTTCACCGGCATGCTCGAGGCCGAAATCGCCTTCCATGACGCCGTGTTCGGGTAGCCGAAAGGTCGTGCTTACCGGGTCGCGGCCGCCGCGTTGCGGATCCAGCTGCGGAATTCGATGGCCAGGTGTTCGCAGTGCCCCTCGATCATCGAATCCGGGGCGGCGGACGGATAGATGACGCGTACGACGACATCCGCGCCGGTATCGGTGTCCCGCGCTTGGTGCAGGCAGTACGCGAAGGGGGTGCCGTCATCCAAGCTGAGGAGAGCGTTCATCAGCGTCACCGGGTAGGACGCGTCGAGGTACGCGCCGACCG
The DNA here is from genome assembly GCF_026898115.1 of Streptomyces sp. S465. Classification (GTDB taxonomy): domain Bacteria; phylum Actinomycetota; class Actinomycetes; order Streptomycetales; family Streptomycetaceae; genus Streptomyces; species Streptomyces luomodiensis. The sequence continues at coordinate 216,153 of NZ_CP114036.1, forward strand.
GAGCAGGCAGTTCGTGGGCCACCGAGACCTTGAACCGGGTGAGGTGGCCGCCGATCGTCTCCACCATCCCTCCGGTGTAGTTCGGCGGCTCCACGTAGTGCTCGGGGTGCGCGTTGACGAGCGACATCTTGTCCTGGAAGCGGCCGGTGCCGGCCTGGGCGTGGAACCAGTCGGCCAGGTCGGTGCCGCTGAGTCCGCGAACGTGGAATTCCGTGCGCGACTCACGGTAGGTGCCGCCCGAAGCCGAGATGAGCTCCTTCTGGTAACGGTCTCCGGCGTCTATCTGCTCGGCAAGGAGGTCCATCATCACCTGACCACTGGCTACCGTCTTCAGGTTCTTCAGGGCTCGCCGTGCGGCCTTCAGCTCCCACTGGTCGATTACGGACTCGTCGAAGGTGCGGCCCATCGTGTGCACTTCGACTGTCACCGAGGTGGACGATTGCACGTCGGCACTGGCGCTCAATGCGTTTCCTTTCGTGACGCGACGCATCGCACCGGTGCGGTGGCGAAGTGACCGGCGCGCGAGATGCGTTGACCTGCTTGTCGCAGGGCTGACACCGACCCTAAGATGCATTCATGCATCTTGCAAGGTCGGAATCCACTCCCCGCCGTCGTCGGCATGGCGCAGCGCTCAAGGCCGCGCTGCTCGACGCCGCATGGCAGGAACTGATGGAACGCGGGTACGCGGGTCTCACCTTCGCCGCGGTCGCGGAACGCGCCGGCACCAGTCGGCCGGTCGTCAACCGCCACTGGGCGACCAAGGACATGCTCGTTCGTGATGCCATCGGCCGTGCCAGCGATCAGTTCTCGCTCATCGACCCTGACACCGGGTCCCTGCGCGATGACACGATCGCGCTGCTCGAACAGCTCAACGGGGCGTTCACCATGTTCGCCGTGGCCATGACCGCACAGTTGGCCGCCTACTTCGAGGAGACGGGAACAACGCCCGCCGAGCTGCGTGCGTCCTTGATCGATCAGAGGTGGGCGCTGATCGAGTCTGTCACGCACCGCGCCGTCGAACGAGGGGAGATCGACGGTGCGAAGCTGACCTCACGCATCGCGCGGTTGCCCTACGACTTGCTCAGACACGAAGTGCTCATGGACCTGAGGCCGGTGTCTTCCCAAGCCATCCAGGAGATCGTCGATACCATCTTCATCCCAGTGGTCACCTGAGTTGAAGCGCAACGAGCCCACTCCGCATGCGGAGTGGGCTCGTCTCCTGAGCGCTGGGCAGGCCTTGCACCTGCATCTCCCCGCAGGAAGCGGGGTGTCTTTCCTTGGACCACCAACGCGCGACCGGCTGCCCGGAGTTCGGGCGGCCGCGACAAGATCAAGCATAGCGCACGGCACCGACCAGCCGCCTCCGCCTCCGCGACGCCGTCCCTTCGCCGACGCCGTTCACGGAGTACGTGCGGGGCGGGCGGCAGGCGTGGCGAAGGATGCGGCCACCACGATGATCAGGACCAGGAACAGCGCGTTGCGGAGTCCGAAGCGCTCGCCGAGATGGCCGAGTGAGGGCGGTCCCACGAGGAAGGCGACGTAGCCGAGGGTGGCGGCGAGGGAGACCCTCGCCGCGGAGTCGTCGCCGGAGCCGCCGGCCGCGGAGAGCGCGACGGGGAAGCCCAGCGACGCGCCGATGCCCCACAGCACGGCGGCTGTCGCCGCGACGGCCTGGTTGTCGACCAGGATCACAAGTGCGATGCCGACGGCGCCGATGACCGCGCTGGCGCACAGGGCGGCCGCGTGTCCGTAGCGGTCGACGAACCGGCCGCCCGCGAAGCGGCCCACGGTCATCGAGGCCGCGAAGACCGCGAACACGGCCGATCCGAGCGCGGGGTCGAAGCCGTGGCCGTCGACCATGACCAGTGGCAGCCAGTCGTTCGCCGTTCCCTCGGCCATGGCAAGGGCGAGGATGATGCCGCCGATGAGCAGCAGTTTCGGTTCCCTCCACACCGCGGGGCGCGCGGGGTCCCGCGTGTGCGTTCCGCTGTCCTGGCCGGTTCGTCGGCCCACCCCGGCGGGAACGTAGCGGATCATCGGCACCAGTACGGCCAGTACCACGGCGGCGACGACGGCGAGATGCCACAGGACGGGGAACGAGATGGCGGTGAGCGTCATGCCGACGACCGCGCCGGCCACCGTGCCGAGACTGTAGAAGCCGTGCATCGCGGGGAGGGTGGACCGGCCGAGCAGCCGTTCCACCTCCGCCCCTTCGACGTTGAGGGCCACCTCACCGCCGCCCATCCCGAGGCCGATGAGTCCGAGCCCGAGGGCGACGACCGGATCCGCGCCCGCCGCGGCCCCCACACCGATGACGCCGGATCCCGCGGCGGTCGCCAGCGTTCCGGCCGCGATGACGGGCCGGGCGCCCCAGCGGGACACCAGCGGCCCCGAGCACAGGATGCCCACCATGGACCCCACCGAGAGCCCGAACAGGACCAGGCCCATGCGCCCGGTGGAGGCCCCGAGCAGGTCGCGCACGTCGGGGGTGCGCGTCACCCAGGACGCCATGGCCACGCCGGGCAGGAAGAACAGGGCGAACACGGCGATCCGACGCCGACCGAGACTGACCGTCACAGGGATGCCTCCAGCAGATGGCCGAACACACGAGTCTGTACGAGCGTACACACTTGGCCGGAGTTCCGTTGTGACACATTGGAGGCGTGAGCGGCACACGGCGTGAGATCCCCAACGATCCCGGGCGCAGGGACCGGATCCTCGACGCCGCCCTCGACGTCATCGCCGAGGGCGGCGTTCACAAGACGACCCATCGCAAGATCGCCTCACGGGCCGGCGTGCCCCTGGGCTCGCTGACGTACTACTTCGACGGCATGGACGATCTGCTGGCGCTGGCGTTCGCCCGCCTCGCCGACACGATGTCCCAGCTCTACCGCCGCACCCTGCACAGCGCCGGGTCGACCGCCGAGGCCGAGGCCGCCGTGGTCGAGCTGATCTGCGGACCGGCCTACGCCACCGACCGCGACATGACGCTCATCTTCGAGATGTACGCGTACGCCAACCACAACACCGCGGTAGCCGCGACCACCCGCTCCTGGCTGGCGCGCAGCCGCGAGAGCCTGGCCCTGCACTTCACTCCCGGAGTGGCCCGAGCCCTCGACGCCCTGATCGAGGGCTGGCCCATGCACCGCCGCTTCGACGCCGCCCCCCTCAACCGGCAACTCGTCGCCGGGGTCGTGCACGCCGTCGTGACCGCCGCGCCCCACCTCCCCGACGAACAGCTCTGATCTCTTCGCCTTCCTACCGGCGGTCAGCTGCCTGCCGCGGCCGTGAGAGCCGCGTCGAGGAAGCGTCGCAGCATGGCGGAGTGGGTGTTGGGGTGGTAGGCGAGGCGGACGGGGATGGGCGGTGCGTCGTCCAGTGGGACGAAGCGCAGCGCCGGGTGGTGGATGCGGCGCTGGGCGGTGTCGGGAACGATGCCGATACCGCGGCCCGCGGCCACTGATTCGAGCCACTCGTCGAAGTTCGCGGTTTCCACGATGTGTCGGGGGCCGTCTCCGGCGGGCCAGGACCAGGGGCCGGTGGTACCGCTGGCGGTGTTGACCACCAGCGTCCACTGGTGGGCGTCCTTCCAGCTCAGGTGGTCGGCGATGGCCGGTTCGCCGCCGCGAGAGCACACGGCGGTGCGCTTCTCGTCGTACAGGTGCACCGTGCACACGGGCGGGGGCACGGGCTGGGTGCCGCGCAGGAGGGCGACATCGACGCCGAGACGGTCCAGGTCGTCGAGCGGGTCGTCGCTGCGGACCAGGGTGATGCGGGCGCCGGTGTCCCGCTCGAAACGGGCGATCGCGTGCTGGGCCCAGGGATCGGGCAGCAGCCAGCTGAAGCCGAGCCGCAGCACCGACTCGCCTTGGGCGGCGGCCAGGGCCTGGTCGAAGGCGGCCAGGGTGCGCTCGGCGTGGGGGAGGAACCTGGCGCCCGCGTCGGTCAGGTCCACGTGGCGGGTGGAACGGTCCAGCAGCCGTACGTCGAGGGCGGTCTCCAGTTGCGCGACGGTACGGCTCAACGCCGGCTGGGCGATCAGCAGGTGTTCGGCGGCCCGGGTGAAGGAGCGATGGCGGGCCACCGCGGCGAATGCCCGCAGATGTCTCAGCTCGATACCGCTGCCGTGCGCCGCCGTCATCGCTGCCCCCATTCATGCCGCTGCCGCATATGTGCAGCGTAACCGGTATTTCTCAGCGCCGTGCGGGCGGCCTAGCGTCAAGGGCACCTCATCGTCAACGAAAAGGTGATCACAACTATGGTGCTCGCGCCCGCCGGCTCCTCGGCGGCCTCACCCTGGCCGACCGTCGCACGCGCCGCGGCGGCCCTGGCCGCCGCGATGGGAGTGGGCCGGTTCGCGTACACGCCGATCATGCCGCTCATGCACACGCAGGCCGGACTGTCGGACGGCTCGGGGGCATCCCTGGCCACGGCCAACTACATCGGCTATCTGATCGGCGCACTGCTCGGCATCGCCCTGCCCGCCCTCGTCCGGTCGGCGACCGCGCTGCGCTACGGGCTGCTCCTCCTGGCGGCCACCATGGCCGCGATGCCCCTCACCCATGACCCCGGCGCCTGGTGGGCGCTGCGGCTGGTGGCGGGCGCCGCCAGCGCCCTGGTGTTCATGATCGCCGTGAGCGCCCTGCTGACGGGGCTCGCCGCGCACGCGCAGCACATGGCCGGCTGGGCGTTCGGCGGGGTCGGCGCGGGCATCGCCCTGTCCGGTCTGCTGGTGGCCGTACTCCAGCAGATCGGCTCCTGGCAGGCCGCCTGGCTGGCATGCGCGGCACTGACGGCAGTCCTGGCCGCCGGCACCTGGCGTCTCGCGACGCCACCGACTCCGGCCCCGGCTCCTCCCCCGGCTCCGGCCACGCCCGCCGCGGATGGGGTACCGGCCCGACCGCGCACCCGCCGCTGGTTCTTCGCCCTGATGGCCAGCTACACCCTGGAGGGCATCGGTTACATCATCGCCGGAACCTTCCTGGTCGCCGCCATCCAGCAGGGCGCGCCCGGCTGGATCGGCAACAGCGCCTGGATCGTGGTGGGCCTGGCCGCGCTGCCCTCCTGCGCCCTGTGGATGCGCCTGGCCCGCCGCTTCTCCCGCCCTGCCCTGCTGATGGTGTCGCTGTCGCTCCAGGCCGCCGGCATCGCCCTGCCCGCCCTCTTCGCCGGCAGCACCCCCGCCCTCGGCGCGGCCGTGCTGTTCGGCGCCACCTTCATGGGCGTGAGCACCATGGCCCTGGCCATCGGCACCCACCTGCGCATACCGCGCGCCGTCGCCCTCCTCACCGCCGGCTACAGCATCGGACAGGTCCTCGGTCCGCCCCTGGCCGCACCGCTGCTGCGCCACGGCTACCACCAGGCGCTCCTCCTCGCCGCCGCCCTGGTCCTGGCAGCTGCCTGCGGCGCCGCCGCCTGCTGCATCCGTTTCCCCCACCACCTCGCCCACGCCACGTCACCATCCGCCGCCTGACCCCCGGGAGCTTCCGCATGCCCCGCGACCTGTCGTCGCTGAAGACGCCCCTGCCCGTCTGGGCCGCCCCGATGGCCGGCGGCCCCAGCACCCCCGCCCTCGTCAAGGCCGCCGCCCGCGCCGGAGGCATCGGCTTCCTCGCCGGGGGCTACAAAACCCCGCACGACCTCGCCGCCCAGATCGCCCAAGTCCGCGACGACGGCCTGCCCTTCGGCGTCAACCTCTTCGCCCCCAACCCCGTGCCCATCGCCGCGGACCACTACCGCGCCTACGCCCGCGCGCTACAGAAAGAAGCCGACCGTTACGGTCTCACCCTCCCCACGGAGCCGCCCGCGGAAGACGACGACGCCTGGACCGGGAAACTCGACCTGCTGCTCGCGAACCCCGTGCCCTTGGTCTCCTTCACCTTCGGGCTGCCCGCTCCCGACACCGTCCGTGCCCTCCAGGAGGCGGGCACCCTCGTCGCCCAGACCGTCACCTCCCCCGCCGAAGCCCTCGCCGCGGCGAACACCGGCGCCGATCTGCTGATCGTCCAAGCCCCCGCCGCCGGCGGCCACTCCGCGACCCTCACCCCCGACCGCCTCCCCCGTCCCATCCCCCTGCCCGACCTGGTCAGCGACGTACGCCACACCACCCACCTCCCGGTCATCGCCGCAGGAGGCATCGCCACCGCGGCCGACACCGCGGCCGCCCTGAAAGCCGGTGCCCACGCCGCCATGGCCGGCACCGCACTGCTGCGCACCCACGAAAGCGGCGCCTCGGCCGCCCACAAAGCCGCTCTCGGCGACCCCGCCTTCACCACCACCGTCACCACCCGCGCCTTCACCGGCCGCCCCGCCCGCGCCCTGCGCAACCGCTTCATCGACGACTACGAATCCATCGCCCCACTGGGCTACCCCGCCCTCCACCACCTCACCAGCGCCCTGCGCAAGGCCGCCACCGCAGCCAATGACACCGGCCTCATCCACCTGTGGGCAGGCACCGGCTACCGCCACGCCCGAAGCGAACCTGCCGCCCAAACCCTCACCCGCCTCGCGGCCGGCCTGTGATCGGTCCTCAGGATCGTGCCCGCCAACGCCGGGCGGCGGCACCAGCCGGTGCCGCCGCTCCTCGTACGTATGGCCCTGACCCGCCGTCGGCCGTGGCGGTACGGTCGTGAACAGACCCCCCGGAAGCGAGCGGTGACTCCCACCTGCGCGCGCATCACCACGGCCTGCGTGTGCGGCATCGACCCGCACCCCTACCACTCGAGGCCTGCATCCGACGGTCCAGTACGCATGGGCTGTCGCCGAGACGGGCCGGCGTTGCACTCGGACACCCTTCGCCCGCCGTCCGTACGGCAAAAGTACGCTGTCCGTACGGTTGTTGCGATAGGGTGCCGACCCGGAGGTGTCCCATGTCCGAGTTGTTCGACGCGGTCGACGCACTGGTCGCGTCCCGCTCGCCGCTGCCGCCGGCAGAGGAGCGCAAGCGGCTGCGCCAGGCGCACGGCCTGACGCTGGACGAAGTGGCCGCCGCCCTGAAGGTGCGCCGGGCGACGGTGTCCGGCTGGGAGTCCAGCAAGAAACCCACCGAGCCGCGCGGGCCGGAGCGTGAGGCGTACGCACGGCTGCTGAACAAGCTCGCGGAACTCTACCCCGCGCCGGCGACGCCGCGGGAGCCGACGGCCGCGCCGGCGCCGGCCGCGTCCCCCCACACGCCTGCCCCGGCGGAGCGGGCCGTGTCCACCGGCCCGGCCCCGGAGGCCGCGGCCATGACGGCAGCCCCTGGAAACGCCCGGCCCGCCCCCGCTCCGCCCGCCCCCGCTGCTGCCGCTGCGCCGCGTCCGGCGCGCACCGCAAGGACGTCGTCGACGTCGCGCCACCCGGACGTGAAGAAGGCGGCCCCGGCCGGCACCCCGGCGCCGGTCGCCGCGCGGTTCGAGAACGGACCGCTCGCGGTCGTCGACGTCGAGGACGGCCAGGTGCTGGCGTACTGCCCCGGCGGCCTGGTTCTGGACGTACCCGCCAAGTCCCTCCCGGCCCTGGTGGACTGGACGCTGCGCGAGGCGAGGCTCGGGCAGCCGAAGCTGTCCGGGCCGGGCAAGGACGCCGACCCGCTGCTCGTGCTCACCGAGGCCGCGCTGGAGCGCTACGGGCTGCCGGTCACCCTCACGGAGGAGGAGCGGCTCGCCGGGCGGATCCCGGAGGGGCACAAGGTCATCAAGCAGCTGAGCCGCGCCGACTGGAAGCTCACCCAACGCGGGTTCGGGCCGTGGGCGCGGGTCTACCGCCCCGCGCAGCGCTCGGAACGGACCTGCGTGCAGCTGTGCATCCCGTCCTGGCACGCGCTCGACTCCCGGCACTGGGGCCAGGCCGGCCAGCTTCCGCCGCCGGAACTCGCCCGGCTCCTGGGGGTGTACGCGTCCCGGGTGATGACGCCGCGCGGCTCCACCGCCGTCACCGGCCTGGAACTGATGACCGCGCTCCACCCGGCGACCCGCGCCTCCGAACCGGACGCCGACGGCAAGCGGCACTCCGAGCACAACCCCGGCTCGCTGGGCAAGGACCCGGTGGACTGCGCTCCGTGCGAGGCACCCGACGGGCATCCCCTGCTGGCGGACCTGCCGCGCTTCCACGTGCGCGGCCCGGCGGAGAAGCTGTTCGAGGAGGCGTACGACTGGGCACGGCCCATGACCGACGCCGAATGCACCCTGCGGCACCTGGTGGGCATCGACGTGAACATGGCCTTCGCCGCCGGAGCGAACGGCCTGGTCGTGGGCCTTGGCGCGCCGACGCACGTCAAGGCGCCGGTGTTCGACGCGAAACTGCCCGGATCGTGGCTGGTCGACCTGTCCCATGTCGACCTGTCCCGGGTGAAGATCGCCAAGGACACGTGGGCGGACCTGGACAGCAGTCTGCTGCCGAGCCCGTTCACGCCGAAGGGCGAGCGCCCCGACGGCCCTGCCTGGTACGCGACACCCACCGTCGCCTACGCCCAGGAGCTGGGGTACCAGGTGCGCCCGATCGAGGCGTGGGTGCGCCACGACAACGGCCGCTATCTGGACGCCTGGTACAACCGGTTGCGCGATGCCTACCTCGCCACGATGGCCGACCTCGGCGTCGACGCGAACCTGGCACCGGCGGACTTCCTGACGGCCATGGACGGCTACCAGCAGCGCGACCCGGAACTGGCGATCGTGGTTTCCGCGATCAAGGCGACGGTCAAGGGCGGCCTGGGCAAGCTGCGCGAGCGGCCCCGCGGCGAAGGCTGGCGGCCGGGCCGGCCGTGGCGGGCCCTCGCCCGTCCCACGTGGCGGCCGGACATCCGCGCAGCGGTCATCTCCCGCACCCGGATCAACCTGCACCGCAAGATCCTCAAGCATGCGGCGTTCACCGGTCAGTACCCGGTCGCGATCCTCTCCGACTGCGTGGTGTACGCGACCGACGGCACCACACCGCTGGACTTCCTGCCCTACCGGGACGGCAAGCCACTGCCGGGCGGCTTCAAGCTCGGGGTCAACCCGGGCCTGGTGAAGTGGGAGGGCACCCAGACCGTCCTGTGGGGCGAAGAAGTCCGCGACCGGTTCGACGCCCCAGCGCTCAACCTGGCCCGGTACATCAAGGACGGCACCGTCACCGACGCCGACAACGGGGAGTAGGTAGCCGATGACCATGTTCGGGGACGGCCTCGACGCCGCGGTGCACAAGGCGTTCACCCGCCCGGCGCCCAAGAGCGCGGGCGCGCGGATGCGGTACCTCGTCAGGCAGCTCAAGGGCACCATGCCGGTTGCCGAGCTGCTGGGGGTCTCCCAGCGCACCGTCGAGCGGTACGTGAAGGACCAGATCAAAAAGCCCCGCCCGCGGCTCGCCGCGCGCCTGGAGCGCGAGGTGAAGAACAGGTGGCAGCCGCAGATCCGGGCCAAGGCCCGGCAGAAGGCAGCCACGACCGGTGGCATCGTCATCGACACCCGCGCCCGCCTCGGCTACACCGCACCGATCGGCTCCACGGACCAGGACCGCATCCGGCACCTGACCCTCGCCCTGCCACCCCGGTACGCCGCCCGCCTCTTCGAGGCCCAGGAGGCCGGCGCCGGCGACCAGCAGCTGCGGGAGATCGCCGCCGAAGCGCTCAAGGAGGTGTACTTCCAGGACAACGGCCGCCGCGCCGGCCAGCTGGAAGAGGTGCGCTTCACCGATATCGAGCACCTGGAATTCGAGCTGTAGCAGCCACGCCCTGATCAGTCCGCGAGCCCGGATGTGCCTGAGCGCTTCAGTCGGCCGGTGAGCGTGTGCGCCGGCCGGCGCCGCAGGACCGGCAGGCTGAAGGCGCCGAGGCGGCTTTCGGCCCACTGCGAGATCGGCGATCATCGGGTCAGATCCGGGCCTGGGGCGTGGCCGCGGCGGCCCGCGCGGCCAGGACCCGGGTGGCGCGCGCCAGTTCCGGAGGGCCTTCGACGCGGTAGGGCAGGCCCACCGAGGCGAGGGCGCCCGCCAGCCAGTCCCAGTCGTCCGCGCCGGTGAGATACCGGCAGCGGTCCGGGCCGGTCGGCTCCAGTGTGCCCGCCCGAGCGGTCAGCCGCCGCGCGACCGCGCCGGCCGGCGCCAGGAACAGCACCGCGCCCTTCGGCTCCCCCGGGCGGGGGAAGAGCCCGGCGGACTCCTCGGGGACCGGGCGCGGCGAGAACGTCGTACCCGGCACCCGCAGACCGGCGATCCGGTCCGCCCGGAAGGTGCGCCAGTCCGCGCGGTCCTCGTCCCACGCCAGCAGGTACCAGCGGTGCGCCCAGAGCACCAAGCGGTGCGGCTCCGCGCGGCGCTCGCCGGCGCCGCCGTCACGGGCGGCGTAACGGAAACGCACGTGGAAGCGCAGGTGTGTGGCGGTGGCCAGTCGTTCCACGGTGCCGAGATCGTCTGCCCGGCCCGGTCCGGGCGGCACCTCCGTGGCCGCCAGTAGCCCTTCGATCCGGCCGCGCAGCCGGACGGGCAGCGCCTCCTCGAGCTTGTGCAGGGCGGTGTCGACCGGACCGGGCCCGTCGCCTCCGTACGCCGCGGCGGCGTGCCGCAGTCCCACCGCCGTGGCCACCGCCTCCTCCTCGGACAACAGCAGTGGCGGCACTTCCTGCCCGGCGGGCAGCCGGTAGCTGCCTCCGGTGCCGCGCGCCGACTCCACCCGGTAGCCCAGGCGCCGAAGCCGCTCCACGTCCCTGCGCAGCGTGCGCGGTGAGACGCCGAGCCGGGCCGCGAGGTCCGCCCCCGGGCGCGGTACCCCGGCAGCCAGCAACGACAGCAACTCCAGCATCCGGGCGCTCGGGTGATTCATGCGCCCAGCCTCGCACCCTTGCGGTCAGGTTCCGGCCGCAAGGGCGGTTACGGTGCCGCGCACACAGCTCCACGACACCGAGGAGACCCGATGACCATCGTCGTCACCACACCTACCGGCCAGGTCGGCTCGCGGGTGGTCCGGCTGCTGCTCCAGGCCGGCGCGCGGCCCCGCGTCCTGCTGCGCGACCCGGCGCGGCTGAAGCCGGACGTCCGGGCGCGGGTGGACGCCCGCCGTGGCGACCTCACCGATGCCGGCTTCGTCCGCGCAGCGATGGCGGGTGCCACTGCCGCCTTCCTGGTGGACCCGACACCGCACACCGTCCAGGACCCGGTGGACACATCGCGCCGCACCGGAGCCGTGATGGCCGCGGCCGTGCGGGAAGGCGGTGTGCGACGCGTGGTGTTCCTCAGCAGTGTCGGCGCGGAAATGCGGCACGGCGCCGGCCACATCGACGGGCTGGCCGCCATCGAGGAACAACTCGACGCCACCGGCGCCGACGTACTGCATCTGCGCTGCGGCTACTTCTTCACCAACCTGCTCGCCGCTCTCGACGACCTCGCCGCCGGCCGGCTGACCACCGCCGACGGCCCCGACCGGACCCTGCCATGGGTCGACCCCCGCGACATCGGCGACATCGCCGCCGCCCGGCTGCTGAACGACACCTGGCACGGCCGCACCGCTCAGGGCGTCCACGGCCCCGAGCACCTGTCGTGGCGGCGGGTCGCGGAGATCCTCACGGTGGCGCTCGACCGCGACATCCGGCTGCGGGTGGTGTCGGACGACGACATCCGTCATACGCTCACCGCGGCCGGCCTGCCGCCGCGTGCGGTCGCCGGCATCATCGGCATGACCGCGGGCACCCGCAACCTGACCCCCGAGCAGCCACGGGACGAGGACACCACCACGCCTACCACCTTGGCCAGTTGGGCCCACGCGCACCTGCGCCCCCTGCTCGCCGCGCACCGGACCGAACCCGCGCCGAGGCGCAGCACGCGCTGACGGCCGCCGACCAAGGCTCGACCGGCCAACCGAAGCACCCGGGCACAGCCGGCCGGTCCGGGCTCGGCGGTGTGCCGATCACCGTGTCGGTGGAGGTGCTGGTCATCGACACGGTGTCGCTGCGGCACGCCCCGCTCGGGACGCGCTCGGCAAGCGGCCGGTTCGCCGCGCTCCGGGCATGCGCTCCACGCGCTACGCAGCGGCCCGTGGAGTCAGTGACGCGGGGTGGAACTGCTCGACGCGGTCGCGCTCGGTGTACATGTTCCAGTAGTGCTCGGCAAGGTCGTCCGGGTCGACGACCGGGAAGTGCGGGCCGTCGGCCGCCGATGCGAAGGCGGCCTGGGCCGCGGCGGTCACCTCACTGCGGGCGATCAGGGACGCGATGGTCAGCACGCCGACGTAGACACCCGCGCCGGCCAGCTCGGCGTGGAGGGAGTGCAGGTAGTTACGGGTGGCGGCCATCACCGGTCCCAGGCCGCTGAGGTGGGGCATCGGCTGCGCCGCCGAGTAACCCTCGGCCAGCAGGAAGGCGCCGTCGCCCCGCTCGGTCCACTCCGGCAGCACGGCCCGGACCACCTCGACCGGGGTGAGCAGCAGCAGCGGTAGCAGGCCCTCCAGGGTGACCGCGTCCAGCGCGGCGGCCGGGGTGAAGCTCTGGCTGGTGCTGATCGGCCCGTACTCGATCACGTCGATCCGGTCGAAGCGGTCACGGATCGCCTCGACGAGGGCGGGCACCCCGGCGGGTTGGGACAAGTCGGCGGGGAAGGCGGTCGCCTCGATGCCTTCGTCGGCGAGCTCCTCGGCGAGGGCGTCCAGCCGGTCCTTGCGACGGGCCACCAGGGCGACCCGGAAACCCTCACGCCCGAAGCGGCGGGCCACCGACACGCCCAGACCGGTACCGGCACCGAAGACGGCGATCACTTTGGACATCGGACTGCTCCTTACCGCAACAGCATACTTGACCCGTGGGTCAACTTATGTCCCGAAACCATAGCAGCTAACTTGACCACGGGGTCAGGTTTTCTCGGTCCGGAGATGCGACCATGGAGACCTCAACGCCAGGACCAGGAGGCACGACCCGATGCGGGCCGACGCTCAACGCAACGCGGAGAAACTGAGAGCAGCCGCCGCTGAGCTCTTCAAGGAGCGCGGCCTCAAGGTGCCCCTCAAAGAGATCGCCCGTCGGGCCGGCGTGAGCCACGGCACCCTTTACAACCTCTTCGGCACCCGCGAGGCGCTCATCGACGAGGTGGTCACCGACCTGGCCTCGGACCGCCTCGGCGAAGCCGCCGAGCACGCCCTGTCCCTCGAGGACGCCTGGGAGGGGTTCGCGTACTACGTCGAGAAGGTCTGCGAGCTCCAGGCCACCGATCCCGCGGTCGCCGACGTGGTCAGCGGACGCTACCCGCGCGCCGAGCGGCTGATGACACTCTGCGACCGGGCGCAGGAAGCCGGCTCACAAGTCATCGAGCGCGCCCAGCAGGCCGGTAGCCTCCGCCCCGACTTCACCAGCGAGGACCTCCTGCTCATCTTCGCCACCAACGCTCCGCTCGCCCGAGCGGCCGCGGACGCCGCGCCCGACGCCTGGCGCCGCGGACTCGCCTTCGTACTCGACGGACTGCGCACGGAGGCCACGCGACGACCGCTGCCCGTCGCCCCGCTGACCACGGCTCAGGTATACGACGTGATGGAAAACCTCACGGGTACGCCGTAGCGAGCGAAAACCGCCGCCCTCGACCGGGCGCAGCATGCCTCTTTGGCGTGTCTCACCACGTCGGCCTGGCCGGTCGCCGGCTCCGGAGCGCGCGCGGCGCTCACCCGCCGCCGGGCGAGGCCGCCAGTGGCTTGCAGGCCGCAGCTCGGCCCGAGTGTGCTCGCGCTGGCCCGGCGCTGAGATCCGATACGGGGCCCGCCGGGACCAAGCAGGCCGCCTTCCCACACATCACTCGATCGTCGATCTGCGTGTCGTTGGCCGATACCCGGCGGGCACGGATCGAGCCGTTGCTCCCCCACATGGCCTACATGGCCCACCGCCCCAGATCATCACCACCCGCACGGCACGGACCGATGCCGACCGGCGGGGAAGACTCAGGGGTTCTCCGTGGCGATGCCGGAGTCCCGGCTGAGCATGCCGGTCAGGCCGTATGCCCGGACGGCCCTTACCCGTCGGGGATGACCCACGGCGGCCAGGGCGGACAGCGGACTGCTCCGCCGGTCTTGATAGTCGTCGGCGCGTCAACCACGCCGCAGGCGCTCCGCGCCGACCGACTGCGTGGCATCATGCGGTTCCTGGAGCCCGGCGCAGCCATGGCGTAGGGCACGCAGTCACCGAGCAGGAGAGCCCATTGGCCACCACAGCCCCGCAAGGCGTCCCCGTCCCGCCACCCGGGTCCGGTGCCATGCCGCTGCCTCCGGAGCTCGATCCGGAGGCCGTCCAGCGATGGCGCGCTTCCTCGGGAGCGGTGGTCGACCTGCTCGTCCAAGCGCGCGAGCTCGGCGGGGTCAGCGCGGTGCGCCTCGGCCCGCTCCCCACCGTGCTGGTCACCGACCCAGGGGCGGTGCAGCACGTCCTCGCCCTTCATCCGGACCGCTACGTCAAGCGCTCGCACCGGGCCCGGGTGCTGGTCGGAGGCGGTGTGCTGTCGGCCACCGGCGAACCGTGGAAGCGTCAGCGCCGCCTTCTCCAGGCTCAGTTCACCGGCGCCGGGATCCGCCGCTACGAACAGCGGATCGGCGGCGCCGCGCGCCGCGCCGCCGACCACTGGGCGGAGTGCGCCCGTACCGGCACACCGACCGACGTCGGCGAGGACATGCGCTTCTTCGCCCTGGACACCATCTGGCGCTCCCTGACCGGCCACCCCCTCGACGAGACCACGAACCGCGAACTCGCCGCCGTCGAGGCGGTAGGAGCCGCCCTTCCGGCCACCCCCTCCGCGTCGGCCGACGCGGCCGGGCTGCGCGCCGCCGTGGCCGCGGACCTCGCGAGGATCGACGCCGTCGCCGGACGGGCGATCGCGGCCGCCCGCCGAGAAGAGGCAGGACCGGAAGGCCCCGGCCTGCTGCACGTCCTGGTGGACGCCGGGAGGACCCACCCCGAATACACCGACCAGCTGATCCGCGATGAGCTGGTCACCCTGCTCGCCGCTGGTCACGAAACCACTGCCAAGACGCTGACCTGGCTGTATCTGCTGCTCGACCGCCATCCCGAAGCCCGCCGCTGGGCCCTGGGCGCGGGAGCCGCGGGATCGCCCGAGCGGGAGAAGGCCCTCCGGGCCCTCGTCTCGGAGACCCTGCGGCTCTACCCTGCGGCGTGGCTGATCCCCCGTCACGCCACCGAGGACGACACCATCGCCGGCTACCGCGTGGTGGACGGCACTGACATCTTCGTGTGCCCGTACCTCACCCATCGCGATCCGGCACTGTGGCCCGAGCCGGAGCGGTTCGACCCCGAACGGTTCACCGCCGCGGGCGAGGACCGCCGCCCCTCCCGGCACGGCGCGTACTACCCCTTCGGCACCGGTCCCCGGGCCTGCCTGGGCGCGCAGTTCGCCATGCGCGAGACGACCGTGCTCCTGGAGCACCTGCTCCCCGCCTTCACCCCCTCCTTCCACACCACCCCGGCCTCAGCCGTCTTCGGGCTCACCGTCCGCCCCGACGGCCCGACGCCCGCCACCATCACGCCCACTCCGGACGGCTCATAGAACACCCCCGCCGGCGGCGGGCTGGTCCGGAGACCAGAGCCCGGTCCGAGATCGATTGTCAGTGGTGGGTGAGAAGGTAGGAGCATCGAGAGAGAAAAGGGGGAGCGGCCATGTCCGGAAACCAGAACTACATCAATCACGTTGCTCTTGTACTGGATGCCAGTTCGTCCATGTCGCACTTGAGCCGCAAGGTCGTCGAAGTCGCCGACCAGCAAATTGCGTATCTGGCCCGCCGGTCGAAGGAACTGGACCAGGAAACCCGCGTCACAGTGTACGTTTTCGCGGACAAGGTGGAGTGCGTCATCTACGACAAGGACGTGCTGCGGATGCCGTCCCTGAAGCAGCTCTACCGGGTCGGTGGAATGACGGCTCTGCTGGCGGCCACACTCAAGTCGCAGCGCGAGCTGGCGCAGACGGCCCAGCTGTACGGCGACCACAGCTTCCTGACGTTCGTGCTGACCGACGGTCAGGAGAACGCAAGTCATCGCTGCCCGGATGCCCCTACCAAGAACCAGCGTGACCTGGTGCAGGCCGTGGCCAAGATGATCGAGACGCAGGAGGACAACTGGACGCTGGCCGTCCTGGTGCCGGACCAGATGGGCAAGCGCGAGGCCATGCAGTGCGGCTTCCCGAAGGACAACGTCGCCATCTGGGACGCCACGAGCACACAGGGTCTGGAGGAGGCAGGGCAGGTCATCCAGCAGGCCACCGAGAACTTCATGGTGGGCCGGACCCGGGGCATCCGGGGATCGCGGGCGGTGTTCTCCACGAGCGCGGAAGCGGTCAACAAGGACACTATCGAAGCGGCCGGCCTCACCCCGGTGGATCCCTCGGAATACCAGCTGATTCCGGTGGCTCGCGAAGCGGCGATACGGGACTGGGTCATCGAATGCGGACACACTTACCGCACCGGTTGTGCCTTCTATCAGCTGAGCAAATCGGAGAAGATCCAGGCGCGAAAGCAGATAGCAGTGCTGGAGAAGAAGACGGACCGGGTATACACGGGTCCGGAAGCCCGATCCCTGCTCGGCCTGCCGGACCAGGAAGTCCGCGTCAGCCCGGACCGCAACGACGACTTCACCATCTTCGTACAGAGCACGAGCGTGAACCGGAAACTGGTCCCCCACACCCGGCTCTTGCTCATGATCTGAGAGACCGGAATCCCCACCGGACCGACTGGCAATGTGACCTTGAGGCGGCGCGAGCCGGGACCCGAGCCCGGCCCGCCGAGGTGAGCGAGGGGGCCGCGGCTCCGCGGTTCGGAGACGCGGCCCCAAGGCTTCCGCCCCGACTCCCGCGCATCACGCCTCAGCGGTCAGAAGCGGTCCGGGGAGCGCTGCGGGAGCGGGCTCCCGGAAGGTACGTCCTGCTTCCGGTCCTCCCCGGCGTCGGCGTTCGAGTCGGCCGTCGCCTGGCAGGTCAGGTCCTTCGCGGGAAGCTTGCCGGTGGTCAGGTAGCCCGCCACCGTGCCGTCCGTGCACGCGTTGCCGCTCGGGTAGACGCCGTGGCCCTCGCCGCCGAGGACCGTCAGCATCTTCGAGCCCTTCAGGTCGGCGTGCAGGGCCTGACCGCTGGGCAGCGGGGTCTGGGAGTCCCACTGGTTCTGCACGACCAGCGAGCCGACCTTGTTGTTCACGACGGTGGCCGGTTCAGCGGACTTGTCCCAGAACGCGCAGGGCTTGATGCTGGACGCGAAGTCGCCGAAGAGGGGATAGCGGTTCTTGTCCTCGATGGCGTCCCGCCGATAGCTCTCGGGGTCGCGGGACCAGGCGGCGGAGTTGTCGTTGCACACCACGGTCCAGAAGCTCGCGGTGCCGTTGTCGGCCGGTGTGTCGGAGTCAGCGGCCAGGCGCGCCGTTCCGGCCGGGGCCGGGAGCTTCTTCGCGGAGGCGGGCTCGCCGGCCGCGGCCTTCTTCAGCTCCACGACCAGTTCGGTGCCGTCCTGCACACTGAAGACCGCGCCGCGCATCATGCTCCGGATGTCATCGCCGGTGTAGGTCTGCCCGTCCATCTCGATGGGCGTCTCGTCCGCCTGCTGGACCAGGTCCCAGAACGTCCGGTCGACCTTCTTCGGAGTGTCACCGAGGCCGTACTTCTCCGAACGCGCCGCGGCCCACTCGGTCCACCGGTCGAACGCGGGCTCGGCGCCCTCCGCCCACCACTGGATCATCCCCCGCCAGGCGCGCGCCGGATCGACCGCGCTGTCCAGCACGAACCGGTCGGCCCGTTGCGGGAACAGCTGCGTGTAGACGGCGCCGAGGTAGGTCCCGTACGAGTAGCCGAGGTATGAGATCTTCTTCTCGCCGAGGATCGCCCGGAGCAGATCCATGTCACGCGCCGTGTTGCGCGTGGTGATGTGCTTGAGCGTGTCGCCCGACTTCTGGCGGCACTTGGCGGCCACGTCACGCGCCCAGGCGACATCCTTGTCGAACGTCGCTTCCTGGTACGGCCGCAACCAGTTCTCCTCCTCCGGTTCCAGATTGCAGGTGACGGGCGTGCTCCGGCCCACTCCACGCGGGTCGAAGCCGATGAGGTCGTACTTCTGCCGGGTGGACCCGGGCAGCGCGTCCTTCATGTGCAACGGCATGTCGAGCCCCGGACCGCCGGGTCCGCCGGGGTTGGAGAGCAGGACACCGTGCCGCTGGTCGGGTGTGGCGCTCTTGATCCGGGATATGGCCATGTCGATCCGCTTGCCACCGGGAACCCGGTAGTCAAGCGGCACCTTGATCGTCGCGCACTGATACTCCGCGGGCAGGTCGTCCTGGCACCGCTGCCACTTCGGCTTCTGCTTGACGTACCAGTCCATGGCGCTCGCGGTGGCGGAGGAGGAGGCGGCGGACGTCGGGGCGGCCGCCTCAACCGTGTCGGCCGGGGCGGCGCTGGCCGTCGAGGTGGCGAGCACGGGCGCCAGCGTTGCCGTGACACTGACGGCCAGCAGGGGCGCGAGACCTCGTCTACGCACGAAATCGTTCCTTCCGGTCACGTGTTGCGAACAGGAACGATCATTCAGGTGGCGTGCGTCGGGGAACATCGGCCGTGCGGCCCCAACTCCCCTCCGCCTTGAGAGTGATGGGGCGGCTCGTGCCTGGTCCCCTGGTTGTAGCGGACGGGTGCGGGGTGCCCGGTACGCCGTCCCTCGTCAGCCACGGGAAACGGTCGGACGGTCGGCGGAGCCATGACCGACGTCAACGCCCTGGCCACAGACCGGCGTTGTCCACCCCGGCGTGTCCGGACGCTGTGCGGATTGTGGAACCATCTTGTGAGACTCGGACACGTATCCGAACATCACTTGCGACCGGCTTGATATCCAGAGCCGGAGCACCGGG
This sequence comes from Streptomyces sp. S465, assembly GCF_026898115.1. Taxonomy (GTDB): domain Bacteria; phylum Actinomycetota; class Actinomycetes; order Streptomycetales; family Streptomycetaceae; genus Streptomyces; species Streptomyces luomodiensis. Next base: position 234,956 of record NZ_CP114036.1, read on the forward strand.
ATGTCTTCGAGGCGCAGCCAAAGTCCCCGCGTGACGAACCGCCCCCACGAACGAACGGACAAGCACACCATGGGCCGACACCGCCGAATATCCCCGTCTCCCCGTACCGCCCTGGCGTCACGCGCGGCGCTGGCCGCGGGAGCGCTCGTGCCGACGATCGTCGCGGTGGGGTCGGCTCACGCAGCCACCCCGCAGGCGGCGATCTGCACCTCGGACAATCCGGAACTCGCCGACAAGCTCTCCCAGGACATCAACTCGGCACTGGACGGCTCCCCCGCCACGACCGCGATCAGCCTCCATGACCGCACCACGAACACGACTTGCACTCTGGATGCGGACCGCACGTTCGACTCGGCGAGCACGGTCAAGGTGACCGTGCTCGCCACACTGCTGTGGGACGCGCAGAAGGAGGATCGCGCCCTGACGCAGGAGGAGAAGGACCGCGCCACCGCCATGATCACACAGTCCGACAACGATGCCACCACCGCGCTGTGGAAGCAGCTCGGGACGGACAGGATCAGCGGGTTCCTGCAAGCCGCGGGAATGACCAACACCACCCTGGACAGCGAAGGTCACTGGGGACTCACCCAGATCACCGCGAACGACGAGGAAAAACTCCTCCACCTGGTCACCCACGCCAACCCGGTGCTCAACGAGGACTCCCGCGCCTACATCCTGAAGCTGACGAGCGAGGTCATCCCCTCACAGCGCTGGGGAACCCCGGCCGGCGCGCCGAGCGACGCGCAGGTGCATGTGAAGAACGGCTGGCTGGAGCGGGCCACGAACGGCTGGCGTGTGCACAGCCTCGGCGCTTTCACCGGCGGCGACCACGACTACACCATCACGGTGCTCTCGCAGGACAACGCCACGATGGACGACGGCATCGCCACCATCGAAGGCATCGCCCGCGCCGTCCACAAGAACCTCAACGCCCCCGCGTCCAGCGCTCACTCACCGGGATGAGCTGGGGGCCTTGCCTTACGACCTGGAGCCCCGGCCGCCGTCCCCGGTGGCGGAGAAGCCAGACAGAGCGCTGACCGTACCGATCACCATCGGTATCGCTCTCGGATCGTTCTGGCTGGCCTCCGGCCGCCGGTCAACCCAGACGGCAGCTGGAACCCGCAGTGGGCTGCTGTCGTGGCCTTCCCCGCACCTGACCAGGAGTCGATGCCGGCGGCTGCCGCCTGCCACGTCCGCCATTCCCAACCGGCCCTCCAGCCGGTGGGCCGGCTGTCGGGCAGGGCGCAAACGGTTTTATCGATCGCCACACGGTGCCCACGGGCAGTTGCCGGCGAGCCATGAAGCTCGGCGACCCCGAGGCGCCCAGGGCTCGGTCAGCGGAACCAGACCAGCACCGGGATACGGATCTCGCGTATGTCGCGGAGAGCGACGTACTCGAACACGACGGGCTCGCCGGGGCTCTGGAGGCTGTACCGGGTGCCGAGGTCGTCCATGTCGTCCATCGGGTCACCGGGCGGCCGCCGGTCACGGTCGATCGCGCCACCGACCTCCAGGGCCAACGCGCGCAGGAAGTTGACCACCTTCTTCGACAGGTCCGGTGGCATGTCGAGCATCGTCTGAGCCGGGATCTCCTCCGTCCAGACGGTCCAGCCGCGGCGCGGGGCGTCGCTCACCGAGCGGCCCCTTCGAGCTGGTCGGCGAGCTCGTCCACAGACACCAGGCGGCGGCCGGCAGCGGCGTTCGCACGGCTGTCCTCGGCACCAGGGGCGCGATCGAGCATCGCGGCCTTCCACCAGCTGCGCATGACGCCGGGAACGTCCTCCTCCTCGGCAGCCAGAACCTCGCTGTAGAAGCGGGCCCGCTGCGCACCGCGCAAAGCGTCACCGATGGCATTGATCGTGTGCGGGATCGCCGTGACCTGGCGGTCAGTCGGGTGGTCCGGCTGTGCGCTCATCCCTCGTTCCCTTCGTTCCCTCGTCGCTCCGAGTCTGACGACCGGCGGCCGAACCGTCCAGACCCGCTCGGCACCTCCGATTCTCCCGTACCACACAGCCTGTCCCCGGCCTGTCCCCGGGGCGACGGCCGGGATGCCGCGGAACGCCCCGCCGACCCCTCGGCAGCTCCTCCGGACCCGCGTCTACTCTGGATACGTCGGCGCGCACCCTGACAGGGACGCGACCTCTTCACCGAAGGGCAGTACCGTGCTGCGCACCATGTTCAAGTCCAAGATCCACCGGGCCACCGTGACCCAGGCCGATCTGCACTATGTGGGCTCCGTGACCGTTGACCGCGACCTGATGGACGCCGCCGACCTACTCCCCGGCGAACTGGTACATATCGTCGACATCACCAATGGCGCCCGGCTGGAGACCTATGTGATCGAGGGCGAGCGAGGCACTGGCGTGCTCGGCATCAACGGCGCCGCCGCCCATCTGGTGCACCCCGGTGACCTGGTCATCCTCATCAGCTACGCCCAGGTCGACGACGCGGAGGCCCGTACCCTGCGGCCTGCCGTCGTCCATGTCGACGCCGCCAACCGGATCATCGCGCTGGGCGACGACGCTGCCGAGCCCGCCCCCGGCACAGACACCGTCCGCCCTCCGCACGCGGCCGCGCACGCCTGAGCCATCGCCGCATCCGCCGTCGCCGACGATGTCGGCGACGGCCCGTTCGGCGTCGGACGTGGCGCTGCGCCCAGGGGGCGGGCGCGCGATCAGTGGACCTTCAGTCCCTGACCGCGCCCTCGATCTTGTACGCGATGGCGATGAACGCCTCGACCTCGTCCGGTGTCAGGTTCGCCACCGAGTCCTGCTCCAGGGTCCGCCACATGGCCGCGATCGGCTGCCGCATGGCGCGGCCCTTCTCGGTGAGGTGGACGACCATCACCCGCCGGTCGTGCTCGGCCGGCTCGCGGGTGAGCAGGCCCGCTTCCTGCATGCGGCGCAGCGACTTGGAAACGGTGGAGTGGTCCAGCCCGACGCTTTCGAGGAGTTCGGACTGGGTCTGGCCGTCCTTGTCGAACAGCTGCATCAGCAGCAGTTCCTGTCCCGGGTGCAGACGCATCTCCCGGAGCATGGCGGCGGCCCTGCCGCGGTGGGCTCGGGAGAGCTGGAAGACCGCGTAGCTCAGCCGCCCCTCGCCGACCGCGCCTGGGGACTGCGGGATGGGGGAAGCGGGGTCGGTCACGGGTGGGTCCTCCTTCAGGACGCGAGCGTGGGGTAGTCGGTGTATCCGGCCGCGCCGCCGCCGTAGAACGTCGTCGGGTCGGGGGTGTTGAGGGGTGCCCCTGAGCGTATCCGCTCGACCAGGTCGGGGTTGGCCAGGGCCGGCGCGCCGACGGTGACGACGTCGGCACGCCCGTCGGCGATGTCCGCCGCGCGGGCGGCCAGGTCGGCACCGGCCCGGTTGACCAGCAGGGCGGTCGGCCACAGTGTCCGCAGGGTGTCCAGCAGTTCCTCGTCCCCGGCGTGGACGATGTGCAGGTAGGCGAGGTTGAGCGGGGCGAGCGCGCGGACCAGGGCGGGGTACAGCTCGTGGGTGTCGTCCTCCTCGATGTCGTTGTACGGGTTGGCGGGCGAGATCCGGATGCCGGTGCGGCCGGCGCCGATCTCCTCCGCCACCGCCGTGGCGACCTCCAGCGCGAAGCGGATGCGGCCCTCGACGGAGCCACCGTAGCGGTCGGTGCGGCGGTTGGCGTTGGTGGACAGGAACTGGTGCACGAGGTAGCCGCTGGCGCCGTGGATCTCGACACCGTCGGCCCCGGCCTCGACGGCGGCCGCGGCGGCGCGCCGGAAGTCCTCGACCGTCGCGGCGACCTCCCCGGTGGTCAGCTCGCGCGGCTGTGGCATCGGCTGGGGTCCGGAGGCGGTGAACATGGTGCCCGCGGGGCGGATCGCGGACGGGGCCACCGGCTGCCGCCCGTGCGGGGTGTTGTCGGGGTGGGCGATCCGCCCGGTGTGCATGAGCTGGATGACGATCCGTCCGCCGGCCGTGTGCACGGCGTCGGTGACCTTGCGCCAGCCGGCGATCTGCTCCTCGGTGTGGATTCCGGGGGTCAGCAGATAGCCCTGTCCGTCGGCGGAGGGCTGGGTTCCTTCGGTGACGATGAGGGCGTGCGAGGCCCGCTGGGCGTAGTACTCGGCGTTCAGCCCGGTCGGGACGCCTTCCGGGGTGGAGCGGTCCCTGGTCATCGGGGCCATGGCCAGCCGGTGCGGCAGGGCGATGTCGCCGATGGCGGTCGGTGTCCACAGGGCGTCCAGTGGGGTGTCGGGCATGAGGATTCCTCCTTGAGGGGCTGGTCCGACGGGCAAGGGCCACCCCTGCACGCAGGGTCTGGCCCGGCGGGCAAGGGCGGGGCGGCCGGGGCGGGTTTCAGGCGACGGTGAGGACGAGCTTGCCGCGGCCGTGGCCGGCGTCGCTGGCCCGCTGGGCCTCGGCGGCCTCGCCGAGCGGGTAGGTGGCGCCGACCGTGGTCACCAGCCGGCCGGTGGCGGCCTGACGGGCGAGTTCGGCCAGCCGGGTGGCCGACTTGCGCTGGGGGCCCTCGGCGAAGACGACGCCCAGTTCTCCGGCGCGGAAGTCGGCGGTGGTGACGATCCGGTCGGTGCCGTCGCGCAGGGTGATGGAGTCCTCCAGCGCACCCTTGCCGGCGGCGTCGAGGACGGCGTCCACACCGTCGGGGGCGAGGGCGCGGACCCGCTCGACCAGGCCCTCGCCGTAGGTCGTGGCTGTGGCGCCGAGAGAGGTGAGGTACTCCTGGTTGCCGGGGCCGGCGGTGCCGATGACGCGTGCGCCGCGGGCGGTGGCCAGCTGGACGGCGATGGTGCCGAGGGCCCCGGCCGCGCCGTGGATCAGCAGGGTCTCCCCGGCCTTGACGTCCAAGAGGTCCAGGACGCGGTCGGCGGCGTCGCTCGCGACCGGCAGCGCGACCGCATGCGTCCAGTCCAGCCCGGCGGGCTTGGGCGCTATGGCGGCGGGGGTGGTCAGGGCGTACTCGGCGTAGGCGCCGGTGTCGGACCAGCCGAGCACCTCGTCCCCCACCTTCACCTGGTCGACGCCCTCGCCCAGGGCGTCGACGACGCCGGCGATCTCACTGCCGGGGGTCGCGGGCAGCGGGACGGGGAAGATGGCCGCCATGCTCCCGGAGCGGATCTTGCCCTCCACCGGGTTGACCCCGACCGCCTTGATCCGGACGCGGACCTGGCCGGGGCCGGGCTCGGGGATCCCGGTCTCGGCCTCGTGCAGGACCTCGGTGCCGCCGAAGCGGTCGAAAACAATGGCCTTCATGGCAACTCCTTGAGCGGAACCTGGGTCGTCGCGCCACTTATGTGGCCGACCACGTAAACATAGCACCGGATTGCGTGGCTAGCCAAGTAATTGGGTGTGGTCCGCTGCGGAGCGGACCGACCGGGGGCTTCCCGCGCTGCTGCACGGCTTCGACGCACCGGCCGAGAGCGCCGCCAGTCGGTCGTTCGAGTACGCGGCGCCTCCGGCGAACCGACAGGCCACCGCTCAAGGCCGGTCACATGGTCGAGAATCGGTAAGGAGACAGGGGGGACCGGACAGGAGCCCATCGTGACCACACCGCGGATCGACTACCAGGCAGTGTTCGCCGTGACGCCCAGCCCCTACCTGCTGCTGAGTCCCGACCTGGTGATCGTCGCGGCCAACGAGGCCTATCTGCGGGCCACGGGCCGGACCAGGGAGGAGCTGATCGGCCGGTACCTCTTCGCTGTCCACCCCGACAATCCGGCAGACCCGCATGCCGACGGGGTGCGCAATCTGGACGCCTCCCTGCAGCGCGTTCTGCAATCGAAGAGACCGGACACGATGGCGGTGCAGAAGTACGACATCCCTGTCTCCGGCCGCCCGGGAGTGTTCCGGGCGAAATGGTGGTCGCCCATCAACACCCCCGTCCTCGGGCCTGACGGAGAGGTGCGGTGGATCATCCACCGGGTGGAGGACATGACCGAGTTCGTGCTGACCCGCCCTTCTCGCCCACGGCCGGAGGATCCAGGCGGGGAGCGCGAGGCGATGGAGGCAGAACTGTACACGCGGATGCGGGAACTCCAGCGCCTCAACGAGGAACTCCGCGAAGCCCACGACCGGGAGCGCCGCACGGCCCTCACCCTCCAAGAGGCCATGCTGCACTCCCCCGACCTGGCCGAACACCGAGAGATCGCCGTGCGCTACATGCCCGCCGCCCGATCACTCAACATCTGCGGCGACTGGTACGACGTGGTGGACCTCTCCAAGGACACCTACACCGTCGCGGTCGGCGACGTGGTCGGCCACGGACTGGAGGCCGCCACCATCATGGGCATGCTCCGCAGCGCCCTGTCCGCCGCCGTCCGCGCCATCTACGAGCCCGGCAGAGCGATGGACGTCCTCAGCCGCTACGCCAGCGCCTTCGAGGGGGCACTGGCCACGACCGCGGTCAAGGCCGTGATCGACACCCGTCATCAGCACATCACCTACACCAGCGCCGGCCATCCCCCGCCCGTCCTGTCCCGGTCGGACGGCACCGTCGTCCTGCTCGACCAGGCCACCGACCCTCCGCTGGGCGTCTTCGCCGGCCATGACCAGCGTCCTCAGGCCACGGTGTCCTACACCCCGGGCGACACGCTGGTGCTCTACACCGACGGACTCATCGAACGCCGCGGCGAGGACATCGACGCCGGTCTGCACCGCCTCACCGACGCCCTCGCCCGCCACACCTGCCTCAGCCCCGACCAACTGGCCGACACCCTGCTCACCCGGCTCGGCGTGGCCAACGGCGGACGCGACGACATCGCCTTGATCGTCGTCCGGCTGTGACCCCGCGGACGCACACGCCGGCGTTTCGCTGTCCGGTCCGCCGTCGCGCGGCCCCGTGCCGTCGGACACGCGGCGATGGCGACGCACGGCGGATCACCGTCAGCTACCTGCCGGTCGGTCCGCCGCTCGCCGACGGCACCCCGTGATGGTCGCCGGACCTTCCGGCCTCGCTCAGGCGGCGTCCGCGGCCGGCGTCCGGATGGAGAGCGCGCGCTTCGGGCGGCTGGACCTGTTCAGCCGTACTTCGCCCGGAACGGCCGCGAGGTGTCTGGGGCAGGCAGGTGGTGATCACTCCGGCGAAGATCAGTGCGCAACCGGCCCACGCCGAGGGCGAGAGGTGCTCGTGGAGGAGGAGCACGCCGATCAGGGCCGCGGCCAGGGGTTCGGCGAGGCTGAGCGTCCCGGCCGTGGTCGCCCGCACTCGGCTGAGACCTGTGGTGAACAGCCAGTACGCGGCGGCGGTGGTGGCTATACCCAGCCAGGCGATCAAGGCGAGGGTGGCCTCGTCGCGCAGCGGGGCGGCATCCTCGGCCAGCCAGGGCAGCAGGGACAGGGAGCCCACCAGCAGGGAGAGCGCGGAGAGCGTGGGCAGGTGGGTGGCGGGAGCGACGACGGCCAGCTTCTTGGCGAACACCGTGTACAGGCCGTAGCAGGTGCCGGCGGCCACGGCCAGGAACAGGCCGAGCGGATCCACGTGGGCGCTTCCCGGTGCCAGCAGCAGAGCGCAGCCGGCGACGGCCGCGACCGTGCTGACCAGCCAGGCGGTGCCCATCCGTTCACCGGTGACCCACCGGGCACACAGGCCGGTCGCCGCAGGGGCAGTGCCCAGGGCGATCACCGTGGCCAGAGCCGCGCCGGTCCGCGCCACCGAGGACAGGAAAGCCGCCTGGTAGATGCCCGTCGAGAACGCGCAGATCAGCAACGGGCTCAAGACCGTACGCGCGGCGAGAGCCCGCACCATTTTCGGGCGCACGGTGAACGCCCCCAGGACCAGCCCACCCGTGAGCAGCCGCCACCCGCCGAGGGCCGCCGGCGTCATGGAACTGGACGCCAGCACTTGGGCGGGACCGACAGTGCCCCACAGCACCGCCGCCGCCAGCACCAGACTCGCGCCGAATGCCGGGGCGTTCGTTCGTGTACTCATGACGAGCGAGACTAAGCAGAAGTCCGATCCGATACACCGCTGGGCGCACGTCGTTCGGAGAAAGGCGGATTTCACAGAACGTGATGCGCTGGGCCGGGTCGTTCTGCGCGAACCGCGGAACGATGCACGGCAGACGACGCGGCCGTCATGGGGTTCGGTGAGCGGGGGCAGCGTCTGGAGCCGGGCGAGTGCCCGACGGTGGACGGCCACGGCGGCGCTCAGGACCGTCCGCTGCCCTCGGCGGTGCGGCGCCAGCTGTCACCGCGACCGGCCTCGAGCCACCCGGCGTTCTCGGCGCAGGCCGGAGGCCAGGGCCGCGGCACAACGCGGCACGCCGCGCCTGTGGAAATCCTGTCGCTCCCCGGTGCGCGTGGCATTTAGCCTGAGCGCATGCCTCCCGCGAAGACCTCGTACGTGTGCCTGCCGTGCCGGGCCTCGTACAAGCAGCCCTACCTCGGTGACCACGACCGGCTCTGCCCGCGCTGCGCGAAGCCGATGATCCACGTGGGGTCCGCCTTCGCCGCCCCTCGCCGACGGGACACGCAGGGATGGAGGGTACTTTCCGTGCTGCTCCACGCGGGCGTGCGATTCCACAAGAGCTGCTGTGGAGGTCCCGGCTACCGCCCCCGCACCCTGCACGAGGTACGCGAACGGATGAGGTACGCCCGGACTACCGGGGAGCCGTTCGCCCAGGTGCTCGTCCGCCATGAGCTTCATATGCGGCGGGACCGGTCACCGCGGAGTTGAGCACGGTGCGAACGGGGCCGCGCCCGCCCGCCGTCCGCACCTCCCCTCCAGGACCATCGACGGCTTCGTTCTGTCCCAGCGTGGCCTCAGCGCGGTCTCTCTTCCCGCAGGTCATGGGATGGGACATCCCATTTTTGCCCCGGACCGGCCGTCTTCCGGTGCGGTAGGGGGCCCAACCAGCGAAACTCATTGCTGCGAGCGGGACCGGCACCACCGGCCTCGCTCCTGACGGGGCCCGGGAGGGCCTGGCCGACGCCCCACGGGGGTGGGTATCGGCCGGGCCCGACCGCCCGGTAAGCCGCCTGCGCGATGAGCGAGTCGAGGGCGGCGTCGAGGCTCCGCCGGCCGGGCGCGGGCTTCCGCGATCCTCCGGTCACGCGAAGCCGCCTCGTCGAGGCATCGCAGCGCGAAGCCGAGGGCGGCCTGTTCGCACGACGGCGCACTGGCGGCTCCGCCTCCGTCGGTCAGGGCCACCGTGCCCGAAGACGGCGTCCGATGACCGCGCATCGTCGGCAGAACCTCGGCGAGAGGTGCCAGGCCACGTATTCGATGCCGAACGATGTGCTCCGGCCTCCTCCGGCGGGCCATCGGCGTTTCGGCCAACCAGTCCGCGCGGTGCGCTCTTGCGGGACAAGGGTCCATGCATCCGGCACCTTCCGCCATCCGCGCAGCGCCGGGTTTCACAGACCGGCCGAAAGACAGGTGTTCGAAAGGCGGGCGGCGTCGTTGAACCCGGCGACACCGCCACACCGTCGGGAGGGAGCGACGTTGACAACGGCCGGACCACGCCGCGATACGCCGCAGAACGCGAAAACCACCACAGTCGAGGACGGGATCTCCAACGCGGAGCGCGAGCTCTACGGGGGCAGACTCCGCTACGACCAGTCCTATGTGCGCCACGAGGGCCCGCTGACCCGGCTCTCGTTCGGGCACATGGCCGCCGCGCTGCCGCGCATGGCGGGCATGGTGCTGCGCACCGGCTGGCGGACGGACCCACGGGCCCTGGCCGGCGTCGTCGCGGCCCAGATCGGGCAGGGGGTGACGGCCGCGTGGGGGCTGGTCGCGGTGAACTCCATGCTCACCCGGCTGTTCGCGGACGGCCCGACCGCGGACAAGCTCCGCGACGCCCTGCCGGCGCTGACGGTGCTGGCCGTCACCGCGGTGGGCGCGGCGCTGCTGGCGGCGTGGTCGACGGCGATGTCGGGCCGGCTGGAGCCCCAGGTGGAACGGGCCGTCTCCGCGCGGTACTACGAGGCCGTCACCCGTGTCGAGGTGGAGGCGACCGAGCGGCCGGAGATCCAGCGCGTCCTGGAGGCGGGCAGGTTCGGCACCGACTCCGCCCGCAGCATGCTCCGCCTGTCGGTGGGAGTGGGCAATGTGCTCATCGGCATGGTGGCGGCCGCGGTCGTCCTGGCGTCGCTGCACTGGACCCTCCTGCCGATGCTGCTGGCGATCGCGCTGCCGAAGGGGTGGGGCGCGGTGCGTTCCGCGCGCCGCGAGTACGTCTCACGGCTGGCCTGGGTCGACCACCGGCGGGCGATCGTCTCGCTGCTGTCGTATCTGACCCGCCCGCATGCGGCCGGAGAGATCCGCGTGCACGCGGCCGGGAGCAAGCTGCTGTCGAGCTACCAGGAGATGTCCAGGCAGACGGAGGCCGAGCAGCGGCGGCTGGCCCGTGCGCAGGCCTCCACGGACCTGGTCGCCGGTGGCCTCGCGGGTCTGGCGTCGCTGGCCTGCTACGGGGTCCTGTGGTGGCTGCTGGCGAGCGGTGGACTGCCGCTCGCCGTCGGCGGGACCGCGGTCATCGCCATCCGTAACTCGACCGCACGGCTCACCTCCCTCGTCCAGCAGGTCAACCGCCTCTACGAGGAACTGCTGTTCCTCACGGACACGGAGACCGCCATCGAGCTGGCCACCGAGCACGCCATCCCGTCCGCCGGGGCCCCGCTGCCCTCGTCCGTGCGCGCGGTGCGGGTGGAGGACGTGTCGTTCACCTACCCGGGGGCGGCCTCCCCGTCGCTGACGGGGGTGAGCCTGTCGGTCCACCGGGGCGAGGTGACGGCCCTGGTGGGCGCGAACGGCTCCGGGAAGACCACCCTGACCAAGGTGCTCGCCGGGCTGCTGGTCCCCGGCGAGGGGGAGGTGTGGTGGGAGGGTGAGGACGGCAAACGGGTCGAGCTGCGGGAGGCCGACCGGGCCCAGGTCTTCCGCGCGGTCGGGATGCTGGCGCAGGACTTCCCGCGCTGGGAGATGACGGCCGCCGCGAACGTGGCCATCGGCGCCGGCGACCGTCCCCGGGACATGGACCGCGTCAAGGACGCCGCACGGGCCGCCGATGTGCTGGGGCTGCTCGAAGGACTGCCGCACGGCTTCGACTCGATCGTCTTCAAGGGCTACGAGCGTGGTGTCCAGCTTTCGGGCGGGCAGTGGCAGAAGCTCGGCACCGCGCGCAGCCTCTATCGTGGCGCGCCGTTCCTGTTCGTCGACGAGCCGACGTCGGCGCTCGATCCGCATGCGGAGATCGCGGCGTTCGAAGGACTGCGGTCCCTTGCCCGGGAGGGGTGTGCGGTCGTGCTGGTCACCCACAGGCTCGCGGCGACCGCGACGGCCGACCGCATCTACGTCCTCGAGCAGGGGCGTGTCGTCGAAGAGGGCACCCATGAAGAGCTGATGGCGCGCGAGGACGGCCTCTACCGGGGGATGTTCACCGCCCAGGCCGCGCAGTACGGGCACACCGTCCCGTCGGCGGGCACACTGCCGGCCCCACGGGGATGACCGGCACATCCTGCTCGGCTCAGGCTTCCTCCGCGTCCGTACGGCGACGGGCGAAGTCCACGGTGCGGGCGTAGCAGTCCGTCACCTCCTCGTCGGCCAGGCCCACCCAGAGGTGGTTGCCGCCGGTGACCAGGTGCAGGTCCGGGTGGTGCCCGGCCGCCCGCAGGGCCTCGGCGAGGCGGACGGACTGCCGGGCGGGCACCAGGGCGTCGTCGGTGCCGTGCAGGATGAGGAACGGCGGCGCGTGCGTGCTCACATGGGTGACCGGGCTGGCGTCGCGCGCCGCCTCGGGTCTGTCCGCCGGGGCCCCGCCGAGCAGCATGGCCTCGAAGGAGGCCGGGTCGTGCGGGTCGTAGGCGCCCGGCGGCCGGTCCTCGGCGAGTCCCGGCAGGTCGGTGGGGGCGTACCAGGTGACGCAGCCGGTGATGGTGGCGGTGTCGGTACGGGTGTGCCCGGTCAGTGCGGTCAGGGCGGCGAGGTGTCCCCCGGCGGACTCGCCCCACAGTACGGTCCGCGCGGTGTCGAGGCCGAGGCCGGCGGCGTGGGTGTGGAGCCAGGCCAGTGCGGCGGCCAGGTCGTCGGCCTGGGCGGGGTGCGGCGCCTCGCCGCTGAGGCGGTAGTCGGGGCAGGCCACGGCGAACCCGGCCTGGGCCAACCGGGCGAAGGGGCCCGGCCGCCAGTGGCGGAAGCGCGGGCCGAGATCGTCGCGCAGGCCCGTGCGCCAGGCACCGCCGTGGACGAACACGACGACGGGCACGCATCCGGCGGCGTCCTCGGGCAGCCACAGGTCGACGGTCAGCGGGCGGCTGCCGTCCGGTATCGCGTAGACGGCGCCGCGCAGGAGCCGCACGCCCGCGGCGGGGGCGGCCGGCGGGGGCAGGGGCAGGGCCGCCGGGTCGGGCGGTGCCAGCAGGTGCGGGGGGAGCGGTATGGGGCCGCGGTCGGTCACGAGGGGGACTCCGTAGGTCGGCGGGGAGTGCGGGGCAGGACGCGGCGGGCGTTGGCGGTGGTCAGCGCCCGCCAGCTCACGGCGCCTTCGGGTGCCGGAGCGGAGTCCAGGCCCGCGATGTGGGCCTGGACCGCGGCGGCTGGGGTCCAGCAGTGGTCGCTGCCGTACAGGAGCCGGTCGGTGCCCACCAGTCCCAGCAGGGCGGGGAGCTGACGGGGCAGGACGGGTCCGGCGAGGTCGTAGTAGAGCCGGCCGAGCTGTTCGACGGCGGTGGGCGACTCCGGGCGCGGCGGCATGAACGTGTTCATGAATCCGTCGATACGGTCGGCCAGGACCGGCAGGGCGCCACCGCAGTGCGGCACGATCACGGTGAGGTCGCGGTGGCGCTCCAGGGTGCCCGCCATGAGCAGGTCGGTGACGCTGCGGGCGGTGTCGAAGATGAACTCGATCATCGGCCGGGGGCGGCCGAGGGCGGACCGCTCCCAGCACACCGGGGACGTCGGGTGCAGGAAAACCACCGCGCCGCGCCGGTCGAGCTCGGCCCACACCGGCTCCAGGTCCCCGTTGCCGAGGTAGCTGCCGTGGGTGTTGGTCTCCAGGATCACACCGTCGGCGTGCAGGTCGTCGTAGGCGTAGGCGATCTCCTCCAGGGCGCCGTCGACGTCCGGCAGGGGCAACGAGGCGAACAGGCCGAAACGGCCCGGGTGCTCGCGTACGGTCTCGGCGCCTGCCTCGTTGACCTCACGGGCCAGGCGGCGGGCGGCGGTGTCGTCGCCGAAGTGGATGCCCGGGGAGGAGATCGAGAGCATCGCGGTCTCGATGGCGCAGCGGTCCATCAGCTCCAGGTGGGCGGTGGCCGACCAGGTGGGCCAGGCGGGGACGCCGTCGGGGAGTTCGTGCCCGGCGGCGCGCGCCTGGCGGACGTAGGAGTCGGTGACGAAGTGGGCGTGGACGTCGAGGTATCCAGGGGTGTCGCAGGACATGGGCCCTTCCGGTGTCTTCGGCGGACGGTGCGGGGGGGCGGTGCGGGCGACTCGGCACGTGCTACCGGGGTGTCCGTGCCGATCAGTGGCCGGCGAACGGCGCCTTCGGACAGGCGTGGTCGCTCAGCCGCCGGTGCGCCACTGGTGGTCGGGCAGGAAGCGCACGTCGTACTGGCGCGGCACGCTGGCGAACGCATGCGGCTCCGGCACGAACGGCTCCTGGGGGAGGCCGAGTTCGGCCGTGGGCGTGCCGAGGTTCTCGAAGAACCGCTCGAAGGTTCCGCCGGGGCCCGCGGCCACGCCCACGATGCGGCTGTGATGGCGCTCGATGCGGTAGGCGTGCGGGCAGTTCTTGGGGACGAACCCGAAGTCACCACTGGTGAGCAGCTTCTCGTACTGCTCGCCCGCCAGGTCCTCGACGAACAGGCGCACCGCGCCGTCGGTGATGTAGAAGACCTCGTAGGTGTCCGGGTGGGAGTGAGCGGGAATGGTGTCGCCCTTGGGGCCCTCGCAGGTGAAGAAGTTGAAGGTGTTTTCGGTCTGCTCACCACCGGCGTAGATGGTGAACAGGTCCGTGAAGAGGTGGGCGCGGTCCCCCATGCCCTTCTCGATGAAGTAGGGCCGGCCCGGCTCGGGCGGGATGCGGGAGCTCTGGCGGTAACGGGTGGCGAACTCGATCGTCATGGCGATCCTTCCTGAGGGCGGGTCACGGCTCGTGGGTCGGTGGCGCTTCCCGCCGGCCAATCTAGGACGGGCGGGTGGGAGCGGCCGGCGTAGACTCGGGCAGGCGATGAAGAAAAACGGACAGATCGCGGCCGACCGAGCGGCGACCGGCATCCCGGCCGTGTCGTACCGCCCGACACCCGGTCGGCCACCCGGTCTGGAAGTCCTCGACCTTCCCGGACTCGCCGCCCGCGCCGACGAGCGGGGGCTGCCCCTCACCATGCCCGCGCGTCCGGCCTTCCACCTGATCGTCGCGGTGCGCGGCGGGCGCCTGGAGTGCTCGGTGGACCTCACCTCGTACACACTGAGCGCGGGCGACTGGCTGTGGGTGTGGCCAGGGCAGGTGCTCCGGTTCCCGGACGGAGCCGGTGCCGGCGACGCCACCGCGCTGGTCTTTCCGTCCGGCTTCCCCAGTGCGGCGACGGACGCTCTCATCCGGGACGGCGAGGACATCCCGCACCGTCTCATCACACCGGACCCGCCCCGTCAGGCCGCCTTGCTCGGCCTCCTGGACGCGCTGGTGGCGGAGCACGCCGAGCTGTCCGGCCTGGCGCTGGAGGCATACCTCGAGACACTGCGCAACCTGCTGTCGGTGATCGTCATCCGGCTGGTCCATCTCGCCGACCCGCGACGGCGGAGGGACTCCGGCAGCAGCGAACCGTTCCACCGGTTCCGGCGGGCTGTCGAGGAGGACTTCCACCGCACCCACCGCGTGGAGGACTACGCCGCCCGGCTCGGCTACAGCGCCCGCACCCTCACCCGTGCCACCCGGGCCGCCGTCGGCTGCGGCGCCAAGCGCTACATCGACGACCGGGTGGTGCTGGAGGCGAAACGCCTGCTCGTCCACACCTCGCTGGCGCAGGCCGTCATCGGCGAGCGCGTCGGATTCGCCCTCCCGACGGTCTTCAGCGCGTTCTTCCACCGGCGCACCGGTATGACGCCGACCGAGTTCCGGTCGGTGGCCAGACCCTGAGCAGCGGTCCTCGGCGACTGTCGCCGAGATCGGCGCAGAAATCGGTGCTGTTCGACGGCGCCTTCGACGGGCCGGGAGCGGTGGTCGCGCGGGACGCGATGTCCCTCACCCCTCTCCCCGCGGATCTCCGCCGCCACGTGGACCAGCATCTGCCGGCCGGACCCCGGACGGCATCGCCGGGTGGCGGCCGAGCACGACGACCCCCGCCACCACGGCGAGCAGACCCCCCGCCTGCCAGGCCAGCGCGGCAGGGTCGAGACGCAGCCGGTCGCCGAGGAAGCCGACGCCGCAGACGATCCCGGCCAGGGGCTCGGCCGCGGTGAGGCCCGGCAGGGACATCCGCAGCGGACCGGTCTCGAAAGCGCTCTGCACCAGCATGAGCCCGGTCACCGCGAGCGCGACGATCGTGTAGGGCTGCCAGCTCGTCACCACCGCCATCACACCGCCGGCGCCGAACAACTCGCTCGACATCCGGGTCAGCGCGTCCTGTAGGCCGTACAGCACACCCGCCGCGGCAGCCAGGAACGGCGGCTCCTCCGCCAGGCGCAGATGGCGAGCGACCACGACCAGCGCGAGCGCCGTGGCCAGCACACCGCCGAAGACCAGCCAGAACCGCAGCGCGCCGATCTCCGCCCTGGAGCCGCCGGCCGGCCGGCCGGCCAGCATGAACGCCGCCACCCCACCGCTGAGCAGCACCACGCCCGCCCATCCCGACCAGCCCAGACTCTGACCGCTGAGCCGCCGGGCCAGGGCCATGGCGAACAGCAGATTGGTGGCCAGCAGCGGCTCGACCATGGACACATCGCCCTGGGCGAGTGCCAGCGCCCCGAAGATCTGGCCGACCACCATGCAGCCGATGCCGGCCAGCCACACCCGGTCATGGAGCAGGTCGAGGAGCAGCCGGAAGGACAGCAAGTCGGCCAGGGGCGCGCTCTGCGCCGCGTGCTGCTGCAGCACGAAACCCAGTCCGAGCAGGCAGGCGGCGGTGAGTCCGTACGCGTAGACCACGCTGCCACATCCCGTTCGATGGAGTTACTCGCCGCCCGGCGCAGCGGACTGTCCGCCCACGTCGGCACACGGGAGGTACCCCGCGACCGCGCGGCGGATGCCTCGCCGTGCCCCTCCTCGGCTATCTTTCGCCCGGTTGCCGGTGACCGTCCCTCGATGGTGTGACGGAGGGAAGGTCCCCGTCGCCCAGCAGGTCGGAGCGTGCCAGCACGAGCACGGAGAAGGCCAGCAGCGCACCGCCGGCCATCGCGAGCAGCAGATATGTGCCGCCCCGCACCCGCTCGCCGAACACCGCGACCGCCCACATGACGGAGACGAGCGGATCGGACAGCGTGAGAGCGGGCTGGGCGGCGATCAGGCGCCCGGCATGCATCGCCGACTGGAGCAGGAACATCGCCACCAGGCCGGAGACGGCCATCGCGTAGACCTCCCACCCGGTCAGGACGGCCCCGATGCCGTGCCCCAGCCGGAGCGTCATCGCCTTGACGAACGCGGCCGTCATCCCGAACTGGCACCCCGCGGCCAGTCCGAACCCCGCCGCCCGCCGGGCGCTGCCCACACGCTGGTCCGTCGCGATGTCACCGCGGCGTGCCCACTCGAACGCCGCGAGCGTCAACGCCTCCGTGGCGCCGGTCGCCATCAGCCAGACCTGCCACGGCACGGATCCGGGTGGGCCCGAAGAGGGGGCCAGAAAGTACAGGACCGCGGCCAGTCCGGCCGACATCCCCAGGCAGGCGGCCCACTCGCGGTGCCGCAGCGGCGCGTGGAAAACGCGTGCCGCGATCATCAGGGTCAGGGGCAGTTCGAAGGCGAGGATCGGTGCCACCACGGACAGCTGCCCGCGGTGCAGCGCCGCCGCCTGGAGCAGGAATCCCGCGATCACCCCCAGCACCCCGGCCACCCACACCGGGCGGCGCAGCAGCTGCGTGATCAGCTGCGGCTTCAGCTCGAACTCGACAGGGACTTCCCGGTTCGCCTTCCGTTGCAGCACCGACGCCACGGCGTTGGCGCATGCCGCCAGCACCGACAACACGTACGTCAGCACGGCCATGAAGTGCACCTCGTGACGCTGGAGCCGTACCTCCCCGGGGAGCCCGCCCCCGGTGCGGGGGATGCCTCCAATCTACGGGCCCGCGGCCACCCGGGCTCCCCGGCGGGCGGTCCCCGCCGGGCTGGGCCGCTGCGGTGTCACTCCGGGGCGACGACGCCTCCCGCGGGTGCGGCGGAGGTGTCCGGTCGGTGACCAGGACGTCGGCGAGCGAGAGGTCGCCCAGTGTCATTCGGCGGACAGGCCCCCGCAGCCGAGGATCAGGACGTCGAGGTGGACGTGCGGCCGCTCCTGCGCGGCGCTGATCACTGTCAGGTCGTCCCGGTGCGCGCATTGCGCGGCGACAGCGGCGCAGGTGGTACCGGTGCCGATGCCGACGGCGGCGGCCGCCCTCGACGAGGGCGGCCGCCGCGCGGGCGATCCTGGACGGAGCCCTTCCCGACCATGGTCACCCTGGGCGTGGTCGGGTCGCCGTGCCGCAGGACATCTGCGTCCCCCTGCCGGACACCGTCCCGCTGGAGACCGGCGCCCTGCCGGAGCCTGCCGGGGTCGCGGTGCACGCTCTGCAACGCGCGGGCTACGCGGTCGCCGGGAGCGGTGATCGTCAGCGGGGCCGGGCCGGCCGGCATGATCGTGGCACACCTGGCACACCTCATGGGCGCCGCGTACGTGATCGTCGGCGGGCAGTCCCGGCCGGCAGGCCGGCCGGGACGCTGGGTTCTCAGGTTCTCGAGGCGAGTGCCGTGCGGTCCGCACCGTCGAGCTCCCCGGAGTCCTCTCGCTCGGCGCGGGTGCGCGGTGAGCGGGCCAGGGCGAGGCCCAGCACCGTCAGTGCCTGGCAGGCGATGACGAAGCCGACGACCAGCCAGGGCCCGTCGGCCACGGCCACGAGCGCGGTGGCGATGAAGGGGGTGGTGCCTCCCAGGACCATCACGTTCAGCTCACGGGAGAAGGCGATCGCGGTGAAGCGGTAGCGGGTCTCGACGAGCGGTCCGAAGACCAGCGCTGATGCCACGCCGTACAGGGCGAAGTCGTACCACTCGATGACGGTGCCGATGGAACTGGCGACGACGACTCGTCTGATGGCTTTCAGGTCGACTTCGGGCGCGGAGGGTGTGTGGGTCATGGGGACTCTCTTCAGGATCGCCTTGCGGATCTCACCGTTGAAGTGCAGTGCGACGCCGCTGTCCGGGGGTGCGGCTGGTGCGGCTCTCGGGGGCGGGAGGTTCCCGCGGCGGTCAGGACAGGGGTGAGCGGGGCCCTGCCGTGTAGGACGGTGTTTCTCGTCGCACGGGGCTCACCGCCTCCCGCAGCCGGGGAAGGGCGGCGGGGTCGGCCAGCGCCGACCCCACGGCGACGGCGGCGCACCCTGCCGACAGGAAGCCGGCGGCGTTGTGCGCACCGATGCCTCCGGTGGCGACGAAGTGCACATCGGGGAACGGCGCGCGGTGCGCGGTGATCCAGCCCGTGCCGAGCTGCTCCGCGGGGAACGCCTTGAGCCAGGTCAGGCCGGTGGCGGTGGCGTTGGCGATGTCGGTGGCGGTGGCGACGCCCGGCAGGTGGGGCAGCCGGGCCTGGGCGGAGGCCTCGACGACCTCCGGATGCAGACCGGGGGCCACGGTGAAGGCGGCGCCGATGTCCTGGACCTGCCGCAGGCGTCGCGCGGTGGTGACCGTGCCGGCCCCGACCTGCTTGCCGTGGGCGCGGGCCGCTTCGACGGCGGCCTCCAGGGAGGGCAGGGCCGATTCGGACTGTACGGGGATTTCGACGAGTGTGACGCCGAAGTCCCAGGCGCGGCGGCACAGTTCGACGGTGGTGGCCGGGTCCTGGCCGCGGAAGATGCCGATCACGGGGATGGCGGCCAGGTGCCGGGCGAAGAAGCCGTTGCTGAGGTCGGCGGCGGTCATGGGGTGTTTCCTTTCCAGCCCAGTTCGGTGCTGATCTGCTGGGCGGCCGAGCGGAATTCGTCGAGATGGCCGCGGAGTTCGGCGAGCGGGGCGACCGCGGCCAGGGCGGTGACGGAGATGCCATGGGTGACCTTGCCCCGGGCGTCGAAGACGGGCACGGCGACGCAGTTGATGTAGCCCTCGTGTTCGCCGTTGTCCTCCGCCCAGCCGCGGGCGCGGGTCTCCCGCAGATCCGCGACGAGGGACTCGCGGCTGGTGTGTGTGGTGTCGGTGTAGCGCTCGAACGTGGCCTGGTCGAGGATGCGTTCCTGCGCCGCCGGGTCCTGGTACGCGGTGATCACCTTGGCGACGCCGGCGGTGTGGGTCTGGGCCTGGAGGCCGATGCGGGAGCCCATGGCCACGGTGCCCTTGCCGTCGACCTTGTCGACGTAGACGACGCGGTCGCCGACGAGTTCACCGAGATGGACCGTGTGGCCGTACCGCGCGGCCAGTTCCTGGAGGACGGGGTGGGCCAGGGAGCGCGCCTCGACCTGGTCGAGAGCGAGCTGGCCGTAGGCGATGAGCTGGAAGCCCATGGCGTAGTGGCCACCGGCGTCCTTGCGGACGAATCCGGCCTCCTCCAGGGTCTGGAGGAGTCGCAGAGCCGTCGACTTGTGTACACCGAGGTGTTCGGCGACATCGTTGAGCGAGCGCGGCTGGTGGGAGACGAAGCCGATGATGTCGATGGCGCGGGCGACGGTCTGCGACATGAAGGGGTTCCTCAGTTCCTGTCCTGGGAGCTGCTGCCGGACTCATCCTCCAGCAAGGTGATGACGTCCCCGGCCGCCGGGAGTGTCGTCAGATCGGAGGCGGACGCGAGGACCCGCGAGGCGGCATAGTGTCCGAGTCCCAGCCGCAGGCTCTCCCGCTGTCCGTGGAGCCAGCCACTCAGCCAGCCGGCCGCGAAGGCGTCTCCTGCGCCGACCGGGTCGACGACGCGGACCCGGCGGGAGGGCATCCGTACGGTGCCGGCGCCGGTGAAGGAGACCGCCTCGACGGCGGCGTCCTTCACGATGAGGTGTTCCGGCTTGTCGATCAGGGCGCGGACGCTCTCGGCGTCGGTGGTGCCCCACAGTGCGGCGGCCTCGTCTCGCCCGACGAAGACGATGTCACTGTGCTGGGCGAGGTCGTACAGCGTGTCCGCGGCCCGCTCACCGGGGGCCGGGGGGCCGTCACCCGCGCGCTGCCACAGTACGGGGCGGTGGTTGACGTCGAAGCTGACGGGTGTGTTGGGCCAGGGGCGGTCGAACACGATGTGGCGGGTGAGTTCGGCGCAGCTCGGTGAGAGGGCCGGCAGCACGCCGGACAGGTGGACGACGCGGGGGCTGAGGCTGGTCCATGCCGGGAGGTCGGCGGTGCTCAGGCCGGTGGCCGCCGATCCGCCG
Source organism: Streptomyces sp. S465 (assembly GCF_026898115.1). GTDB lineage: Bacteria > Actinomycetota > Actinomycetes > Streptomycetales > Streptomycetaceae > Streptomyces > Streptomyces luomodiensis. The sequence goes on from NZ_CP114036.1 coordinate 255,414, forward strand.
CGGTAGTAGGCGACCTGTGTGCCCTGCGGCGTGGGGTCCTTGAAGTAGACGGCGGTCGGGCGGTGGGGGTCGCGGCGCACCAGAGAGGTGTCCACTCCGTGACGGGACAGTACGGTGGTGACGATGTCGCCGAGCCGGTCGGTGCCCAGGGCGCCGGCCCAGTGCGTGGGGTGACCGAGTTCGGCGAGGAGGGCGGCGACGTTGGACTCGGCACCGCCGGGCCTCAGGACGAAGCTGGACTCGGCGTCGAGCCGGCCGCCTTCCTGAGGGGTGACCATCACCATGGTCTCGCCGATGGTGAGGGCGTCGGTGGTGTGCGGGCGGGTCCGGTTGACCGGGTGGGTCCGGTTCATCGGGTGGGTCCGGTTCATCGGGTGGCCTCCGCTTCCCCGGTGCGGATCACGTTGCGCAGTGGCCGTCGTGTGGCCAGGCGCGTGAGGTTGTCGGCGACTTCCCTTGCCCGGTCGCGGTAGGTGTCCTCCGCGGTGGCGGAGTAATGCGGTGTCATGATCACGTTGGTGAGTTCGTGGAAGGGCAGGGGTGAGGGCGGGGTGGGTGCGGGGCCGGCCGGTGTCGTCCAGACGTCGAGCGCTGCCGCGCCCAGCCGCCGGGTGCGCAGTGCCTCGTACAGGCACCGTTCCTGGACCAGTGCTCCGCGGCCGACGTTGACCAGGAGTGCGTCGGGTCCGAGCAGGTCCAGTTCGGTGGCACCGATCAGGTGGCGGGTGGTGTCGTCCAGGGGGCAGGCCAGCACCAGGACGGCGCTTTCGCCGAGGAGGTCGGGCAGGGCGTGGGGTCCGTCCACCCAGGCGAGGTCGGGGTCGTCGGTGCTGCGTTCGGCCGCCGAGCGCCGGATGCCGATGGGGCGCATGCCGACCGCCGAGCACAGCCGCGCGATGGACCGTCCCATGTGGCCGAGTCCCACGATTCCGGCGGTGGTGCCGGGAAGGGTGCGAAAGGTGGGTGCCTCGGGGTCGGCCAGCCGGCTGTGCCAGTGTCCCCGGCGCAGCCGCGCATCGTGCCACAACAGGTGTCTGCGGGCGGCCAGCACGGTCATCAGTACGTGTTCGGCGACGGATCGGCCGTGGCCGAAGGAGTTGGCCACCGTGACCGTGGCGGGGAGATCCTGCCAGGCGATCTGGTCGGTGCCGGCCACGGTGATCTGCAGCAGCCGCAGCCGGTGTCCGGCGCTTCGGGCGAGGTCCGCGGGGAAGAACACGCTGACGCAGGTGTCGGCGGTGGCCAGGTGCCGCTTCAGGCGTTGGGTGTCGGTCAGGGGCACGAAGCGCGCATCGACGCCGTGGTCGGCGAATGTGGTGTCCTCGCGCAGCCAGGGCCAGACGTTGTCGTCGGTGACCACGGCGGTCAGCTGGGCGGTCACGCTCGGGCCTCCGGGGGCGGGCAGGCGCTGGTGTCGACGTACATGCGGTTGTGGACGGGGGTGAGGACGAGTTCGTTGACGCATACCTTCGCGCGCAGGCCCGCCAGCCAGCTGACGGCTTCGGCCACGTCGTCGGGGTCGAGCATGCGCGCCATCTCCTCCTCGGACGGGGGGACGGGCCGGGTGCGCAGGATGTCGGTGACGACCTCGCCGGGACACAGGTGGGTGGCCCGGATTCCGGAACGTCCTTCCTGGTCGTTGAGGGTTTGTACGAGGGCTCCCAGGGCCGTCTTGCTGGCGCTGTAGGCGGCTCCGGCGGCGGACATGTACTGCCATCCGGCCCAGGAGGACACGATGACGACCTGTCCGAAGCCCTTGTGCCGGAAAGCCGGGGAGCACGGTGAGGGCGCAGCGGGTGACCGCGTTGAGGTTGGTGTCGACGACCTGATCGAAGTCGGCGGGGGTGAGGTCGGACCACCAGCGGTTGCGGACGTTGGTGCCGGCCGAGCACACCAGGAGTTCCAGGGGGCCGTCGAGTACGGCGTCGATGTCGGCGTAGGCGGCTGCGACGGAGGCGGCGTCCGTGACGTCGACCGGGATGGCGTGGGCCCGGCCGCCTTGGGCCGCGATGTCCCGGACCACCTCCTCCAGCAGTTCCCTGCGCCGTCCGGAGACGGCGACGACGTAGCCGTCGCGGGCCAGGCGTTCGGCCGTGGCGCGGCCGATTCCGCTGGTGCCTCCGACGACCCAGGCGCCGGGTGCGCGGGTGGGGGCGGTTCGCGTGGGTGCGGGCACGGGTGTTCAGCTTCCGTTGTGGTGCGGGTTGATGAGGATCTTGACGCTGCCCTCGCCCTGTCCCACGGCGTGAAAGGCGTCCTGGCTCCGGGCGAGCGGGAAGGTGGTGACCGGCAGGGTCGCAACGATCGTGTTGCAACATTTGCAACATCGTGGCAGCATATGCAAAAACTAGGGTGCTTGTGCTTAACATGTCAACGGGACGGCAGCGCGTATCCAGCCGGTGGCTGGACAGCATGGCGTTGAACGGCCCGTTCAGGCGGCCCTCGGCGTCGGTGAGCGGGAACAGCTGGTGGCCGGCCGCGCGCGGACCGCCGGTGATCTCCTCGTACAGGGTCCGTTGTGCCGCGGGGAGCCGGTCGGGGTGGACCCGGTTCGTGGGTCCCGTATGGCACTGGGCCCGCACTCACCAGGCCACATCGACCTCGCCCACCTGGATGTACCGCTTCGCCCGCCGGCCCGCGCTGCCGCCCGGTCTGCCCGACCTCGGCGTCTATCACACGGCCGGACTCCCCTACGTACTGGACAACTTGGCGCAGCGCCCCACCTGGCCGTGGCAGGACACCGACCGGCGTCTGGCAGCCGTCATGGCCGACGCCTGGGCGCGCTTCGTCACCTCCGGCGATCCGAACGGCGGCGGCCTGCCCCACTGGCCGCGGTTCACCGGCCCCGACGAGACCCCCGCCCTGGTGTTCGGCGACACCGTGCACCAGGCCGTGCTGCGGGCACCCGCGCGGCCGGATTGACCGGCGTCCCCTCTTCTGAGGCCGCCTCCTCCTCACGAGAAAGGAACATCCCGTGGCACGACTCCCGGGAACCGACGGCGCCGGGGACATCGCGGACCGGATCCGCGGTCGGCGCGGGGGCACCCTGCGCCCTGTGGACCGGATGCTGCTGCACAGCCCACCCCTCGCGGACGGCTGGAACAGCCTGCTCGGCGCCCTCCGGCAACGCGTGGAGCTGCCCGCCGACATCGGGCATGGCCGACCGGCACGCGTGCTGTCGGAGGCGGTGAGAAACGACGGATGAACCGACGGAAGACGTGCCCACTCCGCGGGTCGGCTCAGGGCATGCCGAGCAGATGACCGGCATGTATGGCGGTTCTCCTCTTATGAGGCTTGACGGGACCATACTGTCGACACTTGTCGCAACATCAAGAGGGTCAGTCACCGCGAAAACTCCGCAGTCTGGCGACACTAATGCGCAACGGGAGTCGAAGCCGGGTGGTGTCGGCCTCCAGGGCGACACCACCCGGCTCCCGGTTCCGGCCTCAGCCCTTGCCGAAGTGCACCGCGGGGAAGGCACCCGCCGCCCTGAGGGTTGCGGTGAAGCCGCCGGCCAGCTCGGTCAGGCGCGCGGTGGCGGCCGCACCGAGGTGGTCGTACGGGGCGGCGTCGAGGCGGTCGGTGAGCACCTCGGCCTCACCGCGCAGGGCCGCGCCCGCCTTGGTGAGCTCCCCCGCCTCGTCCAGCAGACCGCGCTCGCGCAACCCGTCCCGGGCGTCGGCCCACTGCCGGGCGGACCACCCGCGAGTCCGCATGAACAGCGCCGATGTCGGCGCCTTGCCGGTGGCGTTGTGCAGGACCAGCGCCTCGATCCCGGACAGGCCGGCGACCGCCAGGGCGGCGAGGTGACCGTCACCCCGGTGCTCGCGCAGCAGTGTCGCGGCGTGCCACAGGGTCAGATGCGGTTCCCCGGGCACGGGCAGGTCGGCGTTGGCGGCGTACAGCGGGCGCGCCTCTCGGCGGCACGCCTCGGTGGCCCGCATCGCCAACTCGGCCGCCTCGGCCATCTCCTTCGAGGTGAGGGCCTCCTCCCCGAGCAGCCGTCGCAGTGTTCTGTCCGCGCCGCGCAGCCGGGCCGCGAGCACCGCCTCCGGTGTGGCGAGCGCCCACGCGGCGGGGATGTACCGCTCCACGTGCGCGGGGTTGAAGTTGTAGAACGTCGCCGTGACGGTGCCCGCGCCCACCGCCCCGAGCGGGGCCGCGCGGCCCGCGAAGTAGGCCATGGCGCCGCGCTCCAGCCCGAGCGCCGCGAGTTCGTCCTGCCACTCCGGCGCGAAGTACACGCATGAGTGCAGGGGACCGACGGCGTCGTGGCAGTGGCGGCCGGCGCTCGCCTCGTACGACGTCATGCCGCAGCTCAGGTGCGGCCGTCCGGCCAGGTCGGCGAGGTGCATCAGATGTCCTCCGCGGATTCGTGGTGGGTACGGCCGGTCAGCACGGCCGCGGTCATGGTGAGGTGCTGGGCCAGTACCTCGGCCGCGGTGTCGGCGTCGCGGGCCAGCGCCGCCTCCTCCAGCCGACGGTGCTCGGCGGCGCCGTCCCGGTCGGGGTTGCGGTGCGCCGACCAGCGGCGGGCCAGCTCGCTCGCGGTCCACATCCGGTCGAAGGTCTCCAGCAGGACCGGATTGCCGCACCCCTCCAGCAGGGTGCGGTGGAAGACCCGGTGCGCCTCGGACCACGCGCCGCTGTAGTGCGCGCCCTCCTCCGGCACGTACGGCGGGGTGCGGACCAGACGGTGGTGGGCGGCCCGCACGCGGGTCTCCCAGTCGAGATCGCCGCGCTCGACGGACATGCGCAGCACGACCGGTTCGATGGTCCGGCGAGCCTCCGCGATCTCCTGCCAGCGGCGATCGGAGAAGGCCGGGACGGCGAAACCGCGGTTGGGCAGCCGGTCGGCGAGGCCCTCGCCGACCACCCGCACGAGCGCCTCGCGCACGACGGCGAGGCTCACGCCCTGTTCCTTGGCGAGGTCCTGCGGTTTGAGGGCGTCGCCGGGGGCGTAGTCCCCGCGCATGATCGCGTCCCGCAGATGTGCGTAGACCTGCTCGGAGAGCATCCGCTTCCCCGGTGGGGTCGAGGTGTGGGTTGTCTGGGTCATGCACCCAGGATAGATGATCGTCTCGATAATCGATTATTGCTGCTATGGTCGATCCATAGTCGAGGCAGGTGATGACGGCGATACCGCCACGCCACGTCGCGGGCCCTTCGCCGACCGCGTCACCGCCACCCACGGCACGGCCGGGCATCACGCCCACCCACAGCACGGCCTGAAAGGAACGACGCCATGAGCGCCAACGACCCCTTCGCCCGCCTCCCCGAGGCGGCCTCCTTCACCGTTACCAGCACCACCGTCACCGACGGCGCCGCCTGGCCGCTCGAGCAGTTCTCCGGTATCTCCGGCGTCCCCGGCGGCAAGGACATCTCCCCGCAGCTGTCCTGGAGCGGCGCCCCGGAAGGCACCAAGAGCTACGCCGTCACCGTCTACGACCCCGACGCCCCCACCGGATCCGGGTTCTGGCACTGGGCGGTCGCCGACATCCCCGCCACCGTCACCGAACTGCCCGAGGGCGCCGGTGACGACACCGGCTCCGGCCTGCCCGACGGCGCCTACCACCTGCCCAACGACGCCCGCGCGGCCCGCTTCATCGGGGCCGCCCCGCCGGCCGGGCACGGCCCGCACCGCTACTTCATCGTGGTGCACGCCCTCGACGTCGAGTCCATCGGTGTCCCGGCCGACGCCACCCCGGCCGTCCTCGGCTTCACCATGGCCGCCCACATCCTCGGCCGCGCGGTCCTGACCGTCACCGCCGAAACCCCCGCCTGACGAACAGCGACGGGGAGGGTCCTCGACCGCTGGGGTGGAGGATCGCGCTCCCGGACCGTCCCCGTCGCGGCAACCGCGAGGCCCCCGTGACCAGGCCGCGGCGCCCCTCCCGGCGCGGGCGGCGGTAGACCGCGCGGTGCCCTGCGGCCGGGTTCGGGGCGCCGCGACGGAGCGACCACATCGTGACCGCGGCTCAGCCCCGGGCCGGGAAGACGTCGCCCTGGGCTGTCCTGGATCGGCTCGCCCTCGTGGGGCGGACCGCGCCCTCAGCTCACGGCGGCGCCGAACCACTCGGGCATCCGGCCGAGCAGATCCCGCTGGTCCTCACCGGCCCATGCCACATGGCCGTCCGGCCGCAGCAGCACCGCGGGCACATCGAGTTCCTCACTGACGTCGACGACGTGATCGACCCGGTCCGCCCAGCCCGCCACCGAGAGCCGGCCGGTCCGGTCGAGCAGCAGTCCGCGCCCGCCGTGCATCAGCTCGTACAGGCGCCCCCGCTTCAGCCGTACGTCCCGCATCCGCCCGCCGAGCAGTTCGTGACCCTCACCGAAGTCGTAGCGGACCCCGACCGCGGTGATCATCTCGGTCACGTACCGGTTCACCTCCTCGAAGTCCATCAGCTTCGAGAACAGCTCCCGCAGCGCGGTCGCACCCGGATCGGTCCCCAACAGGGTGATCTGCGCACGGGTGTTGTCCAGTACGCCGGCGCCCACCGGGTGCCGTTCGGTGTGATAACTGTCCAGCAGCCCCTCCGGCGCCCAGCCGCCCACCTCGGCGGCCAGCTTCCAGCCGAGGTTGAACGCGTCCTGGATGCCGAGGTTGAGCCCCTGCCCGCCGGTCGGCGGGTGGATGTGCGCCGCGTCGCCGGCCAGCAGCACCCGGCCGACCCGGTAGCGCTCGGCCTGCCGGGTGGCGTCGCCGAACCGGGACAGCCAACGCGGCGAGTGCACCCCGAAGTCGGTGCCCGCGACGGCCCGCAGCTGTCGCTTGAACTCCTCGAAGGTCGGGGCGGTCGCACGGTCCTCGGCCACACCGTCGGCGGGCACGATGAGGCGGTACACCCCGTCCCCTTCGGGGATGGCGCCGAACCGCAGCTGGGTCCTGCGGACCTCTGCTACGACGGCCGCGACCGTCGCCGGATCCTCGGTCACCTCCATATCCCCCAGCAGCGTCTCCACCTGGGCGGGCTCACCGGGGAAACCGACACCGAGCCGCTTGCGCACCGTGCTGCGGCCGCCGTCGCACCCGACGAGGTAGCGCGAGCGCAGCCGCGTGCCGTCCGCCAGCTCCACGGTCACCCCGTCCTCGTCCTGGCTCAGCCCGGCCACCTCGCAGCCGCGCCGGATCTCGGCACCGAGTTCGAGGGCACGCTCGTTGAACAGCCGCTCGGTGACCGACTGCGGGGTGGCGAGGCCGTACGGGTGAGCCGTGTCCAACCGGTCCGGCCACGGCTTGACGATGCCGCCGAAGAGACCGCCGGCCTGGAACTTCTCACTGACCGCGAGGAACCGGTCCAGCAGGCCGCGCTGGTCCATCAGCTCGACGCTGCGCGCGTGCAGACCGCGTCCGCGGGACTGCCCGGTGGGCTCGGTCAACTTCTCCAGCACCACCACGTGCACACCGTGCAGCCGCACTTCACAGGCCAGCATCAAACCGGTCGGTCCGCCGCCGACCACGATCACGTCAATCATCAAACCCCCCCTTGACCACGGTTGCATTTCAGCCAGCTGCTCCGGCCGGAGAGTGTGCAGCACCGCCGGGGCCTTGCCGCAAGGCCCCCCGTGCGCTATACGTTGAGAGTGGCAAGGAGTGCACAACGCTCCTTGCCTTTGTCTTTTGCCGTCCGCCTTTTGTCTTTTGCCGTCCGCTGTGGACGGTCGGCCTCCTCCCGAAGCGGTGACGCGCCCCGTACGGCGCGGATGCAGTCGGCAGCGAAGGGGGCTGACATGGAGTCACCCCATGGCCGAATCGCCGCTACCCGAGGAAAGTGAAGCGGCGCACCGCAGGACGCGGGAGGCGGATACTGAGCCTCACGGAACTCGACGCGTATGGGGTGGAGCATGCCGCGTTGGAAGGAATTACCGGATTCGCTCGACGAGCGGGTGCGGAAACTGATCATCCAGTTGCGCCGGCTGAAGGACCGCAGCGGGCTGAGCCTGGTATCGCTTGAGTCCAAGACCGGATACAGCCGCGCCTCCTGGGAGCGCTACTTCAACGGGAAGGCGCTGCCGCCACGGCAGGCAGTGGAGGCACTGGCGCGGGTCGTCGGGGCGGAGCCGACCCAGGTGCTCGTCCTGCACGAGATGGCCGAGCAAGCGTGGCAGCAGCGAGAGGCCCGGTCCCCGGCGGCCGCCGCGCAGGACGGCGGCGAGCAGGCGGCGGAGAAGGAGGAACGGCGCATGGCGGTGGGGGCCGAGCGGCCGCCAGGGGTGCGCAGGCCCATCGCCCTCGCCGCCGTCGTGGCCGCCGCGCTCGTGGGGATGGGCGCCGGAATGCTGATCGCCGCGCCCTGGGGCGACGACGACGGCGGAGACGGGAAGGCGAGGACGGCCGTGGACAGCCCACGGCCGAGCGGCAGCACCGGCACCGCCACCGAGGGGCCGGGCCCGTACGTCTACCAGCTGGGCAAGACCTATCCCTGCGACGTGCGCAGGTCCCGTGCGGTGGGCGGGGGACTGACCGCGCGGTACAGCACCACGCGCACCGCCATCCTCGCGGGACCGGGCTGGGACGTGGTGGAGGCCCAGTGCCTGCTGCGCCATCACAAGGTGGATCCGGGCGTCGTCGACGGGATCTACGGGCAGCAGACCATCGCAGCAGTGGTGCGTCTCCAGAAGAAGGCCGGACTGCCGGAGGACGGCATCGTGGGCCCGGACACCTGGCAGGTGCTGCGAAAATGACCGGTCCCGCACCGGAATGTGCGGCGCTGGCCGAAGGACTCCGCGACGTACGGGCGCGCACGGGCCTGAGCCTGGCGGCGCTGGCCGAGCGCACCGCGTACAGCAAGTCCTCGTGGGAGCGCTACCTCAACGGCAAGAAGCCCGTGCCCCGGCAAGCCGTCCTGGCCCTGTGCGCACTGGCTCAGGAGCCCACCGGGCGGCTGTTGGCGCTGTGGGAACTGGCGGACGCGGAGTGGAGCGGGCGCGCCCGGCACGCCCCCTCCACCTCCACCCCCTCCACCCCGACCGTGCCGCCGCCCGTACCTGCCCCGGCTGCCGCCGGCGCCCCGAGTGCCACGGCCGCCCCGACCGCGACAGGCGCCACGGGCATCACCACGGCCGCGCTTGGCAAGGCTTGGCACCGGTGGCTGTTCATCCTCGGCGCGGGAGTGGCCGCGTTGGCCGCCACCGCGGTGATCACGGCGCTGTCCGTGCAGGACTCGGGTGCCGGACAGGCGACGAGTCTGGCGTCCCCCGTCCTGGAACCCCCTGTCGGTTGCCGGGGGAAGACGTGCGAGGGGAAGGACTCCGGCGCCCCCACGTACTGCTCGTTGCCCGATCGGTCGGAGGTGCTCGGGCCCAAGCACCGCACCCGGACCGGTGCTTTCGTGCAAATCCGGTACAGCAAGGTGTGCGCGGCGGCATGGGGCCGGTTCTGGCATGCGAAGGTCGGAGACGCGATCGAGATCTCGGCTCCCGGCAGCCCGTCGCAGCGAGAAGAAGTCGCCGACGTCCACGACACCAAGGCTTACCTCTTCACCTACATGGTCGACGCGAGCGAGATCACCGGACTGCGGGTGTGCTTCGACCCGGTGGGCGTCGGCCGCCCGGAATGTTTCCGCCCCTGACCGGTCACGGCAGCGGGTTCGGAAGCGGCCGGGCGGCGGTCCGCGGTCCCGGTGGTGCACGCCCGGACGGCACGGTCCGCCCCCGCGCCGTCCGGGCCCCGAGGACCCATGTCCTGCGTCAGCCGTCCCCCGGTCCCGCCAGTGCCTGGATGGTGTCGGCATAGCCCTGGAGGAACGGGTCGAGCTTCTCGTCAGGCAGCCACGCGGGCATGACGGCGTCCCATGCGGTCACGCGGATCGCGGCCAGGCGCAGCGCGCTCCATTCGCCCTCGTCGACGAGCATGGAGCGGGCGGTGGCGACCGTATCGGCGACGCTGTTCCCGTAACGCTCTGCGAAGAACCGCCTGAACCTTCGCACCGGCGCGTCACCGCTCAGGTAGCCGCGAAAGGCTTCGTCGATTCTGGCCCCCTGGCGCAGGGCCTGACCTATGAAGTACCCGTCGACGTCGTCGACGAGGTCTTCGAGGGAGAAGCTGGTGGCCGCGTTGACTTTCGCCAGACGATCACTACAGAAGGCGTAGCCGGAGGGGTAGGCGGCATCGGCGTTGCGCCAGTCGGCGTAGAAGGTGCACAGGTCGCCGCCCCAACCGGCGAAGTCACCGAGACCGGCCGTGGTGCCGGATCCGGGACCCTTCAGATAGACGCCGCTGGCGGTGGCGCTCAGGTGGTCGGCGTTGATGGTGATGCCGTAGGCCGGATCCTTGTAGGTCGGGATGCGGGCCGGTCCGTTGGCTTCCGCGTAGGCGATCCACTCGTAGTCGGGATCACCGATCAGTATCTCCCAGCCGTATCTGTTGACGCCCGTCGTGTACCGCGGGTGGCGCAGGTATTCCAGCACCCGCAGATTCGGATCGCCGCCGTTGTACCTGACCGCGGTCGCGTACAAGGCGTCGACGTGATCGAGAAAGGCCTCGACCGTGGCGACTTCTCCGTTGACGCCGTCCGCGCCGACCCCCGGGTCGACCGCGGGCCGGTGGGCGTCGCGGTCGAGGTCGAAGGTGTCCGCGCCGTTGCTGAATTTGATCTCCTGGATCTGGTTGAACGCCCAGTTGGACGGCAGTGGAAAGCCCAGGTTTCCGGAGTATCCCGAGGACATGCCGGAAACGAAGGAACAGGCGGTATAAGCCTCGTCGCTGACCCGGATGCACACGTTGCGCGAGCCGTACACCCCCGCGATGTACCGCTTGCCCTGCGAGACGAGACCGGCCTGGACGCCGTGGAAGTACGGGACGATGTTGCTGCTGATCTCCGCGTCGGTGGCGTCGTAGTCAACGGCGAAGTAGATGACGACGCCCCGGGCGAATCCGTACCCGACCGCTCGGGCATGGGCTCTCACCGCGTGTTGGTATCCCTGTTGGTAGGTGAAGTTCGAAAGATTCCGGGAGTTGTACTGCCAGATGGGGAATACCCGCAGTCCGCCGGCGAAAATGGCGTCCAGCTCCCCCGGCTGGATCTCCTTGTCGAGCTTGCTGGACTCCTCCTCGTCGAGATACCGCCCCACGACCCCGTATCCGGCATTCTTCAGCGCCCGCGCCCGATCCAGGGAGATGGGGTATCGGGTGTCGCAGGCGTGTACGGTCCGGTCCGGGTCACCGGTGGACACCAGGAGTTGCGCCCAGGTGGCGAAGTCCCCGTCGCCATGGTTCTCGAGGAGCGAGAATTCCTGGAACTTCTTGACATATGCGGTGAGTCCGGAGTCGAAGGTGGAGGTGAATGAGGCGGTGTGCCCGCCAACCTGCCCATTGAACACACAAGCGGCGCTGAACAGCTCCACGAAGACACCGGAGTCTCCCGAGCGGAGCCGGTGATCGCGCAATCCTTGTCTGGTCGCCGGGCCGAAGCTCCCGGTGACCTGGTCCTCGGGCAGTCCGAGCTCGTATTGGATCGCCTTCATCAGCGCCTGCTGGACGGCACGGGAGTAGTGACCGTCGCATGGTCCGATGAAATAGGTGGACTTCCCGACGTACCTGCCGTTGAGCCACTGCTGGATCTCGCGTATGCGCTCGCTGCCCCCTTGCGTCAGGACGTAGGCGTCCATGGTCAGAATGGCTTTGAACAGTTTCGGCTGGACCCAGCCGTTGGAGAAGATCCCGGCGTTCGCGGCGAGGTCCGCGACGGCGATCTCCGTGTCGGTGTCGTAGGAGCCGATGCGCGATCCTCCCCAGTACCCCTTGCAGAAGAGTCCGTACTGAAGGATCTTGATGATGTTTCCGTTGCCGTAGTCCGGTCCGATGTCGCCCTTCTCGCCGAGCTTGGCCAGGGTGGTGGGGCCGAAACTGTCGGACAGTGCGGTGATGCCGAGTTCGTGCTGGAGGGCCCGGGTGAGGGAGTACATGGTGGCCCACCCGGTGTTACCGGTCTCCGGGCACGTGGTGTACCCGGAAACGGCGCCGTAGGTGGAGTTCACCCATCTCTGGGCTTCCAGGACTTTTTCGTCTGCCACGGGATTCCTTTCGAACCTGGATGTCTCAGCAGTGGCTGATGACCTTGCTCCACTGCGCGTAACCGCCGCTGTCCAGGTACCAGTCGTTCACATATCCGATGGGCTGGTCACCGCCCCCGACTCCGGACACCAGCATCCAGTAGCGGTAGCCGTGCCCGTCGGCGTCAGCGTCCCCGGTGGTCCAGCACTCCAGGTGGAGCCAGTCCCCGTTGAAGCGGACGCCGGTGACCTCGCTGCCGTAGTAGGGGTCGACGCGCATCAACAGCCGCGACCCGGAGTTGATGCCGGTGACTTGGGCGCACCAGGCGGTGGTCCCGGGGCAGTACCGAACCGCCGCCGAGGCGGACGGCGCCGCCACCAGCGACGTCAGGAGCGCACCGGCCGTGGCCACGGCCGCGACAGCGATCCGTGCTCCGGCCGATGTCATGCGCTTGGTCGTGCTGCGCACACCGGTCCTCAGCTTCCGATACACAGAAGGTTCCATCCTTTCGTCCGAGGCTCTGAGAGGGGCGGCGCGAGACGTTCTGGGGCAGCGCCCGGCCGGCGATCTGCTTCCGGTGCCGCTCGTCCCTCGGCCGCTCGATGACGAGCTTGGACGAAAGCGCTCTCGCGCCGCTGTCCTGCCGCTGTCGTGAGCAGGCTGACAGTGATCGCCCGCGTTTCTATGCTGGTTATCCGTCGGCGTGCAGATCAGGGGGGACACGACATGACGACGGTGCGGTTCGAGCTGTGGGGGCCCATGCGGGTGTTCGTCGACGGCCGGGAGGCATCGATACCGGCCGCGAAACACCGCGCCCTCCTCGCGGCGCTGCTGCTCAGGGCGGGCCAATCCGTCCCGGTGAGCGACCTCGTCGACCGGTTGTGGGACACCGATCCCCCGCTCAGGGCCAAGGCTGTGCTACAGACCTATGTGTTACGCGCGCGCCGAGCGCTGGGACCTGCCGCCCATCTGCTGCGCACGACCACCGGGGGGTACCTCCTCGCAGTGGAGCCGCACGCCCTGGACGTCACGGAGTTCCGGGACCTGACGGCACGAGCGGCCCGCCACGCGGGCAGCAAAGAGGCCACCGCGGAGGAGGCCTGCCTGGCACAAGCGGTGGCTCTCCGCCGCGGCCCCCTGCTCGCGGACGTCCCCTCCGAGGTGCTGCATCGCGAGGAGGTGCCCCACTGGGAGGAGCTGCACCTGACAGCGTGCGAGCGGCTTGCCGAGCTGGAGCTCGAGCAGGGCCGCCTCACCCAGTCGCTCGCCCGTCTCACAGCGCTCTCCGCCGCCCATCCGCTGCGGGAGCGACTGTGGTACCTGCGCATGCTCGCCTTGTACCGCGGCGGACGGCAGGCCGACGCGCTGCGCGCCTACCGCGAGCTGCATCGCCTTCTCGACGAAGAACTGGCGGTCGCCCCATCGGCCCGCCTACAGGAGCTGCACCAGGCCATCCTGGCCGGTGCGCCCGAGCTGCTGCCGCCGGCACCGGAACAGGCGACCACCGCCCCACCCGCTCAGGACGGAACGTCTCCCAAGCCGCCTGTGTTCTCCCCCTGGACGGCGGCGTGCCAACTTCCTCCCTCACCCTCGGCCTTCGTCGGCCGGACGGCGGCCCTGTCGGCGATATCGCGGCACTTGGCACCGTCCGCGCGCACCGAGGGCAACGTCCCCGTGCTCAACGTCTGCGGGCCGCCCGGCGTCGGCAAGACGGCACTGGCGGTCACGGCCGCCCACAGCCTCAGCGGCCACTACCCGGACGGCCAGTGGTACCTCCCCCTGGCGGGGGCCACGCCGGCCCCCCGAGACCCCGCTGAGGTGCTGGCCGATCTGCTGCACCTGGCGGGCTGCCAGGGGCCGCTGCCGCAGACCCTCGAGGCCCGGACCGCGGCACTGCGCGGCCGCCTCACCGGGCGCCGCGTCCTGCTGGTGCTCGACGACGCCCGCGACACCGAACAGATCACGCCCCTGCTGCCCGGAACCGCCGGGTGTGCCGCGCTGGTCACCAGCCGCCGCATGAGTACCGCGTCAGCGGGCATCCACGATCTGCCGCTGTCCTCGCTCAGCCCGGACGAATCCGTTGCACTGCTGGAACGGCTGCTCGGGCGGCGACGTGTCCACGACGAGCCGGAGGCGTGCCGGGAGACCGTCCGGCTGTGCGGTCACCTCCCCTTGGCCCTGCGCGTCGCCGCGGCGCGGCTGTCCCGCCGCCCCGATGCCAGTCTGGCGTCCTTCGTGGCCCGGCTGGACAGCCCCCGGCGCCGTCTGGACGAGCTCTCCGAGGGCGACGTAGGACTGCGCACCCTGTTCGACTACTCCTACGCGGTCATGACGCTGGGTGATCAGCGTGCCTTCCGAATGCTCGGTCTGCTGCCGCATTCCCACTTCGCGTGCTGGATGCTCGGTGCCCTGCTGGGCGGCGACGGTGACCGGGCCACGGAGCGTCTCGTCGCGGGCAATCTGGTGGAGCCCGCCGGCACCGACCTGGCAGGCGAACCCGTCTACCGCCTCCACGACTTACTGGCCGTCCACGCCCGCGAACGCGCCACCCTCACCGACGGGCCCCACGACGCCACGGAGATCGCCGCCGCACAGGACCGTCTGCTGGACGCGGTGGTCCTTCTCGCGACCACCGCCTACGCCCGCGGCGCCCGGTCCGCGGACGACCTGCCACCGGACGACACTCCCGTGCCTCCGGTACTGGCCGGCCATGACGTCGAGCGGCTTCTCGCGCACCCCACCCGCTGGATGCGTGCCAACCGGTCGCACCTCGAGGCGCTCATCGAGGACGCCTGCGCCCGGGGCCGCTACCCGGCCGCGGCGCGCCTGACCGACACCGTGCTGGCCACCTTGGGGGAGCCCGGCGATGCCCCCAGGCTGCTCCGGCATTACCAAGCCGTGGAGCGAACAGCCGCGGCCGCCGGTGACGAGCGCCTCGCCTGGCGTGCCGCCTACGGACGCGCCCAGTCCCTGCTGTACGAGGACGCCCCTCGCGCACGCGACATCTTCGCCGAGTGCGTCCAGGCCTTCAAACGGCTCGGTGCCCAGCGGGAATACCTCTACAGCCTCTCCGGACTCTCCTACTGCGAGGAGACGCTCGGGAACACCGAGGCTCAGCTGGACCATGCCCGGGAGGCGGCGAGACTCGCCGATCGCTCGTTCTCGCCGGCCGACAAGGGGGTCGCGCTGCGCGCCCTGGGAGCAGCGCTGCACACGGCCGGACAGTCCCAGGAGGCTCTCACCGTCTACGAGGAAGCGGCCGGAATCGCCCGTGCCCAAGGACTCGCCCAGGCGGAAGCCACGACACTCTACGGCCTGGCCCGCAGCGCGGTCGCGGTCGGCCGTCTCGCTCGGGCGCGGTCCGCGTGCGGACGTGCGCTCACTTTGTACGAGGAGGTGGGAAGCGCGCACGGCGCCGCCTGGATAACGCTCATGACCGCGACCGTCGCCCTGGAGGACGGCACACCGGGGGAGTCGGCTTCGCTGGCCGCCCGTGCGATGGTCCTGCTGCGCGAATGCGGTGATCTGCGGGGTGCGGCGACCGCGATGCTGCGGCGCGGCGAAGCACTGCTGGCCGACGGCCGCCCGGCAGAAGCGCGTGCGGTGCTGCGTGAGGCCGTCGCCGAACTCGACAGGACCGGCGCGCGAGGCCACCACGCCAGGGCGGTCGCCTTGCTCACCAGGGTGGAGGGGGAGACGCCCCGCGCGTCACCCGCTCAGCCGTGAACGGCCGAGTCGGCGTGGCGTGACAGACTTCTGATGCTCGCCCTGGGCGAGCCCCGTTCCACCGCAGAGGAGCATTCCGCGTGACCGCCACGCTCGACCACCCCCTCGTCACAGCGGCCCGTCGGCTGGCCGACGACGTCCTCTCCCCCGCCGCCGAGGCGCACGACCGGGAGGGCGTCACGCCCGCGGCCATCGACTCCGTCAAGGCGTCGGGCGTGCTGGGGGTGAGCGCACCGGCGGCGTACGGCGGCGCGGAGGCTCCGGCGGCCGTCGGCCGGGAGATCGCCGAGATTCTCGCGGGCGCCTGCTGTTCGACGTTCTTCGTCCAGGCCCAGCACCACACGCCGGTGCGCATGCTGGCCGAGGGCGAGGAGGCGATACGGAGGCGGTGGCTGCGCCCGCTGAGCGAGGGCACGCTGCTCGCCGGAATCGCCTTCTCGCACCTGCGCGCCTACCCGGAGCTGCCCGTGCGGGCCACCCGGGTGGCGGGCGGCTGGCGCTTCGACGGACGTGTGCCCTGGTACACCGGCTGGGGGCTGAACGACGTGTTCCTGCTGGGCGGTGCGACCGAGGACGGCGAGGTGGTCTTCGCCGGCGTCGCCGCCCGCGAGCAGCCGGGCCTCACCGCCACGGACCCGCTCCAGCTCGCCGCGCTCACCGGTGCGCGGACGGTGGGGCTGTTGCTCGACGGGCTCGTGCTGCCCGACGAGGCGGTGGTGGTGCGCCTTCCGTACGAGCGCTGGGCGACGGAGGACCGCCCGAAGAACACCAACACCAACCCCGCCGTCTTCGGCGTGGCCCGCGCCGCGCTCGACCTCCTCGACGCGTCCGGCGACGGCGAGGCCAAGGAGACGGCGGGTGTGCTGCGCGAACGCCTGGCCGCGGCACGCCGCGACGCCTACGCCCTGATCGATGAGGTGCCACCCGCCGAGCGGCTGGACGACCGGCTCGCGGTCAAGGTCCGGGCCTACGACCTGATGCGCGCCGCCACCACGGCCGCGATCGCCGCGGGCGGCGGCCGTGCCTTCGGCCTCTCCCACCCGGCCCAGCGCCTCGCCAGGGAGGGCCTGTTCCTCGTCGTCCAGGGCCAGACCCGCGAGGTCCGCACGGCCCACCTGGAGGCCCTGCGGTCCTGACACGGTGCGGCCGCGACTTCGGGTGTCCTTCCGTGGGTCGGCATGGGCACGGCGCGGTGACCGCTATGCGGACGCATGTGCGAATACCTGCCCGGTCATGCATACGATCCCGCAGTACGTCCCTGCACCACCGGAAGGCTCCCGTGAGCTCCACCTCTCCCCAACCCGCCACCACGTCGTCGAAGACGGCGTCCGGCACGGCGCTGATCCGTTCGGCGGCCGACGTCTCCGATCTGGTCAATTCGGGCACCGCACGCGGCCGGCACGCGCGCATGATCGTGATCATCGCACTCGGCGGGATCTTCCTCGACGCCTACGACCTGAGCTCCCTGGCGTACGGGCTGCCCGACATCACCCAGCAGTTCGGCCTCAGCTCCAGCCTGGCCGGGCTGGTCACCGCCTCGATCAGCATCGGTTCGCTGCTGGGTGCCCTGGTCGGCGGCTGGCTGGTGGACCGCATAGGCCGCTACCGGGTCTTCATGGCCAACATGCTCTTCTTCGTCGTCACCGCCCTGGTGTGCGCGGTGGCCCAGGACACGTGGACGCTGATCGCCGCGCGCTTCGTGATGGGCATCGGCGTCGGCATGGACATCCCGGTCGCCATCGCGTTCCTCGCCGAGTTCTCCCGGCTGCGGGGCAAGGGGAGCAAGGGCTCGCGCACAGCCGCCTGGTCGCCCGCCTGGTACGCGGCGACCAGCGGCTGCTACCTGGTGATCATGCTGCTGTACTTCCTCCTGCCGGACGCCCAGCTGGGCTGGCTGTGGCGGTTCACCGTCGGCTTCGGGGCGGTGCCCGCGCTGGTCGTGCTGCTGCTGCGCCGGCGCTATATGAACGAGTCCCCGACCTGGGCCGCCGACCAGGGTGACCTGGAGGGCGCGGCGCGGATCCTGCGTGAGTCCTACGGTGTGGACGCCCGTGTCGCCGACGGCGTGCCCGCGCGGACACCCCGTTCGCCCCGGCCCGGACTGAGCGCCTACGCCCGGCTCTTCACCCCGCCCTACCGCGCACGCACGATCCAATCGGTGACGGTCGGGGTGGCCGAGACCTTCGGCTACAACGCGGTCGCGTTCGGGCTGCCGATCATCATCGCCACGCTGATGACCCAGGCCCCGCTGACCACGATCGCGTCCTCCTTCGCCCTGAACCTCGTCTTCGCCCTGACCGGCGGGCTGCTCGGCATCCGCTGGGCGTCGACCCGTGGCGCCTGGCCGATGATGACGCTGGGCTTCGCGATCCAGCTCGTCGCCATCGTGGCGCTCGGCCTGATCGGGAAGCCGTCCGGGACGGGCGTGGTGACGGCGTCGATCCTGATGCTCGGCGCCTTCATGTTCGCCCAGGGCTTCGGGCCGGGCGCGCACATCATGAGCTATGCCTCGCTGGGCTTCCCGACCTCGATGCGCGGCGTCAGCATCGGCTTCAACCAGGCCGTCCTGCGCCTCGGGTCGACGCTGACGCTGTTCTTCTTCCCCATCCTCAGCAGCGGCCTGGGAACGGACGTGTACTGGGTCATCCTCGCCGCTCCCGTCCTCGGCCTGATCGCCCTCCTCGTGAAGCGCTGGGAGCCGGTCGGCTTCGACGCGGACGCGGAGGAGCGGGCCCGGGTCGGAGCCGAGACGGCTCGGGGCTGAACCCCGGGAAACCCGCCCGGAATGGTGTGTCCGGCTTCGGGCCGGTCCAGGGGCGCCAGGGAGAAGGCCCGCATCGGGATCGCCGGCGAGGCGGTCCCGATGCGGACCCGGCCTAAGCGATACCGAACACGCGCTCGGCCGTGCGGTGGCCGATCGCCGTCCGCTGATCGTCGGTCAGCGGCACGTCCCGCAGGAAGGCCACGGCAGCCGCCGGATCCTCGTACGGCCAGTCGATCGCGAACATGATGTTGTCCTCGCCGACCGCGCGCAGCGCCAGCCCGAGCACGTCCGGATCATCGATGCCGCTCGTGGTGACCACGAAGTTGCGCCGGAAGTACTCGCTCGGTGTGAGCGACAGTCGCGGCATCGGCGTGGCCGCCCCGGCCGTCCGGGTCGCGAACGCGTGCCGGTTGTCGATCCGCCGCAGCCAGTACGGAATGCCTTCACCCAGGTGTCCGAGCACGACGGTCAGTCCCGGGTGGCGGTCCAGCGTGCCGCTGAGGATGAGCCGCATGGCGTGCAGCCCGGCCTCGGCCTGGTAACCCCAGATCGCCCCGAGCATCCCGTGGTCGCGGTAGGGGGCCGGCATGCTCGGCGCCCGCGGGTGCAGATAGACCGGCGCCCGGTTCGCCTCGGCCGCCTCCAGCAGCGGCGCGAACTCCGGCTCGTCCAGGTAGCGCCCGCCGGTGTGCGAGTTGACCATGATGCCGTTGAGGCCGAGCGGGCCCATGGCCCGCTCGATC
This sequence comes from Streptomyces sp. S465, assembly GCF_026898115.1. GTDB lineage: Bacteria > Actinomycetota > Actinomycetes > Streptomycetales > Streptomycetaceae > Streptomyces > Streptomyces luomodiensis. The sequence continues at coordinate 274,645 of NZ_CP114036.1, forward strand.
TCGGCGGCCGCGGCGGCCGGGTCCTGCGGCGCCACTGTGGCCAGCCCGCCGAACCGGTCCGGGTGCCGCCGCACGATCGCGGCCAGCGCGTCGTTGAACTCCCGGGCCAGCGGCACCGCGTCGGCCGCCGGATAGGGCTGGACCCCGGGCGGATTGAGGCTGAGCACCGCCATGTCCTGTCCGAGCGCGTCCATCTGCCGCAGCCGGGCATCGAGATCGACGAGCCGGGCGCGCAGAGGGGGAGCCTTCTCCACCCTACGCATCAAGGCCATCTCGGTCTCGTCGCCCGGCACCACGTCCAGGCCGTGCGCGACCCGCAGGAACGCCTCGGTGGCCAGGTGCTCCTCGACCGCGACGACCCTCATGCCCGCCGTCCGCCGTCGACCGACAGGGCGATCCCGGTGATGTAGGACGCGGCGTCCGAGCAGAGCCAGACCGCCGCCGCCGCGGCCTCCTCGGGCGTGGCCATCCGGCCGAGCGGAGTGATCGCCTCCTGCATCGCGATCATGTCGGTACCGGCCGCCACCTGCTCGAACCCGGGCGTGCGGGTGGGGCCGGGGCAGACGGCGTTGACCCGGATGCCATCCGGCGCGTAGTCGACCGCGGCGACCTTGGTGAGCCCGACGATGCCGTGCTTGGCGGCCACGTAGGCGGGGGCGGTCGGGATCGCGTACAGGCCGCCGTTGGAGGCGACGTTGACGATCGCGCCGCCGCCCTTGAGCAGGGGCAGCTCGTACTTCATGCACAGGAAGGTCCCGGCCAGGTTGACGTGGACCACGCGCTCGAACTCGTCCAGGGTCATCTGGTCGAGCTGCCGGTGGTGCGAGGCCAGACCGGCGTTGTTCACGGCGAAATCGAGGCCGCCGTACGCCGCGACCGTACGCTCGACGGCCGCCCGGACCGACTCCTCGTCGGCGATGTCGACGCGGACCGCCAGTGCCTCCCCGCCGTCCTTCCTGATCATCTCGGTGGTCTCGGCCGCCGCGCTCTCGTCGATGTCGAGCACGGCGACCGCGGCGCCGCTCCGGGCGAACTCCAGCGCCGCCGAGCGCCCGATCCCGCTGCCGGCGCCGGTGACCAGTCCTACCTTCCGGGTTTCGTCGCTCATGCCAGCGGCTCGTGGTTCGCCCAGGCGACCTTGTACGGGTGCCGCGACTGCCAGCGGGCGATGACCTCGTGCGCGCCGGGTGCGGCGAACGCCTTCGCCAGCGCGTCGGTGTCGGCCACGGCGAACTGCACGATCGCGGTCGCGATCAGTGCCGGAATGTTCTCCTCGCCGGGGATGGGGATGTGGCGCCGGGCCACGGCCGACTGCACGAAACCGGTGTCAAGCATGACCCGTTCGATGTCCGCGAGGTATTGGTCGAGTTCGGTGGTCGGCAAGGGCTGATCGAAGGAGACGATCATCGTGTGGTTGATCATGCTTCGATTCTTCAGGACAGAGGCCGCCGACGTCCAAGATCAGTTCGGAATTCGGCGATAACCTGGAGGCATGATCGAACTGGAGACCCGCGAGCTCGAGTACTTCATGGCGGTCGCCGACGAGCTGCACTTCGGCCGGGCCGCCGTCCGGCTCTCGATCGCCCAGCCGGCCCTGTCGAAGGCGATCCGGCGGATCGAGACCCGGCTCGGCGTCCAGTTGTTCGTCCGGTCCAGCCGGCACGTCGAGCTCACCCCGGCCGGGGAGGCGTTGCAGGAACACGGACGGCATGCGCTCAACGCGGTCAGCGCCGCCGTCCGGAACGCCCGGCGCGCCGGCGACGCCCAGGTCCACCTGCGGCTCGTGCTCAAGCCCGGCGGCGACGCCGGCCTGCTGTCCGGGATCCTGGCCGAGTACGCCCACCAGCCCGACGCCCGGCGGGTGGACATCCTGTTCAGCGGGCCCGCCGACCGCGCCGACTTCCTGCTCGACGGCCGGGCCGACGTCGGCCTGCTCTACGCGCCGTTCGACCCTCTCGACGGACTGGCCCACGAGACGCTGCTCACCGAGGACCGCGTGGTCATCGTCCCGTCCGGGCACCGGCTGGCCGGGCACGCCTCGGTGCGCATGTCCGATCTGGAGGGTGAGACGCTGCCGCGGTGGAAAGGGGTGCCCGGGGGTGACGGCACCGGCCCCGAGGTCGCGGACGTGGTCCAGATGCTCCACATGATCACGGTGAGCCGGATGATCGGGGTACTGCCCCGCTCGCTGGTCGAACCGCTCCCGGCCGGCCTGGTCTGCGTTCCGGTGACCGACGCACCGCCCAGCCGCCTGGTACTCGCCTGGAACGAGCAGGACCGCCGGCCGCTGGTCGCCTCGTTCGTGGCCGCCGCACTCGGGACGCGCCGGCACGGAGCCCGATACCGGTGACCCACGGCGGCCGACGGCGTACCGCTGCCGTCGCCGCACACCCAGCGGAACGGCGATGGGCTGCCGCAGAGCGCCTGGCCTCCCCCGGCGTGCCGCATTGGCAACGCCACACCCGGAAGGCACGGTGGAGCTGCGGCCGGTTCCCGGCCTGCGCGTCGCCGGCCCGCGGCCGGTGCGACAGCGGGCCGGCGGCCGGGAGCGCGGAAGGCCGCTGACAGCCCGCGGACCGCGCAGGAGGACGCATGACCGCATGGCTCTCACCGGCAGACGTGAACATGGTCGCCGGATACCTCGACCTCGCCGGGGTGCTCATCTGCGGACTGCTCGGTGGCGCGGTCGCCCGTGCCGAGGGGCTCGACCTCTTCGGCTACCTGGTCGTCGGCACCGTCTCCGGCCTCGGCGGCGGAATCATCCGCGACACCTTGCTCCAGCGCGGCACTCCGGTGGCGCTGACCGACGCCGCGTATCTGCCCACCGCCTTCGCGGGCGCCTTCCTCGCCTTTGTCATCGCCATCGGAGAAGAACACTGGCATCGCCTGTTCACCGCACTGGACGCGGCCGTTCTGGGTTTCTGGGCCATCTCCGGGGCTCAGAAGACACTGGCCGCCGGATTGGCCTGGCTGCCCGCCGTGCTCGTCGGCACCGTGACCGCTGTGGGCGGCGGAGCGGTCCGCGACTTGCTGCTCACCCGGATTCCGGCTGTGCTGGGAGGCAACGGGCTCTACGCCACGGTCGCGGTGGTGGTGTCCGGGCTGTACATCGTGTGCGCCCACTTCAGGATTCCCACCCTCGGGATCGTCGGCGGCGTCCTGGGCGCGGTGCTGCTGCGCCTGGTGGCCAACCGCCGTGGCTGGTCCCTCCCGGGTGGCCTTCCGCTGGAGCCGTCCAGAGCGCTCGCCAGGATGCGCCGCCGGTCCAAGGGCGGGCGCCCCTCCGACCCGCCCGAGGAGTTCCCGCATGACCGTCGCGATTGACACCGTCCTGAGGGGCCTGGACGGGATCAGAACACAGGTCGAGGACCTGTACCGGGATCTGCACGCCCACCCCGAGCTCGGCCTTGCCGAGACCCGGACCTCCGCGCGGGTGGCCGAGCGCCTGCGCGCTGAGGGCTACGAGGTCATCGACGGCATCGGCGGCACCGGTGTCATCGGCGTCCTGACCCGCGGCGACGGGCCCACCGTGCTGCTGCGCGCCGACATGGACGCGCTGCCGGTGGCGGAAGCCACCGGGCTCCCCTACGCCTCGACCGTGACCGCCACCGACCGGTCCGGCCGCGAGGTCCCGGTCATGCACGCGTGCGGCCACGACGTCCATGTCGCCTGCCTGCTGGGCTTCGCGCAGCTCATGGCCCAGGCGGCCCCGGACGCGTGGCAGGGGACGCTGGTGGTGCTGTTCCAGCCGTCGGAGGAGAACGGCGACGGCGCGGACGCGATGCTCGCAGACGGTCTGGTGGACCGGATCCCGCGTCCGGACGTCGCCTTCGCCCAGCATGTGCTGCCCTACCCGGCCGGCTACGTCGGCGTCCGGTCCGGCGCGTTCCTCAGCGCCGCCGACAGTCTGCGCATCACCCTGCACGGACGTGGCGCCCACGGCTCCATGCCGCACGCCGCCGTCGACCCGGTCGTGCTCGCCGCGATGTGCGTACTGCGGCTCCAGACCATCGTCTCCCGCGAGGTGCCGCCCACCACACCGGCGGTCCTGACGGTCGGCAGCGTCACGGCCGGAGCCGGCCCGAACGTGATCCCGGAAACCGCGGTCCTCGAACTCAACGTGCGCAGCTACGACGACGCCACGCGGCGGCGGATCCTGGAGGCGATCGCCCGCTGTGTCCGCGCCGAATCCGACGCCTCCGGGGCCCCGAGGGAACCGAGCATCGAGAAGCTGGCCCAGTTCCCTGCCACCCGTAACGACGCCGAGGTGACCGCACGGCTGGACCAGGCGTTCCGCGCCCACTTCGGCGACGGTGCGGGCACCGTGGACCTCCAGACCGCCAGCGAGGACTTCAGCGAGATTCCCCGGGCCCTGGGCGCCCCGTACTGCTACTGGGCCATCGGGGGCGCCGATCCGGACCGCTACGCCGAGGCCGAGCGCAACGGCACGGTCCACCAGGACATCCCGGTCAACCACTCGGCGCACTTCGCCCCGCTGATCCAGCCCACCCTCGACACCGGCATCACCGCACTGGTCGTCGCCGCCCTGGCCTGGCTCGGCCACGAAGCCGCCTGACGTCCGTACCCGGCCTGGTCCGTCGACAACACGGTGGTTCAGCCCCGGCGCCAGTCGTCGTCACGCAGATGGGAGCCGGCCATCGGGCCCATGCGGAGCATGCCACCGTCCACGGCCCAGGAAGCACCGGTGACGTAGCCGGCGTCCGGGCCGGCGAGGAAGGCGATCACGGCCGCGACCTCCCGGGCGTCGCCGGGCCGGCCCGCCGGCACTCCGGGGCGGTCCTCGGTCCGGACGTTGGTGCCCTCCTGGCCGGTCATGGGTGTGGCGATCTCGCCCGGTGCCACCGCGTTGACCTGGATGCCGTGTTCGGCCAGCTCAAGGGCCATCACCTGGGTGAGCAGGCCGAGTCCGCCCTTCGCCGCGCAGTAGGGTGCGGCGCCCACGCGCGGCTGGTGCTCGTGCACGCTGGTGACGTTGACGATACGGCCGCCTCCGCCTTGGCGGATCATGTGCCGGGCGGCGCGCTGACCGCACAGGAAGGGGCCCACCAGGTCGACGTCGAGCACCTGCCGGACGGTCGCCAGGTCGATGTCGAGGAACGGGGTGGCGGTGCCGGTGCCCGCGTTGTTGACCAGCACATCGAGGCGGCCGAGGCGGTCGGCGAGCCGGTCGATCACGTCTGCGGCCTCCGGCAGCCCGGTCAGGTCCATGTGCTCGACAACGGCCCGCCGTCCGAGCTCCCGGACCTCGGTCGCGGTCCGCTCCGCGCCCTCGCGGTCACTGTGCCAGGTGATGCCGATGTCCATGCCTTCGGCGGCCAGCCGTACGGCCGTGGCCCGCCCGATGCCGGAGTCCGCGCCGGTGAGAACGGCGACGCGGGCGATGCCCTCGGGTCCGGTGTTCTGGTGGGTGCTCATCCGTCGACTCCGTTGGAGAGTGGCCGGGCCGGCCGGGACGCCTGGTACGAGGCGCACGGGTACCCGCCCCTCGCGGGCCGTAACCGGGGTCAGGGCCGGCGGGACGTCCGCGAGCAGTGCGAACGCAGGCTTCCCGGCCCAAGACCGCCGAAGCACCCTCTGCCGCGGCCAACCGGTACTGTGCCCCGGGACAATGAGGCTGATCCACTACAGCGATGCATCTCCTTGGGGGGACCACATGACACCCAGCCGCCGGCTGACCGCCATCCTGAGCGCACTGCTCGGCACGACACTGCTGCTGGCCGCGCCCGCATCGGCCATTGCCGCCCAGCAGCCCACGGCGCAAGGACAGACGGTCAACACCACCGCCGGCACCGTCCTGTCCTCCACCCCGCAGAGTCACAAGCACACGGGCACCGCTCACCACCCCGCCACGGCCAAGCCCGTCCACAAGGCGTCGGTGAGCAAGGAGAAGGTCAAGAAGCAGGGCAAGAAGAAGAAGCGCGGGTTCTTCAAGAAGCTGGGCATTGCCCTGATCGTGCTCCTCATCGTCCTCATCGTCATCGTGGTGCTGGTGATCTGGCTGATCGTCCACTTCGTACGGAAGGCGTTCCGCCGCCGCGGCTGACACACCGGGCCGGTCCAGGCCGAGGACGCGGCCCGTCACCGCAGACTACGGAAGGCCTCCCGCAGCTCCCGCACCAGCAGCTCGGGCTGTTCCAGCCCGGGGAAGTGACCGCCTCGGTCCATCTCGTGCCAGGAGCGCAGGTCCGTGTAGCGTCGCTCGGCCCACCGCTTGGCCGTTGGCCATGGCTCGGCCGGGAACAGCGAGCACGCCGTCGGCACGGTCACCCGCAGGGCGTTCTCCTCCTCGGCGCTGCGCGGCACCCAGCGCAGCGCCTCCCAGTACCAGCGGGAACTGGATGCCCCGGTCCCGGTGAGCCAGTACAAAGCGATGTTGTCAGCCTGCCGGTCGAGGCTCACTCCCCCGCCGGCCTCGGCCCGGGTGTCGGCGTAGGCGGCGAACTTCTCGCCCAGCCAGGCGGCCAGGCCGGCGGGTGAGTCGACCAAGGCGTAGCCGAGGGTCTGGGGGCGGGTGCCCATCTGGATTCCGAATCCGTAGCCGTCGGCCAGGTGCAGATCACGCCGTTCGATCAGCCGCGCCTCCTCAGGGGTGGCGGTGTCCCGGTCCTGTGGGAGGGGCGAGGCTATCGGCATCGTCAGGTGCAGGCCCACCACCCGTGCGGGAAACCGGCGGGCCAGCTCGGTGCTGACGTACGCGCCCCAGTCTCCGCCGTGCGCGCCGAAGCGGTCGTAGCCCAGCCGGCTCATCAGCGTCGCCCAGGCGCTCGCCGTGCGAGCGGGGTTCCATCCCGGCCGCGCGGGACGGCCGCTGAATCCGAACCCGGGCAGCGACGGAATGACCACGTCGAAGGCGTCCGCCCGGTCGCCGCCATGGCCGACCGGATCGGTCAGCGGGCCGATGACCTGCTCGAACTCCAGGATCGACCCCGGCCAGCCGTGTGTCAGCAGCAGTGGCAGCGCGGCCGGCTCCGGCGACCGCACATGCCAGAAGGCCAGTTCCAGGCCGTTGATGACGGTGCGGTAGTGGCCGATCTCGTTCCATGTCCTCTCGCGTGCTCGCCAGTCCACAGCGCGCAACGCCGCCAGGAGCGCCTGCATGTGGTTCCACCGCACACCCTGGGACGCGTCCGGCACGGTCTGCGGTTCGGGCAGGCGGACCCGTTCCAGTCGGGTCCGCAGATCCTCGAGGTCGGCGTCGGGAACGCGGATGGCGAAGGGTTCGATGTCGGGCGTCACTCCGCCCGTGGAGTAAGTCGGCACACCACGAACGCTAGAACCGATCCAGGGGCCCGGGAATGCGCGCGATTGCCCTTCACGGGTCATCGATTGCGGTAGGCCGACGGCCGCACGCCCGTGTGCCGCAAGAACGCCGTGGACAGTGAGCCGGGGCTTCCGAAACCGCACCGCGTGGCGACCTGAGCGACGGACAGCCCACCTGCCCGGAGGAGCCGCTGTGCCTCCTCGACCCGCAGGCGCGTGAGGTAGCGGTGCGGCGTCTGCCCCGTGGCCTCCTTGAAGACCCGGATGAAGTGGTACACGCTGAAGCCGGCCTCGGCGGCCATGTCCGCCACCGTGACGGGGCCGCTCAGCCGGTCCCGCATCATCGCCACGGCCTTGTGCAGCCAGGGCCCTTCGGCGTTCGCCCGGCTCACCTTCGGTGGCCGGACGCCACGGGTCAGCACATGCACGGCGAGAAACGCCGCCGCCGACTCCGCGTACAGGTCATCGACGGCGCCGGCGCCGGCCGCGCCCAACGCTCGCATCGTGTGTTCGACGAGCGGATCCCCCGAAGCCACCGCGGCGGCCGCCCGCTCGTAGTCGATGCGTGCGCCGTCCACCTGCGCGACCGTACGCTCGACGACGACGCGCGGAACGTGCACCTGAAGGGTCCGCAAGGGAACCACGGACCGGTAGCGGCGCACCGACGCCACACCCGGTACCGGCATCTCGAGCCCGCCGGGCATCCAATGCCGCCGCTGCCAGCGCCCACCGGTACGGGTCTCCATGGACGCATCACCCGCGACGGTGAGAACGAGATGCAGATCTCCGGTGGCGGGCAAGGCCACCTCCTCCGCTCGCGCGGTGTGATGGAACCGCTGGAGCAGCAGCGAGCGCCACCCCAGGCTGTCCCAACTGCTGAACGTCCGCTCGACATACGGGTCCGGGTCGAATCCGGAATACGGCTCGAGGTCGAAATCTGGAACGTCACACACCACGTCGAGCATACCCACGAGCGGGGCCGGGTGCCGGAGTGTCAGGCGTCCCGGCGGCGCAGCGTGCACCAGCCGGCCAGCAGCGCGGCCGCTGCCCACAGCGCCGTCACCGCGAGGCCCGGCCACGGGGCGAGACCTCCCGCCGGGTCCTGGTACAGGACTTGTTGTCCGGCGCGGTCCGGAAGGTAGCCGGCGGCGCCCCCGGCGACGTCTCCCACCACGAAGGACACGATCAAAATGAACGGGACGAGCAGGCTCAGCACCGCGACGGCGCTGCGCAGCAGGAAGGTGAGTCCCGCGGCGAACAGGGCCATCAGGGTCAGGTAGACGCCCGCGCCGAAGCAGGCCCGCAGCGCTCCCGGCTCGCCGAGGCCGATGGCGTACCGTCCCAGGAACGCCTGGCCCACGAAGAAGGTGGCGAATGTGGTGGCGAGCCCGACGGTGAGGGCGGCGGTGGTCACGACCGTGGTTTTCGCCGCGTAGAACAGGCCCCGGTGCGGCACGGCCGACAGGGAGATCCGCAGGGCACCGCCCGCGTACTCGGAGGACACGGCCGTGGTCCCGAAGGCGATGGCGGCGATCTGTGCGAAGTTGATCGCGTAGAAGGCTCCGAAGACGGGATCCCCGCCGTTGTCCGCCTCCGCTCGGCCCACGGTGGGGAAAACGAGCAGGGTGACGGCCAGCGTGGCGGCGAAGACCGCGATGAGCGATCCGAAGCTCGCCCGGACGGACCTGATCTTGATCCACTCGGAGTGGAGCACCGCGGTGACGGACATGTCAGACCTCCTGCGGTGTGGCCGGGGACGTGTGAGGCGCGGCGGCGAATTCCGTCTCGTCCGTGGTGAGAGCGAGATAGGCCTGCTCCAGGGAGGCGCGCAGCTCGACGAGTTCGAGGACGGGGATGCCCTCACGGGCGGCGATGGCCCCGACCTGTTCGGCTCTGGCGCCCTCCACGACCCATCCGCCGTCGTCGTCCGCCACGACCGGGTATCCCTCGGTGATCAGCGTGGCGCGCAGCCGGGCGGGGTCGCCGGCGCGTACGCGGACGCGTGCCTGGCTGTGCTGTTCGATGAAGTCCCGCATGGGGGTGTCGGCGAGGAGTCGGCCCCGGCCGAGGACGACGAGGTGGTCGGCGAAGGTGGCGGTCTCGTTCATCAAGTGGCTGGAGACCAGGACCGTGCGGCCTTCGCGGGCGAGCCGGCGCAGCAACTGGCGCATCCAGACGATCCCTTCCGGGTCGAGGCCGTTGGTGGGCTCGTCCAGCATGAGGACGGGCGGATCTCCGAGGAGCGCGGCGGCGATGCCGAGGCGCTGGCGCATGCCGAGCGAGAAGGTCCTGATGCGGCGGCCCGCGACAGTGGCGAGCCCGGTGTCCTGGAGGACCTCGTCGATGCGGCGGGCCGGGATGCGGTTGCTGACGGCGAGGAAGCGCAGATGGTCGCGTGCGGTACGGGAACCGTTCGCCGCCTGCGCGTCCAGCAGGGCACCGACCGTGCGCAGCGGCTCGTGCACCATGGCGTACGGGCGGCCGCCGACCACGGCGGTGCCGGAGGTGGGGCGGTCCAGGCCGAGGACGAGGCGCATGGTGGTGGACTTGCCGGCGCCGTTGGGGCCGAGGAACCCGGTGACCCGGCCCGGTTCGATACGGCACGTCAGCTGGTCAACAGCCCGGGTGCGGCCGTACTCCTTGGTGAGGTCCTCGATGTCGATGCGGCTCATGGCTTCAGCGTCATCGTGCGCGCGTGAGCGGACATCCCCCGCCGGAGGCAACCGTCTCCCCCGCCGGGGGCACCCTTCTCCCCCGCGCGGGGGAGACACCAGCACCGTCCGCTCTGCCAGCATGACGGCATGGTGCGCCTCCTTCTGCCGCTGACCCATGCGCTCACCTACACCCGCTGGCTTCACCTGCTGGTGGGAGCGATCGTGCCGTTCGTCTGCGCCATGGTCTATCCGGGGCTGAGCAGTCCGTCGCCGGGTGACTGGGTGCTGATCGCGGTCCTCCCGGTCCCCTTGGTCCTGGCCGTCGCCATGGTGCCCTCGGCTCGCCGCGCGGAGGGGCTGCAAGCGCGACTGATGCTGTTCCCCGGTCCGCTCGCACGCGTGAGGAGCGACGAGGAGCCGGGTGTCTCCGCCGCTCCGTCCGCTTCGTGGTCCGACCGGGCCAGAACCGCTGTCTGGATGGTGCTGCGGCTGGAAACGGGGCTCGTCACCGCGCTGGTGACGGGGCAGTTGATGGCCCTGTCGCTGTCGCTGGCCGGGGCGGCCGCCGGGGATCCGGGTTTCGCCGACCCGCTCATGCGCGTTTCCGGTGGCAGCTGGGGGTACGTCCTGCTGGCACCGGTGCCCGTGCTGGCGCTGGTCGCGGTGGCCGCCGGGGCAGGCGCGCTCATGGCTCAGGCTGCCCGGCGGCTGCTCGGACCGTCGCTCAAGGAGCGTCTGTCGGCGTTGGAGGAGCGCACCGAACGGCTGCTGGAAGGCAACCGCATCGCACGGGAGTTGCACGACACCCTCGGCCATGCGCTGACCCTCGCCGTGGTGCAGGCGGGTGCCGCCCGCGCGGCAGCCGACCCGGAGTTCACCGACCGGGCGCTGGAGACCATCGAGGAGACGGGCCGGGCCGCGCTGGAGGACCTGGAACGCGTTCTGGCCGGGCTGCGCGAGACGGGGCGGCCCCTGGGCAGCCGCCCCGCTCTCGACGAGGCGGGCCGGTTGCTGGAGTCCGCGCGGTCCTCGGGTGCGCGGGTCGACGCCGAGGTGACGGGACCGTTGGAGAAGCTGCCGGGGCCCGTGTCCCGTGAGGCCTACCGGATGCTCCAGGAGGCCCTCACCAATGTGCTGCGGCACGCGGGCCCCGTCCGGGTCGGCGTCCGTATCGCCGTGGAGGAGGCGTGGCTACGGCTCGAGGTGCGCAACCCGCTGGCCGAGGCGGCATCGGCGGCTGGCGTGGGCGGTGGCAGCGGGCTGCGCGGAATCCGCGAGCGCGCCACGCTGCTCGGAGGCGAGGCCCGAGCGGGACAGGACGGCAGCGAGTGGCTGCTGCACGTCGACCTGCCGCTGCGGTGACCTAGGCTGACCGTATGCCGCTCACCATTCTCCTGGTCGACGACGAGCCGCTGGTCCGGGCCGGCCTGCGGGCAGTGCTGGAGGCGCAACCGGACATCGAGGTGGTGGGCGAGGCGGCCGACGGGGCCGCCGTGATCCCCCTGGTGCGGCAACTGCGCCCCGATGTCGTGGCCATGGACGTGCGGATGCCGCTGATGGACGGCATCGAGGCCACCCGGGCAGTGCTGCGCACCGTGCCCGACCCGCCGAAGATCGTGGTGGTGACGACCTTCGAGAACGACGAGTACGTGTACGGGGCGCTGCGCGCGGGAGCCGACGGCTTCCTGCTCAAGCGGGCACGGCCGGCGGAGATCGTGCATGCCGTGCGGCTGGTGGCCGAGGGCGACTCCCTGTTGTTCCCGGCGGCGGTACGGCGGTTGGCCGCCTTCCACGGCCAGGCTCCCGGCAACGCCGCGGCCCGGAGGGCCATGGAGCGTGCCGCGCTGACCGAACGGGAGGAGGGGGTGCTGCGTCTCATGGCGCGCGGCCTGTCGAACGCGGAGATCGCCGCGTGCCTGACGGTGGGGACCGAGACCGTCAAATCCCATGTGAGTTCCGTGCTGGCGAAACTTGGCGCACGGGACCGCACACAAGCGGTCATCGCGGCGTACGAGTCCGGCTTCGTCTCCCTGTCCGAGGACCAGGCGGTGCCCGACGACCGCACCGTGCGTGGCCTTGACCCTCGTGGCGGCCGCCGGCCGATGTCCTGACGAGGCCGATCAGACTGTTCAACGGCTATCCGGGGCACGCCGGCGAATCGACGGGGCATGAGGCGCCCGTATCTGGCGATCCACAGCTACCTGGGGCTGGTGTGCAGCGTCGTGGTCGGCCTGTTGGGCGTCGGCGCCATTCTGGCCGCGGTGCTGGCCGTGCGGCTCTTCCAGGGCTATCTCGACGTGCAGGGCATCTACTCGCTGATGGCGCTGGACGCCCGGCTGGCGCGCGAGTGCTTCGGGCCTTCCGAGAGGGAATTGCTGCGGCAGCGCATCGACGAACTGGCCACCAGCCGGGCCGCGGTCGTCCAGGCGGTCGACGCCGAGCGCCGCCGCATCGAGCGCGATCTCCATGACGGCAACCAGCAGCGCCTGGTGGCGCTCGCCATGCTGCTCGGCCGGGCGCGCCGCAGCCGCAGCCCCGAGCAGGTCGACGCGTTGCTGCGGCAGGCGCACCAGGAATCCCAAGAGGTCATCACCGAACTACGCGAGGCGACCTGGCGGGTCTATCCCTCGGCGCTGGACAGTCTGGGGCTGGAGGAGGCGCGGCCCGCTGTCCGGGACCGGGTCCGGCCGACAGCTCGAACTGGTCGAGCCAGTCGGCCATCGCCGCGTCGTCGTCGAGGGTGCGCGGGGACAGCGACTTCAGGGCGCGCATGACGGCCGCGTACCGGACCGGGAGGCCCACCCCGGCGTCGTACAGGTCGATCTCGGCGCGGGTGATCGCGGCCCGCAGCGCGTCGGTACGGCCCCGGGTGGCCATCAGGACCGCCTGGCGCACCAGATCGGGCCGGGACAGGGCCAGTTCCTGGGCGACGAAGGCGCCCAGGGACGTGCCGACGATCCGGCAGGGGCCGACCCCGAGGTGCTCGATGAGCCCCGCCGCGTCATCGACCATGTCCTGGAGGGCGAAGCCTCCGGGGCACTCGGACGTCGGCGGTATGCCCCGGTTGTCGAAGGTGATCACCGGAAGCCGACGGCGGTGAGCGCGGGCCACCTGGTGTCCCCGGACGTACGCCCCCGCCCTACCGGCAAAGGCGCGGCCCGCCCTTTCGGGTGCGACGCGTCAAAGGCGTCCCGGCGGGGCGGGCCACTGGGTGGTCCGGGCGGCGCGGCGGCGCGGTTCAGGCCGCGCCGGCCTCTTCCATGGCCTTGATCAGGCTCTTGGGACGCATATCGGTCCAGTGGGTGTTGACGTATTCGAGCGCCGCGTCGCGCGTCGCGTCGGTGAGGACGGCGCGCCATCCGTCCGGAACCTCGACGAAGGCCGGCCACAAGGAGTGCTGCCCCTCGTCATTGACGAGCACGTGATAGGTGCCCTCGGGGTCCTCGAAGGGGTTGGTGCTCATGCGAATAGCTCCTTCTCGAAGGTTTTCTGCTCTGCCGTTCTGTGTCTGTTTCGCCGCTTACAGCCGGTCCGCGATAAAACGGCTGATGCGGGCCGCGTGACGGGCGTCGGTCATCAGATCCGCGTGGTTCGAGTCTATGGGGCAGATCTCGATCGACCCGCCCACCAGGGGTTGCCACACGTTGACATTCAGGAGGGTTTCCCGGTTGGCCTCCGGCTTCCGTTCGGCGGAGACGAAGAGCGTGTCTCCGTCGAGGAACTCCGGCGTAAAACGCCGCATGATCCCGATATTGTTCACATAGACGTCCTTGAGGGACAGCAGTGAGCTCCGCCATGTCGACGGTGAACCCCATGGCCTGGAGGTTGTTCGCGACGACCTCGTGCACCACCGGCTCGGAGTGGTCGCTGTGTTCCCCCGGCGGACAGGAGTCGAGCACGGCCGGCAACCCGACCTCCTCGCCCCCCGCGCGCAACCGGACGGCCAGGGCATGCGCGGTCAGTCCGCCGAAGGACCAGCCGGCGAGCCGGTAGGGGCCGTGCGGCTGCACGGAGCGGATCCGGGCGAGATAGTCCTCGGTCATCTCGGCCATGGATTCCGGGAGCCGCCCGGTGCCGTCCAGGCCGCGGGCCTGGAGATCGACGCCGCCCTCGCGGCGGGTGCCGGAAGCGTCCTGCTCTGCCACCCGGCCAATCCCGTGGGCCGGATCTACCGGCCGGAGGAGCTACGGCAGCTCGCGGGCCTCGTCACCCGCCACGGCGCCCGGGTGATCAGCGACGAGATCCACGCGCCGCTGCGCTACCAGGAGGACTTCACCCCCTACGCGTCGGTCGGCGACGAGGCCCGCGAGCACGCCGTGAGCCTATTCAGCGCCACCAAGGCGTGGAACATCCCCGGTTTGCGCTGCGGGTTCATCGCCCTCCCCAACGCGGCCGACCAAGCGCTGTGGGCGGTCCTTCCGGCGGCCTGGCTCGACCAGGCGGTGGGCTGCCTCGCGGCCAACCGTGCGCTGCTGGGACGGCTCCTCGCCGATGCCGGGCTCCCGGATGTCTACACCCCGCCCGAGGCAACCTACCTCGCCTGGCTCGACCTGCGTGGACTGGGGCTGCCCCGACCCGTCGGTCCGGCTGCTCGAACACGGCGGCGTGGCCACCACCGCCGGACCCGATCACGGGCAGGCCGGCACCGGCTTCGTCCGGCTCAACTTCGCCACCCAGCCGGATGTCCTCGAAGAGGCCGTCACACCCATCACCAAGGCGGTGGCGGGCCTGCCGCGCGCCGTCCTCGCCGAGGATCAGCCTCGCAGGCCGTAGAAGTGGATCGGTGAGTTCGGCCTGAAGCCGATGCGCGGGTACACGGGGGTCCCGGCGGCGGTCGCGTGCAAGGTGGCGCGGGTCAGTCCGGTGGCCCGGAAGCCCTCGTACAGTGCCTTGCGCGTGACCGCCTCACCGTAGCCCCTGCGCTGCCACTGTGGGTCCGTGGCGACCAGCAGGACGAAGAGGCGGCCTTCCGCTTCGACGGTGGCGGCGCACGCCACCGGCGTGTCGCCCCGCATGCCGAGGCAGGCGTACACCTCGTTCTTCCAGAGTGTGGATCCGACGAGTCCGTCGCGGCCCTCCGCCAAGGGGAACCCGTAGCCGCGCGAGTTGAGGTCGGCGTAGGCGCGCACCTGCTCGTCAGTGGTCACGCGCACGAACGTCAGATCGGGGTGGACCGGTTCGGGGACCGGGAGCAAGTCACCGGCCATGCCCGTACCGGAGAAGGCGTGCTGAAGGCCCGCCCGCTCGGCCGCCGTCCGCAAGGTGGAGCGAGCCTCGTCGTCGAGAAGGTCTTCGAAGAGCCACAGAAAGCCCGGGTGCTTCTTCGAGCGCATGATGTCCGCTGCCCGGCTCAGACGCCGCCCGAGGAGCTCTGCGTCCGCGCCCACATCGGTCAAGGTGACGCAGTTCCAGAAAGCGAACCGGCAGTCGGCCCAGCGGACGGCGATACCCGGAAGGTCACGCACATCCGCACCTGGATCGCGGTCGAGCACCATGGCACGCCAGACCACGGCGAGTTGCTCCATCGACTCGACGGACTCCGCGAGATCGGTCATCGTCACCCCACAGCTCGTTGAGGAACCCACCCCGTGCTCACGCAGTATCCCGCTTGGGCGGCCCGTACGGTCAGACGTCCGCCGAGTACCACGAACCGTCCTCATCGGGCGTTCTGGGAGCGGGGGTGAACTCGACCGGCAAGGCGGTCAGCCCCCGCATCCAGGGTGAGGGCCGCCAGACGAGGTCCTGCTCGGGCACGGCGAGGTCGACGTCGGGGAGCCGGTCCAGGAGGGCCTCGACACCGGCCCTCGCGATGGTCTCGGCGCTCTCGCGGCCCGTCATGGGGCAGCCGTGCACACCGTGGCCGAAGGAGAGGAAGGCGTTGTTCCCCTGGGTGGAGGCGGCCGGGTCGGGGCGTATCTGGGGGTCGGTGTGGGCGGCGGCGAAGCTGAGGACGAGCAGATCGCCGGCGCGGATCTGCTGCCCGCCGAGGACGGTGTCATGGGTGGGCCAGCGGCCCGCGATGTTCTGGGACGGGGTGTCCTCCCACAGCGCCTCGTTCATCGCCCATCCGACGCTGTGGCGGCCGCCGGAGAGCAACAGGGCGAACCGCTCATCGGTGAGCATCAGCCGGAGCGTGTTGCCGATCCACTCGGCCGTCGGCTGGTGGCCCGCCGAGAACATCACCATGAGGTCCTGGACGATCTCCTCCTCGGAACCCGTCGGGGAACAGGCGATGAGCCGCGAGGTGGCGTCCGCTCCGGGGTGTTCCCGCTTGGCCGCCACCAGTTCCCGGCAGGCGGCGTAGAACGCCGCCTGGGACCGAACGGCGCTCTCGCCCCCGTCCAACATGTCGTTGATGACGTGCGTGACCTCGCGGGCCTCGCGGTCGGAGAAGCCGAAGAAGTACGCGAGGACCAGCGCCGGAAGAAGCCTTGCGTACTCGGCGATCAGATCGCCGGAGCCCCGCTCGCAGAAGCCGTCGATCAGCGCGTCGGCGACGCGCTCGGACCGGTCGTGCAGGGCGAAGGGATCGATGCCGAACAGCGCTTCGTTGACGGCGTCGGCACGCTTGCGGTGGACCTCACCGACGGTGAAGAGGATGGATTCCTGCTTCTCGCCGATCAGGGGCCGCAGCGGCCAGTCCTCGGGGATATGGCTCCACAGGCTCCACAGCGAGGAATCGCGGCTGAACAGCGCGGCGTCTCCGGTCACCTGGAGCAGCTCGCGGTAGCCGAGCACCAGCCACGCCGGCACACCGCCGTGGAGCAGCACGGGGGCCACCGACCCGTGTCGCTGCCGTAGCTCCTGGTAGACCTGGGCGGGTTCGGTCTGGAATCGCGGGCCGCCGAGCTCCACGGCGTCCACATGGCTGTCCGGGAGGCTCGGGAGGGGAAGCGGCTCGGGCTGGGTCATCGTTCAGGTCCTCGGCATGCGCGGGAGACGGCGGCCGGTGGCGGAAGTCTTGATCATCCGACTGGCTGGCTCAATATAGACGCAGGTGGCGGCCTGTGGCACTACGTGGGTGAGCATCGGCGCATCGGATACGGACCCGCCCGCGACACGACGGCCAGTTCCCTGTGTGTACGCGCTTCAGCGTGCCGAACCAGGGTTGGGCGGTGGCCATATTCGTATGGAGATGCCCAAGGGATGGTTGTGATACGGCAAAATTCTCTTTACTGTGCCGCCACAGCACTGGACAGCACAGACCGGGCGCCTCTCCCGACGAGGGGCACCCGGCCTGTCTGGTGCGGAACATGCCGCGCGGCCACGGCTTTCGCAGGCAGACGGCCGCGACGGTGGAAAGCCCACACCACCAGTTCCCCGGAGGGTACCGTGAGCCACCCCAATCGGCTACGTCAGGCCATCAGCGCAGCCGGCACCACGCCCCTGATCGGCGTGTTCGACATGTTCTCCGCGTCCGTCGCGGCCCGGCACTACGACGGGATGTTCATCTCCGGATTCGGCTTCGCCGCGTCCCACTACGGCTTACCCGATATCGGCTTCATCGCCTGGCCGGACATCATCGCCTTCGTCCAGCGCCTGCGCCTGGCCTTCCCGCGGCAGCACCTGCTCGTGGACATCGACGACGGCTACGTCGATCCGGAGACCGCCTGCCATGTCGTGCGGAGCCTGGAGGCGATCGGCGCTTCCGGCGTCATCCTGGAGGACCAGAAGCGCCCGCGGCGCTGCGGACACGTGGACGGCAAGCAGGTGTTGCCGTTGGAGGAGTACCTGGAGAAGCTCGACATGGTTCTGTCCTCGCGCCGGGATCTCGTCGTGGTCGCCCGCACCGACGCGACCGAGGAGGACGAGATCCTGCGTCGTGCCAAGGCGTTGGCCGCGACCGACGCCGATGTCGTGCTCGTGGACGGGGTGCGCAGCGTCGACTGGATCCACAAGGTACGGCGTGTCATCGGTGACAAGCCCCTGCTGTTCAACCAGATCGCCGGCGGCAAGTCGCCCCGGCTGTCGTTGAGCGAGTTGTCGGCGCTGGGCGTCGATGTCGCCATCTACAGCACCCCCTGCCTGTTCGCGGCGCAGACCGCCATCGACCGGGCGCTGACCGAGCTGCGGGAGGCCGACGGCCGCCTCCCGCAGACCGGTCCGGACACCGTCGGTGTCGCCGAGTGCCTGGCACTGCTGGAGAAGAACATCAGCCGCCACCACGAGCACGTCCCGGCCTGACATCCAGGGCCGACCGGGGGATCGCGGCGCCCGCGACACGGGCCGCAGGCGGTCCCCCGGCCTTCCCGCGCCCGGTTCGCCCGGTACCGGCCGGGCGCGGGTCCCACGCCATCGGACAAGGCAGGAGCGCATGTCCCCGATCCTCACCCGCGCCGCGCGTGGTCTGGCGCGCCGCGTCGACTGGTACATCGTCGCGCTGTTCGGCGCCATCGGCGTCGCCACCCTCGCTCCGGCCGAGCGACAGGCGGCGGAGGTCGTCTCCTGGCTGACCCAGGTGGCGATCGGACTGCTGTTCTTCCTCTACGGAGCCAGGCTCTCCCCGTCGGCCGCGCTCGAGGGCGTTCGGCACTGGCGGTTGCACCTGCCCGTGCTGGCGCTGACGTTCGCCGCCTTCCCGCTGGTCGGGCTGGCCATCGCGCTGCTACCGGACCGGATGCTCGGTGCCGAGCTCACCGCCGGTGTGCTCTTCCTGGCCGTGCTGCCGTCCACCGTGCAGTCCTCCATCGCCTTCACCTCCATGGCACGTGGCAACGTGGCCGCGGCCCTGTGCTCGGCGTCGTTCTCCACGGTGCTGGGTGTCGTCCTCACCCCCGTGCTGGCGGTCCTGCTGATCCGGCGCACCGAGGGCGGTGGCATCCCGATCGGGTTCGGCCAACTCGGCGACATCGCCGTGCAGTTGCTGCTGCCGTTTCTCGCGGGGCAGGTGGTGCGGCGCTGGATTTCCGACTGGCTCGGCCGCTACCGCGGTGTGATCGGCGTCTGTGACCGCGGTTCGATTCTGCTGGTGGTCTACTCGGCGTTCAGCCGGGGCATGACCACCGGCATCTGGCAGCGGGTGTCGCCGGCCCGGTTGGTGCTGCTCGGCGCGTTGTGCGTGCTGCTGCTGTGTGTCGCGCTGCTCCTGGCCGACCGTTCCGCGCGGATGCTGCGCCTGCCTCGCGAGGACCGGGTGACCGCGGTGTTCTGCGGCGCCACCAAGAGCCTGGCCAGTGGGCTGCCCATGGCCTCCGTGCTGTTTCCGGCGAGCCGGGTCGCCATGACCGTGCTGCCCTTGATGCTGTACCACACCCTCCAGCTCGTGGTCTGTGCCTGGCTGGCCCGCCGCTGGCCGACCACTTTGCACAGCGCGACGACGAAGCCGCCTCCCCGCACCCCCGCCCCGGCCACCGGCCGCCGCTCCGACTCCCCGGCCGGCTGACTCCCGGGCTCGCTCTCCCGACAGCTGTCGCGGCAGCTGAACGCGGCAGCTCGTGCGGGGCCGGCCGGGCAGCGGTTCGTAGGGACCGCTGCCCGGCCGGCGTCGGGTCAGCGGTCGCCCGGTGGGGTGAGCGGGTCCGTCTGCCGGGTGCCGCGGGCGAGCGTCGCGGTGCGCTGGTGTTCTTCGAAGTAACGCAGGACCTCCGGGGCGAGTTCGGGCACGCTGACCGGCGTGCCGTTCGCGCGCAGCGATGTCGTCGCCGCGACCGCGGCGGCGACCGCCTCGCGGGCGGCGATCGGTGAGGTCTCGGTCGGGCCTCCGGTGGTGGTGAAGCGGAGGAACTCCTCGACCAGCGCCTGGTCCGCGCCGCCGTGCAGGCCGTCACTGGGTGAGGTGAGGGGGATGGAGTGGTCGGCGTCGCTCCGATAGCCGGAGCGGCGCCGGTTCCAGACGTTGATGGTCGCGGGGTCGCCGTCGATGCCGTCGCCGAGGTTCTCCAGGCGGCCCTCGTCCCCGATGACGGTGTAGTTGCGCCAGTAGTCGGGGGTGAAGTGGCACTGCTGGTAGCTGGCGAGCACCCCGTTGTCCAGCTGGGCGAGCATCATGCTGAGGTCCTCGACGTCGATGACCGGGTTCAGGTCGCGCAGGGCGGCCGGCGGCCAGATGTCCGGGTCGAACCAGTCGGGCATCCGCTGACCGTGGGGTGCGGCGTCCTGCGCGGTGCGACGCGGGTTGTCGCCGTAGACCGCGAGGGCACCGTAGGCGACGACGCTTCGGGTGTAGCCCCCGGCCAGCCAGTGGATCACATCGAGGTCGTGAGCGCCCTTCTGGAGGAGCAGCCCGGTGGTGTTGGCCCGCTCCGCGTGCCAGTCCTTGAAGTAGTAGTCCCCGCCGTGTCCGACGAAGTGGCGGCACCACACCGCGCGGACCCGGCCGATCGCACCGTCGTCGATCAGCTCGCGCATGCGCCGGAGCATCGGGAGGTGGCGCAGGTTGTGGCCCACATAGAGGCGGCTGCGGGAGCTGAAGGCGGCCCCCAGCAGCGCGTCGCAGTCGGCGACGGTGATCGCGAGCGGCTTCTCCACGAACACCGCGATCCCGGCCGCGAGGAAGAACAGCGCGGGCTGTGTGTGCAGCTGGTCGGGCGTGAGGACGAACACCGCGTCCAGGTCGTCGTCGAGCATCCGCTCGTACCGGTCGTGTATCGCGACGTCCGCCCCGAAAAGGCGTCTGGCGTCGTCCTGGCCGCGCGGGTCCGGATCGGCGCAGGACACGATCCGGGCGACGCCCGAGCGGTTCGCCAGCGCGGCCATGGGCGCGCGCTGCCCGACACCGACCACTCCGAGGCGCAATTCCGACGCTGGTGCCTGGTCACGCTCACTCACTCGGCTATCCCTTCGTTCGGTCAGACGGTGCCTTCTCATGCGGTGACGCAGGACACCGGGGCCCGCTGCACCGTGTCCCGGGTGCCGTGGCGGCCGGGCGCTTTTCCGTCCCTACCGCCGCGGGGCGGTCGGGGCCGCCAGTCCGTCCCTCAGCAGCCGGCTGTCGACCTCGTCCAGCGCCAGGCGCACCGCCCCCAGGGCCACGCTCTCGTCGCCGAGGGTGGAGGCGCGCAGCTCCGGCAGCCGCAGACAGTGCTTGGCGAGTTCGCGGCGCAGCGGGTCCAGGACCACGTCGGCGGACCGGGAGAACCCGCCGCCGTAGACGACGACTTGCGGGTCCAGGGCGAGGACCAGCGCGGCGACGCCCACCGCGAGGTCGCGGGTGTAGCGCCGGATGGCCGTCTTCGCGTCCCGGTCGCCGTCCCGGGCCGCCTGGAACACCCATGCCGCCGCCTCGCCCGGCGCGGCCGTGGCCGGTATGCCGGGGCAGGACTCGAGGTGTCCGGGCGCGGTCAGCCACCGCACGGCCTTGAGGGCGCCGATCTCCCCCGCGGCACCGCCGTGGCCGCGGCGCAGGGTGCCGTCGAGGATGAGTCCGGCACCGGTGCGCAGGCCGGCGAGGAGGAAGACGATGTCGTCGGCGTCCTGTGCCACTCCGTTCCAGCGTTCGGCCACGGCGGCGAGCTTGCAGTCGTTCTCCACCTGGATCGGGCAGGGGAAACGGGCCCCGAGGTGGGCTGACGGGTCGGTGGTGTGCCAGCCGGGCAGCGGTGTGGACAAGGTGGTGCGGCCGGTGGCGTCGACCGGGCCGGTCACCCCGACCGTCACGGCCCAGATGTCGGCCGGTGCCATGCCCGCGTCCCGCAGGACCTCGTCGATGACCCGGTCGACGGCCGCCAGCCGGGCCTCGGGCCCGGCCTCGGGGTCGGCCGGGCGGCGCACGGTCCGGATGAGGTTGCCCTCCAGGTCGCTCAGCATGACGAGGATCTTGTGCACGCCGATGTCGATGCCGAGCACATGGCCGGCGGTGGCCCGGAACCGGAACCGGCGGGCCGGGCGCCCCACCACACTGCTGGCCCCCGGCTCCTCGACCTCGGCCCACCCGTCGGCCACCAGCGCCTGCACCAGGACGTCCACGGCGGGACGGGACAGGCCGGCCCGCCGGGCGAGTTCGGTGACCGTGGAGGGCGGATTGCCGCGCAGCGCCCATACGATGGACAGCTGGTTCATCTCACGCATCCGGGACATGTCTGTTCCGGTGGTCGCCATGCTGGTGCTCCTCGGAGGGGGTGCGGGGCCCGCCGCAGAATATCGCTGAGCAGTTTACTAATTCCCGGCGGTGGCCGCGTCCGCGAACGGGGTCAGGCGATCGGATACCGCTGTTCCGTCTCGGGACTGACCGCCGGTGTGAAGTCGACCTCCCGTCCGTCGAGTGTGAACCGGTAGCGGCCGAGCCTGCGCACCTCGGGCCGCGTGGCCAGGTACGCCGTCATCGCCTCCAGTTCGTCGGGGCGCAGCCACCCGGGCGGGTCGGACACCGCCCGGAAGCCGCAGATGTCGGCGAGGTCGCGCAGCCAGCTCTGCTGCTGTTCGGTCAGCAGGTTGAGCCGGCTGCGGAAGTACACGATGTCCGGGTCGACCTCGAGCAGGGGCGACTGCCACAGCCGGTGCAGGGTGTTGACGACCGCGTTGCGGGCCAGGGCGTCGGAGGGGTCCTGGGTGGCGTAGTGCTCCCACAGCGGGGCGACGTCCGGACCGCTGCGCATCCCGTCGGCCAGGCCGAGGGAGGGCAGCAACGGCGCCCCGCTGGCGAGCAGATACGCGTCCGGTCCCGCCGCCTCCCGGATGATCCGCAGTCCGGTCCGGTACGCCTCCTCGCGGCCGACGTCCGCCGACCGTACGCCGGGCACCGCGGCGCCCTGGAGGAAGTCCAGCTTGAGATAGGTGAACCCCCATTCCCGGCTGACCCGGTGGATCATCTCCCGCAGATGCTCCTGCGCCGCGGGCAGGGTGAGGTCCAGCGCCCAGTAGCCGGTGCCCCAGTTGTGGCCGGCCACCACCGGCTCGCCGCGGCCGTCGCGCAGCAGCAACTCCGGCCGCCGGCGGGCGGTGTCGGACCGGGGGTGGACGATGAACGGGGCGATCCACAGTCCGGGCCGCAGCCCCGCGTCCGTGATCCGGCCGGCCAGCGCCCGCATGCCGGCCGGGAACTTGGCGTTGGCCTCCCAGTCCCCCACGGCCCGCTCCCAGCCGTCGTCGACCTGCACGACGTCGAAGGGCAGGCCGCGCAGGGCGGTGATGTCCTTGGTGAGCTGTTCCTCGGTGATGTTCTCGTAGTACGCGTACCAGCTGCACCACACGTTGCCCGCCCGCTTGCGGCTGTGCCCCAGACGCTCACCGAGGTGCCGGGCGTAGGCGGCGAAGACCTCCTCCTCGCCGCCGTAGGCGAGGAACCACGGCGCTCCGCCGCGCTCGTACCACCCGACGAGTGTGTCCTGGTCGGCGGTCAGGCGCGGTACGTCCAGGCCGAGCGCGCCGAGCAGCAGCACCCGTCCGTCGGTCCCCTGGAGGGCGGCGACGGCGGACGAGTGGTGGCGGGCCGGGTCGTCCCATACGGTGTCGTCGGCGGTGAGGCGGCGTTCGGCGCTCTCGATACGCAGGGGGGCCTCGGAGAGCCGGCGCCAGCCGCACGGGCTCCATGAGTTGTGTCCGTGGCGGTAGAAGAGGGCGTCGCCGAGACCGTGCAGTACGGCCGTCCGGCCGGGCGGCAGCAGCAGACCGCCGTCGGCGGACCGCGGCGGGGCGTCGCCTTCGAGCTCGACGGCGAACGTGCGCTCGCCGAGGTCCAGGAGCTGGGCCATGGGTCTCCTTGCGTCTGGGGGTGCGAGTTACGGTTCCGCGGGTTCCGGCCGCTACTTGAGGAGGCCGTTCGCCTTGTCGTTGGCCGACTTCAGGGCGGCTTCCGGCGATGCCTGGCCGAGGATCGCCGACTGGATGGCGTCCTGGACGATGGGACTGATCTCGGTGCCGTTCTCGGTGACGGGCAGCAGGAAGGTGCCGTCCTTCGCCGCGGCGGCGTCGGTGAAGACGTGCACGTCCTCACCCTTGGCCCGGTGCACGGCCAGCGCCTTTTGGGTGGCGCTCTTCAGCGCGGGGAAGACGATGCCCCGCTTGGCGACGAGGTTCTGGCATTCGGGCGAGGCGAGGAATTTGACCCACTTCCATGCCTGTTCCTTGTGCTTGGTCCCGGCCCAGATGGCGTCCGACGAGCCGTTGAGGGCGCTCTTGCGGCCGGCCGGGCCGGTGGGCAGCGGTGCGAAGGCGAACTTCTGCTTCACCTTGGGTTTGGTGAAGGTGGAGATGGTCCAGGAGCCCGTGACCATCATGGCGCCCTTGCCGGCCATGAGCAGCTCGGAGTTGGCGAGGGTCGATTTCTTGTCCAAGGGGGGCGCATAGCCCTTGTCGATCAGGTGCTTGAACCAGGTGATGGTCTCGGCGAGTTTCGGGTCGTCGTACTGGTAGTGCGTGCCCCACGGGTTCTTGTCGAGGAAGGTGAAGCCGTTCGAGGCGGCGAAATCGCCCCAGCCGTTCTGGCCCTGGGAGCCGTCGGCCCACTCGGCCAGGAACCCGTAGGTCTTCACATGGTTCTTGTCGAAGCCCGGATCGAGGCCGTTGCGGCCCTTGGTGTCGACGGTGGCCTTGGCGATCACCTTCTCCAGGGTGCCGCCGTCGGAGGGGTTCCAGGTCAGGTCGTTCAGCTGGGCGGCGTCGACTCCCTGCTTCTCGAACATGGTGGTGTTGTAGACGAGCGCCATGGTGTCCCAGTCCTTCGGCAGGCCGTAGCGCTTGCCGTCCTTGACCCATACCCCGGTGAGGCCGGGCTGGTAGGCGGACAGGTCCACCTTGTCGCGCTCCACCAGGGGCTGAAGGTCCAGCAGCTGGCCGCCGGCGGCGTACTGCGGATAGTAGGTGCTCTGGTTGGTCCAGACGTCGGGGGCGTCGCCGGAAACCAGCTCGACGGTGAGGTTCTGCCAGTACTGGGTCCACGCGGTCTGGGTGATCTTCACGGTGATGTCGGGATTGGCCTGGTGGAAGGCGGTCGCACAGTCCTGGTAGCCGGGCAGCTGCAAGTCGTCCCACAGCCAGTAGTCGATGGTGGTCCTGCCTCCGGCCGTGTCGTCGTCGGAGCTGCCGCAGGAGACAAGGGTGGCGGTGGCGGCCAGGCACAGCAGGGCGGCCGCGCCGGCGCGCAGGTGTCGGGGGCTCATCGCGGGGGCCTCTCTGGCTCGTACCGGGGGTGGTTACTTCATGCCGGTGAAGTTGAGGGACTCGACCAGTCGCCGGCCCAGCACGATCAGCAGCACCAGGACGGGCAGGACCGACAGGGCGGATCCCGCCATCAGGCCGGTCCAGTCGGGCTGGGTGTTGGGCGACTGCTGCTGGAAGATGCCGAGTGCGACGGTGAGCACCCGGGTCTGCTCCTCGCGGCCGGTCAGCAGCGGCCACAGGTAGTCCTTCCAGGCCCACACCGTGGTGGTGAGTCCGATGGTGATGAGCGGGCCGCGGCTCATGGGCATCACCACCCGCCAGAAGATGCCCCAGGCCCCCACGCCGTCCAGGACCGCCGCCTCCTCCACATCACGCGGAATCGACAGGAAGAACTGGCGCAGGAAGAAGACCGCGAACGGCGTCATGAGCACGCTCGGTGCCACCATGCCGGTGAAGGTGTTCAGCCAGCCGAGGTTCTTCACCAGGACGAAGTTGGGCAGCACAGTGAAGATCGGCGGCACCATGAGCGCGGCGATCAGCACCCCGAAGACCGCGTCCCGGCCGGGGAAGCGCAACCGGGCGAAGGCGTAGCCGGCCATCGCGCAGAACAGCGTCTGCAGGGCGGCGATCAGCCCGCTGTAGACGACGGAGTTGAGCAGATAGCGCAGGAAGTCCACGTGCGCGCCGGAGCCGCCGGCGGCCTGTGCCTCCTCCTGGCTGGTCAGCCCGAGCACCCGCAGGAAGTTGATCATCGTGGGGTGGTCCGGGACGAGCCCGGTGGAGTCGGTGTAGAGGTCGGCCGCCGGGGTCAGGGCGGTGCGGACCATCCAGTAGAACGGGAAGACGGTCACGAACAGCGCGATGACGAGCACCGTCCATGCGGCGATCCGGCCGGGCGAGACCTTCGTACGGATGCGGGTCATGGTCTGCTCCTCAGGCCAGGTCCGAGCGGGAAGCGCGCAACAGGCGTATCTGCACGGCGGTCAGTACGCCGAGGATCACCGCGAGCACCACGGCCACGGCGGAGGCATAGCCCATGTGGAAGTAGTTGAAGGCCTGTTCGTAGATGTAGAAGTAGATGACCCGGGTGGCGCTGACCGGTCCGCCCTTGGTGGTCACCGCGATCGTGTCGAAGATCTGGAACGAGCCGATCAGCGACACCACCAGCACCAGGGCGAGAACCGGCCGCAGCAGCGGCAGGGTGATCCGGGTGAACATCCGCCACTCGCCGGCGCCGTCCAGGGCGGCGCTCTCGTACAGGTACTGCGGGACCTGGAGCATCCCGGCGTACAGCAGCAGCGCCGTATAGCCGGTGTACGCCCAGGTGTTGACCGCGGCCACGGTCGGCATCGCCCAGTCGGGCGAGGTGAAGAAGCCGGTGGTGCCCAGGCCGAGGGCGTTCAGCACATGGTTGACGAGGCCGAGGTTGGCGTCCAGCAGCCACATCCACACCAGGCCGACGGTGACGTTGGGCACCAGCCAGGGCACCAGCAGCATCGCGCGCAGCGCCACCGACCGGGTCAGCCGGTGCATGAGCGTCGCCAGCAGCAGAGCCAGTACGGTCTGCGACCCGATGTTGAGCACCACGTAGTAGCCGGTGACCTTCAGCGCGTTCCAGAACTGCTCGTCGCCGATCAGCTGACGGTAGTTGTCCGCGCCGACGAAGCCGGGCGTGGAGAGCAGGTTGTAGTCGGTGAGCGAGTAGTAGACGCCGCGCACGGTCGGATACGCGTAGAAGAGCGCGAACCCCACCAGCGCGGGCGCCAGGAACAGCCAGGCGGCCCTCCGGTCGTCGCGGCGCCGGCGCGGCCTGCCCGGAGCTGGGGCTTTGCCCCGGGGTGAGCCTGCGCTCTCATGCGGTGGCGCAACGGCGGTGTCCGCGCCCATGGTTCCCCTCCGAAGGGATTTGCGCCGCACCTCTTGTCAGTGGGGCACCGTGGACACATATTGATGAGCAACAGCGAAACTTTGTCAATGCTGTCGCATAAAAAGCGGGGCTTCCGCTCCGCGCGGACAGCGGAGACAAGGAGCCGGACGCCCGCATCGGGCCCGAACTCACACGCGCCAAAAGGCCGTTGACGGAGGGCCGGTGGGCGGTCCCGGCGCCGCTGGACGGCACCCCCACCCGTCTTCGGAGGTTGACACCATGCGCACCTTCGCGCACCGGCGCGGCAGAGGACTGCTGGCCGCGCTCTGTTCCACAGCCGTGGTCCTCGCCCTGGCCGTGTTACCGAACACCGCCCAGGCCACCCAGGGCGCCGACACCGCCGGCGCCGCGGCCGGTTCGGCCCAGGGCGCACCCGAGCGCCCGGCACCCGGCCCGGATCCGGACCCCGCACTGCCGGCGCACACCCTCACCCGCGCCGACGCGCCGCTGGACAACCCGCTCAAGGGCTTCGCCCGCTTCTACCAGCCCGGAGCCGATCAGAACACGGGCTACCCGCACTCCCTGACCTGGAGCTACTTCGGCCTGTCCGAGGTCATGACCGACGCGTCGGACTGCGGACACTACGACTGGAGCGTGCTGGACAGCGCGCTGGAGGAGACCGCCTCCTACGGCAACCAGGCCGCCATCCGCTTCTACATCGAGTATCCCTACAGCAGCGGCAGCCACCCCACCAACGCCATCCCCCCGTGCTTCGACGGACACGTCGACAACCGCACCAACGCGCACTGGAACACCATCAGCCCCGACTACGACAACGCCTACCTGCTGGACGCGCTCAAGGACTTCATCGCCGCGTTCGGCGCCCGCTACGACGGTGACCCGCGCATCGGCTTCATCCACATGGGGCTGATCGGGCTGTGGGGCGAGTGGCACACCTGGCCCTACGACACGGACACCTCGAGCGACTCATACCCCAACTACATGCCCACCGACGCCCACGCCGCCGAGATCATGCGGGCCTACAACAGCGCCTTCACCCACACCAAGGTGGAGGCCAGGTACGCGGACCTGGCCGGCGGCGCCGCCGACAGCCTCCCGGCCATCGGCTACCACGACGACTCCTTCTGCTTCCGCGAGGGCAGCCCCCTGGCCGGTGTCACCCTGCCGGCGTCAATGGGCGGGGCCTCGTACTCCCAACTGCAGAAGGCCCTCGAACACGGCGTGGAGAACCGCTGGATCACCGCCTCCATGGGCGGCGAGGTCCGTCCCGAGATCCAGGGCAGGGCCTTCGCCAACTGGCCCGGCGGCTCCGGCGACGTGGACGACATGAAGGCGTGCCTGGAACTGGAGCACACCACCTGGAAGATCAATGAGGGCAGCGCCACCTACTCCGCCGACGACGCGGGCGTGGCGGCCGCGGTCCGGCTCATGGGCTACGACCTCACCGTCGACGACGCCTACTTCCACGACACCGCACAGGGCAGCACCAAGGTCGGCGTGCGGATCAGCAACAACGGCGTCGCCCCGTTCTACTACCCCTGGACGGTCAGCCTCGGGCTGAAGGACTCCACCGGCAAGGTCGTCAAGACCTGGGACACCACCTGGGACCTGCGCAAGGTGATGCCCAAGAAGATCCGGGCCTTCCCCGACTGGGGCGTGGGCTCCGAGCCCACCTACCTCGACTACGGCTACCCCCAGTACTTCGACGCCACCGTCGACCTCTCCGGCGTCTCCACCGGCGACTACCAGCTCGTCATGAAGGCCAAGAACCCCCTGGAGGACACCCGTTCCAACGCCAAGAAGCTGCGCTTCGCCAACGCCACGCAGAACGCGGACGGCTGGCTCGGCCTCGGCGCCATGACCGTCGGCTGACCCGGCGACGGCGTGACCTCGGGTGTCCGGGCCGGGTCCGCCCCGGCCCGGACACCCAGGCGGCAGCGGGCCGCCTTGGGTCAGCCGGTGATGAGTGCGGTGAACCGCTGGGTGTCGATGTTGCCGCCGGAGGCGATGATGCCGATCCTGCGCGGCGCGCCTTCGAGGCGCCCGGCCATGAGGGCGGCCAGGGGGGTGGCTCCGCTGGGTTCGAGGACGATCTTCAGTCGTTCGAAGGCGAACCGCATGGCGGTGGTGATGTCCTCGTCGCTGACGAGGGTGACGGCGTCGACCAGGCGCTGGTTGATGGCGAAGGTGAGCTCGCCGGGTGTGGGCAGGGCCTGACCGTCGGCGATGGTACGGGGCACGGGGATGGTGACGCGTTCGCCGCTTTCCAGGGAGCGCTTGGTGTCGTCGCCCGCTTCGGGCTCGACGCCGATGACCGTGGTCGCGGGGTGGAGTGCCTTGGCGGTGACGGCACAGCCGGCGATGAGGCCGCCGCCCCCGACAGGCGCGACGAGGGCGTCCAGCGGGCCGGTCTCCTCGACGAGTTCCAGGGCGGCGGTGCCTTGTCCGGCGATGACGTGGGGGTGGTCGTAGGGCGGGATGAGGGCCAGGCCGCGATCCGCGGCGAGGGCCTCGCCGAGACTGGTGCGCTCCTCGGTGTAGCGGTCGTAGGTGACGATCTCCGCGCCGTAGCCGGCGGTGGCTTCCCTCTTGGAGCGGGGGGCGTCCTCGGGCATGAGGATGACCGCGGAGGTGCCCAGTTCACGGGCGGCCAGGGCGGTGGCCTGGGCGTGGTTGCCGGAGGAGTAGGCGGCGATGCCCCGGGCCAGTTGCTCGGCGGACAGCTGGGCGGCGGCGTTGTAGGCGCCGCGGAACTTGAAGGCCCCGACGCGCTGGAAGTTCTCGCACTTGATGAACACCTCCGCGCCGACCATGGCGTTCAGGGTGCGGGAGGTGAGGACGGGGGTGCGATGGGCGATCCCTTCGAGACGCGCGGCGGCCTGGCGGACGTCGTCGAAGGAAACGGGCAATGCGGCGGCCATGGCGGGTCCTTGCGGGGATGGCGGTCGGGGCTCTTTCGGGGTGCTTGGGGCGGCAGGTCACCAGCCGGTGACGCGCGGCCAGAAAGCCTTGATCGCGGGCGTGGGGGCGGTGTCGTCCGCGGCGCTGTCGATGACGTGATAGCCCCGGTGCTGGGCCGCGGTGGCGCAGGCGTGGTTGGGCAGGATGCGCAGGCGGGTGCCGATGGGCAGCTCGGGCGGGGCGGCTCCGTCACGGGTGGTGAGAGTGCCGTGTTCCTGGCTCGCGGCCGTCATGACCAGGTCCGGGATCAGGTGGCCGGCCAGGTCGGTGACCAGGCCGTAGCCCTGGTCCTGTGCCTGGACGGCGGTACCGCGATCGCGGGACATGGCCATCCAGCCGCCGTCGGTGACGATCCACCCGTACTCGGGCCGGTGGCCGATGACGGTGACGACGACGGACAGGGCGAGGTCCTCGACGCGGCAGACGCCGAGGCCGGCCATCACCAGGTCGAAGAAGACGTAGTTGCCCGCACGCAGTTCGGTGACTCCGGTGAGGTCCTCGGCCGCGTGGGCGGTGGGGGTGGAGCCGACGCTGACGGTGGGCACGGGCAGACCGGCCGCGCGCAGCCGTTCGGCCGCGACGACCGCGGTGTCACGCTCGTTCTTCGCCGCCAGCCCCTGCTCCTCGGTGCCGTAGGCGAAGTAGGACTCGCCCGCGTGGGTGAGCACACCGTCCAGGCAGTCCGCGCTGTGCAGGATGCGGCCGATCTCCAGGAGACCGGGCGCGTCGGGCTTCAGGCCGCCGCGGTGGCCGTCGCAGTCGATCTCGATCTGGGCCGGGATGGGGAGCCCGGCCTGCCGGGAGGTCTCGGCGACGAACGTGGCCTGCTCGGCGCTGTCCAGCAGAATCCGCAGGCGCACGCCGCGGCGCAGCAGGGCGATCACACGGGGCAGCTTGTGCGGGTCGATGCCGACGGCGTAGGTGATGTCGGGGTAGCCGCCGTCGGCGAACGCTTCGGCCTCGGCCAGCGTGGACACGGTGACGGGACAGGGGGTGCCGTCGTGCAGGAGCGCCGCGACGTCGAGGCTCTTGGCCGTCTTGACGTGCGGACGCAAGGTGACGCCGAGCCGGGCGGCCCTGGTCCCCAGGCGCTCGATGTTGCGCAGCGCCTTGTGCACGTCGAGGACGGCGAACGGGGTGCCGGGGCCGGCCAGGGTCCGGGCGGAGGCAGTGGCGGTGTTCACAGAGGGCTGTCCATTCTCTTCAGAAGGGCCAGGCCCAGGCAGGTCACCGGCGGTCATGAAGAGTCCTTCACTTGGTGTAGTTGTAGACGGTCGCGCGGGAGACACCGAGGAGGTCGGCGATGGTCCGAGCGGCGTCGCGCGAGTCGAAGTAGCCGTCATGGTGCAGTTGCCGCACGAGTGCCTTCTTGTCCGCCCGGCTGAGCGACCTCGGGGTGCCGGCCCGCTCGGCGGCCAGAGCCTCCACCGTCCGGCGCAGCTCGCGCGCGTTGCGGTCCCGGAGCGTCTCCAGAGGCTGTTCGCGGTGGTCGGTGTCCGTGGCGACCAGGTTCGACAACGCGAGCGTGACCGGTGACAGCACGGAGACGTCGAGGTTCAGGCACAACGCCGCGATGTACTCGCCCGCGGCGTTCTTGATGCCGATGGAGGTGCTCTTCGCGGGACGGCCGTCCGGGAACCGGTTGGGGTAGTTCTGGATCACGCTCGGGTACTCGGGGTCCGCGATACGGGCCAGGCCCAGCTCGGTCGCGGAGTCCCCGACCTGACGGCCGGACAGGTTGTTCTCGATGGCGCGGATCGCGTGCCGCGGATCGCGCAGGTCGTGCAGGACCACCTCGCACAGGCCGGGGAACATCCGCCCCAGGGCGACAGCGATCTTCTCCGCCTCGCGGATGAGGTGGTCATCCGCGTCGGCCGGGACCCGCGGAGCCTGGCCGGTGGGCCGGTCCCGCTCCGTGGTTTCCGCGGTGTGGTCCATGGATCCTCTTCGTGGTGTCGAGGCATACGCCCAGGCGGGCCGCCCCGGCGTCACCTTTCACCGGCAAAAGTAATCCGCTCTGGCTCAATAGTCCAGATCTGAATTCTCCGTCCAACGCCCGGTGTCGAACGCACACGACCTCACCGCACGGGCGGGCCGGTCCGGCCGGTGGGGAATTCCTCGATGCCGAGCACCCGCAGCAGCTCCAGCCGTTCGCGGGTCTCGGCGTCCGCCGGGGTGAGCACGAGCAGCAGCTGCCCCTGGTCGGGGGTGACGAGGGTCTCGCAGTCCATCAGCAGGCGGCCCACCCTCGGGTGCAGCATGGCCTTGCGGTCGGCGCGCCGGACCGCCACCTCGTGCTCGGCCCAGAGCCGGCGGAAGTCGGCACTCGCGGCCCGCAACCGGTCGACGAGCCCGGTCACGGTGGGGTCGCCGGACCGGCGGCCGGCGGCCGCCCGCAGGTCGGCCACGAGCCGGCGGGCGTGGTACTCGTGTTCCTCGGGCGGGTAGACGGCGCGGGTGGCGGGGTCGGTGAACCAGCGGTGCACGAGGTAGCGCCGGTCGCCGGAGAGGCCGGTGTGGTCGCCCGACAGCAGGACGGCCGCCCGGTTCTGGGCGAGGACCTCGCTCAGGTCGGACAGCACCAGGGCCGGGGTGTCGCCGAGCAGATCGAGCATGCGCACCAGACCGGCGCGGGCCAGCCGGGCCACCGTGTCGGCGGGCGGGGGCCGGTGGCCGGCCAGGTGGAACAGATGGTCGCGCTCGTCGTCGGAGAGGCGCAGAGCTCGGGCCAGCGCACCGAGCAACTGGGGCGAGGGCTGGCTGCTGCGGCCTTGCTCCAGGCGTACGACATAGTCCACCGACACACCGGCGAGCATCGCCACCTCTTCCCGGCGCAGACCGGTGGTGCGGCGGCGGGGACCGTCGGCGATGCCGACCTCGGCCGGGCGGATCGCCTCGCGGCGGCGGCGCAGGAAGTCGGCGAGCTGGTCACGTTGCATGACCTCATGATCCCTCGCGGCGGACGCGCCGATCCAGGGAGCGGCGCTCCCAGGATGCACGCTCCGCTTCCGTACGTCGCGGCGCGAACCCAAGGTGGGTGACACATCGACGACGAAGGAGAGCACGATGCAGGCACGAACCCTGGGCAGCACCGGCCCGGCCGTCTCCGCGCTGGGTCTGGGCGCGATGGGCATGTCGGGCGCCTACGGCGCGACCGACCGCGCGGAGAGCATCGCCACCGTGCACGCCGCGCTGGAGTCCGGCGTCACGCTGAT
This sequence comes from Streptomyces sp. S465, assembly GCF_026898115.1. GTDB lineage: Bacteria > Actinomycetota > Actinomycetes > Streptomycetales > Streptomycetaceae > Streptomyces > Streptomyces luomodiensis. The sequence goes on from NZ_CP114036.1 coordinate 307,680, forward strand.
CGACACCGGTGACTTCTACGCCACGGGCCACAACGAGCTGCTGCTCGCCGAGGCGCTGCGCGGCCGGGACCGGGACAGCTATCAGCTGAGTGTGAAGTTCGGCGAGCTGATGAGCCCGGGAGCGGGCTTCGGCGGGCGCGACTGCCGTCCCGAGGCGGTGAAGAACTTCCTGGCCCACTCGCTGACCCGGCTGGGCACCGACCACATCGACATCTACCGTCCCGCCCGGCTGGACCCGGCGGTGCCGATCGAGGAGACGGTGGGCGCGATCAAGGAGATGATCGACGCGGGGTACGTGCGGCACCTCGGCCTCTCGGAGGTCGATGCGGCCACGATCCGCCGGGCGCACGCCGTGCACCCGGTCGCCGACCTGCAGATCGAGTACTCGCTGGTGTCCCGCGCGGTGGAGGCGGACGTTCTGCCCACGCTGCGGGAGCTCGGCATCGGCATGACCGCGTACGGCGTCCTCAGCCGCGGCCTGATCTCCGGGCACTGGACCGCCGGCCACACCGCCGGTCCGGGCGACTTCCGCGGCATGAACCCGCGGTTCACGAGCGGGAACGTGGAACACAACCTGACCCTCGTGGCGGCTCTGCGCCGGATCGCCGAGGCGAAGGGGTGCACCGTCGCCCAGCTGGCCATCGCCTGGGTGGCCGCGCAGGGCGAGGACATCGTGCCGCTGGTCGGCGCTCGCACCCGCGAGCGGCTGGCCGAGGCGCTGCCCGCCATCGAGCTGCACCTCAGCGCGGACGACCTGGCCGAGATCGAGAAGGCGGTGCCGCCGGGCGCGGCACGCGGCGACCGGTACCCGTCCGCCTTCATGGCCGACCTCGGCGTGGGCAACTGAGTCCGGCCCCCGGCGGGGCCCGCTCCGGCGCGGGTTCCGCCGGGGAAGCCGGCACCCTGGCGCCGAGGTGGGCCGGGCCTCGGCGGTCGCGGTCACCGCGGCACCTCCTCCGCTATTAGGTAGACTGACCTACCCAATACCTGGGAGGAACGTGATGAGCGATACCGGCGCCACGGCGGCGCGGCCCAGCAGGCGACGGGGGACCGCGCGCGAGCGGCTGCTCGCCGCCGCGTCGCGTCGCTTCTACGCGCACGGCGTGGCGGCGACAGGGATCGACACGATCACCGCCGAGGCAGGCGTGGCGAAGATGAGCCTGTACAACAACTTCTCCTCCAAGGCCGACCTGGTGCGGGCCTACCTCGAAGCGCGGCACGAGGAGTGGATGGGCCTGTACCGGCGGCGCCTGGAAGGCGTCCGGGACGGCCGCGACGGCGTCCTGGCCGTCTTCGACGCGTACGCCGATCACGCGGCCTTCGCCTATGAGCACGGTTTCCGGGGGTGTGGCCTGCTGAACGCGGCCGCCGAGCTGCCCGCCGGGGACGAGGGGCGGGCCGTCGTGCGCCGGCACAAGGAGGAAGTCGAGTCCCTGCTCGCCGGGCACCTGGAGCGACTGCTGCCCGAACGGCCCGAGGAGGCTCGCGCGGTGGCGGAGCATCTGGCGTTCCTGCTGGAGGGCGCGATGGCACGCGCCGGACTGGAGGGCGCGGGCACGCGCCTGGAGCATGCGCGGACGATGGCGGCGAACCTGCTGGACCGGCTGTGACGCGGTCCCCCTCGGACGCGGCCGGCTCGGTGGGCGTGGGGTCGTTGTGTGTGCTCGTGGCGTCGGTGCTGTGGGGCACCACGGGTACGGCCGCGACGTTCGCCCCGGCGGTGGGGCCCCTCGCGATCGGGGCCGTCGCCATGGGCCTGGGCGGTCTGCTCCAGGCCCTGATCGCCGCCCCGCGGATGGCGGGACAAGCGCCGGGCCTGCGCGCGCGGCGAGGGGTGGTGCTGCTCGGCGCGCTGGCGGTGGGGGCCTACCCGCCGGCGTTCTACAGCTCCATGCGTCTGGCGGGGGTCGCCGCCGGGACCGTGGTGTCGATCGGTTCGGCTCCGCTCGCCTCGGCCGTGATCGAGCGCGCGGTCGACGGACGCCGCCTCACGCGCCGCTGGATGACCGGCGCCACGCTGGGCCTGTCCGGGACGGTGCTGCTGTGCGCGGCCGAAGCGGCCAAGGGGCACTCCGGCCCCGGGGACGAGTCGGTGGGGTCCACCGTGCTCGGGGTGGCGCTGGGCCTGGTGGCCGGCTGCACCTACGCCCTGTACTCCTGGGCGGCCCACCGCCTGATCAGCCGCGGCATCACCTCAGGCGCGGCCATGGGTGCCGTCTTCGGGCTGGGCGGTCTGCTGCTCCTGCCCGTACTGCTGGCCACCGGCGCCCCGCTCCTCAGCTCCTGGACCAACACGGCCGTCGGCGCCTATATGGCGCTGGTGCCGATGTTCCTCGGCTACGTGCTGTTCGGCTGGGGTCTGGCGCATGTCCCGGCGAGCACCGCGACCACACTCTCCCTGCTGGAACCCGCCGTCGCGGCCGTCCTGGCCGTCCTGGTCGTCGGCGAACGCCTGCCCCCGCTGGGGTGGGTGGGCATCGCCCTGGTCGTCGGCTGCCTCGCCGTCCTCACCGCGCCGACCCGCGCCGCCGCTCCGCGGCCCCGGGCGACCACCCCGCGTCCGGACACCGGCGCCCGAGACGACAGCGCGGCTCGGCCCAGCCGCGCTCCGGTCCCGGACGCCATGCCGTCCGGGTCCGCCGCGGTGCACGGGGACATCGCCGGAGCCGATGCTCCGCGCCCGCCCCGTGCCCGCGACCGGTTCACCGCTTGACGGGACGTCAGCAGACCGCGGTGCGGTCGTAACGTCCGCCAACGGTGTGGAAGTACCGGCTCTGCTTGTTCGGGATGGACTGGCAGGAGGTGTCCCGCCAGGAGTGGACGACGACCTTGACGCGCATCGTCTTGCCGCAGTTGTTGTACACGTAGCCCGCGATGCCTCCGTCGGGGTTGTTGGTGACATCGCTCCGGTCGATGCACGCGGGTGCCGTACCGCCGGCGGCGGCGACGGGTGCGGGGGCGGCCTGCGCGGAAGCCGCGCCGCCCAGGACGCCCGCCAGGACGATCGCGGCCGAGCCGATGATGGCGTTGCGCTTCGTGGTCAGCATGAATCGTTGCCTTCCCTTCGGATGGTGGGGGCGGCGCGGGGTGGCCCGCGTCGCCCTTCCGGCTGTGTATCGAGGTTGCGGCCCGGTCACCGTCCGTTGCCAGGGGCCGTGCCGGAATGGGGGCTTCATGCGACGTCCCACCGGCTGACCTGCTGGGACGGTGCGGCGTATGACGCGAGTGTGGGACGCGCCGGAGCAACGGACCGAAGCCGGAGCTGCTGACGGGGCGTTGTCGACCGCGCCCGTCTCCACCGGGGCGGCTCCGTGCACCCCGGCAGGGGCGGTGTGTCAGCTCGCCGTCCGGTCGGCCTGACCGGTGTTCGCGCTGGAGGTGGCGATCGCCGCCTTCGTCTTCCTGGTGGTGCTGGGTGCGCTGGTGTTCTCCGTGGTGCACCGCCGGGCAGGTGTCGCCGGCACGCCGTCAGAGCGTGCCGAACGGCCCCGGCTGGAGCTGTTGGTAGCGGCCGGTGTAGGGCAGCTCATCCACGCCCGGCTCGAAGAAGAAGGTGAGATAGACACCGGTCAGCACGAGCACCAGAAAGCTGTAGAGGGCGAGCTCGCCGAGCAGGAAGGACCAGTGGTCGGGAAACGCCTTGCGCAGTCCCCCCTTGCCGAGCTCCATCAGCGGCAACCGCGCGTCGAGCGCCACCGCCACCCGTTCGCCGCGCGCCACCGTGTCCCTCCCCCGGACCCGCTTGTGTGACGCCGACACCACACCTCCACCTCCCGGTTGCCGCCTGCCAGGACGGTCGCCAGGCCGGTCGCGCCACAGAGGTCCCCGAGGACCGCCGACGACGAAACGCGTGGTCCACCCATCGGAGGCGGCGCGGGACGGTCCGTTCACCGGCCGGTGGGCCACCGGCCGGGTCACCGCATGAGGCGTACCGCCGCCTCGAGGAGTTGCGCGTGGACGAACGCCTGGGGCAGGTTGCCTCGCAGCTGGCGCTGGCGGACGTCGTACTCCTCGGCGAACAGACCCGGCGGGCCGCAGGCGGCCCGGGTGCGCTCGAACCAGCGGAAGGCGCTGAGGGTGTCTCGCTGGTGGTGGGCGGCGAGCGCCATCATGAAGCCGCACAGCAGGAAGGCGCCTTCGGCCTCGCCCAGGCGCTGGTCGCCGTGGCCGAAGCGGTAGAGGTAGCCGTCCTGGGACAGTCGTGCCTCGATGAACCGGCGGGTGCGCGGCCCACTGGGGTCGTCCGGGGGGAGACAGCCACGGGCCAGCGGCAGCAGCAGGGCGGCTTCCGGTCCTGCGTCGTCCTCGGCACGGCACCAGTGGCCCCGAGGGCTCAGGCAGCGGCGGCGGGTTTCGCGCAGGATCGCCTCGGCGAGGCCGTCCCAGTGGCGGGCGGCGGCCCGGTCCCGCACCTCCCGCGCCGCGGCCCGCAGACCGGCCACCGCACACAGCCGTGAGTGGGTCCACCAGTGGTTCTCCAGCTCCCACAAGCCCGCGTCCGGGCGCGTCCAGTCGCGCTCGACGGCGGCCGCGGCCACGTCGAGGGCGCGGCGCGCGTCCCCCTCGAGCCGGTCGAGCCGGGCGGCGGCCGCGTACAGCTGGAGGATCTCGCCGAAGGAGTCCAGCTGGAACTGCCGGCCGGCGCGGTTGCCCACCCGGTCGGTGCCGCCCGGGTAGCCGGGCAGCGGCAGGGAGCGCTCCTCGGCCACCGTGTCCCCGTCGACGGTGTAGGCGGGGCGCAGGTCGCCGCCGTCGGCCAGCAGACGCTCGGTCACGAAGCCGACGCCCGCGTCCAGGAGGGGGTGCGGGCCGTGCGCGGCCACCGCCAGACCGGCGTAGCACTGGTCGCGGATCCAGGCGAACCGGTAGTCGTAGTTGCGTCCGCTCTCGGCGCGCTCCGGGAGCGAGGTGGTGGCGGCGGCCACCATGGCGCCGGAGCTGCTGGTCAGTCCGCGGAGGATGGCGTAGGCGTGCCGGGCGTCGCGCGGCGCGGCCAGCTCCGAGCAGTCCGGTACGGCACCGGCCCAGTGGCGTTCGGTCGCCTCCCACAGGCGCTTTGGATCCAGCTCCTCCGTCCCCGCCCCGGTGCCGATCTCCAGGACCAGGTCATGCGTGTGGCCGGCGGTCACCACCGGACGGGCCTCCAGCACCCCCGGCCGGCCGGGGGTGGCGTCGGCCGCTCCGACCAGGCGCAGGTGCAGTCCGCCGCCGTGGGCCGACCAGATTCCGCGCTCCTGCCGCATGCCGGTCATGGTGTGAGCGCCAAAGCCGGGGCGTACGTCGAGCCGCAGCCTCACGTGTGCGTCGCCACGCACGGCCCGGATCCGGCGCAGGAGAACCAGCCGGTCCGGGGCGGCGGGCACAGCCAGCGCCTCCCGGCATTCGATCACACCGTCACCGGTGACCCAGCGGCCGACGTGGATGAGGGTGCCTTCCTCGTAGAAGCCGCCCCAGACGTTCCAGTGGTCCTCGGGGCCGAGGAGGTACTCCCCCGGCCCGCCGATCAGGGTGGAGAACACCGCGTCGCTGTGCCAGCGGGGTGCGCACAGCCACGCCATCTCGCCACGTGGCCCCACCAGGGCGCCGCGTTCACCGTCGCCGAGGAAGGCGTACTCGCGGAGGGTCCACGGCGACGACGCGCGCGCGGTCGATGGCGTCGGGCCGCGCCGCGGACCCGGAGGCGTGTCGTTCATCCTCCTCCTCTCCGCGGGAGTTTCGCGGTGAGACCCCCGGGTACCCGGCCGGGCCACGGAAAACGGTGGGAGGAATACGCGTCGGGCACGCCGACCGACCGCGTGGGTGTGTCCTGCCCGGTCCAAGGATCCGCAGGGCCGTCCGTGGTCCGACGGTTCCGCGGGAGATCACGATGGGCAACAAGCAGCACAGGCCCCAGATCGTCGTCGTGACCGGTGCCAGCGCCGGCATCGGCCGCGCGACGGCTCACGCCTTCGCCGCCCGGGGTGCGGCCGTCGCCCTGCTGGCGCGCGGCGCGCGCGGCCTGGAGGCCGCCGCGGAGGAGGTGCGGACGGCCGGTGGCCACCCCCTGCCGATCGGCGTCGACGTCTCCGATCCCGAGGCCGTCGAAGCGGCGGCCACCCGGGTGGAGCGGGAACTGGGGCCGATCGACATCTGGGTGAACGCCGCCTTCAGCACGGTTTTCGCGCCCGTCCAGGAGGTCGGGGCGGAAGAGCTCGAGAGGGTCATGCGCGTCACGTATCTGGGATTCGTCCATGGCACGCAGGCGGCTCTGCGCCGCATGGCGCCCCGGGACCACGGCACCATCGTGCAGGTCGGCTCCGCCCTCGCGCACCGCGGCGTTCCGCTCCAGTCCGCCTACTGCGCGGCCAAGCACGCCATCCAGGGCTTCCACGAATCCCTGCGCTGCGAACTCCTGCACGATCGCAGCCGGGTACGGGTCACCATGGTGCATCTGCCCGGCGTCAACACCCCCCAGTTCAGCTGGGTCCTCTCCCGTCTGCCCCGGCACCCTCAGCCGATGCCGCCGATCTACCAGCCGGAAGTCGCCGCGCGGGGGATCGTGTACGCCGCCGACCATCCCCGCCGACGCCAGTACTGGGTGGGCGGCTCCACCGCCGCGACCCTGATCGGGCACACGTTCGCCCCCGGGCTGCTCGACCGCTACCTCGCCCGCACCGGCTACTCGTCCCAGCAGATGTCCCAGCCACGCGGCCCGCACCAGCCGACGAATCTCTGGGACCCCGCCGATGACATCGACGGCCGCGACTACGGGACGCACGGAGTCTTCGACGACCAGGCGACGAACCGCAGTGCCCAGCTGTGGGCCTCCCAGCACCACGGGCTGCTGACCGCCGCCGGGGCGGCCGCCGGAGCCCTCGTCTGCGCCCTGGTCCTCCGTAGCAACCGACACGCTTCGCCGCCGGCTCACGGGGCAGCCCGGACCGTCCGCCGCACGACCGGTTGACCGCGGGCGCGTTTCCCCGGCTTCGCCCTGGACCGGGTCCGGTCGGCTTCACTGCTTGCCGACACCTTGCCAGTTGCTCAGGCGTCGCTCTACCCTCACAGGCAGAAAGCGCTTTCCGGCCGCAGAGCCGCACCGGTGGAGGCGACGTCCGCGGTCTCTGCGGCGTTCGCGCACGAGCCGCAGTCGACCAGGGTGCAATGCCTGGCGGATGCGGCGCTTTCCCAGGGTGCCGTCGCGCCGCCGAAGCGAGAAGCGGTCCGGCAACACGAGGGGTGAAAGCGTTTTCCTCGCAAGCCATCGCAAGTCATCGCATGCCCTCGCAAGGCCAAGGACAGCGGGGGTCAACGCCCCGGCCCAGCAAGCTCGCCTTCACAGACCGATGGAGACCAGAATGAGACGATTAGTCGCGCTGCGGCTCTACGCAGCGCTGTTCGTGGCGGCCCTTACGGGCGCGGCCGCCGCGTTCCTGTCGATGCCCGCGGCGTCCGCGGCGACGGGCAGCGCCACCGGCTATGCGACCCAGAACGGGGGGACCACCGGCGGGGCGGGCGGCCAGACGGTCCGGGCCACCACGGGAACCGAGATCCACGCGGCCCTGTGCAACCGGGCCAGCAGCAGCACCCCGATCACCATCGAGGTCCAGGGGACCATCAATCACGGCAACACCGAGAAGGTGTCGGGCGACAGTTGCGACACGGCCGCCGGGGTGATCGAGCTCAAGCAGATCAGCAATGTCACGCTCGTCGGGGTCGGCAACGGGGCCGTCTTCGACCAACTGGGCATCCACGTCCGCGAATCCAGCAACATCATCATCCAGAACGTGACGGTACGGAACGTGAAGAAGTCCGGTTCGCCCACGTCCAACGGCGGCGACGCGATCGGCATGGAGAGCGACGTCCGCAACGTCTGGGTCGACCACGTCACGCTGGAGGCGTCGGGCGGGGAGGACGAGGGATACGACGGCCTGATCGACATGAAGAACAACACCCAGTACGTGACCCTGTCCTACAGCATCCTGCGCAACTCCGGCCGTGGCGGCCTCATCGGGTCCAGCGAGAGCGACCTCTCCAACGGCTTCGTCACCTTCCACCACAATCGGTACGAGAACATCGACTCCCGTACGCCCCTGCTGCGCGGCGGCACGGCCCACGTCTACAACAACCACTACGTGAGCCTCAACGAGTCCGGCATCAACTCCCGCGCCGGCGCCAAGGCCAAGGTGGACAACAACTACTTCGAGGACTCCAAGGACGTCCTGGGCACCTTCTACACCGACGCGGCCGGCTACTGGCAGGTCAGCGGCAACATCTTCGACAATGTGGCCTGGTCCAGCCCCGGTGACGAGAACAACCCGGCCGGTCCCGACCCGAAGTCCAACACCACGGTCAGCATCCCCTACTCCTACACCCTGGACCGGGCCGACTGCGTACCGGACATCGTGAGCCGGACGGCAGGGGCCAACACGGGGCTGCGGGTGTCGGACGGCAACTGCACACCGCAGAGCCCCGACCCGACCGAGCCCACACCCGAACCCACCGATCCCACACCCGAACCCACCGATCCCACACCCGGACCGACCGAGCCCGGCGGGACCAACCTCAGCATCGGAGCCGGCGCCGACGGCTCCAGCAAGGCCAGCGGTACGAGCTATGGCAATGTACGCGACGGTGATGTGAGCACGTATTGGTCGCCGGCCGCCTCGACCGGGTCCATCTCGATCAAGTGGGGCTCCGCCACCACCGTGTCCAAGATCAACATTGTGGAGACATCGGCCTCCGCCGGCCGCATCGGGTCCTGGCGAGTCGTCAACGCCGACACCGGCGCCGTCCTGACCTCCGGCAGCAAAGCGGGCGTCATCACCTTCCCCCAGACCTCGCTGCGCAAGATCACCTTTGAGATCACCGGCTCCTCCGGCACACCGCAGATCGCCGAGTACGAGACCTACGCCGGATAGCGGCGATACCTCCACTGCGGACGTGCGCTGCCTGGGTGCCGCACACCCAGGCAGCGCACGTCCTGGTTGGCGGCTCGCCGGGCGGCCAAGCTCGGTGGCGACGGAACGACGCCGAGGGGTGAGCGCGGTGTGCCGCACCAGTGCGCCCGCGAACGCCCGCACGGCTCAGCAGCGAGGAAGACGACGATGACGATGGATGACGAGGCGTTGCGCGGCTCGGTGGCGGTGGTCACCGGTGCCGCACGTGGCGTGGGCAGGGCCACCGTGGCGTGGCTGCACGCCCGGGGCGTACGGGTACTGGCCGAGGACATCCGGCCCGAGGTGCGGGATCTGAGTGCCCGGTTCGACGGTGTGGCCACCTTGGTCGGCGATGTCTCCCGGGAGGAGACGGCCCTGCGCGCCGTGGAGCTGGCACAGGAGCGTTTCGGCGGCTTGGACATCCTGGTCAACAACGCCGGGCGGACCCTGAACAAACCGCTCACCGAGACCTCGGCGGCGGACTGGGACACCCTGATGGCCGTCAACGCCCGTGGCGCGTTCCTCCATGCCCGGGAGGCGTTCCGGGCCATGCGCGAGCACGGCCGGGGCGGGGCGATCGTCAACGTCGGCTCCTACACCTGCACCGTCGCCCTGCCCGAGGGGTCGGCGTACACGGCGTCCAAGGGAGCTCTGGCACAGCTGACCAAGGTCATCGCACTGGAGGGCGGACCCCACAACATCAGGGCCAACATCGTGGCGCCGGGCGTGATCGAAACCGACATGCTCGACACCATCCGCGACGACAGCCGCGCCTATCTGCGCTCCTTCGCCGGGGCGCATCCGCTGGGCCGCGTCGCGCAGCCGGAGGAAATCGCCGAGATCATCGGCTTCCTCGCCTCGGCCCGCTCCAGCTTCATGACCGGCGCCGTCGTAGCCGCCGACGGCGGCTTCACCGCCGCATGACCCGGCACACCGCCGGCCCACCGGAACAGGGCGCGGTCCGCCCCTGCCCACCACGATCGAGAGAGAACGACAGCGTTATGACTGCACGACGACTCGACCACAAGGTCACGCTGATCACCGGCGCCACCGGAGGAATCGGCGCGGCGACCGCCGAACTGTTCGCCCGCGAAGGCGCACGGCTGATCATCACCGATGTCGCCGAGGAGCCCCTCCAGGCACTGGCACGGAAGATCGAGGCGATCGGCGCGGAGGTGGTCACCGCCTGTCTGGACGTCTCCTCCGCCCCGCAGTGGCACGAGGTGATCACTTCCGTACAGGAGCGATTCGGCACCCTGGACGTCCTCGTCAACCTCGCGGGCATCCTGGACTGGCCAGGCATCGAGGACACCGAGGAAGACGCGTGGGACCGCGTCATCGACATCGACCAGAAGGGCACCTGGCTCGGGATGAAGGCGGCCATGCCCCTGCTGCGGGCCACCGGCAACGCCTCAGTGATCAACACCTCGTCCGTCCTGGGCCTCGTGGGAAGCGGGGCAGCCGCGGCATACCAGGCGGCCAAGGGCGCCGTGCGGCTGCTGAGCAAGACGGCCGCCGTCGAATACGCCCTCCAGGGGGTGCGGATCAACTCCATCCATCCCGGTGTCATCGCCACGCCGATGATCCAGGACATCCTGGACGAGCAGGGCGATCAGCAGCCGGACATCGTACGCACCCCGATGCGCCGCGCGGGCCGCCCCGACGAGATCGCCTCCGCGATCCTCTTCCTCGCCAGTGACGAGTCCTCATACGTCACCGGTGCCGAACTGGTGGTCGACGGCGGCCTCACCGCCCACTGACCCCGGAGGCCAGCACACCGGCGGTCATGGTGCGCGGGTCGTTGAGCTGGATGGGCGTGCCCTCGTCCACGAGCCGACGGCCCACCTCCACGATGCGTTGCCCATTGCGGGCGGCGGCGCCCGAGAAGCTGACGGGCAGTCACCGGGTCGATTCGGGGCGGGTGTTCACGGTTGGCTACTCCAACGGCGGGCAGATGGTGCTGCGCCTGTCCCACGAGGCGCCGGAGCTGCTCGCGGGGGCCGCGGTGCCGGCGGCGACCATGCCGGCGCCGGAGGACTTCCTGGTGGCCGACGCGCCGCCCGCGCCGATGCCGGTGCTGCTGGTCCACGGGACGAAGGACCCGATCGTCGGCTACGCGGGCGGCAGGATGAGCTGGTGGGTACGGACGCTGTTCAAGGTCGGCGGGCGGAACCTGTCGATGCCGCAGACCGCGGCCTCCTTCGCGGCGCGCAACGGCATCACCGGTGAGCCGGTCAGCAGGACGCTGCGAAAGCGGGCGGGCTCGGCCGGCGGAACGTCGGTCGAACGCACCGACTACCGGCAGCAGGGGCGGCTGCCGGTGACGCTGTACACGGTGCACGGCGGCGGGCACACCATCCCCGGCCCCGGTAAGGCACTCCGCCGTGCTCGGCAGGACCCACCAGGACGTGAACACCGCCGAGCCGGTCGACGAGTTCTTCGGGCTATCGCAGTAGCCGGCCTGGTCGTGGTGAGTACTGCTACAGGGCAGCCAGGGCCGTGGCGCCGAGGGCGATCAGGGCCGGCACCTTCAGCATTTCCAGGGCGACGTAGACGTGGTGGGCACCCGAGCGGGGAGGGTGCTCCCCGGCCAGCACCCGGCTGCTGCGCCGCTGGAGGAACGGTCGGACCGCCGCCAGTTGCACGATCAGCAGCACCGCGACGATGCCGGTGAGCACGGCGACGGCCACCGTGGGGCCCGCGGCCAGGACCGCCACCACGGTCACGACGGCGAGGACCGCCTCGGTGGTGTTGAGCGCCCGGAAGACCAGCCGGCCGATGCCGAGGCCCAGGCGAGTGGCCTCGGCGTCCTCTTCGACGTGGTTGCGGAGTGCGCGGAACCTGAGCGGCGTCTCCAGTAGGGAGATGCCCACGACCGTGCCCAGCCAGGTGAAGGCGGTGGCGGCCGTCAGCGCGGCCAGGCTGTGGTTCATCACGAGCTCTCCGTGTTCTCGACGGTACTTCCCCGGGGCGCCGGCCCAGCGGTCGGTCCCCACACGTCCCGCAGTGTCGCACTGATCGGTTCGGGCTGCCGGGCGGACCCCCTGCTCGCCGCCACGCCGTCATCGGCCTGTGGTGCGTGGACACCAGGACATGTGGGTGGCTGGTCCGGGTGCACCAGGGGAAGACGGCGCCGGGAGACGATGCCCGGCAGAGCCTTCGGAGGGAAGTGTGGGAGGCGCGTGAATCCCGCGCGTTCCTTGCCCAGCGATGTCCGGAGTGATCGGCAGGTGGCGGGTCCACGCACGTGCTCGCGACCAACGATGAAAAGGACGTCCATGTCTCAAACCGCGGTTTCCCCGGTCCGTATCGGGAGGCCGGCGATCGGTGCCCTCGGCATCCTGGCACTCGCCCTCGGCACCCTTCAGTCAGTGGTGGAGCCTGCGCTCCCGATGCTCCAACGTGAGCTGGACGTCAGCCCCGCCGAAGGGGCATTGGTCGGCAACACGTTGCTGGTCACCGGCGCGGTCGTCGCACCCGTCGCAGGCAAACTCGGCGACCGCTACGGCGGGAAGTCGGTGCTGGTCCGGCTGATGGCCGTGGTCTCGGCCGGTGGTCTGCTGGCCGGCCTGGCGCCGAACCTGCCGGTGTTGTTGCTCGGTCAGATATTGCAGGGCGTCATGGTGGGTGCGCTGCCCCTCTCCTTCATCCTGGTGCGCGACCACCTCCCGGCAGGAGCATCACAGCTGGCGATCGGTGTGGTCATGGCGCTGTTCACCGGCGGCGGCATGGTGGGAACGCTGTTTGCCGGGCCGATTGCCGAAGGACTGTCCTGGCATTGGATGTTCGCGCTGCCGACGATCGTGATCATCGCGATGACGTTGGTCGTGACTCGGCTGATGCCGCATGATCCGCCGACCCGATCGGAGACCGGCATCGACTGGCCCGGCATGGTTCTGCTGAGCGGCACGTTGCTCGCCTTCATGCTCGGGCTGGTGAAGATGACGGGCGACGGCATGCCGCCACTCGCCGTCGGTGCCATCGCGGTGGTGGTGGCCGCCCTGGCGACCGGATGGGTCGTGGTCGAGCGCCGGGCAGCCTCGCCGATGGTCGATCTACGCATGCTGGCCAAGCCCGCGATGTGGCATTCCTGCGTGCTCACCCTCGTCATCACCACCAGCTTCGGGATGGTGGCCTTTCTGCTCCCGCAGCTGTTCGCGGTATCGGCCGACGGGTACGGCTTCGGACTCGACACCACCGACATCGGACTGTTCCTGCTGCCCGGCGCCATCGCCGGGGCGGTAAGCGATTCGCTCGGCGGGGTCGCGGCGCGGCGTTTCGGCCTGCGTGCCGTGCTCATCGTGGGCGCCGTCGTCACGGCGGCCACGATGATCGCCCTGGTGTCACTGCACACCGCGGCATGGCAGCTCGTCCTCGCGAAGGCGCTGGCCGCTATCGGCGCGGGCGTCGGTACCACGGCGTTGCTCACCCGAACCGCCACCGCTGTCGAGACCAGGGACACCGGGATCGCCACCAGCCTGCTCGTGGTGACACGCGTGATCGGCGTCGCCGGGGGCTCCCAGGTCGCCGGCGCGATCCTCGACGCCGGGGCCCTCCCGGGGACGGGCCGGCCGGCCGAATCGGCCTTCGTCACCGGTTTCGCCGTCGCCGGCCTCGTCGCCGCACTGTCACTGCTCGTTGTCCGTATCACGAAGAAGGAAGTTCAGGCATGACGCCTACCGGTCTGTCGATGGACGTGAGTACTCCCGCGAAGCGCAACGTCCTGATCTCCGGGGCCAGCATCTCCGGACCCGCGCTGGCGTACTGGCTGCACCGGTCCGGATGCGCGGTCACCGTGGTGGAGAAGGCAGGCGCACTGCGCGGCGGTGGCTATCCGATCGACATCCGCGGTACCGCGATAGAGGTGGTCCGGCGGATGGGGATACTGCCGCACCTGCGGGACGCGCACATCGACTCGCGTCGCTGCACTTTCCTCAACGCCGATGGCAGCACCTTGACCTCGCTCCGCCCGAGCGCCGTCGCCGGCGGTGTCGAGGGACAGGACCTCGAGGTGCGTCGTGGGGATCTGGCCACGGCCCTGTACGGAAAAGTCCGCGACGACGTGGAATTCCTGTTCGGCGACGCCATCGACACTCTCGACCAGTCCGGACAAGGCGTCGACGTCACCTTCCGCAGTGGGCGACGGCGCACGTTCGACCTGGTGGTCGGCGCCGACGGGATGCACTCGGCCACCCGTGAGTCCCTGTTCGGCCCGGAAGAGCAGTTCCACCGCTACCTCGGCTACTGCTTCGCCCTCTTCACCATGCCGAACACCTTCGGGCTCTCCCGCGAGCTGGTGTTGTGGAACACCCCGGGGAAAGCCGCGGCCCTCTACGCCGTCGGGGACAGCGACGAGCTGCACGCCTTCTTGAACTTCCACCAGCCGGAACCGCCGTTGGACGCCCTCCGGAACCCCGACGCCCAGCGGGATCTGGTCGCCACGGTCTTCGCAGACGCGGGATGGGAGGTGCCGGGCATGGTCAGCGCCATGCGCGACGCGGATGACCTGTTCTTCGACACAGCCGGTCAGATCCGCATGCCCCACTGGTCCAGCGGCCGCGTCGCGCTCGTCGGCGACGCCGCGTACGCACCCTCGTTCCTCACCGGACAAGGCTCGAGCCTTGCGCTGGTCGGTGCCTACATGCTCGCCGACGCCCTGGCCACGAACCGGGACCACACCGCGGCCTTCGCCGCCTACGAACGCGACGTGCGCGGGTTCGTCGCCATGAATCAGGCCCTGGTCGACAACGGTGGGGCCAGGCTCTTCCCCACCACGGCGCGGGCACTGGAGCAACGCAACACCATGCTGCGTGGCCTCGTCACCATGCCCGCCGCGGCGGCACGACCGGCCCACTCAGCGCTTACGCTGCCCGAATGCGCCCCGCCGCCGGGAACAGGCGGTCCGCGCTGATGGGTGCGCCGGACCGGAGCCCGTCGCTGACCTCCACGGCCGGCACGGGCCGTCCGTTGACGGCCCTCGGTAGCGGGCTACGACAGCCGGTCGGTGCCGCCGTCGGGGGCGGCGTGGGCCAGGCCCGTCCGGTAGGCGATGACGACGAGTTGCGCCCGGTCGCGGGCCCCCAGCTTCGTCATGGCGCGCTGCACGTGGGCGCGGACGGTGAAGGGGCTGAGGAACATCCGCTCGGCGATCTCCTGGTTGGACAGGCCGGTCGCGACCAGAGCCACCATCTCGCGTTCGCGCGGGGTGAGCACGGCGAGCTGTTCGGGGTGGTGCGGCGGGGCACCCTCCGGTGTGGCCAGGAAACGGGCGACCAAGGAACGAGTCGCGGCGGGGGACAGAAGAGTGTCGCCGTCGGCGATCGTACGCACGGCGTCCAGCAGGGCCTCGGCCCCGATGCCCTTGCCGATGAAGCCGCCGGCCCCCGCGCGCAGCGCCTGGGCGACGTACTCGTCGGTCTCGTAGGTGGTGAGGATCAGGATGCGGCTGGCACGCAGTTCCGGGTCCGCGCAGATCTCCGACGTGGCGGTGAGACCGTCCACCTCCGGCATACGGATGTCCATGATCACCACGTCCGGGCGCAGCTCCCGGGTGAGTCTCACCGCCTCCATGCCGTCGGCGGCCTCACCGACCACGGTGATGTCGTCGGCGGTGTCGAGAAGTATCCGGAAGGCATCGCGCAGCAGGGCTTGATCGTCGGCGAGCAGTACGCGGAGCGTCACGGCGCACCCCCGGCCTCTCCATCGCCCGTCCGTCCGTCGCCTGTCGCCCCGTCGGCCGTCCGCCCCGCGGTGGTTGCCGCTCCGTCAGTCCCGTGCGTCGTGTCCTTGGCGGGTGGGAGGGGCAGCTGGGTGGAGACGAGGAAGCCGCCCTCCGGGCGCCTGCCCGCGGAGAGGTGTCCCCCGACCGCGGTGGCGCGTTCACGCATCCCGATCAGACCGTAACCTGACGGACGGTCCGGCACCGTGGCCGTACTCGGTCCCGTGGCCGTACTCGGTCCTGTCGACGGGGTCGGCGCCGTACGGGCACCGGCCCCGTCGTCGGCGACGGTGATGGTCACGCGATCGCGGCTCCAGGCGAGGCGCACCCGGGCGCTACCGGTACCGGCGTGCTTGGTCACGTTGGTCAGGGCCTCCTGGATGATGCGGTAGGCGGTGAGGTCCACTCCCGGCGGCAGCGGCCTGGCCGTGCCCTCCTGGTGCACCGACACCTCCAGGCCCGCGCGGCGGAAGGACTCGAGGAGCGTGGGAAGCCGGGACAGGCCGGGCGCCGGTTCGGCGGGCGCGGCCGTGTCCCCGGACTGGCGCAGCAGACCGACCGTGGCCCGCAGTTCGTCGAGCGCGTTGCCGGTGGTCTCGACGAGCTCCTTCAGGCTCTTGCGGGTCTGCTCCGGGCGGGTGTCGAAGAGGTGGGCGGCGACCGTGGCCTGCGCGTTGGCCAGGGTGATCTGATGGGCCACCAGGTCGTGCAGTTCCCGGGCGATGCGCACCCGTTCCTCGGCCACCCTCCGGCGCGCCTCGCTGTCCCGGCTCTCCTCGGCCCGCCGGGCCCGTTCCTCCACGGCCGCCAGGTAGGCCCGTCGGTTCTGCGCCGAGTGCCCGAGTACGCCGGCCACCAGGGGGAACGCCGCCACCGCTGCCATCCTGCTCGCGTCCTGCCACGAGAGGGCCCCGAACAAGGGGGCGAAGGCGACCAGCAGCGCCGCGGAGGTGAGCGACACCGCGCTCGCCGCGTGTCGTTCGGTGCGCACGATGAGCGAGTAGGCGGTGATCACGGCGGGGGCCACGATGAGCGGGCTCAGCAGGAGGCCCAAGGACGGCGCCAGCACCCCGCTCACGGTCGTGACCGCCATGGCGGCCAGGGGCGCCCTGTGCCGCACCGGCAGCACGGCACAGGACACCACGGCGATGACGTAGGCGGCGGCAGGCGGCGGTGACAGCCTGCTGCCGTCGTCCTGCACCATCCCGCCGAGCAGACACAGCGCGAACGCCGCCGCCGTGATCGCTCCTTCCCGCCACCCTGTGTCGCGTGGTCGCGGGCCACCGCCGCCCGTGTTCGTCATGGCAGGTCCCGGCCGGCGGAGAGCCGCGGCACCGCTGCGTCCGGCGCGGTCGCGGAGGCCGGGACATGCCTGCTCAGTGCCTCACCCTCGATATCCACATTCGGCAGCACACGGTTCAGGATACGGGGCAGCCACCAGGCCCGGTGGCCGAGCAGTGCCAGGACCGCGGGTGCGATCGCCATCCGGACCACGAAGGCGTCGAAGGCGACGGCGGCGGCCAGGCCGACGCCCATCGTCTGGATGGTGGGGCTGCTCATCCCGATGAATCCGGCGAACACGCTGACCATGATGATCGCCGCCGCGGCCACCACCCGTCCGCTGTGCCGGAAACCGCCCACGATCGCCTCGCCGGGGGACGCGCCATGGACGTAGGCCTCCCGCATCCGGGTGAGGAGGAAGACCTCGTAATCCATGGCGAGGCCGAACACGATGCCGATGATGAGAATGGGCATCAGCGACATGACCGGTCCGGTCTGCTCGATGCCGACCAGGTCCGCCGCCCAGCCCCACTGGAAGACGGCGACCAGGACACCGAACGCGGCACCCACCGACAGCAGGAAGCCGAGCGCGGCCTTGACCGGGACCAGGACCGAGCGGAAGACCACCATCAGCAGGAGCACCGCCAGCCCGATGACCACGGTCAGATAGGGAATGAGGGCGTCGGACATGGCTTCGGAGATGTCGATGTTCATCGCGGTGGTGCCGGTCACCAGGATGCCGGCGCCCGTTTCGGCCTCGACGCCGGAGACCGCGCCCCGGATCGCGTGCACCAGGTCCTTGGTCTCGCCGCTGTTCGGCGCGGTCCGCGGGACGACGGTGAGGACGGCGGTGTCCTTGGTCCGGCTGAGCACCGGATCACCGACCGAGGCGACCCCGTCCACTCCCCGTACGGTCGTGGCGACCAGGTCCGTGGTGGTCCGGGTGTCCCCGGACCCCGAAGACGCCGATGTGTCCACGACCACGGTCAACGGGCCGTTGAAGCCGGGGCCGAAGCCTTCTGACAGCAGGTCGTAGGCACGGCGCTGGGTGGTCTCCACCGACTTGGACTCGTCCCCGGGCAGCCCGAGTTCGAGGCTCAGCGCCGGTAGCGCGACGGCGCCGAGACCGAGTCCGGCGGTCAGCAGCACGGCGGCCGGACGGCGCAGCACGAACCGCGCCCAGCGGGTGCCGAGCCCGGACCGGCCGGCCGCGGTGGGCGCCGGGTGCGGGCGGTCGCTTCCCGAGCGGCGATACGAGGGCGCCTTGCGGACGGCGCGGGACAGTACCCGGCGACCGAAGAAGCCGAACAGCGCGGGAACCAAGGTCAGTGCGACGAGCACGGCAAGGGCCACGGCGCCCGCGCCGCCCATGCCCATCTTGGTGAGTTCGGGGATTCCGACGACCCCCAGCCCGACCAGGGCGATGAAGACGGTCGCGCCGGCGAAGACGACGGCGGAACCGGCCGTGCCCACCGCCCGGCCGGCGGCCTCCTCCGGCTCGCTGCCCCGGGCGCGCTCATCACGGAAGCGGGAGGTGATGAAGAGTGCGTAGTCGATGCCGACCGCCAGCCCCAGCATCAACGCCAGGATGGCGACGGTGGACGTCAGGCCCAGCGGAACGGCCAACGCGGAGACCAGGCCGAAGGCGACGGCCACGCCCACGAAGGCGGTCAGCAGCGACAATCCGGCCGCCACCACCGACCCGAGGGCGAGGACCAGCACCACCGCCGCCACCGCCACGCCGATGATCTCCGTCGTACCGCCCGGTGCCTCGTCCGCATCCAGGGCCGAGCCGCCGATCTCCACGGTCAGCCCGGCGTCCCGGGCCCGGCTCGCGGCGTCCTCCAGGGCGTTCTTCGTCGGCTCGGTCAGGTCGACGGCGTCCGCGGTGTAGGTGATCGTGGAGTAGGCGATGGTGCCGTCCTCGCTGACATCGCCGGTCTCATAGGGGTCGGTGGCCGACGCGACCTGATCGCCCCCGTCCAGCGAGCCGAGCGTGTCCTCGACGGCCGCCTTGTTCTCCCTGGCCGTCACCCGCTGCCCGGCCGGGGCCCGGAACACCAAACGGGCCTCGGCACCCTGGGAGTTGCTTTCGGGGAAGCGCTCGTCCAGCAGGTCGAACGCCTTCTGGGACTCGGTGCCGGGCATGGAGAGGTCCTCTTCCTTCCCCTCCGGCGCCATGGCGGCCGCGGCGATGGCCAGCACCAGGACACCCAGCCACAGACCACCCACGAGCCGGCGCCGCCGGAAGGCCCACCGTCCGATCCGGTAAAGAAAGGTCGCCACCTGTCGATCACTCCAGACACCGCTAGGAATGGGAAGTTGCGCGGGATTCACGCGCCTCCAACCCTTCCCTCCGGCGCCCCTGCCGGGCATCGTCCCCCGCCGCCGTCTTCCCCTGGTGCACCCGGACCAGCCCCTCCTATGCCCTGGTGCCTACGCACTACGGACCGGGGCCGGGGCGGGCTTTGACAGCGAGGATTCACACCGGCGGCGCGGCCTCCGTTTCCCGCACGGGCATCCCCACCGCCTTACGCCGGGACGGCGCCATCGGTGTGCTGCTCGTCGGTCTCCGGCTCGTGCGCCGGGGTACTGAGCTGCTCGCGCAGATAGTTCCAGACCACGCCGATCAGCGCCGCCACCGGTACGGCGAGCAGACTGCCCACGATGCCGGCCAGGCTCCCACCCAGCGTCACCGCCAGCAGGATCACCGCCGCGTGCAGGCCGAGCCCGCGGCTTTGGATCATCGGCTGGAACACGTTGCCCTCGAGTTGCTGCACCACGACAATGATCGCCAGTGCGATCAGAGCGTCCGTCACACCGTTGAACACCAACGCGATGAGCACCGCGACCGCACCCGCGAACAGGGCACCCACGATCGGCACGAAGGCGGAGACAAAGGTCAGGACCGCCAGCGGGAGGACCAGGGGTACCCCCAGAGCCCACAGGCCGAGTCCGATGCAGACGGCGTCGAGCAGGCCGACGAATGCCTGGGACCGCACGAAGGCGCTCAGCGTGTCCCAACCGCGCGCGGCCACGACCGGGATGTCGGTGGCGAGCCGGCCGGGCAGTTGACGGCTGAGCCACGGCAGGAACCGCGGGCCGTCCTTGAGGAAGAAGAACATCAAGAAGAGCGCCAGAACGGCGGTGACCAGACCGTCGACCACGGTGCTCAACCCCGTGACGGCAGCGGTGACCACGGTGCCGGCACTGTCCTGGAGACGGGCGACCGCGGCGTCGGCGGCCTTGTCGATCTGGTCGTCGCCGATGTTCAGCGGCGGCCCGGCGGCCCACTGGCGCACCTGGTGGATGCCTTCGGTCACACCATCGGTCAGTTCCCCGGACTGGGCGGCCACCGGCACCGCGATCAGCGCCACGACGCCCGCGGCGACCAGGAGGAACAGCACGGTCACGGTCGACGCGGCCAGGGCGGGCGGCCACCCGTGGCCGCGCAGGAAACGGGCCAGGGGCCAGGTCAGTGTGGTCAGGAGCAGGCCGACGACGAGTGGCCAGACGACCGACCACATCTGGCCCAGAAGCCACAGGGCCGCCGCGGCCATCACAAGGACGAGAAGCACATCAAGGGACGTACGCGCCGATGCGCGGAGCGCGGCACGGGTTTTCGTTGAACTCAACATGGCGGGCATGGCACCACCGGTACCACATTTCCCGCCTCGCTATCGCCGCTGTCGGGCGGCCACCAGGAGGTCCACCAGGTAGGTCTCCTCCACCGTCCCGTCCGGGAAGACCTCACGGAGGCGATCGCGCTCCGCGGTGAGGAACGACTGGGTACCGGCCTCGCCGAGCACGAGAAACGCCGAGTGGCTGGTGATGTTGGCGAGGTGGGTGTCGAGGGGCACGGCGCGGCTCCATCGCACCTGACGGCGTGTGAAGTGCAGACCGGGGAGGCCCGCGAGCTGCGCGGCACGGTTGTCGTCGGGTCGCCTCCGGTCAGTCGGCCTCACCCCGCAGTGCGTTGCGATGCGCTGGTGCTGGGCGGCGATCCACGGCACGTCGAAGGCGGTGGTGTTCCACCAGACCGCCAGCGCGCCACCCGGGCGCAGGACGCGCAACGCCTCGGGAACGGACCGGTCGGTATCGGTCCAGTGCCAGGACTGCGCGTACGTGACCAGGTCACAGGAGCCGTCCGCCAGCGGCAGGGCATTGCCGTCGCCCCGCACGACCGGGACATCCGGGAGCGTGCGGCGGAACTGGGCGGCCATGCCCGCACCCGGTTCGACGGCGATCACATCGGCGCCGCGCTCGCGCAACAGGACGGTGGCAATTCCGGTGCCCGCGCCGATGTCGGCGACACGGGCGCCCGCGAGGGGACGTCCGATGAACTCCTGGACGGCGTCCAGGACGGCGGGCGGGTACGACGGGCGGTACGCGGCGTACTGTGCGGCGGCCGCGTTGAACGAGTGGGCACGCGAGATGGCGGTCATCCGCTCATCCTCGTCCTTGCTCACGTTCGTCGGCCACCCTCTTTTGTTTCTGTGCGTGGACGGGCCATTGTGCGTGGACGGGCCATACAACGACTTCGGCCGACCGTGTGACGAGTGTTGACGGGTGCACAGCTAGTCCATAACTTCACTGCAATTGTTGAAGAAGGCACGCTCGATCCGCTCCACCCGATTCAAAGGAATGAAGACATGGGTCGTTTGCGCAGGCGCACTCTCCTCACCGCCGCCAGTGGAACCGTCGCCGTCGGCATCGCCGGCGGCGGGACCGCGCGGGCGGACGAAGGGTCGGCAGGGACGGGCGGGGCGGCCTCCGCCGACGGCGTCGGCGGAGGCCGGAAGGGCGGGCCGTACGATGCGAAGGTCCGGGCGCTGCTGGGGCGGATGACCGTCGACGAGAAGCTCGGACAGCTCCAGCAGCTGTCCTGGACCGGCGACACCGGTCCCGGCGGTGGGCAGACCGCGGAGGCCGAGGAGGCCGCCCGCAAGGGAAAGCTCGGGTCGGTGCTGAACGTCTACGGGGCGAAGTCCACCAACGCGCTCCAGCGCATCGCGGTCGAGGAGTCGCGCCTCGGCATCCCGCTGCTGTTCGGCCTGGACGTCATCCACGGCTTCTGGACGACGTTCCCCATCCCGCTCGCCCAGGCGTCGAGCTTCGACCCCGCCGTGTCCGAACGCGACGGAGAAGTGTCGGCGAAGGAGGCCCGGTCGAACGGGGTGCACTGGACGTTCTCCCCGATGATGGACGTCACCCACGAGCCGCGCTGGGGCCGGATCGCGGAGGGCAGCGGTGAGGACACGTATCTCGCCGCGGCCTTCGCGGCGGCCAAGACACGCGGCTACCAGGGGGACCGCGAGGCCGGTGAGCTCGCCGCGAAGGACCGGGTCGCGGCGTGCGCCAAGCACTTCGTGGCGTACGGGGGCGCCGAGGGCGGCCGGGACTACAACACCGTGGACGTGTCCGAGGCGAAGCTCCGCAACGTCTACCTCCCGCCGTTCAAGGCCGCCCTGGACGCCGGTGTGGCGACCGTCATGGCGTCCTTCAACACCATCAGCGGGGTCCCGGCACACGGCAACCAGCACACGCTGACCGACATCCTCAAGAAGGAGTGGGGGTTCGACGGGTTCGTCGTCAGCGACTACACCGGCATCCAGGAGCTGATCGCCCATGGCTTCGCCGCCGACGGAGCCGACGCCGGGCGGCTGGCGCTGGGCGCCGGGGTGGACATGGAGATGGTCAGCACCCACCTCGTCGACCATGGCCGAAAGCTCCTCAAGAGCGGGCGGATCACGGTCGGCCGCCTGGACGACGCGGTGGCCCGCATCCTGCGTCTGAAGTTCGAGCTGGGGCTCTTCGACCACCCGTACGTCGATGAGGACAGCGCGATCACCGAGCCGTCGAAGGCAGCGCGGAGCGCGGCCCGGAAGGCGGCCGCGCGTTCCATGGTGCTGCTGAAGAACGACCAGGAAGCACTGCCGCTGAGCCCGTCCGTCGGCTCGGTCGCGGTCGTCGGCCCGTTCGCCGACTCCACCGACCTGCACGGCACCTGGTCCGGGCCCGGGGCCCAGAAGTTCCCCGCCGTCACCGTGGCCGACGCGGTACGGGCGGCGGCCCCGAAGGCGAAGGTCACCGCCGTGAAGGGGGTGGATGCCGAGGGCAAGGACACCTCGGGGGTGCAGGACGCGGTCGCGGCGGCCAAGGCGGCGGACGTCACGGTGGTCGTGGTCGGTGAGCCCCCGGCGTGGAGCGGCGAGGCGAGCTCGCGCAGCGACATCACACTTCCCGGGGCACAGGAGGAGCTGATCTCGGCGATCGCGGGGACCGGCAAGCCGTTCGTCGTCGTGCTGGTCAACGGGCGGCCCCTGACCGTGGGCGGCTGGCTGGACTCCGCGCCCGCCGTGCTGGAGGCGTGGCACCCGGGGATCGAGGCCGGCCACGCCATCGCCGATGTGCTGTTCGGCGCGGTCAACCCGGGCGGCAAGCTGCCGGTCACGTTCCCGCGCACGGTCGGTCAGGTCCCGATCTACTACAACCACGAGAACACCGGCCGCCCGTACGACGCCGACAACAAATACACCTCGAAGTACCTGGACCTCGCCCACGGGCCGCAGTTCGCGTTCGGACACGGCCTGAGTTACACCTCGTTCAGCGTGGGCGAGCCGAAGGCGAGCACCCGACGCATCTCGGCCGGCGCGTTGCGCAAGGGCGACACGGTCGAGGTCGCGGTGTCCGTGCGCAACACCGGCGAACGGGCGGGCGATGAGGTCGTGCAGCTGTACCTGCACGACCCGGTGGCGAGCATCGTGCAGCCGGTGCGCAGGTTGCGCGGGTTCCGCAGGGTCTCCCTGGAGGCCGGGAAGAGCACCACCGTCCGGTTCCGCCTCCGGGCCGAGGACTTCGGCTTCTGGACGAACGACACGGGTGGAACGTTCGTGTTGGAGAAGGGGGATGTCGACATCTACGTGGGCAACAGCTCGCTCGCCACGAACAGGACGAGCCTGACGATCGCGTAACCCCGGCCGCCCCCGGCGGCCGCCCAATGCCGTGGCGCAGCGGCCCGTCTCGGCCGGCACCTGGTCGGTGCCGGCCGAGACGCCCACTGCCCCCGGCGGCCGCGAGGCCCAGGACGCCGAGGGCGAAGACGGTGGCCACGGCGACGGTGACGCCGATACTCACCGCGGTGACCTGACCGAGTGCGGTCCAGTCGAGATGCATCGTTCTGCGCGTGCACGGGGTTCCGGCGCGAGAGGGCCACGATGCCCATGGCGAGGGCCGCGCCGACCACGGCGACGATCGCCGTCCCGACGTTGCCGCCGTCGGTGACCACGCTCGCGGAGACGCCGCCGACCAGCGCGGCGGCGGGCAGCGTGACCAACCAGGCGATCACCATGCGGCCCGCGACGCCCCAGCGCACCTCCGCCAGCCGTCGACCCAGGCCCGCGCCGAGGATGCGGCGAAGCCCTGCGGCGACTGGATCTCGGTGAGGCCCTTGCCCATGGTGCGGTGATCCGCCAGCCGCCCAGGTAGGTGCCGAGGCCAATGGCGAGCCCCGCACAGGCGATCACCCACAGCGGCGGACCGGCCTCGTGGCGGAGAGCACCCGCCGAGATCAGGGTCAGCGTGATGACGCCCATGGTCTTCTGCGCGTCGTTCGTGCCGTGTGCGAGGGACACGAGCGAGGCCGAGGCGATCTGGCCGAGCAGGAAGCCCTTGGTCACCGACTTCTCACGGGCGCGGTCGGTGAGCCGGTACGCGAGGTAGGTGGCCGGCAACGCGGCGAGCCCGGCCACGGCCGGCGAGGCCACCGCCGGGATCAGCACCTTCTCGACGCACGCCACGGCGGGCCTCCCCGGCCGCCCGGCGAAACCGTGGTGCACTTCTCACGAGACGTCAGGTGTGTGCGGCGCGGACCCATGGACGAGCGGATGAGGTGGATGCTCGGCGGAACCACACGGCGCTCACGGCTGCGGTTCGACGGCTGGATCGCCGGCATGGGCACCTCCTCCGGGACGCGCGTCGTGCTCGGACACTGGCAGCGGTCACCGTTCGGACCGTTCAGCGATGTGATGCTCGAACGAGCCGATGGGGAGCGGCTGCTGCTGGCCCCCACGCGGGAGACGGCGGACTTCATCCGCGACACCTACACGTTCGACACGGTGCGCCTCGTCCCGGTCGGCGTGCACGTCGTCGGCGACACCTGGACCGTCACCGCCGGACCGCTCGATCTGCGCTTCACCACCGGCCGACGACGGCTCCTGGGATGCGTGCTGCGCGCCGTTCCCGGCGGGCTCGCGGGGCGTCCGGCCTGGAGTGCGCTGATGGACTGGCCCGCCCGCGTGCTGCTGCCCGGTGTGCGCACCCGCGGCAGCACCGACGCCGGCCACCGCGAGTGGTACGGCGCCCGGGACCTGCTGCCGATCCGGACGGTGTCGGCGGCCTTCGAGGACACCGACCTCGGCGGGGCGGCGCCCGTCGAACCGCCCGTGCGCTTCGGGTTCGGTTCGGCGCCGAGGAAACCCGCCCTCACCCGGGTCACCACGACGGTGGCGCTCGATTCCCGGTGCGGGCCGGTCGCCCGGCAGAGTGGACAACGGGCCGGCGGCCGTCACGGAGGCCGATGGCGGGGAAGCGTAGGGCATGGGCGATGACAAGGACGAGAAGACCCTGCTGGACCGTCTCACTCTGCTGGCGGATGCCGGAACGGCACTGGCCAGCACGCTGGACCTGCTGGAGGGGCTGCGGCGAGCGTGCCAGGTGGTGACCGGGCGGCTGGGCGACTGGTGCGTGGTCGACCTGCTGGACGAACGCGGCCGGCTGGAGCGGGCTGTCGTGTCCCACCGCACCCCCCACGTGTTGCCTCCCGGTGGATACGAAGGGCCGCTTCCGCCGGTGCCGCAGAACGCCACCGGGCCGCTGCCGCGGGTGCTGCACGGGGCGGGCCCGCTGCTGCTCGCCGACATCCCCCCGTCGAGCCGGGCAGCCGACCCGCTGCACGCCCGGCAACTGGAACTGTTCGAGCAACTGGGCGCGCGGAGCGCCGTCATCACCCCGCTGCGGGCCCGGCGCGAGGTGCTCGGCGCCATGACCGTGGCCCGCACCGACCCCGCCCACCCCTTCACCGAGGACGATTTCCCGCTCATCGAGAACCTGGTCCGCAGCCTGGCGCTCCAGGTGGACAACGCACGGCTGCACGAGCAGACCCAGCGCATCGCCGAGCGCTTCCAGCGCGACCTGTTGCCCGATCTGCCGCATGTCGGCGACCTCCAGATCGCCACCCGCTACACGCCGGCGCAGAGCATCGCGCAGGTCGGCGGTGACTGGTACGACGTCTTCGTCCTGCCGCAGGGCGACACCGTCCTGGTCATCGGCGATGTCACCGGCCACGACCTGCAAGCGGCCATCGCCATGAGCGCCTTGCGCAACATGCTGCGCGGAATCGCCGTGGACCGCCAAGAGCCTCCCGGTGAGGTTCTGCGCCGCCTGGACATCGCCACCCATACGCTGAACCAGGAGGCGACCGCCACGTGCGTCTACGGCCTGGTCAAACGCCCCGGGGAAGGCGGCCTGTGGGGTCTGCACCACGCATCCGCCGGGCATCTGCCACCACTGCTGACCACGGCCGAGGGCGACACCCACTACCTCGAGACGGGCGCCGGACTGATGATCGGCGTGGACCCCGCGCACCGGCGCCCGACCGCCTTCGACGATCTGCCCGCCCACTCCACGGTGCTGCTGTACACCGATGGGCTGATCGAGCGCCGCAGCGAATCCCTCGACCAGGGGCTCACCCGGCTGCGCCAGCACACCGCCGCGCTGTCCCGCGAGCCCCTGGACACCTTCTGCGACGAACTGCTCACCGGGCTGGCCGCCGACACCAGCGATGACGCCGCCCTGCTCGCCGTGCGTCCCGCCCCACCGGCCCGCACCTGAGCCTCCAAGGCCGGTGGTCATCCCCAGGTTTGCTAAGTGGCGGGCCCCGCCGTATCGTGGCACACGTAAACGGCGGGCCCCGCCGTTTAGTGAGCGACTACCGCCATTCAAGGAGCGTCATGTCCGCAGATTCCGCACCCGTCCTGGTCACCGGCGCCACCGGCAGGCAGGGCGGGGCCACTGCCCGCGCACTGCTCGCGGCGGGCGTTCCCGTCCGCGCCCTGGTGCGCGACCCGGCCACCGACCGGGCCAGGGCCATCGAGGCACTCGGCGCCGACCTGGTCACCGGCGATCTCCACGACCGCGCATCCGTGATCCGGGCCGCCGAGGGGGCCCGCGCCGTCTTCTCCGTGCAGATGCCCGCCATGACCGCGGACAGCGTCGACTTCGACGGGGAGGTGGCCCAGGGCGTCAACCTCGTCGAGGGCGCGAAGGCCGCCGGAGTGCCGCAGTTCGTGCACACGTCCGTCAGCGGCGCCGGCCAGCACACCGAAACCCCCGGCTGGGCCGAAGGCCGCTGGGCCTGGATGGAACCCACCCTGGGCGCGAAGAGCGCGATCCAGGACCGGGTCCGCGCGGCCGGCTTCGCCCACTGGACACTTCTCAAGCCGGCCTTCTTCATGGAGAACTTCCTCCCGTCCATGGCCTATCTGTTCCCGCGCGGCATCGAGGGTGGCCTGGTGAGCATCCTGCGCCCCGAGACCCGGCTGTCCCTCATCGCCGTGCGCGACATCGGCAGGGCGGCCGCCGCGGCCATCGCCGCGCCGGAGCGGTTCAACGGGGTCGAGCTGGAACTGGCCGGCGACTACCTGCCGATGACGGAGATCGCCGACGTCCTCTCCCACGCCCTGGGCACACCATTGTCCGCGCCGGACATGACCGAGGAGGAGGCCATCGCCGCCGGAATGCCCGCGATGGGCGCCTCGCACAAGTGGCTGAACGCGGTCGGCCAGCCGGCCCGCCCGGAATTCGCGAGGGACCTCGGCATCCCGCTCACCAGCTTCGAGGAATGGGCGCGGGAGCACATGGGCCCCACGGCCTGACATGGGTTCCGGACCTGGTTCAGCGGACCGACCGAAGCAGGTCCCGCCGACCCAGGTCCCGCCGAACCACGGGATCGCGGCCATGGGGCGCGTGGTCCGGCGCCGGCCACGCTCGCCGCGTCAGTCCCGTCAGGACGTGGCGGAGTTGCCCGGCGGTCCGGCGGCCCCTCCGGACGCTCCGCCGCCCACCAGGCGTCGTTCCAGGGGCCGGATGGCCACGCTCGCCGTCAGTGCCAGGCAGCCCACGGCCACCCAGGGCAGCGCCCGGTTCACGCCGTACAGGGCCGGCGTCACCATGTCCGCCGCCGCGAACGAGTACTGGAACGCCGCCAGGTAGGTCCCTCGTACCCCCTCCGGCGCCGCCTGGGCGGAGAGCGCGTTCGAGGCCGGCCCGTGCAGCATCTCCGCCGCCGCCCACAGCAGCATCGCCGGTGCCAGGTAGCCGACCGGCAACGGGCCCGGTGGCAGCAGCACCGCCATGGCGGCGGCCGCGCACCAGGCCGCCCACAGCCGGCCGCCCCAGGCCATCGCGCCGCCGGTGCGTCGCCGGGAGCGGCGGGTGACCTCCGCCGCACAGGTGGCCACGACCGCCGTGGTGATCGTGAGGAAGGCGCCGACCGCCCAGCCCGGCGCGTGCAGTCCTCGGGTCACGTACACGGGTACCGCCACGGCGAGGAAGACGGTACAGATGTTGAACAGGACGTTGACGCCGATGAGCGCCAGATACGGCCGGTTGCGCAGCAACTGCCGTATGCTGGCCGGGGATTCCCCGTCGGAGCCGTCGGCCGGCCGCTGCGCACCGCGTACGAACAGCCCGACGGCCGCCGCGACGACGAAGGAGATCGCGTCCGCCGGCACCATCCCCCGGTACGCGTGCTGCGAGGCGAGCGCGAGCAGCCCGCCCGCGAGCACCGTGCCAGCGCCGGCGCCGGCCGCCCGGATCATGCCCGCTCGGGCGAACGCCTCGTCCTTGGCCTCCCCGTCCGCCTGCTCGGCGATCAGCGCGAAGCAGGAAGAACCCGGCGGCCTGGAGCAACTGACCCGCGATCACCACCGGTCGCGGCCCGATGCGGTCGACGAGCCGCCCGACGAGCAGCGGCAGCGGGAGCGAGCAGGCGGTGGCGGCGGTCAGCAGCAGACCGGCACCGGCCTCCGACAGGTCGGTGACGGCGAGGAAGTAGACCATGGACAGCGGGAGATAGAGCCCGGCGCCGATGGCGTCGACGGCCAGCGCCAACGGTATCGCCCAGGCGGCGCCGTCGCGCGCCCGCGGCCACCTCACGGCTCATCGCGGGCGGCGTACGCCACCGCTCGGCTCCCGTCCGGGGGCCGGGAGCCCCAGGCGGCACACCGGCCGGTCCGGGGCAGGTCTTCGCATGACGGTCAGACACCCCCCGGGTCCCGCTGGGTGCCGGATTCCCGCAGCGTCCGCAGGCCGTGCACGAGCAGGCGCAGGCCGAATTCGAAGTGGGCGGTGAAGTCGGTGCTGGTGAGGGTGGGCAGGGCCGCGACGAGGTGGTGGAACGTCCCGGACTCCACCGCCTGCCGCAGGGGTTCGGGGTCGGCGGTCCCTTCGTCGCCGAACCGGAGGGCGGCCTGCTCCTCCAGGGTGTGGCCGACCGTGAAGTTGGCCACCGCCATCAGCGCGCGAGCCGCGTCCTCGTCGGCGAAGCCCGCCTCGCGCAGCACGCCGGTCACGGTGTCGGAGAAGCGCAGGGTGTGCGCCCCTGTCGAGTGCGTACCGGCGTAGACGCGAGCGCCGTCGCGATGGGCGAGCAGGGCCGTGCGCATCGCTCGGGCCAGACCGGCCAGACGATCCTCCCAGTCGCCGTCCGCGCGGGGGGCGGGGATGTCGGCCAGCATCCGTTCGGCCATCGCGGTCAGCAGGTCCCGCTTGGTGGCGAAGTGGCGGTAGAGCGCCCCGGCCCGCACGCCCAGGGAGTCGGCCAGGCGGCGCATGGTCAGGTCGTCAAGACCGAGGGAGTCCAGCAGTTCGAGGGCGGTGTCGACGGTGCCTGACCGGTCGAGACGGGCGGGCCTGCCCCGGCCGGGGCTTGACGTGGAGCTCATGCGCCCCACTATAGTGAACAACGTTCTCGTGAACGTCGTTCACAAAATAATCTCACTCTGTAAGGACTCCCCCATGCATGCCGATGTGATCGTCGTCGGTGCCGGACCGGCCGGCCTGATGCTCTCCTGCGAGCTGGCGCTGGCCGGCGTCCGGACCCGGATCGTCGAGCGGCGCACCGAACCGCAGCGGGACTCCCGTGCGTTGACCCTGCATCCGCGCAGTGTGGAACTGATGGACCTGCGCGGCCTCGCCCCCCGTTTCCTCGCGCTCGGCCGGACGACGCCGGGCTGGCACTTCGCGAACCTGGAGACCCAGCTGGACTTCACGGCGCTCGACAGCCGGCATGGCTACACCCTGTTCCTCCCCCAGGCGCGCACCGAACAACTCCTCGCGGAGCGGGCGTTGGAGCTGGGGGTGGAGATCAGCCGCGGTTACCAGAGCACCGGTGTCTCCCAGGACGCGGACGGCGTCGAGGTCCAGGTCCGCGGACCGGGCGGCGGCGTCGAGACGCTGCGCGCGCGGTACGTCGTCGGGTGCGACGGCAGCCGCAGCGGGGTGCGCGAGGCCGCCGGTATCGGCTTCCCGGGCACCGAGGAGACCATGACCGGAGTGCTCGGGGACTTCGCGGTGGTCGATGCCGAGCCGGCCGCGCTCGATGAGGCGCGGGCGCGCGGCGTGCTGGTCGCGCCCCTGGAGGGCGGGCTGACCCGCTTGGTGTATCTGGATCCGGAGCGGATGCGCACACCGAGTCGGATGCCGGTGTCCTTGCCGGAATTCCGTACCTCGCTGATCCGGGTCTGCGGCTCCGACCTCGGGATCGCCGAGCCGCGGTGGCTGTCGCGCTTCGGCAACGCCACCCGCCTGGCGGACACCTACCGGCGCGGCCGTGTGCTCCTGGCGGGCGACGCCGCCCACATCCACTTCCCGGCAGGCGGCCAAGGGCTGAACACCGGTCTCCAGGACGCCATGAACCTGGGGTGGAAGCTGGCCGCCGAGATCAACGGCTGGGCACCACCCGGCCTCCTGGACAGCTACGAGGCCGAGCGGCGCCCGGTCGGGCGGGCCGTCACCGAGGACACCGAAGTGCAGACCCTGCTCGCGGAGCTGACGCTCGTCCCGCAGTATCAGCGCCCCGCCGCCGCCCTGCGTGGCCTGCTGAACGAACTGCTGGGCATCCCGGAGGTCAACCGCCTGCTCGCCGGCCGGACTTCCGCGCTCGCCACCAGCTACGTCGGCGCCACCGTCCAGGGCGCCGATCCGTTGGTGGGCCGGCGGATGCCCGACATCGGACTCGTCAGCGCCGCATCGGCGGCCACACGGGTCTACGAGCTGCTCACCGAGGGCCACTTCGTCCTGCTCGACCTCACCGGGGACGCCGACGCGGAGCAGGCCGTCGACGTCGACTGGGGCTCGCGGGTCACCGCGGTCACCGTCACCCGGCACGACGGCCATCCCGAGCTGGACGGGGTCACCGAGGTGCTCGTCCGCCCCGACGGGCACATCGCCTGGGCCACGCGCGGCACGGAGCCGGTCGCCCGGCGCGCCGAGCGGGCCACGGCCCTCGCCGCCTGGGCCGGCACACCGCGCGGGGCGGTCGCCCGATGACCGTGACCCGTCTCAACCCCCCGGGCGTGCACAACCCGACCGACGCCATCGCCCAGGTGGTCACCGTCGAAGGCGCACGGCTGGTCCATCTGTCGGGGCAGGTCGCCTGGGACGCCGAGGGACAGCCGGTCGGGCTGGGCGACCACGCGGCCCAGGCGGCACAGATCGCCCGCAATCTCGACGCGGCGCTCGCCTCGGTCGGCGCCACCCGGGACGACATCGTCCAGGAAACCGTCTTCGTCGTCGGCTACACCCCCGAGCTGCTGCCCGCCATCTTCGGACCGCTGCGGGCGGGCACGGTACGGGCACCGGCCAGCACACTGGTGGGCGTGTCGGCGCTGTTCTCCCCCGATTTCCTGATCGAGGTTCAGGTGGTCGCCGCGGTCGGCCCGGACCCGGCCGCCCCGCCGGCCGCGGCGGGGCACGCAGGGCGCGTCTAGCCGCGTACGTTGCGGGCGAGCCAGGCGCTGAGCGTGTTGCGGGGGATCAGCTCTCGATAGATCTCATCCCCCGGCACGGGGACGATCAGCCACTGGCCCGGCGGGAACAGCCTCCCCTTCACGAAGGCCAGACCGCCGTAGACGGAGCGCAGGAACACCGGGACGCGGTCACGGGGAACGTCCTCGAAGTCCACGCCGTCGACGGTGATCCTCGCATCGTCCTCCGGGAAGATCCGGACGGTGACCGCAGGAGCGCCTCCCAGCTCGATGAACGCCTCGTGCGGCAGTGAGCCGTCCGGGTCGAGGACGGTGAACGCCCCGGCCGAGGTGCGGCGGGACGTCTGGTCCGCGCCGATGTCGTCGGTGACGGTCAGCTCCCGGTGGTACTCCCGGGCGATCTCCCGAATCGCCGTGACGGCGGCCTCGGTGCTCGGCAGACGCGGATGCCTCCGGGGGTTCATCGGCGCTCCGCCGCTCCGCCGCTCTTCGCGCGGCGGCACACCTCGCCCGTTCCCACCCCGGACAGTACGGCGCGCGCGATGTCCTCCGAGAACTCAGGTCCGAGTTCGGAGTGGCCGAAGAGCGCCCGGAAGACGACCGGGGCCGCGAACAGGTCCAGGACGAGGTCGGTGTCGAGGCCGGGGCGGAGGTCGCCGCGTGCCACACCCTTGCGCAGGGACACGGCACACGCTTCCCGGCGAGGTCCCCAGAACGCGGTGAGGAAACCTTCCCTGAGCGTGGGATCGTCGGCGAGGTCGGCGACGAGAGCCGGGAGCACATGGCCGAGTTCCGAATGCGCCATCGCGAGCCGGAGGGCTTCGAGATGGCCGACGATGTCGCAGTGCGTGCACCCGGTGTCCATCTCCACGACGCCGGTCCGGTTCTCTGCCATGGCCTCGACGACCAGGTGTTTCTGGCTCTTCCAGCGGCGGCGGATGGCGGGTTTGGTGGTGCCCGCGCGCTTGGCGATGGCTTCCATGGTCAGGGCCGGGTAGCCGACTTCCCGCACGAGTTCGGTCACGGCGGCCAGCAGGGCCTGGTCGATCCGCTCGTCCCGTCGGCGTGCCATCCAACTCTCCTGGAACCGCGCAGAAACACAGAAACGCTGCCGCCCGGCGTTCTACCGGGGAAGCAGAACGACCTTACCGAACGGTTTTCCGCTCTCCACCCACCGCAGTGCCGCATCGGCCTCGGTGAGCGGGAAACGGCGGTCGATCACGGCCGAGAGCCGGCCTTCTTCCAGCAGACCGACGATCCGCTTCCAGGAGAGTGCGAGGTCCTCCGGGGCCACCGAATTCAGGCTGAACGCGAAGAGTGTCGGTGACCGGTGGAAATCGCGCAGCAGCGGCTCCAAGGACGCCACCTCGGGAGCGCCGCCGGCGCCGCCGCAGAGGATGTAACGGCCGTTGGGCCGCAGGAGTGCCAGATGGTCGGCCAGGTCCGGGCCGGCGACCGTGTCCACGACGACGTCGTAGGTCTCACCGGCCGGCGCGCAGTCGTCGTCGGAACCGGCGGTGGCCGGCCGCGTCCGGTCGACGATGTGCGCGGCCCCCAGATCCCGCAGGCGTGCGCCACGGGCCGGCGCCGAGGTGACGGCCGTGACCTCGGCCCCGCGCGCACGAGCGATCTGGGTGGCGAGCACGCCGATCCCGCCGCCGGCGCCACGGACCAGCACACGGTCTCCGGCCGTCGCTCCCACCCGGTGGAGGGCGATCTCGGCAACCATCGCGTTCACCCCCGCCGCGACCGCGTCGACCGCGTCGACGCTCCCCGGAACCGCGAGCACCCGGTCGGCCTCGGCGACGACCTTCTCGGCGTAACCGCCGAAGGCGGGCAGGGCCAGCACCCGGCGCCCGACCAGCCCTTCGGGCACGTCCGGCCCGACCGCCGCCACACGGCCGACGACTTCCAGGCCCGGCACCGAACCCACACCGGGGAAGTAGGCGTACTCCCCCCGCCGGGCCATGACGTCCACGTACCCGGCGCCGATCGCGTCGACGTCGACGAGCACCTGGCCACGGCCGGGAACCGGTTCCGGCGCGTCGACCACGGCGAGTTCCGCGGACGACCTGACAACAACAGCTTTCACTGCGACTCCTCACGTAAACGTTCCGTTCCGGATCGGAACGCTATGCTGGCATCCACCGAGCGTCAAGGCCGTCGAGGTCTCCGGCCGCGTCCGCGCCCTCGGCGAGGGCTTCACCCATCTGCGCGTCGGCCGGCCGGTGGCCGCGCTGACGGTCGTCGACGGCGGCGGCTGCGCCGAGGTGGTGCGCACGTCCGCGGACCCGGTCGCGAGACGGGGCGTGCCCTGTGCCGCGCGGTGCGGGCCGTGGCGCGGGGAACCCTGCGGGTGCGGGTCGAGGACGGACCTGCCGCTGGAGCGGGCCGCCGAGGCACACCGCCGCATCGAGTCGGGTCGGGTCGGGCCACCGGCACGCTGGTACTCGGCCTCGCGACACGGTGAGCGCGGGGCGGGTGACCCGCTCTTTCCGGGTGGATCAGGAGCCGGGCGGCCGCGCCTCATCCGCGGCCGCCCCCGCCGTCGTGCCCGCTGCCGCCCCGCCGTCGTGCCCGCTGCCGCCCCCGCCGTTGTGCCCGCTGCCGCCCCCGCCGTTGTGCCCGTGCACCGGCCGGCGGGGCCCGCCTTGGGCAGCCGCATAAGGCCCGCTGGAGTCCGTGGCGGGAAAGCCGAGGTGAGGAAGTCGGCGGCGGCCGAGGGGCGCGGACGTCCGGCTTCCGGCCTGTGTCGAGCCTGGGTAACCTCGCGAGAATGACCGGAGACTGGACCGCGGGAGTGGCTCCGCCGCTGTACGGCCGGAGCAGCCAACGGCACGCCGTGGCCGCACTGTTGGACCGGGTACGGGCGAGCGGGGCGGACCGGCCGCGGACCGGTCGGCCGACCCCCGGGCGGGCGCCGGGAACGGACGGGCCGGACCGGCGGCGGGCGGACGTCCGCGTCCTGGTCGTGACCGGGGAGCGGGGCTGCGGCCGGACCGCCCTCCTCGAGTACGCGGCACTCCGCTTCGACGCGGGTCCCGTGCTCCGGGTGCCGGGCGGCGCACCGCGGCCCCATGGCCCGTACGGCATCCGGCAGGCCGTGTCCGAGGCGGCGGCGCGGGCCGGCTGCCCGTCCGCCGAGGGGCCGGACACCGCGACGGTGCCCGACGCGCTGCTCCACACCCTGCGGGCCGCGGCCCGGCGGGCGCCGGTTCTGGTGTGTGCCGACGACGCGCACCTGTGGGACCCGGCGTCCCGCGCGGCGCTCGGCCAGGTGGCGCGGCATCTGCACACCGCGGGCCCGGTGGGCCTGATCCTGGCGGTGGCCGGACCGCGCTCGGTGGACCGCGACCTGACCGGGCTGCCGGTGGTGCACGTGGGCCCGCTGTCCCGGGCCCGGTCCGCCGCGCTGCTGTACGACCTCGTCGGCCCGTCGGTGGACCCGGCCGTCCGTGACGCGCTGCTGGACGAGGCCGAGGGGAATCCGGCCCTGCTGACCGCCCTGGCCCGTCGTCTGTCCGCCGCCGAGCTGTGCGGACGCCGCCCGCTGCCGCGGCCGTTGGCGGACGCGGATCTGCTGGCCTCGATGGTCGGGGGCATCCCGGGCGGGCCGGCTCCCGGTGCCGACGCCCTTCAGTTGACCGTGGCGGCGGCGCTGCGCGAGCCGGAGCAGCCCGACGCCGATGCCGATGTCGTGCTGCGGGCCGTGGCGCGACTGCGGGGCGGTGCGGACATCGGGCCCCCGCCCCAGACGCTGCTGTGGGCGGACGGCCGGGTCCGGTTCGCCGACACGCTGACCCGCAGGGCCGTGTACGCGGCGGCGGACCCGGAGCGGCGCCGCGCCGCCCACCGGGCCTTGGCCGCTGTGCTGGCGGGCGACGGCCGCCGGCTGCTCGGGCTGCTGCACCGCGCCTGGTCCGCGACCGGCCCCGCGCCCCGGACGGCGACCGCGTTGGCGGATGCCGCCGAGGCGGGGGTGTCCGGCCCGCATCGGCTGCGTTCGGCGGCGTACGCCAGGGCCGCCGAGCTGACGACGGACGAGCGGACCAGGGCGGAGAGATACACGGCCGCCGCCGAGCAGGCGTCCTGCGCGGGCCGTCCGCACCAGGCCCTGCGGCTGGTCGCGGCGGCCCGCGGCGGTGCGGCGCCGGCCGCGGTGCACGGCCGCGCGGAACTGGTCCGGGGGGCCACGCTGCTGCGCGACGGTCCCGTGGCCGACGCCCGCGAGTCCTTCCTGCTGGCCGCTTCCCTGCTCGACGCCGACCTGCCCGCCCTGGCCACGGCCGCCGTGCTGGCCGCGGCCGACGCCGCGTGGGCGGCCGGCGATGTGACGGGCTGTCGGCGCGTACTCGACTCGGCGGCCTCCGCGCGGGTGCGCGCGCCGGGGCGGGGTGATCCGGACGACGGCCACCGGGCGGTGCCCCGCGCTATGGTGCCCCGCCCTACGGTGTTCTGTGATGCAGCGCGGGACGACCCGGCACCCGGCGCCGGGCCCCGCCCGAGAAGCGTGCGCGCGCCAGGAGGCCACGGGAGCCACGCGGCGGAACCGACCGCACCTCACCGGGACCCGGTGCACGACTACCGTCTCGGCATGCGGGCCGCCCTCGACGGACACTTCGACCGCGCCGCGCCCTCGCTGACCCGCGTACTGGAGAGCGCCGCCGGACCGGCCCACGACCCCGTGAGCCCGCTGCGTGCGGCGGCGGCCGCCCTGCTGCTGGGCGAGGTGGAGGAGGCCGGCCGGGCCGCCACCAGGGCGCTGGTGGCCGCGCGGGCCCGGGGCCACGCCGCGATGGTGCCGCAGGCGCTGGAGTACCTGGCCTACGCCGAGTTGCGGGCGGGGCGGCACGCACAGGCCCGCGCGCACGCCGAGGAGGGGCTCCGGGCGGCGGAGCGGACCGAACAGCGCAACGCGGCGGCCCACCATCACGCGGTGCTGGCCCTGGCCGCCTCCATCGAGGGGGAGGAGGCGGCCGTCTCGCACCATGTGCGGGCGGCGCTGGCCACGGCCCGGCGCCACGGGCTGGCGCAGGCGGCCACGCTCGCCCAGTGGGCGGCGGCCCGCGCCGACCTGGGACGCGGCCGTCCGCTGGAGGCCGCCGACCGGCTCGGGCCCCTGGTGCGGCCGGGTCCCCGGCGCGGGCACTTCGCGGTGTGGATGCTGGCCGTACCCTGCTTCGTCGAGGCGGCGGCGCTCTCGGGGCGGCCGGAGCAGGCCAGGGCGGTGGTGGAGGACTTCGCCCGGTGGGCGGCGTGTGGTGCGGACCCGCAGGCCCCCGCCCAACTGCTGCGCTGCCGCGCGCTCCTGGCCCCCGTGGACCGTGCGGACAGCCTGTACCTGACCGCTCTGGCGCTGCACGACGAGGCGGGCGGCGAGTTCGAGGCGGGCCGCACCGAGCTGAGTTACGGCAAGTGGCTGCGCCGGCGCCGCAGGCCGCGCGAAGCGCGCACCAGGCTCGGGTCGGCGCTGGTGGCCTTCGAGCGCTGCGGTGCCCGTGCGTGGGCGGACCAGACGGAGGCGGAGTTGCGGGCGAACGGGGCGGCCGCGAAGGGAGTGACCGCGAGGGGGACGGCCGGCGCCGGAGCGGGCGCGTGCCCGGAGCTGGCGGGCCTGACGCCGCAACAGCTGCGCATCGTCCGGTACGTGGCCGAGGGTGCCACCAACCGCGAGGTCGCCCGGAGCATGTCCGTCAGCCCCCGCACCGTCGACTACCACCTGCGCAACGTCTTCGCCACGCTCGGGATCCGCTCCCGGGTGGAGCTCGCCCTCCTGGTCGAGCAGGCCGAGAAGACCGGTGCACCGCTCTAGGGACCGACCGGACGGTATGCCATGCTTCGGTGAGGGCCAGTGGGGTGAGGCATCTGGACGGGGTCACCGCCGTGGTGCGGCTCGCCCCCGCCCGGCCTCAGGGAGCACCCGACGCGTATCCTCGCCGGGCCGCCGAACCGACCACGAGCCCCCCAACACCTCTGGAGAACCTTCCCGATGGCCGATCATCCGCCTGTCGAGCACCTGCGTCTGGACATCGCCGACCACGTCGCGACCCTGACCATCGACCGGCCCGCCAAGCGCAACGCCATGACCTTGGGCATGTGGTCGTCCTTCCCCCCGCTGCTGCGGAAGGCCGCCGATGACGAGCGCGTCAAGGTCCTGATCGTGCGCGGCACACCGCACTTCTCCGCCGGCGCCGACATCGGCGAGTTCGGCACCGTCCGCAGCGGGGCAGCGGGCGGACGCCACTACAACGAGGTGGTGGACGCGGCGGAGACCGCGCTCGCCTCGTTCCCCAAGCCCACCATCGCCGCCGTGAGCGGGTACTGCATCGGCGGCGGCTGCGAACTGGCCATCGCCTGCGACCTGCGGATCGCCGCCCGGGACGCCCGGCTGGCCATCACACCGGCCAAGGTGGGACTCGTCTACACCCACCAGTCCACCAAAGCACTGGCCCAACTGGTCGGACCGGCCTGGGCCAAGCAGATCCTGTTCACCGGCGAGCAGCTCGACGCGGCGCAGGCCCTGCGCATCGGCCTGGTCAACGAGGTCGTCGACGATCTCGACGCCCGGGTCGGCGAGCTCGCCCGCACGATCGCCGGCCGCGCCCAGCTCACCGTGCGCGCCGCCAAGACCATCCTGCGCCGCATCCAGGACGGCGCCGACACCGAGGACGAGGCCGTACGCGCCCTGTATGACGCCGGTTACGAGAGCGCCGACTACGCGGAGGGCGTCGCGGCCTTCGCCGCCAAGCGGCAGCCCCGGTTCTCCTGACCCTCCTGACCCTCCTGAGCTGGATCCCGCCGGTACCGGATCCCGCCGGGGCCGAAGGCCGCCAGTAACCCACTCCCGCCCAGCACGCACCCCTGGAGCAGCGATGAAGATCACCGGAGCAGTCCTGGAGGACATCGGGCGCCCCGCGCCCTACCAGCGCTCCCGTCCCCTGTCCATCAGCGAGCTGGACCTCGCCGCGCCCGGCCCGCAGGAAGTCCTCGTCCGTGTCGAGGCCGCCGGCCTGTGCCACTCCGACCTGTCGGTCGTCGACGGCAACCGGGTCCGCCCCACCCCCATGCTCCTGGGGCACGAGTCCGCGGGCATCGTCGAGGAGGTCGGCAGCGCCGTTACCGATCTCGCGCCGGGCCGGCGCGTCACGATGACGTTCCTGCCGCGGTGCGGTCGCTGCGCGGCGTGCGCCACGGGCGGCCTCATCCCCTGCGAGCCGGGCTCCGTCGCCAACA
This sequence comes from Streptomyces sp. S465, assembly GCF_026898115.1. Lineage (GTDB taxonomy): Bacteria > Actinomycetota > Actinomycetes > Streptomycetales > Streptomycetaceae > Streptomyces > Streptomyces luomodiensis. The sequence continues at coordinate 346,874 of NZ_CP114036.1, forward strand.
ACGCGGGCACGCTGCTCGCCGGTGAGGTACGGCTGCGCCGCGGCGACGAGAAGGTGCTGCATCACCTCGGTGTCTCCGGTTTCGCCACGCACACCGTCGTGGACCGCCGCTCGGTGGTCCCGGTCGACGCCGATATCCCCCCGGAGGTCGCCGCCGTCCTGGGGTGCGCGGTACTCACCGGCGGTGGCGCGGTCGTCAACGCGGGCAAGCCACGGCCCGGTGACACCGTGGTGGTCGTCGGCTTGGGCGGAGTCGGCATGGCGGCCCTGCTCACGGCCCTGAGCGAGCCCGAGGTGACCGTGATCGCCGTCGACAGCCTCCGGGCCAAGCTGGACCGCGCGCTGGAGCTGGGCGCACAGGCCGCGCTCACCCCCGTCGAGGCGCTGGAATCCGGGGTGCGAGGCGCCGTCGTGATCGAGGCGGCGGGCAACGCGCGCGCCTTCGAATCCGCCGTGGAACTGACCGCTCCGGGCGGCCGCACCGTCACGGTGGGCCTGCCCTCCCCTGACGCCCGCTCCGCCATCTCCCCGCTCGGCCTCGTCGCCGAAGGCCGCTCCATCATCGGCAGCTACCTGGGATCCGCCGTTCCCGCCCGCGACATCCCCGTCTTCATCGAACGCTGGCGCACCGGCCGCCTCCCGGTGGAGGAACTGATCTCCTCCCGTATCCGCCTCGAGGAGATCAACGAGGCCCTGGACGAGCTCGCGGCAGGGCGCGCGGTGCGCCAGGTGATCACCTTCGACGGCGGGGGAACCCGGTGAGCCGGCCTCCCGCGGACCGCGATCCGCTTCCCGGACACTTCGCCGCCACCCGAGTCTTCCCGACGCGATGGGCCGACAACGACATGTACGGCCACATGAACAACGCGGTCTACTACCAGTTGTTCGACACCATGATCAACGGATGGCTGGCCACCCATGCCGCCGTCGATCCCATGGAGAGCACGGCGCTCAATCTCGTGGTCGAGTCCGGCTGCCGGTTCTTCTCCGAGGTCGGTTTCCCCGACGATGTCCTGGTCGGCCTGAACGTCGCCCGGCTGGGCAACAGCAGCGTCACCTACGCGCTCGGCCTCTTCTCACTCCCCCGCCGTCCCGGCACCGGCGCCGGTTCCGGCATCGACGCCGACGCCGATACCGACGCCGACGCCGATGCCCCGACGCTCGCGGCACTGGGGAACTGGGTGCACGTCTACGTCGATGCCAAGACCCGCCGGCCGACGCCGATCCCGGCCTCGGTCAGGGCCGCGCTCACCTCCCTGGTCAGGGAGCCGCGCCCTTGAGCGCCGGTCTCGGGGCCGGGTCCCGGCCCCCGCCGGAGGCGCCCGTGGCCCATCGGCGGTAGGCGGCGGCCCGGTCCCAGGCGTCCTCCCAGACACCGCTCGGTGCGCGGGAGACGCCGCATGCCGCCACGAAGTGGAGCAGCAGTGCCTTCGAGGGCATCCGCTCACCGCGGAGGACCGCTCCGACGGTGCTGTGCGGCAGGAGGGTCACTCCGTACGAGGTGGCCCGGTCCTCCAGCTCCCGCAGGGAAGGGCCGCCGGCCTCGAGCCGCATGGCCCGCATCGCCTGGAGCAGCTGGGCCGGGGTGTGGATGAACTCCGGCCCGAGGACCGGCTCGCGGCCACTGCTGGGCGCGGCGGAGTGGACGGAGCGGTGCTGCTCGGCGGCAGCGGTCCACATCCGTCGGGCCTGTGCCAGCTCGCCGCCGCAGGCGGTGACGAAGGCCGCGACGACGGGCCAGCGCGGCACCGTGGTGCCGCGGGCAGCCCGCCAGAGCGTGGCCGGCGCGAAGCCGGCCGCGGGTGTTTCACGCGCCATCCGCTGGTAGGTCAGTCCCGCCTGCCGGCGCAGTGACCGCAGCCACTGCGCCAGCTCGACGGCGGGATCGGCCTCCGCGTGGGCGCCTGGGGTGCGCCCCATCCCGGTGCTCCTCTACCGGACCCGGGAACGGGGGGCGACGGCCGCGATCGTGCGGCGCAGGAGCTCCACCCCGAGGAGACCGCCGGCGGTGAGGGTGGTGAGGACCGTCTCCAGTGTCATCCCGCAGGCCACCAGGGCGCCGGTGAGGAGCACGACCACGATCACGACGGTCACGGCAGGGGCCGGCAGCGCTATGCCGCCGGCCCGGCCGGGACCCTCCACACACGGCGTGTGCGCGGGAACCATGTTGTTCAATTCTTCTCCCTCGGCTCGTTGCCACTCGACTCGGTCCCCGGTACGCGATTCACCGCGTTGCAGCGCGGCGAACGCAGGACCTCAGCGAAATGGTCGACTGTCCGGGGACGGGGCAGCAAGGCGTCAACGGGCCGTCATTTCACCTTGTCCCACCGCGAGTTGAAACGAGACCGGCCGAACGATCCAGGTCACCGGGGGCCGGTGAGCGTCGGCGCGGGGCTCGGCCTCCGGGTCTGTCCGAGGTAGCGGCCGCGATCGACGTTGCGCGACGCCACCCTCACCTGCTTAGTTGTACTCGTTACCGAATGCGCGCCGATGCGAAGGGGAGGTGGAGATGACCCTGGCGCTCTACGGGGGAAGGCCGGCATGCCTATGCTCGCACCACCCCGCTCTCGTGTGCCCATGAGGCCCCGTCCACGCATACGCGTGTGACACCCGAGGGCCCGCACCTTTCACACCAGGCTTCCCCGGCCGTTGCCACTCGACGCAACAGGGGAATTCGGTCGTCGGCCGTTGCAGCGGCGGCGACCTTCGGTGTGGCCGTCCGCTGATCGCGGGCGGCCACACCACAGCTCACCGAGCCGTACGCTCTCGGACCCGTTCCGGGAAGATTGTTAGACAATCTGCGAGAGGGTGCGCCCGTGGGGGCGGAGGTCCCCATCAGGGAATCGACATACTCAACAGCCTGTTAAACAATCCAGACGTCCATTAGTGTGTCAGCCGGTTGACGAGACCGGACCGGGCAACTCAGCCTGACAGCGGAAGCGCGGGGCGGAGCACCGTCCTCACGACGACACAGGGACGATCACAGGTGGACGACAACGGCATCACGGGTGCGGCCAAGGGCTCCGCCACGCGCGCGGACCAGGCGTACGACACCTTGCGTTCGCTCCTGCTCTCCGGCCACTTCCCGCCGAACACCCGGCTCACCGAGGCCGACCTGACCCAGCTGCTCAACGTCTCGCGCGGCACGATCCGTTCGGTCCTGGCCCGGCTGGTGCAGGAGGGCTACGTCACCAGCGAGGTCAACCGCGGGGTGCGGACACGGGCGTTCTCCGTCGAGGAGGCCGCCGACATCCTGGAGACACGGGAGGTCCTGGAGTCCGCCCTCGCGGGCAAGGCCGCCGAGCGGGCGACGGAGGAGGAGATGAACGGCCTGCGCGGCACGCTGGACGGTATGCGGCAGGCCCAGGACCGCGGCGACCAGGCGGCGTACTCGCGCGGCAACCGCGCCTTCCACCAGAGCATCAAGGAAGCCGCTCATCAGGAGACCCTGGCGCGGGCCCTGGACGCGCTGCTGTACCCGCTGGTGATGCGGCAGTACCGCAACCTCTCGGCGCACCATCCGCGCAAGGGGTCGCTCGAAGAGCACGAGGCCATCCTCGCCGCGATCGTCACCCGCAATCCGGAGGCGGCGAGCGCGGCGATGCGCCACCACGTCGCATCGGCCCGGCGGGCGCTGTTGCTGGAGTACGCGGGGCGGGACGCCGCCGCGACGTAGTTCCCGGACGTGGTGGCCGCCGCCCGCCGTCCGGCCGGCGGGCGGCGGCCACCTGCCGGGAGGCCGGCTCAGGCGCCCTGGCTCCTCGGCCGCCGATCGCCCAGGCCCAGGCGCTTGAGGGCGTAGGTGTCCAGGGCCGTCAGCACCCCGTTGAGGGCGAGTGTCATCGCCACCAGGACGATCAGGCCCGCGAACTCGGTGGGGGCGTCGAGATTGGTGGCCGCGGTGAACAGTTGGTGGCCGACCCCCTCGGTCGAGGCGATGAACTCCCCGCCGATGACACCGAGGATGGCCAGCGGTCCGCCCGTCTTGAGGGCCGCGAAGAACGGTGCGGCCAGCGTGGGGATCGTCACGTAGCTGAGCACGTGGTGCCGGCGCCCGCCCATCACCTGGACGATCTCCACGAGTTCGCGTTCCCTCAGCCGCAGGCCCAGGTAGATGTTGTAGAAGACCACGAAGGCCACACCCATCGCGGCGATCGTGATCTTCGACAGGGGACCGATGCCGAAGAACAGCAGGAAGAGCGGGGCAAGCGCGATCTTGGGGATGCCGTTCAGGGCCGCGATCAGCGGCTCGAACACCCGGCCCATGAGCGGGACCGAGCCGAGCACCAGGCCCATCACCGTGCCTATCGCCACGCCGATGCCGAACCCGGCCACCACCTCGAAAGTCGTCGTCTTGATGTCGGTCCACCCGGCCGACGAGCCGAGCAGCTTCCACAGGGCGTGTGACACGTCGGTCGGCTTGCTGACGGCGTATTCGGGCAGGACGGAACCGCTCATCACCTGCCAGAGGCCCAGGACGAGGGCGATCACCGCGATGCGCAGCACCACCACCAGGGCCGTGCCCCGCCACGCATCGCTTCCGACGCCTCTCTTCCTGGTCGCCACCTTGACCTCGGTCTTGCTCTCCACGCTGCTGGCAGCAGTCACCATCGTCTGCTCCTTCCAGTCCTCATCGGGTGCGGCAGGCCGGCCGTCTCACGGCAGGTACGTGTTGGTCCAGTCGGCAGAAGTGATCTTCGGGTCCTTGGCGAGGGTGTCCAGGCTGCGCACGAAGCCCAGGGTGGACGTCCAGCCGGCGGCCGTCATCGAGACCTTCCTGGGCCACTCGACCTGCCGGAGGCTGCTCCGCAGCGCCTCGGCGGGCACGCCGGGCAGCGCCTTTTGGGCCACGCTCACCAGAGTCTTGTCCTTGCCGGCTCGCACATGTGTGCCCATGTAGTCCGTCGCCCGCTGGACGGCCGTGACGAACTTCGTCACGATCTCGGGGTGATCGGTGGCGTAGCTCTTCTCCGCCACCACGAACTGCCCGTAGCCGGCCTGTTCGGCGGACCACTCGGGCACCTTGTCCGGGTCGGCGACCACGACGCCGTCCCCGCCGCTCTGGACCTGTAGCGGAATGGGCTCGTTGGTGATGAACCAGTCGATCTGGCCGCTGTTCAGGGCGGCCTTGTCCGCCGCCGGACTCGGCAGCGTCGCCCACTTCACCTCGCCCGGGTCGACGCCGTGGGCCTTGAGGAAGATCCCCGCCTCGGCCTTGGTATTGGCGGAGCTGATGCCGCCGGTCGAGTCCGCCAGCGCCTTGGCCACCTGGGCGGCGGGGGTCCTCGCGGTCAGCCCGTGCCGCTGGGCGAACTTCTTGCCGACGACGATGCCGAGCGGGTTGCCGCCGCCGTCGGCGGCCACCGCGATCTCCGGGATTCCCTTGGAGACGGCGGACAGGAACCCCGTCGGACTGTCGTGGAGGAACTGCACCGAATCCGCGTGCAGCGCCGCGGGCCCCGTCGAGGCGGTCAGCGTCACCAGCTTGACCTTCAGGCCCTGCGCGCGGAAGTAACCATTCGCCTCGGCCACCTGAAGCGGCATGTCGTAGATATTGCCCCCGGCCCCCACGGTGAGGCTGGTGAGTCCGTCCGAGGAGTCGCTGCCGCAGGCGGTGAGCAGGGTCGAACCGAACACCGCGGCCGAGGCCAGGGCGAACAGCCGCCGGCCCCTGCCGGGCCGTGGCCGGGCGCCCCTTCGGGCGGTACCGGCCGCCGGGTTGTCGTGTGTCATGAACAGTCTCCTGTCACCAGGCCCGCTGGGTACGGAAAAAGCGCTGCCAGAAGTCGAGTCGGGGCGGGTCCGCCAGCGGGATCGGCGCGAAGCCGCCCCCGACCTCCATGACGGCGGGCGCCTCCGGTGTCCACGCCGGCCAGTGCGGCAGGCCGGGGCCGTTGGGGTCGCCGGTGGCCACGAAGTTGGCCCAGTAGCCGCTCATGGTCCGTGCGATGTCGCGGTCCTCGTCGGTCCACTCGGCACGGTCGGGGTGGAGGTTGCCGAATACGAAGTCGATCTCGGAGCCGTGCGCGGCGCGGCGGGTGCCCTGCCCCGTCGCCGGTGAGGCATGGGTCCAGAAATACGTGTACACGGGCCGACTGGCGTGTGCGGCCCAGTCCTTCGCCCACAGCCAGGTGGAGATCCTGGCGTTGTCGCGCACCGCCGCGCAGTGGGCGCGCGCCGCCTCGTCGTCGGTGTCCGCCGGGTAGAGCCGCAGGAATTCCCCGGCCATCGCCCCGAACTTACGCTGTGCCGCGGCGACGTAGTCCTCCCGGGTCACATGGACCGGAGGCGCGCCCGCCCGCCGGTCCCTGCGCCCCGCCGCCCGGTGGGCCGCGAAGGTGCTCTCCGGAACCGCCCCGCCCTCGTCGAGGTTGTTCCCGGCCAGGTACCAGACATCGTTCTGGAGCCCCTTGCCGTACGTCTCCGCATAGCCGTGGGGGATCACCCGGCCGTCGACGACCGGGCGGAACATCGGCGGTTTCGCCGAACTCCCCGTCTCGACGGCGGTGTCGACGGCCGAGACGTTGCCTTCGATCAGCTTCTGCCACGGCAGCGACCGCAGCCGCTGGAGGGTCCGCGCCCCGCGCTCCGCCGCGAACCGGGCGCCCGCGCTTTCGGCATCGGCCAGGGTCCGGTAGGACGTCGCCAGGTAGCGCAGTTCAAGGTCGCGGGAGTGGCGGGCGTGGCTCTGCGCGACCGCCCGCTGGAAGAGCCCCTTGGCCAGCGGTGACATGGCCAGGAAGTTCACCGATCCGGCGCCGGCCGACTGCCCGGCCACCGTGACCCGGTCCGGGTCGCCGCCGAAGTGGGCGATGTTGCGCCGGACCCAGTGGAGCGCCGCGATCTGGTCGAGCAGTCCGTAGTTGCCGGAGACGTGGTGGCCGGATTCCTCGCTGAGCTCGGGGGTGGCCAGGAACCCGAAGGCGCCCAGGCGATAGTTGAAGGTCACCACCACCACGCCCTGGCCGGCCAGGTGCTCGCCGTCGTAGCGGGGGTCGGCACCCGTGCCGATGCGGAAGCCGCCGCCGTAGATCCAGACGAGCACCGGACGCGGCCGCTCATCCGCCGGGTCCGCCCCGGTCCAGACGTTGAGGTACAGGCAGTCCTCACTCATCGGCAGGTCGAGGCCGTCCAGCTCGGGGCCCGGCGCCTGCGGGCATATCGGGCCGAAGCCGTTGGCCTTGCGCACCCCGGTCCAGGGCACCGGGGGCTGGGGCGGTCTCCAGCGGAGATCCGCGACCGGCGGGGCGGCGTAGGGGATACCGCGGAAGACGGTGATCGACCGGTCCCGTCCCGGTATGCCCTCCACCAGGCCCGCTTCGGTCTTCACTGGCTGGTGCATGGTTCTCTTTTCGGTCGGCGGCGGGCCTTCGTCACCGGGACGAGGCGTCGGCCGCGGAGGGGGCGCCCTCCCGTCGCGCCTGGAGGAGCAGTGCCTGCCGGGCGGCGGCGACGTGGTGGCGCATGGCGGCGACGGCCGCCTGGGGATTGCGGGTGACGATGGCCAGGAAGATGGCCTGGTGCTCCGCCAGCGATCCGGTGCGCGGATGCGGTGCGGAGAGGTCGCGGTACTGGCGCATCACCAGGGGGTACAGCAGGGTGTCGTACGCTCGGGCCAGGGTGTGCTGGTGGGCGGCCTCCTTCACCTGCTGGTGGAAGCGCCGGTTGCCCCGGGAGTAGCCCGCCTCGTCCCCCCGGGACGCGCAGTCCTCCATCGTCTCCAGCGTGCCGCGCAGCGCTTGGATCTCTTCGTCGGTGGCCCGCTCCGCGGCCTTGCCCGCCAGGGCGGATTCCAGTGTTTCGCGTGCCTCCAGGATGTCCGCGGCCTCCTCGACCGAGAAGCTCCGCGTGCGCACCCCGCGGTTGACCTCACTGGTGACGTAGCCCTCCTGGGTCAGCTGGACCAGGACCGCCCGCATGGTGCTGCGCGAGACGTCGAACATGCGGGTCAGGTCGGCCTCGGTGAGCCGGGTGCCCGGCTCGATGCTGCCCGACAGCAGCAGTGAGCGCAGCCCTTCGTAGGCCTGGCTCTGCCGGGTCGGTGAGGGGCCCGCGTCCGCGTCGTCGAAGCCGTGGGAATCCACTGTGATCACCCTGTAGGTCTGCTCGAAGAGGACAACTGTTCGGGGAAGTATCACCGACGCGCGGTCGGCCTCCGGCGAGCGCGGAACGGCCGCGGGCGGGCGGTCAGGCGCGGGCGCCGGCCAGTCCCGGGTACAGGCGCCGGGCCGTACCCGCGAAGATCTCCTGCCGGTCGTGCTCCGACAGCACCACCAGGACCGCCTGGGCGAGGGCGAGGAGTTCCGGCAGGGACTGCTCGGCCGCCGGGCAGTTCGAGCCCCAGGCGATCCGCTCGGCGCCGAACGCCTCGACGACCGGTCCGAGGAAGTCACCCGCCCGCTCGCCGGCATCGCGCAGCCGTTCCAGGTTGCGGTGGGTGAGCTTAAGGTGCAGGCCCGGATGCACGGCGAGCTCCGCGACCTCGGCTCCGGCGCGGGCGGGCGAGGCGGCGATGTCGGGGTAGCCGATGTGGTCGAGCAGCACCCGCACGCCGGGGAACCGCTCCAGGAGTTCCACCAGTTGCTTGGTGGCCGGGCCGAGGCGCATCTGGAGGCACACGGGTACGCCCAGGTCCCCGGCCCGCTCCCAGAACGCGTACGTCTCGGGTGCGGCGAACCACTCGCCCTGGGTGGGCACGGTGCTGCCGCTGGTGAACAGCCGCACCCCGGCCAGACCGCCCTCGCCGAACGCGGCCTCGAGCGAGTCGGCGGCGTCCGGGCGCAGCGGGTCGACGGTGCCGACGGCCACGAAGCGCCCCGGCCGGCGGCGGCTGCTGTCGAGGACGTACGCGTTGTCGTAGCCGTAGTGCGTGGTGGCCTGGACCAGGACGGCCTGGTCGATGCCGGTCGCGTCCATGCGGTCGACCATGCCCTCGGCGGTCACCGGCCGGGAGGCGGCCCATTCCGACTGCTTGCCGCCGATCGGCGCCTTGGGGTATCGGGTCAGGTCATCGGAGATGATGTGGCAGTGTGCGTCGACGACGTCCACGATGGGTGCTCCCTTGTGTTCGGTGTCTTCTGTTACGAGCCGGCTCAGGCGTCCGGGTAGTCGCCCGCGGCGAACAGCGATCGCGGGTCGGCGGGGAAGTCCGCGTCGAGCAGATGCTGGTCCGTGGCGAACCGCACCATCGCGTGCAGGCTGGGCTCGTTGGCCGTGATGCCGTAGGGGACGGGGTCGCCGCCGATCTGTTTTCCCTGGCGGGCCAGCCGGGGCACCGCCGACCACTCGGGCCGGGCGGCGAGGTGCCGGCGCTTGCTCTCCGCGAACGCCGCGTACAGCTTGCCCGGCAGATCGGGGTCGCGCTCGACGAGCTCGGAGCGCACCGAGATCAGCGAGTGCAGCGGGTAGACGCCGGTCCGCAGGTAGTGGTCCACGGCGAGCGTCCCGGCCTCGGGGAAGAGCGGGTACGGGCCGTCTTCGCCACCGGGCTCCGGTTCGGCCGCCGCCGTCCAGCCGGCCCGGGGCGCGCCCGCCCGCCCGGTCCCGGCGTTGCCGGTCAGCGCGGCGTCGATCTCACCGTTGCGCAGCAGCTCGCCCAGCGAGCGGCCGTCGGTGACCCGTTCGACGTTGGGCGGGACCCGGCCCTCGATGTGGTCGTCGTCGTCGACCACCCAGGTGATCGTGTCAATGTCCACGCCGTACTCGTCGCGCAGTACGCCCCGCACCCATACGCCCGTGCTCACCGAGTAGGCGCGTACGCCGATCCGGCGTCCCTCCAGGTCCCGCGGCACACGGATACCGGAGTGCGCGGCGCACTGCACGTCGCCGTGGTGGAAGCGCCGGTTGAGGAACACCGGGATCGCGGTCAGCGGTATTCCTTCCTGGCGTGCCATCAGATACGACACCGGCGCCAGTTCGCACACGTCGAACTCCAGGTCCCGGATCATCCGCCGGTAGGCGCCGATGACCGGCTTGACCTCCACCGGCTCGACCAGGTAGCCGTCGATCTCGACGTCACCGTCCAGCAGCGGCCGCGCGTGCGGGTAGTCCCCGAAGACCACCGTGAGCTTGTCCATACCCTGTTTTCCTTCTTTCCGTAGGTGATCCGGCCGTCCCCGCCGCGGCCTCAGCCGCCGAGCCGGGACGGCGGTACGCCGAGTGCCGCGCAGGTCCGCTCGACGAGTTCGTCGTAGTCCACCGCCTGCGGGATCACGCCCTGCTCGAGCGCGTAGGCGGCGGCCTTGGTGAACGCGCCGCGCAGGGCGCCGAAGCCCACGGGGTGCAGGGGCACCGGCCCCGGCTCGGCTGTGGCGGTGAGCACCGACCGCATCGCGTCGTAGGCGGCGAGGATGGCGGCGGAGTGCTCCGCGGCGGCTTTCCCGGAGACCCCGACCACATGGTTGACCGGGATGAACCCCTGGTCCCTCGACCACTGTTCGGCGATCCGGTGGGCGTCTGCGATGGCGGTGCGGATGCGGTCGTCGGAGGGCAGTCCATTGCCCATGATCCCGAAGTCGAGCCGGCCTTCCAGGAAGTCCGCCTGGAGCTTGGCCCCCTCCGGGGCCCGCTGCACCCAGGACGGGTCGTCGGCACCGTCGACGTGGCTGCCCTCGTACGTCGTCCAGTCCACCGTGCGCAGGTCGACGCCGTAGCTCTCGGTGAGGAAGCCGCGCATCCACACGCCGGTGGTCTGGCTCCAGGAGCGGACTCCGACGCTGTGCCCTGCCACGTCGGCGACCGACAGCCTGCCGAGGGTCACCAGGGTCTGGTGCTGGTGGCGTCCGAGGGTGGTGACCGGCAGCAGCAGTACCGGCTTGCCGTGGGCGACGGCCTGGAGAACGGTCACGATCGCCACTTCGCACAGGTCCGCGTCCGACGCGTTCACGAAACCGCGGGAGGCCTTGTGCACCGGGCTGATGTCGAGCCGTTCGGGCTCCGTGCCCGCCTCGCGGACCGCCGACACCGCGGCGGCCGCGAGATCGTCACGGCCGAGCACCAACTTCATGTCTCTCTCTCCTTTTGTTCAGCGGACGGCGGGGCGTCTCAGAGCTGCTGACCGGGGTTGGCGGTCCGCGCTGTGTGGTGCCGCTCGTGGTGCTGCCGCAGCAGGTCGACGCCGAAGTCGTTGCCGTTGGGGGTACGGACGATGGTGTGGATGTGCCGGCGCGAGTGGTAGTCGTTGTCGAAGATGACGCCGGGCATGTGCTCGAACTCGACGAGGATCACCGGGCTGTGGAAGCGGTAGTAGAAGGTGGAGTCGGGGTCGCCGATCCACCCGAAGTGCGTGTCCCCCTCATGGGCCAGCACCTCCCGCATGCGCACCCGGGCCTGGTCGTCACGGGCCCGGTTCACGTACAGGCCGAGGAGTCGGAGCGCGGTGTCCCGCTGGCCGGGTGACATCTCGCTCAGCCGCAGTCCCTCGTAGTCGAGCTCCCAGTTGTCCCGGAAGGCTCCGACGAACAGTTCCTCCGGCTGTGTGTCCGCGATGGTGGCGCGTTCCCGCTGCCGGCGGCCGAGTTGGGTGAACAGCTCGTGGCCGAGTCCTTCCTCGGCGCGAAAGGCCATGGTCCCGGCGTACTTCCCGGACCCGGCGACCGCCGGCTCGGCGCCGAGGAAGGAGGGGGTGAGGACCATCTGGTCCCCGACGAGAACGCAGTTGACGTTGACGTGGTGTCCGTCGAGCTGCCAGCCCCACGGGCCGCCGTTCTCCGGCTCCCCGTAGACGGAGAACCAGTACAGCCACTCGTTGAGCCCTTCCTCGTTGTCGCTCAGCTCGCCGATGGTGCGGTTGAGGTGCATCAGGTCGACCATCTGGCCGTACCCGTAGGCGCTGAGGCTTTCCCGTATGACGTTCATGGCCCGCAGGCGCTGGCTGTCGTCGAGGTCCTCGAGCAACATGCCGTGGCGCAGGAAGTACCGGGCGCCGTTGTTCCAGTGCCGCCAGCTCACGTCGTCCATCGGGAACCGACCCTCGGCGAGCTGCCGCTCGGTCAGGCCCGCCAGGTAGTCCTCCGCGGCCTGGTACACCTTGCGGACGTCCGCCCCGGTGCCGCGCAGCGGGAACAGTCCCGGCCGGATGCCGTCCGAAGTGGCCACTCCCCGAAAGGGCTCGTCCGCCGCCCTCACCCGCCAGGCGACCTTTTCGAGCAGCTCCGGTGTCCAGACCTTCGGCTTGCGCGTGGGCGGGTTGCCCCGCTTCCTCAGCCCTACCGGCTCCTTCATGACCGCCCCTCCTTTCGATGTTCCGGCACGGGTGCGCCGCCCAGGTGGCGCACCCGTGCCGAGCGCCTCCTCAGGTGTCGAGGAAGGCCGTCTTCTCCTGTGGCTCCGCGACATCCACCGGTTGCGTGATGAGGCCCGGTTCCAGGGCGTAGCGGCCGGCGATCTCCAGACAGGCGACCAGCGACGCGCTCCACCCGGCCGCGACCACGCGTCCGGCGGATGCGTCGTCACCGGTGGTCCGGCCGGACGCGCGGACGCCCACGCGCCGGCCGGTGAGCACCGTCAGCGGTGTGCCCACGCGTGTCCCGTCCCGCCCGCTCACACGTCTTCGCCGTACTGGATGCGGCGGTAGGGGGTGCTCAGCACCTGGCGGGTGATGCGGACGTCGATCACGGTCGGCCGGGGGGCCGCCACGTACTCGGCCAGCGCGGCGCGCAGTTCCTCCGGTGTGCGGACGGTGGCCCCGCCGCCGCCGAGCGCCTGGGCGACCCGGCCCAGTTCGGGGGTGGAGATGGTCGCCAGCTCCGGGTCGAGTCCCTTCGCCTTCGCCTTGTGGTACTCGGCGCCCAGGCCCTGGTCGTTCATCACGACGACCAGCAGCGGGATGTCGTACCGGCACGCCGTCTCGAACTCGGACAGGTGCATGATGAAGCTGGCGTCGCCCTCCACCACGAAGCCGGGCTTGTTGCCCCGCGCGACCATCTGGCCGAGGGCGATCAGCGGGGCCTGGCCGATGGCGCCGAACATGCCGTAGTTGGAGAGCACCTCGCGCGACCGCTGGAAGAGCATGGTGCCGAAGTCGGTCTGGTGGCCGCTGCCCAGTACCAGCCCCATCTCGCCGGGGAGTTCCTGGTCGAGGATCCAGATCGCCTCGCGCGGGTCGAGCCGTCCGGGCTCGCGTACGTACTCGGCCGGCGGCTGGAGCCGGGCGGCCAGGTGCTGCCGGACGGCGTCGATGTGGAAGCCCTCCAGCCGGACGGACCGCTCCTGAAGCGCCCGGGTCAGCTCGGTGAGGGCGGTGACCGCGTCGGCCTGGAGGTAGCAGTCCGCCGTCTTGCCGTTGCCCATCACCAGGTGCGGGGCGGTGTCGATCTGGATGTAGGTGGCCTCGGGGTAGAGGTAGCCGCTCTCGATGGTGTAGTGGTTCAGGCTGGCGCCCACCGCGATCACGCAGTCGGCCTCCTGGAGCAGCTCCATCGACGCCTTGTCGCCGAACAGACCCGACAGGCCGACGTGGAAGTCGGTGCGGTCGCACAGCCAGTTCTTCGCCTGGAGGGTGGTCGCCAGCAGGGCGCCGGTCTGTTCCTGGAGGGCGAGGATCTGCTCACCGGAGTCCGCCTTGCGCGCGCCCCGCCCGGCGATGATCACCACGCGCTTGGCGTTCTGGATCAGATCACAGGCGGCCTGGAGCCTGGCCGGGTCCGGCAGCAGCCGGGGCTTCTCGATCAGGGCGGTGGACGGCACGTAGTCCTCGTCGTAGTCGTCCAGCTCGGCCACCTGGACGTCGAAGGGCGCGCTGATCATGACCGGCTTGGACTCGGTACGGGCCAGGTAGAAGGCCCGCCGCACGGCCTCCTGGGCGTTCTCGGGCCGGGTCACGTGGATGAACTCGCACTCGATCGCGGCGGCGAAGCGCCGCTGGTCGAGGTACTGGGTGGCGCCCTCGTCGCCCAGCGGGGTCTCACCGCAGAAGGCGATCAGCGGAGTACGCGCCCGGCTCGCCACGATCATCGAGGTGGCCAGTTGCGAGACGCCGGGGCCGCTGGTCGTGGTGACCACGCCCGGCGCTCCCGCGCCGCGGGCCCAGCCGTCCGCCATGCCGAGGCCGGAGCCCTCGTGCCGCACCTCGTACAAGCGCACCCCGCGGTCGGCGAGTGCGGCCATCCAGTGCATGTTGGCGTCGCCCATCATGCCGAAGACATCACTGGTGCCTTCCCGGACGAACGCCTCGGCCAGTGCTTCGTAGACCTTCACTTTCCGGACTCCTTCACGTGCGCCGCGGCCGTCGCCCGCGCTTTCAGGACGCCGTCGAGCCGTGCGAAGACCCGCAGCGCGTTGCCTCCGTAGACCGCCTGCCGGTCGGCGTCGCTCAGGCTGTCGATGGAGTCGAGGGTGTACTTGGTGTCGTCGAACCGCCGCCCGGTCTCCGGGTCCACGCTGCGGACGGCGCCGATCATCTCCGAGGCGAACAGCACGTTCCGGGCGGGGATGATGTCCAGCAGCAGTTCCATGCCCCGCTTGTGGTACACGCAGGTGTCGAAGTAGACGTTGCGCAGGATCGACTCCTCCAGCGGCGGCCGGCCCCGGTCCTGCATCATTCCCCGGTAGCGGCCCCAGTGGTACGGGACGGCGCCGCCGCCGTGCGGCAGGATCAGCTTCAGCGTCGGGAAGTCCTTGAACAGATCCGACTCGCACAGCTGCATGAACGCCGCGGTGTCGCCGGCGAGGTAGTGGGCGCAGGTGCCCTGGAGCGCGGGGTTCCGCGACATCGCGACATGGATCATGGCGGGGACGTCGAGCTCGACCATCTTCTCGTAGAGCGGGTAGTAGACCCGGTCGGTCAGCGGTGGGGCCTGGTAGTACCCGTCGGACGGGTCCGGGTTGAGCAGACAGCCGACGAATCCCAACTCCTCGACGCAGCGTTCGAGTTCGGCGACGGAGTTGCGTACGGAGGTGGCGAGGGCGTCACCCGGGGACTGCGGAAGCTGGCACACCCCCACGAACCGCTCGGGGAAGAGGCCGCTCACCCGGGCGATCAGGTCGTTGCTGACCCGGGACCAGTCGAGGCTGGTCCGCTCGTCACCGTAGTGGTGGGCCATCTTGCCCGCGCCCGGCGAGAAGATCGTCAGGTCGGTGCCGCGCTCGATCTGGAGCTTCAATTGCCCGTTCTCGATGGCGGTGCGGATCTCGTCGTCGGTGATGTGGAGTTCGTCGGGCGAGATGCGTGCGCCGGACTCCTCGAAGGCCCTGATCTGCCGCTCCCGCCACCTGCCCAGCGCGGGGGGCGCTGTGGTGAAGTGGCCATGGCAGTCGATGATCATGTATTACTCCGAAACTCGCGTTGCGGTGGTCCTGGTGTGCGGCCGGCTCCGGCGGTGCGCCTCAGGCCCGGCCGGTCAGCTCCCGGCCCTTGTCCAGGCCGGGGTAGGTGCGCACCGGCGCCGACATCAGGAACCGGTAGCCGTCGTCGAGCACCTGCTTGACGTTGCCGGCCGTCACATGGGGGTGGCCCACGGCCACCCCGCGTTCGCCGCAGATGTCGAGGATCCGCCGCTTGCACTCCAGGACGCGCGGGTGTTCGTACTGGCGCGGTACTCCCAGCTCCTGGCTCATGTCGCCCTCGCCGACGAGGACGAGGCCGATGCCCGGCACCTGGTCGAGGATGTCCGGCAGGTTCTCGATGCCGAGCTGGTCCTCGATCATGAGGCCCACGAGGATCTCCCCGTCCGGCACGAGCGGCCACACATCGGCCCTGGCGTAGTACTCGGTGTTCGGGATGCCCCAGTAGCGCGTCGCCGCGTGCGGGCCGTCCCCGCGCAGACCGGCGGGCTCATAGTGCGGGGCGTCGGGCAGCCGCGGGTAGCGGCAGGCGGCGACGGCGTTGCGGGCCTCCTCCACGGTGGAGACATGCGGCCAGATGATGCCGAACGCACCGAGGTCGAGGGCCTGTTTGGCGTGCCACTGGGCCTTCTCGGCGCCGTTGGCGGGGATGCGCACCAGCGGGGTGACGGCGGGCGCGAGGCTGTCCGCGTCGAAGATCCGGCGCCGGTTGAGCAGGTACTGGAAGCTGTCCCGCAGCCCGTTGATGTCCCAGGGCTTGTGTTCCATCTCGAACACCACCGCGTCGTAGTCCGAGGTGCTGAACTCGATCGCGGACGCCGGGTCGGCCGCCGAGAAGGACGCGAAGACGTGCTGCCCCGCGTCCAGGGCGCCGATCACCTTGTTGAGCCTGGACGTTGTCATCGCCGACCTCCCTGGCCGAGTGCGTCACCGGATGTGTGCGCCGAGCGGGAAGCCGCCTGCGGCGGCTGCCCCTTCCGCCGCGATCGCAGCCCTGCCCACCACGCACGCAGGCGGCCGAACAGACCGGTCGGCCGGGGCGGAGCCGGGAGCGGACCGGCGGCCGCGCGCGGCTCGGACGACGCCGCCGCGGACGGCTCGGGGGACACCGCCGTGAGCGGCTCGGGGGCGCCTGCCGCGCCTGCCGTGTGCGGCTCGGAGGGTGCCGCACACACCTTGACCAGTTCGTCGGTGAACTCCTTGGTCATCCTGGAGACCACCATCCCGGCACCGGACTCGATCAGCTTGGCGAGCTTGCCGTTGAGTTTGATCTCACCGTCGCAGAAGACCCGTGAGGTGCCGGGCGTCTCCCCCTCGACGACCCGGAAGGTGGCGCCGGCGTGGAAGCGGGTGGCGCCCTGCCCGTCCGCGCCGCGGGCCGAGAGACGGCCCTCACGTGCGGACTCGTCCAGGTCCAGGGAGACCCGGGCGGCGAACTTGACCCGGAGACCGCCGAACCTGATGGCCAGGGTTCCGTCGAAGGACCCGTCCTCGTGCGACGGTCCGAGTTCGGCGCCGCCGATGCAGGACACGACGGCCGAGGGATCGGAGATGACCTCCCAGACACGTTCGGGCGGACTCGGTACCGCGATCTCTTCCGTGATCGATATCAAAGCTGTGAACCTCACTCGGCGGTGGTGGTGTTACGCGGCGGCCTGCTGCTCGGCGGCGAAGAGACCCCACAGGTCGTTGTAGAGCTCCGAGAACTCGCGCGACTCGACGAGCGAGCCGATGGTCCGTGGCCGCTCGAAGGGAACGGTGATGACACGGCGGACCGTGCCGGGCCCGCGCGACATCACGATGACCTCATCGGCCAGGTAGATCGCCTCGTTGAGGTCGTGCGTGACGAAGACCAGCGTCCCGTTCTGCTCCTGCCAGATGTTGAGGAGTTCCTGCTGGAGATTGAGGCGGGTGATGGCGTCCAGCGGCCCGAACGGCTCGTCCATCAGCACGATGGACGGGTTGTAGATCAGCGCCCGCGCGATCGCGCAGCGCTTCTGCATACCGCCGGACAGCTCCCGGGGGAAGTGGTTCTCGAAGCCGGTCAGGCCGACCAGCCCGACCCAGTGGGCGATGCGTTCCTCGCGTTCCTCCTTGGGGACCTTGCGGAACTTGAGCGCCAGGCCGATGTTGCCCCTGACGCTGAGCCAGGGCAGCAGATGGGACTGCTGCGTCACGTAGGCCGCTTCGGAGTTGACGGCGGTGACGCGCTCGCCGGCGAAGTGGACCTGTCCCTGGCTGGGGGTGAGCAGGCCGGCGGCCAGGTTGAGGATGGTGCTCTTTCCGCACCCACTGGGTCCGATCACGGCGACGACCTTGCCGCGATCGATGGTGAGCGACACGTCCTCGATCGCCGGTCGGTGGCTGCCGGGAAACTCCAGGGTGACGTGTTCGAAGCGGAGTGCCTCCGGATGGGAGTTGCGCTGACTGGTCGACATATCTGTCTCCTCGGCCTCCTCCTCGCCAGGACGAAGGGGGGCCGTGCGCTCGCGCCTGGGGCGGCGTTGGTAGGTGGCGGTGCGGTGACCTGCTGGACGGCGTGACGGTTGTTTCGACTGATGCACACGCGGGAGCACCAGTGCTGGCCGAATTCTTCTGCTGATGCGATGCGGCGACACTGTCTGTCGCCAAGATTGTCTGACAAGCGGTGATGGGAACGTAACACCGCCAACCCAGAGCCACAAGAAGTGTGCAGGAAAAACCTTGTCTTGCCCGTCGATGCAGGATCGACTCCAGCTAGGATTGATGGACAACATTGACGTGGATGGGGCGAACGCAGATCCCGGAGCGGGTGGCGCGAAGGCGGTGCTGCCGGACGCTTCGGGCGGTGCCGGAAAACCCGGCCCGCTGCTTGCTCCCAGGGCGCGGGGGCCGTTACGGTCTCCGTCGCGAAGTCCGGCTCGCCGCACCCGCCAGGCCCCGTTTCCCGGGCAACTGGACTGGGGCGTACGCGCGTTGACCGGCGCACCGCCCACCCCCGCGTCGTCCGCGACCGCGCCCGTATCCGCCTGTCGTCCCGAGGGAGACCGCCATGCACGCGTCCGCAACAGCCACCCGAGGGAGCACCCGGCTCCGGCCGGTGCGCCCATGACCGACCTCGACCGCGACCCGTGGCATCCGGCGCGGCCCACGGCTCCGACCGGCGGCACCGGGCGGCAGAGCGGCTTCGCCTCGCTCAGGGTCAGGAACTACCGCCTGTTCGCGCTGGGGCAGACCACGTCCGTGGTCGGCAACTGGATGCAGAACATCGCGGTCGGCTGGCTGACGCTGGAGCTCACGCACAGCGGGACGATGCTCGGCGTCGTGACCGGTGCCCGGTACCTGCCCATCCTGCTGCTGGGCGCCTGGGGCGGGCTCGTGGTGGACCGCCACGACCGCCGTCGGCTGCTCATGCTCACGCAGATGTGCTTCGCCGTCGAGGCCGCCCTGCTGACGGCACTGTCCTGGGCCGGCCTCATGACGTTACCGACGCTCGTCGTGATCATGCTGACGATCGGCTGTACCAACGTTTTCGACAGTCCCGCGCGACAGAGTCTGATCAGCGAACTCGTCGGCCCGGAGCATCTGGCCAACGCCATCGCGATCAACAGCACGCTCGTCAACACGGCGAAGCTCATCGGGCCGGGCCTCGCCGGGGTCGTCATCGCCGCCCTGGGCGTGACACCGTGCTTCGCCCTGGACACCGTGTCGTTCCTGGCCGTCATCGCAAGCCTGGCCGCGCTGCGCACGGCGGAGATGCGCCCGGCCGAGCGCGAGATACCCGCGGGG
The DNA here is from genome assembly GCF_026898115.1 of Streptomyces sp. S465. Lineage (GTDB taxonomy): Bacteria > Actinomycetota > Actinomycetes > Streptomycetales > Streptomycetaceae > Streptomyces > Streptomyces luomodiensis. Next base: position 365,923 of record NZ_CP114036.1, read on the forward strand.
GGACAGATCCGCGCCGGGATCGCCTACATCCGCCGTACGCCCGAGTTGCTCCACCCGATGGTCATGGTGTATGTGACGGGGATCCTCACCTGGGAATTCCCGGTGAGCCTGCCCCTGCTCACCACATCCGGGTTCCGGGTCGGCCCGGCCGGCTACGGCGCGGCGATGGCGTTCATGAGTGTCGGCGCCGTGCTCGGCGGGTTCGTCGCGATGCGCCGCGGCCGGGTCAGCACCCGGTCCCTTTCGGTGTCGGCGCTGATCTGGGGGGCGCTGATCTGCGCCGCGGCCCTGGCGCCGAGCCTGCCGGTGGCGCTGGTCCTCCTGGTGTTCGTCGGCTCCGGTTCGATCACCTTCAACGCGTCGGCCAAGACGTTGATGCAGTTGGAGGCCACGCCCCAGATGCGCGGGCGGGTGCTGTCGATCTGGTCGATCGGCTGGCTGGGGGGCACCGTCATCGGCGCACCGGCCGTCGGGGCGATCGGCGCGTCATGGGGAGCCCGCAGCGCGTTGCTCGTCGGCGGGCTGGCCGCGGCGGGGATCGGCGTCACCATGCTGGCCCTGTCACCGGCCGGCCGCGCGCAGGGACACCGTTGACCGACACGGCGGGCGACCTTTTGCGATGAAGTGCGGCACTTGCTCTGATGTTGTCCAGTGCCGCCGTCGGATGTGCCGGCCGGGCGGCCTGAACCGAAGGGCTGGGCGGATGACGGAGCGGCGGAACATCACGCTGGCGGTGACGGGGGCGGGTGGCACCCGGATGGCGCGGTTCGTACTCGAGGCCCTGGTCAAGGAGGACAGGGTGGGGCAGATCGACCTGATGGTCTCCCCGGCGGGCCGCCGGCTGATCGCGCACGAGACCGGCCGGGACGCCTCCGGGCCCGCGCCCGAACTGGTGCTGGGCGCCCGGCCGGCCGCGGACAAGGTCGTGGACTGGGATCCGGAGGACCTGGCGGGCGGGCCGACGTCGGGCAGTTACCCGTCCTGGGGGATGCTGGTGGTGCCCTGCGCGCTCGGCGTGGTCGGCCGGATCGCCCACGGCACGGCGAACACCCTGATCGAGCGGGCCGCGGACGTGTCGCTGAAGGAGCGGCGCCCGCTGGTGCTGTGCGTGCGGGAGACGCCGTTCAACCTCATCCATCTGCGCAACCTCACCCAGGTGGCGGAGGCGGGCGGCACCGTGTACCCGATGATTCCCACCTACTACAACCTGCCGCAGACGGTGGACCAGTTCTACGAGGAGTTCACCGCACGGCTGCTGGCCTTCGTCGGCCTGCCCCAGACGGACTACTACGCCTACTCGGGCACCGAGTCACGCGCCCATCACGACCGGACGGTCCGTGCCTGAGGCGCGGCAGCCGCTCGCCGGCCCGGCGGCGCATCCTCCCCCGGCTCGCCGCATATCGGGCGGGGGATCACCGCCCCGCCGGCTGACCGCCGGTGCGGGCGCGGGAGCGGAAGGCGGACGGGGTCTCCCCGGTGCAGCGGCGGAAGAACTTGGTGAAGACGGTGGGCGTGCTGAAGCCGAGCCGGTCGGCGATCCGTACGGGGGCGAGGTCGGTGTGGACCAGGAGGCGCTTGGCCTCCAGGGCCACCCGGTCGTCGAGGTACTGCTTGGCGGTGCGTCCGGTGGCGGCCAGGCACGCGCGCGTGAGGGTGCGGGCGCTGTAGCCGAGGGCGACGGCGTAGTCCTCGACCCGGCGCGCGGCGGTGAAGTCCCGCTCGACGGCCCGGTGGAAGCGGTGGAACGTCCCCGCGCCGACCTCACCGCGGCGGGCGGCGTCCCGGCCCCGGAGGTGTCCCAGGCGCAGGACCAGCGCGGCCAGCAGATGGCGTACGAGGGCGATGTGAGCGTCGACGGGCAGCGCGGCGCTGCGGCGATAGGCGTCCTCCAACAGGCCGAGGGTGGTCTGGAGAGCGGCCGCGTCCTCCGGCCGCTCGGCGGTGAGCGGTCCCTCGGGGTACGGCGGACCGAAGCGGGCGGCGTCGACGGTGGCGGCGTCCAGGAAGCCGGGGGTGAACAGCACGACCGCGCCCTCGGCGAGGCCGAGGGCGCCGAGGAAGCGGTAGACCTGGTCCGGACGGATCCACAGCCAGGCACCGGGCGCCACGGTGTGCTCCGCGCCGTCCAGCCACATGCGCAGCGACCCGGACCGCACGCTGATCAGATGGTGGAACTCGGCGCGCAGCGGCTGGTACAGGTCCACGCCGTGGCGCCCGGCGCGCTCGGCGAGCCTCGGGAAATCCCACACCTCCACGCCCGGCGGCCCTCCGGGCGACGGCCGGAACGGGACGTCGGTGATGCGGTCTCGGTGATCCTGTCCAATTCGGTCCATGGTGAGTCCACAGCGTACGCCGGTCCGCCCTGCCGTGACACCTACCGTGGAATGCGAAGGAGCTGGTCAGGGGCTCGCCTCCGGAGCGGCGCGGTGAATGGCGCGTACCGCTTCGGTGACCGAAAAGCTCCGCAGCGTTCTCACCCATGAGCACACGGAGCAGAGGGGCCGTACACCATGCGACTGATAGTGGGCATGACAGGAGCAACCGGCGCGGTCTTCGGTGTCCGCCTGCTGGCGGCACTGCGCGAGCTGCCCGAGGTGGAAACCCATCTCGTGCTCTCCCGGTGGGCGCGCACCACCCTCGAACTGGAGTGCGGCCTGTCCGTGGCCGAGGTCGGTGAGCTGGCCGATGTCACCCACAGCCCCGACGACCAGGGAGCGTCCATCTCCTCCGGGTCGTTCCGCACCGACGGGATGGTCATCGCGCCCTGCTCGATGAAGACCCTCGCCGGCATCCGGGCCGGTTACGCGGACGGCCTGGTGGCCCGCGCCGCGGACGTGGTCCTCAAGGAGCGCCGGAAGCTGGTGCTGGTTCCCCGTGAGACACCGCTGAGCGAGATCCACCTGGAGAACATGCTGGCGCTCACGCGCATGGGGGCGCAGATGGTGCCGCCCATGCCGGCCTTCTACAACCACCCGGCCTCGGTGGACGACATCGTCGACCACATCACCGCCCGCGTCCTGGACCAGTTCGGCCTGCCCGCCCCCACGGCCCGGCGCTGGGCCGGTATGCGCGCCGCGCGCGAGCAGCGGCCGCCCCAGGAACTCACCGTGGCCTGAACCGGGCTCCCTTCACCCCTGACACCCCGCTCACCCCGCTCACCCCGACGAAACCCCTATGGAGTTCTCCATGGCCTACGACGACCTGCGCAGCTTCCTCCAGACCCTCGACAAGGAGGGCCAGCTGCTGCACATCACCGAGGAGGTGATGCCCGAGCCGGACATCGCCGCCGCGGCCAACGCGGCCCCCCGGCTCGGGGACGCCGCCCCCGCCCTGTACTTCGACAACGTCCACGGCTTCACCAGCGCGCGCATCGCGATGAACGTGCACGGCTCGTGGGCCAACCACGCCCTGGCCCTGGGCATGGACAAGAACAGCCCCACCAAGGACCAGGTGGACGAGTTCATCCGGCGCTGGGCGAAGTTCCCCGTCCAGCCGGAGTGGCGGGATGACCCGCTGTGGTCGGAGAACACGGTCGAGGGCGATGACATCAACATCTTCGACATCCTCCCGCTGTTCCGCCTCAACGACGGGGACGGCGGCTCCTACATCGACAAGGCCGCGGTCGTCTCCAAGGACCCCGACGATCCGGAGAACTCCGGCAAGCAGAACGTCGGCGTCTACCGCATCGAGGTCAAGGGCCGGCGCAAGCTCGCCCTCCAGCCCGTCCCCATGCACGACATCGCCCAGCACCTGCGCAAGGCCGAGGAGAGGGGCGAGGACCTGCCCGTCGCCATCACCCTCGGCAACGACCCGGTGATCTCCATCGTCGCCTCCACCCCCATGGAGTACGACCAGAACGAGTACGAACTGGCCGGCGCCCTGCGCGGCGCCCCCGCGCCCATCGCCACGGCACCGCTGACCGGCCTGCCCGTGCCGTGGGGCTCCGAGGTGGTCATCGAGGGCGTCATCGAGGGCCGCAAGCGCGAGATCGAGGGCCCCTTCGGCGAGTTCACCGGCCACTACTCCGGCGGCCGCAACATGACCGTGATCCGCGTCGACAAGATCTCCTACCGCACCGACCCGATCTTCGAGCACCTGTACCTGGGCATGCCGTGGACGGAGATCGACTACCTGATGGCCGCGAACACCTGCGTCCCGCTGTACGAGCAGCTGAAGCGGGACTTCCCCGAGGTCCAGGCGGTCAACGCCATGTACACCCACGGCCTCGTCGTCATCGTCTCCACCAAGAAGCGCTACGGCGGCTTCGCCAAGGCCGTCGGCATGCGAGTGCTGACCACCCCGCACGGCCTCGGCTACGCCGCCACCGTGATCGTCGTCGACGAGGACGTGGACCCCTTCAACCTGCCGCAGGTGATGTGGGCGCTCTCCACCAAGATGAACCCCTCCGGCGACCTGGTCGTCGTCCCGAACCTGCCGGTGCTGGAACTCGCCCCCCAGGCGCAGAGTCCGGGCATCGTCGACAAGCTCATCATCGACGCCACCACCCCCGCCGAGCCCGACAAGCGCGGCAACTACGGCAACCAGGTCCGTGACCTGCCCGAGATGGGTGCCTGGCTCGCCAAGCTCCAGTCCCTCACCACCCGCTGACCGCCCCGCACCTCCCCCATCACCCCACCGAAGGACATCCGACATGGCCGTGGAGAAGACCACCATCTGCCCGCGCTGCGCCTACGAGAGCATTGAGCAGCTGTACACCTCGCCGGTCCCCGGCGCCTGGGACGTGCTGCAATGCCGGCAGTGCCTGTACACCTGGCGCACCAGCGAACCCGCCCGCCGCACCCAGCGCGACGCCTACCCCGAGAGCTTCCGGATGACCGCCGAGGACATCGCCAGCGCCCCCGAGGTCCCCACCATCCCCCCGCTGCGCAACCAGCCCTGACCCCGCCCAACGCCGCCGGGGGCCCGGAGCCGACATCCGGGCCCCCGGCGTTCCGCGAGCACTCCTCAGTCGCCCGTGTGGTTCCCCGCCCATACCGTGGGGGTCCGGCCCGCCCACGGGCTGGCCTGTTCGAGTTGTCCGGCGAGGCGGAAGAGGCTGCCTTCGAACCCGTAACCGGCGGCGAACTGGAGGCCGATCGGGAGCCCCGTCCCGGTGTCGGCCGTCACGGGTACGGACATGGCGGGTGTGCCCGCCACGTTGAACACCGCGGTGAACGGCGAGCGGTCGAGGATGCGGTCGAGCCAGCCGAGGCCGTCCAGCGCCTCGGCACCCTCGGCGTAGGTGCCCAACGGCACGGGAAGCTCCGGCAAGGTCGGGGTGAGCAGCATGTCGTAAGCGTCGAAGTACCGTGCCAGGCTTCGAGCGACCCGGTTCCGGACCGCGAGCGCGGTGACGAACTGGGCGCCGGTCACCCGCTGCCCGTAGTGGTAGCTCGCCAGGATCACCGGCTCGAGGGTCGAGGAGTCGACGGGCCGGTTCGAGGCGGCGGCCAGCTCGTCGACCGAGGCCGTGAGATTCGCCGTCCACAGAAGGGCGTTGGCCAGTACGAACTCTTCCCAGTCGACCCCGAGGCCGACGTCGGCCTCCGTCACCTGATGGCCGAGGGATTCCAGCAGACGCGCGGTGCGGGAGAGCGCGTCGGCCACCGGTGGGGCCGTGCGGCGTCCGCCCCATGCCTGGGTGAGGACACCGATCCGCAGTGAACCCGGGTGGCGGGTGACCTCCTCCGCGTACGGCCGGGACGGTTGCTGGGCGAAGTAGGGGTCGCCCGGTTCCGGGCCCTGGATCTGGTCGAGCAGGACCGCACTGTCACGTACGGTGCGGCTGACGCTGCCCTGCACGCCCAGGCCGTTGAAGATCTCGTCGATGCCGGGACCCACGGAGACCCGGCCACGGGTCGGCTTCAACCCGAAGAGGCCGTTGTAGGCGGCGGGGACGCGGATCGAGCCGGCGGCGTCGGTGGCGTGTGCGATCGGCACCACCCCGGCAGCGACCGCCGCGCCCGCTCCCCCGCTGGATCCGCCCGCACTCCGCTCCAGGTCCCATGGGTTGCGGGTCGCGCCGTACAGCACGGGTTCCGTCGTGATGCTGTAGGCCATCTCCGGTGTCGCGGTACGCCCGAACGTCACGAGGCCGGCGCGACGGAAGCGCCGCATCAGGGAGGAGTCGGCGCGGGCGACATTGCCCGCCGCGAGGCGGCTGCCCAGCTCCGTTCGCCTGCCGGCCATGGAGACGCCGAGGTCCTTGATCAGGAACGGGACTCCGGCCAGTGGCGTACTGCCGGGGCTGGGCTCGTCGTCGGTCCGCCATGTCTCCACGATGGCGTTGATCCGCGGATTGACCGCCTCCGCGGCCGCGCGTGCGGCTGCTTCCAGTTCGGCGGGGGTCACCTCGCCGTCGGCCACCAGCTGCGCGAGCCCGACCGCGTCGAAACCCACGTACTCGGAAACTTTCACTGTCACTCCTGTCGATGAACGAAAAACGGAAAACGGAAACGAAGAGCGGGAAGCGGGACAGCAGGAAGCGATACCCGCGAGTACCGAATGATACCCAGCGGTATCGCATGGGACGAGCTGGTACCGTAGCAGAGAGACGAAGACCCCAAGACCCACCGGACGTCTACGGAGCAGTCATGGCAACGACCGCCGGCAGGCCGGGCAGGGTGGCGAAGCTGCCACCTCGCGAGCGCATCCTGGACGCGGCGGAAGAGCTCTTCCAGCGCGAGGGGATCCGGCGGGTGGGCGTCCAGGCGATCGCCGAGAAGGCCGAGACCACCAAAATGGCGATCTACCGGCACTTCGAAACCAAGGACGCCCTGGTCGCGGAGTGGCTGCGGATCGTCGCCGCCGACTACCAGGAGGCGTTCGACCGGGTCGAGGCCGAGTACCCCGGTCGGCCCCGGGAGCAGATCCTGGGCATGGCCCGCTTCATCGCCGAGGGCTTGCCGGCGATCTCATATCGGGGCTGTCCGTTCATCAACTCCATCGCCGAGCTGCCCGACCGCTCCCATCCCGCCCGGCAGGTGATCGAGAAGCACAAGGCCCGCCAGACCCGCCGACTGGTCGGCATGTGCGCCGAGGCCGGACTGCCCGACCCCGAGCAGGCGGCGGCCGAGATCACCTTCGTCCTCGAAGGCGCGCAGGTCAGCACGCAGAACGGAAGCATCGATCAGACGGGGGACCGGCTGATGCGGATCGTCGAGGGCATCGTGGACCGGCACCACTCCCCCGTCAGCGCCTCCCGGACGACCACCGGCTGACCGAGCGGCCGGTGGCCCGAGAACGGCCACTCCCGGGCCACTCCTGACGGGACATCAGGCACGTTCCGTGAGCAGTACCGCGAGGTGGTCCACGAATTGCGTGAGGCCGTCCAGCCGCGGACCACCCCGGGCAATCCGGAAGCCATGACGGCGCCCCCAGAACGCCGCCTGAACGGCATGGAACTGGGCCCAGCGCCGCACCCGTGTCCGATCGAGTTCCGCGGTCTCGGCGAAGACGTCCAGGACGCGGTGGACTGACGCGCGCAGGTCGTCCGCCCCCAGAAGCGTCAGCGCACGCGATTTAAGCAGCGTGCCGGCGTCGTAGGCGGGGTCCCCCACGTATCCCTTGGGATCGACGGCCAGCCATGGCTCACGGTCGGCGCGCAGGATGTTCCGCGCGTGGAGATCGCCGTGGACGAGGGTGTCCGGCTGGTCGCGGCCCAGTTCGCGGGCGGTCGCCACGGCGGCGTCCACCACCTGACGCGAAAGGGTGTGCCTCAACTCCTCGGCATCCCCGCGCAGTTCCTCCTCCCAGGCGTCGGCCCGCTCACGCAGCCGGGGCAGGCCGGGCGGCGCGGGAACGGCCAGGCGACGGCTGAGCCGCCCGGCGATCGTCACCACCTCATCGCCGTCTTCGACCTCGGCCAGGGTCGCTGTCCGGACCCGCTCGAGCAGCATCGCGAAACGCTCGTCGTCGCGCTCGTACAGCAGGACGGCGCCGCGTCCGGCCCACGCCGCGAAGGCGTCCGGCTCATGCACGTTTCCCGGGTGCGGAAACGACACCTTCAGCACAGCGGGTCCCTCGGCCCGGCCGCGCACCGGGACGACGACCCCGACACCGCCGTACATCACCTCGCCGTCCGCCGCACACCCCCAGCGTTCCAGCAACTCCTTCACGATCCCGGGCACCGTGGCCAACCACGCCGCTCCCGGGTCACCTTCGCGCTCCACGGTGCTCCGCGCGAACACCTCCGGTACCACGATCACCCGGGCACCTTACTCGGCCGCCACCGTGTGAGCGGGATCCATTCCCATTGCACGCAGGTAAAGCCACCAGTGACAAGCATGCACTTGCTGTTAATCAACGGCCCTGCCTACCGTCGATGCGCAGACGGCGAAGCGCGCGCCACGCCCCTCCTTGTCCCCCTTCACCGGAACCCCGTTTGTCCGGCCAAGCCCTGTAGGAGCACCCCTCGTGTCCACTGTCACCCACACCGGCGCCGACGCCGACGCTGCCTTGCTTGCCCAGGTCACCACCGCCGTCCACGCCGCCGGCGACCGGCTGCGGGAGCGCTACACCCCGCATGCCCGCGGCGTCAGCGCCGACGAGATCGTCACGGAGATCCACGCCAACGACGACGCCGTGCTCGACATTCTGAAAGCGCCGCTGCTGGCGGCCCGGCCCGGCGCGAACTGGGCCGACGACGAACTGGCCGGCGGCGCGCTGCCGCCCGGCGAGTGGTGGATCGTCGATCCGGCCGAGGGCAACATCAACCACGTCCACGGCACACCGGAGTGGGCCGTGACCGCCACGCTCGTCCGCGACAATCGCCCGGTCCTCACCATCGTCCACCTCCCGCTGACCGGCGACGACTACACCGCGCTGGCCGGGCGCGGCGCCCATCTCAACGGCGCGCCGCTGCGTGTGTCGGCCAAGACCGACCTGGGCGCGGCCCTGACCGGTACGGGCCAGGCGCGGCCCGGGGAGGACGCGCACACGTTCCGCCGGATCGGCGCGTCCGTCACGCAGATGCTCATCAACGGCCTCGTCGTCCGCGTCTCGGTACCCGCCACCCTCCAGCTGATCCACGTCGCCGCCGGCCGCATGGACGCCTTCTGGCAGTTCTCCGACGTCCGCTCGGGGCTGATGGCCGGCGCCCTGCTGGTCGCCGAGGCCGGCGGCGCCGTCACCGACACCCACGGCAACCCGTGGACCGCGGCCAGCCCCGACTTCCTGGCCGCCGCCCCCGGTATCCACGCCGCGGCCGTCGCGGTCCTGTCCCCCATCGCCTGACCATCCGCCACCCACCACCCACCACCCGGCAAGGAGCACACCACCATGACCAGCATCGGCATCCTCGGCACCGGCCGCGTCGGCAGCGGTCTGGCCCACGCACTCGCCGCCGCCGGCCACGAGGTCGTCCTCGGCCACCGGCGGCCTCCCGAGGAGGCCGCGGCCCGCGACACCGACCCCGCCCGGCCGCTCCGCCACACCGACCAGCGGACCACCGCCGACACCACCGACATCGTGCTCAACGCCACCCCGGGCGACACCTCCCTGGAGCGCCTGTCCGCCCTGGAGGCCGAACTGGCGGGCAAGATCCTCATCGACGTCTCCAACGCCACCCGCAACGGCCCCGACGGGCTGCCCTCGGATCTCTGCTACCCCGGCGGCAGCCTCGCCGAGCGGCTCCAGCGGGCCCTGCCCGCCACCCGGGTCGTCAAGACGCTCAACACCATGCTCTTCCCGGTCATGACCGCCCCCGCGTCCCTGTCCACCCCTCCCACCGTCTACCTGTCCGGCGACGACGCGGACGCCAAGACCGTCACCGCGGGCCTCCTCGCCGATCTGGGCTGGCAGCCCGAGTGGATCGAGGACCTCGGCGACATCACCACCGCCCGCGCCACCGAAGCGCTGATGCTGCTCGTCCCCCACGTTCTGCGCCGCCGCGGATTCCAGCCGTTCGCCGTCTCCCTCGCCCGCTGAGTTTACAAAGTGGAGCGCTGTTCCGTATTCTCCAATCGGAACGGCGTTCCGCTTCGTTAATCATGAGGAGAGGACGGGTCGTATGACACACCAGCAGCACCCCATCGGATCGGGATTCACCGCCGCGTCGACGGCCGACGAGGTCCTCGCCGGCATCGACCTGGCCGGCCAGAACGTCATCGTCACCGCTGGTCATGCCGGTATCGGCCGCGAGGTCACCCGTGCGCTGGTCACAGCCGGCGCGTCCGTGACCGTGGGCTCGCGCAACCCGGACCGTGCCAGGACGGCGCTGGCCGGGATCGAGGGCGTCGAGGTCAGCCGGCTGGACCTGCTCGACCCGGCGTCGGTCGACGCCTTCGCCGAGCGCTGGCTGGAGTCAGGCCGTCCGCTCCACATCCTGGTCAACAACGCCGCCCTGCCGGCTCCCGAGAAACTCGAGCGGGACGCGCGCGGATACGAGGCGCAGTTCGCGACCAACCATCTGGGCCACTTCCAGCTGACGCTCGGTCTGCTGCCCGCTCTGCGCGCCGCCCACGGCGCCCGCGTGGTCAACGTGACCTCCGGAGCCCAGCGGTTCTCCGACATCCGGTGGGACGACCCGCACTTCGCCGGCGGCTACCACCCCACCATGGCCTACGCGCAGTCCAAGACCGCCAATGTGCTCTTCGCCGTCGAGCTGGACCGCCGGTGGGCCGAGGAGGGGATCCGCGGCTACGCCGTACACCCGGGGGTGGTGGTCGGCACGAGCCTGAACAGCGCGGCGGGCCAGGAGGCTCTGCGGGCCGAGGGGCTGATCGACGAGTCCGGTCAGCCGATCATCGACCCCGAACGGGGGAAGAAGACCCCGCGGCAAGGCGCCGGCACCATCGTGTTCGCCGCGACCAGCCCCCTGCTCGCCGAGATCGGCGGTGTCTATCTGAAGGACAACGACATCTCGCCGCTCGATGACGAGCCCAGGCCCGTCACCGCGGAGGACATCCCGTCCGAGGTGGCGTCGCACTCCATCGACCCGCGATCCGCCCAGCGGCTCTGGGAGCTGAGCGAGCAACTGCTCACTGCCTGAGTGCGCGGGGGCAGTTGACGGTCCACTGCCCCGTCGGCACCGCCGGACGGGGCCGACCGGGGCCGGCCGCCCTCCGGCGCTGCATGACCGGTCCTCAGCACCGCGCCCAGAACTCGGTCAGGGCGCGGGCTCCACGCGCGGGGTCCTGGGTCATCCACCAGTGCCCGAGTCCGTCCAGGGTCTCGACGCGGGCGCCCGCGCGCTGGGCCGCGCGTCGGCGTTGCCGCTCGGTGCCGACCATGTGGTCCTCGGTGGCGAGGATCGCCAGGCCGGGCCGCTGGGACGCACGTTCCAGGTCCCGGCCGAGCTCGGACATCATCGGCTGTGCGGCGGAGCGGTAGAGCGCGAGCACGGCCCGGCCCATTGTCTCGTCCTGCGCCGCGGCGATCTGCTCGGCCACCGGCCTGTTCACGCCGCGTTCGACGAGTGCCACGACCCGCGTTTCCAGGGCCGCGCCGAACCGTTCGGCGACATCGGCCTCTCCCACTCCAGGGGTCTGCCAACGCTGGGCGAGTTCATGCCAGACATAGTCGCGGTCGAAGGCTCCGACGACGTCGCTCGCCCAGCTGCGCAGCAGATCCGGCCGGGCGATGGCGACGTTCACGACGTGTCCGCCGCCCCAGTCGTGGCCCACCAGATCGACGGGTTCGCCCACCTTCTCCAACTCGCCGATCAGCCAGTCCCGGTACTCACCCACCGTCGCGCCGAACCCGGTCGGCAGGGGTGCACCGAATCCGTACGGCGAGAGGCAGATCAGCTCGGAGCGTGCCGCACCGGCGCGTTCCAGCTCGGCGAGCAACGGGTCCCACACCGCCGCCGTTTCCGGATTGCCATGCACGAAGACCTTCGGCACCGCGCTCACCTCCCGATCGGCGAGGTCGGCCGCCGTACCGCCGCCACCAGCGGCTCACCACACAGGGGGGCCACCACGCGGTATCCGGGGTCTCCGATCATATTGACGAACGCCTGCCGGTCCAGGCAGTGCACCAGAGCAACCATGTCTCCAGCTTGCCCGCCCCCGGCTGCCCGTGTCGACCGCGTCGGGGATCAAGCGCCTTCTCGGGACTGGTCCGAGAGTCCTGTGGCCACCCGGCGCGGGGGCCGCTGCGTCACCCCGTCAGCGGCTCGTCGCGCAGCATCGAGGTGATGGCCGTGGCCACCGCCTCGTGATGGGACAGTGGGGAGAGGTGACTGCTGGGAAGCTCGGTGACGACCGCTCCGGCCCGCAGCGCGAACCATCGTTGCAGCCCCGGATCGAGAATCCGGTCCTGGGTGGAGAGCACATAGCCGCAGGGCAGGTCATGCCAGGCGCCCGGAAGTGCCGGCGCCGTCAGACATGCCCCGTGGGTCGGCTTCTGCACGACGGCCAGGGTCCGGGCGAGGCGGGGCGGCAGGTCGTGGGCGAGCGCGTCGCCGAACATCTCCGGGTCCACGGTCGACCAGCCGTCCGGACCGAACCGGATGGCCGCGCGGCCGGGCATCTCGGTGCCCTTGTCGCTCAGCATCGGGATGGTCTCCCCTTCGTCAGGCGCGTAGCCGGCGACGAAGACCAGGGAGCCGACCCGGGGATGCTCCAGCGCCGCGCCGGAGATGACGGTGCCGCCGTAGGAGTGGCCGACCACGGTGACCGGACCGTCCAGCGCGTCGATGTGCCGACGGGTCCAGGCGATGTCGTCCGCGAGCGAGGACATCGGCAGCTGGACGGCCAGCGGCCGATGGCCCCTGTCGTGCAGGTCGCCGATGACCTCCTGCCAGATCGAGCCGTCACTCCACGCGCCGTGGACCAGCACCACGTTTCCCATGTCCCGCTTCCCTTCGTCACGACCGTCACGAACGCCGCGGCCGGGCGCCTCCCGGCCGCGGCGGACAGCCGGGTTCCTACGCCATCGGACAGGACCGCGGCGCCGTCACCGACACGGCGGGGGAAACCGCGAGGTTCTCGACATGAGCCGGGGTCGTCCCGGCGGAAACCGACGCGCACGGCCGGGTGGCGCCGCGCGCTACCGCAGGGCGGTGGCGTTCGCGGGTGAGCCGACTCCCCCGGTCAGGTTCAGGGGCTTGACGGTGAGGAGGCTGTCCCAGCGGCCGGTGGCACGGCAGTCCAGGGCGAGGGCGGTGAGGTTCCACAGTTCGCCGAGCGGCAGGCCCAGTTTGGCGATCAGCTCCTGGTGCATCATCCCGTCGTCCTCGGGCGCGCTGCGGAGGAAGTCGCTGGTGTCCAGCACGGGGAGGACCTCGACGGCGAAGGTGTCGGTGGCCATCAGGGCGATGCGGTGGTCCCAGCACCAGGCGGCGAAGGAACGGCTCTGGGCGAAGCCGGTGGCACGCCGCTGTGCGCGGACCTCGGCGCGTTCCTCGGGGGTCGTGGTGAGGTACCAGGCCGCCCAGCCGGTGTGGACGAGGACGAGATCTCCGGGTTCGACGCCACAGCCCTGTTCCTTCAGGGCGTCGTCGAGGAGGTCGGTGGTGAGGGCGGGACCGTCGGCATGGCGGACAGGTGTGCCGCGGTCGCGGAGCAGACCGTCGATGTCGATGAGGAGACCGCGGCCGACGAGGGGCACTTCGGCCCACAGCTGGACCCCCAGGCGGGGGCTGCGGGGGGCGATCTCGTCATCGGGTACGCCGTTGTAGAAGCCGTGTCCGGAGGCGCGGCGGTGGCGCAGACCGTCGATCTGACTGCCGGCCTGGAGGTGGAAGTTGTCCAGGACGTCGTCGCGGGCCTGGTCGTGCTTGGCGGTGATGCGGTGGTGGGGAATGCCGCGGGCCTTGGACATGGGCGGGTCGAAGGCGTCGAGCGGGTAGTCCAGGTTGAAGGCGTGCCCCTCGACGACGGTGGCGGCCGCGCGGCGGATCTGCTGGGGGCCGGCGAAGTTGGCCATGCCGCGTTCGGGGTGGTCGGTGAAGAGGTGCCAGCTGGATCCGGGGGGAGCGTCGGTGCGTTCGGTGAGCTGTCGGTGGGTGGGCAGTGACACGTGGGTGGCTCCTGTCAGGGGCAGCGGGCGGCGATCGCGTCGGCTGCCCGGCACACTTCGCCGATGAGGCGGGTGTGGTCGGTTTCGGTGAGTTCGCTGCTGGGTCCGGCGATGCTGAGCGCGCCGAGGACGTCCTCGGCGTGGCGGATGGGAGCGCTGACGGCGGTGACGTTCACCGCGCGTTCGCTCAGGGACAGGGCGTAGCCCGCCTTCCTGACCTGATCGAGGTCGGCGGCCAGGTCCTCGGCGGTGACGTGCTCGCCGGAGACCCGGGTGAAGGGCGCGGACTGTTCGATGAGCGAGTGGAGTTCGGCGTCGGGCAGCCAGGCGGCCAGGGCCTTTCCGGCGCCCAGGTACAGGGGGAGCTTCTCGCCGATGGGCAGCTGGTAGCGCAGCGGGTTGCGGCCCTGGACGCGTGCGATGAGCACGCGGAAGTGTCCGACGCGGACGTACAGGCTGGCCGTCAGGCTGGTGGTGGCGGCCAGTTCCTGGAGAACGGGGAGGGCGACCTGGCTGAGACGGTTGTTGACCAGGAAGGCGTGGGCGGTGGCGACGGCGGCGGGGCCGGCGACGTAGCCGGTCTCCTCCTTGGCGGCGTAGCCGCGCTCGATGAGCACGTTGAGGATGCGCTGGGCGGTGGCCACGTGCAGTTCCGCGCGCCGGGCGACCTCGCTCAGGCGCAGGGGCTGCCGGGTGTCCTCCAGGACACCCAGGACATCGAAGGCCCGGTCGAGGGAACGCATGGCGGAGGCGGGGGTGGTGGCCATTGAGGGGCTCCTGGATGGTCGGCTCGGCACACGGCGGTCTCGATAAGACTTATCACCATGCGAGCGGAGTGTGGATCGCACACGATCCACCCAGGGAGCGGCTGCCTCATTCCGGCCGGGTCACCGCGGCGGCCCGCTCGGGCGAGCGGTCGCCGGTGGCGGCGTCGGCGTTCTCCCGTGGGTCCGTGTCCCGCCGGTAGGAGAGGGCGAAGGAGAGGATGCCGCAGATGCTCGCGACGACGCAGGTGGGCGGTTGGGCGCTGGTTTCCACCTCCGCCACCCACTGGGCGTCGCCGAGCAGGATGCCGATGGCCTGGCCGAGGACGATGATGACGCCGCCGAGCAGGAAGACGATGACGCTGAGGCGGAAGAGCGGTTGCAGCAGACGGTGAGCCATGGTGGGTCCTTGACGTTCAGACGGGCAGGACGCCGGTGGCCACCGCGGCGCCGATGAGCAGGATGGGAACGCAGTAGTACGCGGCCAGCGGTACGAACGTGCGGGCCGGGTCGATGCCGGCGATGCCGCTGGCGACGTAGATGGGGGCACCGGACGGGGGCGAGGCGCCCTCGGTCGAGGCGAAGATGAGGACCGCGACGCAGGCGGTGGCCGGCGGTACCCCGGCCCCGACGAGGGAGGAGACCGCCACCGGGCCGATGGCCGCCATGGTGGCGCTGGCGGTGAGCGGGATGGCGACGCCGACCACGAGGACACCCACGATCAGCGCCATGGCCCACGGGGGAGCGTCCACCCCGGCCAGCAGATCGGTCAGCTGCTGCGGCAGTCCGAGTTCGCCCAGCACGTTGGAGGCGGAGAAGGCGGCGACGATGGTGACGCCGATCACTCCGAACTGGGGTGCCGCATGGCCCAGCACCCGCCACCACTCGGGGCCCGAGCGCGGAAGGTGACGCCGGCCCAGGATCAGGACCGTGGCGATGAGCAGGACGGGGATCCAGGTGATCAGGCTGATGGCGTCCGACATCCTGGTGCCGACCCAGTCGCCGAGGGCGCCGCCCGAGGGGCCCCGCGTCAGCAGCAGCGGCACCACGATCGCGGCGAACAGGAACAGACTCGTCCAGCCCGCGCTCAGGCTGGTGCGCAGGGGCAGCAGGTCGGCGCGGTCCATGGACTGGATCTTGTGGCGGCGCACCATGACGAAGGCGGCCAGCATGCGATAGCCCAGACACCACAGGCCGCCCAGGAACAGGGGGAGCACGATGTCGTCGGTGGTCGCCATGGAGGCCACACCGGCCGAGCCCATGAGGATGAACATGGTGGAGCTGAAGGGGAAGGTCACGCCCATGCCCGCGCCGCCGGCGGCGACGGTGGCCGCGAGCTCGCCACTCACCTTCGAGCGTTTCATCCAGGGGATCGTCACGGATCCGACGGCCGCGGTCACCGCCGCCCCGACATGGGCGATGGCGCCGAAGATGCCCGCGGCGATGGTGGAGGTGTAGACGGGGCCGCCCCGTACCCGCCCCAGCAGGGAGTTCAGGATCGCCAGCAGCTGGTCCAGCACCGGTGTGCGGGAGAGCAGATAGCTCATGAACACGAAGGCCAGGGCGGCGAAGGTGACCTCCTCCTGCATGGCCTCGACGAGCCCGTGCCACATGACGTGTCCGATGTCGCGCCCGGCGAACAGGCCGGTGACCAGGAATCCGACGAGCAGCGCCTCGCCGATGTTGCGCTTGAGGACGGCGTTCCACACGATGATGGCCATCACATAGCAGGCCAGGGCCCATACGGCGATCACGACGCTTCTCCTGGCGTGGCGGTGGCGGTGGCAGTGGCAGTGGCAGTGGCGAGGGTGGCGGCAGTGGCGGTGGCCGCGGCGCGGATGCCGGCGCGCCGACGCGCTTCCTCGGCCTCCACCTCGCGCGCGGCGGCCAGGACGGACGCGGCGCGGTCGGCCGGGACGACCGCGACACCGTCGCCGTCTCCCACCACCAGGTCTCCCGGTTGGCAGACCACACCGCCCACGGCGACCGGCACCCCGACGCGGCCGGGCCCGAACTTGTAGGGGCCGGCCGGGGTGACCGCCCGCGCCCACACGGGGAAGCCCATCTCGGCCAGAACCTCGACATCGCGAGCGGCTCCGTCCAGCACCATGCCCACCACGCCTCTGGCTCGGGCGCGCTCCGCGATCAGCTCTCCGATCAGCGCGCGGGATACGTCGCCCTCCCCATTGACCACAATGATGTCACCCGGTTCGGCGATCTTTACGGCCTGGTGAATCGCCTGGTTGTCCCCCGCCCGGGTCCACACCGTCACAGCGCGGCCAACGGCGCGCGCACCGGGCCACAGGGCGCTGATACCGGAGTCCAGCAGCCCCAGCCGCTCGGTGGCATCGCCGATGTTCGCCGTCGGCAGTCCCTGGTAGGCCGCCAGCACCGCAGGCGTCAGCCGGGTGGTGTCCCGCAGCCCCTCGGGGCGGCCGGTGAGTGTGTGCAGCCGGCTGACGGCGCGGGCCAGCCCGGGGTCGAGGCCGAGTTCCCGCAGGAGGTCCGCGGCCGCCGCCACCTCGCGCGCCCGGCGGTCGGCGTGCTTGTACGTTCCCCGGTACAGGCGCTCCAGTGTGGCCTCGCCGCCGGTGAGCTCCGCCGCGATCTGCCCGCGGACCCACCGTTCGGCGCCGGCCGCCCGCCCCGCGTCGACAGCCTCCACGATGACCGCGGCCACCCCCTTCATGAACAGGCTGCGCAGCAGCTTGCGCGCCGAGGCGGCCCCGGGTTCGGCGCCCAGGTCCTCCACCGGGGCCTGGAGAGCACCGAAGTGGCCGACGACCGCCGGGGCTCCGGGGCCACTGGCCAGCAGAGCGGTCCGGTGGCGGTACTTCGGCACCGAGCCGATCACCGACACGTCCGAAAAGAGCGCCCGGGAGGATGCGGCGATCACATCAGCGATCTTCCTCTTCAGCTCCGGCGCCCCGGCGTTCATGTCCGCATAGACGGTCGCGTCCGGCAGGTACGGAGCGGCCTCCTCCGCCACGGCCAGCGCCGCCTTCGCACCGGTCAGGCTGAGCACCAGGTCACAGCCCTGAACGGCGTCAGCCGGCGAGGCCGCCCGCGCGACACCCGCCGGGGTGGGCACATCGCCCGGATCGAAGCCGGCCACCTGCCAGCCGTGTTCCGAAAAACCCGTCGCATACAGGGCCCCGGCCTCGCCCAGGCCCAGAATTCCGACCTTCATCACACCTACGCCTTCTCATACAGTGATAGCTTCTCTCACTACGTGCGGAAGGATGTTGCTCTGACGTCACACGGACGTCAAGAGCTGACGAATGATCGATCAAAATCGGCCACGGAGCAGGGGACTGCCGGGGCCTTTCGGCCCGGTCGCCGCCGACGGTGGCCGGTCAGGCGCGCGGGTGCCATCACGCTGTTCGCCGCAACCAGGGCATCATCACCACGAGGCAGCACCACACCACCAGCGGCACCCGCCTGAGGAGGGCACATGCGAGTCAAGGGCTTACTGCACTACGGCATACAAGTTCCGTCACTGGACGTCGGCGAGAGCTTCTACGCCGCCTTCGGACTGGAGACCTCGGAGCGCGGCAACACGGTCGTGGTGCGCTGCGAAGGCCGTGACCTGGACCAGACGGTGCTGACCGAGGGTCCGGTCAAGCGCCTGCACCACATCGCCTTCGCCGTGGAGCCGCATTCCCTCCAGGAATGGCAGCGTCATCTGGAGGGGCTGGGAGTGCCACTCGTGGATGCCCCGAAGGAGCTGGAAGGCGGCCTGTGGCTACGCGACCACGAAGGCAATCTGGTGAACCTGCGGGAGGACGAGCCGGCCCCCTGGCGCGACTTCGGCACGACGGATGCGCAGGAGGTCAACTTCGGCGACCGGGTCCGGCGCGTCGACCGGGCCCGCTGGCTCACCGCCGAGGAGAAGCCACGCCCACGGCGGCTCGGCCACATGCTGATCTTCAGCACCGATCTGGCCGCTTCCGAGCGGTTCTACGGCCGTGTCCTCGGCCTGCGCACCTCCGACCGCGTCCGCTCCATGGCCACCTTCATGAACTCCGGCCCCGGCGACCACCATGTCTTCGGCTTCGTCCCCGGCACCCATCCCGGCCTGCACCACTCCAGTTGGGAGGTGGCGGACATCGATCAGATCGCCATGGGCGCCCGGAGCATGGCCGAGGCCGGTCACGCCGACGGCTGGGGGCTGGGCCGGCACACCTTGGGGTCGAACTTCTTCCACTACATCAAGGACCCGTGGGGCAGCTGGATCGAGTACTCCAGCGACATGGACCGCATCACCGAGAACTGGCAGGCGAACGACTGGGACTGCCCGCCGGCGGTGTGGAGCCCGCGGATGCCCGCCGACTTCATCGTCAACCACGAGGAGCAGCCCACCTGAGGGCGGCGTCGAGGACGCCGGGCCTGCGCTACGAGCCCGGCGAGACGTACCGGCCGTCGACCCGTAGCGAGGTCACCCCGCTGATGTGCCGGGCACCGCAACGGTCCTGCGGGACCACGAGCTGCGGGCCGTGCGGATCGAGCGGCGTGTCGTCGATACGGGTCGCCAGCAACACCGGGGCATTCCCGAAGTCGGGGTCGATCTCGGCCCAACTCAGCACCGTGTGATGGCCGTCGCCGCCGGTTACGGCGATGAGGAAACGCAGTCTGTCCTTGCGTCGTACGGGGTCGAAGGAGGGCCCCGCCGTATGCAGCACGTCATAGAGGAGCGGCCCCTCGAACCGGTGGTGCCGCACACCGCTGGTCGCGCACTCGAAGCTGACCTGTGCCCGCCGCAGGGGCAGGGCGCACAGATCAGCCACGGCCAGGCAGGCGGGGCGGAGGACATCGCCGCTCACGGTGAAGCGGGCGGGCGGCGCGATCGCAGAAGTCGGGCTCACGGGCTTCCACCTCCCCGATGACCGTACCCGCACTTCTCGCCCGGGGAAACGCACATGCCAAGAGATCCCGGACCTCAGCTCGGATATGCAAGGCTTTTCGCCTGTCACGCTCGCATCCGCGCGAAGTGGTCACAGTTTCTGGAAGGGGTCGTGCTCGGCGAGCAGTTTCTCCACCCGCGCCTGATCGACCCGGCTGACGATCTGTCCGGCCTCCTGCCGGTCCCGGATCACCTTGGCCAGGGTGAAGGCGGAAGTCACCAGGTAGAGCACGGCGATGGCCAGGAAGCCGCGCACCCAGGCGTCGGCGTTCAGCCGGAAGATGCCGATGGCGGTGGCCGCCATGGCGACGGCGAAGGAAGCGACCGCCTGACCGTAGAACGCGGCCGTACTCTGCTGCTTGACCGGTGTCTCACTCATGCGGACAAGAGTGTGCGGGCCCGGCCGGCCGCACATCCGTCCGGATACTCAGTCACGTACTCAGAACAGGCGTGGGCCGACGTGATCGCCTCCGGACCGGAGCCCGGACGGGTGGCGGGCCCGGCCGCCCAGCGCTTCGCTGGGCCGTCCGGTACAGCTTCCCTCCCCCTTACGAGTCACCTGTGTCCACGACCGGTGTCCGAGGGGCGGGCGAAGGGGCACGTCGTTCCCGTAACACGACGACGGGACCGCGCGGCTCCGCCGAGGAAGCCGAGAAAGGAATGCCCCGGTGAAAACCGTCAAGGGCGCCACCGACCATGTGGTGGTCGTCGGCGCCGGGCTGTCCGGACTCGCCGCCGCCCTGCATCTGCTCGGCGCCGGACGCCGGGTCACCGTCGTGGAGCGCGCCGCGGTCCCCGGCGGCCGGGCCGGACTCCTGGAGCGCGGCGGGTACCGCATGGACACCGGGCCCACCGTGCTGACCATGCCTCACCTCGCCGACGAGGCCCTGGCCGCCGTCGGGGACTCCCTCGCGGCACGGCTGGAGCTGAACGCCCTGCACCCCGCCTATCGCGCGGAGTTCGCCGACGGCAGCCGGCTCGATGTCCACACCGCGGCCGAGGCGATGGAGTCCGAGATCCACCGTTTCGCCGGGGCGCGGGAGGCCCTCGGCTACCGGCGGCTGCGGACGTGGCTGACCGACCTCTACACCGCCCAGATGCGGCGCTTCATCGACACCAACTTCGACTCGCCGTTCCAGCTGCTGCACCCCGACCTCGCCCGGCTGGCGGCCCTGGGCGGCTTCGGACGGCTCGACAGGCGGATCGGCCGGTTCCTGACGGACGAACGGCTGCGCCGGGTGTTCTCCTTCCAAGCCCTGTACGTCGGGCTGCCGCCCGCCAGGGCGCTGGCCGCCTATGCCGTGATCGCCTACATGGACACCGTCGCCGGGGTGTACTTCCCAAGCGGCGGTATGCACGCCCTGCCCCGGGCCATGGCCGACTCCGCCGCCGAGGCGGGCGCCGTCTTCCGCTGGCACACCACGGTGACCCGGCTGGAACGGTCCCTGGACCGGATCACCGCCGTGCACACCGCGGACGGTGAGCGCATCGGCTGTGACGCCGTCGTCCTCACCCCCGACCTGCCGGTCGTGCACCGGCTCCTCGGGCACGCCCCGCGGCGCGCCCTCCCACTGCGGCACGCGCCGTCCGCCGTGGTCCTGCACCTGGGCACCGACCGCACCTGGAGTCGACTGGCCCATCACACGATCTCCTTCGGGGCCGCCTGGCGGAACACCTTCCGGGAGATCATCCGCGACGGCACGGTCATGAGCGACCCCTCGCTGCTGATCACCCGGCCCACCACGCACGATCCCTCCCTGGCCCCTCCGGGACGGCATCTGCATTACGTCCTCGCGCCGTGTCCCAACACCGCCACCGGCCCCGGCACCCGCCAGTGGGCGGACCTGGGACCGCGCTACCGCGACCGGCTGATCGCCGAACTCGAACGCCGGGGCCTGACCGGCCTCGGCACCGCCATCGAGGAAGAGTGCCTGGTGACGCCCGCCGACTGGGCACGCCACCGGCACGCGGCCGGCACCCCCTTCTCCGCCGCGCACACCTTCGCCCAGACCGGCCCCTTCCGCCCCCGCAACCTGGTGCGCGGTCTGGACAACGCCGTACTCGCCGGCTGCGGCACCACCCCCGGGGTCGGCGTCCCCACCGTCCTGATCTCCGGCAAGCTGGCCGCGGCCCGGATCACCGGTGTCCACCGTCCGTCCCCACTGTTCGCGTCGGCCGGCCCCACCACCGCTCCCGCCCGGCCGCGCTCCCCCGAGGGCGCCGTCCCATGACCCGGTATCCGGTCCGCTCCAGGGTACGGACAGCACCGCTCGTGGCGGAGCGGGAGCTCGACGCGGCGGGTATCACCGAGCCCGCCCTGCGGGACGCCTACCGGCGGTGCCGACGCCTCAACGCCCGCCACGGCAAGACATACTTCCTCGCCACCCGGCTGCTCCCGCCGGCCAGGCGTCCCGCCGTGCACGCCCTGTACGGCTTCGCCCGCTGGGCCGACGACATCGTCGACGACCAGGGCTCCGCCATGGCCCCCGACGTCCGCGCGCGGGCGCTGCGCACCCTGTGGAACCGGCTGGAGGACGGGCTGCGCGACGGCGGCAGCCACGACGAGCCGGTGGTCCGGGCCCTGGCGCACACCGCCGCCGTCCACGGCATCGACCACCGGCACTTTCACGACTTCATGGTCTCCATGCACCGCGATCTGACGGTCACCGAGTACGCCGACTACGACGCGCTGATGACGTACATGCACGGCTCCGCCGCCGCCATCGGACTCCAGATGCTGCCCGTCCTCGGTACGGTCGTGCCGCGCGAGGTGGCCGCGCCGCACGCCGCCGCGCTCGGTGTCGCCTTCCAGCTGACCAACTTCCTGCGCGACGTCGGCGAGGACCTCGACCGGGGACGGGTGTACCTGCCGGCCGACCTGCTCGCGGCGCACGGCGTCGACCGGGAGCTGCTGCGGTGGAGCCGGGACACCGGGGTCCGCGATCCGCGGATCCGGGCGGCCCTGGCGGCCGTCGCGGACCTCACCCGTGGCGTCTACCAGGAGGCGGCGCCCGGCTTGGCCATGCTCGACCCACTGGCCCGGCCATGCATCCGGACCGCCTTCGTGCTCTACGGGGGCATCCTCGACGCCATCACGGCCGATGACTACCCGGTACTGCACCACAGGGCCGTCGTGCCGCACCGCCGCCGGGCGGCCGTCGCCTTCGACGGCCTGGGCCGGGTGGCCGCGGCCCGGCTGCGCGCGAGGGCCGGTCGGCGTGGCATGCGGCCCGCGCCTGGCCCGGAGGCCGTGGCGGCGCGGGGAGGCACGGCGTGACCGGCGGCGCGCGGGAACGGGACCGGTGGCATCCGCCGCTGCGGCTGCGTCGTCGCTCCGCACGCTGGGAGGATCAGCGGCCGACCTGGCGCGACGCGAAACCCGGGGTCATCGCGGAGGCGCTCGGACGGGCCACCGCCCGTCCGTCCGGCAACTGGTACGTGGTCGGGGCCGGCCGCGACCTGGCCGGCCCGGGTCCGGTGGGGCGCACGGTGGCCGGCGCCGAGGTCGTGCTCTGGCGCGGCTCCGACGGGCGGCGGCGGGCGGGCCCCGGCGTCTGTCCCCATCTGGGCGCCCCGCTGCGCGGCGGCTCGGTGCGGTGCTCCGCGCTGATCTGCCACTGGCACGGACTCGCCCTGGACGGCTCGCCGTTCGCGGGCTGGGAACCGTATCCCGTGCACGACGACGGGGTGCTGGTGTGGGTGCGACTGGACGCGGTGGGGGGCGAGGAGCCCCTGGAGCGGCCCGTGGTGCCGGATCGGCCCGCCCCGAAGCGCTCGCTGACCGCGGTGCACACGGCTGTGGGCCGCTGCGAACCGCAGGACGTGGTGGCCAACCGGCTCGACCCCTGGCACGGCGGCTGGTTCCATCCGTACTCCTTCACCGATCTGACGGTGGTGCGCACCCCTGAAGACGGAGACGGGTCCGGGTTCGAGTCCGGGTCCAGGTCCGGTTCGGGCGACGACGGCTTCGCGGTGGACGTGTCCTTCAAGGTCGCGGGGCGGGCCGTGGTGCCGGTGCGCGCCGTGTTCACCGCGCCCGAGCCCCGTACCGTCGTCATGCGCATCGCCGACGGCGAGGGAGCCGGATCGGTGGTGGAGACCCACGCCACCCCCGTGACACCGGCGGCCGGTGGCCCGCCGCGCACCGCCGTCGTGGAGGCGGTCGTCGCCACCTCGGACCGGCCCGGTTTCGCCCTGGCCCGTGCGTCGGCGCCGCTGCTACGGCCCCTGATGCGGGCCGCGGCGCGCCGACTGTGGCGGGACGACCTGGCGTACGCCGAGCGCCGGTGGCAGCTGCGCCACGACGGCCGCTTCCCCGGCTGACAACTGCCCCCGCGCTTGCCCGCACCGGCGCCGATGCCGATGCCCGTGCCGGTGCCCATGCCCGTGCCGGTGCTTGGTGCCTGATGCCCGGTGCCGGCGCCCGTGTCGGTGCCCGACGTCCGGTGCGGTGCTCGGTGCCCGGCGCCCATGCCGGCGCCGGTGCCCGTGCCGATGCCCCTGCCCATGCCGGTGCTTGATGCCCGGTGCCGGCGCCCGTGCCGATGCGGTGCTTGGTGCCTGATGCCCGGTGCCGGGGCCCGTGTAGGGGCTCGGTGCCATGCCTGGTGTCGGCGCCCGTGCGCATGCCGGCGCTGGGTGCCCATGCCCGGCGCCCGTGTCGCTGCCGATGCCCCGTGCCCATGCCCGTGCCGGTGCCCGTGCTCATGCCCGGTGCCGGGGCCCGTGCCGGTGCCCATGCCCGGTGCCGATGCCCGTGCCGATGCCCGTGCCGGGGCCCGTGTCGGGGCCCGTGTCGGGGCCCGTGTCGTGCTCGTGCCCGGTGTCAGCGCCCGTGCCGGTGCCCATGCCCGGTGCCGGGGCCCGTGTCGGGGCTCGGTGCCGGTGTCGGCGACCGATGTATCCGGTGTCGGCGCCCGGTGCCCGGGTCCCCCTCTCAGTGGTCGGTGGAGCGCGTCAGGTCATGGCCGCCCAGCCGGGACAGGGCGCGCAACGGCGTCGACCGTCCCCGCGTGGGTACTGTCCACAGTGTCTGGCCGTGCACTCCCCACCGCTCCAGCAGGGCGTTCGCCGCCTGGAAGCCGGTCGTCGCGGCCCGTTCCATGAGCGCCACCGGAAGATCGGTGCGCACATGGTCGCCGGCCAGCACGACGGCCGGGTCCGGGGTGCGCACGGACGGCCGGTCGCGGAAGCCGCCCACCGGGAACAACGGGCAGTCGTCGTGCCACTCGTGGCGTGCGTCGATCAGCCGGGCGTCCCGCGTCTCGGGGTAGACGCGGCGCAGCCGGTCGACGAGCAGTTCCTGCTGTACGGCCCGGTCCGCCTCCGGCGGGACGGCGTAGGCGTGCAGTTCCACCACGGATCCGCGGGTGCGGGCCGCCCAGCGGGCCGCTTCGCCCTCCCACCGTTCCAGCACGCTGACGTTGTCCAGCGGTCCGAGGCCGCTGGTGCCCAGGAAGCCGGGGCGGTGCGCGGCGACCGGCCGGTCCAGCCAGAGCCGGGAGACCAGGAAGGGGGGCGCGGTGCGCAGCCGTCCGATACGGGTGCGCCACTCCTCGTCGCCCAGGTGCGGCGAGTCAGCGACCAGCCGCCGCAGCCCGGCCGCGTCCAGCGCCAGCACCACCGCCGCGTACCGCGCGTCCCGCCCCGTGGCCCCGAGGAGTTCGATTCCCCCGCCCGCCACGGGCCGTACGGCGGCCACGGGGGCCGAGGTGCGGATGTCCACGCCGTGTCCGCGCAGATAGCCGGCCAGTGGCTGCCACAGGGCCCGCGGGTAGGGTTCGCCGGGGACGTCGAAGAGCAGGCCCTCGCTCGATCCCAGGAAGTAGATGTGGAACATCAGCGCCAGTTCGGCGGCGGACAACTCGCCCGGGTCGGCGAAGAAACTGCGCGAGAACACCTCGAACGCCAGGTGCTGGGCGGCCGGGGGAAACCCGATGGCGTCGAGGTACTCCCGGGCGCTGGTCCCGTCCAGACGCTCGTACACCTCCGGCATCCGCACATCGAGCAAGGGCAGCGCGGCCCGGACGCGCATCCGGGCCAGATCGGCCCAGCCGAAGGACGGGCTGAGCGCGACGAAGCCGAGGGCGCTCCACGGCGGGGTGCGGGGGACGTGCGCGAAGCTGTCCCGCAGTCCGCTGCCGTGCCACAGCGGATAGTCGGGCAGCGGGGTGAGGGTGGCCAGGGTGGGATCGGCCCGCCGGAGCAGCCCTCGCAGGTTGTAGTACTGCCGGAAGAAGGCGTGGAATCCGCGGCTCATGGTGGCGCGGGAGCCGTCGGCCAGTTGCACCGGCCACCCGGCGAGCCGTCCGCCGAGCCACGGAGCCCGCTCGAACAGGGTGACCCGGACACCGCGCTCGGCCAGTGCCGTGGCCGCCGCCAGTCCCGCGATGCCGCCGCCCACCACCGCCACGCCGGGCGGCTCCCCCGTGACCCGGGCCGCTCCGGGGGCCGCCGGGAGCCGCCGCGCCCGCCGGTCCCTGCCCCGGCGGGGCACCGCCGCTCCGCCTGCGCGCCCGCCCGTCACCCGGCCGCCCCTCCCCCGGCCCGCCGCGTGGGTGCGGCTGTCTCGGGAGCGCTGCCGACGACCGTGTGCACGATGCCGGTCTGCCAGCCGGGCATCGGGGCGCTGCGTACCCGGTCGAAACCGGCGCGGCGCATCCGGGCCGCGAAGGCGTCCACGGTGTCGAACTCCGCGACGCTGCGCCCCAGATGGCGGTAGAGCCCGCCGTCGCCCATGAGGGTGCCGAGGGGCAGCACGACCGCCCGGTGCACCACCGTCCAGACGAGGCGGGCCGACGGCCCGCCGCTCAGGGTGTACTCGTGGACGGCGAGCCGCCCGCCGGGCCGCAGCAGGGTCCGCACCGCCGCCAGCACGGCGTCCGGGTCCCCGACGTTGCGGAAGAGGTACGCGGCGAAGGCGGCGTCGTAGCGGCCGCCGAGCCCCGCTTCGGCGATCCGCTCCACGGGTGCGTGCACGAACCGCACGTTCGGTGGCCAGCGTTTGGCCAGCGCGCGTGCCAGCATGCCCGCCGAGGCGTCCACGGCGGTGATGGCGGCCAGCGGCGCGGCGCGCAGCAGCGCCGCCGTCGAGGCGCCGGTGCCGCAGCCGAGGTCGAGCAGCCGCAGCCGTGCCCCGTCCCCGGGGAGCCGCAGTCTGCGCGCGGAACGCCGCAGATGGGCGTGGTAGCCGGGGTTCACGGCCACCAGACGGTCGTAGCGGCGGGCCGCGTGGTCGAACGCGGCCGACAGCTCCTCGCCGCGCAGCGGCTCGGCGTGGCGTGACCCGGCGGGATCGGGCGGCGGTGGCCCGGCCGAGTCGGGTGGCGGTGTCCCGGCCGGTGTCATGAACGCTCCCCTGCCGGGCCGGATACGGGCAGGGAGACGGGGGCGGGGTACGCGCACCGGCCGGGTGCGCGGCGGGGCAGCAGCGGCAGCTCGGCGGCGGTGCGCAGCATGGCCGGCACGGGGGTCCGCAGCCCGACGGCCAGGTCCTCCAGGAGACGGGTGTCCCCGTCGAGGAAGCGCAGCAGCCGCTCGGCCGGGCAGTGGCGGAAGAGTCCGGTGAAGAACCGCGGCCCGTCGATCCTGCCCCGGTCCAGGGCGCGCAGCAGGACCGCGTCCATGGCCCGCGTCCGGGCGCTGTGGGCGGGCGGCGGCACCGGCACCCGGCCGGCGCGGCAGGCGTCGGCGATCGCGGCGGCCTGCCGGCGTACGGCGGTGAAGGTGTATCCGGTGGCGGGGCGCGTGGCTCCGCCCGCCGCGCCGATGCGGAAGACCGACGCGCCGGCCCGCCGGGGGAAGACGGCGTCGGTCATCGGGATCACGCCCTGTTCGGCGGCGACGATCCGGGCCGCGCCCACGCCGAGCACCTCCCGTGCGTAGTGGCCCAGGAGCCGGTCGTAGGCCGCACCGCCGAGGACACGGGGCGAGAACTCGGTGTACTCCACCAACGCCTCCCGCGCGCCCAGCGGAAGGACGTAACCGAACGACAGGCCACGGGCGGGCTGCGGGGTGCGGAAGTCCATGAGCTCGGCGGCTTCCGGGTCGAAGGCGGGGCGCTCGGTGCGCAGGAACCAGCCGCGGAAGTGCTGGAGCAGTACGGTCCGTGCGGGTGGCAGCCGGGGCGGCGGCCGGGAGTCGAAGACCCAGCGGGCCCGCAGCGTCAGCGGCGCGCCCCCGGCCGTGGTCCCGCGCACCTCGGCTCCGCCCCGCACGTCCCGTACCTCCGCGACCGTGGCCTCGACCCCGCGGAACACCGGCCGGCCGGCCAGCCGCTGCCGCAGCAGCGCCTCGAAACCGCGTGAGCGGATCATCTTGTAGCGCAGCGGGACGGGCCTGGCCTCCACCGTCGCCCCGCCGGGCGCCCGTACCCGCAGCCGCTCCCAGAAGCCGACCACGGCGTCGTCGTAGTCCCCTCCGGGCGGCTCCCAGAAGCACCAGGTGCGCTCGGCGGGGCGGGCCGGCCCCGGCGGCGCGGACACCAGGACGACGGACGGGCCGGGCCGCGCCCCGCCGGGACGGGTCAGCCGGTCGGCGAGCGAGAGCCCGGCGGCACCCGCGCCGACCACGACGATGTCCGTGTCCGCCTCCCGCATGCCGGATGCCTCCCACGTCCTCCAGGGTTGCCGGGCCCGCTTCGCGGGACCACGGACCGTCCAGTGTTCCGCCCGGCGGGCGGCGCGGGTCGGTACGACGCGCGGGCATCATCACCGGCGGGCGGGGCCTGCTGTGACGGTTCCGCCGTACGGAAGGGCGACAGCGCCCGGACCGGGATTGACCTTGCGGCGTGCGTCGCGTTTTCTGTGGTCCATGGTGAACCGCACGCACCGTGAAGTCCGCTTGGCCGCCCGCCCCACCGGGCCGGTGACCGATGACCTCTTCGAGATCGTGGAAGTGCCGGTCCCCGAGCCGGGGCCGGGTCAGGTTCTCGTCCGCAACACCCACATGGGCGTCGCCGCCGTGATGCGCACCCTGATGGACGAGACCACGGATGTGCCGATGCCGTCCTTCGAGATCGGGGCGCCGCTGCACGGTCCGGCGATCGGCGAGGTGGTGGCCGCCCCCGGGACCGGCCTCGCCCCCGGCGACCTGGTGGAGCACCGGCTGGGCTGGCGCGAGTACGCGCTGGTCGGCGCGGACGCGGCGCACCGCCTGGAGCCGGGCCTGATGTCCGACCCGGCCGCGTACCTCTCCCAGGGCCCCACCGCCCTGATGGGCATCGAGCGCGGCGCCGAAGTACGGCCCGGCGACACGGTGTTCGTCACCGGGGCGGCGGGCGGTGTGGGCTCCCTGGCGGGACAGATCGCCCGGCAGTTCGGCGCGGTCCGGGTCATCGGGAGCACCGGCTCGCGCCAGAAGGCCGACCGGCTGGTCAAGGAGCTGGGCTATGACGCGGTGGTCATCCGTGGCGCGGGCCCCCTCGAGGACCAGCTGCGCGAGGCCGCTCCGGACGGCGTCGACGCGGTCTTCGACAACGTGGGCGGCGAGCAGCTGGTGGCCGCCCTGGCCGTCGCCAACAGGGGCGCCCGGATCGCCCTCGTGGGCGCCCTGGCCAGTCAGCTCTCGGCGGACGGCACGGCTGCCGCCAGGACCGAGCTGGACACGCTCTCGCTGCTCTCCCGTGGCATCACCCTGCGGGGTATCGCCCTCTACGACCACCTGGACCTGATCCCCCAGTGGAACCGGCGCTTCGCCGAGGGCCTGCGCGCGGGCACCCTCACCTTCCCGCACGCCCGGCTGCACGGCGTCGAGCAGGCACCCCGGGCGCTGCGCGAGCTGACCGAGGGACGCCATCTGGGTGCCGTCCTCGTGGAGCTGTGAGACGCGGTGATCAGCGTGTCGCGACGAGCCGGCGCCGGTACCGCACTCCCGGGCGTCCACCGACGACGGTGTATCCCACCACGGTGAATCCGTTACGGCCGAGCACGGTCCTGGAGGCCCTGTTGTCGAGGGTGGTGACCGCGGTGAGGGTGGACAGCCGGTAGGCCGTGGCGGCCAGGCGGCACACTTCCCGCACCGCGGCCGTCGCCACTCCCCGGCCCGCGGCGCGCTCGCCGATCCGGTAGCCGAGTTCGGCGTCCCCGTCGTCGACGTCCACGAGGTTGACCCGGCCGACCAGCTCTCCCTGGTCGTCCAGGACGAGGTGGAAGTGGCACACACCGGCGTCCTGTTCGGCGAGCCGGGCACGGTGGAAGGAGGCGAACTCGGCGAAGTACGCGTCCCCGCGGTCCGAGATTGTCCGGGCGAAGTACTCCCGGTTCTCACGCTCGAAGGCCAGCAGGGCGGGCGCGTGGTCGGCCCGGAGCCGTTCCAACGTCAACATGGCCGACAGCATAAGGGGGCTTGCCGTCGGCAATCTCGTCTGTTCTTCCGGCAAGAGCCGCACCGGTCGGCCAGGGCGCCTCGTGCCTGGGTGCGGCACACCCAGGCACCCGGTCGCGGCGCCGCGTAGCCTGGCGGCATGGCTGACAACGACCTGGGAGAGTTCCTGCGAAGCCGCAGGTCCGGCCTGCGGCCCGATGAGGTCGGCATGGCGAGCTACGGCACCCGCCGTGTCCCCGGGCTGCGCCGCGAGGAGGTCGCGGTGCTCGCCGGCGTCAACGCCGACTACTACACCCGCCTGGAGCAGGGCCGGGAGCGCCACCCCTCCGCCCAGGTGCTCGACGCGCTCAGCCGCGCGCTGCGGCTCGACGACGACGCGCGGGGACATCTGTACCGGCTCGCAGGCACGGCGCCCGGCGACCCCGCGCCCCGGGTGTCCGACCAGGTCAGCGCCGCGCTGCGGCAACTGCTGGACGGCTATCCGCACACCCCCGCCTTCGTGCTCAACCGGACCCTGGACATCCTCGCCGGCAACGCGCTCGCCGACGCCCTCTACTCGCCGTTCCGCCCCGCGGACAACCTGGCCCGCATGGCGTTCGCGGACCCCGCGGGCCGCACCTTCTACACGGACTGGAACAGGGCGGCCCAGGCCACCGTCGCGAATCTGCGCCACGCGGCCGGCTACGAGCCGGACAACCCGCGCCTGCGTGAACTCGTGGACACCCTGACCCGGAGCAGCGCGGACTTCGCCCGTCTGTGGGACAGCCACACCGTGCGCGGCAAGACCCATGAGGCCAAGCGGTTCCTGCACCCCGACGTCGGTCCGCTCACCCTCGACTACCAGGCATTCGACGTGCGTCAGGCCCCGGGCCAGCAACTCGTCATCTACCACGCGGAGCCGGGCAGCAGCAGCGCGGAAGCCCTGCACCTGCTCGGCTCGATCCACGCGACACGCACCCGGCCCGCGCCACGCGGTGCGGACCGCTCCTGAGCCCCGCTCGCGGCCGTCCCGCCGCACCCGGTGGCCGGCGCGGGCCGGGTTGGGCGCGTGCCGGTGCGGCGTCAGCCGCTTGAGCATCTTCGGCTCCGCGTACGGAAGATGGCGGCAGATGGCAGGATGCGCACATGGCCGATGTCCGGGAAGTGACGTGTCGTCCCCTCTGGAGGCGCACCCTGTGGTTCTTCGTCGCACTCGGGGCGGCCGGGGTGACGCTGGCCACGGTGCGCATGGCGTACCAGGGCACGCTCTGGGACGTGGGGCTGGGCATCGGCCTGCCGGCCGCGCTGACCGGCCTGGTCTCGCTCCGCGCGGTCACGGTCCGGGTGCGTGCCGACGCACACGGGCTGCATGTGCGCACGCTGCTGCGCCGCCGGAGCGTGCCGTGGCATGACATCGCCGACCTGCGCGTACGCCTGACGTATGTGAACACCTCCCGGGGCCAGGAGACCCGTCGGGTCAGCCTGGCGCTGCGCGACGGACGCAAGCGGCTGCTTCCCCTGCCGCGGAGCCGGTCATCCGACGACCCGGCCTTCGACGCGCGGCTGGACGCGCTCCGCGCGCTGCACCGCCACTACGGGACTCCGGAGTCGAGCCATGTCCCCGTCGTCTCGAACCGCACCGCCGGGCGCGGCTGGGTCGTGCCGCTGGGCCTGTGCGTCCTGCTGCTCGGGGGCGCGGGCGTGGCCGCGTCGTTCGTGCCCGACGCAGCCTCGGACGAGCGGGCGTGGCGGTCCGCCGCCGCGTGCACCGCCAAGGCGCCCGCCCTTCGGGGAGAGTGCCGGACCACCCTGTCGGCCGTGATCGCGCGGACCGAGGCCAACCAGCCCAAACGAGACAGCTGGCTGTACTTCACCAACAGCCGGCCGCTGCCGCGGCTGGCCGTCTCACGCGAGGCCGCGGAGGACTTCCGGGCCGGTGACAGGGTCCGGCTGACCGTCTGGCGGGGCCGGGTGAGGGAGGTCGCCGGCGCGGGCCACGTATGGCGCGCGCACATGACCGGCGCCGGGGAACTGGCCGTCGTCACGGCCACGCTCGCCCTCGCCGCGGGGTGTCCCGCGGCCCAGGTCCTGCTGCGCCTGCGCGGGCGCCGGCTGCCCGATGACGACGTCCTCCCGTCGGCCGTTCCGTTCGCGGGGGCGCTCGCCGGTACCGCGCTGTGGCTGCTGCCCCTGTGTTACCTCCACCCCACGACCCTGCTCACCTCCCGCGGGGCGATCGCGTGGGCGGCCGCGGGCTCACTGGCCACTGTGGGCCTGTTCACCTGGGCGTGGCGCGCCACCCGGGTCCGCACACCAGAGGCGACCACGGCCGAGGTGTCCGTCTCGTCGGAGGAGACGGAGCCGGAGAAGGAGAGGCAGAAGCAGGACGTGTTCCTGGCCGCCCGCTTCCTGGAGCACACCGACTACAACCCGCACGGCTTCGGCACGCACATCGTCCTCGGTGGCGGCCCAGCCGCGGTGACACCTCACCCCGGTCCGGGCCGTTTCGCGGCGAAACGGATACCGGTGGAGCGGCTCACCGTCAGGAACGTGCGGCGCGTCCGGGGTGGCGACGGCGACACCGTCCCCAGAAGCTGGCACATCGCCGAACTGGACGACGCGGGCAAGCCGGTCCGCCTGGCGGCCGCCCCGGCCGACCTGACCCGCGTCATCCGCGAACTGGGCCCTGCCGCGAACCCCTGACGGTCAGCCGCGCGCGAGCAGCTCGAGCGTGTCGATGACGCGGTTGGAGAAGCCCCACTCGTTGTCGTACCAGGCCACCACCTTGATGTGCTTGCCGTCGACGCGGGTGAGCGCGGCGTCGAAGATCGACGACGCCGGGTGGCCGGTGATGTCGCTGGAGACCAGCGGCTCACTGGCGTACTCGAGGATGCCCTTGAGCTTGCCGTCGGCGGCGGCGCGGTAGGCCGCGAGCACCTCGTCGCGGGTGACCTCGCGCGAGACCGCGGTGTTCAGCTCCACGATCGAACCCACCGGGACCGGTACGCGGATCGAGTCGCCGGACAGCTTGCCGTCGAGGTTCGGCAGCACCAGGCCGATGGCCTTGGCGGCCCCGGTGGTGGTGGGCACGATGTTCACCCCGGCGGCGCGGGCGCGGCGCAGGTCGCGGTGGGGGCCGTCCTGGAGGTTCTGCTCCTGGGTGTAGGCGTGCACCGTGGTCATGAAGCCGTGCTCGATGCCGGCCAGGTCGTCCAGCACGGACGCCAGCGGGGCCAGCGCGTTCGTGGTGCACGAGGCGTTCGAGACGACCACGTGTTCCGCGGGGTCGTAGGCATCGGTGTTCACACCGTAGGCGAGCGTGACGTCGGCGCCTGCGGAGGGCGCGCTCACCAGCACCCGCTTGGCACCCGCGGTGATGTGTGCGCGGGCCGCGTCCGCCGCGGTGAAGCGGCCGGTGGACTCGAGCACGAGCTCGACGCCGAGTTCGGCCCACGGCAGCTTGGCGGGCTCGCGTTCGGCGAGCACCTTGATGCGGCGGCCCTCGACCACCAGCTCGGTTCCGTCGGCCTCGACGGAGCGGCCGAGGCGGCCGAGCGAACTGTCGAACTTGAGCAGGTGGGCGAGGGTTTCGGGGGCGGTGAGGTCGTTGATGGCGACCACCTCGAGGTCGCTGTCGCGCTCGAACAGGGCGCGGAGGGTGTTGCGTCCGATGCGGCCGAATCCGTTGACGGCGATGCGGGTCATGGAGATTCCTTTCGTTTCGCCTCCCATCGTCGGCATCCGGATACCGGACCGACAGTGGCCCGAACGACAGCACACGCAAGTATCTCGCCACACCGGCCGGACCCCGGCCACACGTCAGGCGGAAAAGGTGTGCCGGTACTCCGTCGGGGAGGTGCCGAGGATGCGCTGGAAGTGCAGACGCAGGTTCGCGCCGGTGCCGAGCCCGACCCGGTCGGCGATCTGCTCCACACCCAGATCGGTGCGTTCGAGCAGTTCGCGGGCCAGGTCCACGCGGGCCCGGAGCACCCATTGCATCGGTGTGTAGCCGGTGTCCTCCACGAACCGCCGGGAGAAAGTGCGCGCCGAGACCCGCGCGTTGCGGGCGAGCGCCTCGAGGGTCAGCGGTTCGGCGAGGTGCGCCAGGGCCCACTCACGTGTGCTCGCGAACAGGTCGCCGAGCGGCTCGGGCACGCTGCGCGGCACGTACTGCGCCTGCCCACCGCTGCGGTAGGGCGCCGCCACCAGCCGTCTCGCCACGTGGTTGGAGAGCCCGACACCGTGGTCGCGCCGCACCAGGTGCAGGCACAGGTCGATACCGGATGCCGCGCCCGCCGAGGTGAGCACCTCGCCCTCGTCCACGAACAGCACGTTCTCGTCCACCTTCACCAGCGGATGCCGCTCGGCGAGCGCCTTCGTGTAGTGCCAGTGGGTCGTCGCCCGCTTGCCGTCGAGCAGGCCCGTCGCCGCCAGCGCGAACGCCCCCGTCGAGATGGCCGCGAGCCGTGTCCCCCGCTCGTGGGCGGCCATGAGCGCGTCGACGACCGCCGTCGGCGGCTCCGTGGTCGCCGGATCCCGATAGCCGGGGATGAAGACGGTGTCGGCGTGCTCGAATGCCTCGAGGCCCTCGGCCACGTGGTACGACAGGCCGTCACCGCCGGCCACGAGTCCGGGCGCGGCGCCGCACACCCGCACCTCGTAGGGCATGCTCGACCGGTGGGAGAACACCTGCGCGGGGATGCCGACGTCGAGGGGCTTGGCACCTTCGAGCACGAGCACGGCGACGCGGTGGTTCTTCCGACTCATCGGGCCTCCTTCGACCCTCCCGCGATCCGACGGGCATCCGCTCGCTCCCGTGACCGCGATGGCAGCTGTCGCAAGCATCGTGCCACTGGCCGGCGGACGGACACCAAGGGCGCCGGCCGGGCCGGGTTGTTGCGGCACCTGGCGGATGCTCGGATGCGCGGTATGGAGCCCGCCCCTGCGCCGAGGCCGACGGCCGTCCCACCCTTCGCCCCTGAACGGGGCGCCGTGCCGGCGTCCTTGGGCAACGGACCGACGAAGCCGGTCACTCCGGAGAACCTCGCGGCCCGGCAGGAGCGGGATGCCGCGCCCCGGCCCGGGCCGACGGCCGAGGAGCTGCGGGCCGATGGCCGTTTCGAGGTGACGGAGCTGTCTGTTCCGGGACCGTGGGACGGACCCGAGGTCACGCTCGTGAGCGTGCTGCCCACCGGGCTGAGCGGGCCGCTGCCGCTGCCGCTGCTATGGGCAACGCGTGGTCGGTGCTGCCGCGGATCCTCCGCGAGTGGGCCCTCCCGCCGGAGATGGCCGTCCTCTCGGCCGAGTACCGGTTGGCACCGGGAACGCGGTACCCCGGCCCGCTGGCGGACTGCTACGCGGGACTGGTCCGGGCGGCCGGGCACGCGGGCGAACTGGATATCGACGCCGGCCGCGTCATCATCGGCGGAAAGAGCGCCGGGGGCGGTCTCGCCGCGGCCCTCGCCCTGCTGGCCCGGGACCGCGGCGGCCCCGGCCTCCTCGGGCAGCTCCTGCTGTGCCCGATGCTGGACGACCGCGCAGGCACCGTCTCCAGCCACCAGATGTCGGGCCTCGGCGGGTGGGACCTCGTCTCCGCCGAGACCGCCTGGAAAGCGCCGCTGGGTGACCGCTACGGCGCCGCGGACCTGCCGCCCCACGCGGCCCCTGCCCGCGCCACGGATCTGTCCTGTCTCCCCCCGGCGTTCCTCGACGTCGGATCGGCGGAGATGTTCCGCGACGAGGACGTGGCGTACGCGAACGCGCTCTGCCAGGCCGGCGGCCAGGCCGAACTGCACGTACGGCCCGGCGCCTGCCACGGCTTCGACAGCGTGGCGCCGCGGGCGGCGCTCCGCGAGAAATCGGTGGACGTCCGCCACGCCGACGGTGGAGGTTGGCGGCATGAGACAAGAGGAGATCTGGGACACCGACGCCGCCCAGCGCTATGACACGCCCGGCACGGGTATGTTCGCGCCCGAGGTCTTGGGGCCGGCCGTGAACCGCCTGGCCGAGCTCGCGGGCGGCGGAGCGGCGCTGGAGTTCGCCATCGGCACCGGCCGGGTGGCCGTCCCGCTCGTCGAGCGAGGGGTCCCGGTCACCGGGATCGAGCTGTCGCTCCCGATGATCGACCGGCTGCGGACCAAGGCGGACGAGGCGACGATCCCCGTGGTCGTGGGTGATATGGCGACGTCCACGGCCCCCGGGGCCGGGGAGTACACGCTCGTCTATCTCGTCTTCAACACCATCTCCAACCTGCTCACCCAAGCCGAGCAGGTCGAGTGCTTCCGCAACGCCGCCCGCCACCTCACCCCCGGTGGCCGGTTCGTGATCGAGCTGTGGGTGCCCGAGCTGCGCAAGCTCCCACCGGGCCAGACGGCCCTTGTCTGTCATACCGAGCCCGGCTACATCGGTCTGGACACCTACGACGTACTGCGCCAGCACGTGGTGTCGCACCACTTCTCGTTCGACGACACCAAGGAGGCCCGGCTGTTCCGCAGCCCGCACCGTTACATCTGGCCGGCCGAGCTCGACCTCATGGCCCAGCTCGCCGGATTCGAGCTGGAGACCAGGCACGCGGACTGGTCCGGCGCCGAGTTCACCGCCGAGTCACGCTCCCACGTCTCGGTGTACCGGATCCCGCCGATCCGGTAGCCGCGCGCCGACCGAGGGTGAGCATGGCACCAGAGGGCCGCGCAGATGCGTCCAGGTGCGCTGCGCGCCAAAGTTTTTTACTAGTAAAATACCCGGTACCCTATCTGTATGAGCACCACGGAACCCGCCACCAGACAGCCCCCCATCCGCAGACTCCCGCTGTCCGGCGTGCTCCGTGTCAACCGGCCCTCCGACATCTGGTTCAAGCCCGCCACCAGCGTCGCGGTGGCCGCCACCCTCGTCCTGGTGCCGCTGCTGGTCATCGGCCGGAGCGAGCTGGCGATGTATGTGATGTCCGGCGCCTTCTGCGCCCTGTACGGACACCACCTGCCGTACGCCGCCCGCCTCCGGGCCGGCGTCTGGGTCGTGATCGGCATGACCGCGGGTATGGCCGTGGCGCTGGTCTGCGCCTCCCTGGTGCACAGCGTCATCGCACTGATCGCGATCGCCTCGGTGATCGCCGGGCTTCAGAAGGCGGTGTGTGACGCCACCCGGATCGGCCCGCCCGGCCATGTGATCCTCGTCTTCGTCGTCTCCGGCACCCTCTTCGCACCGCAGGAGCTGCACGAGGTCCCCTTCCACACCGCGCTGACGCTCGGCGCCGGCATCCTGGGCGGCCTGATCGCCCTGGCCCCCGCGCTGATCCGGCGCGAGGGCCCCGAGCGCCGCGCCACCGCCCGCGCGCTGGAGGCCGCGGCCGGCTACCTCGTCTCGCCGGACGGCGCAGGCCGGCGCCGCGCCCGGCACGCCGCGGCGGCAGCCGTGCACGGCGCCTGGCAGTCGCTGCTCGCCACCGGAAAGCCCACTGGCGTACGGCACGCGCTGGAGCACCTCGTCCTGCACGCCGAAGCCTCCCTCATCGGCCCGTCCGGCACGAGCGATCCCGACCGGCTGCGCGCGTGGGCCCGCCAGGTGCGCGGCCGCGGCCCGCTGCCCGAGGTGCCGATGCCGGCGGGCACCGGCGACGAGCTGCTGGGCGTCGGCGCCGAGCGCGAGGGGCGCCGCAAGCAGGGCCGCGAGCCGCTGCTGCGGGGTCTGCCGCGGGCCGGCTCACCGCTGCTGCCCATCGCCGTGCGCTGCGCCGTCGGCTGCGCCGCGGCCGGCTATGTCGGCCTGGCCCTCGGCGTCGGCCACCCGTACTGGGCGATCGTCTCGGCCTCGGCGATCTACCAGGCGAACGTCACCCTCACCTGGCACCGTGTGCTCCAGCGCCTGGTCGGCAACGTCTGCGGGGTCGCGGTCTTCGCCGCGGTCGTCCCGCTGGCCCGGACCAGCGTCGTGGTCCTGGCGATCCTCTGCATCGTCTTCAGCTTCTGCAACGAGATGCTGATCAGCCGCAACTACTGGCTCGGCTCGGTGTCGGTCACCCCGATGGCGCTGCTGATCACCGAGTTCGCCCATGTCCGGCCCGCCGGGGAGCTCATCACCGACCGCGTTCTGGACACTCTGGCCGGTGTGGCGGTCGGCATGGTCGTCGCCATTCTCATCACCAACCGGCGCACCGGCGGCCGCATGGAGCAGGCGCTCGGCGCCGCCGAACGGGCCACCGACACCGCCGAGCGGGTGCTGGCCTCGGCCACGAGCTCCGCCGCCGAACTGGCCACCGCCCGCCGCCGGCTCACCGCCAGCCTGGTGGTGCTGCGGGACGCGGCCGACACCGCGGCCGGCGAGTGGTGGCAGCGTGCGCTCCCCGAGGAGAGGCTGATGCGGACCGAGCAGCGGGCACACCGTACGCTCGCCGCGACGGTACGACGACAGGGGCTGGCGAGGGACCGCCATCTCATCGAGGAGCAGAGGACATGACGGATGACACCGTGGCCGCGGTGGTGCAGCAGTGGAAGGCCGTCCACCCGGGCTTGGACACCAGCCCCATGGAGATCATCGGCCGGATCAACCGCTGCGCCTCGCTTCTCCAGCAGGCGGAGAGCGGACCCCTGCGGGACGCGGATCTGTCCCGCACCGAGTTCGACCTGCTGGGTGCGCTGCGCCGGACCGGCCGCGACCTGACCCCCGGTGAACTGGCCCGGGAGACGTTCGTGTCCGGCGCCGCGGTCACCAAGCGGCTGCGGCAGCTGATCGAACGCGGCCTGGTCGAGCGGCACACCGACGACCGCGACCGCCGAGTGGCGCATGTGCGGCTGACCGAGGCGGGCCGGGAGGTCATGGACACCGTGCTGCCCGCCCAGCTGGCGTTCGAACGTGCCGCCCTCGCCGGGCTGGACGCGGGCCGGCGTGACCAGCTCGCCGAACAGCTGGGCGAGCTGCTCATCCAGCTGGAAGGCCGCCTGGGAATCCACCGCCGCTAGGAAGTCCGGGGATCAGCCCGCTCCGCACCGCGGGTGACATGCGGTCACATGCGGCCGGATCGGAAGAACGCAAGTATTTTCTGGGCGGCGTCGGGCGACATCAGTGTTTCCTGCACGCGAGCGGACTGCCGGCCGGCGGCGCTGGTGCGTTCGAACATCTCGCGTTCGTATTCCTTGACAGCGGTGGGAAAGTCGTCCGGGTGCGCGGCCAGCGCGAGTCCGAGCAAGGCGCCGTCGAGCAGCGCCATGTTGGCGCCCTGCCCCACTGGGGGCATCAGGTGCGCGGCGTCGCCGAGCAGCGTGACACCTGGCCTCGACGGCCAGGTCAGGCCGACCGGGAGAGTGGTGATCGACCGCGGCGAAACCGTGTCGTCGCAGGCCGCGATGAGTGCGGTGAACCGGGCGTCACAGCCGGTGAACAGCTCGATCAGCCGCATCCGGGCGGCGGCCGGGTCGCCGAACGGGATCCCGCTGGTCGCGAACCAGTCCTCGGCGGTGCGGTAGAAGCTGAGGCCGATGCGTACGCGGCCGTCGCCGTTGCGCTGCGCCGCCAGGGACTGTCCGTCGCCGAGCACCCAGTAGTTGCCGCGCCCGACCATGGCCGCGAGATCGGGGTGGGTGCGGTCGATGTCGGGAATGCCGAGCTCAACGATGTTCTGGCCGGTGTGTGTCGGCCGGGCGTCGGTGAGCAGCGCGCGGACCCGGGAGTTCGCGC
This sequence comes from Streptomyces sp. S465, assembly GCF_026898115.1. Classification (GTDB taxonomy): domain Bacteria; phylum Actinomycetota; class Actinomycetes; order Streptomycetales; family Streptomycetaceae; genus Streptomyces; species Streptomyces luomodiensis. The sequence continues at coordinate 405,523 of NZ_CP114036.1, forward strand.
CGTCGGCGCCGACCAGCAGGTCATACGTCGCACTGCTGCCGTCGGCGAAGTGCAGCAGGCCATCGTCGGCGGAGGCGAACACGTGCCCCCAGCGCACCGCGTGTTCGGGGAGAGAGTCCAGCAGCAGGTTGCGCAGATCGGCACGGTCGACCTCGGGCCGATCGAGCGGGGCGTCGTCGGGCGTGTCCTCCTGGAGCAGCAGGGTGCCGTCCGGCTCGAGAAGACGCATGTCCTGTCCCGCACGACGGGCAATCGCGTGGAACTGGTCGATCAGGCCGGCCTCGCGCAGCGCCCGCTGCCCGGTCCCGGCGTCGGTGCGCCACCGGCCAGCGCGCTGGCGGCGGCCACGGTGTCCTCGGTGGCAGGTGTGCCGGCCGGCCATGGGCCGGCCGCGACGTTCGGCGAGCTTCTCCAGGCGACAGTGGCCCCAACCGGACAGGGGGCCAACGCCTGGGCCGAACGCGGCCCGCCGCGCCATCGGGCTGGGCCACGTCGCGGACGGGTTCATCCGGATCGCCGAGGTTCTGGGCCGCCGTTGAGGGCTGCCGGATGAGCTGGTCCCCTTCCGGGTGCGTGTGATGCGACCTCACGCTCCCGGAACGGGATCAGCACGGCCCGCTCATTCCGGCTTACGGGCCAGGAAGCTGGCAACCGGCCTCTTCAAGCCCTCGCCGGGCGCTTGTACCAACCGTGCGGTGACGGTGAACCCGGCCCGCTCCAGCAGCCCGGCGAGCCGGTCCGCGGGCAGCAGATGCGATGCGTAGGACACGGGGTGATCGCCGTAGGCTCGGGTCGGACGCAGCAACTCGTCGTTTCCCACATAGCCGGCCTGCATCAGATGGCCACCAGGCGCCAGGGTGCGGTGGAACTCGGCGAACACCACGGGCAGCAGCTCCGGTGGCGTGTGGTGAGTGGAGTAGTACGCCAGGATGCCGCCGAGCCGGTCGTCCTCGATCTCCAGCGCGGTCATCGACCCCACGGTGAACCGCAGGCCCGGATGAGCCTTCCGGGCCAGTTCGACCATCTTCGGCGACAGGTCGACGCCGAACGCCGGCACTCCCAGCCCGGCCAGGTGTGCCGTCACCTTGCCGGGCCCGCACCCCAGGTCCGCGACGGGGCCGCGCCCGGCGTTCCGCACGAGTTCGGCGAACGCGGCCAGCATGCCCCGCGACAGCGGATCCAACTCGGCGGGGTTCTTGACGCGTTCGGCGTAGGCCGCGGCGACAGTGTCGTAGGACTCCCGGACGGCGGCGAGGTAGGAGGGCTCGGTCACGCGGCGAATCTAGCCGGGGCCACCGACACAGGCGCGGCGGGGTGTGGACCATCCGGTCGGCTTCGGACCGGAGGAGCGGCCGTTTCCGGCGTATCCACGACGTCAGCGGGCGCGCCATCGCCCGCCGGCCGTCGCGGACCCCCTCTGAAGTTATCGCAGAGCGATGGCCTACTATCACATAACGATTCCCTGGCGGAAGACCGAGTGGTCGCATACGCCGATCAGCGAGGAACGGAGTGGTAGTGAGCACGGGCAGTGGGTGCCAAGGTGTGGGCCCGTCGCGGGTTTTCGCCGAGCAGTATCCGGTGGACCCGGTCGACGCGCTGGTGAGGGTGGCCGCCCCATGCCGCACGTGACCGTCGATTACTCCCCCCGGCTGGGCGGCGTCCTCGCCGGAACCTCCTTCGTGGCGGAACTGCATCAGCTGGTGCTCGATGTGAGCCGCTCCGAAGGGGTGTGCAAGGTGTTTCTCCGTGCCGCGGCCGAGACGTACATCGGGGGCGGCGAGGGCGACCGGCACACGGCGCTCGTGCACGTGGGGATCGGTCTGCTCCCCGGCCGCCCCGACAGCCTCAAGGGCCGGCTGTCCGAGAGGGTGCTGGCACTCCTCAGACGGTACCTGCCACTGGACCCCGGCGGCACCGGGACGGTGTGCACGGTCGAGGTACGGGACCTTTCCCCTTCCTACCGCCTTTCCCGGGAGGCACCTGCTGTGCCGCCCCACCGCGAAGAGCCGGGCAGACACCCCTCGGCAGCCTGCTGACCGACGACGGCGCTTCAGGCGACCGGTGAGGTCTTCTCCGCTCCGCTCCGCGGGTGGTCATCACGGGTTCGCCTGGCGCCGCCGGCCCGTACCGGGGCAATGACCAGGATCGCGAGGACGGGCCCGATGGCGAGGGTCACAAAGGCCGCGTCGAAGGAATCCGTCGCCGAGAAGACGGCACCGACCGCGAGCGGCACCAGGACGCTGCCGAGCTGCCAGATGGCGTTGGCGATCCCCGATGCCGTGCCGGTCACCGAGGACGGGACGAGTCGTGGCACCAGCGCGACGACCAGCGGCGTCCATCCGTAAGCCGCGGCGCCGAGCAGCGGTGAGAGCAGGATGAACGCGGTCGGCGTCGAGAGTTGGCCGAACCACATGAGAGCGAGGGCGAAGATGCCGAGGATGGCGATGGTCGGTATTTTGCGGGCGCCACCGCAAAAGCGGTCGGTGACATAGCCGATGACGGGCTTCGCCACCACGGCGCTGATGGCGAAGACCGAGACGACGAGCCCCGCGGTTCCGGGGGACATGTCGTGTCCCCTGATCATGAGGGCGTTGGCCCAGGTGATGAAACCGTACAGTCCCCAGAAGCCGCAGAAGCCGGTCACACAGACGAGCAAGTAGTCGCGGTTGCGGGCGATGCCGCCGAAATCGAGCCGGCCGCGCGAGCCGCTCCGCACGGCCCCGGTCGCTGGGTCCGTGTCCTTCTCGGCTCCTCCCGACACGGGTCTCGCGGTCATGGCGTCCGGTTGGTTGCGGACCAGCAGGAACAGCGGGACGGCCACCACTATGGAGAGCACTCCGAAGACGTGGTACGAGGTGCCCCATCCGTGCCAGGCGATCAACGCGGGGACGACGGCGTTCGCGATGGCTGTTCCGAGGGAGGTCGCGGTGGTGAAGATGCCCATCGGCAGCCCGAGACGATGGGACGGGAACCAGCTGGAGATGAGGCGCACGCCCGCCGAATAGTCGGCACCGGCGAAGAGACCGACAACGGCCTGGACGGCGATGCCGACCGTGGCGGAAGGAGTGGAACCGAAGACGGTCATGAAGACTCCGGCGCCGGTCAAGGAGGTGGTGAGAACGATGCGTGGCCCGTACCGGTCGACACCGAGGCCACCCAGCGCGTTGGAGATGACGTAGCCGATGTAGTAGGCGGTGGCGAACACGCCGAGGCCGGCGATCGGCACCCCCAGTCCGTCCCCGACGAAGACGGAGGCCGGACCCCAGGTGGAGCGGTCGATGGACGTGAGGGTGAAGGACAGCCAGCAGGCTATGAGGATCACCCAGCGGTAGGGCGAGGGCCGTGCGAGGGAGGCGTCGCGGGAGGCACTGGCGGTGGTACAGCCGGAGGAATGGGGCAGGTTCATCTTTGAACCTCCGCGGTCAGTGGTGCTGCGGTGGACTGGGCGCACACGAGGTCGTGCGATCGGCGCGCCGGTGGAGAGGGTGCTCCGGGCAGGGGCCCGACAGGACGGGCCGGGCCCCGCCGACCGGTTCGGTCAGAGGTCCAGGACGAGCCGGCGTGAGGCGCAGCCGCCGACGCAGATCATCATGGATGCGCTGACTTCACGCTCCCGCTCGTTCAGGATGCTGTCGGCGTGCGTCGGCTTACCGGCGAGGACCTTGGTCTCGCAGGTGCCGCAGAAGCCCTCTTCGCAGGAGGAGAGGACGTCGGGGCACACGGTGCGTACCGCGTCGAGAATGGATGTTCCGGGCTCGACGGTGACCGTGGCCCCGGTGCGGGCGAGTTCGACCTCGAAGGACTCGCTCTCGGCCGCGCCGGATACGTCCGGCGCGGTGTCCGGAGCTGTCCGTGCCGTCGGATCGGCGGTGAACTGCTCGGTGTACAGGGTGGTGCCGGTGTCCGTGCACAGCTTCCGCAGTGCTGTCAGGAGTCCGGCCGGCCCGCACGCGTACACCGCCGCACCGGACGGGGCCCGGGAGACGATGGAGGCCAGGTCGAGGGGCCGGCCCTCGACGAGCGAGATCTGGCCGCCGAGGCCGCGCACCTCGTGGGTGAACGCCATACTGGCCGCGCTGCGGCCGCCGTAGTGGAGTTCCCAGGAATCCCCGCGGCGGCTCGCCTCGCGGGCGAGGGCGAGGACCGGGGTGATCCCGATGCCGCCCGCGACGAGGACATGGTGCTCGGCGGAGCGCAACGGGAAGTGGTTGCGCGGACCGCGGATCGGGAGCGTGCGGCCGACGAACGCGGTGTCGTGGATCTCCGCGGAACCACCGCGCCCGTTTTCCTCCCGCAGCACGGCGACGGTGTAGGCAGCCGCGTCAGGGGCTCCGCACAGCGAGTACTGGCGCACCGTGCCCGAGGGCAGACGCACGTCGATGTGCGCGCCCGCTTCCCAGGAGGGCAGAGGGCGGCCGTCAGCCGCGGCGAGAGTGAGCGACACGACGCCCTCGGCCTCCAGCCGGACCTGGGTGACGACGGTATCGCGCCAGCTGTCCGTCGTCGCGGTCATGCCGTCACCTCCGCCACATCCCGGCTGCCGCCACGCAGGACCTGGAGCAGGTGCAGGACGGGCGGCATGTCCCGGACGATGACGACGGTGTCGGCGTACTCCCGCACCACGGCGGCGGCGGCATCCTCGTCCGCCCCGCTCCAGGCGAGACACGGCGTGACGACAACCGCACCGAGGAGGGTGCCGGTATCCCGGGCCGCGTGGCCCAGACGGATCACCGTGTCATGGTCGACGGCGGCCAGGTCCCGTACGAGCAGGGTGATGACGTCGGCACGCTCGAGGTACTCCTGCTCGTCGGCGAGTGGCGCTCCGTCGGCGACGGTGATCCCGGGGAGCTGGTCGATCAGGGCGGCGGCGGAGGTACGCGCCGCGGGGTCGAGAGGGACGAGCAGCACGTCGGCTTCGTAGGACCGCCGGGTCCAGGAGTTCGTCGGCATGGGCCACCTCTCCTTTCTTTCTTCCTTGGCTGAGCCTTCGCAGACGGTGCGAGAGGCAGCGTGGGGTGCGGAGGAGGTGCGTCAGATGGAGACGAAGTCTTCGCCGTCGCGGACCACCAGCGCGTCCGCGGCGCCCTCCTGGAACGGAACCGACTTCGGCACCAGCACCGAGGCGGAGCGGACGCGGTGGTGCGCGCCCTGGTCGCCAGGGACGGGGTCGCCCTTGGCCGCGGTCTCGGCGGCGGCGAGGAGGCGCCTGCGGGCGAGGATGATCGCGGCGTCGGAGGTGCCGAGGCGTTCCTTGGTGCGATCGACGATGGCGCCCATGCTCTCCTGGAGGGAGAAGTCCTGGGCGGCGATGCCCTCGACACCGGAGAAGGACTTCTTCTCCTTCTGCGCCTGGCGGTCGATCAGGTAGTCGTTGGAGGCGTTGGCGAGGGTGTCGTACGTGCCTGGGATGTACTTGGCGTGGATGCCCTCGCCGTTGCGCATCGCGGTGAGTTCCGCCTCGGTGAGGTCGCGGGTGGGGTGGTAGTTGATGGACCAGGCCCAGCAGGTCTCGTCGTCGATGGGGACCCAGGCGTGGGCGCCGAGCGGGTTGTGCGTGCCGAACGGCGGGATGATCGTGTACCAGGGCATGATCCACTGCGTGATGCGCCAGTAGTACTGCTCGTCCTCCGCGTTGCGCCGGGCGCCGATGAGGAGCCCGCCGTCGGACTCGACCACCTCGAACTTCGGCCGGGTGTCGGCCTTCAGGTAGGCGAGACCGGCGGTGCCGGCGTGCATCGGGTCGTCGTCCATGTTGAAGCGGTGGGCGAAGGAGACGTGGCTGGAGTCGATACCGCCCTCCATCGCCTGCATGAAGTTGGTCATCTGGCGGCGCTTGGAGACGAACACCCTGCTCGCCGGCAGGCCCGCCCACTCCAGGTCCGGGAGCTCGGGCTTGAGTTCGGCGGGGCCCATGTAGGTCCAGATGACACCGCCCCGCTCGACGCACGGGTAGGCAGGCTGCTTGATCTTCTCGCACATGCGGCTCTCCGGCGGCTCGGAGGGCATGTCGACGCAGTTGCCCGCCACGTCGTACTTCCAGCCGTGGTAGGCGCAGCGCAGTCCGCCCTCCTCGTTGCGGCCGAAGAAGAGGGAGGCGGTGCGGTGGCTGCACAGCTCGTCCAGGAGGCCGACCCGCCCCTCGGTGTCGCGGAAGGCGATGAGCCGTTCACCCAGCAGCTTGACGCGCACCGGCGGGCAGTCCGGCTCGGGCAGCTCCTGCGCGAGAAGGGCCGGGATCCAGTAGCGGCGGAGCAGGGTGCCCATCTCGGTGCCGCGGTCGGTGCGGACAAGCCGCTCGTTCTGTTCTCGGGTCAGCATGATGAGGCTCCTCAGGTGTACGAGTGAGATGCGCGTGCGGCGGTGAAGCGGGGCCGCACGGCCGTGGGAGTGATGTCCTGTGTCGGTCAGTGCGCGTGGGGGCGCACCACGACGTGCGGGGTCTCGGGGCCGGTGCCGGCGGCGAGGTGGCCGAGCATGGCGCCGGTTCCCTCCAGCGTGGTGTCGGCCGAGGGGACGAGCTGGAGGCGGGACGTTCCGTCGGCCAGGGAGGTGAGCGCGGTGGCGATCGCCTCGGGGCGTCGGCCGCGGACCGCGGTGACGGTGAGGTTGCGCCGGGTCATGGCGGTGGTGTCGACGGGGACGTGGGCGGGGTTCTTGGGGGTGGTGAGAACGAGCCTGCCGCCTTGCCCCAGGAGATCGACGGCGACGGCGATGACGTGTGGCGCGGGTCCGACGGTGTCGACCACGACGTCGGCGGGATCGGACCCGAGCACCCGCTGGATGCTCGCGGCGAGTTCGTCGCCGGAGTCAGCGGTGACGGTGTGCGCGCCGAGCAGCTCGGCGATGTCCAGCCGCGGGCGGTCCCGGCTCAGTCCCGCGACGACCACGTGCGCTCCGGCCCAGCGGGCAGCCGCGGTGACGGCCAGCCCGTGGTAACCGGGGCCGAGCACGATGACACGGTCCCCCTTGGTCACGTCACCCGCCCGGACCGTCCAGTCGAGAGCGTTGGCGTAGGGAAGCACCCAGGCGGCGAGTTCGTCGGACAGGCCGCCGGGCAGTGGGTGCAGCACCGCGTTGGGCGGCAGCAGCAGGTACTCGGCGTTGCCACCGTAGAGCCCGGGTTCCTCGCCGGCGGGGATGGTTCCTATGCGCCGGCCACCTCCCCACAGATCGGTGTCGGGGCACAGCCGGTACGTGCCTGCCAGGCAGGCCCGGCAGGTTCCGCACGGCAGGTACTCCTCCACCACCACGCGCTGCCCCACCGTCCCCGACCATCGGCGCGGGCCGGGCTCGTCGGCGACAGCCGCGATCGTGCCGGCGACGTGGTGGCCCAGGACGGTGGGGGCCGCAAGACCCTGTGCGTAGAGGTTGACGTCGGTGCCGCAGATCCCGGAGGACGCGACGCGCAGCCAGCCCTCACCGGGCCGCGCGGACCTCGTCGGCATGCGGCGTACCTCGCTGCGCGCTCCGGGGAGGGCCACGCTGGCGCGCGCCGAGTCCGGTACCGCTGCGGCGGATGCGTCGCCCACAACTTCCTCCTTATTATCACTATGCGATACATGAATATCGCTTAGCGATTCGATACGGGAGGGGCTGCACGCAGCCCCGTCAACAGGTGCGAAACGGCTGTTCAACGTGCCCACAGCTGGCAGACCAGCAGCGCGTTCAGGCTGGTGATGACCACGGCGATGAGCACCAGGACCGCTGTGAACGTCCGGGAGTTGGCGAACTCCCCCATGAGGCACCGATCGCGCGCCGCTGCGATCAGCGGCACCAGCGCGCAGGGGATGCCGAAACTCAGGACCACCTGGCTCGCGTTCAACACCGTGGTGCCGTCGATCCCCAGGCCGAGAACCGCCACAGACGGTGCCATGGTGATCAGGCGTCGGAGCAGCAAGGGAATGCCGAGCCGTACGAATCCGGACATCACCACCTGCCCGGCATAGGTACCGACAGCGGATGAGGAGATCCCGGAGGCCAGCAGCGCGACGGCGAAGACCAGGGCGGCCGTGCCCCCAAGCCCGTGCGCCAGCGCCGCGTGGACCCCTTCGAGAGAAGACCCGTCTCCGCCCGAGGCGTCGTGGAGCACCGCGGCGGCCACCATCAGCATCGCCGCGTTCACCAGGCCGGCCAGCCCGAGGCCGGCCGGCACGGACCAGCGTGCGCCACGCAGCATGCCGACGCACTCGGCGCGGCTGCGCGCGACAGCGCCCCTGGCCGTCAGCGCCGAATGCAGATACACCGCATGGGGCATGACGGTCGCGCCGACGATTCCCACCGCGAGGAAGAGCCGCTCTCCGCCGGGGACAGCCGGTACCAGTCCCGAGACGACCTCCCAGGGGGCCGGACCCGAACGCAGCAACTGATAGCCGAATCCGCCGACGACCAGCAGCAGGAGCGCGGTGACAGCACGCTCGAAGGGCCTGCTCCCCCACGCCTGCAACCCCAGCACGGCGAAGGCCGCCACGGCCGTGATGAGTCCGGCCGGGAACAGCGGCACTCCGAACAGCAGACGCAGTCCCAACGCGGCGCCGATGAACTCGGCCAAGTCGGTCGCCATGGCGACGAGTTCCGCCTGTGCCCACAGTGGCCACCGGACCCAGGACCGGTACCGGCCGGCGCACACCTCCGGCAGCGACTTGCCGGTGACCACGCCGAGCTTGGCCGCGCAGTACTGCACCGGCATCGCCATCAGACCGGCCGCCACCACCACCCACATCAGTTGGTACCCGAACCGCGCCCCGGCGCCGAAGTTCGTGGCGAAGTTGCCGGGATCGACGTAGGCGGTCGCCGCCACGAGCGCCGGTCCGAGAACCCCGAGGACAACACCCCGCGAGAGATCCGCCCGCGGCGTCGAGGGCGTGATATCCCGCTCCGGCGCCTGCTCGGTACTGAGGGCCACAGGGACACACCTCCGGAAATGTGCGAGGGAAGAGAGCGAATGGCGTGACGCCCTCGCTCCCCCCTCTAGCCGACGGGCAGATGGATGTGCTTGGTCTCCGTGAACTGCGCGACACCGTCGATGCCCCGGACCCGGCCCAGCCCCGAGGACTTCACGCCGCCACCCGGCGCGTCGGGGTACGACGTGTTCCATCCGTTGACCCAGACGGTTCCGGCCTCCAGCCGTGCGGCAACCCGCAGGGCGCGTCCGGGGTCACCGGTCCACACCGCGGCGACGAGGCCGTAGCACGTCACGTTGGCACGTGTGACGGCGTCTTCCTCGTTGTCGAAGGGCTCGATGGTCAGCACCGGGCCGAAGACGTCGGTGTGGATGATCGCCGCGTCGCGGTCGGGGTCGTCGACGATGGCCGGCGTCACCGCATGCCCGGCGATCCCGTCGGGATGGACGAGTTCCCCGCCGCTGACACCTGCCTGCCCTCGCACACCATCGATGTGCCCCATGACCGATGCGGCGTGAGCGGGCGAGACGAGGGGGCCGATCTCGGTGGCATCCTTCGCGGGATCACCGAGCCGCATGGCCCGGAGGGTATCCCGGACCGCGCCGACCGCCTCACGGTGCACGGAACGGTGGACCAACAGCCGTGAGCAGGCCATGCACATCTGCCCCGCGGTGATGACGGCCGCTCGGGCCAGCTTCGGCAGGGCGGAGTCGAGGTCGGCGTCGGGCAGGACGACTGCGGCGTTCTTGCCTCCGAGTTCGAGCAGCGGCCGCAGCATACGGTCCGCCGTCGACCTCAGGACGGCCTCGCCCACCTTGGTGGAGCCGGTGAATGCCACGGCCCGCATGCGGGGATCGTGGAGCAGGTGCTGCGCGACCGCCACATCGCCTAGACCACCTGCACCACGTCCTCGGGCAGACCGGCACGGCGGCCGAGCCTCAGTACGCGTGTGGTGACGTGGCTGGTCTGCGGGGAGGGCTTGACGATGCACGTCACACCGGCCGCGAGAGCGGGGGCGAGGTCACGGAGGAGGAGCAGCACGGGCCAGTTCCACGGGACCAGGAAGAGGCTCGGTCCGACCGGTTCGCGCACCACGTGGCTGACGCTGCCGTCAGGCAGGCTGCCGGCTGTGCCGAGGTGGATACGGGTCAGGCCCGCGTTGTACTCCAGGGCGTCCGCGGCAGCGGCCACCTCGGCCCGCGCCTCGGTGATCGGCTTGCCCGTCTCCGCGACGAGATCCGCACTCAGCTCCCCGGCGTCGGCCCGTAGCGCCTCCGCCCAGTCGCGCATGACGCGCGAGCGTCGTCTGGGGTCCGCGGCCCAGGTCCGAAGGCCCGCCGCGGCCGATGACGCCACGGCGTCCAGTTCGTCCGCGGTCGTGGGCTGGATCTCCGGGAGAGGGGCCAAGGTGGTGGGGTTGAGCGGCCGGATGAGGGCATCCCAGCCGGCTCCGTCCTCCCTCGAAGCGTCCTGCGTCGCGGCCTGCGATATCCGCTGTGCCGCGGTCACAGGTTGAAGACCTTCCGGGCGTTGCCACCGAGGATGTTCAGCTTCGCCTGCTCATCGAGGAAGGGGATGCCCATGATGCGACCGGGGACGTCGAAGTCCCAGTGCGGCCAGTCCGAGGAGTAGAGCAGGGTGTCCTTGGCGTTCATGGCGTTGAAGGTGGATTCCAGCAGCGCCATGTCCGTGATCTCGATGGGCTGCGAGGTGTAGTACATCTGCCGCATGTAGTCGCTGGGGAGCCGGCGCAGCAGGGGCGCCTCGGACTGCCGCATCAGGTACTCGTGGTCCAGGCGCTGCATCATGAACGGGAGCCAGGCGAGCCCGCTCTCGATCCAGATGGTCTTCAGGCGGGGGAACCGTTCCGGGATGCCGTTGACGATCCAGTTGGTCAGGTGCGTCATGTTGCAGGTGACGAACGACATGGCGTGGACGGACAGGAACCGGTTCATCGTGGAGGTCATGGAGTCCTCCCACGTCGGGCCGGCGTGGAAGCCGATGGGCAGGCCCCGCTCCTCCAGCTCGGCGTACAGCGGCATGTACTCGTTGCGGTGCACGCCCGCGTGCCGTTGACTGGTCACGAGGAAGCCCAGGACGTCCGGGTGGTCACCGAACTCGCGGATGGTTTCCAGGGACGCCTGCGGGTCCTCGAAGGGAAGACCGAGCATGGTCTTGATCCTGGGGTCCTTCGGCAGGACGTTCTCGACGAACCACCGGTTGTAGGCCTTCATCAGCTGCACGGCGATCCCCTTCTCGGGGTGCAGTCCGATCTCCAGCATCGGCTGGGGGAAGACCACCTGGATGTCGATGCTCATCGCGTCCATCGCCCGGCACACCAGCTCGACATCACGGGCGTCGCCCGTGTCCGGTACCGACTCCGCGAGACCCGACTGGTGCGGAATGCGCGCACCGGCGTCCTGGAGGGCAAGCCCGGCCTTGTAGTTGCTCAGGGCTAGCTGCCCCGCCTGCGGGCGGTGGATCATCATCTGTTGGGCGATGTCGCGCAGGACGGGGTCCTCGACGTAGGAGATGATGTCCTTCCAGGAGTTCAGCTCCGCGTGGTGCGAGTCGACATCGCAGATGAAGACCTTGTCGAGCCCGTAGCGATCGGTGTCGCGGCGGGCGTTGGCCAGGATGTCCGCCGTGTGCGTGCGGGTGGTGATTTCCTGCGTGGGAAGTGGCTTGGGCTGGTGGGTCGTGGTCATGGTCTGCTCCTTTTCCATAGAGCGGCTCAGCGGGAGCGGGAGAACCACAGGGCGAGGTCGAACGGGTTCAGGTCCCGGGCCCGCAGCAGCGCGCACGCCAGCTCGACGGCCTCGGTGGGGTTCACATCGGAGCGGAGCGGCTCATCGACTCGGGCGCCGGTCGCCTCGGCGTGGGCCGTGAAGAGACGGGCCGCGGCGGTGACCAGACTGCGGACGGCATCGGCCGGCACCTCGGCCGGCTCCTGCGGCGTCCGGCCGTTCAGCAGGGCATCGACCTGGGCTTCCAGTTCGGTTGCCTGACGGGCGAGCTCGGCGCCCTTGGTGAGCTCAGAGAGCGACATGGATGTCGCCCCCTTCCTCACGGACGCCGAAGCCGCGCAGGCGGATGGACGGCACGCCGGCGTGTTCGCCGGTCGTGAGCCGGTATTCGAAGCCGTGCCACGGACAGACGATGTGGGGGTCGTCCTTGTCGAAGGCCAGACCGGCGCTGCGGCCTCCTTCTTCGATCCGCTCCCGCACTCCGTCGACCATGCGCCCCTGACAGGCGGGTCCGCCCTGGTGCGGGCAGAGGTTCTCGTACGCGTAGAGCTTTCCTCTGAAGCGGAACAGGCCGATCTGCACGTCGTTGCCGAGCTCGATCACCTGCCGTCCGCCCTCCGCGACATCGTCGCTGCGGGCGACCAGGGTCCACGCTTCCCTGGACTTCTCGGTGTTCACGGTCATGCGCTCTCCTGACGATGAGGGGAAGGGACAGCTCCGGGCTCGCGGTGAACGCCCGAGCACCGATGACGAGCGGCGCACCTCGGGCGGGTCCGGACAGGAACGGGCAGGGAGCGGTGCGACGGGAGCGGCCCGTGCCGTCCGCTTGGCACTCCCGAGAGCCTCCGTATTATCGCAGAGTGATTGCAGTGCTCTCGCTGTGCGATTTCGAACAGTAGGGTGGGGCCCGGTTCAAAGTCAACGGGTCGAGCAGGCCGAAATACCGTCACCATGAGCACGAAGGACAACAGCTCGCCCGCTTCACATCGCCCTGAGATAATGAAATTATCGCTATGCGATCGGGTTACAGTAGGGCGTGACGTGGAAGTCGATGGGGAAGGAAGAGCGCATTGGCAGCCTCCAAGGCGGGCGCGGACAGTGGGCGCAGGGCACTTGAGCTCCTGTTCGCCTTCACGGAACAGCGCCCGGTGGCCTCGGTCCGGCAACTCGCCGAGGACCTGGGGATCCCCGTCCCCACGGCGCACCGCTACGTGGCACTGCTGCGCGACATGGGTCTGATCGAAGAACGCGAACGCGGCCAATACCACCTGACCATGCGCGTGGCCGCGCTCAGCCGAGCCGCTCGCCAGGCCACCCCTCTGGTCCACATCGCCGAGCCGTACATGCGTGAACTGTCCGAGCAGATCGAAGAGACCGTGCTGCTCGTCCGCATGGTCCACGGCCTGCCGGTGTGCATTCACCGGGTGGAGACCCTGCGGCCGTTCCGTCTGTCCTTCGAAACCGGGCAGAACATGCCCCCGCTCCGCGGCGCCAGCGTCCGCCTCCTGATCGGCAGCCTCCCGGAGACGGAACGCGAGCGCTACGTCGACCAGGCCCTCGCCACCGGAACCCCACCGCCGGTGCACGGTCGCGAGACGTTCCTCGACGAGATCCGGCGCGCCGTCGAACAGGGCTGGGACGTCAGCCAGGAAGAAATCGACGAGGGCGTATGGGCCGCCTCCGCCCCGATCAAGGAAGGCACGCTCACCAGGGCCGCGCTCTCCGCGCCGTGCCCGGCCTTCCGCCTCGACGACGCCCGCCGCGCGGCCGTTCTCGACCAGGTCCGTAAAGCAGCCGATCGCATCTCTCAGGCCCTCACCAGCTGATCCACCGGTGTCCCCACGCCGGGCCAGACCGCGAGAACCGGGTGCGCGTACCCCCGCGGGACGCGCACCCGGCCCTTCCGCGCCCGCACCGGCCGCTGCGCACTCCTCGTTGCTGGACGTCGCATGGCGACTCGTCCTCATCGGCGCCGGATGCGGCCTGCTCAGCTGGCCATGCTGCCGCCTGGCGTGTTGGGAACGATCCCGAGCACCCGGTCCGGCAGCGAGCGGCGAACTGGTGGTCACCCAGCCGCCGGGCGACTCCCCGCTCCGGTGCGTCCGGTCGATGCCCAGGGTGTCCAGCAGTCCGAGCAGGGTGCTCCAGGTACGTGGGCAGATGTCGCGGGCTTCGGCATCATGGCGGCCCATTCGCTCCGGTGAGGACGAGCGGTGGCCTGGCCCGGAGCCCGCGCGGCTCCGGGCCACGCCCGTGCGGACCGTTCCGGGCGCGGGTCCCGCCTGACGGGACCGCCGGCTGTCAGGCGGTCACCTTGGCGAGGAAGGCGGCGACGTTCGCCGCCGTCCGCTGGATCTTCTCCTCCAGGGTGAGCGACTCCTGGGGGCGGGCGCCGACGCCCGCGTCCTTCTTGCCGCGCACATACAGCGAACAGGCGAGGTCGCTACAGATGTAGGCGCCGACCGAGTTGCCCTGCTGCCGGGCCTTCCCCGCCTTCGGCGCGACCATCAAGGAGACGCCGCCCGTGTGGGCGGTCAGGCACATCGAGCACATGCTGCGCCGCGCCTGCCAGGAGGCGGGGCCGGGGCAGCGCAGCGTGAGGGCGACCGGGCGGCCGTCCAGTGCGGTGACGAGGTAGGCGCGGTCGTGGGCCTGAGGGTCCCGCCAGCCGAGGTAGTCCAGGTCGTCCCAGGGCCGGTCGGCCAGGTCACGCGGGACGGACAGGCGCTTCGCCTCGCCCTTGGTGCAGTTCACGAACGCGGCACGGATCTCTTGTTCGGTCAGCGGCTTCATAAACGGCAGGCTAATTTGCCTAAAGGTATTAGGCAAATGCATAATGGGCTCCACCGAACGAGAGGAAGGGTATGGCACGGGTGGGACTGACCGCGGAACGCCTGACCCGGGCGGGTGCGGAACTGGCCGACGAGGTCGGCTTCGACCAGGTGACCGTCTCGGCGCTGGCCAGGCGGTTCGACGTCAAGGTCGCGAGCTTCTACTCGCATCTGAAGAACTCCCAGGACCTCAAGACCAGGATCGCCCTGCTCGCCTTGGAGGAGCTCGCCGACCGGGCCGCCGACGCCCTGGCCGGGCGGGCCGGCAAGGACGCCCTGATCGCCTTCGGATGCGTCTACCGGGACTACGCCCGGGAGCATCCCGGCCGCTATGCCGCGGCCCAGTTCAGGCTCGACCCGGAAACGGCGGCGGTCAGTGCCGGTGGCCGGCACTCCCAGATGACGCGGGCGATCCTGCGCGGCTACGACCTGACGGAGCCGGACCAGACACATGCGGTCCGGCTGCTGGGCAGCGTCTTCCACGGCTACGTCAGCCTGGAGATGGCCGGCGGGTTCAGCCACAGCGCCCCCGACAGCGGGGAAAGCTGGTCGCGGACCCTGGACGCCCTCGACGCCCTGCTGCGGAACTGGCCCGCACCCTGACCCTGGCCCACCAGCTCCAGGCCGTCGGCCCCGCGCCGCGTCCGGACCATCCCTGCGTACCTCTCATCTCCCATCTCTCTACAGGCGGGACCATGCACACCACCGAGCACCACTGGATCACCACGCCCATCACCGCCGACATCCTTCGGGGCGCCCTCGACCTGGAGCGCACCGCGCACGGACTGCTGCCGCACCGGCTGCCCGCCTGGGCGCGCGCCCAGTGCGCCGACGGGCAGCTCGCCATGGCGGAGGCCCAGCCGTCCGGCGTACGGCTGGTCTTCCGGACCCGGGCCACCGCCGTCGAACTGGACACGCTGCCCACCAAGCGGGTCTACGTGGGCGCCCCGCCCCGCCCGGACGGCGTCTACGACCTGCTGATCGATGGCCGTCTGACCGCCCAGTCCACGGTGACCGGCGGCAACGCCCTGACCATCGACCTGGCCACCGGCAGCGCCGAGCACCACTCCGGCCCGGCCGGCACCCTCCGCTTCGCCGACCTGCCCGAGGGCGTCAAGGACGTCGAGATCTGGCTGCCGCACAACGAGACCACCGAACTCCTCGCCCTGCGCACCGACGCTCCGGTCGAGCCCGTACCGGACCGGGGCCGCAAGGTGTGGCTGCACCACGGCAGTTCGATCAGCCATGGCTCCGACGCCGCGAGCCCCACCGCCATCTGGCCCGCGCTCGCCGCCTCCCTCGGCGGCGTCGAACTGATCAACCTCGGCCTGGGCGGCAGCGCCCTGCTCGACCCGTTCACCGCACGGACGATGCGGGACACCCCCGCCGACCTGATCAGCATCAAGATCGGCATCAATCTGGTCAACGCCGACCTGATGCGGCTGCGCGCCTTCGGCCCGGCGGTGCACGGCTTCCTCGACACGATCCGCGAGGGGCATCCCACCACACCGCTGCTGGTCGTCTCCCCCATCCTGTGCCCCATCCACGAGAACACGCCCGGCCCCGCGGCCTTCGACGTCAGCGCGCTCGGCACCGGAAAGCTGCGGTTCCTGGCCACCGGCGACCCCGCCGAGCGCGCCGCCGGAAAGCTGACGCTGGGCGTCATCCGGGATGAGCTGTCCCGGATCGTCAAGCAGCGGGCGGCCGACGACCCCCACCTCCACTACCTCGACGGCCGCGACCTCTACGGCGAGGCCGACGCCGCCGAGCTGCCGCTGCCCGACGATATCCACCCGGACGCGGCCACCCACCGCCGTATCGGGGAACGCTTCGCCACGCTGGCCTTCGCCGCCGATGGCCCGTTCGCGGACCACAGGGCCTGACGCGGGCTCCATCCGGTACAGCCGGGCTCCGTCCGGTACAACGGGAAGGAACGAGGAGGAGCGTCGACACCCGTGCGAGGGAGGGCCGCGATGACGCCCGATGTGTGGGTGCGGGTCAACAGCGCGACGTTCGGCGGCCGCATGGTGCGCGCCGACACCATCGAGCAGGTCAGATGGGACAGGAAGACACCCCAGCACCTGATCCTGACCCTCCACAGCGGTGAAGAGGTCCGCCAGGACGTACGGGCCGGCGCGCCGGTCGACGACATGGACGACACCGAGGGCCCCGATCTCGCCGAGCGGCTGGTGAGCGCGATCGCGCGGGCCTCGGACCGGCCCGGTGGCCACATGCTGGAGCTGAGGCCCGATGAGAGCGCCGAAGGCGTGAGGTGGCTCCGGACCCCGCTGGTGGACAAGCCGTGGGCGGGGTGAGCCGGGGTCTCCCCCGGGCGGACCGCGCCCGCGTCACCGCGCCGTCAGGACCTACCCTGGTGGCCGTGCACATCTGCTTTGTCTGTAGCGGGAACATCTGCCGGTCGCCGTCCGCCGTCCTGGTCTTCGCCGAGCGTCTGCGCGGGGCGGGGCTCGACGGTGCGGTACGGGTCAGCAGCGCCGGCATCGGCCCCTGGCACGTCGGCGAACCCATCGACGAACGGGCCGGCGAGCTGCTGGCACGGCACGGCTACCCCATCGAGCACATCGCGGCCCAGATCGGTGCCGAGCACGGGGACGCCGATCTGTTCCTGGCGATGGACCGCGGCCACGAGAAGGCGCTGCGCCGGCTGGTCGAGGACCCGTCCCGGGTCAGAATGCTGCGGTCCTTCGACCCGGATGCCACCGGCGACCTGGACGTCCCCGACCCGTACTACGGCGGTCCGGAGGGGTTCGACGAGGTGCTGGCCATGATCGAAGCCTCCGTGCCCGGCCTGCTGGCCTGGGTGCGCGAGCGCCTGGGCGCATGAGGGCCCGTTCCGTGGCCGGGGCCGGTGAGGACCCGGGCGCCGCGGCGGCTCGCCTCACCGGCCGTCGGGTGACCGGCCGGCGTCCGACCTCCGGGCTGCTCACCGAGGTCACGCTGGACGGCGGGCAGACGGTGATGGTCAAGCGCGGTGACGACCCGGACGCGGTGCGGGCCGAAGCGGCGGGCCTGCGCTGGCTGGCCGACGCCGGCACGGTCCGCGTTCCGGCGGTGCACGGCCACGACCGGCACTGGCTGGTCACCGACCAGGTCCCAGCCGGCCGGCCGGACGCCCGGACGGCGGCCCGGTTCGGCCGCGACCTGGCCGCCCTGCACGCCGTCGGCGCGCCCGCGTTCGGCGCACCGCCGCCCGACGGCCCCACGGACGCGTACATCGGGCTCGCTCCGATGCGCAATGTCACGGGCACCGACTGGCCGCGCTGGTATGCCGACCACCGGGTGCTGCCCTATCTGCGCCGCGCCGTCGACGACGGCACGGTGCGCCACGGCGAGGCCGAGGTGATCGAGCGTGCCTGCGAGCGGCTGCCGGAGCTGGCCGGTCCCGCCGAGCCGCCCGCCCGGCTGCACGGCGACCTGTGGAACGGCAACGTCCTGTGGGGTGCCGACGGGCAGGCCTGGCTGATCGACCCGGCCGCGCACGGTGGCCACCGGGAGACCGATCTGGCGATGCTCCACCTGTTCGGCTGCCCACATCTGGAACAGGTGCTGGCCGGCTACCAGGAGGTGGCGCCGCTCGCCGGGGGCTGGGCCGACCGCGTCGGGCTGCATCAGCTCTTCCCCCTGCTGGTGCACACCGTGCTGTTCGGCCGCGGCTACGCCGAGCAGGCGCTCACGGTGGCCCGGGAGGCCCTGGGGAAGTGACCCGGCGCCCGGCTGTGGTCAGTCCGGGGCTTGCGCCAGTTCCTCGTGCAGTCCCTCCAGGGCGGTGTGGTCGTCGTCCGTGCCGGTGTGCGGGGCGGCGAACCAGCGCGCGTACGCGGCGATCTCGGAGAGACGCCAGTCGAGGGCGAACAACTCGACCATGGCCGGGTCGGGGCGCAGGCGATCGGCCGCGCCGGCCGCGATCAGGTCGGCGTAGTCCCGCTCAGGTGGCGCGAGGGCCAGCGATTCCCAGTCGACCAGCTTCAGCCCGTACGCGCCCACGACCTGGTTGGCGTGGTGCGGCTCGCCGTGGGTCGGCACCCACAGCTCCCGGCGGGTGCGGGCGAGGTCCGCGAGCCGGAGGTAGCGGTCCGTCCAGCGCGTGATCGCGGCGTCGTGTGCGGCGATCGCGGTCCGCGCCCGCTCCGCCAGCGGGCCCGAGGTCCAGGGCCGGGCGGTGCGGGCCCGCAGCTGCCCGGCGAATCCGGGGCCGACCTGGGGAGTCCAGTGCCGCAGCCCGGGTGGTGGTGCGGCGCGGTGCAGTGCGGCCAGGGCGGCTTCGACCGCGCGCAGGTGCCGGGGCTCGCCCGCCTCCGCCTCGGTGGGGCTCCGTCCCTCCAGCCATGGCGTCACGCTGAGCGCACCGGCCCCGACGCCGACGGTGAACCGGCCGGAGGACCGGGCGGGCAACGGCGCGCACACCGTCTCCATACCGGCGGCCGCCAGTGCCGCCGCCCCGGCGTAGGCGGCCTCCAGCGTCGCCTCGGTGTGCCGGGGCCGCAGCTGGTCCAGCGTCACGAACAAGGTCGTACCGCCACCGGTCACCCGCCAGTGGTGTGCGCCGAAGCCCCAGGGCAGGTAGTCGGCCTCGGTGGCGTCCGGCAGCCAATGCGTGGCGACGGCGTGCGCGATCGCTTCGTCACCGATGAAGGAGGGTCGGGAGAGCACGGGGTCCGATCGTAGGCAGCACGGGGGCCGCCGTCACCTGGATTTCGCTCCGCTGCGGCCACGCAGGGCGAAGTCCGCCCTGATGACCGCACCGGACCGCAGCAGCCGCTGGTGGACCACCGGCTCCCGGGCGGAGGACGAGGCCACGATGGTGAGGTATCCCTCGGGCAGACCGGTCACGGCGTATTCGCCCCGCTCGTTCGTCGTGGTGCGGACCAGCTGCCGGCCGCCGGTGTCCATGACGGTCACCGCGGCGTGGCGGACCGGCCGCCGCTCGGCGTCGTGGACGGTGCCCCTCAGCATCGGCACGGGCTCGCCGAAGTGGTGGCGGTGGATCGGAAGCGCGGTGGGCGTCGGCACCTCCAGGGAGGGGTCGTCCACCGGGGGCTCCGCCACGTCCTCCGGCTCGTCCTCCGCGTCCCGTCGCGCGGCCCGGCGGGACCGCAGCCACGCGTCCAGGCCCAGCAGGGCGACACCTGCCGCGATCCACGCGCACAGCACGAGGACCGGTCCCAGCACCCCCGCCCCGTCGAAGTACAGGATGCCGCGCAGGGCGTCCACCGCGTTGGCGAGGGGCATCACGGCGTGCACCCACTGGAAGGGGGTGGGCAGCAGCGGGGCGGGGGCCACACCGCCGCTGGTGGGGATGGACGCCACGATGAACAGGCCCATGCCCAGGGCGGGGAAGAACTGTTTGGCGAACGGCGCCAGACCGGAGGCGAACGTGGCCACCGCGGTGGTGAGCAGAAAGGCGACGCCCAAGGCCCCGGGGGCGAAGGGGAGGTAGCCCAGCCCCACGCCGACGAGGAAGCCGACGACGCTGAGCAGAGCGGCGGCGCCCGCGATCGTCAGCAGCTTCCTGCGCCGGTTGAAGGTCACCGCACGCAGCAGGGTGGTCGCGAGGAGGTAACCGGGGACGCTCCAGGCGATGCCGAAGTAGACCAGGGTCGTGCCCATCAGGTCCTTGCCGACCGTGGGGGCCACGTCCTCGACCTCGAGCCGCCGGCCGCCGTCGGCGTCGAGTGCGGTGAACGCCTTGACCAGCGCCTGTTCGAGGGACATGCCGTTGGCCTTGGCCACGTACAGCACGGGGTGCCGGCCGCCACCGGCGAAGCCGGCCACGGCCTCCCGGTCCAGCACCGACCGCCGTGCTTCCTGGCCGTCGGCCACGGCGGTGACGTCGAACCCGCCGGGGTGCTGCCGCCGCAAGGCGGCGTCGACCCGCGCCGCCGACGCCGGGCCGGCCACCACCACCTTCGCGTGGTGCGGCTGGGGCGCGTGCAGAGCCGGGGCGAAACAGAACAGAAAGCCGAGGA
The DNA here is from genome assembly GCF_026898115.1 of Streptomyces sp. S465. GTDB lineage: Bacteria > Actinomycetota > Actinomycetes > Streptomycetales > Streptomycetaceae > Streptomyces > Streptomyces luomodiensis. The sequence goes on from NZ_CP114036.1 coordinate 425,988, forward strand.
AGAGGGCCACGGGGAACCACAGGATCTCGGCCAGGGTGCGGACCAGGGAGGTGCCACGGGAGCGCTCGATCCGTGTCGTCGCGGGTCCACCCGGTACGGCCGTCCGCGTGGCCTGTGCCACCGTTTCTCGCACTGGTCCCCTTCCCTTGGCCACGCTCCGGGCGCATGACAATATCCATGTAATTTACATGCATCTGGATCGCGGCCCGCCACCCCGTCCCACCAGCGCAAAGAGGCGGATGCGAACGGTCACAGGTGCCGGAGCAGGGAGTGCAGCACCGGGTTGTCGTTGTTCTTGCGCCAGACCAGGTGGAGCTCGACCGGGGCCGGGTCGGGCAGCTCCAGCGAGCGGAAGGTGATCCCCGGGAAGCGCATCTGGGCGGCCGACTCGGGGACGAAGGCGATGCCCCACCCCGCGTTGACCATGGCCAGCAGGCTGTGGACCTGGCTGAGGTACTGGGTGAAGCGGGGGGTGACCTGGGCGGCCCGGAAGACGCTCACCAGCAGCTCATGGAAGTAGCGCGCCTCGACCGGTGAGTACATGAGCACTTCCTGCTCGTCGAAGACGTGGACCGGCAGCATCTCGTCCCCCTCCGCCAGCGGGTGCTCCCGGGGCACGGCGGCGAGCAGTCCCTCCCTGATGGCGGGGCGCGTCGCGAGGTCGGGCCCGGTGCTCGAAGGGCGGATCATCCCCAGATCGAGCGACCCGCCCGTGATCGCCTCCAGCTGGTCCCGGGTCACCATCTCACGCAGAACGATCTCGGTGCCGGGCATCGCCGAGCGGGCCACGTCCAGGAGCGGACCCAGCGAGGAGTGGGCACTGGCCCCGGTGAACCCGATCGCGATCGCACCGGCCTCCCCCGCGGAGACCTGCCGGGCGGACAGTGCGGCCGCTTCCGCCTGGCGGAGGATGGTGCGCGCCTCGTTGAGGAAGGACCGGCCGGCCGGGGTGAGGCGCACCGTGCGGTTGGTGCGGTCCAGCAGTTGCACACCGAGATCGTGTTCCAGGAGCTGGATCTGCCGGCTCAGTGGTGGCTGCGTCATCCGCAGACGCTCCGCGGCCCGGGTGAAGTGAAGCTCCTCGGCGACGGCGACAAAGCTCACCAGTTGCGTCAATGTGAACATCGATGCTCTCCAGGCATTGAATCATCTAAAAATCGTGTTGGACGTGGATCAATCGCCGACCTTAACGTCAGTCCGAACCAACGGCGAGCAGCCTGCCCCTCAGCGGGGTCCGGCCAGATCGATCACATCCGCCTCACACACCAGGGACACGCAGTAGTGACGATGACGCACACAGCCGCCTCCGCCGCCGGCCAGCACGGCGACGCCACCCTCGACACCATCGCCTGGGTCAAGCTCTCCTCGGTCACCCTGCCGCTGGCCACGCCGATCAGCGACGCCAAGGTCCTGACCGGGCGGCAGAAGCCGATGACCGAAGTGGCCTTCCTGTTCGCGGAGATCGAGACCGAGCAGGGACACCAGGGCATCGGCTTCAGCTACTCCAAGCGCGCCGGCGGACCCGCCCAGTTCGCGCACGCCAAGGAGATCGTCGACAATCTGATCGGCGCGGACCCCAGCGACATCGGCAAGCTGTGGACCAAGCTGGTCTGGGCCGGGGCGTCGGTGGGGCGCAGCGGTGTGGCCACCCAGGCGATCGCCGCCATCGATGTGGCGCTGTGGGACCTGAAGGCGAAGCGGGCCGGGCTGCCGCTGGCCAAACTGCTGGGCGCGCACCGGGACTCGGTGCGCTGTTACAACACCTCCGGCGGCTTTCTGCACACCCCGACCGAGGAGCTCCTCGACAACGCCACCGCGTCGCTGTCGAACGGCATCGGCGGCATCAAGATCAAGGTGGGCCACCCGGACTCCAAGGAGGACCTGCGCCGGCTGACCGCCGTACGCGAGCGCATCGGGGACGACGTCCCGCTGATGGTCGACGCCAACCAGCAGTGGGACCGGCCCACCGCACAGCGCATGGGCCGCGCCATGGAGGACTTCGGCCTGGTCTGGATCGAGGAGCCGCTCGACGCCTATGACGCGCAGGGCCACGCGGCCCTCGCCGCCTCCCTCGACACCCCCGTCGCCACCGGCGAGATGCTGGCCAGCGTCGCCGAGCACTACGAGCTGATCCGCCACGGCGCCGCCGACGTCATCCAGCCCGACGCCCCGCGCATCGGCGGCATCACCCAGTTCCTCAAGCTCGCCACGCTCGCCGAGCACAACAACCTCCAGCTGGCCCCGCACTTCGCCATGGAGATCCACGTCCACCTGGCCGCGGCCTACCCCATCGAGCCGTGGGTGGAGCACTTCGACTGGCTGGAGCCGCTGTTCAACGAGCGTCTGACGATCAGCGACGGACGCATGCACCTCTCCGGCCGGCCCGGCCTGGGCATCACCCTGAGCGAGCAGGCGCGCGCCTGGACCCAGGACACCCACGAGGTCGGCAAGCGCCCCTGACCACCCCCTGACCACCGAGGTCCCCCGCATTGCCCTCCCCGCACGGCGAGGAGGGCGCCCGCCTGGCGCGGGCTCCGCCGACGGACGGCGCGGAGCCCGCGCCAGACCCATGTCCGGACCCGCGCCACTCCCCCCGTCCCGTCTCCTCCTCCCCTCTCACGATACTGAGACGGTATTGGAGGATGCCTTTTGAGTGTTGGACACGCATCAGTGGGGGCTCGTAGCGTCTGTCCCGGAACCACACAGCGCATGCGACGGCGGCCACCGCCGTGTCGCACCACCTCTCAACCGCCTCCCAGGAGCAGAACCACCATGACGTCCTTCACCCCCGCGGAGCTCGGCCGGCGCATCGGATCGGGCCTGCTCTCCTTCCCGGTCACACACTTCCGCGCGGACGACCTCTCCTTCGACGAGAGCGCCTACCGCGCCAACATCGAACGCCTCGGCGCGTTCGAGGTCGGCGGTCTGTTCGCCGCGGGCGGCACCGGTGAGTTCTTCTCCCTGACCGCCGCGGAGACCGAAGAGGTGGTCACCGCCGCCGTACAGGCCGCGCCCGAGGGCACCCCGATCCTGGCGCCGGCCGGGTACGGCACCCGCACCGCCATCGAGTACGCCCAGGCCGCCGAGCGGGCCGGCGCCGACGGCATCCTGCTGTTCCCGCCCTACCTCACCGAGGCCGGGCAGGCCGGGCTCGCCCAGCACGTCGAGGCCGTCTGCGCGTCGACGAGCCTCGGTGTCATCGTCTACGGCCGCGCCAACGCCCGCTACAGCGCGGACACCCTCGCCCGCGTCGCCGACTCCTGCCCCAACCTCATCGGATACAAGGACGGCATCGGCGACATCGACGCCATGACCCGCATCCACACCCGGCTCGGCGAGCGCCTCACCTACGTCGGCGGTCTGCCCACCGCCGAGACGTATGCCCTGCCCTACCTCGAACTCGGCGTCACCACCTACTCCTCCGCCATTTTCAACTTCCTGCCCGAGTTCGCCCTCGAGTTCTACGGCGCCGTCCGCGAGCGCCGCCGCGACACCGTCGCCAAACTGCTGGGCGACTTCGTGCTGCCCTACACCGAGATCCGCAACCGGCAACACGGCTACGCGGTCAGCATCGTCAAGGCCGGGATGACCGCCACCGGGCACAGCGCCGGACCCGTGCGCCCGCCCCTGACCGACCTGACCGAGTCCGAGCTCGCCGAACTCACCGCCCTCATCAAGGGCGTGTCCGCGCCGACTGCCTGACCCTTTCCCCTTCCCGCCCGCCGGCCTCCGGCTCGATGCGCAGGACCTGGACGCAGGGCGCCGACGGGCGGGCGGGGAGTGCCACCTCCAGGGCGTCGGCGCGCGGCGCGGACGCCGCTGCTGGTTTCGTACCGCCAGGGCACGGGGGTCGGTGTCGCCGAGCTGGTGACACTCGACGTCGAGGAGCACGGCCCCGCGGTCGTCCCCGCGCACCGCCTTGACGCTCACCGCGCCCTCGGGCACCCGGTTGTCGTAGTCGGCCAGGAACTCCAGCCCGCGCCGGCGGGGCGGGACGGAGATCCGGATGCCGGGGCGAAGGGCCTGGGTCGTACTCCCTCGGGGTGGAAGAACACCTGGGGTACGGCGCCAAGGTGCGGCGCGAACACAAGGGGCGTTACGGCGTATTGACACTGGCCGCAGCAGCTGGAAGTCTCCATGAGATCCATCTGTGACATCGTTGTCAGCACCCTAGTGTGCGCCTGCGGGGGCCTCATGCCGACACCACCTTCGTCCGCCGAGGCACCGCCCGACGGAACGCCGCGCGAACGGCATCGGGGCAACCCGGATGTGACGGCCCGCCCGCTTTCCCCGTGCTCCGTCCCCTTCCCGAAAGGCAGTACGTTGGTTCGCAGAACTCGCAGTACTCGCAGCACTCGCAGCACTCGCGGAATACGCACCTTCTCCCTCGCGCTGTCCGCCGCCCTGCTGCTCGGCTTCCCGCCCGCCTCCGTGGCAGCCGACGCCGCGAGCGCGCCGAAGGCTCCCGCCGCCGTACCCGACTACAGCACGGCCGAGTCCGGCAATCCGATCGTCGACGGCTGGTACGCCGATCCCGACGTCGCGGTCTACGACGGCCGGTACTGGATCTACCCGACCACGTCCCAGGAGTACGACCAGCAGACGTATCTCAACGCGTTCTCCTCGACCGACATGGTGCACTGGACCGAACACCCCAAGGTCCTCGACATCGCCGACATCCCCTGGGCCAAACGCGCCCTCTGGGCGCCCGCACCGGTCGAGCGGAACGGCAAGTACTACCTGTACTTCGCGGCCAACGACATCCAGAACAACTCCGAGCTCGGCGGCATCGGGGTGGCTGTCGCCGACCGTCCCGAAGGCCCTTACCAGGACGCCCTCGGCAAGCCCCTCATCTCGCAGTTCCACAATGGCGCCCAGCCGATCGACCAGGACGTCTTCATCGACGACGACGGCCAGGCATACATGTACTACGGCGGCTGGCATCACGCCAACGTCGTCAAGCTCAACCCGGACATGACCAGCCTCGGCACCTTCGCCGATGGCACCACCTACAAGGAGATCACCCCGGAGAACTACACCGAGGGCTCCTTCATGTTCAAACGGAACGGCAAGTACTACTTGATGTGGTCCGAGGGAGGCTGGACCGGCCCGGACTACTCCGTCTCCTATGCCATGTCCGACTCGCCCACCGGCCCCTTCAAGAAGATCGACAAGGTGCTCGGGCAGGACCCCGCCGTCGCCCGCGGCTCGGGCCACAACTCGGTCGTCAACGTGCCCGGCACCGACATCTGGTACATCCTCTACCACCGCCGCCCGCTCAGCGACACCGAAGGCAACCACCGTCAACTCGCCTACGACCGGATGTACTTCAACGAGGACGGCACCATCCGGCCGGTCACCATGAAGGTCCAGGACGACTTCGGTGACGACAACGCCGTGGGATGGCACACCTACGGCGACGCCCAGTGGTCGGCGACCCGCGGGGCGTACTCCGTCGCCGGAGCCGGCGGACTGGCGTTGCAGGACACGAACTTCTCGGACCTCGTCTACGAAGCCGACGTCACGCTCACCCACGGCCGCGGCGCGTCCGGACTCGCCTTCCGCGTCACCGAGCCCGGCGCCGGACGTGAGGGCTTCCGCGGCTACTACGCCGACCTCACCACCAACGGCCTGGTCCTGGGCAAGTCCACGGGCGAGCAGCGAACGGAACTGGCCCGCGCTCGGTTCCGCGTGGCGGTCGGCAGGACCCACCATGTGAAGATCGAGGCCATCGGCTCGTCGATCAAGGTGTACGTCGACGGCATGGCGAAGCCCAGGCTCAGCGTGACGGACACGAGCTTCACCTCGGGAGCCAACGGCGTGCGGGCGGGCCTGCGCGGCGCCGGGAACGCGGCGGACGGGGCGGCAGCCGGCCGGTCCCTCGCCCGCTTCGACAACGTCGCGATCCGGTCGAACGTCTACAGCTTCGAGGCGGCCGGCGCGCCGAACCGCTTCATCCGGCACTACGAGAGCCGCGGCCGGGTCGACCCGAACGTCACGCCCTACGCCGACATGCGGTGGAAGGTGGTTCCGGGTCTGGCGGACCCGGCCGCGGTGTCCCTGGAGTCGGTCAACTACCCCGGCCACTACCTGCGGCGGAAGGACAACGGCGTGTGGAGCGAGGCGCTCACCGACGACGACGCGTTCCGCGCCGACGCGACCTGGCGGCGGGTGCCGGGACTGTCCGACAAGTCTCTGACATCCTTCGAGTCCTACGCCGCCCCGGGGCAGTACCTGAGCCACCGTGCATCGCTCCTGCGCGTCGGGCGCGTCACCGCCGGGAACCGGCCGGACGCCACGTTCCGGGCCTGGTGAACCGCGCCCTGGTCCCGCGCTGAGTCCCCACCACCTGCCGCGCGTGGCGCGGGGCGGTCACCGCCCCGCGCCGTCGCCTTTGATCGCCGCGGATCACCCGCAGTTCCGGCTCCGGACCATGACGGCGCATGGCGGTCCGGTAGGCCCGCCGCCGCTCCGCGGAGCCCGGTCCGCGACCGCCGTCGATGTGCACGATCCGGCGGTGTCCCAGTTCCACGAGGTGGACCGAGCGGCAGGCCGCCGTCCGCTACTGGAAGAACGGGCCCGGGACTCCTCGGCGTTCATGCTGGACCGGATCGTCAAGGCGCTGGCCGCGTAGGGCCTCGCGACACATCGGCCACCCGTGCGCCACTGCCCGCCCTCCGCGCGGGCGGGCAGTGGCATCGGGGCCGCGCGCCGTCCGCGCGGCTCAGGGCATCTCGAAGTCCGCGAAGTCGAAGCCGGGCGCCACCACGCAGGTCACCAGCACCGGTTCGGCACCGGCGGGCTCGGCGCTCTGCCAGACGCCGCCGGGGATGACGGACTGCGGCACCTCGCCGCGCTCGATCCCGTTGCCCAGGATGACGACATCGGCACCCGCCTCGTCGGGAGCCGCGCCGCTCCCGCCCAGGCGCAGCCGCAGCGGCCCGCCCCGGTGCCACAGCCACACCTCGTCCGACCGGACACGGTGCCAGCGGGAGACCTCTCCCGGGTGCAGCAGGAAGTAGATACCGGTGGCGAAGGCCCGCTCGCCGTCGTAGCCGCCGGGGACGGCGCCGGCGGACGTCCGCCAGGTCTCGCGGAACCATCCGCCCTCGACATGTGGCTGGAGTCCGAGGTGTGATACGAGGTCAGAGACATCAGTCATGGCCATATCCTCCCCCACCCGGCACGGTCATCGACGCCCTGGGGTTCGACGGGTGGGTCGGCTGTGCGTACACCCCCCGCGCCGGGACGAGCGGAGGTCTCGGCCGGCGCCCCGACCAGCGAGGAGCGAACGCATGAGGATCGTCGTCACGGGCGCCTTCGGCTTCCTGGGCCGGCAGGTCACCGACGCCTTGCTCGGCACGCGGACGTTCCGTGGTGCGCCGGTCGACCGGCTGGTGCTCGCCGACCGCGTCGTGCCGTCCGGCGCGGCGGTGGCCGCCGACCCGCTCGTGGACATCGTGCGGGGCGACGTGGCCGACCGGCTCGGCGAGCTGTTCGCCGAGCCGGTGGATGTGCTGATCCACCTCGCCGCCGCGGTATCGGCCGCGTGCGAGGCCGACTTCGACCTCGGGATGAGCGCGAATGTGGACACCACGCGCGCGCTGCTGGAGGCCGCGCGGGCCCAGTCGGCCGCGGGCGGGCCGATGCCCCGGGTGGTGTTCTCCAGCAGTGTCGCGGTCTACGGTGCCGACCCCGCGCTGCCGCTGCCGCCGGTCGTCAGCGAGTCGACCCTGCCCACGCCGCGGTCGAGCTACGGGACGCAGAAACTCGTCTGCGAGCAGCTGATCGCGGACTACACCCGCCGCGGTTTCCTCGACGGACGGGTCGCCCGCCTGATGACCGTGTCGGTACGGCCGGGCAAGCCGAACGCGGCCGCCTCCGGCTTCCTGTCCGGCATCATCCGCGAGCCGCTCGCCGGCTCCCCGGCGATCTGCCCGGTCCGCCCCGGCCTGAGGGTGGCCCCCTGGCCTCGCCGCGCCGCACCGTCGCGGGCATCCTCCGCGTCGCGGAGGTCGAGCGCGGCGCCGGGCCGGGCCGGCTCGACGGCGGGGTGCCGGTCAACCTCCCGGCGCTCACCGTCTCGGTCGCCGACATGCTGACCACACTGCGGCGGGTGGCCGGCGACGCCACCGCCGACCTGGTGACGATCGCCCCCGACCCGGACATCGAGGCCATCGTGGGCTCGTGGCCCGCCGACTTCGACAACCCACGCGCCGCGGCGCTCGGACTGGACCGCGACCCGAGTTTCGAAGCGGTGGTGCGCGACTACCTCGAGGACCACGCCGAGGCGGTCGGGGGCGGTGCCCGCCCTTAGAGCGTTTCTCAGCCCGCTCTCATCATGTCCTCACCCTCCCATCACGCCCCGCCCTTACCGTCACGCCATGTTTTTCACCTACCTCCGGCGCGAGTTGCGCCGCCGTAGAAAGGCGGCGCTCGTCGTCGCCTCGGGCTTGGCGCTCGGCATCGCACTCGTCATCGTCGTCACCTCCGTCTCCTCGGGCATGGAACGCGCGCAGGGCAAGGTGCTGGAGTCGCTGTACGGGCTGGGCACCGACATGACCGTCACCAAGGCCCGCGAGGCACCCTCCGGTGACGACCAGAACTCCCGTCCCCGCTTCCAGTTCGACGCGCGCGACAACGACGACGACGAGGAACAGAGCAGCGACCGGGTGATGGTGCAGGGCTTCCAGACCCTGTCCGCGTCGACCGTGACCAAGATCGGGCGGCAGAGCGGGGTCGCCGACGCGGTCGGCGGGCTGAGCCTCCAGGTCATGAAGGTCAGCGGCCAGTTCCAGCGGGGTGAGTTCAAGCAGGACCAGAGCGGCGGCGGCGCCCGGCAGGGCGGCCCCGGCGGCGGGGGCGGCCAGAACGGCCAGCCGCAGGGCGAGGTCCAGGGCGGCGGCGCCCAGTTCGACGTCAACTCCTTCTCCGTCTACGGGATCGACGTCACCCACCTGGACCTCGGCCCGCTGACCTCCTCCAAGATCACCAAGGGCAAGACCTTCACCAGCGCGCAGACCAACGCCAAGGTCGCGGTCGTCGACAGCGCGTATGCCAAGGAGAAGGAACTGGCGGTGGGTGACGACGTCACCGTCTCCGGCACCAAGTTCGAGATCATCGGGATCGCGACGGCCGACAGCGGTTCGGCCGCCGCCAACGTCTACCTCCCGCTCAAGCAGGCGCAGACCCTGTCCGACGCCAAGGACAAGGTCACCACCGTCTACGTCAAGGCGTCGGACTCGCAGCGGATCGACAGCGTCAAGTCGGCCATCCAGAAGAACGTCTCCGGCACCACGGTCACCACCTCCGCCGACCTGGCCGACACCGTCTCCGGCTCCCTGTCCACCGCCTCCGACCTCGCGTCGAACGTCGGCAAGTGGCTGTCCATCGCGGTGCTGGCGGCCGCCTTCCTGGTCGCCGGGCTGCTCACCTCCTCCGCCGTCAGCCGCCGGGTGCGGGAGTTCGGCACGCTCAAGGCGCTGGGCTGGAAGAGCGGCCGGGTGACCCGTCAGGTCGTGGGCGAGGCCCTGGTGAACGGCCTGCTGGGCGGTGCGCTCGGGATCGCGCTCGGACTCGCCGGCGCCTACGCGGTGACCGCGATCAGCCCCGGCCTCACCGCCCAGCTGGGCTCGTCCGGCGGCGGCCAGGGCATGGGCGGGCCGGGCGGCGGCGGACCCGGCGGGGGCATGGGCGGCGGGATGCGCCAGGCCGCGGCCAAGACCCTGGACGTGGCGCTCACCGCGCCGGTCAGCGCGGCCACCATCGTCCTCGCGGTGGGTCTGGCCGTGGCGGGCGGACTGGTGGCGGGGGGCTTCGGCGGCTGGCGCGCCTCCCGGCTGCGCCCGGCCGACGCGCTGCGCCGCGTCGAGTAGCCGCGGTCCGCACCTCTCGCCAACGTCCCTCCTCCGCCCGACACGAAGTCAAGGAGTCACCCATGTACCAGCTCAGCGGCGTCATCAAGCGCTACCGGCGCGGCAAGGACACCGTCGACGCCCTCGCCGGCGTCGATCTGACCATCGAGGACGGCGGCCGTCTGGTGATCCAGGGCCCCACCGGCGGCGGCAAGTCCACCCTGCTCCAGATGCTCGGCGGCCTGGACCGCCCCACCTCGGGCACGGTCGAGTTCGACGGCGTCGACCTGGCCTCGCTGAGCGAGGCCAAACTCACCAAGGTCAGATCCGAGAACATCGGTTTCGTCTTCCAGAGCTTCAACCTGATCCCCACGCTCACCGCGCAGGAGAACGTGGAGACCGCCCTCGTCCCGCTCGGCGTCAAGGCCGCCGCGCGGCGCGAACGGGCCGCCGAGGCGCTGACGTCGGTGGGGCTCGGCGAACGGCTGGGGCATCTGCCGGGCGAGATGTCCGGGGGCCAGCAGCAGCGCGTGGCGATCGCCCGCGCGCTGGTCAAGCGCCCCAAGGTGCTGCTCGCCGATGAGCCGACCGGCAACCTGGACGAGTCGATGCGCGACGAGATCATGACGCTGCTGGAGGGGCTGTGGGAGGAGCACGGCCTGACCTTCGTCATGGTCACCCACGACAGCTCCATCGCCCGCCGGGCTCCGCGCCTGGCCACGATCGAGAAGGGCACGGTGCGGGTCACCGAGCGGGCGGCCTGAGCCGCCCGCCCGGCCCGGCACACCGGCCGGCGCCCCGCCCTCCCGGCGGAGCGCCGGCCGGGCAAGTCCGGTCCCGGGCCGTGACCGGTCAGCCGCCGGACACCACCGCCCGTCCGTAGGGCACCAGGCGGACCGGCCCGATCAGGCCGTACCGCTGCCGCTGCGCGGCGCCGAACTCCGCGGGGCGGACGGTCCGCAGCTGGTTCAGCAGCGTGGTGGCCACCTCGACCTCTATGGTGTTCTCACCGCGCCGCAGCAGATCCCCGACGTCCACCACGCCCGTCACCTGATCGACGGGGCCCACGGCGGTGCCGTTGACGGTGACCCGGCAGGTGTCGAAGACCTCCCCCAGCTCCAGCCGGGCGCCGCTGCCGGCTCCCGTCCAGCCGCGCCCCAACCGCACGGTGGCGCGGTAGCGGCCGACGCCGGAGACATCCTCCAGGCCGGGGATGTCCGGCCACGCCGCGAGGGCGTCGAGGCTCAGCCGGTGGTCCACCGTGACATGGCGGTCGGGTGCGCGGCCCGGCCGCCAGTCCGCCACCCGCAGCGACCAGCGGTCCAGGGTGAGCGGCGCGGTCGTCGGTCATGCGTCGCTCCCGGTCCGCGGCTGGTAGTGGGAGGTGAAGGTCCAGGTCCCGGATCCGACCGCGTACACCCGCGCGCCGTCCTCGGTGCGCAGCGGGCGGGCCCCGTCCGGCGCCCGCACCGCGCCGGAGGTGACGGGCACCCGCACCTCGGCGGTGGTCCCGGCGGGCACCGTCACGGTCAGCCGGTACGCGGAGCCGTCGCGCCGCCAGGTGCTGCGGGCGGGGCCGTACGGCGTGGTGTACGAGGCGGCCGCCGAGGTCAGGTCGCCGACGACGGCGGGGGCGAAGAGCAGTTCGCGGTAGCCGATCGAGTCGTCGGTCTGCCGGATCCCGGCGAGGGAGCCGGTGAACCAGGAGTCGATGGCGCCGAGCATGAAGTGGTTCTGGGACTGGCCGGAGCCGCCGTCCCAGCTCTCGCCGAGCGTGGTGTTGCCGTGCTCGACCTGGTAGCCGTAGCTGGGGCTGTCGGTGCGGGTGGCGATCTGGTAGATCACGTCGTCGCGTCCGGCCGCGGACAGCACCCGGAAGGCGGCGGGCAGGGAGATCTCGCCGAGCAGGAGGTGGTGACCCGCCTGTTCGACACCGCGTACGAAGTGGTCGAGCAGCCGCTGCCGCTGGCCGTCGGGTACGGCTCCCATGTCCAGCGCGAGCGCCTCGGCCCCGTGTCCGCCGCCCCCGAAGGTGCCGGTCGTGGCGTCGTAGTAGGTGGCGGACAGGGCGGCTACGGAGGCGTCGGCGCGCTCCCGGTACGCGGCGGCGTCCGCGCGCTCGCCGAGCACGCCCGCGATCCGGCTGAGGGCGTCGGTGACCCGCCAGTAGCCGTAGGTGCCCGCGACGGCACGCGGGAAGGTGCGGTCGGGGGTGAACCAGTCGCCCAGGCCGTAGTCGAGGATGCCGTCGGTGACCTGCCGCTGGAGGAAGGCCGCGTACTCCTTCATCTTCGGGTAGTAGGCGCGCAGCGTCTCGGTGTCGCCGTAGGTGGTGTAGAGCTGCCAGGGGACGAGGACGAACGCGCCGCCCCAGTTGGCGTCGTTGCGGTAGGCGCCCGGCAGCTGGGTGTACTCCGGCACGGTGCTGGGGATCAGGCCGTCCGTGGTCTGTGCGTCGGCCATGTCCCGTACGATCTTGCGCAGCTGGGACCGCATGTCGTAGTTGGCGGCCAGGGCGGGGAAGACCAGCTGGTCCTGTTCCAGCCAGCCGAGTTTCTCCCGGCTGGGGCAGTCGGTGAGCACGCTCATCATGTTGCTCTCGATGGCGCCCCGGATGAGCCCGTGGATGCCGTCCAGGAGCTCGTTGGAACTGGTGAACTCCCCGGCCGGGGCGTTGTCGGTGCGCAGGCCCAGGCCGCGCACCGACACCTCGGCGCCGGCCGGCAGCCCCTTCAGCTCCAGATAGCGGAAGCCGTGGTAGCTGAACCGCGGATGCCAGGTCCGGGCGGAGCCGCCGCCGGTGGTGTAGCTGTCCCACAGCGGCGCGCCGACGTTGCTGATGGACTGGTTGGCGTGGCCGTCCTTGAGGCTTTCCGCGGGGTAGACACGCACGGTGGTGCCCTGGGGCGCGCGCACGGTGATCTCGGGCCAGCCGGCGATGTTGCGCCCGAGGTCGAACACCCGGCTGCCCTGCGGGGAGTTCGCGACCTCGGTGCCCTTCAGGGTCTCGGTCACCCGGATGGGCTCGGTCTCGCGGGCGCTGATCCGCGCCGGGGCCGCTGCGGTGCCGGGCGCGGCGACGGCGGTGGCGGCCCGCCAGCCGGCGCGGTCCCCGCCGGGCCGGTCCCAGCCCGGGATCTCCCGGCGGGCGTCGTAGTCCTCTCCCCCGTACCAGTTGGACGAGGTGGTGGGGCCCAGCGTGGTGCGCCAGTCGGGGCCGCTGACGATGCGCCGGACGGTGCCGTCGGCGAGGGTGATCTCCAGCTGGGCGAGCAGCTTGGGATCGCTGAGGTTGCCGTAGAGCTTGCGGTACCGGTCGGCGGTGCTCACCACGTTGGCCATGCCACCTCCCAGTTCCACGCCGAGGGTGTTGGCGCCGCGCCGCAGCCGCTTCGTCACGTCGTAGGTGGCGTACTGCACGCGGTCGGCGAAGTCGGTGTTGGCGGGCTCCAGTACGGCGTCGCCCACCGGGTGGCCGTTGATCCGGGCGTCGTAGACCCCGAGGCCGGTGAGGTAGAGGCGGGCGGAGCGGATGCCCCGCGGAAGGCTGAAGTCCTTGGCGAACAGGGGGAGTCCGGCCGGGAGGTACGGCTGCGGCGGGGTCTGTCCGGTGGTACGGGCGGCCTCGGTGAACGGGCCGGTGGCCTCGCCCGAGGTGGCGACGGTGTAGTCGACGGGGAAGCCCGGCACCCGGCCGTCGTCGGTCAGGACGTCGGCGCGCGGGTAGAGCAGCACCCGGTCGAAGTGGGCGGTCCGCTTCAGGTCCAGGGTGAGGGTGATCGGCGTGGCGGAGACATCGGCGTCCGGATGCGGTTCGCTCGCGTACCCGGCGGCGGTCTGCGCACCGCTGTTGGTGAGCCCGTCCACGGCGAGGGCCGGCTCCCAGACCTTGCGGACGGTGTCGCTCTCGGAGGCGGTGACCGTCGCCCCCTTGGCGAGGTCGGGGCCGTCGGGGTCGGCGGAGTCGCGCACCTCGATCTCGGCCAGTTGCAGCCGGCGGGTCAGGGCCGGGAAGTCGTCCTCGGCGAGCGGCAGTCCGAGCCGGGTGACGTCCAGCCGCACATAGCGGGCGGTGGTGGGCGGCAGCTCGACGGCCACGGGGGTGACCGTGCGGCCGCTCAGCTTCCAGTCGGGATGGCCGATCCACTGGGCGGACCAGTCCTTCGGCGAGGTCAGCCCGGTCTCGAAGACGGACGGCGCGCTCCAGCCGGAGGCCCGGCCCGCGCCGCCGCCGGCCCACACCTTGACCCGCCAGTACACGCGGGTGCGCGGACCGAGCCGGTCGCCCGCGTAGGTGGTGCGCGGCGCGGCGGAGCCGACCTTGCCCGAGTCCCACAGGTCGGGGCGGCCCGCGTCCAGCCGGGCCGCGCTGGTGGCGGCCTGGACCCGGTAGGCGCGCTGTACGGTGTCCCGGCCGGGGACGGACGGCCGCCAGCTGAGCTCGGGCGTGGTGTCGTCGATGCCGAGGGCCTGTTCGAGGGCCTGGGTGCGCAGCGCGGTGGGGCGGCCGGTGGTGCTCGCCTCGGCGGGGGCCGCCGAGGGCACCGTGGTGGCCAGGGCGGCGAGGGCCGCGAGAGCGGTGGTGGCGCACCGGGCGAGACGTCGGCGGCGCGCGGGTGGCCGCGGGGGTCGGTCCATGGGGGCTCTCCGTGGGTGTGATGCGGCCGGAAGGGCCGGGAACGTCAGACGGGCGACAGGCGGTGGACGCGGGTCAGGTACGGGTCAGACGCACCGTCACCGGGCGCAGCGGACGCAAGTCCACCGGCCCCAGCAGCCCGGACGGCAGTGGCTTGCCACGCTCGTTGGCGAGGGTGTTGGCGACGCGGACGGCGATGGTGTTGACGCCGGGGCGCAGCGCGTCGGTGACGTCCACGGCGTACGGGGCCCACAGCGCGGGCTCCAGCGCGGTGCCGCCCACCGTCACCCCGGCGACCTCGCGCACCTCTCCGAGGTCGAGGTGGAGACGGCGGCCGTCGAGGTCCGCCGGGGTGAGGGTGATGTCCTTGGCGTAGGTGGCGCTGCCGGAGAAACCCGGGTCCAGGTCGGCCCAGCTGCCCAGTGGCCGCACGACGGGTTCGGCGCCGTCCCGCTCCAGGGTCAGGGTCCAGTCGCCGTCCAGCGGTATCGCCCGCAGGGGGTCGGTGACCCGCACCTCGCCGCGGTAGCCGTGGTGTCCGTCGGTGCCGGTGAACGCGTACCGGCCGGGGGCGTGGGCCAGCGCCGCCACCCGCAGCCGGCCGTCCTCGGCCCTCACGGCGGTGACCGGGAGGTCCGCCCGGGTCAGATGGGCGCCCGCGCGGGCGCCCGCGCGGAACACCACGGCCAGCGTCTCGTACGGGCGCAGGCGCAGCGGCAGCCGGGTGGCCTCGGCGCCCGGTGCGCCGCTGTCCGCCGCGCTGTACACGGGGGCGGCGGTGACCGTGCCGGTGGTCGGCTCGCGCAGTTCGGGCACCCCGCCGGCCGGGAAGACGGCCTCGGTGGTCACGGTCTCGGCGCTCTCGTTGTTGAGCAGGAAGGCCGTGTCCCGGCCGGAGGTGGTGCGCAGGGCGAGTACCGAGGCGGCGGGGGGATCGAGCACGACGGCGGCGACGCCCGCGCTGCGGGCCGCCTCGCCCAGGCCGGCGGCGTCCGCGACCCGTTCGGCCCGGCCCCGGCCGATCCGGCGGCTGCCCGGGGCCCGGTCGGGGAACAGGGCCCGCAGGGCGCGGCGCAGCGCGGTGTCGTCGCCGTTCGCCTCCTGTCCGGGCAGGTCGCCGACGGCCAGGACGGTGCCGCCGCCGCGGGCGAAGTCGGCGAGGGCACGGGCGGTGGCGGCGTCCAGGACGGGGGTGCTCGGCAGGACGGCCACCTCGTAGCGGGCGTGGCCGACGGACAGGGTGCCGCCGTCGGTCCGGGCGTGGTCCCGCAGGGCCCGGTCGCCGGACAGGGCGCCCTCGTGGACGAGGTCGAAGTCGGTCTGGGCGCTCTCCAGCGCACGGGCGGCCGCCGCGAACGCGGTGTCCAGCGCGGTGCCCCGGTCGGTGCCCCGCCACTGCTCGGCGGCGCGCTGCGGCTGGATCAGGGCGGTGCGGGCGCCGGAGGTGCCGCGGGCGCACTCCATCACCCGCCCGGTCCAGTCGGCCAGCGGACGCATCGCCCACCACCAGGGGGCGCGCGGGCCGAAGGGCGGCGGGAAGAAGACCCGTGTCTCGTCGGTCCACAGCGCGTGCAGCACGGTCAGGTTGACGCCCCGGGCGGCGGCCGCGCCCAGCAGCGCGTGCGCGAAGGCGGGCGCGACCTGCCATCCCATGTTCCCGAACGCCTCCATCAGCACCCGCTCGCGGCCCGCCTGGTGGGCGGCGCTCGCCGGGTTGCGCGGGATCATGGTGGGCTCGCCCGCCACGTACTCGCCGGTGATCATGTCCCCGCCGGGTATCTGCGCCCACTGGTTGATCTTGTGCAGATCGCCGGTGGAGGCGATGCGCTTGGCGGGGGCGGTCTCGTCGTAGAGCGGATTGGTGATCAGGGCGACGCGCCGCTCGGCGTACCAGCGGGCCTGTTTGCGGAAGGAGAGCGCGAACCGGTCGGAGACCGCCTGCCAGAACCGCCCGCGCAGCACCCGGCCCGTCTGGCCGAGGCCGTCGTCGAAGAGCGCGGCGTAGGCCCGGCCGGGCTCGGCGCCGACCGCCCGCAGGGCCGCCTCCAGCGTGGGTGACCAGGGCGCCCGCTTGAAGTGCGGCTCCGCGGAGGCGAAGAACGGCTCGTCGTCCCAGAAGCCGGGTACGACGGTGCCGAAGTGGCGGCCGAATCTGCGGTGGTACTCGCCCGGCACCATGTCCAGCATCAGCTCGATGGGTTCCTCGTCGAGCAGGTCCACGTAGGCGCGGCTGTAGCCCTGGCTGTCGTCGGCCAGGACGGTCCCGCCGAACACGTCGATCTGCCACCGCCCCGAGGGCACCTCCCAGCGGTGGGTGGTCCGCAGCCGGTCGGTGAGCTCGACGAGCCGTGCGGCGTCGTCGGCCCCGGCCGGGCGGGCGGCGGCCGCCACCGGTGTGGCGGCCGTGGGGGTTAGGCGGGTGGCGAACTCGCCGGGCGCGGCCGGGTCGGTGAAGTCCTCGCGGTAGAGGACCGTGCCGTCGGCCGCGGTGATGGTGAGGTCCTCCCACAGGGCGCGCTGGGTGCCGGTGGCGTACACGCCGACGCTGCCCGCGGGGTGGGCGTCATCGGTGACCGTGCCCTTGTCCTTGTCGTCCAGGCCGACGGTGAGCGTGGCGCCGCTGACGGTCACCCGCAGGGTGTGGAACGTGGTCCGGTTGAACCCGTCGGTGCGGGTGCTGCGGGCGAGTTCGGACCGCTCGCCGCCGTCCAGCCGGGAGACGGTGACCACCCCGGTCTGGTCGAATGCGACCAGATAGCCGTCGTCGCCGGTGGCGGAGGCGCGCAGCAGCAGACCGGCGGCGGCCGTCTCGGCCTTGACGCTGCCGGTGACCGTGCAGTCGCCCCAGCGGGCCCCGCCCCGGAGCACGGCCGCGCCGTCGAGCACCGCGGCGTCGGCCACCAGCCGGCCGCTCTCGACACCGACGCCCGTCGTCTCCCACAGGTCGGCGGTGGCCGGTCCCTCCACCACGGTGGTGGACCGCCACAGCGCCTTGAGCCGCAGCTCGGGGCGGGCGGGGTAGTGGCGGGTCCCGACCGTGCCGCCGTTCACGATCAGCCCGGCGGCGCGTCCACTGGGGAAGTGGTTGTCGTTGAACACCCACACCCGCATCCCGGTGCGCCCGGCGACGGCCAGGACGTGTCCGACCACGTCGAACCAGTCCTCGCTGAAGAACACCGGGCTCATCTCGGCGTTGTCGTACGGGAAGAGGACGACCTCGTACATCCCCTTGGCGCGCAGCTCGGCCAGCTGGCGGTCGATCAGGTCGTGGGTGACCGGCCCGTTCCAGTACCAGTACACCGTGGGGCGGCTGTCGCGGCGGGGGTCGGTGAACCGGGCGGCCGGAAAGCCCGCCCCGGCCACGGGCTCCGCGTGCGCCGGGGTCGCGCCGGGCAGGCCGGTGCCGAGGGCAGCGGCAACGGCTCCGGAGGCCAGCACGAAGTGGCGCCTGGTCGGCCGGATCGGTCTTTCGGGCTCTGCTGCGCCGGTTTCCGGCATGGGGGCACTCCTGGGGGACGGGGTGAAGGTGGGGTGGGGTGTGAAGGGCGCGGGTCAGCCGTCGGCGCGGTACAGCGCGGCGACCTCGGCGGCGCTCAGCGCGCGCCCCAGGACCCGGAAGTCGGCGACGGCGCCGTGCAGATACGGATGGGCCGGGTTCTGCGAGCGGCCGAGGTAGTTGCGGCTGGTCGCGCCGAGCAGCAACGGCCCGGAGACCACCGCGTCATCGCGCCCCGCCTCCGCGCCGTCCACGTACAGGACGCCGGTGCCGTCGCCGATGGTGAGCGCCAGATGGATCCACCGGCCCGGTTCCAGGGCGGTGGAGGCGTCGACGTAGTCCTCCGCCTCCATGCCCGCGATCTTCCATGCGGCGCGGGCCTTCCCGGCGCCGGTGCGGGGTGTGAGAAAGAGGTAGGTGTTCTTGTGGAAGCCGAGGTCGAAGACGCGGGCGGAGTTGGCCACGCTCTCCAGGAAGACCCGTACGGACACGGTGAGTTCGGTGAGGCCGGTGAGCAGCCCGGGGGGCAGCGCCACATGGCCGTCCTTCCCGTCCAGCGCGACCGCCGCGCCGTCCGGCCCCGTCGGCCCGTCCCGCCAGGAGGCGCCGCCCACGAGCCGGGCGTCCGGGAAGCGGCGCAGCGCGTCCGCGCTGGTCGTCCCGTCCCCCTCGGCCAGCGGAAAGCGGGCGATCTCGCGCCGCCGCGGGCCGCTCGGCGGGACGGCGAAGTAGACATTGTAGCTCTGGTGGTGCACCCGGTGGAAGGGCAGCAGCGGCACCTTCGCGCCCTCGGCGACGGCGGTGAACTCGGGCCCGCCGCGCCCGGCCACCGGCCGCACCGAGGTGGGCTCGATACCCGGGATGGTGCGCGGGCCGCTGTCGCCGTAGGCGCCCGCCAGCACCAGCGGGCCGTAGGAGACCGCCTTGATGTGCGGGTTGTCCGGGGCCGGGCGCCACACCAGCTCGCGTGGGAAGGTCAGCTCGACGGTGTCGCCGGTGCGCCAGTGGCGGTCCAGGGTCAGATAGCGGCCCGGTACCGGCTTGGCGGCCACCGGGCGGCCGCCCACCAGCACCCGGGCCCGGGATCCGGCGTCCGCGAGCCAGCCGGGTATCCGCACCTTCAGCGCCAGCCGCCCGCCGCCTTCGGTGACGGTCAGCCGGACGGTGTCGGTGTCGGGGTAGCCGGTGTGCTGCCGCAGCTTCAGCCCGCGCTCCGCCCAGGTCACTTCGGAGGGGATGAAGAGGTTGACGTACAGGGCGCCGGCCTTCTCGTCGCGGAAGTAGATGGTGTCCGCGAACTTGGTGTGGGTCTCCATACCGGTGCCGTGGTCGCAGGAGAAGTTGTCGTAGTCGCCGCTGTAGCTGCCGGGCGCGGAGCCGAGGCCGCCCTTGGGCTGCCGGCGCGATCCGGCCCACAGCCCCGTGTAGTAGGTGACGAAGCCGTGGTCGGAGTCGGGATCCTGCTCGCCGAGCATCTGGTTGTACAGCGTCCACTCGTAGTGGTCCATGTAGGCCGCGGTGCCCGGGTCGTGGCGGAACAGCCGACGGCCGATCTTGAGCATGTTGTAGCTGTTGCAGTTCTCGCAGGTGTCCCCGGACAGCCGGCTGACGATCTGTCCGGGCGGGCCGAAGAACTCCTGGTTGGAGTTGCCGCCGATGACGTACGAGTGGTCGCGCACCACGATGTGCCAGAAGTTCCGCGCGATCCGCAGATAGCGAGGGTCGCCGGTGGCCCGGTACTCCTCGGCCGCGCCCACGATCTTGGCCAGCTCGGTGTTGGCGTGGCGCCCGTCCAGTTCGTCGCGCCCCTCGGCCAGCGGACCGTAGAGCGACTCGTGGTCGAAGCGGCGCGCGGTGCGCAGATGGACGGGGTCGCCGGTGACCAGGTACAGGCCCGCCAGCACCTCGTTCATGCCGCCGAACTCCACCCCGAGGAGCCGCTGCATGGTGGCCTCGTCGAGCGGGGAGGTGCGGGAGTCGACCCAGGCCGCCATCTGCCGCACCACCGAAAGGGCCTGGTCGTTCCCGCTGAGCCGGTACTGGTCCAGCAGCCCGGCCATGATCTTGTGAAGGGTGTAGTACGGCGCCCACGGCTTGCCGCCCGCCTCGAGCTCGTCGAAGATCCGCTCGGGAAACGCGGACAGGTACCCGGCCCGGTAGCCCGCGCCGGGCGCGGCCGCCTGGCACTCGGCGAGCGCCGCGACGATCCGGCGCGCCTTGTCGGCGTAGGTCCGCTCACCGGTGTTGGCGTGGGCGAAGGCCAGCGCGGAGAGCAGATGGCCGGTGCTGTGACCGCGCAGCAGCACGTCCGGGGCCTCCCAGCCGCCGCACGGCTCAGCGGTGGAGGGCAGGCCGACATTGAGCCGGAAGGTGTGCAGCAGCCGCTCCGGATCGACGAAGCGCAGATAGGACAGGGTGCGCCGCATATTGGCGAGGAACGGGCTCTCCAGGAGCCGCACGGCGCAGAGCGGGAAGGCCGCCAGCCGCGTGGGGGCGGCCCCGGCGGAGGCGGCGGCCGGAGCGGCCGTGGTGGGGGCTGCCGCGGGAGCGGCCTCGGCGGGGGTGGCGGCCGATGCGGGGGCGGGCGGCCCGGCGGCCCACGCGGCCGCGGCCGCACCACTCGCGGCCAGCACCCGTCTACGGCTCACCGGGGGCCCTGCGACTGATCCGGATTCGGTCATGGCGGTGCGTCTCCTTCGGGGGCAGGGCGGTTCCCGGGGACGAAGTTGAAACGTTTCGTTGAAACGTTTCGATTGAGTTGCCAGGAAGTTATGGCCGCACTGCCTCGTGCGTCAAGAGTCGCGCCCGTCCTTCTCGATCACCCTGGTGGGGACGGTGCGCCGGGCCTCATGAGGATGAGCCCCGGCGTGCGAGCGGGCCCCCTCGCACGGTCCGGCGGCCCGGCGCACCGCTGGGTGACCCGGCGTCAGGCGGCGCCGGGGGCAGCCTCACGGCAGGGTCGGCCGAGCACCCGGCAGTGCCGCCGGGCCATCGGGCCACCGGGCCGCCGGACTCCCCTCACGGGGCGGGGTCCTGCTGGCGCAGGGGCGCCGCCTGCCCGTCGGGCGCGGGGCGCGCGGACGGCACGGAACGGCCGCCGGGGCGGGCGAACCGGCGCATCATCGGCACCTCGACACCGCGCCACAGCAGCAGCGAAATCGCCACGCACAGCACCGACACCGCCACGGCCAGCGCCGTGGCGGTCACCGTGTCGAAGGTCCGCCGGTCCAGCATCGCCCGGATCGCGTACAGCACCGGGAAGTGGACCATGTACAGCGCGAACGACGCCTCGCCCAGCAGCACCGGGCCCCGACGTCCCAGCAGGCTCCCCCGCCCCTGGATGTCGCGGGTGGCGATGGCCGGGATCAGGGCGGCCACCGGCAGACAGGTCGCGGCTCCCCACACGTACTCCTCCGGCAGCTCCTGCCGCGCCGCGAAGACCCCCGTCAGGGCGAGCAGCGGCCAGCGCGGACGCAGCGCCGGCCAGCGCCCCAGCTGGACCGCGCGGGCGAGCACCAGTCCGAGGACGAACTCCAGCAGCCGCACCGGAGGGCAGAAATAGATCAGCCACCAGCGCTCCGTGGACAGCGGCGACCAACTCCACGGGTCCGCCTCGTCGGTGACCGCCGTCGCCACCGCCGGCATGGCCACCACGAGCCCCGCCACCAGGGCGATCACCGGCCAGATGAGCCGGGCCGGCACGGCGCGCACCGGGCGGATCAGCAGGGGGAAGAGGAAATAGAAGAACGCCTCGCACGAGATGGACCAGGTCACCGGATTGACACTGCTGAAATCGGCCATGTCCGGAATCCAGGCGTGCACCAGCAGCAGATTCCGCACCGCCTCCCCCCATCCCGGATCCGGCACCGGAAGAGATGCGAGGGTGCCCGTCGCCATGAGCAGACCCAGCATCACTGCCCAGGTCACCAGATGATTGGGGAAGATCTTCACCACTCGACGGCGCCAGAACCGGATGGCGGTGTCCGCCGGAGACGCGTTCCATGCCAGTACGAACCCGCTGAGCAGGAAGAACGAGGAGACCGCTGCCGCGCTCGCCATGGCCGAGACATCAGCGGCCTCATAAATATCCTGATCCTCATAAAATCTCCCCAGCGTCAGAACATGACCCGCCAATACCACCCCGGCCAGCAGAAAGCGAAAACCCGTCAGCGACGGGAGCCGATCGCCACGCGATAAAACAGCGGCCACGAATAACCCTCCGCATTGGGAAACAGGTACAGCACCCATGAGCCTGCCCTGCGTACCGCCCCCGCCCCAATACCGCCCCCACGGGAACATCCACGCGAACACGCACCGCTTTCCTCACGCCGCGGGCACCGGCGAGAGCCGGTAGGTGTCCTGGTGGGTGATCACATGGCCGGCGGTGGGCGGCGGGAAGTGGGTGCCCAGCAGGAGGATGCCGGTATCCGCGAGGCCGCCGAGGAGCGCGCGGCGGGTGGCCTCGGACTGCTCGGGGTCGATGTCGACGCATGAGCCGATGGCGGGGTGGGCGAGCTGGACGGGGTGGTGGACGCAGTCGCCGGTGATCAGCGCCCTCGCGTCGCGGCTGTCGAGCTGGACGGCGATGTGGCCGGGGGTGTGCCCGGGGGTGGGGAGCAGACGCAGTCCGGGGGCGACCTCGACGCCCTCGGCCGGGACGTCCACCAGATCGAGCAGTCCCGCCTCCTCGATCGGCGTCACGGAGTCGCGGAACATCTGCGCGCGGGGTTCGTCCATGTCGTAGGCCGCCCAGAACTCCCGCTCGGTGCGGGAGGTGAGGTAGCGCGCATGGGGGAAGGTGGGCACCCATGCGCCGGCCACCTCGCGGGTGTTCCAGCCGACGTGGTCGGTGTGCAGATGGGTGAGGATCACCAGGTCGACGGAGTCCGGGGGGAACCCGGCGGCGGCCAGCCGCGCCAGGTAGTCGGTGCGCAGGTCGTGCCAGGCCGGGTTGGCCCGCGTCTTGCCGTTGCCGATGCCGGTGTCGACCAGGACCCGCGCCCCGCCCGTCTCGAAGGCGAAGCTGTGGCTGTCGATGCGCAGGACGCCCTCCTGGTCGGCGAAGTCCGGGCGCAGCCAGTCCTGTCGTGCGACCACGTCCGCGGTGGCGTCGGGCAGCAGCCACGACCCGGTCCCCGGCGGCAGGGGTACCTCGTCGACGCGGTGGACGGTGATGTCGCCCACGGTCCAGAAGGGGGTGGCGATGTCCTGTGGTGTGTGCATGGTCCGTCGTTTCCTCGATCTCTGCGGAGAGTAAACGCAACGCGTTTGCGTTTAGCTCACGGTAGGCCCTACAGTCTCCTAACGCAAACGATTAGCTTTTGACCCGTCGAGGGAGACAGATCCCATGTCCGCCGCTGAACTCACTCCTCCGGAGGCGGCCCGCTGGGCCGACCGTGCCGGGCTCCCCCTGCCGGCCGACCGCCACACCGCGGCGGCGGCCACCGCCAACCACATCCACTCGGTCGTCGCCGTCCTGCGCGAACTCGACTTCGGCGACACCCCGCCCGCCTCCGCCTACCGCGCGGGAGAGGAGCGGCACGATGCGGCCGTATGAGCTGTCCCTGACCGCGGCCGCCGATGCGATCCGGACCCGGCGGCTGTCCCCCGTCGAGCTGGTGGACTCCGTCCTGGAGCGCATGGCGCGGGCGGAGCCGCACCTGAACGCGTATGTCACGGTGACGGCGGAGCGGGCCCGCCGGGCGGCGCGCGAGGCCGCGGACGACATCGCGGCCGGCCGCCTCCGCGGCCCTCTGCACGGCGTCCCGATGGGGGTGAAGGACCTGATCGACGTCGCCGGTGTGGCCACCACCGCGAGCTCCCGGGTCCGCGCCGACCACCGCGCCCAGGCGGACAGCACGGTCGCCGCCCGCCTGAGCGCGGCCGGCGCGGTCCTGGTCGGCAAGACCCACACCCATGAGTTCGCCTACGGGCTGACCACCCCGCAGACCCACAACGCCTGGGACGCCAGCCGGGTCGCGGGCGGCTCCAGCGGCGGATCCGCCGTCGCCGTCGCCGCGGGCACCGCCACCTTCGCGCTGGGCACCGACACCGGCGGTTCCATCCGCGTGCCCGCCGCGCTCAACGGGGTCGTCGGCCTGAAGCCGACGTACGGCCTCGTCCCCCGCCACGGTGTCACCTCCCTGTCGTGGTCGCTGGACCACGTCGGACCCGTCACCCGCACCGTCCAGGACCAGGCCCTGGTCCTGGCGGTCCTGGCCGGGCACGACCCCCGCGACCCCGCCTCCCAGGCCGTGCCCGCGCGGGACTACCGGCCCGGCCCGGATGAGGACCTGTCAGGACTGCGCGTCGGCGTGCCGCGCAACTACTACGTGGACCACGTGGACGCCGAGGTGGCGGCCGCGGTCCGGGGCGCCGTCGACCGGCTCGAAGCCCTCGGCGCACGCCTCGTCGAGGTCGAGATCCCCATGACCCGCTACATCCAGGCGACGCAGTGGGGACTGATGGTGCCGGAGGCGACCGCCTACCACGAACGCACGCTGCGCGCCGCACCCGAGCTGTACCAGGCGGATGTGCGCACCCTGCTGGAAGCGGGTGAGCTGATGCCCGCCGGGGACTATCTGCGCGCCCAGCGCTCCCGGACGCTGATGCGGCGGGAGTGGGCGCGCATGATGGCGGAGGTCGACGTGATCGCCGCACCGACGGTCCCGGCGACCGCGGTGAAGGCCGGCGAGGAGACGATCACCTGGCCGGACGGCACCGTCGAGAGCGTCTCCGACGCCTATGTGCGCTTCTCGGCCCCCGCCAACCTCACCGGGGTGCCGTCGCTGTCCGTCCCGGTCGGCCACGACACGGCGGGTCTGCCGATCGGCATGCAGCTGCTCGGCCGGCCGTTCGGGGAGGACGTGCTGCTGCGGGTCGGCCACGCCTACGAGCGGACCCGGCCCGCCCGCGAGCTCGCGCCGACGATCTGACGGCGCGAGTGGCCCATCGCCCTCTGTGAAGCGGTGGCGCATCACCCTCTGCGAAGCGGTGGCGCATCACCCTCTAGAAGCAAGGATTTTGCTTTAAGGTGGGCAGCATGAGCAGGCAGATGGTGCGCCCCGGCGGGCGCAGCGCCCGGGTCCAGGCCGCGGTGCACACCGCCGTGCGCGAACTCGAGTCGGAGGTGGGCCGTGACGCCCTGACGGTGCCGCTGGTCGCCCAGCGCGCGGGCGTCACCCCCTCCACGATCTACCGTCGCTGGGGAGACCTCACGGAGCTGCTGTCGGACGTGGCGGTCGAGCGGCTGCGGCCCGACACCGCGCCCGGGGACCACGGCGGCCTGGCGTCCGACCTGACGGCCTGGGCCGAGCAGTTCCTCGACGAGATGGCCTCGCCCGCCGGGCGGGCCTACATCCGCGACGCCCTGCTCGGCGACCCGGACGGTGGCAACGCGGGCCGGTGCTCGGACTACGCCGCCGACCAGATCGACGTCATCCTGACCCGCGCGGCCGGCCGCGGGGAGGGCGCACCCGATGCCGAGACGGTCATCGACCGCGTCGTCGCGCCCTTGATGTACCGCATCCTCTTCCGCCCCGCCGGGCTCGACACCGCGTATGCCCGCGGTCTCGTGGCGGAGCTCCTGGGCGCGGGGGGCCCGGACGGCCGGTGACCGGGTGACCGCTTCGGCCCGCGCCGGCGTGGTTCAGCCGTGCGTGGCCGGCCCGGCCAGGAAGTCCGCGAGCGCCTCCAGCAACCGGTCCACGTCCTCGGCGCTGTTGTAGGGGGCCAGGCCGATCCGCAGCCCTCCGGTGTCCCCCAGGCCCAGCCTGCGGGACGCCTCCACCGCGTAGAAGGAGCCGGCCGGGGCGTCGACGCCCCGGCCGGCGAGGTAGCGGTAGGCGTCGGTGGTGTCGCGGCCGTCGATGGTCAGCAGCAGGGTCGGGGTGCGGTGCGCCGCCCGGGAGTGGACGGTGACCGGGCCGAGGGCGGCCAGGCCCTCGTCCAAGCGCCGGCGCAGGGTGTTCTCGTGCTGTTCCAGGGCCGCGTACGCCGACGCCAGCCGCTCCCGGCGGCTGCCCTCGGCGTCGGGGGCCAGGGTGGCCAGGAAGTCGACGGCGGCGCGGGTGCCGGCGAGGAGTTCATAGGGCAGGGTGCCGAGTTCGAAGCGCTCGGGCACGGCGTTCGTCGAGGGCAGCAGCTTGTCCGGGGTCAGGGTCTCCAGGAGCTCGGGCCGGCTCGCCAGGACGCCGAGGTGGGGGCCCAGGAACTTGTACGGGGAGCAGACGAAGAAGTCCGCGCCGAGCCGCCGGATGTCGACGTGGGCGTGGGCGGCGTAGTGCACACCGTCGACGTGGAGCAGCGCCCCGGCCGCGTGGACCCGCCGGGAGATCTCCGGGATGGCCGGGCGGGTGCCGATCAGGTTCGAGGCGGCGGTGACCGCGACCAGCCGGGTGCGGTCGCCGAGCTGGGCGCTGATGTCGTCGGGGGTCAGTTCGCCGGTCGCGGGGTCGAAGTCGGCCCAGCGCACGGTGGCGCCGACCGCTTCGGCGGCCTGGATCCAGGGGCGGATGTTGGAGTCGTGGTCCAGCCGGGAGACCACCACCTCGTCGCCCGGTGACCAGGTCTTGGCGAGGGTGCGGGCGACATCGTAGGTCAGGGCGGTGGCGCTGCGCCCGAAGACGATCGCGGCCGGGTCGGCACCGAGCAGATCGGCCGTGGCCTGCCGGGCCGACCGGACCAGGGCCTCGGCGTTGCGTTCCCCCGCGGTGACGTGGCCGCGGTTGGCCAGGGGGTTGGCCAGTGCGTCGGAGACGGCCTCGATGACGGGGAGGGGCGTCTGGGTGCCACCGGGGCCGTCGAAGTGGGCCGACCCGGCCTTCAGGGCGGGGAACTGCGCGCGGACCGCGGTGATGTCGTATGTCACGAGCGACTCCTTGCCGAGGGGTGACCGGAGCGATCCTATGCGGGCGCCGGTGCCGGACGGCAGGGCCGGGGGACGGCCCGCCGCGCCGGGGAGAGGTGTTCCGGCACCCGGACAACCACCCTGATTGAATCTGACCATATGGGGATGAAGCACCATCCTTTTCCGCCGCGCAGGACCGGGACGCAGAAGGCGGTGGCGCCGACGTGAGCAGCGACTCTCCTCCCCCGCCGGAGCGGCCGAGAGGGCGGGGCGCACGCCCGCGGCGCGGCGTGCCCGGCGGTGTGCCCGGCGGACGGGCGTGGCGGGCGTGGCGGGCCTCGCGGGCGGTGGCGCGGGCCCGCCGCTCCGGCTCCGCGGCCCTGGCGGCCGCGGTGCGCCGGGCGGGGGGCGAGGGTGGGCGGGTCCCTCCCGGGCTGCGGCTGGCCGCCGCGTACGCATGGCGGCTGCTGGTCGTCGGGGTGGCCGTCTATCTGGCGTTCACGGTGCTGGGCCGGTTCGAGCTGGTCGCGGTCGCGGTGTTCCTGGCGCTGGTGGCCACCGCCTTGCTGCGGCCGCTGGCCGATCTGCTGGCGCGGGTGCTGCCCCGGCCGCCGGCGGTGGCGCTGGCGGTGTTCGGCACGCTGTTCGTGGTGCTGGGGTTACTGGCGCTGGTGGGGACCGCGGCGGCCGCGGAGGCGGGCCGGCTCGTGGGGGAGCTGCGCGGCGGCATCGGCCGGATCGAGCGGTGGCTGGAGGGGCCTCCGTTCCATGTCCGGCACGGTGTGCTGTCG
Organism: Streptomyces sp. S465; assembly: GCF_026898115.1. GTDB lineage: Bacteria > Actinomycetota > Actinomycetes > Streptomycetales > Streptomycetaceae > Streptomyces > Streptomyces luomodiensis. The sequence continues at coordinate 453,613 of NZ_CP114036.1, forward strand.
GGGGCCCATGACAAGATCACCTCCTTTGTGACGCGGCATCGCGCGGCGCTGATCAGCAGGGCGCTCAGCAGTGCGGGGCGGGTCGTGGAGGCGCTCACGGCGGCGTTCCTGGCGCTGTTCTGCTCGGTCTTCTTCGTCCACTCCGGCGACCGGATGTGGCACTGGTTCCGGGACCAGCTCCCCGAGGGCGCCCGGCCTCCGCTGGACCGGGCGGCGCGGGCGGCGTGGAGCACCTTCGCCGGGTACACGCGGGGCATCATCGTCGTGGCGGCCTCCAACGCGGCCCTGGTCGGTGTCGCCCTGTTCCTGCTGCGGGTGCCGCTGGCCCTGCCGCTGACGCTGCTGGTCTTCTTCGCCACCTTCGTCCCGCTGATCGGCTCGCCGATCGCGTTGGCGGTGGCGACGGTGGTGGCCCTGGCCGGACGGGGACCGGCCGTCGCGGCCGTGGTGCTGTTGCTGATCGTGGCGGTCGGTCAGTTCGAGGGCCATGTGCTGCATCCGCTGGTGATGAGCTGGGCGGTGCGGCTCCACCCGGTGGTGGTGGCGATCTCGGTCATCGCCGGGAGCCTCGTCGCCGGGGTGATCGGGGCGGTGGTGGCCGTGCCCATGGTGTCCGTCGCCTGGGCGGTGACCCGCGCCCTGCGCCACCGGCCGCGCGGCGGGGCCTGACCGCCGCCCGAGGCCGGAACGCGTCCACATAAATTGCATCCAGGATTCGCATGAACGTACGCTGCCGCCATGCGGCTGACGAAGTCCACGGACCTGGCGCTCCGCACGATCATGCGGCTGGCGGTCACCGGAACCGAGCCCTGCACCGCCCGGCAGATCGCCGGGGAGGTCCAGGTGCCCTACAGCCACCTGGCCAAGGTGGCGGCCCGGCTCCAGCACCTGGGCCTGATCGAGACCCGGCGCGGACGGGGCGGCGGGCTGACGCTCACCGAGATGGGGCGCACCGCCTCGATCGGCCAGCTGGTCCGGGAGTTCGAGGGGGTCGGCGATGTCGTCGACTGCGAGGGGGACGTGCCGTGTCCGCTGCGGCAGGGCTGCCGGCTGCGCATGGCGCTGCGCCGGGCCCAGGAGGCGTTCCTCGCCTCGCTCGACCCCCTGACGGTGGACGACCTGGTCGCGTCCCCGACCGGCCCGGTACTGCTGGGGCTGGTCGGGCGCGCGCCCGGCCTGTCCCCGTGAGACCACCGCCCGGGGTGCGGACCTGCGCGCCCCGTCCCGCCGAGCCGCGATGACGCGGAGGTCACCGTGCCCCGTACGCACACGCCTTCGGACGCACCGCCGGACACGCCTTTACGCACGCCTTCAGGTATGCCGCATAATACGAATCTGAGATACCAGTTAGGTCCGCTTATGCTCTCCCAGAAGTCCGCCGAGACGGTCCGCGCCACGCTGCCCGCCGTCGGTGAGGCCATCGACACCATCACCGACCTCTTCTACCGGAAGCTCTTCACGGCCCACCCCGAGCTGCTGCGGAACATGTTCAACCGGGCCAACCAGAGCGCGGGCACCCAGCGGCAGGCTCTCGCGGGCGCGATCGCCGCGTTCGCCACCGCCCTGGTGGAGCAGCCGGGGGTGCGCCCCGACGCCCTGCTGAGACGGATCGCGCACAAGCACGCCTCGCTCGGGGTGAGCGCCGCCCAGTATCCGGTGGTGCACCGTCATCTGGCCGCCGCCATCGCGGAGGTGCTCGGCGACGCGGCCACCGAGGAGGTGACCGCCGCCTGGGACGAGGTCTACTGGCTGATGGCCAACTCCCTGATCGAGATCGAGCGGCGGCTGTACGCGGAGCAGGGCGTGCTGGCCGGCGGGACCTGGCGGCCGTGGGAGGTGGTGGAGAAGATCCGGGAGACGGCGGATGTGGTCACCTTCCGGATCCGGCCCGCCGACGGCCGCCCCGCCCCGGCGTTCAAGGCCGGCCAGTACGTCTCGGTGCAGGTGGAACTGGCCGACGGAGCCCGGCAGAGCCGCCAGTACAGCCTGACCAACGCCCCCGGCGCCACGGTGCGCTCCTTCGCCGTCAAGCGCGTGGCCGGCGGTGCGGACCCGGCCGGTGAGGTCTCCGGGCATCTGCACGACCGGGTCCACGAGGGAGACCGGCTCACCGTCTCCGCGCCCTACGGCGATGTCGTGCTGGAGGCCACGAACGCGCCACTGCTGCTCGCCTCCGCAGGGATCGGCTGCACCCCGATGGTGGCCATGCTGGAGGACCTGGTCGACAGGGGCCACCAGGGCCCGGTCGTCGCCGTCCACGCCGACCGCTCGCCCGCGGACCACGCCCTGCGCGCCGACCAGGAGCGGCTGGTCGCCAAGCTGGCGCGGGGCACCGGCCAGGTGTGGTACGAGCGGCCCGAGGGCGACTGGCCGGCCGAGCGCACCGGCCGCGTGGACCTGTCCGGGATCGAGATCCCGGACGGCGTCCAGGCGTATCTGTGCGGTCCGCTGCCCTTCATGCGATCGGTGCGCACCCAGCTGCTGGAACGGGGCGTGCACCCCTCCGCGATCCACTACGAGGTCTTCGGGCCCGATCTGTGGCTGGCACAGGGCGACGGCGGGGAGCGCTGACACCGATCCTCCGGATGTGGCCGGATGAACTCGAATGGCTCAGGGGCCAGTCGCTTTTGTCCGGGTGAACGTGGGACCGTAACGACACGGGTCCTGTCCGTTCCGTGCCCAACCGTACGGAATGGGCCGTCCGGTACCCCCACATCGACGAGGAACCATGGATCGCGAAAAGATCACTCTCAGCGGCGCTCAGGAGACCTTGCTCGCCACGCTGTACGGCAGGGCGGTGGACAGCCGTTCCGCCCACTCCATCCTGCACGACCACGCGGCCCGGGAGGCCGTGGAGCGCGTGGCCTACGACTTCGGCAAAACGGGGATGACGGACACGACGGCGGTCGGCATCGCCCTGAGGGCGAAACAGCTCGACGACTGGACCATGGAGTTCCTGGCCGACCAGCAGAAGGCGACCGTGCTCCATCTCGCCTGCGGTCTCGACACCCGGGTGCAGCGCCTGGCCCCGCCGTCGTCGGTGCGCTGGCTCGACGTCGACTACCCCGAGGTGATCGATCTGCGCCGGCGGCTGCTTCCCGAGCCGTCGGGACACTACGAGATGGTCGGCGCCTCCGTCACCGATGAGGCGTGGCTGCGCGAGGTGCCCGACGACCGGCCCACCGTGGTCGTCGCCGAGGGGTTGACGATGTATCTGCGCAAGGAGGAGGGCAAGCGGCTGATCCAGCGGATCACCGAGCGGTTCCCCAGCGGCCAGCTGCTCTTCGACGTCTACGGGCCCCTGGGCATCCGGCTCCAGAAGATGGTCCCCGCCGTGCGCAACGCGGGCGCCACCCTGCACTGGGGCCTGGACGACCCCCATGAGGTCGAGACCTGGCATCCGGGACTGACCTGCCTCGACGCGGTGCGCAGCGTGGACATGCCGGGAATGGAGAGGATGCCCGCCGCCGGCCGGATGAGCATGCGGGTGATGGCCCATCTGCCCGGCTTCCGGGACGTCGGCCGGATCCTGCGCTACCGCTTCTAGGGCCCGCCGCGCGATGGCCACGGTCCCGGCGCCGGGCGGTCCCGGCGCCGGGCCGGGGGCTATTTGATGCCCACCAGCATGGAGTAACCGCCGGTCAGCGGTTCGATCCGGCTGCTGCTGAAGCCCGCCTCCGCCAGCCAGGCGTGTCCCTCGGCGGCGGTGTACTCGAAGCCGGACTGGCTCTCGATGAGCATGTTCAGGCTCGCCAGCAGACCGAACGCGTTCTCCCTGCGGTCGTCGTCGATGATGGCGTCGTAGACCAGGACCGCTCCCCCTTCGGGGAGGGCGGCGTAGGCCTTCTTCAGCAGCAGCCGCTTCTCCTCCAGGCCCCAGCCGTGCAGGATCTGACCCAGCACGATGACATCGGCGCCGGGCAGGTCATCGGTGAAGAAGTCGCCTCCGTGGAAGGTGAGCCGGTCCTGAAGGCCGAAGGACGCCACGTACTCCTCGAAGACGGGCCGCACCCGGGGCAGCTCGAAGACACCGCCGCTCATATGGGGGTGGCGCTGCGCCACTGCCACCGGAACGCAGCCCACCGCTCCCCCGACGTCCAGCACCGTCCGGTGGTCGGCCCAGGGGAACCGCTCGGCTATCAGCAGCGCCGTGCCCATGCTGAGCCCGGTCATACCGTGCAGGAAGCGCTCGAGGCCCGCCTGGTCCCGGTAGATGGCGTCGAAGACCTCACCGCCGTGCTTCTGCTCGTTCTGTGGTCGCCCGGTTCTCAGTGCCTCGGTGAGCGACCCCCAGAAGGGGTAGAGACGGCTGTTGGCCATCTCCAGGATGCCGCCTGCGTAGGTGGGCTTCCCGCGGTCGAGAAAGGTGTCGGCGGACGGGCTGTTGCGGTACTCGCCCTCGGATCGCTCCAGGAACCCCATGGCGACCAGGGCGTCGAAGAAGTCGGTGGCGCCACGCGGGTGCAGTCCGAGCGCCTCGGTCAGGTCACCGCCCGTGCGGGGGCCGTCCGCGAGCCGGGAGAACAGATCCAGTTCCACCGCGGTGAGCAGTGCCTTCGACGCCATGAAGCCCAACCCGACGCGGAGAATGGACTCGGGGGTGGTCTCGTGCCGCATAAGGATCCCTCACTGTTCTCCCGGAGGTGCGCGCACCGCACCTGACGGTATGTCGGTCTCCTTACGCTACCGCCCCGTTGCTCCCCACAAGGGCCGCCGTCAGGCCGTCGGACCCGCGGACACGGCAAGCGGACCCCGGCGGGGCCGACTGCCCGGGGCGCAGGTCAGATGAGGCCGCGGATCGCCGCTTCGAACCCTTCCACGTGTCCCGCGGCAAGGGCGGCGGCCTTCTCCGCGTCGCCGTCGATGATGGCGTGCAGCAGGGGCCCGTGCTCATGCACATGGCCCGCCAGGCCCGGCAGCCGGTCGATGAACAGGCACCAGATCCGGGTGGCCAGGTTGTCGTACCTGATCAGGGTGTCTTCCAGATAGGGGTTGCGGGTCGCGGCGTAGATGGCACGGTGCACGGCCATGTCGAGCCGGATCAGGTCCGTGCCGCCGTCGGACGCGTCCGCCAGCCGGGTCAGCATCCGGTCGAGGTCACCGCGGTCGCCCTGGCCGGCGCGCCGGGCCGCGAGGCTCGCGGCGAGCGGCTCGAGCCGCTGACGCACTTCCGAGATGTGTCCGAGATCGGCGATCTGCACCTCGGTGGCGAAGGTTCCGCGCCGGGGGTAGGCGACGATGAGGCGCTCGTGCTCCAGCCGCTTGAGGGCCTCCCGGACCGGGGTGCGCCCGAAGCCGAGCTCGGCGGCGATCCGCTCGTCGTTGATGGGCTCTCCGGGGCGGATCCGGAGGGTCACCAGACGGTCCGAGATCGATCGATAGGCCTGATCGGCCAGCGTTCCATCGCCCTGACCAGCGACGGTCGACGCAGTCACCCGAAACCCTCCCTTGACGCGGCCCGGTCGGTCCTCTTAGCTTATCGCAACAGCAGGTTGATATATCAGTCGTCCCTCAGTGGGTTCTCACGGTTCTCAGAGGTTCTCAGGGTTCTCAGGGAGACCCCGTCGATCCGTAGCTCGCGGCCCAGGAGGCTGCTCAGTGATGCATCCGCGCGACACCCTTCCCGCCACGCCCGGGAACGTCCTGCCCGACCACCCCGACTTCCTGTGGCGCAATCCCGACCCCAAGCCGTGCTACGACGTCGTCATCGTCGGCGGCGGCGGACACGGCCTGGCCACCGCCTACTACCTGGCCAGGAACCACGGCATCACCAATGTCGCCGTGCTGGAGAAGGACTGGCTCGCGGGCGGCAACATGGCCCGCAACACCACCATCATCCGCTCCAACTACCTCTGGGACGAAAGCTCCGGCATCTACGAGCACTCGCTGAAGCTGTGGGAGACCCTCGAGGAAGACCTCGGCCACCCGATCCTCTTCAGCCAACGCGGCGTCCTCAACCTCGCCCACACCGTGCAGGACATCCGTGACAGCAAACGCCGTGTCTACGCCAACCGGCTCAACGGCATCGACGCCGAGTGGCTGGAGCCGGAGGAGGTCGCCGAGGTCTGCCCCATCGTCAACATCTCACCCGAGGTGCGCTATCCGGTGCTCGGCGCCACCTACCAGCCGCGCGCGGGCATCGCCAAGCACGACTATGTGGCCTGGGGCTTCGCCCGCAGGGCCGACACTTACGGCATCGACCTGATCCAGGACTGCGAGGTCACCGGCCTCGACATCCGGGGCGGCCGCGTGCGCGGAGTACAGACCACGCGTGGCCCCATCGCCGCCGGGAAGGTCGCGCTCGCGGCCGCGGGGCACTCCTCGGTGCTGGCCTCCATGGCCGGCCTGCGGCTGCCGCTCCAAAGCCATCCGCTCCAGGCGCTGGTCTCGGAGCTGCTGGAACCGGTGCACCCGACCGTGGTGATGTCGAACGCCGTGCATGTGTACGTCTCCCAGGCCCACAAGGGCGAGCTCGTCATGGGCGCCGGCATCGACGCTTACAACGGCTACGGACAGCGCGGCGCGTTCCACATCCTGGAGCGCCAGATGGCCGCCGCGCTGGAGCTCTTCCCCGTCTTCGCGCGCGCCCACATGCTGCGCACCTGGGCCGGGATCGTCGATGTCACTCCGGACGCCTCGCCGATCGTCGGAACGACCCCCGTCAAGGACCTCTACCTCAACTGCGGCTGGGGCACCGGCGGTTTCAAGGCCACACCGGGCGTCGGCTGGGCTTACGCGCACACCATCGCCACCGGCCGACCGCACCCCCGCATCGCGCCCTTCACCCTCTCCCGCTTCACCACCGGCGCCCTGGTCGACGAGCACGGCGCGGCCGCCGTCGCCCACTGACCACCGCCCCGGCCAAGGAGGTCGACATGCAGCTCATAGCCTGCCCCTGGTGCGGTGAGCGCGAGGACATCGAATTCCACTACGGCGGGCAGGCGCATGTCGCCTATCCCGACAACCCCTACGCGCTCGATGACGAGCAGTGGGCCCAGTACGTCTTCTTCCGCGACAACCCCAAGGGCCCGTTCGCCGAGCGGTGGGTGCACACGGCCGGCTGCCGGCGCTGGTTCAACGCCCTGCGCGACACCGTCACCCACGAGTTCCTGGCGGTCTACGACATCCGCGCCCAGCACCCCGCCACCACCGGCGCCGCACCCGCCGCGCAGCGGCACAAGGACCAGGAGGCCGGCTGATGAGCCACCCGTTCCGTGCCCCCGGCCACGGTCGCGTCGACCGCGCCACCACACTCTCCTTCACCTTCGACGGCACCGCCTACACCGGACACCCCGGCGACACGCTCGCCTCGGCCCTGCTGGCGAACGGTGTGCACCACGTGGCACGCGGCATCACCTACGGACGGCCGCGCGGTGTCCTGGCCGCCGGAGCCGAAGAGCCCAACGCGCTGGTGCAGATCGAGGCCCCGTTCCCCGAGCCCATGCTCACCGCCACCACGGTGGAGCTGTACGAGGGCCTCGTCGCCCGGGGTCTGTCCGGCCGGGGCCGGCTGAGCAGCCGGCCGGATCCGGCCCGCTACGACACCATGCACGCCCACTGCGACCTGCTGGTCGTCGGCGCGGGCCCGGCGGGGCTGGCCGCCACGCTGGCGGCTGCCCGGTCCGGAGCCCGCGTGATCCTCGTCGACGAACTCCCGCGGCCCGGCGGGTCGCTGCTCGGCAGCCAGGAGCTGCTCGACGGCGCACCGGCGACCGCATGGGCCGGCGATGTGGTCGCGGAGCTCGACACCCGCGACGACGTGCGGGTCCTGCGGCGCACCACCGCCTTCGGCCACTACGACGACGGGCTCGTCCTGGCCCTGGAGAAGCGCACGGACCACCTCGGTGCCGCGGCGCCCGCCCACATCTCGCGGCAGAGGGTCTGGCGCATCCGCGCCCGGCAGGTCGTGTACGCCACCGGAGCCTACGAGCGTCCGGTCGCCTTCGACGACAACGACCGCCCCGGGATCATGCTGGCCGGCGCGGCGCGCACCTACCTCAACCGCTTCGGCGTACGTCCCGGGCGGCGGGCCGTCGTCTTCACCACGAACGACAGCGCCTATCCGGCAGCGCTCGAACTGGCCGACGCGGGCATGCGGGTCGCCGCGGTGATCGACGCCCGCGAGGAGGTGCCGGCGCACTGGCGCACCGCCTGCGCCGAACGCGGCATCGGCGTCCGCGCCGGGCACGTCGTCACCGGCACCAGCGGCACCGCACACATCTCCCGTGCCCATGTCGCCGCCTTCCGCCGGGAACGCCTCGGCGACCGCCAGGGCATCGAGTGTGATCTGCTGCTGGTCTCCGGCGGCTGGAACCCCGCGGTGGCTCTGTTCAGCCAGGCCCGCGGCACCCTGCGGTACGACGCCGGAACCGGCGCCTTCGTCCCCGCGCACGCGCCGGACAGCGTCCGTACGGCGGGATCGGCCGGCGGCACGTTTACCCTGGCCGGCTGTCTCGCCGACGGCGTGGACGCCGCCCGGCGGGCCCTGTCGGCCATCGGCAGGGCCTGCGGGACGGTCGCCCTGCCGGCCACCCCTGTGCTGCCGGACGGGGCGCCCACCCGGGTGCTCTGGCGGGTGCCGAGCCCGCAGGACGGCCAGGACGGCTCGCGGCAGTTCGTCGACCTCCAGCGCGACGCCCTCGTCTCCGACGTGCTGAGGGCGACCGGGGCGGGGTTGCGGTCGGTGGAGCACGTCAAGCGCTACACCACCATCGGCACCGCCCATGACCAGGGCCGCACATCGGGCGTCATGACCTCGGGCATCCTCGCCGAGGCGCTGGGGGTGGACGTCGCCGACCTCGGCACCACCCGTTTCCGGCCGCCTGCCGTGCCGGTCGCCTTCGCCGCCCTCGCGGGCCGCGACCGCGGGGAACTGTTCGACCCGGTCCGGGTGACCGCGCTGCATCCGTGGCATGTCGCGCACGGCGCCCTGTTCGAGGACGTCGGCCAGTGGAAACGTCCCTGGTACTACCCCCAGCCGGGCGAGACCATGGAGGAGGCGGTGCTGCGCGAGTGCCGGGCCGCCCGCACCGGCGTCGCGATGATGGACGGCTCCACGCTCGGCACGATCGATGTGCAGGGCCCGGACGCCGGTGTACTGCTGGACCGGCTGTACACGAACATGATGAGCACCCTCACGGTGGGCCGGATCCGCTACGGCGTGATGTGCGACGTCGACGGCATGGTCATCGACGACGGCACCGTGATCCGCGTGGCCGAGCGGGAGTTCCTGCTGACCACGACCACCGGCAACGCGGCCAAGGTCCTGGCCTGGATGGAGGAGTGGCTCCAGACGGAGTGGCCCGACCTGCGCGTGCACCTCACCTCGGTCACCGAGCACTGGGCGACCATCCCGCTGGTGGGCCCCCGCTCCCGCGACGTCCTGGCCCTGGTGGCGCCCGGCCTGGACGTCGGCAACGACGCGTTCCCGTTCATGTCATGGCGCGACGCCACCGTCGCCGGTGTCCCGGCGCGGGTGTGCCGCATCAGCTTCTCCGGTGAACTCGCCTACGAGATCAACGTCCCCGCCTGGGACGGACTCACGGTGTGGCAGGCCCTCCTCACGGCCGGCGGCCCGTTCGGCATCACCCCGTACGGCACCGAGACCATGCACGTGCTGCGCGCCGAGAAGGCGTACCCGATCATCGGGCAGGACACCGACGGCACCACCACCCCGCAGGACCTGGGCATGTCGTGGGTGGTGTCCAAGAAGAAGCCGGACTTCATCGGCAAGCGGTCCTTCACCCGTACGGAGAACCAGCGCGAGGACCGCAAGCAGCTGGTGGGCCTGCTGCCGGCCGACGAACGGGTCCTGCTGCCCGAAGGCGCCCAGATCATCGCCACCAGCAGCGTTCCCCAGCCGCCGGTGCCGATGCTGGGCCATGTCACCTCCAGCTACCGCAGCGACGCCCTCCGGCGCACGTTCGCCCTGGCCCTGGTGCGCTCGGGAACCCGGCGCATCGGCGAAACCCTCTACGTCCCGCTGGATGGCCGGACCGTCCCGGTGACCGTGACCGACCCCGTGCTCTTCGACAAGGAGGGAACTCGCCGTGACGGTTGAGACGTCCGCTCGTGTCAGTCCCCTGTCCGCGTGGCAGGACCGCCTGGCGCGGCTGCCGGCCGGGCTGCGGGTGCGGGAACTGCCCTTCCTGACCCAGCTCTCCCTGCGGGTGGAGCCGGGCAGTGCCGCGGCGAAGGCCGTCGAGGCCGCCCTGGACACCGCCCTGCCGGGCCCGGTGCGCGCCGAGTCGTCGGGCGACCTCACGGTGGTGTGGATGGGCCCGGACGAATGGCTGCTGGTGGCCCCCGACGGCCGGCGGCACGAGCTGCTCACCCGGCTGCGTACGGCCATCGGGGAGGAGTTCGCCACCGTCACCGACGTCTCGGCGCAGCGCACCACGCTGGCCCTGTCCGGGCCTCTCGTCCGCACAGTGCTGGCCCAGGGCTGTGCCATCGATCTGGATCCGCGGGTGACACCCGTCGGCGCCTGTCCGACCACACTGCTGGCGCGGGCCCCGGTCACCCTCGTGGTGCGCGCGGAGGGGGCGTCCGCCGTCTGGCTGCTGGTCCGCTCGTCCTTCGCCTCCTACCTGGCCGCCTGGCTGCTCGACGCCTGCACGGAGTACCGGGGAGGCGCTGGGTGAGCGGTCCGGTTCAGGTCGCGGTCGCGGCCGCCGCGGCCCGGCCGGCGGCGCGGCCCGAGAACAGGCAGCCGCCGAGGAAGGTGCCCTCCAGGGAGCGGTAGCCGTGCACTCCGCCGCCGCCGAAGCCCGACACCTCGCCGGCCGCGTACAGGCCGGTGACCGGGGTGCCGGAAGCGTTCGGGTCGTAGTTCCTGAGCCTCTCGGTGTAGTGCCACATCCGGTCGGGGTTGACGATCCGTCCGCCCGCCTTCTCGGTGATGGCCAGCATACGGCCGTCCACATACGCCGGAACGCCGGTGACCATGGACTTGGGCGGGGTGCCGAGCCGGTCCGGCCAGTTACGCCGCACCAGGTCGTGGTTGGCGCCGATACCGCCCGAGGTGACGATCACCACCGGGGCCCTGAGCTCGAAGTGGCCCACCCCGGTGCGCGAGCTGGGCTTGCCGCGGGCGGCGTCGCTCGGCTCCAGGACCGCGCCGCTCACCCCGGTGACGGCACCGCCGGTGACGGCCAGGTCGTCCACCCGGTGGCGGAACCTGAAGGTCACCAGCCCGTCCTCCACGGCGGCCCGCACCTTCTTCTCGAACGGTTCGACCACGGCCGGGCCGGTGCCCCAGGTGACGTGGAAACGCGGCACCGAGTTGCCGTGCCCGTCCGCGAGGCCGCCGCCGCGTTCGGCCCAGCCGACGATCGGGAACCAGCGCACGCCCAGCCCGTGCAGCCAGGACCGTTTCTCCTCGGCGGCGAAGTCCACGTAGGCCTCGGCCCATTGGCGGGCCCAGTAGTCCTGGCCGGCCGGGTCGGTGACGCCGCGGTCGAAGCCGGCCGTGCCCAGCCAGTCCTGCCAGGCCAGTTCGTGGGAGTCCTTGATGCCCATCAGCCGCTGTTCCTCGGAATCGACGAAGAACAGGCCGCCGAAGGACCAGAACGCCTGGCCGCCCAGATTGGTCTCGGGTTCCTGGTCGAGGAGGAGCACGGTGCGGCCCGCGGCCGCCAGTTCGGCCGTGGCGACCAGTCCGGCGAGCCCCGCGCCGACCACGATGGCGTCCGCGTCCGCGGATGCCCCGGAATCGGCGAGGGCCGCAGGTGCCGCCTGGGCGCGGCACCGGCCAGTACCCCGCCCGTCACCGTCAGCGCGCGGCGGCGGCTGATCCCGGCGGGGGAGGCGGAATGGTCTGTGGGGTTCTCCATGGGCTGCCTTCCGGAAGGGGAGTTCGAAAGGGTGCGGGAGACACGAGGGGGTTGCCGCGGCGGCAACGTGTTACCGACGGTAGCCCAGAGGGTGCGGGGCCGCCAGAGTCCTGTCCCAGGAGCGATGCGGTGTCCCGGAGCGCGGCCGGTCAGCCCCCGCCGCCCGGTGACGTCCCGGGCGAGGCGCGCCGCTGCCGCGGGGTGAAGGTGTACAGGTCGAGGATGTCGGGCAGCGGTGCGACACCGGGGCCGCCCGCCCGGATCCAGGCCGCGATGTCCTCGGTCGCGTCCGGGTCGTTGACCAGGCCGAGCCACACCGGCCTGGCGCCGGCGGCGCGCCCGGCGGCCGACGGCTGCACCACGATCACATTGGCCTGATCGCACACGTCCAGGCACCCGGAGACGCGCACGGGCGCCTCCTGCCCCAGGCGCGCGGTCTGCGCGGCGTGGTCGATCCCGGTCACCTTGGGGCTGCCGCAGCAGCAGTCCCGGCACACGGTCACCCGGCACGGCACCGGGTCGCTCGGCCCGTTGGGCATGGCGCATCGCCCTCCTCCGGGGAAGTCCGCCCCGGTTGCGTCGAGGAGGCGACCGCGTGAGTCTCCTGGCTCTCGGGTCGATGCTCGTCCCGGCCTTCCCACCCACGTGCGGGCAGTGGCCCGTTCGGGATCCGCTCGCCGATCACAGTGGCGGTACCGCGTCCGGATTCACACCGGCTTCCTCGTTCCGCCGTCGCCCATGTCGCCCGGCATCATCGCATCCCGGGCTCCGCCATGCCACGGGACCCCCGCCGCGGCCCCGGGCGAGGGCGATGGGCAGGTCAGTTCCGGCGGACCGGTGCGCCCGCGAGCAGTTCGGCCAGGCCCTGGCGGGTGGCCGCCAGCACCACGCGGTCCTGTGGCCGCAGGACGTAACCGGGGTGCAGGTCCCACACCAGGGCGGGTTCCTGGGCGACGCCGTCGTGCGAGGGTGCCGCGGCGAGGTCGCGCTGCCGGTCCGCGGGTTCCGCCGCGTCCAGTGCGATCACCCGCCAGGCGCCCGGCGCGAACGCCTCGGCGACGGTACGGCCCTCCAGCCGCGGATGTCCGGCCACATGCAGGGCGGCGAAGAGCAGCACCCTGCGCTCGATCGGTATGGCACCGAGGACCTGACGGCCCATCATCGCCCCGGCGAAGGCGGGCGCCGCCAGGGAGGAGACGCTGCGGCTGCGGGTCAGGGCCTGCGGATGGGCCGCGCGCAGGGTGCGGTAGACGGCGGTGGCGAAGCCGTCGTCGTACAGGCGCAGCGCCACCCGCAGACGGGGTCTGACCGAGCGGGCGTACAGCGTCGCCTCCAGGTTGGTGGTGTCCACGCTGGTCAGGGCCAGCAGGGCATGGGCTCGCTGGATCTTGGCGGCCTCCAGGACGCCCTCCTGGGTGACATCGCCGACCACGGTCGGCACCCCCAGCTCGCGGGCCAGCGGGATGCCACGCGCACCGGGGTCCTCTTCCACGCACACCACGGGGATGTCCATCTCCCGGAGTCTGGCCAGCACACGGGTGCCGATCTTGCCGAGTCCGAGCAGGACGACATGGCCGGAGAGGCCGCGTGGCGGGCGGCGCAGCGTGGAGGCGGTGCGGAAGGTGCCCAGCGCCTCGAGCGCGGCGGCCACCAGGACGGGCAGCAGAAGTAGTCCGGCCAGCCCGGACAGCAATTGGACGATCTTGCGTGCGGTCGGCTCGTCGAGCGCCGGATCGTCGATGGCCAGCACGTCCAGCACCGTCAGGTAGGCCGCGCGGAGCAGACCGACCCCGGTGACCTGCCAGGAGACGAGGGTGAGCGCGAGCACGGCGGCCGCCATTCCGGCGACGGACCAGCGCAGCCGGCGGGAGAACAGCGAGGCGAGCGGAAGTCTGCGGCTGCCCAGCCGGCGTGGCGGCAGTGGCGGGCCGATGGCGGAGATGGCCTCGAGCACCACCGTGTCGCGGCCGGTGGCGGCGGCCACCTCCGCGTCACCGGGCAGCAGCATGGGCCGCTCGTCCCCGCTGCTGTCCGAGCCCTCACTGCCGCCGGGGTCGCTGGTCGTGGACGACAGCAGGGCGAGGGTGCACAGTCCGGGACGGGCGACCTCGTCCGGGCCGGACGGGCTGCGCTCGGCCGCGCGCAGCAGCAGCCCGTCGGCCTGGAGCACCTTGCTGGTGCCCGCGACGGCGGTGGCCGCCAGGGCGGGGGCCACGGTGTCGGCGTCCGACAGCACGGTGGTGGTGGCGTCCAGCTCCGCGGCGTCGATGCCGGGGTCGGCGACCCGTGCCGCCTCGTCGAGGAGTTCCTCCAGGTGCTGGCCGAGTTTGCGGTTGTAGAGCCGGATGACCAGCCGCAGCCGGGGGTTGAGGCGGCGGGCCCGCAGCGCCGCGTGGATGTTGGTCTCGTCGTCGTCGTGGACCAGGGCGAGCGCCGTCGCCTGTGCCGCGCCCGCCTCGGTCAGCACCTCGTCGTCCAGGTCGGGGGCCTCCATGACCCGCACTCCACCGTCCGAGGCGGTGTGGTCGGTGGTCTGCCGGGGCATCGGGACCCGGCCGACCGCCGCGGTGAACCGGCCGAAGAACGCGGAGGTGCGGCCGCCGGACCGCCATCCCGCCGTCCGCCGCCCGGTGGGGCCGGCCAGGGGGACACCGCCCGGGATGACGACCGTCACCCGCGCCCGGTAGACGTCGTGGAGCTCCGCGGCCAGGCGGTGGGCGAGCGCGTCGTCACCGCAGACGACCATGTGTGCCGCCCCCGAGGGAGACGGCGGGGTGGAGGTGGAGGTGGAGAACACGACGGCGAAGCCCCCCGTTGGTCCATGGTGCCGTTGATCAGCTCCGGGCGGGGTACGACGGCCACAGGCGTCCGGCGGCCGGCGCGTCCGTCCCGGCGGTCATGATCAGACCGTACCTGGTGGACGGTTGCGGGGAGTCGGCCACAGGCGCGGGACGGTCCGGGCACCCCGGCCCCTCACTCCCTGGCGGCTCCGCAGCGCGCGCAGCGGTCGAAGGGGGCGGTGTCCTGGATCGCGCCACATGCGCCGCAGACCTTGTCCAGCCAGCAGGCGGACTCCCCGCCCTCGGGCTCCGCGGGCACCGGGCGCGCCGCCTCCGGGTCCGGGCCGTCGGGCCGAGCCGTACCGCTCATCGTGTGCGCCTCCCCTGCGGACCGTGTGTGCGGCAGATCCTACCGACGCCCCCGCGCGGTGGCTCGTCGCGGACCTCAGCTCGTGCGGCTCGCCCGGCGCGGGGGCCGCCGGGTACGGGTCCACTCCACCAGCTGCCGGGCCGTCCAGGTGGTGATGACGCGCTCCTTCGGCACCCCGCAGGCGGTGGCCCGGTCGCATCCGTAGGGCTGCCAGTCGAGCTGGCCGGGCGCATGCGCGTCGGTGTCGATGGAGAAATACGTTCCCGCCCGCACGGCCTCCCGGAGCAGCCGGCGCGGTGGATCCAGCCGCTCCGGACGGCAGTTGATCTCCACGGCGGTGCCCTTCGCCGCGCAGGCGCCGAAGACCTCCTCGTGGTCGAAGGCCGACTCCGGGCGTTTCCCGCCGACCAGCCGTCCGGTGCAGTGGCCCAGCACATCGACCAGCGGATCGCTGACGGCGGTGACCATCCGGCGGGTCATCTGGCGGGCCTCCATCCGCAGCTTGGAGTGGACCGAGGCCACCACCACATCCAGCCGGTCCAGCAGCTCCGGCTCCTGGTCCAGGGAGCCGTCGGGCAGGATGTCCACCTCGATCCCGGTGAGCAGCCGGAAGGGGGCGAGCTTGTCGCGCAGCTCCGCCACCACCTCCAGCTGGGCGCGCAGCCGGTCCGCCGAGAGGCCGCGGGCCACCGTCAGCCGCGGGGAGTGGTCGGTGAGCACCGCCCACTGGTGGCCCAGCCGCGCCGCCGTACGGGCCATCAGCTCGATCGGGGAACCTCCGTCGGACCAGTCCGAGTGCATATGGCAGTCGCCGCGCAGCGCGGCGCGCAGCCGCGCCGCGTCCCGGTCGAGCTCACACCCGGTCCCGGCGGCCTCGGCCTCCAGCTTGGCCAGGTATCCGGGCACCTCTCCGGTCAGCGCCTCCTGGACCACCTGGGAGGTCTTCGGGCCGAGCCCCTTCAGCGACCGGAGGGTGCCGTTCGCGGCACGCCGCTCCACCTCCTGGGGGTCCAGTGCGGCGAGCACCTCCTGGGCCGTGCGGAAGGCGCGCACCCGGTAGGTCGGCGACTGGGCACGCTCCAGCAGGAACCCGATGCGGTCCAGGGCCTCCAGCGGGTCCATCGCGCACTCCTCGCTCTGTGGGCGTCCGCGTCTCAGGCGCGGCGGTTCGGGCGTCGGCCGGGGGGCTGACGGGGTTCGGGGCGGGCCGTCAGCTCGGGGATGTCGCGGGTCTGGGGGTTCTTGTCGGAGACGGTGAGGCGCTCACCGTAGTGCCGGATCTCCAAGGGGGCGCCCTCGGTCAGGGAGTAGGTGACCCTGCGGTCGGTGATCTCCACGCGCAGCCGCCGGCGCAGCACCTGCATGGTGAAGGCGAGCCGGGCCAGCTTCTCGGGCAGCTTGGGCGAGAACTCCAGCCAGCCGTCGCGGTGCCGCATCCCGCCGAATCCGGCGACCAGGGCGATCCAGGTGCCGGCGAGCGAGGCGATGTGCAGACCGTCGCGGGTGTTGTGCTCCAGGTCCCGCAGGTCCATCAGGGCCGCCTCGCCCAGGTAGTCGTAGGCGAGCCGCAGATGGCCGACCTCGGCGGCCATGACGGCCTGGGAGGACGCGGACAGGGAGGAGTCCCGGACCGTCAGCCGCTCGTAGTAGTCGAAGTTGCGGGCCTTCTGCTCCTCGGTGAAGCACTCGCCGCGCAGATACATCGCCAGCACCAGATCGGCCTGTTTGACCACCTGTTTGCGGTACAGGTCGAAGTAGGGGAAGTGGAGCATCAGCGGGTACTGGTCGGGGCGGGTGCCCTGGAAGTCCCACTCCTGGTGGCCGGTGAAGTCCGCGGACTGCTCGTGGACCCCCATGGACTTGTTGTACGGGACCGACATGGACTCGGCGGCGTCCCGCCACGCGGCTGCCTCCTCGTCGTCGACGCCCAGTTCGGCGCCCTTGTCCGGGTGGCGTTCGACGATGTCCGCGGCGGCCCGCAGGTTCGACTGGGCCATCAGGTTGGTGTAGACGTTGTCGTCGGCGATGGCGCTGTACTCGTCCGGGCCGGTCACCCCGTCGATGTGGAAGCGGCCGTGGTGGTCGTGGTGGCCCAGCGAGCGCCACAGCCGGGCGGTCTCCACCAGCAGCTCCACGGCGGAATCGCGCTCGAACTCGTCGTCCCCGCTGGCCGCCACATAACGCACCACCGCGTCCGCCACATCGGCGTTGACGTGGAAGGCCGCGGTGCCGGCCGGCCAGTAGCCGGAGCATTCGGAGCCGTCGATGGTGCGCCAGGGGAAGGCGGCGCCCTCGTGGTTCAGCTGCCGGGCCCGCTCCCGGGCGGCGGGCAGGATGGACTGGCGCCAACGCAGCGCCTCGGCCACGGACTCGGGGAAGGTGTAGGTGAGCAGGGGCAGCACGAAGGTGTCGGTGTCCCAGAAGGAGTGGCCGTCGTAGCCGGAGCCGGTGAGGCCCTTGGCGGGGATGGCCCGTTCCTCGGCACGGGCACCGGCCTGAAGGACGTGGAAGAGGGCGAAGCGCACGGCCTGCTGGATCTCGGCGTCGCCGTCGACCTCCACATCGGACCGGGACCAGAAGTCCTCCAGCCAATCGCGCTGCTGGTCCACCAGGCCCCGCCAGCCGGTGCTGGCGGCCCCGGCCAGCGCGGCCTCGACCTGGTCCCGTACGGCCGGCAGCGAGCGGGCGCCGGACCAGCCGTAGGCGACCAGTTTCTCCAGCCGCAGGACCTGGCCCGGCTCCAGTACCGAGGTGACGGTCAGACGGGCGACGTCGTCGGTGCTCTCGCTGGCGTGGCGGGTCGGCGGCGGCCCCGTGATCAGGTGGTCCGCGGCGACCGCGACCCGCAGACAGCTGGCCTCGGTGCAGTGGATCAGCCGCAGCCGCTTGTCGTCGGCGGCGTTCTCCTCGGGGTTCAGCGGGGACTCCAGGGCCTCGGCCACCCGGGGGTCGCCCCCGCGCTCGGGCAGCTGCTCGTTGGCGACCAGTTCGGACTGGACGACGACGCGGACACGGGCGTCCAGGGCCTCGACCTCGTAGGCGATGGCGCCGATGGCCCGCTGGGTGAGGGAGACCAGCCGGGTGGAGCGGACCCGGACGCTGGTCCCGGAGGGCGAGGTCCACTCACAGGTGCGGTGCAGCACTCCCCCGCGCAGATCGAGCACGCGTTCATGGGAGCGCAGCCGTCCGTAGCGCAGGTCGAAGGGCTCGTCGTCCACCAGCAGCCGGATGATCTTGCCGTTGGTGACGTTGATCATCGTCTGGCCGGCCTCGGGATAGCCGTACCCGGCCTCGGCGTAGGGCAGGGGACGCCGTTCGTACACCCCGTTGAGGTACGAGCCGGGGAGGCCGTGGGGCTCTCCCTCGTCGAGGTTGGCGCGCCAGCCGATATGGCCGTTGGAGAGCGCGAAGACCGATTCGCTCTGGGGCAGCAGATCGAGCCGGAGATCGGTCTCCCGCAGCAGCCAGGGGTCGACGGCGTACGAGGAATCGGTGATCACGAGTCGCCCTCCGCGTTCTTTGCGTTCCCCAGCAGCTCGGCGAGGTCCTGGACCACGGTGTCGGCGCCGTGTGCGCGCAGCGCGTCGGCCTGGCCGACCCGGTCCACGCCGATGACCTGGCCGAAGTGCCCGGCGCGCCCTGCCTCCATGCCCGCCAGGGCGTCCTCGAAGACGGCGGCCGCCCCGGGGGCGACCTCCAGCTCCCGGGCGGCCTCCAGGAAGGTGTCGGGGTGCGGTTTGCCGGGCAGCTCGCGCTCGGCGGCGACCACACCGTCGATCCGCACCTCGAAGAGGGGCTCGATACCGGCGGCGATCAGCACATCGCGGCAGTTGGCGCTGGAGGAGACGACCGCGGTGCGCAGCCCCGCGGCGCGCGTGGCCCGCACGAAGCGCACCGAGCCGGGATACGCCTCCACCCCCTCCTGCCGGATCTTCTCCAGCACCAGGATGTTCTTGCGGTTGCCCAGACCGTGCACGGTGTCCTTGTCCGGCGGATCGTCCGGGTCGCCCTCGGGGAGGTCGATGCCCCGGGAGGCCAGGAAGGTGCGCACCCCGTCGGCGCGTGGCCGGCCGTCCACGTATTCGTCGTAGTCGCGGGTCGAGTCGAAGGGGCGGAAGGAGGGGCCGTCGCGCCGTCGCAGATACTCGTCGAACGTCTGCTTCCACGCCGCCGCGTGCACCACCGCCGTCCGGGTCAGCACGCCGTCGAGATCGAACAGGCAGGCCCGGATGGAATCGGGCAGGCAGAGGTCGGTCATGGCCCCCGATTCCCCCGGAACGGCCGGAGTATGCCCGGGAACCGGCCGACCGGGCGGGGAACCGGCCGCACCGGACCGGGAACCGGCCGGACCGGGAGCCGGCCGCGGCTCAGCGCGGTACGGCGGTGCGTCCCTCGCGGCGGGAGCGGTCGGCGGCCTCCAGGACGGCGACGACCTCACGGCCGAACCGTACGTCACAGGGGTCGGCCGCGCCGCCGTCGCGCGCGCCGCTCAACAGCCGGTCGACGGCCGTGGTGAAGGCCGCCACCGCGGTGGTGTCCGCGTCGGGGATCGTGACGGTCCCCCGCTCACCGTAGAAGTCGCCGGAGAATCCCTGGGCGGCGGGCCGGGCGTCCAGGGTGAGCGCGAGCGTGCCGATCGCGCCGCGGTGGTGGCGCAGCAGCACATGCGCGGCCCCGCGCGGCCCGCCGAGTGCGGTGACCTCGGCCACCGGGCCGAGGACCGGCAGCAGGACGGACAGGGCGTGCGGGCCGACGTCCCACAGCCCGCCCCGCTCCCGCCGCCAGTGGGAGTCGCGGTAGCGGCCGTCGGGCTGGAAGATCGAGGCGAAGTGGGTGACACGGCCGCCGTCCCAGCCGCCGGCCGCCGCGGCCTCCTGGAGGAAGGTCTCGACAGGTGCCGCGAAGCGCTTGGTGAAGAACACGACCGAGGCCAGTGAGCGCTCGTCCACGGCGCGCACGATCCGGTCGGCCGCCTCGGTGGTGAAGGCCAGCGGCTTGTCCAGGAGCAGATGGCGCCCGGCCAGCGCGGCCCGCTCGGCGAGGTCGCTCTGGATGTCCGGCGGCAGCGCGATGGCGACGGCGTCCACATCGGCGATCAGCGCGTCGGCGTGCGGGTAGGCACGGGTGCCCCAGCGGTCCGCCAGCGCCTGTGCCTTCGCCGGATCGCGCCCCCAGATCCCGGCGAGTTCGGCCACGGGGTGCGCGGTGAGCGCCGCCGCGTGGGTCTCGGCCGCCCAGTGTCCGGTGCCCAGCAGTCCGAACCGCACTGTCCGTCCCCCTCCGTACGAAGCCCCAGGTGTCCCCGGCGTCGGCCGCGATCCTACGGGGCCGGAGAGCGTCCTCCCAAGGGGCGTCCTCGCAGAGGGCTCCCTCACGTGAATGCCTACGTATATGACGCGCCGCCGGGTTCGCGCCGCCGGTTCGGGTGAGGCCGCGCATCACACCCGTAACCGCCCCGAAGATGCGCGCCCCGCGGTCGGCCGCACGTCTGGGACACAGTGATCGACCACCAGCCCCGACACCACGGGCGGAGGGCCTGCGGCCGCGCCGCCCAGCCCGCGCGTCGGCCAGGCATCCTCGGGCGAGGCGAGGCTCCCGGGGCGGGGCCGCCCGGAGGTACCCGGCGAAGCGGCCGGGCCCCGGGCCGGGGGTCGCGGGCTCGCGGCGGCCCGGACCGGACGTGCCCCGGCCGTTTCGGCCGGGGGCGGGACGGCCCTCCCCCGCCTGGCCGCAGGCGGATGCCGGTGCGCGGGGGCGGTGCCAGGGTGAGGCCATGGCCGGCCGCGGTGCGGGTGCGGCCGAAGCCCGCCCTCACCGCCGGAGGTACCCGTGGTCCGTGGCTCGTCCCGCCCCCTCTCCTCCGCGTACCGGCGGCGCGCCACGCTCCGGACCGCGGTGGCCCTGCTGCTGTGCGGGGCCGCGGTCCCCTCCTGTGCCTCCGGCGAGCACAAGCCCGACCGGGCGAGGTCGGCGTCGGCACGGGCGAGCGCGGCGGCGGCGTCCGCGGCGGCCTCGGCGGCGGCGAAGAGGAGGGCCGCGCGCGCCCGGCTGCTGCCGGGAATGCCACCGCCGCTGGATCCCCAGGACCTGTACGCGGCCGACCGGCCGGGGATGCTGTCCCGGGCGGTGAAGGACTTTCCGTCGCGGGTGTACGTGCCCAATACGCTCTCGGACACGGTGAGCGTCATCGATCCGAAGAAGTTCAAAGTCATCCGCACGATTCCGGTGGGCCGTCAACCGCAGCACGTGGTGCCGTCGTGGGATCTGAAGACGCTGTGGGTCAACAACGACCTGGGCAACACCCTCACTCCCATCAACCCCGCCAACGGCCGGGCAGGCCGCCCGGTGGACGTCCATGACCCGTACAACCTCTACTTCACCCCGGACGGCAAGTACGCCGTGGTGATGGCCTCCAAGGACCGGGCCCTGGTCTTCCGGGACGCGCACAGCATGAAGGTGGTGAAGTCGGTGCCGGTGGACTGCTACGGCGTCAACCACGCCGACTTCTCCCCCGACGGGCGCTACTTCATCGTCTCGTGCGAGTTCTCCGGTGAGCTGCTGAAGGTGGACACGGCGAAGCGGAAGGTGATCGCCAAGCAGCGGCTGCCGATCGCCGGGGCCATGCCGCAGGACGTCAAGATCTCACCGAACGGCAAGACCTGGTACATCGCCGACATGATGGCGAACGGCCTGTGGGTGCTCAACGGCGACACCTTCGGCACGCCACGGCTGCTGCCCACCGGGAAGGGCACCCACGGCCTCTACGTCAGCCGCGACTCCCGCTCCATGTACATCTCCAACCGCGGCGAGGGCACCATCTCGGTGCTGTCGTTCAAGACCGGCAAGCTCGTCCAGCGCTGGCGGCTCCCCGGCGGCGGCAGCCCCGACATGGGCGGGGTGTCCAGCGACGGCAAGGTGCTGTGGCTGTCGGGGCGGTACAACGGCGAGGTGTACGCGATCGACACCCGCAACGGCCGGCTGCGCGCCCGGATCCCGGTCGGCGGCGGCCCGCACGGGCTCGCGGTCTACCCCCAGCCCGGCCGCTACTCCCTCGGCCACACCGGGATCTTCCGCTGAGAGAGATATGCATAGCCTGCCTATATAGAGGCGTGATATAAAATCTGGATGTGGAGTACACACAGCAGTCCGGTCCCCGGGAAACCGACGCCCCCGTGACCCGTGAGGAGGTCGCGGAGGCGCTGGAGCAGCTGGCGTTCCTCGCGGTGCGCCATCTGACCAACCGGGACATCAGTTTCACCGCCGCCTCGACCCTTGGCCGGCTCAGCCGGGAGGGCCCGTCCCGGCTGACGGCCCTCGCCTCCGACGAGGGTGTCACCCAGCCCTCGATGACCCAGCTGATCCAGCGACTGGAGCGGCAGGGCCTGGTGACCCGGGTCGACGATCCCCACGACGGCCGGGTGGTGCTGGTGGCGATCTCCGACGCCGGCCGGGAGCTGCTCGCCGAGCGGCGCCGCGACCGTACGGAACGTCTCGCCGAACTGCTGGCCACTCTCTCCCCCGAGGACCAACAGGCACTCGCCACCGCCGTCCGCGCCGCCACCCCCGCCTTCCAGCGGCTGGTCGAGAGCGCGGCACGGACGCGGAAGGCCCCGGGGGGCACCGCTTCCTGATCACTCGGCACCCTGCCGCGCCACGGCTTGCCATGTCGTCACGGCTCGGGCCCTGACCGACGGAGCCCTTCTTGTCCGCTCATCCCGCTCATCCCCGCACCACCAACCCCTTCAAGCAGCCGAAGGCCGTATGGGCGGTCGCCTTCGCCTGCGTGATCTCCTTCATGGGCATCGGCCTGGTGGATCCGATCCTGCCCTCCCTCTCCGCTCAGCTGCACGCCACGCCGAGCCAGGTGTCGCTGCTGTTCACCAGCTATCTGGTGGTCACCGCCGTCGCCATGCTGATCACCGGTTTCGTCTCCAGCCGGATCGGCGCCAAGCGCACTCTGGTGGCCGGTCTGGTGCTCATCGTGATCTTCGCCGCGGCGGCCGGGGCGTCCGGCAGCATCGACGGCATCGTCGGCTTCCGCGCCGGCTGGGGCCTGGGCAACGCCCTGTTCATCGCCACCTCGCTCGCCGTCATCGTCGGCTCGGCCAGCGGTGGTTTCGCCGGCGCGATCATCCTCTACGAGACCGCCCTGGGCATCGGCATCGCGGTCGGACCGCTGCTCGGCGGTGAGCTGGGCGGGATCAGCTGGCGCGGGCCGTTCTTCGGCGTGGCGGTCCTGATGGCCATCGCGCTGATCGCGACCATCGTGCTGGTCCAGCCCACCCCGACCCCGGCGCGCCGGGCCTCGATCGCCGATCCGATCAAGGCGCTGCGCCACCGCGGACTGCTCACCATGGGGCTGACCGCGCTCTGCTACAACTGGGGCTTCTTCACGGTGCTGGGCTATGCGCCGTTCCCGATGGACCTGGGCACCCATGAGCTCGGCTATGTCTTCACCGGCTGGGGTCTGCTCGTCGCCTTCTTCTCGGTCTTCGGCGCCCCCTGGCTCCAGGCGCGGCTCGGCATAGCCCGTTCGCTGTATCTGAATCTGGCGCTGTTCGCGCTCGACATCCTCGTCATCGGCCTCTTCACCGACTCCAAGGCGACGCTGATCGTGGCGGTGATCGTGGCCGGTGCCTTCATCGGGATCAACAACACGATCACCACCCAGGCGGTGATGACCGTCGCCCCGGTCGAACGGCCCGTGGCCTCCGCCTCCTACGGTTTCGTCCGCTTCATCGGCGGCGGTCTGGCCCCGTACGCCGCGGGCAAGATCGCCGAGCACAACGGGGTGCATCTGCCGTTCTACATC
The DNA here is from genome assembly GCF_026898115.1 of Streptomyces sp. S465. Classification (GTDB taxonomy): domain Bacteria; phylum Actinomycetota; class Actinomycetes; order Streptomycetales; family Streptomycetaceae; genus Streptomyces; species Streptomyces luomodiensis. The sequence goes on from NZ_CP114036.1 coordinate 477,409, forward strand.
GGTGCCGCCGCGGTCGCGCTGGGCATCGGCGTCCTGGCCACCGGGCACTCGCTGCTCGCCGAGGCCGAGCGGGTCCAGGCGGCGGAGGCGGCCGGTCACACCCCGGCCGAGGAGCGGCGGGAGACGCTGGAGCAGCAGGCGCTGGCCGAGGAGCTCGGCTCGGCCGGCTGACGGCGAGGGGCGGACCCGGCGCGCTCACGGTCCGCCCCGCACGGCGCCGGACCACTGCTCCGAGGTACCCGCGGCCGCGCTCACGGCCGCGGGTCTCCGCGTACGGAGGGTTCCCTCAGATCCGCCAGGAGCGGATGCGGACCGCCGCGTCGAAACAGTCGACCTTGCCCGAGAGGATGTCGCGGACCAGGTCGATCAGCGCCCCGTACGGCGGGTCGATGCCCTCCCCCGAGGCGTGCATATAGGCGACCGCGGTCGCGCTGGCGAACAGCGCGTTGCTCGCCGGGAGCGGCTTGAGCAGGGCGAGGGTGTGCAGCAGGGCCGCGGCCCGCCACGCGGGGTCGGGATCGACACCCAGGCGCGGCGGGTCGACACGGTGCCGGGCCACCGCGGCGACCAGCCCCGAGAAGTCCGAGATGGCCGGTTGTTCCGGCATGACCTCCTCATGGCGCTGGAGCAGCCAGGGGACGTCGATGTGCAGCAGCGGGGCCGTGGTCACGCGGCCTGCCCGGGGTTGCGGCGCTCATCGTCGGGGAACGCGTCCGCGAAGGCGTCGGCGTTGTCCGCGAAGAACCGCCGGAAGACCTCGGCACCCTCCTGAAGAGCGCGGTGCCGCGCGATGTCGGCCACGGTCGCCTCACGGACGAGGGCCTTCATCGTCGTACCGCGCTCCTTCGCGATCTGGCGGAGGTCCTCAAGTTCCCGATCGCTGAATTCCACGTTGAGTGCTGACATGCGGGACACCCTACTCAGCAGGTACCCGGGCAGCAATCGCCCCAGCTCAGATCGGGTTTTTGTAGGTACTGGACAATCATTTCACGGGTGGTCGCGGGTGGTCGCGAGCGGTTACGGACGGCTGCGGCCGGGGACCGGAGCGCCGTCGGGCCCCACCCGGACGAACGGTCCGCGCACCGTGCGGCCGGTCAGGCTGCGGTAGGCGGCGGGGCGGCGGAAGGCGTCCCCCCAGGCCTCCCGGCGCCGGTAGTCGCGCAGCGCGTCGAGGTCGAAGACCGCCGGATAGATCCCCTCGGCCTCGCCCGCCTCGATCACCAGGGTGTTCCGCGACCGGCCGTCGGCGAAGGCGACGCCGTCGTGGGCGACGGAGTGGCCCCAGCCGGGACCGGCGTAGTTGGCCAGGGCCATCCCGGTCATGTTCTCCGTGGCGCGGGAGCGGAACTGGGAGAGCCGGTTGCTCTCCAGCTCGCAGGCGTTCGGGGTGAGGACGATCTCCGCTCCGGCGAGCATCAGGGCGCGGGCGCTCTCCGGGAACTCACGGTCGTAGCAGATCATCACCCCGGTCATCACCTCGCCCACCGCCGTGTCCAGGACGCATACCTCGAACCCCGTCCCCGGGGTCAGGGCGGCCTCGGGCAGGTCGAAGGCGCAGGTGTGCACCTTGGCGTAGGTCAGGACCAGCCGGCCGTGCCGGTCGATGAGGGAGCAGGTGTTGCGCGGCGGCCCGTCCCAGCGCTCCAGATAGGTGAGCGCGATCGCCATCTCGAGCTCGGCGGCCAGTTCGCGGAAGCGGGTGACGAAGGGCGAGTCGCGGGTGATCGGCTCGCCGAGCCAGACGGGTTCGGGCCGCGGTGCGGCCGAGGGGCGGGCGCCGTCCCACAGCGACGGATGACGGTAGAGGTCGCCGTCGGCGGAGCCGTCCGGGACGGCGGAGCGGTAGCCGTTGCTCCACATCTCGGGGAAGAGCGCGATGTCCGCGCCGAGGGCCCTGGCCCGTCGGCAGGCCGCCTCGCCGAGGGCGAGGTTCGCGCGCGGGTCGTGACCGGGCGGAGCGAGCTGGAGCAGGGCGACGGTGAGGGGGGTCATGGCGGATGCCTCCTTCGGTCTTCGATGACGTGCGGATGGTGCGAAGGAGGTTTCCGGCGGGCCCCGGGGGCGGGGCGGGCGTCACAGCATGCCACCACGCTACCTGCGGGCGGGGTGAGTTGACGAGGGGCCGAGGCCGGGGTCGGGGCCCGGCGTAGGGAGGGTGCGGGGCTCAGAAGCCGGCGTCCGCCGCCCACCGGGTGAGTTCGCTCCGGGCGGCCGCGCGCAGCTCGGCCGAGGAACCGGCGGTGCCGTCGGCGATCAGCGCGTAATGCACGGTGCCCGCGTCGGCCGGGGCGGAGAGCACCAGCCGGTGCCCGTCGGTGTCGCCGGGCTCCGCGGCGGTGGCGATGGGGTGGTCGGCGGTGTGGCCGTGTGCGGTGTAGGCGGGCGGTCCGGTGACGGTGCCCAGATCGGAGACGACGGTGGTCCGGGCGGGGTCGAAGTCGCGTGGCAGGCGCAGTTCGGTGGGCGCGTCGGTGCCGCCGTCGGAGCGCCACACCAGCATGCCGTAGCGGCCGGAGCCGGTGAGCTTCGCGACGTTCGGCAGGCTGCTGGGGACGCGGTCCCAGCTGAGCGTGGTGGAGCCGTCCCGGGAGCGGTCCTCGAAGGTGAAGGCGAGGGTGGTGCCCGCGACGGCGCGCGGGTAGAGCCGGTCGAGCAGCCGGGTGTCCTGGCGCAGCGCGGCGTCGCCGGAGTCGTCGAGGCGGACGGCCGAGAGGTCCTCGCCGTTCCAGGCGTCGCCCTCGGTGAGGATCTCCCCGGTGTCGCCGTTCATGGCCTCGTGGTGGCGGCCGCTGTAGATGTCCCACTGCCACTGGGTGGAGGAGAGCACGGCGCCGGAGGCGGCCGGCCGGGTCCACCAGGTGGCGCCGGGGAGGCGGGAGTCGAGTGCCTGGTACATGCCCTTGACGACGGTGGGGGCCTTGTCGGAGGTGAAGCCGGTCAGCGGATGGCCGAACTCGCTCATGACGGCGGGGAGGTCCAGGGCGGCGGAGCGGTCGCGCAGGGCGCCGAAGTCGGCCGCGTACTGGCCGTCGGCCGCCTTGCCGGGCATGAAGACGCCGGAGATGGCCTTCTGGTCGTAGTAGTGGGTGTTGAGGACGTAGTCGGGGCCCGGCTTCGCGGTGTCGAGGAAGCCGCCTTCCTGGCGCTGGAAGTCCAGGTTGGAGTTCCAGAACATGTTGGGCTCCACGAAGGCGGGTTTGTCCTGCCAGCCCGCGGCGTCCATCCGGGCGCGGAACTTCTCGTAGAAGGGCCACAGCACGCTCTTCTCCCAGGTGCGGCTGTTCTGGCCGGCGTCGTAGACGCCCGCGTAGGGCTCGTTGAGCGGGTCGAAGCCGACGACGCGGGTGAACTCGTCGGCGGTGAGGTGCCGCGCCAGGTGGCTCATGGTCTTCTCGGCGGTGTCCAGGAAGGCGTCCTGGACCCCGATGGTGCCCGCGTCGGTGGTCAGGGCGCGGTTGTGCCAGAAGTCGCGGGTGGCGGTCGTGACGGCCTGGTTCTGGGTGATGTTCTGGCCCCAGTGGAAGCAGATGCCGCAGGACTCCTTCGGGTATCCGCCCGCGTCGACGACCCATTCCGGTGCGCCGTCGCCGCTGTACCAGCTGTCCTGATCGAAGAGGTGGCGGGAGTACAGGTCCTGGTGGAAGTCGGGGAAGACCCGGATTCCGGCGTCGAGGAACGCCTTCATCTGTGCGGTGGCCCGCTCCAGGTAGCCGGTGTCCACCTGGCCGGGCCGGGGCTCGGCATGGGCCCAGGAGAGCAGGAAGCGCACCGCGTTGGCGCCGGTCAGGTCGCGCATGGCGGCGGCGGATGTCCTGGCGTCGGCGGTGGTGGCGAAGGGCAGTCCGCCGTTCTCCTCCAGTTTGGTCTCGCCGGAGACGTTGAACCCGCGCAGCACGACCTCGCGGCCGTGGCCGTCGGCGAACCGGGTGCCGTCCACGGTCACCCGGTCCGCCGCCCGCCCGTCGAACCAGGGCGCCTCGGCCGCGGCCGCCGGGGTGCCCGGGGCCGCGGCGGCCGCCGCCAGCAGCGCCACGGCCGCCCCGAGCAACCGGGTGCGACCCGGTCGGGGGCGGCCGGTCCGTGTCCCTCGCGTCTCATGAGTCGGCATGGACCTACCGTCCAGTAAACCTGAGGGCCCGTCAACTCCTCGCGCACGGACGGTTGTTCAGCGCGACGGCGACGCGGTTACCGCTGGAATCCGGCACCCAGGGTCGCACTGGCCTCCGGCGCGCCGAGGGCGTTGGGCCCGAAGGAGACGACGCCGTCGGTGGTGAGCCCGCCGGCCTGGCCGCGCAGCACCCATGCCGCGCCACTGCCGGTCTGGGCGCCGTCCTCGTCGGGGGCGCCCACGACCAGGTCGTCCTTGCCGTCGCCGTCGGTGTCGGCGAGCCCGACCGCCATGCCGAAGTGGTCGCCCGCCTCGGCGGCCCCGGGGACACCGGCCGTGGCCTGGGTGAACGCCTGGGCTCCGGTGCCGGACAGCCCGTTCGGGCCGCCGTAGAGCTGGACGACGCTGCCCGCCTCGTCCTGACCGGCCTCCAGGTCCTCGTACGGGATGCCGACGGCGATGTCCGCGTAGCCATCGCCGTTGACGTCGCCGGAGCTGAGCGCGTAGCCGAACTGGTCGCCGTCCTCGTTGACGCCCGGGACGCCCGCGGTGTTCTGGTCGATGGTCGTGGTGCGGGTGGCGCTCGGCCCCGACGCGGTGCCGTAGAGGACCTTGAGGGTGCCGTGGTCGTACGGCAGCTCCTCGACCACGCCCCCGGGCACGGTGCGCAGGATCAGATCGCCGTAGCCGTCCTTGTCGACGTCGCCGATGGCCGCGGAGGCGGCGTCGGTGATGTCGGTGTGCTCCGGCGACAGACCCTGCTCGTCGCCCTTGAAGAACAGGCTGGTCTGGGACATCTCCTCGAAGGCGTGGGTGGAGACCAGGTCGTCCTTGCCGTCGCCGGTGATGTCGCCCGCGGTCAGACTGGTCGGCCCGTCGAACCTGCCGGTGTCGGAGAAGGAGCTGCCCGCCTCCTTGCCGTCGCGGGTGAAGGGGCCGAGGCGGACGCGCACTCCGGTCTGCTCGTCCTCCGAGCCCTCGTTGACGGTGACCACGTCGACGAGGTCGGCCTGGCCGTCGCCGTTGAAGTCACCCCCCACGATGTCGCTGTCGCCCCAGTGGTCGCCGTTGCCGGCGGGCAGCTCGGTGCCGCCGGTCAGCCCGTTCGCCGAACCCCACAGGACCGTGACGGCCGGGGTGTCGCCGGTCTGGACCGCCAGGTCGGTGTAGCCGTCGCCGTCCAGATCGCGGGCGACGGTGTGGGCCCCGAAGCGCGCCGACGCGGTGGGGTCGCCGGGTACGCCCTCGGTCGCCTGGCTGATGACCTGGCGGTGGGCGGTGTCCGCGCCGGAGGCGGAGCCGTAGACCACGGCGACGTAGCCCGCCTTGGCCTTGCCGTCCACCGTGCCGCCGGGGGCGGAGACGGCGAGGTCGGCGTGTCCGTCGTGGTTGAAGTCGGTCTGCGGGGCCGAGGCCGCGGTGGTGCGGACCTCGGCGGCGCTCGCGGAGGGCACGGCGAGCACAACGGGGGTGGTCACGAGTGCGACCACCGTCGCGCAGCGCGCGACGGTGGTAAGGGAACGGGGGCGCACACATCCTCCAGCTCGTTGATGAGCGTTTACCTGATGTACACCCACGAGGACTGGTGGCGCCGCCGCGAGGTTGTACCGCTCGTCCTGGGATTTTCCCTAGTCCGCCGCGTCCACGTAGCGCAACACGCCCATCATGTGCGTTTCGTCGATCTCCTCCGTGGCGGTCGCCGCACATTCCGCCAGCCGCTTGGTGAGGGTGTCGGCGTCGATCCCGGTGCCGATCAGCACCAGCTGGGTGACCCGGGGCTCACCGGGCTCCCAGGGCGAGGGCTGGAAGCGGAGGTACGACCCGACCGCGTGCAGTCCGAACTTCCGCTCCCGGCCCGCGCCCGCGAAGTGGAGGAAGCCCTTGACGCGGTAGAGGCCCACCGGGCGGCTGTCGAGGAATGCCATCAGCCGTTGCGGATGGAGCGGCTCGGCCGAGGTGAACTCCACGCTCTGGTACGCGGCGTGCAGGTGGTGGCCGTGCTCGTGGCCGTCGGCGCACACATCGGCGAACGACAGTTGCCGGAAGCGTTCCTCGGAGGCCTCGCGGGGCCGGTGGTCGAACAGCAGAGCGGGGTCGACGCGCCCGTGCGCGGCGGTCAGCACCGGCGCGCCGGGGGCGATCTCCTGGAGGGTCTCCAGGAGATCGTCCCGCTCGTCCTCGGTGACGCGGCCGGTCTTGTTGAGCACCACGAGGTCGGCGGCGCGGACGTGGCGATCGAGCTCGGGATGGCGGGCGCGGGTGTCCCCGAACTCCGCCGCGTCCACGACCTCCACCAGCCCGCCGTAGACGATCCGCTCATTGGTGCTGGACAGCAGCGCACGGATCATGCTCTGCGGCTCGGCCAGACCGCTGGCCTCGATCACCACGACATCGATGCGCAGCTCCGGCTCGGTGAGCCGGGCGAGCATCTCGTCCATCTCGGAGGCGTCCGCCGCACAGCACAGACAGCCGTTCTCGATCGGGATCATCGAGTCGACCTGTCCGGCGACGGCCAGGGCGTCGATGTTGATGGACCCGAAGTCGTTGACGATGACCCCGATCCGGGTGTCCGCGCTGTCCCGCATCAGATGGTTGAGCATCGTGGTCTTCCCGGAGCCCAGAAAACCCGTGACGAGGATGACCGGAATCCGTTGTGTGGCCAAGGCGCGTCTCTCCGTGCAGGGTGTCGGTGTTCGCGGACGGACCGCTCATGCTATCCGGCCACCGGCCGGCCGGCCGTCAGGGGATGTCCACCCCCGCCTCCGCCGAGAGACGGTCGATCTCGGCCAGCTCGGCGTCGCTGAAGCCGGGCGAGTCCAGGACCGCGATGTTCTGCTCCAGCTGGGCGACGCCGCTCGCGCCGATCAGCACCGAGACCACCCGCGGATCGCGCAGCACCCATGCGAGTGCCAGCTGGGCGAGGGTCTGGCCGCGCCCCTGGGCGAGCTTGTTCAGGGCGTGCAGCAGGGTCAGCCGCTCCTCGGTGAGCGTCTCGCGCTTGAGGAAGTGGCCGAGCGCCATGCGCGAATCGGCGGGCACCCCGTGCAGATAGCGGTCGGTGAGCTGGCCCTGCGCGAGCGGCGAGTAGGCGATGACCCCGACGCCCGCCTCGGCCGACGCCTGGAGCACCCCGCCCTCGACGTCGCGCTGGAGGATCGAGTACGGATGCTGGTTGATCAGGTACGGGGTGCGCAGGTCCGTCAGGATCGCGGCGGCCTCGGCGATCGCCTCCGGCGGGTAGTTGGACAGGCCGGCGTAAAGCGCCTTGCCCTGCCGCACCGCGGTGTCGAGGGCCCCCATGGTCTCCTCGAGCGGGGTGTCGGGGTCGAAGCGGTGCGAGTAGAAGACGTCGACGTAGTCCAGGCCCATCCGGGACAGCGACTGGTCGAGGCTGGCGAGGACGTACTTGCGCGAACCCCATTCGCCGTACGGCCCCGGCCACATGAGGTATCCGGCCTTGCTGGCGATGAAGAGCTCATCGCGATAGGGGCGGAAGTCCTGGGCGAAGAGCGCGCCGAAGTTGGTCTCGGCGCTGCCGGGCGGCGGACCGTAGTTGTTGGCCAGGTCGATGTGGGTGACGCCGAGGTCGAAGGCGCGGCGCAGCACCGCGCGCTGGGTCTCCAGGGGGTGGGTGTCGCCGAAGTTGTGCCACAGCCCGAGCGAGACCTTCGGCAGCAGCACACCGCTGCGTCCGCAGCGCTGGTACTGCATGGAGTCGTAGCGGTTCTCGGCGGCGAGGTGGACCATGCGCGTCGTCCTTGTCCGTGCGGTGCGGTCGGGGGCGGGCGGGCCGTGGGGACGGCCCGCCCGCCCGAGCTTGTCAGCTTTGGGCCAGAGTGGCGACCTCCTGCGCGCTCAGTGTTCTGCCGTAGATCCGGAAGTCGTCGAAAGCGGCCTTGAGATACGGGTCCGGGTACTGCGATCTGCCGAGGTAGCCGGCGCGGATGTGGTTGCCGAAGTGGATGGGCTCGACGGTGATGGCGGTGTTGCGTCCCACCTCGCGCCCGTCGGTGTAGAGGACGGCCGTGCCGTCGCCGTAGGTGAGGGCGACATGGACCCACTGGCCGGTGGGCAGCGGGTCGGCCTCGATGCGCTGTTCGGCTCCGCCGCCGCCCGCGGTGATGGCGAAGCGCAGCTTTCCGGAGTCGGCGACGGGGGTGAGGAACATATTGGCGGTGACCCCGGTGCCGATGTCGAAGATCCGGGTCCAGGTGGCGGGTGTGCCGTCCAGCCGGACCCAGGTGGCCAGGGAGTACGCGCCGGCGCCGGCGAGGACGTCGTCGGCCAGGGCGACATAGCCGTCCGTGCCGTTCAGGGCGACCGCGCCGCCGGTCCGGCCCGTCGTCCAGGCGGCGCCGCCGGTGAGCCGGGCGGTCATGCCGTGGCCGGTCTCGTCGGCGGCGGCGGTGCCGGAGGTCTCGTCGAAGCGGTGCCAGGCGGCGAAGGCGGGCGGTGGGGTGGGCGGCTCGCCGGTCAGCCAGTAGACGTTGTAGTACTGGTGGTGGACGCGGGCGACCGGCAGCAGGGTCACGCTCTCCCCGTCGGCCGTGGCGCCGAACCGCAGGGGGTTGGTGGCCTTCTGGGTGACCGAGCCGGTATCCAGGCGCGGCATGGTCATCCCGGCGCCGCTGCCGTACGCCCCGGCGAGCACGACGGGTCCGTAGAGCACGGCCTGGACATCGGGGTCGTCGGGGGTCGGCTCGAACGCCGGCGTCATCGGCAGGGTCAGTTCGACCCGGTCGCCGGTCTTCCACCGGCGGTCGATGATCAGCCAGCTGCCGGGCTCCGGCCGGTCGGCGAGGGTGGTGCCGTTGAGCTTGGCGCGGGCCCCCGCCGCCCACGAGGGGACGCGGACGCGCAGTTCGAGCGGGGCGCCGCCGGAGGCGACGGTGAGGGTGGTGCTCTGCTGGTCGGGGAAGCCGGTGGTCTGGCGCCAGGTGATGCCCTTCTCCCGCCAGCGCAGCTCGGAGGGGATGAAGAGGTTCACCAGCAGGGTGCGTTCGGCGTGGGTGTAGATGGTGTCGGCGAACTTGGCCTGGGTTTCCATGCCGCTGCCGTGGTCGCAGGAGAAGTTGTCGTAGTCGGTGGAGTACTGGTTCGGATCGGTGCCCATGAAGGACGGCTGCTGTTTGAAGGAGCCGGGGGCGAGGCCCGTGTAGTAGATGTTGAAGCCGTGGGCCGAGTCCGGGTCCTGCTCCCCCAGCATCTGGTTGAACAGGGTGCGCTCGTAGTAGTCGAGCAGCTCGGTGCGGTCCGGCGCGTGGAAGTGGATCAGCCGGGTGAGCTTGAGCATGTTGTAGCTGTTGCAGTTCTCGCAGCAGGTGTTGGACAGCTGGGCGGCGATGGCATCCGGCTCGTGGAACGCCTCCCCGTTGCTGTTCCCGCCGATGACATAGGTGTGATGATCGGTGACGATCTTCCAGAAGTTCTCCCCGATGGTGCGGTAGCGGCTGTCGAGCCCCTCCTCCCACAGCCGCATGGCGCCGACCATCTTGGGGATCTGGGTGTTGGCGTGCAGCCCGGCGAGCTGGTCCTCGTTCCGGGCGAGGGGGTCGAAGACGCGGGCGTGGGTGAAGCGTTCGGCGACCTCCAGCCAGCGGCTGTCACCGGTGATCGCGTGCAGATCGGCGAGGACGTCGTTCATACCGCCGAACTCGGTCTGGAGCACGCGCTGCATCTGGTCGTAGCCGAGCTTCCCGGTACGGGTGTCGACCCAGGCGGCCTGGCGATTCACGGTCTCCAGGGCCTCGGCGTTGCCGGTGAGCCGGTACTGGTCGACGAGCCCGGCCATGATCTTGTGGATGGTGTAGTACGGGGCCCACACCCCGGTGCCGGCCTCCAGCCGGTCGAAGAAGCTCTCCGGGAAGGCCGAGAGATAGCCTTCGCCGTAGCCCGCGGCCGGGGACTTCGCCTGGCAGGCGGCGAGCGCCGAGACCAGGGTGCGGCTCTTGTCGAGCAGTGCGGTGTCGCCGGTGTTGGCGTAGGTCAGGGCCAGTCCGGACAGCAGGTGGCCGGTGCTGTGGCCGCGCAGTTCGGTGCTGGGGCTCTCCCAGCCGCCGCAGGGCTGGGCGCTGCTGGGGAGGCCGACGTTGAGACGGAAGGTGTGCAGCAGCCGGTCGATGTCGACGAAGCGCAGATAGGCGGTGTTGCGGGCCTGGTTGTCCTGGAAGGCGCCGGGGAGCAGGGTCACGGCGGTGAGCGGGAAGGGCTGGACGCCGGTCAGCGCCTTGGGTTTGCGGGAGGCCGCGGCGGGGGCCGGGGCGGCCGCCTCGGCGGTACCCGCTCCGGCGGCGGTGAGTGCCACGGCCGCGGTGCCCGCGGCGGCGGTGGTGATGAAGTGCCGTCGGTTGACTGGTTCGCTCATGACTTCCCTCACTGAGGTTCGTGAACGCTGGGTCGGTCGGCGGGTCGGTCAGCCGCGCTGCCACTGCTGGTTGGCGCCGCCGGTGCAGCTCCACTGGATGAGCGCGGCCTTGTCGGCCGTGGACTCGTCCGCGACGTCCAGGCACTTGCCGCTGGAGCGGGCGGTGAACCGGACGTAGCCGTCACCGGTGTCGGTGGCCCGCCACTGCTGGTTCGTCCCCGTGCCGCAGGCCGCCTGGACCACGGTGGCGCCGTCGGCGGTGGAGCCGCCGGCCACCGTCAGGCACTGGGAGCTGTGCCGGGCGATCAGCTGGACGTGTCCGTCGCCCGCGTCCTTGGCCCAGAACAGCTGATTGCCGCCGCCGTTGCAGGTGTACTGCACGGCCGCCGTGCCCTCGGTCTGCGAGGCGGAGGTGATGTCGGCGCATTTGCCGCTGTGCCGGGCCTCGAGGGTGGTGTACGGGCCGCCGGAGCCGGTCACGGTGCCCGCCGCGGTGTCGATGGTGAGCTGCGGATACCAGTCCATGGTCAGGGTGGTGGCGGTGGGGAAGGCCAGCGGCAGCCAGACGTAGCGCGAGTCGTTGACCGTGCCGCCGAAGGAGTTGCCCCAGCGGTCGCCCAGGTAGAGGTAGGAGGTGGTACCGCTGCCCTGCACCGGCAGGACGTAGGCGGTCTGCGAGCCGTAGGCGGTGGCGTCGCCGACGTCGCGCATCCCGCTCCAGGGGCCGGCCAGGCTGGTGGCGGTGGCGTACTGCTGCTGGTTGGGGTTCCAGCCGGTGGCGCCGGAGGTCAGCATGAAGTACACGTTGCCGCGTTTGAAGAGCGCCGGTGCCTCGCGGTGGCCGCCGGGCCAGGGGTTGGCCACCAGGCTCGCCACCCCGGTGTAGTCGTCGGTCAGCCGGTAGATCTGCAGGTCGTAGTTCTCCCGGGCGGCCGAGACCATGTACCCGGTGCCGTCGCTGTCCCGGAACAGGGTGATGTCACGGGACATGTGCGTATCCAGCGGGCGGAAGCTGCCCTGCCAGGTGTAGTCGCCGTCGACGGTGGCGGAGGTGGCGACGGCCGCGCGCGCCTCGCTGTAGTCACTGCCGTTCTCCTTGTGCATCCACATCACGAACCGCTGGGTCCGCTCGTTGTAGAGCACCTTGGGCCGCTCGATATTGGCGGTGGCCAGTTCGGGGTCGGTGGCCTGGGTGAGGACGTGGCGGCGGAACTCCCAGTTCTTCAGGTCCGTGGAGCGGTAGGCGGACACATAGCGGAAGGTGTTGTCGGCGTTGCGGTTCTCACCGAACCAGTAGTAGTACGCGCCGACCTTGATGACTCCCCCGCCGTGGGCGTGCACCGCCTCGCCCGTGGTGGTGGTGAACTGGGTGGCGTTGGCCACGGTGACGGGGGCGGCCTGTGCCGCGCCGGCTCCCGTCAGCGGGGCCAGCAGCCCGAGGAGGGCGGCCACGAGGAAGGACCATGGACGGGTCCGGGGACGCCCGCGCATCACACGGTCTCCTTCAGGACGGTGAAGTGGCGGGCGAAGCCGGTGAGTCCGGGAAGTTCCCGGACGGGGGTCCAGGTCCGGAAGCCGTCCAGGCTGTCGCTGTAGTAGTACTTCTGCTCGGTGTAGCCGTCGAAGTAGATCCGCCAGCCGCCGTTGTCCAGGCGCACCAGCGCCGGCCCCTCACGCCAGCTGCCCCAGCCGGCCCAGTTCCCCGTGCCGCGGAAGGTGTACGGCCCGCCGAGGCTGGTGGCGGTGGCGTGCTCGATGTACTTGGTCGTCTCCTGCTTGGTGAAGGCGTGGTACTGCCCGGCGTGGCGGACGACGAAGGTGTCGATGTAGTTGGAGGTGTCCAGACCCGTCAGCGGTCGGGGCGTCGTCCAGGCGGACAGCGACGCGTTGGTGGCGGTGAGCAGATGCGGCCGGAAGATGTAATCGGGGGTGGCGGTGGTGTCGAGCGAGACGACGATGTGGACGCTGCCGTCGTCGTCCACGAAGAACTCGGGCGCCCAGGTGCGCTCCAGCCCGGACACCGGCAGGGTGTGGTTGCGGACGAAGGTCCAGTTGACGCGGTCGCGGCTGCGCGCGAAACCGATGGTGTTCCCGGTCCAGTCGGTCGTGTAGACGATGTAGTAGTAGCCGTCGGTGTGCTTGATGACGCTGGGGTCGCGGATGAGCCCGGACGGCGGGGTGTAGGCGGGGCCCTTGAGCAGCGTGTACGTGGTCGCGTCGGACGACTGGTAGACGTACATGTTCGACTCGCTGCTGTTGGTGAACGCCGTCATGGTGTAGCGGGTGGCGGCCGTGGTGTCCCGGGTGGGCGCGTCGGCCACCGGCACGCCGAAGTCCGGGGTGCCGTCGGCCTTCCAGCCGAGGGCCTGGACGCGGGTGTGCCGGTTGGGGTCGTTCAGCGGGTCGCCGGTGATGTCCTTGTACTGGCGGGCGTGGTAGACGAGGAGGTCGGTGCGGCCGTCCTCGGCGACGGTGAAGGAGTTGTGGCCGGGGCCGTACTGGTGGGTGGTGTCGTTGCTCGAGAACACCGGCTGCGGGCTCTTCTGCCAGGAGGCGGCGGCCAGCGGGTCGCTGTCGGCGGAGGCGGTCAGCAGCCCCATGCAGTAGTGGGCGTCGGTGGCGCTGGCGGAGTAGGTGAGGAAGAGCCGGCCGTGTCTGCGCAGGACCGAGGGGCCCTCGTTGACCTTGTAGCCGATGGTCTCCCAGTCGTACGTCGGCCGGGAGATCTCCACCTGGGGCCCGGTGACGGTCCACGGGTTGGCCATCCGGGCGATGTAGATGCTCGAGTTGTTGCCGACGTCCGGGTTGCTCTGGGCCCAGACGAGGTAGCGGGTGCCGCCCAGGGCGAAGGTGGAGGCGTCGAGGGAGAAGGAGTCGATGGGCGTGACGATGCGGCCCTTCTCGGTCCAGGTCCCGGTGAGGGGGTCGGCGCTCGCGTTCTCCAGCACCCACATCCGGATCTTCCAGACGTCCTCGGCGGGCGCCGCGGCGAAGTAGACGTACCACTTTCCGTCGATGAAGTGGAGCTCCGGGGCCCAGATGTGGGCGCCCATGTCGCCGCTGGTGTGCTTCTTCCAGATCACCGACTCGGCGGCGGTGGCCAGGCCGGCGATGGTCCGGGAGCGGCGCAGGACGATGCGGTCGTACTCGGGGACGGTGGCCGTGAAGTAGTAGTAGCCGTCGGTGTGCTTGACGATGTGCGGATCGGCGCGCTGCCGCACCAGCGGATTGGCGTAGGAGGCGGCCTTGGCGGCCGCCCGCGGCGCGGTGGGAGCGGCGGGGGCGGCGGCGGTGGCGGCCTGCGCGACACCGGTGGTTCCCGCGGCCGCGCCCAGGGCGAGGGCGCCCATCAGCACGTATCTGCGGCTGGGCGGGGGTGCTTCGCTGCGGCTCATAGGGTCTCTCCTGCTCTGGCTTGTAGTGCGCGGCTAGGCGGGCCCGATGCGGACGGGCTGGATACCGGCCTGCGTCGGGCGGATCTTCCGGATGGCGCCGTCGGGGTCGAACCGCATCCGGTCGATGGCGACCTCGCGGTGGGTGCCGTCGCCGCCGGGGCGGGCGAAGCGGTGGTGGACGATGTACCACTCGTCACGGCCCGGTACGTGGAAGACGGAGTTGTGACCGGTGCCGAGGATCTGGTCGCCGGTGTCCATCAGAGGCTCCTGCGATTCGAAGTGATCGAATTTGTTCGGAGGTTAAGGGTTCTGATGACTTCGGACATCCCCTGGTAAGGGTGCGAAAGTTTCGAAAACCATGGAGCCCTGGCGGACGCGCCATGGGGCGGTGCGGGACGGGCGGGTCGGACGAAGGCGCGGGCCGTTGACCTTCTCCAAGGGGGAAGCCCCAGCATCGTGGTGACCGGGCGAGGTGCCCGGCGACGAGGAGGACGGGCATGGGGCTGCTGACGATCGGCGCGTTCGCGAGGGCATCGCGGCTGTCCCCCAAGGCACTTCGCCTCTACGACGAACTCGGGCTGCTGCCGCCCGCCCATGTCGATCCGCACTCCGGCTACCGCCGCTACGATCCGGCACAGCTGGAGCGGGCCCGCCTGGTGGCGTGGCTGAGGCGGCTCGGCATGCCGCTGGCGGACATCCGCGCGGTGTGCGAGCTGACACCGCGGGCGGCGGCGCGCGAGGTGCGCGCGTACTGGGCGCGGGTCGAGGCCGACACCGCGGCCAGGCGGGACCTGGCCGCCTTCCTCGTCGACCATCTGTCCGGAAGGGACACCACGATGTCCGACACCGCTACCTCCGCCGCCCACGGCACACTGGGCATCCGCTACGCCGTGCTCTCCGACACCGGCTCGGTCCGGGAGCGCAACGACGACGCCGGCTATGCCGGTCCGCGGCTGCTCGCCGTGGCCGACGGCTTCGGCGGACGGCACGCCAGCGAGGCGGCGATCGAGGCGCTCAAACCGCTGGACGCGGGTGTGCCGGGCGGGGAACTGCTGAGCGCCCTGGAGGACGCGGCGCACCGGGCCCGGGAGTCGGTGTCCGCGCTGGCCGCGTCCGACCCCGCGCTGCGGGACGTCGGGACGACGCTCACCGCGATGGTGTGGTCGGGCTCCCGGCTGGGGCTGGTCCATATCGGCGATTCGCGGGCCTATGTGCTGCGCGACGGCGGACTCTTCCAGATCACCCATGACCACACCGTGGTCCAGTCGCTGATCGACGAGGGGCGCATCACCGAGGAGGAGGCCGCCTCGCACCCCCAACGGGCGCTGCTGCTGCGCGCCGTGGGCGGCGATGCGGCGTTCGAGCCGGACCTCGCCCTGCGGAACGCCCGCGCCGGGGACCGCTATCTGCTGTGCTCGGACGGGCTGACGGAAGTCGTACCCACCGAGGGGATCCAGCGCGTCCTCGCCTCGGAGGCCGACCCGGGCGGGGCCGTACGGGAGCTGGTCGCCCTCGCGATCCGCGCGGGCGGGCCCGACAACGTCACCTGCGCAGTAGCCCATGTGCTCGAGCAGCGGCGCTGACGCCGCATCAGCCGCCGCATCAGCCTCCGTATGAGCCGCCGCCCTGCCCGTCCGGCCCGCACACTGTGACCGATTGTTGAACGTTGTTGAATGGTGTGTGCAAACTCTTGTCGACCGGACGAATGCCTCCATATGCTCACGGCGGAAACCGATTTCCACTCCTGATGACCGGGTGACAGACACGCCCGGCGGCGCGTGGCGAAGGGGTAGGCGGATGTCCGCAGGTCCGATCCGGCTCTCACCAGGAGCGCACACCGCCCTCCGCCCGGCCACCGCGGCGCGGATCACCGGGGGTTTCTGGGCCGCCAGACGGCGCGTCAACGCCGAGGTGAGCCTCCCGCAGGGACCGGACCGGCTGGAGCGGGCGGGCAACCTGGCCAATCTGCGGGCCGCCGCGGGAGCGGCGCCGGCCCAGTCCGGTTTCCGGGGCGACTTCCCGTTCCAGGACTCCGATGTGCACAAGTGGCTGGAGGCGGCGTCCTGGCAGCTGGCGGACGGTGGCGGGGGGCCCGCCGAGGAGGAGCTGTCCCGGCAGGTGGAGCGACTGGCCGGGATGGTCGCGGCCGCCCAGGCCGAGGACGGCTATCTCCAGACGTACTACCAGCTGGGGCCGGACGCCCGGCGGTGGGCGGAACCGCACTGGGGGCACGAGCTGTACTGCGCCGGCCATCTCCTCCAGGCCGCGGTCGCACACCGCCGGGCCACCGGCGGGGACGGGCTGCTCGATGTGGCGGTGCGGTGCGCCGGTCTCATCGGCACCAGGTTCGGACCCGGCAAGGACGAGACGGTGTGCGGCCATCCGGAGATCGAGACGGCGCTGGTCGAGCTGTACCGGGAAACCGGTGACCGGCGCCATCTCGATCTGGCGGCGTACTTCGTGGAGCGGCGCGGGCAGGGCAGTCTCGGCGACGGCCCGGTGGACGGCGCGGCCGGCCCCCGGCCCGGGGCACCCTACTGGCAGGACCACGTCCGGGTGCGGGACGCGACGGCGGTCGCCGGGCACGCGGTGCGCCAGCTGTATCTCCTGGCCGGGGCCGCGGACGTGGCGGCGGAGACCGGTGACGCGGGGCTGCGGGACGCCCTGGTGCGGCTGTGGGAGGACATGGCCGCGACGAAGACCTATCTGACGGGCGGGGTGGGCTCCCGGCACGACCTGGAGTCCTTCGGGGACGCGTACGAGCTGCCGCCGGACCGGGCGTACGCGGAGACCTGCGCGGCCGTCGCCGCCATCCACTTCGGATGGCGGATGGCGCTGCTGACAGGGGACGCCCGCTACAGCGACCTGGTGGAGCGGACCCTGTTCAACGGCTTCGCCTCGGGGATGTCGCTGGACGGCGAGCGCTGGCTCTATGTCAATCCGCTCCAGGTACGCCAGGACGAGGAGGGCCGTAAGGCCACCGCCGGTGACCGAAGTCCCCACCGGACGCCGTGGTTCCGTTGTGCCTGCTGCCCGCCCAACGTGATGCGGCTGCTGGCCTCGCTGCCGCACTACATGGCCAGCGGTGACGCCGAGGGGCTCCAGCTGCACCAGTACGCCTCCGGCTCGTACGAGGCGGGCGGCGGAGCGGTGCGGGTGGGGACCGGCTACCCCTGGGAGGGACGGATCGCGGTGGTCGTGGACCAGGTCCCGAAGGACACCGACTGGACGCTGTCGCTGCGCATCCCGCACTGGGCTCAGACGTACGAGGTGACGGTCGGCGGGGAGCCGGTGGCCGAACAGGCGGAGCACGGCTGGCTGCGGCTGCGGCGGCGCTGGCGGCCCGGTGAGACCGTCGTCCTGAGCCTGCCGCTGGACGCCCGGCTCACCCGGCCCGATCCACGGGTCGACGCGGTGCGCGGCTGCGCCGCGATCGAGCGCGGTCCGCTGGTGTACTGCCTGGAACAGCCCGACCAGCCCGCCGGGCTGCGGCTGGACGAGATCGCCCTCGTCGCGGGCGCCGCGCTGCACCACGAGCACCGGCCGGAGCTGCTCGGCGGGGTGACCGTGATCACCTCGCCGGCCGTGCGCCGTACCGCCTCGCGCGACGGCTGGTGGCCGTACCGGAACGGCGGGGGCTCCGGCGGGGACACGGGCGGCACGAAGACCTCCGCGCCGGTCCGGGTGACCGCCATCCCGTACTACGCCTGGGCGAACCGCGAGCCCGGCGCGATGCGGGTGTGGATTCCGGTATAGCCCGCGCGGCACCTCCGGTGGGAGGATGCGGCCGACTCATTGATCATGTGGTTCACGGTCGTTCGCCGACCCTGCCCCGGAGGTGCCGTGTTCGCTCGCTCCGCGTTGCCCGTCATAGCCGTCGCCGCCGTATCCGCCCTGCTGGCCGGGTGCACGAGTACCAAGTCGTCGGGGTCCGGCGGTTCGGACATCAGCCTGGTGAAGCCCGGGAAGCTCACGACCTGTACCCATCTGCCCTATCCGCCCTTCCAGTCCACACAGGGCAAGAAGATCGTCGGTTTCGATGTGGACATCGTCGATCTCGTCGCCTCGGCGCTCGATGTGCGGCAGGAGATCGTGGACACGCCCTTCGAGGGCATCCAGTCCGGTGAGGACCTCAACACCAACCAGTGCGACGTGGCCGCCGCCGGGATGACCATCACCGAGGTGCGCGAGAAGAACCTGGACTTCTCCGCCCCGTATTTCGAGGCCACCCAGGCCCTGCTCACCGCCAAGGGCAAGCCGTACAAGACCCTCGCCGACCTCAAGGGCAAGAAGCTCGCGGTCCAGCAGGGGACCACCGGCGAGAGTTACGCCCAAAAGCACGCCAAGGGCGCCGAACTGGTCCAGTTCGAGGACCTCGCGCTGCTGCTGACCGCCGTCAAGACCGGACAGACCGACGCGGGGATCAACGACAACGGGGTGCTCTACGACTACGTCAAGGACAACCCCGACACCGCGGTGACGGCCGAGTTCGACACCGGCGAGCAGTACGGCATCGCCGTGCGGACCGGCAATGACGCACTGCGCAAGAAGATCAACGCGGTGCTGGAGGAGGCCCGTGCGGACGGCTCCTACGACCGCGTCTACAAGAAGTGGTTCGGCACCGCGCCCAAGAAATGACGCCCCCGACGGCCGGCCCGGACGGCCAAACGGAACGTCGGAACCGAGGAGTCCCGCACTTATGGCAATGACCCGCCGACAGCGGACGCGGGCGATACGGGCGGTGCAGTACGCCGTGCTCATCGCCCTGCTGCTCGCCATCGTCCTGGCCGCGGACTGGGGTGAGCTGCGGCGCGCGTTCTTCGACGCCGAGGTGGCCCGGTCCCTGTTCCCCGACATCATCACCACCGCCCTGGTCAACACCGTCGTCTACACCCTGCTGGGCTTCGGGTTCGGGCTCGTGCTCGGGGTGGTGCTGGCGCTGATGCGGCTCTCGCGGGTGCCGCCGTACCGCTGGCTGGCGGTCGCCTACATCGAGTTCTTCCGCGGGGTGCCCGCGCTGCTGGTGTTCATCGCGCTGGGCTTCGGGGTACCGCTCGCCTTCCAGGTGGCGCTGGACCGGTATGTCACGGTCATGCTGGCGCTGGGGCTCGTCGGCGCCGCCTATATCGCCGAGACGATGCGGGCCGGCATCCAGGCGGTGCCCAAGGGGCAGATGGAGGCGGCGCGTTCGCTGGGCATGTCCCACAGCCGGGCGATGGCCTCGATCATCATTCCGCAGGCGTTCCGGATCGTCCTGCCGCCGCTGACCAATGAACTGGTGCTGCTGACCAAGGACTCGTCCCTGGTCTATCTGCTGGGGCTCTCCCTGGACCAGTACGAACTGGCCAAGTTCGGCCGGGACGCGCTGAATCAGCATCGCAGCCTCACCCCGATCCTGGTCGCCGGGGTGTGCTACCTGATCATCACCGTTCCGCTCGGCCATCTGGTGCGCCGGCTCGAGGCCCGTGCGGCGAAGGCGAGGTGACCGGAGTGAAGAGGACGACGGAGGTACCCGAGACCGGCGAGGCGGACGGCATCGCCATCCGGGTGGAGGGGCTGCACAAGTCCTTCGGCGCGCTGGAGGTGCTGCGTGGCATCGATCTCACCGTCCGGCGGGGCGAGGTGGTCTGTGTCATCGGCCCGTCCGGGTCCGGCAAGTCGACGCTGCTGCGCTGTGTCAACCTGCTGGAGGAGCCGACCTCGGGTTCGGTCACCGTGGCGGGGACCGAGGTCACCGACCCGGATGTGGACATCGACCGGGTGCGGCGGCGGATCGGCATGGTGTTCCAGGCGTTCAATCTCTTTCCCCATCTGACCGCCCTGGAGAACCTCACGATCGCCCAGCGACGGGTGTTGCGCCGCGACAAGGCGGAGGCGGTGCGCATCGGGCGGGAGACACTGCGCCGGGTCGGCCTGGGCGACAAGGAGTCGGCCTATCCGGCGCAGCTGTCGGGCGGCCAGCAGCAGCGGGTGGCCATCGCCCGCGCGCTGTCGATGGGCCCGGAGCTGATGCTCTTCGACGAGCCGA
This sequence comes from Streptomyces sp. S465, assembly GCF_026898115.1. Lineage (GTDB taxonomy): Bacteria > Actinomycetota > Actinomycetes > Streptomycetales > Streptomycetaceae > Streptomyces > Streptomyces luomodiensis. The sequence continues at coordinate 497,304 of NZ_CP114036.1, forward strand.
CCTCGGCGCTCGATCCGGAACTGGTCGGGGATGTGCTCGCGGTGATGCGCGCCCTGGCCGACGAGGGGATGACGATGCTGGTCGTCACCCATGAGATGAGCTTCGCCCGGGAGGTCGCCGACCGGGTCGTGTTCATGGACGACGGGGTGATCGTGGAGGAGGGCGGTCCGGAGCGGGTCATCGCCGATCCGGTGCACCCCCGCACCCGGGCCTTTCTCACCCGGGTGCTCAACCCGGCCGCGGCGCGGGTGGAGGAGGCGCCGGACACCGGCCCGCACGGAGCGCGGAGGGACGCCTGAGCATCGCCGCGGCTCTCGCGGCCGGCGGCGGCGGGCAGGCGCGGGCATCCCGCCTCGATGCCTGGCATCCCGCCTCGATCCCTGGGTCTTCCCGGCGACATGAGGCGGCCTTAGGGTATAGAAACCGGTTGCTGCCCGGTCAGGATTCCGCGTGGGCGACGAGAGAAGGGGAGTCTCGATGGCTCGTTCCTCGGGATCGACGGGGCCCACCCTGGCGGTCGTCGCCCGTGAGGCGGGTGTGTCGGTGCCGACCGCTTCGAAGGTGGTCAACGGCCGGGAGGACGTGGCCCCCGACACCCGGCGCCGGGTCACCGAGGTCCTGGACCGCCTGGGGTACATCCGCAGGCCGCGCTGCGAGGCGCCCAAGCCGACCGCGATGGTCGACCTGGTGGTGCACTCACTCGACAGCGCCTGGTCGGGGGCGGTGCTGCACGGCGCCGCGGAGGCCGCGCACGAGGCGGGTCTTGAGGTGGTGGTCTCCGCCGCGGCCACCCGCACCCGCGGCGGCCGGCTCGACCCCGGCCGGCTGGACAAGCTGTACGCGCGGGGCAGCTCGGGGGTGCTGTTCCATCTCACGTCGCTCGCGCCCGCCCAGTACCTCTGGCTCGACGAGCGGCGGATCCCGTTCGTGCTGATCGACCCCGCGGACGACCCGCCGCCCGGGGTGCCGTCCGTGGCGGCCGCCAACTGGCAGGGCGGGATGGCCGCCACCGAGCACCTCATCGAGCTGGGACACCGCCGGATCGCGGTGATCGGCGGCCACGGGCGGACGGTGCGCGACGGTGGCCGGGTCGCCGGATACCGTTCGGCGATGGCGGCGGCCGGGTTGCCGGTGCCGTCCGCGTATGTGCGCTACGGCGACATCAGCGAGGCGGCGGCGCGCCACCGGATGGGTGAGCTGCTGGATCTGGCCGAGCCGCCCACGGCCGTCTTCGTCTGCTCCGACCAGATGGCGCTGGGTGTGTACCAGGCGGTCAGGGAGCGGGGTCTGAGGATGCCGCAGGACATCAGTGTCGTGGGCTTCGACGATCTGCCGCAGGCCCGCTGGATCACGCCCGCGCTCACCACGGTCCGGCAGCCGCTGGCGGAGATGGCGGCCGCGGCGCTGCGCACGCTGGTGCGGCTGATGACCGGCGAGGTGCCGGAGGCCACCCGCACCGAGCTGTCCACCCGGCTCATGGTCCGGTCCAGTACCGCGCCCCCACTCCGGGCTCCGTCATGACCGAGGACTCGAACACTGCACGGATATCCGAACGCACCGGCGCCCTTCGGCGCACCGCCCGCCCCTGTCTCCCGTTCCCGTCCCCGAACCGTGTCTCCGCCCCGTACTGGCCCCCGCTCATCGCCGCACCGATCGCTACGGAGGTCCACCCACCGTGTTCATCGACCTACCCCTGGAGCAGCTGCGCAGCTATCAGCCCCCGCTGCCCGAGCCGGACGGCTTCGACACCTTCTGGAAGCGGACGCTCGCCGAGGCCCGCGCCGCGGAGCTGGACGCGGTGTTCACCGGGACCGACGCCGGGCTGACCCGTCTGCACACCTATGACGTGGAGTTCTCCGGCTTCGGCGGGCACCGGATACGCGGCTGGCTGCTGGCCCCGCGGGACGTGCCGGGCCCGCTGCCGTGCGTGGTGCAGTACCTCGGCTACAGCGGCGGCCGGGGGCTGCCGCACAACTGGCTGCTGTGGCCGTCGGTCGGCTATGCGGTCTTCGTGATGGACAGCCGGGGCCAGGGGTGGGTCCAGCACTCCCCCGGCGACACCCCCGATCCGGTCGGCGGCACCGGGCCCGAGACGCCGGGCAAGATGACCCAGGGTGTCCTGTCCCCGGACGACTACTACTACCGCCGGCTCTACACGGACGCGGTGCGGGCGGTGGAGGCCGCCCGGGTCCATCCGCTGGTGGACAGCGAGCGGATCGTGGTCAGCGGGGGCAGCCAGGGCGGCGCGCTGGCCCTGGCGGCGGCCGGGCTGGTGCCGGATCTGGCGGCGGCGCTGGTGGATGTGCCGTATCTGACGCACATCCGGCGCGCGGTCGAGATCACCGACGCCGATCCCTATGGCGAACTGGCCCGGTTCTGCGCCGGCCGGCGTGATCTGGCCGAGCGGGTGTTCGCCACGCTCGACCACTTCGACGGCCTCAACTTCGCGGCCCGCGCGAACGCGCCGGCGCTGTTCTCGACTGCCCTGCGCGATGAGATCACCCCGACCTCCTGCGGCTTCGCCGCCTATCACCACTACGCCGGCCAGAAGGACATCAGGGTGTGGCCCTTCAACGGCCACGAGGGCGGGTCCACACATCAGCAGGCCGAACAGATCGCCTTCCTGCGGGCGCTGCTGGGCTGAGCGAGTGCGGCGGGCGGCGTTTCGATCGCCACCCGCCGGCCCGCCGGTCCGGGCGCCCGGGTCAGGCCGGTGTCTCCGTACCCGTCCGGCGCCTGTCGGCGTCGGAGAACGCGCACGTCCCCAGGCACAGACGCGCACATCCCCAGGTACCGAAGAGGAGAACCGCTCATGAAAGCGCACCGCCGCGCCAGATGGCTCATGCTGCCCGCCGCACTCCTGCTCGCCCTGCTCCCCACCAGCGCCTCCGCCTACCCCAACCCCGGCCTGGTCACGGGCGACATCGTCGTCCACGACCCGACGATGATCCGCGCCACCGACGGCACCTATCTGCTCTACTCCACCCACGGCGGTCTGGAGGCCCGCACCTCCACCGACCGGATCGCCTTCACCCGCTCGGGCAACGCCTTCACCACCGCGCCCTCCTGGTGGAAGACGTACTCCGCCGACAACGACCCCTGGGCGCCCGACATCTCGTACCAGGGCGGCAAGTACCTGATGTACTACGCCGTCTCGTCGTTCGGCTCCAGCAAATCCGCCATCGGTGTCGCCGGCTCCGCCAGCGGCAAGGCCGGCACCTGGACCGACTACGGCATCGTCCACTCCACCACCAGCAGCAGCGACTACAACGCCATCGATCCCAACCTCTTCGTCGACAGCGACGGCACGTGGTGGCTGTCGTTCGGCTCGTGGTGGTCGGGGCTGAAGATGATCCGCCTGGACCCGTCCACCGGTAAGCAGTACGCGGGCGACAAGACCGTCTACAGCATCGCCTCCCGGCCCACCGGCACCAAGGCGGTCGAGGGTCCCGCGGTCGTCAAGCGCAACGGCTACTACTACCTGTTCGCGTCGTACGACACCTGCTGCGCGGGCACCGCCTCCACGTACAAGATCAAGGTCGGCCGCGCCACCAGCCCCACCGGGCCGTACTACGACAAGAACGGGGTGAACATGCTGAACAACGGCGGTTCCCCGGTGCTGGAGTCCCACGGCCGCTACATCGGCCCCGGCGGCCAGTCCGTGATGAGCGACAGCGACGGCGATCTGCTCGTCTACCACTACTACGACGGCCAGGACAACGGCACCCCCAAGCTGGGTGTCAACCTGCTGAGCTGGTCCGGCGGCTGGCCGACCGCCTACTGAGCCGTCTTCGCCGTCGTCCGCGCGCGCCCCACGGCTCCCTCCCCGCGGCGCGGGGAGGGAGCCACCGCCGATGTCATCGACTGGCTCCCGGTACCGGCGGCGTGGCGTCGAGACGGTGGAACGCGCGGTTGAAGTAGACCAGGCTCTGCCCGCCCGAGCGGGTGCGGATCCGCTCGATGTCGACGAAGAGCACGCTGTGGGAGCCCATGGGGACGGCGTGCGTGACCGTGCCGATGGCGCTCACCAGGGCGTCCTTGAGCACCGGCAGATCGTGCGCGCGGTCCCAGACGTCCCAAGTGAAGCGTTCGGCCATCGGCACCCTGGTGGCCCCGGCGAAGTGCAGGGCCAGGTCCTGCTGGGCGCCGCCGAGCACATTGACGCAGACCCTTCCGTTGGCCCGGAACACATCGTGCATGGCGCTGCCGCGGTTGACGCAGACCAGCACGGTCGGCGGATCGTCGGTCACGGAGCAGACCGCGCTGACGGTGATGCCACAGCGTCCGTTCGGGCCGTTCGTGGTCAAGATGTTGACGGCCGCCGGGAGATGCGCCATCGCCTCCCGGAACTGGGCCTGGTCGGGGCTCACGGCGGGGCCCCTCCTCTCCTGCTTCGGTTCGGTTTCGCTCATGTGGCCGTGTCGTTGTCGTCCGGAGGGGACGTCAGCGCATGAACAGGCCGCCGTTGGCGTCCCAGCAGGCGCCGGTGACCGCATCCGCGTGTTCGGCGGCGAGCAGCACGGCCATGTCGGCGATGAACTCCGGCCGTCCCAACCGCCCTACCGGGACGGCCTGTTCCAGGGCCGCGAGTCTGTCCGGCGGGACGATGTCGCGGACCGCCGGCAGGTCCTGGGGGCCCGGGGAGATGGCGTTCACCGTCACCCCGCGCGGGGCGAGGTCACGGGCGAACACCTTCGTCAGGGTGGCCACTCCCCCCTTGGCCGCCGCGTAGTGCGCACCGGTCGCCGTGCCGCCGTTCTGTCCGGCGAGGGAGGCGATGTTGACGATGCGCCCGTGGCCCCGCCCGGCGAAGTAGGCGCCGAAGACCTGGCAGCCGAAGAAGGCGCCGTCCAGGTTGGTCGACACCACCTGGTGGAAGCTGTCGGGGCTGATCTCCATCAGCGCTTCCGCCTTGGCCAGTCCGGCGTTGTTGACCAGCACGTGGACGGCGCCCCAGCGGTCGGCGAGCTGGTCGCGGACGCGGGCGAAGGCGTCCTTGTCGCGCACGTCCAGGGCGAGTCCGACGGTGGCGCGGCCTTCCGGGTCGAGGGCCGCCGCGGCCTCGGCCGCGGCGGCCTGGTCCAGGTCGGTGAGCGCGACGCGGTAGCCCCGGTCGTACAGCCGGCCCGCGATGCACGCGCCCAGGCCGCGGGCGGCTCCGGTGACGAGCGCGACCCGCGCGGTCTCCGCGGTCACCGGGCCGCCTCCGGTTCGGGCAGCGGGCGGCCGATGCGCGCCTCGATCTTCATATAGCGCCACAGGCCGTGCTCGCCGACCTGGACGGTGCGGAAGAGGTCGCAGGCCGCGGCGACCGTCGGCTGGTCGACGACGTCGGCGAGGACGTAACAGGTCCAGGGCCAGGAGTCGGAGGGGCCGACCATGTGCCGGTCGTCGTCGACGGTGCCGAGAACGGTCACCCCGGGCAGCTCGTACAGCTGGGTGAGCATGGATGTGAAGCCGTCCCAGACGGTTGTGCCCTGGCCCGTGGGCAGGTCGAAGAAGTTCTGGTTGACGCCGACGCAGAACAGCACGCGCAGGGGTGCGCCAGTGGAATCGGGCATGGTGGGTTCCTGTCGTTCAGAGGTAGCCGGGGAAGGGCTGGACGCCCATGAGGACGGCGCCGGCGCCGTCGTACATGCCCTCCTGGAGGAAGGCGTGTTGCGGGACCACCGAGGCGTCGCGCAGATAGCGCTGCATGGGGCCGGCGTCGGCGATGGCGGCGATGCCACCGAGCTGGTAGGCGGCGCGTACGACCTCGAAGGAGGTCTTCGCGAGGTGGGCGGAGGCGAGCCGCAACGCGCTGGTCTGTCCGGCACTCGCGGGGTCGCCCGCGACCACGGTGGCCCACACCTCCTCGGTGGCCTCGTAGAAGAAGGCGCGTGCGGACCGGAGCCGGGCCTCGGCCCGGCCGACCGCGATCCGGTAGGTGGCGCGCTCGGCGGGTTTCGGGGCGCCCGTGTAGCCGGCCCGGCCGCCCTGGGCGATGACGTGGTCGAGCGCGGCCCGCGCCACCCCGAGGCCGACGACGGCCAGCACCTGCGCGGCGTAGGGGACGGCCGGGTAGCGGTAGAGCGGTTCGTCGACGGTGGGTTCACCGCCGCGGACGAACGTCCACTCCTCGGGGACCACGGCCCGCTCGAGCACCAGGTCGTGGCTTCCGGTGCCGCGCATGCCGATGACGTCCCAGTTCTCGGCGATCTCCACCTGACCGGGCCGCAGCAGGGCGGTGCGCGGCCGGCCGCCGCCGTCCGCACCGTCCTTGATGCCCACGCCGAGGATGTCCGCGCCCTTGCAGCCGCTGGCGAACTTCCAGCGGCCGCTGACCCGGTGGCCACCGGGGACACGTTCGGCGGGCTGTACCGGGAACAGCCCGGCGGCGAAGACCACATCGGGCCCGTCGGCGTACAGCTCGGCCTGGGTCTCAGGCGGCAGCGCGGCCAGATAGATCAGCGACGAGCCGAAGCTCGCGACCCAGCCGGCCGATCCGTCCACGGCCGAAATCCGTTCGATGAGCCGGAGGAACGCGGCGGGCGGAAGGGCATCCCCGCCGAATTGTTTCGGTGCGCTCGCCCGGTAGATTCCCGCGCTTTTGAATTCATCGATCACATCCCGCGGCACATGCCGCTTCTCCTCGAATTCGGCACGCCGCCGGGCGACTACGGCCAGCGCCCGGTCGAACGCCGATCCGGAGGGCGACTGCCCCGCGGCCGCCGTTTCGGCGGCATCCAGCGTCTGCGTCATGAGCGAATCTCCTCGCACTGCGAGCGGAACTCCCGCCCGCCTTGCGATCACGCTATGCGCGGCGCCCGACCCGCTGCTATTGGGTGTTGGCTGCATCGCGTAGGGGATTTCCCCTACCCGCGTTCTCGCTTCCGGCCTTTCCGGCTACGGGCCGGCAGGGGCCAGCGGCAGCGCGAAGCGGAAGACCGCGCCGCGCGGCTGGTTGGCCTCGACGTCGATCCGGCCGCCGTGGCGGGTGATGATGCGGTGGCTGAGGGCGAGGCCGATGCCACTGCCGTTCTCCTTGGAGGTGAAGACACCGTCGAAGAGGCTGTCCTCGCGGGGCGGCCCGTTCCCCCGGTCCCGGACCGCGAGTACGGCGGTCCCCTCCGTGCCGCGCCGGGTGGTGACCCGCACCGTGCGCTCCTCCTGCGGACGGCCGGCCATCTCGTCCACCGCGTTGAAGGCGAGGTTCATCACGACCTGCCCGATGAGCACGTTCTCGCAGCGCACCGGCAGCGGTTCGGCGGTGAGGTCGAACTCGACGGCCACCGCGTGCTCCTGGGCGCGCAGCTCGATGAAGTAGGCACAGTCGCGCACGATCGCGTTGAGGTCGGTCAGCTGCTCGGACTGCTCCAGGCGGCCGACGTAGCCGCGCAGACTGGCCAGGATCCGCCGGGCCCGCTCGATCTGCCGGGCCGCGTTGTCCAGCCCCCAGGCCACCGCCTGGTCACCGCTGCCGAGCCGGCCGCGGGCTCCTTCGACAAAGTTGTACGCGGCCGCGAGCGGCTGGCTCACCTCGTGGGCGATCGCCATCGCCATGTCGCCCATGGCGTTGTTGCGGGCCAGGTGGTTCAGGCGCTGGGTGTCGCGGCGGTGCTCCTCCTCGGTGCGCACCCGGTCGGTGATGTCGTAGAAGAGCAGCATCCGGCCCTGTAGATCGCTCTCGATCTCGATGTACTGGCAGGTCGCGGCGTACCAGCGGGGCTCGCCGCCGGGTGCGGCGAACCGGTAGCGGCCCTCGCGGTCGGGGACCGGCCCGCCGCAGCAGTAGCCGGTGAAGTCCGCCCCGTGGATGCCGCCGCCGAGCAGCCTGGCGGCGGACTCGCTGGCGAAGACCACACGGTTCGCGTCGTCGAGGACGACGATCCCCTCGGCCAGACCGCTCAGAAAGGCGCGCAGTCTGCTCTCGGTGCGGAACAGATCGCGTCGCACCGCCTTCTCCTCGGCGATGTCCCGGAACTGGACCAGCACCACCGCTCGTGTGGGCAGGGCGACGCGGATCGCGATGGCCTCGGTGAGGATCTCCTCACCGCTCTTGGACCGGTAGCACCACTCGGTGGCGCTCATGCCGTGCTCCACCGCGTGGCCGAGCCAGCGGTGTCCGAGTTCGCGGCTGTACTGGAGGGCGTTCTTGCTCATGTCCGGCGCCTTGAGGGGCCTGAGCTCGTCGATCGTCCAGCCGAGCAGTTCGCAGGCCGCCCGGTTGGCCCAGAGGATGTCGTAGGTGCGGGCGTCGTGCAGCAGGACGCAGTACTTCAGACCCTGCATCAGGGTGCGGAAGTCGGACGGTGCGAGCCGGTTGGCGGTGGTGTCCCTCATCGGTCCGCCGAGGGCCGCAGCCCCAGTCGGAGGATGTCGTGCACCAGCGTGGCGATGCTCTCGGCGCCGGTCTTCTCCCGGATCCGCGCGCGATGCACATCGACGGTCTTGGCGCTGATGCCGAGCCGGGTCGCGATGCGTTTGTTCGGCGCGCCGTCGACGGACAGCGCGAGCACTTCCCGTTCACGGGCGGTCAGGCGGTTCAGGCTGGTGCGCAACGCGCGCTGTCCCGCGGCCCGCTCGAAGCGTTCCCGGGCGGTGCGCCGTGCGGCCTGTACGACATCGAGCATGTGCTGGGGGTCGTACGGCTTCTCCAGGAAGTCGACGGCGCCGTTCTTCAGGGCGCGTACCGACATCCGGATGTCGCCGTGGGCGGAGACGAAGACGACGGGCAGGGGCGCGCCGGTCTCGTTCAGCAGCTGCTGTACGTCGAATCCGCTGAGCTCGGGCATGCGGACGTCGAGGACCAGACAGGCGGGCTGGTCACGGTCGTAGGCGCGCAGGAAGTCGCGGGCGTCCCGGAAGCGCTCCGAGCGGATGCCGACCGACTCCAGCAGCCAGGCGAGGGATTCGCTCAGCTCCTCGTCGTCGTCCAGGATGTAGACGAGGCTCATCTCAGCCGCCCCGCCGGCGCGTCCGGTCCGGTCCCGGGGTACGGAAGGTCATGCGGCGGTCTCCTTCAGCCGTTCGGCCCGGCGCCACGCCCGGCGGCCGGGGTCCGGAACCGGCGCCGTGGGCGGCGGCCGCCGCCCGCGGGCGTGTTCCGGACCCTCGGTGACCTGGGCGGCGGCGCCCGTCTCCACGATGTCGTCACGGTACAACACGGCCACGGGGTGGCCGAGGTGCCGGCGATCCGGCCGGTGGTCTCATAGGCCGCGCCCGGCCGCACCGAGGTGGGCGGCCAGGGCCGCCCCGACGGCGTCGGGTTCCTCCACCGCGAGATGGCCGGTGGCGACCGTCTTCAGGGTGGCTCCGGGAATCCCCTCGGCGAGTTCCCGCGCGTGGTCGAGGGGGGTGGCGAGGTCGTGGACGCCGCCGAGCACCAGCGTGGCAGCGCCGATCCGCGCCAGCTCGCCGCGCAGGTCGTAGCGTGCCAGGGCATCGCAGCACGCCGCGTAGCCGGCCGGGTCGGTGGTGGCGAGATCGCGCAGCAACTCCTTCCCCACGGGGGTCTCGGCCGTCGCGGGGTCGGCGAACCAGCGGCCCGGCATGGCCGTGAGCAACGCGCCGGTCCCCTCACGCCGCACCAGGGCCGCGCGCTCGTACCAGGGACCTGGCGCCCCGAAGTGGGCGGAGGAGCAGACCAGCGTCAGCGAGGCGACCCGTTCCGGGTGGCGCACGGCGAGCTGGGCCCCGATGGCACCGCCCAGTGAGATGCCCGCGTAGTGGAACCGGTCCCGGCCGTGGTGGTCGACGAGATCGAGCACCGAGGACGCCAGGTCCTCGACCGTGGTACGGCCGGGGCCCGGTGTGCCCGGCGCCGGTCCGCCGGACCTATGGCCCGGCGGACCGCCGTGACCGGGCAGGTCGTAGCGCAGCACCCGGTAATGGCCGGCGAGGGCGGTGGCATGCGGTTCCCACACCGCCGCCCGTGTGCCCAGGGACGGCCCCAGGACGAGCAACGGCGCCTCGGCCGGGCCGTCGATCCGGTGGTGGAGCGGAGGGCGGGGCGTCACGCGACCTCGCCGGCCGCCAGGTCGGACGGATGCTGCGCCAGCGGGGTGACGTCGATCTTCATGTACGGGAAGAGCGGCAGACTCCACAGAACGCGGTGCAGCGCCTCGTTGTCGGCCACGTCGAAGACGCTGATGTTGGCGTACTGCCCGACGCACCGCCAGATGTGCACCCACTCCCCCGACGTTTGCAGTTCCTGGCAGTAGGCCTTCTCACGGGCCACCAGGTCCGCGCGGACCCCGGGGTCGAGATCGCGCGGGATGTCAACGTCCATGCGTACCGCGAACAACACCGGGCATCACGCCTTGTCGAGGATGAAGTCGTGGCGGACCTGGTGGCCGTTGCCGTCCGCCGCCGGGCCCGGGTCGAGGATGAGCTCGGGCTTGACGGCCTGGGCGATGTCGTCCTCGACGTGCCGGCCGCCCCGGAAGTACAGCTGGGTCGTGATGAGCTGGTGTCCGGGCGCCGACACCTTCAGGTGGAGGTGTGCGGGACGCCAGGCGTGCCAGCCCGCGGCCTCGATGAGCGAGCCGCAGGCGCCGTCCGTGGGGATCTGGTAGGGCGCGGGCTCAATGGTGTGGATCGCGAAGTTGCCCTGGTCGTCGGCGACGACCGCGCCGCGCAGGTTCCACTCGGGCAGGCCCGGCGCGAACTGCGAGTAGTAGCCGTCGTCGTCGGCGTGCCACATCTCGATCAGGGCGCCCGCCAGCGGGGTGCCGTCCACGGAGCTGACCTGGCCGTGGAAGAGCAGCGGGGTGCCCGCTTCGTTCTCCCGCATGGGCAGGGTCGCCTCGGCGGGCAGGCGGGGCGCGTCGGGGATGTAGTACGGGCCCTCGATGGTGCCCTTGCTGCCCTCGCGGTTCTCGTTCGCCACTTCCTCCACGACGTGCTCGACCCACACATCGAGGAAGAGCGGCCACTCGCCGTCCTCGCCGACCCGGATCAGCCATGCCTTGAGCGCGTCGTACTCGGCGTAGGTCAGCTTGTGGCGCCGGATGATGTCATGCGTGGCGGCGAGCAGCTCGGACACCAGGGTGTCCACCCGCCGGGTGTCGACGTCGGCGGTGCCGGTCCGCTGCTTGCTGCGGAACTGCTCGGTGGCGGCGGCTCCGGACGCGGCCGCGGTGGCCTGCTCGGCGGGCCGGTCCGGGATGGTCTCGGTCATGGTCTCGTCCCTTGTGTCGTGGTGCGCGTGGTGCACTTCTGTTGCGCGGATCAGCGGTCCTGGCGGTAGCGGGCCAGCTTGTCGGGGTCGATGTCGATACCGAGCCCGGCGCCCTCGCGGATGCGCAGGGTGCCGGACTCGATGGTCAGCGGCTCGGTGAGGAGGTCGTCGGTCATGTCGAGGAAGTTCGACAGCTCTCCGGCGTACCGGGCGGACGTCCGGTGGGCGGCGCCGAAGGTCACGGTGCACAGCGTGCCGATCTGGCCGTCGATCTGGTTGCCCATCACCACCTCGACACCCAGTCCTTCGCATGCGTGCAGCACGCGCTGGGATGCGGTGAAGCCGGTGCGGGCGGTCTTGACGCTGATGGCGGTGGCTGAGCCGCCGAGGAGTTCGCGGGTCACCTCGGCGGCGCGGGTGGCGCTCTCGTCGGCAATGAAGGGGACCGTGGACTGGGCCACCAGCCAGCGGCGTCCCAGTACGTCGTCGGCGGGGCAGAGTTCCTCGGCGAAGGTCAGGCCGAGGTCGCTCATCTCGCGCAGGGCGCGGGCGGACTCGGACGCCGTCCAGCCGCGGTTGCCGTCGATGTACAGCTCGACGTCCGGACCCAGCGCCTGGCGCAGTGCGCGGCAGGCGGCGACGTCGTCGCCGTACGGCCGCCGTCCGACCTTCACCTTGAAGGTGGTGATGCCGTAGGTGTCCCGGATCCGCTCCGCCTCGGCCACCATCTGGTCGGCGGGCGCGAACCCGACCATATGGCTCACCCGCATCCGGTCGGTGTAGCCGCCGAGCAGCCCGGACACCGGCATCTGGGCGGCCTTGCCGAGAATGTCCCACAGGGCCATGTCGATCGCCGCCTTGGCGGTGGGATTGCCGATGGTGCGATCGAGCCTGGCGTGCACGGCCTCGCGCTCGAGCGGCGTCATCCCCAGGATCTGCGGCGCGAAGATTTTGCCGATCACCGCGACGATGGACTCCTGGGTCTCACCGTAGGTGTACGGGCGGGGTGGCGCCTCGGCGGTGCCGATCAGGCCCTCGTCGGTGTGCACCCGTACCAGGACGTGGTCGGCGGTGTGCACCTCGCCGCTGGCGAATTTCAGGGGTTTGGCGTAGGGAATGGCAAAGGGTATTGCCTCCACTTTGACGATCTTCATGCCACTCCTTCAAACCGATGGCGCGTCCTCGGGAATACCGAAAGCGCCTGAATTCCCGCGGGGTTTTCTTTTCCTGTCCCGGGGCCCTCGAATGGGCATCAGCGTAGGGAGTGCACCCCATACACCACAAATACCAGGTTGGGGCGTATTCAGACGCCGCCGATATCAATGCCGCCGACTTTCAATGCCGCCGTTGTCCGTGCCCTCGTTGTCCGTGCCCCCGTTCTCCGTGCCGGCGCGGGCGGCCTTTTCGATGGTGTGGCCGAGCGCGAACAGCCGGTCGAGCCGCTCCGGGTGTCCGATGAGCTGTAGGCCCAGGGGCAGGCCCGCGCCGTTACGGTGGCCCGGTACGGTCAGCGCCGGCAGTCCCAGGAGCTGCCACGGCCGGCTGAGGACGGGGGACCCGGTGGCGGCCAGTCCGCTCGGGGCGGGCCCGAGAGCGGCCGGGCCGAGCACGGCGTCCACGTCGCCGAGCAGGGCCAGCATCGCGGCACGCTCCCGTTCGGCGACGGACAGCGCCCGGCGGTAGTCGGTGGCCGCGATGGAGCGGCCCCGTGCCAGCAGCTCGTTCAGCGGGGTGCTCAGCCGGTCCGGGTGCGCGGCCTCCGCGGCCAGCGACCGGGCGGCCTCGTACGCCATGACGGTGATGTGCGCGTCCACCAGCCGGGGTGTCCGCTCGGTCCAGTCGAGCTCCACGAGCCTCGCACCACCGGCCACGGCATCCTCGACGGTCCGGGTCAGAGCCGCTCGCATGTCCGCCGCCACCTCGCCCAGTTCGGTGCCCGGCCACACGGCCAGCGTGGCGCGCGCGGGCGGTGCGACGAGGCCGGGCAGCCGGTCCGCGCCGGTCAGTGCCGCATGGGCCAGCCGCAGGTCGGCGACGGTCGGGGTGAGCAGCCCCGCCGCGTCCAGGGTGGCGGACAAGCCGGTGAACCCGGCGGTCTCAAGGGGTCCTCCGACGGGTGCCACGAACCCCGCGACCCCGCAGTAGGCGGCGGGCCGGGTCAGCGATCCGGCGGTCTGGCTGCCGAGGGCGAGGGGCACCACGCCCGCCGCCACCGCCGCGGCGGAGCCGCTGGAGGAACCGCCGGGGGTGTGCCCGAGGTGGTGCGGATTCCTGGTGGGGCCGGGGGCGAAGTAGGCGAACTCGGTGGTGACCGTCTTGCCCAGGGGCACGGCGCCGAGCCGCCGGAGCCGGTCGACCAGTACGGCGTCCGATCCGGCCACGTGTCCCAGGCGCAGGGGCGATCCGCATTCGGTTGGCAGGCCGCGGACGTCGATGATGTCCTTGACCCCGAACGGAATGCCCCGCAGCGGGCCGCCCGCCGGTGCGGTGTCCAGCCGCCGGGCGGCGCCCTGTGCCCCGTCCCGGTCGACCCGTACCCAGGCCCGGATACCGGGTTCCGTGGCGTCGAGGCGTTCCAGCGCGCCACCGATCATCTCGCTGGGGCTCAGTTCGCCCGCGGCCACCCGCGCCACCAGGGCGGACAGGGTGGTCTCGGGCCGTGCTGACGGCATGAGGGTTTCTCTCCTTCCGGTCCGGGCGGGGGCCGGTCCGTCGGACTCCGCCACCCGCGACTCCCCAGGGCGGGGCTACAGCTCCAGCACCAGGCGGGGCGTCCTGGCACGGGACACACACGTGGCGATCTGGTCGCCCGCTGCCTTCTCCTTGCGGGTCAGGCAGTTGTCCCGGTGTTCGGGGACGCCGTCGAGCACCGGGAGCACACAGGTGCCGCAGATGCCCTCGCGGCATGAGGTGTCGACCTCGATACCGCCCTCCGCCAGCACCTCGACGATGCTGCGGCCGGGCGGGACGCGGAACACCTCGCCGGTGTCCAGCTCCACTTCGAACTCCTCGCCGACGTCGGCCGTCGGCTCCAGCGACTGGAAGTGTTCGACGTGGACGTGGTCCTCCGGCAGTGCGCGGGTCGCCACGTCGAGGACACGGTGCATGAACTCCTTGGGACCGCAGGTGTAGACGTGCGTCCCGGTGTCCGCGTCCGCCAGCGCCGCGGCCAGCACCTCGGGCTGCTCACTCCTGCCGACCCCGAAGTGGAAGGTGACGTCGGCGGCGAAGTCGGCGTTCTCCAGCAGCGGTACGAACGCCGCCTGCTGCCGGTCGGTGGCGAAGTAGTGCAACCGGAACGGGCTGCCGGTGTGGTGCAGTGCGTACGCCATGCTGAGCAGCGGAGTGATCCCGATACCCGCGGCGACCAGCACATGCCGGGCCGCCGCCGGATCGAGGGCGAAGAGGTTGCGCGGTTCGCCGATGGTGAGTTGGTGCCCCACCCGGACCTGGTCGTGCAACGCGGCGGAGCCGCCCCGGGAGCACTCCTCCCGCTTGACCGCTATCACATAGGACCCGGTTTCGCCGGGCGGGCCGCACAGCGAGTACTGCCGGGTGATCCCGCTCGGGCCCAGCACATCGACATGGGCCCCCGCCTCGTACGGTGCGAACGGACGGCCGTCGCTGCGGCACAGCCGGAAGCACTTCACCGCGGCGGTTTCGGCCGTGATCTCACTGACCGTGACTGTGATCATCACGCGCCCCGGCTACAGCAGGAAACCGGACGCGTTGACGGCGCCGTCGGAGTTGATCAGCCGGATGACCTTCTCCTCGATCAGCGGCCCGGCACCGTCCAGCCGGATCCGGTGTGTCACATCCGCGCCGAGGACGAAGGTCTCCTCCCGCCGGTGGCCCACCAGCACCTGCGCCGAACCCAGCTCGATGACCGCATCGTCGCGATGCCGGACCACGAACCGGGACAGGGTGCGCACGGTACGGGCCGCCGCGACGGCCGAGATCGAGTAACCGGAGGTCAGCCGCTCGATGCGCATCCGGCGCATCCGGTCGTCGTCGTAGACCATGTTCAGCGTGGCGGCGTAGTCCTTGGTCTGCGGATCGATGGGGATCACATACCGGCCGCCGGGAGCCCACAGCCGGTCCCACTCCCGGTACTCCTTGCGGTCCAGCAAGTCGGCCTCGTGCCAGACCAGTTCGATCGCCGAGGCGATCTCAGGGTCCGCCAGGAGTGCGGTGTCAGCGGCCATCGGTCATCATCGCCTTCCACATCGCGTACGCCTCGCGCATTCCGGTCTCGTCGGTGGCGTGCGAGACGCGTCCGTCGCCTTCGTGCCGCTCCCGGGGCAGCCCGCGGTTCACCATGATCGGGAGTCCGGGGCCGGCCGTGGCCCCGCGCTGCACCCGGTCCCATGCCTCGGAGTCGTCGGGGCTGCCGAACCCGAACGGGCCCTGGAAGTGTTCATGGATCCGCAGCCGCTCCCGGTTGACGATCTCCGGTCCGCCGTCCAGGCCCAGCGCCATGTGCCGGATCTCGGTCTCGGCCACGGAGACCGGGCGCAGCACACGGAAGAACGACATGGACATCGCCACGTTCGGGAACAGGTTCAGATTGAATCCCGCGCCGTGCAGGGACCGCACGATGCGCCGTACCTTCTCCGGTGCGAACTCCCGTGACAGCTCCTCGACGATATGGCCGAAGCGCTCCTGCAACTGCTCGGTGCCGTCGTCCTGGTCGAGGTCGACGTGCTCGGGCACCATCACCATGACGCTGTGCCCGTTGCCGAGCGCGTGCGTGACCGCCTTCTCGTCGGTCATGAACGACAGCATCTCCGCGGTCTCCGCGTCCACCGAGGACATCCAGGACCGGTGCACGATCGGGAAGTGGTAGCCGTCGGTGGTGTTCTCCAGCTGGATCTTCCAGTTGCCCTTGAACCGGAAGGTGTGCTCGCCCTGCACCTTGATCGGGTAGCCGGCGCCCTGCTTCATGAACAGGTCCATCCAGTGCCTGGCCGGCCCGAGGAAGTCGGCCAGCGGCTGCACCTCGTGGTCGAAGCTCGCGAAGACCATTCCCGCGTAGCTGTCCACCTTCAGCCGGTGCAGCGGGAAGTCCTTCTTCTCCAGGTCGTCCCCGTAACCGTCCGGGTAGGGGATGCCGCGCAGCTTCCCGTCCAGCGCGTAGGACCACGCGTGGTAGGGGCAGGTGAAGCCGTTCGCATGGCCCCGGGGGGCCTCGCAGACGCTGGCGCCGCGGTGGCGGCAGCGGTTCAGCAGGACGTTGATCCCGCCGCGGCGATCGCGTGTCACGATCACCGGCTGCCGGCCGACCATGGCCGTCTTGAAGTCCCCGGCGTTCGGGACCTCGCTCTCATGCGCCACCCACACCCAGGTGCGGTTGAAGATGCGGTCCATCTCCAGCTCGAACAGGTGCGGGTCGGTGTAGAGGGACACGTCCACCCGGTCGTCCTGGACCAGGGTGGCGATGTCGGTACCGGTGGGGGTGGGGGTGGGTGCGTTCATTCCGGCATGTCCCATGCTTTCTCGGGGTCGTTCCCTTGGCTTTTTTGGGGGTCGTTCCCTTGGCTTCATCGGGGTCGTTCCATCGCGTTCAGCCGTCCCATTCGGCGGCGGCCGTCCAGTAGTCGCTGCCGTCGGCCCGGATGCCGTGTCGCCACTCGGTGGTTCTGCGCAGGTCGGGCTCGACGGCCGCACAGGCGGCGTCCGCGCCGTCCGGGCCCTCCTCGGCGGCCGGCCAGTGCACCCAGTTGACTTCCCTGCCGTCGCGGTCGTGCAGGAACAGGTCCACGTGGTGCCAGCCGTAGTCGCGGATGTCCCGGTAGCAGGTGAGCAGCATCGTCCGGCCGTCGGGTGCGGTCATCGCGGTGCCTCCTGGAGCAGGTCCGACGCGGACGGGCCCAGGCCGGCGTCGAAGAGCCGCTCGGTGCGGAAGTGGCGGATCCGGGCACCGTCCGCCGCGACGCGGAAGGTCACGTCCAGCCTTGCCACGATGAGTTCGGCCGCGCCGGACTCGTACCGGGACACCTGCTGCATCAGCCATCTCCCCCGGACCTTGTCGCCCTCGGCATGGGTGGTGCCGGGGTGGAGCAGATGGGCGTTCGCCCGGAAGTGCGGGTTGGGGGGCAGATAGGCGGAGAGCATCGCCGCGATGGCCGCCGGCCCGGTGGTCCGGCCGAACTTCTCGGTGTAGAGCGGCCCGACGCCTTCCCATACGGCATCCGGGGTGAACAGGTCCGCCAGTGTGCCGGACGCGTCCGGCGGCCGGGGGACGTCGCACAGCTCCAGGTAGCGGGTCAGCGCCTGGTGCGCCAGGTGCTCGGGCGATGCGGCACTGGTCGAGGGCATGCGTGATCGGTCCTCCTTGCTACGGGTGCGGGGGGCTTGCCTTGCCACGAGTGCGGGGGCTGCCTTGCTACGCGGTCAGCTCCGCAGGCTTCCGGCCACGGCCTCGGCCTCGTCTCGTGTCCCGCGGTCGTCGATCGCCTTGGCGCGGGTCTCCGGAGCGGCGGCCACCGCGATGACGGTGACCACGCCCATGCCGACCAGGAACAGGGCGATCGGCCAGGACGCCCCGGCCCAGGCGAGCAGCGCGGTGGCGATGATGGGGGAGAAACCGCCCGCGACCATCGAGGCCAGCTCGTGCCCGAGGGCGACCCCGCTGTAGCGCACCCGGCTGTCGAAGAGCTCGGTGAAGAACGCGGGCTGGGTGCCGATCATCGCTCCGTGACAGCACACGACCGCCACGAGCACCGCGACGAAGATCAGTACCGGGTCGCGTGAGTCGAACATCGCGAAGAACGGATACGCCCACACGATCATCCCGATGGCGCCGCCCAGGTAGACCGGGCGGCGTCCGACCCGGTCGGAGAGCGCCCCGAACATCGGCATGGCGAACGACTCGACCAGCATCCCCACCACGACCGCGCTGAGCACGAGATCGCCGTCCAGCCCGATCTTCGCGGCGTAGGAGAGGCTGAAGGTGAGGAAGACGTACATCGCGCCGTTCTCGGCGATGCGCGCGCCGAAGGTGATCAGCACCGGCTTGGGGTGGGTGCGGATGACCTCGAGGACCGGCAGCTTGGTCTGCTCCGGGGCGGATTTCTTCGAGGCCGTCCGCCGGTACGCGGGGGTTTCCATGACCCGCAGCCGGATCAGCAGTCCCACCACGGTGAGCAGGATGCCGACGACGAACGGGATCCGCCATCCCCACGCCAGGAAGGAGTCGTCGGTGGTCACCGCCTTGACCAGCGAATAGACCGACGCGGAGAGCACGAATCCCAGGCCCACTCCGGTCTGGCTCCAGGCCGAGTAGAAGCCGCGGCGACGGTCCGGCGCGTGTTCGCTCACGATCAGCACACCGCCGCCCCACTCGCCACCGACGGCGATGCCCTGCACCACCCGCAGGGTCACCAGCAGCGCCGGCGCCCACAGGCCGATGGTCTGGTACGTGGGCAGTACGCCGATGAGGAAGGTGGCGACGCCCATGATCATCAGGGTGATCACAAGGATCGACTTGCGGCCGATCCGGTCACCGAAGTGTCCGAAGATCACGCCGCCCAGCGGCCTGGCGAGGAAGCCCGCCGCGTTGGTGCCGAAGGCGGCGATGGTGCCCACCAGCGGGTCGAAGGTGGGGAAGAACAGGGTGTTGAACACGAGCGCGGCCGCCGTGCCGTAGAGAAAGAAGTCGTACCACTCCAGGGCACTGCCGACCAGACTTGCGATCGCCGCCTTACGCACCTCGCGCGGGGCACGATTCGTTGCTGCCATCTTGGCCCTCCATCGGCCGCTCTGCATGAGATCGCGGACTGCGGCTCAGCTGTTCACGCATTGTTCGCGGCAGCTTCGGCGGAGGGAATGCCGTTGGTCCGGTCACCGGACCACACGATGTACCGCGCTCAGGTGTTCACCGCCTCGACATCGCGGGTCAGCGCCCGGCCGGCCGCTGTCACCATGGGCGCCACCCGGCGCACGTCCATGCGATCGACGGGTCCCACCACGGTCAGCGTCGCCACCGCGACGCCCTGGGCGAACACGGGCGCGGCGACCGCTCCGTAGCCGACGACCAGCTCCTGGCGGTCGATGGCATAGCCCTGCCGGCGCACCTCCTCGATCTCGGCCCGCAGCCGGGACGGGTCGGTGATGGTCCACGGGGTACGGCGGCGCAGCGGTGCGCGCATGACGCTCTCGCGCGTCGACTCGTCGCCGAAGGCCAGCAGCGCCTTGCCGGACGCTCCGCAGTGGAACGGCACCCGGCCTTCCACGTGGGTGACCGCCACGCCTCCCCCGCGCTGGCTGAAATACTTCTCGGCGAAGAGGACGTGACGGTCTCCGGGGAAGGCGAGCACCACGGTCTCCCGGGTGCTGATGGCCAGGTCTTCCAGGTACCGGGCGGCGATCAGCCGCAATCCCCTGGTCCGGGGCACGCGCTGGCCCAGCTGGAAGAGGAGCGCGCCCAGCTCGTAGCGGCGGTCCCGCCGGTTCAGCAGCCCCACGCCGACCATGTCGGTGGCCACGCGGTGCACCGTGGTCTTCGCCAGCGCGGTGCGCCGGGCCAATTCCGACAGACCGAGCACCGGTGCCCCGGTGTCGAAGGCGTCCAGAATGAGCCGCACCTTGCGCAGCAGGGAGTCGCCCTCCGGTTCGACAGCCACCATCGTCGCCCTCCTCGCGCTCGACGGAATCCGAGCAGGTCAGGTCCTGTGATCGAGCATGAGCATCGCCGAATCCGGCGGTCGGCTCAAGGTGTCCCCAACAGCTGACCCCCGGCCACTGGCGGGCCGGGGGTCGGGACCGGCAGGCGGTCCGGGCCGTCGTGCGGATCAGGCCACCGGGGCCGGGTAGGTCGGGTACTCCACCCCGGAGACGTGCTGGACGACGCGGATGACCTGGCAGGAGTAGCCGAACTCGTTGTCGTACCAGAGGTAGAGGATCGCGTTGTCGCCCTCGACCTTGGTGGCGCCGGCGTCGACGATCGAGGCGTGGCGCGAGCCGATGAAGTCGTTCGAGACCGCGTCGGGGGCGCTGGTGAAGTCGATCTGGCGCTTGAGCGGCGAGGTCAGGGACACCTCGCGCAGGTGGTCCAGGACCTCCTCGCGGGTGGTCGCGCGGGCGAGCTGGAGGTTGAGGATCGCGATCGACACATCCGGCACCGGGACGCGGATCGAGCTGCCGGTGATCTTCGCCTTGAGGTCGGGCAGGGCCTTGGCGACGGCGGAGGCGGCACCGGTCTCGGTGATGACCATGTTGAGCGGCGCCGAGCGGCCACGGCGGTCGGACTTGTGGTAGTTGTCCAGCAGGTTCTGGTCGTTGGTGAACGAGTGGACGGTTTCCACATGGCCGCGCAGGACGCCGTACTCGTCCGCCATCGCCTTCAGCGGCGGGACGATCGCGTTGGTGGTGCAGGACGCGCAGGACAGGATCCGCTCGTCCGGCTTGATCGTGTCGTGGTTGACGCCGTGGACGATGTTGGGGACATCGCCCTTGCCCGGCGCGGTCAGGACGACCTTGTCGATGCCGGGGCGCAGATGCTTCGACAGCCCTTCGCGGTCGCGCCACTTGCCGGTGTTGTCGATGAGGATGGCGTCCTTGATGCCGTACGCCGTGTAGTCCACCGACGTCGGGTCGTCGGCGTAGATCACGGTGATCTCGTTGCCATTGGCGACGATCTTGCTGTTCGCCTCGTCGACGGTGATGGTGCCCTGGAACTGGCCGTGGATGGAGTCGCGGCGCAGCAGCGAGGCCCGCTTGACGAGGTCTTCGGCGGCCCGGCCGCCGCCCCCGCGGACGACGATGGCGCGCAGCCGCAGGCCGTTGCCGGAACCGGCCTTCTCGATGAGCAGACGGGCGACCAGCCGGCCGATCCGGCCGAATCCGTAGAGGACGACGTCGCGCCCCTCGCGGCACTCGATCTTGTTGGCGCCCGTGGCACCGGCGACGGCCTCGGCGGTGAACTCCTCCACCGACAGACCGCGGTCGTCGGCCTCGTAGGTCTCGGCGAGCATGCCGATGTCGATCTGGGAGGGGCCGAGGTCGAGCGCGGTGAGCGCCCGCAGGAAGGGCAGGGTGTCGGTGACCGAGAGTTCCGCACCGGCGATCTGGCGGGCGAACCGGTGGGTCTTGAGGATGCTGACGACCGACTTGTTCACCAAGGAGCGGCTGTGCAGCAGGACCGTGACGTCCCGCTCCCGGTGCAGCTTCCCGATGATGGGGATCATCGACTCCGCGATCTCCTCGCGGTGCTTCCAATTGGTGAACGAGTCCTCGTTGAGAGTCACAGGTTTCTCTTTCGAGCTAGGTGGCGCTCATATGCTAACCCGCACGTCAGCGCGGCCCTTCAGGAGGTCCACGGATCGGCGGAAGCCGCCCGCGCCGCCCCGGCCGCCTTCCGCGGCGCGCCACCGTCCGGGAGGATCGGCCTGCCGCCGTCCGGGCGGCCCTCGTGAGCGGCGGAAGACCGCCCTGCCGAAGGGACAGACGTGAGCGTGCCGACGCCGCCCGGCCTTCCCCGTCCGGACCTGTGGTTCACCGCCCCGGCATCGGCCTGGGAAGAGGCGCTGCCCGTGGGCAACGGCAGGCTGGGGGCGATGGTCCACGGCGGGGTTCCGGCCGAACGGATCAGCCTCAACGAGGACACCTTCTGGTCCGGTCCGGGCGACACCGCCCCGCCCGAGGTGCCCGCGGGACTGCTGGAGGAGGTGCGCAAACTGGTCCGCGCCGGGCGGTCGGTGGCCGCGGGACGGCTGCTGCGGGCGACGCAGGGGGCCGACGCCGAGGCGTACCAGCCGGTCGGGGATCTGGAGATCAGCCATCTGGACGGGGACGGCGGCGCGGCCGCGTCCTACCGGCGGTCGCTGGATCTGCGCGACGGAGTGGCCCGGGTGGAGCGTACCGGCGCCGACGGCTTCGCCCGGCGGCAGGAGGTGCTCGCCGGTGTGGCGCACCAGGTCGTGGCGGTGCGGCTGGCCACCGACGGCCCCCGGGGCCTGGATGTGGACCTGCGCTGGACCACCCCGCAGCGGCGGGCGCGGGTCCGGGCGCACGGCGCCGACGCGCTCGCCCTGTTGCTGGCCGCGCCGCGCCATGTCGTGCCGTGGCCCCGTCCGGAGGGGGTGGTGGCCGACGACGACGAGCGCCCGTCCCTGCGGGCGGCCGCGCTGTTCGCGGTCACGGCCGAGGGCGAGCGGGCCCGCGTCGTCGTCGAGGACCGGGCGGACGGACCGGTGGTGGCCGTGCGCGGCGCGGCCGGTGTGACGGTCTGCGTCGCGATCCGCACCGGGTTCCAGGACTGGCGGACCCCTCCGGCCGGGGACGCGGAGGGGTGTCTTGCGCGGTGTGCCGAGGACGTGGCCAGGGCTCGGGCCGCCGGGTGGGAGACGGTCCGCGCGGCACATGTCACCGAGCACCGGGCCCTGATGGACCGGGTGACGCTGGTCCTGGACGCTCCGGCGCCCGCCGGGCCCGGGGCGGGGTCCGGGTCCGCCGACCGGGGTTCAGGTCTGCCGACCGATATACGGCTGGCCCGTCGCGCGGAGGGGCATTCCGATGAACACCTCTGCGTGCTCGCCTTCGCTTTCGGCCGCTATCTGCTCGCCGCCTCGTCCCGGCCGGGAACTCAGGCCGCGCATTTGCAAGGGGTGTGGAACCACCAGGTGACCCCTCCCTGGAATTGCCAATACACGGTCAATATCAACACCGAGATGAACTACTGGCCCGCGGAGACCACCGCCCTGGCCGAATGCCATGAGCCGCTCCTGGGCCTGATCGCCGACCTGGCCCGGTCGGGGCGGGCGACCGCGCGGGCGGTCTACGGTGCCCGCGGCTGGACCTGCCACCACAACACCGATCTGTGGCGCATCACCGTCCCCGTAGGGATGGGACACGGCGATCCCATGTGGGCGCAGTGGCCGATGGGCGGCGCATGGCTGTCGGCACATCTGGCGGAGCGCTGGCGCTTCGGCCGGGACCTCCGTTTCCTCGCCCGGGTGGCGCTGCCGATCGCGCTCGACGCGGCCCGTTTCGTCCTGGATCTGCTCGTCGAGGACGCCGACGGCCACCTGGTGACATCGCCGTCGACCAGCCCGGAGAACCAGTTCGGGACCGAGGACGGCCCGGCGAGCGTGGACACCGGCAGCGCGATGGACCTGACCCTGGCCCGGGAGCTGTTCGCGTTCGTCCTGGAGGCACGGACCGCGCTGGACGCCGCCGGATACGCCATCGCGCCCCGGGACACCGCGGCACTGGAGGAGGTCCGTGCCGCGCTCCCCCGCCTCGCACCGGTGCGCACCGGCTCACGCGGCCAGGTCCTGGAGTGGTCGGCCGAATACCCCGAGGTGGACCCGCGCCATCGGCACCTCTCCCACCTCGTCGGCCTGTATCCCGGCCATACGATCGCCGCCGACCGGTGGCTCCGGGAGGCGGCGCGCCGTTCGCTCGGGGAGCGCGGAGACGCCGGCACCGGCTGGTCGATCGCCTGGAAGATCGGCCTGTGGGCCCGGCTGGGCGACGGACCCGCCGCACACCGGCTGCTCGGCCGGTACCTCGCCCCGGCCTGGCCGGCCGGGGACGGCGCGGCGTCCGCGCAGGGCGGTGTCTACCGGTCGCTGCTGTGCGCCCACCCGCCGTTCCAGATCGACGGCAACTTCGGTGTCACCGCCGCGATCGCCGAAATGCTGCTGCAAAGCCACCTCGTACGGGACGGGGCTCCGCTGATCGACCTGCTGCCCGCGCTGCCTCCGCAGTGGCCGAGCGGCGCGGTGAGCGGTCTGCGCGCCCGTGGCGGGGTCACGGTCGAGGAACTGGTCTGGGCGGACGGGAACGTGGTGGCGGCGAAGCTGGCCGCGACCGCCGACACCACCGTCGAGGTCCGGTGGCGGGACGGCTGCGGCACGCGCCGCACACGACGGCTCACCCTCACCACCGGGCAGCGCGTCGCGGTCGTCTGACCGCCACCCGGATTTCGTATACGACCGGCGTTTCGGCCGCATCATGACGACACCGAATATCAGCCGTAAAATTGCACCTTAATGAGCGTTCATTTTCGGACAGCGATCACGCCGAAACTCACTATTAACAGGAATTTACCAGTGAGAAATACCACCCGCCGAGAGGACAGCGGACGGTAGCGATCCCCCTCCGGAGAGGTAGATGGTTCTCACAGGCAACCATCTCCCGTTGAGAGAAAGGGATGATGCACTGTGTGCGGCATCACCGGCTGGGTCTCCTACCGCCGCGACCTGACCTTTCACCGCCAGCTCCTCGACACCATGACGGAGACGATGGCCTGCCGGGGCCCGGACGCGGCCGGAGCGTGGGTGACCGGCCGGGCGGCGCTCGGCCACCGCCGGCTGGCCGTCATCGACCTGCCCGGCGGAGCCCAGCCCATGACCGTCGACACGGCCGACGGGCCGGTCAGCATGGTCTACTCCGGTGAGGCGTACAACTTCACCGAGCTGCGCGATGAGCTGCGCCGCAGGGGCCACGGCTTCACCACCGACTCCGACACCGAGGTCGTCCTGCGCGGCTACCTCGAGTGGGGTGAGTCCCTCACCGAGAAGCTGAACGGCATGTACGCCTTCGCCATCTGGGACTCCCGCACCGAGAAGCTGGTGATGGTCCGGGACCGGATGGGCATCAAGCCGTTCTACTACTACGAGACCGACGACGGCGTCCTGTTCGGCTCCGAGCCCAAGGCCATCCTCGCCAACCCGCTCGCCGCCCCCGTGGTCGGCCTCGACGGGCTGCGGGAGATCTTCTCCTTCGCCAAGACCCCGGGCCATGCGGTCTGGCGGGGCATGAAGGAGCTGCGCCCCGGCCACATCGCCGTCGTCGACCGCAACGGCCTGCGCGAACAGGCGTACTGGCGCCTGGAGGTCTCCGAGCACACCGACAGCCAGGAAGCGACCGTCGCCCATGTGCGGGAGCTGCTGGAGGACATCATCGCCCGTCAGCTGGTGGCCGATGTGCCCCGCTGCACCCTGCTCTCCGGCGGGCTGGACTCCTCGGCGATGACCTCGCTGGCCGCCCGCCGGCTGGGCGAGCAGGGCGAGACCGTGCGCAGCTTCGCCGTGGACTTCCCCAACCAGGCGGAGAACTTCCGCGCGATCGACGTGGCGCCCAGCGTCGACACGCCCTATGTGCACGCCGTGGCCGAGCATGTGAAGTGCGACCACCGGGACATCGTGCTCGACGGCTCCGCGCTGTCCGACCCGGCCGTCAGGCGGGCCGCCATCGCGGCGAGGGACCTGCCGCTCGGGCTCGGCGACCGGGACAACTCGCTCTATTTGCTGTTCAAGGCCGTGCGCGAACAGTCGACCGTGGCCCTGTCGGGCGAGTCGGCCGATGAGGTGTTCGGCGGTTACCCGTGGTTCCACGACGAGCGGCGCGAGGCCGACACCTTCCCGTGGCTCGCCGGAGGAGCCACGCTCGGCGAGACCAAGAGCCTGCTGTCCGACGACCTCAAGGAAAAGCTCGACCTGGACACCTACCTCCATGACCACTACCTCACCGCGGTGAACGAGGCCCCGGTCAAGGACGGTGAGACCGGTCTGGAGAAGCGCATGCGGCAGGTCTGCTACCTGCACCTCACCCGCATGGTCAACACGCTGCTGGACCGCAAGGACCGGATGAGCATGGCCGTGGGTCTGGAAGTCAGGGTGCCGTTCTGCGACCACCGCCTCGTCTCCTACGTCTTCAACACCCCCTGGTCGCTGAAGACGTTCGACGGGCGGGAGAAGAGCATCCTGCGCGAGGCCACCCGCGATGTGCTGCCCGAATCCGTCGCCAACCGCAAGAAGAGCGGTTACCCCGGCAGCTTCGACCCCAACTATCTCGCCGCCATCAAGCGGCAGGCGGGCGACCTCCTCACCTCGGGACACCCGGCCCTCGAGCTGTGCCGCGCCGAAACGCTGAAGGAGGCGATCGAGGCGCCCGCGGAGGCCATCTCCACCCGGCAGCGCGCCGTCATCGAACGCGCCCTCGACCTGGCGACCTGGATCGACCTGCGCAAGCCCACCATCACGCTGGACTGACCCCCGCGGCCCGGCCGCACCACAGGTGGTGGACGGGGACCTGGCCCGCCAGGTCCCCGTCCACCACCCTTGCGTTCTACCGCGTTTCCCGCGGCCGCTCCCCCGGCGTCTGCTCGACGACGGGCAGACCGGCCGGCGCGGCCGTGAGGTAGCGGATGACCATCGCGGCCAGTTCGTTCTCGAGCCGGACGGGGTCGACGGTGTCGGGCGCGGCGATGAGCATGTGGACGACCAGTTCGATCGTGGTCACGATGAGCCGGGCGGCGACTTCGGTGTCCTCGACCACGGCCTCGGGATGGCTTTCGAGCAACTCCCGGGTGTAGGCGATCCGTTCCCGCTCCTGCCGGGCCATCTTCTCGATCAACCCGGGCACCCGGCGCCCGTGTTCGACCATGACGCGGAGCAACCGCGGGTCGTCACGGTGGTTCTCGATCGCGGTGCGCACGAAACCGCGCATGATCTCTTCGAGGGAGTCGGGCGACTCCTCCTGCTGGCGACGCCTGACGGCGGCCTCCCCGGCATCGAGGTGGCGGGTCAGCAGCTCGACCAGGATGGCGTCCTTGTTCGGGTAGTACTGGTACAGCGAGCCGATGGAGACCCGCGCGCGTTCGGCGATGCGGTTGGTGGTCCCGGCGGCGTAGCCGTATTCGGCGAAAACGTGAGCAGCCGCGGTGAGGATGCGCTGCCGGGTGAGTTCCGCTCGGGCCTGGCGTGGCTGTTTACGTGGCTGAAGTCCGTGCCGGCCTGACGTCATGACACCTCCTGGACGGCGCCTGGGAAAGCGAGTGGCGCAGGACCTGAGTAATTGCTCACAATAGTGCCACGAGCTGCGGCGGAGCGGTCAACGACCGCGGTCGGCAGCGCGGCGGGAGCGGGCGTCCGGCTCCGGCCCGTGCGTCCGCCGCCTCCCCCGCCCGTTCACCCGATCCCCTCCCCGAAGGAGTCTTCGTGACGCAGACCAGCACGCGCCCTCGGCGGGTGTCACCGGCCGAGGTCCGCGCCCGGCTCGGTGCGCCCGACGCCATGGTCAAGGAGAAGATCCTCGACCACATCGACGACGAGTTCCACCGCTTCATCGCGCATTCGCCGTTCCTGGTCATGGCCACCGCGGACGCCGCGGGGCGCGCCGACTCCTCACCCCGTGGCGACTACCCGGGATTCGTGAAGGTCCTCGACGAGCACACGCTCGCCATCCCCGACCGGCCCGGCAACCGGATCGCCGACTCGTTCCGCAACCTCGCCGAGAACGACGGGATCGGGCTGCTGTTCCTCGTCCCGGGCGTGCGGGAGACGCTGCGGGTCAACGGCCGCGGGTATCCGACCGACGAACCCGATGTGCTCGCCCGGATGCAGACCGAGGCCAGGACACCGGAGTTGGCCATCATCGTCGAGGTGGCGGAGGCCTATGGGCACTGCGGCCGCGCGATCGTCCGGTCCCGGCTGTGGGACCCCGCGAGCCAGGCCCTCGCCGACGAACTGCCGTCGGCCGGCGAGATGTTCGCCACCCAGCTGGGACTCGACATCGCGCCCGAGGTCCTGGACCAGGTCCTCGAAGACAGTTACCGCACCCTCTACTGAGCACGCCACAAGGTGGATCACCCATGCAACAGACCATCGTCGACCACATCGAGCGGGTCGCCGAAGACGTCGTCTCCCTCGTCCTGCGCGGCGCCACCGGTCCGCTGGCGCCCTGGGAGCCGGGCGCCCATGTCGACCTGGCCCTGCCGAACTGGCTGACCCGGCAGTACTCGCTGTGCGGAGACCCGGCGGACCGGGAGTCCTACCGCGTCGCGATACGGTACGAGCGGCTCAGCCGGGGCGGTTCGGAGTACATCCACCGGTTCCTGCGCCAGGGCCGCACCCTCGAGGTGTCGCTGCCCCGGAACCACTTCCCGCTCCATCCCGCACCGGAGTATCTCTTCCTGGCCGGCGGGATCGGCATCACCCCCATCCTGCCGATGCTGCGGGCGGCCACCGCCGCGGGCGTTCCGGCGTCGCTGGTGTACCTGGGGCAGTCGGTGGAGACCATGCCCTTCGTCGACGAACTGCGCGCCCGCCACGGCGATCGGGTACGGATCGTCGCCACGCGGCAGCAGGGCAGGCCGGACCTGGCCGCCCTGGCGTCCGCGCTGAACCCCGGTGCGCTGGTCTACGCCTGCGGCCCCACCTCGATGCTCACCGCGGCGGAGGCCGCCTTCCCCGCCGGACGGCTGCACGCCGAGCGGTTCCGCCCGGTGCCCAGGTCGTTCGCCCCCGACACGGAATTCGAGGCGGTGTGCGCCCGGTCGGGGCGGACGGTCCAGGTGGCGCCCGGCGAGTCGCTGCTGGACGCGCTGAACCACGCCGGAACGCCCGTGGCCTCCGGATGCCGCGAAGGTGTCTGCGGCAGCTGCGAAATCGGCGTCCTCGACGGCGAGCCCGAGCACCGGGACGACATCGGCGCCCCCACGGGCCGGATGTACGCCTGTGTCTCCCGCGCACTGTCCCCCCGGCTCGTCCTGGACCTGTGACCGCGGCGGCGAGCGGACCCGAAACGGAAGGCGGAGGAAGACATGTTGCCCAAGGTGCGCACCCCCCAATCACGGCGAATGATCACCCTGGAGGTGCGCGGGAACACGAAGCTGACACCCGGTTTCACGACCATCACGCTCGGCGGCCCGGAACTGGAACACCTGACGCCCATGGGCTTCGACCAGACCGTGCGGCTGTTCTTTCCCCGCGAGGGGCAGGACAGCCTGAGAATGCCCAAGCTCTCCAGCGAGGCGTGGATGGCGGAGATACTCCTGCTGCCGAAATCACGCAGACCCTGGGTGCGCAACTACACCATCCGGCGAGTCCGGCCGGAACGCGG
The DNA here is from genome assembly GCF_026898115.1 of Streptomyces sp. S465. Classification (GTDB taxonomy): domain Bacteria; phylum Actinomycetota; class Actinomycetes; order Streptomycetales; family Streptomycetaceae; genus Streptomyces; species Streptomyces luomodiensis. The sequence continues at coordinate 526,315 of NZ_CP114036.1, forward strand.
CGAAGTGGACATCGAGTTCGCCCTGCACGGCGACTCCCCGGCCTCCGCCTGGGCCCGGCGCGCCCGGCCCGGGGACCCGGCGGGCATCTTCGACATGGGCCTGACCTATCTGCCGCCGGCGCATGCCACCTGGCAGCTGCTCGCCGGGGACGAGAGCGCCGTGCCCGCGATCCTCGCCATCCTCGAGCACGCCCCCGCGTCGCTGGCCGCGGAGGTCTTCCTGGAGGTGTCCGAGACCGCCGACATACGCCCGGACATCATCGCCCCCGAAGGCGTTCGGGTGCGGTGGCTGGCCCGGAACGGCGCGGGCACCCTGCCCGGCAGACAGGCGCTCGAAGCGATCAAGGAGTCGTCGCTGCGACCGGGCCGGTTCTACACCTGGGTCGCCGGGGAGGCCGGACTGGCCACCGGGCTCCGCCGTCATCTGGTGCACGACCGCGCCGTGCCGAAGCCGGACATCGCGTTCTTCGGGTACTGGCGGCACGGCCGCTCCAGCCCCGGCTGATCGCCGGGAGCTCACACCGGTGGCTGGGGGTCGTACTGGATGCCACGCCGCACCTGACGCGCGCGCTCCGGCGACACCAGCCTGGCCACCAGGTGGAGAGCCATGTCGATACCGGCCGAGATCCCCGCGGAGGTGATCACGTCACCGTCGTCGACGAACCGCTCCCCGGGCCGCACCTCGATCGTCGCGTCGAGCTCCGCGAGCCGGTCCAGCGACGCCCAGTGCGTGGTCGCGGGCCGCCCGGTCAGCAACCCGGCCGCGGCATAGACCAGCGAGCCGGTGCACACACTCGTCATCAGGGGAACCGCTCGCCGCTGGGAGCGGACCCACTGAAGGTGCCGGTCGTCCGTCAGCTGCGGCCGGGTCCCCTGGCCGCCGGGGTGCAGCAGCACATCCAGTGCGGGCAGGTCGGCCATCGCGTGATGCGCCGCGACGGTGAGTCCCTTCGCGCAGGTGACGGGGTTGCCGTCGGCGGAGAAGCAGAACACCTGCCACCCGTCCGCGGCGAAGTTGCGCGTCCAGTACGACAGCACCTCCCACGGACCGATGGCGTCCAGCTCTTCCACCTCCGGGAACAGCAGGATCCCGATCTTCCGCGTGTCGTCGTGGGCCATGCCGCGATCCAACCAGACCCGCGTCCGCCCGGCCACGGGTTTCCCTCGCGGCCGGGCGCGGCGGATGCCCCCCGGCGGGACCGCGGGCGGACTACCCCCGGAGCACCGACGACAGCCGCGCGGCCGGTGGTTCGCCGTCGAGGAAGTCCAGCAGCTCGCCGCGGGTCGGCCCGGTGGCGGGGCCGTGCCGGGTGACCGCGTAGGCGGCCGCGGCGTTGGCACCGCGCACGGCGGTGTCCGGGTCCAGTCCGTGGCCGAGGAGGGCCAGGAACGCTCCGGTGTGGGCGTCGCCCGCGCCGTTGCTGTCGACCGCGGTCACCCGGCGGCCGGGAATGTGCAGGGCCTCCCCGCCGGGCGGGACCAGCCAGCAGCCGGCCGCGTCGGCCCGCAGCAGCACTCCGGTGCGGGGGCCCAGCCGGGCGGCGAGCGCGGCCGCGGCCTCCCGCGGGTCGTCCCGGCCGGTCAGCAGCCGCCCCTCACGCTGGTTGCAGCTGATCCAGTCGCAGCGCGCCAGGACGGGTTCCAGCACCTCCTCGGGGATCTGGTCGACCAGGGGGCCCGGATCGAGGAAGACCCGGATGTGCTCCGGCAGCCGCGCGACGAGTGAGGCCAGGACGGGCCCGTTGACCGGGTAGGCGAGCCCGTATCCGGAGATCTGCACCAGGTCGCCGGGGCGCAGCGCGGCGAGCACGGCCGCCGCGTCGGTCTCGGTCAGCCGGGCCTCCGCCCCGAGGCTGGTGGCGAAGGTGCGCTCACCGCCGCCGTCCACGAAGGCCACGCAGAATCCGGTGTCCGCCTCCGCGAGCGCGGGCAGCACCACCTCGATGCCCTCCCGGGCGAGATCGGCCCGCACCCGGTCGCCGAACGGCCCGGTGCCGTGGGCCCCCGCGTACACGGCCGCCAGGCCCAGGCGGCGGGCGGCGGCCAGGACGTTGAATCCGCCGCCCGTGGTGAAGGTGGTGTCCCCGGAGACGACGTCGCCGCCGCGTTCGGGCAGCGCGGGCACCCGCATCACCAGGTCGACGATGGTGTTGCCGACCAGGACCAGCCGGCCGCCGGTGGCATCGCCGAGGACGCCGGGGACGCCGTCGCGGCCGCTCATGAGGTCTCCCGCGCGGTCGGAGCGGGCGTGCCCTGCCGCTGCTCCTGAGTCTCCGCTCCGGCCGCCTCCGCGCGGACGGTGCCGTCCAGTTTGCGCAGCAGCGCGTAGCCGGCGGCCGCGAGCGCCAGGGTCACCACCCACCCCAGTCCGTTGGACCCGATCCAGCTGTGTGCGAACGGCCCGGAGAACCACACGTCGGTCGCGCTGGTGCTCGCCTCGGTGAACAGCAGGCCCACCACGATGGCGGCCGCCCAGGCGACCATCGCGGCCCAGGCGACCCCGCCCCGGAACCAGTAGCGGCTGGACGGCCCGACGTTCATCAGGGCCGCGCCGTCGTAGGACCGGCGGAGCACCAGGTCGACCGCGAAGACGCCCACCCAGGCGTTGATGGGCACGGCGAGCAGCGTGAGGAAGGTGATGAACGGGCCGTAGAAGTCCTTGGCGATCAGGATGAAGTAGATCCCGCCCGCGAAGGTGACGACCACGTCCAGGCCCACGGCGAGGGTACGCCGGACCCGTATCCCCAGGGTGATCATGGTGAGTCCGGCCGAGTAGACGGACAGGTGGTTGGAGAGCAGCAGTCCGCCGAACGCGGCGATCAGGTACGGGATGGACATCCACGACGGCAGCATCGTGTCGATCGCCGAGACCGGGTCGGAGGCGGAGGCGAGATCCGGTTCGCCCGCCGCGAGCAGTGAGCCCAGCGAGATCAGCACGACCAGCGGGATACCGGCGCCGAAGGCGGAGGCCGCCACCAGCCTGCCGCCGGGAATCCGCCGGGGCAGATAACGGGCGTAGTCGGCACCCGTGTTGGCCCAGCCGATCCCGGTGCCGGCGGCGATCATGCCGACGCCCACGACCATGGAGCTCACCGGCCCGGCCTGGGCGTGGAAAACCCTCGCCCAGTCCACGGTGGTCACGAGAAAGGCGATCACGACCAGGTTGAGCAGGCCGAAGAGATAACTGGCCCACTTGTTGATCCACATGATGGTGGCGTGTCCGAGGCCGCTGATCAGCAGGGTGCAGCCGATGAAGACCAGCAGACACACCACGGTGAGGACGGTGTTCCGCCGGATACCGAAGGCGGCGTCGAGCAGGGCCAGCAGCGCGAAGGCGGCCGTGGTGGTGTTGATGGTCTCCCAGCCGAGCCGGCTCATCCAGGTGACCAGGGTGGGGCCCGCGTTGCCGCGGACCCCGAACACCGCGCGGGAGAGCGTGAGGGCGGGCGCTCCGCCCCGTTTCCCGGCGATGCTGAGGCCGCCCACCAGGGCGAACGAGCCGAAGGACCCGAGCACGGCCACGACGGCCGCTTGCCAGATGTTCAGGCCGCGGAAGCTGACCAGCGCCGCGCCGAGCGGCAGGCCGAGGATGCTGATGTTCGCGGCGAACCAGGTCCAGAACATCTGGGCCGCGTGGCCGTGGCGCTCGGCGTCCGGAACCGGTTCGATGCCTCGGGTCTCCACGGAGCCGACGCGGTCGTTGTCTGAAGCCGCCATGGTGGTACCTGTCTTTCTGTCCGGGGGCCCGTTGGGGGGCGCTCCGGTGCGGATCTGGGGGCGGTCACAGGGTCACTCGGCCGTGCCGGCGCGCAGCGCGAGCAGGGCCGTGGCCAGCGGTTCCAGGTCGAGACCGTTGACCGAACGCACGGTGGCGAGGGCCTCCTCGGGCAGTCCCGAGGCGCCGCCGACGGCGCCCGCGACGGCACCGGCGATGGCGCCGATGGTGTCGCAGTCACCGCCGAGGTTGGCCGCCAGCAGGCAGGCCCGCCATGGGTCGCCCTCGGCGAGGGCCAGCACGGCGAAGGCGGCGGGGACCGACTCCTGGCTGGCGACGCTGGTCCCGACCAGGTCACATATGCGGTCCAGGGCCTGCCGCTCGGGCAGATCGCGGACCAGTTCCACGGCCCAGCGGATCCGGGCCGCGATATCGGCGCCGGCGACCCAGTGGCCGCGCTCGACGCCGGCCTCGGCCGCCGTGACCGCCGCCTCGAAGGCGTCCTCCAGATCGCCGCCGTCGACGCCCCGGCTCACCGCCGCGGCCACGGCGGCGGCGGAGGCGATGCCGATGGAGGTGTCATGGGTGACCTGGCACGCCTCCGCGACCCGGTCGAGGAACGGCTCCAGTGGCTGGTCCCGGAAGGCGACGCCCACGGGGGTGATGCGCATCGCCGCGCCGTTGGTGGCACCGGACTTGCCCGCCTCGTGCGGCGGCACGCCACGGGACACGGCTTCCAGGGCGGCCTTGGTGGAGGGACCGAGCAGGTCGAAGGAGCCCTTGGCCTTCATGGCCCGCTCCCACTCCAGAAGCTCGTGCGCGAGCCGCAGCGGGTCGATGCGTCCGCCGGACCCGGTCAGCAGCCGGCCGACGACAACGGCCTGATCGGTGTCGTCGGTGACCGAACCGGCGGGCATTCCGGCGCTCACCGGGTTGTCCGGCGGGCCGGGTTCGAAATCGGTGACGACGCCGAACCGGGCGACGATCGACCGCCGGGACATGATCTGGGTGGGCATACCGAGGGCATCGCCCATCGCCAGGCCGTACAGAGCGCCGAGCGCGCGGTCGTGCTGGTGGTTCATCCGGTCTTCCTGTCGGTCTTCCTGTCGGGGTTCGCACTGGTCTGCCCGGCGGCCCCGCCGGCGGGTGCCGAGGTGGTGCGGCGGGTCCGGGCGCACGCCGGGGGGCGGCTCATCCGGGCTGCTCGCCGAAGCCGAGGTGCAGCTGGAAGCGGGCGGGGTCCAGCAGGCTGGTCACCTGCTCGACGATCCCGCCGTCGGCCCCACGGCCGATCCGGCGGGTGTTGAGCCAGACCTCGCCCTCCCGGCGGCGCAGCGGTGTCGCCTCCTCGGCGGTCAGCTGCCGTACGGACGCCCACTCGTCCCCGTGCGTGGCCCGCAGGCCGACCGCGGCGAGGGTTTTGGTGAGCGAGCCGTCCAGGAGTCCGCCGAGCGGGACCTCGGCCAGCGCCGGGACCATCGGCACCCGGCTGCGCTCCAGCGCGACGGGAGTGCCCTCCGGCAGCACCCGCAACCGGTCCAGCGCCATGAACTCGACGCCCTCGATGCCGAGTTCACCGGCCAGCCGGGCATCGCGCACCACGTCCAGACGGAGGACCTCGGTGGTGATCCGGGCGCCCTGGTCGGCCAGTGCCCTGGTCCATCCCAGGCGGTTGTCCAGCAGCCCGCCGTCGAAGGTGACGAACGAGCCGACACCCGCGTGCGTGGAGATCAGCCCTTGTTTGCTGAGCTCGTCCAGTGCCTGCCGAACGGTGGCCCTGCTGACCGAGAAGCGCCGGGTCAGCGCGTGTTCGCCGGGCAGCCTGCTGCCCGGTTCCAGGGCGCCACTGTGGATCTCACGGGCCAGAACGCGGGCGATGCGCTGATGCTTGAGGACCTGTTTAGGCATGTCCGGACGTTAGCCATACATGTCCAGTCCTGTCTAGTCCCATCCAGCGCCCTGTCCCATCTGGCCTGGACCGGAACGCATGGCCCACGTGTCCGCCGGGGCGTGTCCGGGTGCCTGGTACTGGTGTGGATAGGCTCCGTACGGCTCGCCACCGAAGACGGGTGGCGAGCCGTACGCGGACGTCGACCGGCCGTCAGGCGGCGTCGTGCAGGATCGCCGCCAGCTCGCTTGGCCGGTCGAACATCGGCCAGTGCCAGCCGGGCAGCTCGCGGTGGTCCCAGTCGTCGGTCGCCATGTGGCGGAAGGCCGGTACGGTGGCGGCCACCGCCCGTACCTGCTCCACCGGGAAGCTGCACAGCACATGCAGCCGCGGCAGCTTCTCCCACGCCCCGGTCAGCCGGACCGGAGTGGTGGCGGTGGCCCACGGCTGCGGCGCCGACAGCCGCGTCAGCCGTTCGAGCGTGTGCTCGGGCAGCCCGGACGCCTCGGCGGCCGTCCGCTGCCACGGCGGTGGCGGCAGCCGCCAGCCGTCTCCCTCCGCGCGCACCAGCTCGGCGTTGTGGGCCCGTTCCTCCGGCGGGGTGAACTCCGCGTGGGACATTCCGTCCGGCAGCGGTCCGCTGTCGATGAACACCAGCCGGCTGATCCGCTCCGGCATCCGGTCCGCCACGCTCGGGATCACCACCGCACCGGCGTAGCTGTGCCCGACCAGCACCACGTCGCGCAGGTCCTCGTAACGGATCAGGTTGAGCACATCGGTGATGTGCGTCTCCAGGTCGGTGTCGGGCCGGGCCAGATGCGCCCGTTCGCCCATCCCGGTCAGGCTGAGCGAGTGGACGTCGTGCCCACGGCCGCGCAGGTCGGCCGCCACGGAAGCCCAGGCCCAGGCTCCGAGCCAGAATCCGGGAACGAGTACGTAAGTTGCCATGGTCCTTACGCTAGGACCGATACCGGGCAGGACCCGCCCGGTATGCGCGGGATACTTCGGGCATGAACCGACCGACTGCCCGCGTGCTCGCCCTGCTGGAGATCCTCCAGGCCGGTGGCACCCGCACCGTCGCCGACCTGGCCGACCGGCTCGGCGTGGACGAACGCACCGTCCGGCGCTACGTCGGCCACCTGGTCGACCTGGACGTCCCGGTCCGGTCGGTGCGCGGCCGATACGGCGGCTACCGGCTCGCCCCCGGCTACCGGATGCCTCCGCTGATGCTCACCGACGAGGAGGCGCTGGCCGTGCTGCTCGGACTGGTCGCCGGCCGGCGGGCCGGGCTGGTGACCACGTCCGTCGCGGCGGCGGAGAGCGCCGCCGCCAAGGTGCGCCGGGTGCTGCCCGAGGCGCTCGGCCGCCGGCTGGACGCGCTGCTGGCGACCGCCGACTTCACCACCCCGAGCCGGCCCGTGGTCGTCCCCGAGACGGATGTGCTGCTGGTGCTCGCGGAGGCCGCGCGGGACCGCCGGCCGGTCGCCATCGGCTACACCGCGTGGAAGGGCCGGCGCAGCGAGCGCACCGTGTGCCCGTACGGGATCGTCGCCCACTCCGGGCGCTGGTACGTGACCGGGGCGGACTCGGCCAGTGGCGAGGTGCGCATGTTCCGGCTGGACCGGATCGAGAGCGCGACGGTGCTGCCGGGGTCGTTCGAGGTGCCCACGGGGTTCGACCCGGCCGCCCGGGTGCTGTCCGGGCTCGCCGGGGTGCCCTATTCGCACGAGGTGTCGCTGCGGGTCCACGGCACGGTCGAGCAGGTCCGCCACCGCCTCCCGCCGGGCCTGGCCACCGTGACGGAGCTCGCGTCCGGCCCGGCGCGGGACACCGCCTCGGGCACCGACGCGGATACTGCCTCGGGCACCGACTCGGCGGCGGCCGGTGACGCGGCACGGACCGCCGGTCCACCGCCACCGGCCGCCTCCGGGGCGGAGGAAGGCGGCGGTTGGGTGCGGGTCCGGTTGCGTGCCGAGCGGCTGGAGTGGGTCCCCTCCGTGCTCGCCTGGCTGGATCTGCCGTTCGTGATCGAGTATCCGGACGCCCTGCGCGGCCATGTGCGCGCCCTGGCCCGACGCCTCGCCGACTGCGCCGACGCGGTCCCCGGCACCGCCGACGGGGAGGCGCCGGCGGGCACGGATACCGCACACTCCGGATCGTCACCTACTTGACGGGTGACGAACGTGGCTGCGAGCATCGGCTGGACGGAGCGGTTGCCTCCCCGACTACCGAAGGGACCATGTGATGTCGCATACGCGGGATGTCCCGGATGCCGCGGAGGCGGTGCGCCGTGCCCGGTTCGGCACACTGCCGGAGCGCATCCGGCTGGAGGACACGGTGGAAGAGCGGGCGGCCATCGCGCCGGATCCCGCGAAGGACACGTTCAACCCCGACGAATGGCTCGTGCGCCACTGCCTGTGAGCCGGGCCGGTCGCAACGGTGGACGGCGTCCGCGCCCATGAGCTGTCTCCCCATGGCCCGAGCCGCACCGGCTCGGCCGGAACACCCGAGGTGAGCTACGCCGCCAACGGCCCCCGGTGCGGAGGGTGGTGACGGGTCAGATCCCCGTGGCGACCATCACGACCGACACGAGCACGAGAAGGGCGATGTAGGCCAGGGAGTGGATACGGTCCGGAACACGTCCGGCGACACGCCTGGCCACGGCGATGGTGGGCAGTGATCCGCTGAGCAGAGCGGCACAGGCCACGAGGTCCACGTAGCCGAAACGGCCCGCGTGCGCCGGGACGGCGGGGGCGAGCGCGTAGACGACGGTACCGGCCACGGCCACGGGAACGCTGAGGGGGTTGGCCATCGCGATGGCGTTGGCCATCGGCAGGCCCCTGCGCCGCAGGAGAGGGACGGTCATGACGCTGCCGCCCACCCCCAGACAGGAGGCGACCGCGCCGATCCCGACCCCGCCGAACCTCGTGGCGGCCCGCCCGAGGGGCTGCGGCCGCTCATGGTGGGCGACCGACAGAAACCCCTTTCGCAGCAGGCTGTCGGCGATCGTCACCAGCAGATAGACGATGAAGAGGACACGCAGCAGCGTGCCACCGATCCAGGTCGCCACAAAGGATCCGGCGACCGCGCCGACCATGATGAACGCCGCCAGCGGCCATACGTACTCCCGGCGAAGCCGGCCCTGACGCAGCTGCGCCAGGGCCGCGACCACGGCGTTCACCAGCATCACCGCCGTCGATGTCGCCACCGCGACATGCATGGCGTCGGTACCGGAACCGGCTGTGGCACGCAGGAAGCCGTAGACGACGGGGACGGTGATGAAGCCGCCGCCGAAACCGAAGAACACCGTGGTGACACCGGTCAGGCAGCCGAACAGGAACAGGACGAGGAACGAGGTCAGCACGGAAAGGACGCTATGAGTTCCCCGTTCTGGCGAGCAATCGATCGATCGCCATTTCCTTACGCGCAGCGGACACCCCGGCCGGACCGGCGTAGTCTCGTGCCGTGCGCAACATCCCCGTGGCGGAGGTGGACGACCTCGACCGGGCCGTGCTGGCCATCGGCACCGACTACCCCCACGATTACCTCCTCGCCCGCCATGAGCATCGCCGTGCCCAGGTCCTCTACGCCGCCACCGGCGTCATGCGGGTGGAGACCGCGGAGGGCGCCTGGACCGTGCCCACGGCCCGCGCCGTACTGATCCCGCCCAGGACCCCGCACCAGGTCACCATGGTGGGGGTCAGCACCCGCAGCCTCTACATCGAACCCGGCGCCGTGCCGTGGTTCCCTCCGCACTGCCGGGTCGTCGAGGTCTCCGCCCTGCTGCGGGCGCTCATCCTCGACGCCGTCGAGATGGAGCCCCGCTACCCCGACCACGGCCGCGACGCCACCCTCGTCAGCCTCATCCTCCACGAGCTCAGAAACCTCACCCCGCTCCCCCTCGACGTCCCGTTCCCCACCGATCCGGGGCTGCGCCGGCTGTGCGAGGCGTTTCTGCGCGCCCCCGACATCCATGACCCACCCGCTCGCTGGGCCGCGGCCCTCAACGTCAGCGCACGCACGCTCGGCCGTCTGTTCCACCGGGACACCGGGATGAGCTTCCAGCAATGGCGGCAACGGGCCTGCATCGCGCACTCCTTGCAGCAGATGGCGGCGGGGGTACCGGTGACCCGCCTCGCGGCCGCCCTCGGTTACGACAACCCCGCCGCGTTCACGGCCGCCTTCAAAAAGCTGCTCGGCCGCCCGCCGACCGCCTTCCACACCGGGGCAGGTCCGGGGCGCCAGGGTGCTCGGTGACGTGCGGGACGACGGCGCCGAGCACCTCATCGGCGCCCCGGACGCGGAGGTTCACCCCTGGGCGGCGCGGCGCTGTCCGGTGACCTTGGAGGAGGGCAGGCGCCCGGCCTTGGAGGTGCCGGTCATCGTGTCACCGTCGACCGTCATGGCGAAGGCGAGGTTCAGCCGCATGGGCTTGGTGATGGCCTGACGCCAGGTGAGCCGGTCGCCGTCGAGTGAGAGATCGGTCAGCGGGACTTCCTCGTCCCCGGCGCGGGCCGTACCGGTCAGGGCGCCCTCCGCGCGCCGGATGTCGACCACGGGCCTGATCCGGCCGATCGGTGTGGAGATGGACAGATCCCAGGTGCCTTCGACGGACATGATGCGGTGCTTCCTCACGGTGGGACGGGACAGAACGGGACAGGACGGTTCGGACGAGAGCACAGATGTCAGAAGGTGAGGGGCTCGGGTCCGTGAGCGCGCCAGACGGTGCCACGGCGCTCGTGGGCGATCAGCTGCTCGACGGCGTGGGCGATCCGCGGCCCCAGCTCGCGCTCCAGCAGGTACAGGCCCAGATCGAGTCCGCAGGTCACACTGGCACCGGTGACGAGGTCGCCGTCGTCGACGACGCGGGCCCGGACCGCGTTGGCGCCGGTGGCGTCGAGCAGGTCCAGCCCCATGCGGTGAGTGGTGGCGTAGCGGTTCTCCAACAGGCCGGCCATGGCCAGGACGACGGAGCCCCCGCACACCGTGGCCACGGTCACCTCCGGGCGGTCCATGGCCTCCTTCAGCAGCCTGGGCAGGTCGGTCTCCAGGGTGCGGCCCATCAGGACGGGGACGGTGTCGTCCTCGTGCCATTCGCCCGTCCCCGCGTCCTGGTCGGGGTCCTCACCGGGTTCTCCGATCCGGCCGGCCGCACCGGGGACCACCACCAGGTCCGCCTTGGCGGGATCGAGAACGGCCGTGGCACGCAGCGGTGTGCCGCCGACCCCGCTCACCACCTCGCGCGGCCCCTCGGCGGATACCAGCTCAACGCTCAACGCTCCCCCGGAAGCCCGCCCGCCGGCGGACAGCACCTCGTAGGGGGCGATGACATCGAGCAGGTCGAAGCCATCGAACAGAACAACCTGGGCGAGCATGAAACATCCCTCATGTGTGGTCAGGGCCGGTCTTTTCCGGCCCGGTCCCGACGCTATGCGGGCGCGGAAACCCCTCCCAGCGGCATGAGTGACATGGTTCAACGGAATATCGCCAAGTCGGGCGGCACGCGCGCGCAGGTCCTGACTCAGGTCGTGGTGGAGCACCCGGTCGACGGTGGGGTTTTGAAGGGCTGCCGCGGATTGCCTGATGTTCACCTGATAACAACACTGACAGAAAGCCGCAGCTCACAGGAAGGATCAGAAACGTCATGTCTCCCGTCGCCCCGAGGTCTCATACCTGGCTCAGTGAGGCCGACATCGGTCTGGACGCCTTCCGCGCCCTGGTCGAGCGGCCCACCGACCCCCGTGGCCACCCGGGCGCCGACGCGGTGGAGCGACACGTTCCCGTCTACGACGGCGACCGCCTGCGCGCCCGCGCCGCCACGCCGTCCGGCCGCCGGGAGGCGCAGGCGGAGCTGGTGCACATCCTGTTGGACGGTCCCGGCATCGTGGTGTTCAAGCGCGCCTTCCCCGACCCGTCGGTCCTCGACCGGGCCACCGAGGCGTTCACGGCGCTGATCGAGAAGGAGCGGGCGGCGGGCACCGCCCGCGGCGACCACTTCGCGAAGCCCGGCGCCAACGACCGGGTCTGGAACGCGCTGGAGAAGCTGGCCCTGAGCGCACCGGAGGTCTTCGCCGACTACTACGCCAACGATCTCCTCGCCCTGGTCGCCACCGCCTGGCTCGGCCCCGGCTACCAGGTCACCTCACAGATCAACCAGGTCAACCCCGGCGGCGCGGCCCAGAGCGCGCACCGCGACTACCACCTCGGCTTCCTCTCCGAGGCGCAGGCCGCGGCCTATCCCGCCCATGTCCACCGGCTCTCCCCCGTCCTGACCCTTCAGGGCGCGGTCGCCCACTGCGCCATGCCCCTGGAGTCCGGCCCGACGCTCTACCTGCCGTACTCACAGCGGTACGAACCCGGCTACCTGGCCTTCCGCCGCCCGGAGTTCATGGCCTACTTCGCCGAGCACCACGTCCAGCTGCCGCTGGAGGCGGGCGACGCGGTCTTCTTCAACCCCGCCCTCTTCCACGCCGCCGGGCACAACCGCTCCACGGACATCCGGCGCATGGCGAACCTGCTCCAGATCTCCTCCGCCTTCGGCCGGGCCATGGAGACCGTCGACCGCGAGGCCGTGGTCAACGCCGTCTTTCCCATCCTGCGGCGGCGCAAGGCCGAAGGCGCCACCGAGGACTGGCTGCACAACGTGGTCGCGGCCTGCGCCGAGGGCTACCCCTTCCCCACCAACCTCGACCTCGACCCGCCCGTCGACGGCCTCGCCCCGCCCTCCCAGGCCGATACGCTCCGGCGCGCCCTGGAGCACGCCTGGACCCCCGAGACCCTGCGCGCGGAACTGCGGGCCGGCGCCGAGCGCCGCCGGAGCTGAAGCCAGAGCTGAAGGAGACACACCACTGATGGGACTGCTACAGGACAAGATCGTCCTGGTCAACGGCGGCAGCCAGGGAGTCGGCGCCGGTATCGCCCGCGCCGCCGCCCGCGAAGGGGCCACCGTGGCGTTCACCGGACGCCGCCCCGATGTCGGCGAGGCGCTGGCGCGGGAGCTCACCGCCCAGGGAGCCACGGCCTCCTTCGTCCGCGCCGACCTGGCCGATCCCGCGCAGGCGCGCGGCAGCGTGGCACAGGTGGTGGCGGCCCACGGCCGGATCGACTGCCTGGTCAACTCCGCCGGGCTCACGTCCCGCGGGACGCTGCTGGACACCACCCCCGAGCTCTTCGACGCGCACATCGCGATCAACCTGCGCGCCCCGTTCTTCGCCATGCAGGCCGCCATCGCCGACATGGTGGCCAGGAAGGCACCGGGCACCATCGTCAACATCATCTCCAACTGCGCCCACGGCGGCTATCCGTTCCTGGCGCCGTACTCCGCGGCGAAGGCCGGTCTCGCGGGTCTGACCCGCAACGCCGCCCACGCGCACCGCTGGGACCGCGTCCGCGTCAACGGCCTCAACATCGGCTGGACCGACACCGAGGGCGAGGACGCCGTTCAGCGCGCCTTCCACGACGCCGGTGACGACTGGCGCGAGGAGGCGGCCCGCGCCCAGCCGATGGGCAAGCTCGGCCAGGTCGACGAGATCGCCGATGTCGTCGTCCTCCTCCTCTCCGACCGCAGCGGAGTCGTCACCGGCTCGGTCATCGACTGGGACCAGAACGTCGTCGGCGGACTCGGCTGACCCGCCCCGCCGCACTGTCGGAAGCACTGTCAGAAAGGGAACGACTTTTCATGCGTATCGGCATCATGGGCCTGGGGCGGATCGGCGCCTTCCACGCCGAGACCCTGTCCACGATCGACACGGTGGACTCGCTCGTGGTCACCGACCCGGTCACCGCGGCCGCCACCGCCGCCGCCGAGCGGTTCGGCGCCCGAGCGGTCGGCTCGCCGGAGGCCGTGCTGGCCGCCGGTGTGGACGGCGTCGTGATCGCCGCGGCGACCGACGCCCACCCCGAGCTCGTCCTCGCCGCCGTGCGGGCGGGCGTACCGGTCTTCTGCGAGAAGCCCGTGGCGCGCACGGTCGCGGAGAGCCTCGCCGTCCTGCGCGCGGTCGAGGGCAGCGGCGTGCAGGTCCAGATCGGCTACAACCGGCGCTTCGACCCCGGGTACGTGGCCGCGCGGAAGGCGGTGCTCAGCGGTGAGCTGGGGCCGCTGCACACCGTGCGGTCCACCACCTTGGACCCCGCGCCGCCCCCGGCCGCCTATGTGGCCGTCTCCGGTGGCATCTTCCGCGACTGCGGCGTGCACGACTTCGACACCGTCCGCTGGATCACCGGCCGCGAGGTCACCGAGGTCTACGCCACCGGGGCCAACCGCGGAGCCGACTACATCGCGGCCGCCGGAGACGTGGACACCGCCTCCGCCCTCCTCACCCTCGACGACGGCACCCTCGCCGTGGTCTCCAACACGCGGCACAACGCCCGCGGTTATGACGCCCGTCTGGAGCTCCACGGCATGACCGACAGCATCGCCGCGGGCCTGGAGGACAAGCTGCCGCTGCGCTCCGCCGAACCGGGCGCCACCTTCCCTGGCGGCGCCCCGCACCACTTCTTCATGGACCGCTTCGCCGCCGCCTACCGGGCCGAGCTCACCGCCTTCACCGAGGTCGTGGCGGGCCGGCTGCCCTCTCCCTGCACCGTCGCCGACGCCCTGGAGGCCGGCTGGATCGCGGAGGCGTGCACACTGTCGCTGCACGAGCACCGCCCCGTGAGCCTGGCAGAGGTACGGACGGCATGACGACAGCCGGGCCGCCGCGCGGCGCAGATCCTGGGCGCGGCCCGGATCCGCGAGCTCGCCATCGTGGGGCGCCACCGGATCGGCCCGTCGCCATACGGCCCACGAGGGCCGGCGGCTGAGCTGCCGGGTCGTCCAGAGCTGATGCATGAGAGCCGGTCCCTGCGGGCCGGTCCTCTGCGGCGTCTCACCTTCCCGGCGCGCCGGCGCGCAGTCCGTCCATGACCAGGTCCAGAAGCCGTCGGGCGCGCGCCTGCCCGTCGTCACGGGGATCGATCTGCCACAGGCCGCAGATGGCGAGCAGGAAGTCGTCGGCGGTGACGCCCGGACGGATGGTGCCGACGTCCGCGTTCGCCGCCAGCAGGAGCTCGACGGCCTCGGTCACCAGGCCGTGTCCCGGTTTGGCCGGGCCGCCGGGCGCGCTGGTGGCCTTGTGCAGCGCGTCGGCCAGACCGGCCTTGGCCAGGGCGAACCGGGCCAGATGCGCCATCCACTCCCGCAGCGCCGCATCCGGTGCGCGGGTGCGGAGCAACTCGGCCGCGGTGTCCGCGAGCTGCCGCATCTCATGGCGGTAGATCTCCAGAACGAGGGCCTCGCGGCTGGGGAAGTTGCGGTACAGCGTCCCCTGGCCGACGCCCGCCTTCTTCGCGATGGTGCTCAGTGGCACATCCGCCGAGCGGGTCAGCTCCGCCAGCGCCACTTCCAGGATGCGCTCGCGGTTCGCAGCCGCGTCCGAGCGCAGAGGCGCGTCCTTCTCTCCCCGCACTCGTCCTCCATTCCGGCCATGGCTCAGTGCCGACCTTGCTCACCGGACAGCTGTCCGCTAAGTTCATGCGCAGCGGACAGTTGTCCGCTTAGGCTCACCTTACCGGCAGAAACGGCCCGTGTGGATGGCCGGGACCGAGCGCCGACCGGGTTTCTCGCGCATCCCGCATCCTCGGGGCCTTCACCGGGACCCTCCCCCTGAACGACTTCGACGCGCACCACACCCGCGAAAGAAGGCTGATCATGGCCACAGCCCCCTCGTCGACGTCCAGCGTCATCACGCTGACCATCAACGGCGAGAAGTACACGCTGCCCGTCGACCACCGCACCACCCTGCTCGACGCCCTGCGTGAGCACCTCGACCTCACCGGCACCAAGAAGGGCTGCGACCAGGGGCAGTGCGGCGCCTGCACGGTACTGCTCGACGGCCGGCGGGCCGTCTCCTGCCTCCAGCTCGCCGTGGCCGCCGAGGGCCGCGAGGTCACCACCATCGAGGGCGTGGCCGACGGCGACCGGCTCCATCCGGTGCAGCAGGCGTTCCTCGACCTCGACGGCTACCAGTGCGGCTACTGCACTCCGGGGCAGATCTGTTCCGCCCTCGCCGTGATCGAGGAACACGCGGCGGGCTGGCCGAGCGCCGTCACCACCGATGTCCATCCCGAAGCGGGACCCCCACCACTGACCGCCGACGAGATCCGGGAGCGGATGAGCGGCAACCTGTGCCGCTGCGGCGCCTACGTGTCGATCGTGCAGGCGGTCGCCCGGGCGGCCGAGGCGCGGGCGACCACGACCACGACCACCAGCAAGGAGGCCGTCGCATGAGGGAGTTCGGCTATCAGCGCGTCGTGGACGTCTCCGAGGCGGTCGCCGTCCTGGGCGCCGATCCGGACGCGCGTTTCCTGGGCGGCGGCACCAATCTCGTCGACCTGATGAAGACCGGCGTGGAGCGCCCCGGACGCCTGGTGGACGTCCGTGAACTGCCCCTGGACCGGGTCGAGTCGACCGCGGACGGCGGTCTGCGGATCGGCGCCACCGTCACCAACAGCGACCTCGCCGCCCACCCCGAGGTACGGCGCCGCTACCCGGCCCTGACACAGGCCGTCCTGGCCGGCGCGTCCGGGCAGCTGCGCAACATGGCCACGGTCGGCGGCAACCTGCTCCAGCGCACCCGCTGCGGCTACTTCACCGATGTGGTGTCGCCCTGCAACAAGCGCCGCCCCGGCAGCGGTTGTCCGGCCATCGAGGGTGAGCATCACAATCACGCCATTCTCGGCGCCTCCGGGCACTGCGTGGCCACCCACCCCTCGGACATGGCGGTCGCGCTCACCGCGTTCGACGCCGTCGTGTCGTACGAAACCACCGACGGGCCGGGCGAGTTGCCGCTCGCGGACTTCTACCTGCCCGTGGGCGACACCCCGCACCTGGAGACGGCGCTGCCGTCCGGTGCGCTGATCACCGGCGTCACCCTGCCCCCGGCCCCGGTCGCCGCCCACTCCCGCTACCGGAAGGTCCGCGAGCGCGCGTCCTACGCCTTCGCGATCGGTTCGATCGCCGGCGCCCTCGACGTCCGGGACGGGGTCGTCCACGACGTCCGCCTCGCCTTCGGAGCGGTCGCCTCGCGGCCGTGGCGGGCCCGGGTGGCCGAGCGGTCGCTGACCGGGGGCCCGGTGAGCGCCGACGCGTTCGCCGCCGCCGCGGACGCCGAACTGGCCGCCGCGAAGGTCCTGCCGCACAACGGATACAAGGTGCCGCTGATGCGCAACCTCGTCGTGGCCATGCTGACCGAACTCGCCGAGGAGGCCGCCCGATGACCACCACGACCGGAACCCCCTTGGTGACAGGGGCCCTCGGCACCGCGCGCACCCGCATCGAGGGCCGGGACAAGGTCACCGGAGCGGCCCGCTACACGGGCGACATCCCCTTGCCCCAACTCGCCCACGGCTGGCTGGTGCTGTCCACGGTCGCCCGCGGCCGCGTCCGCTCGGTCGAGGTCGAACCCGTCCTCGCGATGCCCGGTGTCCTCGCGGTCCTCCACCACGAGAACGCTCCGCGCGTCAACATGGACTACACGAGCATGCTCGGGCGGCCGGACCCGATCCTCGGGGTCTTCCAGAACGACCGTGTCCCGTTCATGGGCTGGCCAGTGGCGCTGGTCGTCGCCGAACGGCCGGAGCAGGCCAGGGAAGCCGCCGAGCAGCTGGTGGTCCACTACGACCAGGAGCCGCACGACGTCACGTTCTTCGCCGGCCACCCCGATGCGTACACCCCCGCGGAGTCGCCCTTCGGGGCCGCGGTGCAGTCCAAGGGAGACGTCGAGGCCGAGCTCGCCGCGTCCGCGTTCGTCGTGGACTCGGAGTACACCACCCCGGAAGAGCACCACAACCCCATGGAGCCGCACGCGGCGACGGCCTACTGGGACGGCGGCCGGCTCGAGGTCCTGGACTCCAACCAGGGCAGTACGCTGGTGGCCACCGAGCTCGCGCAGATCTTCTCCCTCGACCCGGGTTCGGTACGGGTGCGGTCCGAACACGTCGGCGGCGGCTTCGGCTCCAAGACGGTCCGGCCCACCCAGGTGGCCGCCGCGATGGCCGCGACCGTCCTCCAGCGCCCGGTGCGGGTCGTCATGACCCGCCGTCAGATGTTCTCGGCCATCGGCTACCGCAGCCCCACGGCGCAGCGGGTCAGGCTCGGTGCCGACGCCGACGGACGGCTGCGCGCGCTCGACCACCGGAACGAGTGCCTCACCTCCACCGTCCACGAATTCATCGAGCGGAGCGCCGCGGTGGGGCGCGTGATGTACGACGCCATCGCGCACCACACCAGCGACCGGGTCGTGCGGCTCGACGTGCCGACCCCGACGTTCATGCGCGGACCCGGCGAGGCACCCGGTTCCTTCGCGCTGGAGTGCGCGTTCGACGAACTCGCCGAGAAGTGCGGTATCGACCCGATCGAGCTGCGGGTGCGCAATGAACCCGACCGGGGCCCGATCTCCGGCCTGCCGTTCAGCAGCCGCAATCTGATCGCCTGCTATGAGGAGGGCGCCCGCAGGTTCGGCTGGGCGGACCGGGATCCCCGGCCCGGAGTGCGCCGCGAGGGACGGTGGCTGCTCGGGACCGGGATGGCGGCGGCCAGCTTCCACTCCGGGGTCGGCCCGTCCACGGCGGGCGTGACGGCGGAGGCGGACGGCACCTTCACGGTACGGATCAACGCGGCGGACATCGGGACCGGCGCCCGTACCGCCATCGCCCTGGTCGCCGCGGACGGGCTGAAGGTCGATCCGGAACGCGTCCGGGTGGTCATCGCGGACAGCGCCCTCGGCCCGGGGATGTTCGCCGGTGGCTCGATGGGCACCCGGTCCTGGGCGTGGGCGGTGGCGATCGCGGTGAACGAGCTGCGGGAGCGGCTGGCCCTGGGCGGCGACATCCCGCCCGAGGGGATCACCGCCCGGTCCGACACCTCCGATGTGATCCGCTCCCTCTCACAGAAGGAACGGCACTCCTTCGGCGCCCAGTTCGCCGAGGTGGCCGTGGACGTCACGAGCGGCGAGGTCCGGGTGCGCCGGATGCTCGGGATCTTCGCGGCGGGCCGGATCGTCAACCCCCTGACCGCGCGCAACCAGCTCGTCGGCGGGATGATCTGGGGCATTTCGATGGCCCTGCACGAGGAGGCGGTCAGGGACCGGGCCTCGGGCGGCCATGTGGGCCCCGATCTCGCGGGCTACCACTTCGCCGCGAACGCCGATGTGCCGATCGTCGAGGCGGACTGGGTGGACGACCCGGACCCGGACGACCCGGTCGGTATCAAGGGCGTCGGTGAGGTCGGCATCGTGGGCGCCGCCGCGGCGATCGCCAACGCGGTGTGGCACGCCACCGGAGTCCGCCACCGCCACCTGCCGATCCGCCCGGACCGGGTCCTGTCGGCGGGGACGAACCTGCCGGAGGGCGGGCACGGGGCCTGACCTCCCCGTCGGGTGACCGGCGCCGGCCAGGACCGCGGAACCTGGCCGGCGCCGCCGCTCGAAGACGCGGGCCGCCGTCCCGAAGGGGCGGCGGCCCGCGGTCGTGAGGTGGTCGCGTCGGGCGAGTCCGCTCGGCCGTACGGGCGGGGCGGCAGACCCGGTCACCGGCCGTCACGACCGCCGGCGCCCGCCTCACACCGCCGGACCCGCCTGGAGTCCTGTGCCGGCCTCGTCGGATACGCCGCGTGAACCGGCCGTGTGGCGGCCGGATACCGCCGATCGGCTGGCGCTGTGCGGCGATCCAGTCATCTTCCCCTCGCGCCGGAGCCCTTCCGGACCCGGCGGGGAACACTCGCCGCGTCCGAGGAGAGCAGAGAGGGCTGTGATGAGCGACGACTTCGTGCTGGACGTGAGCAGGATCCGTGACGAGGCCCGCCGGAAGATGGCGGCCGGGCCGGTGACGGACGCCTACGGCCTGGACAAGGGCCGCGTCATCGGCATCCTCAACGACGTCATCGCGACCGAGGTGGTGTGCTGGCTGCGCTACACCCGCCACGCCATCTCGGCCAGCGGAATCGACCGCGCCCAGGTGTCCGCGGAGTTCACCGAGCACGCGAAGGAGGAGATGCAGCACGCGCTGCGCGCCGCCGAACGCGTCTCCCAGCTCGGCGGCGATCCCGACTTCGACCCGGCCTCGCTGACAAGCCGCGCCCACACCGACTACACCACACCGCCCGACAACGACTTGCGGGCGATGCTGGAGCACAATCTGCTCGCCGAGCGCATCGTGATCGCCAGCTATCAGGAGATCATCCGCTGGCTGGGCGAACACGACCCGACCACCCGCCGGCTGATGGAGTCGATCCTGGAGGAAGAGGAGGAGCACGCCGACGACTTGGTGGACCTGATCGGCATCTGACCACCCGCCGGGACGCTGCCCGGACTCCGCTGTGTACGAGCTGTGCGTACCAGCTGTCGCGCAGGGATCACCACCCGGTCACCGCGGAGGCATCAGGCCCATGACCACGCGCCGGCCCCGTCCGCTCTCCCTCGTCATCGTGACCGCCGCCGTGTCCTCGGCGCTGCTCATCGGCTGCGGCGCGGACAGACACGGCCGGAGCTGTTCCGGCCATGCGGGCAAGGATCTCTCCAGCCGTACCGTCGCCGGTGCCGATCTGTGGCAGAAGAAACTGCGCTGCGTCAACCTCGAGCGCTCCACCGTGACCGGACTGGTGTCCGAGGCGAACCTGCGCCGCGGCAACCTCTACGCGGGGCGGCTGGCCGGTGCGTCGCTGGAGAACGTCGACCTGCGCGGCGCCGACCTCCGCCGGGCCGACCTCACCTCCGCCACCCTCTCGCAGGTCGACCTGCGCGGCGCGGATCTGAGCGGGGCTGCGCTCGGCAAGGCGCTCCTCACGGACGTCAGCCTCGACGGCGCCCGGCTGGCCGGCACGGATCTGCGGGCGGCGTCCCTCAGCCACGTCGGCCTCACCGCGGCGGACCTGCGCGGCGCCGACCTGGCCGAGGCCACCGTGTCCGACTCCGATCTCCGCGGCGCGCGGCTGCGGAAGGCCGACGTCTCCACGACGAGCTGGGAAAACGTCCTGTGCCCGGACGGCTCCCGATCGAGCGCCCGGAATTCCTGCGCGGACCATCCGGACCGGGCGGCGGCCCGGACCCGGGCCCCGGCCCGGACCCGGGCGGCGGCTCGGCTCCCCGTGCCGCCGGCCGCCGTGCCGGATCAGCCCCGCGAGGACTCCTGGGCGGCCTGGTGCGCCTGCTCGAGACCTTTCATGTAGGCGTCCAGATAGTCGGCGTCCGACAGCCGGGCGCACGGCTCGGGGACGGGTTCGGAGCGGACCGCTCCGCCCTTGTTGGCGGCGGCCCGGTCGGCGATGGCGTTGACACAGCGCCGGGTGATCTCGGCTTTCTCGGCCGCGCCCGGGGTGCCGGACGGGGTACGTCTGTCGCGCGCCTCACCGCCGGCGGAACAACCGGTCAGGATCAGGGTGGCGGCGACCACTGTCGCGGCTTTGACCGTGCGGGTGCGCATGTGTCTCCCCGGTGCGTGGAGGGTGGGGGTGCATCATGCGGTGCGCGGACGTCGGCATGGGAGTGCCGTGAAGACGTTGTGATGGAACGGTGACTGATCGTCCGCCCGGTCCATCGCGGCGGCTCTGTGGCTCACACCACAGCTCACATGGTGAGACGCAAGGCCGTATTCCGGAAACCGGACCATATCCTCGAGTACATGTCCGCACCCGCCCGTCTGCTGTGTCTCGCGCTGTTCGCGAACTCGGCGTGGTGCGTCGACGACGGTCTCTGTCGCCGCTGAGCCGGAACCAGCCGGTTTCCCCGCCGCGTGCCGCCGCCCACGGCGGGCGCCACCCGGCCGGCCCTCCCGCCCAGCGCCGCGCCCCGTCCCCCTTGTCGAACGCCTCCCGGAGTCCGCTCGTGACCACCGCCCCGCCTGCCGAGGCAGCGAAGACCACGCTGCTGTCCCCCTCACCCACCTCCGTGCCACGGCCCGAGGCACCCGCCGCGCCCCCGGTCCGCCGGGTGCCGCTCGCGGTGTCCGGGCTGCTCGCCGTGGCGCTGACCGCGTATGTGTGGTCCGCCCACGGGGCCAAGCCCGGCGTCCTGCTGCTGCTCGGCCTCGCCCTGGGCGTGGCCCTCTTCCACTCCCGCTTCGGCTTCACCTCCGCCTGGCGGCAACTGGTCGCGGTCGGCAATGGCACCGGTATGCGCGCCCACGCCCTGCTGCTGGGCACCACGGCCACGCTGTTCGCCCTGCTCATCGGCACGAAAACCGGGCTGTTCGGGTCGGTGCCCGCGCCCTCGGCGGGGCCGCTGGGCCTCGGGCTGCTGATCGGCTCGTTCATTTTCGCCGTCGGCATGCAGCTCGGTGGGGCCTGCGCCTCCGGCACCCTCTTCGCGGTGGGCTCCGGGCAGACGTCGATCCTGCTCACCCTCGGCGGCTTCATCGCCGGTGCGACCCTCGCCGCCTGGCAGTTCGACCTGTGGAAGGACCTGCCCGCGCTGAAACCGGTGGTCATGGCCGACCACATCGGCTGGTTCGGCTCCTGGGCGGTGACGATCCTCGTGCTCGCCGCCATCGTGCTGGTCAGCCGTCGCGTCCAGGCCCGCCGCAACCCGCCGCCGATCGGCCCGGTACCCTCCGCGCGCGGTGCCGCCGCCCGTGTCCTGCGCGGTTCCTGGCCGCTGGCCGTCGGCGCCCTGGCGCTGGCCGTCCTGGGCGCCGGTGTACTGCTCGTCTCCGGCGGCGCGTGGGGCGTCACCAGCGCCTTCAGCCTGTGGGGCGCGGAGCTGGTGAGAGCGCTCGGCGGCCACCCGGAGAGCTGGAGCTGGTGGCAGCAGCCCGGGAACAAGCAGATGCTCGCGGGGCCGGTGCTCGCCGACAAGACCAGCCTCACCGACATCGGCATCATGATCGGCGCGGCGGTGGCCGCCGCGCTCGGCGGCACCTGGACCCTGCACCGCGGCGTGCGGTGGCGAACGGCGACCGCGGCGGTCCTCGGCGGGGTGCTGATGGGCGTCGGGGCCCGGCTGGCGGGCGGCTGCAACATCGGCGCCTATCTCGCGGGCATCGCCTCGGGCAGCCTGCACGGCTGGGTCTGGGGCGCCTGCGCCCTCCTGGGCACCTGGGCCGGGCTGAAGCTGCGGCCGCTGTTCGGACTCGGGAACCCGAAGCCGGGCGACGGCGTCTGCTGAGAGCCGGGCGCCGACCCGGTGCCGCCGACAAGCCCCGCCTTCCTCTTGGCGGTCCTGGGCCGGGGGTGGCCCGGCCGGCAGGCGTGGTTCACCCGCACGCCATGTGCGTGATTGATTGTCAGAACGGTGTGCCGGTCCGCCGACCGGTCCGCAGCTGACGAAGGGTGCTCACGATGGTCCCGTCCCCTACCGCTTCCCCGCGCCGTCTCCGCCCGGTCCGCCATGCCGCCGCGGCGCTGACGCTCGTGGCCGGTGCCGTGGCGATGTCCGCCCTCCCGGCCTGCGCGGCGGCCGGCGCGGACTACGGCACGCCGACCATCAAGCTGTCCGCCGCGTACCTGTCCGGCGCCGTCGGCGCCACCGGCGATCCGACGGTGACCGTGAAGGTCGGCCAGAGCGGCGCCGACGCGGGTGCGCTCACCGTGTCCGCGACCGCCACCACCCATGGCTCGGTCGCCGGGACCGGGGACGTCACGGTGACCGGGACCGGCGCCACCCGTGAGGTGGCCGTACGGGCCCGCGGCAAGGGCTACACCGACCTCACCCTCCAGGTGCACGGGCTCGGCGGCAGGACCGCCACCACCACCCTGCACTACGCGGCCTCCGGCGCCGTACAGAACGCCGCCGACACCCGCTACCTCACCGGCTCCAGCGACTCCTCCGCCGCCGTGGACGTCGGTGGCGGCTACCTGGTTGTCGCCGACGACGAGTCCAACGTCCTGCGCCTGTACCGCCGCGACGCCTCCGGCGCACCGGTGCGCACCTGGGACGTCGGCTCCGGCCTCGACGTCGACAAGGAGATCGACATCGAGGCCGCGGCCCGCGTCGGCGACACCATCTACTGGACCGGCTCGCTGGGCAACAACAAGGACGGCGAACCGAAGAAGGACCGCTTCACCCTCTTCACCACCACCGTCTCCGGTTCAGGCGCCGACACCGAGCTCGAGGTCGGCGGTTCGTACCAGGGCCTGCGCGACGACCTGGTGGCCTGGGACGAGGCCAACGGCGACCGGCTCGGCTTCGCCGAGGGCACGGCGGACGGCCAGGTGCCCAAGCAGATCGACGGGTTCAACGTCGAGGGCCTGGAGTTCGCGCCCGGCTCCGGCTCCACCGCGTACATCGGCTTCCGGGCGCCGCTGGTGCCACCCGCCGACGGCGGCGCGGCGCTGCTGGTTCCGGTCACCAACATCGACCGGCTCGCCCGGTCCGTCGGCAGCGAGGACACCCACGCCACCTTCGGCGACCCGATCACCCTCGACCTCGGCGGCCTGAGCGTCCGCGACATCCGCCGCAACGACAAGGGCCAGTACCTGATCGTGGCCGGTTCCTGGGCGGCGGAGGACAACAGCGCCCCGTACGCGCTCTACTCCTGGGACGGCGTCGCCGGACACCAGCCGGTCAAGCGGCTCGACCTGCCGACCGCCGACCCGGGCGGCTGGGAGTCCGTGGTGGACGTGCCCGACCTCTCGGCGCCCGGCGCCCAGGCCCAGGTGATCACCGACAGCGGTTCGGCCGACCTGTACGGGGACGGCACCGAGGCCAAGGACCTGGAGCACGAGGAGTGGCGGAAGTCCCGGTCGGTCCGCTTCTCCCTGAACTCCTGACGCGCCGGGGCACCTGACGGGGCGTCAGCAGCCGATACGGGTGGTGCCCACGGCCACGTCGTCGTACCAGAGGGTGTCATCACCCTCGCCGTAGCTCTCCCAGCCCAGCCGCAGATCGCCCGGGGCGGGCCGCCACCCGCCCCGGCTGAGCCACTGCTGGTCGACGTCCTGGGTCGGGCTGCCGTCGACCACCAGGCCGGTGACGAGCGCGCCGTTCACCCAGGTGTCCAGGTGGCCCGCGGTGCGGTCGAGGCGGAACTCCAGACATGTCCAGGTGTCCACGGGCAACGGAGCACTGAGCGCGACGCCCGCCGGGCTCTGGGCCGGGAGCGTGGCGTCGTCCGACTCGCGGTTCCACTGGAGCGCCTTGTTCTGGCCGCCCATGCGCAGGTCCTTGCCGCTGTCGTTGGCGTCGCGCAGGGCGGCGAACGTGACGTGCTGGGCGGGCAGCGCGGTGGTGTGGCGGACCCAGAAGCGGGCGTAGAGGTCTCCGCCGGACGGCAGACCGGTGAGCGAGGTGCCGGCGAAGGCGTGGTTGCAGTACCCCGCCTTGCCCGTGATCCGCACCGACTTGGTGCCGCCGTGGGCCGTCGTGGTGTCCACGGTCGCGGTGCCGGTGCCCGAGCAGTTGGCGACGGCCGTGGTCCAGCGGCCGGCGGGGGTGGTCCCGGTCTGGGACTCGAAGTCCTCGCAGAAGCCATCGGCGGCGCAGGCCGCCGGCCGTGCCGAGGCCCGGGGCGCGGCCGGGGCGGTCAGCGCCAGCGCCACGGCCACCGCGGCGGCGGCCAGAGCGCGGTGTGCTGTGAGGGTCATGGGGTGTCCTCCGGCTGGTCATGACGGTAGGTCAGGTGGGGACGGTCGGTCGGATTGCCGTTTGGCGCGGTTTTTGGGAGCGCTCCCACGCTCCTTGGCGGGCACTGTAGCCCGTACATGACAAAGCCGGAAGGCTGTGATCCGGCCTGATGTACGATGCCGACGGTCAGGGTGAGTGTGATCGGTTCGAAGGGAGCCGCGTCGCGATGGCACACCAGCTGGGTGTCCCACGGTTCGCGATGCGTCGCCACATCGACTTCCAGCGGGTTTCCAGCGCGATCTGTCGGATCTGACCCCCGACACCGCCATCGCGCGCCCCTCTCCGTCTCCCCGGCCCTTTTCTGTCCGGGGCCCGGCCGTGCGCGCGTTTCCTCACCCCTCACTCCCCCACCCTCGGGAGCCCACGGCATGCCCCTCACCCTTCCGGCCTTCGTTTCGCACCCGAGGCGCTCCGCGGCCGACTGGACGCGCCGGCGGTCGCGGCCCGTGTCGCGCCCGTTCCGCGAGGCATACGAAGAGGCCGCCTCGCGTGAACGCTTCGGACTGCCCCGTCCCGTCCATCGTCACGCCGTCACCGGGAGCCCCTCATGAGCAAGCCCGTCAAGCAGGTCCGTCTCGGCGCCGCGTTCCCCGGCGTGAAGGCTCGCCCGAGTCCCGCACCGCGGCGCGGCGGCATGAGCCCCGCCCGCGCCGCCACCGCCACCGGCGTCGGCGTCCGTACTGCCCGGCCGGACGAGTACGAGCTGATCGCGGACCTGACCGTCGAGGGCTTCCGCAGCCGCAACAGCGCACCCCGGCCGCAGCGGCTGGCCCTGATGCGCGACACGCCCGGCCGGGCCTGTGCCGGTGATCTGCTGGTGGCCGTCGACGGGCCGAGCGGCACCCTGATCGGGACCGCGAGCCTGTTGCGCTCCGGGAGCGGGTACGCCCGCCTCGCGCTGCCCGACGAGGCCGAACTGCGGCTGCTGGCCGTGCTGCCCGCGTACCGCGGCCACGGGGCCGGGAACGCGCTGCTGGCCGAGGCCATCGAACGCGTCCGGGGCTGGGGGGTGCGTGCCCTGGTCCTGGACACCGGCCCGGACAACGTGTTCTCGCAGCGGGTCTACCACCGGCTCGGCTTCGTCCGGCAGTACGCCCGCGAGGCACACGAGAACCGGCACCGGGAGGTGCGGACGGCCGTCTTCTCCCATGACCTCGGCCCGGTCCCGGCCGACGGCATCACCATCCGGCTCGCCACCCCGGACGAGCACGCCCGGGTGGCGCGGATCACCGAGGCCGCCTACGCCCACGACTACCCGCTCACCGAGGACTACCGGACCGAGTTGCGGGCCGTGGGTCCGCGGGCCAGGGACCACGAGGTGTGGATCGCGGTCGACCGGAGCACCGGCGGCATCCTGGGCACCGTGGCGACACCTCGGCCCGGCGGCCACATCTCCCGGCTGGGACGCGCCGGGGAGCTGGATTTCCGGCTGCTGGCGGTGGCCCCGGAGGCGCGCCGCCGCGGTGTCGGCGCACTGCTGGTCGAGCATGTGGTCACCCTGGCACGGTCCCGGGGCCTCGCGCGGGTGGTGATGAACAGCGGCGCGCTGATGACGGGAGCACACCGGCTGTACGAGCGGCTCGGCTTCCGCAGACTGCCCGAACGGGAGCGGCTGGTGGCCGGCGGGCATCCGGTGTACGCCTTCGGC
Source organism: Streptomyces sp. S465 (assembly GCF_026898115.1). Lineage (GTDB taxonomy): Bacteria > Actinomycetota > Actinomycetes > Streptomycetales > Streptomycetaceae > Streptomyces > Streptomyces luomodiensis. Next base: position 553,158 of record NZ_CP114036.1, read on the forward strand.
CTCGAGCTGCCGGCGCCTGCGGCATGACGCCGGCCTCCGTCCGCTTCGGCGCGGCCCGGCGCCGGGTGATCGTGGTGTGCATGGCCGCCGGGGTCACCACCCTGCTGGACCAGTCCGTCCTCAACATCGCGATACCCGTGCTGCGCACCTCGCTGCACGCGGGCGCCACCGATGTGCAGTGGATCGTGGCCGGGTACTCCCTCGCGTTCGGCCTCGCACTCGTTCCCGGGGGCCGCCTCGGCGACGTCCACGGACGGAAGAAGTTCTTCCTCGCCGGTCTCGCGCTGTTCACGGCGGTCGGCGCGGTGGCCGCCACGGCCGACCGCCCGTGGCTGGTGATCGCGGCCAGACTGTTCCAGGGGGCCGGCGCGGGCCTGGTCAACTCCCAGGTGATCGGCACCATCCAGGACGTGTTCAGCGGCCAGGACCGGGCCCGAGCGCTGGGTCTGTACGCGGTGACGAGCGGCCTGGCGACCGCACTCGGCCCACCCCTGGGCGGGGGATTGATCGCGGCCACCGGGCCTGATCCCGGCTGGCGGTTCACCTTCCTGCTGAACGTCCCCTTCGGACTGGCCACCCTCGTGCTCGCCGCGCGCCATCTGCCTCCGCCCCGGGGCACCGCCGGCCACACCGATCTGGACCCGGTCGGGCTGGGGCTGGCCGGGGCCCTGGCCCTGGCCCTGGCGGCGATGGTTCCGTTCATCCAGGTCCCCACGAGCGCGGGCGCCACGGCGGCCTGGGTGGCCGCCGGTTGCGCGGCGCTGGCGCTGCTCCCGTACTGGCAGCGCCGTTACGCCCGCTCGGGCCACCATCCGCTGCTGCATCCCGCCCTCGCCCGGTCCGCACCCTTCGCACTGGGCACGGTCGTGGCGATGGCGCAGTTCGGCACCTCGATCGCCGCCTCGCTGGTGCTGACCATGTTCCTGCAAGACGGTCTGGGGCTCTCCGCCTTCGCCGCCGCCGCGGTCACACTGCCCTCGGCGGTGGCGATGGGGGTCTCGTCGGCGCTGGCCTGGCGCGTGGTGCGGCGCCTGGGGCGGCACACGGTGACGGCCGGCCTCGCGCTGGGCACGAGTGCCCTGCTGGCGAGCGGTCTGGCCGCGCTGCGGGCCCCGGCTCCGCTCCTCCCGGCGATCCTCGCCCTGGCCCAGTTCTGCATGGGGACCGCCTCGGGGCTGACGGTCTCGCCCAACCAGGCACTGGTGCTGCGCCACGCCCCACCGGAGGCGGCCGGGGTGGCCGGAGGGGTTCTCCAGATGTCCCAGCGCATCGCGGCGGCGGTGAGCGTCTCGGCCATCTCCGGGGTGTACCTCCACACTTCGGCAGCGGGCGCGTTCCACCACCGGTCGTCCTACTGGCACGCGAGCCTCACCCTTGTGGGCGTGATGGCCGTCGCCCTGGCGGTGTCGGTCCTGCGGGGCGCGGGCGGGGATGTCTCCTCCCCGTCCGTACGGACCGTATGGACCGGCTGGGCCCGGCGGCCCCGCCGACGGACACCGCCGACACACAACTGTCATACAGGAAAGGAAATGTGAGGTCGGTCCCGTCGGTTTGCGCTGACATGACTGTGGGAGTAGCACTCAACGCGGCAGCCGCCGAAAACCAGATCGACACCACTGTGGGCCTGGCCCAAGAAGCCTCGGCCGCGGGGCTGCGGTCCGCCTGGTTCGGACAGACCTTCGGCGCCGACTCGCCCCAGCTCGCGGCGATCGTCGGACGTGAGGTACCGGATCTCCAGGTGGGCACGTCCGCGATCCCGGTCTTCGGGCGTCACCCGTTGCTCGTCTCCAGCCAGGCCCAGACCGCGCAGGCGGCCACCCACGGCCGGTATCACCTCGGACTCGCGCTCGGCACCAAGCTCCTCACCGAGGGGGGCTTCGGCATCCCGTTCGAACGGCCCGTCGCCCGGCTGCGTGAATTCCTGACCGCGCTACGGCAGTTGACCGAGACCGGCACCGCCGACTTCCACGGCGAACTGCTCACGGCGGCCACGCCGGTGTCCGCGCGGGTGCCGGGCGCCGAGTCCGGCGTGCCGCTGCTCGTCGCCGCGATGGGTCCGCAGGCGCTGCGGGTCAGCGGTGAACTGGCGGACGGGATCCTGCCCTACCTGGCCGGACCCCGTGCCCTGGCCGAGCACATCGTCCCGGCCGTCACCGCGGCGGCGGAGGCCGCGGGGCGTCCCGCGCCCCGCATCGTGGCGCTCGTGCACGGTGTGGTCACCGACGACGCCGACTCCGTGCGCGAGACGGCGGCCGGGCAGCTCGCGTTCTACGAGCAGATCCCCTCCTACGCGCGGGTCATCGGACTCTCCGGCGGCACCCGGGCCGTCGATGTCGCGGTGATCGGCGACGAGAAGACCGTGGCCGACGAGGTGCGGCGCTACCGGGACGCCGGGGCGACGGAGGTGGTGTTCTCGGGTACGGAGATCGCCGGAGCGGCCGCCCGGCGCCGCACCTGGGCACTCCTGGGGGAACTGGCGGGCTGACGCGGGGCTGTCCGCCGGGACCGCCCGTCTGCTCTTCGCCGTCACCTCGGTGTTCGGCATCCCCCTGTCCTTCGCACTGGCCTCGGTCGCCGGGCGGCTGCCCGGTCAGAGCGGGATCGCCGTGGCGATCGGTCTGCTCGGACTCTCCGGGTACGCCGGGCTGTGGGCCGCTCCGGCCGCGGCACCGTGGCTGTGGGCCGGTCTGCTGGGCGTCGCCAACTGCTCCTTCCCGCCGGCGCTCACGATGATCGGCATGCGGGGACGGGACAGCGCGACCGTGGTCCGGCTGTCCGCCTTCGCCCAGGGCACCGGCTATCCGCTGTCCGTCCCGGGCCCGATCCTGGCCGGCGCGCTCTACGAGCACAGCGGCGGCCGGCGGGCACCGCTGGTCCCCATGGCGCTGCTGACGCTGCCGCAGCTCGCGGACGGTTTCCTGGCCGGCCGTGACCGACAGCTCGGCTGACCCGCCCCCGGTTCACCCCGGCCGCACCGGGTGACGCCCCGGCCCCGCCCCGCCGACGTCCACGCGCATGGCCTCTGTGCCCATATTGTGAAATGTTTTGTATCGGATTCCGATACGCCGTTGTGCGGCGCGGCGCGATCGTCCAGTCTTCTCCCCATGCCGCGTCGCCATGTCCCCGAGTACACCAGCTTCTGCCTGGTGCTCATCGGTGTGCACGCGCACGCGGTGTCCGACGTCCACTGTCGCTGAGCCCCCGGGCTCATCGAGGCGCCCTCTCGCGTCTGTGGCGTCGTCATCCCCCCGAGCCCGGCTCCGGCACCCTTCACCCCCCAAGTCGTCGGTGCGGTCTCGTACGGTTCAGCGCTTCCCTGCCCAGCTGATTCCCGATGCCTTCCGACGGCTCTCCCGTCCTGAAAGGCATCGACTTCCATGCGTGATCGAAGAGCGATATCCCGGCGTGCCACCGTGGCCGCCGTCAGTCTGGCCCTGGTCGGAGGAGTCGCGGCCTGCGCCGGACCGCAGGACGGCGGTGAGAGTTCCGGGAAGGGCGACGGCAAACCCGCCAAGGGCGGCAAGCTGACGGTGCTCAACTCCGAGGCCCAGTCGGACTTCGACCCCGCCCGCCTGTACACCTCGGGCGGCGGCAATGTCCCCTCACTGGTCTTCCGCACCCTGACCACGCGCAACCGCGCGAACGGCGCCGCGGGCACCCGGGTGGTGCCCGACCTCGCGACCGGTCTGGGCACCCCCAGCGAGAACGCCACGGTGTGGACGTACACGCTGAAGAAGGGCCTGAAGTTCGAGGACGGCTCCGCCATCACCTCCGCCGACATCAAGTACGGCGTGGAGCGGTCCTTCGCCGCCGAACTCTCCGGTGGCGCGCCCTATCTGCGCGACTGGCTGATCGGTGGCGACACCTACCAGGGCCCCTTCGTCCACAAGGGCAAGAAGACCCTGGACTCGATCGAGACGCCGGACGAGAGGACCATCGTCTTCAGGCTGAAGAAGCCCGTGGGCGACTTCCCGTACCTGGCGACCCAGACCCAGTTCGCGCCCGTGCCCAAGGACAAGGACACCGGCGCCAGGTACGAGTCGCATCCGATCTCCTCGGGCCCGTACAAGGTCGTGAAGAACACAGGCGACGGCGAACGGCTCCAGCTGGAGCGCAACCCGTACTGGTCGGAGAAGGTCGACGACCAGCGCAAGGCGTACCCCGACACCATCGACGTACGCTCCGGTCTCGACCCGGCGGTCATCAACCAGCGCCTGTCGACCAGTTCGGGTGACGACGCGCGGGCGATCACCACGGACACCAACCTCGGTCCCGCCGAGCTGGCCCAGATCGGCCAGGACAAGGCCCTGAAGTCGCGGGTCGGGATCGGACACTTCGGCTACACCGACTACCTGGCGTTCAACCCGAAGGTGAAGCCGTTCGACAAGCCCGAGGTGCGCCAGGCCATCTCGTACGCGATCGGCCGCAAGAGCGTCATCAACGCCGTGGGCGGCTCCTCCCTCGCCGAGCCCGCCACCACCTTCCTGCCGGACCAGAAGGCATTCGGTTACACGCCCTACGACCACTTCCCGGCGGGTGGGAACGGCAACCCGAAGAAGGCCAGGGAGCTGCTGGCGAAGGCCGGTTACGAGGACGGGCTGACCATCACCCTCACCCACTCCACCGACGAGGGCGAAATGGGCCCCACCGTCGCCGCCGCGGTCCAGCAGTCCCTGGCGAAGGCGGGCATCAAGGTCAGGCTGAAGGGCCTGGAAGGCAACGCCTACAACGAGCAGCGCTGGGACGCCGACGCCACTCCCGGTTTCTTCCTCACCCGCTGGGGAGCGGACTGGCCCGCCGGATATCCGTTCCTCGCCCCGATCTTCGACGGCCGGCAGATCGTCGGGGACGGCGCCAACTTCAACCACGCGCAGCTGGACGATCCGTCGATCAACAAGGAGTTCGACGAGATCAGCAGGCTGACCGATCTGAAGGCGGCGGCCAAGCGCTGGGGCGCCCTGGACGAGAGGATCGGCGAGCTGGCCCTCACGGTGCCGCTCTACCACCCGGTCTACCAGCGCCTGGTCGGCAAGGACGTCAAGAACGTCGTCATCAGCGACTGGACCGGCGTCCTCGACATCTCGCAGGTGGCGGTCAAGTAGTGGCCGTGCACGACACCCTGGCCTCCGGGGCGGACGGGCCGCCCGCCCCGGGACCGGCCGCCGGGGCCCATGGCGCCTGGCACCGGCTCCGCGCGCGGCCCTCGGCCGTGGTCGCGGGCGCGGTGCTCGCCGTCCTCGTCCTCGCCGCGCTCGCCGCGCCGCTGCTGACGGCGGTCAGCGGTCAGGACCCGTACGCCTACCACGACGAGCTGGTCGACTCCGCGAGCGGTGGCGCGCCCGAGGGCGCCTTCGGCGGCGTCGGCGGCGAGCACTGGCTCGGCGTCGAACCGGGCACCGGGCGCGACCTGTTCGCCCGGTTGCTGTACGGGGCGCGCGTCTCGCTGCTGGTGGCGGCCGGGGCCACGGTGCTCCAGATCGCGATCGGCGTGGGCGTGGGCCTGGCCGCGGCGCTCGGCAGCCGGTGGGCGGACCAGGTCCTCAGCCGGCTCACCGATGTGATGGTGGCGCTGCCGATGCTGGTGCTGGCCATCGCGCTGACCACGGTGGTACCCGAGGGCTTCCCGCGTCCGCTGCTGCTCGTCCTGGTCATGGGGGTGCTCAACTGGGGCGGCACCTCCCGTGTGGTGCGGGCTCAGACGCTGACGCTGCGCCGTCTGGACTTCGTCGCCGCGGCCCGGCTGGGCGGCTCGGGCCCTTGGCGGGTGGTCCGGCGGGAGCTGTTGCCGTCGCTCGCGGCGCCCGTCATCACCTACGCGGCCATCCTGCTCCCGTCCAACATCGTGCTGGAGGCGTCGCTGTCGTTCCTCGGCATCGGTGTGAAGCCGCCCACGCCCTCCTGGGGCCAGATGCTGTCGACGGCGACCACCTGGTTCCGCGCCGACCCGATGTACGTCCTGCTGCCGTCCGGGCTGCTGTTCGTCACCGTGCTCGCGTTCACCGTGCTGGGGGACGCCGTGCGCACCGCGCTCGACCCGCGCGAGGCGAGCCGTCTGCGGGTGGGCACGCGCAAGGAGAAGACCCGTGACTGACCGTTTCCCGCCCCCGGCCGTACGCTTCGTGGCAAAGCGGCTGCTGGGCGCCGCGCTGGTGCTGCTGGTGCTGTCCGTCGCCCTGTACGCGCTGTTCTACCTGGTCCCCGGCGACCCCGCGCGGCTCGCCTGCGGGGAGCGGTGCAATCCGGCGCAGGTGGCACAGGTACGGGAGCGGCTGGGGCTCGACGAACCGGCCTACGCCCAGTATCTGCACTTCCTCCAGGGCGTGTTCGCCGGGCGCGACTACTCGACGGGCACCTCGCTGGAGCACTGCTCGGCGCCCTGCCTGGGCCTGTCCCACCAGAACGACGAGGAGGTCACCGCGCTCATCCTGCGGGGGCTGCCCGCCACCGCCTCGCTCGCCCTCGGCGCGATGGTGGTGTGGCTGGTGCTGGGAGTCGGCACGGGGCTGCTGTCCGCGCTGCGCCGGGGCGGGGTGACCGAACGGGCGCTGACCGTGCTGACACTGGCCGGAACCGCCACTCCGGTGTTCATCCTGGGGCTGCTGCTGCTCATGGCCGTCTGCGCCTATCTGCGGTGGCTGCCCTTCCCCTCGTACGTCCCGCTCGCCCAGGACCCGGAGCAGTGGGCCTGGAACATGCTGCTGCCCTGGCTGACGCTTGGCCTCTTCGAGAGCGCCAAGTACGCCCGGCTCACCCGTTCCGCCACGCTGGAGGTCCTCGCGGAGGACCACATCCGCACCTTCCGCGCCTACGGCGTGAGCGAGCGGGCCATCGTGGCCCGGCACGCGCTGCGCGGGGCGCTGCCCCCGGTGATCGCCCTGAGCGCCCTGGACCTGGGGTCGATGATGGGCGGGGCGATGCTCACCGAGCAGCTCTTCGGCCTTCCGGGGCTGGGCCGGCTCCTCATCGACAGCGTGCGCTCGGTCGACCTTCCGGTGGTCGTCGGCGTGGTCCTGGTCATCGGTGTGGCCGTGGTGCTCGCCAACGTGATCGCGGACATCCTCTACGCCCTGGCCGACCGAAGGGTGGTCCTGTCATGACAGCGGTGGAACAACCGGCGAGTGCGGCGGCCGACACGCCCGGACTCCTCATCGATGTCCGAGGTCTGACCGTCGACTTCGCCACGGGCGGGCAGGACGTGCGCGCCGTCGACGACCTCTCCTTCCGGCTCTCGGCCGGGCAGGCACTCGGCATCGTCGGCGAGTCCGGCTCCGGCAAGAGCACGGTGGCCGCGGCGCTGCTGGGCCTCCACCGGGGCACCGGGGCACGGCTGACCGGCACCGTGACCGTGGGCGGGATCGATGTGGGGGCCGCGTCGGTACGGGAGTTGAGGCGGCTGCGCGGCGCCACCGCGGCCATGGTCTTCCAGGACCCGCTGTCCTCCCTCGATCCCTACCTGGCCGTCGGCGACCAGATCGCCGAGGTGTACCGGACGCACGCCCCGCACGTCTCCCGGCGCGCGGCCCGCGAACGGGCGGTGGCCGTGCTGGACCGGGTCGGCATTCCCGACGCGGCACGGCGGTCCCGCTCCCGGCCGCACGAGTTCAGCGGCGGCATGCGTCAGCGCGCCCTGATCGGGATGGCGCTCGTCTGCGAACCGCGGGTGCTGGTGGCGGACGAGCCGACCACCGCCCTGGATGTGACGGTGCAGGCCCAGATCCTCGACCTGCTGCACGAACTGCGCGCCGAGACCGGCATGGGCCTGGTCCTGGTCTCCCATGACCTCGGTGTGGTCGCGGGCAGCGTGGATCAGATGCTGGTGATGAAGGACGGGCGTGCCGTGGAGCGCGGCCCGGTCGGCACGGTCCTTGAGGAGCCGCGCGAGCCCTACACCCGCGGTCTGCTCGCCGCGGTGCCCCGGGTGGAGACGGGGCGTGCCCCGGCCGCCGCGGCCGCCCCCGTGTCCGACGGTGACGTCCTGCTGGAAGCGGTGGCGGTGCGCAGGGAGTTCGGGCGCGGGAAGAACCGTACGGTCGCCGTGGACGGTGTGTCGCTGAACGTGGCGCGGGGCGAGACCCTCGGCATCGTCGGCGAGTCGGGCAGCGGCAAGACGACGCTGGGCCGGATGCTGGTGCGGCTGCTGGAGCCGAGCGGTGGGTCGGTCCGCTACCGGGGGCGCGAGCTGACCGGCCTGCACCGGGGACTCCAGATGGTGTTCCAGGACCCGGTCTCCTCCCTCAACCCGCGCCGCGGCATCGGTGAGTCCGTCGCCGATCCGCTGCGTGCCGCGGGGACGCTGACCGACGCGGAGATCAGGCGCCGCGCGAGCGAGGCCCTGGAGCGCGTCGGTCTCGACCCGGGGTGGTACCACCGCTATCCGCACGAGTTCAGCGGCGGCCAGCGCCAGCGGGTCGGCATCGCCCGCGCGCTCGTGCCCGAACCGGGGCTCATCGTGTGCGACGAGCCGGTCTCCGCCCTCGACGTCACCACCCAGGCCCAGGTCCTGGACCTGCTCGCGGAGCTCCAGCGCGACCTCGGGCTCGCCCTGGTGCTGATCTCGCACGACCTGGCGGTGGTGCGCCGGGCCAGCGACCGGGTGGCGGTCATGCGGCGGGGCACCATCGTCGAGGAGGGCCCGGCGGACACGGTCTACGACGCGCCCCGGAACCCGTACACCAAGGCCCTGCTCGCGGCGGTCCCGGTCCTCGACCCCGCCGAGGCCGCGGCGCGCCGCGCGGCGCGCGGCAACCGGCCGGGGCTCCGGCCCTGACCGGCCGGGGCCACCTCACCAGCCGGGGCGGCTCACCGGTTCGGGCGGCCGCCCAGGAACCCGGCGAGGGCGTCCAGGACCTGGTCGGGCGCCTCCTCGGGCACGTAGTGGCCGCCGGGCACGGCGTGTCCGCTCACCGCCGCCGGATCGGCGTGGTGCTCGCGCCAGACGGCGAGGACGTCGTCCTGGGCCAGGCCGCCTTCGGCGCCCCAGAGCAGCAGCAGCGGACAGCGCAGCCGCAGCCCCCGGGCGTGGTCGGCCTCGTCGAGCTCCAGGTCGGTGGTGAAACCGGCCCGGTAGTCCTCCAACGTGGCGTGGAGGTGGGCCGGATCGGTGTACTCGGCGACGTAGTGGCGGAAGGTGTCCTCGTCGACGGCGCCCGAGGCCAGGACGCGCCGCAGGAAGTACCGCAGATAGGGTTCCACGTTTCCGGCCAGCAGCAACTCGGGCAGCTCCGGCTGGAGATGGAAGAACCAGTGCCACATGGCGGCCGCCGACATCCGGTCGAAGGAGTTCATCACGACCCGGGTCGGCAGCACGTCGAGCAGCGCGAGCGCGCCGACCTCGGACGGGTGGTCGAGCGCCCACCGGTGCGCGACACGGGCGCCGCGGTCGTGCCCGACCACGACGGCCGAGTCATGCCCCAGATGACGCACCAGCGCGCTCAGGTCGGCCGCGGTGGCGCGTTTGTCGTATCCCGTGTCTGCCAGACCGGAGGCTCCGTACCCACGCAGATCGGGGACGACCACGGTGTACCGCTCGGCGAGCGGTCCGACGAGCTTGCGCCAGCACAGCCCGGTCTGCGGCCAGCCGTGCAGAAGGACGATCAGCTCCTCCCCCGAACCGGCCGTGCGGTAGGCCAGGTCGACATCGTCCAGGGCCACCGTGCGCACCGAGTCCCACCGCATGCTTTCTCCCATCGTCGATCCCCATACCTGTGGAGTCCTGTGGTACCTGTGGAGTCCTGTGGTAACTCACCGCGGGCACGACGCGGACGACCCGGATGACACGGGCGGCGCGGGCGGCGAGCCGGCGGGCGTCCTCGGCGGGGCGGGCGGACGGCCCCGGCGCACGGCCGCGCCGGCCGCCGCGGCGAGGACGAAGGTCACGGTCTCGTAGCCCATCGCGTGCCAGAAGGCGTCACCGGGCCCGGCGGCGGGTGCGGCGTACACGACACCGGCGAGCGCGACGCCGAGGGTCCCGCCGAGCTGCTGCGCGGTGGGCAGCAACCCCGACACGGAGCTGGCCGCGTGCGCCGGAGCCCTGGCCAGGACCAGGGCGAACACGGACGCGGTGAACAGGCCGAAAGCGACCCCGCCCACTCCGAGCGCCAGCCACAGCGCCGGCCCCGGGGCCGCGATCGTCGCGGCGACCACCACCGACACCACGGCCAGTGCACAGGCGGAGACGACGAGGACGGCCGCGCCGTGACGCCGCGCCGCCGCCTCGGCGATTGCGCTGCCCAGCAGTGCCCCGACCGCGTACGGGGTGATCGTCAGCGCGGTCCGCAACGGGCTGTCGTGCAGCGTCCCTTGCAGGTGCAGCGACAGGAGCAGGGTGAAGGACGGGATCCCGGCGTTGAACACCAGCACCGCCCCGATGCCCCAGCGTGTCGTTCGCCCGGCGAGGGCGGACGGGTGCACCAGCGGGTGGGACACCCGGGCTTGCGATACGGCGAACGCGGCCAGCAGCGCGACCGCCACGGCCGGGCTGATCCACGTCCAGGCGGGCCAGCCGGCGTCCTGGCCGAGGGTGAGCGGCAGCACGAGCAGGACCAGTCCGGACAGGCAGAGTCCGGCGCCGACGGGATCGACCCGGCTGTCCGCACCCGCCCGGCCGGGCCCCGGCGGGAGGGCGGGGGACAGCACCAGGGCGGCGAGCCCGATCGGCGCGGGCAACGCCAGCGCGGCGCGCCACCCCAGGCCGAGGGGGTCGAGCTGGAGCAGGACGCCGCCGAGCAGTGGGCCCGCCAGCGAGGCGACCGCCATCGTCGCACCGTAATAGCCGAGCGCGCGGGGCCGACGGGACTCGGGCACCGTCGTCTGGATGATCGACAGGATCTGGGGGGCCACCAGTCCGCTGCCGAGGCCCTGGACCAGACGCCCGGCGATCAGTACGCCGATGTCCGGGGCAGCGGCCGCGACCGACGAGGCGAGGGTGAACACCGCCATTCCCACCACGAAGAGCCGGCGGTATCCGAACCGGTCGCCCAGCCGGGCCGCGGTGATCAGCGAACAGGCGTAGGTCAGGGTGTAGCCGGCCAGCGCGAGCTGCCCGGCCCCCGCGCCGGCGTCCAGGTCCTGCCGGATGTCGACCACCGCTACCTGCATGACCGTCACGCTCACCAGCTGGACGAACGTTCCGGAGAGCAGCACGGGCAGCAGCGGGGCCCTCATATCCGGTTCACCGATGACGCGAGCGGCTCGGTGAGCTCTTCCGGCCGGGTGAGGAAGGGCGAGTGGCCGCCGGGCAGGGAGTGCACCTCGGTCGGCCGGTCCGTGGCCAGGGCACGCTGGGTCATCGCCCGGTGCCGGGAGGAATGCCAGGCGCCGTGGCCGAGCACGGCCACGGTGGAGGGAACGGTCTGGTGCATGAGCGGCCTTCTGGTCAGTGGACTGATCGGAAACCAGCCCACACCGCAGGCGCCCCGTTATCCAGTGCGATATCTCGACTGCCGCCCCGCGATATCCACGACGTATCGCCGCCTCGTCGATCTGCAGGACGATGCACCTGGACGCCACCGGGCGGGAGACCCGGCACGCCACGCCGAGGTGACGTGCGCCCGATCTCCCGCCCAGGAGCGCGGTGCGGCCGGTCAGCCGCCGATGTTCACATCGATGCAGACGTAGAAGGCGTTGGCGGTGTTCGCGATGTTCCAGACCGCGAGGACCTTCTGCTTGCCGGTCAGGTTGCCGAAGTCGACGTCATGGGTGACGGTTTCGCCCGGCTGCGCTCCGCCGTCGTCGATCTCCGCGATCTTCGAGCCGCCGACGAAGTACTGCCAGGTGCTGGTCGCGTGAGGGGCGCTCAGCTTCCAGGTGAAGCTGGTCTTGGAGGAGACGGGCGTGGCGACCCAGCCCTTGCTGTCGTCGTCGAGCTCGGCGAACCTCTCGTTGCCGCCGCTGCAACTCGTCAGCCCCTTGGGCCCTTCGACGCTCTGCGGCTCGTACTTGATGTCACCGCAGGCCACGGTCCCGGCCGCACACTGGGCCTGGCGGCTCGGCGGGGTGGAGACATAGCCGTGCGCGCTCGCCTCGCCCGCCGGGAGGCACAGCGCGAGCAGGGGGGCTATTCCGGCGCCGATGACGACGGACAGCCTGCGCTTCATGTTCATGCCAACTCCTTCCACGGCAAGGACCCGCCGGACGGAGGAAGTACCTTGCCGATGGGGAACATGTGGGGGGCAGTGTGGGGGGTGGCTATGACGGAACGCACCAGCGGCGCCGGGGCGACCGCGAATCCGTGCCGCCATTAGGTCTAGACCATACCGCCTGTCTGTTCATGGTCAAGAGATGGCACAGAGATCGTCAGCGATCCGTTTTCCGGTCCGCGTACCGGATACGCGGACCGGGACACCGGGGGACGGCCGGGACGGCCCCCGGCTCAGGCCCCGCCGCCGAACACCGCCGACTCCGTGGTCCACGCGGCGGCCCGCTCGCTGAGGGACAGTCCGAGTCCGCCACATTCGGGACATTCCGGTGGCCACCGGCGCGATCGCCACCTTGGTGAAGGCCACCACCTTCGACGGCGCCGTCGGCTGGGGAGAGTCCTTCGGTCCCCCGCGCCTGATCGCCCCGTTCCTCGCCGAACAGGCCGAAGCGCTGCTGGGGCAGCCCGCCGACATCCGGGAGGACCGCATCCTGGACCGGCTCTCCCCCGGCTACCACCTCACCTCCGGCGGACCGCATACCGCGACCGCCAGCGGCATCGACATCGCGCTGTGGGACGCGCAGGCCCGCGCGTTCGGCGTTCCGGTGGCTCATCTCCTGGGCAGCCGGCTCCACGACCGGGTGGACGCCCACGCCTCCTCCGGCTACGTCACCGCCACCCGCGACCCCGGCCCGTTCCGGGACACGATGGCCGCCCACGCCGCCGAGGGTTTCACCGCCGTCAAGAGCAAGATCGGGCGCCAGCTCGCCGCCGCCCTCAACCCGCGGCTGTCCCCGCGCTGCTGGGGCACCGGGGTGGTCCAGGCCGCGACGCTGCAACCGGTCTCGGCGGTGCCCCGGGCGCCCTTCGGCATGGCCGGCGGAGAGCCGCTGATCTTCGAATTCGACCGGGGCGAGAACCCGCTGCGGGACGGTGTGCTGGCGACCCCGCTCACCCCCGAGGACGGCACGGTGGCCATTCCCGACGGCCCCGGCCTCGGGGTCACCATCCTGCTCGCGGCGGTGGCCGCGCTCAGATGTCGTCCGGCAACTGCGCGACCCGCAGCTCTTCGCGTCGGTGCCAGCGGGACAAGAGCCAGAGGTGGACCGGCGCGACGAAGGACGCGGCGCACCACCACAGGACCGCGCCGAGGGCGTGCTGCCCGAGGGTTCCCACCCACGCCAGCACGGTGGCGGCCCAGGGCGCCAGGCTCCACAACAGTGCGCTGGCCCGTTCCCGGAGGCCCTTGACGTAGAGCGTGACCGCCTGGTCGTAGTGCGCCCATGCCGCGGCCGTCATGAGCGCTCCGTAGCCGGCCCAGAGCCGGCTCCAGCCGTGGAACGCGATGGCGGCCAGGGCGATGAGGACACCGAGCCCGGGGAAGAGGAGGGAGTGCAGCACGACGCGCCGGTCGAGGCGGGCGGGAGACGGCGGGGGCGGCTCGGGGGTGCCGGGTGGCAGTCCGCCCGTGCGCACGGCGTCATCCAGTGCCATGGCCTCCGTCTGCCGCTCGTGCGCCTCCTCGGCGCGGCCGAGGCCATCCAGCACCAACGACTCCAGGGTCAGGGCCATCGCCTCCTCCTGCGGCAGCCGGTGCTCGCGGGCCAGCTCAACGGCCCGTCGTGCGGCGGCGATGGCCCGCTCCCCGTCACCCGACCCGTTCAGCGCGACCGACGTCACGGTCAGGGCGGCGATGACGGTGCGGACCTCGCCCGACCGGTGGGCCAGGTCGAGGGCGTGGGAGGCGTGGAACCGGGCCGACTCCCAGTCGGGGGGCGGCTCCTCCGCGCCGTCCCGGGGGAAGGGCCAGGAGCCGTACCCCTGCGCGAGCTTGGCCAGGCCCATGTGCGCGGCGCAGACGGTGCCCGGGTCGGCCGCGGCCTGGGCGGCGGCGGCCGCCCGCCGGAACGTGTGCAGGGCCTCGGTCTCCCGCCCGGAGAGTGCGTACGCATCGCCCAGGCCGTCGAGCGCGATGGCGAGTCTGCGCTGGTCGCCCAGGCGCTCCCAGATCGCGGCCGCATGGCGGAAGGACCGGACGGCAGCCGGGTACTCCCCCCGTTGCACGGCGCTGGTGCCCATGTACTCCAGGACGAAGGTGGCGCTCACGCCCCGGCGCATGTGGAGTTTGAGGTAGGCCTGCAAACACGCCCGAGCGCCTTCGTCGTCGTCCAGCGCCCCGTACTGCCGGCCCATCGCCAGGAACAGGTCCGCTTCCCGGGCCACGTCCCGCCGCCGCTGGGCCACGAGCACCATCGTCCGCAGCAGCCGCAGGGCTTCGACGGTGCGGGCCTGCCGGACGAGGAAGCGCGCCAGGGGCGCGGCCACCGGCTCCACGCGGTGCTCGAGGCCCGCGGCCACGGCCGCTGCCACGGCGTCGGCGAGCATCCGGCGCTCCTGCGCGAACCACTCGTCGCCCGCCCCCGCCACCCGCTCCGCACAGTGGGCGAGAAAGCGGTCGAGGGCGGCCCTGCGCTCCGGCTCCGGCTCCTCGGCCAGACGCGCGCGGGCGTACAGGCGCGTCAGGTCGTGGAAGCGGACCCGCCCGTGCGCGTCGCCGGACTCCAGCAGGTGGGACCGGCGCAGGCGGCGCAGGGCGGGTCCGGTCTCGCTCTCGGGGCGGCCGCTGAGGGCCGCCGCCGAGGCCACGTCGAGGAGGGTGCCGGGATGGAGGCCGAGCAGGCGGAACAGCCGCGCGTCGGCCGGTGGGAGGGCGCGGTAGGAGACGTCGAACGCGGGCTCCAGGCCGAGTTCGGCGAGCCGTGCGGATTCGCTGCGCAGCGCGGCCAGCAGCTGATCCGCCCCCGCTTCCCGGTCCTCCCGCAGCCGGGCCGCCGCGACGCTCAGGGCCAGCGGCAGCCTTCCGCACAGCCGGGCGATCTCGTCCAGGTCGGCGTCCGGGACCGCCCCGGACGGGCCGAGGACGGTACGGGCGTCCCCGGCGGAGAGCGGGTCCAGGCACAGTGCGGCGGTGCCGGGGATCTCAAGGGGCGTGCGGGAGGTCGTCAGGACGCGGTGCGGGCCCTCGGGCGGGAGACACGCGGTGAGTTGCGTGTCGTCAAAGGCGTTGTCCAGCACGACGAGGACGGCACCGCGTCGCTCGCCCTGGCGCACCAGTTCCGTGCGCAGCAGGGCGGTCAGTCCGATGCGGTGGACCGGCAGCCGGTCGCCGGGGACGCCCAGCATGCGCAGCAGCTCGGACAGCAACTCCTCGGTGCCGACCGGCCGTTCGAAGCCGCGGGGGTCCAGGTCGGCGTAGAGCACTCCGCCGGGGAAGCGGCGCTCCGCGACCACGCGGTGCGCCGCTTCCAGGGCCAGTGCCGTCTTGCCGACTCCCGGCGGGCCGCTCACGGCCAGCCCCCGGTGGCCGGACCCCGGCTCCAGGGCCCGGACCGCCGCCGACAGCTCCGCGTCCCGGCCGACGAGCGGGCGGTGGCGGGGCGGCAGACCCTCCAGGGCCTGGACGACGGGGGGCTGTCCGTGGAGGTGCACGGACCCCACCGAGCCGGCCTGGACGACCTGGTGGGCCGTGCCGCTGAACTTGTTGTGTGTTCCCGACATGACCCGTGGCCCCCCTGCCCCGTCCCGTCCCGTCCCTCCTCAGACAGGTATCACGGGCCGCCGCCCCGGTCAGCGGTTTTTCCGGGCCGGCTCCGGGGCCTTCGTCATCCGGCGGCCGTGCCCGGGATGTCAGTCGGCGGCCAGGCGCGTCCGCCAGCTGGGCGTCGCGGGCTTCCAGTCGAGCTCCCGCCGGATCCGGTCGTTGGCCGCGCCGCGCATGGCGGTCAGCTGGTGACTGGTGAGCCAGCCCAGCATGCGCTCGGCCAGTTGGGCCGGCACCACACGGGGCGGGGGCGCCCCGAGCAGGCGGGCGTACTCGGGCAGCCAGACCGCGGCCTCGGCCGGGTCGTCGTCCGCCACGTTGAACACACCGCGCACCTCGTCCGCTTCGACGGCGTGGAGCGCGGCCCGTGCGGCGTCCTCGACGTGGAGGAACGAGGTGACCCCGGCGGCGGGCTCCGGCAGCGGCAGTCTGCCCCGCGCCACGGCGGCGCCGATCGCGCCGCCGCGGTGGTAGAGGGTGCCGGGCCCGTAGAGGGTTCCGTAGCGCAGTACGACGCCGGAGAGGTCGGCGGCGCCCAGCACCCGGCGTTCCAGTTCGGCGATCGCGCGTGTGGTGAGCGCCCAGCCGGGATCCGGTGCGTCGAGGTGGAGCGGTGCGTCCTCGGTGAGTACCGGCCCGCCGTGCGGAGCGGTGGCGAACGCGATGCTCTGCGCGACGATCCGGCGCGCTCCGGCCGCCTCGGCCGCCGCGATCAGATGGGCGGTGCCTTCGGTGCGCAGCCGGGCGGTGTGCTCCAGGCCCTGCGCGGTGGACCCGCGCAGGGCGGACAGCTGATGGACCACCACCTCGGGCCGGGCCGAGGCCACGGCCGCCCGCACCGCCGGGGCGTCCAGCGCGTCGGCCACCACGAGATCGTCCGGGTCCAGGCCGGCCGCTCTGGACGGCTCCCGTACCAGCGCGGTCACATGGTGGCCGTGGGCACGGAGCAGCGGGACCAGGGCACGGCCGATCACCCCGGTGGCCCCGGCGACCAGGACACGCGCCGTCATTCCTGGCCCCCGATCCCCATGAGCAGCCGGCAGGCGGGGTCGCCATCCCGCAGGCACGCGGTCGCGCAGTTGCGGGTGAGGTCCACCCCGAGCCCCTCGGACCAGCCGGCGTGGATGTCGGTGCACGGGCATGCGTAGCCGTCGAGGGAACCGGCCATCCGGACCATGGTCACGGCGAAGTTCTGCCGCATGGTCAGCTCGATCTCGCCGCCGGGCAGCACCGCGGTCCCGCCGTCGCGCAGTTCGCCCGGGAACATCCACTCGGCGCAGGCGTCGTACCGGCAGCGGAGTTCCTCAAGGTTCGCTGCGGGCCGTCCGCCGAACTGGCGGGCGATCCGCTTGCCCACCTGGACGGCCACGTAGTGCAGCGCCTCGGCGTTGATCTCGTTGGCCACCGTGTGCCCGAACCTTTTCGCCACCCCCTGGTACCAGCGCGCGTCGTGCAGCCACCACTGCCGGTACACATCCATGGTCCTCGGGCGGGGGCTCGTTGGGTCGGCCGTGGTCATCGCGCCCTCCCGTCCCGTTCGCCGCCCGCCACCCGTGCCTGGAAGCGTCGGCGCATCTCCCGCTTGAGCACCTTGCCGGTGGCTCCCTTCACCACGTCGCCGGCGTCCATCCGCAGCGCCCCGGTGAGCGGCGGCAGGTCCGCGGCGGCCAGCACCCGGTTGACCTCGGCGGTCCAGTGGGCGTCGGCCGTCTCCGCCGCGTCCGCGCGCAGCTGGAGCAGGGCGTAGGCGTCGGCCGTCCCGTCGCCGTCCCAGTCCGCGCGCACGCCCTCCGGCGCGACCGCCACCACCGTGCAGTCCTCCAGCTCGGGCAGTTCGCGCAGCAGCAACTCCTCGGTGCGGGTGCTGAACACGATGCCCGCGCGGGTGCGGATCGCGTCCGGCACCCGGTCCAGGTGGTAGAAGTTGCCTTCCTCGTCCCGGTAGGACAGGTCGCCGGTGAGCCAGTAGCCGCCGAGCCGCAGCTGGTGGAAGGTCAGCGAGTCGTTCCAGTAGCCGGGGGTGAGCGTGGGCGAGCGCACGCCGAGGCGGCCCACTTCGCCGGGCGGCAGCGGGGTGCCGTCCTCGGAGAGCACCGCGGCCTCGGCGAAGCTCATCGGTTTGCCGACACAGCGGGAGTAGGACGACTGGCCGGGCCGGTGTCCGTTGTGGAAGAGCGAGTAGCCGGTCTCCGAGGAGCCGAGTCCGTCGGTGAAGACGGATCCGGGGACCCGGCGCCGCTTCAGGTCCCGGCCGACCGTCTCATGGCTGCCCAGTGCGATCAGCGCCTTGATGTGCGCCTCGTGGGCGGCGTCCCCGGTGTTGTACCACGCCTCCACGCTGGACAGATCGCGGGCGGAGAGGTCCTGGGCCGCCATCTCCCCGTAGGTTCCGGCGAACGCGAACACGGTGGTGGGGCGGAACGACTCCATGGCGTCCAGGACGTCGCCACCGCGCTGGCTGGACAGCAGCAGCACCGGTGAGCGCAGCAGGAAGCCGAAGAGCATGACCGAGATGGCGGCGTTGTGCGAGCCGGGCAGCGCGACCAGCAGCCTGCCCATCGCGGAGCCGACCGACAGCTTCAGCCGGTGCAACTGCGCGTACAGCAGGGTTTCGTGGGTGTGCGGCACGGCCTTGGGCATCCCGGTGGTGCCCGAGGAGTGCGAGATGATGATCGGGTCGGTGGCGTGGTGGGCGTACGGATAGCCGGCCGGGAGGGGCTCGCGGACCCGCGGGATGTCGGCCGCCGTGACGCAGAAGCGGAGGCCCAATTCGGCCCGGTCGGCGGCGAAGACCTCGTGGTGGGCCTGGTCGGTGAGGACGCCCACCGCGCCCTGGCGGCGCACGTACGCCCGGGCGACGTCGGGGCGGAGATTGCCGTTGACGAAGGAGGGGATCGCGCCCAGGGAGGTGAGGGCGAGGAAGTTGACGGCGAACTCGGTGCTGGAGAAGGTCTGGATCGCCACCGGGTCGCGGGGCCGTACGCCCTGTGCGTGGTACCAGCTCGCATAGATCTCGACGACCTCGTGCAGTTCGCCCAGGGTCAGCACCTCGGGGTGGCCGCCGTCCGGGGCCTGCCAGGTGCCGTCGGTCCACAGCGCCTGCTCGTCGAGCGGTCTGCCGTACGCCTTCAGCCGGTGGATCACGTTCCCGGCGCCCAAGGCGGCGTCCTGGCTGATCTGCGCGCGCTCCTGCTTGGTGATCATGGATTCGTTCCTTGGACTCGGGCGGCCAGCTCGACCAGGCCGCGAAGGGCGCCGTACTCGGCCGAGGGGCCGGACGGGATGTCGGTGAGGAGTCGGCGGAGCGGGTCACCCCGGTCGAGCACGATCGCCACGGCCAGGTCCCCGGCGGGCGGGCCGGTGCGCAGCTCGCGGTGGGCCGCGGCGGTGCGCTCGGTGCCGGTCAGCTCGACCCCGATGAGCACCACGCGGTCCAGCTCCGCGTCCTCCAGCAGCAGTTCCGCGGTGGCCAGCAGCTCACCGGCCGGGTCGGCGACGGTGGACAGGCTGAGCAGCGGTCCGGTGACGGCGAAGGTGACGCTGAGCTGTCCGAGGACCGCGTTCGCGGTGCTCTGCATGAACAGCAGCGGATTGTGCGCCTGCCCGGCGACCAGCCGGCGGCTGCCGAGGTCGAGGGTGGTGGCGTCGCCCATGGTGCTGGCCAGGACCATCGCGGTCCTGGAGCCGTCGCCGGGCCGGGCGGTCAGACAGCGCTCGACGGCCTGGTGGACCATCGGGCTGAAGACGGACTCCACGAAACCGGCGACCGGCGGCGCGGAGGCGTCGCAGATCGCGGCGATCATACGCGCTCCAGGAGCAGTGCGGTGTTGGCGCCGCCGAACGCGGCGTTGAGGGTGAGCGCCCGCCGGATGTCGGCCTTGTGCGGCCGGTTCGGCACATAGTCGAGGTCGCAGTCCGGATCCGGTTCGGTGAACCCGGCGGTGGGCGGCAGTACGCCGTCCCGCAGCGCGAGCAGGGTGATCACGAGCTCCACCACTCCGGAGGCCTCCAGCAGATGTCCGGTCGTGCTCTTGGTCGAGCTCACCGGCACCCGGTCCGCGTCCGCGCCGAGGAGCGTGCGCAGCCCCCGGGTCTCGGCGGGGTCGTTGTACTTGGTCGCGGTGCCGTGCGCGTTCACGTAGTCGATCCGCGGGCCGCCCGCCCGCCGCAGGGCCCGCGCGGCGGCGGTGACCAGCCCGGCGCCCTCCGGGTGCGGCCGGGCGATGTGGTGGGCGTCGGAGGCGGCGCCCCAGCCGGTCAGCGCGGCGAGCGCACGCGCCCCCCTGCGCCGGGCGCCCTCGGCCGACTCCAGGACGACGGCGGCGGCCCCGTCCCCGAGGAGCAGTCCGCTGCGGTCGGCGCAGAACGGCCGCATCATCCCGTCGCGGGACAGGGCGAATCCCGAGCCGAACTTGGCCAGGTTCTCCTCCTCCACCAGGTACGCCCCCGCGCAGATCGCGATGTCGGCCCGGCCGGAGGCGATGAGCAGACAGGCGTGCGCGACCGCGGTGGCCGAGGCCACGCACGCGCTGGTGAACGCCAGCCGGGGGCCGCGGACGCCGAGCGTGTCCGCGAGGGTTTCGGCCTGCCACGCGGGCACGGTCTCCGCGGCGCCGACCGGGGGGCCGGGGAGGCCGGGTGGTTCCGTGCCGCGCCAGAAGCGGGTCAGACCGGTGAAGTCACCCGCGGTGCCCACCAGGACGGCGGCCTCCGCGCCGTCTCGCAGCCCGGCCATGCCGACCGCCGCCCCGGCGACATCGGCCAGCACCTCCCGCAGCGGGGCGGCCCCGCCGCCGGTGGCGGCCACGTGGGTCCGGTACGGGCCGGTGTCGAAGCGGGTGATCCGCGCGAACGCGGGACGCCCGTCGAACACGCCCTCCCGCAGCGGGTCCGCCCCGGTACCGAAGGCCGTGCGCACCCCGAACCCGGTCAGCAGCACCTCACGGCTCATCGACGTCCGCCAAGTACGCGGTGATCCGGCGGATCGAGGTGAATTCGGCGAGGAACGCCTCGCTCGGCTCGACCTCCACGCCGTAGCGCAGCTCCAGCTGGTGCAGGAACCACACCAGCCCCAGCGAGTCCAGGGCGAGGTCGGCGTCGTCGTCCAGGTCGGCCGGCAGATCGGAGAAGATCTTGGGGTCGGACAGCAGCTCCCGCACCGCGTCGGCGGTGATCCGCGGCCGGGTCTCGGATTCCGCGGTCATGCCGTGCCGCCCCGCTCGACGACCTCGTTGACCAGGTCGCCCAGGTTCATCGCACCGGCCTGCTCGATATCGCTGTCCGGGAACTTCACACCGAATCGGCGCTCCAGCCGCAGGACCAGTTCGATCAGGCCCAGCGAGTCGATGTCGATTCCGCCGGTGCCCATGGGACTGTCGTCGGTGATCTCATCGGTGTCGAGCGGATGGTTCATGTCCTCGCTGATCGTGCTGAGCACGAATTGGCGGATCTCCTTCTGCAAGGCCGTCTGCATGGTGCGAAACCCTTCTGAGTCGACAAGAAAAAAGAGGCGTCAGCGTTGGGGAGAGCGGGCGAGCAGGGCCTCTCGGCGCCTGATGAGCTTTCCGTTGGAGGTGCGGGGCAGATCGGTCAGGACGTGGACCACGCGGGGCACCTTGTAGTCGGCCAGCCGGTCCCGGCACCAGCGCAGCAGGTCCCCGGCCGCGGGGCCGTCCGGTCCGGTGGCCACATAGGCTTCGGTGGTGCCGGCGTGCACGACCACGGCCCCTCGGACGCCGGGGTGTTCCCGCAGCACGGCTTCCACCTCGGTCAGATCGACCTTGAGGCCGCCGATGACCACGAGGGAGTCGCCACGGCCCAGCAGCCGCACGGCGCCGGAGGCGTCCAGCTCGGCCCGGTCCCGGGTGCGCAGCCAGCCGTCGGCGTACCGGTCGCCGCCGGAGGCGTGCAGATACGGTGAGCCGTCCGGCAGCCACACCTCCAGCTCACCCTCGCGGACGCGGAGCCGCACACCGGGCGCCGCCGGGCCGACGGTGGGCCGCGAGGCGCCGCTCACCTCCATCGCGATGACGCCCGTCTCGGTGGTTCCGTACGATTCGCCGACCCCGACGCCGAACCGGCCGGCGAACCGGGCGGCCGTCTCCGGCGGCATGATCTCCCCTCCGGAGACCGCCGCGCGCAAGGCGGGCAGGGCGGGCAGATCGCGGGCGGTGCTCAGCAGTTCGTAGTGGAACGGCGTGCCGAAGATCGCGTGGACGTCGTGGTGCCCGGCGGCGGCGAGAATGTCCTTGGCCGACACCCGTCGGGCGAACACCGCCGATACGCCCGCGGCCAGGGAGTGCAGCACCCCGGCGATCAGGCCGAAACTGTGCGCGGTCGAGCTGAGCAGCAGCACCCGCTCACCCGCGGTCGGCATCCCCTCGATCCGGGTGAACCGGTCGATCTCGGCCGCCAGGGAGGCCGGGGTCCGCCCGATCACCTTGGGCAGCCCGGTCGAGCCCGAGCTGAACTGCACCAGCCGGTGCTCGGTCGCCGCGGCGCGGCCGCCCGCGCACCGCGAGGTGACCACCTCGTACCGGGGCTCGAAGCTGAGCGGCGAGCGGCCCGCCGTACCCGCGCTGACCAGGAACTGCGGATGGCACAGCGCGCGCAGGGCGTCCACTTCGGACGGTTTGAGCCGGTGGTCGACCAGCATCACCTGGGTACCCAGCCGCCACAGCGCGAACAGCACCTCGATCTGGGTGAGGCTCGGCGGTATCCGCAGCATCACCGTATGCCCCTCGCCGATGCCGTGCCCGGCGAAGACGCCCGCCTCCATGGCCGCGGCGTCCCGGACCTCGGCCCGGCTCACCGGGCGCTCGCCGTGCACGAGGTAGGGCAGCTCGCCGGGATGGGCGTCGAACAGCGTATCGACGAGCTCGCTCATGCCCGCGGCCATCAGTTTTCCTTGCAGAACTCGCCGATGGGAAAGCCCACATGGCGCTGGTCGGTGGCCAGGTAGCCGAGCAGTTCGTCGCCGGGCCGCAGCTCGGTGACGTTGTGCACCTTCCCGCCCGGCCCGAGCACCCGCACATGCCAGTCGTCCTGGACGGTCAGGCTCACCACGACGTCCTCGGCCGACCGCGCGGTGATGGTCAGCAGCGGCCGGGACTCCAGCTTGGCCCGGCCGACGGTGACCGGCCGGGTCCTGCCCTCGGCGTTGACGGCCAGCGTCGTGCTGCCCGAGCGCAGCTCGCTCAGGTAGTTGGTGCGGTTCTCCGGACCGAGCACATAGGAGTGCAGGGCGCCGGCGTTGACCCGGAACGGGCGGGTCGGCATGTACGGCAGCGGATGGGTCTCACTGCAGCACAGGATGAAGCCGGTCGAGTAGGAGCCGACCAGGATGCCCTCGTCCTCGGCGAAATGCGTGCAGGTGTCCACGCACACCCGGTCGCCGAGCCCGTGGTGGTCGATGCCGTCGACGTACAGCGTGGTCAGCCGCAGAGGCTCGGAACCGGCCTCCAGCAGCCGGGCCAGCGCGAACACCTCGTCGGCGTCGGAGGGGGCCAACAGGACGCCGTCCGAGCCGCGTTCCAGCACGTCCAGCACGGTGGCGGCTTCTTCCAGGTCGGCGCAGACGGTGACCAGCTTGCCCGCGGAGCGGTCCGCGGCGGCGAGCACGATCTCCAGGGGGATCTTGGTCGGGTCGGCGAAGCGGACCACGGTGAAGGGCAGTGCGACGGCGGCGGCGCACGCCAGCCGCAGCGACGGTTCGTCGTGTACGTCGACCCAGCCGGCGGTGTCGGCGCCGAGGTCGTGCAGTTGGCCCTCCTCGGTCACCGTCGTGGTGGTGACGGCGGTGACGGTCGGGGGCAGCGACTTCAGGACGGATTCGTCGTCGCAGAGCACACCCCGCATCCGGGTGTGGATGGCGGCGTCCACGACGGACTCCAGCCGTGCCTGCGGAACGCTTCGGAGGTCGATCCATGCGAACTTCATGCGGCTCCTGTCGCAATCGTCGGGGGGTGGGGGGCCGTTCCGGCGTCGACGGCGTGGACGACGGCGGCGAGCCTGCTCACCAGCGAGGCGGGGGAGGGTGCGGAGAAGATCCGGCGGCCGACCGCGAGGCCCCGGCAGCCGGCCAGCATCAACGAGGTCCCGTGACCGATCAGGTCCGAGCCGTCGGGCGGGCCCCCCGCGGCGAGGACCGGCAGGGGGCTGGAGTCCACCACCTCGGCCATCCGTTCCAGGGGCAGCGCGACCGAGGTCTTCACCAGGTCGGCACCGAGGTCCGCGGCGATGTTGACCGCGTGGGCGAGCAGCGCCGGGTCGTGCGGATCGGCGATCCGCGGCCCTCTCGGATAGATCATCGCGAGCAGCGGCATGTTCCAGACGTCGCACGAGGCCGCGACGGTCCCGAGGTCGGCGAGTTGCCGGTGTTCGGTGTCCGAGCCGAGATTCACATGCACGCTCACCGCGTCCGCGCCCAGCCGCACGGCCTCTTCGACCTCGCCGACGAGCACCTTGGCGTCGGCGTCGGCCGCGTGCGCGGTTCCGGCGCTCAGGTGCACCACCAGGGCGCAGTGGCGCAGGATGGCCGGTGCGATGGTGCGCGCCCGGCCCTTGTGCACGATGACCGCGTCCGCGCCGCCGTCCACCACCGCCCGCAGCAGCCCGTTCCAGCGGGCCTGGGGCACCACCGGTCCATCGGACACACTGTGGTCGAGCGGGACGAAGAGATGTCTTCCGTCCCCCACGGCGGAGAGTCTCCGCATCCGGAATGATTTACCAATATCGGTCATGTTCCAGACACACCTCTCCCAACGGGTGGACGGCGCTTCGGGATTACCGGGCCAGAATGACACGCCCTTGCGAAAGCGAGTGGATATTGAATCTCCATAACTTCGCGGTTATGCGGCTCTGAGAAAGTTCTGAGATTTCTCTGACAGGCTGTCCGGCGGCTATTCCGCAAGCGCCGGAACCGCTTTTCCGAGGAGACTGGTATGTCCGCCTTGACCGACCCGGTACACCTCGCGATCGCCTGTCACGGCGGCCGCGGCCACACCGCCAGGCTGGGAGAGGCGGTACGAGCCGGAGCGAGCCGGGTTCCGCACACCGAGGTCACCACCATCCGGGTCGACCGGATCAGCGACCAGGAGTGGCAGCGGCTCGACGACGCCCACGCGATCGTCTTCGGCGCACCCACCTACATGGGCACCGCCTCGTCGGCCTTCCACACCTTCGCCGAGGCGAGCGCCAGGCGCTGGCTCAGCCGCCGCTGGCAGGACAAGCTGGCCGCGGGCTTCACCAACTCCGGCTCGATGGCCGGGGACAAGGCCGGCACCCTGGGCTACTTCGCCACCCTCGCCGCACAGCACGGCATGCTCTGGGTCAGCCTGGGCCTGGCCCCCGGCTGGAACTCCTCCTCCGGCAGCGAGTTCGACCCCAACCGGCTCGGCTTCTACCAGGGCGCGGCGGCGCAGTCCCCCGTGGACGACAGGTCGGGCGCGGTGCACACATCCGACCTCGCCACCGCGGAACACCTCGGACAGCGGGTCGCGGAGCTCACCCGGACCGTCGTCGCGGGCCGGCGAGCGCTGGAGTCGTGAGCCACCGGCCCATGGCGCCGGCCGCCCCCACCGCGGGCGGGCCCGGCGGCGCGGCCGCCCCGGCGCGGCCGTGGTGGACGGTGGCGGTGGCGGTTCTGGCGCAGACGCTGGTCCTGCTGGACAACACGGTCCTCAACGTGACGATGGAGACCCTCGCCGACCCAGTTCGCGGGCTCGGGGCCGGCTCCGCGGACCTGGCCTGGGCCAACGCCTCGTACTCGCTGGTCTTCGCCGCGGGCAGCTTCACCGGAGGCGCTCTGGCCGACCGCTACGGGCCGCGCCGCGTCCTGGTCGCCGGGCTGGTGGTGCTGGCCGCCGCCGCCACGCCGGCCGCGTTCTCGCCCGGGGCCACGGAACTGACCGTCACCCGCGGCTTCATGGGCGCGGGCGGGGCGCTGATCACCCCGGCGACACTGGCGATCGTCACCCGCGGTACCGCGCCCGCCCACCGGACCCGGGCGATCGCCATCTGGGCCTCGGCGGGCGGCGCGGCCGTCGCGCTCGGACCGGTGGTGGGCGGGGCGCTGCTGACCCGGTTCTGGTGGGGATCGGTGTTCCTCGTCAACCTTCCGGTGGTGGCGGTGTGTCTGGCCGGCGCGGCTCTCCTGGTGCCCGAGGTGCGCTATGCCGAGCGCAGGGTGCTCGACGCGTCGGCCCTGGTGCTCTCCGTCCTGGGGCTGGGGCTCGTGGTGTACGGCGTCATCCGGGGCGGCCGCCCGGCCGGCTGGACGAGCCCGGCCGCCCTGCTGCCCCTCGCCGTCGGCCTCGCCCTGCTGGCGGCGCTCGTGGTGACGCAGAGCCGCCGGGAGACACCGGGGTTCGATGTGCGCCTCTTCGCCGAGCCGCGCTTCGCGGGCGGCAGCGTGACCCTGCTGCTGCTCTTCTTCGGCCTGGCCGGACAGCTCTTCTACTGCGCCTTCTACCTGCAAGGGGTGCACGGGCTGTCGGCGCTGGCCGCCGGGGGCGTGATGGCGTCCGCCGCGGGCGGCATCGTCCTCGGCAACCAGGTCTCCCCCGCCCTCTGCCGGCTGCTGACCGTCCGCTGGTGCGCGGTCGCCGGGATACTCCTGGCCGGCCTGACCTTCGGCGGTTACGTGTTCTTCACCGCGGACACCCCGGTGGCCTGGATCGCGGGGGTCCTCTTCGCGCAGGGCGCCGGTATCGGGCTGGTGGTCGCGCCGATGACGGCCGAGATGATGGCCGCCCTGCCGCGGCGGTACACCGGCGCCGGCGCGGCCGTCAGCGCCGCGACCCGGCCGGTGGGCAGCACCCTCGGGGTCGCGGTGCTCGGCTCCGTGCTCGCCACCGCCTACCGCGGGAACATCCGGCCCGCGCTCGACGGACTGGCCCCGGGGACACGGGACCGGGCCATGGACTCCGCGGAGGCCACCCGGGCGGTGGCCAGATCGCTGAACCGGCCCGATCTCCTCGCCGCCGCGAACCGCGCGTATCTGCACGCCATGTACGTCACCGCCACCTGGACGGCGCTGCTGTCCCTGGCCGGCGCCGTACTCGTCATCGGATATTTCCGGCCGCGACCATCACAGACGGAGGCAGCAAGTGGAGATGGATCTGCGCCACCTGCGGATCGTGCTCACCGTAGCTGAGGCGGGCAGCATCAGCCACGCGGCCACCAGACTGAACATCGCGCAATCCGGACTGTCCACGCAGCTCAGACGCATTGAGCAGGAATTCGGCGGTCCGCTGTTCCGCCGCCGCCCACAGGGCGTGGTGCCGACCGAACTCGGCGTCCATGTGCTGGGGCGGGCCCGGGAGCTGCTCGACGAGTTCGGCGATCTGCTCACCACGGCGCGGACGCTGGCCCGGCCGGCCGAACCGCCGCAGGCCGTCGCGCTGGGCGGAGTGGACAATCCGTGGGTGCCGCGGATCGCCGCGCTCATCCGGGAGCGGCTGCCGCACCACGAACAGCTCACCTATCTGGAGCCGTCCTCCCAGGCCGTGCTGGAGCTGCTGCGCACCGAGAAGATCGCGCTCGCGGTCGTCAGCGAGTTCCCGGACGTGGTGGCGCCCCCGGTCCGCGACTTCACCGTCCGCGACCTGGACACCGAACCGGTGCTGATCGGGCTGGCCCCCGGTCACCGGCTGGCCCACCGGCAACGGCTCACCCTCCAAGAACTGGCCGAGGACGTCTGGGTCGCGCCCGGTGACCGCTCGGACGGTCTCGGCCTGAGTCTGCGGATCGCCTGCGAACGCGCCGGGTTCACCCCTCGGTTCCGGTACTTCGGCGCCGACCAGACCACCACGGCGGCCATCGTGAGCGCCGGGAACGCGGTCGGGGTCTTCCTCTCACCGGGCGACCACTGCCAGGGGATCGTGTGGAAGCGACTGGCGAACGGCCGGCTGTGGCGGCGGACGCGGCTGGTGTGGGACGCCGCGTCGCCGCTGGCCGGGCTCGCCGAGGACATCGACAGCGGCGCGCTGGACTGGCGCGGACGGCGCGCCTCGTGAGCCCGGCCACGCGGTCGGTCACCGGCCCGGCCGTGGAACCACCGGCCACCGGCCGGCTCGTGAAACCACCCGTCACCGGCCAGGCGGTGACCGGTCAGGGGCCGGGGGCATCCGTACCCCGGGCGCCCGCGGGGAGGCACGCCGCGCTCGGCCGCGGTCGCGGGATCGTCTCCGCCACCCGCGCCGTCGGCAGTTCGACGGTGAACAGCGCGCCGTCCCCCGGGCGTCCCTCGGCGGTGATCCGCCCCCGATGGCTCTCGACCACCTCACGGGCGAGCGCCAGGCCGAGCCCGAACCGTCTGCCCCGGCCACCGGCGGTGCCCCTGGCGAACCGCTCGAAGATGCGCTCGGCCTCCTCCGGCGGGAACCCGACGCCGGTGTCGCGTACGGACAGCGACACGGTGCCGGGGAGCGGGGCGTCCACGGACACCACGACCTCCCCGCCGGGCGGGGTGTGCCCCATCGCGTTGTCGACCAGCGCGGCGATCACCCGGCGCAGGGCCGGCGCGGTGCCCATCACCACATGCCGCTCCGGCCCGCACCGCAGACGCACGGTCAGCCCCATCGACTGGGCTCGCGCGTCCTCGGCGGTCACCGCCTCCTCCGCGAGGATGTCGAGGTCGACGGGCTCGCAGGAGCCCGGCGACCGGGAGAGCCGCGCGGACAGCAGCAGGTCGTCGATGATGTCGCCGAGCTGGCGCGTTCCGGTCACCAGCCGCTGGAGGTCACCGGCCAGCTGCTGGGGGCTCGCCGAACCGGAACGGCGGGCCAGGAGCTGCGCGCGGGTGTGCAACTGGGTCAGCGGAGTGCGCAGTTCGTGGCTGGCGTCCGCGACGAACCGCCGCTGCCGGTCCAGGGCCTCGGACAGCGGTGTCATGGCGCGCCGCGCGAGCAGGCCGCTGGCGACCGCGACGAGCACCAGGCCGACCGCCTCCGCCGCCGCGAAGGCCAGCAGCAGGTGGTTGCGGTCGGCGCGCTGGAAGCGTTCCCCGTACGCCGCCTGGACGAGCTCCGAGCCGCGCCACGCGGTGCGCACCGTGTACTCCTCACCCCCTCGCTCCACCCGTTCCAGCCTCGGTGAACCGCCCTCGCGGACCGCGTCCAGGCTGGAGGTCACGGGCAGTCCAGCCGGGATACCGGGGGTGCTGCGGACCAACCCGTCCCGCTCCACGGTCATCCACACGCAGACCGGCGGGCTGTCGACGGTGTTGTGCTCGACGCTCCACTGGGTCTCGCGCTCCGCGTCGGCGCGTTGGGCGACCAGGACGACGCAGTAGACGATGGCCCCGACCAGCAACATGATCACCGACATCACCAGCGAGATGCGCAGGGTGATCGTCCACTGGGCGGAGGCGAGCCTGCGCTGTTCGGGGCTGCGGGCCGTACGGCGCGGGAAGAGGGCCGGAAGCGACATCACAGCGTTCCCATCTGGTAGCCGCTCCCGCGTACGGTGCGGACGACATCGCGGCCCAGCTTCCGCCGCAGGTAGTAGACGTAGGTGTCGACGATGGAGTCCGCCGAGGTGTCGGGAAACACGCGTTCGCGCAGGTGTGAGCGGCCGTACACGGTCCTGGGGCCGTCCGCCAGCGTGTGGAGCAACGCGCATTCCCGCAAGGACAGCTCGACGCACCTGCCGTCGGCGAGACGGACCTCGCGGCGCTGGAGGTCGAGCTGTCCGTCGCCGAGCGGAAGGACTTCGGCGTCCGAGAGGCCGCGCCGGTGCAGCGCCCGCACCCTGGCCAGCAGTTCGTCCACCTCGAACGGCTTGACCAGGTAGTCGTCCGCGCCGGAGTCGAGACCGCTGACCCGATCGCCCAGTTCCCCCAGTGCGGTCAGCATCAGGACCCGGGTGGTGAGGCCGACCCGGCGCAACCGCTTCACCAGGTCGAGGCCGTCGATGCCGGGGAGCATGCGGTCGATGACCATCACCTGATGTCGTCGGCTGAGACCCAGATGAAGCCCCCGATGGCCGTCGAACGCCACATCGACGCGGTAACCCTCCGAACTGAACAGTTCGGTCAGCATGTCTGCGGTTTCCCGGTCGTCCTCGACCAGTAACAGCCGTGTCTGATCCGCAGTCGACTGGTCTGTATCGGCTGGATAGATCATCCACTCATCTTGGCAGTCCGGACGCACGGGCGGCGCGCCATGTCCCGGCCACACCAGGATCCGTGCTACACGGCGGGCGCCACCGGCGACAGCTGGGCGTCGCGCCGTACCAGTGCGGCGTAGCGTCCGTCCTTCACCAGCAGCTCCTCGTGGGTGCCGCGCTCGGCGACTCGGCCGCCGTCGAGGACCACGATCTGGTCGGCGTCGCGCACGGTGGACAGCCGGTGGGCGATGGTGATCGTGGTGCGGCCGGCCGAGAGCGCGTCGATGGCCTGCTGCACGGCCTGTTCGGTGCGGGTGTCCAGGGCGCTGGTGGCCTCGTCGAGGATGAGGACGGGCGGGTCGCGCAGAATCGTGCGGGCGATGGCCAGACGCTGCTTCTCGCCGCCGGAGAAGCGGTAGCCGCGCTCTCCGACGAGCGTGTCGTAGCCGTCCGGGAGGGAGGCGATGTGGTCGTGGATCTGGGCGGCCTCGGCCGCCGCCACGATCTCCTCGTCGGTGGCGTCGGGCTTGGCGAAGCGCAGGTTCTCGGCGACCGAGGCGTGGAAGAGATAGGTCTCCTGGGAGACGACGCCGACGGCCCGGGAGAGGGTGTCGAAGTCGAGGTCGCGGACGTCCACCCCGTCGATCAGCACCCGGCCGCCGGTCACGTCGTAGAGCCGTGGCACCAGATAGCTGAGGGTCGTCTTGCCGGAGCCGGTCGGTCCGACGACGGCCAGGCTGCCGCCCGCGGGAACGGTCAGCTCGATGCCGCGCAGGGTGCCCTTCGACGTACCGGGGTTCTCGCTGTCGTAGTCGAAGTCGACGCCGTCGAAGCGGACTTCGCCGCGCACCCGCTCCAGCCGCACCGGTTCGGCGGGCTCGGCGATGTCGATCGGCAGGTCGAGGTATTCGAAGATGCGGGCGAAGAGGGCGAGGGAGGTCTGCATCTGCACACCGGTGGACAGCAGGCTCACGGTGGGGCGGAGCAGCCCCTGCTGGAGCGAGAC
This sequence comes from Streptomyces sp. S465, assembly GCF_026898115.1. Classification (GTDB taxonomy): domain Bacteria; phylum Actinomycetota; class Actinomycetes; order Streptomycetales; family Streptomycetaceae; genus Streptomyces; species Streptomyces luomodiensis. The sequence goes on from NZ_CP114036.1 coordinate 584,010, forward strand.
GAAGGCGACGAGCGTGCCGATGGAGACGGCCGGACCGCCGGCCTGGAGGGCGATTCCCGCGGCCCAGTAGATCAGCGCGGGCATCGCCGCCATGACGACGCCGATGGTGGACATCCGCCAGCGGCCGGCCATGTTGGAGCGCACTTCCAGGCCCACGAGGCGCTCGGACTCCTGGGCGAACTGCTGGGTGAGCGACGCCGACCGGCCCATCGTGCGGCCGAGCAGGATGCCGCTCACCGAGAGGGACTCGGTGACCATCGCGGACATGGCCGCCATCTGCTTCTGGCGCTGTGAGGTGATCTTCTTGCGCTCGGTGCCGACGCGCCGGCTGATCCAGACGAACAGCGGCAGCAGGAGCAGCGAGACGACGGTCAGCCGCCAGTCGAGCGCGAGCATCGCGACGACGGTGGCGACCACGCTGGTGAGGTTGGAGACCAGCGAGGTCGCGGTGGAGGTGACGGTGGCCTGCATACCGCCGATGTCATTGGCAATCCGGGACTGCACCTCGCCGGTGCGGGTGCGGGTGAAGAAGGCGAGCGGCATGCGCTGCAACCGGTCGTAGACGGCGGTGCGCAGATCGTGCATGACCCGCTGGCCGACGGTGGTGGAGATCAGGGTCTGCACGACGCCGAAGACGCTGTTGACGACGGCCGCGGCGATCATGCCGAGGGCGAGCAGGGTGAGCAGACCGGTGCGGCCGTCGGGGATGGCGGTGTCGAGGATCTCCCGGAGCAGGAACGGTGAGGCGACCGAGACCAGCGCGGAGGCGGCGACCAGCAGGCCGACCAGGGCGAGGCGGCCGCGGTAGGGACGGAAGAGGCGGAGGATGCGCCGCACTTGGGCGGGCTGCTCGGACTCCCGGGCGGACGGGGTCCATGACGGGGTGTCGGGGTGCATGGGCTCCTTCTGGAGGCAGGGAGGGCGCCATGGGTGACGGCATGGTGGAGCCGTGGACGCGGCGGCGCGGACTTTCGGAGCATAGCTCATTGTTACCTATGCTCACAATGAACCAGGTCCTGATAAGCTGCGATCATGTCCACCCCCGAGACCTCCGGCCTCCTCGCGGAGCGGCTGCTGCACCTGACCCGCAGACTGCACCGCGCCCAGAAGCGCCATATGGAGCCGCTGGGCATCACCCCCGCCCAGTCCCGCCTGCTGCGCACCGTCGCCCACGGCGACCAGCCGCCGCGGATGGCGGACCTGGCGCGGCGCCTCGAGGTGGTCCCGCGCGCCGTGACGACGCTGGTGGACGCCCTGGAGACGCATGGCTCGGTGCGCCGCGTACCGGATCCGTCCAACCGCCGGGTGGTGCGCGTCGAGCTCACCGACACCGGGCGTGCCACGCTGCGCGCACTGCGCGAGGCACGCCGCTCCGCCGCGGAGGACATCCTGGCACCGCTCAGCGAGCGGCAGCGCGAGGCGCTGGGTGAGCTGCTGGACGCCCTGTCCGGAGCCCCGGACCACCGCTGCTGAGGTGCCGTGCCGCGCTCAGGCGGCCAGATGCGCCTTGTCCCCCATGACCACCACCGGGTGCAGCTTGGGGTCGAGGTTCTTCAGCAGATACTCCATACCGGACTTGGAGAGGCTGACGCAGGCCGAGGTGCCGCTGCCGTGATCCATGTGCAGCCAGATGCTGCCGCCCTTGCTCTGCCCCTCGGGCCGGGTCGGATCGAGCGGTGAGGTGCCCTTGACGCGGTTGTAGTCGATGGCGATGACGTAGTCGAAGTCGGTCCAGTGGGACTTGGGCCAGTAGTGGGGCGCCGCGAAGGAGCCGGAGGAGGTGTACGGCAGCCGGGCGCCGGGGTCGGGCAGCACACCGCCCGCGTCGCTGAGCGTGTAGACGCCGACCGGGCTGCGCTTGTCGCCCTCATGATGGTTCGTCGTCCAGCCGCGCTTGCCGTTGTGCGCCGTCCAACTGCGGGTCCGCTTCCATGCCGTGCCCTCCTTGGTGTAGAGGACCACGGTCGCGTCCGCCGAGTTCACCCCTTTGCCGTAGACCGCCACGACCTGACGGGACTGGTCCGGGATGCGGGACTGGAGCCGGTCTCCCACCTCCGGGATACGCGTGGGATCCGGTGTGGACGCCCCGCCGCGCAGCGCTTGTTTGCCCTGGTCTCCGCCCTTGTCTCCGCCGCTGTCCCCGCCGCCGTCGCCGCAGGCCGAGAGGAGGACGAGGGCAGCGGCGGCCGCGGCCGCCGCGCGCATGGGCATCGTGCCGGAGATTCGCATGTCCCCATGATCCCACCTGCAACGGACAGCGCCGCGTGCGGATTGGCGTGTTCCGGCCGCTCCCCGGAAAACCAGTTGAATTCCACGCCGTGGGAACGTCAACCTTTCACGTCTCCTCCCGGCCCTCCACCGCCCCCGACCTTGGGACGTCATGCACATTCGCGATCTTCCGTATCCCGACCCCGGCCGCCCCGACGTACGGTCAGGTCCGCGGTTACTCCTCTGGCTGGGCAGGAACCAGCTGGGCGGGCAGTGCAAGGCGGCCCTCTGGGGTCTGGTGCACATGGCGGCACTGGTGTCCTTCCCCCTCGCCATCGGCTTTGGTGTGCAGGCGGTCGTGGACCGCTCCGGCGCCCGGCTGGCGATGGCCGGAGCGCTGATGGGGGGACTCACCGTGCTCACCGCGCTGGGGGACGTCATGCTGCACCGCGCGGCGGTCACCAACTGGATCACGGCGGCGGCGCGGCTCCAGCAGCTGCTGGCCCGCAAGGCGGTGGAGCTGGGTTCCGCCCTCACCCGGAAGGTGGCGGCGGGCGAGGTCGTCGCCGTCTCCACGGGCGATGTCGAGAAGATCGGCTGGTTTGTGGAGGCCCTGTCCCGGTTCACGGCGGCCGCGATCACCACCGTCGCGCTCTGCGTGGCCCTGGTGCTCTACCAGCCGGCGCTGGGAGTGGTGGTGGCGGTCGGTGTGCCCGCGCTGGCGCTGGCCGTGCTGCCGCTGCTGCCACGTGCGACGCGCCGGGCCGATGAGCAGCGGGAGAAGGCGGGCCGGGCGACCGAGCTGGCCTCGGACACCGTGGCCGGGCTGCGGGTGCTGCGGGGCATCGGCGGGGAGGAACTGTTCCTGCGCCGCTACCGGAAGGCTTCGCAGGAGGTGCGGAGCGCGGCGGTGCGCAGCGCGCGGATGTGGGCGCTGATCGCGGCCGTGCAGGTCGCGCTGCCGGGGCTGCTGCTGATCGGCGTCGTCTGGTACGGGGCGGCGCTGGCCCGCGACGGCCGGATCGAGGTGGGCGAGCTGGTCACCGTGTACAGCGCGGTGACCTTTCTGCTCTTCCCGCTGCGGCACTTCGAGGAGATCGCCATGGCGTACTCCTTCTCCCGGCCCTCCGCGCGGCGCGCGGCCCGGGTGCTGGCGCTGCGGCGCTCCGCCCCGGAGGGCGGGGCCGCAGCCGCGGGGCACGGGAACGAGCGCCGGGCGGAGCGGGCGGACGCCGCGCCGCTCGGCGGGAATCTGTACGACCCGGCGAGCGGGCTGCTGGCGCCCAGCGGACTGCTGACCGCGGTGGTGTGCGGTGACCCGGACGCGGCGGGGCGGCTGGCGGACCGGCTCGGAGGGCATTCCGCGCAGGAGAGCACGAACGGCACGGACGACCCGGACCGTGCCGGGGCACCGTCGGCGCTGCTGGGCGGGGTCGCCCTGGACGAGGTGGCGCTGTCCACGGCGCGCGCCGCGGTGCTGGTACAGGACAAGGACCCGGTGCTGTTGTCGGGAACGCTCGCCGAGCTCCTGGATGTGCCCAGGTCCGGTGAGGTCTCGGCACAAAAGGCGCTCGAGGCGGCCCAGTGCGGCGATGTGCTGGACGCGCTGGCCCAGGCGTCGGCGGCGGAGTCGGGCGACGCCGACCCCATGCGCACCCGGATCACCGAGCGCGGCCGCTCGCTGTCGGGTGGCCAGCGGCAGCGGCTGGCACTGGCCCGCTCGCTGGTGACCGATCCGGAGGTGCTGGTGCTCGACGAACCGACCTCCGCGGTGGACTCGCACACCGAGGCCCGGATCGCCGAGGGGGTGCGGCGGCTGCGGGCGGGCCGGACGACCGTCGTCCTCACCTCCAGCCCGCTGCTGCTGGACCGGGCCGACCGGGTGGTGTTCGTGCACAAGGGCGTGGCGGCGGCGGTGGGCACCCACCGTGAGCTGCTGGCCACCGATCCCGCGTATCGCGCGGTGGTCACCCGCGAGCCGGACGGCGAGGCCGCCGCGCGGAGGGCCGGGCGGGGCACCGCGCCGACCGGCCACGGTCTCGAGGGCATCGGACGGATCGAGGAACACATCGAGGAGTCGGCATGATCGGCGTGGCACCGCCCGCCTATGACCCGGCGGCACCGGAGTCGGCGACGACGCTGCCGGTCGGCACCCCCAGCACCGTGCGGGCCTATGTGCGTGAGCTGCTGCGGCGGCACCGGGGCGCGTTCACCGTGCTGATGGTCGTCAACGCGACCGCCGTGCTCGCCTCCATGGTCGGCCCGCAGCTGCTGGGCGGCCTGGTCGAGGACCTCTCCACGGGCGAGCGGAACCTCCACATCGGGCGCACTGTGGCGCTGTTCGCCGTGGCGCTGACGGTGCAGACCGTGTTCGTCCGGATGGTCCGGCTGCGCGGGGCGGTGCTGGGCGAGCGGATGCTGGCGGATCTGCGGGAGGACTTTCTCGTACGGTCGGTGAGGCTGCCTCCGGGGGTGCTGGAGCGGGCCGGGACCGGGGATCTGCTGTCCCGGATCACCACCGATATCGACCGGCTGGCCGATGCGATGCGCGAGGCCGTGCCGCAGCTCGCCATCGGCGTGGTGTGGACCGGGCTGCTGCTCGGCGCGCTGACCCTGACCGCTCCTCCCCTGGGTCTGGCGGTGCTGGTGGCGCTTCCGGTGCTGGTGATCGGCTGCCGCTGGTACTACCGGCGCGCGCCGAGCGCCTACCGCTCGGAGGCGGCCGGCTACGCGGCGGTGTCCGCGTCCCTCACCGAGAGCGTGGACGCCGGGCGGACCATCGAGGCCCACCGGCTGGGCGACCGCCGGATCGCCCAGTCCGAGCTGCGCATCCGGCAGTGGACGGCGTGGGAGCGCTATACGCTCTGGCTGCGCTCGGTGCTCTTCCCGGTGATCAATGTCAGCTACACCCTGATCACCGGCTCGGTGCTGGTGATCGGCGGCATGTGTGTGATGCGGGGCTGGATGTCGATCGGCGATCTGACCACCGGGGCGCTGCTGGCCCAGATGCTGGTCGATCCGATCGGGCTGATCCTGCGCTGGTACGACGAGCTTCAGGTGGCACAGGTGTCGCTGGCCCGGATGGTGGGGGTGCGGGAGATCGAGGAGGGCCCCGCCGACGAGGGGGTGGTCCCCGGTGGCCGGGAGGTGCGGGCGGACGAGGTGCGGTTCGGCTACCTCGAGGGCAGCGATGTGCTGCACGAGGTGTCCCTCAAGGTGCCCCCGGGGACGCGGCTGGCGCTGGTGGGCCCGTCCGGGGCGGGGAAGTCCACCCTGGGGCGGCTGCTGGCCGGAATCTACTCCCCGCGCACCGGCAGGGTGACCCTGGGCGGGGCGGAGCTGGCGCGGATGCCGGCCGAGCGGGTCCGCGAGCATGTGGCCCTGGTCAACCAGGAGCACCATGTCTTCGTGGGCTCGCTGCGGGACAATCTGCTGCTGGCCCGCGCCTCCGCCGAGGACGCCGAGCTGTGGGCGGCGCTGGGCGCGGTGGACGCCGACGGCTGGGCCCGCGCGCTGGACGAGGGACTGGACACCGAGGTGGGGTCGGGCGGTTTCGCGCTCACCCCCGCGCAGGCACAGCAGATCGCGCTGGCGCGGCTGGTGCTCGCCGATCCGCATACGCTGGTGCTGGACGAGGCCACCTCGCTGCTGGACCCGCGGGCGGCACGCCATCTGGAGCGGTCGCTGGGCCGGGTGCTGGAGGGCCGGACCGTGGTCGCGATCGCCCACCGGCTGCACACCGCGCATGACGCGGATGTGATCGCCGTGGTCGAGAGCGGCCGGATCACCGAGCTGGGCAGCCATGAGGAACTCCTCGCGGCGGACGGTGCCTATGCCGCGCTGTGGCGCTCCTGGCATCAGTGAGCGGGGCCGGGTCCCGGTGCGGGCGCCCCGGCCCCGCCCGGGGCTCAGATGATGCCGAGGGCGGCCAGCCCGCTCATGCCGCCGAGCACCATGAAGACCGGCATCAGCACCTTCAGCTCGACCCAGCTGCCGGCCCGGAACCGCATCCCCTTCGGCGGGCCGACCGGGTACCAGCGCTTGCGGCCGATCGGGATGGGCCACAGGATCGGGCAGCCGGAGACGGTCAGCGCGTCCCCGATGTCGTGGACCAGGGCGCCGAGGATGATCGGCAGCCCGAGCCAGAGGTACTCCTGGCCCGGTGAGCCGAACAGCCAGTCCGAGCCGTTGCCCGGCTGGTGCAGCACATCGGCGAGGATCCAGGCGCTGGCCGCCCCGAGCAGCCACACCAGGACGTCGCTGGAGACCCGCGCCGCGCGCCACAGCAGTCCCTCGACGGCCAGCACCATGTGGACGAAGAGGATGCCGAGCACCGCCCAGCGGCCGCCGACCATGGCGAGCGCCGAGGCTCCGGCGCCGATCAGCACCGCCCATACCCAGGTGTGGGTGAGCGTGCGGTGGCCGCCCGAGCGGCGCGGGTCGCCCGGCTTCCTGGTGGCCTTGTAGACGGAGTGCGAGATCTTGTCGATCACCTCGCACAGCCCCCGCGAGATGGGTCCGAAGGCCCGCGAGATGGTCGCCGCCTTGTGGTCGAGGTCGGGGGCGAGCGCCGCTCCCGCGCAGATCAGCGCGCCGGCGACCAGCACCGGCCAGGGCATCGCGTGGCCGGCCGCCGCGGCCGCCGCCCCCACCCCCAGCCAGGCCGCCGCTCCGGACAGCGAATGCGCCGGTCCCATCATGGTCGTACCCCGCCCCTGTTCTTTCCCGCGTCCGCACGGGAGTTGACTGCTTCGGCCCGGCCCAGCCTAACGGCGGACGATCTTCGTCCGCACAGCCGGTTCCCGTCCCGGCGGGGAAACCAGGCAGTATAGGGACGTGACTCTTATCGATCAGCTGCCGAGCGACGCCGACCCCGACGCACTCTTCGAGGCGTTCTCCACCTGGGTCGAGGAGCGGGGCATCTCGCTCTACCCCGCCCAGGAGGAAGCGCTGATCGAGGTGGTGTCCGGGGCGAATGTGATCCTGTCCACCCCCACCGGCTCGGGCAAGAGCCTGGTCGCGGCGGGCGCCCACTTCGCCGCGCTCGCCCGGGACGAGGTCACTTTCTACACCGCGCCGATCAAGGCCCTGGTGTCGGAGAAGTTCTTCGAGCTGTGCAAGCTCTTCGGCACCGAGAACGTCGGGATGCTGACCGGGGACGCGTCGGTCAACGCGGACGCGCCGGTGATTTGCTGTACGGCCGAGGTGCTGGCGTCCATCGCCCTGCGGGACGGCAAGGACGCGGATATCGGCCAGGTGGTGATGGACGAGTTCCACTTCTACGCGGAGCCGGACCGGGGCTGGGCGTGGCAGATCCCCCTGCTGGAGCTGGAGCAGGCGCAGTTCATCCTGATGTCGGCGACGCTCGGAGATGTGAGCCGGTTCGAGGAGGACCTGACCCGGCGCACCGGGCGGCCCACCGCGGTCGTACGGTCCGCGACCCGGCCGGTGCCGCTGAGCTACGAATACCGGACGACGCCGCTGACCGAGACGCTGACCGAGCTGCTGGAGACGCAGCAGGCGCCCGTCTACATCGTGCACTTCACCCAGGCGGCGGCGGTCGAGCGGGCCCAGGCGCTGATGAGCATCAATATGTGCACGCGCGCCGAGAAGGACGAGATCGCCTCGCTGATCGGCAACTTCCGCTTCACTACCAAGTTCGGCCGGAACCTGTCCCGTTACGTCCGGCATGGGATCGGCGTGCACCATGCGGGCATGCTGCCCAAGTACCGGCGGCTGGTGGAGAAGCTGGCGCAGGCCGGACTGCTCAAGGTCATCTGCGGTACGGACACCCTGGGCGTGGGCGTCAATGTGCCCATCCGCACGGTGCTGTTCACCGCGCTGACCAAGTACGACGGCCAGCGGGTGCGGACGCTGCGGGCCCGGGAGTTCCACCAGATCGCGGGCCGGGCCGGACGGGCCGGCTTCGACACCGCGGGCTTTGTGGTGGCCCAGGCTCCCGAGCATGTCATCGAGAACGAGAAGGCGCTCGCGAAGGCCGGGGACGATCCGAAGAAGCGGCGCAAGGTGGTGCGCAAGAAGGCGCCCGAGGGCTTCGTCAACTGGGGCCAGAACACCTTCGAGAAGCTCATCGCCTCCGAACCGGAGCCGCTCACCTCCCGCTTCCGGGTCACCCACGCCATGCTGCTGTCGGTCATCGCCCGTCCCGGCAACGCCTTCGAGGGGATGCGCCACCTGCTGGAGGACAACCACGAGCCGCGCAAGAACCAGCTGCGGCACATCCGCCGGGCGATCGCGATCTACCGCTCGCTGCTGGACGGCGGGGTGGTCGAGCAGGTGGAGCCGCAGGGCGCCGACGGCGAGAAGGGGGACGGGCCGGTCATCCGGCTGACGGTGGATCTCCAGCAGGACTTCGCGCTCAACCAGCCGCTGTCCACCTTCGCGCTGGCCGCCTTCGAGCTGCTGGACCCCGAATCCCCCTCCTACGCCCTGGACATGGTCTCGGTCGTCGAGTCGACGCTGGACGATCCCCGGCAGATCCTGGCCGCCCAGCAGAACAAGGCGCGCGGTGAGGCGGTCGCCGCGATGAAGGCGGACGGCGTGGAGTACGAGGAGCGCATGGAGCGGCTCCAGGACATCTCCTACCCCAAGCCCCTGGAGGAGCTGCTGTCCCATGCCTACGGGCTCTACCGCAAGAGCCACCCATGGGTGGGCGACCATCCGCTGTCGCCCAAGTCGGTGATCCGCGACATGTACGAGCGGGCGATGACCTTCACCGAGTTCACCTCGTTCTACGACCTGGCGCGCACCGAGGGCATCGTGCTGCGCTACCTGGCCAGCGCCTACAAGGCCCTGGACCACACCGTGCCGGACGATCTGAAGTCCGATGACTTCCAGGACATCATCGCCTGGCTCGGCGAGATGGTGCGGCAGGTCGACTCCAGCCTCCTCGACGAGTGGGAGCAGCTGGCCAACCCGGAGGAGGAGTCGGCGGAGGAGGCGCAGGAGCGCGCCGACCAGGTCAGGCCGGTCACCGCGAACGCCCGCGCCTTCCGCGTGCTGGTCCGCAACGCCATGTTCCGCCGGGTGGAGCTCGCCGCGCTGGACAAGGTCGCCGAGCTGGGGGAGATGGACGCCGACTCCGGCTGGGACGAGGACGCCTGGGCGGAGGCGATGGACGGGTACTGGGAGGAGTACGCGGAGCTCGGCACCGGACCGCAGGCCCGCGGGCCGAAGCTGCTGCGGATCGAGGAGGACGCCGAGCACGGGCTGTGGCAGGTGCGGCAGACCTTCGACGACCCGAACGGCGACCACGACTGGGGCATTTCGGCCGAGGTCGACCTCGCCGCTTCCGACGAGGAGGGCCGGGCGGTGGTCCGGGTCACCGAGGTGGGCCAGTTGTAGCCTCCTGGAGGCGATGCGCGCCGGGGACCGGCCCGGCCCCCTCAGTGAAGGAGCACCACCGATGACCAATCCCGCCGAGCGTCTGGTCGATCTGCTCGATCTGGAACGGATCGAACTGGACATCTTCCGCGGCCGCAGCCCCGATGAGTCGCTGCAGCGGGTGTTCGGCGGGCAGGTGGCGGGCCAGGCGCTGGTGGCCGCCGGGCGGACCACCGACGGGCAGCGCCCGGTGCACTCGCTGCACGCGTACTTCCTGCGGCCGGGGCGGCCGGGCGTGCCCATCGTGTACCAGGTGGAGCGGGTCCGGGACGGGCGCTCCTTCACCACCCGCCGGGTCGTCGCCATCCAGCAGGGTCGTACGATCTTCAATCTGACGGCTTCCTTTCATTCTCCTGAGCCGGGGATCGAGCAGCAGCTGCCGATGCCCGAGGTGCCCGGACCGGAAGATCTGCCGACCCTCGCCGACGAGGTTCGCTCCCATCTGGGCTCGCTCCCCGAGGCGTTCGCCCGCATGGAGCGGCGACAGCCCTTCGACATCCGCTATGTGGAGCGGATGCGCTGGACGGAGGAGGAGCTCAAGGGCGTGGAGCCGCGCAGCGCCGTGTGGATGCGCGCGGTGGGGCCGCTCGGGGACGATCCGCTGGTGCACACCTGCGCGCTCACCTACGCGAGCGACATGATGCTGCTGGACGCGGTGCGGGTACCGGTCGAGCCGCTGTGGGGCCCGCGGGGCTTCGACATGGCCTCCCTCGATCACGCCATGTGGTTCCACCGGCCGTTCCGCACCGACGAGTGGTTCCTCTACCAGCAGGAGTCGCCCGTGGCCACGGGCGGCCGGGGACTGGCGCGCGGCCAGATCTACGACCGTGCGGGCCGGCTCCTGGTGTCGGTGGTGCAGGAGGGGTTGTTCCGCCCGCTGCCGCCCGGCGCAGGGCCGGCGGACGGCGGCTGAGCCCACCGTGGTGTGCCGCGCCGTGCCTCATCGCCTGCCGACCAGCTTCTGCCACAGGCTCCGCGGGAGGCCGGGAGCCCGGGTGCGGTCATCGAGCGGTCGCTCCGCCCCGGCGGCCGGGCGCGGCGCGGGCCGGGCCCGGCGGGCGTCGTCCAGGGCGGAGGCGAGGGCGGCCCGATAGCGCCGGATCTCCCGTGGATCGTCCGCCGTGACCACCGTGTCGATGACGTCCCGGACCGCGCCGGCCTCGGGGCGCATCCGGACGAGCGCGGGGCGCAGCTCCCGCAGATGGGCCCGCTCGTACGGATCGGACACGGCCGAGGCCAGTTCGACGGAGCCCAGCACGCAGGCCAGGACCGCGGCCCGCTCCCAGGGGTCCTCGGTCTGGGTGAGCAACCCGCCGACCCTGCGGCGGCGCCATTTCGCGGCCCGCCAGTCCTCCCCGGCGGCCAGTGCGGCGCTCAGCCCCGGCGGGGTGCGGCCGCTCAGCAACTCCGGCTGCCTGACCGCGAACTCGGTCAGCTCCGTGGCCGGATAGAGCCATACGACGGCCCGGTAGCGGTTGACATAGAACCGGACCGGGGCGAAGAAACCCCCGCGCGCCAGACGGGTGAGCCGGCCCTGACTGATGCCCAGCAGCTCCGCTCCCTCCGCCGTGCCGACCACGCGGAGGCGGGCGATGAGCGCCTCCGGGAAGCCCTCCGCGGCGGTCACCCGCCTCAGCTCCTCGCACGCCACCCGCCGACCCAGACCGGTGGTGACGGTACGCACCTCTCCCAGCTGCACGGCCAGCTCGAACTCACGCGGTTTGAGCCCCAGCGCCCGAGCCGCCGCCTCGAACGCGACGCTCTCCCCCGATGCGCCCGGCCCCGCCGGTCCGCGAGGATCTCCCGGTCCGCTCGCCTGCCCCGGCCCGCTCGGCTCTCCGAGCCCTTCCAGGCCCCACGGCTCCCAGCGCTCCCGCAGTTCCTGATCCACCCGCACTGCCATGGCGACGTCCTCCCCCGCACTGCCTCAATCACTGACAGTGACGACGATAGCCGCGAAGCAAGACGGTCCGTCAGGCCTGTGGATAACTCCCGCGCGGCATCATCCGGGTGTGCCGCTCTCCTGCCTGGCCTCGACCCCCAGATGCTCCCCCACCCGGTTGACCAGCAGCGTCATCTCGTAGGCGACCTGCCCCACATCGGCGTCCGGACCGGTGAGCACGCACAGGCAGCTGCCGTCCCCCGCCGCCATGACAAAGAGGACGCCCTCGTCGAATTCGACCATCGTCTGCCGTACCCGGCCCGTCCGGAAGTGGTGCCCGGACCCCTTGGCGAGGCTGTGCAGCCCGGAGGCCACCGCAGCCAGATGCTCGGCGTCCTGGCGCACCAGAGTGGAACTCGCCCCCGTCACCAGCCCGTCGTTGGACAGCACCAGCGCATGCCGTATCTCCGCGATCCGCTCGGTCAGGTCGTCCAGTAACCAGTCGAGCCCCTCGTTCAGTGCCATTCCCGATTCCTCCCCTATTCCCCTTCGGCTGCGTGCCAGCCTTTCTCACTGCCGCCGTCCGGGCAACCCACCCCGCCCGTCAGCTCTCGGTTGTGTGCTGATTGACGCAGGATGGGGACATGGCACAGAACATGACCAAGGATCAGTGGCAGAAGTTCCTGATGGAGGGCACCCGCACCGCGAAACTGTCGACCGTGCGGGCCGACGGAAGCCCGCACCTGGCCCCCGTGTGGTTCCTGCTCGACGGTGACGACCTCGTCTTCAACACAGGTCAGGACACGGTCAAGGGACGCAACTTGGCCCGGGACGGCCGGGTCGCCATCTGCGTGGACGACGACAGGCCGCCGTTCGCCTTCGTCACGCTGCGGGGGCACGCCGAACTCATCGACGACCTGAAGCAGGTCCGCGACTGGGCCACCCGGATCGCCGCCCGTTACATGGGCGAGGACCGGGCCGAGGAGTACGGCGCCCGCAACGGTGTGCCGGGCGAGCTGCTGGTCAGGGTCCGTATCGACAAGGCGCTCGCGCTCTCCGGCGTCGCCGACTAGCGAGATTCGACCGGAATCCATCCCTTCATGCCGCACCCCCGCCCATCCGACGTTCAGGGGCGCATGAGGACCTTTATCGCACCGTCCTCCTTGTGCTGGAACATCTCATAGGCGCGGGGTGCCTCCTCCAGCGGCATGCGGTGGGTGGCGAACGCGTCCACGCCCAGCGGATCCTCGTCCGTCAGCAGCGGGAAGATGTCGTCGACCCAGCGCCGCACGTTCGCCTGGCCCATCCGCAGCTGGATCTGCTTGTCGAACATGGTCATCAACGGCAGCGGATCGGCCATGCCGCCGTAGACCCCGCTGAGGGAGATCGTTCCGCCGCGCCGCACCAGCGCGATGGCCAGCCGCAGCGCCGCCAGCCGGTCCACCCCGGCCTTCTCCGTGAGCTTGGCGGCCCAGTCCCGCGGCAGGAAACCCGTGGCCCGCTGGGCGGTCCGGCCGACCGGGCTGCCGTGGGCCTCCGTTCCCACCGCGTCGATGACCGCGTCCGGTCCGCGGCCGTCGGTGGCCGAACGGACGGCCTCGACCAGGTCCTCCTGATGGGAGAAGTCGTTGAGGTCGTAGACCTCGACGCCGTCGGCGCGCGCTCGGCGCAGCCGTTCGGGGACCAGGTCCACACCGATGACCCGGTCGGCCGCTCCCCGTGTCCTCGCCACCCGGCAGGCCATGCTTCCGATGGGTCCCAGCCCCAGGACCGCGAGCGTGCCGCCGCGCGGAACCGCCGCGTACTCGACCGCCTGCCATGCCGTGGGCAGCACGTCGGACAGATAGACCCAGCGGTCGTCCTGGACCCCTTCGGGCACCTTGATCGGACCGTATTGGGCCTGCGGCACCCGCAGATACTCCGCCTGACCGCCGGCCACCGCGCCGTAGAGCTTGGTGTAGCCGAAGATCTCCGCGCCCATACCGTGCTCGACGACCTGGGTGGTCTGGCACTGTGTGGGCAGACCGGAGCGGCACATCCAGCAGTGCCCGCAGGCGATCTGGAACGGCACCACGACACGGTCGCCGGGCCTGAGGTTCGTCACTTCCGGGCCGGTCTCCTCGACGATGCCCATCGGCTCATGGCCGAGGATGTCGCCGGGGGTCATAAAGGGTGTGAGCACCTCGTACAGATGGAGGTCGGAACCGCACAGTCCGGTGGTGGTGATCCGGACGATCGCGTCCGTCGGCTCCTTGATGATCGGGTCCGGCACCGTCTCCACCGTCACCTCACGTCGACCCTGCCACGTCACCGCTCGCATCGCCGTGTCCCTTCGCCGTGGTCGTCGGCATCGTCTTCCGAGGGGTGTTCCGGGTACCCGCGCGGACCCGGCCGAACCGTCGGCGGCGGGACCACGGTCCGCGCCCGCGGTCCACCAGGGCCACGAGCCGGTCGGTCTCCTCGGCGACCACGGCCGGGTCGGCGCCCACGGTGCCCAGGACGGCCAGACACGCGCCGTCCGCCAGCGCGGCGGCGAAGAGGGCGCCCGCCGCCGTCTCGATCATCGTCTGCCGGGGCGAGCCGCCCCGTCCCCGGCGGCCTGTGCTTGCGGCGAGGTGGTGGAAGCCGGAGGCGACGGCGGCCAGGTGCTCGGCCTCCTGACGAGAGAGTCCGCGGGACGCGCTGACGCTCGCCCCGTCGCGGGAGAGCACCACGGCATGGCGTACACCTGCGGCCTGGCCCACGAGATCGTTCAGAATACGGTCGAGATCGGCCATGGAGCGTGCGGCAGCGCTGCGAGGCTTGGTCATGGGCGGTCTCCCTCGGTCGGGATGCGCCGCGCCGGGCGGCGCTCCAGATGTCCCCCTGGGCCAGGGACGCTAGACCCGGTGGGGGCGCACATTGGGGGCGCATTACGGAACCCGTTGAAATTTGACAGAGTCAGATGCCAGAGCGATCGATCGGCGTCCGAATCTGCACTCGATGCGGCGTAGGCTGCTTGCCCATCGCATCGCTTCACCGTCGTATCCGTCACATCCGTTGCATCTGTCGTATCTGTCGTATCTGTCGTATCCAAGGTGTCCCAGGAGTTCCCGTGCCACATGAGCCCTCCCACGGAAACAGCGCGGCCGACGTGAGGGACTTCTTCACCCCCCGGGCGGCCGGCTGGGACAGCCGCTTCCCGGACGACGGCCCCGCCTACGCCGCCGCCATCGCCGACCTCGGGCCGCGCCCCGGCGACGCGGTACTGGACGCGGGGTGCGGTACGGGGCGGGCGCTGCCCGCGCTGCGCGCCGCGGTCGGCCCCGGCGGGACCGTCCTCGGCGTGGACCTCACACCCGCCATGCTGGACGCCGCCGTACGCGAGGGCCGGGACGGCTTCGCCGACCTGGTCCTCGCCGATGTGGCGCGGCTGCCGCTGCGCGACGGCTGCCTCGACGCGGTGTTCGCCGCCGGGCTGATCTCCCATCTCGCCGATCCGGTGGACGGTTTGCGCGAACTGGCCCGGGTGGTGCGTCCCGGTGGGCGGCTCGCGCTGTTCCATCCGGTGGGGCGGGCCGCTCTCGCCGCCCGCCACGGCCGCCCCCTCACCCCTGACGATCTGCGGGCGGAACCCCGGCTACGGCCGTTGCTGGCCGGCGCCGGCTGGCGTCTGGAGTCGTACACCGACGAGGCGACGCGCTTTCTCGCGCTCTCCGTCCGCGAACCGGGCCAGGCCGGGCGGAACGGCCCGGACCGGAACGCTCAGGGCTGAGCCACGACCGCCGCCGCGAAGCCGGGGGCGTTGTCGAACATCACGTTGTGTCCCGCCCCGGGCACGGTGCGGACCGCCACTCCGGCCGCCGTCAGCTCCTCATGCCCGGGGAGCTTCCCGGTGTGCCCGCCGATCAGATAGGTGCGGGGAACGTCCAGACCCAGAAGCATCTCGCGCATGGTCGGCCGGGTGCCGCGGACCAGCGCGCACGCGCTGCGGTGCAGGGCGGTCGGGTCGGCGAGCCGCATCGTCGCCCGCCACACCGGTCCGACCCGTTCCAAGGTCTCCTCGAAACCGCCGCCGCGCACGAAAGCATCCTCCGTATACGCGGCGATCTTGCTGCTGCCCGCCGCCGACGGCGGGTGCGGATCGAGATTGGCCTCGGTGAGCACCAGACGGGACACCAGCTCCGGACGGCGCACCGCCAGCACGATGGCGACCGATCCGCCCATGCTGTGCCCGATGAGCTCGGCGCCCCGCACCCCGGCCGCGTCGAGGGCCGAGGCCAGCGCGTCGGCGTGGTCCTCCAGTGTGTAGCCGAAATCGGCGGGACGGTCGCTGATCCCATGGCCGGGCAGGTCCACGAAGAGCGACCTTCGGCCGGCGAGGGCCGGTACGGCGGCGATATGGGCGTGATAGACGGCCGATGTGGCGCCGAGCCCATGGACATACACGCGCGCCGCGCCGCCGTCCCCGTCCCCCGCCGTGCCGGTCCATCCGATGAGGGCCCCCTCCGGGCCGAATGAGGCGTGCTGCATGGCCTTCCTCCCGCCTTACGGTTCGCGTCGGACCGGAGAATACCTCGGTTGCGATGTATTGCGCCTGCGAGGTACCACGGTCATGCGGCACAATGCGGCCATGCTCGAACTCGCCATCCTGGGCTTCCTGCACGACGCACCGCTGCACGGTTATGAGCTGCGCAAGCGGATCGCCGCGCTCACCGGACATGTGAAACCAGTGGCCGAGAGCACCCTCTATCCGGCGATCAAACGGCTGGAGAAGGCCGGTCTGCTGGCCCGCCGGCCCCAGCCGGGCGCGGGGGCAGCGCCCCGGCACGTCCTCACCCTGACCGCCGAGGGCCGCGCGGAGCTGCGCCGCCGACTCGCGCATCCGCCCGACAACGCCATCACCGACGAGAACCGCTGGTTCACCGTGCTGGCGTTCCTGCGGCACCTGGACGACCCGGCGGCACAGGCGGAGCTGCTGGAGCGCCGGATGGCCTTTCTGCGGCAGCCGTCGAGCTTTTTCTACGAGGGCGACCGGCCGCTGCGGGCCGAGGAGGTGGAGGACCCCTTCCGGCGTGGCATCCTCACCATCGCCCGCGCCACCAGCCAGGCCGAACTGTCCTGGCTGCGGCGCACGCTGGACACGCTCCGGGCGGCCGCCGACGACTGAGGACCGGCCGCGGCCCGATCTCTCGACTCCATGGCTACTGGGTGGTTAAGGTGCGCCGACGACGGATCGTCCCTTCGGATCCGCGAGCCCAGGAGGAGGCTGCCGTGCCCGCCACGGAGGAGTCAGGCGACGAGGCGCTGTATGTGCTGACCGCGGTGCTGCTGACACCCGCTCAATTTCCGAGCGTGCTCGGCGACGACTATCCCGAGGCGTGTGCCGTGCTCGGGCTGGAGCCGTACGAGACGGGCTACGGACTGGTGCTGGGTCAGGACGGCGACGGTGCCCGCTGGACGGTGGTCACCGACGACGTTTCGCTCGTGGCCTGCGCCATCGCCACCTGGGACTGCGGGATGGAGTACGCCCTGGCCATCGACGACCGGACGGTGGTCGCCTCGCTCCCCGGCTGGCCGCTCGCGGTGGCCGTGGCCGCCCCCGGCATACCGGCCCCCCATGACCCCGCTCCCGGTCCCGAGCTGGGGGACGCCGCCAGGGCACCGCTGGCGCCGCCGGACGCCGAGCGGTGGGGCCCGGCTCAGCGACGGCTCGGCGCCGATGAGATCGCGCTCCAGTGGGCGATCTGGCGCGAGCAGGTCGACAGCGACGTGACGTTCGTGTCCCCCGGCGAGAAGCCGCACACCGGCGTGCGGCGGGTGCTGGAAGAAGCGCGCGGCTATCTGGAGTCGCCCCCGCCGCCGGGCCGGATCCGCTCGGCGTTCGCCTCCGGTGACGCACGGACGCTCCGGGCCGACGGGCCGGGCTGGAGCATGGTGGCGCGGACCGATGACATCGCGTTCGTGCTGCTGGACGACGCGCCGGGCGAGGTGCTGCCGGTGGGCCGCGGCCCCGAACTGCCGGGGCTGCTGACGGCGCTGGACGAACTGGCCGTACGCCCCCTCTGAGAGCCGGTCCCCACCCGGGCCGGTCGCGGCGCCGCCTGCGAGACCCGCCGCCCGCGCGGTCGCCGCTGCCCTCTCCGCTCTGGGCCCGAGGTGCCGCCCTGGGCCCAGGGGGCCGTCCTGGGCGCGGGGTGCCGTCCCGGGCCTGAGCGGTCATGGCCCCCGCTCCCCAGCCGGCCGGACCCTCAATGGGTCGCGGGCGGTCCGCGATCGGTGCTGCGCGGTCACTCCCGGGTGCGCACCGCCCGTGATCACGAGTCCGGCCGGCAGCCTTCCGCGGCCGCGCTGGGCGACCCGCTGCCTCAACGACCTGGTTGCCTCAACCACCCGGCTGTTTCAATGAGCGGGCTGTTTCAACGGCCCAGCTGCTTACGGGAGACCCTGCGCAGCCTGCGGCGCTGGGAGGGGTCCAGCAGCAGATAGGCCACCGCCGGCACTCCCACGATCACCAGCACCGCCGCCCAGAAGGGCAACACCCACAGCAGGGCCACACCCACCACCACACCACCGGCGGCGACCTTCGCGCGCGTGGACATCTCACCCGCCTCCTTCACGGCCCATAGCCGTACTCACTCCACACAACGGACACCGGCGGCGCCCGGTTCCTCCTCGCGCCGTCGTCCTGTACCCTCGGGCGACTCGGGCTCCACTAGTCAAATTTGAGGAATGCTCAGCGCTGTGACTCCACCCTCCGCGGCAACACCTTCCGACGTCGCCGAACTCTGCCGCTGCACCGCGGTCTTCCTGCCCGGCGACCCGGCACGCACCGGCCGGGTCGCCTTCTGGCGGCCGGACGGGGCGCCCCCTTCCGGCCCCGACACCGGCTCCGCCGAGGAGCTGACGGTCGTCGTCCCGGACGGCCCCGACACCGGCCCCACCAGCCCCACCGGCCCCGCCGTCCGAACCCGCACCGTACGGGCGCTCGTGCTGCCCCTGGGCGAGGCGCTGCCGGTGCTCACCCGGGCACGGGCGCGGGCCGCCCAGGCCGGTCCCGGAGAGTGCGACCCCGCCACGGCCTTCTGGGGCGCCGCCGCCGTGCTCGCCCTCCAGCTCGCGGCCCGCGGCAGGCTGCTGCCGGGACTGACCGCCACCGACCACGACGCCTGGCGCGTCGGCCCGCTCACCCCCGACGATCTGACGCGGGTGCGTGAGCTGGCCGCCGCCATGCCGCCCACCGCGCACGCGACGCCGCTGCCCGCCTCCGATCCGGTGCTGCTGCCCGAGCCCGAGCGGCTCGTGCGCGCGTTCCTCGACGCGGTGGCGGACGGGCTGCCGCGCTCGCCCGCCGCGTCACTGGCCGCGGGCGGCCCCGCCTTCGCCGCCACCCCGCCCCGGCGGCTGCCCGAACAGCGTGCCTGGGCCGCCGATGTGGCCGCCGGGCACGACACGGGGGTGCGGCTGTCGCTCCGTATCGAGCTGCTGCACACCGGCGGCGGGGACGGTAAGGCGGACGGGCCGCGCTTCCGTGCCGTCCTCCAGCTGCACAGCCTCACCGACCCGGCACTGGTCGCGGACGCCGCCGAGGTCTGGGCGGGCACCTCACCCATCGCCCCCGCCCTCGGTCCGCGCGCCCGTATGGACGCACTGCTGACCCTGCGGCGCGCGGCCCGCGCCTGGGCGCCGCTCGCCCCGCTGCTGTCGGCCGCCGTACCCGACACCATCGACCTCGCCGACGAGGAGGTCACCGAGCTGCTCGGTGAGGTGGCCGGCGCGCTGGACGCCGCCGGAGTCCAGGTGCACTGGCCCAGGGAGCTGGTCCGCGGGCTCACCGCCCGTGCCGTCATCGGCCCGGACGACGACGCCCAGGACGGTGCCGAGCCCCGGTTCCCGGCCTTCCTCTCCGCCGACGCGCTGCTCCGGTTCAGCTGGCGGTTCGCCGTGGGCGACCAGGAGCTCACCCGCGCCGAGCTCGACCGGCTCGCCGAGGCCAGCCGGCCGGTGGTGCGGCTGCGCGACCAATGGGTCCTCCTCGACCCCGAGGCGGTGCGCCGGGTCCGGGACCGGCAGGACCGCAAACTCACCCCCGCCGACGCCCTCGGCGCCGTCCTTACCGGTCGCACGGAGGCCGACGGCACCGATGTCGAGGTGCGGCCCACCGGCTGGCTGGCGGCCCTGCGGGACCGCCTCGCCGACCCCGAGGGGACCGGCGGTGCCCAGCGGCCGCCCGTGCCGCAGCCCGCCGCCCTGGCCGCCACGCTGCGCGACTACCAGCTACGCGGCCTGGACTGGCTGGTCCGTATGACCTCGATCGGCCTCGGCGGCTGTCTCGCCGACGACATGGGGCTCGGCAAGACCATCACCCTGATCGCGCTCCATCTGCACCGCCGAGACGTCCCCGAAGCGTCCGGACCCACCTTGGTGGTCTGCCCCACCTCCCTGATGGGCAACTGGCGGCGCGAGATCGAGAGGTTCGCGCCGGGCACCGCCGTGCGCCGCTACCACGGGCCCGCGCGCAGCCTGGACGGCCTCGCGGACGGCGAGTTCGTCCTCACCACCTACGGCACGATGCGGCTCGACGCGCGGCGGCTGGCCGACGCCGGGCCGTGGGGCATGGTGGTCGCGGACGAGGCGCAGCATGTGAAGAACCCGTTCTCGGCCACGGCGAGACAGCTGCGCACCATTGGCGCGAAGGCACGCGTGGCGCTCTCCGGAACCCCGATCGAGAACAACCTCTCCGAGCTGTGGGCGATCCTCGACTGGACCACGCCGGGAGTGCTGGGCACCCATGGCGCGTTCCGCAGCCGCTACGCCCAGGCCGTGGAGAGCGGAAGCGACCCCGAGGCCGCCGCGCGGCTGGCGAAACTGGTCCGTCCCTTTCTGCTCCGGCGCCGCAAGTCCGACCCCGGCATCGCCCCCGAGCTGCCGCCGAAGACCGAAACGGACCGGGCCGTCGCGCTCACCGCAGAGCAGGCCGGGCTCTACGAGGCGGTGGTGCGCGAGATCCTCGCCGAGATCTCCGGCACCGGCGGTCTCGCCCGGCGCGGGCTCATCGTCAAGCTCCTCACCGGTCTGAAGCAGATCTGCAATCACCCGGCGCAGTATCTGCGGGAGGACCGCCCCGTGATCCCCGGGCGCTCCGGCAAGCTGGAGCTGCTCGACGAGTTGCTGGACACCATCCTGGCCGAGGGCGCGAGCGTCCTGGTCTTCACCCAGTACGTCCGGATGGCACGGATCCTCGAGACCCATCTGGCCGCCCGCGGGGTGCCGGCCCAGCTGCTGCACGGCGGTACGCCGGTGGCGCGGCGCGAGGAGATGGTGCGGCGCTTCCAGAACGGCGAGGTCCCGGTGTTCCTGCTGTCGCTGAAGGCGGCGGGCACGGGGCTCAACCTCACCCGGGCCGGGCATGTCGTGCACTACGACCGCTGGTGGAACCCGGCCGTCGAGGCGCAGGCCACCGACCGCGCGTACCGCATCGGCCAGACCCAGCCGGTGCTGGTCCACCGCATCATCGCGGAGGGGACCGTGGAGGACCGCATCGCCGCGATGCTGACGCGCAAGCGGGAGCTGGCGGATGCCGTGCTCGGCTCCGGCGAGGCCGCGCTGACCGAACTGACCGACGCCGAGCTGGCGGAGCTCGTGGAGCTGAGGGGGACCGAGCGATGAGCCGTGCCGAGTACATCCACGACGGACCGGACGGGGACGGCGCGCGGGCAGCGGCTCGCGCCGGGGGCTCCGGCTCCCACGGCGCCGACAGCGAGGGCACGCGCCCCGAGCGCACCCTCGCCGCGCTGCCGCCCGCGCGCGGCCGCGGCTTCGCCCGCACCTGGTGGGGCCGGGCGTGGCTGAAGGCCCTGGAGGATACGGCGCTGGACGGCGAGCAGCTGAGGCGCGGCCGCAAGCACGCGCGCGAGGGGGCGGTGGGCGCGGTGTGCGTGCGTCCGGGCCGGATCACCGCCGTGGTGCGGGACCGCGACCGTACGCCCCACCGGTCCGACGTCCTGCTGCGGGAGTTCGGCGAGGCGGAATGGGACCGACTGCTGGAGGTGATCGCGGACCGCTCCGGCCATATCGCCGCCCTGCTGGACCGCGACATGCCCCCGCAGCTGGCCGAGGACGCGGCGGCCGTGGGCGTCGAACTGCTGCCGGGGATAGGCGATCTGGAACCGGAGTGCGGCTGTGAGGCGTGGGACCACTGCCCGCACACCGCCGCGCTGTGCTACCAGCTCGGCCGGCTGCTGGACGAGGATCCGTTTCTGCTCCTGCTGATGCGCGGACGTGCGGAGCGGGAGCTGCTGGACGAGCTCCAGGCGCGCAGCGTGGCACGGGCCGCCGGGCACGTCCCGCGGGCGGTGCGGGACGCCTCTCCCCCGGCCCCGGAGGGCGTACCGGCCCGGGAGGCGTTCGCCGCGCCCGGTCCGCCGCCGCTGCCCGCGCCGCCGCCCGCCGTCGCCACGCCCGGCCGGCCTCCGGCACTGGCGGGCGGCGGCACGGACCCGGCCGGGGCACTGGACGTCGCCGCACTGGAGTTCCTCGCGGCGGACGCCGCCGTACGCGCCCGGCGGCTGCTGGCCGAGGCACTCGCGCCCGGCCACGCCACCTCCCCGGTCCCGGCCGCGCCGACGGTGTGGCAGGACACGGTGCGGCTGACCGCCGCCGCTCCCCCGGCCCCGATCGCCGCCCGGCTCGCGGCGGGCTGCGGGCGCGACCGTACGGATCTGGCGCGCGCCGTGCGCGCCTGGGAGCACGGCGGGGCCGCCGCGCTCGCCGTCCTGGAGGAGGAGTGGACACCGGACGCGGAGACGCTCGCCCGTGCCCGCGTCCAGCTCGCGGCCGCCTGGGAGGAGGACGAGCGGGCGCCCCGGCTGCGCGCCACGGGGAACCGCTGGACAGTGGTGGGCGCCGATCTCCAGGTGCGCTACGGACGCGACGGCCGCTGGTGGCCGTACCGCAAGGAGCGCGGCCGCTGGTGGCCGGCCGGTCCGGCCGCGCCCGACCCGGCCGCCGCGCTGGCAGCTCCCGGCTCCGACGGCTGACGCGGCGCCTGGCCGGTGGCGGCATGCCTTCCGCCGCCGGCCACGGGCGGGGAGGGGGCCCTGGTGCCGACGGCGCTGCCCATGGGAAGAAGCGGCCCATGAGAAGCAGCGGGCCATAAGAAGGAGCGAGCCGTAAGAAGGAGCAGTCCGGCCGTAAGGATCGCCGCCCGTGCGGAAGGAGCGGGTCCCGGGCCGTCGCCCCGGCCCGGGGCGCTGCCGGAACACGGCTCGGCGGCGGGCCTCCCGGTCCGTCCCACGCGGCCGGCGACGGCAGATGGGACGGGCGGGGGGTCCAGCCGGGCCGGTGCCTGGGGACCCGACGGGCGGAAGAACCAGCAGACCGGTCACCGAAGACGAGACGGCCCGGAAGAAGCCGCCCGGCGGACGGCGGCGGGGCGGCAACCTTCGGGCGTGCCGTGGAGACCGTAAGGCGTCAACCTCCTCGGCACGCCCCCACGGGATGGAGTCAGCGACCATGCCCCTCACCCCACGGCGCCCCCGGCGGCGCCGCCCCGCTCCGCTCATCGGCTCCCTGGCCCTGGCCACCGGCGTCGGGCTCGCCGCCGCCCCGGCCGCCGGCTGGCTCGGCGACGGCGTCCGGGCCCACGCCGCCACGCCCACGGCCGCGGCGGCCACCATCGTGGTGGCCAAGGACGGCAGCGGCAACTACACCACCGTGCAGGCCGCCGTCGACGCGGTGCCGGCGAACAACACGTCCGCCGTCACCATCTCCGTCAAGCCCGGCACATACCGCGAGACGGTGAAGATCCCCGCCAACAAGCCGCACATCCGACTGGTCGGCACCACGAGCAGCAAGAACGACGTGACGATCGTCTACAACAACGCCTCCGGCACCGCCAAGCCCGGCGGAGGGACCTACGGCACCAGCGGCAGCGCGACCGTCGCCGTCGAGGCCGACGACTTCCAGGCCCGCAATCTGCAGTTCGTGAACGACTTCAACGAGTCCACCAGCAGCATCACCGACAAGCAGGCGGTCGCGCTGCGCACCGCGGGCGATCAGATCGTGCTGGACAACATCGGCGCGGTCGGCGACCAGGACACCCTGCTGCTCGACTCCGCGAGCAAGGACAAGACCGGCCGGGTGTACATCAACAACGCCTGGATCCAGGGGAATGTCGACTTCATCTTCGGCCGGGCCTCCGCCGTCATCAACAAGTCGGCGATCCGGCTCGTCAAGCGCTACGACGGCAGCTCCGGCGGCTATGTCGCGGCGCCCTCGACGGCGGCCGGCAAGAAGGGCTTCCTGTTCATCAACAGCAACATCACCGGGGATGTCAGCAGCCGCTCGTTCTACCTCGGCCGTCCCTGGCACGCGGGCGGCGATGCCAGCCTCGATCCGCAAGCGATCGTCCGCAATACGGATCTGTCAGCCGCGATCAAGACCACACCGTGGACGGACATGAGCGGCTTCTCCTGGAAGGACGACCGCTTCGCGGAGTACAAGAACACCGGCGCCGGGTCCGGTGCGGCGAGCACCGACCGGCCGCAGCTGACCGACGCCCAGGCCGCGGACTACGAGATCGCCGACTGGCTCGGCGGCTGGCAGCCCTCCTGAGCCGATGAGCCCCCGGGCGCCGGTCCCGTCGGGGGGCGGGACCGGCGCCCGGACGCGGTCAGCCGCGTGCGGCGAGCAGATGGTCCATGGCGAGCTGGTCGAGGCGCTCGAAGGCCATGGCGCGCCCGGCGGCCGCCTCGACATCGAAGTCCTCGAAGGCGGTGCGGTCCGCCAGCAGCGCCGCCGGGGTCTCGCCCTCGTTCAGGGTCGGCTCGCCCAGCTGGTCCAGGCGCGAGGCGCGCAGCGCCTCCTGGACCTCGGGGTCGGCGCGGAAGGCGGCCGCCCGCTCCTTGAGGATGAGGTAGTTGCGCATGCAGCCCGCCGCCGAGTCCCAGACGCCCGCGATGTCCTCGGTGCGCGGGGGCTTGAAGTCGAAGTGGCGCGGGCCCTCGTAGCCGCCCGTCTCCAGCAGGTCGACCAGCCAGAAGGCGGCCCGCAGATCGCCCGCGCCGAACCGCAGGTCCTGGTCGTACTTGATGCCGTTCTGGCCGTTGAGGTCGATGTGGAAGAGCTTGCCGGCCCACAGTGCCTGGGCGATGCCGTGCGGGAAGTTCAGCCCGGCCATCTGCTCGTGGCCGACCTCGGGGTTGACGCCGTACAGCTCGGGCCGCTCCAGCCGCTCGATGAAGGCCAGGGCGTGGCCGACGGTCGGCAGCAGGATGTCGCCGCGCGGCTCGTTGGGCTTGGGCTCGATGGCGAAGCGCAGATCGTAGCCCTGCTCGGTGACATAGGCGCCGAGCAGGTCGAACGCCTCCTTCATCCGGTCCAGCGCGGCGCGCACGTCCTTGGCGCCGCCGGACTCCGCGCCCTCGCGGCCGCCCCAGGCCACATAGGTCTTGGCGCCCAGTTCGACGGCGAGGTCGATGTTGCGCATGGTCTTGCGCAGCGCGTAGCGGCGTACGTCGCGGTCGTTGGCGGTGAACGCGCCGTCCTTGAAGACCGGGTGGGTGAAGAGGTTGGTGGTGGCCATGGGCACGGTCATCCCGGTCGCGTCCAGGGCCTGCCGGAAGCGCTTGATGTGCGATTCGCGCTCGGTCTCCGAGGCGCCGAAGGGGATGAGGTCGTCGTCGTGGAAGGTCACGCCGTACGCGCCGAGTTCGGCGAGCCGGGTCACGGACTCCACGGGGTCGAGCGCCGGGCGGGTGGCATCGCCGAACGGGTCCCGGCCCTGCCAGCCGACCGTCCACAGTCCGAAGGTGAACCTGTCCTCGGGGGTGGGGTTGTAGCTCATCACGGCTCCCTCGCCTATTTCGTCATGGCGCTTTACAAATTAGTATGCGCGAGCATTCCGGGGAAGCCCCGTACCACCCGCACACCGCACGACCCAAGGACACAAGGGAGAGCGCGAGATGGCAGCAGCAGCCGTGCCCGTGCCGCAAGGACCGCTCGTCGTCGGCGTGGACAGCTCCACGCAGTCGACCAAGGCGCTCGTCGTCGACTCCGCGACCGGCGCGGTCGTCGCCCGGGGACAGGCCCCGCACACCGTCGGCGGCGGTGACGGCACCGGTAAGGAGTCCGTCCCCGAGCAGTGGTGGGAGGCGCTGACCGAGGCGCTGCGCCAGTGCGGGACCCCGGCCCGGGAGGCGGCCGCGGTCTCCGTGGGCGGCCAGCAGCACGGGCTGGTCACGCTGGACGCCTCGGGCCGCTCGGTGCGGCCCGCCCTGCTGTGGAACGATGTGCGCTCCGCGCCGCAGCGCGACCGGCTCATCGAGGAGCTGGGCGGCCCGAAGACCTGGGCGGAGCGGATCGGCAGCGTGCCCCCGACGTCGTTCACCGTCACCAAGTGGGCCTGGCTGATGGAGAACGAGCCGGAGGCGGCGCGCGCCACCGCGGCCGTCCGGCTCCCTCACGACTATCTCACCGAGCGACTCACCGGCTACGGCACCACCGACCGCGGCGAAGCCTCGGGCAGCGGCTGGTGGGCCTCGGGCACCGAGTCCTACGACGAGGAGATCCTGGACCTGATCGGGCTCTCCCCCGAGCTGCTGCCGCGCGTGCTGCGCCACGGCGAGGCCGCCGGGACCGTGCGGGAGCTGCCCGATCTGCCGCTGCCCACCGGCGCCCTGGTGGCCACCGGCACGGGCGACAACATGGCGGCCGCCCTGGGGCTCGGCCTGCGCCCGGGACAGCCGGTGCTGAGCCTGGGCACCTCCGGCACCGTCTACGCGGTCTCGGTACACCGGCCCGCCGACCCCACCGGGGTGGTCGCCGGCTTCGCCGACACGCGTGACGCATGGCTGCCGCTGGCCTGCACGCTCAACTGCACGCTCGCGGTCGACCGGATCGCGGCACTGCTGGGCCGCGACCGGGAGGCGGTGGAGCCGGGCGGCTCGACCGTGCTGCTGCCGTTCCTCGACGGTGAGCGCACCCCCAACCTGCCGCACGCCTCCGGGCTGCTGCACGGTCTGCGCCACGACACCACACCGGGCCAGGTGCTCCAGGCCGCCTACGACGGCGCCGTCTTCGCCCTGCTCACCGCGCTGGACCAGGTGCTGGACGAGGACGCGGCGCCCGACGCCCCGCTGCTGCTCATCGGCGGCGGCGCCAAGGGCACGGCGTGGCGGGAGACGGTCCTGCGGCTGAGCGGACGCCCGGTACGGGTGCCCCGGGCCGAGGAACTGGTCGCCCTCGGGGCCGCCGCGCAGGCCGCGGGGCTGGTACTGGGCGAGGACCCGGCGGCGGTGGCGCGGCGCTGGCAGACCGCCGAGGGGCCGTCCTTCGATCCGGTACCCCGCGACGAGGCGGCCCTGGAGCGGCTCTCCCGGGTGCTGTCCGACGCGGACGGCCTGCTGCGCCGCGGCTGAGCACCGCGCGTGGCGGCCGGGCGGCCCCGGTGTCGTACCGGCCCGGCACAATGAGCGGATCGGGCGAGAGGAGACGGATTCAGGTGGCAGCGCCACTGCCCAACACCCAGCAGGCGATGCGCCGGCGCAATCTCTCCCTCGTGCTGCACGCCGTGGCCGCCCACGGCCCGCTGTCCCGTGCGTCGGTGGCGGCCCGGGTGGGGCTGACCCGGGCCGCCGTCTCCACGCTCGTCGACGAGCTGATCCGGGACGGCCTGCTGGTCGAGCTGGGCCCCTCCCGGCCCGGCACGGTCGGCCGTCCCGGCAGCGCCCTGCAACTCAATGAGCGCGGTCCGGCCGGGCTCGGCGCGGAGATCGGGGTGGACCACCTCGCGGTGTGCGCGGTGGACCTGACCGGGCGGGTGCGGGCCCGTACGGAGGTCGCGTCGGCCAACCGTGACCGTTCACCGGCCCCGGTGCTCGCCCAGCTCTCCGCCCTGGTCGGTGAGGTCGCGGCGGAGGCCGGACGGGACGGGCTGCGACCGGTGGGGCTCGCGGTCGCGGTGCCCGGTCTGGTGGCACGGGACGCGTCCCTGGTCGTGCGCGCCCCCAATCTCGGCTGGGAGGGGGTGGACATCGGCCCCGGGCTGCGCGCGGCGCTGCCCGGTCTGCCGGTGGCCGTCGACAACGAGGCGAATCTGGGCGCGCTCGCCGAGCTGTGGCGGGGCGGCCACGACCCGGCTCCCCGGGACTTCGTCCATGTCTCGGCCGAGATCGGCATCGGCGCCGCGGTCGTGCTCGACGGACGGCTGCTGCGCGGCACCCACGGTTTCGCGGGTGAGCTGGGCCATGTGCCGGTACGTCCCGAGGGGCCCGCGTGCGCCTGCGGCGGACGCGGCTGTCTGGAGCAGTACGCGGGCGAGGAGGCGGTGCTGCGGGCGAGCGGCCTGTCCCCCGAGCAGGCCGCGGCCGAACACCCGGGCCCCGGCGGTCGTATCGCCCTGCTGGCCGTGCGGGCGGCGGGCGGCGACCGGCAGGTGCGGCGCGCGCTGCGCGGGGCGGGCTCGGCGCTCGGCATCGCCCTCGCGGGCGCGGTGAACCTCCTGGACCCGGAGAGGGTGGTGCTCGGCGGCGCGCTGACGCCGCTGGCGCCCTGGCTGCTGCCCGCCCTGGAGCGGGAGCTGGGCCGGCGGCTCGCCGACCCGGCCCGTCCGGGCGGCGGGGCGGTGACGGTCTCCCGGCTCGGCCCGGACGGTCCGCTGCTGGGCGCGGCCAGTTCGGTGGTGCAGGCGGTCCTCGACGATCCGGCGAGGTTCAGGGACCTCGCCGGGGACGGGGCCGGGCTCAGAGGAAGCGATGCATGATGTGCAGCCCCACATAGCCCTTGGTGGGGTGGTCGAACGCCTGGGGAACGGTGCCGATCACCTCGAAGCCGAGTGAGCGCCACAGCGCCACCGCCCGGGTGTTGCTCTCCACCACGGCGTTGAACTGCATTGCCCGGTAGCCCTCGGCGCGCGCCCACTCCAGGACGTGCTCACCCAGCGCCCGACCCACACCGCGCCCGCCGTGCTCGGGGGCCACCATGAAACTGGCCCCCGCGACATGCGCGCCGGGCCCCATCTGGTTCGGGTTCATCTTGGCCGAGCCGAGGACCACGCCGTCGGAATCGGTGGCGACGACGGTACGGCTCGGGGGCTTCAGCATCCAGATGTCGCGGGCCCGGTCCTCGGCCATGTCGCGGGGGTAGGTGTAGGTCTCGCCCGCGGCGACGATACGGCGCAGGAAGGCCCATATGGCGGGCCAGTCCTCGGCGGTGGCGGTCCTGATCAACATGCGGCCCAGGATGGCGGCGGACCCGGTGGACCCGCGAACGGTTTTTCAAGGCCGCGCTCGCTCCAGGCACACCCACCGCTTCGACCTGCTTCGATCATGTGCGCCCCTGAGACCGCCGGCCGGGCAACAGCCCCGCCTGCCACGGCGAGGGGAAACACCTGCAATCCCATCGGCATCCAGACGTGAAATCACCGCAGTGACACCAGAAAACCCAATGGCCGATTGGACGCCAGAACATATGCGACAAAATTCCATCGATCGGGCGCGAATCCGTCGGCGCGCAAACCGAGGCAACGTCCGCCAGCTGCCAGCAGGCTCAATCATCACGCCGAGAGTGCTCGCGCGCCGAGAAAACAGATCGAGACAATCACGGCAGTTTACGCCGATGTAACCCAGAGTAGCTGTGTGCGATCATTCCGCAGGCGAGGATGGCGGCTGAAAGGATCATTCGGTCACGCCGATTCCGGGGGTATTGATGCAAGAAAATAAAACGCTGGTCACTTCTGCGCGGGGGAGCGTGGACTTACCGTATGCGGCCCTGGCACTGGAGGCGGCCGAGGAAGGCGCCAAGGCCATTGATGAGCACGCCGCGGAATTCCTCCAGTCGGTGACCAGCAAGGGAGCCCGCTACGACCTTGTGACGCGCGCCGACAAGGAAGCGGAGCGCGCGATCAT
Source organism: Streptomyces sp. S465 (assembly GCF_026898115.1). GTDB lineage: Bacteria > Actinomycetota > Actinomycetes > Streptomycetales > Streptomycetaceae > Streptomyces > Streptomyces luomodiensis. Next base: position 613,389 of record NZ_CP114036.1, read on the forward strand.
CCACCACCTCTCGACCCGAAGCCCGAGCGACGGAATCCTCGCCGAGGAGACCGGATCGCGGGAGGGGACCTCTGGGTTGCGGTGGGTGATCGACCCGATCGACGGGACCACGAACTTCGTGCACGGGCGACGCGACTTCGCCGTCTCGGTCGGGCTCGAGTCACGCGACGGGATCTTCGCGGGTGCCGTGGTCCGGCCCGCTCACGGCGACTGGGCCGCGGCGGAAGGAGACCGGGTCTTCTCCAGCGCAGGACACCGGATGTCGGTCTCCTCGGTCCGGGTGAACGAGGCCCTGGTCGCAGTCGGCCTCTGCCACGACGCCACCGCACGGGCGTTCACCCTGCGGCAGATCGTGCCGGCCCTGGTCGCCCAGGTCCAGGACTGGCGCTGGGTGGGATCCGCCGCCTGCGATCTCTTCTCGGTGGCCGACGGCTCACTCGACGGCTACGTCGGAATCAATCTCAGCATCTGGGACATCGCAGCCGGTATCGCTCTGGTGAAGGCCGCCGGGGGTCAGTGCGAAACCGTTCGGGCCGGGCAGATCGACGCTTTCCTCGCGGGATCTCCCGAAGTCGTCGCGGGACTGAAGCACGCCCTCATCAACCTGTGAACTCCTGGGAAACGGTGCAGAAAGGAATCCCATGGTGCAACTGCTCAACGAGATCAGCTCCCCGGAAGACCTGCACAAGCTGTCCGAAGGGGAGTTGGAACGCCTTGCCTCGGAGATACGCACCTTCCTCATCGAGCACGTCTCACAGACCGGTGGTCACCTGGGTCCCAATCTCGGCGTAGTAGAACTCACATTAGCGCTGCACCGGGTTTTCGATTCTCCCAAGGATTCCATCGTGTGGGACACCGGACACCAGTCCTATGTCCACAAGATCGTCACGGGGCGCCGGCACATGTTCCCCACGCTCCGCACGAAGGGCGGCCTCTCGGGCTATCCGTCACGAGCGGAATCCGCACACGACCTGGTCGAGAACTCCCATGCCTCCACGGCCCTCGCCTACGCCGACGGATTGTCCAAGGCGTACGCGCTGCGGGGCGAGGTCGATCGGTGCACGGTGGCAGTCATCGGTGATGGTGCCTTGACAGGCGGCATGGCATGGGAGGCTCTGAACAACATCGCGTCGGCGGGCAGCTCCAGGCCCCTGGTGATCGTCGTCAACGACAACGGCCGCTCCTACTCGCCCACGGTCGGAGGGCTGGCGCGGCACCTCTCGGCGCTGCGGACCCTGCCGGCGTACGAGAGGTTCCTGGCAGCCGGTAAGGAGCTCCTCGACCGTACGCCCGTCGTCGGCAATCCCGTCTACGGGGCCCTGCACGGCGTCAAGCAGGGACTCAAGGACATCGTGGCACCGCAGGCGCTCTTCGAAGATCTCGGTATCAAGTACGTCGGGCCGGTGGACGGACACGACGTCACCGAGTTGGAGAACTCCCTGCGCCTGGCCAAGGGGTTCGGAAGTCCGGTCATCGTCCACTGCATCACGGAGAAGGGACGCGGATACAGCCCTGCCGAACGGGACGAAGCCGAACGGTTCCACGCCGTGGGAAAGATCGACTCCCGCACCGGGGAAGCGTCGTCGGACGGTTCCCAGAGCTGGACGTCCGTCTTCGCCGCGGAAATCGCCGAGATCGGTGCGGAGAACCCGAGCGTCACCGCCATCACGGCGGCCATGCAAGGTCCGGTCGGACTGGGTGAGTTCGGCAAACGCCACCCCGACCGGTTCTTCGACGTCGGGATCGCGGAACAGCACGCGGTCACCTCGGCGGCCGGCATGGCGATGGCTGGTCTGCATCCCGTCGTCGCCGTGTACTCCACCTTCCTGAACCGGGCCTTCGATCAGCTCCTCATGGACGTCGCCCTGCACCGGTGCGGCGTGACGTTCGTACTGGACCGCGCCGGCATCACCGGCAGTGATGGTGCCAGCCACAACGGCATGTGGGATCTGTCCCTGCTCAACATGGTTCCCCACCTGCGCGTGGCCGTCCCCCGGGACGCCGACACCCTTCGTGAAGAACTCCGCGAGGCCGTCGACGTCACGGACGCGCCGACAGCCCTGCGCTTCCCCAAAGGCGCGGTCGAGCCCACCGTGCCCGCGCTCGAACGCAGGCACGGCGTCGACGTGCTGTACGCATCCGAGCAGCGCGGCGTACTGATCGTCGGTGTGGGCGCCATGGCAGGTCCGTGCGTACGCGTAGCGCACCGGCTCTCCGACGACGGCGTCGACGCCACGGTCATCGACCCGAGGTGGGTCAAGCCGGTTCCCGAGGGACTCGTCCGGCTGGCCCGTGGATATCGTCATGTCGTCACCGTGGAGGACAGTGGACGCATGGGGGGCGTGGGGGCAGCCGTGACGCAGGCGCTGCGTGATGCCCGTGTCGCCGTTCCGGTGGACGTCATCGGCATTCCCCAACAGTTCCTCGACCACGGGTCGCGCGGTGAACTCCTCGCGGAACTGGGACTCGCCGAGGACGCCCTGCACCAGGCCATCTACGGCGCCGTGGACCTCGGCCCGAGCAGGAACGGGGGCCGGCGCCGGGGAGGGGGAATCCCGAGCAACCTGGTGCCGATCGCCGACAACGCCTGATGAGGCGGCCACCGGGCCTCGTACGCCACCGCGGCCAACGAGGTGACGGAGCCCGCTCACGGTGAGACAGGTGCCATGCGGAAGGGGTGCTCCTCGATCAGGGGCACCCCTCTTCGTGTTCCGCCGGTGGCCGCCCGGGAGCCGTACGGCGCGTCAGTGGGCGTCGCGCAGGAAAACCTCCAGCCCCGCCAGGTCGTCGGTGTTGAGGTAGTCCACATCGGCGGCCAGGAGCTCACGCCACAGGGCGTCGCGTTCCGGCCCGGCCACGTCCGGGGTGGCCCAGAAACGCACGGCCTGCCGGGCGGCGTGCGCGGAGGCGACCAGGCGGCGCAGCGTCTCGCGCTCCGCCGGCGGTATCGGCCCGGCTCCCGTCCAGGTGAAGGACTTGGTCCAGTCCGCGCTGATGAGCGGGACGAAGGAGGCGGGCACGCCCGTGCCGAGGTCCTCCAGGCGTCCGTCGTAGAAGGCGTGGCGCACCTTCTCGGCCTCCATGGGGGCGCGTGCGCCGCGGTCGCCGGAGATGACGGCGGTCACCGCGCCGCGGCGCACCCGGCCGCCGACCCCGCCGTAGGCGGCGCTGAACAGGTGGCCGTAGCGGCGCAGCCGCTTGGCCAGTTCCCGATAGGTGGGCTCCCCGGCGGTCTTGATGTCGATCAGCAGTTGCAGGGACAGGTCGTAGCCGCGGTAGACCCGGCCTCCGCCCGCCTTCACCCGCCGGGCCAGCGGGTCGAGGTAGAGCGACTCCAGGGTGCGGGTGGGGTCCAGCTCGGTGGCGTCGTGGGCGACCAGCAACTGGCCGTCGACCAGCCAGATGTCGGCCTCCACACTGCCGAAGCCGTGGGCGAGCGCGTCGGTGAGCGGGTGCGGGTGCTCGTAGTCGTTGTGGGCGTGGGCTCTGGCCAGCGGCCGCTCGCCCTTCGAAGCGGACGTGCTCGCGAACGCGGGCGCGGCCGCGCCGCCCGCCAGAGCTGCTCCGAGGGTGAGGACAAAGGCACGGCGTGTACGGCGGACCATGGGGCCTCCCGGCTCTCGTCCCGGCGTGATGCCGGATACGCACGATGGACGCCAGTGAGTATCGGGGGCCCGTGCGCCCAAGGGGCAGTGGTGTGCGAAGAGTTCCACGGGTGGTCCCCGGCCATTTCCTCGCCGTTCCCGAGGTGCCGGGGCGGTGGCGGCGGTGCCCGCCCGCGGGGCGCGGGGCGGACGCGCGGGCGCCGGGTGCACGGCGGCTGTCCGTCCTCCGGGACAATCCGTCCGTCCTCCGGGGCAATCGGAGTGTTTACCCGTCCGCGGCGGTGGTCATTACCGTATCCAGGCACTCTTTTGAGTGAATGCATCGCCCAAAATCCGCTGATAGCTTGGCAGTTGCTCGAGCGCGGAATTACTCCTCAGGGTGCGTACAGGGATGGGTGAGCATTCACGATGACGACGTCCGTTGGACCGGGTTCCGGTACCGATATTTCACAGCCGCCGTTGAGCCTGGGCACGGCGGCCGCACGGAATCTGGCGACGACGACCAAATCCGTTCCGCAGATGCAGGGCATCACCTCCCGATGGCTGCTGCGCATGCTGCCGTGGGTGCAGGTTCCGGGTGGTTCCTACCGGGTGAACCGCCGGGCGTCGCACACGCTCGGCAACGGCCGCGTGGAGTTCACCACCACCGGGGCCGCGGTGCGGGTCATCCCGGTCGAGCTGCGCGAGCTGCCGCTGCTGCGCGCTTTCGAGGACACCGCGGTGCTCGAGGCCCTGGCGGACCGCTTCACCCAGCGGGAGTTCGCGCCCGGCGATGTGCTGGTGGAGGCCGGGCGTCCGGCCGATGAGCTCCTCCTCATCGCGCACGGCAAGGTCGACAAGCTGACCGAGGGCGCGTTCGACGAACCCTCGGTGGTCGGTTCGGCCGCCGGCGGCGACCACATCGGAGAGCCGGAGCTGGCCGCCGCCGAGGCGGGCACCTGGGGCGTCACCGTGAAGGCCGTGACGTCCTGCACGGTGCTGGCCCTGCCGCGGCAGGAGTTCGAGGAGCAGCTGGACCGTTCCCCGGGGCTGCGCGCACATGTGGAGGCGGTGCGCTCGGCACCGGAGGCCGAGCAAAACGAGCACGGGGAGGCGGACATCGCCCTGGCCTCGGGCCATTCGGGCGAGCCGGTTCTGCCGGGCACGTTCGCGGAGTACGAACTGGCCCCGCGCGAGTACGAGCTGAGCGTGGCGCAGACCGTGCTGCGCGTCCACACCCGCGTCGCCGACCTCTACAACGAGCCCATGAACCAGGTCGAGCAGCAGCTCCGCCTCACCATCGAGGCCCTGCGCGAACGCCAGGAACACGAACTGATCAACAACCCCGAGATCGGGCTGCTGCACAACGCCGACCTCTCCCAGCGCATCCACACCCGCAGCGGACCCCCCACCCCCGACGACCTCGACGCGCTGCTGGCCACCGTCTGGAAGGACCCGGGACTGATCCTGGCGCATCCACGGGCCATCGCGGCGATCGGCCGTGAGTTCAACAGCCGCGGCATCTCCCCGCAGCCCACGCAGGTGAACGGCCATTCATTGCCGGCCTGGCGAGGTGTGCCCATCTTCCCGTGCAACAAGATTCCGGTGACCCGGAGCGGGGTGAGCTCGATTCTCGTCCTGCGCACCGGGGAGGAGAACCAGGGGGTCATCGGACTGCACCGCACCGGAATTCCCGACGAATACCAGCCAAGTCTCTCGGTGCGGTTCATGGGAATCAGCGAGCAGGCCATCATCTCGTATCTCGTCAGCGCCTACTATTCCGCGGCCGTGCTCGTCCCGGACGCGCTCGGAATTCTGGAGAACGTGGAAGTCGGACTCTGACGTCCGCCCGACCGGGCCCGTGGCCTTCGCATCCCTTCCCGATGATCTACCGAAATGGGTGATGAGCACATATGACCACCTCCGTGGAGTCCGGTGAGCAGCCGCTGAGTCTGGGCACGGCCGCCGCACGGAATCTGGCGACCACCACCAAGTCCGTTCCGCAGATGCAGGCCATCTCCTCCCGGTGGCTGCTGCGGGTCCTCCCCTGGGTCCAGGTGTCCGCCGGCACGTACCGGGTGAACCGCCGGCTGACCTACACGGTCGGGGACGGGCGGGTGGAGTTCATCACCACTGGATCGCAGGTGCGGGTCATCCCGCCGGAGCTGGGTGAGCTGCCGACGCTGCGCGGCTTCGAGGACACCGCCGTGCTGGAGGCGCTGGCCGACGGCTGTGTCCAGCGCGAGTACGCGCCCGGGGATGTGCTGGTGGAGGCGGGCCGCCCGGCCGACCAGGTGTACCTGATCGCCCATGGCAAGGTCCGGCAGATCGCCCCCGGCGCCTATGACGAGGGCAGCACGCTGGCGGTGCTGGCCGATGGGGAGTACTTCGGCGACGCCGCCCTGACCGGCCCGGAGCAGACCTGGGAGTTCACCGTCCGGGCCGTCACCCGGACCACGGTGCTCACCCTCCCCCGGCGCGCTCTCCAGGAGGCCGCCGACCGCTCCGAGTCGCTGCGCGACCATCTCCAGGGGCTCGCCGACCGGCCCGCACCCGCTCAGAACCGGCGCGGTGAGGCCGATATCGCCATCGCGTCCGGCCACTCGGGCGAGCCGGTGCTGCCGGGCACGTTCGTGGAGTACGAACTGGCCCCGCGCGAGTACGAGCTGAGCGTGGCCCAGACCGTGCTGCGCGTCCACACCCGCGTCGCCGACCTCTACAACGAGCCCATGAACCAGGTCGAGCAGCAGCTCCGCCTCACCATCGAGGCCCTGCGCGAACGCCAGGAACACGAACTGATCAACAACCCCGAGTTCGGCCTGCTGCACAACGCCGACCTCTCCCAGCGCATCCACACCCGCAGCGGACCCCCCACCCCCGACGACCTCGACGAACTGCTGGCGCGGCGCCGCAAGACCCAGTACCTGCTGGCGCATCCGCGCACCATCGCGGCCTTCGGGCGCGAGTGCAACAGCCGTGGTCTGTATCCGCAGGGCGTCGAGGTGGCGGGGGTGGCGGTGCGGGCGTGGCGCGGGGTTCCGCTGCTGCCCTGCAACAAGATCCCGGTCAGCGAGTCCGGCACCAGCTCCATCCTGGCGATGCGCACCGGGGAGGAGAACCAGGGCGTCATCGGTCTGCACCAGACCGGTATCCCGGATGAGTACGAGCCCAGTCTGAACGTCCGGTTCATGGGCATCAGCGAACAGGCCGTGACGTCCTATCTGGTCTCCGCCTACTACTCGGCGGCGATCCTGGTGCCCGATGCGGTGGGTGTGCTGGAGGACGTCGAGATCGGCCGCTGAGCCGGGCCCGGAGGGGCCGCCCGCCGCGGACGTGGATCAGGGACGGACACTGCTGACCACGTCCGCGGTGGCGGCGAGCCCCTCGGAGATGGTGGGCGCCACACTGCTGCTCGCCAGGTAGAAGCCGAGCGTCACACAGACCAGCGCATGGGAGATGCGCAGTCCGCCGCTGCGGAGAAAGACCACCGTCAGGATCAGAAGCAGCAGGACCACGGAGATGGAAATGGCCATGGGTAGCCTCCTCGGCCGCTACGAAGCATCGGAATCCGGCCGTCAGTGTGGCTCACCATCGCCCGTGGACCGCCGTGACCTGGTGCTCCATACGGGTGCCGTTCTGCTGTCCGATTACTCCGCAGCGGTTTACTCCCCGGCGGCCGTACCGCCCCGGCGGCGTGATCGCGGAGCGGGGGCGGGTTCGCCGGACCGGCCGGTCAGCCGGTGGGGGCCGCCAGGTCCACCAGCCCGGCGAGCGTCTCCCGGTGGCGGCCGGGGGTGCCCAGCGCGATCTGGTCGCTCTTGGCCCGCTTGAGATACAGATGCGCCGGGTGTTCCCAGGTCATGCCGATACCGCCGTGCAGCTGGACGCACTCCTCGGCCGCGTGCACCGCCACCTCGGCGCAGTGCGCCTGGGCCACGGCCACCGCGACCGGTGTGTCCGGGCTGTCCGTGGCCAGTGCGTCGGCCGCGTAGCGGGCGGTGGCGCGCGCCGAGACCAGTTCCAGCCACAGCGCGGCCATGCGGTGTTTGAGCGCCTGGAAGGAGCCGATGGGGCGCCCGAACTGATGGCGCTCCTTGGTGTGCCGGACGGTCTCGGTCAGACACCATTCGGCCACGCCCAGCTGCTCGGAGGCGAGCAGGCCGGCCCCGGTCAGCAGCGCCCGCCCGATGGCGGCCCCGGCCCGGTCGGGCCCGGCCAGCCGGCGCGCGGGGGCGCCGGTGAGGGTCACGGTGGCGAGCGGCCTGGTGAGGTCGAGTGAGGTGAGGGGTTCGACGGTGACGCTGGTCTCCGCGGTCTCCACGGCGTACAGCCCGTATCCGTCCGTACCGGCGGCGGGGACGAGCAGCACATCGGCGCCCGGGGCGTCCGCGACACCGGAGACCTGGCCGCTGAGCGTTCCGTCGCCGTCGGCCCTGACGGTCGCGGCGGGTGGGGCGGAGGCGCCGGCCGCGGTGGACAGCGGCACCGCGAGGGCGCCGACCGTGCGGCCCTCGGCGAGCGCGCCGAGCAGCCGGGCCACGGCCGGTTGGCCGGTGTCGCAGCCGAGCAGCGCCGCGACGGCGAGGACGGCGCTGGTGAGGTAGGGCACGGGGGCGACGGCGCGGCCGAGCTCCTCCATGACGACCGCCGCCTCGCGCGCGGTGGCGCCCTGACCGCCGAGCTTGTCGGGCACCAGCAACCCGGCGGTGCCCATCTCGGCGCCCAGCGCGCGCCACAGCGCCGCGTCGTACGCCCGGCCGCTCTCGGCCTCGGCGAGCACCGCGGCGGGCGGGCAGTGGTCGGTGAGCAGCGACCGTACGGCCGCGCGCAGATCGTCCTCCGCCTCGGAGTAGAGCAGGTCCGGGGTGCTCATCGGGGCAGGTCCTTCCACGGGAGGTCCTTGTCGGTGCGCGGCTCGGGCGGCAGGCCCAGGACGCGTTCGGCGATGATGTTGAGCAGCACCTCCGAGGTGCCGCCCTCGATGGAGTTGCCCTTGGCGCGCAGATAGCGGTAGCCGGCCTCGCGCCCGGTGAAGTCCACCAGTTCGGGGCGGCGCAGCGTCCAGTCGTCGTAGCGCAGGCCCTCCTCGCCCAGCAGCTCGACCTCCAGCGCGCTGATCTGCTGGTTGAGGCGGGCGAAGGCGAGCTTCATGGCCGAGCCCTCGGGGCCGGGCTGGCCGACCGCGAGCTGCTGGCGCAGCCGCTCGCCCGCGAGCCGGGCCGCCTCGGACTCCACCCACAGCCGCAGCAGCCGCTGGTGGAGGTCGTGGGTGCGCAGTTCGGGCCGTTCCCGCCAGGTGTCGGCGACCAGGCCGATCATGCCGCCCTCGCGGGGGACGCGGCCGCCGCCGATGGCGACCCGTTCGTTCATCAAGGTGGTCTGGGCGACGCGCCAGCCCTCGCCGATCTCGCCGAGCCGCCGGCTGTCGGGGATCCGCACACCGGTGAGGAAGACCTCGTTGAACTCCGCCTCGCCGGTGATCTGGCGCAGCGGCCGGACCTCGACACCGGGGTCGGTCATATCGCAGACGAAGTAGCTGATGCCCCGGTGTTTGGGCTGGTCGGGGTCGGTGCGGGCGATGAGGATGGCCCAGCGGGCGAGATGGGCGCTGGAGGTCCAGACCTTCTGCCCGTCGACCACCCAGTCGTCGCCGTCGCGTACGGCCCGGGTGGCCAGGGCCGCGAGGTCGGAGCCGGCGCCGGGCTCGCTGAACAGCTGGCACCACACCTCCTCGCCGGTCCACAGCGGGCGCAGCAGCCGCTGCCGCTGCTCGTCGGTGCCGAAGCCGAGGATGGTGGGGGCGGCCATGCCCAGGCCGATGCCGATGCGGCGGGGGTCGTTGTCGGGGGCGCCCGCGGCCTCCAGTTCGGCGTCGACGACGGCCTGGAGCGCACGCGGGGCGTCCAGGCCGCCGAGTCCGGCCGGGTAGTGCACCCAGGCGAGTCCCGCGTCGAAGCGGGCGCGCAGGAAGTCCAGGCGGTCGGTGGTGGCGGGTGGGTGGGCGTCGAGGAGGTCACGGACGCGGCGGCGCAGCTCGTCGGCGTCCACGGCGGGGCGGTGCCGGGTGGCGCTCATCGGGTCCCTCCGGCGGCCTGTCCGGGGAGGACCACCACACGGCCGGTGGTGATGCCGTCGGCGACGCGCTGCACGGCGCCGGCCGCGCCCTCCATCGGCACGCGCTCGCTGACCAGCGGTGTGACGGTGCCCTGTGCGGCGAGCTTGGTCAGCTCCTCGTGACAGGCGCGGACGGCGGCCGGGTCGTGGGTGTTGTACAGGCCCCAGTGCAGACCGAGGATGGCGTAGTTCTTGACCAGGGCGTGGTTGAGGGCGGCCTTGGGGATGACGCCGCTGGCGAAGCCGACGACCACCACGCGGCCCTCGAAGGCGACGCATTTGACGGATTTGGCGAAGGCGTCGCCGCCGACGGGGTCGTAGACGACATCGGCGCCGCGTCCCGCGGTGGCCTCCTTGACGGCCGCCACGATGTCGTCGGTGCGCCGGTCGAGGACGAGGTCGCAGCCCAGTTCGCGGGCGACGCGGGCCTTGTCGTCGCCGCCGACGACCCCGATCACGGTCGCCCCGGCCGCCTTGCCGAGCTGGACGGCGGCGCTGCCGACCCCGCCCGCGGCGGCGTGCACCAGGAGCGTCTCGCCGGACCGCAGCCCGGCCCTGCGGTGCAGGCCGAACCAGCCGGTCTGGTAGCCGATGTGCAGCGCCGCGGCCTCGGCGTCGTCCAGTGCGTCGGGCGCGGGCAGGGCGGCCTCCGCCGCCACCGGCACCAGTTCGGCGAAGCCGCCCGCCGGAAGCGTGGGCGTGGCCAGGACGCGGGAGCCCACCTCGCCGTCGGCGCCCTCGCCGACGGCGACGACCTCACCGCACAGCTCGACGCCGGGGGTGAACGGCAGGGGCGGCCGCACCTGGTACTGGCCGCGGCAGAGGAGGGCGTCGGGGAAGTTGACGTTGACGGCCCGGACTCGCAGCAGCAGCTGTCCCGGTCCCGCCGCCGGATCCGGCACCTCTTCGAGGCGCATGACCTCACCCGGCTCGCCGTTGTCGTGCACTCGCCATGCCTGCATCCGCTGGCCTCCACTAACGGGTCGTAAGGACGCGGTACCGCGCCGGGCGGAACATACTAACCAGTCGGTACGAGGAGGGGAACCGCCACGGCCGTCAGCCATCCCGCCCCGCCCGCCCGGCGGTCGATGAACTCTTGTGCAACTCTGGAGGCACCCTTGAGCCCGGCGCGTCGGCAGGTAAAGAGTGGACGGCGACATATCGGCTCGTTTCACGGCGGGCCGATGCCGGAACGGGACGGGAGATGACGACTGTGCCCGACGACAAGGCGATCAGCGAGGCCGAGATCGAGGCCCGGCTGCACGGCATCTGTTTCAAAACCGGGCCGCCTCGCCGTATCGGAGTCGAACTCGAATGGCTCATCCACGACCCGCACGACCCCGCACGACCCGTCGAGGCGGCCCGGCTCGAAGCCGCGGTGGCCGCTCTGCGCGGACTGCCGCTGCGGTCCGCCATCACCTTCGAACCCGGCGGCCAGGTGGAGCTCAGCTCCCTGCCGGCCGACTCCCTCTCCGCGTGCGTGGAGTCCGCCGCCGCCGATCTGGTTCTCGTACGTTCCCTGCTCACCGGGCTCGGCCTCGGGATCGCCGGCCACGGCCACGACCCCTGGCGCCCACCCAGACGCTTCCTCACCACGCCCCGCTACGAGTGCATGGAGACCTACTTCGACCGCCGGGGGCCGGCCGGTCGCTCCATGATGTGCAGCACCGCCTCGGTGCAGGTCTGCGTGGACGCCGGGCACGAGGAGCCCGGCCCGCTCGGCATGGCGCGGCGCTGGCGGCTCGCCCATCTGCTGGGCGCGGTGCTGACCGCCGCATTCGCCAACTCGCCCCTGCGCCAGGGCCGCCCCACGGGCTACCGCTCCACCCGGCAGGCGCTGTGGACGGCGATGGACCCCGGCCGCACCCACGCCCCGCGCGACGGCGGGAATCCCCGCGCGGACTGGGCCGATTACGTGCTGGACGCGCCCGTGATGGCGATCCGGGACGAGAAGGCGCCCTGGACCGTGCCACGGGGGGTGACCTTCCGCCAGTGGGCCCGGACCGGGCTGCCCCGGCCGCCCACCCCCGACGACCTCGACTTCCACGTCTCCACGCTCTTCCCGCCCGTGCGCCCACGCGGCCATCTGGAGCTGCGCATGATCGACGCGCAGAGCGGTGCGGACGGATGGATCGTCCCCCTGGCCGTCACGGTCGCGCTCTTCGACGATCCGCAAGCTGCTGAAACGGTGTACCGGGTGGTGAAACCGCTCGCCGAGACGGCGGGCGCCCGCCCCGCGCCGGGCAATCCGCTGTGGCGGGCCGCGGCCCGCCACGGGCTGGCCGACCCCGAGCTGCGCACCGCCGCCATCAGCTGCTTCGCCGCGGCGCTGGACGCGCTCCCCCGCATCGGCGCCTCCCCCGCCGTCATCGCCGCCGTGGCCGCCTTCACCGACCGCTACGTGGCCCGTGGCCGATGTCCCGCCGACGATCTGCTCGCTCCTCTCACCGGTAAGGAGGGACGGTCATGACCGCTCTCGACTCCGACCTCACGATCGATCCCGAGGCGCTGCGCCGGCGCGCCGAGAAGGCGCTGCGCACCGCGCGCGACCGCACCCACACCCTCACCACGTGTGTGGACGAACCCGACCTGACCGCCCAGCACTCCCCTCTGATGTCCCCGCTGGTCTGGGATCTGGCGCACATAGGCAACCAGGAGGAGCAGTGGCTGCTGCGCGCGGTCGGCGGATGTGACGCCCTGCGGCCCGACATCGACCCGCTCTACGACGCCTTCGAGCATCCACGCGCCGAGCGGCCCTCGTTGCCGCTGCTGGCGCCCGCCGAGGCCCGCGGCTATGTCCACGAGGTGCGCGGCCGGGTGCTGGACATCCTGGAGCGGGTCGAGCTGCGCGGTGCCCCGCTGGTCGACGCGGGTTTCGCGTTCGGCATGATCGCGCAGCATGAGCAGCAGCACGACGAGACGATGCTCATCACCCACCAGCTGCGCCGCGGACCCGCCGCGCTGACCGCCCCGCCGCCGCCCGACACGGCCGACGGCGCGGTGCTGCCCGAGGAGGTGCTGATCCCGGGCGGCCCGTTCACGATGGGCACCTCGGCCGAACCCTGGGCCCTGGACAACGAGCGGCCCGCGCACCACCGGCTGGTCCCGGCCTTCCACATCGACACCACTCCGGTGACCAACGGCGCGTACCAGCGGTTCATCGCGGACGGCGGCTACGCCGAGCGGCGCTGGTGGACGGCCGAGGGCTGGGCGTACATCCGGGAACACGGGCTCGCCGCCCCGCTGTTCTGGCGGCGCGAGGGCGGGCAGTGGCTGCGCCGCCGGTTCGGGGTGACGGAGCCGGTGCCGCCCGAGGAGCCGGTGGTGCATGTGAGCTGGTACGAGGCGGACGCCTACGCCCGCTGGGCGGGGCGGCGGCTGCCCACCGAGGAGGAGTGGGAGAAGGCCGCCCGCCACGACCCGGACAGCGGCCGGTCCCGGCGCTATCCATGGGGCGACGCCGACCCCACCCCCGACCGGGCCAACCTCGGCCAGCGCCATCTGCGGCCCGCACCGGCCGGAAGCTATCCGCGGGGCGCCTCCGCGCTGGGGGTGCGGCAGCTGATCGGCGATGTGTGGGAGTGGACCTCCAGCGACTTCCTGCCCTACCCGGGGTTCCGCGCCTTCCCCTACCGCGAGTACTCGGAAGTCTTCTTCGGCCCGGCGTACAAGGTGCTGCGCGGCGGCTCCTTCGCGGTGGACGAGGTCGCCTGCCGGGGCACGTTCCGCAACTGGGACCTGCCGGTCCGCCGCCAGATCTTCTCGGGGTTCCGCACCGCCCGGGACGCGTCCTGATGTGCCGGCACCTGGCGTACCTGGGGCCGCGGACCGCCATCGGCGACGTGGTCATCGCGCCCCCGCACAGCCTGTTCCGGCAGTCGTGGCAGCCCCGGCGGCAGGCGCACGGCACGGTCAACGCCGACGGGTTCGGCGTCGGCTGGTACGCGCCGGGCGACCCGGTGCCCGCGCGCTACCGCCGCGCCGCGCCCATCTGGGGCGATCTGTCGTTCGCCGACCTGGCCCGCGTGGTGCGGACCGGGGCGCTGATGGCCGCCGTACGGGACGCCACCGAGGCGGGCGCGGACGGGGAGGCGGGCGCCTCGCCGTTCGCCTCCGGAGCCTGGCTGTTCAGCCACAACGGGGTGATCCGCGACTGGCCGCACACGGTCGCGGACCTCGCCGCGTCGCTGCCGCCGGCGGATCTGCTCGCCCTGGAGGCGCGGTGCGACTCGGCGTTCGTCTGGGCCCTGGTGCTGCACCGGCTGCGGCTGGGCCACGAACCGCCGGAGGCGCTGGCCGAGGCCGTCGACCAGCTCGCCGGCGCGTCCCCCGGCTCACGGCTCAATCTGCTGCTCATGGACGGGGAGACCATCGCCGCCACCGCCTGGGGCGACACCCTGTGGTACCTCGCCGACCCGGGCCGGGGCGTGGTGGTCGCCTCCGAGCCGTACGACCAGGACCCCGGCTGGACGGAGGTCCCCGACCGCACCCTGCTCACCGCCACCCGCACCGATGTACTGCTCACCGCACTCAAGGAGGCTTCCCGTTGAGCCCCTTCACCGTCACCCGCACCCTGCCCGCCGACGCCACCGCGGCCGCGCTGCGCGCCGATGTGGCCGACGGGCTGACCAGCACGCCCAAACACCTTCCGCCCAAGTGGTTCTACGACGCCCGGGGAAGCGCGCTCTTCGAAGAGATCACCCGGCTCCCCGAGTACTACCCGACCCGCGCCGAGCGGGAGATCCTCCTGGCCCGCGCGGCGGAGATCGCCGACGCGACCGGGGCCCGCACCCTCGTCGAGCTGGGCTCCGGCTCCTCCGAGAAGACCCGCCACCTGATCCGGGCACTGCCGGACCTGCGCGTCTACGTCCCCGTCGACGTGAGCGAGAGCGCGCTGGAGCCGGCCGGGGAGGCCCTGCTGGCCGAGCGTCCACACCTGACGGTGCACGCGCTGGTCGCGGACTTCATGAACGGGCTCACGCTGCCCGACGACACCCCGGGGCCGCGGCTGCTGGCCTTCCTCGGCGGCACGATCGGCAATCTGCTGCCGGCCGAGCGGGCCGTCTTCCTGGCCTCGGTGAGCGAACTGCTCGCCCCCGGTGACGCGCTGCTGCTCGGCACCGACCTGGTGAAGGACGAGGCCACCCTGGTCGCCGCCTACGACGACGCCCAGGGGGTCACCGCGGCGTTCAACAAGAACGTGCTGGCGGTGCTCGACCGCGAGCTGGGCGCCGACTTCGACCCCGCCGACTTCGACCACCTGGCGGTGTGGAACGCCGAGGAGGAGTGGATGGAGATGCGGCTGAGAGCCCGTAAGGAGCTGACCGCGAAGATCCCCGCCATGGATCTCGCGGTGCACTTCACGGCCGGGGAGGAGCTCCGCACGGAGGTGTCCGCCAAGTTCCGCGAGGAGAAGGTGCGGGCCGAACTGACCGCCGCGGGGCTGGAGCCGCGGCGGTGGTGGACCGACGCGGCGGGCCGCTTCGCGGTGTCGCTGGCCGTCCGCGGGTAGCGGCCGGGAGGCACCGCACGCCGCCGCCCGGGGCTCCGGTCCCGGGCGGCGGTTCGCATGCGGGGGAAGGCGGTGTGGCGCGACGCCAACCCAGCGGTGACGCTGGGCCGTTGGCGGCCATACTCCCGAACGAGCCGTGCCCCACCACGCCCCGAAAGAACACAGCGTGTCCGAAGGACCCACGCCCCGCACCGACCGGCCGCACGCCTGGTACTGGTTCCCCGACAGCCTCCCCTCCGGCTCTCCAGGCTCCGGTGTCGTCTGGCGCGGCCTCCCGGCGTGGACGCCCGAGTCCGATCCGCGACGGTGCCGCGCGCGCCGCGCACCGCAACGACGTGCCCGTCCTCGGGAACGTCCTCCTGCCGCCCGCGGCGTACGGAGGCCGGCCGCGCTGGGCCCTGGACTCGGCGGACGGCGGCTTCCCGGCCGCGGACAAGAGCCCGCCGCCGTCTCACTCGTCTGGTAGCCGTCAGACCGTCACGCTGCGTTTCGCTCGCACAACCGACGGAAATCATGTGATGCGCATCACATAAACGGAAAAGGGCCGCAGCACAGCGCGCTACGGCCCGCCCACTGGGCGCGCTCCCTCTTGTTGTGGCCAAATCCGTGCCCATATCTTTGGCGCGCCTGGCAGCTCGCCGCACCCCGGCAGCAGGAGGAGGAGCCGTCCATGCCCTTACGGGGACGCCACCGCCGTTACAAGGCCAACCGCATCTCCCGCGCCTCGCTGAGCGTGACCGCGGGCGGCGCCGGAATCGCCCTTCCGCTCATCGGTGCCGCGGGCGCCTCGGCGGCCTCGGGCGAGACCTGGAACAAGGTCGCCCAGTGCGAGTCCACCAGCCATTGGGACATCAACACCGGGAACGGCTTCTACGGCGGACTACAGTTCACGCAGAGCACCTGGGCGGCGTACAGCGGCACGGCCTACGCGGCACGCGCCGATCTGGCCACCAAGGACCAGCAGATCGCGGTCGCGGAGAAGGTGCTCGACGCCCAGGGGCCGGGTGCCTGGCCGGTGTGTTCGGGGAAGGCCGGCCTGACGCGGACCGACGCGGCGCCGCAGAGCGCGCCGAAGGTCCTCAAGGCGTCCGCCGCACCGGCGAAGGAGGCACAGCGGCCCCAGAAGGCCCAGCGGACGGCGGCGAGCAAGCCCACGCCCACCAGCCTCCCGGGCGCGTCCGCCAAGTCCGGCCGCTACGTCGTCGTCAGCGGCGACTCGCTGTCCGGTATCGCCGACTCCCATGACGTCAGCGGCGGCTGGAAGACGCTGTACGAGACCAACCGCGGGACGGTCGGCGACGATCCGGATCTGATCTACCCCGGTCAGAAGCTCTCGCTCACGGGCGGCAAGGCCACCGCCAAGCCCAAGGCGAAGACCGAGACGCCCGACAAGGCCGAGGCCAAAGCCAAGGCCAAGGCGAAACCCGCGCCGCGCCAGAAGGCCGCCAAGCCCCAGCCCAGCCGGGAGCGGGCGGCCAAGCCCGCCGCCTCCTCGGGCTTCATCGCCCCCGTCAGCGGCGTCAGCCCGAGCACCGCCTACCGGGCGGCCGGTTCCAGCTGGTCGAGCGGCTATCACACGGGCGTGGACTTCCCGGTGTCCATCGGCACCTCGGTGAAGGCCGTCGGCACCGGCCAGGTGGTCTCGGCGGGCTGGGCCGACGCATACGGCTATCAGGTGGTCATCCGGCATCCGGACGGCAAGTACAGCCAGTACGCCCATCTCTCGCAGCTGTCGGTGCGCACCGGGCAGAGCGTCAACGTCGGCCAGCAAGTGGGTCGTTCGGGCGCCACGGGAAACGTCACCGGACCGCATCTCCACTTCGAGATCCGCACCGGTCCCGGCTACGGCTCGGACATCAACCCGCTCACCTATCTGCGGTCACACGGCGTCAGCCTCTGACGGGGCCCGGGGGGCCGGCCCCGGACCGGCGGGCGGTGTCGGAGGGGCGTGCCACACTCGCGCTCATGCACCCCCGGACCGTTCTCACCCCGCTCGGCATCCGCCACGACGACCCGCGGCTGCGCTACCGGGGCGCGGTGTCCCTGCGGCGCGGCCCCGGGTGGACCGCGCCCTGGCGGCTGCCGCACGAGGACGCGGCGCTGTACCTCCCCGAGGGCGGGCTGGGCCGGGCCGCGATGCCGTCCGGGGTGCGCGTCACACTGCGCACCGACAGCGCCTCGCTGGTCTGCCGCTACCAGGCCGACCCCGCGCCCAGGCTGAACGGGCCCGAGGAGCGGGCCCGGCTCGATGTGCTGTGCGACGGGCGGCGGGCGGCCACCGTGGAGCTGGAAACCCATGGTGGGGACGCGGAGTTCCGGTGCGACGGTCTGCCGGGGCGGATGGTGACGGTCGAGCTGTGGCTGCCCTTCTACCACCAGTTCCGGCTGTGCGGGGTGTCCGTGGACGCGGGCGCGACCGTGGAGCGCGAGGCCCCCGGGCGGCAACCGCGCTGGGTCCACTGCGGCAGCTCCATCTCGCAGGGGCGTGGCGCGGCCTCCCCCAGCCGGACCTGGACCGCCCTGGTCGCCCGGCGCGCCGGCTGGGACCTCACCTCCCTCGCCCTGGGCGCGGCCTGCTGTCTCCAGCCCATGACGGCGCGGCTGATGCGGGATCTGCCGGCCGATCTCCTCACCCTGTGCGTCGGGGTCAACGTCCAGGCGCTCGGCAGCCACAACCGCGACGCGCTCGTCTCGGCGCTCGTCGGTTTCGTCCGCACCGTGCGCGAGGGCCACCCCACGACGCCGTTCGCCGTGATGTCCACGATCACCGCACCCGAGCGGGAGAAGGTCCCAGGGCCTTCGGGGATGACCATGCGCGAGTGCCGGGCGCACATCCGCCGGGCCGTGGCCCTGCTGCGCGACCACGGGGACACACGGCTGCACTACCTCCACGGTCCCGAGGTCTTCGGGCCCGCCTGTACGCGGCTGATGCTGGAGCCGGAGGGCTCGGACCGGCTGCATCCCGCGGCGGCCGGCCACCCCGTTCTGGCCTCGCGCTTCGTCACGCTCCTGCGCCGGGCCCGCTGTGTGCCGTAGGCGCTTCCCGGGGGCCACCCGGACCGTGCACGCAGTTCTGCACGCTTGCGGCTATTGACTGCACGAAAGCGTGCGGATGAGACTCTCTCCATTACGGAGCCCCCGACCGGGCCATCGGCCGGCGCCGCCCGACCGGTGCCCTGGCGGACCGGACCGGCGGACGAGGGCTTTCGCGCATTCGCGGACCGCCCGTGCCCTGGCACATCGATGTGCCCGGACGTGGCAGCTCCGCACCGGCACACGAGGACGTCATATGCACCCCCAGCCCGAAAGCGGAACCGGCACGACTGCCGGTCTCCCGGCCACGGCCGCCGGCCGCACCTCCAGCGCTCCCCCGTCCGGCCCCGCCCCGGCCGGCGCCCCCGACGACGGGCGCATGACGTGGTACGTCTACCTCGCCGTCGTGATCAGTACGTTCGGCGGGCTCATCTTCGGCTACGACACCGGAGTGGCCGGTGGCGCGGCGGGCTTCGTCGCCGACGACTACGGCCTGTCCAGCTTCATGGAAGGCGTGGTGGTCAGCACCTCCCTCTTCGGCGGGATGGTGGGGGCCATGGCCGGGGGCCCGCTCGGCGACCGTTACGGGCGGCGGCCGGTTCTGCTGCTGTCCGGACTGCTGTTCACCGCCGGGGCCCTGATCTCGGCGTTCGCCCCCGGGCTCGCCGTGCTGCTCGCTGCGCGTGTGGTGCTGGGGGCCGGCGTGGGCGCCGCCTCCGTACTGGTGCCCGTGTACATCGCCGAACTGGCCCCCGCCCGCATCCGGGGCGCCCTGGTCTCCGGTTACCAGCTCCTCACCACCCTGGGCATCGTGCTCGCCTACGGCGTCAACGCCCTCTTCGGGGCGGGCCAGGCGTGGCGCTGGTCCCTGGGGCTGGCCGCGGTGCCGGGTCTGCTGCTCGCCGGGGGCGTGCTGCTCGTTCCCGAATCGCCCCGGTGGCTGGTCTCCCGGGGCCGGCTGGGGGCCGCCCGCGATCTGCTGCGCCGCGTGCGCGGACGGCACGACGTGGAGGCCGAGCTCCACGAGATTGAGGCCGTGCACCGGCAGGAGGCGCGGGCCGGCTCCGCCGGCTGGCGGGAGCTGAACGCGTCCTGGGTGCGGCCGATGGTGCTGGTGGGCGTGCTGGTCGCGTTCTTCGCCAACGGCTGCGGCATCAACCTGGTCATCTACTTCGCCCCGCAGATCCTCCAGTCCGCCGGGATGGGTTCCAGCTCGTCCCTGCTGGCGACGGTGGGGCTCGGCGCCGTCAATGTCGTCTTCACGGTGGTGGGCATGGCCCTGGTCGACCGGGTGGGCCGCAAACCGCTGCTACTGGCCGGGGCCGTCGGTATGACGGTCACGCTGGGCGCGCTGGCCGTGGTGGTGTCGGTGCCCGGCCTGCCCGGCGCCAACTGGCTGTCCTTCGCCTGTCTGAGCCTGTACATCGTCATGTACGCCGTCAGTCCGGGCCTGGTCGCCTACGTGGTCATCTCGGAGATCTTCCCCCTGCACGTGCGGGCCAAGGCGACTGGTGTGGCCACCTTCGTCATCTTCGCGACCAATCTGGTGATCGGCCTGACCTCGCTGCCGATGCTCGACCGGCTCGGCACCGCCACCACCTTCTGCCTGTTCACCGCGGTGTGCGTGCTCTTCGTGCTCTTCTGTCTGCGGATGCCGGAGACCAAGGGCCGCACGCTGGAGGAGTTGGAGGCCCGGTTCCGTGCCGCGGCCGACAGCCGGGCCCGCGCCCGGGTCTCCCGCGACGTCTGAGGCCCGGCGGCCGCTGTCGACGGCGGACACCGTGCACGCGTTGCACACTGCCGCGCAACGCGTGCACGGTAGTGTTGTCTTGCCGAACGACGCCGCGCAGGAGGGGTGAGTCGTGTCCGAGTCCTCGGCCGATCGACGCCGGGCCATATTGGAGAACGTGCGTGCCCTGGGGTACGCCGGGGCGGGCGAGCTGGCCCGCACCTTCTGCGTGGACAGCTCGACCATCCGCCGCGACCTGGCCCAGCTCGAACGGGCCGGACTGGTGCGGCGCACCCGCGGCGGCGTGCTGCCGGCCGACCCGGCCGAGGCCGTCGACACCCCCTACGACGTGCGCCGCGCCCAGCACGCGGAGGCCAAACACGTGCTGGGCCAGGCGGCCGCCGAACTCGTCGAGGACGGCCAGTCGGTCATCATCGACAACGGTTCGACGATGTACCAGGTGGCCCAGGCGCTGCGGCGGCGGCACCGCCTCACCGTCATCACCAACGACCTGATGGTCGCGCTGTGCATGTCCGAGCACGCCACCCACCAACTCCACATGACCGGCGGCGTGCTGCTGGACACGGTCTACACGCTGGTGGGTCCGGGCGCCGTGGCCTCGCTGCGCGGACTGCACGCCGACTGGGCCTTCCTGGGCGCGGAGGCGGTGCATCCGCAAGCCGGTGTCACCAACGTCAACGTCGTCGAGATCGCCGTCAAACAGGCGATGATCGAGGCGGCGGAGCGGGTGGTGGTCGTGGCGGACAGCTCCAAGCTCGGCCGCCGGTCACTCGCGCCGGTGTGCGGCCTGGAGAGCGTCCACGCACTCATCACCGACGACCGGCTGCCACCGTCCGAGCGGACCGCGTACGGTCCCGCGCTGCGGTGCGTACCCGCGCCCGCGGACACACACCGGTAGCTCCGCGGCCCCGTACCGCGCCGCTCCGGGCACGCCCGCCCATCGGTCCGGAGGCCGAGTGCCTCCGGACCCGTTGCGTGCGACAAAGCCTGCACGCTTTCGCGTATTGACTGCACGGTTGCGTGCGTGATGGTCTGGTGCGGTCCGGATGGCCACGTATGCGCCGCAGACCCGGACCCGCGTCGGCCGGGACGTACGCTCCCTGGGCCGTCCGCTGTCGAAGCGCCCCACTCCGCCCGCCGCACGGCGGTCCTCACACCCGTTCCCGGAAGGATTCCCCGATGACCGACCCGGCCCGCTCGTCCGACGGCTATCTCGCGGACATCGCCGCGCAGCCCGATGCCCTGCTCAGACACGCGGATTCCGAGCTGCCCGCCACCCTGGCCGGGCTGGACCTCGGACAGTACGACCGCATCGTGCTGACCGGCATGGGCTCGTCGCTCCACTCCTTCGTACCGGTCGAGCGCGCCCTGGCCGCCGCCGGTCTGCCGGTGTGGCGGATCGACTCCGGGCAGCTGCTCGACACGCCGCAGCGCATCACGCCCGGCACGCTGCTGTGGGCCACCTCGCAGTCCGGACGCAGCGGCGAAATCGTCGCCCTGCTGGAGGCCCTCACCCCCGCCACCCGACCCCGCACCCTGCTGGCCACCACGGACGACCCCACCAGCCCACTGGCGGCAGCGGCGGACATCCTGGTGCTGCTGCACAGCGGCCCGGAGGCCACCGTCAGCACCAAGAGCTACCTCAACACCCTGGCCGCCCATCGCAGGGTCCTGGCCGCGCTGCGCGGTGCGGACGACCTGGCCGTCACGGAGGACCTGCGCCAGTGCGCGGGGGCGCTGCGCCGCCTGCTCGCCGGCCCGCCCGCGATCGCCGACGTCGCCAAGCGGGCACTGTCCGCCACCCACCCCAGGTTCGCCCTGGTCGGAACCGGTGACGACGCGGCCACCGCGCTCACCGGCGCCCTCATCACCAAGGAGGCGAGCCGGGTGGCCGCGGAGGGATACGTCGGCGGCGCCTTCCGGCACGGCCCGCTGGAACTGGCCGGCCCGGGACTGACCGCCGTGCTGTTCGGCCCCGGCGACGCGCAGGACCCCGTGCTGCCCGCGCTCGCCCATGACCTCTCCGGGACCGGCTCCACCGTGATCACCGTCGGACCGCGCGCCTACCCGGGCAGCGAGCTTCTGGCCACCCCCGCCGACCGCGGCACGTTCGGCCGGCTGGCGATCGGTATCGCGCAGGTCCAGCTCCTCACGGTGGCGCTCGCGCAGACTGCCGGGAACGTACCGGGGGAGTTCCGGTTCGGTCGCAAGATCACGGACACGCTGTGACCGGGCGAGCGGCGGGAGACGCCGCGGACCGCGCGCGCACCGGCGCGGACCGGCCCGGTCCGCGGACCACACCGGCACATCGCCCATCGGCCACCGCATCGGCCGCCCCCTCCGTCGGCGTGGACCTCGGCGGCACCGGGGCCCGGCTCGTGGCCTGGCAGGACGGCACCGTGCTGGCGGCGGCCGACGCCCTCTCCGCCGACCTCGGCACCGGAGAGGTGCCCGAGCGCGTCGACCGGCTGGCCCGCGTCATCTCGGGGCTGCTGCCGACCGGCGTCCGCCCGGCCGCCGTGGGCATCGGGGCGAGCGGTCCCGTGGACGTGACCGCGGGTGTCGTGCACAACCACGACACGCTGCCGTGGTTCTCCGGGTTCCCCCTCACCGAAACCCTCGGCGCGCGTCTGTCGGTCCCCGTCGTCATCGACAACGACGCCGTCACCGCGGCCCTGGGCGAGCACGCCGCCGGTGCGGGCCAGGGCTGCGACCGGATGCTCATGGTCACCCTCGGCACCGGCATCGGCACGGCCATGCTCGTGGACGGACATCCGGTGCGCGGGCTGGACGGCAACCACCCCGAGGGCGGCCACCTGCCGGTCACCGACGACCCGGCCCGCTGCTACTGCGGCCTGACCGGCTGCTGGGAGCAGGCCGCCTCGCGCAGCGCCCTCCAGCGCATGCTGGCCGCCCGGCTCGGCGACGGTCCCCCGGGCCGCCGGACACTGGAGCAGGGCGTGCGGGCAGCCCGCACCGATCCCGCGGTACGCGAGGTGTTCACCGCGTACGGCACGCTCCTCGGGCGCGGCCTGGCGGCTCTGCACGCCCTGTACCAGCCACGGGTGACGGTTCTGGGCGGCAGCGCGGCCACCTGCCTGCCGCTGTTCGCAGAAGGCATGCGCCGGGCACTGCGCCGCTCCCCCGAATACGACGTGCCCACCGACATCCGCCCCGCCCGGCTCGGTGACAACGCCGGCGCGGTCGGCGCGGCCATCCTCACCCACCGCGTCCCGCCCGCGGGCGGATGACCCGCCCCCGAACGGGACCCGCGCCCGGAGGCGCACTTGATCCGGGAGCGCCTTTCGGGCGAGACTTCTACAGCCCTGTAGATTGCCGCCGGGTGGCCGGTACGCCGTATCGGCCCTCAGCACCGGAAGAGAGCAGACCTGATGTTCGGCTTGAGCGAACTCGCCGTGATCCTCATCGTCGTCGTCGTGGTCCTCGGCATCAAGAAACTGCCCGAGCTGGTGCGTTCCGCGGGCCAGGCGACCCGGATCTTCAAGAGCGAGACCAAGGCGCTCAAGGAGCAGGACGCCCCGTCCGCACCGGCCGGTCCGGGGCAGGTCGTCTCCGGCACCGTGATCAACCGGGACGAGCCGCCCCGCTCCTGAACGCGCGGCCCGGATGCCGGGCTCCGTCGCACAGGAGGGAGACGCCGGGGTAGCCGGGTCCCGCACCGTCGGTCTCCCAGGCGGTGACATGCGCCGCGTCCCGAGCCCGTACGCGGGCGCGTCGGGGAACTCCACCAGGGTGGTGAACTCGCGCTGCTGGGCGGGGCGCAACAGCGTGCCGTCGAAGAGCGCCCGCTCGAACCGGCAGTCGCAGCAGCACCGTGGAGACGAACGCCTCGGTGTTGCCGGCGGTCCGGAACCGCCCCGCACGGGCCGGCCGGCGCGGGTGATCGACGACCTGGGAGCTGGTGGACCGGATCGTGGCCGAGGCCCGCCGAGGCCCCGGACCGGCGGCCCCGCGGTCGTACAGTGGGGTGAAAGCGGCCAGACCATGACACGGGTAATGGGAGGTGGTCATGGCCGACCCCAAGGGTTTCCTCACCACACCCCGTCGTCTTCCGCCACTCCGTCCGGTGGACGAGCGGGTGCGGGACTGGAACGAGGTCCACGCGCCCGGCGGACTGCTGCCGATCATCAACGCCCAGGCGAACCGCTGCATGGACTGCGGCATCCCGTTCTGCCACGACGGCTGTCCGCTGGGGAACCTCATCCCGGAGTGGAACGACCTGGTCTCCCGGGACGACTGGCTGCGCGCGAGCGAGCGGCTGCACGCGACCAACAACTTCCCCGAGTTCACCGGCCGGCTGTGCCCGGCCCCCTGCGAGAGCGCGTGTGTGCTGGCCATCAACCAGCCGGCGGTCACCATCAAGAACGTCGAGGTGGCCATCGCCGACCGGGCGTGGCGATGCGGATATGTGACCCCCAGGCCACCGGAGCGGCTGACCGGCCGCACCGTCGCCGTCATCGGCTCGGGACCCGCGGGTCTGGCCGCGGCCCAGCAGCTCACCCGCGCGGGCCACACCGTGGCGGTGTACGAGCGGGACGACCGGGTGGGCGGACTGCTCCGCTACGGCATCCCCGAGTTCAAGATGGAGAAGCGCCACCTGGACCGGCGGCTGGAGCAGATGCGCGCGGAGGGCACCAGGTTCCGCACCGGCGTGGACGTCGGCACCGACGTGGACGCCGCCGAGCTCAGGGCGCGCCACGACGCGGTGGTGATCGCGGTGGGGGCGCGAGCCTGGCGCGAACTGCCCGTCCCTGGGCGGGAGTTGGCCGGGATCCATCAGGCGATGGAGTATCTGCCGATGGCCAACCGGGTGCGGGAGGGCGACTACGCCCGGCCACCGATCACCGCCGAGGGCAAGCACGTGGTCATCGTCGGCGGCGGGGACACCGGGGCGGACTGTCTGGGCACCGTACTGCGGCAGGGCGCAGCCTCCGTGACCCAGCTGGACATCCACTCCCGGCCCGGCGACGAACGGCCCGAGAGCGAGCCCTGGCCCACCTATCCCAAGATCTACCGGATGTCCGCCGCCCATGAGGAGGCGCGGGAGCTGGCGGCCTCCCCGGAGGCGGATGTGGACGCCCGGGTCTTCTCCGCGACCACCGTCCGGTTCGAGGGGACGGCACCGGACGCGGAGCGGCCGGGGGGCGGTGTGCGGGCGCTGCGCCTGATCGGGTCCCCTGCCGACGGGCGGCCCGGACCGGACACGGAGCGGGTTCTCCGGGCGGATCTGGTGCTGCTGGCCCTCGGCTTCCGTGGCCCGGAGCGGGACAGCGGACTGTTCGACCAGCTCGGCCTGGAGCTCGACGAGCGCGGCACCGTCGCACGTGACGCCTCCTTCGCCACCAGCGTGGACGGGGTGTTCGTGGCGGGCGACGCGGGCCGCGGCCAGTCGCTGATCGTCTGGGCGATCGCCGAGGGCCGCTCCGCCGCGGCCGCCGTGGACCGCTATCTCGGGGGCTCCACCACGCTCCCGGCACCGGTCGGACCGGCCGACCTCCCCATGACCGCCTGACGGTACGGCAGCATGGCGGTGTGACGGCGCGACATCCGGTGGCCGGGACGGGTACCAGGACGGCAGGCCGCCTGCCGCGGGCGCGCCGCGCGGGAATAGTGTGCGTCCATGAGTTCGCAATCGCCCCTTCTCACCGTGGCCGACGGTGTGCACGTCTGGTCCCCCACCCCGAGTGCCGGATGGGGTCTGGCCAACTGCGGTCTGATCGTCTCCCCCGATGGCGCCGCCGCCTGGATCGACACCCCCTACGACCGGCGGATGGCCGGTGACTTCCTGGCGCGGAGCCGCGCCCTGCTGCCCGACGGGGGCCGGATCGAGCGGGTGATCGTCACCCATGCCAACGGCGACCACCTGTGGGGCGCTGAGGTCGTGCCGGACGCCGAGATCGTCGCCACCCGCGAGGCGCTCGGCCATATCGAGTACGAGCCCTCCCCGCAGCAGTTGCACGCCCTGGTGCACGGCAGCGACCCGGCGACCCCGCTCGGCTGGTATCTCCAGCGGCACTTCGGGCGGTTCGACTGGGCCGCCACCGAGGTCGTCGAGCCGACGCTCACCTTCGTGGGCGAACTCGACCTGCGCGTGGGCCAGGTGCCGGTGCGGGTGTTCAGTCTGCCGTCCGCGCACACCGCCGGCGATCTGGTGGCGTATCTGCCACGGCAGAAGGTGGCGTTCACCGGCGATGTCATCTTCGCCTCCGGCCCTGAGGACCCCGGTGACCACGCGGTGCACTGGGCGGGCCCGCTGGACAACGTGATCGCCGCCTGTGAGCGGGTGCTCGCGACCGGGGCCGAGGTGATCGTCCCCGGCCATGGCCCGGTCCTGGACCGGGCGGGGGTGCGCGGCCACATCGGCTATCTGGAGCATGTCCGGGACCGCACCCGGCAGTTGCACGCGGCAGGGGTACCGGCCCTGGAGGCCGCCCGTACGCTCATCGCCGAGAACGCCCATCCGTCACTGGGCCTGCCCGAGCGGCTGGTGATCACGGTGGGTTCGGAGTACCGGCATCTGAACGGCGGCGACGAACCGGCGGATCTCATGGCCACCATGGCCGATCTCGCCCAGGTGGCATGGGAGCGACGCGAGGCCGCGCCGCCGGCCTCGGCCTGAGCACCGCGGCGGGACGCGGGGGCGGCGCGCCCACGGCACGTACCCGCGCCCTGCCCGGCGTTCGTCCCGCCGCCCGAGGGCAGGCCGGACCAGCCCTGGAGCGCCCGCCCTCACATGTTGATCATGTGTCCGGCGAGCCCGTGGACGGCCTCCTTCACCGCCTCGCTGAGGGTCGGATGGGCATGGACGTTGCGGGCCACCTCGTGCACGGTGAGATCCCACTGCTGGGCGAGGGTGAGTTCGGGCAGCAGCTCGGTGACCTCGGGGCCGATGAGATGGCCGCCCAGCAGCTCGCCGTGGCGGCCGTCACTGACGAGCTTCACGAAGCCGACGGGGTCACCGAGCCCCTGGGCCTTGCCGTTGGCGGTGAACGGGAACTTCGCCACCCGGACGTCGAAACCGCGCTCCCGCGCCTGGGCCTCGGTCCAGCCGAAGCTGGCGATCTGCGGCTGGCAGAAGGTGGCGCGCGGGATCATCACATAGTCGAGCTCCATGGTCTCCGCCCCGGCGATGGTCTCCGCCGCGACGATGCCCATGGCCTCGGCGGCATGTGCCAGCATCAGCTTGGCGGTGACGTCGCCGATGGCGAAGATGTGCGGCACATTGGTGCGGCACCGGCCGTCGACATCGATGGCGCCGCGTTCGGTCAGCGCCACGCCGGTGTGCTCCAGCCCGTATCCGCGCACCCGCGGCCGGAACCCGATGGCCTGGAGCACCCGGGCGGCCTGGAGGGTCTGCCGCTGACCGCCCGTGGTCACCATGACCTTGACCGCGGGGCCCGCGTCGTTGATCGCCTCCACCCGGGTGGAGGTCAGGATGTTGATGCCGAGCCTGCGGAAGCGGCGGGTGAGCTCGGCGGAGACCTCCTCGTCCTCCAGGGGCACGATCCGGTCCATGAACTCCACCAGCGTCACCTGCACCCCGTAGCTGTGCATGATGTACGCGAACTCCACACCGATGGCGCCCGCGCCCGCGATCAGGACGCTGCCGGGCAGGGTGGGGGCGAGGATCTGCTCCTCGTAGGTCACCACGCGCTCGCTGAGCGAGGTGCCGGGCAGCAGATTGGTGATCGAGCCCGCGGCGATGACGCAGTGGTCGAAGCCGAGCGTCTCCGTACCGCCGTCGGCGCGGGTGACCCGCAGCTCGTGCGGGCCGGTGAAGGCACCCCGCCCCTCGTATTGGGTGATCTTGTTCTTCTTCATCAGATAGTGGACGCCCTTGACCCGTCCGTCGGCCACCTTGCGGCTGCGCTCGAACGCCTGCCGGTAGTCCACGGTGACATCGCCGTTCACCCGGATGCCGAAGTTCTTGGCCTCATGGAGGAACAGATGGGTCAGCTCGGCGTTGCGCAGCAGGGCCTTGGACGGGATGCAGCCCACGTTCAGGCAGACGCCGCCCCAGTAGCGTTCCTCGACGATGGCCGTGGTCAGGCCCAGCTGGGCGGCGCGGATCGCGGCGACATAGCCACCCGGCCCGGCTCCCAGGACCACGACGTCGAAATGTGCGCTCATGCGTCGCACCTTAGACATTAGAGTCGGGGTATGGCTTCAGACGAGGGGTCCGTACGGGTGGACAGCTGGATCTGGTCCGTGCGGCTGACCAAAACGCGGTCCATGGCCGCTTCGGCCTGCCGGGCGGGGCACGTCCGGGTCAACGGCGAGCGCGTCAAACCCGCCCAGGCGGTGCGGCCCGGTGACGAGGTGCGGTTGCGCCACGCGGGGCGCGACCGGGTCGTGGTGGTCTCACGGATCGTGCGCAAGCGGGTCGGGGCGCCGGTCGCGGCCGAATGCTACGTCGACAACAGTCCTCCTCCGCCACCGCGCGAGCACACCGTGCCGATCGGGCTGCGCGACCGCGGGGCGGGCCGCCCCACCAAGCGCGACCGACGTGAGATGGAGCGGCTGCGCGGTATGCCCGGCGGCCTCGGCTAGCCACCGCGGGTCCCTCCCGCCCGGCTCCGCCGGAAGGGCCCCCGGCCGGTCAGCCCGCCGTGATCCGTACCGGGCCGCCGTGTGCGTCGGCCCGGTCGATCCAGTCGGCGGACAGATGGCACGGCCGGTTGGGTGCCACGGTGCGGGGCAGGCGTCCGCGGTGCAGGGTCCGGCCGTCCTGGCTGACGGTGAGCACCGGCCGGGTCAGGAACCCGGCGGTGCGCAGGATGAGGCGGCCGCGCGGCGGAGGGGGCCCGTGCGGGGCGACCCGGTTGGGCCAGACCCACAGCAGCGGCGCCTCGACCCGCACGGGCAGCGGTCCCGGAGCCCACGGCCGGCCGGCGAGATGGCGCAGCACGGGCCCGGCGGCGCACCGGCCGTCGAGGGCGGCGATATCGGCGGTCTCGACGGGGTGCAGCAGATTGCCGACGGCGAAGACGCCGGGTTGGCCGGTGCGGAACTCGGCGTCGGCCGCCGGGCCGCGGGTGCCGGGGTCGAGGGCGATCCCGGCGCTTCTGGCCAGTTCGTGGTCGGGGATCCAGTCGCCGGTGAACACCACGGTGTCGCAGCCGACGGCCGCGGTTCTGCCGTCCCGGTGCCGCAGACGCAGGCTCTCCAGCCGCCCCGAGCCGGTCAGTTCGGTCACGGTGGCGTCGGTGACCAGCGGAAAGCCATGGCGCAGCCGGGTGCCGAAGTGGCGCGCCGGATGGATCTGGTGGCGGGGCTGGTCGGTGACCATGGCGACCACCTCGGCTCCGGCCTGACGCAACGTGGCCACCGCGGAGTAGCTGACCGGTTCGGCGCCGACGATGACGGCGCGGCGCCCCACGTCCTGGCCGTGCAGATGGACGGCCTGCTGTAGCTGTCCGGTGGTGAGGACGCCCGCCGGCCGGGTGCCGGGCACCAGCCGGGCGCTGCGCGGGCGTTCCCGGGCGCCGGTGGCCAGGACGACGGCCGTGGCGGTGATCCGCTCCAGGCCGGCCGGCCCGGTGAGGTCCACGGTCCTCGGGCCCGCCCAGCCGGTGGCCGTGACGCCGGTGCGCAGCACCGCGCCGGCGCGGACGGCGGCGGCGATGTGGTGGCGGGCGTAGTCGGGGCCGGTCATCATCCGGCGCAGGTCGCGCAGTCCGAATCCGGTGTGGTGGCAGTGGCGGGGGATGCCGCCCGCCCGCTGTTCGCGGTCCAGGACCTCGACCCGTTCCACCCCGGCGGCGGCCAGCCGCGCGGCGACCGCCAGCCCGGCCGGTCCGGCCCCGATGACCAGCACGTCGACGGTCCGGTGGATGCGGTCGGTGGGGGTCATCGCCGGGCCTCCGTCCGGTCCTCGGCCGTGGTGGCCTCCTCGAACTGGGCGCGCACGGCGGCGCCGCAGAAGAATCCCTGGCAGCGTCCGCCCAGGGCCCGGGTGCGGCGTCTGAGGCCGTCGAGCGAGGACGGTGGCACGGTGGCGGCCAGCGCGTCGCGGATCTCACCCCGGGTGACGCGTTCGCAGTGGCAGACCACGGTGCCGTAGGCGGGGTCGGCCGCGATGAGATCGGCTCGCTGGTAGGGGCGCGGGAACGCCTCGCCGATGGTGGGCATCCGCACGGGCTCGATCTCCCGCTCCGGCCCCAGGTCCAGCCCGCAGCCGGCGAGCAGTCCCGCCACATGCGCGGCGATCGCCATCGAGGCGGTGAGGCCGGTGGAACGGATGCCGCCCACGGCGACATACCGCCGGTCCGGGTCCGCGTGGATCTGGTAGTCGCCGTGCTCGGTGGCGGCGCGCAGCCCCGCGTAGACCGCGGTGACCTCTTCCTCCAGCAGTCGCGGCATGATCCGTGCGCCCTTCTCCCGGAGCGAGGCCAGTCCGTCGGCCGACGATCCGGTGGCGGTCTTGTCGTCCAGGTCCTCGGCGGTGGGGCCGAGCATCACATTGCCGTACACGGTCGGCGCCACCAGCACGCCCTTGCCGAGCGCGGTGGGCACCGGCAGCAGGATGTGGTCGACCAGACCGCGGGCGAACTTGTCGAAGACGATGAGCTGCCCGCGGCGCGGGGTCACGGTGAACTCCCGGTGGCCGAGCCGGCGGTTGATCTCATCCGAGTACAGCCCCGCGGCGTTGACCAGGTGACGGGTGCGCAGCACCCCGCGCGGGGTGGCGATCTGGTGGTGGTGCGCATCCGTGGTGATGGCCCCGGCCGGGCAGTTCAGATGGAGGGCGACGCCCGCGCGCACCGCCTGGGTGGCGTAGGCGAGCGTCGTCGTCCAGGGGCAGATGATGCTCTCCCCGGGTACTTCGAGCGCGCCGAGGGCGCCCGGCCCCAGATGGGGTTCGCGGGCGCGGACCGCGTCCGCGTCGAGGATGCCCGTCCGGTCGTAGCCGTTGCGCGCGGCCTTCTCGGCGAGTGCCGGCAGCGCGGCGAGCTGTTCCGCGTCCCAGGCGACGAGCAGCGCGCCGAGCGGTTCGAGCGGGATGCCGGTCTCGGCGGCGTACGCGGTCAGCAGCTGGTAGCCCTCGCGCACCAGCCGGGCCTCCAGGGTGCCCGGCGTGGCGTCGAACCCGGTGTGCAGGATCGCGGTGTTGGCCTTGGAGGTGCCGTTGCCGACATCGTCGGACGCCTCGACGAGGGCGATCCGCAGCCGGTACCGGGCCAGTTCGCGGGCGATGGCGGTGCCGACCACCCCGGCGCCGACGATGGCCACGTCGTAGACCTCGTCGGGGAGGTCACCCGTGGTCGTAACGGTCATTGTGGTCCCTTGCTCGGTGGTGCGCGTGGCTCTGGGTGCGGGGCCGGTGCTCAGGCGTGGGCGGCGGGCGGCGGCGCGTGGTCCAGCAGCGCGGCCACCGCCGAGCGGAAGCCGGCCAGGCGCTCGGCGGCCCGCTCCGCGCTGATCCGCGGTTCGTAGACGGCGGCGGGCCGCCACGCCGGAACCGCCTCCTCGACCGTCAGATCCGGATCGAGTCCCAACCGCGCGGCGGCGCCCACGCCCAGCGCCGTGACGTCCGGCAGCGCCGACACCTCCACCGGCCGTTGCAGCAGGTCGGCCTGGGTCTGCATGAGCAGCGCCGAGCGGGTCAGCCCGCCGTCGACCCGCAGGACGGTCAACGGCGCGCCCAGATCGGAGGCGGCCGCCTCGGCGATCTCCACGACCTGGGCGGCGATGCCCTCGCACAGCGCGCGCACCAGATGGCCGGCGGTGGTGTCGAGGCCGAGCCCGGTCAGCGAGCCCTTGAGGTCGCCGCGCCACCACGGCGCGGCGAGCCCGGCGAGTGCCGGTACGAAGGTGACGCCCCCGGTGTCGGGCACGGTCCGCCCGACCCGGTCGAGGTCCTGGGGGCCTTGGATCACCCCCAGGTCGCCGAGCCAGCGCACCGCGGAGGCCGCGGTGTACACCTGCCCGTCCAGGCAGTAGCTGGTGCGTCCGCCGAACCGCCAGGCCACGCAGGAGACCAGGCCGTGCGGGCCGCGCCGGGGCCGGTCCCCGGTCTGGGCGAGGAGGAAGGCGCCGGTGCCGTAGGTGCACTTGGCGCTGCCCGGCTCGGTCACCCGCTGCGCCAGCAGGGCGGCCTGCTGGTCGACGAGCAGTCCGGTGAGCGGGATGTCGCCGCCGAAGGCCGTGGTGGTGCCGACGGCCTCGGCGGCGTCGACGATCCGGGGCAGCCGTTCGGCGGTCAGTCCGTACAGGTCCAGCGCCTTCGGGGACCAGACGACCCGGTCGAGGTCGAGCAGCCCGGTGCGCCCCGCGGTGGCGGCGTCGGTGACGAAGGCTCCGGTGAGCCGGTGGACCAGCCACGCGTCGCTGGTGGTGACCACTCCCTGGTCGGTCAGATGGCGCCGGATCCACGCCATCTTGGGGGCCGCGAAGTACGGGTCGAGCGGCAGTCCGGTGAGGTCGCGCAGTGTCTCGGCGTGGGGCGCGAGCCGCGCGCACACGGTGTGCGCCCGCCGGTCCTGCCAGACCAGCGCGTCGGTCAGCGGGTCTCCGGTGACGGGGTCCCAGGCCAGTACGGTCTCGCCCTGGTTGGCCAGCCCGACCGCCACGACCGGTTCCCCGGCGGCCGCGAGGGCCTGGCGGCCGGCCTGGAGCACCGAGGTCAGCAGTGCGGCCGGGTCGGCCTCGACCAGTCCGCCGGGCAGATGGCGGGGGCGCACCGGGACCTCGGCGGAGCCGATCACCCCGCGTTCGGGGCAGAGCACCAGCGCCTTGGTGCCCGAGGTGCCTTGGTCGATGGCGAGGACCGGGCCGGTCGCGGGGTCGGCCGGGGTGCGGTGGCGGCGCTCTACAGGCAGCATGTCCGGTTCTTCGCTCGGGACTCGTGTTCTTCGCTGGTTCTGCGGTTCTTCGGTGGTTCTTCGGGTCTTCGGTGGTTCTCCGGGTCTCCGCTGGGGACGGGTGGACCGGTCAGCTCGCCACATCGCTCAGGGCTCGGGGACGTCGGCGGGGGGATCTTGCCGGAAAGCCTGGTGCAGCCGCGGGCCGGGCGTCAAGACGGCCCGGCCCCCCGTCAGCCGCCCGTGGTCCCCCTTTCCCGACAGGCCCCGGCGGGACTATAAGATCCCTGCAACCATCTCCCAGGCCCGTCGTTTCCCCGCGTCCGGTACGTTCAGCTCCGTACGAAAGTCAGCCGATGCCCGAGGAAGAGTTCCGCCCGGTGTACCACCCCGCGGGGTATGACGGCGGACTGCGCGTCGCGTTGCAGGATCTGCGCGCCGGACGCTGGGTGTCGATGCGCGATCTGCTGGCGGAGACCCCCACCTGGTCGCTGTGGACCCAGCGCACCCAGGTGCTGGCCGCGGGCGCCGCCGGGTCGAACGTGGTGGACGCGTGGCGGGCCGAGGAGCCGCGGAGCGTCGCGGCGCTGGTGATGCACACCAGGGTCGCGGTGGAACGCGCGCTGCGCGCACACCGCGAGGGCCATCCCCGCACCCGCGAGCTGTGGCGGGAGGCGTGGCAGTCCTGCCAGCTGGCCGCACACCGCTCCCCGGCGGATCCCGTGCCGTGGGTGTGTCTGCTGGCCCTGGCCCAGTTGGACACGGGACTGCGGCAGGAGGAACACCGGGTGCCGCCGCCCGCTCCGCTGCTGTTCCCCGGCCCCTGGGGGCTGCTGGCGGAGGCCGACCGGCGCGATCCGCACAACCGCGAGGCCTACCACCGGATGTTGCAGTTCGTGTACGCCCGCCGGGCCGGCGGTTCCCTGGCGGAGGCGGTCAACTTCGTGCAGTGGGTGGTCTCGGGCGCGCCCGAGGGATCCGCTCTGCTGGTGCTGCCGCTGTACGTCCATGTCGAGCGGTACCGCGAGGAGCGTGGCTACGAGAAGGCACTCGACCTTCACTGGGCCACCGAGGACGCCATCCGGGACGCCCGGAAGGCGCTGCGCGGCTGGTTCGACCACGCGGATGTCGCGACGAGTTCGCTGCTGGATCTCAACCATCTGGCGCACGCCCTGTGGGGTGCGCTGCTCTTCACCGACGCGGCCCGGGTCTTCGAGGCGCTGGGGCCGTACTTCACCCCACTGCCCTGGGCCTATCGCACCCATGATCCCGCCGACCTCGCTGTGGCTGAAGAAATGTTTCTGCGCGCCCGCGTCCGCTCGCTGGCCGGCGCCCGTGGGCCAAGACCCGGGGCGAACGGCTGAACCGGGGTCCCCCCGGCACTCCCCGATCACCGCTCTCCCCGTCCTTCCGGAGGTGCATTCCATGTCCACGGCATGGTCGAGTTCGGGTCCCGCTCCCCACCGGGACGAAGAACGACGGCTGCGTGAGCTCGGCTACCAGCCCGTACTGGCCCGCCGTATGGGCGGCTTCGGCAACTTCGCCATCAGTTTCTCGGTCATCTCCATCCTCTCCGGATGCATGACGCTGTACGGCTTCGGGCTGAACACCGGAGGCCCCGCGGTCATGATGTGGGGCTGGGCCGGGGTGGGGCTGTTCGTGCTGTGCGTCGGGCTCGCCCTGGCGGAGGTGACCAGCGCCTATCCCACCTCGGGAGCGCTGTACTACATGGCCGACCGGCTGGGCGGACGGACCTGGGGCTGGTACACCGGCTGGCTCAATCTGCTGGGACTGCTCGGCGCCATCGCCGGGATCGACTACGGCGCCGCCCTGTTCACCGGCGCACTCCTCAACCTCCAGTGGGGATTCGATCCCACCCCGGAGTCGACCATGGTGATCTTCGTGTGCGTCCTGCTGCTGCACGCGGCGCTGAATCTGTTCGGGGTGCGGCTGGTCAGCGTGCTCAACTCGGTCAGTGTGTGGTGGCATCTGGCGGGCGTCGCCATCATCGTCGGCGCGCTGGCGATCGTGCCCTCCCACCACCAGTCGCCCGAGTTCGTCTTCACCGCATTCGTCAATGACACCGGCTGGTCGAATCCGCTGTATGTGAGCGCGATCGGACTGCTGCTCGCCCAGTACACCTTCTCCGGCTACGACGCCTCCGCGCATCTGTCCGAGGAGACCTCCAACGCCTCGGTCTCCGCCGCCCGGGGGATCGTCCGCGCCATCTGGGTGTCCTGGGCGGCCGGGTTCGTGCTGCTGGCGGGACTGACCTTCGCCATCCAGGACTACGCGGGTACCCAAGCGAGCGCCACCGGAGTACCGCCGGCGCAGATCCTGATCGACGCCCTGGGCACGGGCGGTGCCACCGCGATGCTGCTCATCGTCATCGTGGCGCAGCTGTTCTGCGGGAACGCCGAAGTGGCGGCGGCCAGCCGGATGGTGTTCGCGTTCAGCCGGGACGGCGCGCTGCCGGGGTCACGGCTGTGGCGGCGGGTCAGTTCCGCTACCCAGACGCCGGTGCTCGCGGTCTGGCTGTCGGTGGCGGTCGCGTGTGTGCTGGCCCTGCCGTCCCTGTACTCCGAGACGGCCTACGGCGCGGTGACCGCCATCAACGTCATCGGGATCACCCCCGCCTACGCCATCCCCATCCTGCTGCGGCTGCGCGCCGGGGACCGGTTCCGGCCGGGCCCGTGGCACCTGGGCCGCTGGAGCAAGCCGGTGGGCTGGGTCGCGGTGGTGTGGGTGGCCCTGGTGACGGTGCTGTTCTGTCTGCCGCAGTCCAGTCCGGTGACGGTCGACTCGATGAACTACGCCTCGATCGCGCTGGCCGTGGTGCTGCTGCTGGCCACCATCTGGTGGTTCGTGGCCCGCCGCTCGTACGGCACACCCTCCGCGTACGGCACCGCGCGGGAACAGGCGGAGATCGCCGAGGGCATCGTCTGAGGGATTCTCACCCGTGCGGAGCCGGATGCGGAGCCGGATGCGGAGCCGATGGAAGCCGGATGGGGCGAAGCCTTCCGCACCCGGCTCCGCACGCCGGGCAGGTCTCAGCGGGAACGGCGCACCGACACCGCCGGGGGTCGCTCCCGGCCCGCGCCGTAGGCCAGGAAGTACGCGGGTGCCCGCTTCAGCCACGGCGCCCTGGTGAGCACCTCGGCCAGCCGCAGCGGCTCCCCTCCGGCGACCGGTGAACGCCCCTGGAGCAACGGCTCGATGACCCGCGTATGGGCGATCCGCTGGAGTTTCTGCGTCGCGGCGGCGGTCGGCCACCGGCGGCGCTGGACGGCGCGTACGTCGCCGAGCCCCACGGTGCCCGCGCGCAGCGGCCCGGCCAGATGGCGGGCGGCGGCGACCGCGTCCTCGACGGCGAGGTTGATGCCGATGCCGAACACCGGCGACATCGCGTGGGCCGCGTCCCCGATGCACAGCAGTCCGGGGCGGTGCCAGCGGCGGAGCCGGTCCATCCGTACGTCCAGCAGCTTCACCTCGTCCCAGGACCGCGGCCCCGGTTCCCGGCCGTCCTCCCTCATCCACGGGGTGGCCTGTGCGAACGAGGACAGGAACCGGTCGAGCCCCTCGGCGCGGTACTCGGCGTCGGCCCCCTTGGGGATCAGCACGGCGCACTGCCAGTAGTCACCACGGTCGATCATGGCCGTGAGAAAGCGCTCGCCGGCGTTGCCCACCAGCCCCTGGGGGTCGCTCTCCCGCCGGGGCAGCCGGAACCACCAGACGTCCATCGGGCAGGGGAACTCGCGCAGCCCCAGCTCGGGCAGGGCGCGGGCGAGCGATCCCCGGCCGTCGCAGGCCACGGTGAGGGTGGCGCACAGCTCGCCGGTGGAGCCACCGGCGCGATCGCGGTAGCGCACTCCGGTGACCCGTCCGCGCTCGGTGACGAAGGAGGTCACCTCGGTGTTCATGCGCAGGCGGAACGAGGGCTCCCGCGCGGCCTCGTCCGCCAGCAGATCGAGCAGGTCCCACTGCGGCACCATCGCGACGTAGTTGTACTTCCCCGGCAGGGAACCGATGTCGCCGACCGTGAACAGCTCGCCGTCCCGTCCGATGGGCAGCTGGACGGAGTGCACATGCCGCTGCGGCAGGGCCGCGAACCGGTCGGCGAGGCCCAGGTCGTCCAGGAGCCTCAGGGTGCTGGGGTGGACCGTGTCGCCGCGGAAGTCGCGCAGGAAATCCCCGTGTTTCTCCAGGACGGTGACCTCCACGCCGGCTCGGGCCAGCAGCAGGCCGAGGACCATCCCGGCGGGCCCGCCGCCCACCACACAGCAGGTGGTCCGCTCCCTCTCGTGGCCCATCTCATGGCTCCCTTCGACGTCCCCGTGGCCATGGGCACCCTCTCAGGACGGATGGCCCGGCGGCACCACGCCACACCGGTGCCGCGGGGCGTCCGGCCGCCGCACGGCGATCGGTTCGAGTCTTCCCCGCCGCGCCTCCGTACCCACGCGTGAGGGTGTGGGCGCATGAGAAGGGCCCGAACCCATCGTTCCCCGGCCGGACCCGGCGCGGCGGTCGCCCCCCTCGGTGGTACTGACGGTGGCCGCGGTTATCCCGCGGCGCCGAAAACCTGGGTCCAGTACGTGCCGGCGCGGCTGCCGGTGGCGTAGCCGACGCCGATATGGGTGAAGTCGGGCTTCAGGATGTTGGCGCGATGGCCGGGGCTGTCCATCCAGCCGCGCACCACCTCCGCCGGGGAGCGCCAACCGCATGCGATGTTCTCCCCGATGCCGCGGTGCGCGGCCCCGGCGGCGCGGGCCCGGTCCCAGGGCTGGTGCCCCTCGGGTCCGGTGTGGGAGTAGAAGTCGCGGCCCACCATGTCGTCGCTGTGCGCCTGCGCGGCCGCCGTCAGCCGCGGGTCCGGGGCGAGCGGTGCCAGCCGGGCGGCGGCGCGCTCCGCGTTGGTGCGGGCGATGACGTCGGAGACCAGGCGCGACAGTCCGTCCGGGGTGAACGGCCGGGCCCATACCGCGGTCCAGTAGACATCCCCGGTGGTGGGGCCGTCGGCCCGGCCGATGCCCAGGTGGAGGAGGGCCGGATCGTGGAACGGGCCCCGGCGCCCGGTGCCGTCGAGGCAGTAGTCCACGAACTCCCGCGGGGTGCGCGGCCCGGAGACGATGTGCTCGGCGATGGTCAGCGGGCGGTATCCGTGCGCGGCGATCCGGTGGAAGAGCGACGTGCCGTCCGGGCTCTCCAGCGCCAGGGCCCCGTGGGCGGCCATGGCACGGGCATGCGCCTCGGCGGCCGCGGCCAGCCGTCCGTCGAGGGCCACCGGAGGGGCCCCGGCCCGTGCCCGCGCCGCGTTCACCACGTCGAGGGCGTGGTGCGCGGGGCCGCCGGCGGCCGCCGGGGCGGAATGCGCGGGCGCGGCCGGGGCTGCGTCGTCGGCGATGTCGACGCCGAAGTCCCGGGCCACACCGGCCAGTCCGTCGGCGTAGCCCTGGCCGATCGCCCGCACCTTCCAGCCGCCGCCGCGGCGGTAGACCTCGGCGAGCAGCAGCGCCGTCTCCCGGGAAGGGGGCGGAGGGGCGAACCGGGCCAGCAGCGATCCCCGGTCGTCCAGGACGCTCAGCACGGGGGCCGGCAGCCGCCCGAGCGGGGTGTCCGGGTCGGCGGGGCTGACGACGAGGGTGACCCGGCCGGCGCCCGGCCGCAGCCCCCGCGGCCGCAGGGTGATGGTGTCACCGTCCAGCCGGGCGCCGGGCGCGGTGGGCTGGTTGAAGAAGACGAAGTCACCGTCCCCCGCGACCTTTCCGTCCGCCCCGCTGATCAGCGCGGACAGGTCGAACGGGCCCGGCACCCGGATGGTCAGCGCACCGTCCGGCAGCGCCTGGTTCCCGCCGGGCACCAACTCGCCCATGTCCGCTCCTCACCGCCGCCGGGTGTCTGAGGACAACGCCCGGGTGCCCGTGGCGGTTCCGGCGAGGGTGGCGGACCGGCGGCTCAGACCGGCATCGCGACGTACTTGTACTCCAGGAACTCGTCGATGCCGACCCGGCCGCCCTCGCGGCCGAGCCCGGACTGCTTGACGCCGCCGAAGGGGGCCGCGGGGTTGGAGACCAGACCGGTGTTGAGGCCGACCATGCCGACCTCCAGCCGCTCGCTCACCCGCAGCGAACGGTTCAGGTCCTGGGTGAACACATAGCCCACCAGGCCCCATTCGGTGCTGTTGGCGGTGGCGACGACCTCGTCCTCGTCGTCGAAGGTGAGGACGGCCGCGACCGGCCCGAAGATCTCGGTCTCCATCAGCCGGCTCGCCGGGGAGACCCCGGTGAGCACCGTGGGCGGGTAGAAGCAGCCGGGGCCCTCGGGGGTGCTGCCGCCGACCAGGACCTCGGCGCCGCGCGCCACGGCGTCCGCGACCAGCTCCTCGACCTTGGTACGGCCGGCCCGGTCGATGAGCGGCCCCACCTCGACCCCGGGCCGGCTGCCGGGGCCGACGTCCAGCGCGCCCATGCGGCGGGCGAGCCGGTCGGCGAACTCGGCGGCGACGGAGGAGTGGACGAAGAACCGGTTGGCGGCCGTGCACGCCTCTCCCATGTTGCGCATCTTGGCGGTCATGGCACCCTCGACCGCGGCGTCGAGGTCGGCGTCCTCGAAGACGATGAAGGGGGCGTTGCCGCCGAGTTCCATGGAGGTGCGGACCACCGCGGGCGCACACTGCGCCAGCAGGGTGCGGCCGACCTCGGTGGAGCCGGTGAAGGAGAGCTTGCGGACGTGCCCGCCGGTCAGCAGCGGTTCCACGACCTCTCCCGCGCGGGAGGTGGTGACCACGTTGAGCACCCCGGCCGGAAGTCCCGCCTCCGCCAGGATGCCGGCGAGCGCGAGGCTGGACAGCGGGGTCTGCGGGGCGGGTTTGAGCACCATGGTGCAGCCCGCGGCGATCGCCGGGCCGATCTTGCGGGTGCCCATGGCCAGCGGGAAGTTCCACGGGGTGACGAGCAGACAGGGGCCGACCGGGCGGCGCATCAGCAGCATGCGGTTCCGGCCGTCCGGCAGGGTGGCGTACCCGCCCTCGATGCGCACGGCCTCCTCGGAGAACCAGCGGAAGAACTCCGCGGCGTAGGCGGCCTCTCCCCGCGCCTCGGCCAGCGGCTTGCCCATCTCGGCCGTCATCAGCGCGGCGAGCGCGTCGGCGCGCTCCATGATCAGCTCATAGGCGCGGCGCAGGATCTCGCTGCGCGCGCGGGGCGCGGTGGCCGCCCACTTCTCCTGGGCGTCCTCGGCGGCGGCCAGGGCGCGCTGTCCGTCCGCGGGCGCGGCGTCGGCGACCTCGCACAGCACCTCACCGGTGGCCGGGTCGTCGACCGGCATGGTCCGGCCGCCGGCCGCGTCGGACCACGACCCGGCGATGAACAGCTGCTTGGGCACCGTCGCGAGGACGTCGGCGGCCGAGGGGTAGGAGGGGGTGGACATA
The DNA here is from genome assembly GCF_026898115.1 of Streptomyces sp. S465. Lineage (GTDB taxonomy): Bacteria > Actinomycetota > Actinomycetes > Streptomycetales > Streptomycetaceae > Streptomyces > Streptomyces luomodiensis. The sequence goes on from NZ_CP114036.1 coordinate 653,632, forward strand.
GGGGCAATCTCCTTCGTGACCGCCGCCGGCCCGAAGGGTTCGGACCGGCGGGCGGATCGGCTCCCGATGGGTGAGGTGCGGTGCGTCAGGAGTCCGCCGTGCCGGCGCTGACGGCGGCGGACCAGGCGCGCAGACCCTCGTCGATCGCCGCTTCGTCGACGACGAGGGCGGGGATCATCCGGACCACATGGTTCCAGGCCCCGCACAGGAGCAGCAACAGTCCTTGGTCCACGGCGGCGCGCTGCACCCGGGCCGCGGCGGCCGGGTCCGGTTCACCGTCCTCGGTGACGAACTCGCTGGCCAGCATGAGGCCGAGGCCGCGGACATCGCCGATGGCGGGGGTCTTGGCGGCCACCTCCTCCAGTCCGCCGCGCAGCCGCGCCCCCATGGCCTCGGCGTTGGCGACGAGGTTCTCCTCGCGGACCACGTCGAGGGTGGCGACGGCCGCCGCGCAGGCCACGGCGTTGGCGCCGTAGGTGCCGCCCTGGGAGCCGGGCCACGCCTTGCTCATCAGCTCCTCGGAGGCGGCGATGCCGGACAGCGGGAAGCCGCTGGCCAGTCCCTTGGCGGTGACCAGGATGTCGGGGCGGATGCCGAAGTGGTCATGGCCCCAGAACCGTCCGGTGCGGCCCACCCCGGTCTGCACCTCGTCCAGGATCAGCAGGAAGCCATGGCGGTCGGCCCGCTCCCGCAGGCCCTGGAGGAACCCCTCGGTGGCGGGTACGTAGCCGCCCTCGCCGAGCACCGGCTCGACGATGATCGCGGCGGTGTCGTCCGGCGGGGAGATGGTCTGGAGGACGTAGTCCAGCTCGCGCAGGGCGAACCGGGTCGCGGTCTCCTCGTCCCAGCCGTACCGGTAGGCGGTGGGGAACGGGGTCACCACGACGCCGCTCATCAGCGGCGAGAAACCGGAGCGGAACCGGGTCCCGGAGGTGGTCATGGAGGCGGCCGCCACGGTGCGGCCGTGGAATCCGCCGTGGCAGACCAGGACGTTGGGCCGGCCGGTGGCCTGGCGGGCGAGGCGCAGGGCGGCCTCCACCGCCTCGCTGCCGGAGTTGGTGAAGAACAGACTGTCGAGGCCCGCGGGAAGCACCTCGCCCAGCTTCTCGACCAGCCGCCGCAGCGGTGGGTGCAGGACGGTCGTGTACTGGCCGTGGATGAGGGTGGCCACCTGCTCCTGGGCGGCGGCGACGACCCGCGGATGGCAGTGTCCGGTGCTGGTGACACCGATGCCCGCGGTGAAGTCGAGGTATCGCCGCCCGTCCTCACCGTCGACGTAGGCGCCCTCTCCACGGACGGCGACCACCGGAGTGGCCTGACGGAGCTGCGGCGACAGATTGGTCATGTTCTCTCCCACACCCACGGATCGGCGATGCGCTCGGACACTTCGAGGGTGCGGGGACGAACCCGGTCAGGACAATGATCACTGTGTCGCGGGGTGATGATCGCTATGGACGGTCTGTCAACGAGCTCGGGCATGGATCGTGTCAAGAGGCCCGGCGGGGGCATGGTTGCGCTCGGCGCGCGGCCTTGCCAGAGTGAGCGGCATGAACGGCTCGGGCGGCACCGCGTACGGCGCTGCCGGACGGCCGCCGTCCCGCCCCGCCGGGCCGCCGCGGGCCCCGGGGCGTTCACCGCTCAGCCTCGCCGAGGTGCTGCGGCTTCCGGTGCTGGCCGCCGGGGCGCCCGAGGTGGTGTCCGGCCATGGGCAGCTGTCCCGGCCGGTCCGCTGGGTCCACATCACCGAACTGCTCGACCCGGCGTCCTTCCTCAAGGGCGGGGAGCTGGTGCTGACCACCGGTATGCCGCTGCCCGAGGACCCGGCGCTGGTCCGCCGGTATGTCGAGGAGCTCGCGGACGTGGGCGCCGCCGGGCTGGTCATCGAGCTGGTACGGCGCTACCACCGGCCGCCGTCGGAGCTGGTGCGGGCCTGTCTGGCGCGGGACTTCCCGCTCGTCCTGCTCTCCCGGACCGTGAACTTCGTGGAGGTGACCCAGGTCCTCCACTCCCTGATCGTCGGCAGCCAGGTGGAGAGCCTGCGCCGGGCCCAGGACGTCCATGACACCTTCACCGCACTGACCCTGCGCGGCGCCGGGCCCGACGAGGTGGTGGGCATGGCGGCCGAGCTGAGCGGGCACCCGGTGGTGCTGGAGAACCTGGTCCACCAGGCCGTGCTCTGCGGTCCGCCGGGGCGCGGGGTGGAGGGGACGCTGACCGCCTGGGAGCGGCGGTCGCGCGCCACCCCCTCGCCCGACCGGACCGGGCTGAGCGGTCCCGAGGACTGGCTGGTGACCGCGGTGGAGTACCGGGGCGAGCGGTGGGGGCGGCTGCTGATGCTCCCGGACGCCGCCGGAGACCCGGCGATCGGCCCCGAGGACGCGATGGTCCTGGAGCGCACCGCCACCGCCCTGACCATCGCCCGGCTCACCCATCACACCCGCTGGGAGCGGCGGGCACAGCGCACGCTGCTGCTGGACCTGGTGGAGCAGCGCTGCCGTTCCAGGGGGGAGGCCCGCGCCAGGGCCGAGGCGCTGGGCATGCCGGTCGCGGGCCGCCGGCTGCTGGTCGTGCTGGTCAGTCCCGGCCCCGGCGCCGGGGAGACGACCGCCGGGGAGACGACCGAGTTGGAGGACCGGCTGACGGACGAGCTGGCGGCGGCCGGGGCCGGCGTGCTGGTCGGCGCGGTGCCCGGTGACCACATCGGGGTGCTGCTGGCCCTGCCCGCGGCCACGCCGTGGCGGCCGCTGGTGGAGCGGCTGAGCCGGTCGGTGCGGGAGTCCCGGCCGGGCGCGATGATCAGCGTCGGCTCCGAGGTGTCGGACCTGTCACAGACCGCCCGGTCGTTCCAGCAGGCGGCGCGGGTCGCGGACGCCGCCGTTCCGGGCACGCGGGACAAGCCGTTCCACGAGCTGTCGGACATCGGGCTGCGGCAGTTGCTGTACGCGCTGCGCGGCGATGTGCGGCTACAGGAGTTCGTGGAGCGGCAGCTGGGGCGGCTGGTGGACTACGACGAGCGGCACGGCACCGATCTGCTGACGGTGCTGCACACCTTTCTGGACGCGGCGGGCAACAAGACGGTGGCCGCCCGGCGCGCGAATCTGTCCCGGCAGGCGTTCTACCAGCGGCTGCGTTCACTGGAGCGGGTGCTGGGCTGTGATCTGGAGTCGGGTGAGCAGCGCACCCAGCTGCATGTGGCGCTCACCGCCTTCCATCTGCTGCGGCTGCCCCGGGGCCCGGCCCCGCCCTGAGGCGGCAAGGCGCTACGGCCGACCCGGTGCCGGATCGGCCGTAGCGGTGTGTCGACACCCGCGGAGCACGCGTCACTTGACGAAGTCATCGACGACCTTGGGTGGCCAGCAGCCGACGTTGAGCACGCCGATGGAGTAGGCGCGGGAGACGAGGGCCGCGCGGTTGGGCACCCGCAGCTTCCGCAGCAGCCGTGTCACGTGGTACTCGACGCCCTGCCGGCTGAGGTAGAGCCGGGAGGCCAAGGGGATCGTGGAGAGCCCGGCGGCGATGCCCTCCAGTATGCGCGCCTCGGTCTCGGTGAGGAGCTTCTTACGGTTGGTGACGATGTCCACCTCCTCGCCACCGGCCGTGGGTCGCAGCACCACGAGGATCGAGGCGACATGGGCGGTGCCCTCGCGCACGGCGACGGCCGTGAGGGCGCTGGTGAAGGCGGTCCCGTCGGCTCCTACGGCCACCACATGAGTGGTGAACCGGTGGCGGGAGCCGTCGAGGAGCCGGATGAACTGCCGCTTGAGCGCCTGCCGGACGCTGGGGTGCACCAGGTCGCAGAAGTCGCGGCCGCACACGTCCGCGGAGGCGTCCTCGAACTGCCGGAAGAATTCCCGGTTGGCCTGTTGGACCGTGAGCGATGGGTCGAGGCAGACGACACACGCCCCTGGCTGGTCGAACTGGCGCAGTAGATCCGTGTACTCGGTCTGCTCGTGTCCAAGCTCGTGGGGGGTTGGCCGAGCCGAATCCGCTAGTAAAGGCAATGCCAAGGGACTGCCATCCCTTCCTTAATTCACAGTCTTCGGAATTGAATGTCGATATTCAATTCCAAAAGTTGATTTCAGAATTGAGACTAGGGATCTCCGAGTGCGTAAGTCAACGTGAACAGGGGTGTCGCCGCCCAATCCCGTGGTGGTCCGGTCCGAGGGTTCGGTCCGGACCCCACCGCTTCGGTGGGCCGTACGGTCGGTTCATCATTACTCGCCAAACTCTGCTGAATTATCGCCGTTAACGCGTTGTTCACGAATCCATGCGGGGCAGCAGCTCGATGAGCTCGCGCCGCCCGGAGACGCCCAGCTTGCGATAGGAACTCGTCAGATGCTTCTCGATGGCGCGGGAGCTCACCCCCAGCTCGGCGGCGACCTCCTGGTTGGTCAGTCCGCGTCCGACGAGGGAGGCCACGGTGCGCTCGGTGCGGGTGAGAGACGCCTCGGGCCGGGCGGCGGCCGCGCCACCGCCGGCCACGGTGCGGATCCGGTCGACCAGCCGGGGCGCCCCGCACGCGGCGGCCAGGGCCGCGGCCTCCCGGAGCACGGCGTCCGCTTCGCTGCCCCGCCCCAGCCATTGGCCCATCTGGAGCAGCGCGCGGGCGAGTTCCAGTTCGTTGGCCGAGGCCCGCAGCACGTCGACCGATTCCCGCAGCAGTCTCATCCCCTGGTCACCGCCGAGCAGCCCGGCCTTCAGCCGCAGCGCTCGGCCGAGCGCCACCGGGGCGCCCCAGTTTGTCGCCCGCTGCAACTCCTCCTCGGCCAGCGCCATGGCCGCGCAGGCGTCCCCGACGCGGTACTGAAGGGTGGCCGCCCAGGGCCGCCACGCGAAGAGCACGGGGTTGCGCCAGCCCGTCGCCTCCAACTGCCGGCCGCTGGCCAGGAGGGTCTCCAGGGCACTGCTCCAGCGTCCGTTGTCGGAGTCCTGCGCGGCCTTGAGGAACTGGAGCGCCGCGGTCAGGACCAGGCTCGCGGACCGGCGCCGACCGGGGCCGTCCAGAATGCGCTCGACCAGCGCGGAGTCCTCCAGGTCCAGGGCCACGCCGGTGAGGGCGAGGGTGGAGACGACCCCGGCCTCCTGCCAGTGCACCTCGGCCAGCCGTGCGGCGCGCTCGGCGTACTCCCGCGCCTGGGCCACGCGCCCCCGGGCGCTGAGCACCATGGCCTGCTCGACGTTGACCAGCGCGTCGACGACCGTGCCGCTGTGCCGCCGCGCCCGCTGTTCCCTCGCGAGCCAGGAGCTGATCCCCCGTACCGAATCGGCGGCGACCAGCCCGATCACCACCAGCGGCAGCGGGGAGTGGACCTGTTCGGAGGTGGCCGGTTCGCGCTCCAGGATGCGGATCGCCAACCGGGCGACCTCGGCCGCGGGGCGACGCGCGGTGAGCATCGCCGCGTTGAGCAGCACCGCCGTCAGCTCACGCTCGGCGGCGGTGTCCAGCGCCGGGTCCGCCCCCAGCGCGGACAGCCGCTCCACCGCCGCGGCCAGCTCCGCCGCGTCCTCGTGCCCGGCGTGCCGCAGCCGCGCCTCGAGCCGCAGGGCCACATCGCGCGCGGTGCCCTCCAGCGTGTCCGCGGGGCCCAGGTCCTCGGCGACCTGGTGCAGCAGGTCGATGACCGACGGAGGCGCCAGGCCCACGATGGTCGGGGAGATCCGCAAGGCCGCGGCGGCCCGGAGCCTGGCCGTGGTCAGCAGGGGTATCGCCTGCGAGATATGGCGTTCGCAGGCGGCCGGGTCGAAGCCGCGCTCCGCGGTGGCCAGATCGATCAGCAGCCGGGCCCGGCCCTCCCCCGCCAGCGAGCCGTCCAGGAGCGCGCGGCGCAGATAGCGGGCGGCGGTACGCGGCGCGCCGCAGCGCAGCGCGGTGTCCGCCGCGGTCCGCAGCACCTCCACCGCCCAGGGGTGGTCCGAGGCGGTGACGGCCATGAGCTGGGCGGCGACCAGTTCCGCGGGGCGCCCGTTGTGGTACAGCAGGGCCGCCGCGGCGTCGTGCAGCCGCTCCCGTTCCGCCACGGTCATCGAGGACTCGACCGCGTCCTGCACCACCTGGTGGAGGAAGCGCGGCTCCCGCTCGGCGGCGAGCAGCCCCAGCCGGTGCAGGTCGCGCAGCGCGGCCAGGAAGCCGATCTGGTCCAGTCCGGCCAGCCGGGCCAGGAGGTCCGGTTCCGGCTGGTCGCCGAGGACCGCGATGGCCGCGGCCAGGTCCCGCACCGGCCGGGGCTGGGCGCGCAGGGAGCTGGCCAGCCGCTCGCGCAGCTGGGCGGGGCGCTGCGAGCGGGCCTCCTCGATCCGCTCGGCGGTGGGCCGGTGGCCGCCCGCGACCAGTCCCGCCAGCACCGACGTCAGCAGCAGGGGGTTGCCCGCGGAGATCTCGTGACAGGCGCGGGCGAACTCCTCGTCCCCCGGCACGCCGAACTGCTCGTGGATCACCTCCTTGACGGCGCCCAGCGACAGCGGCCTGGGGCGCAGCACCGGCCGTGCCGCCTCGACGATCTCCCGCAGCATCGGCTCCCCGGGGCGCCGGTAGCCGTCCCGCAGGGCGCAGACGACCACGGCGCGCAGTCCGGTCAGCCGCTTGACGAGGAAGGCGAGCCAGCGCAGCGACGGGGAGTCGACCCACTGGAGATCGTCCACGAGGATCAGCAGCGGACCGTCGGCGCTGATGTCGGCCAGCACCGAGCGCAGTCCGTACAGCGTCTCCTCGGACATCGCGGCGGTGCCGCCCTCGTCGAGGAGCGTGGCGTCGTCACCGAAGACGGTCCGCCAGGAGCCGTCCTCCTGGCTCAGCCGGCGCTCGCGGAGCTCTTCGGGGATGCCGGTCAGCAGGCTGTCGAAGAGCTGGCGGACCACGCCGAGGGCGAAGTCCTGTTCCATCGGCGCGGCGTTGGCCCGCAGGACGTGGACCTCCTTGCCCTCGGCGAGCGTCGGCAGCTGCTGGAGCAGCGCGGTCCGGCCGATGCCCAGGGGGCCGGTGAGCAACAGCAGTGACGAGGTGCCGGCCGCCGCGGCCCGCAGGGCGTCCGCGATCCGCGCCAGCTCGGCCTCCCGTTCAAGCAACATCCGTTCCGCATCCCTCCGCCGCCCGCAGCAACGCGATCAGCTCCGCGCGACCGCCGATCCCCAGCTTCCGGTACGCGCCGCTGAGCCGTAGCTCGACGGTGCGTCTGGTGACGGAGAGCGTTTCGGCGATCTCCCGGTTGCCCTGGCCGAGTCCGGCGAGGGCCGCGGTGCGCCGCTCGGGTTCGGTCAGGGTCGCCCACGCCGGGTGCGGGAGGCGTCCGCGAACGGCGGGCACCCCCGTCCGCTCGGAGAGCGCGCGCGCCCGTGCGACCAGCCGGCTGGAAGACCGGTGGGTGGTGACGAAGGAGAACAGCTCGGTCACCAGGGGGTCGGCGGCCTGTGGGTTCCCCGCGTCCAGTTCGGCCTTGGCCAGCTCCGCCAGGGATCCCGCGTAGGCGAGCCGGGCGGGGGCGTCGCGCAGGGTGGCCACCGCCTCGCGGAGCCGGTCGGCCCGCCCCTCGCGGGCCACCCGTCCGACCCCCAGCTGCGCCCAGCCGAGCGTGCTTGGGGCGCGCCACAACCGGGCCAGCGCGAGCTCCTCCTCGGTGAGCCGACGCGCCTCCTCATGGTCGCCGAGGGCCGCGCAGACCCGGGCGGCCGCCGAACGCCACGGCATGAGGGCGGGGTTGATCCGCCCGCGGCTCAGCTGCCACCTGCCACAGGAGCGGAACAGCTCCAGCGCCTCGGGCAGCCGGTCGTCCCTGACGGCCACCAGCGCCTTGGCGAAGAGCAGATGGCCCCAGGAGGCGCCGTCCCGCGACTCGGCGGGGGTGGGCGCGTCCGCGAGCGCGCCGGCCTGGTCGGCGTCGCCGTTCTCCAGGGCGGCGACGATCCGCACGGCCGTCAGATAGGGGGCGGCGTACGGGTGCCAGAGCGAGGGGGGCAGTGACCGCTCCGCGGCGGCCAGGTCCCGTTCGGCCATGTCGAGCCGGCCGCGCCGCAGGTTGAGCTCGCCGCGGACGGTCAGGGTCATGGCGGCGGCCGCGCGGGCGTGCCGCCGCCGCAGGTCGGTGTGGAGCACGTCCAGCCGGACCTCGGCCTCGTCCAGGTCGTCGGTCAGCAGCAGGGTCCGGGCGGCGACGATCCGGGGCAGGATCAGCGCCCCGGCGCCGCCGTCGACGGTGAGGGCGCGCCGGGCCAGCGCCCGGGTGGCGGACAGGTCCGCGCCGCGCAGGGCGAGGTGCCAGGCGCGCGCCGCGGCCTGCGCCGGGCAGGAGGGGTCGGCGGGCAGCGGGGGTATTCCGTCCGGGCCGAGGTCGGTGTCGTCGTCCTGCTGGTGGGTTCCGGTGAGCCAGAACAGCCCGGCCAGGGCGCCGCGTTCGTCGCGGTCGGCCGCGGGCAGCACATCGGCGACGGCACGGCGCAGACCGTTGTCGCCGCCTCGGGAGAGTCCCAGGTCGGCGGCGCGTACCCGGATCCGGCCGGAGCCGCCGTCGCCGCTGCGGATGATCTCCGTCAGCCGGCGGTCCGCGGCCTCGGGGGCGGCCAGCACCTCGATGGCGGCGAGTTCGAGGCCCAGCTGGGCGCGCGGCGCCGGTTCCAGCGGCTCTTCCAGGGCCCGCGACAGACAGGCGATCGCCTGGGCGGTCCGGCCGGCGCGCAGTGCGGCGGCGCAGGTGCGGCGCAGCAGGGGGATCACCCAGGGCTCGCCGACCGGGTGGGCGGGGAGCAGCAGCCGGGCGATGTCCTCGTCGGGTACGGCCGCCCGGTACGCCAGTTCGGCGGCGCGGGCGTGCAGTTCGGACCGTTCGTCACCGGGCATCTCGGCCAGGATCCAGCCGCGCGCCTCGGGCCGGCTCAGGCGGAGCCCGGCGCCGGAGGCGGTGACGAGCCCGTTCTCCAGCAGCAGCGCGGTCAGTCCGGGCTCGCTGGTGGCGCGGGGGCCCGCGAGCGCGTACACCAGGGACAGGTCCAGCAGGTCGCCGCAGACGGCGAGCGCGCGCACGACCGCGACGGCGGTGTCGGACAGCAGGCCGAGCACGCGCACGGTGTGGTCACCGCCGACGGCCTCGGTGATGGTGCGCAGCTCCGGCACCCGCCCGGCGATCGGTGCGTATCCGCGCTGGGTGAAGTGGCGCAGTGCCTCGGAGAGCACCTCGGGGTTGCCCGCGCTCGCCTCCAGGGCCGCCGTGGTGAAGGCCCGCTCACCGGGACGGCCGCAGATCAGCGCCACCGTGGCGGCGACGTCCCGGGCGGTCAGCGGGGCCAGTTCGAGTTCGACGGTGGTCACCGGCACCGGCCCGGAGGAGATCGGGCAGGAGCCGGGGCGGTGCCGGCCGGTGCTGCTCACCAGCAGGGCGATCCGGGCGTCGGGCAGCCGCCGGATGAGCGCCCCGAACCAGCGCACCGAGGCCGCGTCCAGCCATCCCACGTCGTCGACGACCAGCAGTGTGGGCCGCTCGCGGGCGGTTCGCAGCAGCTCGGTCAGCCCCGGTGATCGGGGTTCGGGCCGTCGGCTGGTCAGGGCCTTGAGCGAGCCGTCGGTGAGTCCGTCCATGGGGGCCAGCAACTGTCCCACCACGCCGTAGCGCACGTCCTGTTCGCCCGGGGTCGCCTTGGCGCGCAGCACGCGTATGCCCTGGCTCTCGGCCAGTTGGGCGGTCTGGCGCAGCAGCCGGTCCTGTCCGTAGCCGGGCTTGCCGAGCACCGTCACCACCGAGGGACGGCCCCGGCCGAGGTCGGCGACGGACTGGGCAAGCGTGGCCTGCTCTCGTTCACGCCCGGGGAACGGGAGCCCGTTGAGCTGCATGGTGTGACTATAAGCCGGGGGTGAGGCGCGACGGTGCCACCGCGCTCCCGCGCGCGCCCCTCAGCGCCGGTCGCGGGAGGCGAAGACCCACGCCGGTGCTTGTGGGTCGGGGAGGCTGGGGGTGTTCAGCACCGTGGCCAGCTCACCGCGCTGACTGACGCTCAGCTTGCGGTAGACGCTGGTGAGGTGGGTCTCGACGGTGCGCAGGGTGACGAACAGCGACTCGGCGATCTCCCGGTTGCCCGCTCCGCGCGAGGCCAGTTGGGCCACCTTGTGCTCGGTGCCGGTGAGCAGGTCGACCGGTGAGGCGGTGATCTCGCGCATCCGGCCGCCCGCGGCGACCAGCCGGTTGCGGGCGTCCCGGGCGAGCGCGAGCGCACCGCAGCCCTGGGCGAGGTCGGCGGCCGAGCGCAGCCGCTCCCGGGCCTCGCGCGGCCGGCCGGCGTCCAGCAGCGCGCCGCCGAGCAGGAACTCGGCGCGGGCCTGCTCGGCGCGGGCGGGCGAACCGGAGAGGTGCTCGACCGCCTCGGTGAGCAGGGCGATGCCCGCTTCGCCGGGGGTGGTCACGCCGCGGGCGAGCGCGGCGAGTCCGAGGGCGCGCGGGGTGTTCCAGCGGCGGGCCAGCTCGGCGCCGTGCTCGACGAGGTCGCGCGCCTCGTCCGCCCGCTTCTCCGCCGCGAGCACCCAGGCCGCCTCGGCCCACCAGGGCACGAACACCGGGTTGGCGATCCCGGACTCCTCCAGGGAGGCGCCGCAGTCCAGCAGCAGCCGCAGCGCGGCGGCGCCGTCGCCGAGTGCCCATCGGGCGCGCGCACGGGCCATGAGGTACCAGTGGTACTCCATCACGAACCCGTCCAGGTTCGGCCGGGTGACGGCGGCCAGCAGTTCCTCGGCCCGCTCCGGTTCGCCGCGGTCGATCAGGACCGTCGCCAGCGCGGTCTGGGGCATGGTCACATGGGCGTTCCAGCGCTCCCCGCCGATGATCTCGACGGCGGTCTGGGCGTCGGCGAGCGCGTCGGGGATCGCCCCCACGCCGTGCAGCAGCAGAGCGCGGGTGGACAGGGTGACCACGTACGACCACACCGCGGCGTTGTCCTGGCCCTGGCGCAGCCCGCGGTCCAGCGCGTCCAGCGCGCCCTCGACCTCGTCGGCCAGGCCCAGGGTGAACGCGGAGAAGAGCAGGGACCAGTTGTCGAGCTCCCGGTCGGGTGAGCTCAGGGCGCGGCGGGCCCGTTCCACCGTCCGCCGCACCAAGCGGCCCTCCATCGCGGACAGGACGGTCATCATGGCGAGCAGCTGCCGCTGCGCGGGGGTGTCCCCGGGCGGTTCGGGGATCCGCGCGAAGCGCTCCCGGACCGTGTGGATGGTGGCCTTCTCGTCGGATCCGCTGATCAGCAGCGCCGATTGGACGAGGGTGCGCAGTTCGCGGTCGCGCGGATCGGGCGCGGGCCCCAGTTCGGCCTCGAGTTCGTCGAGCACCTCGCTGAGCACCCGTACGGCGGCCGGCGACTGCTGGACGGTGAGGCAGGTGAGGCCGAACTGCACGGCGATGGGCGCCTTGGTGCGCACGTCGGGGGCCAGGGTGAGGGCGCGCCGGAGCAGGCGGAGGGCCTCGGCGGGGTTGATCTCCGCGAGCGCCTTGGCGAGCGGGACATGGGCCGACAGGCTGTCCGGCTCCGCCTCCAGGACCCGGTGGAGATAGCGGGCGGCGGCCTCCGGGGCGCCGCGGTGCTCGGCCTGGGCAGCGGCCTCCCGCAGCACCCAGCACATCCATGGCTGGGGGGCGCCGGGCACCAGCAGCACCTGGTTGGCGACCTCCTCGGCGGGCCGTCCGGCGTCGCTCAGCAGCAGGGCCGCCCTGGCGCGCAGCTCGGCCAGCGGCTCCTCCCCGACGGCCTCAAGCACCGCCGAGCGCACCACGTCATGGGCCAGGTCCGCCCGGTCCGGCGCCATCACCTCGGCCCAGCGCAGCAGGTCCACGGCCTCCGCGACGCGGGCGGCGGACACTCCGGCCAGCGCGCCGATGTGCTCCGGGTCCTCCTCGCCGAGCACCGCGATGGCGGTGGCCACGTCCCGGACCCAGTCGGGCCGGGCGTCGAAGAGGGCCCGCACGGACAGGGCGACCACGTACTGTCCGACCTCGGCGATTTCGCGGATGCCGGTCTCGTCGGGGGTGACGCCCTTGGCCCGCAGCTCACGCAGCAGCCGGGTGGTGGTCAGGGGGTTGCCGCCGCAGATGGCGGCGGCGCGCTCGGCGAAGGAGGGCGCGACGGGCTCCTCGAAGACCTGACGGGCCATCTCGGCCACTTCGGGGCCGGCCAGCGGGCCGAGGCGGATCACCGAGGAGCGCGGCTGGGCGAGGATGTCCGCCAGGGCGGCGGGGGCGACCGGTTCCGCCTCGGTGCGCTGGGCGAGCACCACCAGCAGCGGCAGCTGGTCGGCCCGGCGCAGCAGGAAGTCGATCCAGCGCAGCGACCGCTCGTCGCACCAGTGCACATCGTCCAGGACGAGCAGGAGCGGGTCGTGGGCCATCAGGTTCGCCGTGAGCCAGTACAGGCCGTGCAGCACCGGGTAGACGGTGGCGGCCTGGGACGGCTCCTCCCCGGCCGGGCAGGGAATGAGCGCGGGCAGGGCACGGCGGGCGCTGCCGCGCAGCAGCGGGGAGTCCTGGGCGTCCTCGGCCGTGAGCCCGAGTCCTTTGAACAGGGCGCGCACCCCGCCGTATCCGGCGCCGGCCACCACCTCGCCGCAGGTGCCGTGCAGCACGGTCATCTTCCGGCAGGCGTCACTGCCGAGGAAGGCGCGCAGCAGGCTGGTCTTGCCGATTCCGGCCGGGCCGGACAGGACCACCAGTCCGGACCGCCCGGCACGGGCGGCTTCCGCGTGGGCGGTCAGCGCCTGGAGTTCGGCGGCGCGCCCGACCAGGGCGCCGGGTAAACCGGAATCGACTGCCCGGTCCGCCACGGCGGCCTCCTTGAGCCACAAAGTGCGAAATTTCAGAAAAGCATGCAAGTCGTCGCGATCATCAGGCTACACGAGCCAAATGACAGCGATCAAACTCGATCAGTGACGCCCGGAGTCCGCTCAGTCCACCCGGCCAGGCCCCTCATGAGGCCCACCCTGGCCCGCGCGGTGGAGCCCGGAGGCGGAAGGCGTGGTGAGGGTGTTCACCGTTCCGTCCCCGGGCCGTTCGCTATCACTGTGTGGGTACGAGGCGTGGCGTCGGCTACGGCATCTCCTTTCGTCAGTTGACGGCTTCCAGGACGGCCGGAGGGGCGTGGAGCTCGAACCAGACGACCTTGCCCGCCGCTGTGCGGCTGGATCCCCAGCAGCGGGAGAGCAGGTCCAGCAGATGGAGTCCGCGCCCGTGCTCGTCCTCGCCGCCCGTCCGGCACACCCGGGGCTGCGCCGGGTCCCCGTCCTCGACCTCGCACCGGAAGGCGTGGTCGGCGGAGCACAGGGAGAACGTCAGCCGGATGGGGCCGTCCGCGTGCCGCAGGGCGTTGGTGACCAACTCGCTGACGAGCAGCTCCGCGTCGTCGGCGAACTCGTGCAGCGCCCACACCGCCAGCTGGGCGAGCATCAGCCGCCGTGCTCGGGGCACCGAGGCGGGCTCGGAGGGAAGCAGCCAGGACGTCCCGCCGCCGGCGGCGGGAGGCCCGGACCCGTCCGGCGGGCGCTCGGTGCTCACCGGGGAGCCGAGCGCGGGGGTGAGGGTGGTGGCGTTCATGCCGACTGCCCGGAACGGATCCGAGGGGCGGGGAGGACGCGCCCGTCGGGCAGGAGTCCGCCCGTGTCCGCGAAGACCACGACTCCCTTGCGGAGCAGGCTCCACCTCTGCTCGGGGTGGGTGGCCAACACCCGCGCCGACTCGTGATCCGGTGCGTCGGCCGGCGGACAGGGGGGCTGGTGGAGGCACATGCTGCGAACCTTCGATCTTCCGCCGTGGACCGGCGGAACTCGTCACCGAGACCCCCATCGTGGCTGGGCGGAGCGGTGCGTGAGGAGGGGAGATATCCCCGCATCGGTACCCGAACCCGCTCCCGTCCACCCGGTCAGGTCACCGACCGGCGACGGTCGCTCACCCTCGGTGGGTCCCCCGCCCCGGCGGACGGGCCCCGCACCCCGTGAGGGAGGCGTGCGGCGGCTCCCGGCACGGGCGGGCATAGCCTTGAAGGAGGGATGCGGTCCGTGCGGGCAGGGCGTCGGCCCCGCCCACCCGGGCCCGGTGCGAGGCATCGATGGGTGTGTTGGTGACGAGCACCCCGACCGGGCGGCAGACAGGCAGGCTGCCGGCCGAGGTGACGAGTTTCGTGGGACGTCGGCAGGAGACGGCCGAGGTCAAACGTCTGCTGTCCGCGTCCCGCCTGGTCACCCTGACCGGGGTCGGCGGGGTCGGCAAGACCCGGCTGGCGCTGCGGGTCGCCGACGACGCCCGCCGGGCCTTCCCCGACGGCGTCTGGCTGGCCGAACTCGCCGAGCTGGACAACCCGGCGATGCTCGCCCAGGGCGTCACCGAGGCGCTGGAGATCAGGGACCGCTCCTCCCGCCCGGCGATCGACGTCCTCGTCGACCATCTGCGGGACCGGGAGACCCTGATCGTCCTCGACAACTGCGAACACCTCCTGGAGGGGTGCGCCCGGCTCGCCGACCGGCTGCTGCGCGCCGCACCCGGGCTGCGGCTGCTGGCCACCAGCCGTCAGGCGCTGGGCACCGCCGGTGAGCAGAGCCTGGCCGTGCCCGCCCTGGGGCTGCCGGACGCCGAGGCGCCGCGGCCGTCCCTGGGGGCGCTCGCGCAGTGCGACGCGGTACGGCTGTTCATCGAGCGGGCCGTGGCCATCGTGCCCGGCTTCCAGCTCGGCGAGGACAACCGGGACGCGGTCGAAATGATCTGCCGCCGGCTCGACGGCATCCCGCTGGGGATCGAGCTCGCGGTCGTACGGCTGCGCGCCCTGTCCGTGCAGCAGCTGCTGGACCGCCTCGACGACCGGTTCCGGCTGCTCACCACCGGCTTCCGGACGGTCCTCCCCCGCCACCGGACACTGCGGGCGCTGATCGACTGGAGCTACGAACTGTGCACCGAGCGGGAGCGGCTGCTGTGGGCCCGGCTCTCGGTGTTCGCCGGAAGCGTGGACCTGGAGGCGGCCGAGGCGGTCTGCTCGGACGGGGGCATCGAGCGCGCGGAGATCCTGGACCTGGTGACCGAGCTGGTGGACAAGTCGGTGCTGCTCAGGGAGGAGCACCGGACGGCGGTGCGCTACCGGATGCTGGACACGCTGCGGAGTTACGGCCGCGAGCGGCTGGCGGCGTCCGGCGAGGAGGCCGCGCGGCTGCGGCTCCACCGCGCCTACTACCGCCGGCTCGCCGCCGACGCGCGGGCGGCGCTGTTCGGACCGGCCCAGGTGCAGTGGTTCACCCGGCTCAAGCTGGAACACGCCGATCTGCGCACCGCCCTGGAGGGCTGTCTGGCCGATCCCGCGCAGACCAGCTGCGGTCTGAGCATGGCCGCCGATCTGCTCTACCACTGGATCACCAGCTACCACCTCGGCGAGGGACGCCGCTGGCTGGCCCAGGGCCTGGCGCTCTGCCCCGAACCGACCGAGGTCCGGGCGCGGGCCCTGTGGACCGACAGCTGGCTGGCCGTCATCCAGTCGGACACCGACGCCGCCGCGGCCCTGCTCGAGGAGAGCCGGTCCATCGCGACCCGGCTGGGCCTGGACTCCGTGCTCGCCTACACCGCGCTCTACTCCGGCATGGTCGCCATGTACCGGGGCGCGACCCAGGAGGCGATCGCGCTCTATGAGGAGGCCGTGGCCCGCCATCGCGGCACCGGCGATCCGGTGGGGCTGTCCCTGGCGCTGATCCGGCTCTCGCTCGCCCGCTCCTTCATCGGCGACTCGCCGGGCGCCATCGCCCTGGGCGAGGAGTCGCTGGCGGTGTGCGACGCGTACGGGGAGGGCTGGCACCGGGCCTACACGATGATGGCGCTGGGCGTGGACGTCTGGCGCCAGGGCGACACCGCGCGGGCGGCCCGGCTGGAGCGGGAGAGTCTCACCTTCAACCGCTCGCTGGACGACCCGCTGGGCGTCGGGGTCAATCTGGAGGTGCTGGCCTGGATCGCGGCCACCGACCGGGACTACGCGCGGGCGGCCAGGCTGCTGGGGGCCCTGCGGACCATCTGGCACACCATCGGCGCCCCGCTGTCCGGCTACGGCCATCTCGTCCATTACCACGAGGAGTGCGAGGCCACGGTGCGGCGGGCGCTGAGCAAGCCGGCCTTCAACGCGGCGGCCCGGCAGGGCGCCCGGCTCTCCTACGACGAGGCGCTGGAGTACGCGCTGGAGGACGAACTGCCCGGCGGTCAGACGGCGGCGGGCGAACGGCCGTCGCCGCTGACGCCACGGGAGTCCGAGATCGCCGAGCTGGTCGCGCGGGGGCTCAGCAACAAGGAGATCGCCTCCTCCCTGGTCATCGCCCAGCGCACGGCCGAGGGCCATATCGAGCACATTCTGAGCAAGCTCGGTTTCACCTCGCGTGCCCAGGTGGCGGTCTGGGCAGCGGAACAGCACCGCACCACCGGGTTCGAGGGCGAACGCACGCCGGAGGGCAGGGTCTGAAGACCGCGCCACGAAGGGCGGGTTGCGCGAAGGACGAGTGCGGGAGTGTATTCCAGGCGGACGCGCATGTCCTGGGAGTTTTCATAAGCCCCACGAAAATCCGCGCCCGCCCCGGCTGCGGGGGATCATGCGTCAGGCTCGAGGGACGAGCCGCAACGGCCGTGTCGGCGCGTCGACGCGACCCGTGCGACCGAGGAGGTCCCGCCGTGACTGTTGCCGCAGTCGGCCATACCGGTGATGCCATGGAACTCTTCCGCGGCACCGCGCCCAGCCCGTCGTTCCTCGCGCTCCACCGCGCCGGGCTCACGGGTGGCGGACAGGAGCTCGTGGACTTCCGCGTCCCCTGCAACCCGTACTTCCCCACCCCCGCGATGTTCGCCGTGATGGCGGTCAGGCTGCGGGACATCCTCACCTCCTACCCGAGCTCCGCGGAGACCATCACCGCCGAACTGGCCGATGTGCTCGGGCTGCGGCCGCAGACCATGGCGATGGGCAACGGCTCGACCGAGCTCATCACCTGGATCGACCATCTCCTGGTGAAGGAGAGCCTGGCCGTGCCGATCCCCACCTTCGGCCGGTGGACCGACCAGCCGATGGAGACCGGCAAACGGGTCGACATGTTCCAGCTTCCGGAAATGAGCGGGTTCGCCCTCGATCCGAACGCCTTCGTCACCTTCGTACGCTCCCGGGGCTCACGGGCCGCCGTGATCTGCAACCCCAACAATCCCGACGGCGGACTGCTCTCCCGCCGGGCCGTCATCGGCATCATGGACGCCCTGGCCGACCTCGACCTGATCGTGATCGACGAGTCGTTCCTGGAGTTCGCGGACGCCGAGGCGTATCCGAGCGTCGTCGACGAGGCGGTGCTGCGCCCGAACGTGATCGTGCTGCGCGGCCTCGGCAAGAACTTCGGGCTGCACGGTGTGCGGTTCGGCTATCTGGTCGCCCATCCGGCGCTCGCCGCGCAGATCCGCTCCCGGCTGCCGAAGTGGAACCTCAACTCCTTCGCCGAGGTCATCGTCTTCATGCTGAAGCGGTACCGGCACGAGTACGCCGAGAGCCTGCGCATGATCGGCCGCGACCGGCAGCTGATGACCACCCAGCTGGCCGGACTGCCCGGCGTGACGGTCTACCCCTCCCAGGGCAACTTCGTCTTCGTCAGGCTGCCGGGCGGAACGGACGGCAGCTGGGTCCGGGACCAGCTGCTGTCCCAGCACGGCGTGCTGGTGCGCGAATGCGGCAACAAGCTCGGCAGCAGCAGCCAGTTCATGCGCCTGGTGGTGCGTTCCCAGCCGGATGTGCAGCGGCTGCTGACCGGACTGAGCACGGTGCTGTACGGAACGTCCTTCTACGCTCCGCGAGTCGGCTGGGAGCAGCAGCCGTCACTGGACGCGGGCCCATCGGGGCATGCGGGCTACTCGGACTCTGCGGGTTACCCCGGTTATGCGGATGGTGCGGGTGCTTCCGGGTACGGGGTGTCCGCCTCCGCGCAGCGGCAGCCGCTGGACCTGCCCTACCAGCAGCCGCCCGCGGAGCTGGCGCCCGCGTATGTCGCGATGCCCCCGGCCCAGCCGCCCCTGTACCAGGTTCCGGCCGCGCTGCCGCAGCCCCCGATGGTCCAGTTCCAGGCCGCCGCGGGACAGGGGGAGGCGGCCGGGTACGGCCGGGTACGACCGGAGGAGACGACGATCGAACAGTTCCCCGTCCAGGGCCGGCAGCCGGATGCCGGTGCGCCCCAGCCGTCGCCGACGGAGCGGACGCGGACCATGACCTACGACCCCGCCGAGCGGGCCGACGACCCGATGGGGCAGGCTCCGGCGCTGCGGCGCTACCCGCGCCCCGCGGCCTACCTCCAGGACGACTCGATGGCATGACCGCCTTGAGGTCACGATCCCGGCGGCCGGTCGCCGCCCGGCCAGGCCGGGGAGACCCCGGCCGCCGCGCAGACCGCGATGTGCAGCAGCAGGGGATGGGTGTACGGCTCTCCGTCGCCGGGCCAGTGCACCACCCGAGGCTCCTCCGTCCCCGTGGGGCCGGTCCGCCCTCCGGGCGGGCCGGTCACCATGGCACCGGCCGCGTAGACGACCGGTGCGGGCCAGTCGACCCCGACGTCCGACTGAGGCGGCACGATCCACCACCAGCGCCCCGCACCGGCGAGGACACATCCGGCCCGGGGCAGCAGAGCCATGACGCCGGGGCCGTGCCGCTCGGTGATCCCCACCGCGTCATAGGCCCGGTCCCCGCGCAGCGCCGACGGCAGCTGAAGGCGGTGGCGGCCGGGCACCGGGCGGAGTCCACGCCGGACGAACCGGCCGCGGACGAAGCCGGTCAGCGCATCGGCGAAGGCGTACGTCATCTATCGGCACATCACAAAGGTCGGGCCGCTTGCGCCTGCGGTCACTGCGGCAGGGCGCGGTAACGGGATCATGACGCCACTATGCGCACCGCCCCGCACACTTGGCAAGGGTCACTCTGAAAAGTGCAGAGTTGTAAGTGCAATGTGTTCGTTCCGCTCTGGCCATGGCACACTGCGAACATCAGCGTTGGGGAGGTCAGGGAGGGATTCAGGTGAGCGAACCGCGGTCGGCGCCGACCGTGGGTCAGGTCGTCCTCGGCAAGAGGCTCCAGGATCTGCGGGAGAAGGCGGGGTTCAAGCGGGACGAGGCGGCCAGAGTGCTGCGGGTCGCACCCGCCACCGTCCGCCGCATGGAGACCGCCGAGGTCGCACTGAAGGTTCCGTATGTGCAGATGCTGCTGGACGCCTACGGCATCACCGGTGAGGAGCTGGATTCGTTCATCACCCTGACCGAGGAGGCCAACAAGCCCGGCTGGTGGCAGCGGTTCCACGACATCCTCCCGGACTGGTTCAGCGTGCACGTCAGCCTGGAGGGCGCGGCCGAAATGATCCGGGCGTACGAGCCGCACTTCGTCCCCGGACTGCTCCAGACCGAGGACTACGCCCGCGCGGTGATGCAGACCGGTGCCATCGGCCAGGCCGGCCCCCAGCAGGCGGAGCGCCATGTGGCGCTGCGCATGGAGCGGCAGTCGCTGCTCACCCGGAGGGAGCCGCCCCGCCTGTGGGTCGTGATGGACGAGACCGTGCTGCGCCGGCAGGTGGGTTCGGCGACGGTGATGCGCCGCCAGATCGACCGGCTGCTGGAGTCCACCGAGATGCCGCACGTCACGCTCCAGGTCTCGGAGTTCTGCTCCGGGCACCATCCGGGCACCTATGGGCCCTTCGTCCTCTTCCGCTTCGCTGTTCCCGAACTGCCGGACATGGTCTACGTCGAGTACCTGACCGGCGCCGTCTACCTCGATGAGCGCATCGAGGTGGCCTCCCACCTGGAGGCCATGGACCGCATGGCGGCCCAGGCGGCAACCGCACGACGCACAAAGGAAATCCTGCGCGATTTCCGCAAGGAGCTCTGATCGGAATGGACCGCATTCACAACGGCATGCGCGCGACCGACCTCGGCAGCGAGGGCTGGCACAAGCCGTGGAGCGGTGGCAACGGCGGCAACTGCGTCGAAGCCATGAGGCTGGACGACGGCCGGGTCGCGATCCGTCAGTCGACCGATCCGGACGGTCCGGCGCTGATCTACACCCGCAACGAGATCGTCGCGTTCATCCAGGGCGCCAAGGCCGGCGAGGCGGACTTCCTCGTCTCCTGACGTGCCGGGCCGCCGCGTGTCCTCGCACGCGGCGGCCATGGCCGCCGGCCCGGCGGCCGTCTGACTCCGGCCGTTACGAGGCGTCCGCCGCGAGCGCCCGCAGCAGACCGATGGTCAGCGCGGTACGGGACGGGATCGGGGCGAGCACCGTGTGCTCGTGACGGGCGTGGGCACCGGAGCCCAGGGCACCGAGCCCGTCGAGGACCGGGCGGCCGAGCGCGGAGACGAAGTTGCCGTCGCTGGCCCCGCCGACCGCGGTCTCCGTCAGCTCCCAGCCCTGTTCCGCGGCGACGGCGTGGGCCCGCTGGAACAGCCGGCGGGAGGCGTCGCCCGGCACCATCGGCGGACGGTTCCACTCACCGGTGACGGTCAGCCGCACCCGCTGGTCGGAGGGGGCGAGGGCGTGCAGCGCGGCGTCGATCCGCGCCATCTCCTCCGGTTCGGCGATCCGGATGTCGATTCCGCAGCTCGCGCGGGCGGCGATCACATTGCGCCCGGTACCGCCGCTGATCAGCCCCACGTTCACCGTGGTCCCCCGCTCCGGGGCGCTGAGCCCGGCGATCCGCGGGACGACCTCGGCCAGCGCGTGGATGGCACTCGCCCCCGCGAACGGGTCGAGACCCGCATGCGATTCGACACCGTACGCGGTCACGTCGAACAGCCCGACCCCCTTACGGACGGTCTTGAGCGCACCGTCCAGCGATGCCTCGAAGACCAGCGTGGCCAGGACGTCCTCGCTCAGCCGCTCGATATGGCGCCGGGAGGCGGGGCTGCCGATCTCCTCGTCGCCGTTGAGCAGCAGCCGCACCGTGGGATGCGGCAGCTCCAGCTCGCGCAGCAGCCGCAGCGCCCAGACGGCCTGCACCAGCCCCGTCTTCATGTCGAAGACACCGGGTCCGCTCGCCCGGCCGTCCTCGATCTCGAAGGGCCATTCGGCGAGCGTCCCGGCCGGCCAGACCGTGTCGTAGTGGCACAGCAGCAGCACCGTGCCGGGTGCGGTACCGCGATAGGTCACGGTCAGCACATCGCCGTGGGGTCCGCAGTCGTGGCGTTCCGTCGCGTCCGGCTCGCCGAGCCGCTCGACGAGCCAGCCGCTGATCGTGGCGAGCCCGGCGTCCAGCAGCCGCTTGTCATTGCTCGGCGTCTCCAGCTCCACCAGCGTCCGCAGGTCCTGGATCATCTCGGGCAGCGCCTGACGGGTGGCGGCGGTGAGGTCGGAGGGGGTCATCGAGGGGTCCTTCCCGGGCGGCGTGGGTGAGGGAGCGGCTGGGGGCCAACGGACGGGCGCGCCGGGGCCGAGGGGAATGCCCAGCGGCCACCAGACGCGCCGGCCCGCCACCCCTCGGCGCGCTACGTCTGGGTCGTCGCGGGCACCTCCTCGGTCCTCCACCACGGTGTTCCGGGACGAGGACGGCCTGGCCGAGCTGCCGGTCCGGTCAGCGCGACGCCGTCACTCCCCCGGCGGCGTCCCGTCCCACTCCAGGACGGCCACGTCGTCGCCCACGGCCAGTTTTCCGGTGCGGGTCACGGAGAACTGGCAGCCGAAGAACGGGCTGCCACCGTCGTCCCCCCGCCGGTAGCCGGCCAGGGTGCGCAGGGGCTCCGGGCCCGCCTTGGCGCCCGTGTCCTGGTCCACGAGCGTCACCGCGCACCGGTCGGTGAGCTTGGCGAAGCCCAGTTCGGCACCGCCGACGGCCACCTTGCGGACCCGGTCCTCCCAATGGGGTTCGTCCCATCCGTCGATGACGATGCCGGGACGGAAACGGCTCATCGGCACGGCCGCGCCGCCCGCCCCGGTGATCCGCCGGTTCAGCCCGTCCAGACTGGCCCGGGAGACGAGGTGCACCGCGCCGCTGTCGGCGTAGCCGCAGGTGCCGGGGATCCATCCGTCGGTCACCCGGTCGTGCTCCGGGGGCACCCGCACCAGCCTGCTCGGTGCGCCCAGCACCCGCGAGAACCACGCGGCGGCCTCCTCGCCCTGGTCGATGCCGAGGTAGGGCGTGTGGAACACCTTGACCTCGCGCCGGGCGGAGGTGGTGTCGATGTCGAGGGCCAGCTCCCCCTCACCCGGAGCCGACAGGGTGAGCCGGTCGCCACCGGGGCCGACGACCGGGCGAATGACGGCGAGCCGGGGATCGGTCCGCTGGGTGCGGCACACCCCGTCCTCGTCGACGACCATGAACGCGCGGTCGTGCGGCAGACCCGCCTCCGTCAGCAGCGCTTCGGTTACGGGCACGCCCGCACAGCCCTTGATGGGATAACAGGTCAACTCAACGACGGTCGCCACCCGGGCACCTTACCCCAGGGGGGAGCGCCGCACCGGTTCGCCGGCCGGGGCGCTCACGCGTCATCTCCCGGTGTCCGACCGGCGTTTCATGGCACGCGTCAGCTCCGCCGTGCGCCCCCGGACCGGCGTCCAGCGGCAGGGCGTAGTACGGAGTACGCCGGATGACCCATCGAGCACGGCCGGTCGCCACCGGCGCGGACCGTAGATGCGCTACGCCTCCCGCGCAGGAGAAGCCGAATCGCACCATTTCCACGAAGCGGCGGACGAGACCGCGGGAAAAGCGCGGCCGCGGCGTCGCCCGGGGGCCCGGACAGGCGGGGTGCGGATGATGATTCCCGGGGCCGCTCCGGCGAGCGGCCCGAAGGAAGGAAGTCGATGTGGGGCAATGGTATGCGCGGCGGCGCGGTTCCCGCTATACACGGACCGCGTGATTCTCCGCCAGTTCCCCGCCGCCATGACGACCGGCCCTTTTCGGAGAACTGCCGCGGTACCCGGGCGGTCGGCGAGGCGATGCGCGACAAGAGATACGGTAAACGCCGAGTCAAGCCGACTGATCCGCCTCGGAGTCGGTCCGGGCACCACGCGGCTCACCCCCTGTTCCACCTGGCATACCGGATGGGAGAGGGCGCGGAGTCGAGACCCACGGTTCTTCGCCCGGCATCCTCGGTCCCCCGCCGTCTCCCCGCCCGTACCGGACCGGCCCCACCCCCGTGAACGCGGCCGTCGGCGGCGCGGCCCCCGTGGATACCTCCCCGTCGTCCGCCGCGCCGGGAAAAGCAGACGGTCCCGCCCGGCGCGTTCGCTCATGCGTCCCTTCTTCCTCCGCACCGCCGCAAGTCCGTCCTATTTCCCCGCCCCGCCCGCTTCCCGGTCCTCTCCTCCGCTCCCGGCATTCTCCGGTTGCCGGCAGCCGACCGGAACGGCCGCTTCCACAGCGGTGCCGCGCGGTTACGGATGCCCCCTCCGGTCCGGCCGCCGAGCGACGGATCTTGGCCGGGCGGCGCCGCAATAGCACCGGGGAAGGTCCCGCGCTCCGCGCCCGGCCCGCACCGGGCCCCGTATTGAGCCGCCCGCCGCCCGTCTCCGCCCCAACCGTCCGTGCCCCGGCCCGAATTCGCCGGACCGGCCGACCGGGATCGGTCACCGATCACCGGGAAACCAATGCGGCGGAATAGCGTTCCGCCCCGTCCGCCGCCCCGGAGAATCATTTCCCGCCGTACCGGAGCGTCCAGCGCGGTGATCGCCCGCACGATCCCCGTGATCCGCCGGACCGGCCCGGCCGGCGTCCGTGCGCCCCCGGCCCTCCATGCGCCTCCCACCGCTCAGCCGACCGGGCACCGCCCGGTCCCGGAGCGGAACCGGGCGGCGCGCGGCGGCCCATGAGGCCCCCTGCGCCTTGTGACCGGCGGGGCCGGGCTGCGGTACTCGTACAGCCCGCCGGGTCCGCCGGAGGGCACGTCGAGAGCCGTTGTGGAGAGGAACCAGCCTCATGGCCGAACGAGGAAGTCACCGACGCCCCGCATCGCCCAGCCGGATCTCCCCGCTGTGCGCGGCCCTCACCGCGGGCGGCGTCGGCATCGTCCTGCCGCTCCTGGGCACCGGCACCGCCCACGCGGCCCCGGTCGACACCTGGGACCGGGTCGCCACCTGCGAGAGCGGCGGCAACTGGCGCATCAACACCGGCAACGGCTACTACGGCGGGCTTCAGTTCTCCCAGCACACCTGGGAGGCGTTCGGCGGCACCGCGTACGCCCCACGGGCCGATCTGGCCTCCAAGGCCCAGCAGATCGCCGTGGCGGAGGCGGTCCTGCGCGAACAGGGTCCGGGCGCGTGGCCGGTCTGCTCCGTCCGCGGCCGGCTGACCCGGTCCGGCCCGGCCGCCGGGGCGGCTGGCCGCGGCGCGCCCCGAAGCGCCGCACCACGCGCCGAGCACCCGGCCAAGCCCGCCAAGAAGCGGGCCAGGTCCGCCGCGAAGTCCCGGGCCCGGCAGCACACCGCGCGGCGCGCGGCGGCCGGCTCCTACACGGTGGTCCGCGGCGACACGCTGTACCGCATCGCCACGCGTGCGTCGGTCAGCGGCGGCTGGCAGGCGCTGTACCGCGCCAATCGCGGGACCATCGGCGCCAATCCGCATCTGATCCACCCGGGGCAGCGGCTGGCCCTGTCCTCCGGCGCCCGGCAGCCGCGCAAGGCGGCGCCGCGGCGCGGCGCCCCGGCCGCCGCGAGCCGCACGGCGGCCCGGAAGCCGGCCGCCCACCGGCTTGTGGCCCCGGTCGGCGGGCCGGTCGGCACCGCGTACGGCATCCGCGACCCGCGCCGGCCCGGGGGCCACCACACGGGTGTGGACTTCGCGGTCCCCACCGGCACCTCCGTGCGGGCGGCCGCCCCGGGCACCGTGGTGGCGGCGGGGTGGGACGGCACCTTCGGCTACCAGGTGATCATCCGCCACGCCGGGGGCCTGCACACCCACTACGCGCATCTGTCGGCGCTGGCGGTGCGCACCGGGCAGACCGTCGGGGCGGGCCGGCGGATCGCCCGGTCCGGTGACACCGGGAACGCCGCCGGACCGCACCTGCACTTCGAGGTCCGCACCGGCCCGCACCACGGGTCGGACATCGATCCGCTCGCCTATCTGCGCTCACACGGCGCCGGCGGCTGACGGCTCGCACCGGACGCGTCGCGTCCGGCGAAGGTCCATCTCCTGGGGGTGGGGGAAGGGGAGGCCGCCCGAGGCACGGCTCGGGCGGCCTCCCGCCATCCGCGACCGCCCACCGTCCGCGACCGCCCACCGTCCGCGCGGGAAGCCGTCGCGGGGAGCCGTCAGTACCAGATCGCGACGGGGAGCCCCGTGCCCGCCGCCGTCTCCGGCGGGTCGGGAAGGCTCCGGGCGGTCCCGAGCGCGATGCGCCGCGCGCTCCAGGCCGCCGCCGCGGCGTCCAGGACGTCGTCGGGCGGCACCCGCCCGGCCGGTCCGAGGTCGTCGGGCAGAGCGATGCCCCAGTCCGCCAGCAGCCGGCGCCGCACGGCCTGGCCGTTCCAGCTCTTCTTGCTCCAGGCCACCGGCCGCCCCTCGTTGACGGCGGCGAAGGAGACCTCGGGATGGACCTCGTACAGCCGGTGGTCGCCCCCGTCCCGGCAGGCGTTGGCCTCGCGCAGCTTCACCGCCAGCCCCCAGGACTGACGGCTCATTCCCCGGCCGGTCAGCCGACGGCAGCGCGCGTTGGCGTCGGCGTAGTCCGCCGCCTCCCAGACCTCGCGCGGCGGCACGGAGAAGACCCGGGAGCGGTGCGGGGCCACCATGGCGACGGCCAGGCCGTCCGCCGCGCGCCGCTCGGACGTCGGCAGCCCCAGCGGCATGTCGACCGCCACCACGGCGGCCTCCGGTATCCGGCCGAGCAGCTCGCTCAGCCCGCCGGCCGTATCCGCCCCGGCGAAGCGGCCCTGCGCACACAGGGCCACGGCGACCCAGCCGGTGCGGCAGGCATCCACCCCCACGACGGGCGATTCGGCGCATCCGGACGCGGGAGGGGTGTGAAAAGCGGCGCGGCGGGAACCCATGCGCCGTATCTGACCACACGGGCCGACCAGCATGGAACCGAACGGCACGGAAGGACGGGCGATGGGCGTACGTACATGGATCCGGGACTGGCCCGTCTACCGCCAGCTGACCGGAAGCGACCCGCTCGGGCGCGGCGCCGCCGCCACCTCGGCCGCCACCCGTGCACAGCGCCCCCGCACCGCCACCGCCGACAAGGTGGTGAAGTCGGTGTGCCCGTACTGCGCGGTGGGGTGCGCCCAGAACGTCTATGTGAAGGACGGCCGGGTGGTGCAGATCGAGGGCGACCCGGACTCACCGGTCAGCCGCGGCCGGCTGTGTCCCAAGGGCTCGGCGACCCTCCAGCTGACCACCGGTGAGTCCCGCCGCCACGAGGTGCTCTACCGCCGCCCGTACGGCACCGCATGGGAGCGGCTGGATCTGGACACCGCGATGGACATGGTCGCCGACCGGGTGGTCCGCACCCGCCGCGAGACCTGGCAGTGGCAACAGGACGGGGTCGACGTCAACCGCACCCTGGGGATCGCCAGCCTCGGCGGCGCCACCTTGGACAACGAGGAGAACTACCTCATCAAGAAGTTGCTGACCGGGCTCGGGGTGGTCCAGGTGGAGAACCAGGCCCGGGTCTGCCACTCCGCCACGGTCGCCGGGCTCGGCACCTCCTTCGGCCGGGGCGGCGCCACCACCTTTCTCCAGGACATGCAGAACTCGGACTGCATCGTGATCGAGGGCTCCAACTTCGCCGAGGCGCACCCCGTGGGCTTCCAGTGGGTGATGGAGGCCAAGGCGCGCGGCGCGAAGGTCATCCATGTCGATCCGCGGTTCAGCCGCACCAGCGCGCTGGCCGATCTGTACGTGCCGATCCGGGCCGGCACCGACATCGCCTTCCTCGGCGGCATCATCAACCACGTCCTGACCGGCGGCCACGACTTCCGCAGTTACGTCCTGGAGTACACCAACGCCGCCACCATCGTCGGCGAGGATTTCCAGGACACCGAGGACCTGTCCGGGATCTTCTCCGGCCTCGACCCGGAGACCCGCCACTACGACGTCTCCACCTGGACCTATGAGGGCGGCCAGGTCCAGGCCCCGCAGGGCGCGCCCGACGAGCTGTACCAGGAGCGCACCCGCCGTGGCGCGTCCCTGTCGACCGCCGCCTTCTCCGAGTCCCACGGCTCCGGCGGCGCGCCCGTCTCCGCGCAGGTCCCCACCGACCGCACCCTGGAGCACCCGCGCTGCGTGTACCAGATCCTCAAGCGCCACTTCTCCCGGTACACACCCGAAATGGTCGAGGAGACCTGCGGGATCCCCCGGGACACCTTCCTGGAGGTGTGCCGCGCGCTGGTGGAGAACTCCGGCCCGGACCGCACCTCGGAGTTCGTGTACGCGGTCGGCTGGACCCAGCACACCGTGGGCTCCCAGTACATCCGCACCGCGAGCATCCTCCAGCTGCTGCTGGGCAACATCGGCCGGCCCGGCGGTGGCATCCAGGCGCTGCGCGGCCACGCCAGCATCCAGGGCTCCAGCGACATCCCGACCCTGTTCAACGTGCTCCCCGGTTACATCCCCATGCCGCACGCCCACGCGCACGAGGACCTGGACACCTTCATCGAGGCCATAAAGACCGACAAGGGGTTCTGGGGGGAGATGCGCTCCTACGTCGTCAGCCTGCTCAAGGCGTACTTCGGCGACGCGGCGCGCGCGGACAACGACTACTGCTTCGGCCATCTGCCCCGGCTGACCGGCTCCCACAGCACCTACCACACGGTGAAGGAGATGCTGGAGGGGCGCTGCAAGGGCTACTTCCTGATGGGCGAGAACCCCGCCGTGGGCTCGGCCAACACCAAGATGCAGCGGCTGGCCATGGCCAACCTGGAGTGGCTGGTGGTCCGCGACTTCTCCCTCATCGAGTCCGCCACCTGGTGGCAGGACGGTCCGGAGATCGAGACCGGCGAGCTGCGCACCGAGGACATCGCCACCGAGGTGTTCTTCTTCCCCGCCGCCGCCCACACCGAGAAGTCGGGCTCCTTCACCAACACCAACCGCATGCTCCAGTGGCACTTCGCCGCCAAGGAGCCCGACGGCGAGGCGCGCAGCGATCTGTGGTTCATGTACCACCTGGGACGGCGGATCAAGGAGCGGCTGGCGGACTCCACCGACCCCATGGACCGGCCCGTCCAGGATCTGGCCTGGTCCTACCCCACCGAGGGGCCGCACGCCGAGCCCAGCGCCGAGGCGGTCCTGGCCGAGATCAACGGCCGTGACGCGCGGGGCGCGCCGCTCAGCGCCTACACCCAGCTGAGGGACGACGGCTCCACCTCCTGCGGCTGCTGGATCTACTGCGGGGTGTACGCCGACGGCGTCAACCAGGCCGCCCGCCGCAAACCCCACACCGAGCAGGACTGGATCGCCGCCGAATGGGCCTGGTCCTGGCCCGCCAACCGCCGCATCCTCTACAACCGCGCCTCGGCCGATCCGTCCGGCGCCCCGTGGAGCGAACGCAAGGCGCTGGTGTGGTGGGACGCCGACCGGCAGCGGTGGACCGGCCATGACATCCCCGACTTCGTCCCCGACCGGGCGCCCTCCTACCGGCCGCCAAAGGACGCCAAGGGCCCGGACGCGCTCAGCGGGGTGGACCCGTTCATCATGCAGGCCGACGGCAAGGGGTGGCTGTACGCCCCGGCCGGGCTGGTGGACGGCCCGCTGCCGACGCACTACGAGCCGCAGGACTCCCCGGTGCGCAATCCGCTCTACCCGGAGCAGCAGCGCAACCCGGTCCGGGAGGTGCTCCCCGATGAACACAACCTCTTCCATCCCAGCGGGGGCGAACCGGGCAGCGAGGTGTTCCCGTACATGATCACCACCTATCGGCTCACCGAGCACTTCACGGCGGGCGGGATGAGCCGCTGGACGCCGTACCTCGCCGAGCTCCAGCCGGAGTTCTTCTGCGAGGTCTCCCCCGAGCTGGCCGCCGAGCGGCGTCTGGAGCACACCGGCTGGGCGACGCTGATCAGCGCCCGCGGGGTGATCGAGGCCCGGGTGATGGTCACCGAGCGGATGTCCCCGATCAGGGCCGGGGGCCGCACCGTGCATCAGATCGGGCTGCCGTACCACTGGGGCCCCAATGGCTACACGCGCGGCGACGCCGCCAATGAGCTGTCCGCCATCGCCCTCGACCCGAATGTCCACATCCAGGAGGTGAAGGCGCTGAGTGCCGACATCCGTCCCGGCCGCCGACCCCGCGGCCCGGGGCTGACGGCCCTGCTCGACAGCTACCGGCGGCGCGCCGGTATCACGGTGCGGACCGGAACGGAGGTGCGGGGATGACCGAGACCTCCGGGCGGTCGTCGCTCATCGGCCGCAATCTGCTGGCCGGAGCCGAACCGGACGTCGCCGGGGACGCCGGACACCAGGGGCATCCGCCGCGGGCCGGCTTCTTCACCGACACCTCGGTGTGCATCGGCTGCAAGGCGTGCGAGGTGGCCTGCAAGGAGTGGAACGCCATCCCGGAGGACGGGCTGGACTTCACCGGCATGTCCTTCGACAACACCCAGGGACTGGGCGCCTCCACCTGGCGCCATGTGGCCTTCATCGAACAGAACAAGCCGCTGGGCCGGACCGAGGTGGCGGTCGACCACGGCGATGTCGATGTACTCGCCCTCGCCTCCCAGGGCTCCGGGACCCCGGTCGAACAGGCGGCGATCACCCCCACCTCCCCCGCGCCCGCCCCGTCCCAGGACGGGCAGACCGGGCTGCGGTGGCTGATGGCGTCGGACGTGTGCAAGCACTGCACCCATGCCGCGTGTCTGGACGTCTGCCCGACCGGTGCGCTGTTCCGCACCGAGTTCGGGACCGTGGTGGTCCAGGACGACATCTGCAACGGCTGTGGCTACTGCGTGCCCGCGTGTCCGTACGGGGTCGTCGATGTGCGGCCCGAGGACGGCGGGGCCCACAAGTGCACCCTGTGCTACGACCGGCTGGGCGCCGGCCAGGAGCCCGCGTGCGCCAAGGCGTGTCCCACCGACTCCATCCAGTTCGGCCCCCTGGACGAGCTGCGCGAGCGCGCCGCCGCCCGGGTCGAGGAGCTGCACCGGCTGGGGGTCGAGGACGCCCGGCTGTACGGGCACGACCCGGAGGACGGCGTGGGCGGCGACGGCGCCTTCTTCCTGCTGCTGGACGAGCCGGAGGTGTACGGGCTGCCGCCGGACCCGGTGGTCACCACCCGGGATCTGCCCTCGATGTGGCGGCACGCGGGCGCCGCGGCGCTGACCCTGCTCGGCGGCGTGGCCGCGGTGTTCGCGGCGCAGGCCGGCGTGAGCGGGCGCCGTACCGGAAGGAGGCGCTGATGAGCGAGTCGGACGTCACCCGCGACGGTGTCCGTGGCGAACGGCCGGGCCGGGACGCGCTGGTCGGCCGGGGAATGGGGGACGGCGAGCGGCCGGACGGCAAGCGGCGCGGCCGCAAGGGCGGTACCGGCCGCAGAGGTGATCAGCCGATGGTCCCCCGGGCGGAGTTCACCTCCTACTACGGCCGGCCGGTGCTCAATCCGCCCACCTGGCAACCGCGGGACATCGCGGGCTACTTCTTCCTCGGCGGGCTCGCGGGAGCCGGCTCGGTGCTGGCGGCGGGCGCCGAGCTGACCGGCCGTCCGGGCATGGCCCGCGCGCTCAAGGTGTCCTCGCTGGCCGCCCTGACCGGCTCCACCGCCGCCCTGATCCATGACCTCGGACGCCCCGGGCGGTTCGCCCATATGCTGCGGGTCTTCAAGCCCACCTCCCCGATGAGCGTCGGCTCGTGGCTGCTGGCGGCCTACGGCCCGGTGGCCGGGGCCGCCCTCGCCTCGGACCTGACCGGGCGGCTGCCGCGCGCCGGGCGGGCGGCCACGGTGGCGGCGGCGCTGCTGGGCCCGGCGGTGGCCTCGTACACGGCGGTGCTGGCAGCCGACACGGCCGTCCCGGCGTGGCACGACGGCTACCGCGAACTGCCGTATCTGTTCGTCGGCTCGGCCGCCACCGCGGCGGGCGGTATGGCCCTGCTGGCCTCGCCCGTCGCCGAGAACGCCCCGGCGCGCGGTGTGGCGCTGCTCGGCACGGCGGTGGAGACCGCCGCCGTCAAGGCCATGGAGCGGCGGCTCGGCGTGGTCGCCGAAACCTACCGCGAGGGCCGGGCGGGGCGGCTGATGCGCACCGCCGAGGCGCTGTCGGCGGCGGGCGCGCTCGGCGGCGCCCTCCTCGGCCGCCGCAGCCGCACCGCCGCGGCCCTCAGCGGCGCGGCCCTGCTGGCGGCCTCCGCCTGCACCCGCTTCGGCGTCTTCCACGCCGGGATGCGGTCGGCAAAGGACCCGAAGTACACGGTGCTGCCCCAGCGGGAACGGCTCGAGGCGCGGCGGGAGCGGCCACAGGAAGGCTGATCCCGCCGCGGCGGGGCGGCCGCCCCGGTGCGGACAGCCGCCCCGCCCCGCGACGGCGCACGGAAAATCGCTGGCCGGACGGCATCCGTCGGACCACCCTGGTGGCCCATGGAACAACCGTCCGCCCCTCCCCGCCACCAGATACGCGCCCAGCACACCGCCTCCACGGTCACCGTGTACCAGGCGTACGGCCCGCACATCGGCCTGCCCGCCGCCCGCGACGGCCGGTTCCCCGCCGCCTGGAAGCGGGACCGGATGACCTGGATCAAACCCTCGTTCCGGTGGATGATGTACCGCTGCGGCTGGGGCGAGAAGGCGGGGCAGGAGACCGTCCTGGCCCTCGACATCACCCGCGAGGGCTTCGAGTGGGCGCTGCGCAACGCCTGTCTGTCGCACTACGTCCGCGGACTCCACGCCGACGAGGCGTCCTGGAAACGGCAGCTGCGGCAGGCTCCCGCACGGGTGCAGTGGGACCCGGAGCGCGATCTGCGCCTGCGGCCACTTCCCCACCGCTCCCTCCAGCTGGGCCTGGCGGGCGAGGCCGCCCGCCGGTACGCCGACGAGTGGACGGTGGCCATCCGCGACGTGACCCCACTCGCCCGCGAGATCCACGCACTCGTCCGCGAGGGTGACCTGGAGGCGGCCGCCGCACAGCTCCCCGCGGAGCCCCCGTACCCGGCCACGGACGACCTGCTGGCCCATCTGGGTGCCTAGGGCTGTCGCGGTCCGTAGGCGTCCAGGAAGCGGTCGCGGAAGGAACCCATCTTCCACACCGGGGCCTTCGCGTCCGGCATCAGACCGTCCTGCCAGCCCCAGCCGGAGATCCGGCGCCACCACCCGCCTCCCCCTCGACGGCAGCGACAGCAGCGGTGTGGCCCCGCACATCCCCTCCACCGGGATGCGCATCAGACCCGGTCGGCCGCGATCAGCAGGTACTGGAAGGAGCCGTCCTTGTAGGAGTTGATGAACGCCTCCTCGATGCCGGTGACCAGCGAGGACGTGGCCCGCAGCTCCCAGTAGGGCAGGGTCGCGGACGTGAGGTCGATGACGGCCTGCGGCACCAGGCGATTGTCGGCCATGGCGCGCAGGTACTCCCGGCGGGAGTGGATGTTGCACTCGAAGTGCGCGTTGATCTGGGAGACCCACTTCGAGGGCTGGCCGTACCGCGGGTTCCAGCAGCCGGTGATGGTCACGTAACGGCCGCCGGCCGCGAGGACGCGCGCGTGCTCGGCGAACAGGTCGTGCAGGTCGACGTACATGCTCGACTCGTTGTTCCACGAGGCCGCGGCCTGCCCGGTCTCGAAGGGCATGCCGAGCATGTCGCAGACGCGGGCGCGGACATGGTCGTCCATGCCGAGTTCGCGGGCGCGCTGGTTGGCGAAGTCGGCCTGCTTGGCCGACAGGGTGACGCCCTCGACCGTGCACCCGAAGCGCTGGTGGGCCATGACCATCGAGCCGCCGCGACCGCAGCCGGCGTCCACGAGCGTGGCGTCGCGCTCGATGGGGCCAAGGTGGTCCAGGAGGAGCTCGGCCTGCGCGGACTCCAGCCGGTGGAGTTCGGCGATCAGCCGGCTCTCGTACGAACTGTCGTCGGCGTCACCGAGGGCGGCGTGGTCGACGGCGCCGATGCCGTAGTGGTGGTGGTAAAGACCGTCCACATCGCCCAGACGCAGGTTCACGGGCCTGGCCTCGCCGTCCCAGTAGCGGGCGATGTCCCCCTGGTAGGGCGTGGCGGGGGCGGGGATGAACACGGAGGTACTCGTCATGGTCAAGTCCATTCTCCTCACCAGAAGTCGGGGAGGCTGTACCGATAGGTGTTGGTCTGGTGCCAGTAGTGGTTGCCGTCGACCCATGCGGCCACCCCCCGCAGGAAGCGCTGCACGCTCGGGACGGGGCAGGCGGCGGCCAGGGCCGCGGCCTCGGCCTCGAAGTCGTGCATGAGGTCGTTGTGGACCTCGACCGCCTTCAGATAGGCCGCGCGGTCGGAGATGCCCTCACGCTGGGCGAGCACCACGGGCAGGTTCAGGTGCCGGCCGGGGGCGGCGAGTTCCTTGGTGTACGAGTACAGGTCGTTGACGATGGTGGTGGCGTTCCCGGCGAGCGCGATGACCCGCTGCATGGCGGGCTGGGCGTGCAGGTCCGCCGGCAGTTCGTAACCGCCGACGGTGTCGGTGATGGTGGGGCACGGACGGAAGTTGTTGAACTGGCGCATCGCCAGGTATTCCCACACCTCGGGGACGTGGTCCGTCTGCGCCCAGGCGGCCTCGGCGAGGTACCCCATGTGCAGACGCGCCATGTCGTGCCGGTACCGGTCGGCCTGGGAGGCGCTGGCCGCTTGGACGAAGTACTCCATGGCGGAGCGGTAGGCACGGCGCGGCGCGTCCGAACCCAGCGACTCCGCCCACGGCGGCTGGTACTCCCTCGTCGTGTGCAACGGGTCGAGGGCGGTGTGCGCCAGCAGAAGGCGGCCGCCGAGGCCGATCGGCGAACCTCCGTGGTCCTCGCAGTAGCAGTCGTCCACCGCGTTCTCGGCGACCATCAGGCGCGTGGCGAGCATCAGGTGATCGACGCCGGGGGCGTCCGGATGGCAGGCGACCATGTAGCGCCCCACGGAGAAGCCGTCGAACTGGTCCTCCCAGTCATCGGGGTACAGGTCGACCTCGTCCACCGCCCAGGCCTTGATCCTGCGGCCGACCTCGTCCACCCGGACGGGGTCGGGCTCGGGCACCGGGTGGTGGTAGAGGCCCGGGATCGGATTGCCCTCCGCGGGAGCCGCCGCCGGCTCCGGCGGAGCCGGCGTCTTGCGCGGGGCCGGCGTCTCGCGCGGGGCCAGGTGCAGGCCCGCCGTGCCCAGACCGCTGGGGCCGCGCAGCACCGGCCCCCGGCCGGCGCTCGGTGGCCGCGCCCCGGGGGCGGGGACGTCGACGGGAGGCGGTGCGGGCGAGGCAGGCACAGCGGGCCGACGGCCGGTGGCGGCCGCGATGTCGCGGGCGCGGGCGGCGGCATCGGCGAGGACGTACGTCTGCCGGGGCGGCCCCGGCTGTGCTTCCGGGCTGGTACCAACAGTCATCGAAGCGGGCTCTCCTTCGTCAGGGCGGCGGCCGACGTGCGTGCGCGTCTTCGGAAATGAGGAGAAGAGAGGATAAGAGGGGAGAAACGATGAGAAGAGCGGCAAACATCCGGGAATCCGTCCAGATCCCCGGGAACACTAACGGCCGGCACCCCCAGTCGGCCCTGCTAACCCGTTGGCGTTAACTCGATAAGATGATCTGACGCCATGCGAGGTTTGCCCGGCTGTCGGGGCCTGAACGGGCCTGGGCGCCCCACCCGTCACAATGGGGATCATGTCCCGACGCACCCGACGCCCGCGGCCGGCCCCCGCCACCCCGGCCTCCTGCCCCTGCGGGCTGCCCTCGGCCTATGCCGACTGCTGCGGCCGGCTGCACCGCGGCCAGGGCCGGGCGACCACCGCCGAACAGCTGATGCGCTCGCGCTACAGCGCCTTCGCCGTCGGGGACGAGGCATACCTGCTGCGCAGCTGGCACCCCACCACCCGGCCGCCCGGCATCGGCCTCGACCCCGGGCTGCGCTGGGTGCGCCTGGAGATCCTGGGGACGACCGAGGGCAGCGCGTTCCACACCACGGGCACCGTCGAGTTCCGCGCCCACTACATCCAGGGCGGCCAGGCCGGCTCGCTCCACGAGAACAGCCGCTTCGTACGCCATGAGGGCGCCTGGGTCTATCTCGACGCGGTGACCGAGGACTGATCCCGCACCACGGGGGCCGGCGCGACCACCGGCCGCGCCGGCTTGGCCATATGTTTCCCATGTCGTCGCCGTCGCCTTCTGGTGCCTGGTCAACTCCGCGGCGATGCTGGGGCGCTGTGCGTGTGAACCACGCGAGTCCCATGGCCCCATGGAGTTGCCGTGCCTCCTGTCGCGTTCGCCAGACCCCTGGCGGCCCTGGCCGCGGTGTCCGCCCTTGTCCTGGGCGCCGCCGGCCAGGCCACCGCCGACCCCACCCCAGCCCCGGCTCCCGAGCCGCTGCCGCGGTCGTCCTCGGAGATGCTGCGGCCCATCGCACCACCGGCCGCCAGCGGTACGACGGGCACCCGCTCCGTGGCCGACGGCGACGGACTGCAGACCGCCCGCTCCTCCCGGCCGGTCGCCCCGGGAGTGCGGCTGACCTCCTACGACCGGCTGGAGTCCGACAAATGGCTGCGGGTGGACTCGCTGTCGGTGGACCTGGCCGGCGGCACCAAGGTCGACTATCTGCACCCCGGCCAGGTCGCGAAGCGCGAAACCGTCTCCCGACTGGCCGCCGAGCACGACCCCGGGCCCGGCCGCCGCACGGTCGCGGCGATCAACGGTGACTTCTTCGACATCAACCAGACCGGCGCCCCCGAGGGCAACGGCATCAGCGGCGGCCGCCTCGTCAACTCCGCCTCCGCGGCCGGACCCGGACGGGCCGTCGGCATCGGACCGGCCGACGCGGGCCGCGTCCTCCAGCTCTACTTCGACGGCACCCTGACCCTCCCCGACGGCCCCCATCCGCTCGCGGCGCTCAACGCGGCCAACGTCCCGGCCGCCGGAATCGG
Organism: Streptomyces sp. S465; assembly: GCF_026898115.1. Lineage (GTDB taxonomy): Bacteria > Actinomycetota > Actinomycetes > Streptomycetales > Streptomycetaceae > Streptomyces > Streptomyces luomodiensis. Next base: position 689,584 of record NZ_CP114036.1, read on the forward strand.
CGCCTACACCGCCCAGTGGGGCGGGGCGGACCGGGCGCAGACCGTGGACGGCGCACGGCGCACCGCCGAGGTCACGGTCGAGGACGGCAAGGTCACCCAGGCGGCCACCGCGCCCGGCGACGACCCGGTCCCGGCCGGTGCGACCGTGCTGGTCGGCCGGGACGCCGGCGCCGACGAGCTGTCCGAACTGGCCGTCGGCGACCCGGTATCGATGGAGTACCGGCCGCGCACCGACAGCGGCGACCTGCCGGACACCGCCGTCAGCGGCCGGGAACCGCTCGTCGTCGACGGCAAGGCGGTCGACCACGAGGGCGAGGGCAACAACACCACGGCGCCACGCACCGCCGTCGGCTTCTCCCGCGACGGCCGCACCATGCAGATCCTCACCGTGGACGGGCGGCAGGCCGACAGCGGCGGGGTCACCCTCACCGAACTGGGCCTGATGATGAAGGACGCGGGCTCCTACAGCGCGCTCAACCTCGACGGCGGCGGCTCCTCCACCCTGGTCGCCCGCGAGCCCGGCAGCGACACCCCGCGGGTGGAGAACAGCCCGTCCGACGGCAGCGAACGCCTCGTCCCCAACGGCCTCGCCCTCACCGCCCCCGACGGCAGCGGCCGGCTCAAGGGCTTCTGGGTGGACACCGCGATGGACCGCGCCTCCGCACCCACCGTGGACCCGGTCCGGGGCGGCCACCCCGAGCGGGTCTTCCCCGGGCTCACCCGCCGCCTCACCGCCGCCGGTTACGACGAGACCTACGGGCCCGCCGAGGGCACCCCGCAGTGGCACCCGGCCGACCCCCGGATCGGCCGGGTCGACGCCGACGGCACCTTCACCGCCCGCCACAGCGGCGACACCACCGTCACCGCCCGGCGCGGCGCCGCCCACGGCGACACCGGCCTCACGGTCCTGGACCGGCTGGACCGCATCCAGCCCACCACCCGGCTGGTGGGCCTGGCCGACGCCGAGGCCACCGGCCGGTTCGGCATCGTCGGCCTGGACGCGCACGGCACCAGCGCTCCCATCGAGCCGTCCGATGTCCGACTCTCCTACGATCACGCCCTGTTCGACATCGCCCCGGACCCCGGAACGGGCACCTTCACCGTGACGGCGCGCCGCGGCGAGGCCGCGGGGCAGGTCAAGGCCACCGCCGGCGGCGCCGAGACGGTGCTCGCCGTCACCGTCGGACTGACCGAGCGGCAGGAGGCGTCCTTCGACGACGCCGACCGCTGGGCCTTCAGCCAGGCCCGCGCCTCCGGTTCGGCCCAGGCCACATCCGACGGCCACACCGGCACCGGGCTGAAGCTGGACTACGACTTCACCCAGTCCACGGCCACCCGCGCCGCCTATGTCACCCCGCCCCAGCAGATCGCGGTGGACGGGCAGCCGCAGTCCTTCGGCCTGTGGATCAAGGGCGATGGCAACGGGGCATGGCCCACCCTCCACCTGAAGGACGCGGCGGGCTCCGACCAGTTGCTCCGCGGCCCGTATGTGACCTGGACCGGATGGCGACATGTCGACTTCACCGTCCCGGCCGGGATCGCGTATCCGCTGAAGGTCCACCGTTTCTACCTCGCCGAGACCTCCGCCACCCGCCAGTACACCGGCAGCGTGGTCATCGACGACCTGACGGCACGGGTGCCGCCCTCCGTCGACCTGCCGGCGGAGAGCGCGCGCCCGGACCCGCTGATCTCCACCGCCACCTGGACGCGGGGGCGCGACTGGCGGTTCGCGGTGATGTCCGACGCGCAGTTCGTGGCCCGCGACCCGGACAGCCCGATCGTCGCCCAGGCCCGCCGCACCCTGCGGGAGATCAAGGCGGCCAAGCCCGACTTCCTGGTGATCAACGGGGACTTGGTGGACGAGGGCTCCCCCGCCGACCTGTCCTTCGCCCGCACCGTGCTGACGGAAGAGCTGGGCGATGAGTTGCCCTGGACCTACGTACCGGGCAACCACGAGGTGATGGGCGGCTCCATCGACAACTTCACCACCGCATTCGGGCCCGCGCACCGCACCTTCGACCACCGCGGCACCCGCTTCCTCACCCTGGACACCTCCCGTCTGGGACTGCGCGCCGGCGGCTACGGCCAGATCAAGGAGTTGCGCGCCCAGCTGGACGCGGCCGCGAAGGACCCCGGCATCGGCTCGGTCATGGTGATCGAGCACGTGCCGCCGCGTGACCCCACCCCGCAGCAGGGCAGCCAACTGAGCGACCGCAAGGAGGCGGCCCTGCTGGAGGGCTGGCTGGCCGACTTCCGCCGCACGACGGGCAAGGGCGCGGGGTTCATCGGCAGCCATGTCGGCACCTTCCACGCCTCACGGGTGGACGGCGTCCCGTACCTGATCAACGGCAACTCCGGCAAGGACCCCGCCACCCCGCCCGGCCAGGGCGGCTTCACCGGCTGGTCGTTGGTCGGCGTGGACCAGGTCTCGGCACGGGAACAGGCGGCCGCGCGCCACGCACCGTGGCAGGGCGGCCCGGACTGGGTGTCGGTGCAGACCCGCGCCCATGTGGACGGGCTGACCGTCACCGCCCCGGCCGAACTGCCCACCGGGCAGGACGCCGACGTCACGGCGACCGTCCTCCAGGGCGACGGGGCCGATGCCCGCCGGGTGCCGGTCGGCTTCCCGCTGAGCGCGGACTGGACCGGCTCACCCCGTCTCCACATCGGCGATCCGGACGACGCCGGGCGCCATGACGTGGCGGCGTACGACCCGGCGAGCGGCAGGCTGACCGCCCTGCGCCCGGGTACGGCCACCCTCACGGTGAGCGTGAACGGCGCGACCGCGCGGGCACGCTTCACCGTCACCGCGCGGGCGGCGCGGGCCGCGGCGTAGCCGGACCGGTGGGGGCGGGGCGCGCACACCGGCCCGCCCCCACCGGGCTCAGGTGTCCCATACGCGGCGGACTTGTTCGAAGCGGGTGGGCAGCGGAGCGCGGCGGCCGGCGTACCGGGCGTTCGTACGGTGGACGAAGCGACGCCAGGAGAGCACCAGCCCCTGCCGGGTGATGGGCAGCCCGGCGGCCACCGTCACACCGTTGTCATGGGTGTGGTGCACCGTCAGCAGCAGCGCGTCCGGTACCGATCCCTCCAGCTCGGCGCAGAGCTCCTGGCGCACCCGCAGCCAGCGGCGCAGCACCAGCACGGTGCCCCGGTCCAGGCCGTGCCGGCGCGGGACGCGGTGCTTGCCGTGCTCGAGGGTCACCCACCCGGAGTCCAGGTCCAGTGCCGACAGGGTGCAGCGCAGCAGACCGCCGTACCGGGCGCCGCTGGCCCGCGCCAGGCCCACCACCACGGCGAGCCGTACGGTCTCCGGTTTGGCGCCGTCCTCCATCGCCGCCACCGACAGCTGCCGCCAGATCCACTCCGCCTCCGCCGCCGACACCAACGGCCGCGGATAGCGGTCCCGCGCCGTCTCCTTCTCGGCCTGTGCGGGTGTCCGCGCTGCCATGTGCACCCCCTGGGGAGTCCGTCCGACTGGGCCGCTTGGCACACTATTTATCTCGCCGATTCCCCCGTCAAGGCCGTCGGACCGGTACGGTCGGCGGTGTGCGCCTTCTGCTGATGTCCGACACCCATCTCCCCCGGCGCGCCAAGGCGCTGCCCGGGGAGCTGCTGGAGCGGCTGTCGCACGCCGATGTCGTGGTCCACGCGGGTGACTGGGTCGACCTCGCCACTCTCGATCTGCTCCAGGAGCGAGCGCGCCGGCTGATCGGGGTGTACGGCAACAACGACGGGCCCGAGCTGCGGGCGCGGCTGCCGGAGGTGGCCCGCGCCGAGCTGGCGGGGGTGCGGCTGGGCGTGGTGCACGAGACCGGACCGGCGCGGGGGCGGGAGCGGCGCTGCGCCGAGCGGTTCCCCGAGCTGGATGTGCTGGTGTTCGGGCACAGCCATATTCCGTGGGACTCCACGGCCGAGGGGCGGCTGCGGCTGCTCAACCCGGGCTCCCCCACTGACCGGCGCCGGCAGCCGTACTGTACGTTCATGACGGCCGCGATCGAGGCCGGGCGGCTGACCGCCGTGGAGCTGCACCGGCTGCCGCCCCGCCGTTGACGATCGCCGTTCCCCGGGTGTGCCGGCCGCGCCCGTTTCCGTTCCGTTCCGTTCATTCGTCTCTCTTCAGCCCCGGTGTGCGTCATGCCTTTTTCGTGATGCCGGGGATTCGTGATGCCGAGGAGTGGGCGATGATGGCGGGAAACGGCGGGTCCGCAGGGCGGTGGGCGCTGGCGGCGGTGTCCGCGACGGTGTTCTGCGTCCAGTTGGACGCCTTCGCGCTGAACCTGGCCCTGCCCGGGATCGGGCGGGAGCTGGGGGCGGCGGGAGGCGGTCTCCCGTGGGTGGTGAGCGGGTATCTGCTCGCGGCCGGGGCGCTGATGGCGGGTGCCGGGCGGCTGGGCGATCTGTACGGCCGTCGCCGGTCGTTGACGGCGGGCCTGGCGGTGTTCGGCGGCGCGTCGCTGGTCTGCGCGCTCGCCCCGTCGCTTCCGGTGCTGGTGGGCGCGCGGGTGGTGCAGGGCGCGGGCGGGGCGCTGGCCATGCCGGCCGGTCTCGCCCTGCTGACGAACGCCTGTCCGCCCGGTGCGCGGGCGCGGATGACGGGCCGGGCGCTGGGCATCGGGGGCATGGCCACGGTGTGCGGGCCGTACGTGGGCGGGGCCCTCACCGAGGCCGTCTCCTGGCGGGCGGTGTTCTGGCTGAATGTGCCGGTCGCACTGGTCGCCATGGTGTGCGCGGCACGGTCCGCGGAGTCGCGCGACACCACCGCGCCGGTGTCGCTGGACGCGGCGGGGCTGGTCACGGCCACCGGGGCGCTCGCCGCGCTCGCGGTCCTGGTCGACCGTGGACACCTGTGGGGCTGGGCCTCGGGCCGCTCGGTGACGGCCCTGGCGCTGGCCGCCGTGCTCGGGGTCGTCTTCGTACGGCATGAGCGGGCGGTGGCGCATCCGCTGCTGGACCTCGCCCTGTTCGGCAACCGGCCCTTCGTGGCCCTCACGGCGGCCGGGGCGGCGGCCAACGCCGCGACCGTGGTCGTCCTGTTCGTGGTGCCCCTGGCGCTCCAGGGTCCGTGGCGGCTGCCGGCGGCGGCCGCGGGGGCGGCCTTCCTCGCCCCGGCGGCGGCGATGGCGCTGGCCGGGCCGGTGGCGGGGCGGATCCGTACGGCGGCCGCGGTGCGCGCGATGGCCGGGGCCCTGGGGCTGGGGGCGGCGGCGCTGGGCGCCGCCGCCGTGGCGACGTCCCTGCCGGTCTTCCTGCTCGCGGTCACGGGGTGCGGGGCCGCGCTCGGCCTCGCGGGCGCCCTGACGCTCATCGCCACCCAGGCGGTGGTGCGGCCCGAGCGTGCCGGGGAGGCGTCGGGGGTGACCAAGACGGTCATCACCACCGCGGCGGGGCTGGGGGTGATCCTGTCCGGGCCCGCCGCCGACGCGCACGGTGGCCCCGCCCCGGCCCCGGCCGTCGACGCGGCCCTGGTGGCGGCCGCGGGCTGCTGTCTGGCCGGGGCCGCGCTGCTGGTGCTGACACGGTCCGGATTGAACCCCGCCTCCCGGTGGAATAAAGAGTAATTAAGGTGCATATCGGATATCCGGTTCGGTGATCTCCGCCGAGCCCGACCAGACGAGGGCGCCATGACTTCTTCCCACCACGAGAACGCCTCCGCACCCGCCCCGGCCCCGGCCCCGACCAGGTCCGCGGCGCACGTCCTGCTCGCCCATGACGTCGGGCTGCTGGTCATCCGCCTCGGCGTCGGGCTGATCGTCGCCGCGCGCGGCGCACAGCATCTCTTCGGCTGGTGGGGCGGCCTGGGCATCGACAAGACGGCCGTGGCGTTCGCGCAGTTCGGCTACCCGGCGCCCAAGGCCATGGCCGTGATCGCGGGGATCATCGAAACCTTCGGCGGTCTCGCCCTCGCCGTGGGACTGCTCACCCCGCTCGCCGGCGCGGCCGTCGCGGGCACGATGGCCAACGCCGTCGCCACGGTCTGGCAGCTCGGGTATTTCGGCGGCTTCGAGTACCCGCTGCTCATCGGCGTCGGCGCAGCCGGGCTCGCACTGTCCGGGGCCGGCCGGATCTCCCTCGACGCGCTCCTGCCCGGACTGCGGTCGCAGCGGCTGATCTACGGCATCGCCGCACTGGTGCTGGCGGCGATCCTGGCGGTGGTGACGATCCTGCTCAGCAAGACCTGACCGGTGACCGGCCGCCCCCCGGCCGGCCGGACAGCGGCGGGACCGCCCGGCCGGCAGCGGGCCGGGGGAACACGGGCCGCCACCCAGCGGTGCGGGTGAACACGACGGGCCGGTTCTCCGTATGGCTCTGCGCGCGTCCTGCCCTCGGGGCGCGCGCCGTCCGCACAGACCGCCACCGAAACCGGAGGCCCCCATCCATGAATGACCGCTTCCCCCCTCCCATCCAGGCGTTGCCCGACGGCGACGCCGAAGTCCGCCTGGTGCTCCGGCTGCCCTGGGAGGTGGTCGCCGCACTGGGCCAGGAAGCCGGCCGGCTGGCGGCCCGGTCGCAGCGGCCGGTGAGCCTGGACGAGGCGGTCGGCCACCGGCTGCGCCACGGGAGCCCCACCATCGGCGTCCACGCGGAACCCGAACAGGAACGGAACCAGCCCGCGGCCACCGCGCCGCACGCCCCGCCGCCACGCGCGGCCCACTCCCCCGGTGAGCAGACCCGACAGGCGATCGAGAAGATCAACGCTTCGGCACATCCGCACCACGGCACCGCCGACGGCGGCTCCGCCGAGCCCACCGGCCCCCAGCACACCAGCGGCGTACCGGAGCGGGCCCCGGCCGGCACCCGGGGCATCCTGGAGCGCCCCACCAGGGCCATCGGAACGGTGAACGGCACATCGACGGAGACGCCGGGATGACAGGCGGCGACCTCCCGCTCCATCGACGGTACGGGCCAGGAACCAGACCCTCGGTTGCCTATCCACAGCTGGGTCAGGCTAGCTGTTGCGAGGCCATCCATACTCGAAGCCATGGATGGAAAAACGCAGCTCGGGAGCTTTCTGCGGGCGCGGCGCTCCCAGCTGAGCCCGGAGGAGGCCGGGGTACCCACCTACGGGGAGCGCCGACGCGTGCCGGGGCTTCGGCGCGAGGAGTTGGCGATGCTGGCGGGGGTGAGCGCCTCTTACTACACCCGGCTCGAGCAGGGGCAGTCACTGAGCGCGTCGCCTGCGGTCCTGGATGCCATCGCCCGAGCTCTGCGGCTGGACGAGTCCGGGCGGCGACACCTGCACGACCTGGGCCGGGTGGACAGGCAACGCCCCCGGGGCCGGCGGCCGGCGCCGGAACGAGTGACGGAGGCGATGCGCCAGTTGCTGGACGCGCTGGACGACGTTCCCGCGATCGTTCTCGGCCGGCGCAGCGACGCACTGGCGTGGAACCGCCTGGGCCATGCGTTGTTCGCCGGGCATCTGGACCTTGGCGCCCCTGACCTGCCGGCACACCGCCCCAACATGGCCAGGCTGCTGTTCCTCGACTCCCATGTCCGTGACCTGTACGCGGACTGGCCGACCAGGGCCAGGGCGGTGGTCGCGAATCTGCGCCTGGTGGCGGCCCAGCATCCGGAGGACGCGGCGCTGCACGCGCTCCTGGGCGAACTGTCCGCAAAGAGTGCGGAGTTCGCCTCGATGTGGGCCGAACACCGTGTCAAACCCTGCACCGTCGCCGCCTATGAGATGCGCCATCCGCTGGTCGGGCCCCTGACCGTCATCCTGCAGACCTTGAGCAGCGCGCCGGGGCCCAACGTGGTGGTCGCCACCACAGCAGCGGGCTCGCCCTCGCGGGCCGCGCTTGCTCTGCTCGCCCAGGCCACCAGCGAGGCCACCACGCGACCCGGCCTCTCCCCCGGCGCGGCACACAAACGGCCCCGCGCCGACAAGGACTGACCCCCACGACGGCATCGGGTCTGCCGCCACACCTTGGCAGTTCAGGAAAACAGCGGGCGATGCATCGGCACGTTCTGCCGCATGCCCGAAAACAGAGCAGAAGGAGGAATCATGGCCACCTACGTACTGGTCCACGGTGCTGGACATGGCGGCTGGTGCTACCAGAAGGTCGCTCGCCTACTGGAGGCTGAGGGTCACACCGTGTACTCCCCGACCCTGACGGGGTTGGGCGATCGGTCACACCTCGTGAGCCCCGATGTCGATCTGAACATGCACATCACCGAAGTGGTCAACCTCCTCTTCTACGAGGACCTGACAGAGGTGGTGCTCGTCGGTCACAGCTACGGCGGCACAGTGATCAAGGGAGCCGCTGATCGCGTCAGCGACCGGGTCGGAAAGCTCGTGTTTCTCGATGCCCCCGATGGCCGGTCGCAGATCGAGGCATTCCCGCTCCTCCTCGAGGAGAGGGAAAAGGGCCAGGTCATCGACGGTGTCGAGCTAGTACTCCTGCCCAGCGAGGACCTGGTGAGGTTTTTTGGCGTGACGGACCCCGAGGACATCGCGTGGACGCTGCCACGCCTCACCCCGCACCCATGGAAAACTCTCGAGCAGCCACTCGTCCTGAACAACGAGCCGACACTGGAGGCGATACCGCAGTACCGGATTGTCTCCACCACAAGTCTGGGTCTTGGTATCCATGACCAGGACCTGATAGCCAAGGCGCGCGCTGAAGGCCGGTTCTGGGAGATCGACAGTGGACACGATCTCATGATCAGCGAGCCTGAGGCTGTCGCCGGGCTGCTGGCAGAGATCGCGTCCGCAGCGGTCCGAACCACAGGCGGAGTGTAGGCATCGGTCGACGATGATGCGGCGGGAGGACTCACCGGGCGCGCTTCTCCCCGTCGGGGTGTCGTCCTTGGCCTTCTTTCGGCGGGGCGCGGACCTGACCAGGGGACTCGTGGGCCAGACCCTCGCCCTGCGCCGCCTGCCTGCCGCCGCAGCAATTGGTCAGCACAAGACCCGCCACCAACCGCCCAGGGACACACCCCGGCCGCTTGCCTCGGACCCTCATCCGCCGTCGCGCACATCGTGCAACGATGGCCGGGCGATATCCGGCTGATCGATGGGGAAGATCCTCGCTCCCTTCGGCGTTGCTGCCTCGCATAAGCTTTCGATGCGCGTGACAGGAGTGGAACACCGTATGCCCAGCCCTTCCACCACCCAGCCCACCGCCCAGATCGGCGTCACCGGGCTCGCCGTCATGGGCAGCAACCTCGCCCGTAACTTCGCCCGGCACGGGCACACCGTCGCTCTCCACAACCGCACGTTCGCCAAGACCAAGGCGCTGATGGAGGAGCACGGCCACGAGGGGGACTTCGTGCCGACCGAGAGCGCCGAGGAGTTCGTCGCCGCGCTGCAGCGGCCCCGGCGGCTGATCATCATGGTCAAGGCGGGTGCGCCCACCGACGCCGTCATCGAGGAGTTCGCACCCCTCCTCGAAGAGGGTGACGTGATCATCGACGGGGGCAACGCCCACTTCGAGGACACCCGGCGCCGGGAGAAGTCCCTGCGCGAGCGCGGACTGCACTTCGTGGGCACCGGCATCTCCGGCGGCGAGGAGGGCGCGCTCAACGGGCCCAGCATCATGCCCGGCGGATCGGTGGAGTCCTACAAGTCGCTCGGCCCGCTGCTGGAGTCCATCTCCGCCAAGGTGGACGGCACCCCCTGCTGCACCCATATCGGCCCGGACGGGGCCGGCCACTTCGTGAAGATGGTGCACAACGGCATCGAGTACGCGGACATGCAGCTCATCGCGGAGTCCTACGATCTGCTGCGGCGGGCGCTGGGCATGACGCCGGGCGAGATCGCGGAGGTGTTCCGCACCTGGAACGGCGGCCGGCTGGAGTCGTATCTGATCGAGATCACCGCCGAGGTGCTCGGGCACACCGACGCGGCCACCGGCAAGCCGTTCGTGGACGTCGTACTGGACCAGGCCGAGCAGAAGGGCACCGGCCGCTGGACCGTCCAGACCGCGCTGGACCTGGGCGTCCCGGTGAGCGGGATCGCCGAGGCGGTGTTCGCCCGCTCGCTCTCCGGCCACGCGGACCTGCGCGACGCCTCGCAGGGTCTGCCGGGGCCGTCCGGCAAGAAGCTCACGGGCGCGGCGGCGGAGCGGTTCGCCGACGATGTCGAGCAGGCGCTGTACGCGTCGAAGATCGTGGCGTACGCCCAGGGCATCCACCAGATCGAGGCGGGCAGCCGGGAGTACGGCTGGGACATCGACCCGGGGGCGGTCGCCCGGATCTGGCGCGGCGGCTGCATCATCCGGGCGCGGTTCCTGAACCGGATCACCGAGGCGTACGCCAAGCAGCGCAAGCCCGTCACGCTGCTGACCGACGAGCACTTCGCCGAGGCGCTGGGCGAGGCCCAGGACGCCTGGCGGCGGGTGGTGTCCACCTCGGTGGAGCTGGGTGTGCCGGCACCGGGCTTCTCGGCGGCGCTGGCGTACTACGACGCGCTGCGTTCGGAGCGGCTGCCGGCCGCGCTGGTCCAGGGGCAGCGGGACTTCTTCGGCGCGCACACCTACCGGCGGGTGGACCGCGAGGGTTCGTTCCACACGCTGTGGGGCGGCGACCGCGGCGAGCACACCGTCTGAGGCCGCGACGGCCGTGTCCCCGCCCCGGGTTCCGGCGGGGGCACGGCCGTCGTGCCGTGGTGCGCGGCGGCCTCGTCACAAGGCGTATGGCGTCGTCGTCACGGTGTGGGCGGCGTCGTCACGGTGTGGGCGGCGGCGTCACGGTGTGGGCGGCGGCGTCACGGTGTCGGAGGCGGCGTCACGGCGTCGGAGGCGGCGTCACGGCGTGTAGCGGCGGAAGGTGGGCACCGCGGCGGCCAGTGCGAGCGTGATGGCGGCCACCAGCAGCCCGCCCGCGGTGACCGCCGCGCGGGGCCCGAGGAGGGAGCCCGCGGTGCCGTGCAGCAGATCGGCGAGGCGCGGGCCGCCCGCCACCACCACGGTGAACACGCCCTGCATCCGGCCGCGCATGTCGTCGGTGGCGGCCGACTGGAGGATCGTCCCGCGGAAGACCATCGAGACCATGTCGGCGACGCCCGCGAGGGCGAGGAAGGCCGCCGCCCACCACAGGCTCGGGCTGAGGCCGAATCCGGTGATGGCCACGCCCCAGGCCACCACGGCGGCGATGACCATCAGACCGTGGCGGCGGGCGCGGGAGAAGGTGCCCGACAGCAGGCCGCCGGCCACCGCGCCGAGCGGGATCGCGGCGAAGAGCAGGCCGAGCGCGAATCCCTCGCCCCAGGGCGCGTAGGTGTCCGAGGCGAGCTGGGGGAAGAGCGCGCGGGGCATGCCGAAGACCATGGCGATGATGTCCGCGAGGAAGGACATCAGCAGGATGCGGTGGGCGGCGATGTAGCGGAAGCCGTCAGTCACATCGCGCCATCCGGCCCGCCGCCCGCCGCCCGCTCCGCTCGCGGCGAGCGGCGGCAGGGCGGGCAGCCGCCAGACGGCCCACAGGGTGACGCACAGCGCCACCGCGTCGAGCAGGTAGAGCGTGGGCAGGCCGAGGACGGGGATCAGGGCACCCGCGAGCAGCGGGCCGATGATCATGCCCGTCTGGGCGACGGTGGACTGGAGGGCGGCCGCGGCGGGCAGCTCGTCGGCGGGCACCAGGCGGGCGACGGAGGCGTTGCGGGCCGGGGAGTTCATCCCGAAGAAGCCCTGCTGGGCGGCGAGCAGCACCATGAGCACCGCCACCGAGTCCAGACCGGCGAAGGACTGGGCCCAGAACAGCACCGAGGTGACGGCGATGCCCGCGTTGGTGATGAGCATCAGGGTGCGCCGGTCCATCCGGTCGGCGATCACCCCGCCCCACAGTGCGAAGACCACCAGCGGGAGGAGCCCGACGAAGCTGGCGTAGCCGACCCAGGCCGAGGAACCGGTGATGTCGTAGATCTGCTTGGGTACGGCGACGGCGGTCAGCTGACTGCCGATGGCGGTGACGGTGGTGGAGCTCCACAGCCGGCGGAAGGGGCGGTGGCGCAGCGGCCGGGTGTCCATCACCCAGCGGCGCCAGCCGGATCTCGGCGGCGGGGCGGGGGCGTCGTCCTCGGCGCCTGGGGCCGCGAGGGCGTCGTCCTGGGCGGCGGGGGCCGCGCCGCCGTCGCCGGCGGTGGGTTCTATCTCGTCGTCGCTGCTTCGAGCGGTCTCCACGGCTGGTTCGATTCCTCCTACACGCACTCGGGCCGGGAACCATTGTGACGATCTCCGGCCCGAGCCGTGGCCCCGTCTCAGCCTCCGGCCGCGTGCCGCATCGGCGGCCGGCGGTGGATGGTGCCGCTGGTCGAGGTCAGACGGGTGCCGCTGCCGCCCCAGCGGTCGGCGATGATCTCGGCCGCGATGCTGACGGCGGTCTCCTCCGGGGTACGGGCGCCGAGGTCCAGGCCGATCGGCGAGGCGAGCCGGGCCAGCGCCTCCTCGCCGAGACCGGTGGCGCGCAGCCGGCGGAGCCGGTCGTCATGGGTGCGCCGGGAGCCCATGGCGCCGACGTAGGCCAGCGGCAGGCGCAGGGCCACCTCCAGCAGCGGCACATCGAATTTGGGGTCGTGGGTGAGCACGCAGACCACCGTGCGCTCGTCGATACGGCCCGCCTCCGCCTCGGTGCGCAGATAGCGGTGCGGCCAGTCGGTCACCACCTGGTGCGCCTCGGGGAAGCGGCGCGCGGTGGCGAAGACCGGCCGGGCGTCGCACACGGTGACGTGGTAGCCGAGGTACGCGCCGATCCGGGCCATGGCCGCCGCGAAGTCGACGGCGCCGAAGACCAGCATCCTCGGCGGGGTGGCGTGGACGGAGACGAACAGGGTGAGTTCCTCGTCCATGCGGGTGCCGTCGTAGCCGTAGCGCAGGGTCTCGGTACGCCCGCCGGCCAGCAGTCCGCGGGCGTCCTCGGCGACGGCCGCGTCCAGCCGCCCGGAGCCGAGGGAGCCGGAGGTGCCCTCGGGCCGTACGACGATGCGGCGGCCCAGCCGCCCTTGGGGGTCGGGTCCGTCGACGGCCACGCAGATCACCTCGGCCACCGGCTCCCCGGCGGCCACCGCCGTGGCCACCTCGCCCAGTTCGGGGAAGCCGGCCGGGTCGATCCGCTCCACATAGACATCGATGATTCCGCCGCAGGTCAGCCCGACCGCGAAGGCGTCGTCGTCGCTGACGCCGTAGCGCTCCAGCACGGGCCTGCCGCTGTCGGTCACCTCCTGGGCCAGTTCGTAGACGGCGCCTTCGACACAGCCGCCGGAGACGCTGCCGATGGCGGCGCCATCCGGCCCGACCAGCATGCTCGTCCCGGGCGGCAGTGGCGAGGAATGCCAGGTCGCCACCACCGTGGCGCGGGCGAACGGCTCGCCCTCGCCCCACCATCGGTGCATCTGAGCTACGACGTCTCGCATGGAATCCTGTTCCCCTCGCCAGCAATGTAAGAGGTTGATACATTCAATGTATGAGCCTCTCACATCACTCACCGAGTAGCGACATCACCTTGCGGATCAACGGCACGTCCCACTCCATGACCATCGACAACCGGGCGACGCTGCTGGATGTGCTGCGCGAGCGACTGGGGCTCACGGGCACCAAGAAGGGCTGTGACCACGGTCAGTGCGGGGCCTGCACCGTGCTGCTCGACGGTGAGCGGGTGAACAGCTGCCTGATGTTCGCGGTGGCCGCCGAGGGGCGCGAGATCGTCTCGATCGAGGGGGTGGCGGATCTGGCGGACGGCGCGGCGCTGCACCCGGTGCAGCGGGCGTTCCTCAACCACGACGGGCTTCAGTGCGGCTACTGCACCCCGGGCCAGATCTGTTCGGCCATCGGGGCGCTGGGCGAGGCCGCGCGCGGCTGGCCCAGCCATGTCACCGAGGACACCGCCGCCGGCGTGGCCGCCGTCTCGGAGCTGGACGCGCGGGAGGTGCGCGAGCGCATGAGCGGCAACCTGTGCCGCTGCGGTGCGTACAACGGCATCGTGGACGCCGTCCTGGAGGCCGCGGGCGCCCAAGGCCCCCAGGACGCCGCCACCGCCGCCACGAGCGGTGCCGGAGGCGCCCGATGAAGGAGTTCGCCTACGCCCGCGCGGGCGACGCCGACGAGGCGGCCGCGCTGATCGCCGAGCGCCCCGACGCCGCCTACCTCGGCGGGGGCACCAATCTGGTGGACCTGATGAAGCTCGGCGTCACCGGCCCCGGGCTGCTCATCGACGTCTCCCGGCTGCCGTACGACACGATCGAGCACCGCGCCGACGGCTCGGTGCTCATCGGCGCCACCGTGCGCAACGGCGAGCTGGCGGGCGATCCGGGCATCCGCGACCGCTTCCCGCTGCTGTCGCAGGCGCTGCTGGCCGGGGCCTCCGGGCAGCTGCGCACGGTCGCCACGGTGGGCGGCAATCTGTTGCAGCGCACCCGTTGCGGCTACTTCCAGGACGTGACCAAGCCGTGCAACAAGCGCGCACCGGGCACGGGATGTCCGGCGATCCAGGGCGCGCACCGCGACCTGGCCGTGCTGGGCACCTCCGAGCACTGTGTGGCCTCCCATCCCTCCGACATGGCGGTGGCGCTGGTGGCGCTCGACGCGGTGGCGCACGTGCGGTCGGTGGACGGCGGCTCGCGCACCGTTCCGGTGGCCGAGCTGTATCTGCTGCCCGGCGACACACCGCACCAGGAGACCGTCCTGGACCACGGCGACCTCATCACCGCCGTGGAGCTGCCCCCGCCGCCGCCGGACGCCCGGATGCGCTACCGCAAGGTGCGTGACCGCTGGTCGTACGCCTTCGCGCTGGTCAGCGTCGCCACTTCGGTGTCCGTGGCAGAGGACGGCTCGCTGACGGACGTGCGGATCGCGCTCGGCGGGGTGGCGCCGCGGCCGTGGCGCGCCCGGATCGCCGAGGAGCGGCTGCGCGACGGCCGGCCGGACGAGGAGACGCTGCGCGAGGCCGCGCGGGCCGAGCTGGCCGGGGCGCGCCCGCTGCCGGACAACGCCTTCAAGGTCGACCTGGCCGTTGATCTGATCGTCGCGGGCGTCCGCGACCTCGTCGCGAGGAAGGATCGCGCATGACCACCGTCGAACAGAGCATCGGCGCCCCGATGACCCGGGTCGACGGCCTGGCCAAGGTGACCGGCGCGGCGCGCTACGCCTATGAGTTCCCCACCCGGGACGTGAGCTACGTATGGCCGGTGCAGGCGACCATCGCCCGCGGCCGGGTGACGGAGGTGGACCCGGCCCCCGCCCTGGCCCTGCCCGGGGTGCTGACGGTGCTCGACCACACCAACGCCCCGCGGTTGAACGCCGAGGCGCAGGCGAGCGCGGACCTGTTCGTGCTCCAGTCCCCTCAGGTGGCGTACCACGGCCAGATGGTGGCCGCCGTGGTGGCCACCTCGCTGGAGGCGGCGCGCGAGGGTGCGGCGGCGGTCCGGGTGAGCTACGAGCGGGAGCCGCACGATGTGGTGCTGCGCGCCGGCGACGAGCGGCTGGAGATCCCCGAGACGGTGACCGACGGCTCCCCGGGCCTGGTCGAGCGCGGCGACGCCGACGCGGCGTGGGCCGCCGCCCCGGTGCGGGTGGACCGGACGTACACCACCCCGGTCGAGCATGTGAGCCCGATGGAGCCGCATGCCACCATCGCGGTATGGGACGAGGAACGGCTGACGCTGTTCAACTCCGACCAGGGTCCCTACATGAGCGCGCAGCTGATGTCCGCGCTGTTCGGGATCGAGCTCAGCGCGGTGGAGATCGTCGCCGAGTACATCGGCGGGGGCTTCGGGTCCAAGGGCATTCCGCGCTCGCCGACCGTCCTGGCGGCGCTGGCCGCGCGGGCCGTCGGACGGCCGGTGAAGATCGCCCTGACCCGGCAGCAGATGTTCCAGCTGATCCCGTACCGCTCCGCCACGATCCAGCGGGTGCGGCTGGGCGCCGGGCGCGACGGCCGGCTGACGGTGATCCAGCACGAGTCGGTGCAGCAGCGGTCGGCCCAGGTGCCGTTCGCCGACCAGACGGTGTCCTCGACGCGGATGATGTACGCGGCGCCCCACGCCCGTACCACGGTCAAGGTGGCGCCGCTGGATGTGCTGACGCCCGCCTGGTTCCGCGCCCCCGGTCACACCCCGGGCATGTTCGCGCTGGAGTCGGCCGTCGACGAGCTCGCCGAGGCGCTGGGCATGGACCCGATCGAGCTGCGGATCCGCAACGAGCCGGAGACCGATCCGGAGAGCGGTAAGCCGTTCAGCAGCCGCGGCCTGGTGGAGTGTCTGCGCACGGGCGCGGCCCGGTTCGGCTGGGAGCACCGCGATCCGGCTCCGGGGATCCGGCGCGAGGGGCGCTGGCTGATCGGCACCGGGGTGGCCGCCTCGCACCACCCGGACTACACCTACCCCTCCTCCGCGGTGGCGCGCGCCGAGCCCGACGGGACGTACCGGGTGCACATCGGCGCGGCCGACCTCGGCACGGGCGCGCGCACCGCCCTCACCCAGGTGGCGGCCGACGCGCTCGGCATTCCGCCGGCGCGGCTGCGGCTGGAGATCGGCCGGGCGTCGCTGGGCATGGCCCCGTTCGCGGGCGGTTCGCTCGGCACCGCCTCATGGGGCTGGGCGGTGGACAAGGCGTGCCGTGCGCTGCGCGAGGAGCTGGACACCTACGGGGGTGTGGTCCCGGACGGCGGTGTGGAGGTGCGGGCCGACACCACCGAGGACGTGGGGCGGCAGGCGGATCTGTCGCGGCACACCTTCGGGGCGCAGTTCGCCCAGGTGCGGGTGGACATCGACACCGGTGAGATCCGGGTGGACCGGATGCTGGGGGTGTTCGCGGCCGGGCGGATCGTCAATCCGCACACCGCGCGCTCGCAGTTCCTGGGGGCCATGACGATGGGTCTGTCGATGGCGCTGCTGGAGATCGGCGAGGTCGACCCGGTCTTCGGCGACTTCGCCAACCACGACTTCGCGGGCTATCACATCGCCGCCCACGCCGATGTCCCGAAGCTCGACGTGATGTGGCTGGAGGAGAGGGACGAGACCGCCAACCCGGTGGGCGCCAAGGGCATCGGCGAACTGGGCATCGTGGGCGCGGCGGCGGCCATCGCCAACGCCTTCCACCATGCGACGGGAGAGCGGGTACGGGATCTGCCGATCCGCCTGGAGCGTTCGCGGGAGGCCCTGCGGACGGCTCGCGCCGCCGAAAGGCACAGGCCAGGGGCCGGAGAGCCGAAGCCGCGGGTCGGGTAGGGTCAGCCGGATGGCACCCACCCAAAGGGGACGCGCCACCTACCACCACGGCGATCTGCCCGCCGCGCTGGTACAGGCGACCCTGGAGATCGTCGACGAGGTCGGGGTGCGTGGCTTCTCCGTGGCGGAGGCCGCGCGCCGCACCTGTGTGAGCCCCGGTGCGCCGTACCGTCATTTCGCCGACCGGGACGCGCTGCTCGCGGCCGCCGCGCTGGAGGTCTCGCGGCGGCTGCGGGCCATCTACCTGGAGACCGCGGCCGAGGTCGGGTCCGCTCAGGAGCGGCTGGCGACGGTGGCGGGCAGCTTCGTGCGCGCGGCCGCCCGCTACCGCGGCGGGCTGGACATCCTCTTCGCTCCGGGGCTGCGGGCCACCCATCCGGAGCTCCAGGACAGCAGCAGGGAGTTCGTCGGCCTGCTGCTGCCGAGCGCCTTCGAGGTGATCGCCCCGGACAAGGGCGCGGAGGCCGCCGTCGCGCTGCTGGACGCCCTGCACGCGCTCGCCCGCGGCTATGTCGCCCAATTGCTGGAGGGCAAGTTCGGCGATCCGGGCGAGGTCGTCGAGAACATCGCCGCCCGTGCGACCCAGGCCGCGCGGGCGCTGGTGGCGGGCTACGGCCTGCCGTCCGGGCCGGGCGGAGAGGAGGGCTCGGCCCGCTGACGAGCGGGCGGAACGCCCGGGGCGCTTCGCGTCCGCGCTCGCCGTACGCCGTCGGCGGGCTGCACCGCCGGGCGGACTTCCTCGTGCGCGGCGGAGGCGACTTGCCCGACGTTCAAGGCGCCGGCCACGGAGTGAGGCGGCCCCGGCTCCACGGGTGAGGCCGCCTCAGCTCACCGGGTGAGGCGGGTTCAGCCGCCGAGCGCGTTGCCGAGTCCGCCGAGCACTCCGCCGAGGGTGTCCCCGACCCCGTCCACCAGACCGCCCACCAGGCCCTTGCCGTGCTCACCGCTCTGCTCGGGGGTCTGCGAGGGCTGGCTGGGCTGCTCCGAGGGGGCGATGGTCGGTTCGGCGCTCGGGGTCGTCCCACTCGGCGCGGAGGGATCCTCGGTGACCTGGTCGCCTCGCTGGGCCGGGGCGGGGGCCGCCTCGCTGGGCGTGTCCTTGGAGGGGTTCGCGTCCGGGGTGGCCGGGGTGGTGTGCCGCTGCCCGTCGTCGCCGCCGTCCGTGGCGCCGCCGCCGGGTGTGGCGGTGGCGTCCGTGTCATCGGAGATCGGCTTGGGCTTCCCGGACTCGCTGGGCGAGACATGGCTCTGCGACGGCGTGGGATCCACGGCGGGATCGATATGCGCCGGGGCCTGGTCCTGCTGGGTGCTCAGTTCGGCGCGGGCCTCGATGGACTTGTCGCCACCGAGCGCCACGTGAAGTCCGATGGCTATGGTTCCGGCCACTCCGAGGGCGGTGGCCGCCTTCAGCGTGGTGGCACGCGCCTGCTGTGCGGCGGTCGGTCGGCTGTGTCGACCCATTTTCGCTGCTCTCCCCGTTGTGGCAAGGGTGGGTGTAGTGCGCCGGAAGGTCCGGTTCCGCCGGGGAAAGATTACCCGACGCACAGGTTTTCACAGTAAAGAACGAGCCAGATGATAACCACCACCCCCCGGTGCACGGCCACCCGTACACCGGGGGAGGTGTGTTCACGGCGTCCGCGCGGCCTCCGGATAGAACTCGCGGGAGCCGCCCTGGCCGTCCTTGAGCTTGCCGAGCAGGCTCGCCGGATACTCGATGACCCAGTAGCTCACCGCGGCGGCGGCCACGGCCACCACCAGCACGATGACCACGGCCAGCGGGAAGCCCTCCGGCCCGTCGGGGGGCAGCAGCCCGGCGTTGTACAGGGCCAGCATGATCGGCTCATGCCAGACGAACAGGCTGTAGCTGGCCAGGCCGACACCGGTGAGCCAGCGGGCCGTGAGCCAGGAGTGCCACCGGCCCCGCCGCCGCACATGGATGGTGCTGTACAGCAGCACCATCCACAGCAGGGCGGACAGCGGATGGAAGAAGGTGGTGGGGAAGTCCTCCGCCTCCGTACCGGTCAGCGACAGCAGGTACAGCCCCGCGATGGCGGCCACCCGCAGCGGGATCGCCACCTTCCCGTCGAGCCGTCCCCGCTCGCCGAGGGCGACCATCAGCACCGCGAGGCCCATGCCCACCGCGAACCCGCCGAAGCGCGCCTGCGGACCGAAGTACACCGGCCATTCGGTGTGCGGTATCTCCAGCCCGTAACGGGCCACGGCGATCCACACGAACGGCCCGATGTACAGCAGGGCGCATCCCGCGGCGCACACCGCCACCCGGCTGGATCGCCGGCGCAGCGGACGGCAGGCGCGGACGGCCAGGGGCCCGAGCACCACCATGGCCAGATAGAACATGATTTCCAGCGACAACGACCAGGTGGGGCCGATCGTGTAGAAGATCTGCTCCTTGTCGAAGACCTGGGTGAAGGTGAGATGGCGCAGCAGATCGGACCACTCGCCGGGCAGGGTGGGGTTGCGGGTGGCCCAGATGAACAGGATGGCCAGGAAGTACAGCGGGACGATGCGGATGGCCCGCCGGAAGAGGAACACCCGGCCCGGCCGGGTCGAGCCCCCGTCGATCGCCGCCCGCGCGTACGACAGCGTCAGCAGATAGGCGGACAGGACGAAGAAGAGGTCGATGACCTCCAACGACACCAGCGCGTTGGCGTACCGGTTGGGCACCGGTGAATGGGCGCCGTCCCGGTCGTAGGTGAAGTACTGCTGCCAGACGTGGAAGACGACCGTCAGGAGCGCCGCCATCCCCCGGAAGCCCTGGAGCTCCGCGCTCCTGCGGTTCGGGGAGGACGCGCCCTTGGCGGACGTACCCTTTGCGGAAGCGCTCGGGACGGACGTGCTCGGGACGGACGTGGCCTTCGGCCGCGGCCGGCCGTTGACCGCGGTGGGGGCGGCCGGCGTGGACACCGTGCTCATATCCGCTTCACCGCCTTCTCACCGGGCCGCGGGGTGACCCGCCACTGGCGGTCCCGCAGCACCTCCTTGAGGAGCGACTGGCGGGCCACGATGTTCTTGAAGTGGCTGTAGAAGAAGGTCGACACCAGCAGGTACCGCCAGAACCAGGCCCGGTGGCGGCGCAGTTCGGGCGCCGCCAGCCGCCAGGCGAACAGCGCCTGCACCACCCCGGCGGACAGCGTGAACAGCGTGGCCAGCAGGCAGACCGGCACCGCCCAGTCGAGCTGGTCCACTCCCCCCGCCCGCCACGCCGAGTACAGCAGTACGGGCAGGATCTGCAGGGTCAGCCACGGCTGGAGCTCACGCCAGCCCAGCAGCACCAGCAACCCCGCCTTCTGCCGCCTGGTGAACGCGGAGGAGCGCAGCGCGCGCCACAGGTACTTGAGCGACACCTGGAGCCAGCCCTGTGCCCAGCGCGACCGCTGGTTCCACAGCGCCTTGAGGGTGGTGGGCGCCAGTTCGCGGGAGATGAGCGTGCGGTCGGTGGCGATCCGGGCGCCCTCGTGCAGGGCGCGCATCGAGGAGTCGATGTCCTCGGTGAGCATCGTGCCGTGCATCCGGGTCCGGGCGAGCAGGTCGGTGCGCCAGAAGCCGTTGGAGCCGCCGAAGACACCGAAGGAGTAGAGCCGGGTCCGGCCCGGGTGGCTGACGGCGTAGATGGCCTCGAACTCCACACCCACCAGCTTGGACACCCAGGAGCTCTCGCCGTTGCGGATCACGCAGTGGCCCTGGACCACGTCGTAACCGTGGGACAGCCAGTGCCAGGCGTGCTGGAAGGCGTCGGGGGCCGGGTGGTGGTCCGCGTCGAAGATGCCGACGAACTCACCGCGCACCCGGGTGACCGCGGCGTTGACGTTCTGCGCCTTGGAGGTGCTGCCCGCCACCGGCATCAGCACCAGTCGCGGGTCGCGGCGGGCCATCTCCCGCAGGGTCTCCTCGACGGGCATGGGGTGCGGCGTGTTGTACGCGAGCACGATCTCCAGCTCGTTGGGGTAGTCCAGGCGCAGGAAGGACTCGATGGTGTCGACGATGGTCGCGGCCTCGTTCGGCAGATAGGCGGCGATGACCGCGCTGGCCGGTGGATACGGCTGGGCGGGCCGTTCGGGCCGGGGTTCGGCGTCGAGCGAGAAGAGGCACTCCAGCACGATCAGCCCGGCGGAGAGCACCAGGCCGGACACCACGATCCAGTAGGCGGCCGAGCCGATGTCCCAGCCCAGCTCGTACATCCGCTGGTAGAAGAGGAAGGGGATGCCCACACCGACGAGCAGCACCAGTAAGGGCGAGAGCACCGACAGCGAGGTGCGCAGCGCGGCGGCGAGCGGGCGCCGCCGGCGGCGGTGGCTGCCGCGCATCCACGCCGCGTACTTGACCGGCCGCAGATCCCGGTGGCGGATGGATTCGTTGACCGCGTTCCGGGCGTTGGCGACGGCCTGGGCCCGGTCCGCGCAGTCGGCCAGCGGGGTCCAGCCGATCGCCGGGGTCAGCCGTACGTTCTCATCGGCGACCACGAAGCGGGTGCCGGCCACGGCGTTGGCGAACTTCTGGAGTTCGCGGCGCGCGGTGTCCTCGTCCACACCGGGCATCAGCATCAGCAGGTGGCCGTCGTCGTCCCAGCCGAGCCGGTCGCAGACGCCGCCCAGCTTCTCCGCCACTCCCGCGAGGCGTTCGGCGACCTCGCGGCGCACCCGCGGCCCCAGCCGGGCCTCGAGGGCGGCTATCTCGGCGACACCGACCATGGCGACGACACCGCCGCTGCGGCTGTCGTCGACCCGTTTGAGTTCCCGGTCGAGTTCGCCCAGGAAGTGAGGCTGGGAGTACAGGCCGGTGCGCGGGTCGAGCAGCAGGTTCTCGACGGGGACCGGGACCCGGCGCAGCTTCGCCTCGATCCGGGCGGAGAGTTCCACGGGATCGGAGCTGTCCGGTACGCAGTCGTCGGCGCCGCCGCGCAGCATGTCGGCGACACCGGTGGGGCCGGACGCGGAGGTGACCATGACCAGGGGGAGCGCTCGTCCCGCGGGCACGGAGCGGACCTCCTGAATCACCTCCAGCCCGTCGTGGGCCTCGTCCAGGGCGACGATCGCGTCCGGAGGGGACTGCCGTATCCGGCGGCCGACATCGCCGGGCTCCGCATGGCTCACCTCATGCCCGGTCGATATGAGTGTCCGTGTCAGCTGGTCGAGTCTGGGTCCCGGGGTGCCGACCGCCAGCACATGCCCGCTCGCTCCCGCCACCTCGCCGCGGGCGGCGGGTACGGGCTGCTGGGATTCGCGTGATCGTGGGTGGTGCGAAGTGAGCACCTGAGGGGTTCCTTTCGTGGGGAGACGTACGTCACCGAACGGGCCGTGGGGCGCGCGGACATTCCGGCCGGGGCATGACACACCACATGGCCCCTACGCATACGCGTACGGGCAGGCCGGATGACGGCGTCGCCGGGACGGCCGGGGCGATCGGCCGTTCGGTGGATGAGAGGCGGCTATGCCGCGGCCGTGGCCGATCCGCGCGGGCAGAGGTGAGGTCTCCGGCGGGATCTCGGGCAGGTGAGCGCGACGGCGGCAGGGCCTCTGGACACGCGTACGTGCTCCAGCGAGTAGCGCATATGGTCCCATCCTGTTCGGATCGTGGGGGGCGGACCGAACGTCACCAGTGCGAGTCGACCGGTCTTTTGGGCTGACCGGTCGGAAACTCCAGTCTCATCGATCACTACAGAACCACACAACACATCGAGGTAACACTCTCATTAATCAATGGCCGCGTTCCGCATGCCTGTTGAGCCCTATCGGAGCCCTGTCGGCGCCACGTCGGCTCGGCGTCGGTGCCGTGTCGGTGCCTCGTCGGTGCCGTGGACCAGTGTTTTCCCAGCACCACATGCGGTAGTTGAACGCGGAAGGGACAACGCCATGCGGAACACACGGGTCTTGATTTCCGGGGCGAGCATCGCCGGGCCCGCCCTCGCCTACTGGCTGGACCGATATGGCTGCCAGGTCACGGTCGTGGAGCGGGCCGCTGGGCCCCGGCCGGGCGGGCAGGCGATCGACGTGCGGGGCCCGGCGCTGGAGGTGTGCGAGCGGATGGGTGTGCTGGAGGAGATCCGCGCGCACCGCACCGGACTGCGCGGCATGTCGATGGTCGACGACGACGGGAAGGAGCTGTACAGCACCACCGAGCACACCGCCAGTGGCGGGGATCTCAGCCGCCCCGACATCGAGATTCTCCGGGACGATCTGGCCTCGGTTCTCCTCAGCGCGGGGGGTGACGGGATCGAGTACCTCTTCGGCGATTCGATCGTCTCGCTCGCCCAGGGCCCGGACGGGGTGGCGGTCACCTTCCGCCGGGGCACCTCGCGCACCTTCGACATCGTGGTGGCGGCCGAGGGGGTGCACTCCGCCACCCGGGCGCTGGTCTTCGGCCCGGAGGAGGACTACCTCCGCCATCTGGGGGGTTATCTGGGCGTGTGGACGGTGCCGAACTATCTGGGTCTGGACCGCTGGCAGGTCGTCTACGAGATGTCCGGCGGCATCTGGGGCGGCATGGTGATGAGTGTCCGCGACAACACCGAGGCCAGGGTCTACATCGGCGTCGAGTCGGACGAACCGCCCGCCCGGCTGCTGGGCTCCCGGAGCGTCTCGGAGCAGAAGCGGATGGTGGCGAAGTGGTACGAGAACGCGCGCTGGGAGATGCCCCGGCTGCTGGAGTACATGTGGGGGGCGCCCGACTTCCACTTCGACGCGGTGGCCCAGATCCATATGGACTCCTGGTCCCGTGGCCGGGTGGCCCTGCTCGGCGACGCCGGCTACTGCGGCTCGCCCATGGCCGGGCAGGGCAGCAGCGTGGCCCTGATCGGCGCCTATGTGCTGGCGGGCGAGCTGAAGACCGCCGATGGCGACCACACCGCGGCCTTCGCCGCCTATGAGCGCGAACTGCGCGACTACGTGGCCGCCAACCAGCGGCTCGCGCTGGCCAACAAGGACCGGCGGGAGGCACGGCGCGCCCTGGCCGGGCAGGAGCCCGACACCCACCCGACCAACATCCAGGGCTCCTTCTACGAGGTGGTCAACTCCTACACCATCAAGGACTACTGACGCGGGTCCGGGCGCCGTGGCCGCCTTGGGACCTCTCGTCCGGGAGAGCGCGGCTAGGACACCACGTCCTTGCGGGCGAAGCCACGGAAGGCGAGCGCGAAGAACACCAGCGCGTAGGCGAGGGACACCGAGACGCCCTTCACCATTCCGCCCCACTCCAGGTGGGGCTGGAGTGCGTCCGCCCACGCGAACTGCCAGTGCGAGGGCAGGAAGTCGCGCCACGAGCCGAGCGCGGTGACCGCGTCCAGCACATTGCCCACGATGGTGAGCCCCACCGCACCGCCCACCGCACCCAGCGGCGCGTCCGTGACGGTCGAGAGCCAGAACGCCAGGGCGGCCGTGACCAGCTCGGACAGGAAGATGTACAGCACCACGAGGGCGAGCCGGACCAGGGCGTCCCCGATGGGCAGCTCACCGCCCGTGGGAATCCGCAGCGGCCCCCAGCCGTACGCGACCGCGCCCACCCCGAGCGCGACCAGTGGCAGCAATACCATCGCGGCCGCGCTGAATCCGAGGGCGACCGCGAGCTTGCTCGCCAGCAGCCGGGCCCTGGGCACGGGCGCGGCCAGCAGATAGCGCAGCGAGGACCAGTTGGCCTCGGCGGCCACGGTGTCACCGCAGAACAGTGCCACCGGCACGACCAGCAGAAAGGCGGCCGAGACGAACAGCGCGGTGGCCGCGAGGTTGGCGCCGGAGGCGGTGGCCGTGTCCATCAGGCTGATCCGGTCGTCCCGCCCCTCGGGGGTGCCGCCGATGGCGAACGCCGCGACGAGGACGAACGGCAGCGCGGCCAGCACCACCGCCATCACCAGGGTCCGGCGCCGGCGCAGCTGCCGTACGGCCTCGACCCGCAGTGGCAGCGTGTGGCGGGCCCGGTAGCCGGGCGCGACCTGGGACGGGGAGCTCACGCGGATCCTCCTTCGATCAGCGTCAAGAAGGCCTCTTCCAGACGTCGGTTGGGCCCGAAGCTGGTCACCGGGATCTCCAGCCGCACCAGTTCGGCGAGCAGCCGCGCCGGCGCGGCCCCGTCGAGCTGGACGAGCAGCCCGTCGGCGGTGCGGCGGGCGGACCCGATGCCGGGCAGCGCGTTCACCTTGTCCACGAGGGCCTCGCTCAGCTCGCCCTCGTGGCCCACCAGCACACTGCCGCCGGTGCCGGTGATCTCGCCGACCGGGCCCGCCTGGATGAGCCGGCCCCGGTCCATGACGACCAGGTGGGTGCAGGACTGTTCGACCTCCGCCAGAAGATGGCTGGAAACGATCACCGTGCGGCCCGCCGCGGCGTACCGGATCATCACCTCGCGCATCTCGCGGATCTGCGGCGGGTCCAGGCCGTTGGTCGGTTCGTCGAGGATCAGCAGATCCGGCAGGCCCAGCATGGCCTGGGCGATGGCGAGCCGCTGCCGCATGCCCTGGGAATAGGTGCGCACGGCACGCTCCAGCGCGCTGCCCAGGCCCGCGATCTCCAGCGCCTCCTCACAATGGGCGTCGGCGGCGGGGCGGCCGGTGGCCCGCCAGTACAGCTCGAGGTTGGCCCTGCCGGTCAGATGCGGCAGGAAGCCCGCCCCCTCGACGAAGGCGCCGACGCGGGAGAGCACGGGCGCACCGGGCCTGATGGCCTGGCCGAAGACACGGATCTCACCGCCATCGGGGGTGATGAGCCCCATCAGCATGCGCAATGTGGTGGTCTTGCCCGCGCCGTTGGGCCCGAGGAGCCCGAGCACCTGCCCCTTCTCGACGCGGAAGGACAGATCGCGCACCGCGTAGCGGTCGGCGGACCTGGCGTAGCGCTTGCTCAGGCCGGTGATCTGGAGGGGGACGTCGGCCAGTTCGGGGTCGGGCGCGGGAGCGGCCGTACGCCGCCTGCCGGTCAGCAGCAGCGCGAGCGCCACCACGGCTCCGGCCAGCGGCAGCCCCCACACCCACAGGGGCAGCGGGGCGGGCTGGGTGTGCACCCCGGGCGCGGTGGGGACCGTCAGCTCGCCGTCCACCAGTCCGACGGTGTAGGTGGCGGGCTCGGCCGGGGAGGCGTAGGCGAGGTCTGTGGAGGCGAGGACGAGCCGCAGCCGATGGCCCGCGACGAGCTCGTGGTCGACGGCGGGCAGCCGGACGGTGACGGTACGGCCCTTCTTGGCACCGGTGACCCTCAGGGGCGCGACGAGCTGCTCGGGCAGCACCTGCTGCCCGTCGGGTCCCACGTCGTACGCCTTGGCGAAGAGGACGGCGTCCTCCGTGTCGGCCTTCACCCGCACCCGCACCTCGGGCGAGCCGGTGATCCGCAGGGTGCGGTCCAGCGGCGCCGAGTCGAACCGCGCGAACTGGCCGGGGATGTCGAGGGAGAGGCCGACGCCGAGCGAGGACGCCTGGGACAGCCCGGCCACGCCCGGCACCGTGGAGACAGAAGGCGGTCCCGCCCCGGGCGGGTTGGCGAACGACTGCTCACGTCCGCGCAGCGCCACCGTCCGTCTCCCGTCGCCGAGGCCCGGGTAGCGGTCGCCGGTGGCGCCGCGCAGCTGGAGCGCGCCGTTGGTGGTGTCGACGCCGCCGGTGCGGCTGATCCGGAAGGCGGGTCCGGTGTCGGTGCCCTGGTCGCCCTTGAGGTAGCGGTCGAACCAGGCGCGGGTGCGCGCCGCCACCCGTGAGGTCTCGCGGTCGCCGCCGTCATGTCCCCCGGCGGTCCAGTCGACGGCGACCGGCGCCCCGCCGGCCCGGATCGCCTTCGCCATGGCATCGGCCTGGTCGAGGGGGAAGAGGGAGTCGGCCTGGCCCTGGAGGATCAGGGTCGGGACCTTGATCCGGTCGGCGACGGCGGACGGGCTGCGTTCCTCGAGCAGCCGGCGGGCGGCGTCGTCGGGCTTTCCGGCGACCGCGACCCGCTCGTACATCTCGCACAGGTGCTTCTCGAAGCGGCCGCAGCTCCAGCCCTCCTGGTCCGTTGCCCGGTTGGCCACTCCCCCGCCGTCGCCGTCCTCGTTCCCCGCGCCCTCCGGGGCCTGGGTGAGGTCGGCCGACCCGGTGGTGAAGAACAACCCGGCCCACAGCTTCTTGTAGACACCACGGGGGAAGAGCGCGTCGGCGAGGTTCCAGTAGCTGATCTCGGGCGCGATGGCGTCCACCCGGCGGTCGTACCCGGCGGCCAGCAGGGAGATCGCCCCGCCGTAGGAGGCCCCGGCGACACCCACCCGGGGGTCGCCTTGGCCGTCGAGCCGCACCTCGGGGCGTTGGGCCAGCCAGTCGATCAGCCGCCGGACATCGGCCACCTCGTGGTCGGGGTCGTTGAGCCCGATCTTCCCGGTGGACCGGCCGAATCCGCGCGCCGACCAGGTCAGCACGGCATATCCGTCGCGGGCCAGCGCTTCGGCCCGGTCTCGTACGTCGTCCTTGCTGCCGCCGAAGCCGTGGCCGAGCAGGACCGCGGGCCTGCGGCCGGCGCCCGCCGTGAAGTACGAGGTGTCGATGCGCGCGCCCGGCATGTCCAGCACGCGGTCCTCGCGATGGACGGCCGGCCGGTCGTCGGGGGCGGCGACCGCCCAGGTGCCCGCGCCCACGAGGACGGCCGCGGCGGCCACGACGGCGGCCGGACGCAGGCCCCGCGGCCGGGTCTTTCGGAGTTTCATGTCTGAACCCTAGAAGCAGGAGGCGAACGCCGGAGCTGACATCAGACGGATTCTCGTCCCCTCCCCGGGGAGTACCCGGACACCCGCCGTACACCCGGCGCGGTATGCCCCGGGGCCCGGCATCCGGGCTTTTGGCGCCGCCTGATGATGCTCCATAAGATGCGGCGGTGATCATAAAGAAACGTCTGGCGACAGGCGCGTTGGGGCTGCTCGCGGCTCTCGCCTGCGGCCTGATATCCCCTCCCGCCGCCATGGCCGGTGAACCGTCGGCCGATTCCCCCAAGGTCGAGCTGGTGCTCGACGTCAGTGGCTCCATGCGGGCCCGCGACGTCGACGGCGCCTCCCGGATGGCGGCCGCGAAGCAGGCGTTCAACGAGGTGCTGGACGCCACACCGGAAGAGGTACGGCTGGGCATCCGCACCCTCGGCGCCAACTACCCGGGCAAGGACCGCAAGACCGGCTGCCAGGACAGCGAACAGCTCTACCCGGTGGGCCAGGTGGACCGCACCGAGGCCAAGGCGGCCGTCGCCACGCTGAGCCCCACCGGCTGGACGCCCATCGGACTCGCGCTGCGCGGGGCGTCCAAGGACCTCTCCAGCGGCGAGGGGACCCGCCGGATCGTACTGATCACGGACGGCGAGGACTCCTGCGGCCTGCCCGATCCCTGCGATGTGGCCCGGGAACTGGCCGCCCAGGGCACCCATCTGGTCGTCGACACGCTCGGGCTGACGCTGGACAGCAAGGTCCGCGAGCAGCTCAGCTGCATCGCCGAGGCCACCGGTGGCACCTATACCGCGATCCAGCACCGGGACCAGCTCTCCAGCCGTATCAAGCAGCTGGTCCGGCGCTCCGCCGACACCCCCGCGGAGGCACCCACGCCGGTACAGGGCGCCGCGGAGTGCGCCAAGGCCCCGTACCTGGGCTCCGGCCTCTACAGCGACCGGGAGAGCTTCGGCGAGCACCGCTGGTACCGGATGCGGGTGGCGCCGGGTCAGGAGCTGCGGGCCTCGGCGAGCGTGGCCGCGGACCGCGCCGTCGACCCCGACTACGGCGTTCTGCTGCGGGCGGTGACCCCGGGCGGCCGGGAGCTGGTGCGCGGCAGTGAGGCGGGCAGCGGCCGTACGGATGTCATCTCCAGCGGGCTGCGCTATCCGATCGCCGACGCGGACGACGACGAGGACACCACCGAACGGACCGTGTGCCTGGAGCTGAGCCAGTCGTTCTCCGCGCCCGCTTCCGTCAAGCGCACTCCGGGCCTTCCGGTGGAGCTGGCCGTCGATGTGGTCGGCAACGACGATTCGCCCGCCGACGTGGCCGCCTTCGGCCTGGGCCGCGGCTGGGTGCTGCTGGGCGTGCTCACCGTGGGCGGACTGCTCGTGGGGTTGCTGTGGGGCTGGCTGGCCCGCTGGCGTGTCACCGTCTGGAGGACCAACTGATGCGAGCCCTGCGTACCGTGGGCGCCGCGCTCACCCTGTGCGCCGCCGCCTGGCTGACCGCCGCCGCCCCGGCGGCCGCCGACAGTGCGGACGGCAAGGACGGCAAGGACGCGCCCACCGAGGCGGGCACGGACTTCCGTACCGCCACCGAGATCGAGCCGGGTCAGAAGGCCACCGCGGCGGCCTCCACCGGCGACTATCTGTACTGGGTGTTCCCGGCCGCCGCCGGGCAGGTCCCCAAGGTCGAGGCGACGCTGAAGCTGCCCGACGCGTCGAGCCGGCACGGCAGCGCCACCTGGCAGCTCGATGTCTACGACGGTCTGCGCCGCCACCAGGCGTGTGCCTCGGGCACACCGACGCGCAAGGCGGCCCAGCAGGACGAGTCGGTCACCGTCAGCTGCACCCTGCGCCAGGTGCGGTCCTGGTCCGAACGCTGGGCCAACGACCCGCTCCAGGGCGCCTATTACGTACGGCTCACCGTCGTCGACCTGCCCGATCAGGACCTCGGGCTGCCGATCGACGCCGAGGTCGAGGCGTCCGTGGGGGACACGGGCGGGGCACACGCCGACGGCGGGGACGTGACCCCGCTCAACCCGGTGCTACGGGCCGGCACGGCCCCCCAGACGGGCTCCGAGTCGACGGACGACACATCCTCGGCTTCCCCGTCGGGTGCCGAGGACGACGACAAGGACGGGGACGTGCCGCACGCGGTCGCCGAGCCGGAGGACGGCTGGGGCTCCGGCTGGTGGTCGGACCGATGGGTGTGGACCGTGATCGGCACGGCGCTGGCGGCACTCGCCGGGGTGGGCGGCTACACCCTCACCCGGGGGCCGCGATCCTCGGGCCGCCCACCAATCGACGCTTGACCCGATATCGAACCTATCCACCCCATCCGACCTATCCGTCCTACCTGTCTCGCCTGTCCCACCTGCCCCATCTGACCTGATGTCCGGAATCGGCGCGCGGTCCGCACGACAACCGTGCGGACCGCGCGCCGAACCGGGGCCCGTTCGCCCCGCTGCTCAGGAATAGTTCTTGCCCATGAGGTGTGCGAAGTCTTCGGGGGCCGCATCGAATCCACGAATAGCGCTCTGAATTCCCCATTCCCCCGAGTCGCCCCGGGTGAATACCGCGACCGTGGCGGCAGTGGCTTCCGAGACACCGGTGAAGTCGCTCTTAATGAGCTCGGTGTATCCGTCGAGAATCCGGACGCTGGTGTTCGGGACATCTCCGAACGTCTTCCGCCCCGAGCGCTGCTGGATGGCTATCCCGACGACCACCCGCGAGTATTCGGACGACAGCCGTTCGAGCTCGAGGGTCATGGACTCGTCGGTGCCCAAGCCCTGACCGGTACGGCTGTCCCTGTTGAGGTTGATGGTGC
Source organism: Streptomyces sp. S465 (assembly GCF_026898115.1). Lineage (GTDB taxonomy): Bacteria > Actinomycetota > Actinomycetes > Streptomycetales > Streptomycetaceae > Streptomyces > Streptomyces luomodiensis. The sequence goes on from NZ_CP114036.1 coordinate 720,230, forward strand.
CGTCCGGTGAGCGGCTGTCGAAGTGGACGAGATACGCGGGCTCACCGTACGGATCCGCGGCGCGGTACGTCCCCGCCACGATGTCGAGATCGTTGGGCGGCTCGCCGGTGGGACTCGGATCCCACTTGAGCGCCACCTCGATTTTCCGAAGCCCCTTGTTGAGACCAGTCACCCGGACTTCCCTTCCCTGGAACCGTGGAGATGTTGAATGCGCGTGGCGTCAAGCCTATCGCGAGCAGGGCGAGTTGAGGTTTTTCCGACAGCCGCGTGCGGCACCCCGCCGAGGGGTCTCTACTATGGGCCTCCGTACTAACGGCGGAAGGAAGCGTCCATGCGACGGTTGGGGGAGCTCGAGGCGGAGATCATGGACCGCCTCTGGGCTTGGCAGCGTCCCACCACGGTGCGCGAGATCGTGGACGACATCAACGATCACCGCCCGGTCGCCTATACCACGGTGATGACCGTCGCCTCCATCCTCTACAACAAGGGCTGGCTGCTGCGCGCCAAGGAGGGCCGGGCCTGGGTGTACTCACCGGTCCGCAGCCGCGAGGAGTACACCGCCGCCCTGATGGAGGACGCGCTCAGCACCAGCGAGGACCGCTCCGCCGCCCTCACCCACTTCGTCGAGCAGATGGGTCCGGAAGAGGTCAGCGCGCTGCGCAAGGCCCTGCGGGCCGCCGGGCGGCGCACCCAGTCATGACCGCACGTCGACGGCCGCCGTTTGGCGCACTCTTTTTGCCAAGTGTTGACCGTTCCGTGGGTGTACCGGGCGCGTCACGCGCGATTCGGCCTCTATCGGCGCCGCCCGGAGTCACGCCTTTCCCCTAAGGCGGTTAGTACACGCACGGACCCCCGGGAGGCCGCCCGAGGCCCTCAGTCCTCCCGCATCGCGAGCCTGGCCAGCATGTTCTTCGCCTCCTCGGCCACCTCGGCATCCGCGACCACGTCATAGCGCGAGGCCACGATCTGGCTGCGGGAGGCGAAATCGCGCTGCCCTCCGGTCATGGCATGACCGACAAAACCAAAGATCGCGCCGAAAATCGCCCCATAGACGACACCGCTCACCAGCAGTGCGATCACACTGTGGGTCCCCGCGGCGAACACTGTCAGCAGCAGCCCGATGAGCAGCCCGAACCAGGCCCCCGTACCGGCCCCGGCCAGCGCGGCGCGGCCCCGGGTCAACCGTCTGAGGACCGTCTCGACCATCCGCAGATCGGTGCCGATGATGGCGATGTGCTCGACCGGGAACTTGTTGTCGGCCAGGAAGTCGACCGCGCGCTGGGCGCCGGCGTAGGTCGGGTACGAGCCGACGGCCGGACGGTCGACCGCCTCCGACGGCGGTTGCTGGGTCATCGCATGGCTCCCTCCGTCAAAGAGAGCGTGCGCCCGCTCCGCGCCCCTCGCAACGGGAGCCCCTCGGGGGAGAGCGGAAGAACGCCCGCGGACGGTTCACGCCGCCGGAATTCCCTCAGCACTCCCCGCGCCTTTTCCCGACCGGGACAACGGCGCACGATTCCCGGAAGCGGCCGGTTCCTTTCCGTCGTGCGGAAAGCAAGCGGGGAAGGTGAGCGGGGCCGGGCGGGACCTTACGGACGGATGTCGCGGGCGAGTGCCGCGATGTCCGCGGCGCTCGCCGGGGCCCGCCGCGCCCCCGAGGAGGCGCGGCGGGCCGGCGATGTCAGCGGCGAGTGGATCGGGGTCGGGCGGGGCCGGTGCGCTCGGTGTGGTCGGCGGGGCTGGTCTGATCGGTGTGGAGGAGGGAACGCACCATGCGGCAGGTGGTGGCGGAGGGCGGATGCACCCCGATCCGCGCCGCGGTGGAGCGTATCTTGCGGTTGGGCGCCTGCTCGGGGCGGTAGACACCGGAGTTGAGCAGCGCGATGGCCAGGCGCATGGCCTTCAGACGGCGGTTGTGGGACTCGTACCACTCACGCGGGCGCCCTGCGGGCATCCGCTTCTTCGGCAAGGTCGGAAAGCTCGGCAGATCCTGAAGAGGGGGTCCGGCAACGGCCATCGGCAGCCTCCTGAGATGGTCGGGAAACCTTCCCTTCAACTGCCTCCATTCTACGTCCGGGCACTGACAAAGTCCCCTGGTCAGGCGCCGTTCCGGGGCATTGTCGCGATACCGTGTGCGGCATGGAGATCTGGATCAATCCGGCATGCTCGAAGTGCCGTAGCGCGCTGACCCTGCTCGACGCGGAGGGCGCCGGCTACAGCGTCCGCCGCTATCTCGAGGACGTCCCCAGCCAGGACGAGATCCGAGCGGTGCTCGGCCGGCTCGGGCTGGAGCCCTGGGACATCACCCGGACCCAGGAGGCCGCCGCGAAGGAGCTCGGCCTGAAGGACTGGCCACGTGAGGAGGGCGCACGGGACCGCTGGATCGCGGCGCTCGCCGAGCACCCCAAGCTCATCCAGCGCCCCATCATCACGGCGGACGACGGTTCGGCGGTGGTGGGGCGTACGGAGGAGGCGGTACGGGAGGCGCTGTCCCGGTCCCGGGGGTGACCGGCGTGCGCGCGCCCCGGCGTCCCGTCGACGACACGGGAGGCCGGGGCGCGCGCGGTGCCCGGTACGGAAGCTGTCTCGGTACAGAAGCCGCCTCGGTACAGAAGCCGTCTCGGTGGGAGTCGCCTCGGTACGGAGCGGCCTCGGTGCGGTGGCCTGCTCAGCGGCGCCGCGAGGAGGCGGGCGGCTGCGGGCGCAGCAGGAACCGCTGCGTCTTGCCGCTGGAGGTCTTCGGCAGTTCGGCCACGAAGTGGACCTTCCGCGGATACGCGTGCTTGGCGTACCGCTCCCTGACCAGCTGCTGAAGCTCGGCGGCGAGCGCGTCGCCCGCCTCGGCGCCGGGGTACGGCACCACGAACGCCTCCACCACCTCGCCGTACTCCTCGTGCGGTACACCGACCACGGCGGCCTCCGCCACCGCGGCGTGCTCCAGCAGCACGGTCTCCAGCTCGAAGGGGCCGATGCGGTAACCCGCCATCAGGATGACGTCGTCGCCGCGCCCGGAGAAGAACAGATCGCCGTCCGCGTCCCGGGAGGCGGTGTCACCGGTGTAGAACCAGCGCCCGTCGGGGCTGAACTTGTCGGCGCTCCGCTCGGGGGCGCCGACGTAGCCCTTGAACCACATCAGCGGGGATTCGGCGATGTCCACCACGACCCGGCCGGGGACGCCGGTGCGGGCGGGCGCGGAGTTGGTGTCCTCGCGCAGCACCTTCACCTCCCAGCCGGGCAGCGGACGGCCCATGGAACCGGCCTTGATGTCGTCGCGCAGGGCCGGGTGCCAGGCGTGGGCGACCATCATGCCGCACTCGGTCGAACCGTAGTGGTCGCGCACCGGGACGCCGAGCGTCTCCCGCGCCCAGTCGACGACGTCCGGGGGCAGCGGTTCGCCGGCCGCGGAGCAGCAGCGCAGGCGCAGATCGCCGGGGGCGGGGATGCCGGAGCCGCGCAGCTTCCGGTAGACGGTGGGCCCGGCGGTGAAGTTGGTGACGCCGAACCGGGAGAGCACCTCCCAGGTGGACTCGGCCGAGAACAGGCTGTTCAGCAGCAACGCGCGCTGCCCGAGGGCGAGGGGGGCGATGATCGCGTAGTAGAGGCCGTACGCCCAGCCCGGGTCGGCGGCGTTCCAGAACACATCGGTGGGCCGGTGGTCCAGGCCGAACTGCTGGTACATCACGAAGCCCGCGACGGCCCGCAGCGGGATCGGGACGGCCTTCGGGGTGCCTGCGGTACCGGAGGTGAACAGCTCCACGATGAGCCCGTCGCCGCCCACGGCCACCGGCTCGGACAGCGGGGCCTGAGACTCGGCCAGCTCTGCGAAGGACAGATCGGACCCGGTGACGGGCCCGGTGGTGACGATCCGCCAGGGGCGCTCGTCGGGGAAGCCCGACTCCGGGTCCAGCTTGGACCGCTGATCGGCATCGGTGATCACGACCTTGGTGTCGTTGCCCTTGATCCTCAGCGCGATGGCCGGCGGGGCGAACGCGGTGAACAGCGGCACCTGGACGGCCCCGAGCCGCCAGATCGCGAGGGAGGCGACCAGCAGTTCGGCGGATTTGCCCATCAAGGTGGCGACGCGGTCGCCCACTCCGACTCCCAGGGCGGCCAGGGCACCGGCCATACGTGACGAGCGGTCACGAAGCTCCCCGTACGTCATGTCGTGGCCGGTCATGTCCTTGCCCACCACCGTGAACGCGACCGCGTCGTCCGGATGGCTGTCGCACAGCAGGTACGCGGTGTTCGCCGCAGGCTCACCGAAGGTCTTGAGCAGGTCAGCCATGCGCTGTTCTGGGCTGGTCAAGAGGGCTCCTAGTGCTGGTATCCACGAGTGGCGCCGGACGGGAGGAAGAACCGGCGCCCGGCTCGGGGAGCGCGGACGCGCCTGGCCCTCCGGGAGGGGCTGTTCCCGGGTGTGCCGCACCGAAGTCCCGGACCGGCGGCGGCCTCCCGTTGGCCTGTACACGCTATCGCGCTTCCGTATCGGCCCGGCAGCCGTACCCCGGTACCGAGACCGGGACGATATCGGCAGGCCGGAGCGGAGGGCGGTGGGTCGGGCACCGCGCAGGTAGCGTGGCCGCCATGTGTGTCTCCATGGACCGGGCCGCGTTCTCCGGCACGACGGTGTACGCCGGACGCCGCCACCATCCGGCACACGGTCTGATCCACGTCCTGGGCTACCAGAACACCCCGCACAACCTCGCCGACGGCCCCAACGCCATGCTGCTGCATCTGCCCGCCCTGCCCATGACCCGGGAGAACTTCCTCTCGGCCGGCCGCTGCCAGGACATCCTGACCCGGATGGTGGACGCGGTGCGCCGGTGCCCGGTGGCCGCGGACGACCAGATGGCCTGGATGGGATGGGAACCACGCCCGGCGGTCGAGGTGTTCGCCCACGACGTCTACACGGTGCTGAAGGACGAGGACCGGGCCCCGTTCGCCTGGGTGGTCGACGCTCATCCCGAGGACATCGACCTGGTGGACTTCCACCGCCCCGACGGTACCGCCCAGAAGATCACCATGGGCGACTACCGGCAGCTCAGCGATGCGCTGTTCCACGCCGGAGCCGACTCCGGCAGCCAGTACGAGTACCTCGACCCGGCCAACCGGCTGCACTTCTACGTGCTCGACCTCGAGCGCGACAGGTCCGGAGTGCTCTCGTACACCGTCGCCGTGCGGTCCCTCGACGGCGCCGGACCGCAGCGCCGCGGTCTGACGCTGCACCGCGGCCAGGCCACGGGGGACGCCTCCCACTCCCGGGCCGTGTGCACCTTCGGCCTCGACAACACCACACGCGCCACCGGCGGACCGGCCGGTGCGCCCGCCACCTCGGTGGACTCGGATGTCTACCGGCTGTCGGCGAAGGCCGTCGGCCGGGGCTGGTCCGCCTGGCTGCCCAACCGTCTCGCCACCGCCAGGGCGGGTGGATCGGTCGATGTCGAGGTGGCCGTGGCCGCGGAGAAGGACGCCGCACGGCAGGGCACGGTGGTCCTCACCGCCCGTTCCGAAAGCGATCCGCACCGGACCGCCAAGGCGCTGTGCCGGCTGTCGGGCCACCGGTAGCGCGCGACCGGTGACGGCCCGCCGGTAGAACGGATGGGTGGTGGCCCACCGGCACCCGGCGGGCCACCACCCGTGCGGTCGGTGTGCGGCGGTCCTATCGCGTCTCGTCGACCTTGGCCGTCTGGATGGGCACCCGGAGGGTGCCGGGCTCGCAGCCCGCCGTACCGGCGATGATCCGCGCCGCCCCCTTGGTGAGCGGCACCAGGCTCTGCTCGTCCACCTTGTCCGGGGTGTCCCGCGGATCGAAGATGTACATGGGCGTGGTGATCAGCTGCACCAGCGGCACGCCCGTGTAGTAGAAGTAGGCGCCGTCGGTGGCCGGGTTCGGCGCGAAGGCGGTCGGCGACAGAATCCACGAGCGGCGCAGGTCCTCCGCCGCCAGGGACTCGGCCACCAGACGCTCCAGCTCGGGCGCCTCAGTGGTGAACCACCAGCGCACCTCGGGGTCGTCAGTGGGCACGACCTCTCCGTCGACCACATCCGCCTGGCGTGCCGCGTGTTCCAGATGCATTTCCAGCACGACCTGGGGAAACAGCTCGGGATGGGCGGCGATGAACGCCTGTGTGCCCGCGGCGCCCGCCATATGGCCGGACGTCAGCACGAACAGCATGTTGTGCGGCCGCAGCTCCTGGGGCACCGACGCCCAGAACCTGGCCTGCGCCAGGACGAGCGCGACCCCGGAGGCGTCCTCCACGGCCGACGCCCAGGGACCGTCATGGTGCGATCCGACGATGACCCAGTGGTCGGAGGCGCCGGGCAGTGTGCCCACCACATTGTGGGTGGTCTCCTCGGTGATGGTGGCATCGGAGACGATCCGCCCCTCGCACTCCCCCGACGCCATCAGCTCGCGGACCCGCCGTCCGTCCTTGCCGCTCAGCCAGATGCCGGGGACGGAACGCGGTTCGGCGTCATAGGGCCAGTAGAAGTCGCTGGTCTCCCAGGGCAGTCCGGTGAGCAGGCCGACATAGGCCGTGGCGCCGTCCTTGATGGCGATGTCGAAGTCCAGCACATGGGGGAGGTCGAACGGCACGGTCTGCACGAGGTCGGGGAACACGCCCTCGGGGTCGTAGGAGCCGGTGGCGCGGGCCTGCACCTCGGTCTGCGGCAGGCGGGTGAAGCCGATCTCCTGGACCGCGATGGAGCCCCGCACCTCCCCGTCCGCCATCCGCACCAGCCGGCCCTCGGTGCCCTCGGTCGGGGTGGTGTACGGCAGCGCCAGTCCCTCGAAACGGATGAGCTCATCGGGCCGGCCGGCGGGCCAGATCTCGAAGGCGGCGGACCGCGGCCGCCAGATCGGCGTGGCCAGCGGCTCCAGCCGGACGTCCGCCAGCCCGATCTCCCGGAACTGTTCCGCGGCCCACTCCTCGGTCCAGCTGTCGGCCGGATAACCGGCGCGGCGGATGCCCTGGCTGACGATCAACTCGATCCAGGACATCATCTCCTTCGACGTGGGTGCCCGATCGATGTACTTCTCCAGCGCGGGCCAGCCGCTCATCGCCATCCTCCTCATCGCCAAGGTCCGATTCATGGTCGAAGGGCGGACTAAAGCTGGGCTAACGCGATGCCAGTGCGCCCCCCCTTTTTTTCGCGGCACCTTTTCCACCGCGCGAGAAGGTTCCACCGCACGCGTAGGCCAAGCCGGGCGTTAGGCCCACTTTGGTGACGGCGCAAATGATGGTCGCCGTATCCGAACAGGCCGCATGAGGTGGCTCAGCCGCAGGTCAGCGCCCGATTGAGGGTTGGGAGTCGAGTGTGCGTACCGAGAAGTCAGCGGAACGGGACCCGCGTGGCGCGGTCCGGCGGAGGAGGGGGAGCCGACGAGTCCCGGCCGGTGTCATGGGCGCGGCTGCGGTCGGTCTGGTCGCCCTCACCGTCTCCCCGGTGAACGCAGAGCCGGATACTCGAGCCACATCGCCACGGGACAGGAATCCACTCCCCTCTCCCCCGCAGATCCACGCTCTCGACTTCCTACTCGGCTCCTACACCTGCGACTACACCCCACCGCCGGGCGGCAAACCGGCGGTGCTGCGTCTGACCACGAAGCGGGCGATGGGCGGGCATTACCTCTACACGGACGCCGGCCTCGAACCCGGCAACGTCGTCGGCCGCTCGTCCTTCGGCTGGAATCCGGTCGACGGGAAATTCATCAACCAGTACCACGACAACTGGGGTTCGTCCGGAAACTACACCTCCCCCGGCTGGAAGGACGGCCATCTGATTTTCAAGGGTCCCCTCACCCAGGTGATCACGCCGAATGCCACCGGGCAGACATCGGGCGTGAAGCTGGATCTCGTGGACGACTATCAGGTGCTCGATCGAGGACATTTCAGGGACACCACGAGCTTCACCTTCCCCGACGGAAGTACCTTGCAGGGCAGTTACGACTGCCGCCGCCAATAGCGTTCAGCATTCCGGACCGAGGGTAGTGGGGGTGGCCGACCATGGCGGGCAATGAAGAGAAACTGCTCGACTATCTGAAGCGGGTGACGGCGGATCTGCGTCAGACGCAGCGCCGTCTCAAGGACGTCGAGTCCGCGGGACATGAGCCGGTCGCGATCGTGGGAATGTCCTGCCGTTTCCCCGGAGGCGTACGGTCCGCCGAAGACCTGTGGGAACTGGTCGCCGCCGAGCGGGACGCCATCTCGGAACTCCCCACCGACCGCAATTGGGATCTCGAAAACCTCTTCCACCCCGACCCCGAGCACCCCGGGACGAGCTATACCCGCGAGGGCGGCTTCATCGACGACCCAGCGGGATTCGACGCCGCGTTCTTCGGCATCAGCCCCCGCGAGGCTCTCGGAATGGCGCCGCAGCAGCGGCTGGCCCTCGAGGCGTCCTGGGAGGCCATCGAGCACGCCGGGATCGACCCGGAGTCGCTGCGCGGCAGCCGGACCGGCACCTTCATCGGCTGCGATCACCTCGACTACTGCTCCGACGCCTCCCAGGTGCCCGAGGGCTCGGCGGGCTACTTCACCATCGGCAACTCCGCCAGCGTGGTGTCCGGCCGAGTGGCGTACGCCCTCGGTCTGGAGGGAGCCGCGGTGACCGTGGACACCGCGTGCTCCTCCTCCTTGGTCGCCCTGCATCTGGCCTGCCAGGCGATCCGGCAGGGTGACTGCGACACGGCGCTGGCCGGGGGCGTCGCCGTGATGTCCTCGACGGCGCCGTTCATCGGCTTCAGCGAATTGCGCGGGCTCGCCCCCGACGGCAGGTCCAAGGCGTTCTCGGCCGACAGCGACGGTATGACCCTGGCGGAAGGCGTGGGCGTCCTGTTGCTGGAGCGGCTGTCCGACGCGCGGCGCAACGGCCATCGGGTGCTTGCCGTGGTACGTGGCTCGGCGGTCAACCAGGACGGCGCCAGCAACGGCCTCACGGCGCCGAACGGGCCCTCCCAGCAACGGGTGATCCGGCAGGCCCTCGCCAACGCCCGGCTGTCACCGTCGGACGTGGACGCGGTCGAGGCGCACGGTACGGGCACGACGCTGGGTGATCCGATCGAGGCCCAGGCGCTGCTGGCCACGTATGGCCAGGACCGGGCCGAGGGACGTCCGCTGTGGCTGGGCTCCATCAAGTCCAACATCGGGCACGCCCAGATGGCGGCGGGCGCGGCCGGTGTCATCAAGATGGTGATGGCGATGCGGCACGGCGTACTGCCCGCCTCGCTGCACATCGACGCACCGACACCCCATGTCGACTGGAGCGCGGGCGATGTCCGCCTGCTGACCGAGACGCGGGAGTGGCCGCGCGCCGAGCATCCACGCCGGGCGGGTGTCTCCTCGTTCGGCATCAGCGGCACCAACGCACACGTCATCGTCGAGCAGGCACCCGAAGAGCCGGCGGCGGCCCTTGGCACCGTCGAGACCGAACCCGTTCACGGGCCGGTGCCGTGGGTGGTCTCGGCGCGCGGTGGCGAGGCACTGCGCGGTCAGGCACGGGCACTGGCCGACCGGGTGACCGCCGACCCCGACGTGAGCGCTGCGGAGGTCGGATGGTCGCTGCTGCGCTCCAGGACACTGTTCGACCACCGGGCCGTACTCATCGGCCAGAACCTCGAAGAACTGCTGGCCGCACTGGACGCACTGGCCACAGGAGAACCCCATCCGGGCCTGGTCCACCCCGGAAAGGCCGCCGACACCGCCGGACAGACCGTCTTCCTGTTCAGCGGACAAGGCAGCCAACGCCCCGGCATGGGCGCCGACCTCTACAACCGATTCCCCGTCTTCGCCGAAGCCTTCGACGAAGTCTGCGGCCTCCTCGATCCGCATCTGGAACACCCACTGCGGGAACTCGTCTTCAACCACGAGCCCGAACAGGCAGCACTGCTGGACCACACCACCTACGCCCAAACCGGACTCTTCGCCCTGCACATCGCCCTCGCCCGACTACTCGCCTCCGCCGGCATCCACCCGGACGTGGTCATCGGACACTCCATCGGGGAAATCGCCGCCGCCCACATCGCCGGAATCTTCAACCTCCCCGACGCCTGCCACCTCATCGCCGCCCGCGCCACCCTCATGGGACAACTTCCCCCCGGCGGAAGCATGGCCACCATCGCCGCCACCCCCGACGAACTCGCCCACGACCTCACCACCCACAACGGCCACGTCACCATCGCCGCCCACAACACCCCCGGCAACACCGTCATCTCCGGCCCCACCGAACCAGTCACCGAGATCAGCGCCATCTGGGCAGCCAAGGGCCGCAAAACCCGGACACTCACCGTCAGCCACGCCTTCCACTCCCCCCTGATGGACCCCATCCTCAAACCATTCCGGGACCAGATCAGCGGACTGACCTACCACCCACCCACCATCCCCCTCATCAGCAACCTCACCGGACAACCAGCCGACGACCACATCACCACCCCCGACTACTGGGTCCAGCACATCCGCCAACCCGTCCACTTCCACCAAGCCATCACCCACACCGCCCCGGAAGCCGGGGTCTTCCTCGAACTCGGCCCCGACCCCACCCTGACCACCGCCACCCACCACACCCTCCACCACACCGACCACCCCACATCCCTCATCACCTCCACCCTCACCCGCAAACACCCCGACACCCACGCCCTCACCCACACCCTCGCCCACCTCCACACCACCGGCGCGAACGTGGACTGGACCAGCTGGTTTCCCACCGACCCGGCCCCCCGGGTGGTCGGGTTGCCGACGTATGCCTTTCAGCACCAGCGCTTCTGGCTGTCCCCGCCCGCGGCCCGTACGAGCTTCGAAGGGGCGGCCGAGGACCCGGCCGAGGCACAGCTCTGGCATGCCATCGAAGAGCTCGACGTCGACGCCCTCAGCAGCACACTTCAACTGGAGGAGGGCGGCCCCGGCGTCGACGCCCTGCTGCCCGCGCTCCCCGTACTGTCCGCCTGGCGGCGCCGGCACCGGGAACGCTCCACCATCGACTCCTGGCGCTACCGGACCACCTGGCAGCAGCTCCCCGACCCGGCCACACCGGCCCTGACCGGCACCTGGCTGGTGGTCGCCCCGACCGGTCAGCTGGAACACGCCACGGTCCGGGTCACCGTCCAGGCGCTTCAGGCGCACGGCGCCACCGCGCTCCCGCATGCGGTCGACACACATGACATCGATCGCGCCGCGCTCCGCGAACGTCTGGACCGGCTGACCGAGGACGCCCGACCCGCCGGGGTCATCAGTCTGCTCGCCCTCGATCAAAACCCGCTCACCGGCCACCCGGCAGTGCCCGCCGGGCTTGCCGCCACCACCGCGCTCCTCCAGGCTCTCGGCGACGCCGGAATCAGCGCGCCCCTGTGGTGTCTCACCCAGGGCGCCGTCGCCACCGGCCGCAACGACCTTCTCCCCCACCCCGAGCAGGCGCAGATCTGGGGACTCGGCCGCGTCGCCGCGCTGGAACACCCGCAGCGTTGGGGCGGCCTCATCGATCTGCCCGCCACCATGACCCACCACACCGCAGGTCGGCTGGCAGCCCTTCTCGTACCCGAACAGTCCGAGGACCAGGTGGCCATCCGTACCACCGGGACATACGCGCGCCGCCTCGTCCGGGTGCCCGCCGCCGACACCAGCCCGGCCCCTTGGGAACCGTCCGGCACCACGCTCATCACCGGCGGCACCGGCGGTCTCGGCGCCCAGATCGCCCGCTGGCTGGCCCACCGGGGCGCGCCCCACCTCCACCTCATCAGCCGCTCCGGCCCCGAGGCCCCCGGCGCCGCGGAGCTCAGCGAGGAGCTCACCGCGCTGGGGACGGCCGTCACCATCACCGCCTGCGACGCCTCCGACCGCACCGCACTCCAACACCTCCTCGACACCATCCCCGCCGAACACCCCCTCACCGCCGTCGTCCACACCGCCGGGACGATGGAACTGGGACAGATCGACGAGCTGGACCCGGGACGGTTGCAGTCCGTACTGCGGTCCAAGGCCCTGGCCGCCACCCATCTGCATGCCCTCACCCAGAAGCTCGATCTCACCGCCTTCGTTCTCTTCTCGTCGAACGCCGCCACATGGGGCAGTGGCCGGCAGGCCGCCTACGCCGCCGCGAACACCTACCTGGACGCGCTCGCCGCACACCGCCGCGCCCGGGGACTGGCCGCCACCAGCCTTGCCTGGGGCCCGTGGGGCGAGGCAGGCATGGCCGCCGACCAGCACACGCTCTCCCACCTCAAGCGGCGCGGTCTCTCGCCCCTCAGCACCGACCTCGCCATCAAGTCGCTGCATCACGCTCTGACCCACCACGACACCGCCGTCACGATCGCGGATGTCGACTGGGAGAAGTTCGGCCGTACGTTCACCGCGCAACGTCCCAGTCCGTTCCTCAGCCGACTGATGACGTCCAGTGCGGAGCCCACCACGCCCGCGGCAGCCGCCGACGGCAATCCGCTGCGGCAACAGCTCGGCTCGGCACCCGCGGCCCAGCGGCACCAGATCCTGGTCCGCCATATCCAGACCCTGGCCGCGGCCATCCTCGGCCACTCCGGGCTGGACGCGATTGCCCCCGTCCAGCCCTTCCAGGAGCTGGGCTTCGACTCCCTCACCGCGGTGGAGCTGCGCAATCAGCTCGCCACCACCACCGGCCTCTCCCTCGCCCCGGCGCTGGTCTTCGACCATCCGACGCCGAACGCGCTCGCCACCTATCTGTGCGCCGAACTCGCGGGGCAGAAGGCCGCCGTCACCCCCCACACGCCGTCCGCGTCCGCGGCCGCAGACGGCGAGCCGATCGCGATCGTCGGCATGGCCTGCCGCTACCCGGGAGGCGTGCGCTCACCGGAGGGACTGTGGGAGCTGGTCGTCGCGGGCCGGGACGCCATCGGAGGGATGCCCACCGACCGCGACTGGGATCTGGCCACGCTCTTCGACCCCGACCCCGAGCGTCTGGGCACCAGCTATGCGCGTGAAGGCGGCTTCCTCCACGACGCGGCCGGATTCGACGCGGCGTTCTTCGGCATCAGTCCGCGTGAAGCGCTCGCCATGGACCCCCAGCAGCGGCTGCTCCTCGAAACCGCCTGGGAGACCTTCGAGAGCGCGGGCCTCGACCGGGACACGCTCGCCGGCAGCGACACCGGCGTCTTCACGGGCGGCACCTATCAGGGCTACGGGGCCTCCGGAAGCTCCTCGGCGCAGGAGGTGGAGGGGTATCTGCTGGCAGGCGGTACGCCGAGCGTCATGTCCGGCCGGGTGGCGTACGCGTTCGGCCTCGAGGGCCCGGCGGTCACGGTGGACACGGCGTGCTCGTCCTCGCTGGTGGCAATGCATCTGGCGGCCCAGGCCCTGCGGCAGGGCGAATGCTCCATGGCGCTGGCGGGCGGTGTGACGGTGATGGCCACGCCGACCACCTTCATCGAGTTCTCCCGCCAGCGTGGGCTAGCGGCCGACGGTCGGTGCAAGCCGTTCGCATCGGCGGCCGACGGCACCGGTTGGGGCGAGGGCGCCGGACTTCTGCTGCTGGAGCGGCTGTCCGACGCACGGCGCAACGGCCACCGGGTACTGGCGGTGATCCGGGGCTCGGCGGTCAACCAGGACGGTACGAGCAACGGCCTGACCGCGCCGAACGGGCCCTCCCAGCAACGGGTGATCGGCCAGGCGCTCGCCAACGCCCGGCTGTCGCCCGCAGAGGTCGATGTAGTGGAGGGACACGGCACCGGGACCACGTTGGGTGATCCGATCGAGGCACAGGCCCTGTTGGCCACGTATGGCCAGGACCGGCCCGAGGGACGTCCGCTGTGGCTGGGCTCCATCAAGTCCAACATCGGCCACACCCAGGCCGCCGCCGGAGTGGCCGGTGTCATCAAGATGGTGATGGCGATGCGGCACGGCGTGCTGCCCGCCTCGCTGCACATCGACGCACCGACACCCCATGTCGACTGGAGCGCGGGCGATGTCCGCCTGCTGACCGAGGCGCGGGAGTGGCCGCGCGCCGAGCATCCACGCCGGGCGGGTGTCTCCTCGTTCGGCATCAGCGGCACCAACGCACACGTCATCGTCGAGCAGGCACCCGAAGAGCCGGCGGCGACCCTTGGCACCGTCGAGACCGAACCCGTTCACGGGCCGGTGCCGTGGGTGGTCTCGGCGCGCGGTGGCGAGGCACTGCGCGGTCAGGCACGGGCACTGGCCGACCGGGTGACCGCCGACTCCGAAGCGACACCGGCCGAGGTCGGATGGTCGCTGCTGCGCTCCAGGACACTGTTCGACCACCGGGCCGTACTCATCGGCCAGAACCGCGAAGAACTCCTGGCCGCACTGGAGGCACTGGCCACAGGAGAACCCCATCCGGGCCTGGTCCACCCCGGAAAGGCCGCCGACACCGCCGGACAGACCGTCTTCCTGTTCAGCGGACAAGGCAGCCAACGCCCCGGCATGGGCGCCGACCTGTACAACCGATTCCCCGTCTTCGCCGAAGCCTTCGACGAAGTCTGCGGTCTGCTCGATCCGCATCTGGAACACCCCCTGCGGGAACTCGTCTTCAGCCACGAGCCCGAACAGGCAGCACTGCTGGACCACACCACCTACGCCCAAACCGGACTGTTCGCCCTGCACATCGCCCTCGCCCGACTACTCGCCTCCGCCGGCATCCACCCGGACGTGGTCATCGGACACTCCATCGGGGAAATCGCCGCCGCCCACATCGCCGGAGTCTTCAACCTCCCCGACGCCTGCCACCTCATCGCCGCCCGCGCCACCCTCATGGGACAACTTCCCCCCGGCGGAAGCATGGCCACCATCGCCGCCACCCCCGACGAACTCGCCCACGACCTCACCACCCACAACGGCCACGTCACCATCGCCGCCCACAACACCCCCGGCAACACCGTCATCTCCGGCCCCACCGAACCAGTCACCGAGATCAGCGCCATCTGGGCAGCCAAGGGCCGCAAAACCCGGACACTCACCGTCAGCCACGCCTTCCACTCCCCCCTGATGGACCCCATCCTCAAACCATTCCGGGACCAGATCAGCGGACTGACCTACCACCCACCCACCATCCCCCTCATCAGCAACCTCACCGGACAACCAGCCGACGACCACATCACCACCCCCGACTACTGGGTCCAGCACATCCGCCAACCCGTCCACTTCCACCAAGCCATCACCCACACCGCCCCCCAAACCCGCATCTTCCTCGAACTCGGCCCCGACCCCACCCTGACCACCGCCACCCACCACACCCTCCACCACACCACCCACCAACCCACACCCCTCATCACCTCCACCCTCACCCGCAAACACCCCGACACCCACGCCCTCACCCACACCCTCGCCCGCCTCCACACCACCGGCGCGAACGTGGACTGGACCAGCTGGTACCCCGCAACCCCCACCCCCCGCACCATCGACCTCCCCACCTACGCCTTCCAACACCAGCACTACTGGTTGTCGTCCGCCTCCTCCGCAGACCCAGCGCACCCGACGCCCACCGAGGCGGCGCTGGTCGACCGGGAGTTCTGGGAGGCGGTGGAGCGCGAGGACCTGGAAGCCCTGGCCGCGACCATCGACTCACCGGCGGACCAGCAGCCCATGCTGAGCGCGGTGCTCCCAACCCTGTCCGCCTGGCGGCGGCACCACCGGGAGCAGTCGGTCATCAGTTCCTGGCGGTATCAGACCGTCTGGAAGCCCCTTTCCGCTCCCTCCACGCCTCCGGCCCTCGCCGGCACCTGGTTGCTGATCATCCCTGCCGGTCAGTCCGACCACCCTGCCGTGGCGACCGCCGGGCATGCGCTGGCCTCCCACGGCGCCACCCCCCTCCACCATGTGGTCGACACCCGGGCCATCGATCGCGACGCCCTGGTGGCACACCTCAGCCGTCTGACCGTCGAGGGCGGATTCGCCGGTGTGCTGAGCCTGCTCGCGCTCGATGAGGAACCGCACCCCGAATACGCCGCCGTTCCCTCCGGGCTGGCGGCCACCATCACACTCGTCCAGGCCCTCGGCGACGCCGAGATCCCGGCGCCCCTGTGGTGCCTCACCCAAGGCGCCGTCGCCACCGGTCCCGGCGATCCGCTTCCCGGCCCGCGGCAGGCGCAGGCTTGGGGGCTCGGCCGCGCCGCGGCCCTGGAGCACCCTCGCCGCTGGGGTGGCCTGATCGACCTGCCGACCGCCATCGACCACCACACCGCCGGCCGTCTGGCCGCCCTGCTCGCCCCCGGTCAGCCGGAGGACCAGACCGCCATCCGCGCCACCGGCAGCTACGCCCGGCGCCTCCGCAGGGCCGGTACCCCCACCACCGCCCCCAGGACCTGGCAGCCCACGGGCACCACGCTCATCACCGGTGGCACCGGCGCTCTCGGCGCCCATGTCGCCCGCTGGCTCGCCCACCGGGGCGCGCCCCACCTCCACCTCATCAGCCGCTCCGGCCCCGAGGCCCCCGGCGCCGCGGAACTCACCCAAGAACTCACCACCCTGGGCACGACCGTCACCATCACCGCCTGCGACGCCTCCGACCGCACCGCACTCCAACGCCTCCTCGACACCATCCCCACCGAACACCCCCTCACCGCCGTCATCCACACCGCCGGGACGTCGGACACGGAGCTCATCGCCAATCTGGGACCGGAGCGGCTTCAGTATGTACTCGGGGCCAAAGCCCTGGCGGCCGCCCATCTGCACGAGCTGACTCAGGGTCTGGACCTCAGCGCCTTCGTGCTCTTCTCGTCCGGTGCGGCGGCGTGGGGCGGCAGTCGGCAAGGCGCCTACGCCGCCGCGAACACCTATCTCGACGCGCTCGCGGCACACCGCCGCGCCCGAGGACTGGCCGCCACCAGCCTCGCCTGGGGCCCGTGGGGCGAGGCAGGCATGGCCGCCGACGAAACCGCGCTCTCCTTCTACGGCCGACGTGGGCTGTCACCGCTGAGCCCCGATCTGGCCGTGGCATCGCTCCAGCACGCCCTGGACC
Organism: Streptomyces sp. S465; assembly: GCF_026898115.1. Taxonomy (GTDB): domain Bacteria; phylum Actinomycetota; class Actinomycetes; order Streptomycetales; family Streptomycetaceae; genus Streptomyces; species Streptomyces luomodiensis. Next base: position 737,162 of record NZ_CP114036.1, read on the forward strand.
ACCGTGACACCACGATCGCCGTCGCGGACATCGACTGGGAGAGGTTCCCGACGGCCTTCACCGCCCAGCGCCCCAGCCCGCTGTTCGACGACCTGATCGCCGTCACCGAGAACCCGGCCGGGCGACCCACCGGCGCGTCCACCGCCACGTCGCTCCAGCAGCGGCTCTCCGACTGCACCCCCGACCAGCAGCACCAACTCCTGCTCGAACGGATCCAGTCCCTCGCCGCCTCGATCCTGGGGCATTCCGGGCCGGACGCCATTCCGCCCGCCCAGCCCTTCCAGGAGCTCGGGTTCGACTCCCTGACCGCCGTGGAGCTGCGCAACCAGCTTGCCACCGCCACCGGAATCGACCTCGCGCCCACACTCGTCTTCGACCACCCCACACCCAACGGGCTCGCCACCTATCTGCGCGGAGAGCTCACGGGCCGGCGGACCGACGTACCCGCTCACAGCCCCGTCGCGGCCGCCCAGGACGAGCCGATCGCGATCGTCGGCATGGCCTGTCACTACCCCGGCGACGCCCACTCCCCGAAGGATCTGTGGGACCTGGTCACCGCCCACCGGGATGCCATCGCGGAGATGCCCACCGACCGCAACTGGGACCTGAACGCCCTCTACCATCCCGACCCCGACCACGCCGGGACGAGCTACGTCCGCGAGGGTGGTTTCCTCCACCAAGCGGCCGAGTTCGATCCCGCGTTCTTCGGCATCAGCCCGCGTGAGGCGATCGCCATGGACCCCCAGCAGCGGCTGCTCCTCGAAACCGCCTGGGAGACGTTCGAGAACGCGGGTCTCGACCGGGACACGCTCGCGGGCAGCAATACGGGAGTGTTCGCGGGGGTGACGTCCCAGGACTATCTGTCCCTCACCGGCGATACGGCGAGCGACGTCGAAGGCTATGTCGCCACGGGCAATATCGGCAGTGTGGTGTCAGGGCGGGTGGCCTACTCGTTCGGCCTCGAAGGCCCGGCGGTCACGGTGGACACGGCGTGCTCGTCCTCGCTGGTGGCGATGCATCTGGCGGCCCAGGCTTTGCGGCAGGGTGAGTGCACCTTGGCGCTGGCGGGCGGTGTCACGGTGATGGCCACACCGGGCGCGTTCATCGAGTTCTCCCGCCAGCGCGGTCTGGCCCCCGACGCCCGGTGCAAACCGTTCGCGGCAGCGGCGGACGGCATGGTGTGGGGCGAGGGCGTCGGTCTCGTACTGCTGGAGCGGCTGTCCGACGCACGGCGCAACGGCCACCGGGTGCTTGCCGTGGTACGTGGCTCCGCCGTCAACCAGGACGGTACGAGCAACGGCCTGACCGCGCCGAACGGACCCTCCCAGCAACGGGTGATCCGGCAGGCCCTCGCCAACGCCCGGCTGACGCCGGCCGATGTGGACGCCGTCGAGGCGCACGGCACCGGGACCACGCTGGGTGACCCGATCGAGGCCCAGGCGCTGCTGGCCACGTATGGCCAGGACCGGCCCGAGGGACGTCCGCTGTGGCTGGGCTCCATCAAGTCCAACATCGGCCACACCCAGGCCGCCGCCGGAGTGGCCGGTGTCATCAAGATGGTCATGGCGATGCGCCACGGCGTACTGCCCGCCTCACTGCACATCGACGCACCGACACCCCATGTCGACTGGGACGCGGGCGACCTGCGGCTGCTCACCGAACCCGTCCCCTGGCCCCAGGGCGAACGGCCACGCCGGGCAGGTGTGTCGTCCTTCGGCATCTCCGGTACGAACGCCCATCTCATCCTCGAGCAGGTTCCTGAGCCGATCGAGCCCGCTCCCGTATCGAACGCCGGCGGTGTGGTGCCCTGGGTGATCTCCGCACAGAGCGACGCGGCGCTACGGGGCCAGGCGCGGGCCTTGACCAGGCGCATCATGGACGACCCCGAAGTGCGCGCTGCGGAGGTCGGATGGTCGCTGCTGCGCTCCAGGACACTGTTCGACCACCGGGCCGTACTCATCGGCCAGAACCAGGAAGAACTGCTGGCCGGGCTGGAGGCACTGGCCACAGGACAGCCACATCCGGGCCTGGTCCACCCCGGAAAGGCCGCCGACACCGCCGGACAGACCGTTTTCCTGTTCAGCGGACAAGGCAGCCAACGCCCCGGCATGGGCGCCGACCTGTACAACCGATTCCCCGTCTTCGCCGAAGCCTTCGACGAAGTCTGCGGTCTGCTCGATCCGCATCTGGAACACCCCCTGCGGGAACTCGTCTTCAACCCCGAGGCCGAACAGGCAGCACTGCTGGACCACACCACCTACGCCCAAACCGGACTCTTCGCCCTGCACATCGCCCTCGCCCGACTACTCGCCTCCGCCGGCATCCACCCGGACGTGGTCATCGGACACTCCATCGGGGAAATCGCCGCCGCCCACATCGCCGGAGTCTTCAACCTCCCCGACGCCTGCCACCTCATCGCCGCCCGCGCCACCCTCATGGGACAGCTTCCCCCCGGCGGAAGCATGGCCACCATCGCCGCCACCCCCGACGAACTCGCCCACGACCTCACCACCCACAACGGCCACGTCACCATCGCCGCCCACAACACCCCCGGCAACACCGTCATCTCCGGCCCCACCGAACCAGTCACCGAAATCAGCACCCTCTGGGCAACCAAGGGCCGCAAAACCCGGACACTCACCGTCAGCCACGCCTTCCACTCCCCCCTGATGGACCCCATCCTCAAACCATTCCGGGACCAGATCAGCGGACTGACCTACCACCCACCCACCATCCCCCTCATCAGCAACCTCACCGGACAACCAGCCGACGACCACATCACCACCCCCGACTACTGGGTCCAGCACATCCGCCAACCCGTCCACTTCCACCAAGCCATCACCCACACCGCCCCGGAAGCCGGGATCTTCCTCGAACTCGGCCCCGACCCCACCCTGACCACCGCCACCCACCACACCCTCCACCACACCGACCACCCCACGCCCCTCATCACCTCCACCCTCACCCGCAAACACCCCGACACCCACGCCCTCACCCACACCCTCGCCCGCCTCCACACCACCGGCGCGAACGTGGACTGGACCAGCTGGTACCCCGCAACCCCCACCCCCCGCACCATCGACCTCCCCACCTACGCCTTCCAACACCAGCACTACTGGCTCGCCCCGCCAGCCCCTCGCGGCGACGGCCACACCAACGGCCACGACCGGGCCGAGGCCAGGCTCTGGGACGCCATCGAGAAGCTCGACGTCAGCGCCCTCACCAGCACACTCCACCTGGAGGAGGGCGGCCCCGGCGTCGACGCCCTGCTGCCCGCGCTCCCCGTACTGTCCACCTGGCGGCGCCGGCACCGGGAACGCTCCACCATCGACTCCTGGCGCTACCGCGTCACGTGGAAGCATCTGCCGGACCCCGCCACCGCGCCGACGCCCAGCGGGACCTGGCTGCTCCTCGTCCCGTCCGGGCTGGAGGAGCACCCGGCCGTCCACGCCGCCGCACAGGCACTCGACGGCCATGGCGCGGCCCATGAGGTCCTGTCGGTCGATGGCGCGGACGCCCAGCGCGACGCCCTCACTCCCCAGCTCTCGCACCTGTCCGATGGCGGCACACCCGAGGGCGTGCTGAGTCTGCTCGCCCTCGACCAGACGCCCCACCCCGACCATCCGGCCGTCCCCATGGGGCTGGCCGCCACGGCCGCTCTTGTCCAGGCCCTCGGCCAGACGGGACTCATGGCGCCCCTGTGGTGTGTCACCCAGGGTGCGGTGGCCGCCGTCGCCACCGATCCGCTCCCCCACCCCCACCAGGCGCAGATCTGGGGTATGGGCCGGGTCGCGGCCCTGGAACACCCCCGCCTCTGGGGTGGTCTCATCGACCTCCCGACCGTCCTCGACGCCCGCACTCCGGCCCGTATCGCCGCCATGCTGGTGCCCGGTCAGCCCGAGGACCAAGTAGCGATCCGCTCCACCGTCCTCGCCCGCCGGCTGGAGCGCGCGGTCGGTACCGACACCGTGTCCACCGCGTGGCACCCCACCGGGACGACCTTGATCACCGGTGGCACCGGCGCTCTCGGCGCCCATGTCGCCCGCTGGCTCGCCCACCGGGGCGCGCCCCACCTCCACCTCATCAGCCGCTCCGGCCCCGACGCCCCCGGCGCCGCGGAACTCACCCAAGAACTCACCACCCTGGGCACGACCGTCACCATCACCGCCTGCGACGCCTCCGACCGCACCGCACTCCAACACCTCCTCGACACCATCCCCACCGAACACCCCCTCACCGCCGTCATCCACACCGCCGGTGTCGCGGAGAACACCCCGCTGGCCGAGCTCGACCCGTCGCGGATCGATGCGGTGCTGCGGCCCAAGGCGCTCGCCGCCACCGTGCTCCATGAACTCACCGCGGATCTCGACCTCAGCGCCTTCGTGCTCTTCTCGTCGGGTGCCGCCACGTGGGGCGGTAGCCGACAGCCCTCCTACGCCGCCGCCAACGCCTACCTCGACGCCCTCGCCGAGCACCGCCGCGCCCGGGGGCTCCCCGCCACCAGCGTGGCCTGGGCGCCGTGGAGCGAGGCGGGCATGGCCGCCGACGAGGCCGTCGTCGACTACTACCGCCGGCGCGGGATGCGTCCTCTCGACACCGATCTCGCCATCGCCTCGCTCCAGCACTCCCTCGACCACGGCGACACCACGATCACCATCGCGGACATCGACTGGGAGAGGTTCCCGGCCGGTTTCACCGCACAGCGGCCCAGCCCGCTGCTGTCCGGCCTGGCCGCCGCGGCGGCGCCCATCGATGTCGTCCCGGACGCCACCGCGGCCATGAGCGGCTCACTTGCCCGGCAACTGGCCGCCGGCACCCCCGCCCAGCGGCATCAGCTTCTCCTCCATCACATCCGCACGCATGCCGCCGCGATCCTCGGCCACTCCACCGTCGACGCCGTCCCGCCCGCCCAGCCGTTCCAGGAGCTGGGGTTCGACTCCCTCACGGCGGTCGAATTCGGGCATCGGCTCTCCGCCGCCACCGGTGTCGAGCTTCCGCCCACCCTCGTCTTCGACCACCCCACTCCCAAGGAGCTGGCCGACTTCCTGCGCGAGCGGCTCGTCGAGGGGGAGCCGGCCTCGGAGGGGCATCTGCTGTCCGAGCTCGACCGGTGGGACGCGGTCTCGGAGCCCTCGGCGGTGGACGAGGCGGCCCGGCGGCGGATCACCGGGCGGCTGCGGCTGCTGCTGGCCAAGTGGGGTGAAACGGAGGGGGAAACCCGGCGTTCCGCGGCCCACAGCGAGCTCGAGGCGGCGACAGCGGAAGACATCTTCGACCTCATCTCCGACGAGTTCGGAAAGTCGTGAGCCCGATGACCCCCATCCTCCGCGACGCGCCAAGGAGCCTCCGCTAGATGTCGAACGAAGAGAAGCTTCTCGACCACCTGAAGTGGGTCACGGCCGAGTTGCGCCAGACCCGTGAGCGTCTGCGGGAGGCCGAGTCCGCCGAGCCGGAGCCCATCGCGATCGTCGGCATGGCCTGCCGCTATCCGGGTGGGGTGCGGTCGCCGGAGGAGCTGTGGCGGCTGGTGCGGGACGGTGCGGACGCCGTCTCCGGCTTCCCCACGGACCGGGGGTGGGACACCGAGGAGCTGTTCGACCCGGATCCCGAGAGCTACGGGAAGTCCTACGTGGACCAGGGCGGGTTCTGCTACGACGCGACCGCATTCGACGCGGCCTTCTTCGACATCAGCCCCCGCGAGGCCCAGGCCATGGATCCGCAGCAGCGACTGCTGCTGGAGACCGCGTGGGAGGCGTTCGAACGCGCCGGACTCAGCCGGGAGTCGCTGAGCGGCAGCAACACCGGTGTGTACGCCGGGGTGGGTTCGCATGACTATCTGTCGGTCATCGGCGACATCACCAGCGAGGTGGAGGGCTACGTCGGCGCCGGGAACCTCGGCAGTGTGGTGTCCGGCCGGGTCGCGTACGCACTCGGCCTCGAGGGCCCGGCGGTCACGGTGGACACCGCGTGTTCCTCGTCACTGGTCGCCGTCCATCTGGCCTGTCAGGCGCTGCGGCAGGGCGAATGCGATCTGGCCCTGGCCGGCGGGGTGGCCGTGATGGCCACACCCGGCGCCTTCATCGAGTTCTCCCGGCAGCGTGGCATGGCCCCGGACGGCCGCTGCAAGCCATTCGCGGCGGCCGCCGACGGCACCGGCTGGGGCGAGGGCGCCGGGCTGATCGTTCTGGAGCGCCTGTGTGAGGCGCGGCGCCGCCATCGTCGCGTCCTCGGGGTGATCCGGGGTTCGGCGGTCAACCAGGACGGCGCCAGCAACGGCCTCACGGCGCCGAACGGGCCCTCCCAGCAAAGGGTGATCCGGCAGGCGCTGGCCAATGCGCGGCTGTCCACCGCCGAGGTGGACGCGGTCGACGGACACGGCACCGGGACCACCCTCGGCGACCCGATCGAGGCCCAGGCGCTGCTGGCCACGTACGGCCAGGGCAGGCCGGAGGGACGTCCGCTGTGGCTGGGCTCGGTCAAGTCCAACATCGGGCACACCCAGGCCGCCGCCGGTGCGGCCAGTGTGATCAAAATGGTGATGGCGATGCGGCATGAGCTGCTGCCCGCCTCACTGCACATCGATGAGCCGACGCCCCACGCCGACTGGACGTCGGGTGCGGTGCGGCTGCTGACCGAGCCGGTTCCCTGGCCGCGTGGGGACCGTCCGCGCCGGGCCGGGGTGTCCGCGTTCGGCATCTCGGGGACGAACGCCCATCTGATCCTGGAGCAGGCCCCCGAGGAGACCGGAACCGACCCCGAACCCGACACCTCGCACAACGACGGCACGGTCACCCCCGATGTGGTGCCATGGGTGGTGTCCGGGCGCGGCACCCACGCATTGCGCGGCCAGGCACGAGCACTGGCCGAGCGGGTAACCGCCGACACCACCCTCTCACCGACAGACGTCGGATGGTCACTGATCACCACCCGATCCGTCTTCGACAACCGCGCCGTCATCGTCGGCCACAACCGCGACGAACTCCTCGCCGGACTCAACGCCCTCACCACCGGCGAAACCCACCCCAGCCTCATCCAACCCACCACCACAAGCAACCCGGGCACAGACGGCACCGGACCCGTCCTGGTCTTCCCCGGCCAAGGCTCACAATGGCTCGGCATGGGCGCCGGACTCCTGGACGCCTCACCCGCCTTCGCCACCCGCATCGCCGAGTGCGAACAAGCCCTCACCCCACACATCGACTGGTCACTGACCGACGTCCTGCGCGGCGGAATCAACGCCGCCGACCTCACCCGCGTCGACGTCGTCCAACCCGCCCTCTGGGCCATCATGATCTCCCTCGCCACCGTATGGGACCACCACGGCCTCACCCCCACCGCCGTCATCGGCCACAGCCAAGGCGAAATCGCCGCCGCCTGCGTCGCCGGAGCCCTCACCCTCGACGAAGGCGCCCGCATCGTCGCACTCCGCTCCCAAGCCCTACGCCGCCTCGCCGGCCACGGCGCCATGGCCTCCCTGACCATCAACCCCCACCACGCCACCACATTCCTCACCAACCTCGGCACCCACGCAGCAGACGTCGCCATCGCCGCCATCAACGGACCCGGCTCCATCGTCATCTCCGGACCACCCGACCAAATCACCCACACCATCACCGCCTGCGAACGCACCGGCCACCGCGCCCGACTGATCGACGTCGACTACGCCTCCCACAGCGCCCAGGTCGATGAGATCGCGGAGGAGCTGAAGGAGGTGCTGTGCGGTATCGAACCCGTCCAGGCGGAGGTGGCGTTCTACTCGACGGTCACCGGGGCCCGCATGGACACCAGCGGGCTCGACACCGCCTACTGGGTGACGAACCTCCGCGAACAGGTGCGCTTCGCCGACGCCGTACGCGCCCTGCTGGACGACGGCCACCGCGTGTTCATCGAGGCCAGCACCCACCCCGTCCTCACCATCGGCATGCAGGAGACCTTCGAGGAAGCCGGTGTGCCCGCGGTCACGGTGCCGACCCTGCGACGCGACCACGGCGACCACGCGCAGTTGATGCGGTCGGTGGCGCAGGCGTTCACCGCGGGCGTCGAGGTGGACTGGACCCGCTGGTTCCGCGCCGACCCCACGCCCCGCGTCATCGACCTGCCGACGTACGCCTTCCAGCGCCGGCGGTACTGGCTGGACGGGCGTGGTGGCCACAGTGGCGACCCGGGCGATCTCGGGCTGGGGTGTGCCGGGCATCCGCTGCTCGGCGCCGCCGTGGAGCTCGCCGAGGGCGGTGCCCATGTGCTCACCGGCCGGCTGTCCCCGCGGAACCATCCGTGGCTGAACGACCACCGGGTGCTGGACACCATCCTGCTGCCGGGCACCGCCTTCGCCGAACTCGCCCTGCACGCGGCCGTGCGGACCGGCTGTGACCATGTGGCGGAGCTGACCCTGCACGCGCCGCTGGTGATTCCGGAGGGTGAGGCGGTCGATGTGCAGATCGCCGTGGCCGCGCCCGATCACACCGGGGAACGGCCGATCACGGTGCATGCGCGGCCGGCGGCCGACGACGCCGGCGACGCGGCCTGGACCCGGCATGCCACCGGGGCGCTGGCCACCTCGGCCACGGCCGGCTCCTCGGCGCTCGACGGTGCCTGGCCGCCACCGGGGGCCACGCCGCTGCCCGTCGAGGACTTCTATCGGCGGCTCGCCGACCACGGCTACCACTACGGACCGTCCTTCCAGGGGCTCACCGCCGCCTGGCGGCTGGACGGCGATGTCTACGCCGAGGTGTCCCTGCCCGAGGGGGAGCGCGCCGGCGCGGCCGCGTACGGTATCCATCCCGCCCTGTTCGACGCCGCGCTGCACGCCCGCGCGCTGGACGTCGACCCGGACTCCGAGGACGCCCACCGGATCCTGCTTCCCTTCACCTGGAGCGGTCTGCGGCTGCGCGCCACTGGGGCGGACACCCTGCGCATCCGTATCACCCCGACGGCACCGGACCGGCTCACGCTGATCGCGGCCGATCCGACCGGGGCCGCGGTGGCCGTCGTGGACGACCTGATCCTGCGCCCGGTGCCGGGCGGACAGCTGGGCCAGGCCCGTTGGGCGGGCAGGAACTCGCTGTTCCAGCCGGTCTGGACGCGGATGACACCGGCCGAGGGCGCCGTCGCGTTCCGTTCGGCCGTCATCGGCCCGGAGGGCGGTCCGCCGGCCGATGCGCTGCCGGACGCCCCTCGCCTTCCGGATCTCACCGCCGTGCGGACGGCCGTGGCGGACGGGGCCCCGGCCCCCGAGGTGGTGTTCGCCTTCTTCGGCTCCCCCGCCGATGGCCGGGGCGGTCCGGTGGAGCGCGCCCACGACCTCGGCAAGGAGGCCCTGGGGGCGTTGCGGGAGTTCCTCGCCGCCCCCGAGTTCACCGGCGTCCGGCTGGCGGTGGTCACCCGTGGGGCGGTCGCGCCGCGCGGCCATGACGATGTCCACGACCTGCCGGCCTCCGCTGTCTGGGGTCTGGTGCGCAGCGCCCAGTCGGAGAACCCGGGCCGGGTGCTGCTGCTCGACCTCGACGAACGGGACACTTCGCGACGGGCGCTGGCCGGTGCGGTGGCCTCGGGCGAGCCCCAGCTGGCGCTGCGCGACGGCACGGCGTACGTACCGCGGCTGGTTCATGACGACGTGGCCAGGCGGCTCACCCCGCCGGAGGGTTCGGGCGCCTGGCGTCTGGGGCTGACGGGCCGGGGCAGCCTGGACCATCTGGCCCTGGTCGACTGCCCGGACAACACCCGCCCGCTGGGGCGCGGCGAGGTCCGGGTGGCGCTGCGGGCGGGCGGTGTGAACTTCCACGACGTCGTCGTGGCGCTGGGCATGGTGGAGGACCCCCGGCCGCTCGGCGGCGACGGTGCGGGGGTGGTCGTCGAGGTGGGGCCCGGGACGGCTGGGTTCGCGGTGGGCGACCGGGTGATGGGGCTGTTCAACGGCACCGGGCCGCTGGTCATCACCGACATCCGGATGATCACCCCGATCCCCGCCGGATGGTCCTACGCGCAGGCGGCGACCATGCCGTCCGCCTTTCTCACGGCCTACTACGGTCTCGCCGATCTCGCCGGACTGCGGGCCGGGGAGAAGCTGCTGCTGCACGCGGCCACCGGTGGTGTGGGGCTCGCGGCCGGGCAGCTGGCGCGCCACTGGGGGGCCGAGGTGTACGCCACCGCGGGCCCCACGAAGTGGCATGCCCTGCGGGAGCGCGGTTTCGACGACCGTCACCTCGCCTCCTCGCGCACTCTCGACTTCGAGGAGCGGTTCCGCGCCGCCGCGGGATCCGTCGATGTGGTGCTCAACTCCCTGGCCGGTGACTTCGTGGACGCGTCCTTGCGGCTGCTGGCGCCCGGCGGTCGCTTCATCGACCTGGGCAGGACCGACATCCGCGACCCCGGGCAGGTCGGCGCCCGGTATCCGGGGGTCGTCTACCGTGCGTTCGACCTGGTGGGCGACGCGGGGCCGGACCGTATCCAGCAGATGCTGGCCGAGTTGTCGGCCCTGTTCGCGGACGGGACGCTCCAGCCGCTGCCGACCACGCTGTGGGACATCCGCCGGGCTCCCGAGGCGTTCCGCCACTTCAGCCAGGCCCGTCACATCGGCAAGATCGTCCTGACCCTGCCCACCGCCCTCGACCCGGAGGGCACGGTCCTCATCACCGGTGGCACGGGCACCCTGGGCGCCGCCACCGCCCGCCATCTGGTCGTCCACCACGGCGTACGGCGGCTGCTGCTCATCAGCCGCCGGGGCCCGGACGCCCCGGGTGCCGCGGAGCTGGCGGCCGAGCTGACCGGGCTCGGCGCGCGTGTCTCGATCGCGGCGTGTGACGCGGCCGACCGGGGTGCCCTGGCCAAGCTGCTGGAGACGGTTCCCGACCGCCATCCGCTCACCGCCGTCGTCCACGCCGCCGGGCTGCTGCGCGATGCCACGGTCGAGGCGCTCACCCCCGATCAGCTGGACGAGGTGCTGCGGGCGAAGGCCGACGCGGCGTGGCATCTGCACGAGCTCACCCGGGACGCCGGGCTGTCGGCGTTCGTGCTGTTCTCCGCGGCCGCCGGGCTGCTGGGCGCCGCCGGACAGGGCAACTACGCCGCGGCCAACGCCTTCCTGGACGCGCTCGCCGTGCACCGTCATGCCCAGGGCCTGCCCGCCACCTCCCTCGCCTGGGGGTACTGGACGCAGGCCACCGGCATGACCGGGGGGATGACCGACACCGACCGGGCGCGGCTGGCGCGGTCCGGCATGATGGGGCTGGAGACCGAGCAGGGCCTGGCGCTGCTCGACATCGCCCTCGGCAGTGGTCTTCCCACGCTGGCGCCCATCCGGCTCGACCTGGCCGCCCTGCGGCGTGAGGCCGGTGTCGGAGAACCGCCGGCCCTCTTCCGGAGTCTGGTGCGCGGCGCCACCGCGCAGGCGGCCACCGGAGCCGCCGGCACGGGCGGAGCGGCGTCGGCGGAGGCGTTCGCCGCGCTGTCCGAGGAGGACCGGCAGCAGGCGCTCCTCAAGCTGGTGCGCAACGCCACGGCGACGGTGCTGGGTCATGACACGGCGGATTCCATCCACCCCGCCCAGAACTTCCGGGAGCTGGGCTTCGACTCGCTCACCGCCGTGGAACTGCGGAACCGGCTGGGTGCCGCCACCGGTCTGCGGCTGCCCGCCACGCTGGTCTTCGACCACCCCACGCCCGCTGCGGTGGTGCGGCTGCTGCGGGAGCTGCTGGCCCCGGCCGGGGTGACACCGCTGGCCTCGCTCCGCACCGGTCTCGACACCCTCGACACGGCCTTGGCCCAGGGAATCCCCGACCGGGAGCAGCGGGCCGGGATCGCGGCGCGGCTGCGGGAGCTGCTGCGCAAGGTGACCGGCCCGGCATACGGCGCCGACGGGGACGACCCCGTCGAGGAGGATCTGGCGTCGGCCAGCGACGAGGAGCTGTTCCGGGCGCTCGACAACGAGCTGACCGTCTCCTCCGACGACGGTCCCCGGTGAGGCGGGACCGCGGAACCAGACCGTTGAACCACACCGCCGAATCAAGACCGCCGAATCAGGACCGCTGAATCAGGACCGCCGTGACGATCGGGTTGATGCGATATGACGGATGACGAGAAGCTCCGCAGCTATCTCAAGCGGGCGACCGCCGATCTGCGTCTGGCCAGGCGGCAGTTGCGCGAGGTCGAGGACCGCGCCCGGGAGCCCATCGCCGTCATCGGGATGGCCTGCCACTTCCCCGGCGATGTGGCGACGCCCGAGGATCTGTGGCGGGTGGTGGCCGAGGGAGTGGACGTCATCTCCTCGTTCCCCGAGGACCGTGGCTGGGACCTGGAGAACCTCTATGACCCGGATCCGGAGAACGCCGGTACCAGCAGCGCCCGCGAGGGTGGCTTTCTGCGCGATGTGGCCGATTTCGACGCCGAGTTCTTCGGGATCAGCCCCCGTGAGGCCGCGGCGATGGATCCGCAGCAGCGGCTGCTGCTGGAGACCGCGTGGGAGGCGTTCGAGCGCGCGGGGCTGACGCGGGAGGCGCTGAGCGGCAGTGACACCGGGGTGTACGCCGGGGTGGACTCGTATCACTATCTGTCGCTCATCGGCCAGACGACCAGCGACTCGGCGGGCTACGTGGCCACCGGGAACCTCGGCAGCGTGGTCTCGGGCCGGGTGTCGTACTCGTTCGGTCTGGAGGGGCCCGCGGTCACGGTGGACACGGCGTGCTCGTCGTCGCTGGTGGCCACGCATCTGGCGGTGCGGGCACTGCGGCAGGACGAGTGCTCGCTGGCCCTCGCGGGCGGGGTGACGGTGATGGCCACGCCCGGTGGGTTCACCGAGTTCTCGCGTCAGCGGGCGCTGTCCCCGGACGGGCGGTGCAAGGCGTTCGCCGCGGCGGCGGACGGCACGGGCTTCTCCGAGGGCGTCGGTCTGGTGCTGCTGGAACGGCTGTCGCAGGCACGGCGCAACGGCCATCGGGTGCTGGCGGTGATCCGGGGTTCGGCGGTCAACCAGGACGGCGCCAGCAACGGCCTCACGGCGCCGAACGGACCCTCCCAGCAGCGGGTGATCCGGCAGGCGCTGGCCGACGCCGGGCTGTCGCCGTCCGAGGTGGACGCGGTCGAGGCGCACGGTACGGGCACGACGCTGGGTGACCCGATCGAGGCCCAGGCGCTGCTGGCCACGTACGGCCAGGGCAGGCCGGAGGGACGTCCGCTGTGGCTGGGCTCGGTCAAATCCAACATCGGGCACACCCAGGCCGCCGCCGGAGTGGCGAGCGTCATCAAGATGGTGCAGGCCCTGCGGCACGAGGTGCTCCCTCTCTCGTTGCACATCGACGAGCCGACACCGCATGTGGACTGGGGCACGGGTGCGGTGCGGCTGCTGACCGAACCGGTCGAGTGGGCGGCGCACGGGCGGCCGCGACGTGTGGGTGTGTCGTCGTTCGGCATCTCGGGGACGAACGCCCATCTGATCCTGGAGCAGGCCCCCGAGGAGACCGGAACCGACCCCGAACCGGACACCCCGCACAACGACGGCACGGCGACACCCGGTGTGGTGCCATGGGTGGTGTCCGGGCGCGGCACCCACGCATTGCGCGGCCAGGCACGAGCACTGGCCGAGCGGGTAACCGCCGACACCACCCTCTCACCGACAGACGTCGGATGGTCACTGATCACCACCCGATCCGTCTTCGACCACCGCGCCGTCATCGTCGGCCACAACCGCGACGAACTCCTCGCCGGACTCAACGCCCTCACCACCGGCGAAACCCACCCCAGCCTCATCCAACCCACCACCACAAGCAACCCGGGCACAGACGGCACCGGACCCGTCCTGGTCTTCCCCGGCCAAGGCTCACAATGGCTCGGCATGGGCGCCGGACTCCTGGACGCCTCACCCGTCTTCGCCACCCGCATCGCCGAGTGCGAACAAGCCCTCACCCCACACATCGACTGGTCACTGACCGACGTCCTGCGCGGCGGAATCAACGCCGCCGACCTCACCCGCGTCGACGTCGTCCAACCCGCCCTGTGGGCCATCATGGTCTCCCTCGCCACCGTATGGGACCACCACGGCCTCACCCCCACCGCCGTCATCGGCCACAGCCAAGGCGAAATCGCCGCCGCCTGCGTCGCCGGAGCCCTCACCCTCGACGAAGGCGCCCGCATCGTCGCACTCCGCTCCCAAGCCCTACGCCGCCTCGCCGGCCACGGCGCCATGGCCTCCCTGACCATCAACCCCCACCACGCCACCACGTTCCTCACCAACCTCGGCACCCACGCGGCAGACATCGCCATCGCCGCCATCAACGGACCCGGCTCCATCGTCATCTCCGGACCACCCGACCAAATCACCCACGCCATCACCGCCTGCGAACGCACCGGCCACCGCGCCCGACTGATCGACGTCGACTACGCCTCCCACAGCGCCCAGGTCGATGAGATCGCGGAGGAGTTGCATGAGCTGCTGGCCGGGGTCAAGCCGGTGCCGGGCCAGGTGGCGTTCTACTCGACCGTCACCGGCGCCCGCATGGACACCGCCGGGCTCGACACCGCCTACTGGGTGACGAACCTCCGCGAACAGGTGCGCTTCGCCGACGCCGTACGCGCCCTGCTGGACGACGGCCACCGCGTGTTCATTGAGGCCAGCACCCACCCCGTCCTCACCATCGGCATGCAGGAGACCTTCGAGGAGGCGGGGGTCGACGCGATCACCATCCCGACCCTGCGGCGGGACCACGGTGGCCCGGCCCAGCTGGCGCGGTCGGTGGCGCAGGCGTTCACCGCGGGCGTCGAGGTGGACTGGACCCGCTGGTTCCGCACCGATCCCACGCCCCGCGTCATCGACCTGCCGACGTACGCCTTCCAGCGTGAGCGGTACTGGCTGGACGGCGAGGGCGGACCGGGTGGCGATCCGGCCGGCCTGGGGCTGACCTCCGCGGGCCATCCGCTGCTCGGCGCCGCCGTGGAGCTCGCCGACGGCACCACCCATGTGCTCACGGGCCGGCTCTCCGCACGGTCCCACCCGTGGCTGGCCGAGCATGTGGTGGCGGGCGCGGTGCTGGCGCCGGGAGCGGTGCTGGTGGAGTGGGCGCTGCGGGCGGCCGACGAGGTCGGCTGCGGCGGGGTGGAGGAGCTGGCGTTGCAGGTTCCGCTGGCGCTTCCCGAGTCCGGTGGACTGCGGGTGCAGGTGGTGGTCGGTGCCGCGGCGGAAGACGGTCGGCGCGAGGTGCGGATGTACTCCCGTCCCGACCGTCCCGGCCGTCCCGATCACTCCGACCGCCCGGATCGCGTCGGCCAGGCCGTCGATCCCGGCCCGGACGCGGAGTGGCGGTGCCATGCGGTGGGTGTGCTGGCGCCCGCGAGCGAGGTCCCCGCGCCGGTGGAGGGGCTGGAGGGCGCCTGGCCGCCCGTGGGCGCCGAGCCGTTGGACGTCGACGCCTTCTACGAGCAGGTGCTGGCGGCGGGGTACGGATACGGTCCGGCGTACCAGGGGCTGAAGGCCGCGTGGCGCCATGGCCGGGATGTCCTCGCCGAGGTGACGCTGCCCGAGGCCGCGGGAGGACGGGGCGGATTCGGTATCCATCCGGCGCTGCTCGACGCGGCGCTGCATCCGTCGCTGCTGATGGACCGGCCCGAGGGGCAGGAGGACGACGGCCGGGTGTGGTTGCCGTTCGCCTGGAACGGCGTGTCGCTGTGGGCCACGGAGGCGGCCACGGTACGGGTACGGCTGTCGCGGGACGAGGAGCGGCAGTCGCTGCGGCTGACGGTGGCCGACACGGTGGGCGCTCCGGTGCTCACCGTCGACTCACTGGTGACCCGTCCGGCCCCGACCGACCAGTTGCGTACGGCTGCCGCCGCGCGGGGCGTGGACGGGTTGTTCAGGCTGGAGTGGGCTCCCCTGCCCGCTCCGGCCACCGAGCCGTCCCCGAAGTCGGTGGTCGGCGACGGCGGCTGGGTGGTGCTGGGCGAAGACCGGCTGGGGCTGGCAGAGCCGGTCGCGGCGGGTGTCACCGCTGATGCCGTGGTGTGCCATCCGGATCTGGATGCGCTGATCGCGGCGGTCGACGCGGGCGAGGCCGCCCCCGCGGTCGTCCTGACCCATCCGCACTCCACCAGGGACGGCCACGGGGGCGGGCTGGGGGCGGCCGAGGAGCTGCTGGGGCTGGTGCAGTCCTGGCTGCGGCGGCCGGCGCTGGCCGAGACCCGGCTGGTGGTCGTCACACGGGGTGCGATGGCGACGGGTCGTGCGGGCGACGACGCCGCGCTGGATCCGTCCGGTGCCGGTGTGTGGGGGTTGGTCCGCAGCGCCCAGTCGGAGAACCCGGGCCGGTTCGTGCTGCTCGACCTCGACGCGAGCCGCTCCGCCGAGAGCCGTCTCGATGCCGGTCGACGCGACGCCAGCAAGCTCGACGCGAGTCGCGAGGGCGTCGTGGCGGCCGTGGTCCGCGCCATCGATCTGCACGAGCCCCAGGTGGCGGTGCGGGACGGACGGGTGCTGGTGCCCCGGATGGTGCGCGCGGGAGCCGCCGCGCCCGGCCCGGCCGTCGATGAGCCGGCCGAGGACGCCGTCGGGATCGACACCGATGGCACCGTACTGATCACGGGTGGCACCGGCACCCTGGGCGCTCTGGTCGCCGAGCACCTCGTCCGCGCCTGGGGGGCCAGGCGTCTGCTGCTGGTGAGCCGGAGCGGTCCGGACGCCGCCGGGGCCGGTGAACTCGCCGACCGGCTGGCCGAGTTGGGCGCTGATGTGCGGATCGCCGCGGTCGATGTCACCGACCCGGACGCGGTGGCCGGTCTGGTGGCCGAGGTCGATCCCGCACATCCGCTGACCGGTGTCGTCCACGCGGCCGGGGTGCTGGACGACGGCGTCCTCACCACCCAGACTCCGGAGCGACTGGCGCGGGTGTGGCGTCCGAAGGCCACGGCCGCGGCCCATCTGCACACCGCGACCGCGGAGCTGCCGCTGTCCTTCTTCGTGATGTTCTCCTCCACGGCGGGCACGCTGGGCGCCTCCGGGCAGTCCAACTACGCCGCGGCCAACGCCTACTGCGACGCTCTGGCCGCCCGGCGCCGCGCCCTGGGCCTGCCGGGTCTTTCGGTGGCGTGGGGCCTGTGGGCGGACGCCAGCGGGATGACCGGACATCTGGGGGAGGCGGACCGGGCCAGGATGGCCCGGTCGGGCATCGGGGCGATGTCCAGCGAGCGGGCGCTGGGGCTGCTGGACGCCGCCGTGCGCCACGGCCATCCCCATCTGATCGCCATCGACCTGGACGTCCGTGCGCTGGCCGGGCAACCGGCCCTGACCCTGCCCGCTCCCCTGCGGGCGCTCACCGGTGGCGGTGCGGCCCGGCGCACCGCGGCCACCGCGCGGCCGCACACCGACTGGGCCGGTCATCTGGCCGCGCTGCCGCTGGAGGAACAGCGCCGCACACTGCTCCATCTGGTCCTCACCCATGCCGCGGCGGCGCTCGGCCACTCCGACCCGGGCCGGATCCAGACCGAACGCGGCTTCCTGGATCTGGGCTTCGACTCGCTGACGGCGATCGAGCTGCGGAACAGGCTGACCGCCGTGACCGGTCTGCGGCTGGCCACCACCCTGATCTTCGACCATCCGAATCCGGCCGCCCTCGCCTCGCATCTGCACGAGGAACTGGCGCCCGAGGACGTGGATCCGCTCACCCCGGTGCTGGGCGAAATCGACAGGCTGGAAAGCGCGCTGCTTTCCGCGGTCCGGGACGAGGCGGCACGGGAAACCCTGCACAAGCGCCTGCGAACCACATTGGCGAGGCTGGGCGCGCCGCACGGCGACGGAACGGATGAAGGTCCGGCGGCCGGCCGTATTCAGGACGCCACCACGGCCGACGAGATTTTCCAGTTCATCGACCAGGACCTTGGCCGGAGTAAAAGCGACGGAGAGCACGCCCATGGGGGTACACGGTGATTGATGAGCGAAGCCGTAAGAAGCTCATTCTCGAGCACAGCCGCCGGATGAACGCCGCGGATGTCGACGGGCTGCTCGAACTCTACGCGGACGAGGTCGTTTTCGAAGATCCGGTCGGCTCGGGGCGCAGGACCGGACGGGACGCCTTGCGTGCGCATTTCGAGGACCTCACTCGGGCGGGTATCACCGAGATTCCCGGCGAGCCGGTGGCGGGGCAGGACGGTGCGCACGTGCTGGTGCCGGTGACGGCCACGATGGACTATCTGCCCAAGGGTCCCGGCTTCGCCGAGCACGGCTGGCTGGCGGCCCCCGACACCCCGGAGAACGCCCGTATCACCTGGGATTACGTCCTGATGATGCGCACCGGGTCCGGTGGTCTCATTCAGGAATTGCAGATGTTCTGGGGGAGGTCGGACATTGGCATCGCCAGCTGATCCCCCACGGTCCCGGCACCGCACAGGAGGCGTTCATGGCCGATGAGGCGACTCTCAAGAAGATGGCTCTGGAATACGCGCGGCGCATGAACGCCGGTGATGTCGAGGCGGTATTGGAGCTGTTCTCGGACGATGTCGTCTTCGAGGACCCGGTCGGCGCGCCTCCGCTCATCGGAAAGGACGCCCTGCGCGGACATATCGCCTGGTCCATGGAATGCCAGGTGCATGAGGTCCCGGGTCGTCCGGTCACCTCGATGGACGGTCGCAGGGTGGTGACACCGACCACGGTCACGGTGTACGCGCCGGCCAAACTCACCTTCAACATCATCGGTGTGATCGAACTCGATGATGACGGTCTGGCCCGTCATGCCCAGGCGTTCTGGGGCATCACGGATACGAAAGTGGGCGACGGTCCCGAACTCACCGGTGTCGCGCATTTCATGGCGGTCACCCAGAACCTCGCCAAGATGGTCCAGGCCAAGGGCAGCCCCAGTCCGACGTAACAGGCGTAAGCGGTGAAGGGACGAAAGCGAAACCATGACCGAACCGAAACACGGAATCGTTCTGGGCGGCGGCTGGGCGGGAATGCTGGCTGCCCATGTGCTGGCCCGCCATCTGGAGCGGGTGACCGTCGTGGAGCGTGATGTGCTGCCGGACGGCCCCCGGCACCGCAAGGGATCGCCGCAGGGGCGCCATGTCCATGTGCTGTGGTCCAGTGGTGCGCGCATCGTGGACACGCTGCTGCCGGGCATGATCGACCAACTGCTCGACGCGGGCGCCCGCCGGATCGGATTCCACCAGGACCTGGTGACCTTGACGTCCCACGGCTGGCAGCACCGCTTTCCACCGCGGCAGTTCGCCCTCATGTGCACCCGCCCGTTCCTGGACTGGAAGGTGCGCGAACGCGTGCTGGCCACCGGGCGGATCGCGGTGCGGCAGCGCGCCGAGATCCTCGATCTGGTCGGGGACGCCGAGCGGGTGACCGGGGTGCGGGTGCGCGACATGGACAGCGGGGTGGTGGAAACGCTGGAGACCGATGTGGTGATCGACGCCTGCGGGCGCGGTTCACGGCTCAGGCACTGGCTTACCGCGCTGGGCCTGCCGCCGCTCGAGGAGGACGTCGTCGACGCGGGCATCGCGTACGCGACCCGGGTGTACCAGGCGCCGCCGGGCGCCGCCACCGGGTTCCCGGCGGTCAATGTGGCCGCCGACCACCGGCTGCGCGAGCCGGGCCGGTTCGGGGTGGTGTATCCGCAGGAGGACGGCACCTGGATGGTGACCCTGTCGTGCACCCGTGGCGCCGGCCTGCCCACCCATGACGAGGACTTCCTGCCCTACGCCCGGACCCTGCGCCATCCGCTGGTCGCCGATCTCATCGGCCTCGCCGAGCCGCTGACCTCGGTGGTCGTCTCCCGGGTCGGCGCCAATCGGCGGCTGTATCCGGAGCGGCTGGACAGCTGGCCGGAGGGGCTGCTGGTGCTCGGGGACGCGCTGGCCGCGTTCAATCCGATCTACGGTCACGGGATGAGCTCCGCGGCCCGCGCGGCCGCCGCGCTGGACACCGAGCTTCAGCGGTCCGGGACCGGCGGCGGGGCGACCCGGCGGGCCCAGCGGGCGATCAGCGCGGTCGTGGACGATCCCTGGATCATGGCCGCGTCCAAGGATGTGGAGTATGTCAACTGCCGTATGAACACGACGGATCCACGGCTGACGGGCGGGGTCGTGGCGCGGCAGCGCTTCTCCGATCTGATCGCCGACCGGTCGATCCGCGCCTCGGCGGTGTGCGATGTGGTGACCGATGTCATCAGCCTGACGGCACCGCAGTCCGAGCTGGCGTCCAGCGGCTTTCTGTCGCTGATGCAGAAGGACCGGGTCCTCCCGGAGCTCACCGAGCCGCCGCTGACCCCCGATGAGCTGGCGCTGGTGAAGCTCAATCCGCGCAGCACGGTGGGTGCGGGCGGGTCATGAGCAACGAGGAAAAGCTCGTCGACTATCTCAAGTGGACCACGGCCGAGCTCCATGAGACCCGGCAGCGGCTGCTGGAGGTCCGGGCGGACCTGACGGAGCCGATCGCCATCGTCGGCATGGCCTGCCGCTTCCCCGGCGGGGTGCGCACCCCGGCACAGCTGTGGGACCTGGTGGCCGACGAGCGGGACGCCGTCTCCAGCTTCCCCACCGACCGGGGCTGGGACCTGGAGAACCTCTATCACCCCGATCCGGAGCACCACGGCACCTCGTACGTCCGGGCGGGCGGCTTCGTCCATGACGCGGCCGACTTCGACGCGGAGTTCTTCGGCATGGATGCCCGGGAGGCGGCGGCGGTCGAGCCGCAGCAGCGGATGCTGCTGGAGCTGGCGTGGGAGGCGACGGAGAGCGCGGGCATCGATCCGCACACCCTGCGGGGCAGCCGGACCGGCGTCTACACGGGGGTGATGTACCACGACTACGCCTCGCGTCTGGACGAGATCCCCGAGGGCCTGCTGGGCCATGTGGGCAACGGCAACGCGGGCAGTGTGTCCTCGGGCCGGGTGGCGTTCACCCTCGGTCTCCAGGGCGCGGCGGTCACCTTGGACACCGCGTGTTCGTCGTCGCTGGTGGCGATGCATCTGGCGGCCGGAGCGCTGCGGCGGGGCGAGTGCACGCTGGCGCTGGCCGGTGGCGCCGCCATCATGTACACCGCCAGCGTGTTCCAGGTGGCCTCCAGTCAGCGCCAGTTGTCGCCCGATGTCCGGTGCCGGTCGTTCGCCGACGCCGCCGACGGCATGGTGTACGGGGAGGGCGCCGGTCTGGTGCTGCTGGAGCGGCTGTCGGACGCGCGGCGCAACGGCCGTCCGGTGCTAGCCGTGATCCGCGGCTCGGCGATCAACCAGGACGGCGCCAGTACGGGCATGGCCGCGCCGAACGGCCCCGCCCAGCAGCAGCTGATCCGCGACGCGCTGGCGGACGCCCGGCTGGCCACGGGCGACGTGGACGCGGTGGAGGCACATGGCACCGGTACCGCGTTCGGTGACTCCATCGAACTCCAGGCGCTGCTCGCCACGTACGGCCGGGACCGCCCGGACGGCCGGCCGCTGCTGCTGGGATCGATCAAGTCGAACATCGGCCATACGCAGGCCGCCGCCGGGATGGCCGGTGTGATCAAGATGGTGATGGCGATGCGCCGGGGTGTGCTGCCCCGTTCGCTCCACATCGACCGGCCGACCCGGCTGGTGCGGTGGCGCGAGGGCGCGGTGCGGCTGCTGACCGAGCGGATGGAGTGGCCACGGGTGGCGCGGCCGCGTCGGGCCGGTGTGTCCTCGTTCAGCGCCAGCGGCACCAACGCCCATGTGATTCTCGAGGAGTTCACCGAACCGGCGGAGGGCGCTCCCGGCGGCGGTGGTGCCCACGACCCGGGGGTGGTGCCGTGGGTGCTGTCCGCGCGGAGCGTGGCCGCGCTGCGCGGTCAGGCCCGTGCGCTGGCCGCGCACACGGCGGCGGCCGGTCCGGGGCTGTGCCCCGCCGATGTGGGGTGGTCTCTGGTGACCACGCGGTCCTCGTTCGACCACCGGGCGGTCGTGGTCGGCCGGGGGCCGGACGAGTTGCGGGCGGGACTGGTGGCGCTGGCGGCCGGTGCGCCGCACCCCTCGGTGGTGGGACCGGAGGCGGCCGGTACTGGCGCGGCGGCCTCGACGGGCGGGACGGTGTTCGTCTTCGGCGGTGAGGGCGGTCACCTCCCCGGCACCGGCACCGGACTGTACGACCGGTTCCCGGTCTTCGCGGCGGCCTTCGACGAGGTCGGTGAGATGCTCGGGGTGAAGGGCGAGCACGACACGTCCTCCCGGGCCGGGATGTTCGCCCTGTACATCGCGCTGGCCCGGCTGCTGGCCTCGGCGGGGGTGCGCCCCGACGGGGTGCTGGGCCATGGTGTCGGTGAGATCGCCGCGGCGCATGTCGCCGGTGTTCTGGACCTGGCGCACGCCTGTCGGCTGGTCGCCGCCGGCACCGATACGAGCACGGTGAACGGTGCGCGCCCGCCCACGCCCTCGCTGGATGAGGCCGCCGCGGTGTGGGAGCTGGGGAGCGGGGCGGTGCCGCCGTCCGCCCCGTCGGCGCTGGTGCTGTCGCCCTTCCGGGGCGAGGGGTGCGAGGTGCGGGCGCTGATGCGCGGCCTGGCCCGTATGCACACCATGGGCGCCACGGTGGACTGGGCCGCCCTGTTCGGCGGCGGCCCGGCTCCCCGTGCCGTCGCACTGCCCACCTACGCCTTTCAGCGACAGCGCTACTGGCTGGAGAACGAGGTTCCGGCTCATGCCGTGCCCAGGGCGGAGAGCTGGGCGGACGCCGAGTTCTGGGATGCCGTGGAGCGTACCGACACCGCGGCGCTGACCCGGGCGCTCGAGGTCCCCGCCGGCCGGCGGGACGCGCTCGCGGAGCTCCTGCCCGCGCTCGCCACCTGGCGGCGGCAGCGGCAGTGGCGCTACCGCATCGCCTGGAAGTCCCTCACCGATCCGGTGGCGCCACGGCTGACCGGCAGCTGGCTGGTCGTGACGTCCGGCGGCACCACGGACGACGCCACAGTGGCCGCCGTGGCCGCCGCCCTGCGTGCCCATGGCGCCGAGACCATCACGCTCGCCCCGGACACCACACCGTCAAACGAGGCGACCCGGGCCCGGCGGATGGCCGGGGCCGTCGCCGGACGGCCGGTCGCGGGGGTGCTCTCCCTGATGGCCGTGGACGACGGCCGGCCACCGGCCGAGGACGGACGGAGCCCGGCGCTCGGCACCACCGTCGAGTTGTTCGGGACGCTGCGGCGGGCCGGGATCGAGGCCCCGGTGTGGCTGGCCACCCGCGGTGGCGTCAGCGTCGACCTGGGCGATGTGATGTGCCGTCCGGAGCAGGCCGCGCTGTGGGGTCTGGGCGGTGCGCTGGCGGTGGAGCGGCCGCACTGCCGGGGCGGGCTGGTCGATCTTCCGGCCAGGTTCGACGACCGGGCGGGACGGCGGCTCGCCGGGGTCCTGGCCGGGTCGCACGGCGAGGCGGAGGTGGCCGTGCGGGCCGACGGCTGCTTCGCCCGGCGCCTGGTGCGCGACGTACCCACGCTCCCCGTCTCCCCTGTCCGGCGGTTCCGGGGAACGGCCCTCATCACGGGTGCCGCCTCCGCTCTGGGCGGGCACACCGCCCGCTGGGCGGCCGAGGCGGGCTCCGAACACCTCCTGCTCATCGACACCGCGCCACCGGCCGCCGCCCTGACGGACGAGCTGCGCGCCTCGGACGTACAGGTGTCCGTCGCCACCGTGGACGTGGCCGATCCGAAGGCGCTCGCCGCGGCCGTCGCGGGCATTCCGGCGGACCTCCCGCTGACGGCGGTGCTGTATCTCACGGCGCCGCTGGCCGAAGAGACGGGGCAGCTGGAGGTGGCGCGGATCGAGCGTGAGTGGGCGGCGACGGTGGCGGGCGCGGTCAACCTCTGCGCCCTCGCCGACGGCCATGAGCTGTCGGCCTTGGTGCTCGGCTCCTCGGTGGCGGGCGTCCTGCCCAGCCCGGGACTGGGCAACCAGGCGCCGGCCCACGCCTACCTGAGCGCGCTCGCCCAGGAGTGCCGGGCCCGGGGCGTTCCGGCGACCTCGGTGTGCTGGGGTTCGATCGACGATCCCGACACGGCCGTCGGCGCCGCCAAGCAGCTCCGGAGCAACGGCATGTCCGCCCTGCCGCAGCGCTCGGCCGCCGCCCTGCTGCGGCAGGCGGTCATGGCGGACACGGCGTGCGTGGTCATCGCGGACATCGACTGGACCTGGATGCGCGCACACGCCGCGGAGCTGGGCACGCATCGGCTCTTCGACGACCTTTCCGGCCTTCGGCCACGCCGCACACACACCACGGTCGGTGACCACGCCGACCAGCCCCAACCAGGCGGGAGCATCCGATGAACGCACACACCACAGTCAACAACCACCCCAGCGGCGACGCCGCCGGCCCCCAAGGAGACGGATCCGCGATGCAGACGGACAACAGCGAGAGCGCACTCGACGGGGCGGCGCTGCACCAGGCGCTCGCCATCGCCACGGCCGAGGAGCGCGAGGACATCATGCGGGAGACGGTGCGCGCGCAGCTCGCCGACATCCTCGCGCCCGCCGCGATCGACGACGACAGCAACTTCCTGGAGAGCGGGCTCACCTCGCTGACCGCTCTGGAGCTGACGCGCAATCTGATGACGCTCACCGACGTGGAGATCCCCCTCGTCGCCATTCTGGAGTACGCCACCCCCGCCCAGCTCGGCCACTACCTCGCCGAGGCGTACGCCGCGGTCGACTCCGGTGACAGCGCCACCGCGTAGTCCGGCCCCCGGGGTGGCACAGCGCCGCGCGGGAGGGGGACGGTCCCCCTCCCGCGCGGCGCTTTCCGGTATTGCCACGCGGCTGTGCCGGAGGTCAGAACGCGCACTCCACGTGCTTGATGGCCTCCACGAAGCTGGCCACCAGCCGCCGCGGCTCCCCCACCGTGCGGATCTCCGGCAGCCGGCTGAACAACTCGCGGAAGAGGACGGTGACCTCCATCCGGGCGAGATGGGCGCCCAGGCAGAAGTGCGGTCCGACCGACCCGAAGGTCAGATGCGGATTGGGGTCCCGGGTGATGTCGAACCGATAGGGGTCGGTGAAGACCGCCTCGTCCCGGTTGGCGGACCAGTAGAAGAGCAGCAGCTTGTCGCCCTCCTGGAAGCGGTGCCCGTTCATCTCGCAGTCCCGGGTGACGGTCCTGCGCATCCAGTTGATGGGGGTCGCGACCCGCAGGATCTCCTCGACCGCGCGTGGCGCGTACGCCTCGAAGTCGGAGAGCAGCAGCTTCCGCTGCTCCGGATGCTCGGTGAGCAGCACCAGACCACGCGAGATCGCGTTGCGGGTCGTCTCCATGCCGGCGACGACGAGCAGGATGAAGAACGAGGAGAGCTCCTCGGGGCTGAGCCGCTCACCGTCGATCTGCGCCTGCACCAGCCGGGTGATCAGGTCCCCCGTGGGGTTGCGGACGCGGTCGGCGGCGAGCCGCGAGATGTAGTCGGCCAACTCGTGTGAGGTCTTCAGCAGGGCGGCGGTGGCCTGATCGGCCCGCGGCACGTATTCGGGGTCGAAGGTGCCGACGATGATGTTGGACCGGTCGTAAATGAACTCGTAGTCGTCGCCGGGAATTCCCATCATTCCGCTGAGCACCGCGATCGGCATGACCGCGGCGACCTTCCGGACGAAATCACCAGGACCTTCCGCGACAAGGTCGTCGACAATCTTCCGGGCCGCCTTGTGGGACGCCGCCTCGAACTCGGCGGCCATTCCCCGGCCGAACGCACGGGAGACCAGCCGGCGCAGCCGGGCGTGCTGGGGATTGTCCATATTGATCATCGACCCGAAGAAAGCGTTGAACTCCTCCGGCAGATCGATGATGCTGATCGCGGTGGGCAGGGAGCCGAAGTCCTGCGGGCGCCGGCTCACCTCGGCGATGTCCGCGTGCCTGACCAGCGCGTAGTAGCCGGACCCACGCCCGAACCCGGGCATGACCGGCTCACGGAAGCGTACGGGCCGCGGCCGTCGGCGCAGCGCCGCGAAAGCGGCGTCACGATCGCCGTAGGGCTGTGCCCAGAAGGACAAGTCGGTGAGGTCGATGTTGTCGACATGGTCGAACCTGGATTCCGGGGGATACACAGCGCCTCACTTCAGCTCGGGATCTACGGTCGGCGATGGGGGTGGTCCGGCATTAGGCATGAATCGCCCGGCGGATCAGCATCTCGTGTTCCGCTTAAGTGCCGCTAATCCGCGCGCACTTCATCGCCACGGCCGTCGAACCGGAATGGGCGGCCCGGCTAGAATTCCATTATGGATCTTTCCGTGCCCGTAACCGACGAGGTGACATTGCATGTCCGGCACCGGCCGGGAACGGCGCCGTCCCCGGGGTCGCTTCCCTTTCTCCTGGTCCATGGCATGGCGTCGAGCGCCCGGCTGTGGGACGAGGTCGCCGGCCACCTGGCCGCCGCGGGCCATGCGGTGTACGCGGTGGATCTGCGCGGCCACGGCGACTCCGATACGCCGGAGACCGGGTACGACACCCCCACCGCGGTCGCGGACCTGGTGGCGGTGGCCGCCGCCCTCGGGCTGGACCGGGTGGTGGTGGCCGGTCACTCGTGGGGCGGCAATGTCTCGGTGCGGCTGACCGCCGAGCACCCCGAACTGGTCGCCGCGCTGGCCCTCGTGGACGGCGGCTGGCTGGAGCCGGCCACGTCGTTCCCCTCCTGGGACGCGTTCGTCGGGGCGTTGCGGCCGGCGTCCCTGGAGGGCGCCACCGTGCAGAGCGTGAGCGACTACTTCCGCGCCATCCACCCGGACTGGTCCCCGGCGGCGATCGAGGCCGCGGTGGCCACGATGCGGGTGAACCCGGACGGGTCGCTGTCCCGGCGCATGTCCGCCGAGCAGCACATGTCGATCCTGCGCAGCATCTGGAACGAACCACCGGGGCCGTGGTACGCGGCCATCGCCGTGCCCACCCTGCTGATGCCCGCGATCCCCAAGGGTGCGGACGGGAAGTGGGCGGACCGCATCCGCTCCCGCATCAGGGAGACCACCGCCGAGCTGCGCCACGCCACGATGCGGGAGTATCGCGACTCCGAGCACGATCTGCACGCCCAGCACCCCCGGCGGGTGGCCGAGGACCTGCTCGGCCTGGCCCACGGTGTCCAGCCGGTCCGAACCGCTCGTTGACCGGCAGCGCGAACCCCCCCCCCGTACGCGGACGGTACGGGGGGTTTCCGTGCGCGGTGGCCGGGGTCCACGGGGCCCCGGCCGCCGGTCAGACGCCGAGCTCGCGGTCGATGAGGGCGAACACCTCATCGGCGGTGGCCGCCGCCAGGTCCCGCTCGTCCGCCGGTTCACCGGCCTCGTCCCCGGTGTCGGTGTACTTCCACACCATCGCCTGCAACCGGTTCACCAGGCCGGCCCGCCGCGGGTCCGCGGCCGGCAGTCCGGCCAGCGCCGTCTCGATCTCGTCGATGTGTCCGGAGACCGGATGTGCCGTGGCGGCCTCTCCCGGGTCCACCTCGGCCAGCAGATGGCCCGCCAGCGTCCGGGGGGTCGGGTAGTCGAAGACCACCGTCGTCGGCAGGCTCAGCCCCGTGGCGGCGCGCAGCCGGTTCCTGAGCTCGACGGCCGCGATGGAGTCGAACCCCAGCTCCTTGAACGGACGGTCCGGCTCGACCGACTCCGGCGCCGGATAGCGCAGTACGGCGGCCACATGGGCGCGCACCAGCGCCAGCAGCCTCTCGTCCCGCGCGTCCCCGGCCAGGGCGGCCAGCTCCCGCCGCAGCGCCGAGGCCTCGTCGGTACGGGTCTCGCCGGCGGGTTCCCGCGCGGCCTCGATGGCCCGGCGGGCGGCCGGGACGGCGTCGAAGAGCCTGCTGGGACGGGCGAGGGTGAACAGCGGCGCGAAGCGTTCCCACCCCACGTCGGCGATCGTGACGCGGGGGTCGTCGTGGTCGAGCACCTGGCGCAGCGCGGTCAGCGCCAACCGGGGGTCCAGCGGGTACAGGCCTTGCCGCCGGGAGCGCTCGGTGTGCGCGGCCGCGCCGGACACGTCGGGCGTGTGGGGCGCATCGGGCGCGTTGAGTTCATCGGGTGCGCCGGACACGTCGGGCGCGTTGGGCACATCGGGCGCGTCACCGCCGTATGGCAGATCCCACAGTCCCCAGGCGATCGAGATGGTGGCCCGGCCGTCGGCCCGGTCGCGCTGCGCCAGCGCGTCGAGGCAGGCGGCAGCGGCCGCGTAGGAGCCGTGGTCCTTGCTGCCCCAGGACGCGGCGACGGTGGAGAAGTGGACCACGGTGTCCTCGGGACCCGCGACGCACAGTTCGTCCAACTCCCTGTTCGCACAGTCCAGTTGGGTACGGACCTCCTCGGCCAGCCGCTGGGGGGTGAGCTCCGTCAGCGGGGCCAGCTCGCCGGAGGACGAGGTGTGGATGATCGTCCCGATCCGGCCGTCCGCCCCCGCCACCCGCTCGACGGGACGCGCGGCGCCTTCCCGGTCGGCGGGCGCGTGGTCCGCGACGGTGAGCCGGGTGCCGAGCGCGTCCAGTTCGGCCGTCAGCTCCACGGCGCCGGTGGCGTCGCCACCTCCGGGAGCCAGCATCACGATGTGGTCCGCGCCGTCGGCGGCCAGCCGGCGGGCCACATGAGCGGCGGGGCCGTCCACGGCTCCGGTGATGAGCACAGTGCCCCGGGGTTCCCAGGCGCGCCCCGGGGCGCGGCCGCCGGTCGGGGCGGGGACCAGCCGGCGGCCGTACGCACCGGTCGCGCGCAGCGCCGCCTCGTCCTCACCGGACGCACCGGTGAGCAGGGCGCGCAGCCGGTCGGCGTCCAGGTCGCCGGGGCCGGGGGGCAGATCCACCAGCCCGCCCCACCGGTCGGGGTGTTCCAGGGCGGCCACCCTGCCGAGCCCCCACAGCTGGGCCTGGTGGGGAGCGTCCAGGGGGTCGGTGTCGTCGACGGAGACCGCACCGCGGGTGACACACCACAGGGGCGTGGCGACGGGGGTGTCCACCAGCGCCTGGAGCAGGGTGAGCGTGCCCGTCAGACCGGTGGCGACCCCGGGGAGCGGTGGCGGCGCGTTCTCGTCCAGGGCCAGCAGCGACAGAACGCCCGTCGGCGGCGCCTCCTCCGCGTACCGGGCGCGCAGCAGCGCGGCGAGCTCCTCCCGGCCGGTGTCCTCGGCCATCTCCAGCCGGCGCACCCGGCCACCGCCCGCGCCCAGCGCCCGTACGCAGGCGTCCGTCCAGCCGTCGGCGCCGCCCTTCGGGTGGACCACGAGCCAGGAGCCCACATCGGCGGGCCTGCCGTCGGTGACGGGCCGCCACTCGACGCGGTAGCGCCAGGAATCGACGGCGGAGCGCTCACGCCGGCCGCGACGCCAGGTCGAGAGCGCGGGGAGTACCGTGCCCAGTGAGGTCCGGTGGCCGGTGTCGTCCGGGAGGCTCAGCGTCTCGGAGAGGGTGCGCAGATCCTCTTCCTCCACCGCGGCCCAGAACCGGGACTCCGCCTCGTCCGCCGGGACCCCGGTGTCGAAGGACACCGAGTCGGCCAGCCAGTACCGCTCCCGCTGGAAGGCGTAGGTGGGCAGTTCGACGGTGCGCGGGGCGGCCGGGCCGGTGGGGTGGAGGGTGGTCCAGTCGACCTCGACCCCCGCGGTGAAGGCCGAGGCGAGCGACTGGATCAGCCGCGCCCGGCCGCCGTGGTCGCGCCGGAGCGTGGGCACGGTGACCGCGTCGGCCCCGGCCTCCTCGAAGCTCTCCTGCATGCCCACGGTCAGCACGGGATGGGTGCTGCTCTCGATGAACACCCGGTGGCCATCGGCCAGCAGCGCCCGGACGGTGTCGGCGAACCGCACCGGCTCCCGGAGGTTGGTCACCCAGTACCCGGTGTCCAGCCCGGTGGTGTCGATCCGGCCGGCGGTGACCGTGGAGTAGAACGCCACCTTCGACGCGGCCGGACGCACACCGGCCAGAGCCTCCGTCAGCTCCTCGGCGATCTCGTCCACCTGGGGGCTGTGCGAGGCGTAGTCCACCTCGATCGGCCGCGCCCGCTCGCCCGCCTCCCGACACGCCGCCACGGCGTGTGCCACCTGCTCGGGCGGCCCGGAGATCACCGTGGAGGAGGGGCCGTTGACCGCCGCCACGCCGACCGCGGCGGCCTGGTCGCCCAGCCCGGCCAGCAGCTTCCCGGCCTGCTCCTGGCTCACTCCGAGGGAGGCCATCGCTCCGCCACCGGCCAGCCGCCGCAACGCCTTGCTGCGCAGCGCCACGACCTTCGCACCGTCCTCCAACGACAGGGCCCCGGCCACCACGGCCGCCGCGATCTCGCCCTGGCTGTGCCCGATCACCGCCGCGGGGCGTACGCCGTGCCCGGCCCACACCGCGGCGAGCGACACCATCACGGCCCACAGGACGGGCTGCACCACATCGACCCGGCCCAGATCGGCCGACCTGTCGGCGTCGCGCAGCACCTCGGTGAGCGACCAGTCGACGTACGGCGCCAGCGCCCGTTCGCACTCCGCCACGCGGGCCGCGAACGCGGGCGAGGCGTCGAGCAGTCCTGCCCCCATACCGGCCCACTGCGAGCCCTGGCCGGGGAACACCAGCACCGGGCCCAGGTCCCCGGCGGTCGCGGCGCCGCCGGGGTGGACCAGGCCCGGATGGGTCCCGCCAGCGGCCAGCGCCTCCACCGCCGCCATCAGCTCCTCACGGGTCTCCCCCACGGCCACCGCCCGGTGGTCGAACACCGACCGGGTGGTCACCAGCGACCAGCCCACATCGACGGCGGACGGCCGCGGATCGCCGGCCATCCGCCGCGCGAGCGCCGCCGCCTGCCCCCGCAGGGCCTGGGCGCTACGGGCGGACAGCACCCACGGCACCACCGTGCCCGGCACCTCGGGAGCGGGCTCGGCGGAGTCGGCGAGGGCATCGGGCTCTGCGGAGTCGGCGGAGTCTGCCGGCTCGGCGGGCTGCGCGGGCTCTGCCGAGGGGCTCGGCTGGGGAGCCTGTTCCAGGATCAGATGGGCGTTGGTGCCGCTGATCCCGAAGGAGGACACCCCGGCCCTGCGGGGACGTTCGCCGCCGGGCCAGGCCACCGGTTCGGTCAGCAGCCGCACTCCGCCGCCGGCCCACTCCACATGCGGGGTCGGCTCATCGATGTGCAAGGTGACCGGCAGGGTCTCGTGCCGGAGCGCCATCACCATCTTGATCACGCCGGCCACACCGGCGGCCGCCTGGGTGTGGCCGATGTTCGACTTCAACGACCCCAGCCACAGGGGCCGTTCGCGGGGCCGGTCCTGTCCGTAGGTGGCCAGCAGCGCGTGTGCCTCGATCGGGTCGCCGAGGGAGGTGCCCGTGCCATGGGCCTCCACCGCGTCGACCTGGTCGGGGGCGAGACGTGCGTTGGCCAGCGCCTGGCGGATCACCCGTTCCTGCGATACGTCGTTGGGCGCGGTCAGACCATTGCTGGCACCGTCCTGGTTGACCGCCGAGCCCCGGATCAGCGCCAGCACCCGGTGGCCGTTGCGCCGGGCGTCGGACAGCCGCTCCAGCAGCACCAGTCCGACACCCTCGGAGAAGCCGGTGCCGTCCGCGGCCGCCGCGAAGGACTTGCAGCGCCCGTCCGGGGCCAGTCCGCGCTGCCGGGAGAACTCGGCGAAGGCGGTCGGTGTGGTGAGCGCGGTGACCCCGCCCGCGAGCGCCAGATCGCATTCGCCCTGCCGCAGCGCCTGGCTCGCCAGGTGCATCGCCACCAGCGACGAGGAGCACGCCGTGTCCACGGTCACCGCCGGCCCCTCCAGGCCGAAGGTGTACGCCACCCGGCCGGACACCACACTGGTGAGGCTGCCGGTCGTGGCATAGCCCTCGAAGCCCTCGGGGACCCGGGGCATCCGGGAGAGATAGTCCTGGCTGGACACGCCCGCGTACACACCGGTCCGGCTGCCCTTCATCGTCACCGGGTCGACACCCGCGCGTTCGAACAGCTCCCAGGCCACCTCCAGCAGCAGCCGCTGCTGCGGATCCATCGCCAGGGCCTCGCGCGGGCTGATCCCGAAGAACTCCGCGTCGAAGCGGTCGGCGCCGTCCAGGAACCCGCCGTGCCGGACATAGCTGGTGCCGGGGTGGTCGGGGTCAGGATGGTAGAGGCCCTCCAGGTCCCAGCCGCGGTCGGTGGGGAACGCGGTGATGCCGTCGCCGCCGGAGGCCACCAGCTCCCACAGTTCCTCGGGGCAGCCGACACCGCCCGGATAGCGACAGGCCATGCTCACGATGGCCACCGGCTCCTGGGACCGTTCCTCCATCTCGCGCAGCCGTTGGCGGGCCTGCCCGAGATCCACCGTGACCCGCTTCAGATACTGGCGGAGTTTGTCTTCCGTACCCGACATCAGTCCTCACTCACGGTCAAGAGGGCAGTTCCCTGTCGATGAACGCGAACAACTCGTCGTCCGAGGCGGAGTCGAGTGCGTCCCCGTTCACGGGCCGGCCGCGGGCCTCGGCCGGCGTGTCGTCGTTCAGCCGCCACAGCAGCGCCTCCAGGCGCTTCACCAGCCGGCCGCGGGCTTTGGCATGCGCCTCGTCATGGGCCTCGTCATGGGCCTCGGCACGGGAGGTGAGCCGCGCGATCGCGGTTTCGAGGCGCTCCAGCTCGCCGAAGACGGGCGCCGAGGTGTCCGCCGGCGCGGGGCACAGCTTCTCGCGCAGTTCGGCGGCGATGGCCGAGGGTGTCGGATGCCTGAAGACGACGGTGGCGGGCAGCCGCAGCCCGGTGGCGGCGGCGAGCCGGTTGCGCAGTTCGACCCCCGTCAGCGAGTCGAAGCCCAGGTCCTTGAAGGGGATGTCCCCCGGGACCGCGTCGACGTCGGTGTGCCCCAGGACCGCCGCGGCCTGGGTGCGCACCAGGGTGAGCAGCATCCGGTGCTGCTCCTCCGCGGTCAACGCCGCGAGCCGGGCGACCAGACCGGCGGCCGGTGCCGCGGTGGCGGCGGTACGGCGTGTGGCCACGCCGTTGTCGAGAAGCGTGCGCAGCAAGGCGGGCAGGGCGTCCGCGGGCGCGGGCTGAGCGGCCAGGGCTCGCAGGTCGAGCTGGACGGCCGCGGGCTGCGGGGCGCCGTGCCAGCAGGCGGCGTCCAGCAATCCCAGCGCCTGCTCGCCGGACATGGCGGCGATACCGGAACGGGACATCCTGGCCAGGTCGGCCTCGTTGAGGTGTCCGGTCATGCCGCTGGCGTCCGCCCACAGCCCCCAGGCCACCGAGACCGCCGGGAGGCCCATGGCCTGGCGGTGGGTGGCAAGGGCGTCGCAGAAGGCGTTGGCGGCGGCGTAGTTGGCCTGTCCCGGGCTGCCCATCACTCCCGCGGCCGAGGAGAACATGACGAACATGCCCAGCCGCAGATGCGCGGTGGCGGCGTGGAGATGTGCCGCGGCCGCGGCCTTGGGTCCCCACACCCGCGCCAGACGCTCCGGGGTCTGCGCGGGGAGCATCGCGTCGTCCAGCACACCCGCCGCGTGGACGACACCGGTCAGGGGGTGTGCCGGGTCGACACCCGCGACGAGGTCGCGCACCGCGGCACCATCGGCGACGTCCGCCGCCACGATACGTACGTCGGCGCCCAGGCCGGTGAGCCGGGCCGCCAGCTCCCGCGCGCCCGGCGCGTCGGGACCGCCCCGGCTGACCAGCAGCAGACGGCGAATGTGCCAGCTGCGCACGAGGTGCTCGGCCACATGCCCACCGAGGGTGCCGGTGCCGCCGGTGATGAGCACGGTGCCATCGGGGTCCACCGGGGCGGGCACGTCCAGCACCAGCTTGCCCGTGTGCTTGGCCTGACTCAGATACCGCAGCGCCTCACGCGCCCGGCCGAGCGGCCACGCCCGTACCGGAGGCGGCACCAGCACACCGGAGGCGAACAACCCGCCCAGCTCCCGCAGCATCTCACCGATACGGTCCGCACCGGCATCAGTGATCAGGTCGTAGACCTGGTACCTCACACCGGGGTGCTCACCCGCTACCTGCTCGGGATCGCGGATATCGGTCTTGCCCATTTCCATCAGCCGGCCGCCTTCGCGCAGCAGCCGCAGGGAGGCGTCGACGAAGGGCCCGGCAAGGCTGTTGAGCACCACATCCACACCCCGGCCACCCGTGGCCTCCCGCACCACGCCCTCGAAATCCAGATCGCGCGACGAGGCCCGATGCGCCTCATCGATACCCATCGCCCCCAGAACCGCATGCTTGCCAGGACTCGCCGTCGCGTAGACCTCCGCACCCAGATACCGCGCGATCCGCACCGCCGCCATCCCCACACCACCGGTCGCGGCATGAATCAACACCGACTCCCCCGGCTGAAGCCGGGCGAGGTCCGTCAGCCCGTACCAGGCGGTCAGATAGGCCACCGGTACGGCCGCCGCCTGCCGGAAGTCCCATCCGTCCGGGATCGGCGCCAGCAACCGCGCGTCGGTGACCGCGAGTGGTCCGAACGACTGGTCGAGGACCCCCATGACCTGATCGCCCACGGCCACGTTGACCACATCGGGACCGATGTCCACCACCACACCGGCACCCTCGCCGCCGAGCCCGGTCTGGCCGGGCACCATGCCCAGACCGACCAGCACATCACGGAAGTTGACACCGGCGGCACGTACGGCGACCCGCACCTGGCCCGTGCCCAGGGGCTCCAGCACCTCGGGGCAGGCCACCGGTACGACGTTCTCCAGGGTTGCCGTGCCCGCCGTGTCCAGCCGCCACGCTTCCGGCTGTGCCA
This sequence comes from Streptomyces sp. S465, assembly GCF_026898115.1. Lineage (GTDB taxonomy): Bacteria > Actinomycetota > Actinomycetes > Streptomycetales > Streptomycetaceae > Streptomyces > Streptomyces luomodiensis. The sequence continues at coordinate 771,788 of NZ_CP114036.1, forward strand.
CGGGGCCCACCAGCCCAGCGCCTCCGATACCGGCATGGACCAGGCGGGGCACCAGCACCCGTCCCGCGCGCAGGGCCAGCTGGGGTTCGTCCATCTCCACGGCCCGCGCCACGGCGATGCGCACGGCGTCGGCGCGGGCGGCGCCGCCGGTGTCAGTGCCAGTGCCAGTGCTGGGCTCGGTGGCAGTGTCAGTGGTGTGGGCATCGGCATGGCGGTCGTCGTCACGGTCCAGGAGCACGAACCGGCCCGGGTTCTCCGACTGCGCGCTGCGTACGAGGCCCCACACAGCGGCCCCGGACAGGTCCACCCGGGTGGCGCTCTCGGGGCCGTCGACCGCGACCGCGTCTCGTGTGACCACCACCAGCCGGGCGTCGGCCAACCGCGGTTCGGCCAGCCAGCCCCGCACCAGCTCCAGCGCCCGTTCCGTCACAGCCAGCGCCTCGGCAGACGGCCCCTCGGCGCCCTCGCCGGTGGTCGTCATGTCGGCGACAACGACCGACGGGATGGGCTCCTCGTCATCGAGCGCGTTGATCAGCGCGGCCAGATCCGGGTGACCGCCGGCGCCCAGGACGGCCCAGCCGTCGTCACCGACCGCCGCGTCCTCGGCCCCGGCCCCGGTCCCGGTTCCGGCCCCGGCCACGAGCGGCAGCGGCGTCCAATCGACGGTGAACAGGCTGTCCGTTCCGTGGCCGCCGTGGCTCACCGCCGCCCGCAACTGATCGGCGTTCGCGGGTCGCATCGCCACGGAGTCGACGGTCAGCACCGGCGCGCCGACGGCGTCCGCCACGGTCAGGCGCAGTGCGCGCTCGCCCTCCGCGTTCTCCTGGTGGGGAGAGAGCCGCACGCGGACCGTGGTCGCCCCGGCGGCCCACAACCTCACGCCGTTCCAGGCGAACGGCAACCACACCCGGCCATCGGTGGGTTCGGTACCGGTCTCGGTGTTGTCCGTGTCGAGTCGGCCGACCAGCAGGGCGGGGTGCAGCGCGGCGTCCAGCAGTGCCGGGTGGATGCCGAATCCGGTCTGCTCTCCGGCGGCCTCGGGCAGGACCACCTCGGCGAACACATCCGCCCCGTCCCGCCACACGGCCCGCAGCCCCTGGAACGACGGCCCGTAGCCATATCCGGAGGCCGCGACCCGGTCGTAGAACCCCTCGACGCCGAGCACCGTCGCACCGGCCGGCGGCCACACCCCGCCCAGCCCCGACACCTCGTCACAGCCGTCAAGACGGTCAAGACGGTCCGACGGCGGGCTCAGCACGCCCTCCGCGTGGCACACCCACTCCGTGGCAGGGGGCCCTTCACCAGCAGGGCGGGAATACACCCGCACATCGCGCCGCCCGTCCTCGGTGGCCTCGCCCACCACGATCTGCACCCGCAGCCCGCCCGACGACGGCAGGACGAGCGGCACCTGAAGGGCCAGTTCCTCCACACCGCCACAGCCGACCTCATCGGCCGCCCGCAGCACCCACTCGGCCAGCGCCGCACCCGGGACCAGCGCCGCGTCCGCGACCACATGCTCGCCGAGCCACGTCTGCGTACGCGCCGAAATCCGGCCCGTCAGCACATGGCCACTGCCATCGGCCAGCTCCACGGCGGCACCCAGCAGCGGATGCCCGGCGGAGACCAGCCCGAGGTCGGCCGGATCGCCGGCGCGGCGGTCGTGGCCGTCGAGCCAGTAGCGCTCGCGCTGGAAGGCGTAGGTGGGCAGATCGACGGTACGAGGCGGCGGGTCGGTCGGAAACGCCGCCCGCCAGTCGACGTCGACCCCGGCGACGAACGCCTGGGCGAGGGAATGGACGAGCTGGGCCTGGCCGCCGTGGTCACGGCGCAGCGTGGGCACGGTGACGGCGGGGACCCCGGCTTCCTCGAAGGTCTCCTGCATCCCAAGGGTGAGCACAGGATGGGTGCTGGCCTCGATGAACACCCGGTGACCGTCCGCCAGCAACGCCTGGACGGCCTCGGTGAAGCGCACCCGCTCCCGCAGATTCGCCACCCAATACCCGGTATCCAAATCGGTGGGGACGACACGACCGCCGGTCACGGTCGAGTAGAACGCCGTACCGGAAACGGACGTCTCGAGCGGCCGGACACCCGCCAGAGCCTCGGTCAACTCCGCACGGATCTCATCCACCTGCGGACCATGCGAGGCATAATCCACCTCGATCAACCGCGCCCGAACCCCACACTCCTCACACGCCGCCACGACTGCGGCCACCTGCTCCGGCGGACCCGAAACCACCGTGGACGACGGCCCGTTCACAGCGGCAACGCCCACTGCGGCCACCCGCTCCCCCAGACCCGACAGGAGCTGCTCCGCACGCTCCTGGCCCACCCCCAGGGACGCCATCGCCCCGCCACCAGCCAACCGCCGCAAAGCCTTGCTCCGCAGCGCCACCACCTTCGCACCGTCCTCCAGCGAGAGCGCCCCCGCCACCACAGCCGCCGCGATCTCCCCCTGGCTATGACCCACCACCGCAACAGGGCGCACCCCGTGCCCCGCCCACACAGCGGCAAGCGACACCATCACCGCCCAGAGGACGGGCTGGACCACGTCCACCCGCCCCAGATCCGCCGCGCTCTGCGTCCCGCGCAGCACATCCGTCAACGACCAATCGACATACGGCGAAAGCGCCCGCTCACACTCCCCCACCCGCGCCGCGAACACCGGCGAGACCTCCAGCAGCTCCGCCCCCATACCGGCCCACTGCGAACCCTGCCCGGGGAAGACCAGCACCGGACCCACATCACACGGCGACGCGGCCGTACCCGACTCCACCACCCCCGGATGCGACACCCCCCGCGCCAACGCCTCCAACCCCGCCACCAACTCACCACGACCCTCACCCACCACCACCGCACGATGCTCGAACACCGACCGCGACGTCACCAACGACCACCCCACGTCGACGGGCGAGAGCTCGGAAACACCCCCCACGCGTTCAACCAACGCCGTGGCCTGGCCGCGCAGTGCCTCCGCGCTCCGCGCCGACAGCACCCACGGGACCGCGTCCCTGTCGGAGGGCGCCGACTCCGTCCGCTCGTCCTCCTCGGCCGGTGTGGGCATCTGTTCGAGGATGACATGGGCGTTGGTGCCGGAGGCGCCGAACGAGGACACCCCGGCCCGGCGCGGACCCTCACCCATCGGCCACTCCACCGCCTCGGTCAGCAGCCGCACCGCACCACTGCCCCAGTCCACATGCGGAGTCGGCTCATCGATGTGCAGGGACGCGGGCAGCAGCCCGTGGCGCATCGCCTGCACCATCTTGATGACGCCCGCGACTCCGGCCGCCGCTTGGGCGTGTCCGATGTTGGATTTGATCGAACCGAGCAGCAACGGCCGCTCCACCGAGCGTTCCTGCCCGTAAGTGGCCAGCAACGCCTGCGCCTCGATCGGATCACCCAACGTCGTACCCGTACCATGCGCCTCCACCACATCGACATCCGCAGCCGACAACCCCGCACTGGCCAACGCCTGACGAATCACCCGCTGCTGCGAAGGACCATTCGGCGCGGTAAGCCCATTCGACGCACCATCCTGATTGACCGCCGAACCCCGGACCACCGCCAACACCTCATGACCATTACGCCGAGCATCCGACAACCGCTCCAGCAACAAAACCCCCACACCCTCACCCCAGCCAGTACCGTCCGCAGCCGCAGCAAACGGCTTGCACCGACCATCAGGCGCCAACCCACGCTGACGGGAAAAACCAGTGAACACATCCGGCGTCGCCATCACCGTCACCCCACCGGCCAACGCCAACGTGCACTCCCCCCGCCGCAACGCCTGCGCCGCCAGATGCATCGCCACCAACGACGACGAACACGCCGTATCCACCGTCACCGCCGGCCCCTCAAACCCCAGCGAGTACGCCACCCGCCCAGAAACCACACTCCCCGAGCCCGCGAGCATCGCATAGCCCTCGAGCTTCGCATCCGCACCACTGCTCAGCCCTGCCGCGTAGTCGTGGTACATCACGCCCGCGTAGACACCGGTCGGGCTGCCCTTCAACGACACCGGATCGATCCCGGCCCGCTCCAGCACCTCCCACGACGCCTCCAACAACAACCGCTGCTGCGGATCCATCGCCAACGCCTCCCGCGGACTGATCCCGAAAAACGCCGCATCGAACGCGTCAGCGTCATACAGGAAGGCACCCTCACGCGCATAGCTGGTGCCCGGGTGGTCGGGGTCCGGGTGGAACAGCCCGTCCAGGTCCCAGCCCCGGCCGGTCGGAAACTCCCCCATCACGTCTTTCCCCGAGGCCACCAGATCCCACAGCGCTTCGGGAGAGTTCGCACCACCTGGGAAACGGCAAGCCATACCAATGACCGCCACGGGGTCATCCGCGTCGGCCGCCACCACAGAAGCACCCGCACCGGCAGTCGTCTCACCCATCAGCCGGGCACACACATACTCCGCCAGCACCCGAGGCGTCGGATAGTCGAACACCATCGTCGCCGGCAACCGCAACCCCGTCACCGACGACAACCGATTACGCAACTCCACCGCCGTCAACGAATCAAAACCCAACTCCCTGAACGACGCATCCACCCGCACCTCACCCGGCGAACCAAACCCCAACACCACCGCCACACCACCCCGCACCACCTCAACCACCCCATCCAACCGAGCCTCAGCACCCAACCCCCTCAACCGCTCCACCAACCCCGAAACCCCCACCTCACCCACCGCCGACCGCCGCCTGACACGACCCACCACCAACCCCCGCAACACCGCAGGAAGCCCCCCACCACCCACCCCAGCCGGATCGAGGTCCACGGCCACCATCAGCGGGCTCTCGCGGCGGCATGCGGCATCCAGCAGGGCCAGCCCACGCTCGGCGGACAGCGGCCTCATTCCGCGCAGTCGTGTCAGGTCCGCCCGGCCCATGTGCCCAGTCATCTCGCTGGCCTGCGCCCACAGCCCCCATGCCAGGGAAAGTGCGGGCAGCCCCAGCGTCCGTCGATGGGCGGCCAACGCATCGACGAACGCGTTGGCCGCCGCGTATCCGGCCTGACCCGCGTTGCCCACGACACCGGCGGCCGACGAGAACATCACAAACATGCGGAGCGGCAGATCCGCCGTGGCGCGGTGCAGATGGGCGGCCGCCGCGGCCTTCGCCGCCCACACCCGTGCGAGTTGCTCCCGCGTCTGCGAGGTGACCACCGCGTCTTCCAGCAGCCCCGCCGCATGAAGGACACCGGTCAGCGGATACGCCGGGTCGATGCCGGCCACCACGTCGGCCACCGCGTCGGCGTCCGCGACGTCCACCGCGGCGATCCGTACCCGAGCGCCCAGGCCGCTCAGCCGCTCGGCCAGCTCCGGCGCGCCGGGCGCGTCCGCACCACGTCGGCTGACCAGGACCAGATGCTTGACCTGCCACGTACGCACCAGATGCTCGGCCACCAGACCGCCCAGCAGGCCCGTACCGCCGGTGATCAGCACCGTGCCGTCGGGGTCGAGCCCCCCGGGGATCGGTCCTCCGGAAACCGCCTCGTCGGCAGAGTCGATGTCACGCGCGCGCGTCAGCCGGGGCACCACCATCCGTCCGGCTCGCAGCACCGCCTGTGGCTCATCCGCGCGTACGGCACGGACCACGGCGTCCGCCACATCACGCCAGGTCGGATCGGCGACCGGGTCGAGGTCGAGGAGGACGAACCGGTCCGGGTGCTCCGCCTGCGCACTCCGCAGCAGGCCCCACAGCCCCGCCGCGGCCACGTTCAACGCCCCGTCAGCATCGCCGTCGCCGTCGTCGCCGGAGTCCACCACTCCACGACGGCCGACCGGCACCGCACCGCGCGTCATCACCACCAAATGGGCGTCGGCCAGCCGCGGTTCGGCCAGCCACCCCTGCACCAGCTCCAGCGCCCGGCCGACGGCAGCCAAGCCATCAGCCGCCGTCGCCATCGTCACCGAGCCGTCCTCCGCCTGGCTGCCGTCTGCCGGCAGGTAGGTCAGGGCGAACGCGGGAGGTGCCGCACCGTCGTCCATCGCGGCCACCAGCGCTTCGAGACCCGGATGGCACACCACGCCCCCGCCGCCGAATCCAGGTTCCCCGGCCAAGCGCAGGACGTCCTGGCCCAGCACGGCCCAGCCCTCACCGTCGGAAACGTCCGCATCGGGCACGGCGGGCATCGGTACCCAGTCCAGCGTGAACAGCCCATCCACGCCACGCCCGCCCCCGGCCCGCAACTGGCCGGGGTCGGCGGGGCGCATGGTCACGGAGTCGACCGTCAGCACCGGGGCGCCCATGGCATCGGTCACCACCATCCGTAGCCCGCGCTCTCCCTCCGCACCGTCCTGATGGGGAGAGAGCCGGACCCGGATGGTGTGCGCCTCGGTGGCCCACAGCGACACGCCGTTCCAGGCGAACGGCAGTCGCATCCCCTCGTCGTCGGCCGGCTCGGCGTCGGCTGCGAGCAGCATGGGGTGCAGGGCGGCGTCGAGCAGCGCCGGGTGGATACCGAACCCGTCCGCGTCCCCCGCGGCCTCGGGCAGCGCCACCTCGGCCAGGAGGTCCGCGCCGTCCCGCCACACGGCCCGCAGCCCCTGGAACGACGGCCCGTACGCATAGCCCACCGCCGCGGCACGCTCGTAGAACCCCTCGACATCCATCGGGCTCGCGCCCTCGGGAGGCCAGGCTCCCGCCACCTCCTCGACCGGGCACGGTGCGGGCGACGGGCTCAGGACGCCCTCCGCATGGCACACCCAGTCCGGATCCGCGCCGGGCTGGACATCACGGTCGGGCCGGGAGTACACCCGCACATCGCGCCGCCCGTCCTCGGCGGCCTCGCCCACCACGATCTGCACCCGCAGCCCGCCCGACGACGGCAGGACGAGCGGCACCTGAAGGGCCAGTTCCTCCACACCGCCACAGCCCGCCTCATCGGCCGCCCGTAACGCCCACTCCACCAACGCCGCGCCCGGTACCAGCGACGCTCCGGCGACCACATGGTCACCGGGCCAGCCACCGCCGATGGCCGACACCCGTCCGGTCAGCACCAGCCCGCCGTCGGCGAGACCCACTGCCGCCCGCAACAACGGGTGCTCCACCTGCTGCAACCCCGCCCCGCCCACATCGCCGCCCCCGCCAGTGGCGGCGGCCCAGTAGCGTTGGCGCTGGAAGGCGTAGGTGGGCAGATCGACGGTACGAGGCGGCGGGTCGGTCGGAAACGCCGCCCGCCAGTCGACGTCGACCCCGGCGACGAACGCCTGGGCAAGGGAATGGACGAGCTGGGCCTGGCCGCCGTGGTCACGGCGCAGCGTGGGCACGGTGACGGCGGGAACCCCGGCTTCCTCGAAGGTCTCCTGCATCCCAAGGGTGAGCACAGGATGGGTGCTGGCCTCGATGAACACCCGGTGACCGTCCGCCAGCAACGCCTGGACGGCCTCGGTGAAGCGCACCCGCTCCCGCAGATTCGCCACCCAATACCCGGTATCCAAATCGGTGGGGACGACACGACCTCCGGTCACGGTCGAGTAGAACGCCGTACCGGAAACGGACGTCTCGAGCGGCCGGACACCCGCCAGAGCCTCGGTCAACTCCGCACGGATCTCATCCACCTGCGGACCATGCGAGGCATAATCCACCTCGATCAACCGCGCCCGAACCCCACACTCCTCACACGCCGCCACGACTGCGGCCACCCGCTCCGGCGGACCCGAAACCACCGTGGACGACGGCCCATTCACAGCCGCTACACCCACCGCGGCCACCCGCTCCCCCAAGTCGGAGAGCAACTCCCCCGCCCGCTCCTGGCCCACACCCAAGGACGCCATCGACCCGCCACCAGCCAACCGCCGCAAAGCCTTACTCCGCAGCGCCACCACCTTCGCACCATCCTCCAACGACAACACCCCCGCCACCACAGCCGCCGCAATCTCCCCCTGGCTATGACCCACCACCGCAACAGGACACACCCCATACCCCGCCCACACCCCCGCCAACGACACCATCACCGCCCACAACACCGGCTGCACCACATCCACCCGCCCCACATCCGCCGCACCCTCCACACCACGCAACACATCCGTCAACGACCACTCCACATACCGCGAAAGCGCCCGCTCACACTCCCCCACCCGCGCCGCAAACACCGGCGAGACCTCCAGCAGCTCCGCCCCCATCCCCACCCACTGCGAACCCTGCCCCGGAAACACCAGCACCGGACCCACACCACCCGGCGACGCGACCGCACCCGACTCCACCACCCCCGGATACGACACCCCCCGCACCAACGCCTCCAACCCCGCCACCAACTCACCACGACCCTCACCCACCACCACCGCACGATGCTCGAACACCGACCGCGACGTCACCAACGACCACCCCACATCAACGGACGAGAACTCGGAAACACCCCCCACCCGCCCCGCCAACGCCGCCGCCTGACCCCGCAACGCCCCCGCACTCCGCCCCGACACCACCCACGGCACCACACCCGTCTCGCAGGACACGGCCCCCACCAACGGCGCATCCTCCTCAGGAGCCTGCTCCACAATCACATGCGCATTGGTGCCACTGATCCCAAAAGACGACACCCCGGCCCGGCGCGGGCGCTCGGCCGCCGGCCACTCCACCGCCTCGGTCAGCAGCCGCACGCCTCCGCCGTTCCACTCCACATGAGGCGTCAGCTCATCGACATGGAGGGTCGCCGGGAGCATGCCGTGCCGCAGGGCCATCACCATCTTGATCACACCCGCCACACCCGCCGCACCCTGCGTATGGCCGATGTTGGACTTCAACGAGCCCAGCCACAGCGGCCGGTCCGCCGGACGGTCCCGGCCGTAGGTGGCGATCAGCGCGTCGGCCTCGATCGGGTCACCCAGCTTGGTGCCCGTGCCATGGGCCTCCACCGCGTCCACCTCGGACGGGGCCAGCCGGGCGCCGGCGAGCGCCTGGCGGATGACTCGCTGCTGCGAGGGGCCGTTGGGCGCGGTGAATCCGTTGCTGGCGCCGTCCTGGTTGATGGCTGAACCCCGGATCAGCGCGAGTACCTGGTGGCCGTTGCGCCGTGCGTCGGACAGCCGCTCCAGCAGGAGGAGTCCGACGCCTTCGCCCCATCCCGTTCCGTCGGCGCTCGCCGAGAACGCCTTGCACCGGCCGTCGGGGGACAGCCCTCGTTGCCGGGAGAAACCGGTGAACACCTCGGGGGTGGTCATCACCGTCACCCCGCCGGCCAGGGCCAGGGTGCACTCCTCCTGCCGTAGTGCCTGGCAGGCCAGGTGGATCGCGACGAGGGATGAGGAGCACGCCGTCTCCACTGTGACGGCCGGTCCCTCCAGGCCGAGGGTGTAGGACACCCGGCCGGACAGCAGGCTCGGTGCGTTGCCCGCGTAACCCTCGGATCCGTTCTGGGCATCGCCCGCCGCGCCGCCGCCGGTGGTCGCCGTGCCGGCGTAGACGCCCGTCCGGGAGCCCTTCAGGGACACGGGGTCGATACCCGCTCGTTCACATGCCTCCCAGGCGGTTTCCAGCAGCAGTCGCTGCTGGGGGCTGGTGGCGAGCGCCTCGCGCGGGCTGATGCCGAAGAACTGGGGGTCGAATCGGTCGGCGTCGTCCAGGAATCCGCCCCGGCGGACGTAGGTGGTCCCGGGGTGATCCGGGTCAGGGTGATAGAGGCTGTCGAGGTCCCAGCCCCGGTCGGTGGGGAAGTCCCCGATCGCGTCCACCCTCTTGGCGACCAACCGCCACAGCTCCTCGGGCGTTGTCACCCCGCCCGGGAAGCGGCAGGCGATGCTCACGACGGCGATCGGCTCCTGGTTCCGCTCCTCCGCTTCGCGCAATCGCAGACGCGTATCGTGCAGATCCGCGGAGACGCGCTTGAGGTACTCGACCAGTTTCTCTTCGTTCACATTCACCATGAGGTTTCACCCGGTCCTCAGCGGTCGTCGCGTCCGGCACATTCAGGACACGCCCAGTTCGTTGTCGATGAATTCGAGAACCTGGGCCGCGGACGCGGACTCCAGCCTCTCCGCGGCGGTCATCTCTTCCTCCGCCGGCTTTCGTGTCGCCTTCCACTTCGCCAGCAGGCTCTCCAGCCGTGCCGTGATCGCCCCCGCGTCGCCGTCCGCCATGTCGAGGCCGACCAAGGTGGTTTCGAGCCTGGCCAGTTCGTTGAGGACCGGATCGGCGCCGTCCCGGCCCGGTGCGGAACCGACCGCCGGGGCGATGCGCTCGAGCAGGTAGTCGGCGAGCACGGCCGCCTCCGGATAGTCGAAGACAAGGGCGGCGGGCAGCCGCAGACCGGTGGCGGCGGCGAGCCGGTTGCGCAGTTCCACGGCGGTCAGGGAGTCGAAGCCCAACTCCTTGAAGTTGGTGTCGGCCTGCACCGTGTCGGTGTCGGCGTGTCCGAGCACGGTGGCCACATGGCCACGGACCAACCGCAACACCACGCGGTGCTGCTCCGCGGCGGACAGGCCCGCCAGTCGATCGGCCCAGTCGTCCGGCCGCACTTCGGCCGCCGCAGCGGTACGCCGCGTCGCCGCACCGCCGACGCCGGAGGCACCGGAGGCGGCGAGGGCGCGGAGGGTGGCGGGAAGCGTGTCGGGAGTCTGGGCGGCCAGGACATGGGTGTTCACGTCCGCCGCGACCAGCTGGTGGCCGCCGTGCTCGGCGGCCGCGTCGAGCAGCCGAAGGGCGTGGTCGGCGGCCATCGCGGTGACGCCGGAACGGGACATTCGGGCCAGGTCCGCCTCGGCGAGAGCGCCCGTCATCTCGCTGGACTCGGCCCACAGGCCCCACGCCACCGAAACCGTCGGCAGGCCCAGGGCCTGGCGGTGGGCGGCGAGCGCGTCGCAGAAGGCGTTGGCGGCGGCGTAGTTGGCCTGTCCCGGGCTGCCCATGACTCCGGCGGCCGATGAGAACAGTACGAACGCGCCCAGCCGCAGATGTGCCGTAGCGGCGTGCAGATGTGCCGCGGCGGTGGCCTTCGCCGCCCAGACCCGCGCCAGCCGCTCGCGCGTCTGCGCGGTGACCACCGCGTCGTCCAGCACACCGGCGGCGTGGATCACGCCGGTCAGCGGATGCCGCGGATCGACACCGGCCACCAGGCCGGTCACGGCGGCCGCGTCGGTGACATCGGCGGCGACGATCCGTACCCGCGCGCCCAGGCCGGTCAGCCGGGCGGCGAGGTCCTGGGCGCCCGGCGCGTCCGGGCCCCGGCGGCTCACCAGCAGCAGATGCCTGATCCGCCAGACCCGCACGAGATGTTCGGCGACCAGTGCGCCCAGCGTGCCGGTGCCACCGGTGATGAGCACGGTGCCGTCCGGGTCCACCGCGGCGGGGACGTCCAGCACCAGCTTGCCGGTGTGCTTGGCCTGGCTGAGATGGCGCAGCGCCTCGCGGGTCCGGCCGAGTGGCCAGGTCCGCACCGGCAGCGGCCGCAGGGCTCCCGTGGTGAACAGCTCGCCCAGTTCGCCCAGCATCCGGCCGATGCGTTCGGGCCCGGCGTCGATGATCAGGTCGTAGACCTGGTACGTCACCCCCGGGTGCGCCTCCGCGATCCGCTCGGGGTCGCGCAGGTCGGTCTTGCCCATTTCCATCAGCCGGCCGCCTTCTCGCAGCAGCCGCAGGGAGGCGTCGACGAAGGGCCCGGCAAGACTGTTGAGCACCACATCCACACCCCGGCCACCCGTGGCCTCCCGCACCACGCCCTCAAAGCCCAGATCGCGCGACGAGGCCCGATGCGCCTCATCGATACCCATCGCCTCAAGCACCCCATGCTTGCCAGGACTCGCCGTCGCGTAGACCTCCGCACCCAGATACCGCGCGATCCGCACCGCCGCCATCCCCACACCACCGGTCGCGGCATGAATCAACACCGACTCCCCCGGCTGGAGCCGGGCCAGCTCCACCAGCCCGTACCAGGCCGTCAGGAACGCCACCGGCACCGAGGCCGCCTGCTGATGGGTCCACCCGTCGGGAATGGGCGCCACCATGCGGGCATCGGTCACCGCCGTCGGGCCGAACGCGCGATCGAAGACCCCCATGACCCGATCGCCCACCGCGAGCCCTGTCACCTCGGGGCCGACGTCCACCACCACACCGGCACCCTCGCCGCCGAGCCCGGTCTGGCCCGGGACCATGCCCAAACTGACGAGTGCGTCCCGGAAGTTGATACCGGCCGCGTGCACCGCCACCCGCACCTGCCCCGGTTCGAGCGGCTCCAGCACCTCCGGACACGGCACCGGCTTCACGTTGTCCACCGTGGCCGCCCCGGTCAACTCCAGCCGCCACGCGGGCTGCCCCACCAGTGCGGCCACACCCCCGCTGCTCACGCCACCGGCACGCATCAGCCGGGGCACCCGGACACGTCCCGCCCGCAGTGCGACCTGCGGCTCGTCCATGCGCACCGCGCACGCCACGGCGCTGTGCACACCCTGGCCGAGCGGCTCGGAGTCCGGGTCGAGGTCGACCAGAAGGAAGCGCCCCGGGTGCTCCGCCTGCGCACTGCGCACCAGTCCGCACACGGCGGCCCCGGCCACATCCACGCCGCCCTCCCCAGCACCCTCCGTCTCGGACCCGCCGATCGCCACCGCTCCGCGTGTCACCAGCACCAGCCGGGCGTCGGCGAACCGCGGTTCGGCCAGCCACCCCCGCACCAGCTCCAGCACGCGCTCCGAAGCCGCCAGGCCGGCGGCCGCCAGGACCGTAGGCGCGTCGCCGTCGGCGGGGCCGCGAAGGGCGGGCACATACGCGATGGCCACCGAGGGAGCGGGGGCGTCACCGTCGAGGGCGGAGACCAGGGTCTCCAGACGCGGATGGCGTACCGCGCCCGGCGCGATCGGCTCGCACTCCCGTGGGCCGATAACCACCCACCCGTCGGCCTCCGCCGGGTCCGGTTCCTGTCCTGCCTCCTCGCTGTCCTGTGCCGGGCCGGGCAGGGGCGTCCACTCCAGGGTGAACAGCCCGTCCGCCTCGGGTCCGCCGGAGGTCCGCAGCTGGTCGGCGGCGGCCGGTCGCATCATCAGCGAGTCGACGGTCAGCACCGGACCGCCCACGGCGTCGGCCACCACCACCCGTAGCCCACGCTCGCCCTCGGCGCCACCCGCCTCTCGCTGTTGAGGGGAGAGCCGGACCCGGACGGTCGTGGCGCCGCCCGCCCACAGCGACACGCCACGCCACGCGAACGGCAGCCAGACCCGGCCGTCGTCGTGCCCCGGCTCGGGCCCATCGAGGAGGAACGCCGGATGGAGCGCGGCATCCAGGAGCGCGGGGTGGATACCGAAACCTTCCGGGGCTCCGGCGGCCTCGGGCAGCGCCACTTCGGCCAGCACATCCGCACCGTCCCGCCATACCGCCCGCAGTCCCCGGAACGACGGACCGTATGCGTACCCCGCCGCCGCGGCACGCTCATAGAACCCGTCCAGCCGTACGGGCTCCGCGCCCACCGGGGGCCATGCCCCGCCCGGCTCGTCCATCGGGCCCCGCGCGGGGCTCTCCGGTGGCGATGGCGGGGACTGCGGCCCCAGGACGCCCTCGGCATGGCACACCCAGCCCGGGTCGGCGCCGGGTTCGACATCGTGGTCGGGCCGGGAGTGGATCCGCACATCACGCCGCCCGTCCTCGGTGGCCACGCCGACCACCACTTGGACGCGCAGCCCACCGGACCCGGGCAGAACGAGCGGAACCTGGAGCGCCAGCTCCTCCACCCCACCACAACCCGCTTCGTCGGCCGCCCGCAGCGCCCACTCCACCAGCGCCGCGCCCGGCACCAGCACGGTGTCCGCCATCACATGCTCGGCCAGCCATCCCCCGGCGCCCCTGGCGGAGATCCGTCCGGTCAGCACCAGCCCGCCGTCGGCGAGTCCGACGGACGCGGGCAGTTGCGCATGCTCGACCCGCTGTAGCCCGGCGGCCCCCACGTCCCCGACGCCACCGCCCGCGGCCAGCCAGTAGCGCTCGCGTTGGAAGGCGTACGTCGGCAGGTCGATCCTCCGTGGGGCAGGATCGGCCGGGAACCAGCGGGCCCAGTCGACATCGGTGCCATGGGTGTGCAGTTGGGCGAGGGCGTGGCCGAGTGCCTGGACATCGGACCGTTTACGGCTCAGGGTGGCCGTCACCAGCGGACTCGGCCGCCCAGCCCCGCCCTCGTCGGCCCCGCCCTCATCGGCATCGGCCGTGGCATCGTCGGCGGTGAGGTGTTGAAGGGTGTGTTGGGTGGCGGTGGCCAGGACCGGGTCGGGGCCGAGTTCGAGGAAGACCCCGGTTTCGGACGCGATATGGGTGATGGCGGGGTGGAAGAGGACGGGCCGGCGGATCTGCCGCACCCAGTATTCCGGTGTGGCCATCACCTCGTCGGCCGGCTCACCGGTCAGGTTGCTGAGCACCGGAAGGGTGGGCCGCTGAAAAGCCAGACCGTCGATGGCCTGCGCGAACGGCTCCAGGATGGGATCCATCAGCGGGGAGTGGAAGGCATGGCTGACGGTCAGCGTCCGGGTCTTGCGGCCCCTGGCCGCCCAGATGGCGCTGATCTCGGCGACCGGTTCGACCGGACCGGAGACGACGGTGTTGCCGGGGGTGTTCAGGGCGGCGATACCGACCCGCCCGTCGTATACGGCCAGATCCTCGGCGAGTTCCTCGGCGGTGGCCGCGATGGTGGCCATGCCTCCGCCAGCGGGAAGTCCCCCCATCAGGGTGGCGCGGGCGGCGACGAGACGGCAGGCGTCGGAGAGATCGAAGACCCCGGCGATATGGGCGGCCGCGATCTCCCCGATCGAATGCCCGATCACCACATCCGGGCGTACACCGACCGAGGCGAGCAGCCGCGCCAGGGCGATATGCAGGGCGAACAGTCCGGCCTGAGCATAGGTGGTGTGGTCCAACAGCCCCGGCCGCCCGGCCACACCGTGGAAGACCACCTCACGGAGGGGATGTTGCAGGTGCGGGTCGAGCAGTCCGCAGACCTCGTCGAACGCCGTGGCGAACACCGGGAACCGGTCGTACAGCTCGGCTCCCATCCCCTGGCGCTGGCTGCCCTGGCCGCTGAAGAGCCACACCGTCTTGCCCGAGGCTGTTCCACCGTCGGGGAGCACCACGCCCGGATGGGGTTCACCGGCCGCCAGGGCCTCCACGGCGCCCAGCAGCGCGTCGCGGTCGTCGCCCCATGCCACCGCCCGGTGTTCGAACAGCGACCGCGTGGTGGCAAGCGACCAGCCCACATCGACCGCCGACGCCTCCGGGGCCCTGGCCACGCGTTCGGCCAGGGCCACGGCCTGGCCGCGCAGCGCCTCCGTGCTCCGCGCCGACAGCACCCACGGGACCGCGCGCATGTCGGGGGATGCCGCAGGCTCGGTCGTGACACGGTCGGCCGGGCCGGGGGCTTGCTCCAGGATGAGATGGGCGTTGGTGCCGGAGGCGCCGAACGAGGACACCCCGGCCCGGCGCGGACCCTCACCCATCGGCCACTCCACCGCCTCGGTCAGCAGCCGCACCGCACCACTACCCCAGTCCACATGCGGAGTCGGCTCATCGATGTGCAGGGACGCGGGCAGCAGCCCGTGGCGCATCGCCTGCACCATCTTGATGACGCCCGCGACTCCGGCCGCCGCTTGGGCGTGTCCGATGTTGGATTTGATCGAACCGAGCAGCAACGGCCGCTCCACCGAGCGTTCCTGCCCGTAAGTGGCCAGCAACGCCTGCGCCTCGATCGGATCACCCAACGTCGTACCCGTACCATGCGCCTCCACCACATCGACATCCGCAGCCGACAACCCCGCACTGGCCAACGCCTGACGAATCACCCGCTGCTGCGAAGGACCATTCGGCGCGGTAAGCCCATTCGACGCACCATCCTGATTGACCGCCGAACCCCGGACCACCGCCAACACCTCATGACCATTACGCCGAGCATCCGACAACCGCTCCAGCAACAAAACCCCCACACCCTCACCCCAGCCAGTACCGTCCGCAGCCGCAGCAAACGGCTTGCACCGACCATCAGGCGCCAACCCACGCTGACGGGAAAAACCAGTGAACACATCCGGCGTCGCCATCACCGTCACCCCACCGGCCAACGCCAACGTGCACTCCCCCCGCCGCAACGCCTGCGCCGCCAGATGCATCGCCACCAACGACGACGAACACGCCGTATCCACCGTCACCGCCGGCCCCTCAAACCCCAGCGAGTACGCCACCCGCCCAGAAACCACACTCCCCGAGCTGGCCAGCATCGCGTAGCCTTCCAGCCGCGCGTCGCCACCACTCAGTCCGGCCGCGTAGTCGTGGTACATCACGCCCGCGTAGACACCGGTCGGACTGCCCTTCAACGACACCGGATCGATCCCCGCCCGCTCCAGCACCTCCCACGACGCCTCCAACAACAACCGCTGCTGCGGATCCATCGCCAACGCCTCCCGCGGACTGATCCCGAAAAACGCCGCATCGAACGCATCAGCGTCATACAGGAACCCACCCTCACGCGCATACGACGTACCAGGGTGATCGGGATCCGGATGAAACAACCCCTCCAGATCCCAGCCCCGGCCGGTCGGAAACTCCCCCATCACGTCTTTCCCCGAGGCCACCAGATCCCACAGCCCCTCGGGCGAGGTGACCCCACCCGGGAAACGGCAGCTCATCGCAACGATCGCGATCGGCTCGTCCCCATCGGCCGCCGCCACCACAGAAGCACCCGCACCGGCAGTCGTCTCACCCATCAGCCGGGCACACACATACTCCGCCAGCACCCGAGGCGTCGGATAGTCGAACACCATCGTCGCCGGCAACCGCAACCCCGTCACCGACGACAACCGATTACGCAACTCCACCGCCGTCAACGAATCAAAACCCAACTCCCTGAACGACGCATCCACCCGCACCTCACCCGGCGAACCAAACCCCAACACCACCGCCACACCACCCCGCACCACCTCAACCACCCCATCCAACCGAGCCTCAGCACCCAACCCCCTCAACCGCTCCACCAACCCCGAAACCCCCACCTCACCCACCGCCGACCGCCGCCTGACACGACCCACCACCAACCCCCGCAACACCGCGGGAAGCCCTCCACCACCCACCCCAGTTGGATGGATATCGGCGGCGACACAGAAAGGGCTGTCCTGCGCGCAGGCGGCATCGAGCAGGCCCAGCGCCTTCTCGCCGGACATCGCGGCGATGCCCGAGCGGGACATCCGGGCGCGGTCCGTCGCCACGAGTTTTCCGGTCATCCCGCTGGTCTGGGCCCACAGGCCCCAGGCCACCGAAAGTCCCGGGAGGCCGAGCGTCCGGCGGTGGGCGGCGAGGGCGTCGCAGAAGGCGTTCGCCGCCGCGTAGTTGGCCTGTCCCGGACTGCCCAGGACCCCGGCGGCCGAGGAGAACATGGCGAACAAGGACAGCGGAAGGTCTGCGGTGGCGCTGTGCAGATGCGCCGCGCCCGTCGCCTTGGCCGCCCACACCCGGGCCAGCCGCTCGGGTGTCTGGGAGGTGACCACCGCGTCGTCGAGCAGGCCCGTGGCGTGGATGACACCGGTCAGCGGATGCTCGGCATCGATCCCCGCCACCAGCTCGGCCACCGCCGGCCCGTCCGTGACGTCCACGGCGGCGATTCGCACCCGCGCGCCCAGCTCCTCCAGGCGGGCGGCCAGATCGCGGGCCCCCGGAGCGTCCGGCCCGCGACGGCTCACCAGGAGCAGATGGCCGACCTGCCACGTACGCACCAGGTGTTCGGCCACCAGGCCGCCCAGGGTGCCGGTGCCGCCCGTCACCAGCACGGTGCCGTCCGGATCGAGCGCCGTCGGGGTGTCCGGAGCCTTCGGATCCCGGTCGGCTGAGGCACGGACCAGTCGCGGCACCCACACTCGTCCATCGCGCACGGCCAGCTGCGGCTCGTCCATCTCCCACGCCCGTGCGACGGCGCCCCGTACGCTGTCCGCGGTGACGTCGGAAGCCGGGTCGAGGTCGATCAGGAGGAAGCGCCCCGGGTGCTCCGCCTGCGCACTCCGCAGGAGACCCCACAGCCCCGCGGCGGCCACATCCATACCACTCTCGGCATCGGTGACGGCGACCGCGCCACGCGTCACCACCACCAACCGGGCATCCGCCAGCCGTGGCTCGGCCAGCCACCGCTGCACCAGCTCCAGCGCGCGTTCCGCCATCGCCATACCGTCGGCCGCCATGTCGGCCACGGCTTCGGCGCCCGAGCGCGGGAACTCGGCGAGAACCACGGCCGGGATCGGCCGCTCGCCATCGAGTCCCGCGAGAAACACTTCCAGATCCGGGTGCGCACCCTCGGTCGCCAGCACCGCCCAGCCGTCGGGCTCGGCCATCGGCCCGTCAGTCCCCGTCGGCTGCGGCAAGGGGGCCCAGTCCAGGACGAACAGACCGTCGGCGCCACGCGTCGCCACGGCCCGCAACCGTTCCACGTCCGCCGGACGCGTCGCCAAGGATTCGACCGTCAGGACGGGGGCACCCACGGCGTCGGCCACCACCACCCGCAGCCCGCGCTCACCCTCCGCGCCGTCCCGACGCGGGGACAGCCTAACCCGTACGGTGCTCGCTCCGGCGGCCCACAGCGACACCCCGTTCCAGGCGAACGGCAGCCATACCTGTCCGCCGTCCCGCTCGCGCTCCCGCTCGATTCCGGTGTCGAGCAGGAGCGCCGGGTGCAGGGCCGCGTCGAGCAGCGCCGGATGGATACCGAACCCGTCCGCGTCCCCCGCGGCCTCGGGCAGCGCCACCTCGGCCAGGACGTCGGCGCCGTCCCGCCACACGGCCCGCAGCCCCTGGAACGACGGTCCGTACGCATAGCCCGCCGCCGCGGCACGCTCGTAGAACCCCGTCAGATCCACCGGTTTCGCGCCCGGCGGCGGCCACGCCCCGCCCAGCCCCTCGACCGGCTGACCCATACCTTCCGATGCCGGGTTGAGCACCCCCTCCGCGTGGCAGACCCAGCCCGCGTCGGCTTCGGCCTCGCCGTCCGGGCGGGAGTAGACCTGCACACCGCGCCGTCCGTCCTCCGCCGCGGCGCCCACCACCACCTGGACCCGCAGTCCGCCCGTCTCCGGCAGTACGAGCGGGACGTGCAGCGCCAACTCCTCGATCCCACCGCCGCCGGCCTCGTCGGCCGCCCGCAACACCCACTCCACCAATGCCGCGCCGGGGGCCAGGACGGCGCCCGCGACGATGTGTTCACCGAGCCAGCCGTCACCGCCACGGCCGCCGTCACCGGCCGCGATGCGCCCGGTGAGCAGGTGGGTGCTCCCATCGGCCAGCTCCACGGCGGCGCCCAGCATCGGATGGTCCGAGGGGGCCAGGCCGAGGTCGCTGGGGTCACCGACCGCGCCGGACGGGTTCATCCAGTAGCGCTGGTGCTGGAAGGCGTAGGTGGGCAGATCGACGGTACGAGGCGTGGGGTCCGTCGGAAACGCCGCCCGCCAGTCGACGTCGACCCCGGCGACGAACGCCTGACCTACCGACCGCAGAAGCTGCCCCTGCCCACCATGGTCACGGCGCAGCGTGGGCACCGCGACCGCTTCCACACCCGCCTGCTCGAAGGTCTCCTGCATTCCGACGGTCAGTACGGGATGCGAACTGGCCTCGATGAACACCCGATGCCCATCCGCCAGCAACGCCTCGACCGCATCGGCAAACCGCACCCGCTCCCGCAGATTCGCCACCCAGTAGCCCGTATCCAGCATGACGCCATCCACCCGGCCACCCGTCACCGTCGAGTAGAACGCCGCACCCGACCCGGACGCATCAACCGGCCGGACACCCGCCAGAACCTCGTCCAACTCCGCACGGATCTCATCCACCTGCGGACCATGCGAGGCATAATCCACCTCGATCAACCGCGCCCGAACCCCACACTCCTCACACGCCGCCACTACAGCAGCCACCTGCTCCGGCGGACCCGAAACCACCGTGGACGACGGCCCATTCACAGCCGCTACACCCACCGCGGCCACCCGCTCCCCCAGGTCGCAGAGCAACTCCCCCGCACGCTCCTGGCCCACCCCCAAGGACGCCATCGCCCCACCACCAGCCAACCGCCGCAAAGCCTTACTCCGCAGCGCCACCACCTTCGCACCATCCTCCAACGACAACACCCCCGCCACCACAGCCGCCGCAATCTCCCCCTGGCTATGACCCACCACCGCAACAGGACACACCCCATACCCCGCCCACACCCCCGCCAACGACACCATCACCGCCCACAACACCGGCTGCACCACATCCACCCGCCCCACATCCGCCGCACCCTCCACACCACGCAACACATCCGTCAACGACCACTCCACATACCGCGAAAGCGCCCGCTCACACTCCCCCACCCGCGCCGCGAACACCGGCGACACCTCCAACAACTCCGCACCCATCCCCACCCACTGCGAACCCTGCCCCGGAAACACCAGCACCGGACCCACACCACCCGGCGACGCGACCGCACCCGACTCCACCACCCCCGGATACGACACCCCCCGCACCAACGCCTCCAACCCCGCCACCAACTCACCACGACCCTCACCCACCACCACCGCACGATGCTCGAACACCGACCGCGACGTCACCAACGACCACCCCACATCGACGGACGAGAACTCGGAAACACCCCCCACCCGCCCCGCCAACGCCGCCGCCTGACCCCGCAACGCCTCCACACTCCGCCCCGACACCACCCACGGCACCAGGCCCGTCTCGCAGGACACCGCCCCCACCAACGGCGCATCCTCCTCAGGAGCCTGCTCCACAATCACATGCGCATTGGTGCCACTGATCCCGAACGCGGACACCCCGGCCCGGCGCGGCCGCTCGTTCCTCGGCCACTCCACCGCCTCGGTCAGCAGCCGCACCGCGCCACCGGACCAGTCCGCGTGCGGGGTCGGCTCATCGACGTGCAAAGTGGCCGGCAGCTGTTCGTGCCGCAGGGCCATCACCATCTTGATGACACCGGCCACACCCGCCGCCCCCTGCGTATGGCCGATGTTGGACTTCAGCGAGCCCAGCCACAGCGGCCGGTCCGCCGGACGGTCCTGGCCGTATGCGCCGATCAGTGCCTCGGCCTCGATCGGATCACCCAGCGTCGTTCCCGTGCCATGGGCCTCCACCGCGTCCACCTCGGCGGATGACAGCTGGGCGTTGATCAGCGCCTGGCGGATCACCCGCTGTTGTGAGGGCCCGTTGGGCGCGGTGAGGCCATTCGACGCGCCGTCCTGGTTGATGGCCGAGCCTCGGATGACCGCGAGTACCTGGTGGCCGTTGCGCCGTGCGTCGGACAGCCGCTCCAGCAGCAGAAGGCCCACGCCCTCCGAGAAGCCGGTGCCGTCCGCGGCGGCGGCGAAGGGCTTGCAACGGCCGTCGGGGGCCAGTCCGCGCTGGCGGGAGAACTCCACGAAGGTGTTCGGCGTGGTCATCACGGTCACCCCGCCGGCCAGGGCCAGGGTGCACTCCCCCTGCCGCAGCGCCTGGCAGGCGAGATGCATCGCGACCAGCGATGACGAGCAGGCGGTGTCCACCGTGACCGCCGGCCCCTCCAGGCCGAGGGTGAAGGCCACCCGGCCGGAGACGACGCTCAGGGTGTTTCCGGTGAGCAGGTATCCTTCCGCGCTCTTCTCGATCCGCGGGGTGCCGAAGCCGAGGATGCCGGCGCCCGCGTAGACACCGGTGGGGGTGCCCTTCAGCGTGGTGGGGTCGATTCCGGCGCGTTCGAGCAGTTCCCAGGAGACTTCCAGCAGTTGGCGCTGCTGGGGTTCGGCGGCCAGGGCCTCGCGCGGGCTGATGCCGAAGAACGCGGCGTCGAAGCCGTCGGCCCGGTCGAGGAATCCGCCGTGGCGGACGTAGCTGGTGCCGGAGTGGTCGGGGTCCGGGTGGTAGAGGGTCCGGGTGTGCCAGCCGCGGTCGGTGGGGAACTCGCCGATGGCGTCCCCGCGGGAGGCGACCAGCTCCCACAGGTCCTCGGGCGAGGCGATCCCGCCGGGGAACCGGCAGGCCATGCTCACGATGGCCACCGGCTCCTGGGACCGTTCCTCCAACTCGCGAAGTCGTCGGCGGGTCTGTCCCAGGTCGGCCGTGACCTTCTTGAGGTACTGGCGGAGCTTCTCTTCGGTACCCGACATCAGTTCCGCTCCTCCATCAGGGCAGTTCACGGTCAATGAGCTCGAACATCTCGTCGTCCGAGGCGGCTTCGAGCGCTTCGAGGGCGTCGAGGGTGCCGAGGGCGTCGAGGCCCGTCGCGCCGTCCGGGTCGACGGCCCCGCCACGGTTCCATTTCGCCAGTAGCCCGCTCAGCCGCTGGGTGATCCTCTGCCGTCCTTCGTCGTCCGTGACGAGGGTGGCCAAGGTGGTGTCCAGCCTGGCCAGCTCGCCCAGGACCGGGTCGACGGTGTCGCGCCCCGGTGCGGTTCCCCCGCCCGGGGCCAGCAGTTCCAGCAGGTGGTCGGCGAGCACGGCCGCCTCCGGATAGTCGAAGACGAGGCCGGCGGGCAGCCGCAGACCGGTCGCGGCGGCGAGCCGGTTGCGCAGTTCCACGGCGGTCAGGGAGTCGAAGCCCAACTCCTTGAAGCTGGTCTCCGCCTGCACGGCGTCCACGTCGGCGTGTCCGAGAACGGTGGCCGCGTGGCCACGGACCAACCGCAGCACCGCGCGGTGCTGTTCGGCCATGGACAGGCCCGCGAGTCGGGCGGCCCAGTCGATCTGCCGGTCTTCCCCGGCGGCCGCCGCGGTGCGCCGACCGCCACCGCCACCGGTGGCGGCCAGGGCGCGCAGCGCGGCGGGCAGGCTGTCGGCGGGCAGTTCGGCGAGGGTGCGGAGGTCCACGTGGGCGGCGACCAGGTGGGCGCCGCCGTGCTGGACCGCGGCGTCGAGCAGGGCCAGGCCGTGCCGGGTGGTCAGCGCCGCGACGCCGGTACGGGCCATCCGGGCCCGATCCGCCTCGGCCAGGTGGCCGGTCATCCCGCTGGCGTCGGCCCACAGGCCCCAGGCCACCGACACCCCCGGCAGTCCGGCGGCCCGGCGGTGGGCGGCGAGCGCGTCGCAGAAGGCGTTGGCGGCGGCGTAGTTGGCCTGGCCGGGGCTGCCGAGTGTGCCCGCCGCCGAGGAGAAGAGGACGAACATGCCCAGCCGCAGATGGGCGGTGGCCGTGTGCAGATGGGCGGCGGCCGTGGCCTTGGCGGTCCATACCCGCGCCAGTCGTTCGGGGGTCTGTGCGGTCACCACCGCGTCGTCCAGCACACCTGTGGCGTGGATGACGCCCGTCAGCGGATGCGCGGGGTCGACACCCGCCACCAGGTCGGCCACCGCCGAGGCGTCGGTGACATCCACGGCCGCGATCCGCACCCGTGTGCCCAGTGCCTCCAGTCGGGTGGTCAGGTCGCGGGCTCCCGGGGCGTCCGGCCCGCGCCTGCTCACCAGCAGCAGATGGCCGACCTGCCACGTGCGCACCAGGTGTTCGGCCACCAGGCCGCCCAGGGTGCCGGTGCCGCCGGTGATGAGCACCGTGCCGTCGGGGTCGACCGCGGCGGGGACGTCGAGCACCAGCTTGCCGGTGTGCCGGGCCTGGCTCAGCTGCCGTAGCGCGTCCCGCGCCCGGTCGAGCGGCCAGGGCCGTACGGGTGCGGGCCGCAGCGCTCCGGTGGCGAACAGCTCGCTCAGTTCGCGCAGCATCTCCCCGATGCGGTCCGGACCGGCGTCGGGGACCAGGTCGAAGGCCCGGTAGCGGACGCCCGGGTACGCGGCCGCGAGCCGCTCCGGGTCGCGGATATCGGTCTTGCCCATTTCGGAGAGCCGTCCGCCGTCGGCCAGCAGCCGCAAGGAGGCGTCGACGAACGGCCCGGCGAGGCTGTTCAGCACCACGTCGACGCCGCGTCCGCCCGTGGCCTCGCGGAACACCTCCTCGAAGTGCAGATCCCGCGAGGAGGCGCGGTGCGCGTGGTCGATGCCCATCTCCGCCAGCACACCGTGCTTGCCGGGGCCTGCCGTGGCGTAGACCTCGGCGCCCAGGTGGCGGGCGATCTGCACCGCAGCCATGCCGACGCCGCCGGTCGCGGCGTGGATCAGCACCGATTCGCCGCCCCGCAGCCCGGCCAGGTCCACCAGTCCGTACCAGGCCGTGAGGAACACCACCGGTACGGCGGCCGCCTGGCGGAAGCTCCAGCCTTCGGGGATCGGCACGACCATGCGGGCGTCCGCCACCGCCCACGGGCCGAACGCGCCCTCGAACAGGCCCATGACGCGGTCGCCCACCGCGAGCCCGGTCACTTCCGGGCCGATGTCCACGACCACACCGGCGCCCTCGCTGCCGCGGAACACCCCGCCGCCGGGGTACATCCCGACGACGATCAGCGCATCGCGGAAGTTCAGGCCCGCCGCGTGCACCGCGATCCGGACCTCTCCGGGCCCCAGCGGTTCCAGCGCCTCGGGGCAGGGCACGGGTGTCACATTGTCCACGGTGGACGCGCCGCGCACGGCCAGCCGCCACGCGGGCTGCCCCACCGGGCCCACCAGACCGCCGCTGCCGGGGCCGCCGGCGCGCATGAGCCGGGGTGCCCACACCCGGCCGGAGCCCACGGCCACCTGCGGCTCGTCCATGGCGACGGCCCTTGCCACCCCGTCCAGCACCGCCGCGCCGATCTCGTCGGGGCCGGTGGCGGCGCCGTGCGGATCGAGGTCGAGCAGGATGAACCGGTCCGGGTTCTCCGCCTGCGCACTGCGCACCAGCCCCCACACCGCGGCCCCGGCCGGGTTCACGGCCTCGGCGCCCGGGTCCTGCCCCAGGGCGTCACCGGCCGCGACCGCGCCGTGTGTCACGACGACCAGGCGGCTCTCGGCCAGCCGGGGTTCGTCCAGCCAGTCCCGCAGCAGGTCCAGTGTCCGCCGTACGGCCGCGAGGGCTTCGGCTTCGGCGGCACCCGCGTCGGTGGCCGTCCGGGCGGCCGGTACGGCGGACAGGACCACCGGTGGCACGGGCGCCTCGGCGTCGATCGCCGCGACCAGCGACGCCACGTCCGGGTGGCGGACCACACCGGGTGTGGCCCACTCGTCCCCGAAGCCCAGCGCCGCCCAGGCGCCGTCCCCGGCCACCGGCTCGGGCAGGCCCGTGCCGGCGCCGGGCGCCGTGGTGGGGAGCGGGGTCCAGTCCAGTGTGAACAGCCCGTCCACGGCACCTCGGCCGGTGGTCCGCAGCTGGTCCGTACGGGCGGGGCGCAGCACCAGCGAGTCGACCGTCAGGACCGGGTCGCCCACGGCGTCGGCCACGGTCATCCGCAGCGCCCGCTCGCCATCCGCGCCCGGCTCACGCGGGGACAGCCGGACGCGAACGGTGGTCGCTCCGGCGGCCCACAGCGACACCCCGTTCCAGGCGAACGGCAGCCACACCCGGCCGGTGTCCGGCTCCTGTCCGGGTCCGGCGGTGAGCAGGCCCGCCGGGTGCAGCGCGGCGTCCAGCAACGCCGGGTGGATGCCGAATCCGGTCCGGTCGCCCGCGGCTTCGGGCAGCGCCACCTCGGCCAGTACGTCCGGGCCGTCGCGCCACAGCTTGACGACGCCCTGGAACGCGGGCCCGTAGCCGTACCCGGCGGCCGCGGCACGCTGGTAGAAGCCGTCGGTGTCCACCGGCTCGGCGCTCGCCGGGGGCCAGGCCCCGGAGGGCTGGGGTGCCGGTGGGTCCTGGGGCCCGAGTACGCCGACCGCGTGGCACACCCAGGCCGGGCCGGCGGTGGCTTCGGCGTCGTGGTCGGGCCGGGAGTACACCCGTACGTCGCGGCGTCCGTCGTCGGCGGCCTCCCCCACCACCACCTGAACGCGCAGCCCGCCCGTGTCGGGGAGGACGAGCGGGACCTGGAGGGCGAGTTCCTCCACGGTGCCGCAGCCCGCCTCGTCGGCGGCCCGCAGCGCCCATTCGACCTGGGCGGCGCCCGGCACCAGCCGGGTGCCCGCCACCACGTGATCGCCGAGCCAGCCGGCGCCGCCACCGGCCGTCAGCCGTCCGGTGAGCAGATGGGTGCTGCCGTCGGCGAGTTCCACGGCCGCGCCGAGCAGCGGGTGGTCCGATCCGACCAGGCCGAGGTCGGTGGGGTCGCCGCCACGGCCGGCGCTGCCTTCGAGCCAGTAGCGCTCGCGCTGGAAGGCGTACGTGGGCAGCGGCACCGTGCGGGGCGCGGGGTCGGTGCGGAACAGGGTGGTCCAGTCGACGTCGGTCCCGGCGGTGAACGCCTGGGCCAGGGACCGCGTCAGCTGGGCGAGATCGCCGTGGTCGCGGCGCAGGGTGGGCACGGTGACGGCGGTGACGCCGGCCTGCTCGAAGGTCTCCTGCATGCCCATGGTGAGGACGGGATGGGTGCTGGCCTCGATGAACACCCGGTGCCCGGCACCCAGCAACGCCTCGATCGCCTCCGCGAACCGCACCCGCTCACGCAGATTCCGCACCCAATAGCCCGTATCCAGGACGGAAGTATCGACCCGGCCACCGGTCACCGTGGAGTAGAACACCACCCCGGCCCCGGACACCCCGACCGGCTCCACCCCCCTGAGCACCTCGCACAGCTCCCCGGCGATCTCATCAACCTGCGGACTGTGCGAGGCATAATCCACCTCGATCATCCGCGCCCGCTCCCCGATGTCCCGACAAGCGGCCACAGTGGCGGCCACCTGCTCCGGCGGCCCGGACACCACAGTGGATGCGGGACCATTGACCGCGGCCACCACCACAGCCGCGACCCGGCCACCCAACCCCGACAACAACTCCTCCACCCGCTCACAACCCAACGCCAACGAAGCCATGGCCCCACCACCAGCCAGCCGCCGCAACGCCCGGCTGCGCAACGCCACAACCCTCGCACCGTCCTCCAAGGACAACGCCCCCGCCACCACAGCCGCCGCGATCTCCCCCTGACTGTGGCCCACCACAGCGGCAGGACGCACCCCGTACCCGGCCCACACGGCAGCCAGGGACACCATCACCGCCCACAACACCGGCTGCACCACATCCACCCGACCCAGATCGCCCGCACCGTCCACCCCCCGCAGAACACCCGTCAGCGACCAGTCGACATACGGCGCCAGCGCCCGCTCACACTCCGCCACCCGGACCGCGAACACCGGCGAAACATCCAGCAGACCGGCACCCATACCGGCCCACTGCGAACCCTGACCAGGAAAAACCAGCACCGGACCCACACCACCACTCACCGCCACCCCAGGGCCCACCACACCCGGATGACCCTCCCCTGCCGCCAACGCCTCAACAGCGGCACTGAGTTCGGCACGGCCCTCGCCGACCACCACCGCACGGTGGTCGAACAGCGTGCGGGAGCGGATGAGGGACCAGCCCACCTCGGCGGACGATGCCAAGGGGCCGGTGGCCAGCCGCGCGGCCAGCGCCTGTGCCTGGTCCCGCAGCGCCGTGGCGCCCCGCGCGGACAGCACCCAGGGCACCACCTGGGGGCCGTCGGGTTCGGGCTTCGGCCGCTGCGTGTCGGGGGCCTGCTCCAGGATCACATGGGCGTTGGTGCCGCTGATGCCGAAGGAGGAGACGGCCGCGCGCCGGGGCCGCTCGGTCCGTGGCCACTCGACCGCCTCGGTCAGCAGCCGCACTCCGCCGTCGTCCCATTCCACATGCGGACTGGGTTCGTCGATGTGGAGCGAGGCGGGCAACAGCCCGTGGCGCATCGCCATCACCATCTTGATCACACCGGCCACGCCCGCGGCGGCCTGGGTGTGGCCGATGTTGGACTTGATGGAACCGAGCCACAGTGGCCGGTCCTCCGGTCGCTCCCGCCCGTAGGTGGCCAGCAGCGCCTGGGCCTCGATGGGGTCGCCCAGGGTGGTTCCCGTGCCGTGCGCCTCCACCGCGTCCACCTCGGCCGGGGACAGCCGGGCGTTCGCCAGCGCCTGGCGGATCACCCGCTGCTGCGAGGGCCCGTTCGGCGCGGTGAGCCCGTTCGACGCACCGTCCTGGTTGACCGCCGATCCCCGGATCACCGCCAGCACCTCACGGCCGTTGCGGCGGGCGTCCGACTGCCGCTCCAGGACGAGCAGGCCGATGCCCTCGCCCCAGCCGGTGCCGTCGGCCGCCGCGGCGAACGGCTTGCACCGGCCGTCCGGGGCCAGTCCGCGCTGGCGCGAGAACTCCACGAAGGTGTTGGGGGTGGCCATCACCGTCACTCCGCCGGCCAGGGCCAGGGTGCACTCGCCCTGCCGCAGGGCCTGCGCCGCCAGATGCATGGCCACCAGCGAAGAGGAGCAGGCCGTGTCCACCGTCACCGCGGGCCCCTCCAGGCCGAAGGTGAACGCCACCCGGCCGGAGGCGATGCTCGGTGTGCTGCCGGTCATCAGACGGCCCTCGACGCCCTCCGGGGTGCGGCCGAGGAAACGGCTGCCGTAGTCGTCGTACATGACCCCGGTGATCACCGCGCTCCGGCTGCCCCGCAGGCTCACCGGGTCGATGCCCGCGCTTTCGAACGCCTGCCACGCGGTCTCCAGGAGCAGCCGCTGCTGTGGGTCGGTCGCCAGTGCCTCGCGGGGGGAGATGCCGAAGAACTCGGCGTCGAACCGTGGGGCCTCGTAGAGGAATCCGCCTTCGCGGGCGTAGCTGGTGCCGGTGTGGTCGGGGTCGGGGTCGAAGAGGCCCGCGAGGTCCCAGCCGCGGTCCCCGGGGAACGCGCCGATCGCGTCCACGCCGTCGGCCACCAGCCGCCACAGCTCCTCGGGCGAGCCGGCCCCGCCCGGGTAGCGGCAGGCCATGCCGACGATGACGATGGGATCGTCGTCGGCCGCCCCGGCGGTGACCTCCGGCGGGAGCGGCGCCGCGGCCGGTGCGCCGGTCAGCCGCTCCCGCAGAAAGCCCACGAGGGCGTCGGGGGTCGGATAGTCGAAGATGACGGTGGCGGGGATCCGGATGCCGGTGGCCGCGTTGAGCCGGTTGCGCAGGTCCAGTGCGGTGAGCGAGTCGAAGCCGAGGTCCTGGAAGGCCCTGTCCGGTTCGATGGCCTCCGGTGCCGGATGGGCGAGCACGGTGGCGACCTGATCGCGCACCAGCTCTTCGACGAGACGGTCCCGTTCCCCGGCGGGCAGCCCGGCCAGCCGCTCGGACAGGGAGTGCGCCCCAGTGGTGCGCGGGGCCCGTGTGGGGACGTGCACCAGCCGTCGCAGCACGGGCGGAAGCGGCCCGGTGGCGGCCCGGGTGCGCAGCGCCGCGAGGTCGAAGCGCGCGGGGACGAGCGTGGGGTGGTCGGTGGTGAGTGCCGTGTCGAGCAGGGTCAGCGCCTGCTCGTTGGAGACGGGGGCGATACCGGAGCGGGCCATCCGGGCCAGGTCCGCGTCGTCCAGGTGGCCGGTCATGCCGCCGGCGGACGCCAGCAGCCCCCAGGCCAGCGCGTGGGACGCCCGCCCCTCGGCGTGGCGGTGTTCGGCGAGGGCGTTGAGGAACATATTGGCGGCGGCGTAGTTGGCCTGGCCGCCGTTGCCCATGATGGCGGCGGCGGAGGAGAACATCACGAACGCGGCCGGATCCATGGTCCGGGTCAGCCGGTGCAGATGCCATGCGGCGTCGAGCTTCGGGGCGAGTACGGTGTCGAGCTGCTCGGGTGTCATGGAGGTGACCACGCCGTCGTCGAGCACCCCGGCGGCGTGGACGACAGCCGTCAGCGGATGTGCTTCGGGGAGGGTGGCGAGCAGCGCGGCCAGCGCCTCGGGGTCGGCGGCGTTACACGCGGTGACGCGTACGTCCGCCGCGCCCAGCGAGGTCAGTTCGTCCGCGAAGGCGTCGATGTCCTCCGTGATGCCGCCGCGCCGGCTGACCAGCAGCAGATGGCGCAC
The DNA here is from genome assembly GCF_026898115.1 of Streptomyces sp. S465. GTDB lineage: Bacteria > Actinomycetota > Actinomycetes > Streptomycetales > Streptomycetaceae > Streptomyces > Streptomyces luomodiensis. Next base: position 801,547 of record NZ_CP114036.1, read on the forward strand.
GCCGTGCGCGGTGACCAGGTGCCGGGCCACCAGCCGGCCCAGCGCTCCGGTACCTCCGGTGATCAGTGCCGTGCCGTCCGGGTCGAGGGCGCGGGCCGGGGCGTCCCGGTCGGGGCGCACCCTGACCAGACGGGGCACATGGGCCGTTCCCGCCCGTACCGCCAGCTCCGATTCGGCATCGGCCATCGCGGCCGGGAGGGCGGTGCGCAGGGCATCGCGCGACGCGGTGTCGTCGTCCAGGTCGAGCAGCCAGACGCGCTGCGGGTGTTCCGCCTGGGCGGCGCGGACCAGCCCCCATACGGGCGCGGTGGCCAGGTCGGCGGGCGCGTCCCGGGGGCCGGTGGCGACCGCGCCGCGGGTGGCGATGACCAGCCGGGCCCCGCTGAACCGCTGGTCCGTCAGCCAGGCGCGCAAGGCGCCGAGGACGGGATGGACCGCCGCGCGGACCCGGGCGGGCGTCTGGTCCGGGTCGTCCGCCGAGGTGTCCGGTGCGCCGGGGCATACCAGGACGACGACGTCGGGGACCGGCTCTCCGTCGTCGAGGGCGGCCCGCAGGGCGGCCAGATCCGGATGTGCCGGGAGGCCCAGGTCCGGCTCCCGCGCTCCGACGAGCACCCAGCGCGCCGTGGGCGCGGCCGCTTCGGCGGAGACCGGGTACGGCTGCCAGTCCAGGCGGTACAGGGGGGCGTCGGCGGTGGCGGAGCGGGCTGAGCGCCAGCGGTCGGCGGGGACCTCACGCAGCCCGAGGGAGTCGATGGTGGCCACGGGCGCGCCGTGGTCGTCGGTCAGCCTCAGGGTGACGGTGTCCGGGGCGGTCGGGGTGATGCGCACGCGGAGCCGGGTGGCACCGGGGGTGAACAGCCGCACCCCGCCGAAGGAGAACGGCAGTCGGACGGTCGCCTCCGGGCCGTCCGGCACACGGCCGCCGTGGAAAAGCTCCTCCACCGGGTGCAGGGCGCTGTCGAGCAGGGCGGGGTGTACTCCGTACGCGTCGGCCTCGCCGCGCCGTTCCGGGGCCAGTCGTACCTCGGCGAACATCTCCTCGCCGAGCCGCCACGCGGTGTGCAGTCCGCGGAAGGCGGGCCCGTAGGCGTATCCCTGGGCGGTCAGGCGCTCGTACAGGTCCGCCACGTCGACCGGGACGGCCCCGGCGGGCGGCCAGGCCGTGGTGGGCGGTTCCGCCGCGGGCGGTGGCGTGGCCGCGTCGGCCAGTACGCCGGTGGCGTGGTGGCGCCAGGCGGCCGCGGTGTCCGGGCCGTCGTCGCCGTCGTCGGCGGGACGCGAGGCGATGGTGACGGTCCGCCGCCCGGTTTCGTCGGGGGCGGTGACGGCGAGCTGGATGCGTACCGCGCCGGAGGCGGGCAGGATCAGCGGTGTCTCCAGGGTGAGGTCCTCGATCAGCTCCCGGCCGGTGTGCGCGGCGGCGAGCAGGACCAGCTCCAGCAGGGCCGTACCGGGCAGCGGGACGCTGTCCGCGATGGTGTGGTCGGCGAGCCAGCTGTGGGTGTGCGGGGACAGCCGTCCGGTGAGCAGCAGTCCGCCGTCGGGTGTCTCCACGGCGGCCTGGAGCAGGGGGTGGTCGGTGGTACGGAGGCCGACGGCGCGTACGTCGGCGGTGGCGTTCGGGGCGGGCCGCCAGTATCGCTGCCGCTGGAACCGGTAGGTGGGCAGGTCGACCCGGCCCGCGTCCTCGGGGAGGGCGGCGGCGAAGTCGACCGTGGCGCCGTCGATGTGGGTCAGGGCGAGCGCGGTCAGCAGCGTGCGGGGCTCGTCGCGGCCGGGGCGCAGGGCGGTGGCGAACACGGGGGCCGGGTCGGGGGCGTCCGAGGTGTCCTGGGCTCCGGGTGTGCCGGTGGCGAGGGCGTCCTGGGCCATGGTGGTGAGGACGGCGTCCGGGCCGAGTTCGAGGTAGCGGGTCACGCCCTCGCCGTGCAGGGTGCGCAGACCGTCGTGGAACCGTACGGGCCGGCGGACGTGGCGTACCCAGTACTCGGGGTCGCGGAGCTGTTCGGGGTCGGCCTGCCGGCCGGTGACGCCTGAGATCACCGGGATGCGCGGTGGGTGGTAGGTGAGCCGCTTGGCCACGTCGCGGAAGTCGTCGAGCATGGGGTCCAGGAGCGGTGAGTGGAAGGCGTGGCTGACGCGGAGCCGCTTGGTGCGGTGCCCCCGCTCCTTCAGGGTGCGGGCGATCTCATCGACGGTTTCGGCGGCTCCGGACACGACCACCGAGGTGGGGCCGTTGACCGCGGCGAGCGCCACGCGGTCCTCGCGGCCGGCGAGCAGCGGGACGACCTGTTCCTCAGTGGCTTCCACGGCGGCCATGGCGCCACCGGACGGCAGCGCCTGCATCAGCCGGCCGCGGGCGGCCACCAGCGCGCAGGCGTCCGGAAGGGACAGGACGCCCGCCACGTGCGCGGCCACCAGCTCGCCCACGGAGTGGCCGGTCAGGAACGACGGGGTGAGGCCGAACGACTCGACGAGCCGGAACAGCGCCACCTCGACCGCGAACAACGCGGGCTGGGCGAACGCGGTCCGGTCCAGCTCCTCGGCGTCGTCCCCGAACGCCACGCTCTTCAGGGGCCGTTCGAGATGCGTGTCCAGCGCGTCGCAGACCGCGTCGAACGCCTCCGCGTACACGGGGTAGGCGTCGTACAGCCCACGGCCCGTGCCGGGGCGTTGGCTGCCCTGTCCGGTGAACATGAGGGCGGTGCCGCCGGAACGGGTCGCCGCCGTGCTCCGGGTCAGTCCGGTGTGGCTTCGGCCGTCGGCCAGCGCCCGCACGGCGGCCAGCAGTTCGTCATGGTTGTCGCCGATGGCCACGGCCCGGTGTTCGAAGGCCGACCGGGTCCGGGCGAGCGACCAGCCCACATCGGTCACGGGCAGCCCCGGGTGGGCGGTGAGATGTGCGGCGAGGGCCTCGGCCTGGTCCTGTAACGCCTGGCCGGTGCGGGCGGACACCACCCAGGGCACCACGCGGCCGCCCAGTGGCGGCGCGGTGTCCAGTGGCGGTGCGGTGCCCGCGGCGGTCGGCCCGGGGGTCCGGTCCGGTGCGGGGGGCTCGTCCGCGGGGGCCTGTTCGAGCAGCAGGTGGGCGTTGGTGCCGGAGATACCGAAGGAGGACACCGCGGCCCGGCGGGGCCGCTCGCCACGCGGCCAGCCGACGGCCTCGGTGAGCAGACGTACGGCACCGGTACCCCATTCGACATGGGGCGTGGGCCGCTTGACGTGCAGGGTGGCGGGCAGTGTCTCGTACCGCATCGCCATGATCATCTTGATGACGCCGGCCACGCCCGCGGCGCCCTGGGTGTGTCCGATGTTGGACTTGACCGAGCCCAGCCACAGCGGCCGGTCCTCGGGCCGGTCCCGGCCGTAGGTGGTGAGCAGCGCCTGGGCCTCGATGGGATCGCCGAGCCGGGTCCCGGTGCCGTGCGCCTCCACCGCGTCCACCTCGGCCGGGGACAGCCGCGCGTTCGCCAGCGCCTGGAGGATGACGCGCTGTTGGGAGGGTCCGTTGGGCGCGGTCAGACCGTTGGAGGCGCCGTCCTGGTTGACGGCCGAGCCCCGGATCAGCGCCAGCACCCGGTGGCCGTGGCGCCGTGCGTCGGACAGCCGCTCCAGCAGCACCAGGCCCACGCCCTCGGAGAAGGCGGTGCCGTCGGCGTCGGCGGAGAACGCCTTGCACCGGCCGTCGGGCGCCAGTCCGCGCTGCCGGGAGAACTCGGTGAACACGTTCGGGATGGCCATCACCGTCACCCCGCCGGCCAGGGCCAGGGTGCACTCGCCCTGCCGCAGCGCCTGGCAGGCCAGGTGCATCGACACCAGCGAGGACGAGCACGCCGTGTCCACGGTGACCGCCGGCCCCTCCAGGCCGAGGGTGTACGCGACCCGGCCGGAGAGCACACTGGGCGCGTTGCCCGTCACCAGATAGCCCTCGGCGCTCTTGTCGATGTGCGGGGTGCCGAAACCGGGGAGCGCCGTCCCGGCGTACACGCCCGTCGAGGAGCCTTTCAGCGAGACCGGGTCGATTCCGGCGCGTTCGAGAAGCTCCCAGGCCACCTCCAGCAGCAGCCGCTGCTGCGGGTCGATCACCAGCGCCTCACGCGGGCTGATCCCGAAGAACTCCGGGTCGAACCGGTCGGCGTCATAGAGGAAACCGCCCTCACGGGCGTGGCTGGTGCCGGGGTGGTCCGGGTCCGGGTGGAACAGCCCCTCCAGGTCCCAGCCGCGATCGGTGGGAAACTCCGCCATCGCGTGTGCGCCGGAGGCGAGCAGCCGCCACAGCGCCTCGGGCGAGTCGGCCCCGCCCGGATAGCGGCAAGCCATGCCGACCACGGCCACCGGCTCCTGGGAGCGGTCCTCCATCTCGCGCAGCCGCTGACGCGTTTCGTGCAGATCGCCTGCCACTCGCCTCAGATAGTCGACCAGCTTCTCTTCACTAGCGTGCGTCACAGAGGGTCACCCGGCCTTCAGCGAAGGGCGCGCCACGTTGTTCATGACAGGCCAAGTTCGTTGTCGATGAATTCCAGAACCTGATCGGCGGTCGCCACCTGCAACCGCTCCACGGCGTTGCCGTCGTCCGCCTCCGCCGACGAGCACAGCGCCTTCCACTTCGACAGCAAGGTCTCCAGCCGGGCGGTGACCGCGCCGGAGTCCACGTCCTCGACGACCACGGCCGACAGGCTGTTCTCCAGCCTGACCAGCTCGTTGAGGACGGGGTGGGGTACGTCGGGGCCCGAGGCGGCCGACTCACCGTCCGGTGAGAGCTCCCGGCGCAGATGCTCGGCCAGCACCGCCGACTCCGGGTGGTCGAAGACGAGGGCCGCGGGCAGCCGCAATCCGGTGGCGGCGGCCAGCCGGTTGCGCAGCTCTACGGCGGTCAGCGAATCGAAGCCGAGGTCCTTGAACGACGCGTCCGGCTGCACCACACCCGGATCGGCGTGGCCGAGCACCGTGGCCGCGTGGGTACGCACCAGGTTGAGCAGCAGCCGGTGCTGTTCGGCGGGCGGCAGTCCCCTGAGCCGGCCCGCCCAGTCGGTGGGCTGCCCACCGGCGGCCGCCGTGGGCCGGGCCCGTCCGCTGCCGCCGACGGTGGCGAGGGCCCGCAGCGGACTGGGCAGGGTGCCGGGGTCCTGGGCGGCGAGGGAGCCGGTGTCCAGGCGGAGCGCCAGCAGATGCGGGTGGCCGTGCCGGCAGGCCGCGTCCAGTAGCGCCAGACCCTCCTCGGTGCTGTTGGCCTTGATGCCCAGACGGCCGATCCGGGCCAGGTCGGCGTCGGCCAGCCGCGCGGTGAGACCACTGGTGGCCGCCCAGAGACCCCAGGCCACCGAGACCGCCGGGAGGCCCATGGCCTGGCGGTGGACGGCCAGCGCGTCGCAGAAGGCGTTGGCGGCGGCGTAGTTGGCCTGGCCGGGGGTGCCGAGATCCGAGGCGAAGGAGGAGAACACGACGAACATGCCCAGCCGCAGATGCTCGGTGGCGGTGTGCAGATGGGCCGCGGCCGCCGCCTTCGCCGCCCAGGCCCGCGCCAGACGCTCCGGGGTCTGCGCGGGGAGCATCGCGTCGTCCAGCACACCCGCCGCGTGGACGACACCGGTCAGGGGGTGTGCCGGGTCGACGCCCGCGAGCACCTCGGCCACCTGCGCCGCGTCACCGATGTCGCGCGCCAGGATCCGTACGTCGGCGCCCAGGCCGGTGAGCCGGGCCGCCAGCTCCCGCGCGCCCGGCGCGTCGGGACCGCCCCGGCTGACCAGCAGCAGACGGCGAATGTGCCGGCTGCGCACGAGGTGCTCGGCCACATGCCCACCGAGGGTGCCGGTGCCGCCGGTGATGAGCACGGTGCCCTCGGGGTCCACCGGGGCGGGCACGTCCAGCACCAGCTTGCCCGTGTGCTTGGCCTGACTCAGATACCGCAGCGCCTCACGCGCCCGGCCGAGCGGCCACGCCCGTACCGGAGGCGGCACCAGCACACCGGAGGCGAACAACCCGCCCAGCTCCCGCAGCATCTCACCGATACGGGGGGGACCGGCGTCGGCGATCAGATCGTACGCGCGGTAGCGGACACCGGGGTGCTCGGCCGCGGTCCGCTCCGCGGCACGGACATCGGTCTTGCCCATCTCCAGCAACCGGCCGCCCCCGCCCAGGAGGCGGAGCGAGGCGTCCACGAACTCCCCGGCGAGGCTGTTGAGCACCACATCGACGCCCCGGCCACCGGTGGCCTCCCGGAACGCCTCTTCGAAGGCGAGGTCGCGCGACGAGGCCCGGTGGGCCGCATCGATGCCCATCTCCTCCAGCACCCCGTGCTTCGCCGGGCTCGCCGTCGCGTAGACCTCCGCGCCGAGATGCCGGGCGATCCGCACGGCGGCCGTTCCCACACCACCGGTCGCGGCATGGATCAGCACGCGCTCGCCCGCCTGGAGTCCCCCCAGCTCCACGAGCCCGTACCAGGCGGTGAGGAACACGACGGGGGCGGCGGCCGCCTGCCGGAACGTCCAGCCTTCGGGGATGGGTACGACCGTACGGGCGTCCGCCACGGCCAGCGGGCCGAACGCGCCCTCGAACAGGCCCATCACCCGGTCGCCCACGGCGAGACCGGTCACGCCGGGGCCGACGTCCCGCACCACACCGGCGCCCTCGCTGCCACCGAACACCGCGTCCCCGGGGTACATCCCCAACACCATCAGCGCATCGCGGAAGTTGACGCCCGCCGCGTGGACATCGATCCGAACCTGGCCCTCCCGCAGAGGTGCCAGGACCTCCGGGCACGCCACGGGCCGCACACTGTCCACCGTCCCGGCGCCCTCGAGTCCGAGCCGCCAGGCGGACTGCTCCACCGGGGCCGCCAGGACCGCGCTCGGCGCGGCGCGCACCAGTCGAGGCATCAGCGCCCGCCCGGCGCGCAGGGCCAGCTGCGACTCGTCCATCTCGATGGCGCGCGCCACGGCGTCGGTCACGAGGTCGGCGGACACCTCGGCGTGGGGGTCGAGATCGAGCAGCAGGAAACGGCCGGGGTTCTCGGTTTGCGCACTGCGCACCAGACCCCAGACGGCGGCGCCCGCCACATCCACACTGTCGGCCACGGGGTCACCACCCGGGTCGCCGGTCGCGACGGCGCCACGCGTCACCACCACCAACCGGGCCTCGGCCAGGCGCGGCTCGGCCAGCCAGCTCCGCACCAGCTCCAGGACCCGTTCCGCCGAGGCCAGCCCGTCGGCCGCCATCCCGCCGTCTCGGGCACGGACCGCCTCGGCGGGCTCGAGTGCCAGGACGACGGCGGGGGCGGGGGCGCCCGCGTCGAGCGCGCTGATCAACGCCCGCGGATCCGGATGGCATACGGCGGCGGACCCGGCCGGAGCCCGGTCCTCGGGCCCCAGGATCACCCAGCCGGTGTCGTCGGCCGTGTGATCCGCGGACCGCCCGTCGCCGTTGGGCGGCGCGGGAACCGGCAAGGGGGCCCAGTCCATGACGAACAGCCCATCCCCGACCGGACGTTGGGCCGTACGGAGCTGCTCGGCGTCGGCGGACCGCAGCACCACCGCGTCGGCGCTCAGCACCGGGGCGCCCAGGGCATCCGCCACGGTCACCCGCAGCGTACGTTCCCGCTCCGCGCTCGGCCCGTACGGAGAGATCCACACCCGTACCGTGCTCGCCCCGGCCGCCCACAGCGACACCCCGTTCCAGGTGAACGGCAGCCACACTCGGCCATCGGGCGACTCGGCGTCGCTCGGTGACCCATCGGTCAGCAGAACGGGATGCAGGGCGGCGTCGAGCAGCGCCGGGTGGATGCCGAACTGCGTCCGCTCCCCCGCGGCCTCGGGCAACGCCACCTCGGCCAGCAGATCCGCGCCGTCCCGCCATACCGCGCGCAGTCCCTGGAAGGCCGGACCGTACGCGTACCCCGACGCCGCGATGTGTGCGTAGAAGTCCACGGGGTCGATCGGTTTCGCACCCGCCGGTGGCCATGCCCCACCCAACTCCGCTACTGGCGTGGAGCCGTCGGGAGGTGGGCTCAGGACGCCTTCCGCATGGCACACCCACCCGGCCGCCGTGTCGGCGTCGTCATCGGGGCGCGAGTACATCCGCACATCGCGCCGGCCATCGGCGCCCGGCCCGCCGACGACCACTTGCAGGCGGACCCCGCCGTCGGGCGGCAGCACGAGTGGCACCTGGAGCGTCAGCTCCTCCACCCCACCGCAGCCGACCTCATCGGCGGCCCGCAGCGCCCACTCGACCAAGGCCGTCCCGGGCACCAGTACCGCGCCCGCCACCACATGGTCGGCGAGCCAGCCATGGGACCGCACCGAGAGCCGTCCCGTCAGCAGATGCCCCTGGCCGTCGGCGAGCTCCACGGCGGCGCTCAGCAGCGGATGGCCCGCGGCGACCAGTCCGAGGTCGGCGGGGTCGGCGCCCCGGCCACTGAGTCCGTCGAGCCAGTAGCGCTGGTGCTGGAAGGCGTACGTGGGCAGGTCGACGGTACGAGGGGTCGGGTCGGCCGGAAACGCAGCCTTCCAGTCGACCCCGACCCCGGCGATGAACGCCTGGCCGAGGGAGTGGAGGAGCTGGGCCCGGCCACCATGGTCACGGCGCAGCGTGGGCACCGCGACCGCCTCCACACCCGCCTGCTCGAAGGTCTCCTGCATCCCCACGGTCAGTACGGGATGCGAACTGGCCTCGATGAACACCCGATGCCCATCCGCCAGCAACGCCTCGACCGCATCGGCGAACCGCACCCGCTCCCGCAGATTGCGCACCCAGTAGTCCGTGTCCAGGCCAGTCGCATCGACTCGGCCACCGGTCACCGTTGAGTAGAACGCCACCTCATCCGCGCCACCGACGACCGGCCGGACACCGGCCAGAACCTCGTTCAACTCCTCACGGATCTGATCCACCTGAGGACCATGCGAGGCATAGTCCACCTCGATCAGCCGGGCACGCTCCCCCACGTCCTGGCACGCGGCCACCACACCGGCCACCTGCTCCGGCGGACCAGAAACCACCGTGGACGAGGGCCCATTCACAGCGGCCACACCTACTCCACCGGCCCGATCACCAAGCCCCGACAGCAGTTCCCCCGCCCGCTCCTGACCCACGCCGAGCGACGCCATCGCCCCGCCCCCGGCCAGCCGCCGCAACGCCCTGCTCCGCAACGCCACGACCTTCGCACCGTCCTCCAAAGACAGCGCACCCGCCACAACAGCCGCCGCGATCTCACCCTGGCTATGACCCACCACCGCCGCAGGACGCACCCCATACCCCGCCCACACCGCAGCCAACGACACCATCACCGCCCACAACACCGGCTGCACCACATCCACCCGCCCCAGATCCACCGCACCCTCCGCACCGCGCAACACATCCGAAAGCGACCAATCCACAAACGGCGCCAGTGCCCGCTCGCACTCCGCCGCCCGTGCCGCGAACACGGGCGACGCTTCCAGCAGCTCCGCCCCCATACCGGCCCACTGCGCACCCTGACCGGGGAAGACCAGCACCGGACCCACATCACCCGTCAACGCCGCCGCACCCGACTGCACCACACCCGGATGCGACACACCTCCCGCCAACGCCTCCACACCCGCCAACAACTCCACGCGGTCAGCACCCACCACCACCGCCCGATGCTCAAACACCGACCGCGCCGTGACCAACGACCACCCCACATCCACCGACGACAGCTCGGACGCATCCCCCACCCACTCAGCCAACGCCGCAGCCTGCCCCCGCAACGCCTCCACACCCCGCCCCGACACCACCCACGGCACCACCTCACCCATCTCAGAGGACGCCGCCGACACATCCTCCTCCGGGGCCTGCTCCAGGATCAGATGGGCGTTCGTGCCGGAGATGCCGAACGAGGACACCGCCGCACGGCGGGGGCGTTCCAGCCGGGGCCACTCCACCGACTCGTTCAGCAGCCGCAGCCCGCTGTCCGCCCAGTCCACATGCGGGGTGGGCCGGTCAAGGTGCAGGTTCGCGGGCAGTCGCGGGTGCCGGAGCGCCATGACCATCTTGATCACACCCGCGACACCGGCCGCCGCATGCGTATGGCCGATGTTGGACTTCAGAGAGCCCAGCAGCAGGGGCCGGTCTGCGGGACGGTTCTGGCCGTAGGTCGCGATCAGGGCCTCGGCCTCGATCGGGTCGCCGAGTTTGGTGCCCGTGCCGTGTGCCTCGACGGCGTCCACATCACCCGGCGTCAACCGCGCGTTGGCCAGTGCCTGCCCGATGACGCGTTCCTGGGCCACGTCGTTGGGTGCGGTGAGGCCATTGCTGGCGCCGTCCTGGTTGACCGCCGAGCCCCGGATCACCGCCAGCACCCGGTGGCCGTTGCGCCGCGCCTCCGACAGCCGCTCCAGCACCACCATGCCGACGCCTTCGGAGAAACCGGTGCCGTCCGCGTCGGCGGCGAAGGACTTGCACCGGCCGTCCGGGGCCAGTGCGCGCTGCCGGGAGAACTCGGTGAACATGATGGGGGTGGCGAGTGAGGTGACACCGCCCGCCAGGGCCAGGGTGCATTCGCCCTGCCGCAGCGCCTGCACCGCCAGATGCATGGCCACCAGCGAGGCCGAGCACGCGGTGTCCACCGTCACCGCCGGCCCCTCCAGGCCGAAGGTGTAGGCCACCCGGCCCGAGATCACGCTGGTGAGTCCGCCCGTGGTGGCGTAGCCCTCGAATCCCTCGGGGATACGCGGTGCCCGGGACAGATAGTCCTGGCTGGACACCCCGGCGTAGACACCGGTGCGGGTTCCCTTCAGCGACACCGGGTCGATACCGGCCCGTTCCAGGGATTCCCAGGCCGTCTCCAGCACCAGCCGCTGCTGCGGGTCCATGGCCAGCGCTTCCCTGGGGCTGATGCCGAAGAACGCCGCGTCGAACCGGTCCGCCGCGACGAATCCGCCCTGGCGGACGCAGCTGGTGCCGTAGTGCTCCGGATCGGGGTGGTAGAGGCGCTCCAGATCCCAGCCGCGGTCCGTCGGGAAGTCCCCGATAGCGTCGACACCCGAGACGAGCAGTTCCCACAGCTCCTCCGGGGAGGTGACCCCGCCGGGGAAACGGCAGGCCATGCCGATCACGGCCACCGGTTCCTGGGCACGCTCCTCCACTTCGCGCAACCGCAGACGCGTATCGTGCAGATCGGCGGAAACGCGCTTGAGGTACTCGACCAGCTTCTCTTCGTTCGCCATGAGGGGTCACCCGGCCTTCAGCGATCGTCGCGCCCGGCACATTCAGGACACACCAAGCTCGTTGTCAATAAACTCAAGGACCTGGTCCGCGGAGGCGGACTCCAGTCTTTGGGCCGCGCTCATTTCATCCGTCGGCTGCCGTGGCAACTGCGTGCTCGGCGGGTGAATCGCGGTGGGGGCGGGGGTGGCGGCGGTGTCGTCGGAGGACAGCCGTCGCACAAGGTGGTGGGCGATGCCTTCCGGCGTCGGATATCTGAAGATGAGGGCCGCGGGCAGCCGCAGCCCCGTGGCGGCCGCGAGGCGATCGCGCAGTTCGACCGCGGTGAGGGACTCGAAGCCCAGTTCCTTGAAGTTGGCGTCGGCGTGCACCGCCTCGGCATCGGTGTGGCCCAGCACGGTGGCGGCGTGGTCGCGTACCAGCCCCAGGAGTGTGCGATACCGGTCGACGGCCGACAGCCGCGCCAGCCGGGCGGCCCAGTCGGCGGACGAGGCCCCGGCGGCGGCCGCGGCGCGCCGCCGTACGTTTCCGCCACCGCCGGTTCCGGCGGCCACATGGCCGGTGTTCGCCGAGCGCAGCTGCTCGGCCTCCGCGGGGCGCAGCACCAGCGCGTCGATCGTCAGGACCGGGGCGCCCACGGCGTCGGCGACGACGACCCGCAGTTCACGCTCGCCCTCAGCGGTCCGCGGACGGGGGGTGAGTCGGACCCGTACGGCCGTGGCCTCGGCCGCCCACAAGGACACACCGCTCACGGTGAACGGCAGCCACATCCGCTTCTCGTCCGCCTCGGGGCCGGGGCCCGCGCCGAGTTGGCCGGTCAGCAGCGTCGGGTGCAGCACCGCGTCCAGCAGGGCGGGGTGGATACCGAATCCTCCGGGCTCTCCGGCGGCCTTGGGCAGAGCCACCTCTGCCAGCAGGTCCGCGCCGTCCCGCCACACCGTGCGCAGCCCCTGGAACGCGGGGCCGTACCCGTAGCCGGATGCGGCGATCCGCTCGTAGAAGCCGTCGGTGTCCACCGGCCGTGCCTGTGGCGGGGGCCATGTCCCGGGCAGCTCCCCTGCTCGGCTCTCCGGTACGGCGGGGCCGAGTACGCCCACGGCGTGGCACCTCCAGTCGGCGTCCCCACCGCTGCGAAAGCCGTCGCCCGGTCCGGAGTAGACCGCGATGTCGCGGCGTCCGTCGTCGGCGGACGGGCCCACCACCACCTGGACGCACCGCCCGCCCGTCGCGGGCATCACCAGCGGCAGCCGCAGCGTGAGTTCCTCCACCGCACCGCAGCCGGCCTCGTCGGCCGCCCGCAGCGCCCACTCCATCAGCGCTGCCCCGGGCACCAGGGCCACGTCCGCCACCACGTGGTCGGCGAGCCAGCCGTGTGTCTGCGGGGAGAGGCGTCCGGTCAGCACATGGCCGCTGCCGTCGGCGAGCCGCACCGCGGCGCCCAGCAGCGGATGGTCCGACCCGACCAGGCCGAGGGCGGCGGGGTCGCCGCCGGGTCCGCCGGGGGCGTCCAGCCAGTAGCGCCGGCGCTGGAAGGCGTAGGTGGGCAGGTCGACCGTATGAGGCGGGGGGTCGGCCGGGAACGCCGCCCGCCAGTCGACCTCGGCCCCGGCGAGGAACGCCTGCGCGACGGACCTGGTCAGCTGGTGCAGGTCCCCGTGGTCCCGCCGCAGCGTGGGCACCGCGGCGGCGTCGCTCTCCGCGTGCTCGAAGGTCTCCCGCATACCCATGGTGAGGACGGGGTGGGTGCTGGCCTCGATGAACACCCGGTGCCCGGCACCCAGCAACGCCTCGATCGCCTCCGCGAACCGCACCCGCTCACGCAGATTCCGCACCCAATAGCCCGTATCCAGGACAGAGGCATCGACCCGGCCACCGGTCACCGTGGAGTAGAACACCACCCCGGCCCCGGACACCCCGACCGGCTCCACCCCCCTGAGCACCTCGCACAACTCCCCGGCGATCTCATCAACCTGCGGACTGTGCGAGGCATAATCCACCTCGATCATCCGCGCCCGCTCCCCGATGTCCCGACAAGCGGCCACGATGGCGGCCACCTGCTCCGGCGGCCCGGACACCACAGTGGACACAGGACCATTGACCGCGGCCACCACCACAGCCGCGCCCCGGCCACCCAACCCCGACAACAACTCCTCCACCCGCTCACAACCCAACGCCAACGAAGCCATGGCCCCACCACCAGCCAGCCGCCGCAACGCCCGGCTGCGCAACGCCACAACCCTCGCACCGTCCTCCAAGGACAACGCCCCCGCCACCACAGCCGCCGCGATCTCCCCCTGACTGTGGCCCACCACAGCGGCAGGACGCACCCCGTACCCGGCCCATACAGCAGCCAGGGACACCATCACCGCCCACAACACCGGCTGCACCACATCCACCCGACCCAGATCACCCGCGCCATCCACCCCCCGCAGAACACCCGTCAGCGACCAGTCGACATACGGCGCCAGCGCCCGCTCACACTCCGCCACCCGGACCGCGAACACCGGCGAGACATCCAGCAGACCGGCACCCATACCGACCCACTGCGAACCCTGGCCAGGAAAAACCAGCACCGGACCCACACCACCACCACTCACCGCCACCCCAGGGCCCACCACACCCGGATGACCCTCCCCTGCCGCCAACGCCTCAACAGCAGCACTGAGTTCGGCACGACTCCCGCCGACCACCACCGCACGGTGGTCGAACACGGTCCGGGTGGTGGCCAGTGACCAGCCCACGTCCCGGGGTGACAGCGTCTGGTCGGCGGCCGTGCGAGCGGCCAGTGCCCGTGCCTGTCCCCGGAGCGCCTCGGCGCCGCGGGCGGACAGCACCCAGGGCACCGGCCCGTCGCCGCCGTCCGGCTGTGCGCCGGTGGAAGCGGTTTCCGGCTCGGGGGCCTGTTCCAGGATCAGGTGCGCGTTGGTGCCGCTGATGCCGAAGGAGGACACACCGGCGCGGCGTGGGTGTTCGCCGCGCGGCCACTCCACCGGGTCGGTCAGCAGGCGCACCGCACCGCTGTCCCAGTCGACATGCGGGCTGGGCGTGTCGATGTGCAAGGTGGCGGGCAGCAGTCCGTGCCGCATGGCCATCACCATCTTGATGACGCCCGCCACGCCGGCCGCCGCCTGGGCATGGCCGATGTTGGACTTCAGCGAGCCCAGCCACAGGGGCCGGTCGGCGGGACGCCGCTGCCCGTAGGTGGCGAGCAGGGCCTGGGCCTCGATGGGATCGCCCAGGGTGGTTCCGGTGCCGTGCGCCTCGACGGCGTCCACGTCGGGCGGCGACAGCCGGGCGTCGGCGAGGGCCTGGCGGATCACTCGCTGCTGGGAGGGGCCGTTGGGCGCGGTCAGACCGTTGGAGGCGCCGTCCTGGTTGACGGCCGAGCCGCGGATCACCGCCAGCACCTCATGACCATTGTGCCGGGCATCCGACAGCCGCTCCAGCAGCAGCAGACCCACGCCTTCGCCCCATCCGGTGCCGTCGGCGGCCGCCGCGAACGGCTTGCACCGCCCGTCGGGGGCCAGCCCCCGCTGGCGGGAGAAGCCGGTGAACATGCCGGGTGAGGCCATCACCGTCACCCCTCCGGCCAGGGCCAGCGCGCACTCGCCCTGCCGCAGTGCGCGCACCGCCAGATGGACGGCCACGAGCGATGACGAACACGCCGTGTCCACCGACAGGGCGGGTCCCTCCAGGCCGAAGGTGAACGCCACCCGGCCGGACGCCACGCTCACGGTGCCACCGGTCAGCAGATGGCCGTCGAGTCCCTTGGGCGCCTCGTGCAGCCGGGGTCCGTAGTCCTGCTGCGTCACTCCGACGAACACCCCGGTCGGGCCGGCCCGGAGGGTGGCGGCGCGGATGCCCGCCCGTTCGAAGGTCTCCCACGCGGTTTCCAGCAGCAGCCGCTGCTGTGGATCGGTGGCCAGCGCCTCCCGGGGGCTGATCCCGAAGAACTCCGCGTCGAATTCCGCTGCGTCATACAGGAAGCCGCCCTCGTGGGCGGTGCTGGTGCCGGCACGGTCCGGGTCGGGGTCGAGGAGTCCGGCCAGGTCCCAGCCGCGGTCCCGGGGGAACTCCCCGATCGCGTCGACGCCCTCGGACACCAGCCGCCACAGCGCCTCGGGCGAGTCGGCCCCGCCCGGGAAGCGGCAGCCCATGGCCACCACCGCGATCGGCTCGTCATCGTCGCGCGGTGCGGGCGCCGCCCACGCGGGTGGGGTGGCCGACGGACCGGGGGCGGGGGTGGTGCGGGCCCGCAGATGTTCGGCGACGGCCAGTGGTGTGGGGTGGTCGAAGGTGAGCGTGGCGGTCAGGGACAGTCCGGTGGCCGCGCCGAGCCGCTCGCTCAGTTCGGTCGCCGCCAGCGAGTCGAAGCCCAGCTCCTTGAAGGTGAGGCCCGGATCGACGGCGGCCGGATCGGGGTGCCCGAGGACGAGGGCGACATTCGTCCGTACGGTGTCCAGCGGATCGCGGTCCCGCTCCGTGGCGCCGGATCCGGCCGTTTCAGCGGCCGGCGCGGGGCCCGGTGTGGCGCCCGGCTGGGCGGCCGGGGTGGCCGGCGCGGTGGCTTGCGTGCCGGGCCAGTAGCGGTCCCGCTGGAAGGCGTACGTCGGCAGGGGGACCCGCCGCCGGGGGTGCCCGGCGGCGCGTTCCCAGGCCACCTCGGCACCGCGGACATACGCCTGGGCCATGGCGGCGGCGAAGGTGCGCGCCTCGGGCCGGTCACGGCGCAGCGCCGCCACGGTGGCCGGCCGCGGCCGGCCGGGGGCCGGTGCGGGCCGTGCGGTGAGGCATTCGCGGGTCATGGCGGTGAGGGCGGCGTCCGGTCCGAGTTCGAGGAAGGTGGTGACACCGTCGTCCAGGAGGGTGTGCACGCCGTCCATGAACCGCACCGCGTGGCGGGCGTGCCGGGCCCAGTAGGCCGGTGAGGCGAGTTGGGAGGCGGTGGCCGGCCGTCCCGTCACATTGGAGACGAGGGGGACGGCCGGCGCGGCGAAGGTCAGTCCGGAGGCGACGGCGCGCAGTTCGTCGAGGATGCCGTCCATGTGCGGCGAGTGGAAGGCGTGGCTGACCTTCAGCAGCCGGACCTTGCGGCCGCGCTCGCGCCAGGCGGCGGCGGTCTCGTGTACGGCGTCGTGGTCGCCCGAGATCACCACGGACATCGGCCCGTTGACGGCGGCCAGGTCCAGCCGGCCCTCCCGTCCGGCGAGCAGTCCGGCGAGCAGTCCGGCGGCCTCGTCCGGACCGGCCTGCAACGCGGCCATGGCGCCCGCCGCCGTGACCGACTGCATCAGCCGGCCGCGGGCGGCCACCAGGGTGCAGGCGTCGGGCAGCGTGAGCACACCGGCCACGTGGGCGGCGGCGATCTCGCCGACCGAGTGGCCCATCACACGGTCGGGGGTGAGCCCCCAGGATTCGGCCAGCCGGTACAGGGCCACCTCGATGGCGAACAGCGCGGGCTGGGTGTACGAGGTCCGGTCGAGCAGGGCCGCCCGCGACGAGGGGTGCCGGGCGAACATCACCTCGCGCAGCGGCTCTTCCAGATGCGCGTCCAGGCAGTCGCACACCTCGTCCAGCGCCGCGGCGAAGACCGGGTAGGCGGTGTACAGCTCGTGGCCCATGGCCGGGCGCTGACTGCCCTGGCCGCTGAAGAGGAACGCCAGGCCGCCGTCCGTGGTGCTGCCCCGGACCGCCGCGGCGGTGTCCGCGCTGTCGGCCAACGCGTCCAGCCCGCTGAGCAGTTCGTCGGCGCCGTCGCCGAGGATCACGGCGCGGTGGCCGAAGGCGGTGCGGGTGGTGGCCAGGGTGTGCGCGATGTCGGCCGGGGGGAGGCCGGGGTGGTCCGTCAGGTGGTCCCGCAGGCGCCGGGCCTGGGCGCTGAGCGCCGCGGGGGTCTTCGCGGAGAGCGGCCAGGCCAGCACGGGCGGCGCGGCGCCGGGGGCGATCGGCGCCGGCGCGGATGCGGCTGCGGGTGCTTCGCCGAGTACGAGGTGGCAGTTGGTGCCGCCCATGCCGAAGGAGCTGACCCCGGCGAGCAGTGGCCGGTCCGGGCGTGGCCAGTCGGTGAGCCGGTCCTGGACCCGCAGTCCGAGTTCGGTCAGCGGGATCCGCGGGTTCGGGGCGGTGAAGTGGAGGCTGGGCGGGAGCTGCCGGTGCCGGATGCCGAGGGCGGTCTTGAGCAGTCCGACGATGCCGGCGGCGCCCTCGAGGTGGCCCACGTTGGTCTTGGCGGAGCCGACGAGCAGCGGTGTGCCGTCCGTCCGGGCGGTGCCGAGCGCGGCACCGAGCGCGGCCGCTTCGACGGGGTCGCCGACGGGGGTTCCGGTGCCGTGCAGCTCGACGTACTGGACCTCGTCGGGGGAGACTCCGGCGCGCCGGTGGGCCGTGCGCACCACCTCCTCCTGGGCCGCCGGGCTGGGGGTCGTCAGTCCGTCGGTGGCGCCGTCGTTGTTGACGGCGCCGGCGTGGATGACGCAGTACACCGGGTCGCCGTCGCGCACGGCCGCGGCCAGTGGTTTGAGGAGGACCACCGCGCCGCCCTCGCCCCGGACGAAGCCGTTGGCGCGGGCGTCGAAGGTGTGGCAGCGCCCGTCCGGGGAGAGCCCGCCGAACTGGACTGCGGCGGCCGCCATGCTGTCCTCGGTGAGGATGAGGTTGACACCGCCGGCCAGCGCCAGGGCGCACTCCCGGCGCCGCAGGCTCTCGCAGGCCGTGTGCACGGCCACCAGCGAGGAGGACTGCGCGGTGTCGACGGTGAGGCTCGGGCCGCACAGACCGTAGCCGTAGGAGACCCGGTTGGCGATGATGCTGCGGTGGACGCCGGTCATGGCGTGCCGGGTGGCCTCGGCGGGGGTGTGCCGGCCCAGCAGGGTGGCGTACTCGTCCCAGATGGCGCCGACGAAGACACCGGTCGCGGTGTTCTTCAGCGTTCCGGGTCGGATGCCGGCGTCCTCGAACGCCTCCCAGGCGAGTTCGAGCATCAGCCGTTGCTGGGGGTCCATGGCCGTCGCCTCGCGGGGCGAGATGCCGAAGAAGGAGGCGTCGAAGGTGTCGACGCGGTCCAGGAAGCCGCCGTACCAGGTCGGTTCCGGCCGGTCGGAGCCGTCGGGGCGGTCGGGCCGGTCGGCGGTGGTGCCGGTCCGGCGGCGGTCCTCCGGCATGGTGGTGACGGCGTTCCCGCCTTGCCGCAGCAGCCGCCAGAAGGCTGACGGGCTGGGTGCCTGCGGCAGGCGGCAGGCCATTCCCACCACGGCGACGGGTTCCGTGTGCTGAGGTGTCCGGGTGGCCGCGGCGCTATCCATCGCACCCCATACGGCGCTCGGAGAACATCGGCGTGTTCTTGGTCATGGGCGGCACTCCCGCTCCGGATTGATGATCGGTGCCAGCACGTGGCCCATCGTGCGGCGCTGTTCTAAAGCAAGACCAAATAGGTCACGGCCGGTGACTTTAGAGACGCGTTACCGGAATCCCTGACCATCGCTGAGCGGGTGAGCCTTTATGCGTCCTTGGCCGACCCCATCCAACGAGCACACAGGAGGAGTGCCATGACCTCTTCATCGGCCGTGCCGCCGGGCGGCACCGTGTCGGACTACTACAGCTCGCTGGGACCGCTTCTCCAGATGGCGTGGGACGACAACTTCCACTTCGGCTACTGGGACGGCCCGTCAGATACCAGTTCGGTCCAAGAGGCCACCGACCGCTTCACGGATCTGCTCACCGAACGGCTGCGGGTGGGGCCGGGGGCCCGGGTGCTGGATGTCGGGTGCGGAATCGGGAAACCGGCGATGCGGGTGGCGTCCACCACCGGAGCCAATGTCCTGGGCATCACGATCAGCGAGCTCCAGGTCAAACAGGCGACCGAATCCGCCCGGGTGGCCGGACTGTCCGGCCGGGTGGCATTCCAATACGCCGACGCCATGGCCATGCCTTTCGAAGACGCGTCTTTCGACGCCGTACTCGCATTCGAATCGATCAATCACATGGACCGCCCGACGGCGCTGCGCGAGATGGCCCGGGTGCTGGCGTCCGGAGGCCGGCTGGTGCTCACCGATGTCACCGCGCCGGAGGACGGCAGTTACCAGCCGGACGGCGATCCCGGCGTGGTCACCTCGCTGACCCGGCTGGACGACTGGCCCGGTCTGATCGGCGACGCGGGGCTGGTGCTCGACGAACTGGCCGATGTCACCGAGAACACGAAGGACACCGCGAACCGGATGATCGACGGGATCCTCCGCTGTCGCCGCGAGTTCGAGGCGCGACACGGCGTCAGCGTGCAGGAGGTGCTGGACGCCGCCAAGTCGGCACTGCCCACCGTTCCCAGTGCCGGCTGTGCGATCGTGGTCGCCCACAAGCCCTGAATCGACAACAAACCACGGATATTCGACCAGCCGTTCATGAGTGCCACGCAGCCGGAATTTCCCCCTCCTCATCAAAGCGGCGCCAAGGGACCCACGAACTCGCAAGACACGCTTGTCCCGCCGGACATCATCCGCGTATTCTCTTTCGCGACTACAGCACCTCATGTGCAGGTATCCGGACTCCGATCTTCCGGAACTGTTTTGCGAATACTCGCTCCGCACCGTCGAGGAGACGCCTCGAGGGCGCTTATATCCGGATTCTAGGCGAGGTGGGTAGTCATAGGACTCGCTTACGATGTGGGACACCTGCCGACGACATCACTTTCCTCCGTTCTCTGATTCCTCGGCAGGCCGCGACAAAAGAGGGGTGAGTAATGGCAGTCGCGAACGGCGTGCGTCAGTGGATCCGGCGGCACCACCCGTTCCCGGACGGCGCGGGACGACGATCCGCACGGACCGCCGGAGCCCACCCCGTACACGCGTTCACTTCCAGAACCAGACGGACCTCGCCCTTGGCATCGAGAGAAATCACAGACAACCCCGCGGGCACTTCCGGCAACGGCGCCGACTGTCCCATGACCGCACTCGTCGGCGACTCGGATGGGGCACATTGTGCGATATGAGATCATGGGTCCCCTTCGTGTGGTGGAAGGGGACAGGAAATTAACCATCAGGGCGCGCAAGATCGAGGTCCTGCTGACGGTCCTCCTCGTCCGCGCCGATCAGGTGGTCCCGATCGACCAGCTCATCACCGAGATCTGGGGGGAGGACCCACCGCGCCGGGCGATCGCCGGGCTGCATGTGTATGTCTCCCAGATCCGTAAGTTCCTGCGCCGGCCCGGCCAGAGCGAAAGTCCCGTTCTCACCCGCCCGCCGGGATACGTTCTGCGGCTGGGGCCCGATCATCTCGACTTCCACTGCTTCGAACGACTGGTGTGCGAGGGCCGGGACCAGCTGAGGGAGCGGCGTTATCAGCAGGCCACAGCCACTTTCGAGGGCGCGCTCGATCTCTGGCGCGATCCGTTGCTGGACGACGTATGCCACGGGCCGATCCTCGAGGGCTTTCAGACCTGGCTGAAGGAAGCCCGCCTGGAATGCATTGAGATGCTGACGGATTCCCGGCTCATGCTCGGCCGCCACCGCGAGCTGGTGAGCGATCTGTACCAGCTGACCACCGAACACCCGCTGCGGGAGGCACTGCACCGTCAGTTGATGCTGGCGCTCTACCGCTGTGGCCGCCGGGCGGACGCCTTGCATGTGTATCAGGCGGCGCGCAAGACGCTCAACGAGGAACTCGGGCTCGAGCCGTGCCGGGCCCTACAGGACATGCAGCGGGCCATCCTCACCTCGGACGACCGACTGGAACTGCATGTGCCCGCATGAGAAAGACGTGGAGGAGGTGGGCGTATGAGCGATCACATCAGTTGTCTGTCCGACGGCAGCCCGATCGAGGTCGTCCTCGAAGGGGGACCGGACGATCTGCCCCGGGCATTCCGTACCGGGCGGTCGACCCTGACCACCAGGAAGCTCAAAATCCAGCACCGCAATGGATACGAGCATTTCGAACTCGTCAACGAATCCGCTGACATCACCCCAGCGATCTTTCGCTGGACCATGCGGACGAAAATCGCCGAGTAGCGTCCATGGTCACCTCACGATGGCGCGGGGCCGTGGTCGCCGTGCTCGCGATCGCGGCATCCCTCGCCGCACCGCCCGCCGGACCCGCGTCGGCCCGGACCTCGGCCGAGTCCGCCGGCCCGGCCGGGGTCCGGGTCGTGGACGGACGTACCCAGCCGGTCTTCTCGTACTCGGACGCCGTGCGTGAGCACCTCATGGTCCAGGCGCCGGTCGACAGTGACGGCGATGGGCGCCGGGACCGGATCGCGGTGGACATCATCCGGCCGAAGGAGACGCGGCAGGGGCTCAAGGTGCCGGTCATCATGTCGGCCAGTCCCTACAACGACACCGTGGGCCGCGGATTCGAGTCGGAGCGCAAGCTCTACGACGCCCAGGGCGCCCCGGTCAGGTTCCCCCTCTTCTACGACAACTACTTCGTGCCGCGCGGCTACGCCGTGGTCGATGTCGACATGACCGGCACCGGCAGATCCGACGGCTGTCCGACGGTCGGCGGCGCCTCCGATGTGGCGGCCGCCAAGGCGGCGATCGACTGGCTGGGCGGCCGCGCCACGGCGTACGCGGCCGACGGCAGCGAGGTGAAAGCCTCCTGGTCCACCGGCAAGGTGGGCATGATCGGCCACTCCTACGAGGGCACACTGGCCAACGCCGTGGCCGGCACCGGGGTGGAGGGGCTGGAGACCATCGTCCCGATCTCCGGGATCAGCTCGTGGTACGAGTTCGCCCGCTCGGGCGGCGCCAAGCACTGGAACGGCTTCGCCTCCTGGCTGACCACTGCGCTGGACTCCGACCCGCCCCAGAAGTGCCAGGCGGTGCGCGACCGGCTACAGGCCGGTGAGGACGACGCCACCGGCAACGACAACGCCCACTGGCACGAGCGCGATTACATCGCGCGGCCCGCGCCCGAGGTGAACAAGGTGCGCGCGAGCGTCTTCGCGGTGCATGACACCAATGACTACAACGTCAGGATCGACCAGTTCGCGAACTGGTGGGCCCCGCTGGCCGAGCGCGATGTGCCACGCAAGCTGTGGCTGGGCCGCTATGGGCACACCGATCCGTTCGACTGGCCCGGCCGGCGCGCGCTGTGGGTCGACACCGTGCACGGGTGGTTCGACCACTGGCTGTACGGCCTACGGAACGGAATCATGGACGAGCCGCGGGTCGATCTCCAGACCGGCCCGGCCACCTGGACGACCCAAGCCGACTGGCCCGCGCGCACCTCCCCGGTCTCCCTGCGCCCCGGCCCCGACGGCTCACTGGCGCTGGGCCCCACAGGCGGCACCGGCACCTTCACCGACACCAAGCTGAGCGAGGCGGACCTCACCGCCGACCCGTCGGCGAGCCGTCCGGGCCGGCTGGTGTTCCGCACCCCGCCGCTGCGTACCGGGGTGCGGCTCTCCGGCACGCCCATCGTGGATCTGCGGGTCACGCTCGACAGACCGACGTCCAACCTCACCGCGCTGCTCGTGGACTACGGTGAGGACGAACGCATCGACTGGAACCGCAACGAGCCCGCGAACGGGATTCACGACGGTCTGCGGGGGCTGGACGAGGAGTCCTGCCACGGGGAGAGCACCGCCCAGGACGACGCCTGCTACCGCAAGACCGCCAATGTGACGGCGCGCAAAGCCTCCGAGGTGATCGCCCGGGGCTGGCTGGACGCCCAGAACCGCCACTCGGTCACCACCCCCGAGCCGCTGACCCCCGGCCGGTCCTACCGGATCACCTGGAAGACAACGCCGGACGACTACGAGATCAAGCCGGGCCATCGGCTGGGGCTGGTCCTGGGCGGCACCGACGCCGACTTCCTCTACTACGAGGACCCGACCGGGGCGAAGGTGACGGTTGACCTGGGCGGCAGCCGCGTCACCGTACCGGTGACCGCCGCTGACGGGCTCCGCGCCTCCCGGTAGCCGCCCGCGCGTTGACGGGTCCCGGGCCGCCGCCGGTCCGGGCTCAGCCCGGGATCCAGGCGTGGATCACATGGGCGCCCAGGTCGGGGTGTCCGGTGGCGGTGCGGTGGCCGCTTGCGTACCGGTCCGTGAGGTCGCGGTAGCGGATGTCCTCGCGCGCGGAGAAGCCCAGCCGGCCCAGTTCGGCGGCGAGTTCCCCCGGGGTGAAATAGCTGAGGAAGGGCTCGCCGGCCTGGGCGGCCCATGCCGCGCGGGCCTCATGCACGGCGCGTTGCTCCGGTGGCAGCGCGTCCGGCGGCTCACCGTAGTCGAAGACCACTCCGGAGCCGCGCGGCAGGGCGGCGATGAGGCCGAGCGTGCCCAGCACGGCGGTGTGCGTCAGATACGGCACCACGCCGAGCCAGACGAAGAACGCCGGACGGGCCGGGTCGAAGCCCACCGCCGTCAGCCCGTCGGCCAGGCCCTGCCGCTCGAAGTCGACCGGTGCGAACGTCAGCGACGCCGGTACGGGGATCTCCACGGCGGCCAGCCGGTCCCGCTTCCACTCCTGGGTCGCGGGATGGTCCACCTCGAACACCCGTAAGCCCTCCGCCTGGTACGGGTTGCGGCAGCCGAAGGTGTCCAGCCCCGCGCCCAGTGCCACCGCCTGCCGCACACCGCGCGCCACGGCGGCCGCGACGGCGTCCTCGGCGTACCGCGCACGGGCGGCCACGGACAGCCGCACATCCTCCCGCTCGGGCCGGAAGGCCGCCTCGAGGGCGGGGTCGTCCGCGTCGGCGGCGAGGATACGGAGCGCCAGCGGATCGTGGAACACCCGGCCGCCCTCCAGCTTCTGGTGGGCCGCGCGGAACGCGGCCGCGCCGCGTGCGGTGATGCTGGGCCGGCCGATCCGCATGGCATGTCCTCCCCCGGGATCGCGCGCCACCACGCGCGCGACACACCCCATGGTGTCAGCTCCGCACCCCACGCACACCGCCAACGGGCGACCGGTTCCACGGGCGCGCTGTTCCAGTCGGGTGCAACCGGTCGGCCGATCCGGTGAAGCCGCGCACCGCTCCGCGCGTCTCCTCTCCGCCGGGCAATAAATATGACAATCCGACAATCAGAACAAAACGGTCCGGCATGACCCGGACCAGTGCGGAGCGCACCGTGTCCCATCACCCTCACCCTCGGACGGCACTGCTGGCCGTCGCCCTGCTCGGCGCCGTCACCGCGTGCGGCAGCGGGACACCGGCCACCCCCAAGGCCGAGGAGAAACCCTCGAAGAAGGCGGGAGTCACCAAGAGCGGGTCCCCACACGACTTCACCCTGGTGGCCACCGGCGATCTGCTGGTGCACGCCTCGGTCATCCGGCAGGCACAGGCGGACGCGGGCGGCGACGGATATGACTTCCAGCGCATGATCAAGGCGGCCGCGCCCGTTGTCGCCCAGGCCGACCTGGCCATCTGCCATATGGAGACGGTCTACGGGGCCGCCCAGGGCCCGTTCACCGGCTATCCGACCTTCAAGACGCCCCCGCAGCTCGCCTCGGCCGTGAAGAGCCTCGGCTACGACTCCTGTTCCACGGCCTCCAACCACACCCTCGACGCCGGTCCGGAGGGGGTGGTCCGCACCCTCAAGGCCATGGACAAGGCCGGGCTCAAGCACGCCGGATCGGCCCGGTCCGCCGCGGAGAGCGGCCGTCCCACGATGCTCGAGGCCGGCGGCGCCAAGGTCGCCCAGCTCGCCTACGCCTACGGCACCAACGGCATCCCGGTCCCCGAGGGCAAACCGTGGCTGGTCAACCTGATCGATCCGGCGCGGATCATCAAGGACGCGCGGGCCGCCCGGCGGGCCGGGGCCGATGTGGTCGTCGTCAGCATGCACTGGGGCACCGAATGGCAGCAGGCACCGGACAAGCTCCAGCTCTCCCTCGCCAAGAAGCTCACCGCCTCCCAGGACGGTGGCCGGCGCGACATCGACCTGATCATCGGCACCCACGCCCATGTGCCGCAGGCGTACGAGAAGGTCAACGGCACCTGGGTGGTCTACGGCATGGGGGACCAGATCGCGGGTGTGATGCCCGACAAACGCGGTCAGATGGGCTCGGCGGCCCGCTTCACCTTCGCCCCGCCCGCCGCCCCGGGCAAGGCGTGGAGGGTGAAGAAGGCGGAGTACATCCCGCATGCGGTGGACAACGATCCGATCAGCCTGGTGAACCTTCCCCGGGCCCTGGAGAAGAGCCCCGGCAACCCGGGCTACACCAGCAGCCTGAGCACCATCCAGGAGGCGGTGCTCAGCAGGGGCGCCAAGAAGGACGGCCTCACCATGGGCCGCTGACCCGGCGAGGGCTGCCTGCTTACTCCCTCTGCTCCCTCTGCTCCCCCTGGTCCGGCGGCGGGCCGAGCCCTTGTGTCTCCTCGGTACGCCGGGTACGGAAGGCCAGCTTGTCGTTCTCCACCTCGACCCGGACCTGGCTGTGCGCGGGCAGCGTGCCGCCGAGCAGCATCCGGGAGAGCGGGTTGTCGACCTCGCGCTGGATCGTCCGGCGCAGCGGCCGGGCGCCGTACTCCGGCTGGTGCCCGTGCCGGGCCAGCCATTCGACGGCGGCCGGGGTGAACTCCACGCCGACGTCCTGGGCGTGCAGCCGGCGCCGGGTCTCCTCCAGCAGTACATCGGCGATCTGCCGCAGCTGGTCGTCGGCGAGCCGGCGGAAGATGACGGTCTCGTCGATGCGGTTGAGGAACTCCGGCCGGAAGTGTTCCCGCAGCGGGCGCAGCACCCGCTCCCGGCGCGCCGCCTCGTCGGCCTCCTCGTCACCGCCGCCGAAGCCGAGGCGGCCGCCGCGGCCGGTGATGGCCTCCGAGCCGAGGTTGCTGGTCATCACGATGACGGTGTTCTTGAAGTCGATGGTGCGGCCCTGCGAATCCGTGAGCCTGCCGTCGTCGAGCACCTGGAGCAGGATGTTGAAGACATCGGGGTGCGCCTTCTCCACCTCGTCCATGAGCAGCAGCGAGTAGGGCTGGCGGCGCACCGCCTCGGTGAGCTGCCCGGCCTCCTCGTGCCCGACGTATCCGGGGGGCGCGCCCACCAGCCGGCTGACAGTGTGCTTCTCCTGGTACTCGCTCATGTCGAGGCGGACCATGCGGTCCTCGCTGCCGAAGAGCGCCTCGGCCAGTGCGCGGGCGAGTTCGGTCTTGCCGACGCCGGTGGGGCCGAGGAAGAGGAAGCTGCCGCTGGGGCGGTTGGGGTCGGCGAGCCCGGCGCGGGCGCGGAGCACGGCGTCGGCCACGGCGGACACGGCCTCCTCCTGCCCGACGACCCGCCGGTGGAGGTGCTCCTCCAGGCCGAGCAGGCGTGCGCGCTCCTCCTGGGTCAGGCTGGAGACGGGGATTCCGGTCTGCCGGGAGACGATCTCGGCGATGTCCTCGACGGTGACCTCGGCGACGCGCCCGCCGTGGTAATGGGTGCCGGACGCCTCCGCGATCCGGGCGTTCAGTTCGGCGATCCGGTCCCGCAGGGCGGTGGCGCGTTCGTAGCTCTCGGACGCGACGGCCTGGTCCTTGTCCCGGGTGAGCTGCTCGACCTCCCGCTCCAGGGCGCGCAGATCGGTGCCGCGGACGCTGGAGCGCAGCCGTACCCGGGCCCCTGCCTGGTCCATCAGGTCGATGGCCTTGTCGGGCAGGAAACGGTCGGTCAGATAGCGGTCGGAGAGCTCGACGGCCGCGAACAGCGCCTTGTCGGTGTAGCGGACCTGGTGATGGGCCTCGTAGCGGTCGCGCAGGCCGTGCAGGATGGCGACGGCGTCCGTGGGGGTGGGCTCGGGGACCATGATGGGCTGGAAGCGGCGGGCGAGCGCGGCGTCCTTCTCGATGTACTGGCGGTACTCCCGGAGCGTGGTCGCGCCCATCACATGGAGTTCGCCGCGGGCCAGCGCGGGCTTGAGGAGGTTGCTCGCGTCCATCTGGCCGCTCTCGCCGCCACCGCCGCCGCCCGCGCCGACGACCGTGTGCAGCTCGTCGATGAAGATGACGAGCTCGTCGGAGTTGCCGCGGATCTCGTCGATGATGCTGGTGACGCGTTGCTCGAAGTCGCCGCGGAAGCGGGTGCCGGCCACGACGCTCGCGATGTCGAGCTGGACGACCCGGCGGCCGAGCAGGATGTCCGGCACATCGGCGTCGGCGATCCGCTGGGCGAGCCCTTCGACGACGGCGGTCTTGCCGACGCCCGCCTCGCCGATGAGGACGGGGTTGTTCTTGCCGCGCCGGGCGAGCACCTCGATGCTCTGCTCGATCTCCTCGTCGCGGCCGATCACCGGGTCGATCCGCCCGTCGCGGGCCAGTTCGGTCAGGTCACGGCCGAACCGGTCGAGGGTGGGGGTCTTGGGCTGCTCCGCGACGGGCCGCTGGTCGGCCGCGGGGGCGCTCGGTGTGAGGCCGCCGGTTTTGGGTGGTCCGGTGGGCCGGGGCTCGAAGCGGGCGGCGTTGAGGATCTGCCCGGCCGTGGACTCGCGGTTGGCGGCGAGCGCGATCAGCACGTGTTCGGGGCCGATGTAGGACGATCCGCGCGAGCGGGCTATCTCATGGGCGTCGAGCAGTGCCCGCTTGACGGCCGGGGTGACGGCGACCGAGTTGCGCGGCGGCCCGTCGCCCGCCTCCCGGTCGATGTCGGCGGCGATCCGGTCGGGGTCGGCTCCGGCGCGCGAGACCATGGTCCGGGTGGGTTCGGCGGTGAGCGCCGCCCGCAGCAGATGCTCGGTGTCGAGGTCGGTGCTGCCGTGTTCGGCGGCGTAGGACGCGGCGGCGGAGACCAGGTGCCGCGCGTTCTCGCTCATCAGCCGGCCGAAGTCGACATGGCGTGAATCGGGCCGCTGCCCGGCCGGCCCGGTCCCGAGGAAGCGTGCGAGGAAATCGCCGAGTGGGTCCGGCCCGAAGTCTTCAGGGCCCTGGGGCGGGCCCTCGTTCCCACTGCCCATATGGCCATTTTAATGGCGATCGACCCTGATGTCCGTTCCGGATCGGTTTCACGGACCGTTCCCCGGCGGTTTCCCGGGCGGGCGGAGCGTCGAGGCGGCCGCCCGGCGGCCTCAGCGCCCGGCCAGGTGGCGTTCGAGGACGACCAGAGCGGCGTCATCGCCCTGGTGGCCGCCGATGTGGCTGAGCAGATCGCGGTGCAGACGGTCGACGAGGTGCTGGGGACCGCCGACGTCCCATCCGGGGAGCCGCTCGGCGAGCGGGTAGAAGGTGCCCTCGGCGTCCCGCGCCTCGACGACGCCGTCCGTGTAGAGCAGCAGCTGGTCGCCCTCGCCGAAGGGGAAGTCCGCGGCGCGGTAGCCGTCGGACGCCAGGTGGCCGAGGCCCAGCGGCAGGGCGGGCGCCGGGCCCGCCAGCTCCTTGACCTGGGAGTCGCGCAGCAGGATCGGCGGTGGATGCCCGCAGTTGACGAGGCGGACCACCGGCTGGTCGTCGGGGATCTCCAGCACCGCGGCGGTGACGAACGACTCCCCCGCCCCGGGCGCCTTGTCCAGGGGATCGGTCCGCTCGACGGACAGGGTGGTGTCCAGGTAGGCCACCAGATCGGTCAGCGGTACCGGCCAGTGGGCGAGCGCGCGGAAGGCACCGAGCACCAGGGAGGCGTCCGCGACAGCGGTCAGCCCGCTGCCCCGGACATCGCCGATGATCAGGCGGGTGGTGTTCGAGGTGCGCGCCACCGCGTACAGATCGCCGCCGATCTCCGCCTCCGGCTCGGCCGCCAGGTAGACCGACCCGATCAGCAGCGGGCCGATCCTGCCGGGCAGCGGGCGCAGCAGCACCCGCTGCGCCACGTCGGCCACCGCCCGCACCCGGTTCAATTCGCGTCTGTGCCGGTCCAGGACCGCGCGGAACAGCACGATCAGCGCGGAGGCCAGAACCAGGGTGATGACCTCGGTCAGCCGGCCGGGCCGGCCGAGGAAGCCCATCGAGGCGTTGGCGCTGAGCTGTGCGACCACGGCCAGCCCACCCACGCACGCGGTGAGCAGGGGTCCGGCGAACGACGCGGTCATGGCGGGGGCCGCGATCAGCAGCGGGCTGAGCCGCACGCTGGCCGGGGTCAGCACATCGCCGAGCGTGATCGCCACGATGGCCAGCAGGGGAATCACGACCAAGACGTGGGTCCGCCACCTTGGCCGGCGCAGATCCGAGGGACCTTGCCGCGTGTGCACATGTCTTGCTTACGCCTGTCCACGGCCCCCGCGCCAGCCGGACCACCCGGGACGAGAAGATCAGTGCATGGCGGAGCTGACAGACTTCGAACAGCAGCGCGACCGGCTGTGGGCCGTCGCCTATCGCATCACCGGCTCGGTGGCCGACGCCGATGACGCGGTGCAGGAGACCTGGCTGCGCTGGCAGGCGCTGCCAGGGGACGAGGTCGCCGATCCCCGTGCGTATCTGACCACCGTCGTCAGCCGGATCTGCTACGACCTGCTGCGCTCGGCACGGGTGCGGCGCGAGGCGTACATCGGCCCCTGGCTGCCCGAGCCGGTGGTGACGGCCGACGGTCCGGAGGACCGGGTAGCGCTCGACGAGTCGGTGGGGCTCGCGATGCTCACCGTGCTGGAGCGGCTGACCCCGGCGGAGCGGACCGCGCTCATCCTGCACGACGTCTTCTCGGTGCCCTTCCCCGAGATCGCCGAGGTGGTGGGCCGGAGTCCGGAGTCCGTACGGCAGCTGGCCTCGCGTGCCCGTAAGCGGGTCCGGGCACAGGCGCCGCGGCGCTCGGTCGACCGGGGGGAGCACCGCCGGGCCGTGGAGGCGTTTCTCCAGGCGGTCATGGGCGGCGACCTGGACGGGCTGCTGGAGATCCTGGACCCGGAGGTCGTCTGGCGTTCGGACGGTGGCGGCAAGGTGACGGCTGCCCGCCTCCCGGTCCTGGGCCACGAGAAGGTGGCCCGCTTCGCCCACCGGCTCACCCGTGCTTTCGACACGGGCACGATGGTGGTGCACCGGCGCGAGGTCAACGGCGCCCCGGGCGTGGTCATGGTCGACCACGCGGACGGGCAGGCCGCCGTCTTCGCGTTCACGGTGCACCACGGCCGGATCACCGAGATCGACGCGATCCTCAACCCCGACAAGCTGCGCCACCTCGACCCGCGGACCGTGTGACCGGTATCACCGTCACACCCCGGGCCGCCCTGCCGTCCTCCTCGTACACACCGCCCAAGGAGGAGTCGGCATGGACAAGCAGCAGGTCCTGGTACTCGGCGCGGGCTATGCGGGGCTGATGGCGGCCCTGCGCCTGGCCCCGCACACCCGCGTCACCCTCGTCGATCCGAGCACCGTTTTCACCGAGCGCATCCGGCTGCACGAGCGCGCCGCGGGCCGCCCCGATGTGACGCGTCCGCTCGAGGTGCTGACGCGGCGGGCCGGCCTCGTCCACGTGGCCGCCCGCGCCACCGGGATCGACCCGGCCGCCCGGCGGATCACCACCGACGACGGCCGCCGGCTCCCGTACGACCGGCTGGTGTACGCGCTCGGCAGCCGCACCCCCGGCCCCGGTGAGCGCGCCTACACCCCGGAGACGGCGGCCGAGCTGCACAAGCGGCTGCTGGACGGCTCGGGTGCGCTGACGGTGGTCGGCGGCGGGCTCACCGGCATCGAGTTGGCGGCCGAGATCGCCGAGTCCCAGCGCGCCTGGCAGGTCCGGCTGGTCATCGGTGGCGAGATCGGCACGGGACTGTCCGCGAAGGGCCGCGCCCATGTCCGTACGACGCTCACCGGGCTCGGTGTCCGTATCGAGGAGGGCCGCCGGGTGGCGGGTCCGGAGGACGTCGACGCCGACGCGGTGGTCTGGGCCACCTCGATGACCGCGAACACCGCCCTGGCCGAGGCGGCCGGGATCGCGCTCGACCCCAGCGGCCGGATCCGCGTCGACGACGCCCTGCGCTCGGTGTCCCATCCGGAGATCTACGCGGTGGGCGACGCCGCGGCCATGGCCACAGCGGCCGCCGGCCCGCTGCGCATGGCCTGCGCCACCGCGCTCCCGGCGGGGGTGCACGCCGCCTCCTCGATCATCGCCGAGACGCGGGGGCGGCAGCCGGAGCCGCTGCGCTTCCGCTCTTGGATGCAGTGTGTGAGCCTCGGCCGCCGCGACGGGCTGATCCAGCTGGTCCGGGCGGACGACTCCGCGCGCGAGCGGGTGCTGCGCGGTGGCCCGGCCGCCCGCGTCAAGGAGCAGGTGGTGCGCTCCACCGTCAGCGCGCTGCGGCTGGCGGCGCGCCGCCCCGGGGTCGTGCCGTTCATCCCCGGGATGAGCGGCAGGGGTCGCACCGTCGCCGGAAGGGGTGGTGGGCGTGCTGGATGGCGAGGGTGATCCAGCGGGTGTCGCTGAACGCCTCGATGCCCCAGCGGGCCGCCGAACCGCCCGTACCCCGACTGTTTGACGCCACCGAACGGGGCCTGTGGCTCGTCCGCCACCGACTGGTCGTTGACATGCACGATGCCGGTGCGGATACGACGGGCCACCTTGAGCCCATGGGTCCCGTTCTCGGTGATGATGCCGCAGGTCAGGCCGTGGTCGGTGGCATTGGCCAGGGCCACGGCGCGATCGTCGTCGCGGGCCGCGGGTGTCCGACGCGTCCCGGACGCTGTCAATCGAGGCGCCGGCGCGGGCGGGGCCACCGGACGCCGCCGGACGCCGTGACCGCCAGGACGCCCAGGAGGGCGAGTGCGGCGGCGGGGGTGAGGACCGCCCAGGGGGCACGCTCGGCGTAGGGGTGGTTCTCGGCCAGCAGCCGGCCCCACTCCGGGGACGGCGGCTGGGCGCCCAGGCCGAGGAAACCCAGCGAGGCGAG
Organism: Streptomyces sp. S465; assembly: GCF_026898115.1. Classification (GTDB taxonomy): domain Bacteria; phylum Actinomycetota; class Actinomycetes; order Streptomycetales; family Streptomycetaceae; genus Streptomyces; species Streptomyces luomodiensis. The sequence continues at coordinate 833,439 of NZ_CP114036.1, forward strand.
GGCGAGCGCCACGGACGGCAGCCGCAGCAGGGCGTGGCGGACGACCGGGGGCAGGACGGCGGGCAGAACGTGGCGGCGCAGCAGATGGCGGCGGGAGGCGCCCAGCGCGCGGGTGGCGGCCAGATGTGTGGCGGCGCGCTCCTGCCGCAGCAGGGCGGAGGTGTGCGCGGCCAGCGGCGCCCAGGCGACGGCGGCCACGGCCAGCGCGGGGGTGTACGGGCCGCGGCCCGCCGCCCCGGCCACCAGGAGCCCGGCGAGCACGGGCGGCACCGCGTTCACCGTCTCGACGAGTCCGCCGGACAGCCGGGGCAGCAGCCCGAGCACTACCCCCGCCACCAGTGCGGCGGCGCTCACCGCCACCGCGAACGCGAGCGTGGACAGCGCGCCGTGTGCCACCCGGGCCAGCAGATCGCGGCCGAGCGCGTCGGTCCCGAAGGGGTGCGCCCAGGTCGGGGCGGTGAGCCGGGCGGCGGTGTCCACGGCCAGCGGGTCGCGGAAGGCGCCGAGCACCACGACGGCGAGCAGGAGAGCTCCGTAGAGCAGCGGAAGGGAGCGGGCGGACGGCACGGACGGCCGGTCCAGCGAGGGCAGCGCCCCGTCCCGCAGCGCGGGCCCGAGCAGCGGCCGGGCCGCGAGCCGGGCGAGACCACCGGCGGCGGCCGCGAGCAGGACGAGGACGAGGGTGCCCGCCTGAAGCATCGGCAGGTCCTGGGCGATGGCCGCCTGGAGGGTGAGCCGGCCGAGCCCGGGGATGTCGAAGACCTGCTCGACGGCGACCGCGCCCCCGGTGAGCCCGACCACGAACAGCCCGATGTTCGGCAGCGCTCCGGGCACGGCACGGCGCAGCGCCTGGCGGGCGATCCGCCGGGCGGGCAGTCCGCGCGCGGCGGCGGCCCGTGCCCAGGGTTCGGCGAACGCGCCGGGCAGGGCGTCGTCCAGCACCCGGCCCAGCAGCGCGCCCGCGGGCAGGCCGAGCGCGAGCGAGGGCAGCACCATCCACCGTGGCCCGTACCAGCCGACCGCGGGCAGCCAGCCGAGCCGCACCCCGACCACGGCCGCCAGTACGGACGCCAGCAGGAACTCCGGCAGCGCGGCGAGCAGCGCGCCGCCGCTTCCGGCACCGGCCCGGCGCCGGGCGGCCCGCCGCCGCGGCCCGAGCCACAGCGTGCGTGCGCACACCGCGGCCGCGGTGACCGCCGCGACCACCAGCGCCCCGCCCATGAGCAGCAGCGAGACGCCGAACGCCTCGGCGACCGTCGGGGTCACGGCCGTCCCCGAGAGCCAGGACCGGCCCGCGTCGCCGTGCGGCAGTCCGGCGAGCCACCGGCCGAGCAGCCGCAGCGGACCCGCGTCGAGCCCGAGTTGGGAGCGCACGGAGTCCAGGAGTTCGGGGGTGGGGTCGCGTTCGGCGTCGCGCGCTGTGAGGACGGTGCGGGCGGGGTCGGTGCGGGACAGCCAGGGCAGCAGGCCGATGGCGCACAGCAGTGCCGCCGCGAGCGCGACGCGCCACAGCGCGACCAGCCCGGTGGACCGCTCCCGGTCCCGTGCGCCGCTCACCGCCGGGTACCGGTGCCGACGAGCGTGCGCTCGTACGGATCGAGGATCACACCCCGCACCGAGGCGCCGACACCGTGCAGGATCCGCTGATGGACCAGCGGGACGACCCCGTCCGTGCGCAGGACGGCGGTCTGCGCGGCCAGGGCGGCGCGGTGGCGCGCGGCGGCGTCGGCCTGGGAGCCGGCCTCGGCGACGGCGCGGTCCACGGCCTTGTCGCACACCCCGGCCAGGTTGTAGCCGCCGTCGCAGGTGAAGTCGTCGGCGAGGTAGGAGACCGGGTCGCCGGTGTCGAGCATGGTGTTGCGGGCGGCCACCACGGCGTCGAACTTCCCGGCCAGGGCGTCGCTTTCCAGCCGGGAGTACTCCCGCACCTCCAGCCGCACGCTGAACCCTGCCGTGCGCAGCTGCTGTTGCAGCACCTGGGCGACCTCGGGCAGCTCGGGCCGGTTGTCGTAGGTGGCGAGGGTGACCGAGGTGTGGTCGGCCCGCGCGGCGGCAGGGCGGCCGGACAGCCGGGGGCGCTCGCCCGCGGCCCAGGTGAGGGCCGGGCCGAACAGGCCGCGGCCGGTGTCGGCGTGGCCCTCGTACACGTCCTCGGCGAGGGCGGCGGCGTCGACGGCCTGACGGGCGGCGGCGCGGACGGCGGGGTCGGCGAAGGGCCCGGACCGGGTGTTGAGGAAGAGGGCGGTGGTGCGGGCGGTGGGCACCTCGCGCAGGGTGGGCCGGTCGAGGGTGGCCGCCTGGGAGACCGGGACGGCCTCGGCTATGTCCACCTCGCCGCTGCGCAGCGCGTTGGTGCGGGCCGTGCCGTCGGCGATGAACCGGACGTCGATGCCGGAGGCGTGGGCCAGACCGCCCCAGTAGTCGTCGAAGCGGTGGAGGGTGGCGCGGGTGGCGCCGGTCGCCTTCGCCAGGGTGAAGGGCCCCGTGGCGGTGCCGGCCGGATCGACCGCCGCTTCCCGGCCCGCCGTGCCGCCACCCGCCTTGGGCGTACCGGCCTTGGTCCGGTACGCCTTGGGCGACAGGATGGCCAGGCTCGGGCTGGACAGCCGCAGCGGCAGCGCGGAGTCGGCGGCGCCGGTCGTGATCCGGACCCGCCGCTCGCCGACCGCCTCGGCGGTCAGCGTGACCCCGGTGAGCGCGGCGGGCAGGGGATCGGCCTGGCCGGCGTGGGTGAGGGCGCCCGCCACCGCCGCCGGGGTGACCTCGGTGCCGTCCTGGAACCGCGCCTCGCGCAGGGTGAACACCCAGCCGCGCGCGCTCTGCCGGGTCCAGGACTCGGCGAGTGCGGGTCCCGCGGCGCCGTTGCCGTCCAGCCGGGTCAGCCCCTCGGTGACGCCGAGCCGGCTGAGCAGGGTGGCGTCGGCGCCGTACGGGGAGAAGCGCTCGGCCGGCGGGAAGGCCAGCGCGACCCGGAGGCGTCCGCCGCCCGCCCCGGCCCCGGCGTCGTACGGCGAACCGTCACGGGCCGCGAAACAGCCGGAGAGCAGCGGGAGGAACAGCAGCGCGGCGGCCCACCGGCGGCGGACAGGGTGCATGGGCGTGGTTCTCCAGGGGCTGCGCGGACACGGGCGTGCGCGGAGGCGGCGGAACAGAACGCTATCTGATTATCATTTCCATCAACTCACGGGCCCCCGAGGGGCATGGGGACCTCGAAGTGGACGACGCCGTTACCGCCTCCGGGCGCCTCCCGCTCATCGCAGACCACCTTTCCCAGCGACCGCCAGAACAGCTCGGCGCCCGGCACCCCCGGATCGGTGTGCAGATAGACCGCGCGATAACCGCCGTCCGCGGCGGCGAAGTCCAGCAGCGCGCCCACCAGCCGCCGGGCCAGCCCGTTGCGCCGGTGCGCGGGACGCACGTAGACCCGGCGCAGCTGGGCGGTCTCCCCCGACGGATAACGCTCGGCCAGCCACGCGGGGTTGGGCGGATGGGCCGGGCCCCGGGAGTCGAGCGCGGCGGTCGCCACGACCGCCCCGTCGCCCTCGTCCACCGCCACCAGCAGGGTGTGGCGCCCATGGTCCAGATACGCGGCGGCGGGATCGACGATGTCGGCGTGCCAGCGCGGCACATAGCCCGTGCCGAAGTCGCGGTAGACGGTGTCGAGCATCACGCTGCGGGCAGCGTCGAGGTCGTCGGGGGTCGCGGTCCTGATGCGGTAGCTGGGCACCTGCACATCGTACGCAATAAGCGGGTGCGATCACCGTACTGGCAGACTGGGCCGGGAGCGGAGGAGGGGCGGATGGGGCGGGCACGGCCGTCGCTGCAGGAGCTGATCCAGCGGCGCGAGAACGCCGGATTCGTGGGCCGGCGCCGGGAACTGGACGCGTTCCGGGACAACTTCGGGCTGCCGCCGGAGGAGGGTCGGCACCGCTTCGTCTTCCATGTGCGCGGCCATGCGGGCGTGGGCAAGACCTGGCTGGTGCGCCGGCTGGAACAGGTCGCCCGCCAGGAGTACGGCGCGCTCACCGCCCGCGTCGACGAGACGGTGGGCTCGGTCCCCGAGGCGATGGCCGCGATCAGCGCCCAGTTCCACCGGCAGGGGAAGGAGTTCACCGCCTTCGACCGCCGGCTCGCCACCTATCGGCAGCGCCGCCACGAGGCGGAGTCGGCACCGGACGCGGCCGAGCGGCCGGGGCCCAGTACCGGCAGCATGGTCGCCGCGCGGACCGGTCTGGCCGGCCTCGGCCTGGTGCCGGGCGTCGGGGCGCTGGCCGGCGCGGTCGACCCGGTGCCGCTCGCCGAGGGCACCGACCGGCTGCGGGCCGCGCTCAGCTCACGGTTCCGCGACCACAAGGACGTCCAGCTGGTGCTGGACCCGGTGGAGGCCCTGACCCCGCTGCTGGTGCGGGAGTTGTCGGAGGCGGCCGCGGCGGTCCCGTGGCTGGTGCTGTTCTTCGATACCTACGAACGGGTCGGCGCACTGCTCGATCCCTGGCTGCACACCCTGCTGACCAGCGAACGCCTGGGCAGGCTCCCCGCGAACACCGTGCTGGTGCTGGCCGGGCAGACCCGGCTGGACCCCGGCCGCTGGGGCGAGCTGGCCGATGTGGTCGCGGAGCTGCCGCTGGAGCCGTTCACCGACGCGGAGGCCCGACACCTGCTCGCCGCCAAGGGCATCACCGAGGAGCCGGTGGTGCGCGAGGTGCTGCGGCTGTCGGGCCGGCTGCCCGTCCTGGTGTCCACCCTCGCCGAGAACCCGGGGACCTCCGGCGACCTGGACGACCCCAGCGCCACCGCCGTCGAACGGTTCCTGAAGTGGGAGCCCGATCCGGTGCGCCGCGCCGCCGCCCTGGCGGGCGCGCTGCCCCGGCGGTTGAACGAGGACGTCTTCCGGGCGGCGGTGGGTGAGGAGGCGGCCGGGGCCGGTCTGTTCGGCTGGCTGCGAGCGCTGCCGTTCGTGGGCGGTCGCACCGGGTCGGCCCGTTACCACGACGTGGTCCGCGCCCCGATGCTGCGACTCCAGCGGACCACCTCACCACAGCGGTGGAGCGAGGCGCACACCCGGCTGGCGGAGACCTTCGCCGGGTGGCGGGAGACGGCCGCCGGAGGGCTCGACCCGCGCGACGGGTGGAAGCTGGACGCCTGGAGCGGACCGCGTCTGGAGGAGTGGTACCACCTGCTGTGCGCACGGCCGTCGGCGGCACTCCCCGGAGCGCTGCGGGACGGCATCGACGCCTGCGACGCGGGACCGGCGGTGGCCCGGCGGTGGGCGGCCACCCTGGCCGAGGCGGGCGAGGACGCCGACTCGGAGGAGGTACGCGCCTGGGGGCGGCGCCTGGAGGGGGCGCTACGGGACGAACGGCGGCGCGGCATCGAGGCGATGGGACTGCTGCTCGCGCGGGCCGGACTGGACACCGCCGGCCGGGCCGCGGCGCACGTGGTCCGGGGCTGGCACCGCCGGTCGGCCGAGGAGAACGACGCGGCGCTGGAGGACTTCCGCCGAGCGATCGAGCTGGACCCCGAAGATGTGCGGGCGCACTTCGGATGCGCCGCGATCCACCGGCTGACCGGGGACTTCACCGCGGCGATGGACGCGCTGGACCGCGTGGACGCGCTGGAGCCGGGCGCCACCTGGGTCCAGCGGGAGCGCGGGGAGACCTGCCGCCGGGCGGGCCGGTACGAGGAGGCGCTGGCCCTGCTCGACCCGGTGATCGAGGCCGATCCGGGGGACCATGTGGCGCTGGGCAGCCGCGGCCGGATCAAGGCGGTGCTCGGCCGGCCCCGGGAGGCCCTGGCGGACCTGGACCGGGCCATCGCACTGAACGGCGACTACACCTGGGCCCTGGTCCGGCGGGCCCGTGTCCGCAGCGCCCTGGGCGACACGGCGGGCGCGCTGGACGATCTGGACCGGGCGGAGGAACTCGCCCCGGACACCCCCGGAACACTGGGCGAACGCGGTGATGTCCACCGCTTCGCGGGCCACTACGAGGAGGCCATCGCGGCGTACGACCGGGCACTGGCCCTCGACCCCGGCTACGCCTGGGCCCTGGGGAGCCGGGCGATGGCCCACGAGGGGCTGGGCAGACGGGCACAGGCGCTGGCGGATCTGGCACGTGCGGTGGAGCTGAATCCCGGCTACGCCTGGGCCGTGGCGCAGCGCGAGCGTTTGCTGAACTCACCGGAGGGCGGACGGCATGACGGACCGGTGTGACCTCCCGGCACCCGTGTCCCGCGTCCTGTCGTCGCGGCCGGTCACTGGCTCTGTCGTGAGGTGCGCCCGGTGAAGCAGGACGACACGATGCCGCGTAGCGCGCGCAGCACGGCGCGGCAGCACGCCAGGCACCGGGACGGGCGAGCCCGGCGGACCGGGTGCGGCGCGGCCGCCGGAGCCGGTACGGCCTCGGGGCCGGACACGTCCTGAGCGGTGGCGTCGACCGCGGCGGCCGGGGGCGGTGAGGGATCGGCGGTCTGCGGGACGGCGGGGCGGCGGGCGGCCTCCGCGCGCATCATCGCGCGCATGGCGGCGTAGACATCGGTGGGCATGCGGATACTCCTGCGGTCTCGGACGTCCGACGGCTGGCCGGGCAGGGCACACCGCATCCGGAATCCGCGGCACGGCCGCGGAAACGGATGGCGGAGGACCCGGGCCCGGTCAGCAGCGCAGTACGACGGACCGCGAGGAGAGCCGCCCGGCCGGGACGTCACCCCCGGCGCCGAACGCGCCGACACCGGTCGCGTGGCCGGCGAGGCGACCACGAACCACGACGAGCACGAGGGGGCCGGGGGACGTCGAGAGGGACCGATGAGCGCCCAGCGAAGCACCGTGCACCAACCGCCCGGCGTGCCGCGCCGGATGCCCGCCACCGTCCCGAGCGGAGAACACGGCCGACGCCGACGCCGAACGCTCCTCCTCGACATCCGGCACGACCGGAGCGAGGACGGGAGCGCCCGCGGGGACGGATGTGGCGAGGGCCGGGGCCGGGACGGAACCGGGCACGGCCGCATCCGGAGCACCGGGTGCGGCCGGAAGCGTGGTGCCGGGCGCGGGCCGGGCGAGGCCCGTGGTGGGCGAGTCGCGGACGGCGCCCAGGGGCAGTACGGCGTGCAGCAGCGTGACCGCCAGCAGCAGAAGGACGGCGGCCGCGCACGGGCCGCCGCGCACCGCGGGGCGGTTCATCCTGCGGCCGTGCACCATGCGGCCTCCCTCGCTGATCCCCCTCCAGGGAACCCCGCACAGCGGAAGACGGCACTCCGATTACCGGGAAAAGTCCGTACTTTCACCCGTGTCAGTTATCTCCTCGAACACGCATATCGTCGCATTTCGAGGAGTCATCGGCCGCCCTGGGGCGGTCATTCGAGCAGCGTGGCCGGTGCCGCCTGCCGCCAGGAGTCGAGCAGGATGTCCCGCAACTCGTCCAGGTCGTCCAACGCCGCGAGCCGCACCCTCACCCACGCCGAGCTCGCCTCGTGACCGGCGACCCAGAACTTCTCCGGCTCGGCCAGCACCAGCTCCCCGCGCTCCTCCTTGGGGCATCTGACGGCCATCGAGGTCTCGTCCTCGGGCAAGGTGGCGAACATCTTCCCGGCGACCCGGAAGGTGGGCATCGACCAGGCGATCTTCTCTGTGGTCTGCGGCAGCGACAGGGCGACGGTACGGACATCGTCGGACGTGATCATGGCCCGACCGTAGAGCACCCCACCGACAACGCCGCCCAGCAGCCCAGTCGCCCACGCGCCCACGCGCCCACGGGAGGCCGGTCCGCCGCCTGGGCGCGGCAGGGCGGCGCGGTCGGTTCAGCCCTCCGACCGGGCGTAGTGGATCGCGATCCGCGCCCCGAGGCGCGCGTTGTTCTTGACGAGGGCGATATTGGTCCGCAGGCTCTCCCCTTCGGTCAACTCCACGATCCGGCCCAGCAGATACGGGGTCGCGTCCTTGCCGCCGATCCCCGCCTCCGCCATCTCGGCGAGGGCCCGCTCGATGATGCCGTCGATCCGCTCGGCGGGGATCTCCTCGGCCTCGGGGACCGGATTGGCGATGCTCAGCCCCGCCGTCATGCCCAGCTCCCACTGGGCGCGCATGATGGCGGCGATCTCCTCGGGCGAGTCGGCGCGCAGCGGGGAGCGGAAGCCGCTCACCCGGGAGTAGAAGGCGGGGAAGTCGTCGGTGCCGTAGGTGAGCACCGGAACGCCGAGGGTCTCCAGCTTCTCCAGGGTCAGCCCGATGTCGAGGATGGACTTGACCCCGGCGCTGACGACGGCCACCGGGGTGGTGGCGAGTTCGGTGAGATCCGCGCTGATGTCGAAGGAGCGCTCCGCTCCCCGGTGCACCCCGCCGATGCCGCCGGTGACGAAGACCCTGATCCCGGCGAGCGCGGCGAGCCGCATCGTGGACGCCACGGTGGTCGCGCCGTGGCCGCCGCGCGCCATGACATGGGCGAGGTCGCGCACGCTGACCTTGGCGACGTCGGGGCTGGTGGCCAGCAGTTCCAGATCGGCCCGGCCCAGACCGGCGCGCGGGGTGCCGTGGAGGACGGCGATGGTGGCGGGGACCGCGCCCTCGGCGCGGATGATCTCCTCGACCTCGGTGGCCATCCCGACGTTCTGCGGATACGGCATGCCGTGGCTGATGATCGTGGACTCCAGCGCGACCACGGGGCGGCCGTCGCGCAGGGCCTGCGCGACCTCCTCGGTGAGGGTCAGCCGGGGGTGGGGCGTGGTCATGTGGTCCTCCGCAGCGGGGCGTTCAGCGCGTCCTCGATCAGACGCGGGGTCAGGTCGGGTCGTACGGTGGCGGGGGTGGCCACGGTCAGCGCGGCGGCGGCGTGGCCGTAGCGGGCGGCGCCGGCCGGGTCGGCGCCGGTGAGCAGGGCGTGTGCGAACGCGCCGAGCATCGCGTCCCCGGCCCCGGTGACGTCCTGGACCTCGGCCGGTGGCGCGTCGAGCGGCACCCGGTCCGCGCCCTCGGTGCTCAGCAGGGAGCCGCGCGCGCCGAGCCGCACCCACACATGGCGGACCCCGCGCTCGTGGAGGTCGGCCACGGCCCGCAGCAGCTCGCGATCGTCGCCGTCGGCCGTCCCGGCGAGGTCGCGGCCGGTGAGCGCGGCCAGCTCCGCCACGTTCGGGGTGACGGTGAAGACCGGACGCCCGGCGGCGAACAGCGGGGCCAGCAGGGCCGCCTTGGGGACGCTCACCGGGTCGATCAGCGTCCGCACCCCGGTGGCGGAGGCGATGTCCAGGACGTACGACAGGGTGCGGGGCGAGAGGTTCCCGTCCAGCACCAGCATGCCGGCGTGGCCGATGAGGTCACGCGCGCGGTGGAGGTGTTCGGGGCTCAGTGCGTCGGTGGCGGTCATGTCGGCGATGGCCACGACCAGTTCGCCGTCGGCGTCCAGCACCGCCGTATAGGTGCCGGTGGGGTGCGGGCCGCGGTGCACATGATCGACGCGCACTCCGGCGGCCTGGGTCTCCGTCAGCAGCCGCTCCCCCGCCGGATCCTGCCCGACCGCGGCGATGAGATGGGTGGGGGTGCCCAGCCGTGCGAGGTTCTCGGCGACATTGCGGGCGACTCCGCCGGGGCTGGTGTGGGACCGCCCGGGATTGCTGGTGCGGTAGGCGACGGGTGCCAGGCTGCGCACCTTGATGTCCACATTGGCCCCGCCGATGACCACCACCGCGTGCTCCTGGCGGAGGATGTAGCCGCGCCCCAGGATGGCGCCCTTCTTGCCCAGGTTGGAGAGGTGGACATTGACCGCGGCCCGGGTGGTGCCGAGGGCGTCGGCGATGGACTGGGCACCGGCCAGCGGGTCCCGCCGCAGCAGCGCGAGAATCTCGCGTTCCCTGCGCGTCAGCGTCATGTTCAGCAGAGTAAAGAACTCTTGGCCCGGTAAACAGACCGCCGGCGCCCGCCGGCCGGCCCAGGAGGTCCGATGATCGGCCCTGGAGATCGTCGCTGAACGGCGGATGACATCCTGGAAGGCCATGGCGCGCCGGACACTCTCGGCAGCGGCCCGGGAACCTGTCCGGTGACGAGGAAGAAGACCGATGAGACTCTGCTTTCTGGTGGAGGAGCGCTATCGCCATGACGGCATGCCCCGTGAGGTGATCCGTCAGCTCTCCGCCTGGGGGCACCAGGTGGACGTGGTCCGGCCGGGCAGTTCCCTGATGCGGATGTCGGACGCGGTGCGGGCGGGGAGCCATGACGCCTGGGTGCTCAAGACGGTGTCCGGTGGCCCGGGACTGACGCTGCTGGAGGCCGCGGCGGCGGTCGGGCTCACCACCGTCAACGACGCCCGTTCCATCCGTGGCGTACGGGACAAGGCCCTGGCGGCCGCGATCGGACGCAGCCGCGGGCTGCCGATGCCGCAGACCTACGCGGCGGCCCGGCCCGAGGCGCTGGAGAAGATACCGGAGGCGGAGTTCCCGCTGGTGGTCAAGCCCGCGAACGGCAGCTCCGGGCGGGCCGTGCGGCTGGTGCCGACACCGGACCGGCTGCGGGCGCTGCGGGCCGAACTGGCCGCGGAAGAAGGGATGCTCATCGCCCAGCCCTATGTGCCGAACTCGGGCATCGACCTCAAGGTGTACAGCGTGGCCGGGGAGTTGTACGCGACCGAGCGGGTGTCCCCGCTCTCCCCCGACCGGGGCGTACGGGGACGGCGGGTACCGCTGTCCGCCGAGGTGGCGGCCATCGCCGCCGAGGTCGGCACGGTCTACGGTCTCGATCTGTACGGAGTGGATGTGCTGCTGGGCCCGGACGGCCCGGTGATCGTCGATGTGAACGACTTCCCCAGCTTCAAGGAGGTGCCGGACGCGGCGGCCGAGGTGGGGCGCGCGGTACTGGAGTTGGCGCGCCGGGGCGGCGTCCGGGCCGGGGCCGGGGCCGTCGGCGTTCGCGCCGAGCCGGGACCGGCTCCGGAACCGGTCCCGGCGGCCACGGGCACGGGCCCGGCCACGGACCTGATGACCGCGACGGTGGGCGGCGGCCGATGAGGATCGGTCTGATCACCGCCGACCCGGACCATCAACTCCTCGCCGACACCACGGATCTGCTGACCCCCCGCCATGAGGTGGTGACGCTCGACCCGGGCGGCCACGTCTGCCCCGGGGAACTGGCGGATGTCTATCTGCTGAAGGCCCGGACACCGCGGGCGCTGGCGCTCGCGGCGTCCCTGGAGCGGGCCGGCGCCCCGGTGGTGAACTCGGCCGCGGCGACCGCGCGGTGCCAGGACCGGACGGTGATGGCCGAGCTGGCGCTCCGCGCCGGTCTGCCGTTCGCCCGCACCCGGACCGTGGCCTCCCTGGCCGGCCTGGCGGCGGAGCGGCTCCGCCGTCCCGTTGTCGTCAAGAGCCGCCACAGCCGCCGCCATGACCTGGTGGCCCGCGTGGACGACGCCGCGCGGCTGAGCGCGCTGAGCGCCGACTGGGCCGATGAGCCCGTGGTGGTGCAGGACTTCGTCCCGAACGATGGCTGGGACCACAAGCTCTGGGTGGTCGCGGGCAGGGTGTTCGCCGCGCTGCGCCGGTCGGAGCTGACGGCCGGCGGCCGCGGCCCGGCCCTGCCGCTCGCCCCGGACGCGCTGCCGCCCGGCTGGCTGGAACCGGTGCGCCGGGTCGGTCCGGTGTTCTCGCTGGACGTCTACGGCGTGGATCTGATCGACGCGGGTGGCGGCACCCCGCTGATCGTGGACATCAACGCCTTCCCGGGGATCCGCGGTCAGGCCGGCGCCCCCGAGGCACTGGCGGCCCTGGCCCTGCGGATCGCCGAACGGGGCGGGCGCAGCACCCCTCATGCCATGACCGGCACGACGGAAATACTGGGGGAGCCCCGTCCGAAATAGGGGTTGTCGCAGGTCGGACCGGACCGGCAGGGTGGTCTACTGGTCTCCGCGCGGTCCGAGGCACACGCGCGACAGCCCACGACAGCCGCCGCGGAACGCGCGGCACGAAAGGACATCAGGTGACCGCAAACCCCACCGGCACAAGCCTGTGGATCAGGCAGTTCCACCCCGCGCCCAACGCGGCGACGCGACTCGTCTGCCTGCCCCACGCCGGCGGGTCCGCCTCCTACTACTTCCCCGTCTCCAAGGCGCTCTCGCCCACGGTCGACGTACTGGCCGTGCAGTACCCGGGGCGGCAGGACCGGCGCAACGAGAAGTGCATCGACAACATCGCCGAGCTGGCCGACGCCCTGGTGCCCGAGCTGCTGCCGTTCACGGACAAGCCGCTGGCCCTTTTCGGCCACAGCATGGGCGCCACCCTCGGCTTCGAGGTCGCGCTGCGCCTGGAGCAGAAGGGCGTGGTGCCGCTGGCGCTGTTCGCCTCGGGGCGGCGCGCCCCCTCCCGCCACCGTGACGAGACCGTGCACCTCAGGGACGACGACGGGCTGATCGCCGAGATGAAGGCGCTCAGCGGCACCGAGGCGCAGGTGCTGGGGGACGACGAGATCCTCCGGATGGTGCTGCCCGCGATCCGCAGCGACTACAAGGCGGCCGAGACCTATCGCTACACCCCCGGTCCGCAGCTGGCGGCGCCGATCCACGCGCATGTGGGGGACGACGACCCCAAGGCGAGCGTCGAGGAGGCCCGCGCCTGGGGCGAGCACACCACCGGCGGATTCGACCTCCAGGTCTACTCCGGCGGCCACTTCTACCTCAACGACCAGGCTCCGCGGGTCATCGCGTCGATCCGGGACGTGCTGACCGCGACGTCCTGAACCACCGCCCGGCCAGGATCACGGGGTGACCGCAGAGACGGCGCACGGGGCGATATCGCCGTAGGTGGTGCGCGGAACCCGCGCTCGCAGGTGCCGCGGCGGCGCGGCCCCGCTCCTGGCCGAGCTCTTCCAGGCGCCGATCCCACGGTTGCCGTCGAACGCCTCCAGCCGGTGCCGGGCGTGGCAGCGGATATGCGCCTCCACGGCCCGGCGGAGGTTCTCCCGCACACCGTCCGTACCGGCGACGGCGGCGGTATTGCCACTCGAGCGGCCGCTCCGGTTACGAGTCGGTCCCCGGGTTGCGTTTGCCTCTCCCGCGACCACCGCGTTACCTGGAATGAGGCGCAGTGAGGCTCACCGTCGCGGCGAGGAGCGGCCATGATCACGCAAGAGCAGGTCGACCGGGTCCTGCGGTTGAGCGGGAACGGTCTTCCATGTGTGTCCCTCTACGTCCCCGTACTGCCCGAGCAGCCCGGCCGCAGCACATTCATGACCCGGGTGGCCAGTCTGCTGGACCGCATCCGGCCGCTCTCGCTGGACAGCTCGCTCGATCATGCCGCGCGGCTCTCGCTCCGCGAGGACATCGTGAAGCTGGAGAAGTCGCTGGCCTTCGAGCCGCACCAGCCCGGCGCCGTCGCCGTCTTCGCCTGCAGTGGCAAGGATGTGTACGAGGAGGTGTGGCTGCCACGCCCCACCCGCGAGCGCGTCGTGGTGGACTCCGATCCGTACGTCCGCCCCATGCTGGCCGTGCTGGATGAGTACGACCGCGCCTGCGCCGTCATCGTGGAACGGGGGGCCGGCCAGATCTGGGAGCACTACCTCGACCAGGCCCGGGAGCTGGACGAGATCCGCGACCGTACGCTGCGCAAGCCCGACTACGCTGCGGGGCTCGCCGAGGACAGGGTCCGCAACAAGGCCGATGAGCTGAGCAAACGCCACTTCCGGAAGCTCGTCGGCGAGCTCAAGCAGCTGTTCGGGAGGCGGGCCTTCGATGTGCTCGTGGTCGGCGGGCACTCCCACGAGGTGCCGAACTTCCTTCAGTTCCTCCCCGGTGACCTGCGGGAGCGGCTGATCGGCGACTTCACCGTCGACCGTGAGACCGCGACCCCCGCGGACATCAGGAACCGGGTGCAGAAGATCGTCTCCGACCACGCCCACCAGAAGCAACGGCAGCTCGTGGGCGACATCCTGGAGGCCAAGGCGGCCGGGCGGCCGCTGAGCGCCGTGGGGCTGGACGAGACGCTGTGGGCGGCGTCGCTGGCAGCGGTCGGCACCCTGGCGGCGGACGAGGAGGCGGCCGCCCCCGGGGTCGTCTGCGACCGGGACGGGCTCCTCGCGCGCTCGGGCGAGAGCTGTCCGCTGTGCGGCGATCCGCTGCGCGAGGTCCCCGACATCATCGACGCGCTGGCCGAAACCGTCATCGACGACGGGGGCGAGATCCGCCATATCGAGCCGGAGACGGAGCTGCGCACCCATCTGACCGGGGCCCTGCTGCGCTTCGAGCTCCCGCCGCGGCCGACCGCCGCGGGATAGCCCGCGCCGCCCCGGGGCGGCCACGACGGGCGAGCCCATTCGGCCAGGCCGCGGCGGGCTGAGTGCGGGTGCGCGCGCAGTGCCTCCGCCGTTCGCAGGGCCTCCTCGCCGAGCCGGTCGGCGGCGACGGCCCGGCTCACCGGTCCGGGGGCGCGGGCGTCAGCCGTGGGGCCGGTCCGCCAGGACCGTCCGTATGTAGTCCTCGACGGTGGCCTCCAGGCCCACGTCATGGCCGGCCCGCTCGCACAACAGCCAGCGGTGTTCCAGCAGTTCGTAGTAGATCTGCGCGGTGTCGGTGGTACCCCGCAGCTCCCGGGGGATCATCCGTACGGTGGGCCGGAAGACATCGCGCACCCAGCGGTGGGCGAGTACCTCCGGGCGCGCGCCGAGCGGATCGCCGGGCGCGTAGTCGTCCTGGGTGGCCATCCAGGTCTCCAGGTCGTTCAGGAGGCTGCGGGCCTGGTTCTCCTCCGCGTCCAGTCCGGTCAGCCGCAGCAACTGCCGCTGGTGGTGGCCCGCGTCGACGACCTTGGGCACGAAGGTGACCGTGTCGCCGTCGGGTGAGCGCTCGATCTGCATCTCCGCCACGTCGAACCCGAGGTCGTTCAGGCGCCGGACGCGCTGGTCGATGGCGTGGCGCCGGGTGAGCGGATAGACCGACTGGCGGGTCAGTTCGTGCCACAGCTCGCGGTACCGCTCGACGATGGCCTGGCCGAAGAGCACCGGGTCGACCGAGGGGTGCAGGGAACCGCTCGCCTCCAGGTCCATCAGCTCGCCCGCGATGTTCACCCGCGCCACCTCGACGTCGTACTCCCGCTGTCCGCTGGTGAGTTTGGGCTGGATCTGCCCGGTCTCGGCGTCCACCAGATAGGCGGCGTAGGCGCCCGCGTCGCGCCGGAAGAGGGTGTTGGACAGCGAGCAGTCGCCCCAGGCGAAACCGGCCAGGTGCAAGCGCACCAGCAGCACGGCGAGCGCGTCGAGCAGCCGTCTGATGGTGCCCGGCCGCATCGTCGTCTGGAACATCGACCGGTAGGGCTGCGACCCCACCAGGTGACGGGTGATCAGTGCCGGTTCCAGCGGTTCGCCGTGCTCGTCGGTGCGCCCGGTCACCACGGCGAGCGCGTCCACGGCGGGGACCGCGAGCCGGTCCAGGTCGCGCAGCAGCCCGTACTCCCGTACGGCCGCCCATTCGCCGACCTCCTTGACCGCGACGATCTCGCCGCCCGCCTGGGCGAAGCGGACGACATGGCGGGAGATGCCCCGGGGCAGCGCGATCAGATGCTCATCCGGCCACTCCTCCAGCGGGATGTGCCACGGCAGATCGAGCAGGGACGCGGGATGCTCCGGCGACGTGGCGGTGATCTGCAACTCCATGGCATCCCAGTGTGCGGCACGGATAACCACAAGTGGACAGAATCTGTCCAGATACATACGCTGAAGATCCAATCGGACAAGATCTGTCCGTTTAGGGAGGCCGCCACGACAGGACCGAGACCCGAAAGGAGCCCCTGCCATGAGCCATCTCGCCGGCACCACCGCGGTGATCACCGGGGGCGACGAGGGCCTCGGCTACGCCATCGCGGACGCCTTCGCCGTGGAAGGCGCCGATCTGGTGCTGCTCGCCCGTGACCGGGACACGCTCGACCGGGCCCGACAGTCCCTGGCCGGACACGGCACCACCGTGCGCACCCTCTGCGTCGACCTGGCCGACCCCGGCGGCGCGACCGCCGCCGCGCGGCAGGTACTCGCGCTCACCAGGCGGGTGGACACCCTGGTCAACAACGCGGGCACGGCACACTTCAGCCCGCTCGCCCAGACCTCGGCCGAGTCCTTCGACGCCATGCTCCATCTCAACGTCCGGGTGCCCTTCCTCCTCGCCCAGGCGCTGCTGCCCGCGCTCATCGAGGGCCGCGGCAGCATCATCAACATCAGCAGCTACTGGGCCCACAAGATGTCCGCCGACGGCCCGTCCGCGGCCTACTCGGCCACCCGCGGCGCGGTCAACGCGATGACCAGGGCGCTCGCCAGTGAACTGGGCCCCTCCGGCGTCCGGGTCAACGGCATCGCCCCCGGCGCCGAACGCGCCCCGGCCTGTGAACGGGACCGCCTCGCGGCGACGTACACCGAGGAGCACGGGACCGCTGACGGCCACGCCCCGGACGCCCGTCTCCCGGGCCGGACCGGCGAACCCCGTGAAGTGGCCGCCGCGGCGGCCTTCCTCGCCTCCCCCCAGGCCGGCTGGACCACCGGCACCATCATGAACGTGGACGGCGGGCCCACCGTACGGTGACGGCCCTGGCAGGCTCCGGCCGGGAAAAGCCTTCCCGCAGTGGCGCACCCGGCCGCGGCCGCACCACGCCCTGCGGGCTGCCGGCCGATGACTGCTCCGTCACGGCCGTCGCCCATCGCCGCGGCTGGGCGTCCAGCAGCGCCTTCACCGACGTCTTCCGGCGGGCCTTCGGCCACACCCCCGGCGCCCACCGTGCGCTCGGCTGACCGGCGCGCCTCCGTTCAGTCCTCGGCGAGGACCACGACCGTATCGCCCTCCTCCAGGGTCAGCGGTGCGGTCTTGGACGGGTTGAGGTGGACGCCGTAGAGCGGTGGCTGGTCACCGTGCCGGGCCAGCCGGTAGCCGATGGCCGTCTCGCCGCGCTGGCGGGCGGCCTCGATGACGGTGGCGAAGTTCGCCTCCGCGCCCGGTATCAGATAGCCGGCCGCCGGCTTGAGGTAGATCTCGGAGCCCTGCGGGTCGAAGAGGTCGGCGAAAACCGCGTACAGATGGCGGTTCTCGGTGAGCTGGGTGAGCAGCAGGCTGATCACCTTGGTGGAGACGATGAAGTCGTCGGCCTTGGTGACCTGTGCCACCTCGCGGTTGGCGTCGTCGTGCATCTCGGTGACGATCGAGTACGGATCGCCGAGCTGGACCTCGATGTCGCGCAGGTGCAGCAGCGTGACCAGGGTGCGGTCGTCGGCCCGCCCGGGGTCGATCCCGTCGTCGGTCAGCACCACGATATGGCGGTAGCCGTCCAGCCCGAGCGCCTCCAGCGACGGGCGGCGGGTGGGTTCGCAGTGCTTGAATCCGACCGTGAGGTTCCGCAGCTGCCGGTTCATCTCCTCGCGGGGCGGGCGCGGGGCCGCGATGTCCACCACCGATCCGGGCTTCACCAGCAGGTCGAGCTGTTCGATGATCTTCTCCGCGCGGGAGTTCCAGCCGATCAGCAGCGTCCGGTCCGGGACCGGCGGCCGGACCTCGGCCGCCGCGATGGCCTCGCGTACGATCCGGGGCCGGGCGGCCACCGCCTGGATGAGCAGATCGTCCTCCGCGAGCATCAGCAGCCGGTCCCCGTGCCCGATCACGGTGTCCGTGGCGGGGTTGACCAGCGCCTCGCCGTCCGCGCGGTGCAGACCGATGGGCACCCCGAGTGCGAAGGCGTTCAGCGACTCCCCGTAGGTGGAGCCGACCAGCGCGGGCTCGTCCCAGGGGTAGATCTCATTGCCGACGAAGCTGAGCAGTTCGTTGAAGACGGTGGACAGACCGGACTGCCGGTGGGACTGCACGATCAGCCCGACCGCGATGTCATCGGCGTCGATCACCAGCGCGGTGTCCCCGGCGGCCAGCCGGGCGGCCGCCAGGTTCGCCGAACTCTGCACGGCGGCCACCACATTGGGGCGCGGCCCGGACCAGGTGCGGCTGTTCAGCAGCAACAGCGACTTGATGACGTCGATGTCGCTGTCGTCCCCGACCGGGGAGAGCACCATGATGGACTTGGCGGTGTCCGGGCTCACCAGCTCCAGGTCGCCGCGCTGGAGCGGATTGCCGGAGCGGCAGATCACCCGGGTCTTCCCGGTGTCCGGGATACGGCGCCGGATCTCGTCTTCCATATCGACCTTGTCCCGGTCGGCGAGGATCACCACACAGGAGCGCCGCTCGCTCTGGTTGGCCTCCACCAGCTCGGCTATCACCGTGAAGACCTGTTCCGACCAGCCCAGCACAATGGTGTGGCCGTGCTCGATCAGCCGTGATGTGCCCTTGCGCAGCTCGTGGATGCGGGCCTCCAGGCCGGTGGTCATCACACCGATCAGCGCGCTGACGATGAAGATCCCGCCGATGGTCACGATGAGCATGAGGATCAGGAACAGCGGCCGGCCGGTGTCCCCGCCCATCGTCCCCGGGTCGAGGGTGCGCAGCAGGCTCATCCAGACGATGCCCAGCCAACCGCCGTTGTCCTCGGTGTCCTTGCGGGCGAAGGCGACCACCACACCGGAGACCAAGGTGATCAACGCCAGGGAAGCCAGCCCCAGCCAGCCGATCAGCGCCGGGGTGCCACGGTCCATCGTCCCGTCGAACCAGTACCGCAGCCGCTCCCGCAGCCTCTTCATGCCGCACTCCTCCATCGCCCACAACGCCGCCAGGGGCCCAACGGCCCCTGGTGAGCGGTGTTCCAGGCGCTGGTGCGCGGCGGTCAGCCGGGGAGGTCGTCCCACTGGTCGAGGAGGTCGTCGCCCTCGAGGTCGCCCAGCGCGGCCACCGGGTCGGTCAGGGGCTGTTCGGCCCAGATGATCTTACCGTTGGGGGTGTAGCGGGTTCCCCAGCGCTGGGCGTACTGGGCGACGAGGAAGAGCCCCCGGCCGCCCTCGTCGGTGGTGGCGGCGCGGCGCAGATGGGGCGAGGTGCTGGAGCCGTCGGCCACCTCGCAGACGAGGGTGCGGGCGCGCAGCAACCGGACGCGGAGCGGGGCGGATCCATAGCGGACGGCGTTGGTCATCAGCTCGCTGAGGATGAGTTCGGTGGTGAAGCCGAACTCCTCCAGCCCCCATGCGGTGAGTCGCCGGGCCGCCTCGTTGCGGATGCGGGCGACCGCGGCGGGGTCGGCGGGCAGCTCCCATTCGGCGACGTGTCCGGGGTCCAGACGGCGGGTGCGGGCGACGAGGAGGGCGATGTCGTCGCCGGGGTGGTCGGACGTCATGGCCTGGAAGACGGCCTGACAGGTCTCCTCCGGGGTGGCCTCGGGGAGCCCGGCGAGGGTGGTGCGCAGCGCCTCGAGCCCCTCGTCGGCGTCCCGGCCCCGGTCCCGGACCAGTCCGTCGGTGAACAGGGCCAGCCGGCTGCCCTCGGGCAGCTCCAGCTCGGCGGTCTCGACGAGTTCGCCGCCGAGGCCCAGCGGCGGGGCGAGGGGGACGTCGGGGAGGGTGACCTCGCCGTCGGGGAGGACCACCGCGGGGCCCGGGTGACCGGCGCCCGCCACCGTGCAGCGGCCGGAGACCGGGTCGTAGACGGCGTACAGACAGGTGGCGCCGCCGATCCCCGGGGCGTCGGAGCCCGCGGCGGCCTGGTCCTGGTCGAACCGGCTGACCAGCTCGTCGAGATGGGCGATGAGTTCGTCGGGCGGCAGGTCGAGGGCGGAGAAGTTGTGCACGGCGGTGCGCAGCCGGCCCATGGTGGCGGCGGCGTGCAGTCCATGGCCGACGACATCGCCGACGGCGAGGGCGACCCGGGCGCCGGGGAGCGGGATGACGTCGAACCAGTCGCCGCCGGCCGAGGACCGGGCGGGCTGGTAGCGGTGGGCCACGTCCAGGGCGTCCTGTTCGGGCAGGCCCTGGGGCAGCAGACTGCGCTGGAGGGTGACCGCCATGGCGTGTTCGCGGGTGTAGCGGCGGGCGTTGTCGATGGCCACGGCGGCGCGGGCGACCAGCTCCTCGGTGAACGCCACGTCGTCCTCGTCGAACGGCGCGGACTCCGCCGAGCGCCAGAAGGTGGCGAGGCCCAGGGGGACGTCCCGGGCCCGCAGCGGGACGGTGATCATCGAGTGGATGCCATAACGGACGATCTTGGCCGCCTGTTCGGGGTCCTGCTCCCGCCATTCCGCGCGGGTCCGCAGATCCGCCTCGAGCACCGGCCGGCCCGCGCCGAAGACCAGCGCCTGGGGCGCGGTGCCGGTATAGGTGATCATCTTGCCGGTGCGCCACAGCGGATGGTCGGCCCGGACGCCACGGATGGCGGTGCGGCGCATGGCGCCGTCCGCGGGCTCGTCGCCGCGCAGCACGGGGTCCACGAGGTCGACGGTGGCGAAGTCGGCGAACCACGGGACGGCGAACCCGGTCAGCTCCTCGGCGGTGCGCACCACATCGAGGGTGGTGCCGATCTTCGCACCGGCCTCGTAGAGCAGCCTCAGCCGCCGCTCCGCCACTTCGGCCTTGCCGGACAGCGCGCGCAGTTCGGTGGAGTCGCGGAGGGTGGCGACGCTCCCGGACACCCCGCCGTCCCCTCGGGTGGGGCGCTGGTTGACGACGAGCAGCCGGTCCCCGGCCGGACGCACCTCGTCGGTGGCGACCCGGCCCGAGGCGAGCAGGTCGGCGGTGCCCGGTTCGAGGCCGAGCTCGGTGACGGGGCGGCCCTCGGCGTCCGGGGGCAGCTCGAGCAGGCGGCCGGCCTCGTCGTTGGCGAGGACGAGACGGCCCTGGCCGTCGACGATGAGCACACCTTCCCGGACGGAGTGGAGCACGGCGTCGTGGTGCTCGTACATGCGGGTCATCTGGGCGGGGCCGAGTCCCCGCGTCTGCCGCCGCAGCCGTCTCCCGACCAGCGCCGTGCCGCCGGTGGCGAGCGCGAGCGCGCCGGCCGCGGAGCCGAGGACGAGCGGCAGCTGGTGCTCGACCCGGCCGGTCGCGTCCGAGCCGGTCAGGCCGGCGCAGACCACACCGGCCACGGTGCCGTCGCTCCTGGTGACCGGGACGGTGGCCTGGACCTCCCGGCCCAGGGGCCCCTGGACGGACTCGGTGACGATCCTGCCCCGGGCCGCGGACCGGAAGTCGGCGACGAGCCGCTTGCCGATGAACTCCGGCCTGGGGTGGGTGTAGCGGATTCCCTTGGTGTCGGCCACGACCACGAAGTCCACACGGGCCTGCCGCCGGGCCTGCTCGGCCCGCGGCTGGAGCCGGGCGGTCGGATCGTCGGTGCGCAGCGCGGCCACGACCTCCGGGGAGGTGGCGAAGGTCTGGGCAACGGCGGTCGCGCGGCCCATGGCCTCCCGCTCGCTGTCGCTGCGGGCCTGGAGGACGAGCGCGGTGGTCGCCGCGGCGATGAGCAGGCCGACGAGCACCACCTGGACGGCGAAGACCTGTCCGGCGATGCTGCGCACCCCCAGCAGGGAGCCGAAGCGCTTCCGGGAGGGGGCGGGCGGGGAGAGCCTTGATCGACCGAAATCTCCGATCACGTCCCCCTTACTACCATTCGCCACCTCGTGGTCGTGCCGACGGGTGGGGCCGGACCAGGGGCGTTCCGGTCTCCGATACGCATCGGTACGGCGGGTGACGGCTCGCACACGCAACGCTCACCGGCCACGCCTGGCCACATGACGCCGGTCACACATCAAGCCGACCGGCCACGTCGCCCATCGTGGCCCGGGTGGCATCCAGGTCCACCCGCGCCCGGTCGGCCACCAGACAGTGGCGGCTCGCACACGCAACGCTCACCGGCCGCGCCTGACCACATGACGCCGGTCACACATCAAGCCGACCGGCCACGTCGCGCATCGTGGCCCGGGTGGCATCCAGGTCCACCCGCGCCCGGTCGGCCACCAGATAGAGGAAGACACCCTGGCGGGCGCGCCGACTGAGCGGGCGGATCACGTGGTACTCGGTGTCCAGTGTGACGACGATGTCCTCGAGGCGCTCCGGGTCGTAGCCGAGCAGCTCCAGGGTGGACAGCTTGGCGCGCAGCACGTCGGTGTCCCCGTAGGCCACCTTCTCCAGGTCCGGTCCGCGCGGGGCCTGGACGGCGCCCAGGCTGATCCGGCTCAGATAGTCGACGAGCGAGGCCGCCAGCGCTCCCTCGCACCCCATCACCTCACGCAGCGACTCCTGGATGTCGGTCATGACCGCCGCCCTCCCGGGACCTGCATGTCCATACATTTCATCCTCGCACAGGGTTCGTTGGCGCACCCCCGCACGCGATCCCCCCGTCCCGGACGGCACCACCCGTGGTGGCCGGCCGCCGATCGTCCTATCCTGCCCAGGCACGACGCAGGATTGAATCGTTTTTCCCGCTGGAGGGCGCATGACCGTCGGCAGCACCCCGTCCCGGGCCGTGGTGGTGGGCACCGGATCCCGGGCCCAGATGTTCACCGAGGCACTGGCCCGCCGTCCGCAGCTGCGGGTCGCCGCGCTGTGCGATCCGAACCCGGTGCGCATCGCCCACCACCAGCGGCTGCTGAAGGATGCGGGCGAACCGGAGGCGGCCGCCTGGGGCCCGGATGAGTTCGAGCGGCGGCTGCGCGCGGACGACATCCAGGAGGTCGTGGTGACCTGCGTGGACGCGCTGCACGACGCGTACATCGTGCCCGCCCTGCGAGCCGGCTGCCGGGTGGTCACGGAGAAGCCGATGACCACCGACGCGGCCAAGTGCCGCCGCATCCTGGAGACGGTCGAGGAGACCGGCAACCATCTGGCGGTCGCCTTCAACTACCGCTTCAACCCGGTCCACGAGGAGGTTCACCGGCAGCTGTCCGGCGGTGCCATCGGCCAGGTGCTGTCGGTGCACTTCGAGTGGCTGCTGGACACCCGGCACGGGGCCGACTACTTCCGCCGCTGGCACCGCGAGAAGGAGCACAGCGGCGGACTGATGGTGCACAAGTCCAGCCACCACTTCGACCTGGTCAACTGGTGGCTGGGGGCCCGGCCCGAGGAGGTGTTCGGCTACGGCGGGCTCGGCTTCTACGGCCGTGCGGCCGGCGAGCGCAGCGGCTACCGGCGCGACTACGAGCGGGCCCACGGCGCCGCCGCCGCCAGGGACGACCCGTTCGCGCTGGAACTGGCCGGGAACGACGCGCTGCGCTCGCTGTACCTGGACGCCGAGGGCGCGGACGGCTACCACCGCGACCGCAATGTGTTCGGCGACGGCATCACCATCGAGGACGACATGGCGCTGCTGGTCCGCTACGACACCGGCGCCACCATGACGTACCACCTGACCGCCTACTCCCCCTGGGAGGGCTACCGGGTGATGTTCAACGGCACCCGGGGCCGGCTGGAGCTGGAGGTCGAGGAGAGCAAGTGGCAGCCGCCGCTGCTGGGCACGGCCTCCGGCCGCGGCACCATCCACGGCGACCAGGCGCTCGCCAACGCGGGCGGTCCGCGGCTGGTGCTGCGGCCGCTGTGGGAGCCGCCGCGGGAGGTGGAGCTGCCGGAGTTCGACCACGCCGGGCACGGCGGTGGCGACCAGCGGATGCTCGATGTGCTCTACGGTCCGGTGGACCCGGCCGCGGCCGCCGGGGCGGCAGCCTCGGACGCCTCGGACGCCTCCCGCCAGCGGGCCACCGAGGAGGACGGGGCGCTCGCGCTGGTCACCGGGCTCGCTGCCAACCAGTCGTTCGCCGACGGGAAGCCGGTGGCCACGGCGGATCTCGTGGCGCGGTAGCCGGGGAGTTGGGTCCGACGCGGCTCATCCCGCCCCCGGCTGAGGCAGGATGAGCCGCATGGACACGGAAACGATCAGAACACCCGGCGCGCCCCGCTTCCGGGGTGCCGCGCGGCGCCGCCGAAGACTTCTGCCGGTCTCGCTCGCGGCGGCCGGTCTGCTCACCGCCTGCGGTACGCAGACCTCGTCGGGGGCCGCCGCGGTGCCCGACGAGGCCACGTCCCGCCCGTCGGGCCCGGTCGCCGTCGAATCGCTCACCGTCACTCCGCCCACCGCCTCACCCACCGCTTCCCCGGTCTGCCCCGGCTCGGGGGTGCTGCTGCGGGCCGCGGAGGCCGACGCGGCCATGGGGTTGCGGGTGCAGACGGTCGAGCTGGTGAACTGCGGCAAGCGGGACCGTACGGTGAACGGCCACCCGTCCGTCCAGGTCCTCGACGCGGACCTGGAACCGCTGGAGGTCACGGTCGGCCACGGGACGTCGGGCATCGCCACCATCGGCGGCTTCGAGACCGCCACCGGGCCGGTGCGGCTGAAGCCCGGTGAGCGGGCGGTGGCGCGGCTGGTGTGGCGGAACACGGTGACGGAAGGCACGCGCCCCGCCGCCGACGGGCGCTATCTGCGGATCGCGCCGAACGGCGACGGGATGGACTGGCAGACCGTGCCCGACCACATCGACCTGGGCACCACCGGCAAGCTGGGCGTGAGCGCCTGGGCCCGGCCCACGGCGTCCGCCCCGGCCGGGCCCCGCCCGTAGCCCGCCGGTGGCGCCCGCCGGTGACACCTGGCGCCCGGCGTCCGTCGTCGCGTCAGTCCGGGGCGGACAGCCCCCCGGCCTGGTGGGGCGTCAGCTCCAGTCCCATGTGCTGGGCGAGACCTACGGCCAGGGCCGCCACGGTCGGATGCCGCCAGACGAAGTCGCCCGCGAGCTTGATGTCCAGCCCGGTCTCCAGGCGGACCCGCAGCTCCATGGCGAGCAGCGAGTCGAAGCCCAGCGACTTCAGCGGGGTCTGCGGATCGAGGGTGCTGCTGCTGAGCCGCAGCACGGCCCGGATGTGCTCGGTCAGCCAGGACTCCAGCGCGGTGCGGCGGGCCGGACCGGCCGGGAGGGCGGCCAGCCGGGCGCGGATGTCGTCGCCGCCCTCCCCGGTGGCCGCCGGAGTGCCCTCGGCGGAGGTGAGCGGGGCGAACAGGGAGCTGTGGCGGCCGGCGGCGGGGATCCAGGTGTCCGGTTCACCGGGGAGCACACCGGTCCGCACCCGCCGGTGGGCCAGGAGGTCGCCGAGCGCCCGCAGCCCCTCGTCGGTGGCGATGGTCCGGTAACCGCGGTCGGCGAAGCCGGTGGCCACCCCGGTCTCGCCCCACGGGCCCCAGTTGACCGCGAGGGTGGGCAGCCCGCGCGCCGAGCGCCACGCGGCGAAGTCGTCCAGCCAGGCGTTGGCGGCCGCGTAGGCACCTTGTCCGGGGTTGCCGACGAGGGAGGCCATGGAGGAGTACACCGTGAACCAGTCGAGCCGGTGTCCCTCGGTGGCCTGGTGCAGCCGCCACGCACCGGTGGCCTTCGGCGCCCATACGCGGCACAGCTGGTCCTCGCGGAGGGTGGTGACGGCCGCGTCGTCCAGGACCATGGCGCAGTGCACCACGCCGCGCAGCGGCGCCCGGTCCTCGGCGGTGGCGGCGGACACGAGCCGGCCGGCCGTGTCCGGGTGGCCGATGTCGCCGAGCACGACGCTGATCCTGGTGCCGTGGGCGGAGAGTTCGCCGAGCGTCCGCGCGGCGGCGCCGTCCGGCCCGGTGCGCCCGTTGAGCACCAGATGGCCCGCGCCCCGCCGGGCCAGCCAGCAGGCGGTGGCGAGCCCGAGGCCGCGCAGGCCGCCGGTGACGATGTACGTCGCGCCCTCCCGTACGATCGGCGGCCCGTCCGGCAGCACCGCGTCGGCCTGGCCCTCCTGCGGGATGGTCAGCACCAGCTTGCCGATGTGGCGGGCGCCGGCCATCTGCCGGAACGCCTCGGTGGCCTCGGCCAGCGGATAGGTGGTGCAGCGCAGCGGCTTGAGACGGCCCTCGGCGAACGCGGCGAGCACCTCCCGCAGCATCGTGGCGTACACCTGCGGGTGGGCCAGCTGCACCTCTTTGAGGTCCACGGTGGCGAAAGTGATGTTGTGCCGCAGCGGGGCGAGCCCGAGCGGGGCGTCGGAGAGGATGTCGCGCACGCCGAGTTCGACGAAGC
The DNA here is from genome assembly GCF_026898115.1 of Streptomyces sp. S465. Taxonomy (GTDB): domain Bacteria; phylum Actinomycetota; class Actinomycetes; order Streptomycetales; family Streptomycetaceae; genus Streptomyces; species Streptomyces luomodiensis. The sequence continues at coordinate 859,323 of NZ_CP114036.1, forward strand.
GGCCGAAGGGGCGCAGACACTCCACCCCGGCCCGGATGGCCGCCCCGGCGAGGGAGTTGAGCACCAGGTCCACGCCCTCGCCCCCGGTGGCCTCCTTGACCTGGTCGCGGAAGTCCAGCGATCTGGAGTCCATCACCTGGGCGATGCCCATGGCCCGCAGAAAGCGCCGTTTCTCCTCGCTGCCCGCCGTGGCCAGCACCTCGGCGCCCAGCAGCCGGGCGACCGCGATGGCGGCGAGTCCGGTGCCGCCGGTGGCCGAGTGGATCAGCACCCGCTCCCCCGCCGCCACCCGGCCGACGTGGCGCAGCGCGTACCAGGCGGTGAGGAACGCGATCGGCAGTCCGGCGGCGGTGGCCGGGTCCATGCCCTCGGGGAGGGGGCCGATGCGGTCCGCGGGGACGACGAGGAACGATCCGAAGGCGCCGCCGTGCACATCGGCCGCCACCACGCGGTCGCCGGTGCGCAGCTGGTCGACACCGGCTCCGACCGCGGTGACCTCGCCCGCGCATTCGAAGCCGAGCCGGTAGCGGACGTCCTCGTCGCCGGGGAGCAGGCCCATGGCGGTGAGGACATCACGGAAGTTCAGGCCCGCGGCGAGCACCCGCAGTTCCACTTCGCCGGGTCCGGGCGGGCGGCGGGGGGTGACGGTGAGCTCCAGGCTGCCGAGGTCGCCGAGGCGGCCGGCGCGCAGCCGGAAGCCGTCGGTGCCGCAGCGCACGGTGCGGGCGGCGGCGGTGGTCCGCTCGGTGTCGGTGAGGGGCGCGTAGGCCAGCTGGGCGGCGTAGCGGGCCCCGTCGCGCAGCGCGATCTCGTCCTCGGGGCCGTCGGCGAGGAGTTCGGCGGCGAGGGTCTCGGCGAGCCGGTCCGGGGCGGCCGGGTCGGTGTCCACCGAAGTGGCCCGCAGTTCGGGGTGTTCCAGGGCCAGCACCCGCAGCAGTCCGCGCACCGCGCTCTGTCCGGGGTCCGCCGGATCCCCGGGGGCCACGGTGCGGGCGCCGTGGGTGACCACGTACAGGCGGGGCGGTTCGGGGCAGCCGGCGGTGAGTGCCTGAGCGGCGGCGAGCAGTCTGCGGACGCGGCGCAGCCCGTCCTGGGGGCCGCTGTCGGCGGGGCGCCGGCCGCACAGGAGCACCACGGCGCGCGGCCGGGCTCCGGAGCGGGGCAGCCGGCCGGTGAGGGCGTCCCGGAACGTGTCGAGCCCCTCATCGGTCAGGGGCGCGTCCCACACCCGGGCGGTGGCGCCGGCCGCGCGCAGGGCGTCGGCGACGGGGCGGGCGGTGCGGTCCGCCTCGCCGACGAGCAGCCACCGCCCCGGGGGGCGGGTGGCCGGGGGCCGGGTGGCGCGCCGCCAGCCGATCTCCAGGAACCACCGGTCGGTCTCGGCCGTGCGGGGCGCGGTACTGCCGACGGCCCGCAGGCCGTCGATGGCCAGGACCGGCCGGCCGGCCGCGTCGAGCAGGCGGATGTGGCCGACGAGGGCCCCGGGTCCGGCCTCGGTGAGGCGGGCGTGGCAGTACACGGCGGTCTCGGGGTCCCCGAGGACGCGGACGCTGTGGATCCGGGAGGGCAGCATGAGTCTCCGGTCCTCCTCCTCGAGCAGTCCGGCGACGGGGAGTTGGGCGCACAGGTCGACCAGGACGGGGTGGATGCGCAGGCCGTGGCCGGGGGTGCGGGCGGTTTCGGGGATCCGTACCCGGGCCCAGAAGCTGTTGCCCTGGCGGGAGGTGGACACCTCGGTGAGACCTTGGAAGGCCGGTCCGTGTGCCACGCCCCGGGCCCGCAGTCCGGCGTAGAGGGCGTCGGGTTCGACGGGGAGTGGGTGGCGCAGGGCGAGGGTCTCGACGGAGGCGGCGCGGGAGCGCGGAGGTACGGCGAGCCGGCGCAGTACCGCGGTGGCCTGCCGCACCCAGGCGCCGTCCTCGCCACGGCCGAAGATCTCGCATTCGGCGCGGTCGGTCGCGGCGACGGTGACCGTGGTGGACAGGTCGGTGTGCTCGGCGAGCCGCAGCACTTCGTGGAAGCGCAGATCGGTGACCTCGACCTCGGTGGGCGCGGCGGTGAAGACCTCGCAGGCGGCGGTGAGCGCGAGGGCGTAGGAGGCGGCTCCGGGCAGCACGGGCGCGCCGAGCACCCGGTGGTCGTCGAGCCAGGGCAGGGGGCCGGTGCCGGTGCGGGCGCGCCAGGAGTGGCGGAGGGGGTCGCCGGGCACTTCGGTGTGCGCGCCGGGCAGTGTGCCGTCCGCGGCCGGGTCCGCCGGGGCGTCGGAGGGTACGGCCCCGGTGGTGTCGGCCCAGTGGCGGGTGCGGTCGAAGGTGATGGTGGGGACGTCGGCGAGGGCGGCGTCCGCGTACCGGGCGGACCAGTCGACGGGGACGCCCGCGCAGTGCAGGGCGGCCAGTTGGGTGTGGAAGGTGGCCGGCTCGTCCTCGTCGCGGCGCAGTGTGGGCAGGACCACGGGGTTCTCGACCAGTCCGGTCAGACCGCTGTGCAGGGGGTGGGTGACGACCGGGTGGGGGGATATCTCGACGTACACCAGGCGGCGGTCGGCGGCCGCGGCGGCGACGGCGGCGGCGAACCGCACCGGCCGGCGCAGGTTGGCGCACCAGTAGTCGGCGTCGAAGGCGGGCGGGGTGTGCGGATCGTCCAGGACGGTGGTGTAGAAGGGCACCTCCGGCGGGCGGGGGGTGAGGTCGGCCAGCGCGGTGCGCAGATCGGGCAGGAGCGGATCCACCTGGGGTGAGTGCGAGGCGACGTCCACGGCGATCAGGGCGGCGGGCACGGAGCGGGCCTGCCAGTCGGCGACGAGCCGCTCGACCCGTGCGGTGTCCCCGGCCACGACGGTGGAGCCGGGCGCGGCCATGACGGCGACGGTGACCGCCGCCGCGGCGCCACAGGCGTCGAGTTCGGCCTGTATCTCCTCGGCGCCCAGGCCCACGCCGGCCATCGCGCCGTTTCCGGCGACGCGGGTGAGCAGCGCGGAGCGGCGGCAGATCACCTTGGCTCCGTCGGCCGGAGAGAGTGCCCCGGCCACCACGGCGGCGGCGACCTCGCCCATGGAGTGGCCGATGACGCCGGCGGGCTGGACGCCGTGGGCCCGCCAGGTGGCGGCGAGCGCGGTCTGGAGGGCGAACAGCACGGGCTGCACCCGGTCGCAGCCGGTGACCGGCTCACCGGAGCGGACGATGTCGAGCACCGAGAAGCCGGACTCGGCGGCGATGAGGGCGTCGGCCTCGGCGAGCGCCTCGGCGAAGGCCGGTTCGGTCTCCAGCAGCCGCCGTCCCATACCGGGCCACTGGGAGCCCTGGCCGGAGAACACCCACACCGGCCGGCGGGTGACCTCGGCGCCCACCGCGCCGGTGACCACACCGGGGTGGGCCCGGCCGGCGGCGAACTCCCGCAGGGCGCCGACGAGTTCGGCGCGCGAGGTGGCGGTGACGCCGAGCCGGCCGCGCCCGGCGCTGCGGCGCAGCGCGAGGGTGTGGGCGATGTCGCGCAGCGGGGTGTCCGCGCCGTCGCCCTCCAGCCAGTCCGCCATGCGGCGCGCGGCGCCGGGCAGCGCGGCCGGGGAACCGGCGGGCACGAGGAACACCTGCGGGACCGTGCGGGTGGTGAGCCGGGGCCGCCGCGCCGGGCGGGGCGCGGGGGCGGCGGGAGGTTGTTCCAGCACCACATGGGCGTTGGTCCCGGAGAAGCCGAAGGAGGACACGGCGGCCAGCCGCGGGCCGGTGCGCACCGGCCAGGGGGTGAGCTCCCGGGGAATGAAGAAGCGGGTCCCCTCGGCCGTGATGGCCGGGTTCCAGCGGGTGAAGTGCAGATTGGGCGGGATCAGTCCACGCCCCAGGCACAGCACGGCCTTGATCAGCCCGGTGACACCGGCGGCGGGTTCCAGATGGCCCAGGTTGGTCTTGACGGAGGCGAGGGCGCAGCGGTCGCGGCCGGTTCCGTAGACCTGGGCGAGACTGGCGAATTCGACCGGGTCGCCGACGGGGGTGCCGGTGCCGTGGGCCTCGACCATGCCGACGTCGGCGGGGTCGACTCCGGCGCGGCGGAGCGCCTCCTCGTACAGGGCGCGCTGAGCGGTGGCCGAGGGCGCGGCGAGCCCGTCGGAGTGGCCGTCCTGGTTGACGGCCGAGCCGCGCAGCACGGCCAGGATCCGGTCGCCGTCCCGCAGGGCGTCGGTAAGGCGTTTGAGGACGACGATGCCGCAGCCCTCGCCGCGTACGAAGCCGTCGGCGGCGGCGTCGAAGGCGTGGCAGTGGCCGGTGTGCGAGAGCATGCCCATCCGGTCGAACGAGCGGGTGATGCGGGGTTCGAACATCAGGGTGACACCGCCGGCCAGGGCCAGATCGCATTCGCGGGTGCGCAGCGCCTGGGCGGCCAGGTGGACGGCGACCAGGGAGGACGAGCACGCGGTGTCCAGGGCGACGCAGGGGCCGTGGAGGCCGAGGAGATAGGAGATCCGGCCGGCCGCGACGCAGTGCGCGTTGGCCAGAGCGGAGCCCTCGAGCGCACGGGGGTGCCGGTCGAGGCGGTGCATGTAGTCGTTGTAGCTGAGCCCGGTGAAGACGCCGGTGGCGGTGGAGCCGAGCCGGTCGGGGGGCATGCCGGCGTGTTCCAGGGCCTCCCAGGCCACTTCGAGCAGCAGCCGGTGCTGAGGGTCGAGGACGTCGGCCTCGCGTCCGGAGACGCCGAAGAAGTCGGCGTCGAAGCCGGACACGTCGCGCAGGTATCCGCCGCGCACCGGCGGTGCGGCCTGGGGCCGGGCGGTCGTGGCGGGCTCGGCCGCCCAGAGCTCGGCGCGCTCCGGCGGAAGGTCGGTGACGGCGTCACGGCCGTCGGCCAGCAGCCGCCAGAGGGCGGCGGGTGAGTCGGTGTCACCGGGAAGCCGGCAGCCCATGCCGACCACGGCGATACGGTCCGGGGGCGGGCCGGAGGCGGGTGTGTGCTCACTCATCGGGGTCTCCATGGGTGGTGCGCGGCCCGGGGTGGGGGCCATGGGGTGGAGATCGCCGGGGGACGGACTCATATGGTGTCCGGGCCACCCAGCAGCATCGCGTGCTTCACCCCACCGATCTGGTAGTTGAAGCTGAGCGCGTAGTCGAAGTCGAGGGGGCGGGTGCGGGTGCCGGGGATGGGGTCGAAGGGGAGTCCGTCCGCGGGCTGTTCGCAGTTGGTGGTGGGGCACACCTCGCCGAACTCCATCATCATGCAGGTCAGGGCGAGGCCGAGGCAGCCGGCGGCTGCTCCGTGGTGGCCGAAGCAGCCCTCCTGGGACGAGATCAGCACGGTGGAGTCGGGGCCGTAGAGCTCGCGTACGGTGTTGGCCTCCAGCGCGGTGACCGCGGCGCCGCCGTCGCTTGCGCCGTTGATGTACGGCACCTGCTCGATCCGCCACCGGTCGCCCAGGCAGGCACGGACCGCCCTGGCGAGCTGGGTGCCGGTGTCGTCGGTGGCGAGCGGGTTGGCCAGGCCGTCGCGGGTGAGGGCGGTGGCGAGCACGTGGCCGTAGAGGTGGGCGCCGCGCCGCTGGGCGTGTTCCCGGCTCTCCAGGACCACGGTGGCGGATCCCTCGCCGTAGTTGACGCAGTCCGCGCGCCGGTCGTAAGGACGCATCAGGGAGCTCAGGGACGGCAGCAGATCGGGCATTCCGGCGGCGTCCATCGCATCGCAGGCGTGGAGCGCGCCGCGCAGCAGCCGCCGGCCCTTGCGGATCAGGTCGAGGCTGGAGACGTCGACGCCGGTCACCACCGCGATGTCGATCTCGCCGGCCGCGATCAGACGGCGGGCGTTGCCGATCTGCACGGCGGCGGACGAGCAGCCGCAGGACACGGTGAAGCAGGGGCCGACGGTTCGGGTCAGCGCCCCTTGGACGACGGCGACGTCGGAGGGTGACACGGACTGTTCGGCCGCGACGAAGATCTCGAGGGCGTCGAAGGCGGACATGGATGCGGCGTCGAGACCGAGCAGTTTCAGATAGCTGTCCACATTGGCGTCCACGCTGCCGCGCCCGACGAGCACCGCCGCCTCGCGCAGGTCACCGGCGTGGACGTCCAGCTCGGCGTCGGCGCACGCCTCGACGAGGGAGACCAGGCCGTACCGATGGGCGTTGGTGTAGTGGCGGGAGAAGAACTCGGGGATATCGGGGAGGCGTTCCTCGAACTGCCCGGCGCTGAGGTCGACCGAGCCGAAGTGGATGCCGTTCCGGACGAGGACGGTGCGGCCGTGGGAGGCGATGTCCCACACCTGGGCCGCGGTGAAGACGGGTTCGGCGCCGCCCGGCAGACAGAAACCCAGGCCGGTGACGACGGCGTCCCGCGCGTTGCCGGCGCCGCCCGGGTCCGGCCGGGGCGCTTTCACCGTGCCCTGCCGGGGCTGGTCCGTGCCCTGCCGGGACTGGTCCGTGCCCTGCCGGGGCTGGAGAGAATCATGACGGTGTTTCCTTTCGCTCACACCGGAGTGCTGAGTCGCCGGTACGGCGAGTGGCCGGATACACGATGGCACCGCCGGTGGGCCGGAATCGGTGCACCGGCGAATTCGGCGCATGCGGCGCGGCATGGGAAGTACGCGAAGCCTTTTCCGTTGCATCGTGAGCCGGTTCCGCCCGGAGCCGCTCATCGTTCGGAAAGGACGGTGGAATAGCTGAGGCTACGCCTCCGGGGTGCGGTCCGGTAGGTGGTGTCGTATCACCGGAGGCGGATTCGGGCGGTCCGGAGCACCGCTGCCGTACCCCCGGAGCCCATGCCGCGCGACCCCGGCGAAAAAGGGGGCTCGTGTTCGGGTGCACGCCCCCTCTTGCGGAACCTTCCTGAAAGAGCGTACGGAAAAGGGCTCCTCGGGCATTGAATGAGCAGGCGTCGGTTCCTGCGCGCGGAAGAGCCTCTGCGCGCAGGGAGCGAAGAACCGCAAAGGACGGCAAAAGATGACACATCAGCCCGTACCGTTCGACGATCTGGACCGGAAGATCGTCGCGGCGCTGGTCGCCAACGCCAGGACGAGTTTCACCGAGATCGGCGCCGCGATCGGACTCTCGGCCTCCGCGGTCAAACGCCGCGTCGACCGGATGCGGGAGACCGATGTGATCACCGGCTTCACCACCACCGTGCGCCCGGCCGCCCTCGGCTGGCGGACCGAGGCGTATGTGGAGGTGTACTGCGACAGCGCGGCACCGCCCCGGCGCCTCGCGGAGGTCGTACGCGACTATCCGGAGATCATCGCGGCCATGACGGTGACCGGCGGCGCGGACGCCCTGCTGCATGTCATGGCCACCGATGTGGAGCATTTCGAGGAGGTGCTGGAGCGCATTCGGGCCGAGCCCTTCATCCGTCAGACGATCAGTTACATGGTGCTGTCCCATCTGCTGACGGGCAGTCCGGAGGCCGGTGCGGCCCCGCCCTCGACCGCGCCCGCGACCGCGACGCAATGAACCGGCGCGGACCCGCCCCAGCGCGCAGCATCGGTGCGCCAACACGCAGTTTTCTTTTCTTGTCTCCCCTCTCCTCCGCTTTCTACCTTTGAGGCATCCCCGGTCGCCCGCGGCAGCGAGAGGAATTCTCCATGTCCCCCACCCGTGTGTCGCGCCCCAGGCGCTTTTTGACCTGTGCCCCCAGATATTTCGATGTGCGGTATGCCATCAATCCCTGGATGCGTGCGGACACCGAGGTCGACACCGACCTCGCCCGAGCACAGTGGGAGACCCTGATCCGCGCCTACCGCGACCACGGCCACCGGGTGGAGCACATCGAACCGGTGGTGGGACTGCCGGACATGGTGTTCGCCGCGAACTCGGCCCTCGTCCTGGAGGGCCGGGTCTTCGGCTCCCGGTTCCACGCACCGCAGCGCCGGCCGGAACAGCTCGCCTACGAGCGGTGGTTCAAGGCGGCCGGGTTCGATGTCCACCCGCCGGAGTCGGTGTGCGAGGGCGAGGGCGACCTGGTGCCGGCCGGGCCCTTCGTCCTGGCGGGCACCGGCTTCCGGACCACCCGGGCGGCCCATCAGGAGGTCCAGGAGTTCTTCGGGGTGCCGACCATCAGCCTGTTGCTGGTGGACCCGTACTTCTACCACCTGGACACCGCGCTGTTCGTCCTCGACGACCGGTACGACGGCGGGAACATCGCCTACTACCCGGAGGCGTTCTCCCCCGGCAGCCGTGAGGTGCTGCGGCGGCTCTACCCCGACGCGCTGATCGCCACCCGCGACGACGCCATGGCCTTCGGGCTCAACGCGGTCTCCGACGGCCGCCACGTCTTCGTCGCCCCCCGCGCCACCGGCCTCATCGACCAGCTCACCGACCGCGGTTACGTCCCCGTCCCCGTCGACCTGTCGGAGCTGCACAAGGCCGGCGGGGGCATCAAGTGCTGCACACAGGAGATTCGCTGATGACCGCCACCCCGCCCGGCACGGCCGGCACGCCCAGCACGGCCACCGCCGCCGCCTCCGCCACCGCTCGCGCGGCGGGCGCCGACCGCCCTGACCTCCCCGCCCGCTCCTCGCGGGAGCTGATCCGCGCCGAGGAGACCTCGCTGGCGCACAACTACCATCCGCTGCCCGTGGTCGTCGCCCGCGCCGAGGGCGTATGGGTCTGGGACGTCGAGGGGCGCCGCTATCTGGACATGCTGGCCGGCTACTCGGCCCTCAACTTCGGCCACCGCCACCCGGCGCTCATCGAGGCCGCCCACCGCCAGCTCGACCAGCTCACGCTGACCTCACGGGCCTTCCACAACGACCGGCTGGCCGGGTTCGCCGAAGCCGTGGCGGAGCTCACCGGGCTCTCCATGGTGCTGCCGATGAACACCGGCGCGGAGGCGGTGGAGAGCGCCATCAAGGTCGCCCGCAAATGGGCGTACGAGGTGAAGGGCGTCGCCCCGGACCAGGCCACCATCGTGGTGGCGGCCGACAACTTCCACGGCCGCACGACGACGATCGTCGGATTCTCCAGCGACCCCGTCGCCCGCGACGGCTTCGGCCCGTTCGCCCCGGGCTTCCGCGTCGTGCCGTACAACGACCTCGCGGCGCTGGAAGCCGCCGTCGACGCGACCACGGCGGCGGTCCTCATCGAACCCATCCAGGGCGAGGCGGGCGTCGTCATCCCCGATGACGGCTATCTGCGGGGGGTGCGCGAGCTGACCCGGCGCACCGGGACGCTGTTCATCGCCGACGAGATCCAGTCCGGCCTCGGCCGCACCGGCACCACACTGGCGGTCGAGCACGAGTCGGTGACGCCGGACGTCCTGCTGCTCGGCAAAGCGCTGGGCGGCGGCATCGTGCCGGTGTCGGCGGTCGTGGCCGACCGGGCGGTGCTCGGGGTGCTGCGCCCCGGCGAGCACGGCTCCACCTTCGGCGGCAACCCGCTGGCCGCGGCGGTCGGCTCGGCCGTGGTCGATCTGCTGCGCACGGGCACCTACCAGCGCCGGGCGGCGGAGCTGGGCCAGGTGCTGCGGGACGGACTGGCCGCGCTGACCGGCAAGGGCGTCGTGGGCTACCGCTGCCGCGGACTGTGGGCGGGCGTCGACGTGGACCCCGCCCTCGGTACCGGCCGCGAGGTGAGCGAGCGGCTGATGGCCGAGGGGGTCCTGGTCAAGGACACCCATGGCTCGACGATCCGCCTGGCACCGCCGCTGACCATCACCCGCGAGGAGCTGGAGTCGTCGCTGGCGGCGCTGGAGAAGGTGCTCGGCTGATCGATCGGTCGCCCGTTGTGGTGCGCTGGGGGGCGCCCGGGTGCCGGGGATCCGCGCTCGGTGGCAGGGCGCGGGAGGTGTCCAGGCACCGAGGCCGCCCAGGCACGGAGCGCGCCCCAGCGCGAGACGTACCCCAGCACGGGGCGTGCGCGCCAGCGCAGGACGTACCCCAGCACGGAACACACCCCAGCGCGGGACATACCCAGCACGGGACGTGCGCCGGCGCGGGACGTGTCCCGCAGGCGCGCGGGGTCCGGCAGGCCGCGCCGCCGGGCCCCGCGCGCCGCCAGATCGCCGCGCCGCTCCCCCGGTACGCGCCACAGGGCACGGTCTGGCCCCGGAGCGCGGCCGGTGGGCGCGAGGGGAGGCAGAGTGGAAGGTGGTGGGACCCGTGGGGTCCGGCAGGCACCGCCGCCGGGCGGGGCGCCGGCCGCGTCCGCCGGGTCCGTGGCCACCAGAAGCGGCCATTCGCAGGTGAGGAGCAGGCCATGGCGCACACAGTGGAGTGGACGGTCCACCTCTACCTCTCCGAGGACGAGGGGAGGACCACGGCGCGCGTGGAGCTGGAGACCGGGGCCACGGCGCTCACCGGCCGGGGACTGGCCCGGTGCAACCCGGACGACGAGGACGTGCCGGTGATCGGCGATGAGCTCGCGGCCGGGCGGGCGCTCAGCGATCTGGGGCAGCAGCTGGTGCACGCCGCCGAGCGGGACCTGGAGAGCGTGGGCGCGCCCCCGGCCTCGCGCAGGCCGCGGCCCGGCTACGGCTGGATCGCCTGAGGCACCGCGGGTACGGCCGGCGCCCGGACGCCCTCGGCGTCGGGCCGGGCGGGCGCCGCCCGGTCGACGTCCTCGGCCGCCTTGGCGAGCAGATCGAGCATGGCCAGTTCGGCGCCGGGCGCGTCGCGGTCCCGTATGGCCTCCAGCACCCGGCGGTGGCTGGGCACGGGGTCGTCGGCGTCGCCGTGGGCGTGCACCGGGCGGTCGCGCTCCCGCAGTCCGGGCTCCAGGATCAGCTCGAGGCGGGCGAGGAGTTCATTGCCGGTGGCGGCGAGCAGCGCGCGGTGGAAGGCGGCGTCCGCCTCCGCCTCGGCCGCCAGATCGCCCCGGGCGCGCTCCATGGCGGCCAGCGCGGTTTCCAGTTCGGTCAGGTCGGCGTCGGTGCGGCGCAGCGCCGCGCGGTGGGCGGCGGCGGGTTCGACGACGGCGCGGATGTCGGTGAGGTCGCGCATCAGCCGCCGGCCGTCCCCGCCGGCCATGCGCCAGCGGATCACATCGGCGTCGAGGAGGTTCCAGGCGGAGCGGGGTCGGACGAAGGTGCCGCGCTTCTGCCGGGCGTCGATGAGGCCCTTGCCCGCGAGCACCTTGAGGGCTTCGCGCATCACCGTAAGGCTGACGTCCAGCTCCTCGCCCAGCGCGCGGACGTCGAGGATGTCGCCCTCGGCGAAGTCTCCGGTGACGACGCGGGCACCCAGCCGCTGGACCACTTCGCCGTGCACGCCTCGGCCGGCATAGGACGCCATGGGGTCTTCTCCTCGGGGAAGGCCGGATGAACGGGGTCGGAAGCCACCCGTCGTCCGTCCACCCTAGCGTCGGCCATTATTTATGGATACATCTTGACAGTCCGTTGACGCCCCCGGACGATGAACCGATCCCTCATCGCCGAGCCGCCGACCACGGGGAGTCCCCTGTGACGCTGTCGCCGCATCTGCCGGACAAACTGACCATCTCGCTGTGGGACTTCAGCTGGTACACCCGCACCGGCCCGGGTGAGCCCTTCGCCGACCTCGACCGCGCCTTCGAGGAGGCCGTGACGCGCGGCTACAACACGGTGCGTATCTGCGCCATGCCGTTCCTCCTCTTCGGCTCCCGGCTCGACACGGCCAAACTGCGGTTTTCGGGGCTGGGCGGCGCGTACGGGCAGCGGATGCGCTGGTACGACGTGGGCGGTGGCGGCGAGATCGACGGACGCGCCCGGCTGCGCGAACTGTTCGAGGCGGCCCTGCGCCATGACTGCTTCGTCATCCTCTCCAGCTGGGAGTACCAGCAGAGCCCGGCGTTCGGCGAGGGCCGCGCCTGGTTCGACGCGCTGATGGCCGTCGACCCCGAGCGGCGCGCCGAGGTGCTCGCGGACGCGCTCGCCGATCTGATCGACTTCCTGGTGATCCACGGTCTGGACGACCGGATCGCCTTCACCGAACTGCACAACGAGGTCCAGGGCAGCCGGCTCACCGACGGGCTTCAGGGCGCGGACAAGGTGGTCGCCCTGCGGCCGCGGCTGGAGCGGGGCATCGCCCGGTTCAAGGAGCGCCATCCCAACCGGCCGGTCACGGTCAACTACGCCAAGGTGCCGGTCGGTTCGCTGCGCGGGGTGCCCCGCGAGGTGGATGTGGCGGTCTTCCACCCCTATGTCTACGGGGTGCTGGACGAGCTGTTGACCACCTTCGCCCTGCGCGACCGGGGCCGCCCGTTCCCCCAGGAGCCGGTCCGCCGGGAGCTGCTGCGCCCCGGCGCCCCCGATCTGGCCGACTGGGCTCCCCCGCCCGGCGATCGCTGGCGGCTGGAGGCCACCACGGTCGGCCCCCGCGAGATCTACGTCCACGACTGGTGCGACCCCGCCCGCTGGGACGCCTGGCTGTACGACCGCTATGCCGTGCACCGTACGGCGATGGACCAGCGGCTGGTCACCTGGATCGAGGCGGCCGCGGACTGGGCGGCCGGAAGCGGGGTCCCGCTGGTCTTCGGCGAGGGCTGGATCGGCTACACCCCGCTGCACGGGACCTTCGAGGAGGGGCCGGTGGGGGCCGCGTTCTGCCGCCGCGCGGTGGCGGAGTCGGCGCGGGTGGGCGCGTGGGGCGCGGTGGTGTGCTCCAACGCCGCGCCCCAGCACCCGATGTGGCAGGACATCGCGCTCCAGCGGGAGTGCAACGCGGTGCTGCGCGGCTGAGCCGTGCGGCCGCCCACCGGCCGCGGACCCGCTGCCCCCTGCGCATCGGTTTGCGAACCGGTGCTCACTCGTGCGCCGCTGGAGCCGCGCTCGCACCGGTAAGCACCCGCCCCGAGGGGTACGGACATCACATCTCCTGTGGCGGTGACGGCGGAAAGGGCCCGGATGTGACGACGTCCCCAGCGGATTCCCCAGACCGTGCCGCCGGGCGGGTCCGGCGCCGTGCGCTGGTGGCCGGTTCGGTCGGCAACCTCATCGAGTGGTACGAGTTCGGTGTCTACGGCTTCTTCGCGACGATCATCGCCGCGAACTTCTTCACCCCCGACGGGGGCAGTGAGCTCGAGGGCCTGGTCAAAACCTATGCCTCCTTCGGGATCGCGTTCTTCTTCCGTCCCGTCGGCGCCGCCGTCTTCGGCCGGGTCGGCGATCGGATCGGCCGTCGGCCCACGCTGATCCTGGTGCTGCTGCTGATGACCGGCGCCACGACGCTCATCGGCGCGCTGCCCACGTACGACACGCTGGGCGCGGCCGCTCCCTGGCTGCTCACCCTGTTGCGGATCCTCCAGGGGCTGTCCGCGGGCGGGGAGTTCGGCGGCGCGGTGTCGATCATGACGGAGTTCGCTCCCCGGGGCAGGCGCGGGCTGTACGGGGCGTGGCAGTCGTTCACCGTGGCGCTGGGGCTGCTGGCCGGGGCCGGTGCGGCGGGGCTGTCGGCCACCGTGATGAGCGAGGAGTCACTGGGCGACTGGGGGTGGCGGGTGCCGTTCCTGCTGACCCTGCCGATCGGGCTGGTCGCCCTGTGGCTGCGGCTGAGGCTGGAGGAGACCCCGGCCTTCCGGGCGGCGGCGGGCAGGGAGGCCACCGCGGCGGCGGGCGGGGAGGCCACCACCGCGCCGGACCCGGTGGCGCCGCCCACCGGGCCGGAGCGGGTGGCGACCCCCCGCGAGGTGGCCGGGGCCGTCGTCCTGGGCGCCGCGCGCATCATGGGCTGGGCAGCGGCCGGTTACACCTTCCTGGTCGTCATGCCGTCGTACCTCCAGGCCACTGTGCACGCCACCTTCCAGCAGGCGCTGGTGGCCACCGTGGTGGCCAACGCCGGCTTCGCGCTCGCCATCCTCCCGGCCGGTCTGCTCAGCGACCGGATCGGGCGGCGGCCGGTGATGCTGGCCGGGGCGGTGCTGGTGGTGGTGCTGGCCTTCCCGCTGCTCCATGTGGTGCAGGAGCCGGACGGTTCGGCGTTCAGACAAGGAGTGGCGGTCTTCGTCGCGGGCGTGGTGGTGGGACTGATGGCGGGCCCGGGGCCGGCCATGCTCGCCGAGATGTTCCCGACCCGGGTCCGCTACACGGGGCTGGGGCTGGCGTACGCGCTGTCCAACGCGGTGTTCTCCGGCTGCGCGGGGCTCATCATCACCGAGGTCGTCAAGCGCACCGGCGAGGTCGACATCCCGGCCTACTACACCGCGGTGACCTGCGCCGTCAGCGTGCTCGCGCTGCTCACCCCGCGTGCGCGGGACCGCCACGGCGCGCCGCGCGGCCGGGCGCGGGCGGCCGACGGGAACCAGCGGCAGGAGGAAACGCCATGCGGGTGATCGGCCTGATGTCGGGCACGTCCCATGACGCGGTGGACGCCGCGGCAGCCGATCTGGTGCTGGACGGCGACACGGTGGTGCTGGCCCCGCTGGGTCTGGTCAGCGAGGCGTATCCGGAGGAGCTGCGGTCGGCGCTGAGCGCCGCGCTGCCCCCGGCGGCGACCACCATGAAGGAGGTGTGCGCGCTGGACACCCGGATCGGCCAGGCGTTCGCCTCGCTGGCGGCCCGCGCCGACCGGGAGCTGTGCGCCGGGCGCGCGGATCTCATCGGCTCGCACGGTCAGACGGTGTACCACTGGGCCGAGGGCGGGCGGGTGCACGGGACGCTGCAACTCGGCCAGCCCGCCTGGATCGCCGAGGCCACCGGCTGCCCGGTCGTCTCCGATCTGCGCGCCCGCGATGTGGCCGCCGGCGGCCAGGGCGCTCCCCTGGTCAGCCTGGTGGACGCCCTGTGGCTGCGCGGGCGGCCCGGTGTCCGCGCCGCCCTGAACCTCGGCGGGATCGCCAACATCACGGTGGTGTCGAGCGCCGGGGATCCGCTGGCCTTCGACACCGGCCCGGCCAACGCGCTCATCGACGCGGCCGCCCGGGACCTGACGGGCGGTCGGCTGGACCATGACGCGGACGGCGCCATGGCGGCGCGCGGCACCGTCCACGGGCCGCTGCTGGAGCGGCTTCTGGCCGAGCCGTACTATGCGCTGCCCGCGCCCAAGACGACCGGCAAGGAGCTGTTCCACGGGTCGTATCTGCGGGCGGCCCTGGCCGCCGTGGGTCCGGTGCGGGACGACGACGTGGTCGCCACCGTCACCGAGCTGACCGCCCGCACCGTCGCCGACGCGGTGCGGTCGATGCACGCCACGGAGGTGATCGCCTCGGGCGGCGGCACCCGTAACCCCACGCTGATGGGGGCGTTGCGCCGGGCGCTGGGCGGCATCGCGCTGCGGACCTCCGACGAACTCGGCCTTCCGGCGGCGGCGAAGGAGGCGTACGCCTTCGCCGTCCTCGCCTTTCTGACCGCCCATGGGCTGGCCGGTACGGCTCCGAGCTGCACCGGGGCCCGCCATCCCCGCGTGCTGGGGTCGATCACACCGGGGCGCCGCGGCCTCACCCTGCCCGCGCCGGGACAGCAGGCGCCCACCCGGCTGGAGATCTTCCGGCGCTGAGCGACGGTGGCCGAATCTCGTCCACCGACGGTCCGACATCGGTGACGGAGTCTCCCTTCTCCTAGCGCGTCCCGACCGCGCCCGAGGTACGTTGGGAGGGTCTGTTAGCGGATGGGGTGAACGCGACTGAGCGACCCCCTGGTTGCCGGCGGGGGGCCGAGGGGGCTGACGGGGGGACGGGGGCACGTGGCGGAATCCGGAACGGGTGTGGGCTTCAGAGGCCGCAGCGGGATCATCAGTCTGGTCGGTGAATGCCTCAGGCTGGGACCCACCGACGAGCGGCCGGTGACCATGCTGCTGGGGCCGCGCGGCAGCGGGGCCAGCGAGGCCCACGGCGCGCTGATGGAGCGGTTCGGCCCCGAGACACCGTTCGCCTATGTCAATCTCGGCGGTGAGCAGTCCCTGCTGCCGCGGTACGCCCTGGCACTGCTCGCCCGCCAGCTGGAGCGCAAGCTTCCGCGCTATCGCCGCTCCCACTTCCCCCGGCTCACCCTCGGCCTGCTGGCCTCCGACCATCAGCTGCGGATGACCAGCCTCGAGGAGGGGCGGCGCACCATCCGGCGCGAGCTGGACGCCTTCCAGGAGCAGGCGGAGGCGCGCTACGGCGACTACCTCGCCGCCTTCTTCGAGGTGGCCGGGGGCGCCGTGGGCGCCCCCGACGGCGCCTCCACGGCGGCGCTCGCGCTGCTGCGGGACGCGCTGCGGCGCGGGCGAAGACGGCTGCCGGGCCGCAAGTTCACCAGCAGCGCCGCCTGGTACGGCGACCATCGGCTGCTGCGCAGCCGGGACCCGTGGGAGGCCCTGGTCGAGCTCAACCTGTGGCGCCACGACGGGGACGAGGACGATCAGGAGCGGCTGGACCGGGTGCTGTTCTCCGCCCTGCTGGAGGACATGCGCAGCAATGTGCGGCACTCGTTCATGCCCCGCTCCTATCTGCTGCTGCTGGACAACTCCCATACGGAGTACGGGCGCCGGTTCCTCGATCTGCTGATCCGCGCCCGCCATGACGACGTCGTGGTGGCGGGCGCCGACTGCGATCCGCTCACCGTCGTGGCCAGCTCCAACCGGTGGCTGCCCCGCTGGGGCCCGGCCACCGGCGATCAGTGGCCCTGGCGGCTGCGCGGCCCGGACCGGGCCTCCCTGGAGGACTGGCGGGAGCACCGGCCGGGCCGGGACAGCGATGACACCTGGTGGTATCCGCTGCGGCTGCGCGACCTCAATCTGGACGAGGTGCGCGTCCGCATCGAGCTGGAGCTGCACCACCACCCCGACCTCGCGCCGTTCACCCGGCTCGCCCCCTTCATCCACCGGCTGACCGGAGGGCTCCCCCGGGCGGTGAGCCAGATCCTGGAGCTGCTCCGGCACTCGGCCGTGCCCACCGAGGACGGCGCCGAGCAGGACCGCTGGCTGCGCACCCTGCCGGATCGCATCCCACGGGAGGGCGAGGACCCGCGGACGCTGGCGGAGGCCGCCCTGGACCATCTGCTGCGCGGTCTGGGCCCCGCGCAGCGGGCGGCGCTGGAGGAGTGCGCCGCGGCGCGCGACCTGTCCATCGGCACCCGGCTGCTGGGCTCGGGCGACTCGCTGTTCGGCGAGGTCCGCGGCCGCTGGCTGTTACAGAGCCCGGGGATGGTGTCCTCGTCCCTCCACCCCTGGCTGCGGCGGCTGCTGCTGTGGCGGCTGGCCGGGCGTCCGGACGACTGGGACGCGGTGCACGAGCTGCTGGCCGAGCACTTCAGGTCCGAGGGCCGCACCGTCCAGGAGATGTACCACCGGCTGGCGGCGGAGCGGATCGACGAGGTGACCGGGTATCTGGTGGCGCGCTTCCCGGCGGTGCCGGCGGCGCAGTGGATCAGTGAGTTCAACGCCATCACGGCCGCCCCCAACCGGCTGGGCCAGGCCGGCGGACCGCTGGAGCTGCTCGCCGGTCTCGCCCCGGACCACCCCCCGGAGGCGGTCACCGCCGCCTCGGTGGTCCGGGAGCTGATCACGGTGCGCTGGGTGTGGAGCGATCCGCTCGCCGACCCCGGGATGCGGTTGAACAACCTGATCGCCGACGGGTTCAACCAGCTGTCCCGGCTGCGCAGGAACGACGTGGTGTCCCTGTTCAACGAGGCGGAGCGGTACCGCCACTGGCGCCATCCGCTGACGTCCACGAGCGAAGGGTGAGACCGGTGCCGAGACTCGAATGGCCGCTGCACATCGTGCGCCGGGTGGTGATCGGCGTGATCGTCGTCGCGGTGCTCGCGGTGGCTGTCCCGCTCACCGTGAACTGGATCGACGAGCGGCAGGCCCGATGCGGCGACGGCGTCGTCAAGGTGGACGACGACGAGTGCGTGGGCGTCACCGACGGCTCGTACGTTTTCGCCCCGCACCTGAAGCCCGTGGAGGAGAAGGTCAAGGCGGAGAACGACCGGGTGGAGAAGAGCGGTGAGAAGTACGTCAGCGTCGCCTACATGACCTCGTTCACGCTGACCGACGACGACAGCAACTCCGCGGAGTCGGTCCGGCACGAGCTGGAGGGGGCGTATCTGGCGCAGTACCGGCACAACCGCGGAGACCTCTCCTCCTCCCCCAAGATCAAGCTGCTGATCGCCAATATGGGCAGCAACGCGGATCACTGGGAGCACACCGTCGATGAGCTGATCGACCGGAAGACCTCGGACGACGAGCTGGTCGCGGTCACCGGGCTGGGCCCCAGCGACACCCAGAATCTCGACGCGCTGAGGCAGCTGTCGGACCACGGTCTCGCCCTGGTCGCCAGCACCATGACGGCCACCAACTTCAAGGACATCAAGGGGTTCGTCCGGGTCACCCCGACCAATGTGGACGAGGCGTACGCCGCCTCCGCCTATCTGAAGAGGGAGAAGGTCCGTACGGCGGTGGTGGTCCAGGACGACGCGTCGGACAACGACTACGCCAAGACACTGGGGGACGCCTTCACCGAGGTCTTCCAGGACATCAAGGGCCACCGGCTGGTGGCGGACCGGATGACCTATGACTCCTCGGTGCGCGGCACCTGGCAGAACGAGCTGCGCATCATGCCGGGGCAGCTGTGCGACCAGAAGCCGCAGGCGGTCTTCTTCGCGGGCCGCGGCAAGCACCTCACCCGGTTCCTGGACGCGATCGCCAACCGTCCGTGCCAGGAGCGCACGTTCAAGGTGATCACCGGTGACGACACCACCAACCTCACCGCCGAGGACCTCGCCCACGCCGCCGAGAGCAAGGTGGAGGTGTACTACACGGGTCTGGCGCACCCCGATATGTGGAACGAGGACCCCACCTCCGTCTCCGGCCCCTCGGCCCGCCACTTCCAGCCGGGCGGGTCGCTGGACACCTGGTTCCCCACCGATCAGCGCCAGGACGGCCAGGCCATCATGGCGCATGACGCGGTGCTCACCGCCGCCCAAGGCATCCAGATGGCGGCGCTGGGCGAGGTGACCGGGGAATCGGTGGCCCGGATGTTCCACCAGATGAACGCCCGTCAGCGGGTGCCGGGCGCCAGCGGGTTCATCTCCTTCCAGAACGACGGCAATCCGCGCAACAAGGCCATTCCGATCCTGCACCTCAACGCCAAGGGGCAGGCTGAACTCGTGGAGGTCTCGGCGCCGCGGGACGAGCCGGCCAGGAAGCGGTGACGGTCAGCCGGCGTCTCCCTTGGGCTTCTCGTCGTCGACGATCTCCGCGTCCACGACCTCCTCGTCGGACGACGAGTGGGCCCGGCCCCCGCCGTCACCGGAGGAGCCGGCCGCGGAGCCGCTCGGACCGCCGCCGGACGAGGACGGCTGGGCCTGGGCGTAGATGGCCGTGCCGATCTTCTGCCCGACGGCGGCGGTCCGCTCGGTGGCCTCGCGGATCGCGTTGGTGTCCTCGCCCTCGAGCGTCTTCTTCAGGTCCGCCACCGCCGCCTCGGCCTCCTGCCGCACGTCCTGCGGCACCTTGTCGGCCTGGTCGCGCAGCAGCCTCTCGGTCTGGTAGACGAGCGACTCGGCCTGGTTGCGGGTCTCGGCGGCCTCGCGGCGCCTGTGGTCCTCCTCCGCGTAGCTCTCGGCCTCCCGCATCATGCGGTCGATGTCGTCCTTCGGCAGCGCGGAGCCACCGGTGACGGTCATCCGCTGCTCCCGGCCGGTGCCCAGGTCCTTGGCCGAGACGTGCATGATGCCGTTGGCGTCGATGTCGAAGGCGACCTCGATCTGCGGCACGCCGCGCGGGGCCGGGGGCAGGCCGGTCAGCTCGAACATGCCGAGCTTCTTGTTGTACGCGGCCATCTCCCGCTCGCCCTGGAAGACCTGGATCTGCACCGACGGCTGGTTGTCCTCGGCCGTGGTGAAGACCTCCGAGCGCTTGGTCGGGATCGTGGTGTTGCGCTCGATCAGCCGGGTCATGATGCCGCCCTTGGTCTCGATGCCCAGGGACAGCGGGGTGACGTCCAGCAGCAGGACGTCCTTGACCTCACCCTTGAGGACACCGGCCTGGAGGGAGGCGCCGATGGCGACGACCTCGTCCGGGTTGACGCCCTTGTGCGGCTCCTTGCCGGTCAGCTCCTTGACCAGGTCGGTGACGGCGGGCATCCGGGTGGAACCGCCGACCAGGATCACATGGTCGATGTCGGAGGTCTTGATCCCCGCGTCCTTGATCGCCTGGTGGAAGGGAGCCTTGCAGCGCTCCAGGAGGTCCTCGGTCAGCCGCTGGAACTGCGAGCGGGTGAGCTTCTCGTCCAGATGCAGCGGGCCCTCGTCGGACGCGGTGATGTACGGCAGGTTGATCGTGGTCTCGCTGGCCGCGGAGAGCTCGATCTTGGCCTTCTCGGACGCCTCGCGCAGCCGCTGGACCGCCATCTTGTCCTTGGACAGGTCGACGCCGTAACCGCCCTTGAAGCGGGTGACCAGATGGTCCACGATCCGCTGGTCCCAGTCGTCGCCGCCGAGGTGGGTGTCGCCGTTGGTGGCCTTGACCTCCACCACCCCCTCGCCGATCTCCAGCAACGAGACGTCGAAGGTACCGCCGCCGAGGTCGAAGACCAGGATGGTCTGGTCGTTCTCCTTGTCCAGTCCGTAGGCCAGGGCGGCGGCCGTCGGCTCGTTGATGATCCGCAACACCTTCAGCCCGGCGATCTCGCCCGCCTCCTTGGTGGCGGTGCGCTGGGAGTCGTTGAAGTACGCGGGGACGGTGATCACGGCGTCCGTGACGTCCTCGCCGAGGTACGCCTCACCGTCGCGCTTGAGCTTCTGCAGCACCCGCGCGGAGATCTCCTGCGCGGTGTAGCGCTTGCCGTCGACGTCGCCGGTGGCCGGGAACCGCCAGCGGTCCTCGCCCACGTGGCGCTTGACCGAGCGCGCGGTGCGCTCCACGTTCGTCACCGCCTGACGCTTGGCGACCTCCCCCACCAGCACCTCGCCGTTCTTGGCGAAGGCCACCACCGAGGGCGTGGTCCGGGCGCCCTCGGTGTTGGTGATGACGGTCGGCTCGCCGCCCTCCAGGACGGATACGACCGAGTTCGTCGTACCCAGGTCAATACCGACTGCGCGAGTCATCTCAGCACTCCTCCCGGTCTGCCTCCCAGTATCCCAAAAGGGGATATTCAGGATGGCGTACGGAAGCGGGCCGGTCTTCAGTCCCGCAGGTGGTCGACCTCGCGCATCTTGTTGGTGGCGTCCAGCGCGGCGACCTTGTAGGACTCGGCGAAGGTCGGATAGTTGAACACCGCGTCCACCAGATAGTCGACGGTGCCGCCGCAGCCCATCACCGCCTGGCCGATGTGGATCAGCTCGGTGGCGCCGGTGCCGAAGCAGTGCACCCCGAGCAGCCGCCGGTCCTCGGGGGAGACCAGAAGTTTCAGCATGCCGTGCGCATCCCCGACGATCTGGCCCCGGGCCAGCTCGCGATAGCGCGACACGCCGACCTCGAAGGGCACCTTCTGCTCCGTGAGCTGGTCCTCGGTGCGGCCGATGAAGCTGATCTCCGGGATGCTGTAGATCCCGATCGGCTGGAGATCGTGGATCGGGTTCACCGGCTCCTGGCAGGCGTGGTACGCCGCGTTCCGCCCCTGTTCCATGGAGGTCGCGGCCAGGGCGGGGAAGCCGATGACATCGCCGACCGCGTAGATGTGGGGGACGGCGGTGCGGTAGTGCTCGTCCACCGCGATCCGGCCCCGCCGGTCGGCGGTCAGTCCCGCCTTGGCGAGGTCCAGCCCGTCGGTGAGCCCCTGGCGCCCCGCGGAGTACATCACCGCGTCGGCGGGGATCTTCTTGCCGCTCTCCAGGATGGTCAGGGCGCCGCGCGGATGGCGCTCGACCGCCGCCACGGTCTCGCCGAAGCGGAAGGTGACGGCCAGGTCGCGCAGCCGGTACCGCAGCGCCTCGACGATCTCGACGTCGCAGAAGTCCAGCATCCCCTCGCGCTGCTCGACCACGGTGACCTTGCTGCCCAGGGCGGCGAACATCGAGGCGTACTCGATGCCGATCACCCCGGCGCCCACGATGACCATGGAGCGCGGCACCCGCTCCATGGTGAGGACGCTGTCCGAGTCCATGATCGTCCGCTCGTCGAACGCCACGCTCGCGGGGCGGGCCGGACGGGTGCCGGTGGCGATCACGATATGCCGCGCGGTCAGCAGCTGGTCATGACCGGTCGCGTCCGTGACGGCCACCGTGTGGTCGTCCACGAACCGCCCGGTGCCCGGGAACAGCGCGACCCGGTTGCGGGACAGCTGGCTGCGGACGACGTCCACCTCACGGCCCACCACGTGCCGGGTGCGGGCCGTCAGGTCGGCGACGGTGATTTCCTCCTTGAGCCGGTAGCTCTGGCCGTACAGATCCCGCTGGGTCAGTCCGGTGAGATACAGCACCGCCTCGCGCAGGGTCTTCGACGGAATCGTGCCGGTGTGGAGGGAGACCCCGCCCACCATCTCCGTCCGGTCGACGACGGCCACCCGGCGACCGAGTTTGGCGGCGGCGATGGCAGCCTTCTGGCCGCCCGGCCCGGACCCGATCACCAGCATGTCAAAGTCGTTCACGGACCGAGTCTGACATCGGACGACGGCCCGCTGGAAGAGCGAGCCACCGGTCAACCGGCCTTCACGGCAGGCGAGTTGGGGCGCGCTATCCGGTGTGGGGCCACAGCCGGCCGTGGGCGTCCCGGGCCAGCGGGGTCACGGACGTCAGCAGGACGAGGCCGACCAGTGCGACGGGCAGGGCGGGCGCGGCCGGCGCGGCCCAGGACACCAGAACCCCGCCCGCCGCCGCGCCCGCCACCAGGGCCCCCAGCAGCGCGGCGCTGAGCCGGCGCACCTTTCCACTGCGCGCCGCGTCGACCAGCAGCCCGGTCAGGATGCCGGTGAGATAGGTGGTGGAGAGGCCGGGCGGCCCGATGGCCCGCACCAGACCGCTCTGCCCGCCCATGGCGAGCGCGGCCACCGCCAGCAACCCCAGCTGCCGGCCGCCGACGGGGTGGCCGCCGGCGGTCGCCCATCCCGCCCACAGCCCGCCGAGCGCCACCAGCTCCACCGCGAGCGCGCACCGGGCCCGCCACACCGGCCGGGGGCCGCGGACGATCCGGCCGCTCAGCAGCGCCCCCGCGATGTACCCGGCCATGGCGACCGCGGAGTCCCGGGCCCGCGCCGGGTCCGGGGACGCGGTCGACATGCCGAGCAGGGAGAGGTTGGCGGTCATGACGCTGGTGAAGACGCCGCCCAGGGCCAGGAAGCTCATCGCGTCCATCGCCCCGGTCGCCACGGTCAGCGCCACGGCGGCCGCCACTCCCCGGGCGTCGCCGGCCCGGCCCGGACGCCGTCCCTGCGCGGTGGGGCCGGTATCGGTCTGATCGGCCATCGGCAACCCTCCGGTCACCCCGGGTGCCCCCGGCGGCGCACCGGAAACAAGCACACCGGACACAGGCGCGCCGAGGCCGGTCAGGAGCCGGCCGGGGCGGCGGAGGCCCGCCGCTGGCGGTGTTTCGCGGCCTTGGCGCTGTTGCCGCACAGCCGCATGGAGCACCACCGGCGCCTTCGGCCCGGCGTGTGGTCGAGGTAGAGCATGGTGCACAGCGAGGAGTCGCAGGCCCGCAGCGCCCCGCGCCGCTCCGGGTCCCCGAGCAGCGCGATCAGGTCGCGGACCACGACCGACTGAAGCTCCCGCCCGGACAGGGGCCGATCGGCTCCGTCGACCACGACACCGGTGCCGGTGGCCCTCAGCCGCGGCTGCGGCGGGGCGGGGCGGGCCCGGTCGTTGAGCAGCGCCACGGAACCGGCGGACGGGGGCCGGCCGTGGACGACCGCCGCCACCACGTCGTACGCGGCCTCGCGCAGCGTCCGCAGTTCGGCGAGGAAGTCATCGGTGACGTCCTGGTCGCGCAGGACCAGCCCGACGCCCGTGCACCACTCCCGCAGCCGGTCGAGGGTGCCCAGCCGCTCGATCGGGACGCTGCTCCGCCGACCGAGGGTCGCGACCAGGTTCAGGGCGAGGCTGCCGGCGTCGAAGCGCAGTGCCCGCAAGCGAACCGTCACCCGCGGCCGCGGGACCGGCTCCGTCGAGGAATCCATGCGCTTATAGTAACCGCCTGAAGGGTTACAAAGCGGCTGAGGGTGAAGGGGACATCATGCGGATCGCGGTCATCGGCGCGGGTGGCGTCGGCGGGTACTTCGGCGCGCGGCTCGCCGCGGCGGGGGACGACGTGACCTTCGTGGCACGCGGCCGGCATCTCGCGGCGATCCAGGAGAAGGGGCTGACGGTGCGCAGTCCGCTGGGCGAGCTGCGGGTGGCGCCCGAGGCGGTGGTACCGGCCGTCTCCGACCTCAAGGCCCCGGACCTCGTCCTGGTGGCGGTGAAGCTGTGGGACACCGAGGACGTCGCCCGGCAGCTGGCACCCCTCGCCGAGCGCGGCGCCACCGTCGTCTCGTTCCAGAACGGCGTTCAGAAGGACACGGTGCTGCGGCGCCATCTGCCGGCCGCATCCGTCCTCGGCGGAGTCGGCTACATCTCGGCGTTCATCGAGGAGCCCGGGGTCGTGGTGCACAACGGCACGCTGCAACGGCTGGTGTTCGGGGAGTACGACCGCGCCGAGTCCCCGCGGGCCCGCCATTTCCTCGACCGCTGTCTGGCGGCGGGTATCGACGCGGAGATCAGCGGCGACATCGAGCGCACCATCTGGGAGAAGTTCGTCTTCCTGGTGGGCCTGTCCGGCACCACATCGGCGGTGCGCCGGCCGATCGGGGTGGTCCGCGCGCACCCGGGGTCGCGGACCCTGCTGCGCGAGGTGATGCACGAGGTGGTCGCCGTGGGACGGGCCAAGGGGGTGGCCCTGGACCCCGGTTTCGCCGACGACCGGCTCGCCTTCTGTGACGGGCTGCCCGCCACGATGACGTCCTCCATGCACAACGACCTCGTCCACGGCAACCGTCTGGAACTCGGCTGGCTCAGCGGAGCGGTGGCCGAACTCGGCGCCGAGCTGGGGGTCGCGACCCCGCGCAACCGGGCCATCGCCGAGATCCTCTCCCCCTACGCGCTGGGCGATCCGGACGCGGCGGGCGGCGCGGAGGTCACCGCAGCAGGGGCAGCTTCCCGATGAGCTTGCTCACCTTGTTCCGCGGGCCGACGAGGCTGATCGCGAGATAGTCCAGGTCCTCGCTCCTGGTGCCGGCCAGGCTCTCGAGGTACGCGTCGTAGACCCGTGAGGTCTGGGCCTGTCCGGGCATGTCGACCAGGAACAGGTCGTCCTTCCCGGTGGCCTTGGCGCGCAGCTCGCGCAGCGCCTGGGGGCCGGCGGCCAGGATCGAGCAGCCGGCCCACGGCAGCCCCGGGTGGCCGGCTCCGGACCCGTCCGTGCCGTCCGGCCCCAGCAGCTCCGGCATCGCCCGGCCGACGGCGGCGGCCATGCAGGCGGCGGCGTTCACCGCCCGGCCCGCCGGCAGTCCCTCGGCCACGACGATCACCCACTTCAGCTTCGCCTGCCGGGTGGACTGGTCGGTGCGCACGTCCTCAACGGACAGCTGGGGAACGGACACGAGCGGCACTCCTTGTCGATGACTAATGTGGTGGACGGTACCCATCCATCCGTGTCCTGGGGTGGCTCGCCGAATTTCCTCAGGCAAAGGAGCACTTTCGTGGAACTTGATGCACTCGACCGTGCTCTTTTGCGGGAGCTGCAGAACGATGCACGCCAGACCAATCGGGAGCTGGCCCTGCGGACGGGGGTCTCGCCGTCGACCTCCCTGGAGCGGGTCCGGGCACTGCGGGAGCGCGGCATCATCAGCGGGTACCACGCCGCCGTCGACCTGGAGACGGTCGGCCGTCCGGTCCAGGCGCTGATCTCGGTGCGGATCCGCCCGCCGTCCCGGCCGGTCATCGAGGGCTTCCGCGAATGGGCCGCCCGGCTGCCGGAGACCATCGGCCTGTTCGTCACCTCCGGCGCCCATGACTTCCTCATCCACGTGGCGGTGCCGGACACGGGCGGGCTGTACGCGTTCGTGATCGACCGGCTCACCGAGCGCCGCGAGGTGGCGGATGTGCAGACCACGATGGTGTACGAACACACCCAGTCACGGTGTATCGACCCGGCCCCGGCCGAGCGCCCCGCGCCCTCCCACCGCAGGCGCTAGGGCGTGTGGGGAAAGTAGCGCCGTCCACGCCCGGGGGTGCGTACGCCGATGGCGGTCAGGAGCCCGTCGCCGCCGTCGTCTTCTCCGGCCGCGACTCGGGGGTGGCCGGCGCGTGGCGCACCCACAGCGGCCGCAGCCGGCGGGTCAGCAGATAGAGCACCGCGGCGACGGCCGCCGCGACGAACATGCTCAGATCTCCCGCGTGCGGATGGGCCGAGGCGAACGCCCCGGTGTAGAGGTCGGACCGCCAGAACGGCACCGAGGCCAGCACCCCGCCGCCCCAGGCGACGATGCCCCAGGAGAGCACCCGACCGCGGTCGTACAGCTCGGCGATCCGGCCGGGGTCACTGCGGCCGCCCACGTGGTAGTCGAGCAGCAGCACGGTGGCGAACGGCGCGATGAAGTACGCGGTGAGGTTGAGGAACACCGCGAACTTCTGCTCGGTCCCGGAGTGTCCCCACAGGCTGATCCCGTACGCCAGCGCGCAGATGAGGGTGACGGCCTGGGTCCTTGTGACCGGCACCTTCAGCGTCTGGACGGAGATGGCGCCGCCGTAGACGTTGAGGAAGTTCTGGGCGAGGGCCGAGAGCCCGATGGCGATCAGGGCGGGGACGGCGAACGGCCCGGTCAGCTGGTGCAGGGCGGTGATGGAGTCGGTGCTGGTGGCGTTGGAGCCGAGGAGCACACCGAGGATGCCGAGCCAGCAGATGGTGACGAAGTTGCCCAACCCGGTGTACCAGGCGGTGCGGCTCACCACGCGTGGCGTATCGGGCAGATAGCGCGAGTAGTCCGAGGCGAACGGCGCCCAGGCGACGAGGAAGGAGAGGAACCAGCCGCCGAAGGTGATCCAGCCGCCGGTGGAACCGATGTAGTCCGGTGCCTTGGGATCGGCGCCGAAGGTGCCCGCGCCCCGTGCCAGGGCCACCACCGTGATCATGACGAACAGCGGAGTGAGCACATAGGTCAGCACCCGCTGAAGGAAATTGATCATGTTGTAGCCGTAGATGGACACCACCAGCTCGATGAGGGTGAGCGCCAATCCACAGACCCAGAAGGGCAGATGGGTCAGCTCGGAGATCGCCTTGCCGCCGAGGATCACGGTGACGGCGGCCCAGCCGACCCCGGCGAACACGTTGATGTACGCCACCGGCAGGAAGTTGCCGAAGAAACCGAGCGGCCCGCGCGCCTGGATCTGCTGGGGCACCCCCAGCCGTACCCCCATCCGGGACATCACGGCCATCAGCAGTGCGCCGAGCCCCGCGCCGACCACGATCGCGGCGACGGCGGCGCCGAAGCTGAGGCCGAGTCCGACCGCGCTGAACCCGAGCAGGATGACGGGGAAGTTGAGACCGGCGGCGAACCAGACGAAGAACTGCGAACTGGGCTTGCCGTGCCGCTCGTTGTCGGGGATGTGGTCGACCCCGAAGGGCTCCACCTTGGTGACCGCGCTGCCGTACACCGGCGCCGGGTCGTCGTGGGTCATGGGGGTGCTCCTGTGCGGGAGGGGACGTCAGAGGGCGGTGCGGGGCCGGCGGATCCACGGATCGGGGCGGCGGCGTCTCACCACGGCAGGGGCGCGGTGTGGGAGATGTCGAAGAAACCGCCGCCGCTGTAGACCAGCGGGGCCAGCTCCTCATGGCGGGCGGAGACCACCCGGCCGGTGAAGACGGTGTGGCTGCCGGCCTCCAGCCGCTCGCCGATCTCCACCTCCAGCTGGGCGCAGGACCCGTCGATCAGCGGGGCGCCGAAGCCGCCGGGGGTCCAGGACAGCCCGGCGAACTTGTCGTCCGCCTTGGAGGCGAAGGTCTTGGCCACGTCCAGCTGGCCGGCGGCGAGGATGTTGATCCCCAGATGGGTGGCCCGGTGCAGCGCGGGGTGGGTGGCGGAGCTGCGCTGGACGCAGACCAGCACCATCGGCGGGTCCAGCGAGATGCTGGCGAAGGCGTTCACCGCGAGCCCCCGTGGCCTGCCGTCGTCGTCGCAGGTCACCACGGTGACACCGGTGATGAACTTACGGTGCACCCCGCGCACCAGGTCGGCGTCGACGGCCGCCTGCTGGGTGGTGGTGATGATCCCGAGCGCCTCCAGCAGCTGGCGGGGGTCCCAGGTCACCCACTCCTCGCTGACCACCCCGTGGTCGAAGCGGGCGAAGGTGGCGCCGGAGACCTCGACCGGCCGGCCGGTGGCCGGCACCCCGAGGAAGTCGCCGGTGTGACTGCCGGTGCTGCGCCAGCGGATCGCCAGCGTTTCGCCGTCCTCCACGACCTCCTCGATCTCGGTACGGAGATCGGGAAAGGCCTGGCGGATGGCGCGGATGGACTCCTTGAACTGCTCTCGGTCCTGGGGGGCCGCGGCGGGGCCGCGACGGCGTACGTAGGCGGGGCTGAGCAGGTCGTCGAGCGCGTCGACCTGGCCCCGGTCCCAGACGGCCTGCCAGGTGGAGCGGATGCGGGCGGTGCGGTGGGGAGTATGCGTCATGCCGTGTTCCCTCAGTCAGCTCTTGTATGGCAGAGGACCGTAGAAAGGCCATCAGCTGCTGTCAACACCCTGAGCCGAATGAACCGGAAACGGACCCGGGACTCCCTGGTTGAACAGCAAAGACACAGGTCAAATGTTGTTGCCTGGGCCGTGGCCCTTGACGGGGCCAGAAATGGACTCCTAGCCTCCCTGCCATGGCACAGCGTGACCCGGAAGAACAGGACGGACGCTGCATGCGCTTCTCGATATTCCACAATCTCGGTGCCCCGGGCCGTCTCGGCGAGTACGCCGACGTCATGGCCGAGGCACGGGAGTTCGCGGTCGCCGCGGACCAGGCGGGCTTCTGGTCCACCTGGTACACCGAGCACCACTTCGGGCACGAGGCGATCGAGATCACCCCGAACCCGGTGCTGATGGGCGCGGACATCGCCGCGCGTACGACACGGATCCGGATCGGCCAGGCGGCCTCCATCGCCACCTTCTGGCATCCGCTGCGGCTCGCCGAGGACATCGCGATGCTCGACCAGCTCTCGGGGGGCCGGGTCGAGGTCGGTCTCGGCCGGGGGCTGTACGGGCGTGAGGCACTCAACCTCAACGCTCTGGCCGATCCGCGTGACCAGGAGCAGAACCGCGCCCTGTACGACGAGACGGTGGAGGTGCTGCGCAAGGCGTGGAGCGGCGAGTTCTTCGCGCACCGGGGCCGCTTCTACGAGTTCCCCGCCCCCGGGGTGAAGTGGAACCATCCCCTCTCCCCCGCCACCCCGGAGTACACCGAGGCCGGTGTCATCACCAAGATGCAGGTCACGCCGTTTCCGTTGCAGCGGCCGCACCCGCCGCTGTGGCAGGTCATCGACAGCCCCCGCTCGATCAAGGCCGCCGCGGCCGACGGCGTCCAGGGGATGTTCTGGCTGCCGCCGGTCTCCGCGCTCAAGGAGCGGTTCGAGCTCTACCGGGACACCGCGAGCCAGGCGTCCGGCCGCAGTTACGCGCTCGGCGAGGGCATCGGCCTGGTGCGCGATGTGTATGTCGCCGACACCATGGAGCAGGCACGCGCCGAATTCGAAGAGGCGCTGATGACCACCTACCGGTGGATCATGCACTGGCGGGGACTGGCCAACCTCATGGAGGCGGGCGAGGAGCTCACCGACGCCCATGAGCTGTCCTTCGACTTCCTCCAGCGGCGCAATCTGCTGGTCGGCACCCCCGAGTACGTCGCGGAGAAGATCGCCGAACTGCGCGACGAGGTGGGCCTGGAACATCTGCTGCTGTGGACCACCCACCCCGGTCTGCCGCACCGCAACGCCATGCGCAGCCTGGAGCTGTTCGCCGAGAAGGTCATGCCGCAGTTCACCACCGGCGGCGCTCATGGCTGAGGCGCTGCTGCGCAAGGTCGTCACCGTCACCGATGAGCTGCTGCTGGAGCTCGGCCGCCCGGTCGCGGTGCCGGTGCGCCGGGCCGCGGCGGCCGCGGTGATCCGCAACCCCTGGGCCGGGGCCGGCTTCGTCGCCGATCTGGGGCCCGAGGTCGAGCGGATCGCACCGGGGCTGGCCCGGCTGCTCACCGGCCGGATCAGCGAGGCGCTGGGCGGGGTCGACCGGATCGAGTCCTTCGGCAAGGCCGCGATCGTGGGGCTGGACGGGGAGATCGAGCACGGCGGCGCGCTGATCCACACCCCCTTCTTCGGCAATGTCCTGCGTGAGCTGACCGAGGGCACCTCGATCATCGTCTTCAGCGACGACCGGCTCGCGGCCGGTGAGCCGCTGACCGTGCCGCTGTGGCACAAGACCGCGGCCGCGACCCGCTCGCACTACCTGACCTGCCAGATCCGCATCCCCGACGCGCCCCGCCCGGACGAGATCGTCGTCATCGCGGCCGGGGCGTCCGGCCCGCGCCCGAACGCCCGGATCGGGGACCGCTCCACCGACCCCCTCATCCGCCTCGCCGACCTGGACGACCTGGAGACCGTGACGTGAACCTCCGCAAGATCATCACCTACACCGAGGACATCCACAGCGAGGGCGGCCGCCCGGTGGCCCCGCCGGCCCGTACGGCGGTGGTGCTCGCCGTCATCGAGAACCCGTGGGCCGGACAGGGCTTCGTGGCCGATCTGCTGCCCGGGATCGACGAGGTGGCGCCGAAGCTCGGCGAGCTGCTGGCCCCGCGCGTGGTCGAGGCGCTGGGCGCGCCGGTGGAGGCGTACGGGAAGGCCGCGATCGTGGGGCTGGACGGGGAGATCGAGCACGGCTCCGGGCTGATCCACACCCTCAAGTTCGGCGACCACTTCCGGCGGGCGGCGAACGCGACGACCCTGCTGCCGGCCGTGGAGAAGCGGGCCGCCGCGGGAACGGTCTTCGACATTCCGCTCAAGCACGTCACCGACGCCACCATCCGCTCGCACCACCAGAGCATCGAGGTACGGGTGGCGGACGCGCCGCGCGCCGACGAGATCGTCATCGGGCTCGCGGCGGCCGCCCAGGGCCGCCCCCAGGCCCGGCTGGCCCCGCTGTCGACGGAGCGGTGAGCGCGTGGTGAGTGACATGGGCAGGTCCGACGCGGGCGCGCGGGCGCGCGTCCCGGCCTCCCGGGCCGGGCACCGCCCCGCCGCGGCGGCCACGGCCGGCACCGAGCCGGCGGCGCGCACACCTCAGGCGCGCGCCGCGGACGCGCCCGCGGACCCTCCCCGCGCTTCGGCACGGCCGGAGGGCCCCCGCCGGGCGGCGCGGGCCGGTGCCCCGGTGCCGGTGGCGCTGAGCCACGAAGTCCACGGCGACGGCCCCGGGCTGGTGCTGCTGCACGGCGTGGGTCTCGACCGCCGGATGTGGGACCGCTGTCTGCCGGCTCTCGCGGCCCGGCACCGGGTCACGCTGGTCGATCTGCGCGGCCACGGCGACTCCCCGGCCGCGGCGGCCGGGGTGTCCCTCGCCGAGCTGGCCGCGGATGTCGGGGCGCTGCTGAGCGGTCCCACGCATGTCGTCGGCTTCTCGCTCGGCGCCCTGGTCGCCCAGCGGCTGGGGCTGGACCGGCCGGACCTCACCGCCTCGCTCACCCTGGTCAGCTCGGTCGCGGACCGGTCGGCTGAGGAGCGGGCCGCGGTGGTCCGCCGCCAGGAGCTGGCCGCGCAGGACTTCGAGGCGTCCGCGCGGGCGGCGGTCGACCGCTGGTTCTCGTCCGCCTGGCGGGAGCGGGAGCCGCAGCTGGCGCGGCAGGTGCTCGACACCCTGCTGGCCAACGACCGGGCCTGCTACCTCGCCTGTTACCGGGTCTTCGGGACGGCCGACGGCGAGCTGTGGCCGGGGCTGCCCCGGATCGCCGCCCCCACCGTGGCGGTGACCGGCGAGCGGGACCCCGGTTCGACCCCTGCCATGTCGCACCGGCTGGCCGAGCGGATCCCCGGCGGCCGGGCGGTGATCGTGCCCGGCGCCCGCCACCTGCTGCCGCTGGAGTGCCCCCAGGAGCTCACCGACGTGATCCTCGCCCACACCGGAAACGCCGCCGGAAACCCCACCGGAGCCCTCGCCGGAAACCCCACCGGAGCCCTCGCCGGAAACCCCGCCGGAGCCGCAACCGGAACCCCCACCGGACAGGAGTCCCACCGCTCATGAACCCCCTGCCGCGCCATGACCACTACATCGCGGGCGAGTGGACCGCCCCCGCCGACGGCGGCTACTTCACCAGCCTCAACCCGGCCACCGCCGAGCCCTGGTACGAGGCGGCGAGTGGCACCGCCGCCGATGTGGACCGCGCGGTGGGTGCCGCCCGCGCCGCCTTCGAGGATCCGCGCTGGCGCGACCTGAGCCAGACCCGGCGCGGGCGGCTGCTGCGGAACCTGGGCGATCTGATCGGCGAGCACGCCGAGCGGCTGGCCCGTACCGAGACCCTCGACAACGGCAAGCTGCTGCGCGAGATGCGGGCCCAACTCGCCGGACTGCCGGAGTACTTCTACTACTACGCGGGACTCGCCGACAAGATCCAGGGCGAGGTGATCCCCGGGGCGAGCCGCGAACTGCTCAACTACACCCTGCGCGAACCGGTGGGCGTGGTCGGCGCCATCACCCCCTGGAACTCCCCGCTGCTGCTCACCGCCACCAAGCTCGCGCCGGCGCTGGCCGCCGGGAACACGGTGGTGGTCAAGCCCTCGGAGCACACCTCGGCCTCGCTGCTGGCGCTGGCGCCGCTCTTCGCGGAGGCGGGTTTCCCGCCGGGAGTGGTCAATGTGGTCACCGGGTACGGCCCGGACGCGGGCGGACCGCTCACCGAGCACCCGGACGTGGCCAAGGTGACCTTCACCGGCTCCTCGGAAACCGGCCGCCGGATCGCCCGCACCTGCGCCGACCGGCTGATCCGCTGCACCCTGGAGCTCGGCGGCAAGTCGCCCAACATCATCTTCCCGGACGCCGACCTCGGCTCGGCCGCCATGGGGGTGATCGCGGGGATCTTCGCGGCCGCCGGCCAGACCTGTGTGGCGGGCAGCCGGGTGCTGGTGCACCGGGAGGTGTACGACGAGGTCCTGGAGCGGGTGACGGCGCGGGCGGCCACGATCCGGATCGGCGATCCGCTGGCGGAGACCACCGAACTCGGCCCGCTCGCCATCGCCGAGCAGCTGGACAAGGTCGAGTCCTACGTCGAGCTGGGGCGGGCCGAGGGCGGAAAGGTGGTCTGCGGCGGCAGCCGGCCCCGAACCGGCCTCGCCGGGTACTTCTACTCCCCCACCGTCTTCACCGGCACCGACAACGGGATGCGGATCTGCCAGGAGGAGATCTTCGGGCCGGTCGCGACCGTGCTGCCCTTCGGCTCCGAGGAGGAGGCCCTGGCGATCGCCAACGACTCCGCGTACGGCCTGGCGGCGGGCGTGTGGACCCGGGATGTGAACCGGGTGCACCGGATGGCCGCGCGGCTGGAGGCCGGGACGGTGTGGGCGAACACCTATCGCTCGATGTCACCGATGTCCCCCCGGGCCGGGTTCAAGACCAGCGGGATGGGGACCGAGCACGGCACGGAGGTGATCCGGGAGTACACCCGGCTCAAGAGCGTCTGGATCAACACCAGCGAGGAGCCGGCCGGGGATCCGTTCATCCTGCGCTCCTGAGCCGATGTCCGGCCGCCCGGAAGAGGGTTCTTGTATGGCACAACATCCGAGTATGTCCGCGGCTTCCGCCACGGTCCCGTCCTCAGTTGACGGGAAGCGATGGTCACATCTAGGGTCACGTGCCATGCAACGACCCGCCGGAAAGCGGCTTCAGCAGACCAGCATGCAGGCGAGGGTCGCCGAAGAGCTGCGGCAGATGATCATCAGTGGTGAGCTGCCGCCCCGCTCCAGCCTCTCCGAGATGGCGCTGTCCGAGACCTTCGGCGTCAGCCGGACGCCCATCCGCGAGGCCCTCAAACAGCTCCAGATCGAGGGGCTGGTCGAAGTGCGGCCGCGGGTCGGCACGTTCGTCGCCGTACCGTCCCGGCGTGAGCTGACCGAGCTGTTCCAGATGAAGGAGCTGCTGGAGGGGGCCGCCGCCCGGCTGCTGGCCTTCCGCGGGAACGTGCCCGAAGTGGAGCGGCTGGAGGCCACCATGACGGCGGCCGACGCGGCCGTCCGGGACGGCGACGCCGAGCGGTACGCGGCGCTGGTCCACGAGTTCCACGACGTGATCGTGGTGGGTGCGGACAACAGCAAGCTGGAGGCCCACTACCGCACCCTGATGAACCAGCTGGCCTACGCCCGGCTGGTGCGCACCTCGCTGTCCCGGCCCGGCCGGCTGGTCGAGTCCGACGATGAGCACCACCGCGTCCTGAGCCTGATCCGGGCCAAGGACGGCGACGGTGCGGAGCGGGTGATGCGGGAGCATGTGCGCATGAGCCACCAGGCCCTGATGGCGGGCATGGACGAGCGCCGGGCCGACTGAAGCGGACCCCGGCGCCCGTCCGCCGTCACGGCGCCGAGTCGGCCAGCGCGTGTCCGATGTGCCGGGTCGCCTCGTACAGCTCCCGGTACAGCGGGTAGCGGGTGTCGTAGACCGCGCGCCACTCCTGGTCCGGTGCGACGGTCGCGACCACCGGGTTCCAGTCCTCGGTGTCGGCGCCGAGGGCCCCGGCCACCAGGGCGGCGTCGCCGAAGGAGGCGCCGACGGTCTCGGCGGGGACGCACTGCGGCCGACCGGTCGCCGCGGAGACGATGGCCGTCCACAGGCTGCGGGCGCCGCCGCCGACCGCGACCAGCCGGTCGATCCGGGCCCCCGCGTCGGCGAACGCCTCCAGGTTGTGGCGCACTCCGAACGCGGTGGCCTCCAGCGCCGCCCGGTACAGCTCGGCGCGCCCGTGGTGCAGGGTCAGCCCGATGACCGTGCCCCGCGCCCGGGGGTCGAACACCGGGGTGCGCTCCCCGGCGAAGTACGGCAGCATCAGCAGACCGCGCGCTCCGGGCGGGATCCGCTCGGCCTCGGCCAGCAGGGTGGCGAAGTCCGAGCCGGTGAGGTCGCGCAGCCACTCGGTGAGGCTGCCGGAGGTGGCCATGCCGGCCGCGAGGCAGTAACTGCCGGGCCGCACCCCGGTGGTGCCCCACAGCGCGGGGTGGCGCATCGGCCGGTCGCCCATGGCGGTGAGGAACATGGTCGAGCCGTACATCACCATGGTGTCACCGGGGTCCAGCGCGCCCACGCTGGCGGCCTCCGCCCACGCGTCGATGGTGCCCGCGGTCACCGGCGTCCCCTCGGGCAGCCCGGTGGCCTCGGCGGCGGCCGCGTGCACGGTGCCGACCACCTCACCGGGCCAGGCGAGCTCCGGCAGGCCGAGGCCGGGGGCGACGCGCTGGGACCAGTCCTCGTTCCAGCGCCGGGCGTCGAGGTCGTAGAGCGGATCGCACTGGCTGGCCGAGTGGTGGTCCAGCCGGTACTCCCCGGTCAGCCGGTGCACCAGCAGACTGGAGGCCATGAAGAACCGGCGGGTGCGCCGCCACACCTCCGGTTCCCGGCGGGCGAGCCAGCGCAGCTTCGGGCCGACCGCCTGGCTGGTGAGCGGGGAGCCGCCGCGGGCCAGGATCTCCCGTGCGCCGAGTTCGGCGGTGAGCTCGGCGATCTCGGCGGTGGCGCGGGTGTCGACGCCGTACAGGATCGCGGGGCGCAGCGGCCGGCCGGCCGCGTCGGCGGGCAGCAGACACGGCCCGATGCCGGACACCCCGACGCCGGCCACCGCCCGCGCGGCCACGCCTTCGGCGGCCAGCAGTTCGCGGACGACAGCGGTGAAGTCGGCCCACCACACGGTCTCGGCGTCGTGCTCGAACCACCCGGGCCGGGGTGTGGCGGTGCGGTGCGGGCGGGTGGCGCGGACGAGCACCCGGCCGTCGGCGCGGACCGCCACGCCCTTGGACGAGCCGGTGCCGATGTCCACCCCGAGGAAGAGCGGATCACTCATGGCCGGCCGCCGCACGGGCCGAGCGCGGCGCGGAGCGCACCCGGTTCCTGGCGCCGAGGAGGCGTTCGCGCGAGGTGGTCAGGGCGGTCTCGCCGAGGGGCTGCTGCTGCCGCAGCGGGGTGACGGGCACCGACGGGCTCCTTCCGACGGGTTGGCGGCACTGGTCAACGGTTGACCGTTGACCTCATCATCGCCCTTGGCCACCGGCCCGGAACAGTGCCGCCCGGCGGACGCGGGACCCCCGGAAGTACCGGGGCCCGGGCGCCGATCGTGGCGTACGTTGGCAGAA
The DNA here is from genome assembly GCF_026898115.1 of Streptomyces sp. S465. GTDB lineage: Bacteria > Actinomycetota > Actinomycetes > Streptomycetales > Streptomycetaceae > Streptomyces > Streptomyces luomodiensis. The sequence continues at coordinate 895,458 of NZ_CP114036.1, forward strand.
GGCCCACGGCGAAGGTGGCCGCTCCCCTCCCGCACTCGGACTCCTCACGGCCCTCGGGGGCTCTTCACGGGATCACTCGGGGTACTCCTCAAGGGATCAAGACCATGAACGATGTGCGCAGACGTACGGTGCTCGCCGCGGCCGGGGGGACGGCCATCGCGGGCAAGGCCGCGACCGCACGGGCCCAGGGCCCGCCCGCCTCCGCTGACGGGGCCCGGCGGGCGCAGGCGGAGCCCGGTCCCCATGAGGCCAGGATCCAGGCCCTGCTGGGGCGGATGACCGTCGAGGAGAAGCTGGGCCAGCTCCAGCAGCTGGCCTGGACCGGCGCAACCGGACCCGGCGGCGGGCAGACCGCCGCCGCGGAGAAGGCGGCCCGCAGGGGCAGGCTGGGCTCCGTGCTCAACATCTACGGCGCCCGGACCACCAACACCCTGCAACGGATGGCCGTCGAGAAGTCCCGGCTGGGCATTCCGCTGATCTTCGGGCTCGACGTCATCCATGGCATGTGGACCACCTTCCCCATCCCCCTCGCCCAGGCGGCCGCCTTCGACCCCGCGGTGGCCGAGCGGGACGCGGAGGTGTCGGCGAAGGAGGCCCGCTCCAACGGGGTGCACTGGGCGTTCTCCCCGATGATGGACGTCACCCACGAACCGCGCTGGGGGCGGATCGCCGAGGGCGGCGGCGAGGACCCGTATCTGACAGCGGCGCTCGCGGCCGCCAAGACCCGCGGCTACCAGGGCGCGGACCTCAGCTCCCGGCACCGCCTCGCGGCCTGCGCCAAGCACATGATCGCCTACGGGGGCGTCGAGGGCGGCCGCGACTACAACACGGTGGACGTCTCCGAGGCCCGGCTGCGCAACCTCTACCTGCCCCCGTTCAAGGCGGCCGTGGACGCCGGGGTGGCCACCGTCATGGCCGGCTTCAACACCGTCAGCGGAGTTCCCGCCCACGGCTACCGGCACGCGCTGACCGAGATCCTCAAGGAGGAGTGGGCCTTCACCGGCTTCGTCGTCAGCGACTACGACGGCGTCGAGGAAATGATCGTCCACGGCTATGCCGCCGACCGCGCCGACGCGGCCCGGCTGGCCTTCGACGCCGGAATCGACATGGAGATGGCCAGCACCACCCTCAACGAGTACGGCAAGCGGCTGCTGCGCAGCGGGCGGATCACCACCGCCCACCTGGACGAGGCGGTGGCCCGCGTCCTGCGGCTGAAGTTCCGGCTCGGGCTCTTCGACCACCCGTACGCGGACGAACACACGGCGATCACCGGACCCACCAAGGCGTCCCGGGCGGCGGCACGCGCGGCGGCCGCGCGCACCATGGTGCTGCTCAAGAACGAGAAGTCCACGCTCCCGCTCGACAGGTCGGGCTCCATCGCCGTGGTCGGGCCGTTCGCCGACTCCACCGATCTGCGCGGCTCCTGGGCCGGTACCTGGGCCGAGGCGTATCCCCCGGTCACGGTCCTGGACGCGGTCAAGGACGCGGCCCCGAAGGCTCATATCAGCCATGAGCGAGGCGTGGCCGCCTCCGGCCGGAACACCAGGGGCATCGCACGGGCGGTCTCGGCGGCCAGGGCGACGGATGTGACCGTGGTCGTGGCCGGCGAGGCGGCGACACTCAGCGGGGAGGCGGCGGTGCGCAGCGACCTCGGGCTGCCCGGCGCGCAGGAGAAGCTGATCAGCGCCATCGCGGACACCGGCGCGCCGTTCGTGGTGGTGCTGCTGAGCGGACGCCCGCTGACGATGGAGGGCTGGCTGGACCGCACCCCCGCCGTGCTCCAGGCGTGGCATCCGGGCATCGAGGGCGGCAACGCCATCGCGGACGTGCTCTTCGGCACCGTGAATCCCGGCGGCAAGCTCCCGGTGACCTTCCCGCGCACCGTCGGGCAGATCCCCCTCTACTACAACCACGAGAACACCGGACGCCCCTACGACCCGCACAACCACTACACCTCTGGGTACCTGGACCTGGTCAACGGGCCCCAGTTCCCCTTCGGCCACGGCCTCAGCTACACCACCTTCGACATCGGCGAACCCCGGCTCAGCGTGAGCCGCGTCCGGGCCGAGGCGCTGCGCAAGGGCGACACCGTGGAGGTGGCGGTCCCGGTGCGCAACACCGGGCGCCGCAGGGGCGATGAGGTGGTGCAGCTCTACATCCGCGATCCGGTGGCGAGCATCGTGCAACCGGTCCGCAGGCTCAGCGGCTTCCGCCGGGTCAGCCTCGGCGCCGGCCAGGCCACCACGGTCCGCTTCCGGCTGAGCGCCGAGGAGCTGGGCTTCTGGACGCAGGACCCGCACGGCAGGTTCCTGCTCCAGAAGGGCGAGATCCAGGTGTTCGCGGGCAACAGTTCCCGAGCGCACCGGAAGCGGATCCTCACCATCATCTGAACATCATGTGCGGGAACGCCATGCGCGGGAACGTCCTGCGCGGGACGTCATGTGCGTAAGCGACTTCACAGCGCCGCGGCCGCGTTACTTGTAGGGTGCATGCTGACCGCTACGCACCCCGGAAGACGCCCTTGATGACCGCCGCGCCCCCGCCCCCGACCACCACGACGACCGGGCGGGACCCCGCGGCCCACCGCGTGGCCCGCCCCTGCCCCGGTGGGGCGGAGGTCCCGTGGGCGGTGTGATCACCGGCTTCGGCGTCATCGCGACCATCATCGTCACCGGCTATGTCATCGGGCGCCGCGGCTCCTTGGGCGACCACGGCCGGGATGTGCTCACCAAGCTGTCGTTCGATGTCGCCTCCCCGGCCCTGATGTTCACCACGCTCTCCAGGGCCGACCTGTCCGTCATCGTCTCCACCCCGCTGCTGGTGACGGCCCTGAGCACCGTCGTCGTCGCGGGGGCGTTCGTCACCGTCGGCGCCGTGCGGCGGTGGAGCGTCGGCCGGACGACGATCGGCGCGCTGTGCGCGAGCTATGTCAACGCGGGCAACCTCGGCATTCCCATCGCCATGTACGTCCTCGGGGACGCCACCCTGATCGCGCCGGTGCTGCTCTTCCAGCAGCTCGTGATGACCCCGATCGCCCTGACCGTCATCGATCTCAGCCGGCCCGCCCAGCGGACCTCGGCGCTGCGCAGGCTGACCACGCCGTTCCGCAACCCGATCGTGATCGGCTCGCTGTCCGGTGTCCTGGTGGCCGCCGCCGGCTGGCATGTCCCCGGGCCGGTCATGGAACCGCTCTCGCTGCTGGGCGGCATGTCCGTGCCCGCCGTACTGCTGGCCTTCGGGATCTCGCTGCCGGGCAGCGAACTCCCCGGACGTGGCGCGGAACGCGGGCCGGTGCTGCTGTCGGTGGCGCTGAAGTCCTTCGCCCAGCCGGTGGTGGCCTGGGCCATCGCGGCGGGGGTGTTCCGGCTGAGCGGTCCGGCGCTCTTCGCCGCCGTCGTGACCTCCGCGCTGCCGGCCGCACAGAACCTGTTCACCTATGCCGCACGGTATGAGACCGCCACCATCCTGGCCCGGGAGTCGATTCTGCTGTCCACCCTGCTCGCGGCACCGGTGCTGATGACGGTCGCGGTGCTGCTGGGCTGAGTGAGGCCCCGCGGCGGCCGGGCACCGGGGCGTATCGCACCGGTGTGCCGCTCGGCCAACCCGCCGGGAAGAACGCCTGGTTTACCCCTCGGGGCCCAGGGCAGGCGGATACTCGTGCTTCGGACCGCAGGCACGCACCGCGGGAGCAGTCTGTACTGCTCCGGACCGCGGCGGCGCGCCGGTCCGCACGTCCCCGTGAACCTCCCGCGGTGCACCCCAGGTCCCAGGCGACCCGTCAGCCCATCGCAGGAGGTGTGTTCCGTGACGACCGCGACGCAGGACATGGCACGACCCCAGACCGGCCCCGGGAAGCACCCGCACGACGACGCGCCGGACACCAGCGCCGAGTTCGCGCAGCTGGCCCGCCTCCCGGAGGGGCCCGAGAAGGAGGCGCTGCGCGGGCGGGTGGTGGAGGCGTGGATGCCGATGGCCGAGCGGCTGGCCCGGCAGTACCGCAACCGCGGCGAGTCCCTGGAGGACCTCCAGCAGGTGGCGGCGCTCGGCCTGGTGAAGGCCGTCAAGCGGTACGACCCGGAACACGGCACCGCCTTCGTCGGGTTCGCGGTGCCCACCATCGTCGGTGAGATCAAGCGCCACTTCCGGGACCACCTGTGGGTGCTGCACGTCCCCCGCCGGGTCCAGGACCTGCGCAACCGGGTGCGGGCCGCCGACCGGGAGCTGTCCCATTCGCTGGACGACCGGCCGCCGCGGGCCCAGGACATCGCCGAGCGCACCGGTCTGACCGAGAAGGAGGTGCGCACCGGTATGGAGGCCATGGGCAGCTTCACCCCGCTGTCCCTGGACGCCCAGCTGCCCGGCTCCGACGACGGCTACTCCCTGGCCGACACGCTCGGCGCCCAGGAGCCCGCGTACGACCGGGTGGTGGACCGCGAGGCCGTACGGCCCGGACTCACCCGGCTCCCCGACCGGGAGCGGCAGATCCTCTACCTGCGGTTCTTCTGCGATATGACCCAGAGCCGGATCGCCGAGCAGCTGGGCATCTCCCAGATGCACGTCTCACGGCTCATCAACCGCACGTGCTCGACGCTGCGCGCCCAGGCGCTGGCCGAGGCCGGCTGAGCCGAAGCCCCGCGTCGCGCCGGAAACCCCGCGTTGCGCCGCTGGAACGATGTGCATCGCCCCAGTGGGTGACCGCGGCGCCGTGGGGAGCGAGGACTCCCGCCGCCGGCTGCGAGGGTCGGGGCGGCGGATGACGGACGCCCGAACGAAGGAGACGAAAGCCAGTGAACACCCTTCCCGATCGTCCCCCTCCGGTGCACGTCCCGGAACTCCTCAAGGGCCAGAAAGCGCTGGTGACCGGGGCCAACTCGGGAATCGGAAAAGCGACCGCGATCGCCCTGGGGCGCTCCGGCGCGGAGGTGGTGGTCAACTACGTCAGCGACCGGCCCGCCGCCGAGGCCGTCGTCGCCGAGATCAAGAGCCACGGGGTGCGGGCCTACGCCCACCAGGCGGATGTGTCCCAGGAGGACCAGGTCGTCGACATGATGGCCACGATGATCGACCGCCTGGGCACGATCGACGTTCTCGTCAGCAACGCGGGACTCCAGCGCGACGCCCCGACGACGGAGATGACGCTGGCACAGTGGGAGAAAGTGATCTCCGTCAACCTCACCGGCCAGTTCCTGTGCGCCCGGGAGGCGATCAAGGAGTTCCTGCGGCGCGGAGTGGTTCCGGAGGTGTCGCGGGCGGCCGGGAAGATCATCTGCATGAGCTCGGTCCACCAGACCATCCCGTGGGCCGGCCATGTGAACTACGCGGCGGCCAAGGGCGGCGTGGCGATGCTGATGGAGACCCTGGCCCAGGAGTTCGCGCCCCAGCGGATCAGGGTGAACTCCATCGCGCCGGGCGCCGTCAAGACCCCGATCAACCGCAGTGCCTGGGAGACCCCCGAGGCACGGGCCGCGCTCGGGGAGCTCATCCCGTACGGCCGGATCGGTACCCCTGTGGACATCGCCAACGCCGTCGTCGTCCTGGCCTCCGACCTGTGCGACTACGTGGTGGGCACCACCTTCTACGTGGACGGCGGCATGACCCTCTTCCCCGGTTTCGCCACGGGCGGCTGAGCCGGGACGGGGCGGGGCCTGGGAAGGCGGGTGGGGCCCGGGAGGACGGATGGGCCGTCCGGACCACCGGGCCCGGCCGCGTCACTCGTGCGCACCGTTGCGGTTTCCGCGCGGCCGGGTACCCATGTGGTTCCCGCAGACATCGGCGCATCTTCCCAAGGAGCCGCAGTGAGAATCGGCGTGTCCACCTTCGTCACCGACCAGGGCGTCCAGCCCGTCCCCCTGGGGCGGGCCCTCGAGGAGCGCGGGTTCGACTCGCTCTTCATCGCGGAGCACAGCCATATCCCGGTGGAGCGCCGCACCCCCTATCCGGGTGGCGGAGAGCTGCCGGAGATCTACTACCGCACCCTCGACCCGTTCGTCACGCTGAGCGCGATCGCGGCGGTCACCCGGTCGCTGCTGCTGGGGACCGGTGTCGCCCTGGTGGCGCAACGGGACCCGATCATCACCGCCCGGGAAGTGGCCTCCCTGGACCTGGTCTCCGGCGGAAGGGCGGTCTTCGGGGTCGGTATCGGCTGGAACCGCGAGGAGATGGAGAACCACGGCACGGATCCGGCCACCCGGGGCCGGCTGGTGAACGAGCGGCTCCAGGCCATCATCGCGCTGTGGACGAAGGAGAAGGCCGAATTCCACGGGGAGTTCGTGCACTTCGACCCCGTGTACCAGTGGCCCAAGCCGGTCCAGCGGCCGCATCCGCCGATCTATGTGGGCGGCGGTGAGGGCGCGTTCCGGCGGATCGCCGCCCTCGGTGACGCCTGGCTGGCCAACAGCGAGTCGCCCGAGCGCCTGCGTCCGCAGATCGAGCGGCTGCGCGAGGTGGCCGGCCGCGAGGTGCCGGTGACGGTGTACGCGGTGCCCGAGGACCCCGACGCGCTCGAGGGGTATCAGCGCCTCGGTGTGGAGCGGGTGCTGTTCTATCTGCCGACGGTGCCGGAGGCGGAGACGATGGCGCGGCTGGACGCGATGGCGCGGATCGCCGCCCGGTTCCAGTGAGCCGCCAAGGACCACGATGCCGAAGATGACGAGCGCGCAGGCGCGCGAACGTTTCGTACGGGCCCCGCTGGCCCGGCTGGCGACCGTCGGCACCGGGGACCGCCCGCATCTGGTGCCGGTGGTCTTCGCGCTGACCGGTGACACGGTGGTGATGGCCGTCGACCACAAGCCGAAGCGGACGACACGGCTGAAGCGCCTGGACAACATCCGCGCACACCCGGCGGTATGCCTCCTGGTGGACGACTACGACGAGAACTGGGACCACCTGTGGTGGGCGCGGGGCGACGGTACGGCCCGCGTCCTGCCGCCGGCGGACGAGTCGGCGGAGTCCGCGGGTCACGTCCGGCTGCTCGTGGACGCCTATCCCGCCCAGTACCGGGACCGGCCGCCGCGCGGGCCGGTCGTGGAGGTCACCGTCGAGCGGTGGAGCGGCTGGCGGGCCGTGTGAGCCCAGTGTTTGGAGCCGCGTCGGCGCGTGGACTCGACGTCAGGGTGTGGACTCCGCTCGGCGCGAAGCCTCCGCGTCGGCGCGTGGTCTCCGCATCTCCGCGTCAGGGCGTGGTCTCCGCCATCCTCGCGAACTCGCTGCCCAGCTGGGACATGGCGTGGTCGTACTCCTCCCGGGAGACGGCCTCCCGGAGCGTGGCGAGGACCGCCCGGACGCCTCGGCCGGCCTCCGTCTCGGACAGCCCGGTGCGCTCCCGCACCCTGCGGATCGACTCGTCGACGTCGAAGACCTCCATCTCGTCCCGCCCCCGCCGGAGGGCTTCGCGGAGGCGCTCGGGCAGCTCCGAGGCGAGATCGCGGGCCTCGCCCGCGCTCAGCCGGGCCGCGAGGGTCTCGAGCGTGGCGCGGGTGACGTCGGCCGCTTCCTGCCGGGAGAGCTGGGTGCGGTCCGCCACGGTCTGGAAGAACTCCCTGTCGTCCATGCGGGCCTCCCTCTGACGCGCACCAGGAACCGCCTCACCCACCACCTTGCCACGCGCGTCCGCCACCCGCGAGGCACGTCCGGACCCGCCCGGACGCCGGAGGTGTCCCGGTGGCGCGGTGTCATCAGGCGCCGGGACGGGCACGGGGGGACGATGGTGGTGTGGGCTACGGCCGTCATGTTCCCCCAAGGAGGTGGACGACCATGACTTACTCCTCCGACACTCCGCACGGCGCCGGCCGGCCGAGAGAGGAACCCTATGGTCAGCCGGGACAGCGGCCCTTCGGTGAGGGCGACCCGTACGCGACGGTGCAGAACATCCTGTCCGACGCCGCCTGGCAGGTCCTGGTGACCGCCGGTGTGGTGGCGATCGCGCTGGGTGTCATGGTGCTGGCGTGGCCGGGGGCCACTCTGGCGGTGGTCGGCGCCCTGTTCGGCGCCTATCTGGTGATCAGTGGGGCCTTTCAGCTGGCCGGGGCCTTCGGTGCGCACATACCGGGACATCTGCGGGTGCTGAGCTTCATCACCGGGGCGCTGAGCGTGCTGCTGGGACTGCTGTGCTTCCGGGGCCCGGCCCAGTCGATCCTGCTGCTCGCGCTGTGGGTGGGCTTCTCCTGGCTGATCCGGGGCGTGATGCAGACCGCCACCGCCATCTCCGGCGAGGGCATGCCCGCCCGGGGCTGGCAGCTGTTCCTCGGCGCGATCACCATCCTGGCCGGGATCATCCTGATCGTGGCACCCTTCGGCTCGATCACCGCGCTCACCGTGGTGACCGGCATCTGGCTGCTCGCCCTCGGCATCATCGAGGTCATGCACGGCATCCAGTTGCGCACCCGCCTCGGCGGCCGCGGCGCTCCCCGCAAGGAACACCGGGGGCTGCACTTCCCGTTCCGCTCTCAGCCGCATCCTCAGCCGTAGCCCGATCCGCGGCCCGGTCCGCGGGCCGGTCCGGGTCAGCGGGTCTGCACCCACCACGCCATCAGGCCGATGGCCGCGGTGCCGCACGCGTACGACGCGCCTCGGACGAAGTTGGCGGCGGCGAGCCGGCCGTATCGACGCCATCTGCTGCTGGAACGGCTGGGTACCGGTGGGCGAACCTCCATGGTGTGCATATGGAGCCCCTTTCGTGAGCGTACGGACAGTGACTGTCCGACACGAGGGAACGACGCGCTGGAGAAAGCATACAAAAGTGTGAACTTGCACCATGCGCCGGACGCGCCGGGAAAATTCCTTTCGACACGATTTCAGGAAACCGTCGTCCAGCGTGGATTGCGGGCCGCGGGGACGCTACCGGTGGCGGTGTTCCAGTCCGAGATCCCCGGCCACCGGCTCACCGCGTTCCTCACGCGTGCCAGCGCAGCACCGCGCCCAGGCCACCGGCGGGTCCCGGCACTCCCTCGGGCACCAGCAGCACCTCGGTGTCGGCCACCGCCGCGGACCGCATCAGCGCGTCGTCCACGCGCGCCGGTTCGGGCGCGCGGACGCCCATGGCGCGTGCCTGGGACCGCTGCACGGCCAGCTGATCGGCGCCGGGGCCGATCCACACCTCATGGCGCATGTCGCCCCCCTCGTGCCCCAGCAGCAGCGTGGCCGCCTGGTGGCTGCGCATGACCTCCACGACCGCCGGCACCCCCTCCGCCGCCCCGCTGCTCGGCGTCGCGGTGGCGTCGTGCCCGCCCAGGCCCGGTCCGCCGGGGCGGCCCCGCCCGGCGCGGAAGAGGTCGAGGACCGACTCCAGATGGGCACGGGCGTGCTCCGCCCGCGCGTGGGCGATCTCCGTGTCGAGCAGCTCGGAGCAGCCGGCGGCCCTGCTGCCGTGGCGCATCTCCGCCACCTGGTCCCGCAGCGGCTCGGGCAGCCGGTCGCGTACCGCCCGGCGCCCGCGCGGGTCACCGGCCAGGACCAGCAGTTCGGCCTCGCCGTCGGCCCACCGCCGCTCCAGCTCGTCGGCCACCCGGTCGGCGGTCTGCTCCCAGGTGTTCCCGACCCGGTTGCGGTAGTGCCACTCCTGGCGGTCGGCGGGCACCGACCGGTGGCCCCGGCCGTACACCCTGCCGCCCGCGGCGCGGCCCGCCGGGCGGGTACCGGTGTCGTCCCGCAGTTCCAGATCGGCGCCCGCCTGGTCGACGAGGGCCACCAGACAGACCGGCCACTCACCGCGCAACGAGGCCAGCGGCGCCACCCGGGGCAGCGCGGACCAGGACGTCTCGACATCGAGCGGGGCCGTGGCCAGCGGCAGGTCGAGCAGCACCTCGCCGCCCGTCGCGAACAGCGCCCGCCCCGCGGAGGCCCTGGCCTCCTGCTCATCGGCCAGCCGCGCGACCACCGCGTCACAGGTGGCGCGGTCGGCGCCCTGGCCGGCCAGCTGGTCCGCCACGAACCGCTCCCGCAGTCGGCGCCGCCTGGGCGCGTCCTCCATGGTGCGGGAGGTGTCCATGTACACGCACGCCCATGGACCGGGGCGGTCGAACAACGGCTTCAGGAATCCAACGTCCATGACCTCCCCCAAACCCGGGGAACCACACGGCCGGAACCGGTCGACCCGACGTCCTCGGATCACGGTTCCACTCCTGTCCCCAGCATCCCTCCACCTCACCGGGATCGCCAGGGACGACTAGAATCGCTGTCATGGCTCGCTCCAACGAGGAGGTCGAAGCCCTCCTGCGTGAGTACGCCGATCTCCTCCTGATCACGGGCGGGGACGCGTACCGGGCGCGTGCCTATGAGAAGGCCGCCCGCGCGATCGGCGGCCACCCGGCCGACATCTCGCAGTTCGACGCCAAGGGGTTGCGGGAGATCCCCAATGTAGGCCGGTCGATCGCCGACAAGGTGGTCGAGTATCTGCGCACCGGGACCATGCCCGCCGTCGAGGAGGCGCGCGCCGCGATCCCGGCCGGGGTGCGGGAGCTGACCGCCATCCCGGCGCTCGGCCCCAAGAAGGCCATGATCCTCTACGAGGAGCTGCGGATCTCCTCGATCGACCAGCTGGCGGGGGCGATCGAGGAACACCAGCTGCGCGATCTCAAGGGCTTCGGGCCGAAGTCCGAGGAGAACATCCTCCACGGCATCGAGATGATGCGCGCCGTCGGCCGGCGCATCCCGCTCCACGAGGCCATGGAGGTGGCCGATGACATCGTCTCCGCCCTGTCCCGGGTGCCCGGCTGCCGGCGGTGTGCGTACGCGGGGTCGCTGCGCCGGATGAAGGAGACCGTGGGCGATGTGGACATCCTGGTCGCGGCGGAGGAATCCGGCCCGTTCATGGAGGCGTTCACCGGGCTGCCGCTCACCTCCGAGGTGATCGCACACGGCGGTAAGAAGACCTCGATCCGCACCACGAAGGGGCTCCAGGTGGATCTGCGGGTCCTGCCACTGGACTCGTGGGGCGCGGGGCTGCTCTACTTCACCGGCTCCAAGGCGCACAACATCCGCGTCCGCGCGATCGCGGTGCGCCATGGCCTCAAACTCTCCGAGTACGGCCTCTTCGAGACCAAGAGCGGGAAGACCGTCGCCTCACGGAGCGAGGAGGACGTCTACGCCCGGCTCGGCATGGACTGGATCCCGCCGACGCTGCGCGAGGACCGGGGCGAGGTCAAGGCCGCCCTCGAAGGCCAACTCCCCCGGCTGGTGACGGAATCCGATCTGCGGGGCGATCTGCACACCCACACCGATCTCACCGACGGGCTGGAACCGCTGGAAGCCATGATCGACAAGGCGGAGCGGCGCGGATACGCGTACTACGCCATCACCGATCACGCGCCCAAGCTGTACATGCAGCAGATGACCGAGGAGAAGATGCTGGCCCAGCGGGAGCGGGTGCGCCGGCTCGACCGGGGACGCGGCCACCGGGACACCCGGCTGCTGCACGGAGTGGAGCTGAACATCGACGCCGACGGGGACGTGGACTGGCCGCCCGACTTCCTCGACGACTTCGATCTGTGCGTGGCCTCGGTGCACACCCATTTCGGCCAGCCCCGCGACGTCATGACCCGGCGGCTCGTGAGGGCCTGCGAGAACCCGAACGTCCATGTCATCGGCCATCCGACGACCCGGCTGATCGGCAAACGGCCGGGCATCGACGCCGACTTGGACGAGGTGTTCGACGCCTGCGCCCGCACCGGCACCGCGCTGGAGATCAACGCGCATCCGGACCGGCTCGACCTGTCGGACGAGAACATCCTGCGGGCCAAGTCGCACGGGGTGGTGTTCGCCCTGGACAGCGACGCCCACTCGACCCGGGACCTGGACAACATGCGGTACGGGGTGGGCATGGCCCAGCGGGGCTGGCTCACCCCGGACGACATCATCAACACCTGGCCGCTGACCCGGCTGCGGCGTTTCCTGCGCAAGGACACGGGGCACCAGCCTGCCACATGAGCACCTTCGAACCCGCACACTCCTACCCCGCCCGTCAGGCCCCCGCCGCCGGAACCCTCGCCGGGCTGGACGAACGGCTGATCCACTGCCGCGCCTGCCCCCGGCTGGTCGAGTGGCGGGAGGAGGCCGCCCGCACCAAGCGCCGGGCCTTCGCCGACTGGGACTACTGGGGGCGGCCGGTGCCCGGGTTCGGGCCGCCGGACGCCGCGGTGGCGCTCGTGGGGCTCGCACCGGCCGCCCACGGCGCCAACCGCACGGGCCGGATGTTCACCGGCGACCGCTCCGGCGACTTCCTGTACGCGGCGCTGTACGACCTGGGGCTGGCCAACCAGCCCACCGCCACCCACCGCGACGACGGCCTGGAGCTGCGCGGGGTCAGGATCACCTCGCCGGTGCACTGCGCCCCGCCCGCCAACCGGCCCACCCCCGAGGAGCGGGACACCTGCCGCCCGTGGCTGGCCCGGGAGCTGCGGCTGCTGCGGCCGACGCTGCGGTCCGCCGTGGTGCTCGGCGCGTTCGGCTGGCAGGCCGTGATGCCCGCGCTGGCGGAGGCCGGATGGGCCGTGTCCCGGCCGCGTCCGGTGTTCGCGCACGGCGCGCGGATCACCCTGCGAGCGGCCGACGGCGGGGCGCCGCTCACGCTCTTCGGCTGCTATCACGTGAGCCAGCAGAACACCTTCACCGGACGGCTCACCCCGGCCATGCTGCGCGAGGTGCTCGCCGCCGCGGCGGAGGCGGCCGGACTACCGGCCCCGCGCCCCGGCCCGTCCTGACGACGGCGGCCGGATCAGTCGCGTCCCCGGGCCGAACCGCTGCCGGTGTCCCCGGCACCCGCGTCGCCCGCTCCGGCACCGCCCGCCGCGCCACCGGCACCACCGGCGGCGTCACCGCCACCGGCGCCGCCATCGGCGCCGATGACCGCACCGGTGGCCTCCAGCGCGGCGGTCACCGGCTGGAAGAACGTCTCGCCGCCCTGGGTGCAGTCGCCGCTGCCGCCGGACGTCAGTCCGACCGCCGCGTCCCCGGCGAACATCGCACCGCCGCTGTCGCCGGGCTCGGCGCACACATCGGTGCGGATGAGGCCGTTGACGATATCGCCGTCGCCGTAGTTCACCGTGGCGTCGAGGCCGGTGACCGTGCCGTCGGTGACGCCGGTCGTGGAGCCTGAGCGGCGCACCCGAAGGCCCACGCTCGCCTCGACGGCGCGCCCGATCTGCTGGGTGCTGCCGTCCCCCAGGTCGACCGTGCCGGCCGCCTGGGTGGTGGCGTCGTCGTACATCACCAGCGCGAAGTCGCTCTCCGGGAACCGGGAGTCCCGCACCGTACCCACCTGCTGGGCCCCGGCCTGGTCCGAGCTCCAGGTCCGGGACACGTTGCCACAGTGACCGGCGGTCAGGAAGCCCGGTGCGCCGTCCACGCTGACGTTGAAGCCCAGCGAACAGCGGGCGCCGCCGCCGAAGATGGCATCGCCGCCGTCGAGCCCTCCGGCCGCGTCGCCGCCCCCGCCGGCGTCCCCCGCGCCTGCGGCACCGGCACCGTCCGCGCCCTGGTCCCCCGTGCCGCCGTGGTCGCCGGGCCGGGCCGTCCCACCGCCGTCGAACCTCCTGAACTCGCCCTCGGTGCGCTTGACGCTCACCGTGCCCGCCATCCGGTCCGTGGTCCCGGTCAGCGCGGCCCACTTCGCGCCGGTCACCGTACGGTCGGCGGTCACCTGGACCGTGTTGGTCACCGGGTCGATCGACCAGGCGGTGCCGGGGACCGACGCGTCGCTGCTCAGCGTCTTGGCGGCGGCCTTCAGATCGGCCATGCTGTTCCGCACGACCTTCGCCACGGCGCCCTTGGCCCGGACGTCCTCGGCGGCGTCCTCGTTCACCACGTTCATGACCAGTCGGCGGTTGGTGGTGTCGTAGTACCAGCCCGCGCCGTCCGCACCGAGGTCCGAGGCGAGACTTTGCGCGAGCTTCACCGCGACCGGGGACGAGAAGGCCGTGGCGCTCGACGTCCTGTCCTGGCTCGCGTTGGCGTGGGGCAGCGCAATGGCCGCCGCCCCCAGCGCGGCGAGGGCGGCTCCGGACAGGACGAGGGTCCGCTTGTTCACACGTCGATGGCTCAACTCACTGACCTCCAGTCGGGGATGCGCGACGGGCGGGTGCGGAGCGCCTGCCGCGTTCCGCCCCGCCCCGCGCGGGGCCACCACGTCGTACGCGGGGGCGTTGACCCCGTTCTCACCCGTACTCACGGTGTGATGAATGGCTGCGCGGAACGCTCCGGACGGGTAGGCTCCGCCGGTTCGGCCGACCTCGGCCGACCTCGGCCGGATCGTCGGCCTCGGTGGTCGGTAAGGCCACCGCGTTCGACTCCCGAAGCCTCGCATGGCTCCATGAGAGGTTGCGTCACATATCGCGCGAGTTCTGGTGACACATCTTGACGCCCCGTTCAGGTGGATGAAGCATGCATCCGGCAAGAGCGCTCTCAACCCCCCGCATCTTTCACTTCCTGAACTCAGGAGAGTCGTGTCATGACGTCATCCCCCACAGAGTCCTCGTCCCGCCCGGAGCCAACCTCCGCCACGGAGTCCTCTTCTCCGCGCCGGTCCGCGGTCGGCCGCCGGGCCGTCCTGGGCGCCGCGGCGGCCGCATCGGCTCCCGCCCTGCTCGGCCTGTCCACCCCGGCGTCCGCGGCCCCGGCGTCCGCCGCCCCGGCCGCCGCCACGTCGTCGCGCAGAAGCCCGCGGGCCCTGCCGGGCGGCGGCGACCTGGGCCCGAACGTCATCGTCTTCGACCCCTCCACGCCCGGTATCCAGGCCAAGCTCGACGAGGTGTTCAAGAAGCAGGAGTCGGCGCAGTTCGACACGGGACGCTACGCCCTGCTGTTCAAGCCCGGCACCTACAATGGCCTCAACGCCCAGATCGGCTTCTACACCTCGATCGCCGGACTGGGGCTGTCCCCCGACGACACGACCATCAACGGCGATGTCACGGTCGACGCCGGGTGGTTCGACGGCAACGCCACGCAGAACTTCTGGCGTTCCGCGGAGAACCTCGCGGTCGTCCCCGTCAGCGGCACCAACCGCTGGGCGGTGGCGCAGGCCGCCCCCTTCCGGCGGATGCATGTGCGCGGCGGGCTCAACCTCGCCCCCGACGGCTACGGCTGGGCCAGCGGCGGTTACATCGCCGACAGCCGCATCGACGGCCAGGTCGGACCGTACTCCCAGCAGCAGTGGTACACCCGCGACAGCGTCGTCGGCGGCTGGCAGAACGCCGTGTGGAACATGGTGTTCTCCGGTGTCGAGGGCGCGCCCGCGCAGAGTTTCCCCGACCCGCCGTACACCACGCTCGACACCACCCCGGTCTCCCGGGAGAAGCCCTTCCTGTACCTCGACGGCGGCGACTACCGGGTCTTCCTGCCCGAGAAGCGGACCGGCGCCCGCGGTGTCACCTGGGGCAACGGCACGCCCAGGGGCACCTCGCTGCCCCTGTCGCAGTTTTATGTCGCCCAGCCCGACGTCACCGCGGCCACCCTCAACGAGGCGCTCGCCCAGGGCCTCCATCTGCTGCTCACACCAGGCATCTACCACCTCGATCAGCCGATCCAGGTGGACCGGGCGAACACCGTCGTCCTCGGGCTCGGCTACGCCACGCTCGTCCCGGACAACGGTGTCACCGCGCTGAAGGTCGCGGACGTCGACGGGGTGCGGCTGGCCGGTTTCCTCATCGACGCCGGGCCGGTCAACTCCGAGACCCTGCTGGAAGTCGGCCCGGAAGGGGCCTCGGCCGACCACTCGGCCAACCCCACCACCGTCCAGGACGTGTTCATCCGCATCGGTGGCGCGGGCCCCGGCAAGGCCACCACCTGCATGGTGATCAACAGCCGGCACACCATCGTCGACCACACCTGGGTCTGGCGCGCCGACCACGGTGACGGTGTCGGCTGGGAGACCAACCGCGCCGACTACGGAGTCCGGGTCAACGGCGACGACGTCCTCGCCACGGGCCTGTTCGTGGAGCACTTCAACAAGTACGACGTGCAGTGGTACGGACAGCGGGGCCGGACCATCTTCTTCCAGAACGAGAAGGCGTACGACGCCCCGAACCAGGCGGCCATCCAGAACGGCTCCATCAAGGGCTACGCGGCCTACAAGGTGGCCGACTCGGTGACCGAGCACGAAGGATGGGGGCTCGGCAGCTACTGCTACTACAACGTCGACCCGAGCATCGTGCAGCACCACGGCTTCGCCGCGCCGAACGCGGCGGGGGTGAAGTTCCACAACCTGCTGGTGGTCTCGCTCGGCGGCAACGGCCAGTACGAATGCGTCATCAATGACACCGGCTCTCCCACCTCGGGCACCTCCACCGTGCCGTCCACCGTGGTCTCCTATCCCTGATCTACGATGCCTCGCGGGCCGGTGTCCACCGCGCACCGGCCCGCGAAGAGCCGATACCCAGGAAGGACCACCACGCCATGGCCACCACATCCGTGCGCGACCGTTCCACGATCCTGGTCCTCAACGGACCCAATCTGAACCTCCTGGGCCGTCGGCAACCCGAGATCTACGGCACCGACACCCTGGCCGACGTCGAGAAGCTGGTCGCCGAGACGGCCGCCCCGCACGGTCTGACGACCGACTGCCGGCAGAGCAACCACGAGGGCCAGCTGATCGACTGGATCCACGAGGCCCGTGAGCACCACGCGGCCGTCATCATCAACCCCGCGGGCTACTCCCACACCTCCGTCGCCCTGCGCGACGCCCTGGCGACCTGCGACGGTCTGCCGATCGTGGAGGTGCACATCTCCAACATCCACCAGCGGGAGACCTTCCGGCACCACTCCTATGTCTCCGCGCTGGCCGACGGGGTGATCGCCGGATGCGGTGTGCAGGGCTACGCCTTCGCCGTCGAGCGGGTGGCCGCCCTGCTCGCGGCCGCCAGGCAGGCGTAGTCGCCGGGCCGTACCGGGCCGTGGTCGGGGCCCGGTACGTCAGGCCCTGATCACGCGGACACCGGCCTCGGTGTACGGGGCGACCAGCTCCTCACCGGCCCCGGTGTCCGTGACCAGAACGTCGATCTCCTCCAGCGCGCAGATCCGGGCGAACGCCCGGCGGCCCAGCTTGGAGCTGTCGGCCACGACCACCACCCGGGCGGCCCGCGCGGCCATGAGGTGGTTGATGCTGGCCTCGCCCTCATGGTGGGCGGTCGCGCCCTGGGCGGTGTCCAGCGCGTCCACGCCGAGGATCGCCAGATCCAGCGAGACCTGGTCCAGCACCCCGTTGGCCAGCGGCCCCATCAGCTCGAAGGACTGCGGACGGGCGACCCCGCCGGTGAGCACGATCTTGACCTGGGGGCGCACCGCCAGCTCACTGGCGATGTTCAGGGCGTTGGTGACGACCGTGACGGCCGGGCCGCCACCGGGCGCGGACAGATCGCCGCGAGTGGAGAGGGCTCGGGCCACCTCGGTGGTGGTCGTCCCGCCGTTGAGGCCCACGATCGAACCGGGCTCGGCCATACGGGCCGCCGCGGCGGCGATCCGCTGCTTCTCCGAGGCGCGCCGGGCGGTCTTGTAGCGCAGCGGAAGGTCGTACGAGAGGTTGTGCGCGACCGCACCGCCACGGGTACGGCTGAGCATCTGCTGCTGGGCGAGTTCATCCAGGTCACGCCGGATGGTCGCGGCGGACACCGCCAGCTCGGCGGCCGCCTCCTCGACATCGATACTGCCGTCCCTGGCCAGCAGATCCAGCAGGGCGTTCCAGCGCTCGGGCCGTTTCACGCCGCTCACCCTACCCCCTCGCACCCCTCCGCTCTGGACTTCCGTGCGTGATCCTGCGCATTATCGGCTCGTACGAAGCAACTCCGCGCAACAACTCCGCGCAACTTCGGGCGGCGCCGCTGCCCGGGTCATCCGTGCGACGAGGGGAGTCCCATGAGCCACACCGAGGCCGAGATCGCGAGCCAGCCCGATTGCTGGCGGCGCGCCATCGCCCTGGCCCGGGAGCCGGAGGGGCCCGTACGGGAGGCGCTGCCCCGGCCGGGTGAGCGGGTCGCCGTCGTCGGCTGCGGCACCTCGTGGTTCATCGCCCAGTCGTACGCGGCGCTGCGCGAGGCGGCGGGCCAGGGCGAGACGGACGCGTTCGCCGCGTCGGAGATGCCCTCCGGCCGCGCCTACGACCGGGTGCTGGCGCTGTCCCGGTCCGGCACCACGACCGAGGTGCTGAAGCTGCTGGGCGCGGTGCGCGGCCGGGTTCCCACCACCGTCGTCACGGCGGTCCCCGGCTCCCCGGTCGTGGGCGCCGCGGACGCCGCGGTCGTGATGGACTTCGCCGATGAGCGGTCGGTGGTGCAGACCCGCTGGGCCACCAGCGAACTCGCCCTGCTCCGCGCCCACCTGGGCGCGGAGCTGGAGCATCTCGTGGCGGACGGCGCGGCGGCGCTCGCCGAGCCACTCCCCCAGGCGCTCGTGGACGCCGGGCAGTTCACCTTCCTCGGCCGGGGCTGGACCTACGGGGTCGCCCAGGAGGCCGCGCTCAAGATGCGCGAGGCGGCGGGGGCGTGGACCGAGGCGTACCCGGCCAAGGAGTACCGGCACGGCCCGATCAGCGTGACCGGCCCGCGCAGCGTGGTGTGGTGGCTCGGCGAGGGGGCCTCCGATGTGGCGGACGAGGAGATCACCCGGACCGGTGGCCGGGTCGCCGGGCACGGCCGCGATCCGCTGGCCGAACTGGTGGTGGTGCAGCGGCTCGCGGTCGCGATCGCGGCGGCCCACGGGCTCGACCCCGACGAGCCGCGCCATCTCACCCGCTCGGTGATCCTCGGCTGAGCCGGGAGGAGCGGGCGGAGTAGAGGGCCGAAGTCGGAAACGGGCGGAAGGAACCGGGAGATGCCACTGGTGGCCACCGGAGAGATCGTCGGGACGGCCGTGCGGGCCGGACTCGGCGCGGGTGCGTTCAATGTCATCCAGATCGAGCACGCCCAGGCGATCGTGGCCGGGGCGGAGGCGGCGGGCGCGCCGGTGATCCTCCAGATCAGCGAGAACGCGGTGCGGTATCACGGCGCCCTGGCCGCCATCGGGCGGGCGGCGGTGGAAGTGGCCCGCGCGGCCCGGGTGCCGGTGGCCGTGCACCTGGACCATGCCACCGGGCCCGAGCTGGTGCGGGAGGCGGTGGGCCTGGGCTTCGGCTCGGTGATGTTCGACGCCTCGCGCCTGGATTACGACGGCAATGTGGCGGCGACCGCCGAGGTGGTGGCCGACTGCCATGCCCACGGGGTGTGGGTGGAGGCCGAGTTGGGCGAGGTGGGCGGCAAGGACGGGGTCCACGCACCGGGCGCCAGGACCGATCCGGCCGAGGCCGCCGCCTATGTGGCGGCGACGGGCGTGGACGCGCTCGCGGTGGCGGTGGGCACCTCGCACGCCATGGTCGTCAAGGCGGCGGTGGTGGATCTGGCGCTGGTCGCGGCCCTGCGCGCGGCCGTGCCCGTACCGCTGGTGCTGCACGGCTCCTCCGGGGTGCCCGAGGCCGATCTGACCCGGGCGGTGGAGGCGGGGCTGACGAAGGTGAACATCGCCACCCATCTGAACGTGGCCTACACCCGGGCGATCCGCGACCATCTCGCCGGCCACCCCGATGTGGTCGACCCCCGCCGGTATGTCGCGGCGGCGCGTGACGCGGTGGCGCGGGAGGTGACCCGGCTGCTGAGGCTGGTGCGGGCCACGCGCTGAGCGGCGCCGCCGGTGAGCCGATGACTTTCCCCGGGCCGGGCGGTCTCCACCGGTGAACACCACGCCAGGAGGTGGACGTTGGCCGCACCCGAGCCCGAGAACCCGCCCACGCCGTACCCGGCCGTGCTGGTCCTGGACCGGCCGGTCACCCGCGCCGAGGTGGAGCGGCTGTGCGAACGGCTGCACGCCCTGGTGCGCCACCGGCCCGGCGCGGGGCCGGTCACTGTGGACGTGGGCGGGGTGCGCCGGCCGGACCTGACGGTGGTCGAGGCCCTGGCCCGACTGCGGCTGACCGCCCATCGGCTGGGGTGCGGCATCCGGCTCCGCGGCGCAGGCGGCGAACTGCGGCGGCTGCTCGCCTGGACCGGGCTGGACGAGGCCCTGACGGCTCCCGCGGCGTCAGGCCACGCCCTGGGGCTCGAGCCGGGCGGGCAGACCGAACAGCGGGAAGAGGCGCTCGGTGTCCAGGAAGGAGTTGAGCCCGGTGATCCGGCCGCCTGATATCTCCAGGACCTGAAGCGCCCAGGGCTCATGGCGGCCACCGGCGCCGCCCGGACGGTACTGGCCGAAGGCGGGCATGCCGTTGGCCACGGTCGGGACCAGGCGCGAGCCTCGGCAGCCGATGCCATGGCCCACCAGCCACTGGCGGATGTGCTCGGGGCCGCGCAGCCACAGCTCGTACGGCGGCATGGAGAGGGTGGCGTCCTCGTGCAGCAGGGCGGTGAGGGAGTCCAGGTCATAGCGCTCGAAGGCGTCCACATAGCGGGCCAGCAGCGCGCGCTGCGCCTCGTCCAGCGGCTCGGCCGGGTCGGAGTCGCTGATCCCGCTCGCGGCGAGGGTGGCCCGCGCCCGCTGGAGCGCGCTGTTGACGGACGCCACGGTGGTGCCCAGCAGCTCGGCGACCTCGCTCGCCTTCCAGGCCAGCACCTCGCGCAGGATCAGCACCGCCCGCTGGCGGGGGGCCAGATGCTGGAGCGCGGCGATGAACGCGAGCCGCACCGCGTCCCGCTGGGCGGCCACCTCGGCGGGGTCTCCGCCGTCCGGCAGCACCTGGCCGTCGGGGACCGGCCCGATCCAGGTGGCCTCCGGCTGCTCGACGAGGGCGGCCGGGAAGGGGGTGGCCGCGGAGGTCAGATCCATGGGGCGGGCCCGCCGCTTACCGGCGCCCAGCATGTCCAGACAGACGTTGGTGGCGATGCGGTAGAGCCATGATCGCAGCGCGGACCGGCCCTCGAAGCGGTCCAGGCCCCGCCAGGCGCGCACCATCGTCTCCTGCACCGCGTCCTCGGCCTCGAAGGCCGAGCCCAGCATCCGATAGCAGTAACCGGTCAGCTGCGTGCGGTACGGCTCCAGCTGGAGCTCGACACCGGCCGCGCCGTCCACCGCCGCCACATCACCCATCGCCGCACCTCATCACTGCTCGGAACCGCCGCTCGGACTCCCGTGGGTGAGAAACGTAGCGGGCACCACTGACAACGGCGCGGAGCTGGGCGTTCGCGGACGCGTCCGAGCGCGCCGGACGGGTGCCTCAGGTCACCGGGCGGGCGCTGACCATGGCCGCGTGCACCTGGTGCCCGCCACTGGCGATCATCCGCACCTCGGCCCGGTCGCTGATCTCCGCCCGCACGATGCCGGTGTCGTCCGCGTACACCGGGTGACCGCCCGGACCGCTGCTGTCCGTGCGGTGCACCATGACGACGTCCGCGGCCTCCGGGTCCGGGGTGGTCGTATCCACGAAGACCAGCTCATACCTCTCTCGGCTCCGCATCACGTCCTCCTCCGCACCGACCCGCCCCCGCCATCCCAAACCATGACATTCCACACTATCGCTCGGCTCCGGGAGCGCAAGAGGTTCGAAGGACAGGCCGCAAGCGGGCGGCCCCGTACCGCGCGCCCGGTGATCGAGGCGCTGTACGGGGCCGGTCCGGCACTGGGGGAGGTGTCACCGCCCCGCTGGGTTGCCCAGCAGTCGGGAGAGGTCGTCGTCCACGGTGAGGTAACGCCCGGACAGGGAGTCCGCCTCGCCCGCGAGGAGGCGGATGAGCGTGGCGGCCGACCGCTCGGGGTCGGCGAACCGTCCCGCGTCCCGTTCGGACATCATCCACGAGGTGACCTCGTCGCTCCACCGCTCGCCGGTGAACCCCAGGTCGAGCTGCTTCTGCGTGATGCCGAGATTCACCAGCCCCGGGTGGTAGCTGAACACGCTGGTTCCGGTGTCCGCCAGTTCGATGGCCAGGTTCTCCCCGAGCTTGATCACCGCCGCCTTCGACACCGAGTATCCGGAGACGTTGGGCCAGCGGTGCTTGCCCGCCGCACTGACGATGTTGACGATGCGTCCGCCGCCACCTTGGATCATGGTGGGCAGGACCGCGCGGCAGGCGGCGGCGGTGCCACGGAGGTTGACCTCCATCGCGTGCCACCACTCGTCGTCATCGGTCTCCCACAGCGGGCCCGCGGGACCGGTCACCCCCGCGTTGTTCACCAGCGCGTCGATCGCGCCGAACCTCTCGGTGGCCTGGGCGACGAGCCGGGGCAGCGCCGTGCGGTCGCTCAGGTCGAGAGGCAGGCTCAGGGCGTCGGTTCCCCGCTCCTCCAGTGCGGCGGTGAGTTCGCCGAGTCGGCCGGCGTCCCGTCCGGTGAGCACCACATTGGCCCCCGCCGCCCCGATGGCCTTGGCGTACAGCCGTCCCAGAGCGCCGGTGGCTCCGGTCAGCACGACCGTGCGGCCCTCGAGGGGGCGCGAGGCCGCCGGGGCCTCGGGGGCGCCCGCCTCCGCCACGAACGTCGCTCGCGGGAGCACTTCCGCCGGGCGCGGCCGCACGGGCTCCGCCACGGCCGGCCGAGGGGCCGGCTGCTCGGGTTCGCCCAGCTCGGTGTGCAGGTACCGCGCCAGCGCCTCGGGTGAGGGGTGGTCGAAGACGAGGGTGGCGGTGAGGGTTCGGCCGGCCAGCTTCTCGATCCGGTTCCGCAGCTCGAGCGCGGTCAGTGAGTCGAAGCCGATCTCGGAGAAGGCGCGGTCGGGCTCCACCTCGCTCGGATCGGCGTGTCCCAGTACGGCCGCCACCTCTTCCGCGATCACCTGCTGCAACAGCTGGACGCGCGCGTCCGCGTCCAGGCCGGCCAGCCGCTCGGGAAGTGACTTAGCACCGCCGGCACCGGCCACCGGGACGATCGCGTCCGAGGTGAACACGTTGTGCGGGTCCGCGTCCGCCGGGACCGTGTCCGCCGCGCGCCTTTGGTGTTCGCGCAGCAACGGCGTGAGGGCGGTCGGATCGCCGCAGGACAGCCGGCTGGTGTCCAGCCGCACGGGGAAGAGGACCGGGTTCTGGGCGGTCAGGGCCGCGTCGAAGGCCTTCAGCGCGTCCTCGGTGGCCAGCGGAAGGATTCCCAGCCGGGCCAGCCGACGCAGATCCCCCTCGTCGAGGTGGCCGCTCAGTTCGCTGCGTTCGGCCCACAGGCCCCAGCCGAGGGACAGTGCCGCGTGGCCCGCCGCGCGCCGCCGTTGCACCATGGCGTCGACACAGGCGTTGCTCGCCGCGTAGTTGGCCTGCCCGGCGTTGCCCCACCAGCCGGCCGCCGACGAGCAGACGACGAACCAGTCGAGCCCGAGATCGCGGGTGAGGCCGTCGAGGTGGGACACGGCGTCCAGCTTGGCCGGCAGCACCGCCTCCAGTGCCTCGGGGGTGAGTCCGCGGAACATGCCGTCACGTGTCGCGCCGGCCGCGTGGATGACGCCCCGCAGCGGAAGGTCCGCCGGTATCCGGGAGAGCACCCCGGCCACCTGTTCCCGGTCAGTGACGTCGCAGGCTTCGACCGTGACCGAGGCGCCCAGCCCCCGCAGCTCCTCGGCCAGCCCCACCACCGCGGGGGACCGCTCGCCGCTTCGGCTGAGCAGGATCACGTGGCCCACGCCGTAGGCGGTGACCGCGTGCCGTGACAGGGCCGAGCCCACCACCCCGCCGGCGCCCGTGACCAGCAGGGAGCCGGACCCCCACCGAGTGCCGTCGGCCTGCGGGAGCGCGGCCCCCGCCGCCTGCCGGGCGTCGCTCACGGGCGCCGCGGTGATCAACCGGGGAGCGTACGCCTGGCCGTAGCGGACCGCCAGTTGCGGCTCCTCGCCCAGCGGCAGTGCCGTCAGGTGGTCAGCCGCCCGGGGGGCGTCGAGGTCGACCAGCGCGAACTGTCCGGGATGTTCGGTCTGCGCCGTGCGCAGCATGCCCCAGACGGCGGCCTGCGCGGGATCGACCGGCTCCGCCGGCTCTCCCGTGACCACCGCGCCGTGGGTGATCACCACCAGCCGGTCGTGCGTGTTCCGCTCGGCGGCCACCCATGCCTGGGCCTCCGCCATGACGGCACCGAGCGCCGCGCGGACCCGCACCGGGTCCGTGGTGTCCTCGCCGAGGCATTCCAGGGCGCGGACGTGCAGGCCCCTCGCCCTCATCCGGGCGACGGTCTCCGCGGCCCGCGGGTCCCCGGTGAGGACCAGGTGACTGCGGGTCGGAGCGGTCCCCGCCGTGGGCGCCGGCGGCACCGGCACCCACTCCACCTCGAAGAGACAGTCCGGTGACGTGGCCGCCGAAGTCCCCAGCGTCTCCAGTTCGAACGGACGGAGGGTGAGGTTGTCGGCCGTCGCCACCACGGTGCCGTCCGGGTCCCAGGCGGTGAAGGCCACGGCGTTCTCACCGGTCGGGGTCAGCCGGACCCGCAGCTGTGCGGCGCCGGGCCGGTGGATCTCCAGACCCGACCAGGAGAACGGCAGCCTCAGTCCGTCGCCGGGCAGCACGCCGGGCAGCACCAGCGCGTGGAGCGCGGCATCCAGCAGGGCGGGGTGCAGCAGATGCGTCGCCGCGTCCTGTGCCGTGGGCTCGGGCAGGACGACCTCGGCGTAGATCTCGCGCTCACCGCGCCGCACGGAGCGCAGGCCCCGGAAGGCGGTGCCGTACGTCAGGCCCTGGCGGGCGAGGCCGGGATAGACGTCCGTGAGGTCGGCCGCCATCGTCGCGGCGGGTGGCCAGACCGGCATCGCACCGGCCGTCCGGACCGCATCGGCCGATCGTGCCGCGAGCCTGCCCACCGCGTTGTCGGTCCACGGCACGTCGTCCCCGGACCCGGTGGGCCTGGAGTGCACCTGGACCTCACGCACGCCCTGGCGGTCGGCCGGCGACACGTACACCTGGACGTCGATCCCGGCGCCGGCGGGCACCACCATCGGTGCGCGCAGGACGAGTTCCGCGACCCGTTCCGAACCGGTCTGCCGTCCGGCCCTGCCGAGCATCTCCAAGATGGCGGTACTCGGTACCACCACGGTGTCGCCCACCTGGTGTTCCGGCAGCCACGCGAGGTTCGCGGCGGACAGTTCGCCGCGCAGCACCACACCGCCGTGGGCGAGGCGGACGACGGTGTCCAGCAGCGGATACCCCGTCGGAGCGCCACCCGGGACGCCATGGGCCGGTGCGGCGGGCGCCGGGTCGAGCCAGAACCGCTCGCGCTGGAAGGCGTAGGTGGGCAGATCCACCGGCGGCCGCGCGTCCGCCGGCACCTCGAGCACGGTGTCCCACCGTACGGCGGCACCCTGCACGAACAGGCGGGCCGCCGCTTCGAGGACCGACCTGCCCTCCGGACGGCCCTTGCGGAGCAGCGGGACGAGCGTGGCCTCGGCGGACCTGCTCAGGCACTCCGGGACCAGGGCGGACAGTGTGGTGCCCGAGCCCAGTTCGACGAAGGTCCGCACCCCCTCGGTCTCCAGGGCGCGCACCCCGTCGTGGAACCGTACGGCCTCGCGGACGTGCCGCACCCAGTACTCGGCGGAGGTGAAATCACCGGGCCCGGCCGGAGCACCGGTGAGCGTGGAGACCAGCGGGATGCGCGGTGCGCCGAAGGAGATGCCCGACACCACCTCGCGGAACCGGTCGAGCATCGGCTCCATGAGGGGCGAGTGGAAGGCGTGGCTCACGCGCAGCGCACGCGTCCTGCGGCCGCGTCGCTCCAGTTCCCGGACGGCCTCGGCCACCTGGGCGCCCTCACCGGAGAGCACCGTCGCCATGGGTCCGTTGACGGCGGCGACGCCGACGGCCGCACTGCCCGCCAGCAGGGGGCCGACCTCGTCCTCGGACGCCTGGACCGCCACCATGGCGCCGCCCTCGGGCAGTTCCGCCATCAGCCGGCCGCGGGCCGCGACCAGGGCCGCGGCGTCCGGGAGCGACAGGACACCGGACACGTGTGCCGCGGCGATCTCCCCCACCGAGTGGCCCGCCAGGCAGGCCGGGCGCACCCCCCAGGAGGTGAGCAGGTGGTGCAGGGCGACCTGGAAGGCGAAGAGGCAGGGCTGCGCGTAGTCGGTCCGGTCCAGCAGCGCCGCCGCGTCCGGATCGTCGGCGTCGGCGAACAGCACGTCCGCCGGGGAACGGCCGAGGTGGGGTTCCAGGGCGGCGCTCACCGTGTCGAACGCCTCGGCGTACGCGGGGAACGCCCGGTACAGTTCCCGGCCCATCCCCACGCGCTGGCTGCCCTGACCGGCGAACAGGAACGCGGTCTTGCGCGCCCGGCGGGTGGCGTCCGCCGTGACGACGCCCGGGTGCTCGGCGCCCTGCGCGGCGGCGGCGAGGCCCGCCAGCAGGGCGGTCCGGTCGGTGCCGAGCACGACCGCGCGGCGCCGGAACACCGAGCGGTTCGCGGCCAGTGCCACCCCGATGTCCGCGGCGGACACCTCCGGCCGGTCACCGGCGAAGCGGAGCAGCCGGGCCGCCTGGGCCGTGAGAGCGGCGGGGGTCTTACCGCTCAGCACCCACGGCGTCACACCCGCCGCGGGGGCGGCCGGGACGAAGCGCTCCGCCTCGGCCGCGGCCGGCTGTTCGAGGATGATGTGAGCGTTGGTGCCGCTGATGCCGAAGGAGGACACCGCGGCCCGGCGTGGCCGGTCCTCCGCCGCCCAGGCGCGCTGCTCGGTCAGCAACCGCACCGCTCCCCCGCTCCAGTCCACGTGTGGCGAGGGGTTCTCGGCGTGCAGGGTACGCGGCATGACACCGTGCCGCATCGCCATCACCATCTTGATGATGCCGCCGACCCCGGCCGCCGCCTGCGTGTGCCCGATGTTGGACTTGAGGGAACCCAGCCACAGCGGTCGGGGCCGTTCCCGGCCGTAGGTGGCCAGCAGCGCCTGTGCCTCGATCGGGTCGCCCAGAGCGGTGCCCGTTCCGTGTGCCTCGATCACGTCGATGTCGTCGGGGGACAGCCCCGCGTTGTCCAGGGCCTGCCGGATGACGCGCTGTTGCGAGGGGCCGCTCGGCGCGGTCAGACCGTTCGAGGCGCCGTCCTGGTTCACGGCCGAGCCGCGCACCACGGCGAGGACCTGGTGGCCGTTGCGCCTGGCCCGGGACAGCCGTTCGACGACCAGGACACCGGCGCCTTCGGCCCATCCGGTGCCGTCCGCGTCCGCGGAGAACGCCTTGCAGCGCCCGTCCGCGGCCAGCGCCCGCTGCCGGCTGAAGTCGATGAAGGTGCGGGGAGTGGACATCACGGTCACGCCGCCCACCAGCGCCAGCGAGCACTCGCCCTGACGCAGCGCCTGGCTCGCCAGGTGGAGGGCGACCAGCGAGGACGAGCACGCGGTGTCCACGGAGACGGCGGGCCCTTCCAGACCGAGAACGTAGGACACCCGGCCGGACAGCACACTGCCCAGGCTCCCGTTCTGGAGGTAGCCCTCCATGCCGTCCGGAATCTCCTGGAGGCGGGAGCCGTAGTCGTGGTACATCACACCGGCGAACACACCGGTCGGCGAGCCCTTGAGCGCCCGCGGATCGATGCCCGCGTGTTCCAGCGCCTCCCAGGACGTCTCCAGCATGAGCCGCTGCTGCGGATCGGTGGCACGTGCCTCACGCGGCGAGATGCCGAAGAAGTCCGCGTCGAACCAGGCGGCGTCGTGCAGGAAGCCACCGGCGCGGGCATAGCTCGTGCCGGGCTGGTCCGGGTCGTCGGAGAAGAGCGTCTCGAGGTTCCAGCCACGGTCGGTGGGGAAGTCGGAGACGCCGTCGACGCCGCCGGCCACGAGGTTCCACAGGCCGTCGGGGTCCGTGACACCGCCGGGGTACCGGCAGGCCATGCCGACGACCACGATCGGATCGTCCGTCTCCTCCGGGATGGCCACGGGGACGGATTCCGGAGCCGGTTCCGCGTTCGCGTCTGTGGTGTCCGGCACGGCATCGGCCTCCGCGAGGGCTTCCGCCAGGTGGTCCACGACCGCGGGCGGTGTCGGGTGATCGAACAGCAGGGTCGGGGAGAGCTGGAGTCCGGTGGCCGCGCTCAGGTGGTTGCGCAGCTCCAGCATCATCAGCGAGTCGAAGCCCAGCGCCGAGAAGGACTCGGGCAACTGGTCCTCACGGAGACCGTCACGGCCCAGAACGGTCGCCGTCCGCGACCGCACCAGATCCATCAGGTCCTCGTGCCGCTGCTCCGCGGTGCGGACCGGCGGGATGGCGGCCGCGGCGCCCTGGGCCGCTCGGTCCGCCGTACCCGCCCGGTCCGCCGTGGTGACGGTGTTGTCCGCGCGGGTGCGTACCGGCCGTCCGGGCAGCGGTGTACGGGGCGCGAGGAACGGCGGCAGGGTCCGGGCGTCCGAGCCCGGCAGGTCCTGCGTGCCCAGGCGGACCGGTGCGAGGACCGGTTCGCCCAGCCCGAGGGCCGCGTCGAAGGCGCGCAGCGCGTCGGCGGTGGACAGCGGTTCGATCCCGACCCGCGACATCCGCCGGATATCCGCGTCCTGAAGGTGCCCGGAAAGCTCGCTGCGCTCCTCCCACAGTCCCCACACCAGGGAGAGGGCACGGTGGCCGGCCCGGTGCCGGCCCAGCATCAGGGCGTCGAGGCACGCGTTGGCCGCCGCGTAGTTCGCCTGACCGGCGGTGCCCCACCAGCCCGCGACCGAGGAGCACACCACGAACCAGTCCAGGTTCAGTCCCCGTGTGCAGTCGTCGAGGATCGAGACGGCGTCCGCCTTGGCGGTCAGGACCGCGTCCAGCCCCTCCGGCGTGAGCGTCTCCACGACGCGGTCCGCGACACTGCCCGCGGCGTGGATGACACCCGCGAGCGGGCGGGTCGCGGGAACGGCGGCCAGAACCGCCTCGACCTGTGCGCGGTCGGAGACGTCGCAGGCCGCGACGGTGACCGTGGCTCCCAGTCCGCGCAGTTCGGCGGCGAGTTCGGCGACGCCCGGACCGGCCTCACCTCGCCGGCTGGCGAGCACCACATGGCCGATCCCGCGGGTGGCGACGGCATGCCGGGTGAGCGCGGAGCCCACGATCCCGCCGGCGCCGGTGACCAGGACCGACGACGTCGCCCAGCGGGTGTCCGGACCGGCGTCCGGGCCGGCCGAGGTGTTGCCGCCGTCGCCCGCCGCCGACGCGCCGGGGTCAGTGGCCGGCCGGAGCACCGGTACGAGCAACTGACCGGCGCGTACGGCGATCTGGACCGTCCCCGCTCCGAACGACTCGACGGCGGCGGGCAGCGCTTCCGCGCCGTCGGTCTCCTCGTCCAGGTCGACGAGTCCCACCAGGCCGGGGTGCTCGGTCTGCACCGTGCGCACCAGGCCCCAGATGGCGGCGTGGACCGGGTCGACGTGGGTGGGGTCGGAACCGGCCGCGCACGCCCGGCGCGTGATCACCACCAGGCGGTCGTCCGGTGCCCGGGTCCCGGCCAGCCAGGACTGGATCTCCGCGAGGGCCGCGCGCAGCCCCGCACGCACCCGCTCGGGTGCCGTCCCGGCGTCGAGGCCCTCGAGGCGCACCGTGCCGCTCGCGCCGCCGGCCGTCAGGCGGTCGGCGGCGGACGCCGCGACCGGCCCGTCGCCGACCACCAGGTACCGGTGCGTCGCGGGCACCTGACCGGAAGCGACCGCGGCCGGGGCCGGGGCCGACGGTTCCCAGACCATGCGGTACAGGGGCACCCGGTCCATGGCGAGGATCCGCCGCAGCTGGTCCCGTGGCGTGGGCCGCAGGACCACGCCGGCTTCGGCGACGAGCCGGTTCCGCACGTCCCGGGCCACCAGACGGACGGTGTCCGGCCCCTCCTGCCGCAGGCGCACCCGCAGCGCGGAGGCGCCGGAGGTGTGGCGGCGCACGGTGGACCAGGAGAACGGCAGCCGCGGGCAACGCGCGTCGGGCAGCAGTTCGCCGACCGCCGGCGGGTGCAGCACGGCGTCCAGCAGCGCGGGGTGCAGGAGGTACGCGTCGGATCGCGCCGCCGCCGGGTCGGGCAGCCGCACCTCCACGAACAGGTCGTCCCCGGAGCGCCACACGTCCCGCACACCGCGGAAGGCCGGCCCGTACGTCAGGCCACGGCGGTCCAGTTCCGCGTAGTAACCGTCCACGTTCAGCCGCTCCGCGCCCGTCGGCGGCCATTGGGCGGGCGGCTCGTCGCGGGTGACGCCGGTCGGTGTCACGGCGAGGGTGCCCGTGGCGTGGCGGGTCCACCCCTCCGTCCCGGAGGCCGACGCGAACACCTCCACCTGGGCGATGCCGGAGGCGTCGGTCGAGGACACCCGGACCTGGAGGTCGACCGGCTGGTCGGCGGGCACGACCAGGGGTGCCAGCAGCAGCAGTTCCGTGACCTCGGCGTGGCCGGTCTCCTCGGCGGCGCGGGCCACCGCCTCCAGGAGCGCGGTTCCGGGCACCACGACGGTGCCCTCCACCCGGTGGTCGGGCAGCCAGGGGAGATGGCGGGGGCTGAGCCGTCCGGTCAGTACGGTTCCGTCGACACCGGGCACGGCAGCCGCCAGCAGCGGGTGCCGCAGCGCGGTCAGACCGGCGGAGCCGAGGTCTGGTTCCCCGGCGGGTGGCTCCAGCCAGAAGCGTTCCCGCTGGAACGCGTAGGTCGGAAGGTCGACGTCGTCCGTCGCCGCTCCGGCGAAGTAGGCCGTCCAGTCCACCTCGACCCCTGCGGCGTGGAGCCGCCCGGCGGTGAAGGCGAGCGATGCCGTCTCGGACCGATTGCGGTGCAGGGCCGGCAGGATCAGCCGCTCGGCGTCGTCCAGGGTCTCCCGGGCCATGGCGGTCAGCACCCCTCCCGGTCCCAGCTCCACGAAGCGGGTGACGCCCTGTTCGCGCAGCTGCCGGATGCCGTCGGCGAAGCGCACCGTGCCCCGGACGTGGTCGGCCCAGTGGTCCGGGCTGCCGAGCTGTTCGGCGGTGGCGATCCGTCCGGTCAGGTTCGACACCACGGGAAGGGACGGCTCGTCGAAGGTGAGGGTCTCCGCCACCGTGCGGAAGTCGTCCAGCATGGGTGTCATCAGGGGCGAGTGGAAGGCGTGGCTCACGGCCAGCCGGGTCACCTTGCGCCCGCGCGCCTGCCAATCGGAGGCCAGCGCGAGCACCTCCGCCTCGCGGCCGGAGAGGACGACGGACTCGGGGCCGTTGACGGCGGCGACGCTCACCACGTCGGTGCGGCCGTCGAGGAGCGGGAGGACCTCGTCCTCCCGTGCCTGGACCGCGACCATGGCTCCGTCGGAGGGCAGCCGCTGCATCAGCCGGCCGCGCGCGCTCACCAGGAGCGCCGCCTGCGGCAGTGACAGCGCGCCCGACACATGTGCGGCGGTCAGCTCGCCGACCGAGTGGCCGATGAGGTAGTCGGGCCGGACACCCCAGGACTCGAACGTCCGGTACAGCGCCACCTCCAGGGCGAACAGGGCCGCCTGGGTGTATACCGTGCGGTCCAGGGTCTCCTTCTCCTCGCCCCAGACGATGTCGCGCACCGGCTGGTCGAGGTGCCGGTCCAGTTCCTCGGTCACGGCGTCGAAGGCCGCGGCGAACACGGGGTTGGCCGCGTGCAGTTCGCGGCCCATGCCCAGGAACTGCGCGCCCTGGCCGGTGAACATGAACGCCAGCTTGCCGTCCGGGGTGGCGTGGTCCCGTTCGGCAGCGGCGGTGGCACGGCCGTCGGCCACCGCCCGCACCGCGCCCAGCAGGGCCTCGGTGTCCGCACCGACGGCCACCGCGCGGTACGGGAAGGCCGTACGCCGCGTCGCCAGCGCGTGGGCGATGTCCGCGGGCCGCAGTTCCGGCCGTTCCTCGACGTAGGAGAGCAGCGACCGGGCCTGGGCGGTCAGTGCGGCCGGGGACTTGCCGCTGATCACCCACGGCACCGCGACGGGGTGCCGGTCGGCGGACTCGCCTGCCACGGGCTCGTCCCCGGCGGGCCGTTCGAGGGACTCCGCGAGGGGCTGCTCGAGGATGACGTGGGCGTTGGTGCCGCTGATGCCGAAGGAGGACACCGCCGCCCGCCGCACCCGGTCGACCCGCGGCCAGGGCTGTTCCTCGGTCAGCAGCCGGACGGCGCCGGCGGACCAGTCGACATGAGTGGACGGCTGCCCCACGTGCAGTGTCCTCGGCAGCACCCCGTGCCGCATCGCCATGACCATCTTGATGACGCCCGCGATCCCCGCCGCGGCCTGCGTGTGGCCGATGTTCGACTTCAAGGACCCCAGCCACAGGGGACGGTCGGCGTCATGCTCCTGGCCGTAGGTGGCCAGCAGGGCCTGCGCCTCGATCGGGTCGCCCAGCGTGGTGCCGGTGCCGTGTGCCTCGACCGCGTCGACATCGCCGCCACCGAGACCGGCGGCGGCCAGGGCCTGGCGTATGACGCTCTGCTGTGCGGGGCCGTTCGGCGCGGTCAGGCCGTTGGAGGCGCCGTCCTGGTTGACCGCGGAGCCCCGCAGCACCGCCAGGACACGATGCCCCTCGCGCCTCGCTCGCGACAGCTTCTCGACGGCCAGGACGGCGACGCCCTCCGACCACCCGGTCCCGTCCGCGGCGTCGGAGAAGGCCTTGCAGCGCCCGTCCGCGGCGAGTGCCCGCTGGCGGCCGAAGGCGGTGAACATGCCGGGCGTACTCATGACCGTCACCCCGGACGCGAGCGCGAGGGAGCACTCGCCCCGGTGCAGCGCCTGGGCGGCGAGGTGCAGAGCCACGAGGGACGAGGAGCACGCCGTGTCCACGGTGAGGGCGGGGCCCTCCAGACCCAGCGTGTAGGCCACGCGTCCGGACACCACGCTGCCGGCGAGACCGGTGAGGAGATGTCCGGCGACCTGGTCGGGTCCCTCGTGCAGCCGCGGGCCGTAGTCCCCCGCCATGGCTCCGGCGAAGACGCCCGTACGGCTCCCCACCAGGGTTTCG
Source organism: Streptomyces sp. S465 (assembly GCF_026898115.1). Taxonomy (GTDB): domain Bacteria; phylum Actinomycetota; class Actinomycetes; order Streptomycetales; family Streptomycetaceae; genus Streptomyces; species Streptomyces luomodiensis. The sequence goes on from NZ_CP114036.1 coordinate 928,247, forward strand.
GGCCGTATCCCGGCCGCCTCCAGCGCCTCCCAGGACGCCTCCAGCAGCAAGCGCTGCTGCGGGTCCATCGCGAGGGCCTCACGGGGCGAGATGCCGAAGAACTCCGCGTCGAAATCGGCCGCGTCGGGCAGGAATCCCCCGCGTCGCAGCGGGCCGTCCCCGGCGGGTTCCGGCATGTCCCAGTGGCGGTCGGTGGGGTACTCGCCGATGGCGTCCGTCCCGTCGAGCACCAGGCGCCAGAGCTCCTCGGGGGACCGGACGCCGCCGGGGAAGCGGCAGCTCATGCCGACCACGACCACCGGGTCATCGGACGCGGACCCTTCCGCGCCGCCGGTGGCCCCGGTAACGGCGGTGGCCGTCCCCGACCGCAGGGCGTCGACACGCCGCGCCAGGCGGGCCGGGGTGGGGTGGTCGAAGACCGCGCTGGACGGCAGCTTCAGCCCGGTGACGGCGTTCAGCCGGTTGCGCAGCTCGACGGCCATGATCGAGTCGAAGCCGTGTTCCTTGAAGGACCGGTCCACCCGCACGTCCGCCGCGTCCGTGCGCAGCACCGTGGCGGTCTGCCCCCGGACCAGGTCCAGTGAGCTGACGTCCGCATCGGTCCGGGACGCCTCCGGCGGCGCCGGGAGGTGTTCCGCCGGCAGCGCGGGACGGGCCGGTGTGTCCCCGCCGGTGGCGGGCGGCGCGGCGAGCCACAGCCGCCGTCGCTGGAAGGCGTACGTCGGCAGGTCGCCCGCGGGCACCGGTACACCGCCGTCGGCGAGCAGCGCAGGCCACCGCACGGGCGCGCCGGCCACGTATGCCTCCGCCAGGGAGGTGCAGAAACGTTCCGCTCCGCCGTCGTCACGCCGGAGGGAGCCGGTCACCGTGACGCCGTCCACCGCGGCCTCGTCCGCCGTGTCGGCGATGGCGGCGGCCAGAACGGGGTGGGAGCTGCACTCGACATAGCTGGTGAGACCCTGCCGCAGCAGGTTCCGCACCGCTTCCGCGAACCGCACCGGCTGGCGGAGGTTGCGCGCCCAGTACTCGGCGTCGAGCCCGCTCCCGTCCAGCCAGTCGCAGTCCACCGTCGAGTAGAAGGGCACCCGCGCCCGCGTCGGCGCGATGTCCGAGAGCAGATCGACGAGTTCGGCGCGCACCGCGTCCACCTGGGCGCTGTGCGAGGCGTAGTCCACGGCGAGCCGGCGCACCTTCGTGTCGGAGCGCCTCCATTCCGCCTCCAGAGCCTCGACGGCCCGCGGGTCCCCGGCCACCACGGTGGCATTCGGGCCGTTGACCACGGCGACCGAAACCCCGGAGTACGCCTTGAGCCGGGCCCGGACCGCCTCCTCGGGAAGTCCGACCGACAGCATGGCGCCGTGGCCCGCCAGCCGCTCACCGATCAGCCGGCTGCGCAGGGCCACCGTCCTGGCCGCGTCCTCCGGCGTCAGCGCACCGGCGACGGTGGCGGCGGCGATCTCCCCCTGGGAGTGGCCCACGACGGCGCTGGGCGCGACACCGGCCGCCTCCCACATGGCCGCGAGCGAGACCATGACCGCCCATGAGGCGGGCTGCACGACATCGACCTTCTCCAGGCCCTGCCCGGTGCGCAGGACCTCAGGCAGGGACCAGTCCACATGGGGGGCGAGCGCCTGGCCACAACGCTCCACCCAGGAGGCGAAGACCGGCGAGTGTTCCAGGAGTTCGGCACCCATGCCAGCCCACTGGGCGCCCTGGCCGGGGAAGACGAAGACCTGACGGGTGTCCCGGGCGGGGTCCGCGTGTCCGAGCACCACATGGGGCTCCGGCAGGGCACTTTCCAGGCCGGCCAGCCCGCTCCGCAGGCCGGCCCGATCCGAGGCCAGGACGACGGCCCGGTGCGGGAAGACCGTGCGGCTGCGCAGGAGGGAGCCGGACATCCCCGGCAGGTCCAGGTCGGGCCGCTGCTTCACGAACGCCGCGAGACCGGCCGCCTGTCCCCGCAGCGCCGCCGCGCTCTTCGCGCTGAGTACGACGGGTGTCGGTGCGCCGGCCGGCGTCAGGACCCGGGCGGGCGCGTCCGCTTCATCGGCCGGCTCGGCCGCCTCGGCGGGCGCGGTCGGCTCGGTGGGTGGCGGGCCGGCCAGCACGACGTGGCAGTTGGTTCCCCCGATACCGAAGGAGCTCACCCCGGCCAGCCGTTCATGCGGCGGCTTCCCCCAGTCGCCCAGCTCCGTCTGGACCCGCAAGCCGAGTTCCGCCAGCGGAATCCGGGGGTTGGGGCTCCGGTGGTTCAGGCTCGGCGGGAGCTGGCCGTGCTGGATCGCGAGAACCGCCTTGAGCAACCCGGCGATTCCGGCCGCGCCTTCCAGATGACCGATGTTGGTCTTGACCGATCCGACGGCGAGGGGCGCGTCAACCGGGCGTCCGGCACCGGTCACCGCTCCGAGTGCGCTCGCCTCGATCGGATCGCCCACCTTGGTACCGGTGCCGTGCAGTTCCACGTACTGGACCTCGGACGGCGCGACCTTCGCCCGCTGGTAGGCCGAGCGCAGTACGGCCTCCTGGGCGGCGGCGTCCGGCCTGGTCAGACCGTCGCTCATGCCGTCGTTGTTCACCGCGCTGCCGCGGATCACGCAGTACACGTGGTCACCGTCGGCCAGCGCCCGGGACAGGGGCTTGAGCACGACCAGACCGCCGCCTTCGCCCCGGACGTAACCGTTCGCCCGGTCGTCGAAGGTGTAGCAGCGTCCGTCCGGTGACAGACCGCCGAACGCGGCGGCGACGGCCGTGCTGTCCGGGGCGAGGTTCAGGTGCACACCGCCGGCCAGTGCCGTACCGCATTCGCCGGAGCGCAGGCTCTCGCAGGCCAGGTGGACGGCGACCAGTGAGGAGGACTGTGCCGAGTCCACGGTGAGACTGGGCCCGCGCAGACCCAGCACATGCGAGACCCGGTTGGCGATGAGCCCCCTGCTGAGCCCGGTCATGGTGTGGTGGTCGACCGCGGCCGGGCCCTGCCGCCCCGTGAGCGTCAGGTAGTCGCTCTGGATCGTCCCGAAGAACACCCCCACGTCCGCACCGCTCAGCGTCCCGGGCACGATGCCGGCGTTCTCCAGGGCCTCCCAGCCCAGTTCGAGCATCAGCCGCTGCTGGGGGTCCATGGCGGTGGCCTCACGCGGGGAGATCCCGAAGAAATCGGCGTCGAAGTGCCCGGTGTTCTCGACATAACCGCCCCAGCGGGAACCCGCACCGCCATCGGCTTCTGGCCGTCGGTCGGAGGGAGTCTCGGTGATGGCGGAACCCGCATGGCTGAGCAGCTCCCAGAACGCCTGGGGAGAAGCGGCCCGGGGGAGTCTGCACGACAGGCCGATGACGGCTATCTCATCGGGCGAAGCAGATCCCATGGGGGGAGTTTTCATGCGCTGTGCCTGTCTTTTGCTGTTCGAGTGAGGGTTGTGGGGGGAATGCGGGTCCGTCGAACCCAGGGAAGCAGGTAAGGATCGGGAATTCATGCGGCGGACTCCGATGACGAAACAACGGAACAAGAAACAACGGAAGACGAAGCGATGGAAGGTGAAGCGGCGGCGACGAAAAGACGTCACCCGCCCTCCCTTCCACGCACGCACCGCGGAATCCCGGTTCTGCACGACGGGAGCGCAACCAGCTTTCCCTGGAGGATCACCGCAGGTCAAGGGGGTAACGGTGAACTACATGTATCAGGAAAACAACATGATCCACAACGGCCCCCGACCCGCCCCCACCGCTTTCCACGCAACCGGGATAAGCGCCGCACACAGGCGACCGCTCGGGCGGATGTGGCGTGCCACCGCGAAAGATCACAAGTTGCCCGCAACGGGCAATCACCCCTTCCACCGGAACCCCTCACAACGCCACCCGAGAGCCACGCCCCACCTTTACCGTCGCGTAACGGGAGCCGGTTAGGCTACGGTCTCGTCAGCGGACCTCACGGGCTCTCACCGGGACGCGACGCACCTTTTTTGACAGGTCCCCCTTGGGCACAGCCATGGCGAATAAAAAACGTCCTTCGCCCCGATGGCCACCTCCCCGGCGGGGACGGAAAGGAGTGAACGGCCGCCCGGCCCGGTGGGCGTCGTCAGGGCCGGGCTTCTGCAGGGGCGGAGGTCTTGTCGGTGGCATCGGCGTCCTCCTGCTCCACCGTGACCCTCCCGATGCCCAGCAGCGACGCCAGGAGGGGGCCGAACAGCGTGGCCACGACGATGGAGCCCAGGGTGATGGCCCAGGCGAACGGGCCGAGCGGGGTGCAGTCGAAGAACTGGCTGACGCCCGGGGTCTGGATGAGGGCGACGAGCACCGCGGCGGAGCCCAGACCGGCGATCAGCACATGCCGGTCCCGGCCGCCCGCGGTCAGGGTCTGCGCCAGCTGGGTGCCGACCAGGGCGGCGAGCGCCACCGTACCGGCCCGGCGGGTTCTGCCGGTGACCCGGCCACCGGTCCACGCCAGTCCGGCGCCGGCGGCGGTGATGACGCCCCGCAGCAGCATCTCCTTGGTCAGCGCCACGCCCAGGGAACGGCTGGGGCCCTCCTTGAGCAGCCGTTCGCCGGTGTGCCCGGTCGGCTCGCGCACCGCGATGGCGAGCGCGGGCGCGAGGTCGGTCAGCAGGTTGACCAGCATGATCTGACGGGCGCTCAGGGGTGTGGAGCCGGTGAGGGCGGAGGTCGCCACGCTGAAGGTGACCTCGCCGAAGTTGCCGCCGATGAGGATGGCGAGGGCCACCCGGACCGAGGCCCACATGGCGCGCCCCTCCATCAGGGCCGAGACGATCGTCTCCAGGCGGTCGTCGGTGACGACCAGGTCCGCCGCGGCGGTCGCGGCCGGGGTGCCGCGCCGTCCCAGGGCGATGCCGATGTCCGCGAGCCGGATGGCGGGGGCGTCGTTGGCGCCGTCCCCGGTCATCGCCACCACCCGGCCCAGGCGCTGATACGCCTGGACGATGCGGACCTTGTGGTGCGGGCTGCACCGGGCGATCACGTCCACCGTCGGCAGCAGTTCGTCCAGCCGCGCGTCGTCCATCTCGTCCAGCTCCGGGCCGGTGCACACCATCGGCTCGGGGACGTCCATGATGGTGGCCGCGATGGCGTCCGCGGTGGCCGGGTGGTCGCCGGTGAGCATCACGGTCTGCACCCCGGCCTCGCGCAGCCGCGCGGTGGCGGGGGCGGCGCTGGTGCGGACGGGGTCGGCGAGCGCGATGAAGCCGAGGAACTCCAGGTCCCTGACGGTCTCGTCGGTCAGCTCCTCGTCCTGACGCATCGGGCGCTCCGCCACCGCCAGCACCCGCCGTCCCGCACCGGCCAGCTCCTCCGCGGCCTCGGTCAGCTTCCCGATGCCCTCGGCGTCCAGTTCGGCGGCCCGTCCGGTGCCCGGTACACGCCACCGGGCGACCCGCTCCAGGACGCCCTCGGGCGCCCCCTTGACGCTGAGCAGCGCACCGTGCGTGGTGCGCCCGGCGGTGGCGTGGTAGGCGCGGGAGGGTTCGAAGGGCAGCGCGTCGGTACGCCGCCAGCGGGGCGCTCCGCGCCGCACCCCGACCCCGGCCCGGCGCGCCCCGGTGCTCACCGCGCGGTCGGTCCGGTGCGCCATGGGTTCGGCCTGGCGGGCCGGCGGGGTCGCGCGCAGGGCGGCGGCGAGCACCGCCTTACGGGGCGCGTCGAGCCGGTCGGCGGGGAGCGGGCCGGCGCCGTCGCTGACCGCCGCGAGCTGGAGGTTGCCCTCGGTGAGGGTCCCGGTCTTGTCGAAGCACAGCACGTCGGCGCGGCCGAGCGCCTCGATGGTGCGGGGGTTGCGGACCAGCGCGCCGAGGTCGGCCAGCCGCCGGGCGGCGGCCAGCTGGGCCGCGTTGACCAGGAACGGCAGCCCTTCGGGGACGGAGGCGACGGCGAGGTTGACGGCCGAGGCGAGGTTCTTGGTGAGCGGGAGGCCGTGCAGCAGCCCGGCCCCGGTGACCGCGGCGGCGGAGCCCAGCGCGATGGGCACGCTGGACCGGGTGAGCGAGGTCAGCCGGGCCTCGACACCGGTGACGGGCGCGGCCTGGCGGGCGGTGGCCAGGCTGCGGCCCACCTCGGTGGCCGGTCCGGTGGCCACGACGACGGCCACGGCGCGCCCCGCGGAGACCGTGGTGCCCTCGTAGAGCATCGACCGGCGCTGGGTGATGTGCCCGCCGACGACCGGCGCCGGGTCCTTGGGGACCGGGAGGGACTCGCCGGTCAGCGAGGATTCGTCGGCCTCGAGTCCCTCGGCCTCCAGCAGCCGGCAGTCGGCGGGCACCACGTCCTCGGGGCCCAGTACGACGATGTCGCCGGGGACGAGGTCTCCGGCGGTCACGAGGCGTTCGGTACCGCCCCGGCGGACCCGGGCGCCGATCGCCGACCGGGCGAACAGCTCGGACAGCGCCCGCTCGGTCCTGACCCGCTGGAAACCGCCGACGAGGGCGGAGGTGCCGGTGATGGCGGCCACCAACGCGGCGTCGGTGCGCGAACCCACGGCGGCGGCCAGGGCGGCCCCGGCGGCGAGGACCGGCGTCAGCGGGTTGGCCAGCTCCTCGATGAACGCGGCGGGCAGGCTGGTGCCGGTGGGCTCGCCCCGGCGCGGCCCCTGGCCCGCGCGGGCCGCCGCCTCCTGCGGGGTCAGACCGTCGAGCCCGGTGCCCAGGCGCTCCAGGACGCGCGGTACGGGCATCAGATACCAGGGGGTGGTGGTCACCGGAGGGTCCATGGGGCGGGCGAGGAGCTGGCGCACCCGCCAGTTGCCCAGGGCGAAGGCCAGGGTCCCCGCGGTGGTGCCCGCCGCCGCGCCGCGCGCGGCGGCCTGGTCCGGGGCCGCCTGGAGGGCGGCCACCGCGCCGATGGCGCTGCCGCCCGCGGACAGCAGGGCGCTCTCCCGGTCGACCCGCGCGGCGACCCCCACGGCGTCCACGATGAGCCCGGCCGACTCCAGGTCGGCGCCGACGAGCAGATGGGCTCCCCAGGCCGGGGGCTCGCCCTCGCGGTGCACCCCGATGCCGCAGTCGGCCGCTCCCAGCGCCCGGCGGTTGCCGGAGAGCAGCAGCACGACCGCGCCGTCGGCCTGAAGGGAGCGTACGGAGGCCACGAGACGGCCGCCGGACGGCGCCACCGCGTCGGCGAAGGTGATGCCCGTGGGATGCGGCCGGTCGGTGGCCAGGACGATGCGCGCGCCCGCCCGGCGGGCGGCGGCCGCCACGGCCTCGGCCCCGGGGACGGTCTGCGGCGCGAGGCCCACCACCGCCTGGAGCCTGCGCCCCCGGGCCAGGCCGAGCACCCGCTCGCTGCCCCGGCGGCGGAGCCTCGCCGCGGTCTGCCGGCCGGTGCGGCCGGTCAGCTCGAGACGGTCCAGGGGACCGAGCACCCATCCGTTGTCGCGGCGGATCTCCAGGGGCTGATCGGCGTCGAAGAGGCCGAAGAGCCGCCCGGTGGTCCGCTCGGGTTCGGCGCCGCCGAGGAGTTCCAGGTCGACGGGCTCGTAGCGGTCGCCGCGCAGGGCCTCCTCGTCCAGCACCACGGTGTCCACCCGGCCCAGCCGCCGCAGACAGCTGCGGTCCATGGCCAGGACGCCGCGCAGCGCCAGGAACCGGCCGAGGCTGGTCGCGAACCCCTCCCGGCCGGCCCCCGGCGCCTTGGGCACGGACGCGAAGGCGACGGCCAGGGCGCGCCGTGGGCGGACGAAGGGGGCGGCGAGGGCACCGGCCACGGCCCCGGCGGCCATGGAGCGCTCCGCGAAGCGCTCCACGGTGTCCTGGGGGGACGGTCCCGGCCGCTCGACCACGATCGGCTCGGCCCGCACGTCCTGGGGGCCGTGCACCAGCTGCGGCTCCATCGCGGCCCAGGCCCGGCCCTCCGCCTCCGCCTCCCGCCACAGGGCCATCCGCTGGAGGAGGTCGAGCGCGAGCCCGCCGCCCCGGGTGGCCACGCTCTGGGCCAGCGCGCTCAGCACCGGCAAGGCCGCCTCGGTCGGCTCCCCGCGGGTGATGGCCAGGGCCAGCCGCCGCAGGCGGGGGTGGTTCTGGACGACGGACACGGTCGCGGCCACCTCGGCCGGCAGCCGGAGCCAGGGGGCCAGCCGCAGGGCGGTGGCGACGCTCAGCCCCGCGACGTCCGCGGCCACCACGGCCAGGGACTGGGCCGCCTTCGGGCCGCCGGACGGATGGCGCGGCTCCGGGGCCCACTCGTCGAACTCCTCGGGGTGCACGGCCGGCTCCTGGGCCTCCGCGCGCTCGATCCGGGCGAGCAGGGTCTGCTCGGACGGGGGCGGTCTGTCCACGGCCACCACGACGCGTTCGGAGGGCGCGTTCACCCGCGCCCACCGCACCCGCGGATGCTCCTCGAGGGCCTCTTCCACCCGGCGGGCCACTCGCTCGCCGCCGATCCCGTGCACCCCGCGGACCTCGATGTAGTACCGCCCCGGAGAGGACCAGATCCCCCGCTGGGAGGGCCGGACCAGCCGTGCGACGGCTCCGGCGGCATCCCGCACGCCCGCGGCCACGCCGCCCTTGATGGGGGCGAGCAGCGCGGGCGGCAGGGGCAGACGCAGTGCTGACAGCGGTGACATCGAGGGGACCTCCGCTCTCCGGGCAGCCCGCCCGGTTCATCCCGATTACCCTGAAAAGGGAAGAAGATTCCATTCGCCATCACCGTGTGGACGTGAGACCAGTGACCACTCCCACCCCTTCACGCAAGCGCGGCTCCCCGGCCGCCAAGAAGACGGCCCCGGCGCGCGGCGGCGGCACGTCGTCGAAGTCCAAGGCCGCGTCGGGCACATCGCGGTCCTCGCAGCCGAAGAAGGCGGCGAAGTCCACCTCGTCGTCGCGGAGCACACAGCGACAGCGGACCGCGAAGGCCGCCGCCAAGGCCCCCGTGGAGGTCTCGCGCGGCGACGGCAAGCGCACTCTGAGCGTCACGGTGCCCACGCTCGACACCATGGGCCACGCCACCAAGGAGACCCTCAGCACCGTCGGCCACGCCACCAGGGACACGCTCGACACCGTGGGCCACGCCACGAAGGAGACCTTCGGCACGGTCGGCCACGCCACGACCCGCGCGAGCGGCGGCGCGGCGAAGGCGGCGCTGAAGCCGGTCGAGGTGGCCCGCCGGGTGCTGCCCGCCAAGGGCGGGCTGCCGCTGTACCTGGGGCTCGGCGCGCTGGGTGCCGTGGAGGTCATCGAATGGCCGGTGGCCGTCGGCATCGGCGTCGGTTACGCGGTGCTGCGCAAGGGGGGCATCATGGCCCCACCGGCCGAGAAGCACCCCGAGGGCGGCGCCGAAGGGCGCACCGAGAGCCGTTCGAAGAGCCGCTCCTCGGCCCGCAAGCCCGCCAAGGCCGCGGCGTAGCGCCCGGCCGGCGGCCCCGTACCGGGCCCGGGCCGGAGCGGAAAGCGGGCAGAAAGCGGGCACGACTCTGTGGAAAACGGGCACCCCATAGTCGCCATGGCGTTGGTATACACCAGGAAGCGGACCTAAACACCCGTCACTGAATTCCCCCTGGGGTCCGGCGCGTTGCTCCCCCGTGGCGCGCGGACCCTCCGTCACCTGGGGGTTCACCTGAGGCGGACGACCACTCCGTCAGAAAACGACCGAAAGCGGTGACTCCTCTTGGCCCTCCCCCACAGCGCTCAGGGTCCCTCTCGAGTGCCCGGACAGGCAGCCGTCACCCCGCGGCATGCCACCGGAATGGCCACCCTCGCCCCCGACCTCCATGTGATAGCCGGGGACGAGGACTTCTTCCGGCACTTCGGCGCCTCTTCCGCCGAGTTGTGCGGCCGGAGCCTGTTCGACCTGCTGCATCCCAGCACCCCCTCCGTCCTGCGGGAACACTTCTCGCGGCTGCACGACGGACGGCGCACCCGCTTCACCGAGCGCGTCCTCGGCTACCGCTCCCGCGACCGGGTGTTCTCGGGCAAGCTGACCGGCACGGCCATCCAGGGCCGGTCCGATCGCCTCGCTGCCATCGTCGTGATGGTCAAACCGGATGACGAACGACCCGAGGAGGAAACGACCCCCGCGAACCAGAAGCTGCTGTCGGCGCTGGAGGCCCGGATACTCGAGGGCGTGGCCACCGGCGCGTCCACCGTCCAGATGGCCGCCAAGCTGTATCTCAGCAGACAGGGCGTCGAATACCACGTGGGAGCCATGTTGCGGAAGATGAAGGCACCCAACCGGGCGGCCTTGGTCTCCCGCGCCTACGCGTCGGGCATGCTGACCGTGGGCACCTGGCCGGCCCAGGTGCGTCCGGAATTCATCAAGTGACGTACGCCATCTGAGATCTGACTCTCCGAAAGCCCGGGGCTGGCCGCCCCGGGCTTTCGTGTCCGGCCGCCCGGCCGGTACGTCACCGGGCCCGGCGTGGAACGCCTCCGCCGCTCAGTAGGCTGAGACGGCCATGCGTTCCTTTCCCTCCGGTCCGCGCACCGCGCGACGACGCCCCCGCCACCGGCCGCCACGCGGCCTCGTGTCCGCCGTGGTGGCCGCGTGCGCCGCCGTCGCCGCCGCGGGCTGCACGGCCCAGGCCGGGGTGCGGGACGACGGTGCGGCGCCCACGCTGTCGGCCCCGGCCAGCGCGGTTCCGCTGTGGCCCGGGTACACCCCGCCGGCCGCGTCCGCACCCGCTCAGGAATCCGACCTCGCCCGCTATCTGCCGGTGGACGAGGTCCAGGTGCCCGCGGGCGGGCTGGCCGCCCTGTCCGCGAAGAACCTGCTGCTCCACGACCCCAATGTGCCGTCGCTGGTGCAGAAGGAGATCTCCGCCTGCCCCGCTGACGGCACCTGCCCGCTGCGGGACGCCGTGCACCGCGATCTGACCGGCGACGACCGGGACGAGATGGTGGTGGCGGTCGATCTGCCGAGGTTCGAGCGGACGCTGCTCCAGGTCTACACGGCCTCGGGCCACACGGTCCGCCCCGTGCTGATCTACTGGGGTCCGCAGGGCCTCACCGGCGAGACCCGCGGCCGCGATCTGGTGATCAGCGCGATCGGCGAGGACGGCCGGGTCACCACCCGCTTCCGCTGGAACGGCAGGGTCATGGCGGCCGTGACACCCGCGGGCGGGACGGGCACCCGGCCGGACTTCCCCGGGGCCGTACCGGCCGTGCCGGAGGCGGTATCGACCGTGCCGCAGTCCGTGCCGACCGTGCCGGACGCCGTACCGGAGGACCGCGGCGCAGTGGACACGGCCCCCCGTACGGAGACGAGGACGACGCGATGACCACCGCCTTCACCCCACCCGGCCCCGCCCCGGGCCCCGGCTCCCCGACCGAGGCGCATCTGCTGCTCGTCGAGGACGACGAGGTGATCCGCAATACGGTACGGATGTCTCTGGAGCGGTACGGCTTCACCGTGTCCACCGCGGGCGACGGCCTCACCGGTCTGGAGATCTTCCGGGAGCGACAGCCCGATCTGCTGCTCCTCGATGTGATGCTGCCCGAGCTGGACGGCATCGGACTGTGCCGCAGGGTCCGCGAGTTGAGCCTGGCGCCGATCCTGATGATGTCCGCGCGCGGTGACGCCCTCGATGTCGTCTCCGGTCTCGAGGCCGGTGCCGACGACTATGTCGTCAAACCGTGCGAGTCCGCCGTCCTGGTGGCCCGTATCCGCTCGCTGCTGCGCCGCGCCTCCTTCACCCCGATGGTCCGCGGCCCGCGCGACGAGGCGCGCGGCGGGGCGCCGGAGGCGGACGGCGCGGCCCGGCCGGACACCCTCGTCTTCGGCGAGCTGACCATCGACACCCTTGGCATGGAGGTGTGCCGCGCGGGAGAACCGCTGGCCCTGACCCCCACCGAACTGCGGCTGCTGCTGGAGTTCGCCGGCTCGCCCGGTGTGGTGCTGGAGCGCCGTACGCTGCTCAGCCGGGTCTGGGACCACGCGTGGCAGGGCGACACCCGGGTGGTCGACCTCCATGTGCAGCGGCTGCGCGCGAAGATAGGCGCCGAACGGATCGAGACGGTCCGCGGCTTCGGCTACAAGCTGCGGCGCTGACGACGATGACGCTGAGATGGCGGATCGTCGCGCTGGTGGCGGCGGCGACCTGTGCCGCCGCGGCGGCGGTCGGGGTCCTGGTGCACCACGCCTCACGCGACCGCGAGCTGTCCCAGGCGCGCGACGGGGCCCGCACCACCCTCGACCACGCCGCGCTCATCTACGCCCGCACCGGCGGCGTCCAGGGCTCCGGTGCCGTGCTGGACGCACCCGGGCTCCCCGCCGGGCTGCGGCGCCTGGTGGCCAAGGGGCACCAGGGCACCGAGTTCGTCACCGGCCCGGACGGACCCGCGATGTGGGCGGCCCGGCCCGCCGATGGCCAGGTCCTGTCCGTACGCGTCGACATGAAGACCGCGATGCGCAACATCGGCGCGCTGGACACCAACATCATCCTGGCCGGGCTGATGACCACCGCCGTGGTGCTGCCCCTGGGGGTGCTCACCGCCGAGCGGATGAGCCGGCGGCTGCGGCTCGCGGCCGCCACCGCGCGGCGGATCGCGGCCGGGGACCTGGACGCCCGGATCTCCGCCGCCACCCGCCCGCACGACGAGATCGCCGAGATCTCCGGGGCCGTGGACTCGATGGCCGCCGCGCTCCAGGAACGGCTCCTGGACGAGCAGCGGTTCACCGCCGATGTGGCCCATGAGCTGCGCACTCCGCTGATGGGTCTGGTCACCGCCGCCGAGCTGCTCCCGCCGGGCGAGGCGGCCGGGTATGTGAGCGACCGGGTACGGGTGCTGTCCACCCTGGTCGAGGATCTGCTGGAGATCTCCCGGCTGGACGCGGGGGCGGAGGAGGCCGATCTGTCCCCCTGTCCGCTGGGGCCGGTGCTCGACGAGGCCATCGCCGGCACCGGGCTGCCGGCCCGGCTGCGGACCGGCGCGGCGCCGGACACCGGGCAGGCGGGCACCGGGCAGCGGGACGCCGGGCAGCCGGACGCCGGGGAGGGCCCGAAGGTGTGGACCGACCCCCGCCGGCTGGCCCGCATCGTCGCCAATCTCGTGGTCAACGCCCATCGCCACGGCCGGGAACCGGTCGAGGTGACGGTGGCCGCGGACGGCCGGACCGTGACGGTCCGCGACCACGGCCCCGGCTATCCGGACGACCTGCTGGAGAGGGGCCCGCAGCGGTTCCGCACCGGGGTCCGGGAGCGGGGCCGGGGCCATGGCCTCGGGCTGACCATCGCGGCCGGGCAGGCCAAGGTTCTCGGCGCCACGCTGGAGTTCGGCAACGCGCCGGACGGCGGAGCGGTCGCCACGCTGCGCCTGCCCGAGGGGCCGGAGCCCGGTCCGATACAGGACTGATACATCGTCGAGCGGAAGTCGAGGCGTGTCAGCGCCCCCGCCGAGACCTCCCGTTGCGGTTTCGAAGATCTTCGCTGAGGAGGATGGCGCCGACCCCCGCGAATCCTCGCGGCCGGGATCGACGGAGGAGCAATCGGTATGGCAGGTCCCCTGACGGCCCTACGCGCACGACGCGCACCGGCCCCGGAGTCGGCGCCGCAGGATTCCAGCCCCCCGGGGCGGCGGCGCCGGACGAGGGGACGCGGGAAGGGGAAGCGGACCGGCATCCGGCGGTTCTTCACCTGGCGGAAGCTGATCGCCTATGTGGTCGGTCTGTTCGCCCTGCTGATCGGGGCGTTCACCGTGCTCTACTACTCCATCGAGGTTCCCGAGGCCAACGCCCAGGCGAAGGCGCAGAGCAACGTCTACAAGTACCGCGACGGCACGATCCTCGCCCGCACCGGCGAGATCAACCGCGAGATGGTCTCCCTCGACCGGGTGCCCACGGGCGTGCAGCACGCGTTCGTCGCGGCCGAGAACAAGTCCTTCTACCAGGATCCGGGCGTGGATCCGATGGGCATCGTGCGCGGACTGGTCAACACCGTGACCGGCAAGGGCACCCAGGGCGGGTCGACCATCACCCAGCAGTACGTCAAGAACTACTACCTGAGCCAGGAACAGACCGTCACCCGCAAGATCAAGGAACTGGTGATCTCCCTCAAGGTCGACCGGCGCAGCTCCAAGGAGGAGATCCTCCAGGGCTATCTGAACACCAGCTACTTCGGCCGCGTCGCCTACGGCGTCCAGGCCGCCGCCCGCGCGTACTACGACAAGGACGTGGACGACCTCGACATCGCGGAGGGCGCGTACCTGGCGGCGCTGGTGCAGGCCCCCAGCCAGTACGACTGGGCCGTCGCGACCCCCAAGGCGAAGCGCCTGGTCACCCAGCGCTGGAACTATGTGCTGGACAACATGGTCGACATGCACTGGCTGGACGCCGCACAGCGGAAGCGGATGCGCTTCCCCACGCCGGTCGCCCCCGAGCCCGCCCCCGGCCTCAGCGGCCAGGCCGGCTATCTGGTGGACGCCGCCCGCAATGAGCTGATCGCCGCGGGCGTCAGCGAACAGGAGCTCGCCGCGGGCGGCTGGACCATCACCCTCTCCATCGATCCGGCCAAGCAGCGGGCGCTGGAGGAGACGATGCGGCAGGGCCTGGACGGCTCCGCCAAGGGCAAACAGGGCCGTGCGGACGCCGCCGCCACCCAGGGCGGCGCGGTCTCGATGAACCCGGAGAACGGGCACATCGTCGCCCTCTACGGCGGCCGGGACTACACCGAGCACTATCTGTCCAACGCGACCCGCGGCGACTACCAGGTGGGTCCGGTTTTCGAACCGGTCATCACCGCCGCGTCCATCGACACCAAGGCGCGGAAGAAGCCGACCGCCGACAGGCTGGGCGCCGTCAAGAGCACCGCCCGTGCGCTCGGCATGGACACCGACAGCGGCGGCTTCGACAAGGAGCAGTCGGTCGAGCTGGGGCTGATGGGGTCCAGTCCGCTGAGGATGGCCGGTGTCTACGCCTCCTTCGACCACGAGGGCAAGCGGATCACCCCCAGCATCGTGCAGTCCGCGCGGCGCGGCGACGAGACGGCCGATCCGCCGGACGCGGTGGGCGATCGGGCGATCGACCCGACGGCGGCCCGGCTGATCAGCCGGAGTCTCATCGACGGCGACGGCGGACCGGACGCGGTACGCGCGATCAAGCGGCCCGCGGCGGGCAAGGGCGGGGTGTCCGACGACAAGCGGGCGGCCTGGTACGTCGGCTACACCCCGGACCTGGTCACCGCGGTCGGCCTGTTCGGCGAGGACCCCACCACGCGAAAGCAGATCCGGTTGCGGAACGCCGGTGTCCAGCGGGTCGCCGACCTGTGGAACCGCTACACCGACAAGGCGCTGAGCGGGGTGCCCGCCGCGTGGTTCGACTTCGAGGAGGGCTCGGTTCCGGTCCCGGCCCAGACGGTGGCTAACGCACGGTGAGGGTGGCGGCCAGGCCGCCGGAGACAAGCGCGGCCCCGAGGAGAGTGGCCAGGAGCAGCCGGCGGCGCAGCGTCCGGTAGACCTCCTGGTACTCCGCCCGCAGCTGCTCGCAGCGCCGCACCACCGTGCGCAGGTTCCGCTCGGTGACGGCCAGCTGGTCCTGGACGTAGAGCCGTTCGACCTCCGCCCGCTGGGCGGAGGTCAGCCAGTCGAGCCGGCCGGTGAAGCGGCGGGCCCGCTCCCGGGCCGCGTCCCGCTCCGTCTGGAGCAGCAGATAGCCCTCGATCTGGTTGATTCCGGCGGCGATACCGGGGGACTCGGCGGCTCGGGCCATGCTCACGCCACACTCTCCTTCTGACCGACATCGGGATGGTGCAGATCGAACGCGGGGGATTCGGAACGGATCTTCGGCAGGCTGACGAAGTTATGGCGCGGCGGCGGACAGGAGGTCGCCCATTCCAGCGAACGGCCATAGCCCCAGGGGTCGTCGGCCTCGATCTTCTTGCCGTACTTGGCAGTCTTCCAGACGTTGTAGAGGAACGGCAGGAACGACAGGCCGAGGACGAAGGAGCTGATGGTCGAGATGGTGTTCAGCGTGGTGAAGCCATCGGCGGCCAGATAGTCGGGAATTCTGCGGAGCATTCCCTCGGCGCCGAGCCAGTGCTGCACCAGGAAGGTGCCGTGGAAGCCGAGGAAAAGGGTCCAGAAGGTGATCTTGCCGAGCCGCTCGTCGAGCATCTTGCCGGT
This sequence comes from Streptomyces sp. S465, assembly GCF_026898115.1. GTDB lineage: Bacteria > Actinomycetota > Actinomycetes > Streptomycetales > Streptomycetaceae > Streptomyces > Streptomyces luomodiensis. The sequence goes on from NZ_CP114036.1 coordinate 944,293, forward strand.
GAACTTGGGCCACCAGAAGTGGAATCCGGCGAACATCGCGAAGACGACGGTGCCGAAGATGACGTAGTGGAAGTGAGCCACCACGAAGTAGGTGTCCGAGACGTGGAAGTCCATCGGCGGCGACGCCAGGATCACACCGGTCAGACCGCCGAAGACGAAGGTGATGAGGAAGCCGACCGCCCAGAGCATCGGGGTCTCGAAGCTGAGCGACCCCTTCCACATCGTGCCGATCCAGTTGAAGAACTTGATACCGGTGGGCACGGCGATCAGGAACGTCATGAACGAGAAGAACGGCAGCAGCACACCGCCGGTGACATACATGTGGTGCGCCCAGACGGTGACCGAAAGGCCCGCGATGGAAATCGTCGCCGCGATGAGCGAGACATAGCCGAACATCGGTTTCCGGGAGAAGACCGGAATGACCTCGGAAACGATGCCGAAGAACGGCAGGGCGATGATGTAGACCTCCGGGTGGCCGAAGAACCAGAAGAGGTGCTGCCAGAGCAAGGCCCCGCCATTGGCCGCGTCGAAGACGTGCGCCCCGAATTGGCGGTCCGCCTCCAGGGCGAACAGCGCCGCCGCGAGCACCGGGAAGGCCAGCAGCACCAGCAAGCCGGTCAGCAGCACGTTCCAGGTGAAGATCGGCATCCGGAACATCGTCATGCCCGGGGCGCGCATGCAGATGATCGTGGTGATGAAGTTGACCGAGCCGAGGATCGTGCCGAAGCCGGAGAGGGCCAGACCCATGATCCACATGTCCGCGCCCACCCCCGGTGAACGCACCGCGTCCGACAGCGGGGAGTAGGCGAACCAGCCGAAGTCGGCCGCGCCCTGCGGGGTCAGGAAGCCGCCCACCGCGATCAGCGAACCGAACAGGTACAGCCAGTACGCGAACATGTTCAGCCGCGGGAACGCCACATCGGGCGCACCGATCTGCAACGGCATGATCCAGTTGGCGAACCCCGCGAACAGCGGGGTGGCGAACATCAGCAGCATGATCGTGCCATGCATGGTGAACGCCTGGTTGAACTGCTCGTTCGACATGATCTGCGTCCCCGGACGGGCCAGCTCGGCGCGCATCAGCAGCGCCATCACCCCGCCGAGGCAGAAGAAGGCGAACGAGGTGATCAGGTAGAGCGTGCCGATCGTCTTGTGATCGGTGGTGGTCAGCCATTTCACGGCCGTGGCCCCCGGCCCGGGGCGGCGTGACGGCGGGGCGGCCGGCGCCGCCGCGACAACGGTGTTGTTCCTCATGATCGCTAGGTGTCCGGCACCCCGTGGATCGTCACTCCGACGGCCGGTCAGGATTTCTCGCCGCGAGGTGTGATGATCTGCGGTGTGCCGGACACCTTCGGATCATGAGCACCGACGACGCCTTCGACGCCGCCTACCGTGAGCATTACTGGGCGGTCAGCCGTTTTGTGGCACGGCGGCTGGACGACCAGGCATGGGACGTCGAGGAAGTGGTCGCCGAGGTCTTCGCGGTGGCCTGGCGCCGCCGGGCCGAACTGCCCGGGTCACCACTGCCGTGGCTGTACGGGGTGGCCCGGCACTGCCTGGCCAACACCGTGCGCGGCAAGGGCCGTTACCGCAGACTGCTGCTCAAACTGGGCCACCACGAGGTGACGCGCGGCGGGCACACCGTGGCGAGCCCGGACGCGGAACGGCCCGGCTCCTGGGTGCTGGAGGCGCTGTCCCGGCTCGCCGAGGCCGATCAGGAGGTGCTGCGGCTGACGGCGTGGGAGGAGCTGACCGTCGAGGAGCTCAGCACCGTGCTGGGGTGCGGCCGGTCCGCCGCGGCCATGCGGCTGCACCGGGCGCGGCGGCGGCTGCGGGAGCAGATAGAGACCCTGCGCCGGGACGACCGGGTCTCGCTGGGGTGCACGAGCGGCAAGGGCGAGATGGCCGATAAAGCCAATAAGGCCAATAAGGATGGACACGCATGACCGACGAACTGGATCTGCTCCACGAGGCCGACCCCGTGTCCGCCGACACCGGCCGTTGGCGGGACCGGCCGCTGGACGCGCGCGCCGAGCTGCTGCTGCGACAGCTGCCGTCCCGGGACCGGGGGCGCCGTACCGTCCGGCGCGTGGTCTGGAGCCTGGAGGCCGCGGCGGCCGCGACGATCCTCGCCCTCGCGCTGACCGTCCCGGGCACCGGCTCCTCCCCCGCCGTGGCCGCGTCCAGGCCACTGCCGCTGGTGGCACACGCCTCCCGCGCCGACGTACCGCTCGCCGCGATCGTCCGGCGGGCGCGGGCGGCGGCCGAGGAGTTCCCGGCGAAGAGCGAGCGAGGCAGCCATATCCAGTCCTGGTCGCTGGGGATGGCGTCGGGGAAGGACCCGGTGACGCTCCCCCAGGAGTCACTGACCCGCTGGAACGCGGACGGCAGCGGTTCGCTGCTGGTGGTGGCCACCGATCCGCGCCACCCGGGCCGCCCGGTGATCGAGGACGGTCCCCCGCCGCGCACCGTCAACGACGGCAAGGTGCTGCGCAACGAGCACTATCCGGCCGGTATCGGCGGCGCCAACGAGAACTACTTCGAGGACCCCCCGTCCGGTGCCCAGGCGCTGCGCGAGTATCTCGCCGTCTGGACGCCGGGCGCGGACCGCGACCCGGCGGACCTGATCTCGGCCGTGCGGTCCTTCCTCTCGGTGTGGACCCCGGGGCCGCGCCAGAGGGCGGACATCCTCACCCTGCTGTCCGGGATCGAGGGGCTGCGCCCGGCGGGCAAGGTCACCGACCGGCTGGGCCGGGAGGGGCAGGGGTTCCGGTTCACCACCGCCCTGGGGGGCCGCTATCTCATCGTCCTCGACCCGGACGACGGCAGGGTGCTGGACGTCGAGGAGACCGTCACCCGGGACGATCCCGAGTACCGGGTGAAGGCGGGCGATGTCATGTCCTACACCGCCTGGATCTCCTGACCGGGCAGGACGAGCGGCGGACCGCGCGGGCGGGCGTCAGGCGTCGTCCTGCTGGCAGTGCGGGCACCACAGGGTGGTCCGCCCGGCGATCCGGGCGCGGTGCAGCGGACGGCCGCAGCGGGGGCAGTGCGGGTCCGGATCGTCACGCCGTCCGGTGAGCCAGTCCGGGTCGTCCGGCACCCGCCCCACCCGCACCGAAGCGCGCAGCACCTCGCGCATCGCGGTGTGCAGCCGATCGTGCTCCTCGTCGGTGAGCGTGTTCACCGGCCGCCGCGGATGGATCCGCGCCTGCCACAGGATCTCGTCGCCGAGCAGATTGCCGAGTCCGGCGATCACCGCCTGGTCGGTCAGGGTGGCCTTGACGCGTCCGTGCCGCCCCGCCAGCAGCCGGTCGAGCCCGGCCCGGCTCAGGGAGAGCGCGTCCGGGCCCTGGTCGCCGAGGATCCGGTCGACGTCGGCGTCGCCGGCGGCGAGCCAGACGCCCTGGAGCTTGCGCTGGTCCTCGTAGCCGAGGCGGTGTCCGTCGTCGAGGTCGAAGGCGACGCGCTCGAACCGGCCGACCGGTTCGGAGTCCGCCCCGCAGACCAGCCGCCCGGTCATGCCGAAGTGCAGTACGAGCGTGGGGCCGTCGGTGGGGGCGATCAGCCACTTGCCGTGGCGGCGCGGCGCGGCGAAGCGGCGGCCCTTGAGCTCGCGCTTCAGCCCCTGCGCGGTCACCCCGTGCAGTACCCCCGGATCGGCCACCTCGGCCCGCTCGACGCGGCGGCCCTGGGCGCAGGAGACCAGCGTCCGCCGGAACCCCTCGACATCCGGTAGCTCGGGCATAGCGTCAGGTTACGTCAGGGGCTTACATCCCGCGTCGCCAAGAAACATCCCTTTCGGGTGGTTTCATCGTATAAAGTACCGAAATATGCGATGCATGCGCTCCGGCCGGAGGGCGAGCGGTCGCAGCCAGACGCTTTTCGCGGTCACCCGGTGTCTGCCGTTTCTGGTCCTGGCGACGGTGCTCGGCATCGAGCTCTCCCCCGCCCACGTCGTCTACACCGGCCCCCTGCTCTCCCCGGCCCCGGCGCTGGCGGCGGTGACCATGGGCCCGGTCGGCACCGGCGGGGTGGCGGGCCTGGCGGGCGTGGTCAGCGCGATCACCGCCACCCACAACCACGCCTGGGGCAGCCAGCAGGTGTACGCGAATCTGCTGGCCCTGCTGGTGGTGGCGGTGGCGAGCGTGGCCACCAGCGCGGTGCGGGTGCGCCGGGACCGTGAGCTGACCCGGGTCCGCCGGATCGCCGAGGTGTCCCAGAACGTGGTGCTGCGGCCGCTGCCCGCCCGGTTGGGCGCGGTGAACACCGCGAGCGTCTATCTGGCGGCCGAGCGCGGCGCGCGGATCGGCGGGGACCTCTACGAGGCGATGTGCACCCGCTACGGGGTGCGGCTGATCGTCGGGGATGTGCGGGGAAAGGGGCTTGCCGCGGTGCGGTCCGCCGCGGCCGTCGTGGGCGCCTTCCGGGAGGCGGTGCACTACGAGACGGACCTCGCCGAGGTGATGCGCCGCTGCGCGGCCGCACTGGCGCGCGAGTACGAGCTGTTGGACCGCTCCCAGCTACGGGACGCGCGGGAGCTGGAGGAGCAGTTCGTCACCGTGGTCCTCGCCCAGGTGCCGGACGAGTCGATGGTCCAGCTGATCAACCGGGGCCATCCGCCGCCGCTGATGATGCGCCACCGCGAGGTGCGCGCCCTGGGCCCGGTGCGCCCGCTGCCGCCGCTCGGCCTCGAGGAGTTCCTCACCCCTCCCCCGATCGGCGTCGAGACCTTTCCGTTCCTGCCCGGTGACCGGCTGTTGCTGCACACCGACGGAGTGATCGAGGCCCGTAACCGCCGCGATGAGTTCTTCCCGCTGGCCCGGACCATGGCGACGCTGGACGGCACCACCCCGGCCGAGTACCTGGACCGGCTGCGCCAGGCCCTGGTCCGGCATACCGGGGGCCGGCTGGCGGACGACGCGGCCATGGTCCTCGTCGAGCGGGCCGCCGACGGCACGCCGCCACCGGCCCGCGTCGACCACGTGGGCATGGACTGAGCACATGGGCATGGACTGAGCACATGGGCTGGGACTGAGCACATGGACTGGGACTGACCACGTGGGCTGGGACTGAGCACGTGGGCATAGGGTTGACGCCCTCGCGGAGCGCGACGACACTGTCAGGGACGGTCACGATGGTCAGCGCCCGCCGTGCGGAATCCCCGCTGAGGTGGGTCATCGGCCCCGGCTCGCTGACAGGCAACCCTTCTCCCGCGACGGGGTGCCCCCGGGTGACGACCGGGTCTCGTCGACGTGGACGGGACAAGCGCGGTCTCGCTGCCTCGCGAGCCCGATGATGATGGGATCGGTGGAGATGCCCAGGACTGACAGCCACGGGGAAGGCGCCCGTCGGCGTTCCCGGCCGTCGTCCCCGTTCCGCCGTCCCCGTCCCCTGACCCGGCGCCTGCACATCGATCTGCTGCGCATCTGCAGCGCCTCCAGTCCAGCCGGCTGAATCGACACGGTCACCGAGCGCGGCCCCGCGCATCGGCGGGCCGGGTGTGTCCCGGCACCGCCCCCGGCGGGTGCGCCGCGCGGGTTTCCCTTCCATCGCGCCATCGGCGCCGCCCAGGCCGGCGGGGCCGGGGCTCCTTCACTGCCTTGGAGAGCCATGTCCGAGACGTCTCCGCTCAGTTCAGGTCCTGCCGCTCTTCTCGATCCCGACCCCTGCCGGCCCCGCCCCCGGACCGCCCCGCCCACTCCGCCGCACCGCTTCCGCAGCCGCATCGGCGTCGACCTGGCCGGGGGCTTCTATCCGGCGCCGCATCGCTATCGGCTCTATCTCTCCGCGAGCTGTCCGCTGTCGCTGCGCATCTCCATCACCCTGGATCTGCTCGGGCTGCGGGACACCATCACCACCACCCTCCTCGGGCTCCCGGGCGAAACCCCCGCGGCGTTCGCCTCGCTGCGCGGTGCGTACGAGGCCACCTGGCACCGCTACAGCGGGCCGGTGGACGCGCCCGCGCTGTGCGACCGCTGGACCGGACGTGTCGTCAGCAATCACACGCCCGACATCCTGCGCGACCTCGCCGGCCATCTGAGCGACCACGTCGGAACCGACCGTCCCCGGCTGCGTCCGGCGGCCCTCGCTGCGGACATCGACGCCCTCCGCGAACTCCTCGACACGGACATCACCCATGCCGCGCGGCAGGCCGGGACCGCGCCCGAGGCGGAATGCCGGGACGCGGCGCTGGAGCGGCTGCTGACGGCCCTCGGCCGGCTCGACCACAGGCTGGCGTCCGCGCCGTACGCACTGGGCGACGAGCTGACCGCCGCCGATGTGGACCTGTGGGTGGCCCTCGTCCAGCTCGACACCGAGCACCGGCTCCAGCTGGCCGCCGACGCGGCCCACCGGGTCTCCCGCCACGAGCGGCTGCGCGCCTATGTGCGGCGGCTGCACGCCCATCCGGCCTTCCACACCACGCTTCCGGAGGCCCTCCGGGCCGGTGTGGCCTAAAGTCCGCCGCTCCGGTCGCCGCCGGCCGTGACGGCCGGGGGCGACCGGAGCGACCAGGGCGACCAGGGCGTTCAGGCCGCTCAGGACAGGGCGGCGCGGGCGCCGCCGAACTCCCCCACCGCGCGGGCCACGATGGCCTCCAGCCGGGCGTGGTGGGCGCCGCGCCAGTAGACCCGGTCGCAGACCGTGCAGCGGGCGAAGACGTCGTAGGTGCGCCGGGTCCCGTGCTGGAGCCGCTCCCGGACCGCCTCCTTGTCGGCGTCCTCCAGCGAGCCGTTGCAGGCGGTGCAGCGGGTCCAGGGGGCCAGGCTCGGGGTGAACCGGCCGAGGACGTCCCGCAGCTGCTCATCGGGACGGTCGCTGTAGACGTACGCCCCGGCCCACAGCTCGCGGCGGCGCAGCAGCCCCCGGTCGCGGGAGAGCAGCACCCGGCGCTGGGCGGCCGAGCGCGCGGCCAGCTCGGGGTCGCCGACGTCCTCGCTCTCGTACGCGGCGTCCACGCCCAGCAGCCGCAGCCGGCGCGCGAGCGTGCCCAGGTGCACATCGAGCAGAAAGCGCAGCGGCGCCCCCGGCACCCGCTGCGGGCGGACCACCGGGTGGACCTCCACGGTCTCCCCCGCGCCCGGCACATGCGAGACGGCGGTCTCCTCGCCGTCCACCAGCAGCCGGCCGACCTCGGTGAGTGGGACCCCGAGCGACTCGACGACATGGCCGAGGGTGGAGACGCCGTCGGTGGCGACCGCCGTCCAGGGGCGGCGCCGCTCCGGGACGGCGAAGAAACGCAGTTCAGGGGCGAGGCTGAGATGGATCTCGGGTCCGTTCACACCGCCAGCATGCCAGGCGTGCCCGGCCGGGGCGACGGCGTTTCTCCCGGGCGGCGCGACGGGCCCCGTGGTCGCGGGCCGGGACGTCAGCGCGCCGGCGGGGCCGCCTTGGCCCGGTCGCGCCGTCGTTTGCGGCGCCAGGCGACCATCCGCAGACACTCCTCGTGCGTCACCCGGCCCAGGAGCGCCCCGCCGAACACCACGAATCCGACCCCGACCAGCCAGGACTGGACGACCAGCACGGTGCCGACCGGACCGTAGGAGACCGCGCTGGAGGCGATCAGCGGGGAGAACACCAGCTGGGAGAAGAACCGCAGCCCCAGCAGCCCGACGCTGGTGGCCAGCGCGCCCGGCAGCAGGGCGCCCCAGCTGATCCGCCCGCCCAGCAGCAGCCGCTGTGACCACCAGAAGAACAGCACCGTGCCCACCACCGCCACCAGCAGCCGGGAGACGCCGGGGGCCAGATGGGCGGAGAGCAGCAGATAGCCGATCAGCGCCACGAGCCACACCAGATGGCGCCAGACGGTGTGCCAGCGGCCCGCGGGCAGCTCCCACACCTTCTCGTAGCCGACCTGGAGCACGGTGCCGAAGCGCAGTCCGAAGATGGCCAGCGTCGCCAGACCGAAGGCGGTGGTGGACTCCAGTGCCTGCTTGGGCGGGGCGAACAGCCGCTGCACCTCGTCCCGCGAGGTCGGGGAGAGTCCGAGCCCCTCGGCCAGCCACTGGGCGAACCCGAGCCGGTTCACCGGATCCGCCGCGGCGACCACGATGAGCAGGGGCACCAGGGTGAGAAAGCCCAGGGCGGCGAAGCCCATCGCGCGGTGCAGCAGCTCGAATTCGCTGCCCCGCCGCCATCCGCGTCCGACCGCGGACCGCTGGACCGCGTCACGCAGCCGCCGCCACCACGCCAGGGGCCCCCGGGCGCCGGACGCGGACGGATTCTCGGACATGCCCACGGGTGCCGGTCAGTACGGGTGCCGGTCGGGCTTGTCCGTCCACGCCTGGTACGCCTCGGCACCCATCTCCGGGTGGATCTGCTCGATCAGGATGGAGCGCTGGTCCATGGGCTTGCGGAAATCGTCGTACATGAACGAGTCGTCGAAGCCGATCTTCGCGGTGGCGGCCGGATCGCAGCTGAAGTAGACGGCGTCGATCCGCGACCAGTAGATCGCGCCCAGGCACATCGGGCACGGGGCGCCGCTGGTGTAGAGCGAGCAGCCCTGGAGCATCCGGGCGCGCTCCGGCACCGGGTCGGCGGACCCCTCGGGGCGCGGCACGAGCGCCAGTGTGCTCTCGTCGACGTGTTCCGGGGCTATCGCCGGCGCTTCGGGGTTGAGCACCTGGATCGCCTTGCGGATGGCCTCCACCTCGGCGTGTGCCGTGGGGTCGCCGGTGAGCAGCACCCGGTTCTGCCCGCGGGCGATGATGTCGCCGTCCCGGCTGATCACCGCGCCGAACGGGCCGCCCCAGCCGTTCTCCACCGATTCGGTGGCCAGCCGTACCGCTTCGGCGAGGAACTCCCGCTTCGCCATCCGCACCTCCGCTCGGCGTTGTCGTGCCTGTGCCGGACACACTGAGGAACGCTCGATTTGTCCAGGAACGTGACCAAGAGTACTCGCCATGGATGTCGGTGCAACCCTCGGCCGCGGCCCCGGACCTCACGGTGGGTCAGGGCCCGGACGGGGGTCAGGGCCCGGACGGGGGTCAGGGCCTGGACGGGGGTCAGGGCCCGCACATCATGCCGGGGCCGTGACCGGGGCACCGCTGTCCGCGTCGATGACGCTGACCCGGACGGCGGGCTCGTCCACCGTGTCCAGGCTGGCCGCGGCGTCCACCGCGAACAGCACCAGAACGGGCCGCGCGGCCGCGCCGCCCCCGTACACCCCGGCGAACTGGAGGATGCGCCAGCCGTCGTCGTCCCAGTGGTCCAGCAGCGCCGACCGCACCATGCGGGAGGCGCTCTGCCAGGCCCGCGAGCGCTCCAGCAGTTCGACGGTCGCGGCGAGCGGGACCGCCGCCGACGCCGCGGTCCCGGCGAGCGGATGTCCGGCGATCCGCAGCCGCAGCCGGCGCAGCGGCATCCGCCACCGGCGGTCCACATCCGCGGTGAGGCCCGTCAGCACCGCCGCCGCGGCCAGGACCAGGCAGGACGCCGCGGCCGGACGGCGGGCCGCCGCGTCCCACCAGGGCTGCTGGGCCTGGGCCGCCGCGATCCCGCCCGCGAGGACCACGGCGGCGCGGGCGAAGGCGCGCCAGGTGGGCGGGGCGTCCTGCCGTGCCGTACAGCCGCAGGAGGATCCGGGCGCCGCGGCGCGGGCGTAGCCGAGGTAGCCGAGGAAGGCCGCGCCGAGGAGGGCGGCCGCCACCCCCGGGAACGGGGTGGCGGGCGGCGCCGGCAGCGCGGCGGCGAGGAGGAGTTCCGCCGCGCCGAGGACGCGGAGGACCGGCGCGGCCCGGCGGCCGTCGCCCAGCAGCCGCGCGAGCGCCGTACGGGGCGCCTGCCGGGCGACGCCCCGGCCGAACAGCTTGCCCGCACCGGCCGGGCCCAGCACCCCGGCGAGCAGCAGCGGGGCGAGGGCACAGACCAGGGCGCTCACCGCCGGCTCCCCGCGGCGGGGGCGACCGTGACCCGGACGAGGTCCACGGAACCGTCGGACGGCCGCCAGGCGCCCAGCACCTGGGCGCTCTGCCCGATGGTGAGCCGGGACAGATCGGCGGTGGGCGAGGCGCCGCCGTACGAGGCACTGGTCCGCTCCGGCATGAGGTTGCCGACGATCTCGTGCTGCCCGTGGGCGAGATGCAGCCGGGCCTTCTCGATGCCGCGGATGGTGGCGTGCAGGTTGACGATGTTGACCCACACGGCGTCGGCGGCGAGGGTGCCGTCGGGCAGCGGGACGCCGCGGGCGTAGAGCCCGTCGCCGGTCTCGATGTCGCCCGCGGTGGTGGCCCGCGCCTTCCAGACGCTGGTGGCGCCCGTGACCCGCACCCGGAAGTGGTCGCCGTAGGAGCCCGCGACCCGCAGGACGTCGTGATCGATCCCGGTGATCCGCCCCTCGGCGAAGGCGCTCTCGGCCACCGCGGGGTCCAGCGGGCGGATGGGCGCGGCGAAGGCGGCGTCGGCGTCCACCGCGCCCAGGGCGGTCGCCCCGACGACTCCGGTGCCGAGGACTCCAGCGCCCAGAGCCCCCGTGCCGACGACTCCGGTGCCGATGACGGTGGCGCCGCGGAGGGCGGCGGCGGTGAGGAAACGACGGCGGTCCAGGGGGTCGCCGGTTCGGTACGCGCTCATGGGCGGGCCCGCCTCATTCGAAGATGGAGACCGGCAGGGTGCCGGAGCTCAGGCTGCCGATGGCGGAGAAGGCCGCGGGGGTGAGGTCGATGACCCGGTTGGTGCGGCATACGTCGTCGCAGCAGGTGGACTCGGAGCAGAAGCTGCGCGTGCGCGGACCGCAGTCGCTGACGGTGACGCAGACGCTCGCGCCCGAGCAGTCGTGGCGCACCTTCATCACGGAACCGCAGCCACGCCGTGGTATGTCCTCGCCGCACAGATCCGGCCGGGTGATGTCCCAGCACGCCTTGGAGGCGTTGGGCCAGGCGGCCTGAAGCGCGCTGGACCGGCAGGTGCCGCACGCCCCGCCGCCCGCCGCGGCGCACGGACCCCAGGCGTTGCCACAACAGAACCAGGTGGCCTCGCCGTTCCAGAGTTTGGTCGATCCGCACGCCATGCCGCAGTCCTCCCGGCTTCGGTCCGGCCCCCCGGAGCAGCACCATCATGCGTGGGGCCGGGAGCCACCGCCACGGGAAGGCGCCCGGTCGGAGTCCTCACCGCCACTCGACGATCGTCATGCCGACGGCGGCCCGCCCCTCACAGCCGCTCGACAACCGTGACGTTCGCCTGCCCACCCCCCTCACACATCGTCTGAAGTCCGTAACGGCCGCCGGTGCGTTCCAGTTCGTGCAGGAGGGTCGTCATCAGCTTGGCGCCGGTGGCGCCGAGCGGGTGGCCCAGGGCGATGGCGCCACCGTTGACGTTGACCCGGCCGGGGTCGGCGCCGGTCTCCTTCAGCCAGGCCAGGACGACGGGGGCGAACGCCTCGTTGATCTCGACCAGGTCGATGTCGCCGATGGTCAGTCCGGTCTTCTTCAGCGCGTGCGCGGTCGCCGGGATCGGCGCGGACAGCATCCGGATCGGGTCCTCGCCGCGCACCGAAAGATGGTGCACCCGGGCACGCGGGGTGAAGCCGTGCTCCCGTACGGCCCGTTCGGAGGCGAGCAGCAGGGCCGCGGCGCCGTCGGAGACCTGCGAGGCGAGCGCGGCGGTGAGCCGGCCGCCCTCGATGAGCGGCTTGAGGCCGGCCATCTTCTCCAGGCTGGTGTCCCGGCGCGGCCCCTCGTCCACCGTGACCTCCCCGTAGGGGACGATCTCGCGGTCGAAGCGGCCCTCGTCGATGGCGCGCAGCGCCCGCTGGTGCGAGCCCAGCGCGTACTCCTCCATCGCCGCCCGGGTGATGCCCCACTTCTCGGCGATCAGCTCGGCCCCGTGGAACTGGCTGACCGGCCGGTCGCCGTAGCGCGCCCGCCACCCTTCCGAGCCCGCGAAGGGGCCTTCGGTCAGCCCCAGCGGCTCGGTGGCCTGGCCGCCGGCGTAGCCGATGGGCACCGTGGACATGTTCTGCACCCCGCCCGCGACCACCAGGTCCTGGGTGCCGGAGAGCACCGCCTGCGCGGCGAAGTGCAGGGCCTGCTGCGAGGAGCCGCACTGCCGGTCGACGGTCACGCCCGGGACCTCCTCCGGGAGCCCGGCGGCCAGCCAGCAGGTGCGCGCGATGTCCCCGGCCTGCGGGCCCACGGTGTCCAGACAGCCGAAGACGACGTCCTCGACGGCGGCCGGATCGGCGCCCGAGCGTTCCATCAGCGTGCGCAGGACATGCGCGCCGAGGTCGGCGGGGTGGACGGCGGCGAGCCCGCCGTTCCGCCGCCCCACCGGCGTCCGCACCGCTTCGACGATGTATGCCTCGGCCATGGCAGCTCCTCGGGGTCCCTCAGGTCATGACGGTCCTGCGGTCGTGGTCGCGCGGGCGGTCGTGGTCGCGCCGAGGGCCGAGGTGGTGCTGACGGCCGTGGTCGCGCTGACGGTCGTGGTCGCGTCGCGCGGAGTGATGCCGTCCAGGACCATCGACAGGTACTGGCGGGCGATCTCCTCGGGGCTGTGCTGCCCGCCCGGCCGGTACCACGACGCGGCGACCCAGACGGTGTCGCGCAGAAAGCGGTACGCCAGCCGGATGTCGAGGTCGGCGCGGAAGACCCGCTCGGCCACTCCGCGCTCCAGGGCGCCCAGCCACGCCCGCTCGAACTTCCGCTGTGACTCGGTGAGATAGCCGAAGCGCGGCTGCGCGGACAGGTGCTTGGACTCCTTCTGGTAGATCGCGACGGCGGCGCGGTGCCGGTCGATCTCCCGGAAGGACTCGGTGACGAGCGCCTCGACGGTCTCCCGGGGACCGAGCCCGGCGCCGAGCACCGCCTCGTATCCGGCCCAGAGCTCGTCGAGGAAGGTGGAGAGGATCTCGTCGACCATCGACTCCTTGGAGTCGAAGTGGTAGTAGAGGCTGCCGGCGAGCATCCCCGCCTCGTCCGCGATCCGGCGGACGGTGGTCGCGTTGTACCCGTGCGCGGCGAAGACCTCCGCCGCGGTCGAGAGCAGTTCGCGCCGTCGCTCGGGGGACGCGCTCACGGTCGGCTTCTTCCCACCGTTCTTCCGAGTGCTGTTCCTCTGGCTGTTCTTCTCGTTGTTGTTTTCGTTGTTCTTCTCGCTGTTCTTCGCACTGTTCCCGGTGGAAGCGCGGTTCCTGGTGGAGTTCGGCACCTTCTCATTCTCGCCCCATGGGCGCGGGGCCCGCGCGCCGCGCTCCGCCCGGGGTCCCCGGTGGTCTGCCGTGCCCGCGTCCTCGCGCCCTGACCGGTTGTGATCCATGCTGTATCGACCGTAGTTGAGCGAACAGCGAGGTATGCGCGGATGCACCGGCCCCGGCCCACTCTGGAGAACGTGGCGCGGCGTGCGGGTGTCTCGCGCGCCACGGCCTCCCGTGTCGTCAACGGTTCCACCAAGGTCGGCGAGGACAGCCGTGAGGCGGTGCTGAACGCCATCCAGGAGTTGGGCTACGTCCCCAACCAGGCCGCCCGCAGCCTGGTCACCCAGCGCACCGACTCCTTCGCGCTGGTGCTCCCCGAGGAGCCGGGCCGGGTCTTCTCGGACGACCGGTTCTTCCCGGGCGTGGTGCGCGGGGTGAGCCAGGAGCTGGAATCCGCCGACAAGCAGCTGGTGCTGATGATGGCCCGCTCCCCCGCCAGCCGTGACCGTATCGAGCGCTTCGCCCTGGCCCGCCACGTCGACGGGGTCATGGTCGCCTCGATGCACGGCGCCGATCCGCTGCCGGCCGCGCTGGCCCGGATGGGTATCCCGGTGGTCTGCAACGAGCGGGTGCTGGGTCCGGCCTCGCCGCCGTACGTGGGGGTGGACAACGCGGCGGGTGCGGCGCTGGCCGTGGAGCACCTGGTCCGCTCCGGGCGCAGCCGTATCGCCACGGTCGCGGGCCCGCAGGACATGGTGGCCGGGATCGACCGGCTCGCGGGCTACCGGGCGGCGCTGGCCGGGGCGCGGCTGGAGGCGTGCGTGGCGGTCGGGGACTTCACCCAGGAGTCCGGGGCGGCCGCGATACGCGAACTGCTGGACCGCCGGCCGCGGCTGGACGGCGTGTTCGTGGCCTCCGACCTGATGGCGATCGGGGTCCTGCGGGCGCTGCGCCGGGCCGGCCGGCGGGTGCCGGACGACGTGGCGGTGGTCGGCTTCGACGACATCGAGCCCGCCCGCTACACGGAGCCCGCGCTCACCACCGTGCGTCAGCCGATCGGCGGCATCGGTCGCCGGCTGGCCCGCCAGCTGCTGCGCCTGGCCGCCGGAGAGACCATTGAACCGGCACTGGTGCTCCCCACGGAGCTGGTGGTGCGCGAGTCGGCGTAGCCAAGCCGCACCACGGAGCGCCGCTCCGGGCGCGAGGGCCCGGGGCAGCGCCCCGGTACCCATGCCATCGCGCCACCCCGGCGTCCCAGGGGCGGCGCTCCGGCCCGCGAAGCGGCACCCGGGCTGAGGCGGCACCCCCGGCGGCCACCCGTACCCCCCGTAACGGCGGCGCCCCCGCACCCTGCGGCAATGCCCCGACGTCCGCGACACGTCCTGGGCGAGGCCGGGCAACGCCCATACGGGACGCGCAGCCAACGTCCCGGGCAACGCCCGGCGGCCCCTTGGACCGCACTCGCGGACGCGCCGCCGCGCCCCCATAGCGGCACCCAGACGTCCGCAGGCCAGCCGTCCAGACCGAGGCAGCACCACCCGGCGGCGCACCGGGCGGGAACCGCCACGCGGGAGCCACCGGACGGGGACCGCCGCACGGGGCCCCACGCGGGGACCGCCACACGAGAACCGCCGCACGGGGCCCCACGCGGGGACCGCCACACGGGAGCCCCACGCCGGAACCCCCACGCGGGAGCCACCCCACGGGGACTGCCACGCGAGCCACCGCACGGGAACCACCACGCGGGAGCCCCACGCGGAGACCCCCACGCGGGAGCCACCACACGGCAACCACCCCACGGGGACCGCCACGCGAGAACCACCGCACGGGAACCACCACGCGGGAGCCCCACGCGGAAACCCCGACGCGGGAGCCCCACGCGGAAACCCCCACGCGGGAGCCACCACACGGGGAACCCCCACGCGGAAACCACGACACGGGAACCACCACACGGAAACCACCACACAGAAACCCCCACTCGGGGCCGCCGTTCCGGTCAGTCGCTCCCGGCGTACCGCGGCAGCAGCGCCCGGAACTCCCTCTCGAACGCGTCGTAGCGGCGCCGCAGCTCCCCGCCCGGCCAGTCCTCGGGCAGCAGCCGGGCGGGGAGGACGGGGTCGGCGAGGAGATGGCGCAGGGCCGCGGCCGCGACGGTGAACCGCTGGGCCGGCCCCTCCGCGTCGTCCAGTGCCGTCCCGAGCAGCCTGGCCTGGCGGGCCCAGCCGTCCAGGTCCCACAGCCGCGCGGCGAGCCCGGCCGGATCGGCCTCCGGCGCGCCGGTGAACCAGCGGCACTGCTCGGCGACGACGTCCGGGCGCGGGCGGACCAGATTGGCGGGGCGCATCCAGGTGCCCTCGCGCAGTTCGGCCAGGCGCAGGGTGGCCATGGCCTGGCGGAGGGCGGCGCGCTCGGCCGCCTGGCGCCGGTCGGAGGTGACGACCGCGATCTCCCAGCCGCCGTCCCAGCGCCGGGTGCGCGGGGCGCGGCTGTCGTCCTGCCGGGCCTGACGGGCCAGCAGCCGCTCGGTGAGCCGGTAGGTGCCGCCGTGCTGTTCCAGGTCACCGGCCGCCACCATGCGGGTGAGCGCGACCCGGATGGTGCCCTCGGCCGTGCCGAAGAGCGCGCCGACGCGGACCAGCGCGCGGGCGGGCAGCTGGGGCGGGTGGTGGCCCAGCAGGGTGCTGAGCACGATGGAGCGCGCGGTCAGCGGCCGCAGGCTGGGCGTTCCGGTGTCGTCCATGGTTACCGGAAACCCTACCCATTACAGTTCTGAGGCGCGCATGATGGAAGTGTAAGACGGATCGACCGGCCGGCCGCAGGAGACCGTGCGGGAGACCGCCGCGAACGAGGAGATGTCTGCCATGAGCGCTACGCACGAGGTCTTCAACCAGGTCCCGCCGCTCGTCGGCTTCAGCACGGCGGACGACCCCGCCCTGATGGAGTCCCTGCGGCGGGACGGCGGCGGCTGGGCCGAGCGGGAGGTGCGGGAGCTGGGCGCGCGGGCCGGTTCCGCCGAGGTCCAGGAGTGGGCGCGGCTGGCCGAGGAGCACCCCCCGGTGCTGCACACCCACGACCGTTACGGCCATCGCGTCGACGAGGTCGAGTACCACCCCGCCTACCACCAGCTGATGGGCGCCGCCGTGGCGAGCGGCCAGCACGCGGCCGCCTGGAGCGAGAGCCGCCCCGGCGCCCATCTGGTGCGCGCGGCCAAGTTCTACGCCTTCGCACAGGCCGAGCCCGGCCATGGCTGTCCCATCTCCATGACGTACGCCGCGGTCCCGGCGCTGCGCGCCGAACCGGAGCTCGCCGCCCGGTACGAACCGCTGCTGGCCGCCCGCGCCTACGACTTCGGGCTGCGGCCGCCGCTCGGCAAACAAGGTCTGATCGCGGGCATGTCGATGACGGAGAAGCAGGGCGGCTCGGACGTCCGCGCCAACACCACCCGGGCCGTGCCGACCGGGGACGGCGGCTATGTCCTCACCGGCCACAAGTGGTTCACCTCCGCGCCGATGAGCGACGTCTTCCTGACGCTGGCCCAGACGGAGGAGGGGCTGACCTGCTTCCTGGTGCCCCGGGTACTGCCGGACGGCAGCCGCAACCCGCTGCGGCTGATGCGGCTCAAGAACAAGCTGGGCAACCGCTCGAACGCCTCGGCCGAGATCGAGTACGAGTCCGCCGTGGCCTGGCGGGTCGGCGAACCGGGCCGCGGGGTGCGGACCATCGTGGAGATGGTCAACGTCACCCGGCTGGACTGTGTGATCGGCTCGGCCGCCGGTATGCGGGCCGGACTGCGGCAGGCGCTGCACCACGCCGAGCACCGCCGGGCGTTCGGCGCCGAGCTGGTCGACCAGCCGCTGATGCGCAACGTACTCGCCGATCTGGCGGTCGAGTCGGAGGCGGCCACGACGCTCGCGATGCGGCTCGCGGCCGCCCTGGACCGCGCGGAGGCGGGGGACGAGGGCGAGGCCGCGCTGCGCAGGCTGGGGCTCGCGGTGAGCAAGTACTGGGTGTGCAAGCGCGGTTCCGCTCACGCCGCCGAGGCCCTGGAGTGCCTGGGCGGGAACGGCTATGTGGAGGAATCCGGGATGCCGCGCCTGTACCGCGAGGCGCCCCTGCTGTCGATCTGGGAGGGCTCGGGGAACGTCGCGGCGCTCGACGTGCTGCGGGCGCTGGGCCGGGAGTCGGGCGCGCTGGAGGCGTTCCTGGCCGAGGTCGGCGCCGCCGCCGGGGCCGACGCCCGGCTGGACGCGGCCGTGGACCGGCTGCGTGGGCTGCTGCCCCAGCTCGCCGATCCGCAGCGGGCGCAGCTGCTGGCACGCCGCCTTGCCGAGCAGATGACGCTGGTGCTTCAGGGCAGCCTGCTGGTGCGGTACAGCCACCCGGCGGTCGCCGACGCGTTCTGCGCCTCGCGGCTCGACGGCGACTGGGGGCACGCCTTCGGCACCCTGCCGCCGGGGACGGACACCGAGCCGATCCTGGAGCGGGCCCGCCCCAAGGCCGAGCGGTGACGCCGTGAGGTGAAGCCGTGGACCGGGCGGGGTGAAGCCCGTGAACCGGGGGACCTCCTGCGGAATCTCCGTCAGAAGGTCCCTAAACCTCGATGCGCAAAACTTCGCAGGATTCCCCCATTCGGGGGAATCCCGGTGTTCGTACGGCTGGCAGGCGCCCGTTCGGCCGAACATCTCCTCGTGAAACGATGGCAGCGATTATGGCGTGCGGGGGTCCTGACCACTGCCCTTGTTCTCGCCTCGGCGGGGGCGACGGCCCTGGCCGAGGCGGACGGTGACGGCCCGGCGGCCGTGCCCGCCACCCCTGGACCGACGGCCGGCCCCCGGCCAGGGGCCAGGACCGAGGTCCCGGGCGACGGACCGCGCACCTCGGTGAGGATCAGGATCGGTCCGGGCCTGTGTGTCTGCGTCGCCGCCTCGGTGGGCCGGGCCCGGCTCATCGCCCGGTACGGCTGGTGCCCCCATCCGACGCCCACGCCGACCCCTACGCCCACGCCGACCCCCACCCCGACTCCGACACCCACCCCCACGCCGACTCCGACACCCACCCCCACCCCGCCCGACACGCCGAGCCCCACCCCCACCTCGGCCCCGACGTCCACCCCGAGCCCCGCTCCCACACCCACCCGGACGCCCGGGTCCCCTGCGCGGCTCCCCACGCCGGGCCCCACACCCGCGCCCGCGCTTCCGCTGCCGTCACCGCCCCTTCGCAGCACGCCTCCGGCATCGCCCTCCGAGCCGGTTCCCACCCCGACCAGGACCCGTGCCGTCGAGATGCACGCGTATCAGAAACCCGCACGCGCCGAGCCCGACAACGGGACCTCCGTGGTCACCTTCACCCTGCTGCTGACCGCGCCCGCGGTCCTCGCGGCCGCGGCTCTCCGTCCGCGTTCGCGCTCCGCCGCCCGCGGTGGGCGGCGCGGCTGACGGCGCACCACCGAACCGCCGAACCGCCGAACCGCTTGGGAGGCTGTCCATGCCCGAATGGCTGATGATGACCCTGGTGATGGCCGGGACCTGCGCGGTCGTGGTGGCCGGCGCGGTCCTCAACGCCCGCCGATTGGGGAGGGAGGACGATCCGGACGAGACCCCCGATGTCCTGGACTACATGATCATGATGATCGGCGTGGTCTACGCGATCGTGCTGGGCCTGGCGATCGCCGGTGTCTGGGAGTCGCGCGGCGCCGCGCAGGACGGGGTCCGCACGGAGGCGCAGGCGTTGCACGAGGTGACCGAGCGGGCGAGCGTCTACCCCCGCCAGGTGCGCGATCGCATCGGCGACGATGTGGACGCGTATGTGCGCCATGTGGTGCGCACGGAGTGGAAGGTGATGCTCGACAAGGGCGAACTCACCGACCGCGGCGACGAGCTGCTGGCCACTCTGCGCCGCGATGTCACCCACGCGACCCCGCACAGCGCTCTCCAGTCGCAGGCGTACCAGCCGATGGTGGACCAGGTGGCCGCCGTGGACGACGCCCGCGGCGCCCGGCAGCAGAGCGCCGGGCCGACGATGCCCCATCTGGTCTGGTTCGGACTGGTGCTGGGCGCGGCGCTGGTGATCGGGCTGGTCTTCACCCTCCAGATCCGCCGTTCGCCCCGGGAGCTGATGCTCGCGGTGATGTTCACCGCGCTCATCGTCTTCCTGCTGTTCCTGGTGTGGGACTTCGACGAGCCCTTCGGACGGTCGGTCGGCGACTCGACCGCGCCCTTCACCGATCTGTTCCCCAGCGCACGGGGAGGGTCTTGAGCCCGTTCTGGAAGTTGGAGGTGAGCCGCACCGGCTCACCCGCCCGGCGCAGCCCCGGCAGCCGGTCCAGGGCGGCGCGCAGCATGGCCCGCATCTGGACGCGGGCCAGATGCGCGCCCAGGCAGACGTGCGGTCCGAAGCCGAAGCTCAGATGGTCGTTGGGGGCGCGGGCGATGTCGAACCGGTCGGGGTCGGTGAAGACCGTCTCGTCGCGGTTGGCCGAGGCGTGGAAGACGACGACCTTCTCACCGCGCCGGATGAGCCGTCCGCCCAGCTCCACATCGCGGGTCGCGGTGCGCCGGAAGTCGATGACGGGCGGCCAGAAGCGCAGCATCTCCTCCACCGCCGAGCCGGTGAGCTCGGGCCGGTCGCGCAGCAGCCGCAGACTCTCGGGATGGTCGAGCAGGGTGAGCAGCCCGCCGGGGATGCCGTTGCGCAGCGTCTCGTTGCCCGCCACGGCGAAGAGGAAGAACATGTTCTCGAACTCGTCCCGGCTCAGTCCGCCCTCCCGCATCCGCGCCATCACACTGCCCGGCCGCGGCCGCTCGGCGAGCGCGTGGGCGTAGGCGAACATATCGGCCAGGGCCTCACGGGAGCGTGGGTTCATCGGCCGGCCGTCGGGACGTCGCGGCGGCCGGGCCGGCCGGTGGGCGAGGGCGGCCCGCCCCATGGGGCTCAGCTGCTCCCCGGCCGCGGTGGACGATCCGGCGTGGTCGGCGTCCTGGTAGCCGATGACACGGCTCGCCCAGTCGAAGAGCAGCCGACGGTCCCCCTCGGGGACGCCCATCACCTGGGCGAGGGTCCACACCGGCAGATCGGCGGCGAGCTCGACGAAGTCGGCCTCGCCGCGCGCGGCCACGGAGTCCACGAGCGCCACCGCCCGCTCCTCGATGACCGCCTCCAGCTCCCGTACGGCGCGCGGGGTGAAGGCCGCGGCGACGATGCGGCGGGTGCGGGAGTGGTCGGGCGGGTCCTGATTGAGCATCATCGCCCGTACGAACTCCAGATCGGCGGGGGTGTCGGGGTCGCGGATCTGGGTGGCCCCGAGGTGGGAGGAGAAGACCTCGGGGGTGCGCAGGACGTACTTGACGTCGGCGTGCCGGAACACGGCCCAGAAGCCGGGGCCGGCGGGCCAGGCCCCGACCGACGGTTCCTCGATCCGGCAGACGGGGCGGGTGGCGCGCAGCTCGCGGAAGAGCGCGTAGGGGACGCCGGTGGCGTAGGTCTCGGGAAGGAACGCCTCGACAGGGTGCACAGCCGAGACCGTACGGCGCCGCCCTCCGGGCCCGTCAAGACGCCTGAGCCCGCGGCCTGGACGCCCCGGGCCCACCGGACCCGTGCGCCGGCCGGATCCGGGAGGCCCCTGCGCCTCACCGGGCCCTACGGCACGGGCACCGGGAGGATCCGGCGCAGCGGGTCCTCCGGCAGTCGGCCGTGGGCCTTCCACTCCCGCGGATAGCCGACCGAGACCTCCTGGAACTTCACCCCGTCCTCGACCGTGGTCCGGGGGATGTGCAGATGGCCGTAGACGACGGTCTCGGCCCGGAACCGCACATGCCAGTCGGCGGTCAGCTCGGTGCCGCACCACAGCGCGAAGTCGGGGTAGCGCAGCACCCGGGTGGGCAGCCGGGTCATCGGCCAGTGGTTGATGAGCACGGTCCGCAGCTCCGGGTCGACGGCCGCCAGCCGGGCCTCGGTCTCGGCGACCCGGGCCCGGCACCACGCGTCGCGGGTGGGGTAGGGGTCGGGGTGCAGGAAGTGCTCGTCGGTGCAGACCACCCCCACGTCATGGGCGTGGGCCAGCGCGGCCTCCTTGGTGGCCAGGCCGTCGAGGCGGAAGGTGTAGTCGTAGAGCAGGAACAGCGGCGCGACGACCAGCGGTCCGCCGATGCCCTCCCAGAGGGGGTAGGGGTCCTCGGGGGTGACGATGCCCTTCGCCCGGCACATCTCGACCAGTGCCTCGTAGCGCGCCACCCCCCGGGCTTCCAAGGGGTCCTTGGGATGGGTCCACAGCTCGTGGTTGCCCGGGGACCAGATGACTTTGGCGAACCGCTCGCTCAGCAGCCCGAGGACCTCCTCGATCTCGGAGAACACCTCTCCGACGTCCCCGGCGACGATCAGCCAGTCGTCGTCGGAGCCGGGCCGCAGCCGCTCCACGATCGCCCGGTTCTCCGGATAGGCCACATGCAGGTCACTGATGGCGAGGAGTTCGCCCCCGTGGGTGCCGCCCATTGTCTCTCCTGTCGTACGGTGGCGGTCATGACGCGGTCGCCGGTGTGCCGGCCCCGCGGTACGGGCCGGGTGATCACCGGACCGTACCTGGCGCTAGCCTCGCAGATGTGGTGGACAAACTCCCTCCGTCTTTCGAACGCGGAACCGACGGACCCAAGGTCATCGTCGCCGGACTGGACGGTTCCGAATCCTCCTGGCGTGCCACGGCCTACGCCGCCGGGCTGGCCAGACGCCAGAACGCGCTGCTCGTCGTGGTCTATGTGCAGCCGGTGCTGGCCGCCGGGGCGGCGCTGGGGGCGTCGGTGGCCGACACCACCGGTGAGGTCGCCGAGGAGCTGATGCGCGAGATGCGGGAGGCCACCGAGCGGCTGCGCGGGGTGTTCGAGGTGCGCTGGGAGTTCCACACCTTCCGCGGCGATCCGTACAACGGTCTGGTCCAGGCGGCCGATGAGCTGAAGGCCGACGCGGTGGTGGTGGGCGCGTCCGAGCAGGCCGGGCACCGCTTCGTCGGCTCGGTGGCCGTGCGGCTGGTCAAGACGGGGCGCTGGCCGGTCACCGTGGTGCCCTAGGGCGTGTTTCGAAAGTCCCGCCTGCCCCGCGACGCCTGGCACGCGCGCTCGCCGCGTTGTCGGGATCGTCCGAGTAGGCCCACTACGAGGACGACCCTCCGCCTTGCGATCACACGCACCAGACGCCGCGGGGCCCGCCCTCCGGGCGGACGGCGCTACTTTCGAAACACGCCCTAGGGGCGCGGCCGGCTCGCGGAGCCCGGCGCGGTGGGGCACGGTGGGAGAGGTGACCGGACCGCCCCGGGCACCGGGCGGACCGCCCTGCCCGGAGGGTGCGTACGGGCGTGTCAGCCGGCCTTGTCCTCCAGCCGGAATCCGACCTTCAGTCCCACCTGGTAATGCGCGATGCGCCCGCCTTCGAGGTGCCCGCGGATCTCCGTGACCTCGAACCAGTCCAGCTCGCGGAGCGTCTGGGAAGCCCGGTTGATGCCGGTCCTGATCGCGTCGTCGACGCTCTCGGTGGACGAGCCGACGAGTTCCGTCACTCGGTAGGTGTGGCAGGACATACGCCTCTCCCCTCAACACGCCCCCCCTCCACCGTGCACCGCGCAGCCTGACTCCGCGACTTTACAGGGGGTACGCGGGCCGCGAGCCATGGCGGCCGCGGTGCGCGCCTTCCGCGCCTTCGTCGCTGCCGCCGTCCGTGGGCTCGGCCTGTGCTCAGCCGCGGGGGATCACGGTGGAGAGCACCGACGGCAGCGGGTACCAGTCGGCGGTGGCGAAGCTGGCGTGTCGCGCGGCGAGTTCGGACACCCGGGTCCGCGCCTGGGCCTCGGTGGGGCTGGTGCCGTCGATGGCGGGGGCCACCTGGTGCGCGTCGGTCATGATCAGCAGGTAGTGGCGGTCGTCGTACCAGGCGGTGTCGATACCGCCGGTGACATACGCGGACGCGTCCCCGTCGTAGAGCACGAACCACGGCCGGAGGGTGGCGTCGGTGTAGCGGGTGCGCGGATCGTCCGGGGCGGCGCCGTGGACGGCGGGGAAGGCGGCGGCCTGGGCGAGCTTCCCGGCGGCGGACAGGTCCCGCAGATGGGTGGCGTACTCCCGGTCGGTCCACAGGGTGTCCAGGGGGTTGTTCTCCTCGACCGTGCCCGGGATCAGCTCGACGACGAACTTACCCGCGAGCGCGGAGCGGGACGGCCAGCCGTCCGCCCGCACCGCCTCGTCCAGGTCGGCGTGGCCGCCCACCACGTCCGCCGGGCGCAGCAGCGCGTCGCCCAGGGTGGCGCCGAGGAGGGCGTCGAGGTCGGCCGGGCCGCGCCCCGCCTTGCCGTAGAAGCCGTCCTTCATCTCGACCTTGACGAGGATCGGGCGGTGTCCCGGATGGGCCTCGTGCCAGGCCCTCATGTCGGCGAGGCAGCCGGCCAGGCTCTGGTTGCGGGCCTTGGTGCGCAGCTCGGCCGGGCCGGCGGCGTTCTCGCAGTTGTTGGCGTTGCCGAGCGGGTTGCTGTGCGAGACCCGCCAGCCGGGGCCGAACACATTGGTCCATACGTCGAGTTCCAGGAGCGAGGCCCCGGAGTCCAGTGCGTCGGCGAAGTACGGGTACGTGGCCTGTTCGTACGCGTTGTGCACACCCACCGAGGTGGTGGCGGAATACGCCGGATCGTCCGCGGCGGCGGACGCGGCCCCCGCCGGTGCCGGTGTCGCCAGACACAGTGCGGCGGCCGCCGCGGCGACCGCCACCTTTCCCGTGCGCTGGACATGACCGCGCGCCTGTCTCCCCGCCCTGCCCATGTGTCCCCACCCTTGTCGACGTCCCGGCCAACTGGGCAGCAGCGTACGGGAGTCGGCTCATGGGTGACGAGGGGCACCGGGCACAGCGGACCGGGCCCGGCGGCGGGTACCGCCGCTGAGCCCGGCTGAGTCCGTGTCATGTGCCGTGTATCACACGGCGGGAGTCGTGCTGTTCGGCGGTCGAGGGCGCTCCCGTCCGGGGCGCTCCCGTCCGGGAGTCGATGACGGTCCGTCCGGGGTCAGGGGCGCTCGCCCACACCGGTCGTGGCGGCCTCGCGCGGCCGTCCGCCGGGCAGCTTGGAGGCCAGCGGGGCGGTCTGCTCCATACCGGTGCCGCGCCGCAGCCCGGTGAGGAACTCCCGGAGCGTCTCGACGGCGGTGTGCCGGGGCCGCCAGCCCAGTTCCCGCTGGGCGCGGGTGGTGTCCATCAGCGGGAGCCGCAGGGCGGCGTCGAACAGCTGGGGCGAGGGCGGCAGCAGATGCAGATGCCAGGCCGTGGCCATGGCCGAGCGGGCGGCGGCACGCGGAATCCGCACCGACCGGGCGTCGAGGAGGCCGGCCAGCGTCTCGCCGTCGACCGGCGGTTCGGCCGCGAGGTTGAAGGCGCCGCGCACCTCCCGGCCGAGCGCGAGCCGGTACGCCTCGGCGACGTCGTCGGTGTGCAGGATCTGCAACCGCAGACCGGGCAGGTCGAAGACGGCGGGCAGGAGGGTGGAGCGGATCAGCCGCCGGGGCAGCAACGGCCCCATGAACAGCCGGCGCTGCTCGGCCGCCGACTCCTCCTTGAAGAGGAAGCCGGGCCGCATCCGCACCACCCGGATCTGCGGATGCTCCAGCTCGAAGGCGTCGAGCAGCCGCTCCACATACGCCTTCTCACGGCAGTACGCGGCCTCCGGCCAGCCGTGGGTGGGCCAGGACTCGTCCACCGGGCGGCCGTCCTCGGGGCCGGGCGAGTAGGCGCCCACCGAGGACGCGTACACCAGCACCGGCACCTCGGCCCGCGCCACCGCCTCGAAGACCCGGGTGGCGCCCAGGACGTTGGTGTCCCAGGTGACGGCGGGCCGGTGGCTGGGCTGGATCAGCCAGGCGAGGTGGATGACCGCGTCGGCGCCCTGGAAGTGCCGTACGAGACCGGCCTCCTCACCGGCGTCCCGCCCGATGTCCGCCCGTGCCCAGGTCGTCTTCGGCGGCGCCCAGTTCGGCACCCTGCGGGCGATGCCCACGATCGACTCGATGTCCGGGTCCTCGCCGAGCGCGCGGACCACGCTCGTACCGGCGTTGCCGGTGGCCCCGATCACCACTACGCGCATTCCCTGCTTGCTGCCCATGTGTCCGCTCCTTCCGGCCGCGTCGTGCCGTCAGCCGTCCCGGCCGACCAGATCCCGCGCGGCCGCCACGATCGCGTCCGCGTCGATCCCCGCGTCGTGCAGCTGCTCGGCGGGGCTGGAGGAGGCCGGCATGGTGCGCACCGCGAGCCGGACCAGCCGGGGCACCGGACGGCCGTCGCCGAACGCCCCGAGCACCGCGTCGCCCAGTCCGCCCTCGGGGTGGTGGTCCTCCACGGTGATCAGTCGCCCCGTCACCTCGGCGGCGGTGCGCAGCGTCTCGGCGTCCACCGGCTTGAGCGAGTACAGGTCGATGACGCGGGCGGGGATGTTCTCCTGGGCCAGCCGGTCGGCGGCCTCGATCGCCTCGTGCAGGGTGACCCCCGCGCCGATGAGCGTGACCCGGTCGTCCTCGGTGGCGCGGACGACCTTGGAGCCGCCGATGGGGAAGGTCTCCGAGGGCGGGTAGATGACGGGCGTTCCGCCGCGGCTGGTGCGCAGATAGCGGATGCCGGACCGCTCGGCCATGGCCGCGGTCAGCTGGGCCGTCTGGTTGGCGTCGCACGGGTAGAGCACCGTGCTGCCGTGCACCGCCCGCAGGGCCGCCAGGTCCTCCAGGCCCATCTGCGAGGGCCCGTCCTCGCCGATGGCCACCCCGGCGTGGGAGCCGATGAGGTTGAGGTCGGCGTGGCTGATGGAAGCCATCCGGATGAAGTCGTAGGCGCGGGTGAAGAAGGCCGCGAAGGTGGCGACGTACGGGTTCCAGCCGCGGGTCTGCATGCCGACGGCGGCGGCCACCAGCTGCTGCTCGGCGATGAAGAACTCGAAGTACCGCTCGGGGTGCTCCTTGTGGAAGTACTCCAGGCGGGTGGAGTCGCCCACCTCGCCGTCGAGTGCCACCACATCGCCGCGAGCGGTGCCGACGGCGGCCACCGCCTCCCCGAACGCGTCACGGGTGGGGACCGAGTCGCCGGTGTTGTAGCGCGGCAGGGCCAGCGGGCCCTCGGCGGAGGGCCGGGTGGGGGTCACCGTGGGCGGGCCGAGCACCGGCACGGCCAGGTTGCGTACGCCGCCGAGCTCGGCGATGGCCTCGTCCGCGTTCTTCAGCGGTTTGCCGTGCATGCCCTCGCGGTTCTCCACCGAGGCGACGCCGCGGCCCTTCATGGTGCGGGCGATGATGGCGGTGGGGCGGCCGACGGTGGACAGCGCCTCGCCGTACGCGCGGTCGATGGCCTCGATGTCATGGCCGTCGATCTCGACGGTGTGCCAGTCGAAGGCGCGGATGCGCCGGGCGTAGGCGTCCAGGTCCCATTCGTGGCGGGTGGGTCCGCGCTGGCCGAGCCGGTTCACATCGATGATGGCGATCAGGTTGTCGAGCCGCTCGTAGCCCGCGTGCTCGAACGCCTCCCACATCGATCCCTCGGCCATCTCGCTGTCCCCGCACAGCACCCAGACGCGGTAGGGCAGATGGTCCAGCCGTTTGCCGCTCAGCGCCATGCCCACGCCGTAGGGCAGGCCCTGGCCGAGCGATCCGGTGGCCACGTCCACCCACGGCAGCCGGGGGGTGGGGTGGCCCTCCAGCCTGCTGCCGCGCTTGCGGAAGGTGAGGAACTCCTCGTCCTGGAGGGCGCCGGCCGCCTTGTAGAGCGAGTAGAGCAGCGGGGAGGCGTGGCCCTTGGAGAAGATCAGGTGGTCATTGCCCGGGTGGTCGGGCTGCTCGAAGTCATAGCGCAGATGGTTTCCCATCAGGACGGCCATCAGGTCCGCCGCCGACATCGACGACGTGGGATGGCCGGACCCGGCGGCCGCGGCGGCGCGCACCGAATCCACACGGAGCTGCTGCCCGAGCTCGCTGAGCTGTTCGTGTCGCATTGTTCTCCTTCCAGGTATGCGCCGGGAGTCAGCCGCTGCCCGCGCGCACCGTCTGCGCGACCTCGGGCGACTCGGTGTCCAGCGGCACCGCCCACGGCGGGATCACGCCCAGCTGCACCCCCTGGCGTGGCAGCACCGCGTCGAGCAGCCAGTCGGCGGTGACCCGCACACGGTTCCCCGGCATCGCCATCAGGTGGTAGCCGCGGGTGACCGCGTTGGCGACCGGCCCGGACAGCGGTATGTGCAGCGGGTCCGCGGCGGCCTGCACCCCGCCCAGGTCGACGGTGAACCCGAGGTCATGGTGTTTGTACGGCTTGGGGGTGCCGCGCCCGAGGGAGGCGAGCACGTTGTGGCCCGCGATCTTCCCCTGTCGCTGGGCGTGCTGCGCGGTCATCGGGGTGAACTGGCCCGGCCGGGTCAGATCGGGCACCGCGGCGGCGTCTCCGCAGGCCAGCACGTCCGGGTAGCCGGGCACGGCCAGATACTGGTCGACCCGCAGCCGGCCGCGTTCGGTCGGCAGCCCGAGCTGCTCCACCAGCGGGTCGGGGCGTACCCCGACACACCAGATCAGCGACCGGGTGTCGATGAACTCGCCGTCGTCCAGCAGCACCCCGTCCTGGGTGGCCTCCTTGACGGTGGTGCGGGTGCGTACCTCCACACCGCGTTCGCGCAGCACCCGGTCGGCCGTGCGGGACAGCTTCTTGTCCAGCTCCGGCAGCACCCGGGGGGCGATGTCGAGCAGCAGCCAGCGGGGGTGCGGCGCGCCGCGCAGGGTGGTGTTCTTCCGCGCGATGGAGTCCGTGAAGAGCACCCCGTGGGCGGCCACCTCGGTGCCGGTGTAGCCGGCGCCGACCACCACGAAGGTGCGCCGGGCGGCCCGCTCCCGCGAGTCCTCCACCATGCCGGACATCTCCATCTGCCGGGTGATGTGGTCGCGCAGGAAGAGCGCCTCCGGCATACCGCGGAAGCCATGGGCGTGCTCGGCCACCCCGGGGATGGGCAGCAGTTTGTTGACGCTGCCGACGGAGAGGACGAGCCGGTCGTAGTCCATCTCGCCCGGCCGGCCGTCGGGGTCCTGCCAGGAGATCCGGCGGGCGTCGAGGTCGACGCCGTGGACCTCGCCCAGCACCAGCCGGACATGCGGCAGGGTGCCGGTGAGGGAAACCGAGACCCGGCGGGGTTCCAGGACCCCGGCGGCCACTTCGGGCAGCAGTGGCAAATACAGGAAGTAGTCATTGGGGTTGATCAGGACGATGTCCGCCGCGCCGCGCAGGGTGCGGGAGAGCGTACGGGCGGCCTGATAACCGGCGAATCCGGCACCTACGATCACGATGCGTACTGGGCTCACACGAAACTCCCGGGCGTACGGGGCCAGAGCGCTCCAAGTGCCCGTGAGAGCCCGGACCAAACGTGTGGCCCGGCCGGTCCCGCCCCCGGACCCGGGCCGGGAAGGTCCGGCGCGGTCCCGGGGACGGGGACGGGACGTTACCGGGGGATCAGCGGCGCGGGCGGGCCGTGGGCCGGTCGACCGGTTCGTCCCAGTCGATGCGGTAGCCGGTCAGCCAGTCCGGGGCCCCACCGCCGGACCGGTCGAGCTTGCGCGGCATGGTGACATCGCGCAGGGCCCGCGCCACGGGCCCCGGCGTCCGGCGGGCCATGCCCGCGCCGGCCGCGGCGACCTTCTCGACCCGCTGCCGGCGCAGCGCCTCGTACGCGGCGAAGGCCGAACGGGGCGTGCGCAGATCGCGCAGGCATTTGGCGAGCACCACACCGTCCTCGATGGCCATCGACGCGCCCTGCGCGGCGTTGGGCGCGCAGGCGTGCGCGGCGTCGCCGACGATGACCATGCCCTCCTCGGACCAGGTGGGGGTGGAGACGAGGTCGTAGGCGGCGGTGGCCACGATGGAGTCACCGGTGGCGCGGACCAGGTCGGCGGCGGGGGTGTGGTCCTCGGCGAAGAGCGTCAGCAGCCGCTCCCGCCACTGCTCGGGGGTGACGGCGGCCAGCTCGGCCTTGGACATCTCCTCGGCCGGGGCGTTGCAGAACCACCAGACCTCACCGTCCGGGGCGGTGGTGCAGCCGAAGAACGCCTGCTTGCCGAAGATCATGGTGTAGGTGTCCGGGTCCGGGGGCGAGTCGGCGTCGCGGGTGTAGCCGCAGACGGTGTGCCGGCCGGTGTAGCGGGGCCGGGGCGCCCCCGCGTCGATGACCCGGCGGATGAGCGAGCGGATGCCGTCGGCGCCGATCAGCACGTCGCCCACGGCGCGGCCGCCGTCCGCGAAGGAGCCGACGATCCGGCCGTCGGGGCCGGTATGGGCGGCCAGTAGCCGCTTGCCGTACTCGATGCGCACTCCGCGGCGCACCGCCTCCTCGCGCAGCACCCGGGCGAGCGTGGCGCGTTTGAGTGTCACGGAGCCGAGGCCACCGTCCTGCGAACCGGACATGGGCCGGTCGCCGAGCCGCTTGCCGGTGTTGCTGATGAAGCCGACGCGGCCGGCCGGGAAGGAGTTCTCCAGCACGGGTCCGTGGGCGTCGATGGTGCGCAGTGCCTCCAGGCCGTTGGCGGCGACGACGAGGAACGCGCCCGCGTCGGCGGCGTCCGCTGGGTAGGCCTCGTAGACGACCGCGTCGATCCCGGCTTTCCGCAGGGCCATCGCGGTCACCGTGCCGGCGATGCCGCCACCGATGATCAGGGCTGTGGTCATGGTGCTCCGTGACGTGGCGTGGGGTGTCGTGTCGTGGGATTGCGACAGCACCATATGGCGGGGCCGGGCTCCCGGGGTCAAGAGCGGGGAATCAACTGACCGGTGGCGGGGTCCGGTTGACACGGCGGTGGTTCCCCGCTGTCGGTGCCCGCTGTGTGAACAGCCCGCTATTTGAGGAGCCGGGAGAGCCGACGGTCGGCGAGCGGCTTGCCGCCGGTCTGGCAGGTGGGGCAGTACTGCAACGAGGAGTCGCGGAAGGACACCTCGCGGACGGTGTCCCCGCACACCGGACACGGCTCTCCGGTGCGCCCGTGCACCCGCATCCCGCCGCGCTTCTCCCCCTTGAGGTCGGTGGCGGCCAGACCCGCCGACCGCTCGACGGCGGAGCGCAGTGTGGTGCCCATCGCCTCGTACACTCCGGCGATCTCCTCCTCGGTGAGGTCCGAGGCCAGCCGGTAGGGCGACATCCGGGCGGCGTGCAGGATCTCGTCGGAGTAGGCGTTGCCGATGCCCGCGATGACGCTCTGGTCGCGGAGCACCCCCTTGATCCGGTGGCGTGCGCCGCGCAGCAGCCCGGCGAACGTCTCCAGGGTGAAGGAGTCGTCGAGCGGGTCCGGGCCCAGCCGGGCGATCCCGGGAACCTCTCGGGGGTCGCGGACGACGTACACCGCGAGCCCCTTGCGCGTCCCGGCCTCGGTGAGGTCGAAGCCGGAGCGCTCCGGGCCGGCCAGGAGCAGCCGCAGCGCGAGCGGGCCCTTGCCGGGGCGGGGCGGGGCCTCGGGCAGCCCGTCCCGCCAGCGCAGCCAGCCCGCCTTGGCGAGGTGGACCACCAGATGGGGGCCGTCGGTGGCCAGGTCGAGGAACTTGCCGTGGCGGGCCGCCGCCGTGACGGTGCGGCCCTCGAGCGCGCTCGGCGGCGGGTCGTAGGTCTTCAGGACGCTCACCGCGACGGGGAGGACACGGGCGATCTCCCGGCCGGCGGCACGCTCGGTCAGGATCGCGGTGAGGGCCTCCACCTCGGGCAGCTCCGGCATGCCACCAGTGTGCCGCAGGCCGGACGCGACACCTCGGTCGCTCCTCGGAAGGCCGGTTACCACTGGCGCACCGCTCCGGGCTGCGGCAGCGCGCGCCCTCCCTTACGGTCTCACGTGTCCCCTCTCATCCCGTCTGCCCCTGTACGGAGCGTTCCCCATGGCCGACACCCGACAGCAGTCCGTTCGCGACGAGGCGACACGCGGCGGTGCGACAGGACACGGGGCGACGGGCGGGACGTACGAGGGTTATGAGGCGTACGAGGGCGGCAGCCCCGAGGCCGAGCGGCGCCGCTTCGAGAAGCTGGTGCGCGAGCTGTTGCGGGTACAGGGGCCGGCCCCTGGCGGTCCGGACGGCTCGGGCGGCCCGCGGCTGCCGCGCGCCGCGCCCGCCGAGGCGGCCCTGGGTGTGGAGAACGCCCGGCTGCGGTTCCGTGACGACCTTCCGCCGGAGCTGTGCGTGGGATACGCCCGGCCGGGCGCCGAGTACCCGGCCGTGGTGCGGCTGTCCACCGCGAGCGGCACCGAGCGGCACGACGCCTCGCCCTATCTGCGCAGGATGGCGGTGCGGGTACAGGCCGGTCCCGAGGAGATCCACGATCTGCTGACCACCAGCTTCCCGGTGGCCCACGCCGCCGACGCACGCGAGTTCATCGCCTTCGCCAAGGTCACGGCGGGCGCCGGGAGCACCGTGGAGAAGGCCTTCGGACTCTTCGTCCGGCTGCCGCTGGCGGTGGGCTGGGCGACCGCCGACCGGATGCGCCGCAACGTGCGGATCGCCACCCGCCATACGGTGGGTTCGCTGGCCCGTGAGACCTTCTGGAGCCGGGGCGCGATCCTGTGGGGCCCGGCCGGTCCGGTGCGGTACCAGCTGCGCCCGGCGCCCGGCGGCATGCCCGCTCCGCCGCCCGACCGCGGCGACCCCGACTATCTCCACCGCGAGCTGGCGATGCGGCTGTCCAC
This sequence comes from Streptomyces sp. S465, assembly GCF_026898115.1. Classification (GTDB taxonomy): domain Bacteria; phylum Actinomycetota; class Actinomycetes; order Streptomycetales; family Streptomycetaceae; genus Streptomyces; species Streptomyces luomodiensis. The sequence goes on from NZ_CP114036.1 coordinate 976,111, forward strand.
CGGCGACATCGCCTTCGAGCTGTGTGTGCAGCGCTATCTGGACGACCGCCGCACCCCGGTCGAGGACGGTTCGGTGGAGTGGCGGGAGAGCGACGCGCCGGTCGTCCCGGTCGCGATGCTCACCGTGCCGCGCCAGGACCTGGACAGCACCCGGTCCCGGTCCGTGGCCCGCCGGGTCGAGCGGCTGGCGTTCAACACCTGGCACACCACCGAGGAGTTCCGGCCGCTGGGCAACCTCAACCGGGCCCGCAAGGCCGCGTACGAGGCCGCCGCGGCACACCGCCCCGAACCGCGCCCGCACACGGCCGAACCGCGGCGCGACGCGCTGCTGTGCGCCCCGGTGCGCGCGGCCCTCGGCCTGGTCGACCGCTGTGTGCCCTGGCACCGGCTGCCGGCCCCGCTGGGGCTGCTCAACCCGGCCGCGCTGGGCCGGACACTGCGCCGGCTGGGCCTCGTCGGCGCGGACGTGCCCGAGGAGCCGCTCATCGGCGCGGACGTGCCCGACGAGGCGCTCGTCGGCGCGGACGCAGCCGAGGAGCCGCCGCGTCCCGGTCCCGCCTCCGCCCCGGCCGGGGAGCGGCGGTCCGGCACGGCGGCCGCCTGCTGACCGTGCCGGGGCCGGGCGGGGACACGTGTCCGGAGGACGGTGGCCGCCCCCTGACCGCTCCCCGGGCGGGCCGCGCCCGACTGGACCGGTTTACCGACGCGCTATCGTGTGGCGGTTCACACGGGACGGACGGCGGGGAGCGGTGGCATGGACAGCGAGGCCGGGACGGATCCGCCGCGGCGCGTGACCATCAGGGACGTGGCGGCGCGGGCGGGGGTGTCCAAGGGCGCGGTGTCCCTCGCCTTCAACGACCGCCCCGGGGTCTCCCGGGCCACCCGGGACCGCATCTTCGCCGCCGCCCGGGAACTGGGCTGGTCGCCCCATCTCTCCGCCCGGTCGCTGTCCAACTCCCGTGTGGAGGTGGTCGGTCTGGCCATCGCCCGCCCGGCCCGGATGCTGGGTCTCGAGCCGTGGTCCATGGAGTTCGTCTCGGGCATAGAGAGCGTGCTGGCCGAGCGGTCCTGCTCGCTGCTGCTGCGGCTGGTGCGGGATGTGCGGGAGGAGATCGCGGTCCAGGAGGCGTGGTGGCGGGGGCGGCAGGTCGGCGGGTCCATCCTGGTGGACCTGCGGGACGGCGATCCGCGTGTCCCCGCGCTGCGGCGGCTGGGCCTGCCCGCCGTGGTGGCCGGCCACCCGTCGCTGGCGGACGGGTTCGCCTCGGTGTGGACGGACGACGCCACGGCGGTCACCGAGGCGGTGCGCTATCTGGTGGCCCTGGGCCACCGCCGGATCGCCCGGGTGGGCGGCGCCCCCGGTCTCGGGCACACCACGATCCGCACGGCCGCCTTCGAGACCGCCGTACGGGAGGCGGGGCTGGGCGAGGGGCGCACGGTGGCCACCGACTTCTCGGGCGAGGAGGGGGCGCGGGCCACCCGTGCCCTGCTGGCCTCGGCGGACCGGCCCACCGCGGTCCTCTACGACAACGACATCATGGCGGTGGCGGGGCTTTCGGTGGCGGCCGAGATGGGGCTCTCGGTGCCGGCCGATGTCTCGCTGCTGGCCTGGGACGACTCCCAGCTGTGCCAGTTGACGCACCCCACGCTGTCGGCGATGAGCCATGACGTCTTCGGCTACGGGGCGCAGGTGGCCCGGAGCCTCTTCGACGTCCTGGACCGGGCGGCCCCCCGCGCCCATCAGGCCCCCACCCCGGCCCTCACCCCCCGGGGCAGCACGGCCCCGCCGCGCCGCCGGGAGCCGTGACCCCCGTCGGGCAATCCGGGGAGCGGGCCGGGATGTGAACCGGTTCAGTCCCGGCGGCAGGCCCTCGTCTCAGGGACTCCGGCCGCCGTATGACCCGGCGCGTGGCGGGCACCCGACGCGGGTGGTACGGATACATGCAGGCCGAAGGCAGACAGGCTCAGGGAGCGGCCCCCATGGAGTGGTTCACCTCACCCGACTACTGGCTGAGCCGACTCGTCTTCCAACGGGGGCTGGCCGCCGTCTATCTGGTCGCCTTCTGGGCGGCGGCCCGGCAGGGCCGGGCCCTGCTCGGCGAACAGGGGCTGACCCCGGTGCCGCGCTTCCTCGCCCGGGTGCCGTTCCGGCGGTCGCCCAGCCTGTTCCATCTGCACTACTCCGACCGGTTCTTCGTCTGCTGCGCCTGGCTGGGGGCCGCCCTGTCGGCCGCGCTGCTGGCGGGGGCCGGGGACCAGATGCCACTGGCGGTGGCGATGGTGGCGTGGCTGGTGCTGTGGCTGCTGTATCTGTCGATCGTCAACGTGGGGCAGGTGTGGTACGGCTTCGGCTGGGAGTCGCTGCTGCTGGAGTCGGGCTTCCTCGCCGTCTTCCTGGGCAATGAGCACACCGCGCCGCCCGTGCTCATCCTGTGGCTGCTGCGCTGGCTGCTGTTCCGGGTGGAGTTCGGCGCCGGGCTGATCAAGATCCGTGGGGACCGCTGCTGGCGCGACCTGACCTGCCTCTACTACCACCATGAGACCCAGCCGATGCCGGGGCCGCTGAGCTGGTATTTCCACCATTTGCCGAAACCGGTGCACCGGGTGGAGGTGGCGGCCAACCACGGGGCGCAGCTGATCGTGCCCGTGCTGCTGTTCACCCCGCAGCCGGTCGCGAGCGTGGCCGCCGGCATCATCGTGGTCACCCAGCTGTGGCTGGTCGCCTCCGGGAACTTCTCCTGGCTCAACTGGCTGACGATCCTGCTGGCGCTCCCGGCGGTCGACGGGCGCCGCGCCGCCGAGGTGCTGGGGCTGCCCCGGCCGCCGGCCCCCGCCGCGCCCCCGGTCTGGTACGAGGCGGTGGTGCTGGCCGCCACCGCGCTGGTGCTGGTACTCAGCTACTGGCCGGCCCGCAATCTGCTCTCGGGCCGCCAGCTGATGAACTACTCGTTCAATCCGCTGCACCTGGTCAACACCTACGGGGCCTTCGGCAGCGTCAACCGCAGCCGGCAGGAGGTGGTGATCCAGGGCACCGACGATCCGGTCCTCACCCCGCACACGGTCTGGAAGGACTACGAGTTCCGGGGCAAGCCGGGCGATGTGCGCCGGATGCCGCGCCAGTACGCCCCGTACCATCTGCGGCTGGACTGGATGATGTGGTTCGCGGGGATCTCATCCGCCTACGCCGGGTCCTGGTTCACCCCGTTGATCGGCAAGCTGCTGGTCAACGACCGGGCGACGGTGAAGCTGCTGCGGGCCACCCCCTTCCCGGGAACGCCGCCCACCCATCTGCGCGCTCGGCTGTATCTCTACCGCTTCACCACGCCTGAGGAGCGGCGGGCCACCGGGGCCTGGTGGCACCGGACCCTGCTGGGCGAGTACCTGCCGCCGGTCAGGCTGGAGGAGACGGATCAGTCGGAGCGCCCGGCCTGACGCCCGACGCGCGGGGCGCGGTGGAGCACGCCACGGGCGGCGACCCCAGGACCTCGTCCTCCGTTCACCTGGATCTCACCTGAACTCCCCCGGCCGCTCCCCGGGACCGTCCACCCTCCTCAATGGAAGCGGATGTCTGGATTCCGCATCGAGCATCGACTATCGAGTTCCCCAGTGAGGTACCACCCCATGGCCGAGATCCTGACGACCGTCCTGGGCAGGCTGGCCCGTATCGCCCTCGAGGCGCTGGTCGCCCATGTCACCAAGAAGGTCCTGACCGCCGTCTTCGCCCCGGCTGCCCAGGCCGCCCCGGCCGCCGCCTGAGGCGACGGCCGAAGGGCGCGCGGGATCGCCCCCGCCGTCCCACGCCCCTCAGCGGTCCCGAGGGGCGGCCCGGTGCACCGGGCCGTGGGCGGTCAGACAGTGCTCCGCGTCCTCCCGCCCCCGTGGGGCCAGGTCGTCCAGATGGTCGACCTGGAGCGTGGTGTGAGTGATCCCGTACTCCTCGCGCAGCACCGCTTCCAGGTCCTCCCGGACGGCGTGGCAGTCGCCGTCCGCCGCGACCAGGACATGGGCGGAGAGCGAGACCTCACCCGAGGTGATCTGCCAGACGTGCAGATCGTGCACCTCGGCCACCCGTCCGTGGGCGACCATCCGGCCGCCCACCTCATCGGGCTCGACACCGGCGGGGGCGGCCTCCAGCAGCACCCGCCCGGAGGCCCGCAGCAGGTCCACGCCCGCCTTGACCATGAGGACGACCACCACCAGACCGGCGATCGCGTCGGCCCGTGCGAAGCCCGTCGTCAGCACCACCAGTCCGGCGATGGCGGTGGCGACGAAGGCGTAGAGATCGTTGAGCACATGCTGGAAGGCGCCCTCGACGTTGAGCGAGGCGCGGTTCGCCCGCGACATGCACCACGCGGCCGCGAGATTCACCACCACACCGGCCAGCGCGGTGGTCAGCACCAGACCACCGGTCACCTCGGGCGGATCGATGAGCCGCGCCACCCCCTCATAGCCGAGATAGGCGCCGAGCAGCAGCAGGGAAAGGCCATTGGCCTGGGCGGAAAGAATTTCCGACCGTTTGAGCCCATAGGTGTATCCGCCACGTGCGGGGCGCGCCGAGAGCCGGATGGCGATGAGCGCGAGAACGATCGAGGCGGCGTCGGTGAGCATATGGGCCGCGTCGGACAGCAGCGCCACCGAACCGGCGATGATCCCGACCACGACCTCGATCACCATGAAACCGCTGATCAGCGCGAGGGCGATGGACAACCACCGGCGGTCGGCATGCTCCGCCACCCCGTGCGTGTGGCCGCTGTGCCCAAGTCCGCCGTGCCCCTCGCCGGGTCCGTGCGTATGCGCTCCCACCCGCTCCTCCTCGGATCGTCTTCGGCCCAGCGCAATTGAAACAGCCTCGGGTGGAATTCACCAAAGGCTGCAATGGACACGGTTATCAATAAACTGTGGATGGCTTTTATGAACCCGGCAACGCTTTTCATTTCCGGCTACGGAATGGGTGCCCGGCCGGTCACACGGGCGGGGCCACCACGGAGTCGCTGACATGTGCGACACCACGCCGATGCGGGTGAGACCGGCATGCGGAAGGTGACCCGGCGGGGCACGGCGCGTTGTCGGAATATGACGACGACGATGCGACGCCGTTCTCTCTCGCAGCCGAGCAGAGCGCTGGACCGGAGCACCGAAGGCGACGGAACGGTTCATCAGACCGTTCACACCTCCACATCCGTACCGATCTACGCCGCGCTGGTCGAGCGCTGGGCATCCGCGGGGCGGGCGGTCCCCGGGCGCTACGACCGCGAGTGGGCCGAACTGGTCAGCTGTCCCGCCTGGCCGGACCGGGTCCGTGCGGCGGCCCGCCCGGCGGCACGGCCGTCCGCCGACTGAGCCACCGCCCGTCCGCCGACCGAGCCACGTGCCGCCTCACCGGCCGGTCCGCCGCACGGCCACCGACCGGCCGACCGCACGGCTCATCGCACGGGACGCGGCTACTCGTCCCCGCCCTCCAGGCCGCCCTCCGTCTCCAGGTACAGCTCCCGCACCCGCTCCAGCACCTCCGGGTCGGGCTCGGCCCACAGTCCGCGGCTCTCGGCCTCCAGCAGCCGCTCGGCCATGCCGTGCAGCGCCCAGGGGTTGGCCTGCTCCAGGAAGGACCGGTTCTCCGGGTCGAGCAGATAGGTCTGGGCGAGCTTGTCGTACATCCAGTCGGCCACCACACCCGTGGTCGCGTCGTAGCCGAAGAGGTAGTCGACGGTCGCCGCGAGTTCGAAGGCGCCCTTGTAGCCGTGACGGCGCATCGCCTCGATCCAGCGAGGGTTGACCACCCGGGCACGGAAGACCCGTGAGGTCTCCTCGTGGAGGGTGCGGGTGCGGACCGTCTCGGGGCGGGTGGAGTCGCCGATGTACGCGGCGGGCGCGGTGCCCTTGAGCGCGCGCACGGTGGCCACCATGCCGCCGTGGTACTGGAAGTAGTCGTCGGAGTCGGCGATGTCGTGCTCGCGGGTGTCGGTGTTCTTGGCCGCGACCGCGATCCGGCGGTAGGCGCTCTCCATCTCGGCCCGCGCCGGGCGCCCCTCGAGACCACGGCCGTAGGCGTAGCCGCCCCAGACCGTGTAGACCTCGGCGAGGTCGGCGTCGGTGCGCCAGTCCCGGCTGTCGATGAGCTGGAGCAGTCCGGCGCCGTAGGTACCGGGCCGGGAGCCGAAGATGCGGGTGGTGGCGCGCCGCTCGTCACCGTGTTCGGCGAGGTCGGCGCGGGTGTGCGCCCGTACGTAGTTGTCCTCGTCGGTCTCGTCGAGGGAGGCGGCGAGCCGTACGGCGTCGTCGAGCAGCCCCACGACGTGCGGGAAGGCGTCCCGGAAGAACCCGCTGATGCGCAGGGTGACATCGACGCGCGGACGGCCCAGCTGGTCGAGCGGTACGGGTTCGAGTCCCGTTACGCGTCGCGAGGCGTCGTCCCACACCGGGCGGACGCCCAGCAGCGCCAGCGCCTCGGCCACGTCGTCGCCGGAGGTGCGCATCGCGCTCGTCCCCCACAGCGACAGGCCCACCGACTTCGGCCACTGGCCGTCGTTGTCGGCGCGGTAGCGCTCCAGGAGCGAGTCGGCGAGCGCCTGGCCGGTCTCCCAGGCCAGCCGGCTGGGCACGGCCTTGGGGTCCACGGAGTAGAAGTTGCGGCCGGTCGGCAGGACGTTGACCAGTCCGCGCAGCGGTGAGCCCGACGGGCCCGCGGGGACGAATCCGCCGGCCAGGGCGTGGACGGCGTGGTCGATCTCGTCCGTCGTGGCGGCCAGCCGGGGCACGACCTCGCGGGCGGCGAAGCCCAGGACGGCGGAGACGGCGGGGCGCTGCTCCACGGGCAGCGTGAGCACGGCCTTCTCGGCGGCCTCCGGCTCCCATCCGGCGTCCTCCATCGCCTGGACCAGCGCGCGGGCCCGCTCCTCTGCCTCGTCGGCGCCGGTGCGGGTGGCGGCCGACTCGTCGAGGCCGAGCGCCTCGCGCAGGCCGGGGAGGGCGGTCGTACCGCCCCAGATCTGGCGGGCGCGGAGGATGGCCAGGACGAGGTTGACGCGCTCGGGTCCGGTCGGGGCGGTGCCCAGGACGTGCAGGCCGTCGCGTATCTGGGCGTCCTTGACCTCACACAGCCAGCCGTCGACGTGCAGCAGGAAGTCGTCGAAGCCGTCGTCGTCCGGCCGCTCCTCCAGGCCCAGGTCGTGGTCGAGCCGGGCGGCCTGGATGAGGGTCCAGATCTGGGCGCGGATGGCGGGGAGCTTGGCCGGGTCCATCGAGGAGATGGCGGCGTACTCGTCAAGGAGCTGCTCCAGCCGCGCGATGTCGCCGTAGGAGTCGGCGCGGGCCATCGGCGGGACGAGGTGGTCGACGAGGGTGGCGTGGACACGGCGCTTGGCCTGGGTGCCCTCGCCGGGGTCGTTGACCAGGAAGGGGTAGATCAGCGGCAGATCGCCGAGCGCGGCGTCGGGGCCGCAGGCGGCGGACAGTCCGGCGTTCTTGCCCGGCAGCCACTCCAGGTTGCCGTGTTTGCCCAGGTGGACCATGGCGTCGGCGCCGAACCCGCCGTCCGCCCGCGGTGTGGCCATCCAGCGGTAGGCGGCCAGGTAGTGGTGCGAGGGCGGCAGATCGGGGTCGTGGTAGATGGCGATGGGATTCTCGCCGAAGCCGCGCGGGGGCTGGATGACGACCAGCAGGTTGCCGCGGCGCAGCGCGGCCAGGACGATCTCACCCTCGGGATCGCGGCTGGTGTCGACGAACATCTCGCCGGGCGGCGGGCCCCAGTGCTCCTCGACCGCGTCCCGCAGCTCCCCCGGCAGCGTGGCGTACCAGCGGCGGTAGTCGGCGGCCGGGATGCGGACGGGGTTGCGGGCCAGCTGTTCCTCGGTGAGCCACTCCTGGTCGTGGCCGCCCGCCTCGATGAGGGCGTAGATCAGCTCGTCGCCATTGCCGGACCCCAGGCCCGGGAGCGCGTCCGGCCCGTCCTCGGGGCCGAGGTCATAGCCTTCGGCGCGCAGCCGGCGCAGCAGGGCGACGGCGCTCGCGGGGGTGTCGAGTCCGACGGCGTTGCCGATCCGGGAGTGCTTGGTGGGGTAGGCGGAGAGGACGAGCGCCAGGCGCTTGTCGGCGGCGGGGATATGGCGGAGCCGGGCGTGTCGCACCGCGATCCCGGCGACCCGCGCGGCGCGCTCGGCGTCGGCGACATAGACCGGCAGCCCGTCCTCGTCGACCTCCTTGAACGAGAACGGCACGGTGATGAGCCGCCCGTCGAACTCGGGGACGGCGACCTGGGTCGCGGCGTCCAGCGGCGACAGCCCCTCGTCGTTCTCCTCCCACGCGGCGCGCGGCGAGGTCAGGCACAGCGCCTGGAGCACGGGCACGTCGAGCGCGGCCAGCGCGCCCGCGTCCCACGCCTCGTCGTCACCGCCCGCGGACGCCTCCGCGGGGCGGGTGCCGCCGGCCGCGAGGACGGTGGTGACGACGGCGTCGGCCGCGCCCAGGGCCTCGATCAGCTCGGGTTCGGGGGCCCGCAGCGAGGCGACGAACAGCGGCAGCGGGCGGCCCCCGGCGTCCTCCACGGCCCGGCACAGGGCCTCGACGAAGGCGGTGTTGCCGCTCATGTGGTGGGCGCGGTAGTAGAGCACCGCGACGGTCGGGCCGGTGGCGTTCTCGCGGGCGGTGCGCTCCAGCGGGCCCCAGGTGGGCGCGGGCGCCGGCGGTTCGAAGCCGTGGCCGGTGAGCAGCACGGTGTCGGAGAGGAACCGGGCCAGCTGGTCCAGATTGCCGGGCCCGCCGTGGGCGAGGTAGGCGTGGGCCTCGGCGGCGATGCCGACCGGGACCGTGGACGCCTCCATGAGCTGGGCGTCGGGCGCCTGTTCACCGGTCAGGACGACGACGGGGAGGTCGCCCGCGAGCAGGGTCTCGAGCCCCTCCTGCCAGGCGCGGATGCCGCCGAGGAGCCGGACGACGACGAGTTCCACGCCGTCGAGGAGCCCGGGGAGGTCGTCGAGGGCGAGGCGGGCCGGGTTGGCGAGGCGGTACGGCACCGGGCCCGTGGCGGCACGGGCGCTGAGCAGGTCGGTGTCGGACGTCGACAGCAGCAGAATCATGCGGCGGCAGGCCTTCCTCGGGGTCCGCGCCCCGGGCGGGTTGAAGACGGCGGCAGTTCCTGGCTCGCCCGGCCGCTGCCCTGAGGGCAGCCGCCGCGCTCACAGTGGCGGGACCGCGCCGGATTTCCACCGGCTTCCTGCCGTGAGTGCCGTCTTGTGCGTCCGGCGGGCCGGGATCGACCCGCCGCTGAGCATAGTAAGCGTTGCTGACCTGCCACGGGACGGTGAGTTCCGGCCTGGCCGGGGCGGTGGGCCGGACCGGATCGTCGGTATGCTCGCCGCCATGCCCCTCCCCCCGACAACCACCCCACCAGGGGATGAAACCCCCGTGCGCGGACGCGATGACGCCTGTCCGGGCGCGCTGCGGCTGCACCCGGCGGACGACGGCTCGCTCGCCCGGATCCGGGTGCCGGGGGGTCTGCTGACGGCCTGTCAGGCACGGGCGGTGGGGCGGCTGGCCGAGGAGTTGGGCGACGGCCGACTGGACATCACCTCACGGGGCAATCTCCAGGTGCGCGGTCTGGGAGCGGGGTGCGGCGCCGAACTGGCGGCCCGGCTGCGGGCGGCCGGCCTGCTCCCCTCGGACCGCCATGACCGGGTGCGCAACATCGTGGCGTCGCCGCTGTCCGGTCTGGACGGCAGGGGACACGCGGATGTGACGGCGTGGGTACGGGAGTTGGACACCGTGCTGTGCGACGACACACCCACGGAGCACGAAGAATTGTCGGGCTTGTCGGGCCGGTTCCTGTTCGCGCTGGACGACGGGCGGGGCGATGTGGCCGCGTTGGGCGCGGATGTGACATTGATCGCAACGCCGGACGGCGGAGCCCTGTTGCGGGTCGAGGGTCCACTGCCGTGTCCGGGTGTGTCGTCGCCGTCGCCGTCGAGTGCGGCGACGACACACCCGGAGACGGCACCGCGGCGAACGCCGCGTACGGACGGCTCCGCCCTGCCCGACGGCGACGCGGGCGTGGCGGGCGTCGCCACGGACGGGCCGGTTGCGGGCGGCGATCTCTGGGTGCGGAGCGGGGACGCGCCGCGCGCGGCCGCGCTGGCCGCGGTGGAGTTCCTGGCCAAGGCCCGCGAGAGCGGCACCCGAGCGTGGCGGGTACGCGAACTCCCCGCGCGACACGCCGTGACGGCCGACGATTTGGCCGCGCGACTCGCCGACGCGGGCATCGAGGCCGTACCGGTGGAGCGCGGACCAGCCGGTGCCTCCGCCGCACCGCCCGCCCCCGGGCCGGTCCCCGGCCCGCACGGGCGCCACGCGCTGTCCGTCGTCCTCCCCCTGGGCCGGGTGAGCGCCGCGCAATGGCGGCTGCTCACCGCGCTCGCCTCCCGGGGCGGGGCGGATGAGCTGCGTATGACACCCTGGCGCGGCGTGGTGCTCCCCGGGTTCTCCCCGGCCGACGCGCGCGGTGCCGCGCTGGAACTGTCCGACGCGGGACTGGTGACCGCGCCGGACTCGCCGTGGCTCGGGGTCGGCGCGTGCACGGGACGCCCCGGCTGCGCCAAGTCCCTGGCGGATGTGCGGACCGACACGGCGCGCATGGTGTCGGGCACGGCGCGGACGGTCGCGGACGCGGCACACCCGGTCGACGCGGCGCACCCGGTCGACGCGGCACACCCGGTCGACGCGGCGCAGCGTGTCGCGGGCGCGTCGTCCGGCGGCGGCCGGCCCCGGGGCGACCTGGCCGGGGACGGCGGGACCGACGGCGGCCGGTGCGGGGACGGCCGGACCGGGGACGGCCGGACCGGGGGCGATCCGCTGTCGGCCGGGCCCGGTCCGCTGCCGGTGTACGTCTCCGGCTGTGAACGGCGCTGCGGTCACCCCGGGGGCCGCTATGTGGACGCGCTGGCCACCGGCGACACGGCCTACCGGGTCACCGTACGGGGCGCGGAAGACGACACGCCGGAGGCGGACAGCGTGGATGTGACAGCAGAGCAATTGGCCGGCGCCGTGGCGGCGGCCCGTGGAACGACATGATCGAGGACACCGTGTTCGACTACGAGAAGGACGGGGCGGCCATCTACCGCGCGTCCTTTGCCACCATCCGTGCCGAGGCCGACCTCGGCGGGCTCCCCGCCGACGTCAGCCAGGTGGCGGTGCGGATGATCCACGCCTGCGGCATGGTCGACCTGGTCAAGGACCTCGCGTACACGACCGGGGTGGTCTCCCGCGCCCGCGCCGCGCTGCGGGCCGGCGCGCCCGTGCTCTGTGACGCGCGCATGGTCGCCAGCGGGGTCACCCGCAAGCGGCTGCCCGCCGACAACGAGGTGCTCTGCACACTCGCGGACCCCGCGGTACCGGAGTTGGCGCGGCGCATGGGCACCACGCGCAGCGCCGCCGCGCTGGAGCTGTGGCGGGACCGGCTGGACGGGGCGGTGGTGGCGGTCGGCAACGCCCCCACGGCGCTCTTCCGGCTGCTGGAGATGATCGAAGAAGGCGCGCCGCGGCCGGCGGCCGTGATCGGTGTGCCGGTGGGCTTCATCGGCGCCGCCGAGTCCAAGGAGGCGCTGGCCGGCCATCCGGCGGCGCTCGACCACCTGGTGGTGCACGGCCGGCGCGGCGGCAGCGCCATCGCCGCGGCCGCGATCAACGCGATAGCGAGCGAGGAAGAGTGAGCGAGCAGCAGACCGGCCGGCTCTACGGCGTGGGGCTCGGCCCCGGCGACCCCTCCCTGATGACCGTACGCGCCGTGGAGGTCATCACCGAGGCCGATGTCATCGCGTACCACAGCGCCCGGCACGGCCGCAGCATCGCGCGCTCGATCGCCGAGCGGTACCTGCGGCCCGACCACATCGAGGAGCGGCTGGTCTACCCGGTCACCACGGAGTCCACCGACCACCCGGGCGGCTATCGCGGCGCGATGGAGGAGTTCTACGCCGACGCGGCCGCCCGGCTCGCCGCGCATCTGGACGCGGGGCGCACGGTCGCGGTGCTCGCGGAGGGCGATCCGCTCTTCTACGGCTCGTACATGCACATGCACAAGCGGCTCGCCGACCGCTACCCCACCGAGGTCATCCCCGGTGTCACCTCGGTCAGCGCCGCGGCCGCCCGGCTGGGCACACCGCTGGTGGAGGGCGAGGAGGTGCTGACGGTCCTCCCCGGCACCCTGCCGGAGGAGGAGTTGACGGCCCGCCTGGCGACGGCGGACGCGGCGGCGGTGATGAAGCTCGGCCGGACCTTCCCCACGGTGCGGCGGGCGCTGGAGCGGTCGGGGCGGCTCGCGGACGCGCGCTATGTGGAGCGCGCCACGATGGACGCGGAGCGGACCGCCCCGCTGGCCGAGGTCGACCCGGAGTCGGTGCCGTACTTCTCGATGGCGGTGCTGCCCAGCCGGGTGGACGCGCCGCGCGGCGGGTCCGGCGCGGGTGAGGTCGTGGTCGTCGGCCTCGGCCCGGCCGGGCCGCTGTGGCTCACCCCCGAGGCACGGGCCGAACTGGCCGCCGCCGAGGACCTCGTCGGCTACACCACCTATCTGGACCGGGTACCGGTCCGCCCGGGTCAGCGGCGCCACGCCTCCGACAACAAGGTCGAGGCCGTACGCGCCGAATTCGCCCTCGACCTCGCCCGGCGGGGCCGGCGGGTCGCCGTCGTCTCCTCCGGCGACCCGGGCGTGTTCGCCATGGCCACCGCCGTCCTGGAGGCCGCCTGCGAGGACCCCTACCGCGAGGTCCCGGTGCGGATCGTGCCCGGCATGACCGCGGCCCACGCCGCCGCCGCCCGGTCCGGCGCCCCGCTCGGCCACGACTACGCGGTGATCTCCCTCTCCGACCGGCTCAAGCCCTGGGAGGTCATCGCCGAGCGCCTGCGCGCCGCCGCGGCGGCCGACCTGGTGCTCGCCCTCTACAACCCCGGCTCACGCAGCCGCGTCTGGCAGGTGGGCAAGGCCCGCGAACTCCTGCTGGAGCACCGCGCCCCCGACACCCCCGTGGTCCTGGGCCGCGACATCGGCGGCCCCGGGGAACGCGTACGGATCGTCCGCCTGGCCGACCTCGACCCGGCCGAGGTCGACATGCGCACCATCCTCCTGGTGGGCTCCTCCCAGACCCGCACGGCCCGCCGCGGCGACGGCACGCAGGTCGTCTGGACCCCGCGCCGGTACCCGGAGGCGTAGCCGCCGGGTAACGCGGGTCAGCCCAGGGTCGTCCGCAGCCAGGTGGCGGCTTCGGCGGGGGTTTCGGCCACGGGGACGCCCTCGGGGGCGGGCGGGCGGCGGACGAGGACGACCGGGAGGGCGGCGGCGCGGGCCGCGGTGAGTTTGGGGGCGGTGGCGTGGCCGCCGCTGTCCTTGGTGACCAGGACGTCGATGCGGTGGCGGCGCAGCAGCTCCGTCTCGCCCCCGAGGGTGAACGGGCCGCGGTCGAGGATCACCTCCATGCGGGGCGGGGCCGGCGGCTCGGGGGCGTCGACCGAGCGGACCAGGAACCACTGCTCGGTCAGGTGGGCGAAGGTGGCCAGGCCCATCCGTCCCGTGGTGAGGAAGATCCGCTCCCCCAGGTCCGGCAGCAGCCGCGCGGCCTCGGCCAGCGAACCCGCGGAATGCCAGCGGTCGCCCGGACCGGGGACCCAGCCGGGGCGGCGCAGGGCGAGCAGGGGAACATGGACGTCGGCGGCCGCCTGGGCCGCATGGGAACTGATCGTGTCGGCGAAAGGATGGGTGGCGTCGATGAGCGCGTCCACCTGGTGCTCGCGCAGCCAGCGGGCCATGCCCTCGGCGCCCCCGAACCCGCCGATCCGCACCTGCCCCACGGGCAGTCGCGGTGCGGCGACCCGGCCCGCGAGGGAACTGGTCACGCGCAGGGCGGGGGCGTCGGCGAGTTCCTCGGCGAGGCGGCGCGCCTCGGTGGTGCCGCCGAGGATGAGCACATGGCGCGCCGGTGCGCTGTTCATCGGGTGCCTTTCGTCGTCCGTGCGCCCGTCATCGTATGCGCGGCGGCCGGCCCATGGCTGAGGCGGAGGCCAGGACCGAGACGGCAGGGGGGCGGAGCGCGCAACTGGAGCGGACGGGGCTGCGGCACGGCTGGACCACCGGGGCGTGCGCGACGGCCGCGACGACGGCCGCGTACACCGCCCTGCTCACGGCGGAGTTCCCCGATCCGGTGACCATCGCACTGCCCAAGGGGCAGCGCCCCGCGTTCGCGCTCGCGGCCGAGGAACTGACGGCGGACCGGGCCATGGCCGCGATCGTCAAGGACGCCGGGGACGATCCGGACGTGACCCACGGAGCGCTGGTCAGGGCCACGGTACGGGCCCTGCCACCCGGCCGCGGCGTGGTCTTCCGGGCCGGTTTGGGCGTCGGCACGGTGACCCGGCCCGGACTGCCGCTCCCGGTGGGCGAACCGGCCATCAACCCCGTGCCGCGCCAGATGATGCGCGACCACATCGCCTCGGTCGCGGCCCGGCACGGCGCAACCGGCGACGTCGAGATCGAGATCTCGGTGGACCACGGCGAGGAGATCGCCCGCTCCACCTGGAACCCGCGACTGGGCATCCTGGGCGGACTGTCCATCCTCGGCACGACGGGCGTCGTCGTGCCCTACTCCTGCTCGGCGTGGATCGACAGCATCCGGCGCGGAGTGGACGTCGCACGCGCGGCGGGCCGCCGCCATGTGGCGGGCTGTACGGGCTCGACGTCCGAGAAGGTGGCGGTGGCCGTGCACGGACTGCCGCAGGACGCGCTGCTGGACATGGGCGACTTCGCGGGGGCGGTGCTGAAGTATCTGCGCCGCCACCCGGTGGACCGGCTGACCGTCGCCGGCGGCTTCGCCAAGCTCTCCAAGCTGGCCGCCGGACATCTGGACCTCCACTCCTCGCGGTCCCAGGTGGACAAGGGGTTCCTCGCCGAACTGGCCCGCCGTGGCGGGGCGGACGAGGCTCTCGCGGAGGCGGTGGCCACGGCCAACACAGGGCTGGAGACGGTCCAGCTGTGCTCCGCCCACGGCGTGCCCCTCGGCGACCTGGTCGCGACGGCGGCCCGCGACACGGCACTCGGGGTGCTGCGCGGCGCACCGGTGGCGGTGGACGTGATCTGCATCGACCGCGCGGGCACGATCGTGGGCCGTGCGGAGCCGCGGGGTCCGCGAGACCGCTGAGCGCTGTTCGCGGCGCCTGGCGCGGCGTCGGCTCGGCGCCTGGCACGGCGCGGCGCGGCGCGGCACCGGCACGGCGCGGCACCTGGCGCGGCACGGCGCGGCGTGTCGTGTCGTGCCGTGCCGATGCCGGCGCCGCCGCTTGGGGCGCCATCCGCCGGCGCGGCGGCACACAGGCGGCACACCGAACCAGCGCCTCCCACGCAGCCGGTGCCGCCCCCTTGGGCGCCACCCGCTGGTGCAGCGACACGCCGACGCAGCGGGCCGCCGACTAGCGGCACACCGACCAGCAACCCGTCGCCGCGAGACAGCCGGGGCGGCGGCACACCGGTGTGGCGGCACGTGGGCACCACGTGATTCGGCTGCCGCCCCTCACCCGTGAGGCGCGGGTGCGGACGGCTCGCCCGCCACGCCCCGCCACACTGCGCCGGTGCGCCGGTGCGCCGACCACGCTGCGGGCCCCGCGCGCCATACGTCGCACGGCACCGTGCGACGCCGCTGCCGGTGCACTGCGCGGGCGCACCCCGCACGCCGTCGGGCCCCACACCTCGGCGCCGTCGGCGGCGGGCGGCGGCAGGCGGGGGCCCAGCCGCGCCGGAGGCGGGCTCAGACGACGGGCGGGTGGCAGGGCTCGTGCGGGCGCTCGCGCTCCGGGGAGTAGAGGTGGCTGTCGCGGAACTGCTCCGCGCCGAGGGTGCGGCCCACCATGATGACGGCCGTCCGCACCACGCCCGCCGCCTTCACCTGCGCCGCGATGTCGTCCAGCGTGCCGCGCAGCACCAGTTCGTCGGGGCGGCTGGCCATGGCGACCACGGCCGCCGGGCAGTCGGCGCCGTAGTGCGGGAGGAGTTCGTCGACGACGCGATCCACATAGCGGGCGGCGAGATGCAGCACGAGCAGGGCGCGGCTGCGGCCGAGGGTGGCCAGGTCCTCGCCCTCGGGCATGGGCGTGGCCTGCTGGGCGACGCGGGTGAGGACGACGGTCTGGCCGACGGTCGGCACGGTCAGCTCACGCTTCAGCGCCGCGGCCGCGGCAGCGAAGGCCGGGACGCCCGGAACCACCTCGTACGGAATGCCGGCGGCGTCGAGGCGGCGCATCTGCTCGGCCACGGCGCTGAACACCGACGGATCGCCGGAGTGCAGCCGGGCCACGTCATGGCCCGCCCGGTGCGCGGCCACCAGCTCGGCGGTGATCCGGTCGAGGTCGAGCCGGGCGGTGTCGACGAGGCGGGCGTCCGGCGGACATTCGGCGAGCAGTTCACGCGGCACCAGGCTGCCCGCGTACAGGCACACCTGGCAGCGGGCCAGGGTCCGGGCGCCGCGCACCGTGATCAGATCGGCGGCACCGGGGCCCGCGCCGATGAAGTACACCGTCATCGCGTCTCTCCTTGAGCGGCTTCAGCAGGTGGTACGAGGAGCCGCCGATCGGCGAGTCCGCCGACACCGCCCTCGGCTCCGGCCGAACTCCCCACTGCCGAGGGCCCGGAGGGCTCGCGGGGATCAGCCGGAACGGCAGGGGCGGCAGGCCCGGCGGGAGCCACAGACCCGGCGGGAGCCACAGACCCAACGGGAGCAGCGAGTCCGGCAGACCCAGCAGGGACAGCGAGCCCGGCAAGAGCAGCGGCGGCCGCAGACCCAGCAGACCCGGCAGGAGCGGCGAACCCAGCAGATCCAACAAGCCCGGCGGGAGCCACAGACCCAACGGGAGCGGCCAGCCCAACAGACCCAACAGACCCAGCAGGGACAGCGAGTCCGGCAAGAGCGGCGGCGGCCACAGGCCCAACGGACCCGGCAGGCCCAACGGACCCGGCAGGCCCAGCAGGAGCGGCGAACCCAGCAGACCCAACAAGCCCGGCGGGAGCCACAGACCCAACAGACCCAGCAGACCCGGCAGGCCCAGCAGGAACCGCAGGCCCAGCAGGAGCGACAGACCCAGCAGACCCAGCAGGCCCAGCAGGAGCCGCAGGCCCAGCAGGAGCGACAGACCCAGCAGACCCAGCAGACCCGGCAGGCCCAGCAGGAGCCGCAGGCCCAGCAGGAGCCGCAGGCCCAACGGACCCGGCAGGCCCAACGGGCCTGGCAGGCCCAGCAGGGGTGTCCGGGGTGGTGTGCGGCTTTGTGGCGGACCATTGGGTGACCGGCATCGCCTGGCGCCAGCCGGTGAAGGTGCCGACCGGGGTGGCGTGGGATACGGCGAGGCGGATCAGGTCGCCGCCGTGGCGGCGGTACCAGTCGGCGAGCAGCGCCTCGGACTCCAGGGTCACCGTGTTGGCGACGATCCTGCCGCCCGGCGGCAGCGCGGTCCAGCACGCCTCCAGCACTCCGGGGGCGGTCAGGCCGCCGCCGATGAACACCGCGTCGGGGGTGGGCAGTCCGGCCAGGGCGTCCGGGGCGGCACCGGTGACCACGGTCACCCCGGGCGCCCCGAGGGCCGCCGCGTTGCGGCCGATGCGCTCGGCGCGCACCGGATCGCGTTCCACCGAGACCGCCCGGCAGGTGCGGTGGGTGCGCGTCCACTCCACGGCGATGGAGCCCGAGCCGCCGCCGACGTCCCACAGCAGTTCCCCGGGGGCGGGGGCGAGCGCGGCGAGCGTCGCGGCCCGCACATGGCGCTTGGTCAGCTGGCCGTCGTGGTCGTACGCCGCGTCGGGCAGTCCCGGCGCGAGCGACAGGCGCGGGGCGCCGGCCGCCGGGGCGCAGTCGACGGCGATGACGTTGAGGGGGTCGCCGGGCGGATGCGGCCACTCCTCGGCCGTACCCTCCACACAGCGTTCCCGTGCGCTCCCCAGCTGTTCGAGCACCCGCATCCGGCTCGGGCCGAAACCGCGGTCCCCGAGCAGCCGGGCCACCTCGGCGGGGGTGTCGGCGCCCGCGCTGAGCACGAGCAGCCGCCGCCCCGCGTACAGCTCACGGGTCAGCGTGGCCAGTGGCCGGCCGACGAGGCTGACCACCTCGGTCTCCTCCAGCGCCCAGCCGAGCCGGGCACAGGCCAGGGAGACCGACGACGGATGGGGCAGCACCCGCAGCCGTTCGGCGCCCAGCAACTCGGCCAGAGTGCGGCCGATGCCGAAGAACATGGGGTCGCCGCTGGCCAGCACACACACCCGCCGTCCGGTGTGCGCGGCGAACAGCCCGGGGACGGCGGGGCGCAGCGGCGAGGGCCAGGACACCCGTTCACCGGGGCACTCCGGCGGCAGCAGACCCAGGTGGCGCCGGCCACCGATGACCACCTCGGCCGTGCGCAACGCCTCGCGGCCCGCGGGACCGAGCCCGTCCCAGCCGTCGGCGCCGATGCCGATGACGGTCACGGGGGGAGGCGGCGGGCTCACGGTGGTCACCTCGCGGGTCGGGGACAGTCCCCGAAACTCTACTGACCTACTGACCTGCTACGACGCCCCGGCCCCCGGCTCCCGCTCCAGCCCCTGCGTCTGCGTCTGTACCTGCGCCTGTTCCCGCTCCCGATCCCGGTCCCGTGCTTCATCCTGCTCCTGCTCCCGCTCCTGCTCCAGCTCGGCCAGCGCGAGCAGTTGCTCGACGGTCATGTCCTCGGGGATCGGTACCGGCGCCGGGGTGCGCAGCGGTGGCTGCCAGCCCTCGTCCGGGGCCCAGCGCCGTATGATCCGGGCCGGTGCCCCGGCCACCACGGCGTGGTCGGGCACCTCGCCCCGTACGACCGCGCCCGCCGCGACCACCACATTGCGGCCCAGCCGGGCCCCGGGCAGGATCACCGCGCCCGCGCCCAACCAGCTGCCGGGGCCGATGCGGACGGGCGCGAAGCGCGGCCACTGCCGGCCGATGGGCTGGTCCGGATCGTCGTAGGAGTGGTTGTCGCTGGTCACGTAGACGTACGGACCGCAGAAGACGTCGTTCCCGAACTCCACGGGGACGGAGGCGATCACATGGCTGCCCCGGCCCAGCACCACGCCGTTGCCGATGCGCAGCACAGGGTCGGGGCCGAGGTCCACGCCGGGCATCATGCCGGCGGTGAGGGTCACCTGCTCGCCGATGACGCAGTGCTCGCCGAGTTCGATCCACGGTTCGCCGAAGACGGTGCCCTGGGGGAACGCCAGCCGGGTGCCGGCGCCGATGTGGCGGAAGCGGTACGGGCCGGGGCGCTCGGCCGTCACCGCGCCGGCCCGCTGTACGGCGCGCCATCCGCGGTGGACCAGACGGGAGGTGGCGCGTCCGCGCCAACCCCGCCAGGATGAGAACAGGTTCCCGTTCTTCGGCATTCGCCCACCGTATCGGCCCAACGCCGGGACAGTCCGTCTCACCCCGGCATCCGTCTCACCCCGGCGTCCCGCTCACCCCGGCGCCTCGGGCGCCTCACCGGCGCCCCCCGCCCCGCGCAGTACGCAGTCGCCGCACAGCCCACCGCCCGGCACCCGGTAGTAGAGACAGCAGGTGCGGCGCCGGTAGCCGAGCGGCGCGGGGGTCAGGGTGCCGGTGTCGCGCAGCGGTGGACGGACAAGCTGGGCACGCGCCAGTTCGGTGGCCCGGTCCGCCGCCTCCGGAAGGCCGTGCGTCCGGCACCAGTCGTGCAGCACCCGCAGCGAACCGGCGAGCGCGGAGGCGGCGTTGCCCCACAGCAGCCGCCCCGAGACCCGGTACGCCCGCTCGACGGCGTGGTGCAGCGGCGTCAGATGGACGTACGCCGCGGTGCCCATCCGACCGGCGAGCCCTCCCGGTTCGCCCATCACCGGCGGCGCCGCGCCGGGCCACCACAGATCGTCGGGGGCGGTGCGCTCGGGGTTCCACCACAACCGGTCGGGCCGCAGGTGGGGCACCCGGCCGGAGAGGGCCGCCGGACCGAGCGCGAGGGACCACATCCGGGCGGCGAGCCCCTGGAAGGCGAGCGAGGCCGCGACCCTCGGCTCCTCGGTGCGCAGGCTCGCGGCGACCGCCTCGACGCGGGCGCGCAGCACCGGCCCGGCGGCGCCCTGGCCGGTCAGCCGGTACGCCTCGCCGATCCGCGCGTACCCCTCCTGGTGTGGCTCGCCGGTGCCGGTACGCAGGGCGAAGAACGGACCGACCCGCCCCGCCCCGGACAGCGGCGCCTCATCCACCGTCGACCGACGGTCCGCCATCGACCGGGACTGCTCCACCGTCGGCCCGCGCTCCACCCTCGACCGACGGTCCACCACCGACCGGCACTCCACCCTGGGCCCGCGCTGCGCCCTCGGCCGACCCCTGGAAGGCCGCCAGCAGCCGGTCCGCCGCCAGCGTGGCCGTCAGTGTGCCGTCGCGGACCTGCTGTTCCAGCTCGGGCCCGAGCCGCCGCACCTCGGGGTGGGCGTGCAGCCGCGCGAGCAGTTGGTCGCGCACCATCGACCAGGTCCAGTCGACCTGCTGGTCGCGCCGCTTGGCGTGCAGCGCGCCGGTGGCGTCCAGCACCCGGCGGTGCTGTTCCAGGCGCTCCCACACCACGTCGAGCCCGGTGGACTCGCGTGCGCTACAGGTGAGCACGGGCGGGTTCCAGGGCGCGTCCGGCGGCTGCAACAGCCGCAGCGCGCCCGCGAGTTCACGGGCCGCCGACTTGGCGTCCCGTGCGTGGGGGCCGTCCGCCTTGTTGATGGTGACCACGTCGGCCAGCTCCAGGACGCCCTTTTTGATGCCCTGGAGCTGATCGCCGGTGCGGGCCAGGGAGAGCAGCAGGAAGGAGTCGACCATATTGGCCACCGCGGTCTCGGACTGGCCCACGCCGACGGTCTCCACCAGCAGCACGTCGTAGCCCGCGGCCTCCATGACGACCATGGACTCGCGGGTGGCCCGTGCCACCCCGCCCAGCGTGCCGGCGCTCGGCGAGGGCCGTACGAACGCGTTGGGGTCGACCGCCAGCCGCTCCATCCGGGTCTTGTCGCCCAGGATGGAGCCGCCGGTGCGGGTCGAGGAGGGGTCGACGGCGAGGACCGCGACCTTGTGGCCGGCCCCGGTGAGCATGGTGCCCAGCGCGTCGATGAAGGTGGACTTGCCCACCCCGGGCACCCCGCTGATGCCGATCCGCCGCGCCCCGCCGGTGTGCGGCAGCAGCTCGATCAGCAGCCGCTGGGCGAGGTCGCGGTGGTCGGGCCGGGTGGACTCGACGAGCGTGATCGCGCGGGCGATGTACGCGCGTTTGCCGTCGAGCACACCCTTGGCATACTCCTCGATGTCGATCGTCCGCGGCATTACAGCTCGTGGCCGAGGTCGGCGGCCAGCTTCCGCACCAGGTCGTGGGCGGCGTCGGGGATGACCGTGCCCGGCAGGAAGACGGCGGCGGCGCCGGCCTCGTGCAGGGTCTGGACGTCCTGTGGCGGGATGACCCCGCCGACCACGATGGTGATGTCCTCGCGCCCCGCCTCGGCCAGTTGCTCGCGCAGCGCGGGCACGAGGGTGAGGTGGCCGGCCGCGAGCGACGACACGCCGACGATGTGCACATCGGCCTCCACCGCCTGCCGGGCGACCTCCTCCGGCGTCTGGAACAGCGGGCCGACGTCGACGTCGAAGCCCAGGTCGGCGAAGGCGGTGGCGATCACCTTCTGGCCGCGGTCGTGCCCGTCCTGGCCCATCTTGGCGACCAGGATGCGGGGGCGGCGGCCCTCCTCGCGCTCGAACGCCTCGACCAGCGCGCGGGTGCGGTCCACGCCGGACGACGGTCCGGCCTCGTCTCGATACACACCGGAGATCGTACGGATCTGGCCGGAGTGGCGGCCATAGACCTTCTCCAGCGCGTCGGAGATCTCCCCCACGGTCGCCTTGGCACGGGCGGCGTCCACGGCCAGCGCCAGCAGATTGCCCTCCAGGCCGCTGCCGGGGCCGGACTCGGCGGCGCGGGTCAGGGCGCGCAGCGCGTCCTGGCAGACCGTCTCGTCGCGCTCGGCGCGCAGCCGCCGCAGCTTCTCGATCTGCTGGGCGCGCACCGCGGAGTTGTCGACCTTCAGGACCTCGATCTGCTCATCGCTGTCGACGCGGTACTTGTTGACCCCGATCACCGGCTGGCGACCGGAGTCGATGCGCGCCTGGGTGCGGGCCGCGGCCTCCTCCACGCGCAGCTTGGGGATGCCCGCGTCGATGGCCTTGGCCATGCCGCCGGCCGCCTCGACCTCCTCGATGTGCTGCCAGGCCCGCCGCGCCAGGTCGTACGTGAGCTTCTCGACGTACGCGCTGCCGCCCCACGGGTCGATGACCCGGGTGGTGCCCGACTCCTGCTGGAGCAGGATCTGGGTGTTGCGGGCGATCCGGGCGGAGAAGTCGGTGGGCAGCGCGAGTGCCTCGTCGAGGGCGTTGGTGTGCAGCGACTGGGTGTGGCCCTGGGTGGCGGCCATGGCCTCCACGCAGGTGCGCGCCACGTTGTTGTACACGTCCTGGGCGGTCAGCGACCAGCCGGAGGTCTGCGAATGGGTGCGCAGGCTGAGCGACTTGGGGTTCTTCGGGTCGAACTGCTGCACCAGCTTGGCCCACAGCAGCCGCGCCGCCCGCAGCTTGGCGATCTCCATGAAGAAGTTCATGCCGATCGCCCAGAAGAACGACAGCCGGGGCGCGAAGGCGTCCACGTCCATCCCGGCGTCCAGCCCGGCCCGCAGGTACTCCACACCGTCGGCGAGGGTGTAGGCCAGCTCAAGATCGGCCGTGGCACCCGCTTCCTGGATGTGGTAGCCGGAGATGGAGATGGAGTTGTAGCGCGGCATCCGCTGCGAGGTGAAGGCGAAGATGTCGGAGATGATCCGCATCGACGGCTGCGGCGGATAGATGTAGGTGTTGCGGACCATGAACTCCTTGAGGATGTCGTTCTGAATGGTCCCGGCCAGCTTCTCGGGCGGTACGCCCTGTTCCTCGGCGGCCACGATGTAGAGCGCGAGCACGGGCAGCACCGCGCCGTTCATCGTCATCGACACGCTCATCCGGTCCAGCGGGATGCCGTCGAAGAGCTGCCGCATGTCGTAGAGGGAGTCGATGGCCACGCCCGCCATGCCGACGTCACCGGTGACCCGGGGGTGGTCGCTGTCGTAGCCCCGGTGGGTGGGCAGGTCGAAGGCGACCGACAGGCCCTTCTGGCCGGCCGCGAGGTTGCGGCGGTAGAAGGCGTTGGACTCCTCGGCGGTGGAGAAGCCCGCGTACTGCCGGATGGT
This sequence comes from Streptomyces sp. S465, assembly GCF_026898115.1. Classification (GTDB taxonomy): domain Bacteria; phylum Actinomycetota; class Actinomycetes; order Streptomycetales; family Streptomycetaceae; genus Streptomyces; species Streptomyces luomodiensis. The sequence goes on from NZ_CP114036.1 coordinate 999,386, forward strand.
CCAGGGCTGGTTGACGTACATCGTCGGGTACGGGCCGCGCAGATAGGGCGCGGCGCCGGGGTAGGTGCCCAGGAAGTCGACGCCCTTCAGGTCCTCGGCGGTGTAGAGCGGTTTGACCCCGATGCCCTCGGGGGTGTCCCACACCAGGTCCTCCACGCCCTTGCCCACGCTGTTCTGCAGCGCGGCGGCCCAGTCGCCGGAGCTGGGCACCGGGCCTTCGGCCGGTCCGTCCAGATCGACCGCCGAGAAGTCGGGGATCTTCCCCGGCTCCGCCGGAGCGCCCGCCATCACGCCACCCCCATGGTGTCCAGAGCCGAGGCGAGCACCTCGACCGCGTCGCAGCCCGCGAAGACGTATCCGTCCACGCCGGCCCGCTCGTACTCATCCTGTCGTGTCCCCGGCCGTCCGGCCAGGTAGACCTGTGCCGCACCGGCGGCCTTCAGCCGCTCGGCCACGGCGGCCGCCTCCTGCGCGTACAGCGTGTCGCTGGAGCACAGGCAGGCCACCCGGGCGCCGCTCGCGGTGAACGCCTCGGCGACCGTCTCGGCGGTCACGGTGACCGGTTCGTGGACCGCCTCGATCCCGCCCGCCTGGAAGAGGTTGACGGCGAAGGAGGCGCGGGCGGTGTGCGCGGCGGCGGGGCCCAGCGCGGCCAGGAAGATCCTGGGCCGGGCGCCCTCGGCCGCCAGATGCGCGTCGGAGCGGGTGCGCAGCGCCTCGTACGCCTCGTCGCGGCGCACCCTCGGCAGTCCGCCGCCGGGCGGCTCGGGCGCGGGCTCGCGCTCGACGGGCCGCTCGGCGAGGTTCGGGAACTCGCTGACGCCGGTGATCGGCTCCTTGCGGCGGGCGAGGTCGCGGGTGCGGCGGGCCCAGGTCTCGGCGAGCCGGTCGCGTACCAGCCCGGAGGCGAGGGCCGCGGCCATGCCTCCGGCGCGCTCGATCTCCTGGAACCAGGCCCAGGCGGCGCGGGCGACGTCGTCGGTGAGCTTCTCGACGTACCAGGAGCCGCCGGCCGGGTCGATCACCCGGGCCAGGTGCGCCTCCTCCAGCAGGATCGTGGAGGTGTTGCGGGCGATGCGGCGGGCGAAGTCGTCGGGGAGGCCGAGGGCGCTGTCGAAGGGCAGCACGGTGACCGCGTCGGCGCCGCCGACGCCCGCCGCGAGGCCGGCCACGGTGGTGCGCAGCATGTTCACCCAGGGGTCGCGCCGGGTCATCATCACCGGGGAGGTCACCGCGTGCTGACGCTGGGCACGTGCCTCGGACGGCGCGCCGCACGCCTGCGCCACGCGCGCCCACAGGCGCCGGGCGGCCCGGAACTTGGCGATGGTGAGGAACTGGTCGGCGGTGGCCGCGTAGCGGAACTCCACCTGGGCGCAGGCGGCCTCGACGCTCAGCCCGGACTCGGTGAGGGTGCGCAGATAGGCCACCGCGGCGGCGAGGGAGCAGCCGAGCTCCTGGGCCGCCCCGGCGCCCGCCTCGTGGTACGGCAGCGCGTCCACGGCGAAGGTCCGTACGCCGGGGTGGTCGCGGTCACAGGTCCGCGCGAGGTCGGCCGCGGCGGCCAGCTGCCCGGCCAGGTCGTCGTCGCGTCCGGTGCGGGCCGCCAGCCCCAGCGGATCCGCGCCGAGGTTGCCGAGCGCGGCGCCCGGCGGCACCTCGCGGTCGGAATAGAGCCGCAGCAGCGCGCGGGCGGCGTCCGCGAACTCGGCTCCCGCGTCGAGGACGACGGGGGCGAGGTCGAGATAGACCCCCTTGAGCACCTCGGGCAGGGCGTCCACGGGCACCCCGGCCGCGCCGACCGCGAGCCAGACCGAGCCGGCGCCGTTCTCCAGGTCGGCGAGGACCGCCTGGTTGGTGCGGACCGGATCGGGGTGGGCGTGGCGCTGCCGTACGTCCCAGCCGGAGAGGGTGGAGCCCTCGGCCCGGCCGCCGCGCACGAAGGGCGCGAAGCCGGGGAATCCGGGGTCCTGGGGGACGTCCTGTGCGGTGTAGAGCGGGCGGACGGTGATCCCGTCCTCGAGCGCGGTCGCGAGGGCCTCTTCGGCCTCGGCGCCCACGGCGTCCGAGGTGCCGGTTTTACGCAGCACGCCTTCGACGAGGTGGCGCCATTGGTCGCGCGTCACTTCCGGGAAATCGTCGGCTAGGGAAAGCCCGTCGGGGAGGACCGTCATAGGAGGAGGCTAATGGGATCTTCTCAAGCCACAGCAGAGGTTTGGGCTGTGAGCTTACTCTCGGGACCGGAATGCCAATTCCGTCCGATTAAGCGCCGGTAAGGCCAAAAACCCGAGGGGTCTCAGGGGTTGCGTCCCGATACGGCAGGGGTCGGGGGTGAGGGCACCCTCGGCTCCGCTCGGAAACGGCCGTCGACACGAGGCACACGTCGTGCATACAGCGGCCCGCCCGGTGCGACGGGGGATGCACACCGGGCGGGCTCAAGAACCTTTCTACCCCATCCTCCCGGGGTCACGCATCAAAAACGTGTACGCCTCCCCGCTTCACCAGGCGACAGGGAGCGAGATCAGGCCACGCGCGCGGATGGACGGCCGCCACCGCAGCCGCTCCCTCGGGACGTCCAGCCGCAGCCCCGGGAAACGCCGAAGCAGCGCGGCCAGAGCGGTTTCCGTCTCCATCCGGGCGAGGGGCGCGCCGAGGCAGTAGTGGATGCCGTGACCGAGCGCAAGATGACCTGACCGGCCAAGATGTGGATTGAACGCGTCCGGATCCTGGAAATGGGCCGGGTCGCGGTGTGCGGAGGCCGTCGAGAGCAGCACGGTCTCCCCGGCCGGGATGGTCACACCGCCGATCTCGATGTCCTCCAGGGGGAAGCGGCGGATGCCCAGCGACGCCGGGCCCTCGTACCGCGCCAGCTCGTCGAAGGCAGCCGGAAGACCGCCCGGGTCCTCGCGCAGCTTCTGGAGGACCTGGGGGTGGTCGAGCAGGGTGAGCACCGAGTTGGCGATGAGATGGACGGTGTTCTCGTAGCCCGCGAGGAGGATGAGGAAGGCGAGCGAGGTCAGTTCGTCCTCGGTGAGCCGGTCGTCACCGTCCCCGGACTCGTCGTCCCGGACCCGGATGAGGTCGGACAGCAGGTCGTCGCCGGGTTCGGCGCGCTTCGTCGCGATGAGCCCGGTGTAGAAGCGGAGCATGCTGCCGACCGCTTCCTTCGCCGCCCCCGGCCGCGCCGGGTCGGGCGTGATCAGGGCGTCGCTCCAGGCCCGGAAGTCGCGCCGGTCCTGCTGCGGTACGCCGAGCAGATCGCAGATGACGATGATGGGCAGCTGTCCGGCGTAGGCGGCGAGCAGGTCCGCACGGCCGTCGGCCTCGATGGCGTCGAGCAGTTCGTCGGCGATCCGCCGGACCGGTTCGCGCATCTTCTCCACACGGCCGGGGGTGAACGCCTTGACCACCAGCCGGCGCACCCGGGTGTGGTCCGGCGGGTCCATGTTGAGCAGGTTGCGGTCCAGGGCGGGCGGCAGGGCGAAGCCGCTGAAGTTGCCCGGGGCGGCGTGCCGCTTGTCCAGGGCGAGGCGCGGATCGGCGAACAGCTGCCGCACGTCCTCGTAACGGGTCACCAGCCAGGCGGGCCGTCCGTCGGTGCCGGCGATCCGGTGGACCGGGCCGGCCTCGCGGAGCGCGGCCAGGGCCGGATAGAGGTCCTCGATCATCGGGGCGGTGTCAACGAGCTCCGGGCCGTCCGTTCCGGCGGCGTTCGCGGTGTTCTGCATGGATCCCGACTCTAGGCGGTGGTCTCTTCCCGGCCTGGACGGACGGAGCGTTCCAGCCCGTCCAGGCGATGTGCGCGGCTGCGCGTCGTGGTGGCCGGGAGGCGGCGCCGGGACTGAATCTCCCCGGCGCCGCCTGTGCCACGGGCGGCCCCGACCCCCGTCCAGGGCCACCTCGTCTGTGATCCCCCCTCACCGCCGCTCGGCGGCGGTCTCCTCCCTCAGTTCCGCCAGCACCTCGTCCACCAGCGGCAGGCGGTAGACGTCGGCGACGCGGGCCAGATGCTCGTGCTCGTCCACCAGTTCGGCCCCTGTCGTCAGCACCACGCTGTCCGCCGCGGACTCCGGTACGTGTCCGCTTGCTTGGTTCAGCAAACCGCGTCTGAGGGCCGCCGCTTCCACTACGGCAGCAAGTTGCCAATCGTCGAGTCCGGCCGCGCTGGCCTTGACATGCGCGATCTCCATCACGCGGGCCTCCGCGTGACGCCGTATGCCGCGCTGGACATCCCGGATCTCCGCCATCTGCCGGTTGGCCCGCCACTCCAGGTCCGCGAAGGGCCACCAGCCGGTCCAGCGGGAGCGCCCCATGGACACCTCGGGGGCCTGCGCGGTGACCTCCCGCCACAGCGGCCGCAGCCGCCGGAAGCGGCGCCACGCGGCGGCCCGCGGCCCCACGGCGGGGATGGCGAACCCGGCCAGCACCAGGAGGGCCGCGACCGAGGCCGTCAGCGGGGCCACACCGTTGGAGAGCCAGTACAGCTCACGGCCCGCCCAGGAGAAAACAAAACCGATCAGCTTGCAGGCGCAGTACGCCAGTCCCAGCCAGCACCCGGCGGCGAGCACCCGCAAGCCACGGGCCAGCCATGAACCGCGCAGGCTGGCGGCATAGCGCGGGCACAGGACGCCCAGTCCCGCCAGACCGGCTCCGAAAATGGCCAAATAGAGCACCAGGAAGAGGACCACTCCGGGGGCGTCGGCATACGCGGTGCTGAAGTCGCGGGGGTGTTCCACGGCGTCCGGGCGGCCGACCGCGAAGCCGATGATCGCCACGGTCCAGGCCGCGGTCACGGCGCCGACCACCACGCCGGACCGCCTCGCCGACCCCGTCCAGCGCAGCAGGAGCACCAGCGCACCGGTGGCGAACACCACGACGGAGGAGTAGAGGAAGACCATGGCGAGGTTGGCGACGCCCACGAGGCGGTCGAACCAGCGGTAGACGCTGGGCGCGGAGAACAGGAACACGTTCGCCACGGACGCGGTCATCACGCAGGCCAGGCCGAGATCGGCGTTGGCGCGGTCGCGGAACCAGGCGCGGGCCTTGTATCCGGCCATCGTCCACGCGGCGATGCCGAAACACAGATACACAAGGTCAAACATCGCTCGTGTCACCCCGTTCACCGGGTAAGCCACCGTCGGTGCGGTCGGCGCCGTCGGCCCGGTCGGTGCGCACATGGCGCAGCGCCGGACCGAGGGCCGCGGCGAGGTCGGCCGCCCGGCCCTGGAGCGGCAGCCCGTGGTCCGGCGAGGTCGGCACCACATGCTCCATCAGCAGGGTGCCCAGCACCTCGGTCTCGCGCTCGGTGAGGTTGTCGTAGCAGTGGTGACGGGCGAAGTCCGGGGTCATCCCCAACCGGCGCATCGCGGTGGTCACATCCACCGACGGCGTCCACATCCGCAGTGCGTCCTCGGTGACCGCCGGGTCCTGCTCGTGTCCGAGCAGCAGATGGCCGATCTCGTGCAGCACGATATGGATCTGGTGCCAGGGGGACGTCCGGAGCTCGTAGAAGATCCAGTAGTCCTCGTCGGTGGAGGCGGTCATGCCCGACACCACACCGCCCAGGCTCATCGGCACCATATGGACGGGGCGTCCGACGCGGCGGGCGACGATGTCGCACAGACCGGGCAGATCGGTGGAGGCGGGCAGCCCGAGCTCCTTGATGAGCTGTTTGCAGCGCCGCCGTATCCGGCCCATTCTCATGCCCGTACCGCCCTCGTATCCGGTCCGCCGCCAGGAGGTGAACAGTTGCTGCGGGTCACTGCCGGCCATGCGTCGCCCCGCTGTCCGGACCGCCCGAACCGTCCGTCCCCCCGGCGCCGTTGGCCCCGTCCGGCCCGGCCGGCTCGGAGGATTCGGGCGGTTCCGGCGGGAGGTTCATCTGCTGCCGGAACTGGGAGATGATCGTGGTGAGGCTGTCCTGGACCTCTGGCGGGAGGCCCACGGCGCGCAGCGCGATGCTGCGGACCCGCTTGTCGCGCATGGCGACGAGGAACCGTACCTCTTCCTCGACCCGCTCGGCCTGGGAAGGCGACAAGTCGCCCAGCAGATATCCGACGGGGACGGCGAAGAACTTGGCGAGCGCCCGCAGCACATCCGGGCTGGGGTTGGTGCGCTTGCCGTTGCGCAGCATCGACAGATACTGCTCGGTGAGGGTCGTCTCGCCGTACTCGTCGCCACCGCTGATCGCCTCGGCCACATGGGCGTTGGTGTACGGGGCGCCCGGCGGGTGCATGGTGGTGAACAGGTAGTTGAGCCGGTCCGCCAGCGGGCTGCCGGCCGCGTCCGGTGACCTGTCGGCACCCACTGCCATCTGCGCCCCCTCACGGCTGCTCCCCGGGGTCGAACGCCCTCACGGTTGGTTAAGGCGGACGACATCCCGAGATGCATCCTGTCATGTCCGGCGCGAGGCGACCAGCCCACTCCCGGATCGCGGGGGCGGACGACTTAACTACCAGTTGGTAGCCGAGCCGGGAGGGTGATCCATAAGGCGAGGGAGGCGACGGGCGGGCGGCCGGGATGTCCGCTTGCTGCCAGCGGCCGCGGCCGGAGAACCGGCGCCCTCCCCGCTCTCAGCGCTCGCGCCGGGCCATCAGTCCACGCTCTGGAGGATGTGCGGCTCGGCGAGGTCGTCCTCGTAGCCGGCCAGGCGAATCGGCGCGGAACGCGCCCACACTTCCAGACTGCCCACCTCCACGGCCCGCACGAACCGCCCGCTGTTATCCGCGTGCGCGTCGTCGCTCTGTGTTTGTTCGGGGGTCACCGCGCACTCCCTCGTGTCGGCTGAACCGGATCTGTCGTCAGGTTAACCAGCGCCTGAACGCTCCGCGCGTCGATTCTCAGGGAGTGGACAAGGCGTCGGTGACGGGGCCCCGTTCCCGGCCCGGTGGCCGCGCGCCGACCTCCGTGGTGAGCTGGTACGGACGAGACCCACCGAACTCGTCTCACTGGGTGGACAACGCGGCGGCCCAGGCGACATGGCCGTCGGGGCGCACCAGGACCGTCCGCCGGCCGGTCCAGCCGTCATGGGCGGTGGTGGGCCGTGCGGTCACCACCCGTATCCGGTCCGGGCCCCCGGCCGTCGCCTCGGCGGCGGCGCGGGCCTCGGCGGCGCCCGGACCACCGGCCGCTTCGCGCTCGGCGGCGTGCCCGGTGCCGCCGCCGGGGCCGTCGCCGCCGGGGTCGAGGTGCAGCAGGAGGAAACGCCCGTCGGCCAGCAGCGGGTGGAGGCTGGGCTCGGGCGCCCCGTCCAGTCCGAGGTCGGGCGCGCGGGTACCGGCCAACGCGTCGCTCTCCGCTGCCCGCCCGGTGGCCGGATAGGCCACGTCCAGCGCGGACAGCTCCCCCGCGAACTGCCGGTTCACCGCCGGGTGGGTGGCCAGCAGACGGGAGAACACCGACCGCAGGGCGCGCACGTCGGCCGTGTGCGTGGTGCCGAGCACGGTCTGGGCCTGGGTGTTCTCCAGCAGCGCGGCCCCCACGGGATGGCGTTCGGCGTGGTAGGTGTCCAGCAGTGCGGCGGGGGCGTGGCCCCGGCAGACCGCGGCCAGCTTCCACCCGAGGTTGAAGGCGTCCTGGAGCCCCACGTTCAGGCCCTGGCCGCCCATCGGCATGTGCATATGCGCGGCGTCCCCCGCGAGCAGGATGCGGCCGTCGCGGTAGCGGGCGGCCTGCCGGGCGGCATTGCCGAACCGGGACAGCCAGCGGGACACCCGCATCCCGAAGTCGGTGCCCGCCACCTGGCGCACATGGCCGCGCAGCTCCTCCAAGGTGAGCGGCCGGTCGGCGGGAACGGTGCGGGAGTCGCTGGTGGAGCCCGCGATGCGATGCCATCCGTCGGACATCCGGACGATCAGGATGCTCCCGTGCTCGTTGTCGATGGAGCGGGCCGAGGGCGGCGCGTCGAGCATCACGTCACCGAGGAAACCGGTCACGGTGGCCGAGGTGCCGGGGAAGTCGATACCGCCGGAGGTCCGTACGGTGCTTCCGGCCCCGTCGCAGCCCACCACCCATGCCGCGCGCAGGGTGTACCTCCCGTCGGGGCCCGCCACGTCGACCTCGGCGCCGTCGGCGTCCTGGCGCACCTCCAGCGCCCGGTGCTCCCAGCGGATCTCCCCGCCCAGCGCCCGCAGCCGCTCCTCCAGCAGCTGCTCGGTGCGGAGTTGCGGCAGGACCAGCGTGTACGGGAAGCGGGTGTCCAGTACGGAGAAGTCCAGCCAGACCGGCAGCGCGCCGTAGTGCCCGACGGGCACCGAGGTGCCCTCGCGGACGAACGGCTCGGCGAGACCGCGCATCGCCAGCACCTCCAGGGTGCGCGGATGCAGGGTCAGCGCCTTGGAGTGCGGGCTGCGCGCGGCGGCGCGCTCGATCACGGTGACCGCCACCCCCGCCAGCCGCAGTTCGGCGGCGAGCAGCAGTCCCACCGGCCCGGCCCCCACCACGACGACGTCGTTCACCACACCATCTCCTTGTCTCTTGATCCAGGATCAATAACTGCGGACCCAGTACACTTGATCCAGGATCAAGGCGCAAGGGTGAGGCACGAGCTGAGGGGAACGGCGGCATGGCCCTGGACCGCACGACCGTGGTGACGGCGGCACTGGAACTGCTCGACGAGGCGGGGCTGGACAAGCTCACGATGCGCAAGGTGGCCGAGCGGCTGGGCGTGCAGCTGAACACCGTGTACTGGCACGCCTCCAGCAAGCCCCGGCTGCTGGAGCTGATGGCCGACGCGATGCTCGAGGGATGCGCCGACGACCCACTCCCGGAGCCGTGGGACGAACGGGCGCGCACGCTCGCCCACCGCTACCGCGCCGCGCTGCTCGCCCGCCGCGACGGTGCGCGGGTCGTGACCGGTACGTATGTCGCCGAGGAGCACACCCTGCGCCTCGCGGACGCCCTGGCCGGCGCGTTCCTCAGCGGCGGCCACAGCCCCGCCGAGGCCGGCTGGCGGACCTGGTCGCTGGTCTACTTCACGCTCGGCCTGACCCAGGAGGAACAGGCCGCCGGTGACCTCGGCGGCCTGGCACAACTGCTGCGAGCGGCCGCCGACGAGCGCTACCCCTCCGTAGCCGCGGTCGCCCAGCACGTCGGCGACTTCGAGCACCGCTTCCGGCATGGCATCGGCCTGATCATCAGCGGACCGGAAACGACACCCTGACCCGCGGCGGGCCCCGGTCCGTCCGGGCCGGCCGGTGGCCGATGACGCGTGCCGAGGGGCGTTCCGGGATACCCATCACGCATGAGACGCATCAGTGACTTCGACCGCCGGCTGTTCGCGCGGGTCGCGGCGAGCCGGCTTCGCGGGGCCCATCCGCTGCTGCCCCGGCTCAGCCGGGCGGCCGACCACGGCCGGCTGTGGTTCGGCACGGCCGGAGTGCTCGCGACGGTCGGCGGGCGCACCGCGCGGCGGGCCGCCCTGCGCGGGATCGGTTCGCTGGCCGCCGCCTCACTCGTGTCGAACGTCGTGGTCAAGTGGACCGTGGAACGCCAGCGTCCGGTCCTGGACGCGGTGCCCCTGGTGCGCCGGCTGCGCCGGCAGCCGTGGACCAGCTCCTTTCCCTCCGGGCACTCGGCCTCCGCCGCCGCCTTCGCCACCGGGGTGGCCCTGGAGTCGTCGCGGTACGGCCTGCTGGTCGCCCCGCTCGCCGCCGCGGTCGCCGCCTCCCGGGTGTACGTGGGCGTCCACTACCCCAGCGATGTGCTGGCCGGTATCGCGCTCGGCGCCGGTGCCGCCGCGCTGACCTGCCGCTACTGGCCGCCGCGCCCCGAGGCCCCGGCGCAGGCCCGGCCGCGGATCTCGGCACCCGCCCTGCCCAAGGGCGAGGGGCTGGTGGTCCTGGTCAACCAGCGGGCCGGCGTGGCCACGGCCGCCGGCGGCTTCACGGTGGCCGAGCAGCTGCGGGTGCTGCTGCCCGCCGCGGAGATCCTGGAGTGCGGGCCCGACGACGACTTCATGGACCTGCTCGGGCAGGCCGCCCGGCGCGCCGCGGACCGGGCCGGGGCACTCGGCATCTGCGGCGGGGACGGCAGTGTCAACGCGGCGGCGACGGTCGCGGCCGAACGCGGACTGCCGCTCGCGGTGTTCCCCGGCGGCACCCTCGACCACTTCGCGCTGGACGTCGGCGTACCGGCCTTCGAGGACACCGCGCACGCCGTGACCGAGGGCGACGCCGTGGCCGTGGACCTGGGCCGCGCCACCCCGCTCGCCGGGGGCGGCGGGACCAGCCAGTTCGTCAACACCTTCAGCCTCGGCTTCTACCCGGAGCTGGTGCGGGCCCGGGAGAGCCTGGAGGGCCGGCTCGGCAAGTGGCCCGCGGCCGCCGTCGCGCTGGCCCGGGTGCTGCGCACCGCGAGCCCCATGGAGATCCAGGTCAACGGGCGGCAGCGGCGGCTGTGGATGCTGTTCGTCGGCAACGGCGTCTACTCCCCCGAGGGGTTCGCGCCCGCCTACCGTCAGCAGCTCGACGACGGGCTGCTCGATGTGCGGGCGATCGACGGGGAGGAGCGGCTGGCCCGCACCCGGCTGCTGATCTCGGCGCTCACCGGCACGCTCGGGCGGTCGCACGTCTACACGACGCGGCGCATGCGCCAACTGCGCCTGTCGGGCCTGGACGGCGTGGACAGCAGGGCGTACGACGGAGAGGTGGCCTCCGACCCCGCGCAGGAGCTGCTCATCGACACATGGCCGGGGGCGCTCACCGTCTACCGTCCCGCCGAGCCGCAGAACGAACTGCTCCAGCGGGCCCGTACGGCCGCCGCGAAGGCCCCCCATTGGTGGAGGGCCCTACTACGCAAGTAGTACTCGGAAGTCTGTGCTCAAGGACGACGACGGGGGGACCTCTCACCGTCGAGGATGAGGTCATGGATGACGACCGATCGGCCCAGGGGGCCGCGACGTGACCTCCCTCGCGCTGTCCGTGGTGCTGGCCCTGGCCTCGGCGGTCTGCTACGCCGCCGGAGCCATACTCCAGGAGCATGTCGCGGCAACGACGCCGCGCCTCACGTCCGCTCCGCTGCGGCGCGGGAGCTGGTGGACCGCGGTGACCCTCAACGGGGCCGGTGCGGTCCTCCATGTGATCGCCCTGGCCTACGGCCCGCTGAGCGTGGTGCAACCCCTAGGGGCCCTGACGATCGTCTTCGCCCTGCCGATGGCGGCGCTGTTCGTCCGCCGCCGGGTCGGCGCGTCCGGCTGGCGGGGCGCGCTGCTGGCCACCGTGGGGCTGGCCGGGCTGCTCTCGCTGACCGGCTCCGCGCAGGCCCAGGCGCTGACCGAGCGGGAGGGCGGCTGGCTGATCACGATCACGGTCGCCGTCATCGTGGGGCTGGCCGGGACGGCCCGGTTGCTGCGGTCGCCCGGTTTCCGCGCCGTGCTGCTGGCGGTGGCCGCGGGGACGGCCTTCGGCGTCTCGTCGGTGTGCACCAAGAACGTGGCCGTGGGGTGGACCTGGGACGCGTGGCAGGACGCCCTGCCCGGCCTGGTCATGATCGGGCTGCTGGCCTCCAGCGGGGTGCTGCTGTCCCAGGCGTCGTACCGGGGCGCCGGGCTGGCCTCACCGCTGGCGACCGCCACCGTGGTCAACCCCGTGGTCGCCACCGTCGTCGGCATCGCGGCGCTGGGCGAGCACTTCCGGTACGGCGCACCCGGCGCCCTGCTCGCCGTGCTCGCCGCCCTCGTCGCGAGCACCGGCCTGGTCATGCTGACGGTGCACAACGTCGAGGCGGAGGCCGAGGCCGCAACGGCCGCCGGGGACGCACCGGCCGCACCGGCCGGGGCCGTCGCCACGGCCGTCGAGGGACCGGACGCCCCCGGACACGGCGGGCCCGACGCGGCCGACGGCAATGGCGGGCCGGAGGGGGCCGCCGGGCCTGGCCCGCAGGAGGGGCCGGCCGGTCCCGCCGGGCCCTCCGAGCCCGGTCCGCCGCTCCGTCTGCCCCGCCCGATCCCCCGCCAGACCACCGGCGAGGACGACCCCGTCCCCCGGCTGCCCGACTGCGGCGAGGCCGTACTGCGGGCGCACGCCCAGGCGCCCCGCATCCTCACGCGATGAGCGGTGCTTTCAGGCGGTGCGGTTCCGGCCCACATAGACGTTCCGGGCCCGGTAATAGGTGTCACCGCTGGGGCCGGAGGAGCCCGAGGAACCCTCCATCTGGAGATTGATGATGAGCCAGAGCGGTTTCCCGACGAATCCGGCCCCACGGTGGACCGCTTTCCAGACCCCGTCGAGATAGTAGTGAATGTCCACATCGCTGCCGTTCACCTTGGTGATCCAGGCGCGATACGCATGCCAGTCGCCCGGTGCGGAAACTCCGACAATGGTGCTCGATACGTCCGATGAGGTGCGGAAGGTGTTGAACCAGTTGTTGGAGTTCCCCTTGAATTCCAGGATGTCGCTCTCCGGTGGCCAGCTGTTCACCCCGGTGAGCCAGAAGGCGGGCCAGGTCCCCGCGGCGCTGGGCGCCTGGAATTCGCCCTTCACCTCGTAGTCGGGGAACTGGTCGGTCACCACGATCTGGTTCTTGGCGTGCACCGCGCCGGAGTGATACCGGATCGGCAGATACGGGGAGGAGGAGCTGGTGCCCTCGTCCCAGGTGATCCGGGTCGCCTTCAGGGTGAGCACTCCGGAGGCGAGCGTGATGTGGTTGTGGTCGCCGGCGCTGCCGTACATCCGGGCGCTGCCGTTGTGGTCGGAGCCCCAGGGGTAGAGGTAGTTCCACTCCGATTCGAGGGCGCTGTAGCTGCCGAAGGATCCGTTGATCACGTCTTCCCAGGTCGCGGCCGGGGCGGCGGCCGCGGGGCGGGGCCATCCGGCCAGGGCGGCCGCACCGCCGAGGGCCGCCGCACCGCCGAGGAATCTCCTGCGTCCGTACGACTCGCTCCGTGCTGACATGCCGTTCACGGCTGCCTCCCGAAGTTCGAAACTTCGAACACAAGCCAACAGGAGTCATCACAATCCCAACGGGCTCGTACAACGTCAACCGCCGCCGTCGCACGTATTTTCCAACCGGCCCTCCACGGGGTAGGGGTGTGGAGATCACCCGCTCACTAGGAGACCCCGTGACCGACAGCGCTCCCCCAAGTCCAGCCCGCACCCCATGGCGAGCCGTGATCGGCGGCTCGATCGGCAATCTCGTCGAGTGGTTCGACTGGTTCGTGTACGCGAGCTTCGCCACCTACTTCGCCGGAGCCTTCTTCCCCAAGGGCAACGACACCGCACAGCTCCTCAACACCGCCGGGATCTTCGCGGTCGGCTTCTTCATGCGTCCCGTCGGCGGCTGGCTGCTGGGCCGGTTCGCCGACCGGCGCGGCCGCAAGGCGGCGCTCACCCTGACCGTCACGCTGATGTCGGCCAGCGCGCTGCTCATCGCCATCGCCCCGACCTATGACCAGGTCGGCTACTTCGGGGCGGCCGTGCTGCTGGTGGCGCGGCTGCTGCAGGGGCTGTCGGTCGGCGGTGAGTACGCGGCCAGCGCCACCTATCTCACCGAGGCGTCCCTGCCCGGCCGCCGCGGCTTCGTCTCCAGTTTCCAGTACGTGTCGATGACGATGGGTCAGCTGATCGGCCTCGGCCTCCAGATCGTGCTCCAGCACACCATGTCCGATGACGCGCTGCACTCCTACGGCTGGCGCATCCCGTTCATCTTCGGCGCCGTGGCCGCGGCCGTGGTCTTCTGGCTGCGGCGCAACCTGCTGGAGACCGATGTCTACACCGAGGAGGACACCCGTCAGGACAACGAGCGGGGGACGCTCGGCGAGCTGCTGCGCCACCGCAAGGAGGCGGCGCTGGTCATCGCGTTGACCATGGGCGGCACGGTGGCGTACTACACGTACACCACGTATCTCACCAAGTACCTGTCGAACACGGCCGGGATGAGCAAGTCCGACGCGTCGCTGGTCAGCTTCTGTGCCCTGTTCCTGTTCATGCTGTTGCAGCCGCTGGCCGGATCGCTCTCGGACCGGATCGGGCGCCGTCCGCTGCTGATCGCCTTCGGTATCGGCTCGATGCTCGGCACCGTCCCCATCATGACCGCACTGTCGCACGCCGACTCCTTCGTCGGGGCGCTGCTGCTCTCGCTGGCGGCGCTGGTCATCGTCACCGGCTACACCTCGATCAACGCCGTGGTGAAGGCCGAGCTGTTCCCCACCCATGTCCGGGCGCTCGGGGTCGCCCTGCCGTACGCGCTGGCGAACGCGCTGTTCGGCGGCACCGCGGAGTATGTGGCGCTGTGGTTCAAGAAGGGCGGTGCGGAGTCCGGGTTCTACTGGTACGTCTCGGCGTGTGCCGCCGTCTCGCTCATCGTCTACCTCACCATGCGGGAGACCCGCGACGCCGCTCTCACCCGGGGCCGGGCCGACGGCCCGGCCGCCTCGGGGAAGCAGCAGAAGACCGCGGTGTGACGCCGGGGCGGCGGGCGGGCGCCGGCTAGCCGACGGCCACGCTCATCTGGGCCCACACGACCCGTCCGCCGTTCACGCCCGGCCGATCCCCCCACGCGTCGACCAGGGCGCGGACCAGCGCGAGTCCGCGTCCGCTCTCATCCTCCAGACCGGCCACCCGCGGTGTGGGGACGGCCGGTCCGCCGCCTTGGTCGGCGACCTCGACATACAGCATCCGGCGCTCATGGGCGCGCAGCAGACAGAGGATCTGCTCGCTCCCGGTGTGCACCAGGGCGTTGGTGAACAGCTCGGACATCACCAGCTCGGCGGCGTCGCAGACATCCTCCCGGAACCCCCACTCCGGCACCCGCGACCGCACCCGGTGCCGGGCGACGGCGACCGAGGTCCCTCTGGCGGGCAGCTGGAACCTCTCTTGACGGAGGGCGGCGTCAACGCTCCCGGCGTCCAGGTGGTGGGCCATCGTCGAGCGTTGACGCAATGCCACGGCCATGTGCCTTCCGTCCGTCTACCTGTGGGGGCGTGAATGCCGTACGTGAATGCCGCAAGTACGCGACACAGCAGTCACGTTGGACTGGTCACACCTGTCACTATCGTTGCTGTAAGCATCAGTTGGCAAGGTGCGATCTGCAAAATGCAGAATAGCCAGAGCACTCTGTTCCCCTCACCTCGCACGTGGCACACTGACTCCTGAAAAGACCGTCCCAGGAGGTACGACGTGGGTGAAGCGCGATCTGCCCCGACCGTCGGGCAGATGGTCCTCGGCATGCGACTGCGGGACCTTCGCGAGAAAGCCGGCGTCAGCTACGACCAGGCTGCCAGGGCGCTGCACGTCAACCAGACCACGGTGCGCAGGATGGAGAAGGCCGAGGTCGGCCTGAAACTCCCCTACGTCGAGAAGCTGCTCCAGACCTACGGCGCCGAGCAGGAGGAGATCGATTCCTTCCTGGCACTCGCCGAGGAGGCCAACAGGCCCGGCTGGTGGCACCGGTTCCGCGATGTGCTGCCGGACTGGTTCAGCCTCTATGTGAGTCTCGAGGGCGCGGCGAGCCGCATCCGCGCCTATGAGCCGCACTTCATCCCCGGGCTGCTCCAGACCGAGGAGTACGCCCGCACCCTGCTCTCGATCGGCTTCCCCCACGGGTCCGACCGGGAGCTCGACCGCCGGGTGGCCCTGCGGATGGAGCGCCAGGAGTTGCTCAACCGCCCGGACGGGCCACACCTGTGGGTCGTGATGGACGAGACGGTGCTCCGCCTGTCCATCGGCGGCCCGGACGTGATGCGCGCCCAGATCGACCACCTCATCGAGGCCGCTCAAAGACCCAACGTCACCCTTCAGGTGGTGCCGTTCTCCGCCGGCCCGCACCCGGGCATGGGCGGCCCCTTCCAGCTCTTCCGGTTCCAGATCCCGGAACTGCCGGACATCGTCTACGCCGAGGGCCTGACCGGCGCCGGCTATCTCGACCAACGCTCCGATGTGGCCGCCTATCTGGAAGCCCTTGACCGCATGGGCACCCAGGCCACACCGGCGCGGCGCACGGAGAGCTATCTCCGTGGGATTCGCGAGGAGATCTGACTGTGGATCAGGTACATGTGTACAACGGCATGCCGGCCAAACATCTGGGGACCGAAGGCTGGGCGAAGCCGTGGAGCGGTCCCAATGGCGGTGCCTGCGTAGAGGTCTTGAGGCTGAGCGACGGGCGGGTCGCCCTGCGCCAGTCGACCGATCCCGACGGCCCTGCCCTGATCTACACCCACCATGAATTCGAGAAGTTCATCCAGGGCGCCAAGGCCGGCGCCGCGGATTTCCTTCTCTCACGTCCAGAACCAAACCTGACCACTTCGGCGGGTACCGCACCGGAACGGAGGGCCGCGTGACCGACTACGGACTCGCCCCTGGCCACATCGACACCACCAAGCCGCACCCGGCTCGGATGTACGACTTCTACCTCAACGGCAAGGACCACTACGAGGTCGACGCGGAGGCCGCCGGGAAGGTGCTGGAGGTCTATCCGACCGTCCGGCTCAACGCCACCGTCAACCGGGGCTTCATCCACCGCGCCACCCGCTGGCTGGCCCGGGAGGCGGGGATACGGCAGTTCCTCGACATAGGCACCGGCATCCCCACCGAGCCCAACCTCCACCAGGTCGCCCAGGAAGCCGCCCCGGACGCCCGGGTGGTCTACACCGACAACGACCCCATCGTGCTGGCCTACGCCCAGGCGCTGCTCACCGGCACCCCCGAGGGCCGTACGGCGTATGTGGAGGCGGATGTGCGCGACCCCCAGCGGATCATGAGCGCCGCCGAGCTGCATGAGACGCTGGACCTGGCCAAACCGGTGGCGATCTCCGTGAACGCGCTCTTCCACTTCATTCCGGAGGAGGACAAGCCGTACGAGATCATCCGTGAGCTGATGGCGCCCCTGGCCTCGGGCAGCTATCTGATGCTCACCCACTCCACCCATGACTTCTCGGAGGAGACCTGGCGGAACGTCGTCCAGGTCTACGCGGAGAGCGGGATCTCCTTCACCACCCGCTCCAAGAGCGAGGTCGGGGCCTTCTTCGACGGTCTGGAGCTGGTCGACCCGGGCGTGTCCGAGCCGCAGCACTGGAAGCCGGACGCCGGGGAGCGCCCGGAGGACATCCGCAGCGCGGACATCAACATGTGGGCCGGAGTGGCCCGGAAGCCCTGAGCCCCGGTCCGGCCGGCCGACCGGGGCACGATGGTCGGGGCATGACGGCCGGGACTTCGCGGCGCGGTGCTACGGCGCTTCCGCGCCGTCGCCGACCGTGAAGCCCAGTATCGCGCCCCCGCCCGCCCGCGACCGGGCGAAGACGGTGCCGCCGTGCGCGAGGGCGACCTCGCGCACGATGGCCAGGCCCAGTCCCGAACCGGGCAGGCTGCGCGCTCCGGGCGCGCGGTAGAAGCGGTCGAAGACGCGCTCGCGGTCCTCCTCGGCGATGCCCGGACCCCGGTCGCGGACCTCCACCCGGCGGCCGCTGATCACCACCTCGACGGGCTCGGTGCCGTCCTGGTCGAACTTGGCGGCGTTCTCCACCAGGTTGGAGATCGCCCGCTGGAGGGTGGCCGGGCGGCCGGTCAGCCGGGTGTCGCCCTCGGCCCGTACGGTGATCTCCCGGCCGGTGCGGCGCCGGGCGAGGGTCACGGCGGTGGTGGCCACCTCCGCCAGCGAGACCTCCGTACGGGGCTCGTCGTCCCGCTGTCCGGCCGCCAGCTCCACCAGCTCGTTGACAAGGTCGGTCAGCTCCCGGGTCTCCCCCGCCAGGTCGGCCAGCAGATCCTCGCGCGCGGGCCCCGGCAGCTCCTCGAAGCGGCGCAGCAGCGAGACGTTGGTGCGCAGCGAGGTCAGCGGGGTGCGCAGCTCATGCCCGGCGTCCTGGACCAGCCGGCGCTGGTCGTCCTTGGAGCGCGCGAGCTGTCCGAGCATGCCGTCGAAGGCCCGACCGAGGCGGCCCACCTCGTCGTCCCCGGCGACCGGCACCGTCACCTCCATCCGGCCCGTGGCGGCCACGCTCTCGGCGACCCGGGTCAGCCGCACCAGCCGCCGGGTGATCCGCCCGGCCAGCCACCAGCCGGCCAGTCCGGCGGCCAGGATGACGGCGACCACGAACAGCGCGGTGCGCTTCTGGAGCTCCCGCAGCAGATCCTCGGTGTCGCTGAGCTGCTGGGCCACCTGGACCGCTCCGGTGCCGTCGCCCACGGCCACCGTGGCCATCCGGTACTGCTCCCCGCCGATGCCGGTCTCGCGCCGCACCAGGGTGCCCGCCGTCCGGGAGGCGGCGATCGTACGGTCCTGGTCGGCCACCGGCAGCGGGGGCTTGCCCGCGTCGTAGACCGTGCCCCGGCCGTTGATCACCTGGACGTCCATCCGGCTGATCCGGCGCAGATCGTCCCTGAGGTCGTACGGGACGGGCACGGCGGACTCGGAGGGGTACTGCCGCAGGACCACCTTGTCGCCGCGGACCTGGCTGCGCAGATCGTGGACGACATCGTCGAACGCCGACTGCTGGTCCACCCGCACCAGCCCGGCCGCCGCGTCATAGCTGAGACCGCCGACCAGGAGCGTGACCACGGAGGCCACCGCCGCGAAGGAGAGCGCGAAGGTGGTCCGCAGACTGGGCCGCCCACGGCGGAGCGGCCAGAGCCGCGCCATCACTCCTCCCGCAGGGTGTAGCCGACCCCGCGCACCGTGTGGATCAGCGGGGTGCGTCCCTCCGGATCGACCTTGCGGCGCAGATACCCGATGTAGACGGCGAGGTTCTTCGAGCCCGGTCCGAAGTCGTAGCCCCAGATGCGGGCGTAGATGGTGGTGTGGTCCAGCACGATGCCCGCGTTGCGCGCCAGCAGCTCCAGCAGGTCGAACTCGGTACGGGTCAGCTCCAGCTCCGTATCGCCGCGCCAGACCCGCCGCGCCCAGGGGTCCAGGCGCAGATCCGCGACCTCCAGCACCCCGTCGACGGCGGCGTCCTCCGGCGCGGTCTCCGGGGCGGGGGCGGCGCGGCGCAGCAGCGCGCGCAGCCGGGCGAAGACCTCCTCGACCTCGAAGGGCTTGGCCACGTAGTCGTCCGCGCCGGCGTCCAGGCCCTCGATCCGGTCGGCGGTCTCGACCCGCGCGGTGAGCATGAGGATGGGGGTGCGGTCGCCCTCGGCGCGCAGCACCCGGCACACCTGGAGTCCGTCCACGCCCGGCATCATCACATCCAGGACGATCACGTCCGGGCGCTCTCGGTGGATGGCCGCCAGCGTCGCTATGCCGTCGGGCACGGCGGTGACGCGGTACCCCTCCAGGGTCAGGGCGCGTTCCAGGGCCTGGCGGATGGCACGGTCGTCCTCGGCGAGCAGCACGGTGTTGGTCACACCATTGAGTCTGCCAAGGTCACAGCGGTGCCCGCGCCGGGCGGGGGTGCCGGGCGGGGCTTCTTACCCCGCTCTCACCTTCTTCACGCGACGGGCTTACCGGGCCCGGTCAAGGTGTCCGCCAGGTTCCGTGGGGAACTCGCCCCGGGGATGCAACCGGCCGGAGAAGAACACCGCATGAAGATCGCTTTGTTGCTGCACAACGCCTACGGGATCGGCGGAACGATCCGGACCACGATGAACCTGGCGGCGGCGCTCGCCGACCGCCATGACGTGGAGATCGTCTCGATGATGCGCCATCGCCAGACGCCGCGTTTCGCCCTCGACCCCCGGGTGCGGCTGGTCCCCCTGGTGGACACGCGCCCGGACGGCGAGGACGCGAAGGACCCGCTGTTCTCCCAGGCCAGCCAGGATTTCCCGGCCGCCGAGAAGCGGCACCACCAGTACAGCCGACTGATCGACACACGGGTGGCGGCGTATCTGCGCGACTGCCCGGCCGATGTGATCATCGGCACCCGGCCGGGGGTGAACGTCTACATATCCCGCTTCGCGCCGCGCCACGCGCTGCGCATCGCCCAGGAGCATCTGCGGCATGACGCGCACAGCAAGAAGCTGCGGGCGGAGCTGGCCTCGCACTACCGCGCGCTGGACGCCGTCGTCACCACGACCGAGGCGGACGCCGCGGTCTACCGCGCGAAGATGCCGATGCCGGGGGTGCGGACGCTGGCGATACCCAACAGCGTCCCCGAACCGGCCGTCGCCCCCTCCGAGGGCACCGCGCCGGTGATCGCGGCGGCCGGGCGGCTGGTCCCCGGCAAGCGCTTCGACCTGCTGATCGACGCCTTCGCCACGGTCGCGGAGAAGTACCCGGACTGGCGGCTGCGGATCTACGGCGGGGGCGCGGAGAAGGAACGGCTCGCGGAGCGGATCGAGCGGCTGGGCCTGACCGGGAGCGCGGAGCTGATGGGGTCCCGCTCGCCCATCGAGGCGGAGTTCGCGAAGGCGTCGCTGGTCGCGGTCGCCTCGGACGCCGAGTCGTTCGGGATGACGATCGTGGAGGCCATGCGCTGCGGGGTGCCGGTGGTGAGCACCGACTGCCCGCTCGGCCCCGGCGAGATCATCCAGGACGGGGTCACCGGACGGCTCGTCCCCACCGGTGACGAGCAGGCGCTGGCGAGCGCCCTGATGGACCTGATCGCCGACGCCCCGGGGCGGCGGGCGATGGGCGCGGCCGCCCTGGAGCGCTCCCGGGCCTACGACCCGGCGCCGATCGCCGAGCGCTACGACCGGCTCTTCACGGAACTGGAGGCGAGCCGGTTCGCCCGCTCCTGGGAGCGCGGCCGGGCCACCACCCGCACCCGCTTGGGGCGCCTGGCCCGTCGCCTCGGCGTCTCCCCGGGCCGTCGCCGGGCCCCGGCGGCGCGCAAGGAGGCGAGCGCATGACCGCTGGAGCCGCGGCGCCGAGCGGCGCCCGGCGCTGCCGGGGCGGCTACCAGGACGTCGGGGCGTAGTCCTTCAGGAAGCAGCCGAAGAGGTCCTCGCCGCGCTCGCCCCGCACGATCGGGTCGTAGACCCGCGCCGCGCCGTCCACCAGGTCGAGGGGGGCGTGGAAGCCCTCGGCCGCCAGCCGCATCTTGTCCGGGTGCGGGCGCTCGTCGGTGATCCATCCGGTGTCGACGCTCGTCATCAGGATGGCGTCGGTCTCGAACATCTCCCGTGCGCTGGTGCGGGTCAGCATGTTCAGCGCGGCCTTGGCCATATTGGTGTGCGGATGGCCCGCGCCCTTGTAGCCGCGGCCGAACTTGCCCTCCATCGCGGATACGTTCACCACGTACTTGCGCCGGGCGGGCGAGGCGGCCATCGCCGGGCGCAGCCGGCTGACCAGGATGAACGGCGCCGTCTCATTGCACAGCTGCACCTCGAGCAGCTCCACCGGGTCCACCTCGTCGACCCGCTGCACCCAGGTGTTGGTCGGGTCCAGGTCCGGCACCAGCCCGCCCGCGTCGATCGCGGTCCCGGCCTCGATCCGGGCCGGTGAGGCGGAGCCGCGGGTGAGGGCGAGGGCGGTGAGGTCCT
Organism: Streptomyces sp. S465; assembly: GCF_026898115.1. Taxonomy (GTDB): domain Bacteria; phylum Actinomycetota; class Actinomycetes; order Streptomycetales; family Streptomycetaceae; genus Streptomyces; species Streptomyces luomodiensis. The sequence continues at coordinate 1,020,733 of NZ_CP114036.1, forward strand.
GCGGGGTGAGCGCGCCGTCCCGTGGAGTGCGCGGCGCCGGCAGGGCCGCCTGGGCGCCGCTGCCGAAGGCGCCCAGGACCAGGGACTCGGGAAGCTCCCCGGCCGGGAGCGGCGCCGACTCGCCCGCTATCAGCTCCGCGTACGCCTGGGGCGTGCGGCGGACGGTCTGGGCGGCGTTGTTGATCAGGATGTCCAGCGGACCGGCGGCGCTCACCGTGTCGGTCAGCGCGATGACCTGGGCGGGGTCACGCAGATCGATGCCGACGACCTTGAGCCGGTGCAGCCACTCGCCGCTGTCCGGCATGGCCTTGAAGCGGCGGATGGCATCGTTGGGGAACCGGGTGGTGACGGTGGTGTGGGCGCCGTCGCGCAGCAGCCGCAGCGCGATATACATGCCGATCTTCGCGCGGCCGCCGGTGAGCAGCGCACGACGGCCGGTGAGATCGGTCCGCGCGTCGCGGCGGGCCCGGTTCTCGGCGGCGCAGTCACGGCACAGCTGGTGGTAGAAGGCATCGACCTCGACATACCGGGCCTTGCAGACATAGCAGGAGCGGGGGCGCCGCAGGATGCCCGCGATGTCCGTGGAGACGGAGCTGGTGAGCGCGCGGCCCAGCGTCTCGTCGTCGATCCGGTCGGCGGCGCCGGTGGCGGTGGCCTCGGTCACGGCCTTGTCATGGGCGGTCTTCGCGGCCCGCCGCTCCTGGCGCCTGCGCTGCTTCACACTGCGGTAGATCCCGGAGGTGGCCCGGCGGACCGCGATCGCGTCCGGATGGTCGATCGGCAGCCGGTCGAGTTCCGCGAGGACGCTCAGACAGGTCGCCAGCCGCTCCGGGTCGATGCCCGGCTCCTCGGCCGCCGCCCGCTCGGCCCGGCCCTCGTCAGTCACCGTCATCGCCGCTGCCGCTTTCTGGTTCGCCTGATCCCCTGGTTAACGGCGAAACTTTACGGAAGCCGGGGCACATGCGCCAAACCGCGGCCCACCTCCCCCTCCGGACCCGCCGCCGCCCGGATCGTCCCGTGGGACACCACTCCGCGCCTCGGAGGCCGGCACCGCCGCCGGATTGGCCGAAACCGCTCCCCTGAGGAGCGGACCGGTCCCGCCGGCCCCCTCGACGTCCCGGCCGACGGCGTCAACCTCCGACCGGCATAAGCCACCGTCACACCCCGTATGCGGGCGGGACGAACGCGTCACCACAAGAGGGTTCTCAGGCAATAGTCTCGGCGTACAGGCCGTGGCTGAGGAGGCACCCATGGAGACCGGCGAGCGCGAGCAGGCATACGCACGGGCACGGCAGGAGGCCGAGCGGCTCACCGCGAACGGAATCCAGGGCGTCGCGCTGACCTGGGTGGACAACGCGGGTCTGACCCGGGTGAAGTCCGTGCCCGCCGCGCGGCTGCCGCAGGCCGCGCGGCGCGGGGTCGGGATGTCCCCCGTCTTCGACGTCTATCTGGTGGACGACTCCATGACCACCAGCCGCCATGTCGGCGGCCCCGACGGCGATCTGCGGCTTTTCCCCGACCTGGACCGGCTCACCCCGCTGGCCGCCCAGCCCGGCTGGGCGTGGGCCCCGGTCGACCGGTACGACCAGCGGGGCCGGGCGCACCCCGTCTGCCAGCGGCTGTTCGCCCGGCGGATGGCCGAGCGGGCGCGGGAGCGGGGGCTGACCGTCCGCATGGGGTTCGAGACGGAGTGGGCCGTCACCTCGGGCGATCCGGACCAGGACCCCCCGCGCTACCCCACCGCGGGTCCCGCGTACGGCATGGCCCGGATGACCGGCCTCTCCGACTACCTCGCCGAGCTGGTCGGCGCGCTGGAGGCACAGCGCGTCGAGGTGTACCAGCTGCATCCGGAGTACTCGCCGGGACAGTTCGAGGTGTCCCTGGCGCCCGCCGATCCGGTCGGCGCCGCCGATCTGGCCGTGCTGGTGCGGGAGACGGTCCGGGCGTGCTCCGGGCGCGCCGGGCTCAACCCGGTGTTCGGGCCCGTGGTGGAGGCGGGCGGGGTGGGCAACGGCGCCCATCTCCATCTGAGCCTGTGGCAGGGGGACCGCAATCTGTGCCGGGACGGCGACGGGCCGCACGGTATGACCGCGACCGCCGAGGCGTTCCTCGCCGGGGTGCTGCGCGCGCTGCCCGCCCTGCTCGCCATCGGCGCCCCCTCCCCCGCGAGCTATCTGCGGCTCGAACCGTCCCGCTGGGCCGGCGCGTACCAGTGCTGGGGCCTGGAGAACCGGGAGGCCGCGGTGCGCTTCATCACCGGCGCCCCGGACGACCCGGGGGCGGCCAACGCCGAGATCAAGTGCTTCGACCCGGCGGCCAACCCCTATCTGGTGGTGGGCGCGGTCATCGCCGCGGGCCTCGGCGGGCTGGACTCCGGGCTCACCCTGCCCCCGCCGGTCTCCGGCGACCCGGCGGTCGAGGGCCGCGAGCGGCGGCTGCCCACCTCGCTGCTGACGGCGCTGGAGCACTTCGAGGACGCGACGGTGCTGCGCGAGGCGCTGGGCGATCCGCTCTTCGAGTCCATCGCCGCGGTGCGCCGGGCGGAGGCCGCCCTGTTCGAGAAGTCGTCCCCCAGCGAGATCGCGGTCGCGACGCGGAGGCGGTACTGACCCATGGAGGCCGCCGAGACGGATCCGACCGAGCCGCCGCTGCCGCCCCTGGTGGACCACCACTGCCACGGGGTGGTCCGCTCCGAACTGGGCCCGGCGGCGTTCGAGGCGTTCCTGACCGAATCCGACGCGCCCGCGGCGCTCGGCACCACGTTCTTCGACAGCCAGCTGGGGTTCGCGGTGCGCCGCTGGTGCCCGCCGCTGCTGGATCTCGAACCGCACTGCTCGCCCGCCCGCTACCTCGCCCGGCGGCGTGAGCTGGGCGCGCCGGAGGTGACCCGACGGCTGCTGGGCGCCGCCGGGATCACCGAGTTCCTGGTGGACACCGGGCTGCCGGGCGATCTGACCACCCCTCGGGAACTGGCCGTCGCGGCCGGCGGCACCGCCCATGAGATCGTCCGGCTGGAGCAGCTGGCGGAGCGGATCGCCGACACCTCGCCGACCGCCGACGACTTCCTGGCCGGGGTGACGGACGGGATACGGGAGGCGGCCCGTACGGCGGCCGGTTTCAAGTCGGTGGCCGCCTACCGCTACGGACTGGACTTCGAGCCCGATCCGCCGGACCCCGGCGCCGTGCACGCCGCCGCCGGCCGCTGGCTCGGCCGGCGCGGGCAGGACGGCACCGCCGCCGCCCGGGTCACCGACCCCGTGCTGCTGCGCCATCTGCTGTGGTCGGCGGCGTACACCGGGCTGCCGCTGCAACTGCACACCGGATTCGGCGACCCCGATCTGCGGCTGGACCGCTGCGATCCGCTCGCCCTCACCGACTTCGTCCGCGCCGTGCGCCCCACGGGCTGCACGCTGATCCTGCTGCACGGCTATCCGTACCACCGCGGCGCCGCCTATCTGGCCGCCGTCTTCCCGCATGTCTACGCCGATGTGGGGCTGACCCTGTCGCACACCGGGGCGCGGGCCGGGGCGGTGCTGGCCGAGATGCTGGAGCTGGCCCCCTTCGGCAAGGTGCTCTTCTCGACCGACGCCTATGGGCTGCCCGAACTGTACGTGGTGGGGGCGCGGCTCTTCCGGGAGGCGCTGACCGGGCTGTTGACCCACTGGGTCGCGGAGGGCGCCTGGTCACGCCGGGACGCCCGCCGCGTGGCGGCGCTGCTGGGCGCGGACAACGCCCGCCGCGTCTACGGCCTCAGCACTCCGGCTCCCCGCGGCGGCTAGGCGTGCTGTCCGGGGTCGTTGGTGCCGGGCGGCCTCGCGGCGGACGGCTGCGCGCAGCCCGTCCGCGCCCGGAGGCGGCGGCCCGCGCGCCCAGCGGCGGGCGGCGGGAGGGCCGGGCGACAGGCCGCCGCGGGCCGTCGCGCGCGGACGAAAGGCGGGGTGCGTGCCCGGCGCGGAGCGCATCCGCAGTACCGTGCCCGGCACGTACTCGACCGTGAACCGGAGGAAATCGCATGCGGATCGGCGGCACGACCGTCCTGCTCACCGGGGCCACCGGCGGCATCGGGCAGACACTGGCCCGCGCGCTCGCGGCCAAGGGCGCCAGGCTGCTGCTCACCGGGCGCCGCGAGGAGGTGCTGCGACCGCTGGCCGAGCGGCTGGGCGGCCGGGCGATCGTCGCCGATCTGGCCGAACGGTCCGATCTGGAGCGCCTCGTCGAGGAGGCGGCCGAGGCCCGGATCCTCATCGCCAACGCCGCTCTGCCCTCCAGCGGCCCGGTCCTGGAGTACCGGTCGGAGGAGCTGGACCGCGCCCTGGACGTCAATCTGCGCGCGCCGATGCTGCTGTCCCGGCTGATGGCGCCGCGCATGGTGGAGTCGGGGTCCGGCCACCTGGTGATGATCGGCTCGCTGTCCGGCCGTACCGCCTCCCCCGGCGCCGCGCTCTACAACGCGGCCAAGTTCGGGCTGCGCGGGTTCGCCCTCGGGCTGCGGCAGGACCTGCACGGCACGGGGGTGGGGGTCTCGCTGGTACAGCCCGGATTCGTGGGCGACGCCGGGATGTTCGCCGAAGCGGGCGTGTCCACCCCCGCCGGGGTCCGTACGATCTCCAGCCGGCGGGTGGCGGCCGCGACCGTCCGGGCGATCGAGCGGAACCGGGCCGAGGTGAACGTGGCCCCGCTGGAGCTGCGCCTGGGCAGCGCCCTCGGCGGGCTGTTCCCGAGCCTGGCCGAGCGGGCCCAGCGCGGTGCGGGCGCCGCCACGACGTCCCGCCGGCTCGCCGACGGACAGCGCGACAAGCGATAGCGCCGTGGCCGTGCGCGGGCGGTGCCGGAAAACCGTCCGCGCAGGGGCCATTGACACCACCCTGCCCCCGTGCCAAAGTTTCGCGACCTTGGTCAGACAACGTTGTCAAACGGAGGTGCGTCCCATGCGGTCGCTGATCGGTGGAATCCGTGCGCGCACAGCGGGCACGGTCGCGGGCGTGATGACGGCGGCGCTGCTGGGCGGCGGTCTGCTGGGACCGCCAGGGGCGGCGGCCGCCCCTCCGGCCGACCCCACCTCGCTGGTCCATCCGTTCGTGGGCACCGAGAACTTCGGCAACACCTTCCCCGGGGCGAGCGCCCCGTTCGGCATGGTCCAGGTCAGCCCGGACACCGGCGGTCAGGGCGGTTACGACTACGACCAGGACGCCATCCACGGCTTCAGCCAGACCCATCTGTCCGGCGTCGGCTGCGGGGTGGCGGGTGAGCTGCCCATCATGCCGACGACCGGCGCGGTCACCGACGTCGACCCGGACCACTACCGCTCCACCTACAGCCACGACGACGAGGAGGCCACCCCGGGCTACTACCGGGTGGGCCTGAAGACCTACGGCATCGACGCCGAGCTGACCGCGACCCAGCGCACCGGCTGGCAGCGCTACACCTTCCCGGCCACCGGCGCGGCCAATGTGCTGTTCAGCACCGGCAAGGCCAACCAGAAGGTGTTCGACTCGGAGATCCGCGTGGTCGGTGACCGGACCGTCGAGGGCCGGGTGCGGGCCGGCAACTTCTGCGCCGGGAAGGACCAGCACACCGTCTACTTCACCGCCACCTTCGACCGCCCCTTCGCCTCCTACGGCACCTGGCGCGGCACCACCCCCGCCCCCGGCTCCCGCGAGGCGGCCGGAGAGGGCGGCAACGGCGCCTGGGCCACCTTCGACACCACCCAGGACCGGGATGTCGTGGTCAAGGTCGGGCTGTCGTACACCGGGCCGGAGGGCGCCCGTAAGAACCTCGCGGCGGAGACCGGGGACTCCTACGACTTCGACGCCACCCGCGCCGCGCTGCACGACACCTGGCGGGAGAAGCTCGACGCGATACGGATCGGCGGCGGCACCCAGGAGCGGCGCAGCGCCTTCTACACCGCGCTGTACCACGCCCAGCTGCACCCCAATGTGGCGGGCGACGTGGACGGCCGCTACACCGGTTTCGACGGCGCGACGCACACCGCCTCGGGCTACACGCCGTACCAGAACTTCTCGCTGTGGGACACCTACCGGCCGCAGAACCAGCTGCTGGAGCTGCTGGAACCGGGGGTGGCCCGCGATGTCGCGCTGTCCGTCGTCGGCATCGGCCGGGACGGCGGCTGGCTGCCGCGCTGGGCGCTGGCCAACAGCGAGACCAACATCATGACGGGCGACCCGGTGACCCCGTTCCTGGTCGAGGCGTGGTCCAAGGGCCTGCTGGCCGGGCACGAGGAGGAGGCGTACGCGCTGCTGAGGAAGAACGCGACCAGCACCCCGCCCGCCGATTCGCCCTACAACGGCCGCTCCGGCATGGACTACTACCGCGAGCTGGGCTACGTCCCCTCGGGGCTGGAGCTCGGCACCGACTGCGCCCACAAGGGCGGTGACAACGACTGCGTCCACCCCGCGTCGGCCACCTTGGAGTACTCCGCCGCGGACGCCGCGCTCGCCCTGATGGCCCGGGGGCTCGGACACCGCGCCGACGCCCGGATGTTCGCCGAGCGCGGCCAGACGTACCGCACGCTGTGGGACCCGTCGATCGGGCAGTTCCGGCCGCGCACGGCCGACGGCGCGTGGGTGACCCCGTACGACCCGGTGGCGGCGGGCCGGCAGTTCCACGAGGGCGGCGCCTACCAGTACCAGTGGCTGGTGCCGCAGGACCCGGCCGGTCTGGTGGAGCTGATGGGCGGCAGGCGCGCGACCGAGCGGCGGCTGGACGACTTCTTCGTCTACGACAAGCTGCTCACCGACCCGTCGGGCACCGCCCGCCAGGACTGGATCTCGGCCCCCTACGACTACTACGGCAAGCCCACCTACAACCCCAACAACGAACCCGATCTGCACGCGCCGTACATGTATCTGTGGGCGGGCGCGCCCGCGAAGGCGGCCACCGCGGTGCGGGCGGCGATGACCCTGTTCACCACCGGGCCGGACGGGATGACCGGCAATGACGACCTCGGCACGATGTCGGCCTGGTACGTCTTCTCCTCGCTGGGCCTGTACCCGACGATGAGCGGTGGCAACTTCCTCGCCGTGTCCAGCCCGCAGTTCGCCTCGGCGGTGGTCCGCGTCGGGCACTACGGCACCCGGCAGGGCGGCACGCTGACGGTCACCGCTCCGGGCGCGAGCGACGCCAAGCGCTATGTGCGGAGCGTCTCGCTGAACGGCCGGAACGTGGCGCGCACCTGGCTGGACTGGGACCAGGTCGCGCACGGCGGGAAACTGGCCCACCGGCTGTCCACCGAGCCGTCGGCCTGGGGCACCGGCCGGGGCGCGGAGCCGCCGTCGGTGGGGGCCATCCGCAAGGGCTGATACCGGCCGGTTGTGGTGTAGGTTCTAGGGCCCGCCCGGACATTCGGGCCATGGGGGGTGTGTTCGAGCGAGGGAGCGGGTCCATGCGTGCTGTGGTGTTCGACGACTTCGGGCGCCGGCCCGAGGTCCGGAGCGTCGAGGATCCCGCTCCCTCCCCGCGCGGCGCGGTGATCCGGGTCGAGGCGACCGGGCTGTGCCGCAGCGACTGGCACGGCTGGATGGGACACGACCCGGACATCCGGCTGCCGCACGTGCCCGGCCATGAGCTGGCCGGGGTGATCGAGGAGGTCGGCCCCGGCGTCCTCAACTGGCGGCCGGGGCAGCGGGTCACCGTGCCGTTCGTCTGCGCCTGCGGACGCTGTGCCGCCTGTGCGGAGGGCGACCAGCAGGTGTGCGAGCGGCAGACGCAGCCGGGGTTCACCCACTGGGGCTCGTTCGCCGAGTACGTCGGGATCGAGAACGCCGATGTGAACCTGGTGGGCCTGCGGAACGAGCTGTCCTTCACCACGGCCGCCGGTCTGGGCTGCCGCTTCGCGACCGCCTTCCGCGCCGTCGTCGCCCTGGGCCGGGTCGCCCCGGGCGAGTGGGTCGCGGTGCACGGCTGCGGCGGGGTGGGGCTGTCGGCCGTGATGATCGCGGCCGCGGCCGGGGCCCGGGTGGTGGCGGTGGACATCTCCCCGCGAGCGCTCGCCCTGGCCGACCGGTTCGGCGCGGCGGTGTGCGTGGACGCGGCGTCCACCCTGGGCTCGGTGGCGGAGGCGGTCGCGGACGCGACAGGCGGCGGCGCCCACCTCTCGCTCGACGCGCTGGGCTCGCCACGGACCTGCGCCGCGTCCATCAAGAGCCTGCGCCGCCACGGCCGCCACGTCCAGGTCGGGCTGCTGCCACCGGCCGCCGGGACGCCGATGATCCCGATGGACCGGGTCATCGCGCTGGAGCTGCGGCTGCTGGGCAGCCACGGCATGGCCGCGCACGCCTACGGCCCGATGATGGCGATGGTCGAGGCCGGTTCGCTGCGGCCGGATCTGCTGGTCACCGATGTCATCGGGCTCGACGAGGCCCCGGAGGCGCTGGCCACGATGGCGTCCGGGGCCAGGAGCGGGGTCACGGTCATCGAACCGCACCGCGCCCGCCCCTGACGGGTACACCGCACCGCGCGCGCCCCTGACGGGTGGGCTGACGGGCCGTTCCGCACGGCCCGTCCGTCCGGGCGGCGTCAGTCCAGGCCGGTCAGGTCGAGCCGGTCCAGCCGTGCCGGGTCGGCCAGCACGTCGATCGCCGCGATCCTCCCGTCCACGACCGTGAAGGCCAGGACCGAGAACGGCCGCCCCGCCCGGGAGCCGACCACGCCCACGGCGCCGTTGACGAGCGCGGGCCGGGTGAGCACGCCGGTGCCGCCGTGGCGGGAGAAGGTGAGCGCCTGGTCCGCCACGGCTGCCGCGCCCCGCACCTCGCGCGGGGCGAGGGCGGCCGCGCCGCCGTAGTCGGCGCGCAGCACCACATCCGGGTCGAGCAGCGCGATCAGCCCCTGGAAGTCGCCCTCGTGCGCGGCGGCGAGGAAGGCGTCCACCACCGCGCGCTGCCGGGCCAGGTCCGCGTCGGGGACCGGGGCCGCGCCCCGCACCCGGCGGCGGGCGCGGCTGGCGAGCTGACGGGCGGCGGCCGGGGTGCGGTCGACGATGGGGGCGATCTCGTCGAACGGCACACCGAACAGATCGTGCAGGACGAAGGCCAGCCGTTCGGCGGGGGCCAGCGTCTCCAGGACGACCAGCAGGGCGAGGCCGACCGAGTCGGCCAGCAGCGCGCGGTCCTCGGGGCCGGGCCCGCCCTCGCCGCTGATGACCGGGTCGGGGAGGCGCACCCCCAGTGGCTCCTCGCGCCGGGCGGTGCGGACGCGCAGCATGTCCAGGCAGACCCGGCCGACGACGGTGGTCAGCCAGCCGCCCAGGTTCTGCACCGCGCCGGTGTCGGAGCGGCTGAGCCTCAGCCATGCCTCCTGGACCGCGTCGTCCGCCTCGCTCAGCGAGCCCAGCATGCGGTAGGCCACCGCCCGCAGATGGCCGCGGTGGGCCTCGAAGCCCTCCGCCAGAAGGTGGTTGTTCTTCATCGCTCACATCCCCTTGTCGCGGGCCGCACCGTCGCGGGCCACACCGTCTTGACGGTTGAGCCGGGTGCGATGTGACAGGGCGATGGGGCCGACCCGGCGGGCGAGGCGGCCATGGCCCCTCGCCCGCCCTCGTCCCGGCTCACCTCACCGGGGAAGCCGCGCCTCTCACCGGGGGAGCTGCGCCTCGATCGCGGTGACCACCTCGGCCGCCTCCGGCTCGGTCCGCGGCCGGAACCGGCCCACGACCTCACCGGCCGGCGAGATCAGGAACTTCTCGAAGTTCCACTGCACATCCCCCGCCTCGCCCTGCGCGTCCGGCGTCCGCGTCAGCTCGGCGTAGAGCGGATGCCGCTGCTCGCCGTTGACATCGGTCTTCTCCAGCAGCGGGAAGGACACGCCGTAGGTCGTCGAGCAGAACGTCTGGATCTCCTCGCTGGTCCCCGGCTCCTGCCCCGCGAACTGATTGCACGGAACGCCCAGCACGGTGAATCCGCGCCCGGCATAGCGCTGCTGCAACCGCTCGAGCCCCTCGTACTGCGGGGTGAGACCGCACTTGGACGCCACGTTGACCACCAGCAGCGCCGCGCCGCGATGCTCACCGAGGGAGGTCGGCTCGCCGGTGAGGGTGCGCAGGGGAATGTCGTACAGGCTCATGGGATCAACCGCCTTCGTCGTTCGATGGACGAGCCCAATCTATGCGCCGGCCGGATCATCCGGTGGCTCGTCCTCGCCGGGTTCCGCACGTGATGCGAGACGGCGGTGGGGCGGGCCACAGGGCCCGCCCCACCGCCGTCTCGGACAGGAGGATCACTCCGGCGGCGTCGGCATGTCGGGGGCGCGGTACATCGCCTGGATGTCGAACTCCAGCTTGACCGTGGGGCCGACCACGGCGATGCCACGGGCGAGCATGTTCCGCCAGTTGAGCGTGTAGTCCTCGCGGTGCAGTTCGGCGGTGGCGAGGGCCGCGCAGCGCAGTTCCTGTTCGTAGCCTCCGTTCACGGCGCCGAGGTAGGTGGTGTCCAGGGTCACCGAGCGGCTGACGCCGTGCATGGTGAGGGGGCCCTGGATGGTCCACTTGGGTCCGCTGCGCCAGGTGAAGCGGTTGCTGACGAAGTGGATCTCCGGGTAGTTCTCGACGTCGAGGAAGTCGGCCGAGCGCAGGTGGTTGTCGCGGGTGTTGTTGCCGGTGCTGATGCTGGAGGCGTCGATGACGACCTCGACGCGGGAGTCCTCCATCCGCTCGGCGACGTGGATACCGCCCCGGAAGCGGGTGAAGCGGCCGTGCACATTGGCCATGCCGACGTGGCGGGCGATGAACCGGATCGCGGTGTGCGGCGGGTCGAAGAGCCAGGTGCCGGGCGGGGGGAGTTCCAGCTGCTGGGAGGGCTCCAGCTGCACCCTGCGGGCCGGTTCGCACTGGCCCGGGGCGATGTCCACGGTGAAGCGGTTGGGCTGGAGACCGCTTCCGGTGATCAGCACGGTGTACGTCCCCGGCTCGAGCGTGGCGAGGAACAGTCCGTGCGGATCGGTGGTGGCTCTGGCCACGGTACGGGCGGCGCCACGCGTTTCGGTGACGGTCACCTCGACGCCGCCCATGGGCTCGCCGACCGGATCCAGGACCTCGCAGCTGAAGGCTCCGGCGCCCACGGGCATGGGCATCCGGAGCGCTGGTCCACGGTCCGGGCGCTTGGTGCGCCTGCGCCGCAGCAGTCCGAGAGGCATTGCAGTCATCTCACTAACGGTTATCCGGGTACGGGGGTGTCCATGATGGTGCTTCACGGTGCACCGCGAACGCCCGGGGGGTGGATGTCGGCCGCGTCCGACGATCTTCCGCGCCGTGCCGCTCGGCAACTTCCCCCTGCGCGAACGGGTTTCGGCACGCCGCGGCCCCACCGGGCCGGCGGCCCGCGCGTCGGCCGGGTCATGGCGGTACCGGAAGTCGCGGGCGTACGGAATAAACCAGGCACAGGGGCGGAAACAGTCACCACGGGGGCCGGTGACGACGAATCCGGCACGCGGTCACAGAGGGGGAACGGTGACGCGATACGACAGCACCGACGGCGAGGCGGCCGCGGACCGGCTGCTGATCGTGGAGTACGAGCAGGTGAAGGAGGAACAGCGGGCGCGGATCGGGTTCCGCGACAATCTGCTCTACGCGACGCTCGCCTCGATGGCGGCCATCATCACCTTCTCCCTCCAGGGGCATGGACGTCCGGAGCTGCTGTTGCTGCTGCCCCCGGCGTCGACGCTGCTGGGCTGGGCGTATCTGGTCAACGACGAGAAGATATCGGCCATCGGGCGGTATGTCCGGGAGGATCTGGGGCCGCGGCTGGGGACGCGGGCGGCTCCGGGCCGGCCACCGGTGTTCGGCTGGGAGCGGGCCCATCGCGACGACGGCCGCCGGGTCTCCCGCAAGCGGCTTCAGCTCGCGGCCGATCTGCTGCTGTTCGCGGTGGCGCCGATCGCCGCCCTCACCGTGTACTGGACCTCGGAGCCGGTGCGGGCGGTGCTGCTGGCGGTGTCGGTGGCGGAGGTGGCGCTGGTCGCCGTGCTGGCGGTGCAGATCGTGCTGTACGCGGATCTGCGCCGGCCCTGAGCCATGGGGCGCGCGGGGGCGGGTCGGGTCCGTAAGGTTGGTGCCGGAGGCTGTCCCAGGCGGAGTATCGCCCTCGTGCGGGGCGTACTTGGGCGATGCGACAACGCGGCGAGCGGCCGTGCCAGGCGCCGGGAGCAGGGCGCCTCCTTTGACGACAGGCCCTAGGGGGGATACGTGGGCGCTCGTGACAACGGGGTGGCGGCGCGGGCCGATGTGGTGGTCCTGACCGCGCTGGAGGTCGAGTACCGGGCGGTCCGCGCCCATCTGGAGGATCCGCGCCCGGACCGGGCGGAGCGGGGCGCGCTGTTCGAGCTGGGCGTGTTCCGCGACGGGCCCGCCGCGCGGACGGTCGCCCTCCATATGACCGGTCCGGGGAATCCGGGCGCCGCCGCCTCGGTCGAGCGTGCGGCGGCGCTCTTCGCGCCCCGGGCGGTGCTGTTCGTGGGGGTCGCGGGCGGCCGTAAGGACGTCGCGCTGGGGGATGTGGTGGCCGCCGACTCGGTGTACGACTACGAGACCGGCAAGGACACCGAGACGGGGTTCCTGCCCCGGCAGAAGACCTATCAGTCGGCGTACGGCCTGGTGCAGCTGGCCCGGCTGGTGGCGGCGGGCGACACGTGGCAGCGCCGGATCCCCCCGGGGGACGGCGCCCCGCGCCCCCGCGCCCATGTGAAGCCCCTCGCGGCGGGCGGGCGGGTGGTGGCGCACCAGCGCTCGGACGTCGGGCTGAGGCTGGCGGCCGGCGCGGGGGACGCGCTCGCGGTGGACATGGAGGGCTTCGGCTTCCTCGCGGGCGCGTATGTCAACCAGCATCTGGACGCGCTGGTGATCCGTGGCGTCTCGGATCTGCTCGGGGACAAGGGCGAGGCGCACGACGAGCGCTGGCAGCCCGTGGCGTCCCGGCACGCGGCCGCCTTCGCCTTCGAGCTGATCGGCCGGCTCCCGGTGGCCCCCGACGCACCGGCGGCCCCCGACGCACCGGCGGCCCGGCCGTCCGCCGCCCGTACGCCGCCCCGGGCCGCCGTACCGCGCGGGCAGCGGCTGACCATCCACGACCTCGGCGGTCTCGCGGACACCTTGCTGGCCGTGTCCGGGATGACCTCGCCCGCCCGCTGGCAGCAGCTGCTCGATGAGCTGCCCACCGTCGGCACCGCGGTGGGCCGCCAGTCGGCGAGCCGCCCGGAGGCCCTGTCCCTGCTGCGCACCTGCGAGGCGCGCCGGGCGCTGCGGGAGCTGGTGGAGGTGGTCGCGGTGCTCGCCCCGGACGATCCGGCGGCCGCCGAACTCGCCCGGCGGGTCGAGGAGCTCGGTCTGGAGTGACCCTTATCACCCTCCCGTCCCGGCGGCCAACCTTCCGCGCGGGGGCCCGTGCTCGTCCCGGCCGCCCAGGGACGGCGGCCGTCACCCGGCGCCGCCGGAAGCGGCCAGGTGGGCCCCGCGAGGACGGCTCGCCACCGCGCGGAGGTACGCTCCCCGGGCCCGTCGCCGGGAGGTGTCGCCGAGGCGGCGGCGGCCGTCCGGGGGCGGCGGGCGGCGCCGCGGACATCCTCGCCCCGGGGTGTCAGGAGAGGCTCGCGGGGCATACAAGTTGTCCGGAGTCCGGGCGGATGGCGCCCGTGTGGGGGAAGGGCTCCGGCGGGATCATCGGCGGCGGGGACCGGTGATGCGGCCTCGGGGGAGGGCAGCGCATGGCGGCCATGGGGGAAGGTGGCCTGAAATCGGTCGGCAACCTCGTCACGGCGTTGAAGGAGTTCCGCTGTCTGACGGATCCGGATCTGCGCTCGCTGTGCCTGGATCTGGTCGCCATGGAGCTGGAGATGACCAGCCTGCCCGTGCGCGCCCACCGGGTGACCGACTACTTCCTGGTGGAACTGGCCCGCGAATGCCTGGAGAACGCGCGGGTCATGCACGCGCTACGCGCGTCCCTCGCGGTGCTGGCGGCGGCCGACGAGGACGCCATGAAGCGGCTCGACTCGGTCATGGAGCAGATGACGGCCCGTCCGGCGCTGCCCGGGGCCGCCGTCGCGAAGCTGCGGTCGCTGCTGGAGGAGCTGGAGGTCGAGCAGCTCGGCCAGTTGTGCCGCATGGCCGCGGGCCCGCTCCAGGAGGTCCCGGCGGTCACCGGCCCCTGGCAGGCCTTCGAGGTGCTGAGCCGGATGAACGCGCAGCCGGGCGGGCTGCCGCCGCAGCTCGCCCTGGTGGAGTACCTCGCGGCGGCCGCGCGTCCGCTGCGCAGAGCCGACGAGCTGCGCGAATGGGCCGATGAGCAGGCCCGGGAGCTGGGTCTGACGCCCCAGCTGCGGTCGCTGCGGCAGCAGGTGGGGCATGCCGCGCCGGCCGGGCCGGTGGACGCCTATCTGGTGATCCGGCTGCTGCCGCGGGAGGAGTCGGGGGCTTACGAGCTCTCGTCCTGGTACCAGTACGATCCGACCGGCTGGCATCCGGTCCGCGGTCCGGTGGCCCAGGTCACCTCTCAGACGGCGGAGCGGGCGGTCCAGACGCTGGTGTACGAGGCGGCCGAGGAGTGGGACGACGCGCGGGCGATCCATGTGGAGTTCATGCTCGGCCCGGATGACCTGAATCTGCCGGTCCACCGCTGGCGTCTGGAGCTCGACAGCGAGCTTCCCACCCCGCTGTACATGGACCATCCGGTGGTCGTACGGAGCCTGGAGAGAAGCCGGACCAGACGCTGGCACCGCGAGTGGAAGCAGCGCTGGAACCTCTTCGAGCGGCAGCCCGAGCGCGCCAGACAGCTCGTCGTGGACGGCGCGGACCCGGACAGTCCGCGCTCCGGCGACCCCACCGCCCTGCTGGCCCGGCTCAAGTCCGATCCGCATGTGGTCGCCCTGGTCCTGACCTCGCCCCCGGGCACCACCCCCGAGGGCAGCGCGGAGGCGCTGGCCGCCTGGCGGGCCGGGATCCCGCTGGTCGCCTGGGACGGCCGGAGGGTCCGGGACCCCCGCTTCGTCGAGCGCCTGAGACAAAAACCGGCCGACGCCAGCGGGGACCTGGCACGGCTCCGCGAAGCCGTGACAGAGTTACGTCTGGACGCCCATACGATCGACGCCGCGGAGCGGGAGCACCACCTCGGGCAGCATGTGGTGCTCGTCTGGGACGACCCGACCCGCCCCGTGGAACCGCAAGGACGCATGACGGGGCCGGACGAGGGGGTGGGTGCTCGATGAGCGACGGAGAGCCTGCGCGACGGCACAACGGACAGATCCACCCTGATGCGGCCGCCTCGGGCGCGCTGCCGTCCGGGATACCCCGCCCCTGGTGGATCTACCAGGGCACCGGGCGCCCGCTCCGCGATGTGAGCCTGGAGGAGATCCTTCCGCCGCCGCCCCCGTGGCGTACCTTCGACGGGGTCTCGGCCTGCCCGGTGGACGGCGACGGCGCGCCCGGCGCGTTATCGGACCCCGAGGACCCGCCGGCCGAGCCCCCGGCGCCGCCGGAGGACGAGCAGGACACCGCCCGGCGGATGGGCACCGCTCCCCTGGGTCTGCGCTCGGACCCGGAGGAGGCCGATCTGGTCAACGCGGCGCTGATCCTGAGGCGTCCCCTTCTGGTGACGGGCCGTCCGGGCACCGGCAAGTCGACGCTGGCGTACCGCATCAGCCGGGAACTGGGCCTCGGCCGGGTGCTGCGCTGGCCGATCACCACGCGATCCACCCTGCGGTCCGGGCTGTACGGCTACGATGCCGTCGGCCGTGTGCACGCCGCCGCGGCCGGTCAGGCGTCGGAGGGGGACACGCACGAACCCGGACCGGAGGACATCGGCGACTTCCTCCAACTCGGCCCCCTGGGCACGGCGATGCTGCCGCACCGGCTGCCCCGCGTCCTGCTCATCGACGAATTCGACAAAAGCGACATCGACCTGCCCCATGACCTGCTCGACATCTTCGAGACCGGCGAGTACTCCATTCCCGAGCTGGTGCGCATCCGCAGACGCCGCCCGGCCGTATCGGTCCTCACCGACGATCCGGAGCGCAGTACCGTCATCGCCTCGGGGCGGGTGCGCTGCCGCGCCTTCCCCGTCGTCGTCATCACCAGCAACGGCGAACGGGAGTTCCCGCCCGCGTTCCTGCGGCGCTGTCTCCAGCTCCGGCTGCCCGACCCGGACGCGGACCGGCTGGCCGCGATCGTGGCCGCGCATCTGGGGCGGGCCGACGATCCGCGTGCGCGGGAGCTGATCCAGATGTTCGTCGAGCGCAGCGAGCGCGAAGGCGGGCTCG
This sequence comes from Streptomyces sp. S465, assembly GCF_026898115.1. Taxonomy (GTDB): domain Bacteria; phylum Actinomycetota; class Actinomycetes; order Streptomycetales; family Streptomycetaceae; genus Streptomyces; species Streptomyces luomodiensis. The sequence continues at coordinate 1,036,990 of NZ_CP114036.1, forward strand.
CCGCCGACCAGTTGCTCAACGCGGTGTACCTGGTGACGTCCCAGTCACATGGTCCGGGGCCCGAATGGGAGGAGCTGCTGCAAGCCGTCTGGCACCGGCTGGACAGCGCAGCGGGCTCGACATGACACATGACCCAGGCGGCAGGTCCGCCGGGCCCGGTCCGCGGGACCTCGACTGGCGACAGCTGGCCGACGCCCTGTGGCTGGCGGCCTGCACGGCCGGACGGGACCCTGGCCCCGGACGGCCGGACCCCGGTCCCCTCCCCGCCATACCGGAGGCGGACCCTCCGCCGCCCGGTGCCGAGCCGTCCGGCGAACGGCCCGACGAGCCCTCCGGCGAACCGCTTCCGGAGCCTGCCGGGGAGCGGCCGGTGCCCGGGGGCGGGGACGGGCCCATCGGCGTGCCGCCGCCCCGTCCCGCGGAGCTGGCCGCCGTGGCGGCGTCGCCCGGTGAGGCGGAGCCGGTGACCGTCGCGGAGACCTTCGCGCCCGTGCGCCGGCCGTCCGCCGATACCCCGCCGCTGCCCGAGCGCGCCCTGTCCCGGGCGCTGCGGCCGCTCAAGCGCACCTCGCCCTCGCCGGTCGAGACGGAGGTCGACGAGGAGGCCACGGCCGAGCGGGCGGCACGCGAGGGGCTGTGGGTGCCCGCCTGCGTGCCGGTGCGCGAGCGCTGGATGGACGCCGTCCTGGTGCTGGACTGCGGCAGTTCGATGGTGGTCTGGCGGCGGACGGCCGCGCGTCTGGCCACCGTGCTGCGGCGCACCGGAGCCTTCCGGGATGTGCGGGTGCACCGGGTGAACACCGACCATCCGTGGCCCGAGGACCGATCGCCGGTCGACGGCATGCCGCCGCGCGGCAAGCGCACGGTGCTGGTGCTGACCGACGGCATCGGCGCGGCCTGGGCCGACGACAGCGCCCAGCGCGCGCTGGCCCGTTGGGCGCGGCACGCGTCGGTCGCGGTGCTGCACGTCTTGCGCCAGGGCCGCTGGCACCACACCGGTGTGGCCCCGGAGCGGGTGCGGGTGCGGGTGCCCGAACCGGGCGCGCCCAACGGCACCTGGCGGCGGGCGGACGGCGGTCCCTGGCCGGGCGGCGCACCGCCGGTTCCGGTGCTGGAGCTGGACGCGCGCTGGATGGCCAACTGGGCGCGGCTGGTGGCTCGGCCGTCGGTGCGCGGCGAGGACACGATGGCGCTGCTGCCCGGCGCGCCGGCCGAGCGCTGGGAGCCCGAACCGGAACCCAGCGCCTGGGACCGCGTCTTCCGGTTCCGCGCCACCGCCTCGCCGAGCGCCTTCCGGCTGGCGTCCCGGCTGGCCGCCGCCCCGTTGAACATCCCCGTGATGGAGTTCGTCCAGGGGATCCACCAGCCGGAGGGCAGCCCCGGCGATCTGGCCGAGATCCTGCTGGGCGGGCTGCTGCGCAAGGTGGGCACCGCCGACCCGCTGGACGAGACGGGCATCGGCTACGAATTCCACGACGGGGTACGGGAGCTGCTGCTGTCCGCCGGGCTGCGGGACGAGTCGCTGTACATCCTCGGCAGCGTCCTGGACCGGCTGGGCCGCCGCTGGCAACCGCTGCTGATGCTGCGCGATCTGCTCAACCACCCCTCAGGGTCGGTGCGGGACCTGCCCAGGACGGAGCGCCTGCTGCCGTACATCCGCCTTCAGGAGCAGGTCTACCAGGCGCTCTCCGGACCGTATCTGGAAGGTGCGCGCTCCTTTCGCGCCCTGGTCCTGGCCCATCAGGCGCTCGTCCGCTCGGGGGAAAGCCGACCCGATCCAGTTGAAGACGCATCACACAGGGGAAAACATGTGGTCTCCGAGGCGGTTGGGATGACTGACTCCACGACTCCCCGAGCCGATCCGCTGTCCCAGGCCGACGATTCACCATCCCCGCCGGCGCACGGCACGCCGGGCCCGGCGGGGGAGCATCCGAGAGGAACATTCGTGTCCGTGACCGCTGCCCGGTCCCTGCCCGCGGCGGAGCGCCGCGCCGGGGAACCCCCGGCCATCTGGGGCAACGTACCGCCCCGGAACAACAACTTCACCGGGCGGCAGTCGTTGCTCGACACGCTCCACCAGCGGCTGCGGAGCGAGGGCACGGCCGCCGTGCTGCCCGAGGCCCTGCACGGGCTCGGCGGGGTGGGCAAGTCACAGATCGCCCTGGAGTACGTCCATCAGCACGCCGCCGACTACGACGCGGTGTGGTGGATCCCGGCGGAGCGCCCCGAGCAGATCCGCCAGGCGCTGGTCCAGCTCGCCGACCGGCTCGGGCTGCACGCGGGCATGGAGGCCAACACGGCCGTGCCGAGCGTGCTCGACGCGCTGCGCACCGGACGCCCGTGCCGCAACTGGCTGCTGGTCTTCGACAACGCCGAGGAGCTGGAGACGGTGCGGCCGTTCTTCCCCACCGGCGGGCCGGGCCGGATCCTGGTCACCTCCAGGAACGCGCAGTGGTCGCGCGCCGCCCGCACCGTCGAAGTGGACGTCTTCGAGCGGGAGGAGAGCATCGAGCTGCTGCGCCGCCGGGGGCCGGAGCTGCCGCGCGACCAGGCGGACCGGGTCGCCGACGCGCTGGGGGACCTTCCGCTGGCCATCGAGCAGGCGGCGGCGTGGCTCACCGAGACGGGTATGCCGGTCGACGAGTATCTCCAGGTCTTCGAGGACGAGCGGGCCGATGTCTCCACCCGCCGCAGCGAGCTGCTGGCGGCGGGCGTTCCGGTGGACTATCCCGAACCGGTCGCCGCCGCCTGGAACATGTCGCTGCGGCGGCTGGCCGAAACCCATCCCGGCGCCCTCCAATTCCTCCAGATGTGCTCGTTCTTCGCCCCCGAGCCGATCTCCCGCCGGCTCTTCTCCGGGGTGCGGGGCGTCTCCCTCTCCCCCGAGCTGTCGGGGGTGCTCCAGGACCCCATCAAGCTCGGCCACGCGATCCGTGAGATCAACCGCTACGCCCTGATCAAGATCAACCACCGCAGCAACACCATCGAGATGCACCGGCTGGTGCAGGCCGTGCTGATCGGCCAGATGTCCCCGCAGCAGCAGGCGGACATGCGGCACAGCGCCCATGTGCTGCTGGCCTTCGGCGATCCCAATGAAGTCTCCCCGCCGAACTGGGGTCGATACGCCGACCTCCTCTCCCATGTCCGGGCCTCGCGCGCGATGGAGTGCGACGACAAATGGGTGCGGCAGATGGTGCGGAACCTGGTCCGCTTCCTCTATACCTGGGGGGACCACCAGGGTGCGCTGACCCTTGGTAACCAGGTGCGGCGCAAATGGGTGGAGACGCTCGGCGAGGACAGTCCGGAGACGCTGGCCGTCTCCCGGACCCTGGGCCATGTGCTGACCGTGCTCGGCCACTTCGAGGAGGCCCGGGAGCTCAACCGCCGGACCCTGGAGCTGCAGCGCGCCACCGAGGGCGACGACCACGAGAACACCCTGGTCAGTCTGGGCGCGGTCGCCGTCGACGCCCGCTACCAGGGCGACTACGCACGATCCGTGGCGCTGGAGAAGGACCGCTGGACCAGGACCCTGCGGCTGTTCGGCGACGAGGACCCCTACGCCATCGCCGCGGCGAACGACTACGGCGTGGCGCTGCGCGCGGCGGGGGACTACGCACGCGCCCGGGAGCTGGACGAGGGCGCCCGGCGCACCGCCGGTCTGGTGCTCGGCGAGGACGCCCTGCTGACCATCCTGGTCGAGGCGAACCTGACCATCGACGTCCGGGAGAGCGGCGACTACCTGGCCGCCCGCGACATGCTGGAGCAGACCTGTGACCGCGCCCGCCGGGTGCTCCCGCAGAACGCGCCCATCCTGGTCTACGCCCTGCGCAACCTGGCCGTGGCGCGTCGCAAGGCGGGCGACCACGAGGGCGCCCTGGACCTCAGCCGGGAGGTGCTGGAGCGCTACCGGCTGCGCTACAGCGAGCCCAATCTCCACATCACCACCACGGCCCTGAACCTCTCGATGGATCTGCGGCAGACCGCCGACCTGGAGGGCGCCCGTGAGCTCGGCCGGAAGTGCCTGGAGGACATGCGCGTCTCCCTCGGGGAGCGGCATCCGGTCACCATGAGCGCGGCGACCGACCTCGCCGTGACGCTGCGGCTGCTGGGCGAGACGGACGAGGCGCTCGCGCTGAACAAGGAGACGCTGCCGGTGCTGGTCGAGCAGTTGGGGGCCGACCACCCCGTGGCGCTGGCCTGCGCCATCAACATGGCCAGCGACCACTACACCCTGGCGGACTACCAGGAGGCCCACGACCTGGACACCGAGACCCTGGCGGCCTGCCGGTCCCGGCTGGGCGCGGACCATCCCACGACGCTCGCCTGTGCGGTCAACCTGTCGGCGGATCTGCGGGCGCTGGGCGAGGGCAGGCAGGCGGAGGAGCTGCACCAGGACGCGCTCGGCCGGATGCGCCAGGTGCTGACCGCCGGCCATCCGGCGACGGTCGCGGCGGCCCGGGGCATCCGGGCGGACTGCGATATGGAGGCGATCGCCGTCTGAGTCGCCATCCGCGTCGCCGTCCGACCCGCTGACCGCGTCGCCGTCCGCGTCGCGTCTGAGGCGCCGTCCATGTCGCCGGTGGGGCGTTCACCGGCGCGTGCGGGTGCCGATCCACCGCGCCAGCGCCACCGGATCGGGACCCGTGCCCGCCTCGGTGCGCACCTCCCGGTGGACGGCCAGGACCAGCTCGGGGTGGCTCAGCAGCGTGGTCCTGGCCGTGCCGGCCGGCAGGCTGAGCGCGAGCCCCGCCCATGCCGCGATGTCGTCCGGGTCCGCCTCCACCCGGCCCCGGTAGCCGCGCAGCGCGGCGGCGGTGTCCCCCGCGGCCCAGTCGAGGTCGGCCCGGTCGGGGGCGTCGTCGCCGTCGGGCGTCCCCGCTCCCCCGCCTGCACGCAGCCGGGCGAACCCCGCCGGGTCCCTGAGCCGGTGCCGGGCGAGCGCGGGGCGCGTCAGCGCCTCGGTGGGGGCCGGCCGGATCGAGGTCCCGGGCGGTTCCCGCGGCGGCGCGGTCCGCTCCCGCCAGGCCCGTGCCCACCGGGCGAGCTGCCCGGGGTCCGGCCGCAGATGGCGCATCCGGTGGACGATCCGGTGGTCGTCGATCAGATCGGCCGCCAGGCGCCCCGGCAGGGCCGGCACGGGCCGCACGAGCCACTCGGCCAGCCGCTCCTGTAGCCGGTGCAGGAACTCCCGCCCCGTGGGTGTCAGTTGGGCGTGGCTGAGGAGCGTGCGCAGCCCGGCGGAGGTCTGTGCCCGGCGCAGGGCGAACTCGAACGCGGCGATGGACCGGGCCGGGCCGGCCTCGGCGCGCCGCATGCGGTCCTGCCAGAATCCGGTCACGCCCAGGAACGCGTACACCCCCTGGAGGAGTCCGCGCAGGGGCCGCGGGTCCAGCCGCCAGGGCGCGTAGTGCACCTCCTCCAGCCCGTGTTCGATGAGCGGCACCAGGTCCATCAGGGCGCTGAGCTTGATGTGCTGGGCCTCGTGCACCAGCGCGGTGGCGAGGGCCAGCGCGTCCGTGGCCCCGCCCAGCAGCACGCATCCGTACGCCTCGGGTGAGGAGGCGCTGAACGGCTCGGGCCAGGCCACATAGGGCACGGGCACGACGGAGGAGAGGCAGGCGCCGATACCCCTCGGATCGACATGAGGCTGTTCGGCGACCAGCCGCCAGGCGCTGTCGAATCGTTCCTGCCAGCCCGCCCGTTCTTCGTCGGTGAGCCGCTCCGGGCCTCGGATGCGGAGAAAATCGCGATAGGGATCGATGTCATCGACAAGGGGTGCGCAGACAATTCCCCGGTGTTCTCCGCGCAGTCGCCGCAGACCGTACCAACCAGGGGCGTCGGCGGAGAAGTCGGCGGGCAGCGTCACAGAATAGGGGCCGGATAACACCGCCGCCTTCCGATCGGTCATGACCACTTCCGCGACTTCGGCCTCATGGGGAATGCGGGCGGATCCCAGAGCCGGCAGCATCACCCCGCGATCGCGCACCGGGACGGCGATACGGAAGTCGATTCCGGCGAGCAGTGCGGCGGAGGCGGCCATGGCATGCAGATATCCCACCGTGCTCCACAGCGGTTCGTTTCCCGATTCCAGTCCGCGCAGTCTGCGCAGACAGCGGTTGAGCCACACTCCCACGGTGGGGTGCAGCAGCAGCCCCTCCACGGCGGCCGGAGAGCGGCGCTCGGCCTCGATCAGCAGGTGCCAGGCGTCCCGGGGCGGGGAAAGGGGGCCGGGCAGGGCGGGGTGCGCGGCGGCGATGTCCACCAGGGCGCGCAGCAGCAGCATGGCCCGGCTGCGCTGCCCCGACCTCAGCTCGGCCACGGCCGCAGGGCCGCCCGAACCCCGCGCCAACTCGGCGAAACCCTCCCCCGATAAACGATGGTTACGACCTCGTGTGGCGGAGAACGCCATGGCCGCCTAACTCACACAGACGTTCGACGCCGACGAGTTGCCGTTGACCGTCGGCGGGAACTGGACGACGTCCAGCAGCCGCTCCGTCACCACGGAAAGCCCCTCGTGCCGCTCGAGGTCTGCGAGTGTCGCCCCCGAAAGGTCCAGCAGCTCCGTCTCGACCTCGGTCGCGACCCGCTCCATGACACCGTCCCCCTCCGGACGCTCCCTACCGGCTCCTATGAGGCATCCCCATGGTGGCCTACCCCTCTTGATTGCGAAAGGGTGAACACGGCCAGTCGGCGGCCGCCCCATCAAGATTTTCGGACACTTCCCCGCACGCGGACGCGCCTCGATATGCCGGTGTCACCCACCCGTTCCGGAGCGCACCGCCTCGACCTCGAAGACGCCTCCGCACACCCGGAAGGAGCGCGCCGAGGTCTTCATCGCGTCGAAGGAATCCGGCGGATAGACCCGGATCCGCTCGGGGGCGCGCCGGCACGGGGTGTCGGTCATGCCCTCGTTGAGCGTGTGCAGGTCGGCGGAGGCGCTGCCGCCGGGCGGCAGGGTGACCGTGGAGCGCGTGGGGCCGCGCCGGGTGGCGGGGTCGCCGATCGCCGAGCCGCCGGAGTCGAGCAGCGAGACCCCGGGATATCCGGTGAGGGTGCAGGTGGTGGCGGACGTGTTGGTGAACACCAGGGGCAGATGCACATTGCCCGCGCCCACGTCCATCCGGCCGGCCGACAGCGTCAGCTGCGTCCGGGAGCAGACGCGGCGGGCACCGGACGCCGCGGCGGGCTGCGAGGAGGAGGCGCGCGAGGGCGCCGGGTGCGCCGAGGGCGGAGCGGACCGCGCGGTGTGCGAGGCGGGCGGTCCGTCGGACGCGGTCCCGCTCCCGGGAGCGGCGGAGGAGGCCGCCGGGGTGGACGAAGGTGGCGCGGCGGAGGAGGCGGAGGTGACGGACGAGGCGGGCCGCGCGGAATCCCCGTCCCCGGTGTCGCTGCCGCACGCGGTGGCCGTGGCCAGCGCGCCGACCAGCAGGGCGGATAAGACCGGCGGACGGAGCGAGCGCGATGCCGTCGTACGCCGAGGAGCCGAACCGTTCCGTGGACCCATGAGCGACCTCCCGAGGTCAGCCGTCGGCCGGGGCACCGGCCGCGGGTCGAGTGCCCCGGAGCCTGTTGTGCATGCCCCCTCCGGTCTCCCTTCCCCGCGTGGGCGGCCTCATGTCCGGGCGATGTCCGGGCGCACGGTGGGGAACGGAGCACGGGGGCGCACGGGCAGGAGGCGCCGGCCGCGGTGGCGTACGGGCACAGGAGCGTTGGCGTACGGGCACAGGAGCGGTGGCGTACGGGCACAGGGGCGTCCGCCGCGGCGGACGGCCGCCGCGGACGCTCCTTCGCCTCAAGGGGCCTTAGATCACCAAATGGGCCTTGGAGTGGGTGACTTCCTCGATGTCACCACCCGCCTTGCCGATCAGCCGGTGGGCCAGGTTGGTCAGCGCCCGCGCCGCCGCGATCTCCTCACCGACCCTCGGCTGTGCCGGGTCGTCGGGATTCCGGTTGGCCCGGCCCTGAGCCAGCATCTCCGTGCCGTCGTGCATCCTCAGCCGGACGACCGCTTCGGTCAGCGGGCCGATCTCACGAAACTCCATCTGGATGTCGCATCCCACGATCGTCTCCATCGCGATCACCTCCTGCGTCACCTTCCAGAATGCGCCTCCCCCGTCTCTCCAGTCGACCGGGACAGCAACTCCACCACCTCGGCGTCCGTCGTCTGGGAGAAGTCCCGGTACCACTCCCCCACCGCCGCGAAGTCCGGGGGCGTGGCGAGGGCCACCACCTCGTCCGCGTCCTCGCGCAGCGTCGCGACCGCGTCCGGCGGCGCCACCGGAACGGCCAGGACCACCCGTGCGGCTCCCTGGGCCCGTGCGACCCGGCAGGCGGCCTGGGCCGTGGCGCCGGTCGCGATGCCGTCGTCCACGATGACCACCGTCCGGCCCTCGACCGGGATCCGCGAGCGGCCCCGGCGGAACCGCCCGGCCTTGCGGGCCAGCTCCTCCCGCTCGGTCCGCTCCACCTCGGCGAGGTCCTCCTCGTCGACCCGGCTCATCCGGACGATCGCCTCATGGACCACCCGCACCCCGCCCTCGCCGATCGCGCCGAACCCCAGCTCGCGGTGGTACGGCACGCCGAGCTTGCGGACGATGATCACGTCCAGCGGGGCATGGAGCGCTCGGGCCACCTCGTAGGCCACCGGCACCCCGCCCCGCGGCAGCCCGAGCACGACCGGTCGCTCATCGCCCAGGGGCCGCAGCGCCTCGCCGAGGCGCCGCCCGGCGTCCACCCGGTCGGTGAAGATCATGGTTCACCCCCGCGATGTGGGACTCGTCCGCGTAGGCCGGCCGGCGGGCCCCGGCGGCCCGCCAGAGCGCGCGAAAACCGGGGGCTCCGGCACCCTGGAGGTATGGAGCACACCACCGGCCCGGACGAGTCCGGATACCCCGTCTTCGTCGAGTCATTCGACGCCGACAGCCGCTACCGGCGGGTGCGGCTGCGCGGCCTGGGCTGTGAACCGCTCGAACGGGAGGAGTTCGAGCCGCGTGTCCGGCAGGTCTTCCCCGATATCGACCTCGACGACCCGGACCAGGTCCACTGGGCGGACCGGCCCGGACAGTGGCCGCCCTGGCATCCGGGCGAGGCATGACCGTCCTGGTCGGCACCTCGGGATGGCAGTACCGGGACTGGCGCGGCGGGCTCTATCCGCAGGGCTGTCCGCAGCGGCTGTGGCTGGAGGAGTACGCCCGCGCCTTCGACACGGTGGAGAGCAACAACGCCTTCTACCGGCTGCCCACGTACGACCAGTTCGCCGCCTGGCGGGAGCGCACCCCCGAGGGCTTTGTGATGGCGCTGAAGGCGAGCCGCTACCTCACCCACATCAAGCGGCTGCGGGATCCGGACGAGCCGGTGCAGCGGCTGATGTCCCATGCGGCCGGGCTCGGCGACCGGCTGGGCCCCGTGCTGCTCCAGCTGCCGCCCACCCTGCGGGCCGACGGCGGGCTGCTGGACCGCTGCCTGAGCCGGTTCCCCGCCGGGACGCGGGTGGCCGTCGAACCGCGGCACACCTCCTGGTGGACCGAGGAGATCCGCGCGGTGCTGGAGCGCCGCGCGGCCGCGCTGTGCTGGGCCGACGCCGGTTCCCGCCCGGTCACCCCGCTGTGGCGGACCACCGGGTGGGGGTATCTGCGCTTCCACGGCGGCCGCGCCGAGCCGGCCCCGCGCTACGGACACCGGGCGCTGGCCACCTGGGCGCGGCGGGTCCGGGACACCTGGCCGGCCGACGCGGAGGTCTACGCCTACTTCAACAACGACACGGGCGGGGCCGCGGTACGGGACGCGGTCGTCTTCGCCCGCGCCGTCGCCGGGCTCGGCCGCCCGGTCAGCGGCACCCCCTCGCCGTAGCGCGCGGATGCCGCTGACCGGGCGGCCTCACTCCTTCACCGCCCCGCCCAGCATGCCCTCGATGAACCGGCGTTGCAGCGCCACGTAGACCACGACCACCGGCAGCGCGATGAGCACCGAGGCCGCCGCGAGCAGCGCCGCGTCGGAGCTGTGCTGGCCCTGGAAGAAGGCGAGCCCGAGGGGGACCGTGCGATGGGCCTCGTCGCTGACCATGACCAGGGCCATCAGGAACTCGTTCCAGGTCCACATGAAGGTGATCACGACCATGGTGGAGATCGCCGGGCGGCCCATCGGCACCAGCACGCGCCACAGCGTGGTCCAGGTGGTGGCCCCGTCGAGCCGGGCCGCCTCGATCACCGCCCGTGCGCTGCCACGGAAGTAGGTGCGCATCCAGAAGACCCCGAAGGCCAGGGACTGCGCGGTCTGCGGCAGGATCAGCGCCCAGTAGGTGTCGGTGAGTTCGGCGTAGCGCAGATCGAAGTAGAGCGGGACGACCAGCGCCTCCTGGGGCAGCGTCAGCCCGATCACGAAGAGGTGGAACAGCACCGTGGAGCCGGGGAAGCGCATCACCCCGAAGGCGTAGGCGGCGAGGACGGCCAGCACGGTGGTGGCGGCCACCACGACCGCCGTGACCAGCACCGAGTTCCCCAGATAGGTGCCGAAGTGGCCACGGCTCCAGGCATCGGCGAAGTTGCTCCAGTGCAGACCGCCCTTGGGCAGCGAGAAGCCGGTGTCCAGGGAGCTCTGTGAGCCGAAGGCCGTGGCGAGGACGCCGATCACGGGGGTGAGCGCGATGACGGCGAAGAGGGCGAGGATGCCGTAGGTGACGGCTCGTTCCAGGCGTGTCGTCATGCCCGCCGCCCTTCCACGAGCCGGGAGACCGTCACCGTCAGGACGAAGATCAGGACCGTGAGGGCCACGCCGACGGCGGCGGCCGAGCCGACCTGGTTGGTCTCGAAGGCCCGGTGGTAGACCTCGTAGGCGGGTACGGAGGTGGCGTTGCCGGGGCCGCCGCTGGTGGTGATGTAGATCAGGTCGAAGTTGCGCAGCCCGGCCACGATGGTCAGGGTCAGCGCCACCGCGATCTGCGGCCTGAGGCCCGGCAGGGTGACGGCGCGGAACTCGCGCAGCGGACCGGCGCCGTCCATCCGCGCCGCCTCGTACAGCTCGCGTGGGATGCGCTGGGCCCCGGCGAGGAAGAGGACCATGCACAGTCCGGTGCCGACCCAGGTGCCGACGACGCCGACGGCGGGCAGCGCCCAGGTGTAGTCGCCGAGCCAGGGGCGGGCGAGGCCGCCGAGGCCGACCGCGCGGAGGACGTCGTTGAGCAGCCCGTCGGGGGCGAGGATGGAGCGCCAGGCCACGCCGACCACGATCAGCGCCAGGACCTGCGGAAGGAACAGGACGGTGCGGAAGAAGGTCATCCCGCGGACCCGGGCCCGGGACATCACGGCGGCCAGCAGCAGCCCGATGGCCACCGGCAGCGCCGAGTAGAAGACGAGCAGCAGCAGCGCGTGGAGGAAGGGGGCGCGCAGGCTCGGATCGCTGAACAGCGCGCGGTAGTTGTCGAATCCGGCGGGGGTGGCGACCGTCAGCCCGTCCCAGTGCTGAGACGACAGCCACACCGACTGTCCGAAGGGGTAGAGCAGGAAGACGGCGTACACGGCGAGGGCGGGCAGGATGTAGAGATAGCCGATGGCGCGCGGCTCACCGGGTGCCCGGCGGCGGTAGGCCCTGGTCAGGGCGGTGAGCCTCATCGGTTGCCCGCCGATGTGTGCTGCTCGTGCTGCTTCCTCATGAAGGCCCCGTAGTCCTTCTGCAAGGTCGCGGCGAAGGCGTCCGGGGAGGTCTTGCCGCTGATCACCCCCTGGAGGGCGGCCGAGAGCGTGTCGTAGAAGCTCGGGGTGGTGTAGTCGAGGTACGGGACGAGTCCGTCGGCGGCGCTCAGCCGCTTCCAGCCGGCGATCATCTGGCCGTCGGCGCTGTCCGGGGCGACCCGCGCCGCGGCCTGCGCGGGGACGGCGGGCAGCACGCCGTGCCGGGTCATGACGTCGGCGGCGTGCGCGTCGGTGAGGAAGTCCAGATAGGCGGCGGCCACCTCCGGGTGGCGGGAGCGGGAGGTGATGGACCAGGCCAGTCCCTGGCCCCCGGTGGTGACGGGGTTTCCGCCGGCCTTGGCGGGCGGGGGCGGCATGATGCCGAGCCTGTCGCCCATGGACTTCTTGAGGTCGGCCAGCTGCCAGGTGCCGGTCAGCAGATACGCGCCGTCGCCGGAGGCGAACTTCTTGGCCGCGTCGTCGTAGCCGAGTCCGTTGGCGCCCTTGGGCAGATAGCCGCGTTCCGTCCAGTCGGCGAGGGTCGCCGCGGCGCCCTTGGTGGCGGCGTTGTCGAAGCCGTCGCCGCGGCCGAGGACGGTGTCACGGGCACCGGCGGCGCCGAGCTGGTCGTGCAGCACCCCGAAGGTGTGGATGGCCGGGTACTTGTCGAGGTTGCCGAACTGGATGGGCAGTTCGCCCCGCTTCTTGAGCCGGGCCAGGCCGTCGGTGAACTCGCCCCAGGTGCGCGGGGGTTCCAGCCCGGCCCGCCGCAGCAGGTCCTTGTTGTAGTACAGACCGATGTACTCGCCGGTCTGGGAGATGCCGTAGAGCCGCCCCCTGCCGAAGTCGCCGCCGTCGGCGGAGACCCGGTTCAGGTTGAGCAGTGTGGCGGGGTAGCGGGTGTTCCAGTCGTAGATCCCGGCGTAGTTGTCCAGCGGGGCGAGCAGCCCGGCCCGGACGAAGGCGACCATGTCCGGGTAGCCCTGGTTGGCCTGGATGACATCGGGCGGGTTGTTGCCGGAGACGGCGAGCTTCAGGGTGGTCTTCAGATCGGTGAAGCTGCGGGCGACCCGCTTGATCCGCACATTGGGGTACTTCTTCTCGAACTCCCGGTTCAGCTGCTGTATCTCGCCGTTGGTCCCGCCGCGTATCTCCTGGTCCCATACGGTCAGCGTGGTCTTTCCGGCCCTGGCCGGGTCGGGTACGGCGGTGGCCGCGCCGGTCCCGGCACCGGCGGCCCCCGAGCCGTCGGTGCCGGGCACACAGCCCGCGGCGAGCAGGACGGCACCGACGGCGAGCGCGGCCGGGGCGGCTCTGCCACGTAGGCTGCGGCGCGCCCCGGTACGGGCGAGTTCCATGGGGTTCTCCTCGATGCGGTGATCAGGGGCCGTCAGGACCGTTGGGCGCTGTCATGCACCCGGAAGCCGATGGTGGGCAGCGCCCGCAGCCGCGGGCAGTCGCTCACCCGGTCCGGAATCAGATCGCCCAGGAAGGCGTAGCGGCGGGCGAGCCCGGCCGCGTCCGCGTGGCGGCCGGCCGACCGGCGCGCCCGACTCCACCAGGCGGCCACCTCCGACCAGCCGGGAGCGGCCAGGGAGCCGCCGAAGTGCTGGACGGAGAGGGCGGCGGTGAGGTTGGCGAAGGCCAGCCGGTCCACGAGCGGCCAGCCCGCGAGCGTTCCGGTCATGAAACCGGCGACGAAGACATCGCCCGCCCCGGTCGGGTCGAGCGCGTCCACGGACAGTCCGGGCACCTCGGCGCGCTCCCCGGTGAGCGAGTCGATGGCCACGGCGCCCTCGGCGCCCCTGGTGACGACCGCGATCGGCACCAGTTCGGCCAGGGCGCGCACGGCCCGCTCGGGGCTGTCGGTGCGGGTGTAGCGCTGGGCCTCGGCCGCGTTGGGCAGGAAGGCGTGGGCATAGGGCAGATCGGGCAGTGCGGCGGGGTCCCAGCGGCCGGATTCGTCCCAGCCGACATCGGCGAAGATCTTGGCTCCCTGGGCGTGCGCCCGGCGCACCCAGTCCTCCTGGCGCCCCGGTTCGAAGGCGGTCACACAGGCGCGGGAGCGGGGCGGCGCGCCCTGGGCGGCGGGCGGTGGGGCCGGGTGTTCATGAGTGACCATGGTCCGCTCGCCCTCGTACGCCATGGAGACGGTGACCGGGGAGTGCCAGCCGGGGACGCGCCGGGAGTGGGTGAGGTCCACGCCCTCGCCGAGGGCGAGGCTCTCCCAGCAGTAGTCGCCGTAGACATCGGTGCCGAAGGCGGCGGCGAGGGTGGTGTGCAGCCCCAGCCGGGCGAGCGCGGTGGCCATGTTCGCGATGCCGCCGGGGCTCGATCCCATGCCGCGCGCCCAGGACTCGGTGCCGCGGACGGGGGCGTGGTCGAGCCCGGTGAAGATGATGTCCAGGAACACGGTGCCGGTGAGGTAGACGTCGTGCTCGGGGTCCGCGGGAGCGCGCAGCGCCGCCAGCGGGTCGATCGGTTGGATCGGATCGGGTGTTCCGGCCGTGGTGCTCACCGACGTGCCTTTCCTTGTGCGGCATGACCTGTTCGCGCCTGGGGCCCTTCTGACGGGGTGGCGTGAGCGACACCTTGCACCTCACCTGCGGTGAATGCAAGAGGTCAATCACACTCGCGCAGACTCGCTCATCTGGAGTAGGTTGCCACCATGCTGCGAGAGACCCGCCACGAGAAGCTGCTGAGCATCCTCGGCGAGGAGGGCGTGCTGCCCATCGGGGAGATCGCCACGCGTCTGGGCGTCAGCGAGGCCACCGCCCGCCGGGACCTCACCGAGCTGGGCCGGGCCGGCCGGCTCACCCGGGTCTACGGCGGCGCGGTGGCCGCGCCCACTCCGGACGAGGAGCGTCCGTTCGGCGAGGTGGCGGTCGATGATCTGGACGACAAGCAGGCCGTCGCCCGCGCCGCCGCGGAGCTGGTCGCCGACGGCGATGTGCTGCTGCTGGACATCGGCACCACCACCCTCCAGCTCGCCAAGCTGCTGCGCGGCCGTCCGGTCACGGTGGTGACCAGCAATCTCGCGGTCTACGACGAGCTGCGCGACGATCCGAAGGTGACCCTGATCCTGCTGGGCGGGCAGGTGCGCGCCAACTACCGGTCCGTGGTCGGCTTCCTCACCGAGTCCAACATCCGTCAGCTGCGGGTCGGCCGGCTCTTCCTCGGCGCGAGCGGGGTGCTCCCCGACGGCAGCGTGCTGGACAGCACCCATGTGGAGGTGCCCGTCAAACGGGCCATGCTCGGCGCCACCCGGGAGGTGGTGCTGCTGGTCACCGCGGGGAAGTTCCCCGGTGACACCGGCCTCGCCCGGATCTGCGGGCCGGAGCGGATCGACACCCTGATCACCAACGAGACATCCGACCCGGCGACGCTCGCCGTGTTCCGCGAGGCCGATGTGGAGGTAGTGACCGTATGAGGCTGACTGTGCTGGGCGGCGGCGGATTCCGCATGCCCCTGGTGTACCGGGCCCTGCTCGAGGACACCGGGGACGAGGCCGGGCGCTGCACCGAGCTGGTGCTGTACGACACCGACCCCGGCCGGCTGGACGCCATCCGCGCGGTCCTGGCCGAACAGGCCGAGGGCCGCCCCACCGCGCCCGCGGTCCGGGCCACCACCGATCTGGACGAGGCGCTGCGCGGCGCCGACTTCGTCTTCTCGGCCATCCGCGTCGGCGGTCTGGAGGGCCGGGCGCGCGATGAGCGGATTCCGCTCGGCGAAGGGGTGCTGGGACAGGAGACGGTCGGCGCGGGCGGGGTGCTCTACGGGCTGCGCACCCTGCCGGTGGCGCTGCGGATCGCCGAGCGGATCGCCACCGTGGCTCCGGACGCCTGGGTCATCAACTTCACCAACCCGGCGGGCATGGTCACCGAGGCGATGCAGCGGGTGCTCGGCGATCGGGTGATCGGTATCTGCGACTCCCCGGTCGGCTTGTGCCGCCGCGCCGCGCGGGCGGTCGGCGCCGACCCGGACCGGGCCACCTACGACTATGTGGGCCTCAACCACCTGGGCTGGCTGCGCCGGGTGGTGGTGAACGGCCGGGACCGGCTGCCGGAGCTGCTGGGCGACACCGCCGCGCTGGAGTCGTTCGAGGAGGGCAAGCTGTTCGGCGCCGAGTGGCTGCGGGCGCTCGGCGCGCTGCCGAACGAGTATCTGCACTACTACTACTTCAACCGGGAGGCGGTGGCCTCGATCCGGCAGGCCCCGGCCACCCGCGGGGAGTTCCTCCGCGAACAGCAGGCCCGGTTCTACGCCACGGCCGGCTCCGGAGCCTCCGGGGCGCTTCAGGCGTGGGAGCGCACCCGGCTGGAGCGCGAGGCCACGTACATGGCCGAGAGCCGCGAGGCCACCGGCGGCTGGGAGCGCGACTCCTGCGATCTGGACGGCGGTGGCTACGACCGGATCGCGCTGGCCCTGATGCGGGCCATCGCCCGCGACGAGCGCGCCACGCTGATCCTCAACGTGCGCAACCGCACGGCCGTCCCCGGTCTGGACGAGGACGCCGTGGTGGAGGTGCCCGCTGTGGTGGACGCGGGCGGGGCGCGCCCGCTGGCGGCCGGCGCGGTGGCGCCGGACCAGCTTGGCCTGATGCTCACCCTCAAGGCCGTGGAGCGCGCGGCCATCGAGGCGGCCACGACCGCGGCGGGCACCGAAGCGGGCACCGATTCGGGCATCGCCCGCGGTGCGGCCCTGCGGGCCCTCGCTCTGCATCCGCTGGTTGATTCGGTCAAGGTCGCGGGCAGGATTCTGGATGCCTCCGGGGCGCTCGACCGCCCATAGCACATGTCCGTTCGGGCATTCCCCAGTATCTGAACACGCCCGGTTGGGCTCCGTTCACGTCCTCTTTCGGTAATCGGGCGAGAAACGGGCCCACCGGGCGGAGAACCAGGCATCCGAGTTCCTCACCGTCCGTTGCCTCACCCCTGCTGAACTGCCAAGATAACGATCGTGAAACGGGCGCATACGGTCACGATCTCTCCTGCGCCAAGGCTGGCGGCTCTCGTTGCGTGCTTGTAAAACTGCCACGCAAGCTCGAAAGACCAAGGCAGGAGGTGCGGCGTGGACGCGGAGGAACGCCGTCGGGAGATCCTCGACACGGCTCGCCGTGCCGGCGTCGTGGACGTCGGCAAACTCGCCGCCGACCTCGGGGTGTCCAAGGAGACGGTGCGCCGCGATCTGCGCGTGCTGGAGCAGCACGGACTGGTGCGGCGCACCCATGGTGGCGCGTACCCCGTGGAAAGCGCCGGTTTCGAGACCACCCTCGCCTTCCGTACCACCATGCATGTGCCGGAGAAGTCGCGGATCGCGGCGGCGGCGGCCGATCTGCTGGGCGATGCCGAGACGGTCTTCATCGACGAGGGGTTCACCCCGCAGCTGATCGCGGAGGCCCTGCCCCGGGACCGGCCGCTCACCGTGATCACCGCTTCCCTCGCGACCGCCACCGGCCTCGCTCCCCGTGACAACACCACCGTGCTGCTCCTCGGCGGCCGGGTGCGCGGGGGCACGATGGCCACCGTCGACCACTGGGCGACGCATATGCTTTCGGGCTTCGTCATCGACCTGGCCTTCATCGGCGCCAACGGCATCTCCCGCCAGTACGGCCTGACCACCCCGGATCCGGCGGTCAGTGAGATCAAGGCGCAGGTGGTGCGGGTCTCCCGGCGGAAGATCTTCTCCGGGGTGCACACCAAGTTCGGAGCCGTCAGCTTCTGCCGGTTCGCGGATGTGTCGGATTTCGAAACCATCGTGACCGACACCGGTCTACCGCTGACCGAGGCACATCGCTATTCGCTGCTGGGCCCGCAGATCGTCAGGGTCTGACGTCCCTCCTCCGCTGTTTTTACTTTTTCCCCCCGTCCCTTCGATTGGACCCGTTATGCCAGTCCTGACTCTTCGTGCTGCCCGGATACCGGTGGTGGCCCTGACCGCGGGCGCGCTCCTGACCGGTTGCGCCGGTATGGGAGGCGGCAGCTCAGGCGACAAGACCGTCAATGTTCTGATGGTGAACAACCCGCAGATGGTGGATTTGCAGAAGCTCACCAAAAAGTACTTCACCAAGGAAACGGGCATCACGGTCAGGTTCACGATGATGCCGGAGAACGAGGTCCGCGACAAGATCAGTCAGGACTTCGCCAACCAGGCCCGCCAGTACGACGTGGCCACCATCAGCAATTACGAGGTGCCCTTCTACGCGGAGAACGACTGGCTGCTGCCGCTCGACTCCTACGCGGCCAAGGACAAGGCGTTCGACCAGAAGGACATCCTTCCCTCGATGCGGGAGTCGCTGACCGCCGAGGACGGCAAGCTCTACGCCGAGCCCTTCTACGGCGAGTCGTCGTTCCTGATGTACCGCAAGGACATCCTCGCCGAGAACCACCTGAAGATGCCCGAGCACCCCACCTGGCAGCAGGTCGCGGACATCGCGGCCAAGGTGGACGGCTCCCGCAAGGGGATGAACGGCATCTGTCTGCGCGGACTGCCCGGCTGGGGTGAGCTGATGGCCCCGCTGACCACGGTGGTCAACACCTTCGGCGGGACGTGGTTCACCAAGGACTGGAAGGCGCAGCTGGACTCGCCCGAGTTCACCAAGGCGACGAAGTTCTATGTCGACCTGGTGCGCAAGCACGGTGAGGCCGGTGCGGCCCAGTCGGGCTTCGCCGAGTGCCTGAACAACCTCACCCAGGGCAAGAGCGCCATGTGGTACGACGCCACCTCGGCCGCCGGGTCGCTGGAGGCCGCCAAGTCCCCCGTCAAGGGCAAGATCGGCTACGTCCAGGCGCCGGTGGAGAAGACCGAGAGCTCCGGCTGGCTCTACACCTGGGCCTGGGGCGTCCAGAAGGCGTCGCGCCACCCCGACAACGCCTGGAAGTTCATCTCCTGGGCCTCCAGCAAGGAGTACGAGGCCCTGGTCGGCAAGGAGTTCGGCTGGTCCAACGTGCCCGCGGGCAAGCGGTCGTCCACCTACACCAATCCGGACTACAAGGACACCGCCGGCACCTTCTCCGAGGAAACCCGCAAGGCCATCACCAGCGCCAAGCCACGTGACCCTGGGGTGCAGCCGCGGCCGACCATCGGTATCCAGTTCGTCGACATCCCCGAATTCGCCGATCTGGGCACCAAGGTGGCCCAGGAGATCAGCGCCGCCATCGCCGGAAAGCAGTCCGTCGAGACGGCATTGAAGAATTCGCAGAAGCTGGCCGAGAAGGTCGCCGAGGAGTACCGATGAGTAACCCGACGACGGCAGTGCCCGTACACGACGAGCGGCCACCGACCGCGGCGGCCCCCGCCGCCGCCAAGCGCCCCGGGGCGCCGAGGAACCGGGCCCGGGAGTGGGCCACCCGGGCGCCGCTGCTGCCCGCGCTGATCTTCCTGATCGTGGTCACCCAGCTTCCGTTCGTGGCGACCCTGGTGATCTCGCTCTTCGACTGGAACTCCTTCCGTCCCGACCGCCGTGAGTTCGCGGGACTGGAGAACTACAAGACGGTGCTCAGCGACGAGGCACTGCGCGACTCCATCGTCACCACCGTGCTGCTGACCGCCTCCGTGGTGATCGTCAGCGTGGTGCTGGGGCTGCTGCTGGCGCTGCTGCTGGACCGCAAGTTCCGTGGCCGGGGCCTGGTCCGCACCATGCTCATCGCACCCTTCCTGCTGGTGCCGGTGGCCTCCGCGCTGCTGTGGAAGCATGCGCTGTACAACCCCGAGTACGGCCTGTTCAACGGCGTGCTCAACTGGCTGGGCGGGCCCCAGCCGGAGTGGCTCACCGATACGCCGCTGATCGCGGTGGAGGCGTCGCTGATCTGGCAGTGGACGCCGTTCATGATGCTCATCCTGCTGGCCGGGCTCCAGAGCCGCCCGCTGGAGACGATGGAGGCGGCCCGGCTGGACGGGGCCGGCAACTGGCAGATCTTCCGCTATCTGACGCTGCCGCATCTGCGCCGCTATCTGGAGCTGGGCACGCTGCTCGGGTCCATCTACATCGTGCAGAACTTCGACGCCGTGTTCACCATGACCCGCGGTGGCCTGGACACCGCCAACCTCCCCTACACCATTTACGAAACCTTCTACAACGCCCACGAGTACGGGCTGGCATCGGCCGCGGGTGTCGTGGTGGTGATCGGCACGATCATCATCGCCACCTTCGCGCTGCGCGTGGTGTCGTCCCTCTTCCGTGAGGAGGTGTCCCGCGCATGACCGCCGTGAGCACCCCGGTGACCATCACCCCCGTGACGGACGCGGCCCGCCGGGCCAAGCGGCGCGGTGCGGCACTCGGCCTGCTGGCCTGGTTCGTCGGCATCGTGTTCGTCCTGCCGGTGCTGTGGATGCTGCTGACCTCGTTCCACTCCGAGGCCGACGCCGCCACCAACCCGCCGTCGCTGACCGCTTCGCTGACCCTCGACGGGTACAAGGAGTTCTTCGGCTCGGGCGGCGGGGCCAGCCCGTGGCCCTCGCTGCTCAACTCGCTGGGCACGTCGCTCTTCTCCACCTGCTTCGTGCTGCTGCTGGCGCTTCCGGCGGCGTACGCGCTGTCGATCCGGCCGGTGCGCAAGTGGACGGATGTGATGTTCTTCTTCCTGTCCACCAAGATGCTGCCGGTGGTGGCCGGACTGCTGCCGATCTTCCTGTTCGCCAAGGACATCGACTTCCTGGACAACGTCTGGCTGCTGGTCATCCTCTACACCTCGATGAACCTGCCGATCGCGGTGTGGATGATGCAGTCCTTCCTCGCCGACGTCCCGGTGTCGATCATCGAGGCCGCCCAGATGGACGGAGCGCGGCTGCCGACCATCCTGTGGCGGGTCGTCGCCCCGATCGCGGGGCCGGGCATCGCCGCCACCTCGCTGATCTGTTTCATCTTCAGCTGGAACGAGATGCTCTTCGCCCAGGTGCTCACCGGTGTGGTCGCCCAGACCGCCCCGGCGTTCCTGACCACCTTCGTCACCAGCCAGGGCCTGTTCCTGGCCAAGGTGTGCGCCGCGTCGATCGTCATTTCCCTCCCGGTGCTCGCCGCCGGTTTCGCCGCCCAGGACAAGCTGGTTCAGGGCCTTTCGCTAGGAGCAGTCAAATGAGGGCCGCCGTCATCGAAGCCCCCGGCAAGGTCACCGTCACCACCGTCGCCGACCCCACCCCGGGGCCCCGTGAGGTCGTGGTGGACGTGGCGGCCTGCGGGCTGTGCGGCACCGACCTGCACATTCTTCAGGGGGAGTTCGCGCCCACGCTGCCCATCGTCCCCGGGCACGAGTTCGCCGGTGTGGTCGTGGGCATCGGCAGCGGTGTCACCGAGGTCGCGGTGGGCGACCGGGTCGCCGTGGACCCCTCCCTGCACTGTCATGAGTGCCGTTACTGCCGGATCGGCCGGGGCAACCTGTGCGACAACTGGAACGCGATCGGGGTCAGCGTCCCCGGCGGGGCCGCCGAGTTCGCGGTGGCCCCGGTGGCCAACTGCGTCAAGCTGCCCGAGCACGTGGAGGTGGCCGACGCGGCCCTGATCGAGCCGCTGTCCTGCGCGGTGCGCGGCTATGACGTGCTCAACGGCAACCTGGGCGCCGAGGTGCTCATCTACGGCTCCGGCACCATGGGGCTGATGATGCTGGAGCTGGCCAAGCGGACCGGCGCCACCAGCGTGGACGTGCTCGATGTCAACGCCGAGCGGCTGGCCACCGCCACCACCCTCGGCTGCAGCCGGGCCGCCGCCTCGGCGGACGAGCTGGACCAGCCGCGCGGCTGGGACGTGGTCATCGACGCCACCGGCAACCAGGCCGCCATCCAGGACGGGCTGGGCCGGGTGGCCAAGGCCGGCACGTTCCTCCAGTTCGGCGTCTCCGACTACGCGACGCGGGCCGTCATCGAGCCGTACAAGATCTACAACCAGGAGATCACCATCACCGGCTCCATGGCCGTGCTGCACAGCTACGAGCGTGCCGCCGGGCTGTTCGCGACCGGGGTGCTGGACCCGCAGATCTTCATCAGCCACCGGCTGCCGCTGGAGGAGTACCCCAAGGCGCTCGACCAGTTCCAGTCGGGCCAGGGCCGCAAGATCGTGGTCGTCCCGTAACCGTACGTGGTTGACGGCCCAAGCCGGGGGCACCAGGCTTGGGCCGTCGTCAATCATGATCGGGAGAGGGCGGGACATGGGCAAGGGCCACGCGGTGGTGGTGGGCGGAGGACTGGCGGGCACGCTGGCGGCGGGCGCGCTCCTCGGCCACGTCGAGGGGGTCACCCTCGTGGAGCGCGACCGCTATCCCGAGCAGCCCGTCTTCCGTAAGGGCGTACCCCAGGGCCGCCATCTGCACGTCTTCCTCAGCGGCGGGCGGCGCGCCCTGGAGGAGCTGTTCCCCGGGCTGGGAAGCGAACTGGAGGCGGCCGGCGCGCACCGCCTCGAAGCGCCGCGCGATGTGATCACCAAGGCCCCCAACGGCTGGCAGCGCCGCTACCACGAGGGCAGACACATCACGACCAGCTGCACCCGGGCGCTGTTCGACGCCACCGTACGGGCGCGGGTGCTGGCCGAGGCCGAGAGGTCCGGGACCCGGGTGGAGGTGCTCCAGGCCACCGAGGTCATCGGGCTGCTCGGCGGCGCGGACCGGGTGACCGGCGTACGGGTACGGGCGCGGGACGCCGGGCACGCCGAGCGGGAGC
Organism: Streptomyces sp. S465; assembly: GCF_026898115.1. GTDB lineage: Bacteria > Actinomycetota > Actinomycetes > Streptomycetales > Streptomycetaceae > Streptomyces > Streptomyces luomodiensis. Next base: position 1,059,303 of record NZ_CP114036.1, read on the forward strand.
TGCCCGCCGATCTGGTCGTCGACGCCTCGGGGCGCGGCTCGCGCGCCCCCCGGTGGCTGGCGGAACTGGGCGCTCCGGTGCCGCGCGAGGAGGTCGTCGACGCCGGGATCGGCTACTGCACCCAGATGTTCCGGCCCGCCGAGCCGCTGGACATGGTGATGGTCATCCAGCCGCGCCCGGAATGTCCGCGCGGCGCGGCGTGGTCCCCCGTCGAGGACGGCAACTGGCTGCTGACCCTGTCGGGGGTGCGCGGCCAGCATCCGCCGACCGAGGGCTCGGAAGTGCTCGGCTTCGTCAAGTCCCTGGGCGAGCCGGCGCTCTACGAACACCTGCTGACCTGTGAGCCGGTCTCCCCGCCGTACGGATTCCGCGACACCTCCAACCGCCGCCGCCACTACGACGCCCCGGGCGGGGTGCCCGAGGGGTTCCTCGCGGTCTCGGACGCCGCCTGCACCTTCAACCCGGTCTACGGGCAGGGCATGTCGGTGGCCGCCCTCAGCGGGCTGGCCCTGCGCCGCTGCCTGGCCGAGGGAGGTCTGCGGCCCGGTTTCGCGGCCACCGCGCAGCGCGCCGTGGCCCGTGCGAGCGACACCGCCTGGCTGACCGCCGTCGGCGCGGACCGCCCGTACGCCACGGACGCGGACGCGACACCGCCGGGCGCGGCCGAGCGGCTGCGGAGCTGGTACTTCGGGCGGCTGGCGGCTCGGGCGACGATCGACCGGGTGGTGGGCGCGGCGTTCCGGGACGTCACATACCTGGCCGCGGCCCCGTCCCGCCTGATGTCCCCCGCCGTCGCCCTGCGGACGGTGCTTCTGCCAAAGGCCCGCGGCCTCACGGCCCCGCCACTGCGCGTGGAGACCTGACCGCGCTCCGCGCACCGGCGCCCGCCGGGAGCCCAGCCCCCGGCGGGCGCCGGTGTCGCGGGCTTCATCCCCGCCCCCGCGGGGACAGGCCCCGGCCCGGTGCCGCGAGCTTCGCCCCGGCTCCCGCGGGGACAGGCTTCGGGCTTCCGGTATCGCGAGGCCGCGCCCCAGCGCCCGCGGCACATAGGGCCCTGCCGCCGCCGGACTGCCTGGGCCGGGGTCTGCGCGCCGCCCCAGGCCCCACCGGCAGCGGCCTCGGCCTCCGGTCGTGGAGCCCGGCGCCACCCCCCGCGCCCGGCCGGGCGGAGCCGCGGTCCCGAGGGGGAGCACTCAGGCTGTGGCGTCGCGCAGGTGTGCCGCGGCGGCCTGCTCCAGGTGGACCAGGTCGCTGCTGACCGTGGCGAAGGTGAAGCCCTGGGCCAGGCGCTTGGCGGCCGTCGCGCCGTCGGGGCAGTGGATACCGGCGGCGATGTTCGCGGCCCGCGCCTCCTCGGCGACCTTCGCCAGGGCCGCGTCGAACTTCTCCGCGACCGAGGTGTCGGTCGAGGTGCGGCCGCCGAGCGCGATGGTGAGGTCGGAGGGGCCGATGTAGACACCGTCGAGCCCGTCCGTCGCGCAGATCTCCGCCGTGTTGGCCAGCGCCTGGGCCGTCTCGATCATCACGATGCAGGCGACCTGCTCGTTGGACTCGGCTGGGGTGGGGCCGACCCGCAGGCCCGAGCGCATCGGGCCGTAGGAGCGCACCCCGAGCGGGGGGTAGCGGCAGTAGCTGACCGCGGCGGCCGCCTCCTCGGCGCTGTTGACCAGTGGGACGATGACCCCACGGGCGCCGGCGTCGAGGGCCTGGCCGATCCAGAAGCCGTCGTTGGCCGGGACGCGCACCATCCCGGCGGAGGTGCCGCGGGCGTCGATGGCGGTCATCGCGCCGAGGGTGCCCTGGTAATCGAGGAGGCCGTGCTGGGCGTCGACGCAGATGTAGTCGTAGCCGAGCCCGGCCAGGCGCTCGGTGCCGACGGGGTTGTCGAGGACGACCCAGTAACCGATGATCCGCTGGCGGGCGCGCAGCCGGGCCGCGAAGTCGGCGGGGGAAGTGTTCATGCTGTCAGCTTCTCTCGTGGTGTCTCGGGGGCGGATGCGGGGGTGGTCATGGGGATCCGGGGTGCGTCGCCCGGTGTTCCGGTGTTGCGTTCACACCACGGCGTTCACCGGGTCCTCTCCCCGCAGGACGCGCACCACATCGGCGGCCACGGTGGTGCCCATCGCGGCGTTGGCCTGCTGGGTGAACGCGGCGCAGTGCGGGGTCAGCACCGCGTTGGGCGCGGTGAGCAGCGGATGACCGGCCGGGGGTTCGGTGGCGAACACATCGATACCGGCCGCCGCGATATGCCCGCTGTGCAGCAGTTCGGCGAGGGCCTCTTCGTCGATCAGCCCGCCCCGCGCCGTATTGATGACACAGGATCCGGGTTTCATGGCCGCCAGTTCGGCGCGGCCGAGCAGCGGTCCGCCCGAGGGCCCCGGCAGATGCAGGGTGAGCACATCGGCGGCCGCGATCAGCTCCTCGAAGGTCACGGACCGCACCCCCTGTTCGGCGAAGACGGCCGCGGGAAGGTGCGGGTCGTAGGCGATGAGGTCCATGTCGAAGCCGCGGGCGCGGCGGGCGACGGCCTGTCCGATCCGGCCGAAGCCGACGATGCCGAGGGTGCGCCCGGCCAGTTCGGGCCCGAAGAAGCGGTCCCAGCGGCCGCCGGTGACCGAGGCGTGCGCGGGCACGATGCGCCGTACGGCGGCCAGCAGCAGGGCCATCGTCATATCGGCGACCGCCGTGGTGTTGGTTCCGGGGGCGTTGACCACGCGGACGCCGTGTGCGGCGGCCGCGGCAAGGTCGATGTTGTCGGTGCCGACGCCGTGTTTGGCGACGACCTCCAGCCCCGGCGCCGCCGCCAGGACCGCCGCCGTCACCGGGTCGAGCCCGATGACCAGCGCCCTGGCGCCCTCGGCCTCCTCGATCAGCTGTCGTTCGGTGAGCGGATGCGCCGCCCGCGCGGTGCGCACCGGCACCCCGGCGGCCGCGAACACCTCCCAGGGCTCGCTCGCATGCTGTCCGAAGCTCGGTGTGGTCACCAGGACGTCATGGCCGGTGGCCGCACCGGACCCGCCCGCCCCGCTCGGCTCACGCAACTCGCTCAACTCCCTCAACTCCCCACCCCGAGCCCGAGGACATCGAGGACCGAATAGACACCCAGCGCGCCGATGGCCGTACTGCTGAGCACCAGCGCGCCGTTCAGCACGGGGTTGGCGCGGAACCGCCGATCGACTTCCGTGCTGCGCAGCCGCCATACCGCGATCACGACCGCGAGCAGGAAGATCCCGCCCGCGATGCCTCCGGCCTGCACCATCAGCACCGGCTCCTGGAGATAGAGGTAGAAGGCGGCCCACAGGGGCGGCAGGACCACGGTGAGCAGACGGATGACGCGCTGCCGGGCCTTGACGTCCCGCCAGTCGAACACGCCGAGCAGGCCGAGGGTGTTGGTCCACAGCCGTGGCACGCTCGCGGTGGAGGCGATGATCGTGGAGTAGAGGACGGCGATGGCACCGGCCAGGAAGAGGTACTTGCCGGCGGGGCCGAGGGTGTCGGTGTACATCCGGGACAGCGTGGTGATCATCTCGTTGCCCTCGGGCACCAGGTTCTGCCGGTGCAGGATGGCCGCGCCGATGATGTAGAAGGAGAGCGTGCACAGGGTGCACACGGCCCATGAGGTGAGCGCGTCGATGCGCATCACCCGGATCCAGCCCTCGGCGCGCCGGGCCCGTGCCTCGGTGCCGTCGTCGGGGCCGGTCCAGCGGGCGTACCCCTTCTCCAGACACCAGTAGGTGTAGGTGGTCATCTCATCGGCGCCGACGCCGGTGATGCCGAACATGGCGACGGCGAAGCCGAGCGTCCCGGCCGGGATGGACAGGGTCAGTCCGGAGGCCAGATCGGAGCCGCCGTACGGGAAGTCGGTCCAGGGCAGTCCGACCGCGAGGGCGACGGTGGAGAGGGTGAAGAGAACGACGGTGATGAACCCGGCCTTCTCCACCATCCCGTAGCGGTTCGTATACATCAGCGCGACGACGGACACCACGACGATCACGGTCCAGGCGGTGAGCGAGGTCCGGCCCAGCGGTTCGCCGCCGATCGGGGCGAGGATGCTGAAGGCCGCCGCGGCGCCGCCGATCATGCCTCCGCGCTGGAGCATCTTGGCGAAGTCCATGAGGATCCACAGCACGTTGATCCAGCCGACCCGGCCCACTCTGGGGGCGACCTGGCTGTAGCCGGCCAGGGCCGTCTTGCCGGTGAGGATGGTCCAGCGGGCCAGCTCCATCTGGACCCACACCTTGACCAGCGCGCTGGCGATGACCAGCCACAGCAGGACGAAACCCGCCTTGGCGCCCAGTGAGGTGGTGGTGATCAGCTCGCCGGACCCGACCACGGCGGCGGAGAGGATCATTCCGGGGCCCAGCCGGCGCACCGTGCCGCGTAGATCGCGCGGCGGTTCCTTGATGTCGCTCGCCCGCAGTGCGTACGGATCGTCGGACGGCGCCTCGTCCCTCGGCCCGACCTGCGTCGGCACACTCTCCGCCGTCATACGACCTCCCCGCTCTGTGCGTGTTGTGTGCGGAACGCTCGCACGATTGCACGTAACGCGCAAGAGTCTGCGCAGTGTCCACCATGAAACAGCGCGGAATGCGCAGACTGATAGTGTTGCTCAGTGCTGCGCAGCGTCGCGCGGAGTGAGCGGAAGGATGGGCCGCCATGACTCAGGAGGCCGGGGCGGAGGAGCGCAGACGGCTGCGCGCCGGGGACCGCCGGGAGCTGATCGCCCGAATGATCCGGACCGATGGCACGGTCGTGGTCGAGGAGCTGGCCCGCTCACTGGAGGTGACCCCCTCCACCATCCGCCGGGACCTCGCACTCCTCACCGAACAGGGCACCATCGCCCGTACCTACGGCGGCGCGATGAGCGCCGGTCACACCACCGAGCCCAGCCTCGGGCAGCGCAGCGGGCTCGCCGTCGCCGAGAAGGACCGCATCGGGCGCTGGGCGGCCGCGCGGATCGGGCAGGGCGACACCGTCATCCTCGACGCGGGCACCACCACCGGACGGCTCGCCCACCATCTGCGCGCCCGCACCGACCTGACCGTGATCACCAGCGGGCTCACCGCGCTGCGCGAGCTGGCCGAGGCGGACGGGGTCGAGCTGATCACCCTCGCCGGGACGCTGCGCCACGTCAGCCAGGGCTTCGTCGGGCCGCTCGCCGAGCTGACCCTGTCCCGGCTGACCGCGGACAAGGTCTTCCTCGGCGCGGACGGGCTGGACGCGCGGCTGGGCATCTGCGAGGCGAGCCTGCAACAGACCTCGCTCAAGGAGATGATGGCCGACCGCGGCAAGGAGCTGTACGTCCTGGCCGACAGCAGCAAGCTCGGTCAGGCCCCGTTCACCGCCTGGGCCCCGCTGGACCGGGCATGGACGCTGGTCACCGACAGCGGCGCCACCGAGGCCCAGCTCGCCCCCTTCCGCGCGCTGCCGGACACCGAGGTGATCACCGTCTGACGACGTACCGCCCCGCGCCCGCCTCGAACGGTGTGTCATCCCCCGGCAGCCGCACCTCGGCCCGGGTGCCCGGCGGCACCAGCGCCTGGACCACCAGCTCCTCGCCCTCGTCGCCGCCAACCCGCCTCGGCCCTGCCGTACGGGGTCGCTCCGCCTTCCGGCGGTCCGCGCCGGCACCCGGCTGCCGCCACAGCCCGCCGCTGTGCGGGGCCGGCCCGCCGCGAGGGAGCGGGCCGGGAGCCGTGCTCCCGGCCCGCTCGCCCGGGTCAGTCCTGGTACGTGCGCGGTGCTGCCGTCGCGCCCACGAGGCCGAAGCTGTCCTCGACCTTCGCCTTCTCGGCGGCGTTCGGGTAGGGGTTGGTGCAGGAGGTGCCCGCGCTGGCACCGGACATCAGGCTCGAACACGGCCCCGGCTTGACGTCCGGCAGACCGAGGATGTGGCCGAGCTCGTGTGAGGAGATCCGCACCGTGTTGTGGCCCTCGTCGACGGCCTGACGGCCGAAGTAGATCGTGCCGCTGCCCAGACCGGTCGACAGGGTCCGGGGCCAGCCGTTGTCCGCGATGATGCGGACGTTGGCCCGCTGCCCGGAGGCGGCGGGCTTCAGCTGGACGTTGACCACGCTCTCGTTCCAGACCGCCGCGCCCTTGGCCACGGCGTCCTGGAATTCGGCGGCCCCGCTGGCGTCGTACGTCACGACCCGCGCGGCGGCGGTGTGCTCCGCCGGGGCGGCGGGAGCGGCCACGGCCTGCCCGGCCGCCAGGGCGAGCACCGCCGTCACCGCGGCGGGTAAGGCGCGGACGGGCAGGACACGGACGCGCTTGCCGGATCTCACGATCGGCCTCCTCGTGGGGTAAGGATGGACAAGGCGAGTGGGCATGAGCATGGCACGTGCCCGTCTCCTCGGCCACTGTGCCCGCACACCTTGCCCCATCCGGTCGGTTGTCCACAGCCGGTCGGCGCGCGTACGCCGGGCCCCCTAGAATCGCCGGATGGCTCTCCCCGACACCGGCCCCGAGATGAGCGACGCGCCCGCCACCGACAGGAGCGACGCGCTCGGCGTTCTGCACCGCGTCTTCGGCTACGACTCCTTCCGGGGAGGTCAGCAGGAGATCATCGACCATGTCGTGGCCGGCGGCGACGCGCTCGTCCTCATGCCGACCGGCGGCGGCAAATCGCTGTGCTACCAGATCCCGGCGCTGGTGCGGAAGGGGGTCGGCGTTGTCGTCTCCCCCCTGATCGCGCTGATGCAGGACCAGGTCGACGCCCTGCGGAACCTCGGGGTCCGGGCCGGTTTCCTCAACTCCACCCAGGATCTGGACGAGCGGCGGCTGGTCGAGGCCGAGTTCCTCGCGGGCGAGCTGGACCTGCTCTATCTCGCGCCGGAGCGGCTGCGGGTGGAGTCCACGCTGCGGCTGCTGGAGCGGGGCACCATCTCGCTGTTCGCCATCGACGAGGCGCACTGTGTGGCGCAGTGGGGGCATGACTTCCGGCCCGACTACCTGGCCCTGTCCGAGCTGCACGAGCGCTGGCCCACGGTGCCCCGGATCGCGCTGACCGCGACCGCCACCGAGGCCACCCACGCCGAGATCGCCTCCCGGCTCAAGCTCCAGGACGCCCTGCACTTCGTGGCGAGCTTCGACCGCCCGAACATCCAGTACCGGATCGCCGCCAAGAACGAGCCCCGGAAGCAGCTGCTGGAGCTGGTGCGCACCGAGCACGCGGGCGAGGCGGGCATCGTCTACTGCCTGTCCCGCTCCTCGGTGGAGAAGACGGCCGAGTTCCTGGTCGCCCAGGGCGTCGACGCCCTGCCGTACCACGCCGGGCTGGACGCGGCCACGCGCGCCGAGCACCAGGCGCGCTTCCTGCGCGAGGACGGCCTGGTCATGGTGGCCACGATCGCGTTCGGCATGGGCATCGACAAGCCCGATGTGCGGTTCGTGGCCCATCTGGACCTGCCCAAGTCCGTCGAGGGCTACTACCAGGAGACGGGCCGGGCCGGGCGGGACGGGCTGCCGTCCACCGCATGGCTGGCGTACGGACTCCAGGACGTCGTCCAGCAGCGGAAGATGATCGACACCTCCGAGGGAGACGACGCCCATCGGCGCCGCCTCGGCGCCCATCTCGAGGCGATGCTGGCGCTGTGCGAGACGGTCGAGTGCCGCCGGGTGCGGCTGCTGGCCTACTTCGGCCAGGAGTCCGCTCCCTGCGGCAACTGCGACACCTGCCTCACGCCCCCGGAGTCCTGGGACGGCACCATCGCCGCGCAGAAGCTGCTGTCGACGGTGGTGCGGCTCAAGCGGGAGCGCAACCAGAAGTTCGGCGCGGGCCAGATCATCGACATCCTGCTCGGCAAGAAGACGGCCAAGGTCATCCAGTTCGACCATGACGCGCTGTCGGTGTTCGGTATCGGCACCGAGCTGCGCGAGGCCGAATGGCGCGGGGTGGTCCGGCAGTTGCTGGCGCAGGGGCTGATCGGCGTCGAGGGGGACTACGGCACGCTGGTGCTCACCGACGCGAGCGCGGAGGTGCTGAACCGGCGGCGCGAGGTCAGGCTGCGGCGCGAGCCGGAGAAGGCGTCGCGTGCCGGAAAGGGGAAGTCGGCGGCTTCGGCTTCGGGCAAGGCCAAGAAGGCTCCGGTGGATCTGCCGGAGGAGGCCGTCCCGGTCTTCGAGCGGCTGCGCGCCTGGCGTGCCGCGACCGCGAAGGAGCAGGGCGTCCCCGCGTATGTGGTCTTCCATGACGCCACCCTGCGCGAGATCGCGACCCGTTCCCCGGCCACGCTGGAGGAGCTCGGCACGGTGAGCGGGGTCGGTGAGAACAAGCTGGCCAAGTACGGCCAGGGGATTCTGGACACCCTGGCCTCCTGAACGGGCGGCCCACAGCCCGCTCCCGGCGAGCCGGGAGCGGGCTGTGGCACGTTGTGGCTACAGCTCCTTGATGCGGATGTCGCGGAAGGAGATCACATCGTCGGTGCTGTGGGTCTGTAGACCGATGTATCCGGAGGCGTACCGACGGCCGTCCGTGCCGGGGTCGCCGGCGCGCGGCGGGGTGAACTCCTGGCCGCCGGTGTTCTCGAACTCATTGATCAGCACACCGTTGCGGTAGATCGAGTAGTGCTGACCGACCACCCGGATCTCGTAGTCGTTCCAGCTGCCCTTGGGGGTGACCCCGGCGCCGCCGAGTCCGACCCGGTCGAAACCGTAGATCGAGCCGGTCTTGTACATATCGCCGTCGGGCCGGTCGAGGATCTGCACCTCGTGTCCGTACGTGATGGCGACCCACTCCGGGCGGGACTCCTCGGGGTGGTCGTGCACATTCGGGAAGCGCACGAAGACACCGCTGTTGGCGTTTCCGGTGCCGGGTGCGTCATCGCGGAACTGGAGCTTCAGCGAGAAGTCGTCGTACGTCCGCTGCGGGAACCACAGCATGCCCATGCCCTCGACCGTGGAGCTGCTGGTGATGCTGCCGTCGTCGTTGAGACCGAAGGCCCCGCCGCCCACGTGTTGCCACGCCTCGAACGACTTCTCGGTGCCGTCGAACAGCGGTCGGTAGCCCTCGTTCTCACCGGGCTCGCCGATGCCGGACTGCCTGGCCGCCTTGTTGATCAGACGGTATTCGCGCTGGTCGATGACGCCGTCGGCGAGCAGCTTGTCGGTGACGGCGGTGACGTGCTTGAGGAAGAGGGCGTGCGAGGACCAGTCCTTCTCGTCCTCGATCAACTCGTTGATGGTGCACCGGCCGCGGGTGATGCGGTTGGGGACACCGGTGTCCACCGTGCCGACGATCACGGTGAGCCGCTCGTCCCACTCCGGGCACGCGGGTGCGGGCACTCCACCGCCCTCGGCCACGGTGAACGCGATCTGCCGGGCGGTGGCGGTGTTGCCCGCCGTGTCGGTGGCGCGGTACGCGACGGTGTGGCGGCCCACCCGGTCCACCACCACGGGAGTGGTGTAGGCGAGATACGGCCCGCTGTCCAGGGAGTACTCGACCTTCTCCACCCCGGAGTCGTCGTCGGCCGCGGTGAGCGTGACCTTGGCGCTGCCGACATAGGCGCCGTCGGAGTTCTTCGTCCCGCCGACCTCCGCCGAGACCACCGGGGGTGTGGTGTCCTGGGTGGGCGGGGCCACCACGGTGAAGTCCACCGATTTCACCTCCGACACGTTCCCCGCCCGGTCCACGGCCCGGTAGCGCACCGTGTGGTCACCGGTGTCATGGACCATCACCGGGCCGGTGTACGGCTGGAAATCCCCCTCCCCCAGGGCGTAGTCGATCCGGTTGACCCCGGATCCGGTGTCCGAGGCGGTGATGGTCACGGTGGCCATGCCGAGGTACGCGCCGGAGGGGTCCTGCTCACCGGAGACGGTGGCGGAGGTCGCGGGCGGTGTGGTGTCATCCGTCGGCGGCGCCACCAGGCGGAAGTCCGCCGACTTCACCTCCGACACGTTCCCCGCCTTGTCCACGGCCCGGTAGCGGAGGGTGTGCGTGCCGACCTCGTGGACCATCACCGGGGCGGTGTACGGCTGGAACGCCCCGTCCCCTTCGGCGACCTCGATCCGGTCCACGCCCGAGCCGGCGTCGGTGGCGGACACCGTGACGGTGGCCATCCCGATGTAGGCGCCGTCCGCGTTCCGCTCGCCCTCGACCTTCGCCGAGACCTCCGGCGCGGTGGTGTCCTCGCCTCCGCCGCCGTCGGTGACCACCAGGACGCCCTGCATCTGGCCGTGGCCGGGGATGGTGCAGTGGTAGTGGTAGCGGCCGGGGCTGAGGGTGACCTCGGCGGTGTGCTTGCCGCCGCTGTCGTCCGAGGGGTTGGCGAGGATGTTCAGCGCGACGTCGTTGTTGTACTCGGGGTCGGAGACGTCGAAGGTCAGGGTGTGCGGCATCCCGGTGGTGTTGCCGGTGGCCGTGCTGTTCTCGAAGACGATGGTGGCCTTCCCGGCGACCGCGGTGGTGGGCGCCGAGGTGTACGCGGTGATGTCGTCGCCCGCGGTCCAGGTGAGGGTCTGCGGTACGGCCTGCCGGGTGTCGTCCCGCCCGTAGGCGGCCGTCGCCGTCGCCGAGCTCAGGCCGAGGACCATGAGCAGCGCGGCGAGGAGCGCCGTCCAGGGTCTGCTGGGGCTCTGGCGCCTTCGTTCCACGGTCACTCCGCCTTCCTGGCCAGATCCTGGGCGAGCGGCGTGGGCTCGCCACCGGTGTAGGTGATGTGCCACAGCGCCGACTTGGAGTCGGAGGTGAAGAAGCCGCGCCCGTAGTCGAGGACGTAGAGCGAGCCGTCCGGGGCGAACTTCCAGTCCATGAGGTTGCGGATGCCGTCGGCGCCCACTGGGATGATCTGCCTGAGGGATTCGGCGTGCACCGGCAGCCCGCCCTTGCCGACGGTCTTGGGGTCGGTCAGCACCGCGTGGCGCGGCTGGTCGCCGTCGTAGAAGTCGCCGACGAACCACTTGCCGTCCCAGTAGGCGGGCCACTTGGTGGTGGAGTCGCTGTCGGCGTCGTAGCGGTAGACCGGGCCGTTCATGGTGGCCTGCCCGCCGCCCTTGAGCCACGGCAGCAGGTATGTGGCCTTTGACGTCTCGTAGCTGGGGATGCCGTTCGCGTCCCGCGGGTAGTCGGGGGCGCCGCCCTGGGGTGAGTACCAGATGGTGTTCGCGGTGACCGGCGGCAGGTTCACCAGGCCGTCGTTGTTGGGGGACTCGTTCTTGGGGTGGTCGCAGTCGTACCACCCCAGGGGCTTGGTGGGATCGGGCAGGTTCCGGTCCCGGTAGGGCTGTTTGTTGCCCATGCAGAACGGCCAGCCGTGGTTGCCCGCCTTGGTGATGGCGGCGAAGGTGTCGTACTTGGCCGGGCCCCAGGTGGTGCTGGGCTCGCCCGCGTCGGGGCCGACCCACCCGGCGTAGAGGATGTCGGTCTTGGGGTCCACGAAGATCCGGGCCGGGTTGCGCACCCCCATCACATAGATCTCGCCACGGGTCTTGCCGCCGCCCTCGTCGGGCTCCTCGCCGGTGAAGAGATTGCCCTCGGGGAGGGTGTAGGTGCCGTCGTCCTCGGGGTGGATCCGCAGGATCTTGCCGTTGAGGTTGTTGGTGTTGCCGGCGGTGCGGCGGGCGTCGGCGAAGGAGACGCCCTTGTAGTTCGGCTGCGGGTTGTTGCCGGAGTAGCCGTCGCTGAACTGGGAGGAGTTGTTGTCCCCGGTGGCGATGTAGAGGTTGCCCCTGGAGTCCCAGGACATCCCGCCGCCCGCGTGGCAGCAGCTGTGGATCTGGACCGGCCAGGAGAGCAGGACCTTCTCCGAGCTCAGGTCCAGCTTGTCGGTCGTCAGGTCCAGGGTGAACCGGGAGACGCGGCGCTCGGCCATCCGGGTGTCCCGGTTGATCCGGGAGTGCGGGGTGTAGTGGAGGTAGACCCAGCCGTTGCTGAGGAAGTCCGGGTCCAGCTCGATGCCGAGCAGCCCCTCCTCGTTCTTGACCAGCTCCTCGCCGCCGCCCTTGTTGCCGAAGACGGTCAGGGCGCCGGCGAGCGTGACCTTTCCGGTGGCGGGGTCGTAGACGTGGATCTGGCCCTGGCCCTTGCCGATCTCGGGGTCGTTCCAGTCGGTGACCACGGGCGCGCTGTTGTCACCGCCGCCCCGGCCGATGTAGAGCACCCGGCCGTCCTTGGCCACGACAAGGCCGTGCGGCTCGCCGATCTGGTCGGACTGGCCCGGCTGATTGGGCTTGGTGACGCGCTCGGCCTCGTAGTTCGCGGAGATGGTGGCCTTGCAGTCGGCGCGGGAGAGACGGGTGGTCCACATCAGGGCGCCCCGCAGATGGGCCCGGAAGTCGGTCTCCTGGAAGCTGGAGACCGTACCGCCCATCCCGGTGTAGAAGGAGCGGCCGCCGTCGTAGTCCCGGCACCAGGAGATCGGGTGGTCCCAGCCGTTGGCACCGGCGCCCGGCTGGTAACTGGACTCCCGGACCCGGGCCACGGTGTGCACCGTGCCGGAGGGGTTGTCCCGCCAGTTGAGCCAGGTGTCGGTGCGCTTCCACTCCACCGGCAGCTCCTTGGTGGCCGGGTGGACGCGGTCGCCGACCTCCACCACGGCCCGCTGGGCGGTGGCCGGGCTCGTGGTGGCGGGGCGGGCGCCGATCAGCCCGGTGAACCAGTCGGAGTACGGCTCGTTGCGGGCCGCGTCACGGATGCCGAGGAAGCCGCCACCCGCCTCCATGTACGCCTCGAGTCCCGCCTCCTGCTCCGGGTCGAGCACATCCCCGGCGCCGGTCAGGAAGACCACGGCGTTGTACCTGCCGAGCCGGGGCTTGGTGAAGACCGAGGCGTCGGCGGTGGCGTCGACGGTGAACCGGGTCTCCGCCGGGCCCTGGTTGCCGATCTTCTCGATGGCCTCGATGCCCGCGTTCACCGTGGCCGGCTCGTCCCCCGCCGAGCCGTGGAAGACCAGCACCCGGACGTCGGCACCGCCGGGCGGGGACGGCAGCGTGAGTGGCGCACGATCCTCGGGCCGGGCGCTGGCGGGGGTCCCGCCCAGCAGGCTCGCGGTGAGGGCGCCGAGGAGCAGTGCCGCCATCCCCGCGCGTCTCTTTCGCAGCCGACCGACTGTCAGTCCCGTCCCTTTGGAGGGCATTTGGTACGGTATGTCCCGCATTGGTCACCCATCCCTCTCCTACCGGAAACACCGCTGAAGGAAGCTAGACGGCTTTTCGCAACCCGCCAATAGCTATGACCGCAACTCAACGAACTTTGTCCTGAGTGTGGATGAACGAGGATCCCCCGGCTACCGTGAGAAACGCCCCGGGGCAGCTGCGCATCGTCAACCGCAGGAGATCCACGGCGATTTGGGAGAACGATGAGCGACGCACCCGGTATCACCTCCAGACGCGGTCTCAGCAGACGGCTGTTCACCGGCGGCGCGGCCGCCGCGGCCGTCGGACCGCTGGCCCTCACCTCCCCCGCCGCGGCGAAGGCACCGGCGGCTCCGGCGGCTCCCTCAGGGGGAGTCCGGACGGCGGCCGCGGGCGGAGTGGTCCGACATCTCACGCTCTACGCGGAGAAGCTGCCGGACGGCCAGATGGGCTACGGACTCGAGAAGGGCAAGGCCACCATCCCCGGTCCGCTGATCGAGCTGACCGAGGGCGACACCCTGCACATCGAGTTCGAGAACACCATGGACGTCACGGCCAGCCTCCATGTGCACGGCCTGGACTACGACGTCGCCAGCGACGGCACCCAGCTCAACCGCAGCGCCGTGGAGCCGGGCGGCACCCGCACCTACACCTGGCGCACCCACGCCCCGGGCAAGCGCGCCGACGGCACCTGGCGGCCGGGCAGCGCGGGCTACTGGCACTATCACGACCACGCGGTGGGCACCCCGCACGGCACCGGCGGCCTGCGCAAGGGGCTGTACGGCCCGGTGGTGGTGCGGCGGGCGGGCGACATCCTGCCGGAGAAGCAGTTCACGATCGTCTTCAACGACATGACGATCAACAACAGGTCGGGGCATGACGCCCCCGAGTTCCGGGCCACGGTGGGCGACCGTGTCGAGATCATCATGATCACGCACGGCGAGTACTACCACACCTTCCATATGCACGGGCACCGCTGGGCGGACAACCGCACCGGACTGCTGGCGGGCCCGGAGGACATGAGCCGGATCATCGACAACAAGATCACCGGGCCTGCCGACTCCTTCGGCTTCCAGGTGATCGCCGGGGAGAACGTCGGCGCGGGCGCCTGGATGTACCACTGCCATGTCCAGAGCCACTCCGACATGGGCATGGCCGGGCTGTTCCTGGTCGCCAAGCCCGATGGCACCATCCCCGGCTACGACCCGCACCGGCTGAGCGCGCACCGCCCGGGATAGCCGCCGGAACGGGCGACGGGGCGGGCCCGGCGGCCCGCCCCGTCCCCGTTCCGTCGGGTCCGGTCACGTGTTGTCAGGCGGTGTGCAGCGTCAGGCCGTACGCCGACAGGATCTCGTTGACCGGCTGGTACCACGTCTCGCCACCGCTGGTGCAGTTGCCCCAGCCGCCCGAGGTCACGCCCTGGGCCTGGTCGCCGCTGATGAACGAGCCCCCGGAGTCGCCGCCTTCGGCGCACACACTGGTCTTGGTCATCTGGTAGACGGCGCCCTGGCTGTAGTTCACCGTCTCGTTCTTGGCCAGCACCGTGCCGCAGTGCCAGTGGGTGGTGGAGCCGGAGCGGCAGATGGAGGCGCCGATCGGGGCCTCGGCGGAGCCGCGGACCAGCGCGTCCGACACGGTGCCCCAGCCGAGCACCACCGGCACGGTCCACCAGCCGCTGCCGACGTTGACGTACGCGTAGTCATTGCCGGGGAAGGAGGAGCCCTGGAAGTTGCCGATGTACGAGCCGTCCCAGCCGCTGACCGAGGCCCCCTTCTGGCCGCAGTGTCCGGCCGTGACGAAGCCGCCCTGGACCGAGAAGCCTATGGAGCAGCGCACATTGCCGGTGTAGTACGGGTCGCCGCCGACCGTGCCGGCGGCGAAGGTCGTCGGCGCTTGGGCGGGGGCCTTCTCGACGGTGACCGGGACCGACGCCGAGCGCTCGGCGTCGGTCAGGAACGCGCGGACATCGGCGTCGGCTTCGTGTCCGGAGCGGACCCGGACCACGACCCCGCCCGCCCGGGGGTCGACGCTCCAGCTGCTCACCCCGGCCGGGGCGGCCTTCTTCTCGGCCTTCTGGTCGATGCGGGCCTTGGCCGCGTCGAGCGCGTCGGCGCTGTGCCGCACGATCCGGGTGGTGGCGCCCGTGGCCCGTACCGACGCGGCCCGATCGGCGCTGGTGACGCCGACGACCAGCTTTCCGCTGTCCGCGTCGAACCACGAGCCGCCGTAGGAGGTGCCCGCGGCGCGCTTGGCCTTGGGCTCCAGCTTCATGGCGGCGGCCTCCTGGCTCAGCCGCGTGCGCGCCTGGTCCGCGGTGAGGCCGAGGTCCTGGCCGACCGCGCGGACGAGTGCGGCGGACGGCGCCGCCGCGGCGGCGGGCTTGGCCTCGGAGCGGTCGGCGCCGGACGCGGCGGCGGCGGTCGAGAACGCCCCGCCGGCGCCCGAGAGGGCGCCCAGAACGAGCAGTGCGGACAGTCCGGCACGGACAACGGGCTTCCGTCTCATGGAAGTTCCCCTTCTGCTGGGCAGGGTGAGAGCGCTTTCACGACTCGATCGCGCAGAGCCTAGCGAGCCACGGAGAAAAGTCCAGACCATGACCGTACTCGGTCATGGTCAGGCACGGTGGCCCCGTCGGCGCGGTGGCCACATCGGCTTGAGGGAGGTCGGCCGCGGGCTCAGGTGGTTTCGTCCGGATTCCAGTTGAGCAGCCGCACCTGGGCGACGGTGCGGACGTGGCGGCGCATGGCCGCGGCGGCGGCCTTGGGCCGGCTCTCGGCGATGGCGTCCAGGATGCGCTGGTGCTGGGCGAGCGAGCGCTGGGGGCGGCCGGGCTGGCGCAGCGACTCCTCCCGGCTCTCGGTGATCTGGTCGGCGATCGAGCGCATGAACTCGGCGAGCAGCGGGCTGTGCGCCGCCGCGGTGACGGCGGCGTGGAAGCGGCGGTCGCCCTCGATGCCGTGGCGCCCGCACTCGATCTCGTCCTCCATCCAGTCCAGCGCCTGCCGCAGGGCCGTGAGGTCGTCGTCGGTGCGGCGCTCGGCGGCGAGTTCGGCGAGCTTGGTCTCCAACGCCTCACGGGCGTCGAGGACATCGGGCAGCCGGCGGCGGCGCTCCATCAGCCGCTCGACGGGCTCGGTGGCAAGGCTGTCGCGCAGCAGGCACATCCCGCCGCCCTGGCGCACCTCGACCAGCCCCTGCACCTCCAGGACGACGATGGCCTGTTTCACGGAGGCGCGGCTGATCCCGAGGCGCTGGGCCAGCTCGCGCTCGGTCGGCAGCCGGTCGCCCGCGCGCAGCCCGCCCTCCTCGACATAGGCCCGCAGCCGCTCCAGCACCTGCTCGTACAGGCGTTGACGGCTCATCGGGCGCAGCGCATCCCCGGTCATACGGACTCCCCCCCATCGCGGTTCGTGATCGCCCCGATCCGCAGCGTAGCACCGGGCGGCGCGGTGGCCCTGTGGGGCGGTGGAGCATTGGTCGATTGGTCAATTGGCTGAGCCAATTCGCCACCGACGTCTTGACTGTGGAACCACCCGGCCCGCAACGTGAGTCAGCCAGCGGCCACTTGGCCCGACCCGTCCCGGTCCGCCGACCGGGCCCCAGCGACCGGGAGCCCTCGATGTCCGACGAACTGATATCGATACTCGTGCTGGTGGTGGTCTTCGTCATCGCCACCACCCGGTCGATCAACATGGGCGCCCTGTCCTTCGCCGCCGCCTTCGGTGTGGGTGAACTGGTCGCCGACTTCGACGCGGACCACATCTTCGCCGGGTTCCCGGGCGATCTGTTCGTGGTGCTGGTGGGGGTGACGTATCTGTTCGCCCTCGCCCGCGCCAACGGCACCACCGACTGGCTGGTGCACGCCTCGATCCGGCTGGTGCGCGGGCGGGTGGCGCTGATCCCGTGGGTGATGTTCGCGATCAGCGGGGCGCTGACCGCGATCGGTGCGGTGAGCCCGGCGGCGGTCGCGATCGTCGCCCCGCTCGCGCTCTCCTTCGCCGCGCGGTACCGCATCAGCCCGCTGCTGATGGGCGCCATGGTGGTGCACGGCGCCCAGGGCGGCGGCTTCTCCCCGATCAGCATCTACGGCTCGATCGTCAACGGCATCGTGGAGCGGGAGAAGCTCCCCGGCAACGAGGTCACGCTGTTCCTCGCGAGCCTGGTGGTCAACCTGGTCATCGCCGCCGTCGTCTTCGTCGTCTGCGGCGGGCTGAAGCTCCCCAGGAGTGCCGTCGCCGCCGAGGAGGAGGCGGGCGCGGCCGAGGCGGAGAGCCGTCTCTCCCCGGCCCGTATCGCCACGCTGGTGGCGCTGGTGGCGCTGGTGGTCGCGGTGCTCGCCTTCGATCTGGACGCCGGACTCACCTCGATCACGCTCGCCGTGGTCCTGAGCGTCTTCTGGCCGGACCACGGCAAGCGGGCCGTGAACGAGGTCACCTGGCCCACCGTGCTGCTGATCTGCGGCGTCCTCACCTACGTCGGGGTGCTGGACGAGATGGGCACCATCGACTACGCGGGCAGGGCGGTCAGCGACATCGGGGTTCCGCTGCTCGCCGCCCTGCTGCTCTGCTACATCGGCGCGATCGTCTCCGCGTTCGCGTCCTCGGTGGGCATCATGGGCGCGCTGATCCCGCTCGCCGTGCCCTTCCTCGCCCAGGGCGACATCGGCGCGGTGGGGATGATCTCGGCCCTCGCGGTGTCGGCGACCGTCGTGGACGTCAGCCCGTTCTCGACCAACGGAGCGCTGGTGCTGGCCAACGCGCCGGACGTGGACCGGGACCGGTTCTTCCGGCAGCTGATGATCTACGGCGGGATCATGGTGGTCGCGGTCCCCCCGGTCGTCTGGCTGACGATGGTGGTCCCAGGTCTGGGCTGAGGGCGTTCGGCCGAGGCCGGGCCGGAGTTCAGCCGGACGACAGCGGCAGCCACTTGGACTCGCCCGGGGCGACGGTCAGGGAGCGGTCGGCGAGCCGCACCTCGATCGGGGGCTCTTCCGAGTCCGGCACGCTGA
This sequence comes from Streptomyces sp. S465, assembly GCF_026898115.1. GTDB lineage: Bacteria > Actinomycetota > Actinomycetes > Streptomycetales > Streptomycetaceae > Streptomyces > Streptomyces luomodiensis. Next base: position 1,077,382 of record NZ_CP114036.1, read on the forward strand.
TCCACAACCTCCCGGCCCGCACCCGCAGGGCGACGCCCCAGTGGCCGCGATAGCGGATCGCGAACCGGTACTCGGACAGTGCGGACAGTGCGGACAGCCCCGGCAGCTCCGACGGCTCGGGGAGCGGCACCGGGTCCAGCCACAGGGCGTCCTCGCGGGTCTCCAGCCCGGTCAGGCCGCGCTGCACCAGGTCCAGGGTGCCGCCCATGGCCCCGAGGTGGATTCCCTCGCCGGTGGTGCCGCCCTGGACGTCCGCCACATCGCCGAGCAGCGCCTCCTGGCAGTGCCGCCACGCGTCGGCCCGGCGCGCCCGCACCAGCACCCAGCCGTGCACCAGCTCGCTGAGGGTCGAGCCGTGGCTGGTCCGGGGCAGGTAGTAGGCCACGGTGGCGTGCCAGACGTCGTCGTCCAGGGCGTACCCCAGCCGCCGGAAGAGCGCCGACAGTTCGGCCGGGCCGAAGAGGTAGCCGAGCATCAGCGCGTCGGCCTGCTTGGATGCCTGGTAGCGGTTGACGGAGTCGCCCTCGGACTCCAGGATCCGGTCCAGCCGGCGGATGTCGCCGTAGCGGGCGCGGTAGCCGTCCCAGTCGAGTTCGGCCAGCTCCCCGTAGCCGTCGAACTGGCTGATGACGCCCCGGTGGAAGGGGACCAGCAGCCGCCGTGAGACGTCCTCCCAGCGCTCCGGTTCCGCGCGGTCCAGGCCCACCCGCTCGAACAGCTCGCGCCGGCGCGGCTCGGGCAGGGTGCGGGCCAGCTCCAGGGCCCGGTCGAGCACCCAGGCGGCGGTGACGTTGGTGTACGCGTTGTCGTCGATCCCAGCGCGGTCGGCGCCCGGGTAGCCGTCGTGGTACTCGTCGGGCCCGACCACTCCGCGGATGCGGTACCGCCCGCGGTCCGGATCGAACACGGCGGTGTCCGCCCAGAAGCGGGCGATCTGGAGCAGCATCTCCGCGCCCTTGGTGTGCAGGAAGTCGGTGTCGCCACTGGCCTGGCAGTACTGCCACACGTTGTACGCCACCGCGGAGCCGACGTGCTGCTGGAGCCGGGAGTGGTCCGGCAGCCAGCGGCCGGAGCGCGGGTTCAGATGCAGCGTCTGGGTCTCCTCCCGCCCGTCGCTGCCGCTCTGCCACGGGTACATCGCCCCGGCCCGCCCGGCGTCCGCGGCGGCCCGGCACGCCTGGGGCAGCCGCCGGTGGCGGTAGTGCAGCAGGGCCCGGGAGACCTCGGGGAAGTGGAGGTTCAGATACGGCAGCACGAACAGCTCGTCCCAGAAGACGTGTCCGCGGTACGCCTCGCCGTGCAGGCCCCGGGCCGGGACGCCCACGTCCAGTTCCGCGGTGTGCGGGGAGAGCGTCTGCAGGACGTGGAACAGGTGCAGCCGCAGGATGTGGCCCGCCTCGCCGGGCACCTCCAACGCGGCCTCGCGCCACAGGTGTTCCCATGCGGTGCGGTGGGAGGCGAGCAGCTTGCCGAACCCCGGCGCCTTGGCCACCCCGTCGAGCGCGGCCCGGACCGGATCGCCGGTCGCGGGGTCCTTGGAGGTGTGCACCGCCACGGTCTTCTCGATGGTGACGGGGGCGTCCGGCGCGACCGGTACGGCCAGGGTGCGCAGCGCCGCGCTCTGGGTGACCCGCTGCCCGGTGCCGGTGGGCACGCCCTGGACGGCCCGGGTGCGCGCGGCCATGGCCACCCGCACCTCGGAGGCGGTGGTGCGGCAGCTCAGCCATACGGTGTCGGGGCCGGCGGTGCCGGTGTGCCGGTCGCCGAGGTGGCAGCCGGCCAGCGCGCCGTAGCGGGCCACGCCCGTGTTGGCCACGGCGCCGTCGAGCCCCGACTCCAGTTCGAGGGTGCCGGACCAGCCCTCGGCCCGGAAGGTGGTCCGCATCGCCGCCAGGTGCGGGTCCCCCATGTGGACGAGGCGCTGCTGCTCGACGTGGAGCACCCGGCCGTGCCGGTCGGTGAACCGCAGCCGCCGGAGGAGGGTGCCGTGCCGCAGGCCGAGGGTCTGCCGGTAGCCGGTCAGCTCGTCCCCGTCGGGCGAGAGCCAGCCGCCGGGGCCGGCCGGCCGGTCCGGGTCGCGGACGCGGTAGCGCAGCGGCAGCCAGTTCGGCAGGTTGACCAGGTCCTCGTTCTCGACCTGCCGTCCGCCGACCACCGAGATCAGCCGGTTGTAGCAGCCCGCCACGTAGGTGCCCGGGTAGTGGATCTCATCGGCGGTCGCCTCGGGGGCCGCCCCCCGGGTGGCGAGATAGCCGTTGCCGAGGGTGCACAGCGACTCCCGCAGCCGCTCCTCGCCGGGCTCGTAGCCCTCGTACTCCCACACCCAGTCCGACACGGCCGCTCACCGGCTCTCCTCCCTCGACACCCCCATTGTGTTCCGGGCCGGAGGGCTTGACCGGTTGCGCCGCGCCCCCCGCGCGGCGGAGACGGGGGTCCGCCGGCCGTGGCACCACAGGACGGACGGGCGGCCGCGCCCGAAGATGGTTGGAGTCAGTGGGCTGACTCCTTCGGTGCGGCCGTCCGTCCGTCTTCCCCCCACCTGTGTGGAGGACCAGATTGGACCACGGCCGCACGGGGCGGCAGGGCTGCGCGGCCCTTGATCGAGGGCCGTTGGGCCCTAGCGACCGTCGTCATAGGCCGTCCGCCCCTCGGGCGGCGACGGGAAGGTGACGGCAGGCCCTGGCGCGGACCCGACCGGCGGCACCATCCGGGTGAGGCGTGGTCAGCGGCCGAGCTGGGCACCGCCATTGATGTGCAGGACCTGGCCGGTGACATACGCTGCCTCCGGGGAGGCCAGATAGCGGATGGCGGCCGCGATCTCGCCGGGCGTCCCGGGCTGTCCGGTGAGCGTCTGCCCGATCTGCTGGGCGATGAACTCGGGTGTGCCGCGCTCGCCGAAGAACTCAGTGTCCTCGACATAGCCGGGGGCCACCGCGTTGGCCGTGACGCCCTCCGGGCCGAGCCGCTTGGCCAGTTCGAAGGTGTAGGCGTGCAGCGCGGCCTTGGTGCCGCCGTACGACCCGGGGCCGCGCAGCGCCGCGACCGAGGACAGGTGGACGATCCGGCCGCCGGGCCGGGTGAGGTGGGGCAGCAGCGCCTCGGTGAGCAGCACGGCGGTCAGCACGTTGGCCGCGAAGTTCCGCCGGTACTGGTCGGCGATGCCCTCGAGGGTTCCGTCGTGGGTGGCCGCGACATTGCCGCCGGCGTTGGTGACGACGACGTCGACCGCGCCGTCCGCCGCGATGGTCTCGGCGGCGCGCCGGGTCTGCGCCGGGTCGCTGAGGTCCGCGTCGGCCCAGGTGACCAGGCCGGTGCCGTGGGCGGCGTTGAGCCTGTCGGCCGCCGCGCGCAGCACTTCGGCGCGGCGCCCGAGGATGACCACCCGGTCGCCGTCGGCGGCGAAGGTCTCCGCGGTCGCCAGTCCTATGCCCGTACCGCCGCCCGACACCACGATCCGTCGCCCCACCACGGGCCTCCTTTATGCGGCTTGTTGAATAACAGTCACATCCATGAACGCGTGAACGCGACGTTAGGGAGATAGCGCATTCCCGTCAAGGTTCCCGCATCCACCAGCCGACCCTGTTGCCTTGCGTTCACTATTGACAGGTTCTGTTGGAGATGGCGCAATGGCGGCGCTCCACTTGTCCCAAGAGCTGTTCCAGCAAGGAGGACATGTGCGTTTTCGTTCGTCTTTCACCAGATCCATGGTCGCGACCGTGACCTTGGCGCTTGGTGCGCTCGGTCTGCTGACCGCTCCGGGTCCGGCCGCGGCCGACACCCCCTCCGACGACCCTCCGGTCATCCACGGCCTCCGCGGCGACTACTACCTCCAGTCCGCCGAGGGGGCCTTCGACTTCCATGAACTGAAGGCCACCAGCCTCGACCCCGCCCTCGACTTCGACAATCTGGAGCCGCGGCTACAGGTCACCACCGGACGGGCCGACGACGTCAGCGTCCGCTGGACCGGCCGGATCACACCGGAGCGCTCCGGCGCCCACACCTTCTCGATCACCGGCGACAACGGCTTCCGGCTGTGGATCGACGGCGAACCGGTCATCGACCACTGGGTGGACGACTGGGACAAGGAGCAGACCTCCCAGCCCGTCGAGCTCACCGCGGGCAGGGCGTACGACATCAAGGTCGAGTACTTCGAGCACTACGGCGGCTCCAACCTCCATCTGTCCTGGACCCCGCCCGGCGCCGCCAAGGCGCCCGTACCCTCGTCGGCCTTCCAGGTGCCCGCGGACTTCGTCTACGACGGCCCGGTGACCAGCGCCGTCCAGTCCGACGGCCGTACCCTGCTGCTGGACTTCGCCCAGCCCCTCACCACTCCCCCGGCCGGTCTGACATCGCATCTGACCGCCGTCATCGGCGGCGCCGACTGGCCGCTCGGCCGCGCCCGGCTGGACCCGGCCGACCCGTCCCGGCTGCTGCTCACCCTGAAGGAGCCGGTGGTCGGCCAGGGCGGCGAGGCCGTGGTGCGCTACGACGGCGAGGGCGGTCTCGAGGACGCCGACGGCGCCATCGAGCCGTACGTCTCCTTCGGCGGCAACGAGTCGACGTACCAGCTGAGCACGGACTGGGCGAAGGACGTCAGCGCCGACAACGCCCATCCCGAGTACCCGCGCCCGCAGCTGACTCGCGATCAGTGGCGCAACCTCAACGGCAGCTGGCAGTTCGCCGCCGCCGAAGAGGGGCAGGCACCGCCCGTCGGGAAGAAGCTCAAGGAGCGGATCCTGGTGCCGTACCCGGTGGAGTCCCAGCTCTCCGGCGTGGAGCGCCATGAGGACCGCATGTGGTACCGGCGGACCTTCACCGTTCCGGCCGGCTGGAAGGTCGGCCAGGACAAGCGGTTGCGGCTGAACTTCGACGCCGTGGACTGGCAGGCCCAGGTGTACGTCAACGGCACCCAGGTGGCCGACCACCGCGGCGGTTACGACCGGTTCAGCGCCGATGTCACCGACGCCCTGCGGCCGGGCCGCACCCAGGAGCTGATCGTCGGCGTCTACGACCCGACCGACGCGGCCGACGGCGAGGATCCGCCGCTGGGCAAGCAGCGCCTCGACCCCAGCGGCATCTGGTACACCCCCTCCTCCGGGATCTGGCAGACCGTCTGGATGGAGCCGGTCGCCGCCGACCACGTGGACACCCTCAAGCTGACCCCGGACGTCCCCGGCGAGTCCCTCACCACCGAGGTCCGCGGGGTACGCGACGGCGTTCCGGTCACCGCCACCGCCTACGACGGAAAGCGCGTGGTCGGCACCGCCACCGGACGCACCGGGACGCCGCTGACCGTCCCCGTGCCCGCACCGCACCTGTGGTCCCCCGACGATCCGCATCTGTACCGGCTGAAGGTCACCGTCGGGCGGGGCGGATCGGCGGACCGGGTGGAGAGCTACTTCGGCATGCGGAGCATCGCCGTGGGAGAGGTGGACGGGAAGCAGCGCATCCTGCTCAACGGGAAGCCCGTCTTCTCCATGGCCACCCTCGACCAGGGGTACTGGCCCGACGGACTGCACACCGCGCCGACCGACGAGGCGCTCGCCTACGACCTGAAGATGCACAAGCGCCTGGGCTTCAACTCCGTGCGCAAGCACATCAAGGTCGAACCCGACCGCTGGTACTACTGGGCCGACCGGCTGGGCCTGCTGGTGTGGCAGGACATGCCGTCCATGAACGCGGTCGCCCCCTCGGAGAAGGCACAGGCGCAGTACGAGCACGAGATGAAGCGGATGATCGACCAGCACATCAGCAGCCCGTCGATCGTCATCTGGGTCACCTTCAACGAGGGCTGGGGCCAGTACGGCGGCTCGAAGGTGCCGGCGCTCGCGAAGAGCTGGGACCCCAGCCGGCTCGTCAACGGGGCCAGCGGCTGGAACGACACCGGAAACGGCGACATCGCCGATGTCCACGCCTATCCGGCGCCGGGCGATCCGCGCCCGGACGCGACACGGGCGGCCGTCACCGGCGAGTACGGCGGCCTGGGCCTGGCCATACCGGGCCACGCCTGGCCCGTGCGGCACACCTACGTCGGTGTGGACCGGGACCAGTTCACCGACGAGTATCTGAAGCTGCTGGACAAGGTGCGCGGGCTGATCGCGTGCAACGGCAGCAGCGGGGCCGTCTACACCCAGATCGTGGATGTGGAGGGCGAGCTCAACGGGCTGCTCAGCTATGACCGCAAGGTGATCAAAGCTGATGTGAACCGGCTGCGCACGGCGCATCAGGCGCTGATCCACGACGCGGAGGACCCGGCGTCCATGGAGTGCACCGGGTAGGCGTCAGCACGCCCGGACGGACCGGGCCCCGGGCGGGGCGCCATCGCAGGGCGCCCCGCCCGTCAGGGCAACACCGTTGTCACGCGATCACCCGGCTGTCACCTGCCGACTTTGAGCGCGAAGTGGACGAGCGGACCCGCGAGGGTGACGGTGCCCTTGCCGTAGGCGGAGTTGTACCGCCCGGTGCCGCCGACGATCCGGGTCGTGGCGGTGGCGGTCTTGTCGCCCTTGTGGGTGACCTTGTCGCTGAGCACCAGCCACCCCTTCTTCTTCAGGTGCAGCACCCGCGCGCACCGGACGACCACCGTGCTGCCGGTGACCCTGACGGTGTCGCAGCGCACGGTGCCGTCACCGGCGTACGTCTTCTTCTTCTCGGTGTACAGCTTCAGCCGGGTCTCCCAGCGGTCGCCGGGCTGGACCCGCTTGGGCTTGGTGTCGCTCACGGCGACGCCGAGCAGATTGACCTTCTCGGTGTTCCCGGCCGCGGCGGCCTGCGCGGCGGCGGGAAGCAGGGCCAGGACGGTGGTCATCGCGGCGGTGGCGACGGCGCCACGGACAACGGAAGTGAGCATGGACGTCATCTCACGTCCGTGATCGCCCCCGGGCAAGGCGACCCGGCCATACGATCCGGTATTCCACCCGGCCGGAGGAATCGGGGGCCGTCCGGCTCCTCCCGCTCCTCCCGGCCCCCGGCCGTACGGAGCGGCAGGTCACCGCGCGGCCAGCGCCTCGATGGCGGCGATCGTGCGGTCCACCACCACGTCGTACAGCCTGTTCTGCGCCCCCGGCAGCCTCGGCAGCAGCGGGGCCACCGCTTCCCGCTCCTCCTGGGGGTAGCGGGCCAGCGCCTCGCTCAGGGCGTCGAGTTTGTGGGCGGAGACGGGGCCGCGGTGGGTCTCGTAGACCGCGTGGCCGATGACGGTGGAGCCGATGAGGGTCACGGCCAGCGCGAGATCGTCCTCGGCCAGCCGCAGTGGGCGCAGCAGCCGGGTGAGGGTCACCAGGGAGGAGACGCGGGCGGGCTGCTGGGTGGCGGCCATGTAGGGCAGCAGCTGGCGGTAGGGCAGCAGATAGTCGCGGCTGTCGTGCATCCAGGCGCGCAGCCGCTCCTGCCAGGTCCCGCCCGGCAGGTCCTTGTGCTGGGCGTCGGCCATGACGCGGTCGGCCACGGCCTGGAGGAGGTCGTCGCGGTCGGGGAAGTAGCGGTAGAGCGCCATGGGGGCGGAGCCGACCGCCTCGGCGACCCTCTTGACGGTCAGCGCGACCTCCGGTTCGCGGACCGCGAGTTCCGCGGCGGAGCGGACGATCTGCTCGCGCGACAGGCGGGGCGGGCGTCCGCGTCCCCTGCGGACGGTGTCCTCCGCGGCCTCGGCCATCCGGTGTCCTTTCGCTCGCCCCCGTCGTGCCAGGTGCCAAGGCTACGCATGTCCGCTCGGGTGCCGCTCAGCCGTCCGCCGTCTTGAACGCCTCCCCGCGCCGTGCCAGCGTGACGAACCGTCCGGATCGTCCGAGCCCCCGGGAGACCTTCGATGACCGCGTCCGACCTGCCCGTGGACATCGTGCGCGCCCGCCGCCACGGCATCGCCGATCTGCTGGCGCGCACCGCGGCGCGGCTGCCCGGCAAGACGGCGGTCGTGGCCGGCGCGCTGCGCCAGACCTACGCCGAACTGGACGCGCTGGTGAGCCGGACGGCCGGGGCGCTGGCGGCGCGGGGCATCGCCAAGGGCGATCGCGTGGTGCTCCTGGCCCGCAACTGCCACGGCTATGTGGTGGCGTACTTCGCGCTGGCCCGGCTGGGCGCGGTGTCGGTGCCGGTCAACTTCATGCTGACCGCGCCCGAAGTGGCGTATGTGCTGGACCACTCGGGCGCCATCGGGATCATCGCGGGCACCGAGCTGCTGGATGTCGCCGAGGACGCGCTGGCCGAGGCCGCGCCGCCCCGGATCGCGCTGCGCGCGGCCCTGGGCGGCGGACGCGAGGGGTGGGAGGACTTCGCCGCGCTGGGCGCGGAGCGGGGGCATCCGGTGCCCGATCCCGCGCTGGACGACGACGACCCGGTCCAGCTGATGTACACCTCGGGGACCGAGTCCCGGCCCAAGGGCGCGATCATGACGAGCCGCAATCTGATCGCGCAGTATCTGACGGCGATCGTCGACGGCGGGATGTCGCCGGACGATGTGGAGATCCATGCGCTGCCGCTCTACCACTGCGCCCAGTTGCACGCCTTCCTCACCCCCGACATCCAGCTGGGCGCCACCTGTGTGGTGCTGCCGGGTCCGGACCCGGCGGCGCTGCTGGCCACGATCGAGGCGGAGCGGGTGACCAAGCTGTTCGCCCCGCCCACGGTGTGGATCGCGCTGCTGCGCCATCCGGAGTTCGCGGTCCGCGATCTGTCGTCGCTGCGCAAGGGGTACTACGGGGCGGCGCCGATGCCGGTCGCGGTGCTGGCCGAGCTGCGCCGGCGGCTGCCGGGGCTGGCGCTGTACAACTTCTACGGCCAGACCGAGATGTCCCCGATCGCGACCGTGCTGGGCCCGGCCGACCAGGAGCGCAAGGCCGGTTCCGCGGGGCGGCCCGCGCTGAACGTCGAGACCCGGGTGGTCGACGAGGCGGACCGGCCGGTGCCGCCGGGCACGGTCGGCGAGATCGCGCACCGGGGCCCGCACACCATGCTCGGCTACTGGCGGGATCCCGAGCGCACCGCGGAGGCGTTCCGGGGTGGCTGGTTCCACAGCGGCGATCTGGGGGTGCTGGACGAGGAGGGGTGCCTGACGGTCGTGGACCGCAAGAAGGACATGGTCAACAGCGGTGGGGAGAACGTCTCGGGGCGTGAGGTGGAGGAGGTGGTCCACGCCCATCCGGCGGTCGCGGAGGTCGCGGTGTTCGGGGTGGAGCATCCGTACTGGATCGAGGCGGTGACCGCGGTGGTGGTGGTCGTGCCGGGGCGTCAGGTGACGGCGGAGGAGATCCTCGCGCACTGCCGCGCGCGGCTCGCGGGGTTCAAGGTGCCCAAGTTCGTCGTGTTCGCCGAGGCGCTGCCGAAGAACCCGAGCGGCAAGATCCTCAAGCGTGAACTGCGGGAGAGCTACCGCGCGTTGGGCGAGGAACCGCTGGACGGACGTATTTGACGTACTGGTTACACAATTTATGCGACACTGCTGCGGCACCTGATGTGCATCGGCCATGCCCTACGAAGGACCACCGTGACTTCCTTACCTCCGTTTCCCGACCCCCCTGGAGCGGCCGTGGCCGCCCGGCCGCCGCGCTCCGGCCCGGTGGTCGCCGTCCTTCGGACGCCTCCTGGGCGATCACCGCCACCCTGCTCGCCGGCGCCGTGGCCACCCCCGTACTGGGACGGCTCGGCGATATGTACGGCAAGCGGCGGACGCTGCTGATCAGCCTGTCGATGCTGGTGATCGGCTCGGTGGTGTGCGCGCTCTCCGACGCGCTCGCACCCATGATCGTCGGCCGTGCGCTCCAGGGCTTCTCCGCGGGGGTGATCCCGCTGGGCATCAGCATCATGCGGGACGAGCTGCCCGCCGAGCGGCTCGGCTCGGCCATGGCCCTGATGAGCTCCTCGCTGGGGGTCGGCGGCGCGCTCGGCCTGCCCAGCGCCGCGGCGCTGGCCGAACACGCCGACTGGCATGTGCTGTTCTGGGTCTCGGCGGCGCTGGGCGCGGTGGTGATCGCGCTGGTGCTGACGCTCGTACCGGAGTCCACGGTGCGCGGCGGCGGGCGGTTCGACCTGGTGGGCGCCGTCGGGCTGTCGGCCGGGCTGCTCTGTCTGCTGCTGGCCATCTCCAAGGGCGCCGACTGGGGCTGGGGCAGCGGTGCCACCACCGGTCTGTTCGGTGCGGCGGTGGTCGTGCTGGCGCTGTGGAGCCGGTGGGAGCTGCGGGTGAGCGGGCCGCTGGTGGACCTGCGCACCACCATGCGCCGTCAGGTGCTGCTGACCAATCTGGCCTCCGTCGTCATCGGCTTCGCCATGTTCGGGATGTCGCTGGTGCTGCCTCAGCTGCTCCAGATGCCCGAGGCGACGGGGTACGGGCTGGGCCAGTCGATGATGGCCGCCGGGCTGTGCCTGGGCCCGTCCGGTCTGGTGATGATGGCGATCTCGCCGCTGTCGGCGCGGATCACCAGCACCTGGGGCCCCAAGGTGTCGCTGATGCTCGGCGCGGGGGTGATCGCCGCCGGGTACGGGGCGGGTGTCTTCCTGATGGACGCCGTGTGGCAGATCCTGATCGTGTCGTGTGTGATCGGCGCCGGGATCGGCCTCGCGTACTCGGCCATGCCCGCACTGATCATGTCGGCCGTACCGGTGTCCGAGACCGGCGCGGCCAACGGCCTCAACACCCTGATGCGGTCCATCGGCACCTCGACCGCCAGTGCGGTGGTGGGCGTCGTGCTCGCCCATATGACCACCGCCTTCGGACCCGTCGACCTCCCGTCCCTGAACGGCTTCCGCACCGCCTTCGTGATCGGCGGCATCGCCGCGCTGGTGGCGCTCGCGGTCGCCGCGCTGCTGCCGGGCCGCCGCCCGGCCCGGGTCACCGCCGCGCCGGAACGGCCCGGCACCCCGCAGACGGTGGCGGGCGGCTGACCGCGAAACCGGCGGACGAGGTCACTCCGCGGCCGCCCGTATCACCCCGTCCGCTCGCGGGCGCCGGGCTGGTACGGGCGGCTTTGTCGTGGCGGGGTCGCATACGGGCCATCATGTGGACAGCGGTTGACGGAACGGGCTCGTGCGGTGCTGAATGATGCGAGTGAGGACTGAGCTGCCCCTGGTCACGCGCGACCACATCGACTTCGGTCGGGTGTGGTCCGCTTCCTGTTCCGGCTGACCCCGGCAGCGGGCCGTCCCACCGGCCCCTCGCTCTCCCGGTCCCAGGCCCCCTCGCCTGTCTCCCGCGCCTGACGCGCCATCACCCCCGGTACCACGCCCGGACACGCCCGGCGTGTTCCCGCGTCCGGGGCGTCACCCCCTTCCCGCCTTTCCTGCCTTTTCCGCCTTCCGAAAGGTCACCCCATGCCCGTGGAGTTCCTCGGCATCGCCGCCACCAACGACGGCTCGGAGACACATCCGCGCTCCGGCGCGGCCTTCGACAAGGAGTACACCCTGCGGCTCGCCAGGGCCCATGAGGACCACGGCTGGGACCGGGTGCTGTTCGCCTACGGCTCCGGCTCGCCCGATCCCGCGCCCGCCGCCGCGTACATCGCCAGCAGGCTGGACCGGCTCCAGATCCTGCTGGCCCACCGGCCCAACGTGTCGTATCCGACGTACGCCGCCAAGACGTTCGCGACGCTCGACCGGATCAGCGACGGCCGGCTCACCGTGCACTTCATCACCGGCGGCAACGACCATGAGCAGCGGCGCGAGGGCGACACCCGCACCAAGGACGAGCGCTACGCGCGCACCCGTGAGTACATCCGGATCGTCAAGAAGATCTGGACCACCCATGAGCCCTTCGACCACGAGGGCGAGCACTACCGCTTCCACGACTTCGTCAGCGATGTCTTCCCGGTCCAGCAGCCGCGCCCGAACGTCTCCTTCGGCGGCTCCTCCCCCGCGGCCTACGCGGCGGGCGGCGCCGAGGCCGACATCTACTGCCTGTGGGGCGAGCCGCTGGAGCGGACCGCCGAGCAGATCGCGGCGGTGAAGGCGGCGGCCGCCGCGGCCGGGCGGACCGATGTGCCGCGGATCCAGGTGGCGTTCCGGCCGATCATCGCCCCGACCGAGGAGCTGGCCTGGGAGAAGGCGCACCGCACGGTGGACGCCATCCGGACCCGTAAGGAGCGGGGCGATGCGACGACCGTGCGCCACCACCGCCGGGGGGCTCCGGAAAACGTCGGTTCACAGCGGCTGATCTCCATCGCCGAGGCGGGTGAGCGCTACGACCGGGCGCTGTGGACCCCGACCGCCGCCGTCACCGGTGGCGCGGGCAACTCCAACGCGCTGGTGGGCACGCCGGAGACGGTGGCGCAGGCCCTGCTGGACTACTACGACCTGGGCGTGGACATCCTCTCCGCACGCGGCTACGACCTGCTGGACGACGCGATCGACTTCGGCCGGTACGTCATCCCGATCGTCCGCGAAGAGGTCGCCAAACGCGACGCCGAGCGCGCGGCCCGGGGCCCGCAGACCCTCGCGGCGGTGCGGTGATGACCTCCGTGGCCGAACCCCCGCCACAGCTGACGGTGGTCCGGGTGACCGTGGACGATCCGCGGGTCGAACCGCTGCTGCGGGAGCTGGCGTACGAGTACTCCACCCGCTACGGCAGGGCGGCCGACGGTGAGCTGAACCGCTATCCGGCCGAGGAGTTCGCCCCGCCGCACGGGGAGCTGCTGCTGTTGGTGGAGGGCGGCGAGCCGGTCGCCGGGGGCGCGTACCGGCGGTACGACGCGCACACGGCGGAGCTCAAGCGGATCTGGACGCACTCGGGCCATCGGCGGCGCGGGCTGGCCCGCCGGGTGGTGGCGGAGCTGGAGCGGTCGGCCGCCGAGCGCGGCTACCGCCGGATCTACCTCACCACCGGGCCCCGCCAGCCGGAGGCGCGCGGGCTGTACCTGGCCACCGGCTACACCCCGCTGTTCGATATCTCGGCCGATCCGGAGACCATCGGCCCGCTTCCCTTCGAAAAGGCGTTGTAGACCCGGCGGGCCCCGTCCGTGGGCCCATCCGCACACGCATCCGCACGCCCATCCGTCCGCCCGCCCGGCCGCTCCGGGCGGGCGGACGCATTCCCCCGTTTACGGTTGACAGTTCTGTGTCAACTGTTCGCGGACGTCCGCGAACACGGTTTTAGGATGCGGTAATTCTGCCGCGTCCGCGACCGTCCGAAGGCCTGCCATGACCAAAGCCCTGAACGTCGACGCACTCCCCGATCCGGCCGTGCTCAAGCGCGCCCGGCGACGGCGTCCCGGACTGCTGGTGGCCAATGCGATCGTGCTGGTACTGGCCGCGATGGCGGTGACCACGATATGCACCAACCCGCGCTTCGAATGGCATACGGTCGCGAAGTACTTCTTCGAGATCAGGGTATTGAAGGGCATCGGCGTCAGTATCGGAATGACCGCGGCGACCATGGCGCTCTCCCTGGTGTCCGGCACCGTGGTCGCTCTGATGCGCATGGGCGAATCCCGGCTCATGTCCATGGTCGCGGCCGCCTTCATCTGGGTTTTCCGCAGCATTCCGATGCTGGTGCAGCTGCTTTTCTGGTACAACCTGGCGGCTCTTTTTCCCACGCTGTCCCTCGGAATTCCCTGGGGACCGCGTTTCATCACCTTCGACTCGAACACCGTCATCGGCCCGCTGACCGCCGCGGTCATCGGCCTGACGCTCCACGAGACCGCCTACATCGCGGAGTTGATCCGCTCGGGACTGCTCTCCGTGCCCGATGGACAGCGACAGGCGGCGTCCGCACTGGGATTGACGCCGACTCAGGTCTTCTTCCGCATCACCCTTCCCCAGGCGCTGCGGGTGATCGTCCCGCCGATGGGAAATGAGCTGATATCTCTCCTCAAGGCCACCTCCCTGGTCAGCGTGATCACCCTGGCCGACCTGCTCTACTCGGTACAGCTGATTTACGCCAAGAACTTCCAGACCGTTCCCCTGTTGATTGTGGCCGCCATCTGGTACATGATCATCACCGGCGCCATCACCCTTCTACAGCAGCGCCTGGAGCGACGTCTGGGACGACACACCCTGATTGCGGCCGACAAGGCCGGGAAAGTGAAGAGGATCGAGCACTCGGTATGACCATGGCACCGGAAATGACATCGCAGGCCATCGTCTCCCTGCGCGGGATCCGCAAGTCGTTCCGCGGCACCGAGGTGCTGCACGGTATCTCCCTGGATATCCACCGGGGTGAGACGGTCTGCCTCATCGGCCCCTCCGGATCGGGCAAGAGCACGCTGCTGCGCTGCGTCAACCACCTGGAGGTGCCGGACCAGGGCGTGGTGGTGGTCGACGGCAGCGTCATCGGCTACCAGCTGCGCGGCCGCACCCTGCATGAGCTGGGCCCCCGGGAGCTGGCCACCCAGCGTTCGACGATGGGCATGGTGTTCCAGAGCTTCAATCTGTTCCCGCATCTCACCGCCCGCGAGAACATCGTGGAGGCCCCGCGCCGGGTGCTCGGCCTGTCCAAGGCCACGGCCGACGCCCGCGCCGAGGAGCTGATGACCCGGGTGGGGCTCGCGCACAAGCTCGACAGCTATCCGGAGAAGCTCTCGGGCGGCCAGCAACAGCGGGTGGCGATCGCCCGCGCCCTGGCGATGCGCCCCAAGGTGATGCTCTTCGACGAGCCGACCTCCGCCCTCGACCCCGAGATGGTGCAGGAGGTGCTCGGCGTCATCAGGGACCTGGCCCGCGAGGGCATGACGCTGATCGTCGTCACCCATGAGATGCGCTTCGCCGCCGATGTCGCCGACCGGATCGTCTTCATGGACGACGGCCGCATCGTCGAGGAGGGCGCCCCGGAGCGGCTGCTCCGCGCCCCCTCCCACGACCGCACCCGTACGTTCCTGTCGAAGGTCAGCGCATGAGTACCGAACTCCCCCTGCCCGCCAAGACCGTCGAGCGCCTGAAGCTGTGGGACTCCTACCGCTCGTACCAGTACCTGGAGGCCGGGCAGGACTTCCGCGCCTTCGAGCTGGCGCCCGCGCTCGGCCGGGTCCCCGGGGCCGCGCTGGAGTGGAGCGAGGACGTGGAGTCCCGCGCGCGGGACTTCGAGGAGCGTCATCCGGTGGTCTCCGCCCATGACCACCTCTCGCTGCGCCCCGCCGACCCCGGGGACTTCGCCGAGTACCGCCGCCAGGGCCGGGAGTCGATTCCCTACGAGGGCATCGCGCACTCGGGGGTGGACCTGTTCTTCGACGGCGGTCCGGCCGCGGTGAGCATGATCCGCTCCCATGCCCCCTGGGACTGGGACGACACGGTCAGCGATCTGGCCATGCGCCAGGCCGACCTCGCCCACCAGCGGCTGGTGGCGCCCGTCCGCACGCTTCAGGACGCCGATCGGGCGCGGGCCGGCCACCAGGTGGGGGTGGTGCTGACCCTGGAGTCCGCCTCCCCCATCGGCAATGACGTCGACCGGCTGGATCTGCTCTACGGCCTGGGCGTGCGGCTGCTCGGCCTGGTCTACAGCGAGAGCAACCAGCTCGGTTCGGGGCTCGCCGACACCGGCGACACCGGTCTGACCCTGCTCGGCCGCCGCGCGCTGCGCCGGATGAACGACCTCGGCATCATCGTCGACGTCTCGCACAGCGGGGACGCGACGGCCCTGGACGCCGTGCGCCGCTCCACCGCGCCCGTAGTGATCACCCATGCCGGGTCCCGGGCGCTGTGGCCGACCCCGCGGATGAAGCCGGACGATGTGATCCGGGCCTGCGCCGGGTCCGGGGGGTTCATCGGCGTCGAGGCGGCGCCGCACACGACCATCACCGCCCGGCACCCCCGGCACAGCCTGGACTCGGTGATGGAACACGTCGAGCGCTGCATCGATCTGGTCGGCATCGACCATGTGGCCTTCGGCCCGGACACCAACTTCGGCGATCACACGGCCTGGCACCGGACGTTCGCCCCGCTCTTCGGCAAGGACGACGCACACGACGGCAAGGCACCGGAACTGCCGCCGCACGAGCAGGTCGACTACGTACGCGGCTGCGAGAACCCCGCGGAGGCCGTCGGCAACATGATCCGGTGGCTGTTCGACCACGGCTACTCCGAGGCGGACGTGGCCAAGCTGGCCGGGGGCAACGTACGGCGCGTCGCCGAGACCGTGTGGGGTCGCTGACCGGTCCCGCCCTTCCGCTTCCGCTGTCCCCCACCCCCGGAAATGGAGCAAGCCATGCGCAACCGTCCTCATGCCGCCGCGTGCGCCCTGCTGGCCTCGCTGACGCTCACGCTGTCCGCCTGTTCGGTGGACGACACCCCCGGCGACGGCAAGGCCAAGAAGAGCGGTGCGGCGGCGACGCTCGCCCCCGAGCCCAAGGACAGCGCCCTGGCCGCGCAGGTGCCCGCGGCGTACACCAAGAAGACGCTGGTCATGGGCGTCAGCGAGTACGCGCCGTATGTCACCTTCGGCTCCGACGGGAAGATCACCGGGCTGATCCCCGATCTGTCCGCGCAGCTCTCCTCGCTGCTCGATGTGAAGATCAAGGTGGAGCGGACCACCTTCGACGCGGTCATCCCCGGGCTGAAGTCCGGCCGGATCGACCTCAGCGCGCCCTCCGGCGACTTCACCGAGCGCCAGCGGGAGGTCGACTTCGCCGACTTCGCGCAGAGCAGTGTGACGCTGATGGTGACCAAGGACGGCTCCTTCCACCCCGGAAACGGTCTGGAGGTGTGCGGGCACAAGGTCGGCGTGGAGAAGGGCGCCGGAACGCAGAACGTGCTCGCGGCGCAGAACAAGCGGTGTGCCGCGAAGGGCAAGCCGTCGGTGGACGCGAAGCTCTACACCGATCTGCCCGCCGCGACGCTGGCGCTCCAGAGCAAGCGGATCGACGCGGTGGCCGCGCCCAGCGCCTCCAACACCTCGGTGAGCCAGAACTCCGATGACCGCTTCGAGACCATCGAGCTCAAGGACATGCTCGACCTGCCCGCCGCGACGGCCATCTACGGCATCCAGGCCAAGAAGGACTCCGGACTCGCCCCGGTGATCGTCAAGGCGCTGCGGAAGATGTACGAATCGGGCACCTACGCCAAGCTCTTCGGCCAGTGGGGGCTGCCGCTGTCCACGGTCACCAAGGACCAGATCGCCCTCAACGGCTCCACGCAATCCCAGACCCAGTGAGGTCGTCCATGGCACGAACCCGTCAGACCGAACCGGCCGGAGACAGAGCGCGGGCGGCCCGGGAGGAGCCCGCCCGGCTGCTGGACGAGCGGGTGTGGCGACGCACCCTGCGCGTCCCCGTGCGGGACGGAATCGTCCTGGCCGCCGACCTGTTCAGCGCCGAGGAGCACCCCGGGCCCCGCCCGGTCATCCTGGAGCGCACCCCGTACGGCCGGCGCGAGATCCGCGGCTCGGACCGCAGCCGCCACGACGAGCCGGTGCCGACGCCGGAGGAGACCTCCGCGTTCTTCGTCCGCGCGGGCTACCACGTGGTCCGGCAGGACTGCCGGGGCCGCGGCGATTCGCAGGGCACCTTCGTGAAGTACCTGGGCGAGGGGCCGGACGGCGCGGACACCATCGACTGGATCGCCGCCCAGCCCTGGTGCGACGGCCGGGTGGCCATGATGGGGGTGTCCTATTCGGCACACGCCCAGACGGCGGCCGCGGCCGAGTCCCCCGCCGGGCTGGCCGCGATGTTCCTGGACTCCGGCGGCTTCGCCAGCGCGTACGAGGCCGGTATGCGCATGGGCGGCGCCTTTGAGCTGAAGCAGGTCACCTGGGCCTTCCGGCACGGTGAGGAGAGCCCGGAGGCGGCGCGGGACCCGCTGGTCCGCGCGGCGTTCGCGGGGACGGATCTGCGCGACTGGTTCACCGTGCTGCCGTGGCGGACGGGCGTCTCGCCGCTGCGTCAGGTCGGAAGTTACGAGCGCTATCTGCTCGACCAGTGGCGGCATGACGCCTTCGGGGCGTACTGGCGGCAGCCGGCCATCTACGGACGCGGCCACTACGACCGCTTCCCCGATGTGCCGACCCTGCACATGTCGAGCTGGTACGACCCCTATGTGCGCTCCACGATCGAGAACTTCACCGCCATGGGCCGTCTCAAGCGGTCCCCGGCCTATCTGGTGATGGGGCCGTGGACGCACGGGCTGCGCTGTGTCACCTTCGCCGGCGATGTGGACTTCGGCCCCGCCGCCACCTTCAGCGGCAATGTGGACACCTCGTATCTGTCCTTCCGGCAGCGCTGGTTCGACGCGGTGCTGCGGGCCGGCGATCCGGAGTCGATCCCGCGGGTCCAGTACTTCCTGATGGGCGGTGGCGACGGCCGGCGGGACGAGGCCGGGCGGATGCGGCACGGCGGCCGGTGGCACACCGACACCCAGTGGCCCCCGGCCGGGACCCGGGAGACCGCGTTCTACTGCCACCCCTCGGGCGAGCTGAGCCGGGAGCGGCCGACGGCCGAACACGCCTGGGTGGAGTACGACTTCGACCCCAGCGATCCGGTGCCGACCCTGGGCGGTCAGGTCACCTCCGGGGAACCGGTGATGGTCGGCGGCGCCTTCGACCAGGTGCCGGACGAGCGGTTCTACGGCGCCCGCCCGCCCTATCTGCCGCTGAACTCCCGGCCCGATGTGATCTCGCTGGTCACCCCGCCCCTGGCGGAGCCGCTGGAGGTGGCCGGGCCGGTCACGGCGCGGCTGTTCGTGTCCTCGTCCGCGCCGGACACCGACTTCACGGTGAAGCTGGTCGATGTGCACCCGCCGAACGAGGACTATCCGCACGGCTTCGCCATGAACCTCACCGAGGGCATCTTCCGCTGCCGCTTCCACGCGTCGTTCGAGCACCCGGAGCCGCTGGAGCCGGGCGAGGTGTACGAGATCGAGATCCCGGCGCCGGACACCGCCAACCGCTTCGAGGCCGGGCACCGGCTGCGGGTGGACATCTCCTCCAGCGACTTCCCCCGGTTCGACGTCAATTCCAACACCGGGGTGCCGGAAGCGGTGAGCCGCCGCAAGGTGGTCGCCACCAACCGCGTCCACATGGACGCCGGGCGCCCCTCGGCGGTGCTGCTGTGGACCCGGCCGGGCTGAGGGACCTCAGCGCATGATGGTCGCCAGCACGTCCTGCCCCAGCCGGAGCAGAGTGCTGGTGGCCAGCCGGTGGTAGACGTACTTGCCCTCGCGCTCGGACTCGATGAGCCCCGCGTCCCGCAGCTGGCGCAGGGTGCGGGAGACCTGCGTATCGGCGAGCCCCAGCCGCTGGGCCAGTTCGGAGGTGGTGATGGGCTCGCCCAGCAGATGGCGGCACAGCTCCATGCGGCCCAGTGACGCCAGCGCGGACATCCGGGCCCGCAGCTCCGCCTGGGTGAGCTGATCGGCCGCCCCGCCCTCCTGGGCGGCGAACTGGAGCACCACCGGGTGGGACTCCTCGTCCTTGACGGTCAGATGCGGCCAGACGTGGACGGAGGGGATCAGGAAGAGCGGGCGCGGGCCGATCTCGATCTCGGCGACGGCCAGCTTGTCGTAGCGCACCCGCGAGCCGCCCCGGGAGACCACCGCGGTGGGGCTGAGCCCGGCCAGCACCTCGGCCAGACCGCGCCGCCGCACATCGGTGCGCACCTGGGCGGCGGCCGACTCCAGCCGGTCGCGGACGGTGCGCCACTCGGAGGCGAAGAACGCCCCGGCGCAGGAGTCCAGGAAGTCCAGCAGCCGGCCGCGCAGCCCCTCGGGCGAGGCCACCAGGTCATGGGCCAGCTCCCCGCGCCGGAAGGACCGCCGCTCGCACTGGGCCACATAGCGGCCGGCGGCCTCCGGATCGGTGAGCAGACAGCGGGCCGGGGGCACGGCCTCGCGGAAGCCGAGCACTCCTTGTGAGCACAGCCCCACGAACTCCTCGAGCGGCAGCTTCTCCAGATGGCGCAGCTCGTCCTCGAAGGGCTGGTCCAGCGGGAGCTCCAGCGGGAACAGCAGCCGGCAGCGAAGGCGGGCCCACAGCGGCGACAGCGCGCTCATCTCATGGGCGAGGGAGGGGGCGAGCGCCGTCCCGAGCCGCTGCGTCCAGCGCTGGGCCTCGGGGTGGTGATCGGGCTCGGCCATGATGTGCAGCACCGACATGAGCTCGGCCAGCGCCGAGCGGCCGACGTGCACATCGGCCGCTCGTGCGGACTGGAGGTTGAGCGTGATCCCCACACCGGCACATTACTCGGCGGGTGTCTCAGGGGCTGTTCACGGGGCCCGGTCGCGGGGCAGCAGGGGGCCCAGCGGGCCGAGGTCCAGATTCAGGTCGTCCTCGGTCAGCCCGAAGTGTTCCCGCAGCTCGGCCATGTTCCGCTCCAGGGCCATCAGCGTCAGCCCGAGCTTCTCGATCTGCTCGTCGCTGATGCCGCCCTGGTCGACGCGGCGCAGCGCCTGCCGCTCCATGAGCTGCCGCAGCAGCTCCACGATGGTGAGCACCAGACCGGCCAGGCTCTTGCGGACCGACTCCTCGTCCACTTCGATCCGCCGGCCGGGCCGGGGAGCGCGGTCAGCCGTCATAGCGATCCCCCCTCCCCTCGTGCGCCTCCCGTGCCTCGTCCTCCACCCGTACGGAGGCGATCAGGGCGCGCAGGGAGATGCGCACCAGGTCGATGTCGGCGATGGTCAGGGTGATCTCCCCGGCGATCACCACGCCTCCGGCGAGCACCCGGTCGAGCAGATCGACCAGGGCCACCTCGCGCCGCTCGATCGCGCGGGTCATGACGGCGTCTCCGCCCGCCGGACCTCGCCCGCCGGCTGCGGCGGGGCGGTGAAGGAGTACGGCGGCCAGGGGCCGCTGAGCTCCAGGGTGACGGTGGGGTGGCGCTCCTTCAGCGCGGTCACCGCGTCGGTGAACTCCTCGGTGCGGTCGTCGGGCACCAGATAGGAGTTGTTCAGCACCATCCACCCCTCGTACGCGGCCAGCGCGGCGTCCTGCGGTGGGTGCGCGGCCGTGGCCACCGCCAGCGCGGCGAGGGAGGCGTGGATCTCCTCCGCCCGCTCGGTCGCGCGCAGATGCGCGGTCTCCTGGTCCTGCCGCTGGGCCCGCCGGCGCATCAGATAGGCGGTTCCGGGGCTGTCCCCGCCGCTTTCGCCCTCGTCCGGATCGGGCAGGAAGGACGCGGGGTCGACATACGCCTTGACGCCCCACTCGGTGCGGCCCGTCACCCGCCGCAGCGTGGCCGTGAAGTCCTCCCGGCGCTCCTGGAGCATCGCGCGGACCCGGTCGTCGTCGTGGTAGAGCGTGGCGAAGCGCAGCGGGATGACCTGGCCGAGGCGGGCCGCGCCGTTGATCACCCGGTGGTGGGCGCGGGCGGTGCGCTCCAGCCACTCCAGGTCCTCCAGATGGTCGCGCAGCGCGTCCTCGTCGAAGTCCGCCAGCGGTACGGAGCCCACGACGGCGGCCAGTCCCGCGCGCTCGACCAGGCGCACCGGCTCGTCCGCCACACCGGTGAGCCCGTGCGGGGGTGCGCCGCCCACCGGGGCGGCCGTCACCGCGTACAGCCAGGTGGCGAAAGGTTCGGTCACGGTCCGTCCTCCCGCTCCGCGCCGCGCTCTTCCGCTCGCCGTGCGCCGCTTCCGTCCTCCAACTCGCCGACGCGGCGCCGCAGCTGTTCGTTCTCCTCCAGGACGTCCCGGGCGTGGGAGGAGAGCGTGGGATCGTGCTCCCACCAGTCGATGCCCATCTCCTTGGCCCGGTCCACGGAGGCGACCAGCAGCCGGATCTTGATCGTCAGCAGTTCGATGTCCAGCAGGTTGATCTGGATGTCACCGGCGATGACGATGCCCTTGTCCAGCACCCGCTCCAGGATGTCGGCCAGGCTGGAGGGTTCGGCGCCGCGGCCGGCGGGTTCGGGTGCGGCGCCGGCGCGCCGGGCCGGCGCGTTCCAGCCGGGACTCTGGGTCATGTCCGGTTCTCCGCCCTGCCTCGGGGATAGCGCTCGGTGCGGCGGTAGGTGACCAGCTCGCCGTGGTCGTCCAGTTCGACGCGGTACTCGGCGAGGATGTCGGTGGAGTCCGGTATCCGGTGGGTCTCCACGACCTCGATGCCGATGGCCCAGCCGTCCTCCCGGTGCTCCAGCGAGGTGACGCCCTCCGGGTCCCGCCCGGTCAGCTGCGCCACATGGTGCGCGGCGCGCCGCGCGGCGGCGCGGGCGTCCAGCGCGGGGCGGCGCGGGGGCCGCTCCCGCTCCGGGTCGCGGGGCCGTTCCTCGCGGTGGACCTCCTGGCGGGGCCGTTCCTCGCGGTGGCGCTCCTCGCGGTGGCGCTCCTCGTGCGGCCGTTCCTCGCGGGGCACGGTCATACCTCCATGCCCCCGCCGGGCGGGCCCTGGGACATCAGCCTGCGGACCAGTTCGTCCTCCTCCCGGGCCGCCTCCTCCTCGGTGAGCTCTCCGCTCTCCCGCGCCTCCGCGACCTCTTCCAGCCGCTCCTTGATCACCTCGGGGTCGTACAGCTGCCGGTGGGCCTCCTCCCGGAGCCGCTCGGCGACCCAGGCGACCCCGCGCACCGGGGCCAGCGGCAGCGTGGCCAGTCCGGTGAACAGTCCCATGGCTAATCGTCGCCTTCCTTGCGTTCGAGCAGGGCCTCGGCCACGAAGTCGTACGGCGCCAGCGGACCGAGCAGGCGCATCCGCACCCGGCCGTGCCAGTGTTCGGCCAGCTCCTCGGCCGCCGCCTCGAATGCCCGCCGCCTCGCGTCCGCCACCAGGAACGAGGCGTTGACCAGCCCCTCGGCGGACGCCGGCTCCGCCGACGCCGAGGCCAGCGCGTGCGGCGCCAGCCGGCTCTCGACCTCCAGCGCGTCCACGCTCCGCTTCGCGGCGATGCTGTCCATGACGAGCCGGCCGAGCTGGATCCGCTGCTCGTAGCCCGCCTCCTCCGGCAGCCCCCGCAGCTCCTCGCGGAGCCGTGCGGCCTCCGGCTGTTCGGTCACCACCTCGCGCAGCACCGCGTCCTCCTCGTACCGGGCCCGCACGGTGAACTGCGCACTGCCCCGGAGGTGGTTGAGGCCGCGGGCGAAGTCGTCGTGCCCCTCGGTCAGCAGCTCGTCGGTCACCGCGCCGGTGTCGCGCACCACGGTGCCGAACCGGAACGGCAGCACGGGGGGACCCTGCGCGGCCAGGGTGTCCAGCACCCTGGCGTGGGCGCGCAGATCGTCGGGGGTGCCCAGCGGTTTGTCGACGGGCACCTCGCTGACCACGGCGGCCTGGCCGCCGTAGCGGACCAGGGTCACCGGGGCCTCCTGGTCGCCGACCGCGGGCAGGTCCTTGACCGACTCATCGGCCCGGTCGTCCGTGACGACCCCGTAGACGTAGCAGGCACGCTTCTCCTCGGCCATCACCGCTCGCGCTCCCTGTGGCTGGTGGAACCCCTCGTGCGCCGGGGCCGCGCCCGCTCCCCGGCCTCGGGTTCCCGGTCCTCGTCGGCATCGCCCTGGAGCAGATCCGAGACCGACTCCTTGACGCCTTCCAGGGCGCCCTTGGTCTTCTTCTTGCCGCCGCTCTCCTGGAGCTGGTCCATGAGGCCGGGCAGGCCATGGGTCTCGGTGCCGCTGCGGGCGATGTCGAGACGGTTGGTCGCCTCCGCGAACCGCAGATACGTGTCCACGCTGGCGACGACGATCCGGGCGTCGATGGTCAGGATCTCGATGCCCACCAGGGACACCCGCACGTACACATCGATGACCAGGCCCTTGTCCAGGATGAGGTCGACCACGTCGACCAGGGCGCTGGAGCTCGCCCGGTCCAGATACTGGCTCTGCTGCTGGCGTGCTACGGTCACCGCGCTCACCCGTTCCGGGGGCGGGGTCCGTCAGCGGCGGGTGCGCCGCCGCACGGGCTCCTCCTCGTACTCCTCCTCGTCGTATTCGTCCTCGGGCTCCTCGCCCTCCTCGTACTCCTCCTCCGGCTCCTCGTCGTATTCCTCGGACCCCTCGGGCTCCTCGCCCTCCCCCTCGCGTTCCTCTTCGCGGTCCTCGGCGGGCTCCCGCCCCTCTTGGTCCCGCTCGTCCTCCTCCACAACCTCGCCGTCGCGCACCACGCCGCGCCAGCCCACGACCTCGTCGGGGGCGAGCAGCACCTCGCGCATGAGATGACGGCGGAAGTGCTTCATCTCCAGCCGCACCCGGCGGCCCTGGGCGCGCCAGAGGTTGCCGGTGCGCTCCATGAACCCCTGCGGCCAGTACTCCAGGACGAACAGGATCCGGGTGAGCTCCGGGGCCAGCTCGTGGAAGGTGATCGTGCCGTCCACATGGCCCTTGTCGGCCCGCGACGTCCAGATGATCCGCTTGTCCGGCACCTGCTCGACGACCTCCGCCCGCCACTTGCGGTGCGACCAGAAGACCTGGGCCTTCCACTCGGACTCGGTCCGGGCCTCCTCGTCGTCCTCGTTCTCGACGGCTTCGACCTTCTTCATGTACGAGGGGAAGTTCTCCCACTCCGTCCAGAGGTTGTAGGTGAGGGAGAGGGGCGCACCCACATCGATCTGCTCCACGATGTTGGTGACCTTGAGCTTCTTCCCGCCCTTGCCACCACCGTCGCCGCCGCCACCGCCGAGGCCCGGGATCACGCTCTTGACCTTGTCGACGACCTTCTCCTTGACCTGCCCCTTGACCTGTTCCTTGGCCTTGTCGACGACCTTGCCCCTGACCTCGTCCTTGACCTGCTCCAGTCCGCCCTTCAGGGGTTTCAGCGGTCCTTGGAGCCCGCCGCCACCGGGGTTCTTGCCCAGGTGGGTGACCGATTCCAGGGCTCTTTCGCCCAGGGCGGCCAGCAGGCCTTCCGCTTCCTTCAGCAGCCGGTCGGTGGGCAGGTCCCGGGCGCCGCGCCCACCGGCCCGCCCCTTGTGGGTTTCCTCAGCCATGGCCCTCACCTCTGGCGTCGCCGCGCGGACCCTTCGGAGCCGGTCCGCTTCCTGGCCCGCGGCTCCTCCTTGTGCTCTTCAGGTTCCTCGTGTCCCTCGTGTCCCTCGTGCTCCTCGTGCTCCTGGTGCTCCTCGTGCTCCTCGTGCGTCCCGGCCTCCGGCTCGCGGACGCCCGCGGCGTGGCTGCGCAGCGACGATGCGCGCTGCTCCAGCCGGTCGCTCAAGGAGTCGATGCGGTTACTGGCCGCCGACATGGCCGCCTCCCGGCCCGCGGCCACCAGCCGGCCGCCGATCTCCTGGCCGAGCCTGCCGAGCTCGGAGGACTTCAGCTGCTCGGCGCCCGGCGGACTGATACCGGAGGTGAGGCGCTTTCCCGCGGCGAGACCGGCGAGGGCGAGGACCAAGGTCCCCTTATGGCCGCGTCCGAAGAGATAACCGCTGATGAAAGCCAGTGTCACATGGCAGTTCTTCATGATCGCTCCTCCTCCCGGCGGAGAACAGGGAGCCACTTGAGGGCATATAACCGAGTATGGAGCATTTCACCCTATTCAGTGACCTTCTGGATCACGGACGAGGATCCGTCAGGCCGCGAGCACCGGGTGCAGCACCACCTTGGTGTAGCCCTCGACGCGCTTGTCGAACTTCTCGTACGCCTGCGGCGCCTGATCGAGCGGGAGTTCATGCGAGACCACGAAGCTCGGCCTGGCCCGGCCGGCGATGATCAGGTCGCGCAGCTGGCGGTTGTAGCGCTTGACGTTGCACTGGCCCGTGCCCATCCGCTGACCCTTTTCGAACATCCGCCCGATGGAGACCAGCAGCTGACCGTGTTTGGCGTGCTCATCGGGGGCACCGGGGTCGGAGGGGACGTACAGCCCCGGCACGCCGAGCCGTCCGGTCGCCCGCACCGTCTCGACCAGCGAGTTGAGCACCACCGCGGGTTCCTCATGACCGGCGTCGCGCGCCTGGGCCTGGTACCCCACGGCGTCGATGCCCTTGTCGGTGCCCTCGCCCCCGGTGCGGTCCTTGATCTGCGCCACCGGATCGCCCTGGGTGAAGTCGATGGGGATGGCGCCGATCTCCTTGGCCTTGTCCAGCCGCTCGGGGACCCGGTCGACCACGAACACCTTGGCCGCGCCGCGCAGCAGCGCGGAGTAGGCGGCCATCAGTCCGACCGGCCCCGCGCCGTAGACGACCACGCTCTCGCCCGGGGAGACCTCGGCCAGTTCACAGCCGTGGTAGCCGGTCGGGAAGATGTCGGCGAGCAGGATGAAGTCGCTCTCGAACTCCTCGCCCGGGGGCAGTCTCAGGCAGTTGAAGTCGGCGAACGGCACCCGCAGCCGCTCGGCCTGACCACCCGTGTAGGGGCCCATCGCCACATAGCCGTAGGCCCCGCCCGCGAAACCGGGGTTGACGGTGAGGCAGAAGCCGGTGTCGCCCGCGAGGCAGTTCTTGCAGAATCCGCAGGCCACGTTGAACGGCATGACCACGCGATCGCCCTTGGACAGCGAGGTGACGCCGGAACCGGTCTCCTCGACGACGCCGAGGTTCTCATGGCCGAAGACGATGCCGGGCTCGGCCGACGTACGGCCCTCGTACATATGCAGATCCGAGCCGCAGATCGCGCTGGACGTCACGCGCACGATCACATCGTTCGGACGCTCGATCCGGGGATCGTCGACATCCCTCACGGCCACCGAGTAGGGCTTCTCATAGACGACGGCCTTCACCTGGATCACCTCCGCGTCGATCGCCGGCGAGCGGTGGTGGCGGACGTGCCGTAGGTCCCAGGGTGTCTCGGCCACCACCGGGTACTTCCAGCGAACCGCCGTCGGACGCCCGGCGCAAGCGGGTCCCGCCACGGCCCCGACACGGCCCCGCCAGGTCCGCTAGTCGACCGTGACCCAGCCCAGGGTGCGCTGGACGGCCTTCTGCCAGCCCGCGTAGCCCTCCTCCCGGGCCTCCTCGCCCCACTGGGGCTCCCAGCGCCTGGCCTCCCTCCAGTGCGAACGCAGCTCATCGGTGTCCCGCCAGAATCCCGTGGCCAGCCCCGCGGCGTAGGCGGCGCCCAGGGCCGTGGTCTCGGCGATCACCGGGCGGCTGACCGGTACGCCCAGCACATCGGCCTGGATCTGCATGCACAGCTCGTTGTCGGTGACCCCGCCGTCCACCCGCAGCACGTCGAGGTGGATGTCGGCGTCCCGCTCCATGGCCTCCACCACGTCCCGGCTCTGGTAGCAGATCGACTCCAGGGTGGCCCGCGCCAGATGGCCGTTGGTGTTGTAGCGGGTGAGACCGACGATCGCGCCCCGCGCGTCGGAGCGCCAGTACGGCGCGAAGAGGCCGGAGAACGCTGGCACGAAGTACACCCCGCCGTTGTCCTCGACGGTGCGGGCGAGCCGTTCGCTCCCGGCGGCGTCGTCGATCATCTTCATCTGGTCGCGCAGCCACTGGACGGCCGAGCCGGTGACGGCGATCGAGCCCTCCAGGGCGTAGACGGGAGGGCTGTCGCCGAACTGGTACGCCACGGTCGTGAGCAGTCCGCTGGTCGAGCGGATCAGCTCCCGCCCGGTGTTGAGCAGCAGGAAGTTACCGGTGCCGTAGGTGTTCTTGGCCTCGCCGGGGGCGAAGCAGACCTGGCCGACCGTGGCCGCGTGCTGATCGCCGAGGACACCGGTGATGGGGGTCGCGGTGCGCAGCGGACGGGAGGTGCGGGCCTTGCCGTACGCCTCGGGATGGGAGGAGGGGTTGATCGTGGGCAGCATGGCCCGCGGGATCCGGAAGAGCTCCAGCAGCTCGTCGTCCCAGTCCAGCGTCTCCAGGTTCATCAGCATGGTGCGGCTGGCGTTGGTGACATCGGTGGCGTGGATGCCGGCGTTGGGACCACCGGTGAGGTTCCACAGCACCCAGGCGTCGGTGTTGCCGAAGAGGGCGTGGCCGCGCTCGGCGGCCTCGCGGACGCCGTCGACGTTCTCCAGAATC
The DNA here is from genome assembly GCF_026898115.1 of Streptomyces sp. S465. Taxonomy (GTDB): domain Bacteria; phylum Actinomycetota; class Actinomycetes; order Streptomycetales; family Streptomycetaceae; genus Streptomyces; species Streptomyces luomodiensis. Next base: position 1,105,124 of record NZ_CP114036.1, read on the forward strand.
CATTGGATCTTGCCGGCCGAGAAGTAGGTGGCCGGCGGCAGTCCCGCCTTGCGGCGGATGACCTCGCCCTTGCCCTCCCGTTCGAGGGCGGCCGCGATGGCGTCGGTGCGGGTGTCCTGCCAGACGATGGCGTTGTAGTACGGGCGGCCGTCGCGCGGATCCCAGATCACCGTGGTCTCGCGCTGATTGGTGATGCCGATGGCGGCCAGGTCGGTGGGGGAGAGTCCGCAGGCACGGATGGCGTTCTGCATCACGGAGTTGGTGCGCTCGTAGATCTCCACCGGGTCGTGCTCGACCCAGCCGGCGCGCGGCAGGATCTGGCGGTGCTCCAGCTGGTACCGCGACACCTCGTCGCCGTCGTGGTTGAAGATCATGAAACGGGTGCTGGTGGTTCCCTGGTCCACCGCACCGACGAATTCCGGCATGCTGCCGCCTCTCGTGGGTGGGTCCGGCCGGACCGGCTACTCGGGCGCGGGCGCGCGGCCCGGCTCCGGCGGTGCGGGCAACGGGAGGTAGCGGCTGATCAGGACCTTGTACAGGGCGGCACCGACGAGCCCGCCGACCAGCGGGCCCACGATGGGCACCCAGAAGTAGAAGTTCCCGTACTGGTCCCGCCAGGCGCTGTGGTAGCCGGTGATGAAGCTGGCGAGCCGGGGACCGAAGTCACGGGCCGGGTTGATGGCGTACCCCGCGTCGGCGCCGAACGCCATGCCGATCGCGACCACGATCAGGCCGGTGATGAAGGGGCCCATGTTGGCCTTCGGCGCCGCGTTCAGCACATCGGTGACGGCGAAGATGAGCAGCACCAGGATCGCGGTGCCGATGATCTGGTCGCGCAGCGCCCCCCATTCGCTCACCGGGAGTGAGCCGTTGCCGGGCAGGGTGGAGAAGACGAACTGGGTCTTGAAGGTGTGCCCCGGGTCGGCGGCCGCCAGCACCTCGGTGTAGTTCCAGCGCACCAGCAGGGCCGCGACGAACGCGCCCAGCGTCTGGGCCACCGCGTACGGCAGGACCTTGGGCCAGGGGAAGTCCTTGAAGGCCGCCAGCGAGAGGGTGACCGCCGGGTTGATATGGGCCCCGCTGAGCCGCGCCGCCACATACACACCCAAGGTGACGCCCAGACCCCAGGCCCAGGAGATGGAGTCGTGGTCGCCGAGCGCCCCCGGTGGCTTGGTGAGCGCGCCCCCGGCCACGACCTGGGCCACCACGCCGCAGCCGAACAGGATCAGGATCATCGTGCCCGCGAACTCCGCGCAGAGCTCGCCGAGCAGTCCCGGCATCGAGCGGTTTCGCTTGGGGGCCGTCATGGGCCCATCGTGGTCCCGCGGTGATGCGGTGGCCCGTCCTGCTGGGCCGTCCGGGGCACGGACGGCGAAACCGGGTCTGTACGGACCGGGGTGCCGCCCTGTACCAAGGTCATGACAACATCATCATCGCCCTTCCAGACCATCGCCATCATCGCCCTCCAGCGGGAACAGGACGACACGGATGCCGACCACCGGAGCCCCGACGAACTGGGCGGGGAACATCACCTTCGCCGCCGCCCGGCTGCACCGCCCGGACACCGCCGACGAGCTGCGGCGGATCGTCGGCTCCGCCGACCGGGTGCGGGTGCTGGGCACGGGCCACTCCTTCAACCGCATCGCCGACACCGACGGCGATCTGGTGAGCCTGGACCGGCTGCCGCACCGGGTGGAGATCGACCCCGGGAAGCGCACGGCGACCATCGCGGCCGGTATGCGCTACGCCCATGTGGCCGAGGCCCTGCACGCGGAGGGTTTCGCGCTGGCCAACCTGGCCTCGCTGCCGCACATCACGGTCGCGGGGGCCTGTGCCACCGCCACCCACGGCTCGGGGAGCACCCAGCGCTGTCTGGCGGCGGCCGTCGCCGGGCTGGAGATCGTCGGCCCCGGGGGCGAGGTGACCCTGCTGAGCCGGGACGAGGACCCGGACCGGCTGAACGGGGCCGTGGTCGGGCTCGGCGGGCTGGGCGTCGTCACCGCCATGACGCTGGACATCGAGCCCACCTACGACGTGGCCCAGTGGGTGTGGACCGGGCTTCCGCTGGACCGGCTGGACGACAGCTTCGAGGAGATATTCGGCGCCGCCTACAGCGTCAGCGTCTTCACCGACTGGCGCTCGGGCGAGGGGGTGGTGTGGCTGAAGTGCCGCACCGACCTGCCCGACCCCCCGGAGCCGGGGCAGCCGTGGCTGGGGGCCCGCCCGGCCGACCGCCATCACCACCCGGTGCCCGCGATGCCGCCGCGGCACTGCACCGAGCAGTTGGGCGCGCCGGGGCCGTGGCATGAGCGGCTGCCGCACTTCCGCCCGGACTTCACCCCGAGCAACGGCGATGAGCTCCAGTCGGAGCTGCTGCTGCCACGCGAGGCCGCCTCGGCGGCGTTCGCGGCGCTGCGCGGCCTCGGTGACCGGATCGCGCCCGTGGTGCAGGTGTCCGAGATCCGTACGGTGGCGGCGGACGAGCTGTGGCTGAGCCCCGCGTACGGCCGGGACAGCGTCGCCTTCCACTTCACCTGGGTCCCCGACCACGAGGCGGTGATCGAGGTGGTGGCCGCGATGGAGGCGGAGCTGCTGCCGCTGGGTGCGCGGCCGCACTGGGGCAAGCTGACGGCGGCCGCGCCGGAGCGGATCCTCTCCTCCTACGACCGGGCCGCCGACTTCGCCCGGCTGCTGGCCGACCACGACCCGGCGGGGAAGTTCCGCAACGCCTATCTGGAGGACTACTTCCCCACCGGGTGACGCCGCCGGTCCGCCGGGGGACGGCGGCGCCACGCGGCCCTCAGCCGGTCCAGGACCACTCGGCGACCTCGGGCATATCGGTGCCGTGCTCGCGGATCCAGGCGTGGTGGCGGGTGCGGGCGTCCTGCATCCGCTGCCGTACGGCCGTGGCGCGCACCGCGAGGCCCGGGGTCCGGTCGATGACGTCCATCACCAGCCGGTAGCGGTCCAGATCGTTGCGCACCACCATGTCGAACGGCGTGGTGGTGGTGCCCGCCTCCTTGTAGCCGCGCACATGCAGATGCGGGTGGACGGCGCGGCGGTAGGCCAGCCGGTGCACCAGCCACGGATAACCGTGGTAGGCGAAGATGACCGGCCGGTCGCGGGTGAACAGGGCGTCGAACTCGTGGTCCGTCATCCCGTGCGGATGCTCCTCCTTGGGCAGCAGCCGGGTCATGTCGACGACGTTGACCACACGCACGGCCACGTCGGGCAGGTGGCGGCGGAGGATCCCGGCGGCCGCGAGGACCTCCTGGGTGGGCACGTCGCCCGCGGCGGCCAGCACCACGTCCGGCTCCGCCGCGCCGTTCTCGGTGCCGGCCCACTCCCAGGTCCCGGCGCCCCGGGCGCAGTGGGCGCGCGCCTGGTCCAGGTCGAGCCAGTCGAAGCAGGGCTGCTTGCCCGCGACGACCACATTGACGTAGTCACGGGTGCGCAGGATGTGGTCGGTCACGCAGAGCAGGGTGTTGGCGTCCGGCGGCAGATAGACGCGCACCACCGCGGGGCTCTTGTTGAGCACATGGTCGACGAACCCGGGGTCCTGGTGGGAGAAGCCGTTGTGGTCCTGGCGCCACACATGCGAGGTCAGCAGGTAGTTCAGGGAGGCCACCGGGCGCCGCCACGGCAGTGCGCGGGAGGTCTTCAGCCATTTGATGTGCTGGTTGACCATGGAGTCGACGATGTGCACGAACGCCTCGTAGCAGGAGAAGAGGCCGTGCCGCCCGGTCAGCAGATAGCCCTCCAGCCAGCCCTGGCACAGGTGTTCGGAGAGGACCTCCATGACCCGGCCGTGCCGGCCGAGGTGCTCGTCGGTGGGGAGGGTGGCCTCCTGCCACGCCTTGCCGGTGGCCTGGAAGACGGCCTCCAGCCGGTTGGAGGCGGTCTCGTCCGGGCCGACGATCCGGAAGTCGCGGCGGGCCTCGGTGTCCGCCATGACCTTCGCCAGCAGCCCGCCGAGCACCCGGGTCGGCTCGTGCAGGGTCGCCCCGGGGCTGTCGACGGGGACCGCGTACCGCTCCAGGCCGGGCAGCGGCAACGAGCGCAGGCGCAGCCCGCCGTTGGCGTGCGGATTGGCGCCCAGCCGGCGGTCGCCCCGCGGGACCTCGGCGAGGACCTCCGGTACGGGCCGCCCGTCGGCGTCGAAGAGCTCCTCGGGACGGTACGAGCGCAGCCAGCGCTCCAGCTGCCGCAGATGCTCCGGGTTCTCCCGGACGCCCGGCAGGGGCACCTGGTGGGCACGCCAGGTGCCCGCCACGGGAAGTCCGTCGACCTCCTCGGGGCCGGTCCAGCCCTTGGGCGTACGGAGCACGAGCACCGGCCAGCGGGGCCGCTCGGCGATGCCCTCCTCGCGGGCGGTGCGCTGGAGCAGGGCGATCCGGTCCAGCGCCTCGTCCAGGGCGCGCGCCATGGCCCGGTGCACGGCGAACGGTTCGTCCCCGGCGACATGGATCGGCTCATGGCCGTACCCGCGCAGCAGCTCGTCGAGTTCGGTCCGGGGCAGCCGGGCGAGCACCGTGGGGTTGGCGATCTTGTAGCCGTTGAGGTGGAGGATCGGCAGCACGGCGCCGTCATGGACCGGGTCCAGGAACTTGTTCGCGTGCCAGGAGCCGGCCAGCGGCCCGGTCTCGGCCTCGCCGTCGCCGATGACGCAGGCGACCAGCAGCCCGGGGTTGTCCAGCGCGGCCCCGTAGGCGTGGGCGAGGGAGTAGCCGAGCTCGCCGCCCTCGTGGATGGAGCCGGGCGTCTCGGGGGCGACGTGGCTGGGCACCCCGCCGGGGAAGGAGAACTGGCCGAAGAGCCGGGCCATGCCCGCCGCGTCCCGGCCGACGTCCGGGTAGGTCTCGGAGTAGCTGCCGTCCAGCCAGGAGCCGGCGAGCACCGCGGGACCGCCGTGGCCGGGGCCCCAGACGCAGATGGCGTCCAGGTCGCGGTCCTTGATGACGCGGTTCAGGTGGGTGTGGATCAGGTTCAGCCCCGGTGAGGTGCCCCAGTGGCCCAGCAGCCGGGGCTTGATGTGGTCCGGGCGCAGCGGCTCGGTGAGCAGTGGATTGGCCAGCAGGTAGATCTGGCCCGCGGCGAGGTAGTTGGCGGCGCGCCAGTGGGCGTCCAGGGCGCGGATCCGGTCGTCGGAGAGTCCACTTCCCGGCGCGGCCGTCGTGGCCGTCGCGGTCGTCGTGGTCGTCGTGGTCGGTGCGTCTGGCATGGACCCCTCTTTCCCTCGTGGGGTGTACGGACTCGTGGGCGGGGTGTGGTGGGACTGATGTACGGATGTGGGCCGGCTGGTCGCGCCACCGGCCCTTCAGACCCGCTCCGGCACGATCACCACCGGGCAGGGCGCGTGGTGCAGGGCCGCGTGGGCGATGCGGCCGAGTTGCAGTCCGAAGGTGCGACCGTGGCCGCGGCGGGCGCCGAGGACCAGCAGATCGGCGGTGGCCGCCGCCTGGAGCAGCACCTTGCGGGCCGGTCCCTCGGCCGTCTCGGGGTGGACCGTGACCTCGGGGTGGTCCCGTCGGGAGGTCCGCAGGGCGTCGTCCAGCGTCCGCTCCGCCCGTGCCCAGTGGGCACGGACCGGGTCCCCGTCGATCAGCAGATCATCCGTCACCTCGCCGGCCGGGCAGCGCCACGCCCGAACGGCCTCCAGCACTCCGCCGCGCGCCGCGGCCTCGCGGAAGGCGAACCGGGTCGCGGCCGACGGACCGGCCGTCTCGCCCACGCCCAGCACGATCCGGCCGAAGGCGCCGCGCCGGTTGGGCTCCCCGCCGCGTACGACGGTCACCGGGCACGCGGCGCGGCCGGCGAGCGCCAGGCTCACCGAGCCGAGCAGCAGCCCGGCGAGTTCGCCGCGCCCGCGGGAGCCGGTGACCAGGCCCGAGGCGTCCCGGCCCGCGCGCAGCAGCGCGGCGACCGGGTCCTCCGGCAGCACCTCGGCCAGGAGCTTCACATCGGGTCCGTACCGGCGGGCGCGTTCCGCCGCGCAGGCGGCGATCTCCTCGGCCCTGACCTGCTCCCAGGGGCGCTCGGGACCGGCGGCGGGCGCGATGCCCTCGTACCGCTCCCACAGGGAGGCATGGATCAGCCGCAGTGGCACCCCGTACCGGGCCGCCGCGGCCACCGCCCAGTCCACTGCCCGGAGGCTGTGGTGCGAGCCGTCGACGCCCACCACCAGGGGGTGCTCCACCGTTCCCACCACCTTCCGCGCGGCAGTGCCCGTGCTGTCCCGGGGACGCGGTCTCCCGCCCTCGCCCCACCCTCGCGCCCGTGCGGGACCGGGCGCGAGAGGCGGTTCGGCCCCGCCGAGGGTCGTTCGGCCCAGGGCGCCCATGCGGGCCGAACGGTCCCGAGCGGACCCCGGGCAGCCCAAGAGAACCGCCGGGGCGCCGTCCGAAGCTGGGACCGGATCGGGGAGGCAGGGATGAAGCACCGCAAAATCGGCAACGTGATGACCGACGATGTGGTCCGGGTGAGCTCCGGGACCTCGTTCGACGAGGTCGACGCGCTGCTCTCGCGGCACCGCATCAACGGACTGCCGGTGGTGGACGAGGACGACAAGGTGGTCGGCGTGATCACCGGGACCGATCTCAGCGCTCCCGCCCCGACGGCCGGGCAGCTGATGTCCCGGCCCGCGATCACCGTGCGGCCCCAGGACAGCATCGTGGACGCGGCCCGCGCGATGGACCGCCATCGCGTCGAGCGGCTTCCCGTGGTGGACGAGGAGAACCGGCTCATCGGCATCGTCACCCGCCGGGACCTGCTGCGCGTCTTCCTCCGCCCGGACGACGAGATCCGCGCCGAGGTGATCGACGAGGTGCTGGTCCGCTCGCTGTGGCTCGGCCCGCAGTCGGTCGCGGTCACCGTGACCGACGGGGTCGTCCGGCTGGAGGGACAGCTCGACCGGCACAGCGAGATCCCCATCGCGGTCCGGATGGCCGGACAGGTGGACGGCGTGGTGGCCGTCGTCGACCGGCTCACCTACCGGATCGACGACTCCGCCGACCGGGGAGGCGCACGGCGATGACCGATCCGGCCGGGCCGGTGCGGAACGGGCGGGTGCGGTACGGGCGGGTGGTGATCGGCCTGGACGGCTCCGACAGCGCTTGGGCCGCGCTGGACCGCGCGGTCACCGAGGCGCGGAGCCGTGGCGCCGTGCTGGAGATCGTGCACGCCTGGCCGTGGGCCCGTACCGACCCGCTCGCGTTCGACCCGGAGAGCGAACCGCGGCGGCCCCCGGTGGAGATCGCCAGGACCGTGCTGCGGCTGGCCGAGGCGCGGGCCCGGGAGCGGGAGCCGGGGCTGCGGATCGTCCCCACGTTGACCGCGCGGGACGCGGTGCCCGAACTGCTGCGGATCGGCGCGGACGCGGCGCTGATCGTCATCGGCACCCGGGGGCTGGGCGGCTTCACCGGACTGCTGCTCGGCTCGGTCGGACTGCGGCTGGCCGCCCACACCCGGCGCCCACTGCTGGTGGTGCGCGGCGGGGCACCGGCGGCGTACGGGCCCGAGGGCCACGGCAAGGTGCTGGTCGGGCTGGAGAGCGGCACGGACGGGGCGGCGGCCCGGTTCGCCTTCGAGGAGGCGGTCCGGCGCCGGGCCCGGCTGCGAGTGCTCTACGCCTGGTCGCGGCCGCGGGTCCGCGCGGGCAGCGTCGCCGCGGGCGATCACACCCTGCCCGTACCGGGGGTGGCGGCGCCGGGAGCCGAGCCGGAGCAGACGGTGCCCCAGGGCGTGGTGGCCGCCCTGCGCGAGGAGTTCGGCCAGGTACGGGTGCGGGAACACACCGCCCACGGCACCCCCGCGCAGGCGCTGGTGGAGGCGTCACGGGCGGCGGACGTCCTGGTGCTCGCCGTACGACGGCGAACGGCCCGCCTCGGCATGCGCCTCGACCCGGTCACCCACGCGGTACTGCACCACGCGCACTGCCCGGTACTGCTGGTGCCGGTCGCGTAGGCGGGGGCGGGGGCGCGGGCGACGAGGCCAGGGCGAGCTGGGGGGCGGGGCGCGGGTGACGAGGCCGAGGCTGGGGGCGGGGCTGGCGGGGCGACGAGGCTCGCCGGCGGTGTCCGGTGGCACGCTACGCTCCCGGGCGGGGCGACGACGCTTGCCGCGCGGTGCCCGGTGGCACGCGCCCTGGCCGGAGGCGGCGAGGCCGGGGCGACGGCCCGGTGGCACGCGCCCGGTCCCGGGGCGACGAGACCGGGGCGATGGCCCGGTGGCACGCTCCGGACCCAGACCGACCAGGCCGGAGCGGTGCCCGGCGGCGGGCTCCGGGCCGGGGACGGCGAGACCGGAACCGTCCGGCAGCGCGCTCCGGGCCCAAGCCGACCAGACCGGGACGGTGCCCGGCGGCGGGCTCCGGGCCGGGGACGGCGAGACCGGAACCGTCCGGCAGCGCGCTCCGGGCCCAAGCCGACCAGACCGGGACGGTGTCCGGCGGCGGGCTCCGGGTTTCGGAAAGGGCCGGATGACCTGGCCCCGGGGGCTGCCGCGGGACCGGTCGGCCCTGTCGGGCAGGGCCCGGTCATGGTCCGCTGGAAGTGGCACCGGGGGCATCCGGCAGACGCGGAGAAGCGGACGTCCGAGTGCCGCGCACCGCGCAATCAGGGCCCGCGAGAAGCGGGCGCCCCCGGCGTCCCCGGGTGGGCACTTCCCGGCGGTGGCCGGGGGCGAGCCGAAGGGCGGCGCGCCGCCGTCGCCGAGGGGAGCGCGCGGGCCGACGAGGGCCGTGGCCGGTGTGGCAGCGCCGCCGCGTGCGTGGCGGGCACGTCCGACCGGCGGCGCACGGCGGGCTGGAACTCCCCCGGAGGCGAACCGGGCCGCCGAGCCGCCGAGTGGCCCGTGCCGGGAAGAAGGAGGCAGCGATGGCGCGTCCCGTCACCGTCGGACTGGACGGTTCCCCCGAGAGTATGGCCGCCGCCGGCTGGGCGGCCCGCGAAGCCCGTTCGCGCGGGGCGCCGCTGCGGCTGGTGAACGCCTGGCCGGGGCCCGACCAGATGGAGCTGACCCCGGGCCGGGAGGCGGCCTGGCACTACTGGGCCGAGCGCGCCCTGCGTTCGGCGCGCGCCGAGCTGGACGCCGACCACCCGGAGCTGGCGATCCTCACCGACCAGATCCCCGGCTGGCCCGCGCCCGTTCTGCTGGCCGAGGCGGAGCGGGCCCAGCTGCTGGTGGTGGGGTCCCGCTCGATCGGCGCGGTCGCCGGCTTCTTCCTCGGCTCCGTCGGCCTGGAGCTCGCCGCTCGTGCGGTGACCCCCGTGGTCCTGGTGCGGTCGGACGGGCACGAGGCGCGGGACGGCGATGTGGTGGTCGGGGTGGAGCCGGGCGAGCCGGGCGAGGACATCCTGGAGTTCGCCTTCGACGCCGCCGCCCGGCGCGGCGGTGTGCTGCGGGCCGTGTACGCCAGCCGGGTCCCCGCCATCCGGGGCGACGCCCCCTGGGTGGTGGACGTGGGGCTGAACGATGCGCGCAAGGAGGCGGAGCACGCGCTGAACGAGGTGCTGGCGCCGTGGCGGAATACGTTCCCCGAGGTGCGGATCTTCGAGGAGATCGCCTCGGACAGCCCGGCCCGGCGGCTGGTGGGCGCGGCGGCGGGGACGGCGTTGATGGTCGTGGGCCGCGGTCCGCGCCATGTGGGGTTCGGCCCCCGGCTGGGGCCGGTCACCCAGGCGGTGGCACACCACGCCGCCTGCCCGGTGGCGGTGGTGCCCCAGCGATGACACCTCGGGGCGGGCGGCGGCGGACGAACGGCGGGAAGCAGCGACGGCGAACGGCGACGTACAGCGAAGGCAACCGGAGGAAACGGCCATGAAAGCACTCGTCTTCCACGGGCCGGGGCAGTGCGCCTGGCAGGAAGTGCCCGACCCCGAACTCCAGGCCCCCACCGACGCGATCGTACGGATCGGCACCGTGACCGTCTGCGGCACCGATCTGCACATCCTCCGCGGCGAACTGCCGGAGGTGAGCCCCGGCAGGGTGCTCGGCCACGAGGGGGTCGGCGAGGTGGTCGAGACCGGCGCCGACGTCCGCGGGATCCGCCCCGGCGAGCGGGTGCTCATCTCGTGCGTGTCGGCCTGCGGCCACTGCCGCTTCTGCCGGGAGCGCGCCTACGGGCAGTGCCATGGCGGCGGGGGCTGGGTCCTGGGGCGTACGGTCGACGGCACGCAGGCCGAGTACGTCCGGGTGCCGTTCGCCGATCTGTCCACGCATCCGCTGACGGGCGCGGCCGAGCGCCCTGACGCCGTGCTGCTGTCGGATGTCTTCCCCACCGCCTACGAGGTGGGCGTCCTCAACGGCCGGGTGGAGCCGGGCGATACGGTCGTGGTGGTGGGCGCCGGGCCGGTCGGGCTGGCCTCGATCGCCACCGCGCAGTTCTTCTCCCCCGGCCGGATCATCGCCGTCGATCCGGTCCCGGCCCGGCTGGACGCCGCCAAGCGGATCGGCGCCGACGCGGTGGCGGATTCCGCCGAGGGCCCGGAGCGGCTGGTGGACGACCTCACCGAGGGGCTCGGGGCCGATGTGGTGATCGAGGCCGTGGGGAGTCCACGGAGCTTCGAGAGCTGCACCCGTATGGTGCGGCCGGGCGGCAGGATCGCCAACGTCGGGGTGCACTCCCGGCCCGCGACGCTCCACCTCGAAAAGCTGTGGTCCCAGAACGTGACGATCACTACCGGGCTGGTCGACACCTACTCCACCGCCACCCTGCTCTCCCAGCTGGCCGCCGGGCGGCTGCCCGCCGCCATGCTGATCACCCATCTCCTGGAGCTGGACCAGATGGAGGAGGCGTACGACGTCTTCGCCCGCGCGACCGACACCGGCGCGATCAAGATCGCGCTGGGTGAGGCGGCCCGTCCGCTGGTGGCGCGGGAGCGGTGAGCGCGGAGGCGATGCGCATGGGAACGCCCATCACCGTCGGCGTCGACGGTTTCCCCGAGAGCCCGCGGGCCGCGCACTGGGCGGCGCGCGAGGCGCTGCTGCGCGATCTGCGGCTGCGTCTGGTGCACGCCTGGAGCCTGCTGTCGCCCGCGGCCCCGGCCTTCTCCCCCGAGGAGGACCGCAACTACTGGGCGCAGCGCCTGCTGACCGACCTGGTGGGCGAGTTGCGCGACGCCCATCCGGGGCTGCGGGTCACGGCCGAGCTGGTGCCGCGGGAGACCGTGCCGGCGCTGCTGGCCGCGGCCCGGGACGCGGAGATGCTGGTGCTCGGATCGCGCGGGCGCGGCATCCCCGGCGGCTTCCTCCTCGGTTCGACCGGCCGTCACCTCCTGGCGTACGGGGAACGGCCGGTGGTCATGGTGCACGCCGACGACAGCCCGCTGACCGCCGATGTGACCGTCGGGGTGTCCCTGCGGCGGCCGGACGAGGCGGCGCTGCGCTTCGCCTTCGACGCGGCGGCGCGGCGCGGCGGTGTGCTGCGCGCCGTGCACGCGGGCGACGTGCACACGGGCGCCGACGCGGCGGCGGCCGAGGAATCAGGACCGGCGGACGCGGCAAGGGGGCCGACGGACGCGCTCGACGCGGCGCTGCGCCCCTGGCGGGAGAAGTACCCGGGGGTTCCGGTGGCGGAGGTGCTGGTCCCGGAGCGTCCGCCGCCCGGTGTGGTGCACGCCGCACGGGGCTCGGGACTGCTGGTGCTGGGCCGCGAGGAGAGGGAGCCGGGCCCCGTCCCGTATCTGGGCTCGGTGATCCACGCGGCGGTGCACCACGCCCCGTGCCCGGTGGCGGTCGTGCCGTGCGGCTGACGTCCGAAGGGAGCTGATGTCCCAAGGCCCGAAGGAAGCTGATGTCCCAAGCCCGAAGGGAGCCGACGTCCAAGGGGAGCCGATGTTCGCAGGGAGGCGAGAGCGGCCATGTCGGAGGCGATGACCACCGACCTCTACGAGGTCACGATGGCCCTGTCGTATCTGCGCGAGGGCATGACCGCCCCGGCCACCTTCGACCTCTACGCCCGCCGACTGCCGCCCGAGCGGGGCTTCCTGGTCGCCGCGGGCCTGGAGCCCGCGCTGGAGTACCTGTCCGGCTTCCGCGTGGAACCGGAGGACGTGGCGGCGTTCGCCGAGGCGATGCACCGTCCGTACGAGGACCTGGAACCCTTGCTGGGGCTCGGTTTCGACGGCGAGGTGCGCGCGGTGCCCGAGGGGCGGATCGTGCTCGCCGGGGAGCCGCTGCTGGAGCTGACCGCGCCGCTGCCGCAGGCCCAGCTGGTCGAGACGTATCTGTTGGGGCAGCTGAGCCATCAGACCACGATCGCCTCCAAGGCCGCCCGGTGTGTGCTCGCGGCGCGCGGGCGCCCGGTGGTGGACTTCTCTCTGCGCCGCACCCACGGCCCCGGGGCCGGGATGCAGTCGGCGCGGCTGGGCGCGATGGCCGGGTTCACGGCGACCAGCAATGTCGCGGCGGCCCACGCCTACGGGATCGCCGCCACCGGGACGATGGCGCATTCGTACATCGAGGCGTTCCCGGACGAGGAGACCGCGTTCCGCGCGTTCGCCCGGACCCATCCCGGCCCGGTCACCTTCCTGGTGGACACCTACGACACGGCGACCGGAGTGGCCACCGCCGCGCGGGTGCTGCGCGAGCTGGCTCCCGGTCCCGGCAGCGCGATCCGCCTGGACAGCGGCGACCTGGGCGAGCAGGCGGTACGGGCGCGGGAGATCCTCGACGCGGCGGGGCTGCCCGAGGTGCGGATCGTGGCGAGCGGCGGGCTCGACGAATACGCCGTGGCGGAGCTGATCGACTCACAGGCGCCGATCGACGTCTTCGCCGTGGGCACCCGGGTCGGGGTGTCGGCCGACGCCGCCTACCTCGACACCGCGTACAAGCTGGTCGTCTACGACGCGGAACCGGTGATGAAACTGTCCTCGGCCAAGGCCACGGCCCCCGGTACCAAACAGGTGTGGCGCCGCCCCGGCTACGCCGATGTGATCGGCGAGCGGGACGAACTCCCGCCCCACGGCGGGGCGCCGCTGCTGGAGACCGTGATGCGGGAGGGCCGGCGGACCGGAGCGCCCGACACCCTCGACCGCGCGCGGCGGCGGTTCGACGCCGACCTCGCGGGGCTGCCGCCGCAGGCCCGGCGGATCCGCCACCCGGTCCCGCCCCGGCCGGCCACCTCCGCCCGGCTGGCCCGGCTCGCGGGACAGGTGCGGCACCGGCTCGAGCACCGCATCGAGCACCGCATCGAGCACCGGTCGGCGGCCGGCGGCGAGGCCGGCGGACAACAGGCAGCGTGACCAAGGAGGATGCCGTGCCCCGGAGTGCGCACATCGTGAGCGATGTGATGACCCATACCGTCGTCGCCGTCGGCCGCGAAGCGCCGTTCAAGGAGATCGTCAGAACGCTGGAGCAGTGGCGGGTGAGCGCCCTGCCGGTGCTGGAGGGCGAGGGCCGGGTCATCGGCGTGGTCTCCGAGGCCGATCTGCTGCCCAAGGAGGAGTTCCGCGACAGCGACCCGTCCCGGGTGGAGCGGCTGCGCGATCTCCCGGGCGTCGCCAAGGCGGGCGCGGTGACGGCCGACGAGCTGATGACGGCCCCCGCCGTCACCGTGCACGCGGGCGCGACCCTCGCCGAGGCCGCACGGATCATGACCCATCAGCGGGTCAAGCGGCTCCCGGTGGTGGACGAGGAAGGCCGTCTCGAGGGCATCGTCAGCCGCGCCGACCTGCTGAAGGTGTTTCTGCGGCCGGACGAGGACATCGAGGAGGAGGTGCGCCACGAGGTGGTGGCCCACCTCTTCCCGGCCACGGGGGAAACCGTCCGGGTGAGCGTGAACGAGGGCGTGGTCACGCTCACCGGACGGGTCAGGGAAGCCGTCCTCATCCCGGCGGCGGCCCGCCTCATCCGGGCGATCGAGGGCGTGGTGGACTTCGACAACCAGCTCACGGCCGCGCCCCCGGCGACCCGGCGGGACTAAGGTCTGCCGATCTCCGCGAGCCCGCCCCCGACTGGGGGCGCCCAGGTGCCCAGGGCTCCTGGGCCAGGCTCTCGACCGGTCCCCGGCGGCGAGGCGGGCGATCCGCGCGCGGTGCCGCTGCCGCTCCCAGATCTCCGCCCGTAGCCGCTGGTCGATGTCTGCGACTGCCGCGGCGAACTCCGCCTCGTCTGTAGCAGCTCCCGCACACGCGCCGGCGGGACCCCGGCCTCGGCGAGGGTCGGATCCTGATTCGGCGTGATAGTGCCGCACCGCGCGCACCGGCCAGCATGCGCGTGCTCAAGGCGATCGGCCATGATCAATTCCTTGATCGGGAAGAGAAGCGTCGGCGTGAGCGCCCACCCACAACCGGGCCGGACCCCCATGCGTGGTGTCCCGCACGCCGACGGGTCACCCCATGTGGCGGCTCCAGCGTGGGCCGACCTCGGCCCAGGCGCGTCCCCACTCCTGTGCGCGGGCGCGGTCCAGCCGCCAGCGCACCATGCCGCGCCCGGCCAGCGACACCGCGCCCACGCCCGCCGCGGCCGATGTCCCGGCGAGCACCGCGCGGGTCGCGATCTGCTCGGGGGTGGGCGGCTGCTGGACCAGCCGGCCCCGTCCGTCGGTCCACACCTCGGCGGCCGTGCCCGCCCTGCTCCCCTCGTGGACCTTCGCCGCGCCGGTGTGGACGGCGCCGTCCGGGCCGGTCCAGCGGACGACCGCGCGCACCTGGCCGGTGGTGGACCCGTCGGCGGCGGGCTGGGCGGCGGGCGCGTCCTCCTTCAGCACCGCGGGCACCCGGTGCCGGTCCGCCCGCTCCTGCCGCAGTGACGCGTCCACGGCGGTGCCCGCGGCCACCCCGGCCGCCGGGCCGCCGACCGCCATCACCAGGCCGGTCACGAGCACGACCCACGCCTCGATCACGTCCGAGCGGCGTCTGAGCGGATTGCGCCGCCACCGCCACATGCGCCGCCCCCGCACTTCCGTGCCCATGCCGCGACCGTCGCACGAGCGAGGAGGGCGGGACGAGGGCCGGGCAGCCCTCTTGGGGGCCCGTTCGGCCCTGGTACCGCCCTGACCTGCTGCGCCACGATTCCCACCGGGGGCCGGGCGGACGGCGGACGAACAGTGCGAGAGCCATGACCGAGACACGAGGGACACGAGGAACACGGGCGGCACCGGCGACACCCATCAGGGTGTTCGTACTGGACGACCATGAGGTCGTCCGGCGCGGACTGCACGATCTGCTGGACGCCGAACCGGACATCGAGGTGGTCGGCGACGCCGGAACCGTCGACCACGCACTGGCCCGGGGCCCGGCGCTGCGCCCCGACGTGGCCATCCTGGACGTCCGGCTGCCGGACGGGGACGGCGTCACGGTCTGCCGTGAACTGCGCTCCCGCATGCCCCGTCTGGCCTGTCTGATGCTGACCTCGTTCGACGACGACGATGCGCTGCTGGACGCGATCATGGCCGGGGCGGCGGGTTATGTGCTCAAGCAGATCAAGGGGTCGGACCTGGTTTCGGCGGTGCGCACGGTGGCCTCCGGCCAGTCGATGCTGGACCCGGCCACCACCGCCCGGCTGATGAGCACCCTGCGCGGTGACGCCACCCCGCCGGAGCCCAGGGACGAGGTGCTGGCCGGACTGTCACCGCGCGAGCGGGAGATCCTGGTGCTGATCGGTGACGGGCTCACCAACCGGGAGATCGGCAAGCGGCTCTTCCTGTCCGAGAAGACGGTCAAGAACCACATCTCCCGGCTGCTGGCCAAGCTCGGCGTGGAGCGCCGTATCCAGGCGGCGGTGCTGGCGACCCACTCGGCCCCGCACCCGGCCGACGACCATCCCGGATGACCCGGCCCGGGACCGTACGACCCGTACGAGCTGTTCGACCCGCACGATCTGTTCAACCCGTACGACCTGTTCAACCGTACGACCTGTTCAACCCGTTCGACCGTACCGCCAACGGCCCACCCGCGAGGAGGGGACCCCATGCAGCCCGCAGCGCTCGACGCGGCGATCCTGGAGAAGCTCATCTCCGCGGCCGTGGCCGCTCCGTCGATGCACAACACCCAGCCGTGGCGCTACCGGCTGAACCCCGACACCGTCACCCTGGAGGTCCGGGCCGCCCCGGAGCGGGGGCTGCGGTTCACCGACCCCATGGGGCGGGGTCTGAGCGTCTCCGCCGGGGCCGCCGTGTTCAATCTGCGGGTCGCCGTGGCCCACTTCGGCTGGGACCCGGTGGTCCGGCTGCTGCCGTGCCGCTCGCAGCCCGATCTGCTGGCCACGGTGCGCCTGGCCGCCTCTCCTCGTGACGGGGCCGGACGCCACGACGACCCGCACCAGGAGCTGTACGACGTCATCTGGCGGCGGCACAGCAGCCGCTCCCCCTTCTCCGGACGCCGGCTGCCGCCACGGGTGCTGGGCGAGCTGGCGGAGGCGGCGCGGGCAGGCGGCACCACGCTCCGGGTGGCGGACCCCGAGGAGACCGCGCGGCTGTTGCGGCTGACCGTGGAGGCGGAGCGGCGCGCCCACGAGGACCCGCGCCGGCTCGCCGAGAGCCGCGACTGGGTCCGCGACACCGGACCGTACGGAATCCCCCCGGCCGCCCTCGGCCCACGGGACGCCACCGGACGGCTGCCGATGCGCGACTACCTCGGCTATCCGGGCGCGGGACCGGACGGCCACCGGGACAGCCACCAGGACGGCCGTCCGCCCGCCGCGGTCTTCGAGAGCCGCCCGACCATCGCGGTGCTGACCACCGACCAGGACCGGCGCACCGACTGGCTGCGGGCCGGACAGGCGCTGGAACACGTGCTGCTGCTGGCCACCTCGCACACGGTCCGGGCATCCCTGCTGCACCAGGCGCTGGAGTGGTCCGACCTGCGGTGGTCGCTGAGCGACGGCCACCGGACACCGGGCCATGTGCAGATGCTGATCCGGCTGGGTTACGGACCGTCCGGAGCAGCCACCCCTCGTACGGGGGCGGCCGATGTACTCGAGGGAGAGACTCCGGCGCGGGCCGACGACCGGGTCGGCTGAGCGACGGACACCGACACGACCAGGCACGGAGCACCCTCGGGCAACCGGAAGCGCCAGGGTTGGCCGGGTGCCGCCGAAGCCTGCCGAGTCGGCCCAACGCGGCCGGATGCGGCCCGTACGGCCCACGCGGCCGAAAACGCCCCCGAACCGCCGGAGCACCAGGGTCGGCACGGGAACGCCGCCCTCAGGCAGCCGGGAGCGCCAGTGTCAGCCGGAGTCGGCCGGGAGCGGACAGTACGGCAGGAGCGGCGGGAAGCCGGGGTGGCGAGGAGGAGCGGGGCGGGGGCGGCCGCGGCCGCCCCCGCGGTGGGGGCTCGCCGCGGCGGGCGTGTCCTACCGCTCGGCGGGCCCTGTCACTCCGGGAGCGGGACGGCCCACACCAGGCGGGTGCCACCGTTGGGGGGCTCGCCCAGCTTCAGCTCGCCGCCCAGCTTCTCGGCGCGCTCGGCCAGGTTCCGCAGTCCGCTGCGCCGGCCGCCCCCGGGGATGCCCACCCCGTCGTCCGTGACCGTGAGGGTCAGCCGACCGGACGCCACGACCAGCGATATCTCGGCGGCACCGGCCCGTGCGTGGCGTGCGACGTTGGACAGCGCCTCGGCGAGGACGGCCACCATGTCGTCCGCGACCGAGTGCGGCACATCGGTGTCGACCAGTCCCTCGGTGCGCAGCGAGGGGGTGAAGCCGAGCGCGGGCACGGCCTCCTCGATGGTCTTGGCCGTACGGACCCGCAGCCCCTGGACGGCGGGGCCCGCCTCGTGCGAGCGCAGTCCGAAGATGGTCGAGCGGATGATCTTGATGGTGTCGTCCAGGTCGTCCACCACCCGCAGCAGCCGTTCGGAGCCCTCCGGGTGCTGGACGAAGCGCAGGGTGGACTGGAGCGTCATCCCGGCGGCGAACAGCCGCTGGATGGCCAGGTCGTGCAGATCGCGGGCGATCCGGTCGCGGTCCTCGAGCAGGGCGAGCTGCTCGGCGTCACGCCGCCGTTCGGCCAGTTTCATCGCGATCGCCGCCTGGCCGGCGAAGCCCAGCAGGGTGTCGGTCTCGATCTGGGTGAAGGCGGGGCTGTCCGCCGTACGGGCCAGCGAGAGCACCCCGCCCACTCCGTCGCTCGTCCGCATCGGTACCGCGACGGCCGGGCCGAGCCCCTCCCAGCGCTGCGGACCGGCGGTGATCCGCGGATCGTTCTGGACATCGGTGCTGGTGACCGGCTCGGAGGCGGTGAAGGCCGCCCCACCGAAGGTGCCCTCGCGGGGCAGCACCAGACCGCGGTGGGCCTCGGCCTCGGTCCCCGCCGCCAGCGCGACCTGGAGCTCGTCCGAGCCGGCCACCGGCAGCATCAGCACGCCCAGATCGGCGGAGAGGATCCGGCGGGCGTGCTCGACGATCAGCTCCAGGACCGTGGTCTCGTCCACTCCGGACAGCAGACTGCGGGTGACCTCGGCGTTCGCCTCCAGCCAGCGCTGGCGGTGGCGGGTCTCCTCGTACAGCCGGGCGTTCTCGATGGCCACTCCGGCGGCCACGGCCAGGGTGGAGAGCACCGTCTCGTCCTCGCCGTCGAACTCCTCACCGTCCCGCTTCCCGGTGAGGTGGAGATGGCCGAAGACCTCGTCCCGCACCCGGATGGGCACCTCCAAGGAGGAGCGCGCCGGCGGGCGGTTCGGCGGAAGGCCGTGGCAGGCCGGATGCTCCGAGTTCCCGTCCGGCGGCAGCGGATGTGGCAGCGGCTGCGGGTGGCGGATCAGCTCCCCCAGGACGCCGTGGCCGGACGGCAGCCGCCCGGTCGGCTCGGTCCGCTCCTCGACCACGCCCGCCGGTACGGACCCGGCCAGCCGCTGATCGTCGCCGATCACGCCCAGCGCCCCGTGTTCGGCGTCCACCAGCACCACGGCGGCCTCGACGATCCTCCGCAGCACATGCGACAGATCCAGCTCCCGGCCCACCGAAAGAACCGCCTCCAGCAGGCTGTGCACCCGGTCCTGCGTGCCGCGCACACCGTCGATGCGCCCCTGTAGCTCTTCCAGCAGTTCGTCCAGCCGCAGCCGGGGCGGGTACTCCGTACTCCTCGCGCTCTCCATACCCACGGTGCCTCCGTCGGCCTCACCGCGCTCGGCGCGGCATTCCGCACGGCCCTCACTCTCTTCACGGTAGCCGCGCCCGGCGGCCGGTGAGTGCCGTGAACCGGAATGACCTGGTCGTCCGGGTCGCGCCCCCGGTCACCCGAGCGCGGGGCCCGCCCCCTCCGGCCCCTGGACCAGCTCTTCGAGCCGGTCCAGGAAGATCCGCTGCTTCGCCACGATCTTCCGGCGGGCCTCCTCCGGACCGAACCAGGCGACCCGGTCGACCTCGGGGAACTCCCGCATCCGGCCGGAACCCCTCGGCCACTCCATGGCGAACGTGCCGGGAGTGATCCCCTCCGGATCGAGATCGCCCTTCAGCGCCCAGACGGTGACGTACTTGCCCCCGGTCTGGGTCACGGAACCGAGCGGCATCAGCCCACCGTCGGGCGGCGGCGTGCCGAGTTCCTCCTCGAACTCCCGGCGCGCGGCGGCCTCCGGGGTCTCGTCCCCGTCGTACTCCCCCTTGGGCACCGTCCAGGCGCCCTCGTCCTTCGCGGCCCAGAACGGGCCGCCCATATGGGCGAGCAGAACCTCAACGGCCGGGTCGGCCGGGCCCGTACCCCGGTACAGCAGGATTCCGGCACTGCGCTTACGCGTCACAGCGCCCAGTGTGCGCCCACGCGCCCACACGCCACACGTCGGCGGGCCGGGTCCGCCGGTCAGCCCTTGCGGGCGTATCCGAGGTAGGTGACCAGCGGCCGGGCGTCCGGGGCGAGGACGAAGTCGACGATCGGCGGGATCTGCTCATCGCTGATCCGCCCCCGGCGGCGCGCCATGGTGGCCTTGACCAGGCTGCGCGGGTCCTTGGGCTTGAAGTCGCAGATGTCCTCGTTGCGCAGGCCGTGCCGGTCCAGGGCGGCGGTCAGCTCGGCGGGGGTGCGCAGCCGCGCCGCCGTGTAGCGGCCGGCCGGCATGATCCGGGTCATCGGGAGGCGCTGGAAGGCGCCGAGGTAGATCAGCCGGGAGAGCAGGGTGCGGTTGACGGTGTCGTAGATCAGCACACCGCCGGGCCGCAGCACCCGGGCGGCCTCCGCCAGCACCCGGTCCAGCTCCGGGGTGATCTCGAAGGTGTCGGCGTAGTAGGCGAGGTCGAACGCGCCGTCGGCGAGGCCGAGTTCCTCGGCGGGCGCGGTGCGGTACTCGATCCCCGGGCGCCCGCCCTCGCCCGCCTCGCGCGCCATCTCGGTGGCGGTGGCGGAGGGGTCGACGGCGACGACGCCGAAGCCGAGACCGGCCAGCCCGCGGGCCAGCAGCCCGCGGCCGCTGCCCACGGCCAGGGCACGGCTGCCGGACGCGGACAGGCCCACGCGCTCGACGGTGGTGCGGACGTATTCCAGGCGGGTGTCCTGGAAGGAGACGGCCCTGATCTGACGGCCGTCGACGGCCTCGGGCGACCGTGAGTCCAGTTCGATGTGCGGGGCGGCGGCCATCGTCTTCTCCCTCACGCGTGTGCGACACGGGTGTGCGGATTCACCGGTACCCGGGGTCGCCGCCCGGACGGACCGGACGGGTTCCCCGAAGAAACCTAACATCATGAGTTCCCTCAGGGAACTCGGGTAGGCTCGTGTCATGACCCGTACTCCGCTCGCCGACGTGGCCTGTTCGATCGCCCGCGCCACCGATCTGTTCGGCGACGCCTGGACGGCGCTGATCATGCGAGATGTGCTCACCGGGGTCACCCGCTTCGACGACCTCGCCCATGACCTGGGCATTTCGCGCAAAGTCCTGGCCGCCCGGCTGTCCCGGCTGGTCGAGGAGGGGGTGCTGGTCCGGGAGCGGTACCAGGAGCGGCCGCCGCGTGAGCACTACCGCGCCACGCTCAAGGGCGAGGAGCTCTATCCGGTGCTGCTCGCCCTGATGGAGTGGGGCGACCGCTGGTACGCCGGCCCGGCCGGCCCGCCGGCCCGGATCCGTCACCTCGGCTGCGGCCTCGACACCACGCCGGTGTCCGTGTGCGCCCACTGCGGCGAGCCGCTGACGGTGGGCAACACCACCCAGCTCCCGGGCCCCGGCGGGCGCACCGGACCCGGCACCCGCGTCCTGGGGCCGCTGCTGGCCGCCCGGGAGGACGAGGCGTGACCGCGCACCCGGCGGCGACGGAGGTTTGAGACAACGGCAGGGGGCACTCGGCACAGCAGCCGGGCACCCGACCACGAGGAGCGCCGACCATGCGCTACGAAGAACTGACGGGCCTGGTCCAGGCCCGCGCCCAGCTCCCCGACCGTCAGTCGGCCGAACGGACGGTACGGGCGACGCTCGAAACCCTCGCCGAGCGCATCCCGGGCGGGCTGGCGAACCATATGGCCGCACAGCTGCCGCAGGAGGCGGGCGAGCCCCTGCGCCGGATCGCCGCCTCCCAGGAGGGCACCCCTGAGGAGCGGGAATACCGGCGGGAGCACGGCGAGCGGTTCGACCTCACCGGTTTCGCCGGCCGGATCGCCTGGCGCACCGAGCACACCGAGGAGGAGGCGCTGCGCGAGGCGGCCGCCTTCTTCGAGGTGCTGGACTCGGCCGTGGACCCGGAGCTGATGGAGAAGCTCTACGGCGTGCTGCCGAGCGACATCCGGGAGCTGCTGCCGGAGGCGGGGGCCGAACAGGGCACGCGGCGCGAGCAGACGTAAGCACCCCGCGCCACGGCGGGAGCAGACGTAAGTAAGCACCCCGCGCCACGGCGCGAACGGAAGGAAGCACCCCGCGACACCCTCGGCAGGAGTCATCAGCCCGCCGCGAGGAGCAGGCACCGCGCCACCCCGCAGCCTCGCCCCGCCCCTGGTCCCGGGCGTCGTGCCCCTCACTCCGTCTGCCCCGGGTGGTCGGGGTGGCCGTGGCGCGGCGGGGGGCTCGGCTCGGCCGCCGTCTGCGGCGTCACCGGCGAACCGCCGCGCGGCGGCGAGGGCCGTTCGGGGAGCGGCTCGGCACCCGGCTCGCCCGGCGAGGGGGTGGCGCCGCTCTCCAGCTGGCGCAGGCGCGCCGTGAGCACCTCGACGACCGGAAGGCGGTCGGCGTGGGAGCGCTCGTACTCCAGCAGTTGCCCCAGCTGCTCCGCACCGAGGCCGCGGATGCGGTGCTGGAGCGCGCTGAGCGGCAGATGGTCGTAGTCGGCGAGCGGCAGTTCGTCGTGGGTGCTCATCCGTTCTCCTCCCGGGCCCGCCACGGATGGGTGTGCGGGTGGCTTCGCGGACCGGTCTCCGCTGCCGAGGGTCGAGCGGGTACCCGCACACGTCGAACGAAAACGGCATAACGGACGAGCGGTGGCGGGAGGGAACCGCCACCCCGCCGCCCCGCCGCACGCGGCGCGTTGCCGTGGCGTGATCGTCTTGCCAGGCTGTCCCCATGCCGATCACCGACCTGTCCGAGCTCGTCGACGAACTGCTCTCCGGGACCCGCCCGCTGCCGATCATCCCCGCGGGCGTCCCCGTGCTGCGCCAACCGGCCCTGCCGTACGAGGGCCAGCTGCCAGCGGACCAGCTGGACCGGCTGCTGGCGGCGATGCGGGAGGCGATGCACTCCGCGCCCGGCGTGGGGCTCGCCGCCCCGCAGATCGGTGTGCCGCTGCGGCTCGCGGTGATCGAGGACCCGGCGGAGGTGACGGCCGAGGTGCGGGAGGCGCGCGGCCGGGTGCCGCAGCCGTACCGGGTGCTGGTCAACCCCGTGTACGAAGCGGTCGGCGACGGACGGGCAGCGTTCTTCGAGGGGTGTCTGAGCATCCCGGGCTGGCAGGCCGTGGTCAGCCGCCCGGACCGGATCCGGCTGCGCGGGCAGGACGTGAGCGGACGGGAACTGGACGAGGAGTTCACCGGCTGGCCCGCGCGGATCGTCCAGCACGAGACCGACCACCTCGACGGCGTCCTCTATCTGGACCTGGCCGAAACCCGTTCCCTGTCCTCGGCCCAGGCCGTCAGCGACTACTGGTCCCAGCCCACCCCCGCCGCCGCGGCCCGCTCACTGGACTTCCCGCTCCGGACCGCCGCCGACGACGACAGCGGCAACGGCAATGACAACAGGGGTGCTACCGCTCCGTAACCACGGGCCGACCCGCGGCATGTGTTCGTCATCGGCTGGCAGTCGCCGAATCACCACGCGGACACTGTGACGTACGTCGCCACGGCAAGACTGGTGAACGCCGGCGGTACGCGCCGCCTCCGCGTACCGCATCGGCGAGTGAGGCGTTTCTTCCTGCGTTCCTCCCCGCGTTTTTCCGCTGTTCCCCAGTCCCCACCGCTCCTGACGTCCCTCGAACGGAGAACAGGAATGTCCGGAATACCCGTGCTGACGACGTCCACCGCAACGCCGCCCACCAGCTCGTACGTCACCTCGATCGCCCACACCCAGGAGCAGGTCCACGCCGCGCAGCGACTGCGCTACCAGGTGTTCGGTGAGGAGCGGGGAGGCACGCTGGACACGGCGGTCGACGGCCGCGACGTGGACGAGTTCGACGAGGTCATGGACCACCTGATCGTCACGGACACGGCGACGGACACCGTGGTCGGCACCTATCGGCTGCTCCCCCCGGGGCGCAGCGAACGGCTCTACTCGGACACCGAGTTCGATCTGCGCGGGCTTCCGGCCGAGGTCCGCTCGTCCATGGTCGAGGCGGGCCGCGCCTGTGTGCACGCCGACCACCGCTCGGGCGCCGTCATCAACCTCATGTGGGCCGGGCTGGCCCGCTACGTCCTGCTGTCCGGCCACCGCTATCTCGCGGGCTGCGCCTCGGTCCCGCTGGCCGAGGGCGAGCGGGCCGCCGCGGGCGCCTGGCTGCTCGGTACCACCAAGCACGCCGCCCCGCCCGAGTTGCGGGTCCACCCGCACGACCCGTGGGTTCCCTCGCGGCCGCTGGACACCGAGGCCGGCTACGCCGAGCTGCCGCCGCTGCTCCGCGGCTATCTGCGGATCGGCGCCTGGATGTGCGGCTCCCCGCAGCACGACCGGGCCTTCAACGACGCCGACTTCTTCGTGCTGCTGGACACCGAGCGGATGAACGACCGCTACCGACGCTATTTCCTGGGCGCGTCACGGTGACCGTGCCACTCGGGACGCATCTGCCCGCGCACGCCTGGGCGGCCTGGTCACCGTGCACCACCGGCTGTGTCACCCACGCCGCCCGGCGCGTCCCCGCCACCCGCGTCGCCCGGCGGGCCGCGGTCTTCGGCCGGTCGGTGCTGGGCGCGCTGCTGTGCGGCCGGCGGATCGCCGAGCCCGAGACGCTGCGCATCCGTGCGGCGGCGGTCCTGGACTCCCTCGGCATCCGGCTGGAGGTGGCGGGCGGCACCACGCTCAGCGCCCCCGGCGGCACCGGCACGCTCGTCGTGGCGAACCACATCTCCTGGCTGGACATCGTCGCGCTGCTCGCGGTCGAGCCGGTGGTCATGCTGGCCAAACGGGAGATCGCGGGCTGGCCGCTGGTCGGTCCGCTGGCCACCCGTGCGGGAACGCTCTACATCGACCGCGGATCGCTGCGCGAACTCCCCCGTACCGTACGGGAGATGGCGGCGCTGCTGCGCGCGGGCCGGTCGGTGATGGCCTTCCCGCAGGGGATCACCTGGTGTGCGGGGACGGGCGGCAGCTTCCGGCGGGCCACCTTCCAGGCCGCGCTGGACGCGGGCGCGCCGGTGCGTCCGGTGACGCTGGACTACGTCCAGCACGGTGTCCCGACCACGGTGGCCGCCTTCGTCGGCGAGGACGACTTCGGCACCTCGCTGCGCCGGGTGATCCGCGCCGACGGGCTCACGGTGCGGGTGGCCGTGCACCGGCCGCTGCGGCCGGTGCACTCAGCCGACGACCGGCGCGTCCTGGCCGCGCGGGCGCAGGCCACCGTGTGCGGGGCGCGGCTGCCCGTGCACGGCTGACGGTCCGTATGTGCCCCGGACACCGGGTGTCCGGGGCATACCGGCACGGCGGCGGCGAACCGCGCATGCGGAAGGGGATGGGCCCATGGGCCCGCCCCCTTCCGCATGTGGTCACGGCTTCTCGTCCGACTCCGTGACGGTGGGCGCGTCGCCCGAGCCGAAGTCCACCACGACGTCCGCGCCGTCCGGCAGCCGTACGGTGACCGTGAGCCCCTTCACCTCGGCGGTGGCGAGACCGGCGAGGGGGGCGGGGTCGCGTTCCCCGGTGAGCGAGGCCAGTGCCACGAAGAGGGTGCCGGCGGGGTCCTCGGGGCCGGCCGGCTCCTCGCCGACGGTGCCGGTGAGCTCGGGCACGAGGGCCCACGGCCCGTACGCGGTGCCCTGCGGCGCCCGGACCGCGCCGGCGGTCTGCCAGCCGTGCAGTCCGAGGAGCTGGCCGGTCACCTCTTCCCCGGCCAGGCGTATCTCGGGGCCCCGCTCGGTCTCCGCCGGGGTGCCCGGGGGCAGGGCGACGGCCCAGCCGCTGTGGTGGATCCGGGTTCCGGCGGGGACGCCCACGGTGCGGTGGACGCGTACTTCGAGCCGGCCGCGGACGAGGGTGAGGCTGTCGATGCGGGCCGAGGGCAGGATGGGGCCGCCGCCGGGGAACAGCGGGACCTGGGAGGAGGCGATCCAGTCGGGGCCCGCGGCCAGCGGCTGGATGCGCGGCCGCTTGCTGCGCGCTCCGCGCACCTCGAGGGCGATGTGGTTGTCGGGGGTGTTGTCCGCGCTGGTGGGGCCGGTGCGGGTGGAGTAGGCGAGCCGGGCGTAGAGGGGGTCGGGCGCGCTGTCGGCGCCCCAGGTGTAGCTGCCGTGGTTGTGCAGCCGCACCAGCCCGTCCCGTCCCGTGGTCTGGATGAGGAATCCGGCGGCGGGCAGCGCCAGCGCCCGGTCCGGCCCCTCGACGGGCGCGGCCTCCTCGGGCGCGGTCCACACCGGGTGGTCGGGCGGGAGCAGCAGGGCGAGGAACCCCTTCGAGGCCCAGTAGGGCGAGCCGGGCCCGGAGTAGCGCTGGAGAGTGGCCGCGTGCGGCCCGTACCAGCCAAGGCTCAGCACCCCGTCCCGGGTCAGCGCGCCACGGTCCAGGAAGTGGCGCAGCGCGCCGCTGAGGACACGGCGGGTGGCGCCGGGGGCGAGGGGGGTGTGGCCGGTGAGGGCGCCGAGGCCCACCGCGGCACCGGCGGCGAAGCGGTAGGTGAGGGAGCGGCCGTGGTGGATGGGGGCGCCATTGGCGTCGAAGAGCAGCGAGAAGCTCTCGAGGAAGGTGTGCAGCCGGGGGCCGAGCCGGTCCAGCAGCGCGCCGTCGGCGGCGAGATGGGCGTGCAGCAGCGGATACATGTGCAGCGCCCAGCCGTTGTAGTGGTCGAACGACCGGGCGTCGCCGTCGGAGTACCAGCCCTGGCCCCGGTACCAGCCCTCCAGGAGGTCGAGCCCCCGCTCGATGGCGCGCGCCGTCTCGGTGTCGCCGCGGCCGACGGACTCCAGGAAACCGGCGACGGTGAGGGGGAAGAGGTACCAGTTGTTGGGGGCGGGCTGGTGGCGGAGCGCGCCGCGCAGCCATTCCTCGGTGCGGTCCTGGGCGTCGGACGACAGGGCCTGCCAGGTCCACGGCGCGGTGAGCCGCAGGCCCAGGGCCACGGACGCGGACTCCACCATGGGCTGGCCGTGGGCGGGGAAATGGCCGATCACCGGCCAGGACTCGGCGTCGTTCCGTCCGGGGGTGAGGGTGCCGCGGGCGATCCCGGCGGTGTAGCGCTCCAGGACGGAGTGCGGGTCGCTGCCCGCGGACCCGGCGGCGCGTAAGGCGGCGAGGAGGAAGGTGCGGGCGAACCCTTCGAGTCCGTCGGAGCGCACACCGGACTGCGACGGGGGGCCGGGGAGGTCGATCAGGCCGTGGCCGGGGGTGGCGTAGCGGAGGGCGGCGTGCAGCAGACCGTCGGCGACGGCCTCCCAGTGGGCGCGGGTGTAGCCGGTGTGGGGGCTGAGGGCGCGGTCGTCGGCGGGGAGCGGAAAGGGCAGTTCGGGCATGGCGGGGTGGGCCTCCTGGGGGTCGGGCGGGTGACGCCGATCAGTGGATCATCCCCGAGCGTACGGGGTGGGCGCGCTGCACGACCGGCGATGTGGTGCTCAGCGGGTGGTGACACCACGTGCCCGCAGGGCCGTTCGCAGGGCCCGGATCGCGTAGTAACTCCGCGATTTGACGGTTCCGGGTGGCACCCCCAGCACCCGGGCCGCCTGATCGACGCTGCGGCCCAGGTAGTACAGGTGCAGCAGCACCTCCCGCTGCCGGGGCGTCAGATCGGCCATCGCGTCCGTCACCACCTGGGCGGTGAGCGTCCGATCGACCGCGTCCGGTGCGGTCACCCGCGCCATGTCCGCCTCACCGGCCGTCTCCACCGGCCGCCACGCCTGGGACCGGTGGCCGTCGGTCACCAGATCGCCGACCACGGCGAGCAGCCGGGATCGGGCGGTGTCGTCCATGGGGCCGATGTCCGTGGGACGCTGCCAGGCGCGGATGGCCACCTCCTGCACGATGTCCTCGGCCCGGTGCCAGTCCCCGCCCAGCATCCGGGCGGCCAGGCGGTGCAGCGCCGAGCCGTGCCGTTGGTAGAGCGTCCGTAACGACGTGTCGGCGTCGGTCGTCGTGGCCGCCACACGGATGTTCATCGTCCCCCCGGGGTTGATACGTCGGTGGCGCGAGAGTAAAAGGGGCACGACGCCGATTGAGTGACGAAAGACTGACGCCGTCCCGCGGCCGGAAGCACGCCGTGCCCGAAACGGGCTCCACTACGATCCCCCCTTGTGCGATTTACGGTGTTAGGCCCGGTCAGGGCGTGGCGTGCGGACGCCGAACTGGAGCTGGGGCCGCCCAAGCAGCGAGCGCTGCTGGCGTTGTTGCTGGTGCGGGCGGGACAACCGGTGGCGCTCAGCGAGATCGTCGACGTGCTCTGGGGGCAGACTCCGCCGAGCACCGCGGTGAACGTGGTGCACCGCCATGTGGGGTCGGTGCGCCGGCTGCTGGAACCCGGTCTGCCGGCCCGGACCGAGGGCAGCCGGCTGGTGCGCAGCTCCGGCGGCTACCGGCTGAACACGGAGCCGGACACGCTGGATCTGCTGCGCTTCCGGCAGATGAGCGAAACGGCCCGGCGCACCGCCGCCGCGGGGGCACCGGAGCGGGCGGCCGCTCTCTTCACCCAGGCACTCGGCCTGTGGCGGGGGCCGACCGCCACCGGGGTTCCCGCCGACATCCAGGCACATCCGGTCTTCTCCGGCGTCGACCGCGAACTTCTGGCCGTCGCCAAGGAGGCCGCCACGACGGCGCTGGACTCCGAGGTCCCGCAGCGGCTGCCCGCCGTCCTCCAGCAGTTCGCCGCCCACCACGCACTGGACGAGACCCTTCAGGCCCAGCTGATCCGGGTGCTCGCCGCCACCGGACGGCGGGCCGAGGCGCTGGAGGTCTTCGCGGCCGCACGGGACGGGCTGGCGGAGCAGCTCGGCGTGGCCCCCGGCCCCGAACTGCGCGCCGCCCACCGCCGGCTGCTGTCCCGGTCGGCCCCAGCGGTCCCCCTCGCGCCGGCCGAGCCGAGCCATCCGGCGGCGCCGGGCCCTGTGGCCGGGCCGAGCCACCCCGCCGAGCCGAGTCATCCCGCCGAGCCGAGCCGTCCGGCGGCGCCGGCCGCCCCGGCCGTACGGCCCGCCCAACTGCCGCCCGATCTCACGGCGTTCAGCGGACGGCGGGCCGAACTCGCCGGCATCCACGCCCTGCTGCCCGAGGGCGCCGAGACCGGGTCACCGGCTCCCTTGGTGATCAGCGCGATCGACGGGATGGCCGGGGTCGGCAAGACCACGCTGGCCGTGCACTGGGCCCACCGCATCGCCCACCGTTTTCCGGACGGACAGCTCTACGCCAATCTGCGCGGCTTCGATCCGGCCGGTTCGATGGTGTCGCCGAACGAGGCGCTGCGGACGTTCCTGCACGCCCTCGGGATTCCGCCGAACCGGGTGCCCACGGACCTGGACGCCAAGACCGCGCTGTACCGCAGTCTGCTGGCGGGGCGGCGGACGCTGGTCCTGCTGGACAATGTGGTGGACTCCAGCCACGTCCGGCCGCTGCTGCCCGGCTCCCCCGGTTGTCTGACCATCGTCACCAGCCGCAATCAACTCCACGGTCTGATCGCGAGCGAGGGGGCCCGTTCCCTTACTCTGGGCCCGCTGTCCGCCGCCGAGTCCCATGAGGCGCTGGCCCGGCGGCTGGGCGCGGACCGGGTCGGCGCGGAGCCGCGGGCCGTGGCGACCATCGTCCGGCTGTGCGGGCGGCTGCCGCTCGCACTGGCGGTGGTGGCCGCCCGCGCCGCGACCCGCCCGTCCTTTCCCCTTTCTGCCGTCGCCGCGGAGCTGCTCGCAAGCCAGGGAAACCTCGACGCGTTCGCGGGCGCCGATCCGCACACCGACGCGCGGACCGTCTTCTCCTGGTCCTACCGGGCCCTGGACCCGGAGGCCGCCCGGCTGTTCCGGCTGCTGGCCCTGCATCCTGGCCCGGATGTCTCCACGGCGGCGGCCGCGAGCGTGGCCGGGCGCCCGCTCCGCGCCACCCGGGCCCTGCTGGCCGCGCTCACCGGCGCCCATCTGCTGGCCGAGCACGCCCCGGGCCGCTACACCTGCCACGACCTGCTGCGCGCCTACGCCATGGAACTCGTCCAGGACCACGACACGGACGAGACCCGCCGGGCCGCCCGGCACCGCATGTTCGACCACTATCTGCACACCGCGCGCACCGCCGCCACGCTGCTCGCCCCGCACCGGACCGAACCCTTGCCCCTGTCCCCGCCCCGGCCCGACGCCGCACCCGAGCACCTCGACGGCCAGGACCGCGCCGAGGCATGGCTCGCGGCCGAGCGGACCGTTCTGCTGGCGGCCGTCGAGCACGCACGGGATCACCA
The DNA here is from genome assembly GCF_026898115.1 of Streptomyces sp. S465. Classification (GTDB taxonomy): domain Bacteria; phylum Actinomycetota; class Actinomycetes; order Streptomycetales; family Streptomycetaceae; genus Streptomyces; species Streptomyces luomodiensis. Next base: position 1,135,025 of record NZ_CP114036.1, read on the forward strand.
ATTCCCCCGCCACGCCTGGCAGTTGGCCGTGACACTGGAGCTCTTCCTGGACCGGCGCGGCCACTGGCAGGAGCAGACCGCCATCCAGCGCACCGCGCTGGCAGCGGCCCGCGCCCTGTCCGACCGGCTCGGCCAGGCGCACACCCACCGCACCCTGGGGTTCGCCGAGGGCCGGCTGGGCCGGTACGACGAGGCGGACGGCCATCTGGAGCGGGCCCTGGAGCTGTTCGGGAAGCTCGGCGAGGGGGACGGCCGGGCCCGCACCCTGCGCGCCATGGCCTTTCTGGCCAACGCCCGCGGCCGCCACCAGCGGGCGCTGGACCACTACGGGCCCGCGCTCGACCACTACCGCGCCTCGGCACACCTCAGTGGCCAGGCCAGTGTGCTCAATGAGATCGGCTGGACCCATATTCTCCGCGGTGCGTACGAGCGCGCCCTGACCCACTGCCGGCAGGCGGTCGAACTGCACCGGCGGATCGGCGACTCGGCCGGCGAGGCCGCCGCGCTGGACAGCGTGGGATACGCGTACCACCACATGGGCCGGTATGAGCACGCCCTCACCTCCTACCGCCGGGCGGTCGCCATCTACCGGGAGATCAGCGACCGGTATCTGGAGGCCGACACCCTGACCCACCAGGGGGACACCCGGCTGGCCCAGGGCGACCTGGCCACCGCCCTCGCCGACTGGCGGCTGGCCCTGGAGATCCTCCAGGAGCTGAACCACCCCGATGCCCGGGTCCTCGGCGGCAAACTGCGGCAGTACCGGCAGTGGCCGCATCCGGCTCCGGCGCGCGGCGGATGACGGGGCTGGGGGGCGTGGTGTTCCTCGCTGTCGCGGCCACGGCGGGGGCCTTCGGATCGTCGGGACGGTGTGCGACCGGCCCGCTCGGGGCCCGGCCGTGCACCGGGTTCTCCCTGTCGTACGGACGCGCCCGGCGCATCGCTCAACCGGGCGCGGAAAAAACCGTACGGCCCTCCGTACAACCCTCCGGACGGCGGCCGCGCAGAGTACCAGCGATCGATGATCTCTGTCCCGGCTTTATTCACTGGTGATGAGGTCTCCACGGCCAGGCCACACAAGGCACTAGCGTCCGGTGTCACTCCGAACCAAGGAGGGCGCTGTGCGATCCGCGAACCTCACCAGATCCATCGCCTCCAGCCGTACCATCGGCACCGGTCTCATCATCGGTGCGCTCGCCGTCACCCTGGCGGCCATCCTCGTCCCGGTGTCGCTGTTCGGCGAGAGCGGCGCCGCCCTGCCGCGCAACGGCGTCACGGACGACGGCGGGGGGACGGTCAGCACGCAGTACGGACCGCTGACGGCCACTGACCGGGACTTCGTCCGCAAGGTCAGGCTCGCCGGCACATGGGAGCTCCCGGCGGGGCGCCTCGCGCAGGAGCGGAGCGACCGGGACGCCGTGAAGACCGCCGGTGAGCATCTCATCGAGGGACACACCGAACTCGACCGCCGGTCCGAGGAGGCCGGCCGGGCGCTCGGCATCCAGCTGCCCACTCAGCCCAACGCGCAGCAGCAGGGCTGGCTGGGCGAGATGACAGGCGCCGGCAGCAGCGCCGAGTTCGAGCGGGTGTTCGCCAACCGGTTGCGCGCCGCCCACGGCAAGGTGTTCAACCTCGTGGCGCAGGTGCGCGCCGAAAGCCGCAACTCCATGGTCAGATCTCTGGCCACCAGGGCCAATGCCATCGTTCTCGACCACATCACGGTCCTCGAGGACACCGGGCTCGTCGACTTCGACGCCCTCTAACGACTAAGTGAAGTGATCTCATGAGGCAACAGACCCACAAACGCGGGTGGTTCACCAACAAGACCGTCGCCGTCGTCGCCGCTGTGGCACTCGGTGGCGGCGGGGCAGCGATCGTCGCCGCGAACGCGTCGGCCCATGGCGACAGGGGCGGCTCCGGCCGGAACACCACCGTGTCCGCGCGGGCGGGGACGATCCAGTGCCCCGATGTGGGCCAGAAGCTGAGCCATGTGCCGGCCAAGGCCAGGCCCGAGGTCGACAAGAACCTGGCCGAGCTGGACAACCAGGTGGCCACCGCGTACCGGTGGATGAACCGGCAGCGTGGTGCGAGCGAGGCGGTGCTCTCCCGGCTCAACGACGAGCGCTCCCGGACACTGGACGACATCGGCTCGGCCATCGGCGGCGACAACTCCCCGCTGCGGGGGATGACCGACTGCACCTGGCAGGAGGTCGCCACGACCACGGGTGGCAAGGGCAGGTTCGGCCGGCCGGGCGGCGGGCGCGGCGGTCAGCACCAGGGCGACGGCCGGCAGGGCGACCAGCAAGGCGGCGGGCAGGGCGGCGAGGGCGCCAACGAGGTGCCCGGCAACGCGGGCGGCCAGGCGGGCAACGGGCCCTCGCAGGACGACTTCGTCGACATTACCCAGGTGCGGCCGAACGTCCAGGAGCCGCCGCGGGTCCGGAAGAACGGCTCCACCGGCACCTTCACCTCCGACTGCGGCGTCGGTGACCCGGCCCTGCGCAACAGCGACAATGTCATCGTCGCCCCCGGAGTGGGCAACGGCGCCCACCACATGCACGACTACGTGGGCAACGACAGCAACAGCGCCTTCGCCGACAACCAGACCTTCGAGCAGGCGGGCACCTCCTGCGCCAACGGCGACAAGTCGACCTACTACTGGCCGGTCCTGCGCGCCCAGGACGGTACGGACGAGGCGGACGCCGATCAGCTCGGCGGCGGGCAGGAAGGCAACGTCGGCACGATCCTGACCCCCAAGAGCTCCACGCTCGAGTTCCGGGGCAACCCGCGGAGCAAGGTCACGGCGATGCCGAAGTTCCTGCGGATCATCACCGGTGACGCCAAGGCGTTCACCAACGGCGACGCCAACGCCAACGCCTCCTGGAGCTGCACCGGCTTCGAGGACCGGCAGCTGACCGACAAGTACCCGCTCTGCCCCGAAGGCAGCTCCGTCACCCGCACCTTCGACTTCCAGAGCTGCTGGGACGGCAAGAACACCGACAGCGCCAACCACCGTGACCACGTGGCCTTCGCCGCTGAGGACGGCTCCTGCCCCGACGGCTTCCAGGCCATCCCCCAGCTGGTGAACACGATCACCTACGACGTGCCGGCCAACACCCCGTACGCCGTGGACGGCTTCCCCGAGCAGTTGCACAAGCCCATCACCGACCACGACGACTTCATCAACGTGATGCCGGACGACCTGATGAACAAGGCGGTGAACTGCATCAACCGCGGCAAACAGTGCGGCTGATGGACCAGGAACACCAGGACCACCAGGAACACCAGGCGCGCGCCGGCCGGGAGGCCGGCGCGCGCCGCGCTGCCACCGGACCAGCCCCGCGGGGGGCGTCGCCCGCCGGGGCGAGAGGCTGAACCAACCGCCGCCCCCTCGCGCGCGATCCGCCGGCCCTCGCCGACGACGTGAACCGCCGGCCGCGCGAGCGCGGCCGGCGGTTCGCCGTGTTACCGGTCAGAGTCCGTTGACGCGTGCCTCCCGGGCGATGCCGAGCGGCCGGACGCCGGGGGGCGCACCGGTGCGGACCCGGCGGCTCACCCGGGACGCGTGGCGCCGTATCCGGTCCATCTGCGCCATCAGCCTGCGGCCGCGCAACGCCATCTCCAGCTCGAAGCGTATGCGGGGGTCGCGCAGGCCCGGCCCGAAGAGCTTCTCGATCTGGCGCAGCCGGTACCGCACGGTCTGCGGATGCACCTTGAGGGCCTTGGCCGCCTCGGGCGCGCCGCCGCCCTCCAGCCAGGCCAGCAGCGTCATCTGGAGGCGTTCGCTCTGCCGGGGGGTCAGCCCGGCCAGCGGTTTGAGCCACCGCGCGGCCAGCGCCCGGACCAGTGACTCGTCCTGGAGGAGCAGCAGCGTCGACAGATGGTCGTCGACGAAGAGCACCCGGGCCTCGGGGCCCGAGCGGACGGGTGCCAGGGCCAGCAGGCGCCGTGCCCACCGCACCGACGAGGCCACGTCGCCCAGCGGCACCACATGGCCCACGGCCGCGGTGCGGCCGCGCAGCGCGGTCTCCAGCGCCGCCCGGGTGCCGGGCTCGGCGGAAACGTCCCGCTCCGGGTCCCGGTCGCCTTCCCGGTCGCCTTCCTGGGCGGGGGCGGTGGCGGGGTCCGGGGCGGGTCCGGGGTCGGTGTCCGGGTCGGGGACCAGCAGGCACAGCTCGTCGCCGACCGCACCGATGAGCGTGTCTCCCAGCACGGCGGCCGGCTGCGGTGCCTCGCCCGGCGTGGGCAGGGCGATGGCCAGCACCGTCTCGGGAAGCGGCCACCGGGCGGCCCGGGAGAGCTCCATCAGGGTGCGTTCGGAGACCACCACCTCACCGATGAGGGCCTCGAAGAGGTCGCGCCGGGCCCGCTCGGGCGGCACCTCGGCCAGCGCCTCTGCGCAGGCGCCGTCCTGGCCGGTCCTGTCCTCGCCCACCGTGCGGTGGCCGAGTGCCGTCAGGAGAGCCTGCTCGACTCCCCGTCGGACCTTGTCTCGCCCTAAGTTCTCCACAAGTGCGGCGAATCCCGGAATTCCGTGCCGAAGGCTCTCCATCAACTCATCGGCCAGGGAGGGGAGTTCGTCGCGCGGAACGCGGGTCCACTCGCCACGGGGGCGGGACCGGATGCGGTTCACGAGTTCGCCCATCATTACCTCGTTCTTGCCGGGGGGAGACCTGGCCGTTGGGGGGTCGGCCAGGTCCGTGGAGGTTGTCTCCGTCACCGGTTCGTCCAGTACCGGTCGGGAGTCGAGGGTCCTCCGCTACGTCATAGAGGAACCCACCCCCTCCCGGTCCCGGCACTTTGCTGGATCTTTGCCATGGTGATGACAGTGGATCAGCCGGGGACGGGGTGAGCACGGTGCGTCCACGAGAAGTTGTCACGTTACGACAAATCTTATGGAGATCATGTGTACTTCCGAGAAGCTGCTGCCCCCAACACGACGTTGCCGTATCTCGTCACCCGCGCGAATCCGCGCGATCGGGAGGCTCCCATGTCCATGCCCCAAACGCCGCTCCCCTCCCCGCAGGGGCGCCACGGCGGACGCCGGGCCCGTGGCGGACGACGAGCCGCTCGCCGGACTCAGCAGCGTGATCCATCCGGGCTCGGATGGCCGCGCGATGTCCGGATATACGCCATTATCGGCACCGTCGCGCTGTCCCTGTACGTGGCGTGGGACGCCGGCGCGTTCTCCCGGACCTTCGCGTTCCTGGACTTCGGGGCGGGGGTGCTCGCGCTGGTCTGCCTGACATCGGCGGCGCTGTGGGGGCTCGCCGCGACCGACCAGCTGATCCTGCACACCCACCAGCGGCTGATCGCCCAGGCCATCCACCGGGCGGCCGCGGTCGCCGGTCTGCTGTTCCTGGTCCTTCACATCTGGGTCAAGATCGCGGAGAGCCACACCGACGCCACGGCCGTCGCACTGCCGTTCGCTGACGCAAATCAGCCGGTGCTGATCGGGCTCGGCACCATCGCGGGCTATTTGTTCGTGATCGCGGCGGTGACCGGTGCGGTGCGCGGTTCGTTCGCCTCGGCGGGCCACTCCCGCTGGCGGTACCGCTGGTGGCGCGCGCTGCACGTGGGCGCCTACCCCGCGTGGTGCGCGGCGCTGATCCACGGGCTGAAGGCGGGGCGTGCCGCCAAGACCTGGGCGACCTACGGCTACCTCGCGGCCCTGGCCGGTGTCGCCGTCGCGCTGTGGCTGCGGCTGGTGACCCGGCGGCGCCAGGACATCGACCGGGCGGACGGCATCGAGGTCAGGAACCCTCCCGCCCACAGCATGCGGGCGGGCCGGACCCGGCGGACCGACCCCACCGTGCCGCGCCCCCGCCCGGCCGCATCCGGGCGGCGTGAGGGCCGGCCGCTCGGCGCCTCGCGCGGGTGGGGCCGGTGATCACGACAAAACCCGGACTCGCCTGTGTCGATCCGCCCCGGCTGCTGGCCGGGCTCGACGAGGTGTACCGGCTGGACCGGGTCGGCCATCTGACCGTGCACGGCACCATGCCGGCCCTGCGGGCGGACGAACTCGTGGCGCTCGCGGAGAACATCGATCTGCGCGGGCGCGGCGGGGCCGGTTTCCCCTTCGCCAAGAAGGTCTCGGCCGTCGTCGAGTCGGCCGGCCGGCGCGAGGGCCGCTGTGCCGTCGTGGTCAACGGCAGTGAGGGGGAGCCCAGTTGCCTCAAGGACACCGCGCTGCTGCTGCACACCCCGCATCTGGTGATCGACGGTGCCGTACTGGCCGCCGAGGCGATCGGCGCCGAGGAGGTCGCCATCGCGGTGCACCGCCCGGATGTCGAGGAGTCCCTGGCCGCCGCGATCGCCGAGCGCGGTCCCAGCGGGGTCCCGGTCTCGGTGAACCGCACCCCGGACCGGTTCGTCGCCGGTGAGGGCGGCGCCGTCATCAACGGCATCAGCGGCGCCCCGGCCATCCCCAACGGCCGGAAGATCCGGGCCAGCGACAGCGGGCTCGGCGGTCTGCCCACCCTGCTGTCCAACACCGAGACCTTCGCCCAGCTCGCCGTGGCGGCGCGGATGGGCGCCCTGCCGTACCGCTCGGTGGGACTGCCCACCGAACCGGGCACGACGCTGCTGACGGTCGGTGGCACGTATGTGATGGAGACGCCCACCGGAGTGCCGCTGACCTACATCCTGGAGCTGTGCGGCCTCACCCCCGGCCAGGCGGTCCTGGTGGGCGGCTATCACGGCAAGTGGCTGGACCCGGGCAGCATCAACGCCGCCACCATCTCCCGGGAGTCCATGAAGAGGTACGGCGCCCGGCTGGGCGCCGGGGCGGTGCTGCCCATCCCCGAGAACACCTGCCCGCTGGGTGAGACCGCGCGGGTGGCGCGCTGGCTGGCCGCCGAGACGGCCGGTCAGTGCGGGCCCTGCTTCATCGGGCTGCCGGCGCTCGCGGACGCCCTCGGCCAGGTGGAGCGCGGGGGCGGCCAGTCCTCGATCGACAAGGTGCGCGCCTACGTCAACTCGGTGCGCAAGCGCGGGGCGTGCGGCCATCCCGATGGCACCGCCGGTTTCGTGGCCACCGCGCTGGACGCGTTCCCGGAGGAGTTCGAGGCCCATGCGCGCGGCGCCGGCTGCGGACGGCCGACGGTGGGGGTGCTGCCGCTGCCGCCGGACGCGCCACCGTCCGCGCCGCCGTCCGCCCCGTCGAGCTCCGCGGCGCGCGACCGGCGGCCCCAGCGGGGGCCGGCGGAGAAGCTCCTGGTGGACTGGTCGCTGTGTCAGGGCCATGGGCTGTGCGCGGACATCCTGCCGCCCGAGGTGCTGACGCTCGGGATCGACGGCTATCCGGCCTCGGCCACGATGGATGTGCCCCGGCAGCTGCGTGCGCAGGCGGTCCGCGCGGTCCGCCGCTGCCCCGCCCTGGCGCTGCGCATCGAGGAGTAGCGACAGGGCGACGCGCACTCCTGCGGTTTGTGCGTCCGGTGACAAATTCCGCGGCCGCTGAGCGCCGGCCGGCCCGGTCTCCGTATGCACTGGCGTCGGCGTGATCACCGCCGGACCGGTCGAGACTACAGAGGAATGGTCATGGAGAAGCGGCGTCACATCGCCTACGCCGGGGTGTCGGTAGCGATGGTTCTGCTGACGGCGGCGTGCGGCAGCGGCGAGGACAACACAGCGGGCAGCGCCAACGTGCAGCCGGCGGGTGGCAGCCAGACCGTGGGTGCGGGGACCTCCGCGTCGGCGGGTGCGGGTGCGACGGCCGGTGACATCGGCGCCGGCGCGGGTGACGAGGCCGCGCGCACCGGGCCCGCGAAGCGGTTGACGGTCGAGAAGAACGCCGAGCTCGGCTCGTTCGTCACCGACAGCGAGGGCTGGACGCTCTACCGGTTCGACGAGGACACCCCCAAGCCGGCCAAGTCCACCTGCAACGACGACTGCGCCACCAAGTGGCCCGCGGTGCCCGCGGACGACGCCACGGCCACCGCCGGTATCGACTCCGGCGCACTCGGCTCGGTCACCCGCTCCGACGGCACCCAGCAGCTGACGCTGGCGGGCTGGCCGGTCTACCGCTTCGCGGGCGACACCCAGCCGGGTGACACCAAGGGCCAGGGTGTGGGCGGTACGTGGAACGCGCTGGCGCCCGACGGCAAACCGGCCGGCAAGGCCGCGGCCACGGACGACAGCCTCCAGCTGATGGTCAGGAACGACGCCGAACTCGGCAAGGTCATCGTGGACGGCGACGGCATGACCGTCTACCGGTTCGACAAGGACAGCGCCTGGCCGATGAAGACCGGTTGCCTCGGTGCCTGCCTGGACACCTGGAAGCCGGTCAAGGCCGTGGACACCACCAAGGTCGCCGGGGTCGACGCCGCGAAGATCACCTCGTTCAAGCGCCCCGACGGCACCCGGCAGGCGGCGTTCGACTGCTGGCTGCTCTACACCTTCACCGGGGACGAGAAGCCGGGTGACACCAACGGCCAGGGCGTGAAGGGCACCTGGTTCGCGGTCACCGACAAGGGCAAGAAGGCGGGCCGGTAACGATCCGGGTCCGGACCGCCCCACTTCCACCGGGAGGTTGATGTGTCACTCGCACTCCGTGCCGCCACCGTCTGCGCCGCCTTGCTGGTTCTGGGTGGTTGCGGTGGCGGCGGGGCACACGGCACCGCGCACGAGCGGACGGAGACCTCCCCCCTCGCCAAGGCGTTCGCCGAGCCCGGCACCCCGGCGCCGCTGACGAAGATCGCCGACGCCATCGGCTGCGAGGCCACGGTCATCACCGAGGCGGAGGAGCTGCGCCAGGGCGCCTGCGGGTCCGGTGGGAAACGGTTCACGATGGTCACCTTCGCCACCGACAAGGGGCAGCGTGACTGGCTGGCCACGTCGAAGGACTACGGGGGCATATACCTGGTCGGCAAGCGCTGGTCGGTCACCGGTCTGTCCATGGGCTCGCTGGAGCCCCTGCGCCAGAAGATCGGCGGGTCCCTCGAGAAGGGGATGTCCATGTCCCACGACGGATCCCACGGCGGGAACCCGGGGGGCGCGATGGACGGGACGGGAAGACCGGACGGTTCGTCGGGCCATTCCGGGCACGACGGCCGAGAAGTGACCTGGGCGCCCGCCGACCAGGCGATGGGCGCCTAGCGGCTGGTCAGGCCGCGTGCGAATCCGCCCACTTGACCAGCCCTGGATCGGCGAGAGTGGGGACCCACGCGTCGACCGGCGGGGGCTCGTCCAGCGGTTTCCGCGGTCCGACGCCGAGCACCCTCAGCCCGGCGCGCGAGGCGGACAGAAACCCGCAGTGGGAGTCCTCCACCGCCAGGGCGTCCTCGGGGGCCGCCCCGCACAGCCGGGCGGCCTCCAGATAGACATCCGGGTACGGCTTGGGCCGCACCTCCCCCTCGGGGACCAGCACATGGCCGAAGTACCGCAGCAGCCCGGCCTTGGCGAGCCCGTCCTCCACGACGTCCCGCGGGCAGTTGCTGGCCACGGCCAGCGGCGCGAAGGCCGCCGCCTTGGCGACCAGTTGGGGCGCCCCCGGCATGGTGACCGGGTCGTCGGCCACCAACCGGCGAAACGCGTCCAGGAGTTGTCCGGTCATCTGGTCGGCGAGTTCGGGGCGCCCGGCGAATTCGGCCAGCATACGGCCGCATTCGGTGTAGTGGAGCCCCTTCGTGCGCCGGGCGAATTCCTCGTCGGGGGCGGTTCCGTGGTTTCTGAGCACCACTTCGCGCGCCTCTTCCCAGTGTCGTTCGGAATCCATCAGGGTGCCGTCGCAGTCGAAGACGATGGCGGCTGGGGTCCATCCGAGAAGCTTTTCGGCTGTCATCTGTCTGCCGTTCCATGGGAGGTGGAGGAATCGGCGCAGGAGATACCTGTACCTGCGGGGAGCCGTGCGGTGGAAATGACCTGGCGGCTCAGAAGGGCGCTGTGCGCCGACCGCTGCTGTCGTACAGGCCGAGAGTCTCGCCTGCCCGAAACATAACGATCACTACGTTAGTTAGATGACCCGCAGTAAGCAAGAGGTCACTGAGTGTCGGCGTTTTGTTCGTCGGTCAGGCTGTTCGTCGGTCGGCCTGTTCGTCGCCAAAGAGTTCGTCGCACAGTGCGTTCGCCGGTCAGAGGTACTGGAGCACACCGACCGCCGTGCAGATGTCGGCCTGGCGCAGCCGGAAGACGCAGGTTCTGCCGTGGGAGGTGCACTCGATCACGGCCGGTGGAATCGACTCGGTGAACCGGATCGCCTTCATCCGGCAGCCGACGGGCCGGATCAGCGTGGAACCGGTGGCCAGCGCCGCGGCCTGCCGGGCGCCCTCCAGCAGCACCAGGCCCGGCACATGGTCGCTCCAGTGGTCGAAGAAGAACGGATGGCGGGGGTCGGCGGGGTCGAGGTAGACCACTCCCCCGTCCCGCACCACCAGCACGTCCCGGGCCGAGGGAACGGCCAGTTGCGCAGGTGAGGGCCGCACCGCGGCACGCAGCCTGCGGCGCGCGGTGTGCCCGTGGACGGCGGCCCGGGTCTCCGCGTAGGTGGTGCCATCGAGGAAGCGTGCGGTGCCCCCGGCCCAGGCGAACAGCTTGCCACCGGCCGAGAGCACGACGTCCAGCCGCATCCCCGAGACATAGCGTCCGCAGGGCGAGGTGCGGACGTCGGTCACGGCGGCCCGGCAGGTGATGTCGGAGGCGCCGTACGGGGCCCGGGGCTCGGTCTCGGGGTCGAGGCGGTAGGAGAGGTCCCGGATCAGGAAGTGCGCTCCCGCGGGCACCGCGTAGTACCGCGTGGGGATGTAGATCCCCAGCTCGCGCAGGGTTTCGGCGATCATCAGCGGATGGTGCCGGCCGTCCCCGCCGTGCGGGAAGGTGGGATGGGACCTCGGCCACTGGGCGGCGGCCTCGAACCGGCCGTCACCGTGCGTACGCACATCGGTGAGCAGCACCTCGGCCACCGAGACCCGGTGCACCGCCTCCCGCGCCACGGTGCGGGACCAGCTGAGCGGCCGCCCGACGGGATCGGGCGGCTCCGAAAGTCCATGAGCCTCACGAACGATCACCATAAAATACTAATAATGTTTGACCTATCTCGCCTCATCACCATCGCGGGCCGAAAGTCCGCTAAGTTCTCCCCGTCACATCCGACGGGCTGCTGAAGGACGGCGAACACGTGCAAGAACGGGCCGCGCAAACACGCCGATCCCTTCTGGAGGCCGCCGCGTTCCTTTTCGATGAACGGGGATACGCCGGAACGAGCATCAGCGACATCACCTCCCGGTCGGGCCACACCAGCGGCGCCATCTATTTCCATTACACGAGCAAGGAGCGGCTCGCCCTCGCCGTGGTGGAGGAACACTTCGCCACCTGGCCCCCGCTGATCGAGGGATACGCCGCCCTCGATGTGCCTCCCCTGGAGCAACTCGTCCGGCTCAGCTTCGCGGTGGCCCGCGCCTTCCGCGATGACATCGTGGTCCGGGCCGGGGCCCGGCTGTGGGCCGAGCGCACCCTGATCGAGGCGCCCATGCCACCGCCCTTCGTGGGGTGGATCGACGCCGTGGGGCAGCTGTTGGAGAAGGCGCGGGCCGAGGGCGATCTGGCGCCGCACGTCGAGCCGCTGGCCGCCGCCCGGACCGTCGTATGCGCCTTCTTCGGGCTGCACACCGTGTCCGAGGCCCTCGACGGGCGGCGGCTCGTCGAGGACCATCTGGCCGATCTGTGGACGCTGCTGCTGCCCTCGCTCCAGGCCCGGCCCGGGGACACGGCGAGGCTGCTGGCCCTCGCCCGCCCCGGCACCCCGCCGCCGTCAGAGTGAGGCACCCGCGCACATCACCAGCGTCTGGCCGGTGACCGCGCCGCCCTCCGGGCCCAGCAGGAACGACGTCATCCCCGCCACCTCCTCCGGACGCACCAGCCGGCCCAGCGGCGGCATCACCGGCGGGGTGCGGCTGCGGCCGGGGTCCCGCAGCATGGGGGTGTCCGTCGGCCCCGGCGCCACCACGTTCACCGTGACCGCCCGGGGCGCCAGCTCGGCCGCCCAGGACCGGGCCAGGGCGGGCAGCGCCGCCTTGGTCGCGGCGTACTGGCTCTTGCCCGGGACACCCGTCATCGTCCGGCTGCCCACCAGCACCACCCGGCCGCCGTCCGCGATCCGGTCCACCAGCGTGTCGACCAGGACACTCGCCGCCTGCACATGAATCCGCCACATGAGGGCCCCGTCCTCGGCCGCCAGCTCCCCCAGCCGCGCCGAGCGCTGCACACCCGCCGCGTGCACGATGGCGTCCACCCCGGACACCGGGGCGAGCACCTCGGGCAGCGCCTCGGGCCGGGACAGATCGGCCGGGACCCAGTGCAGCCGGGGAGCGGTGTGCGCGGGGGCCGTACGGCTGATCCCGGTGATCCGCCACCCCTCGTCCAGCAGCCGGGCGGCGACGGCGGCGCCGATACCGGAGCTGACCCCGGTGACCACGGCGTGGCGGGGCTCAGGCATCGGCCGCCCAATCGGCGCCGACCCGCACGTACTTGATGGCTTGGCGGTGGTACGTGTACGCGATGTGCAGCGTGCCGTCGGGCCCCTGCCGGATGGTGGGGTACGACAGCTCGCGGTTGAGCCGGTCGCGTGAGTTGTTGGTCAGGCAGTGGCCGTCACCGGTGTCCAGATCGCGCCGTACGGGCCAGGTCAGGCCGTTGTCCGAAGACAGCGCGAGGGTCATCGGGGCCCGCGGCGCGCCCCAGAAGGCGCCGGGTGCCGCGTCGTCGTGTGCGGCGGCCGGGGCCGGGGTCCGGCCGGTGTGTCCCTCGTCGTCGATCTCGTCGTAGAGGGAGACCCGGCGGGCCGTGGCGTCCGCCCGGCTGCTGTGGTTGTAGACCAGCGCGAGTCGTCCGTCGGCGAGCGGGACGTACTGCACGGAGGAGTTGTTGTTGGGCAGTTCGGTGCGGACCGGCTCGCTCCAGGTCTCCCCGCCGTCGGTGCTGTGCGAGCGGTACACCGCGTCCGCCCAGCGGCTGCGGAAGAGGGCCAGCACAGTGGTGTCCGGCAGCTGGTGGACGTTCATGTGCACACAGCCGGTCGAGCCCGGCACCGGCCGCTCACGCCAGGTCCTCCCCTGGTCGTCGCTGATCATCACCGCGCTGGTGTCATGGTCGCCGACCCATTTGACACCGGGGGTGGCCACGCAGTGGAACACCGGCAGCAGCCACCGCCCCGAGTCCAGGACGGCCACCGGCTGACGGATGAACACCCCACCCGCCTCGGTGGCCGGGAAGAGCGTGCGCGGCGCGTCCCAGGTGGCACCCGCGTCGGCGGACACCCGCAGCCGGACCTCCGCCGTGTCCTGGTCACCGGCGCGCTGGGCGGTGTAGAGCAGCCACAGCTCACCGGCCGGGGTGGGGAACAGCAGCGGGTTCTGCTCCGAGCGGGTAGCGTCATCGGAGAGCCGGACCGGCTCCGTCCAGGTGTCGGAGCCCGGGGCGAGCCGGGAGAACCACACGGAGATGTCCGGCACGCCCTCCTGCGTGCCGCCGAACCACACGCATCCGAGGTCCCCTCCGGGCAGCACGGTGAGGTTGGCGGCGTGGTTCTGTACGGCGGGCGCCGGCAGAAACGCCTCGACCCGGGCCGGATCACCGGCCCGGGGCCGCAGCCGTCCGTCGGCCTGTGCACGGATATCGGTGGACACGGGTTCTCCTCAGCGGTGGGTGTGGGTGGGTGGTGCGGTCATGCTCACGGGCGTGGCCGGGCCGCGGATCGGTTGGTTACGCCGGGTGGGTGGACGGGTGCGTGGACGGGAGGGTGGCTCGGTGGGGGCCCGATGGGCGGCCCGGTAGAGGTCCGGTGCGCGCCGGGCACCATCGCACGGCCAGGCGAGGACCCAGCGGGTGGACCGCCGCATGGCCCGGTGCACGGCTCCGCCGAAACCCGGCACGTGCCCCCGACGGAGCCGGCGGGCGGCTCTCCCCGCTCGGCCCTTCCGGCAACCTGTGCGTACGGCCTGCCACGTGTGACCCCGCTGCGTACGACCTGCCACGGTCCGTGGCCGTCCGGCCGGGACCAGTGCGGACCGGTCCGGCCGCGCCGGGGGCCGCGGCCGCAGCCGGGCGGAGCGTCCCACCTCGAGGCGAAGGCGGCGGTGCACAGGCCCCATGGCCGAACCACGACAGCAGGACACCGTGGCCCACGACCGAACCACGCACGGCGGCGGGCCCACCGGCCCACGACGGTAGGACACTGTGGCCCATGGCCGAGCCACGGTGGCGGCGTGGGACACCGTGGCCCACGACCAAGCCACGACGGCGGCGTGGGACACCGTGGCCCATGACCGAGCCACGTACGGCGGCGGGGGCACCGTGGGCATCGCGTCAGCGGTTGTACGCAGGCATGGGGCCGCGCAGCCGGGCCCCCACCTCGTCGCACGCCGCCGTCACATCCGCCGGCAGCGGATCCGCGGCCGCGGCGGCCAGGTTGGCGCGGAGGTGTTCCACGCGCGAGCCGCCGAGCAGCAGCGCGTCCACCCCGTCCCGGCCGAGCAGCCAGCGCAGTGAGAGGTCCACGAGCGGGATGCCCGCCTCCTCGGCGATCCGGGACAGGCTCCGTACGGCCTCGAAGAGCCCGGGGTCCCAGTAGCGCTGCCGGTACATGGCGGCCAGCCGGGAGTCGCCGAAGCGGCCCGACTCCGGCTGCTCCTCGAAGGCATGACGGCCGGTCAGCAGTCCGCCGCCGAGCGGGTTGTAGACCATCGTGCGCAGTCCGCTGGTGGCCGCGTACTCCAGGTACTCCTCCTCAACACGCCGCGCCAGCAGGTTGTAGAGCTGCTGGGCCACCACCGGGCGCGGCGCGCCGACCCGCTCGGCGGTGTGGGTGAGTTCGGCGATCTGCCAGGCGGCGTAGTTGGAGACGCCGAGCGCCCGGATCTTGCCCTCGGCGACGAACTCGGCGACCGTGCCGAGCGTTTCCTCCAGCGGTGTGGAGCGGTCGGGCTGGTGCAGGTAGAACAGGTCGACGTGGTCGGTGCCCAGGCGGCGCAGGCTGCCTTCCAGTGCCGCGCGCATCCCGCGTGCGGACAGTGGCGCGTGGTCGCCGGTGTCGGGGTGCGGCATCCCGGCCTTGGTGGCGAGCACGATACGGTCGCGGCGGCCGGGGAGCAGCTCGGCCAGGATGGTCTCGGTGGTGCCGCCCGCGTAGGCGTTCGCGGTGTCCACCCCGGTCACCCCGGCGTCCAGCGCGGTGTCCAGCATCGCGGCGGCGCCCGCGCGGTCCACCGTGTCACCGAAGGTCATGGTGCCCAGCACCAGTCGCGACAGCGGCACCGGGATTCCGGGCAGGGCCGTCCCGCCGGGCGCTGCCTGGGTGGTGGTGTGGGTCTGAGGCGCATGCGCGTTCACTGCGTTGCTCCTGGTTCCTGGTCGGTGGCGATCGCGGACACGAGGGCGCGCGGTTTGCGTCCCCGCATGGTCGTCGGGTCGAGCGCGGCGCGCCGCAGCGCCCTGGTGTAGGGGGCGGCGGGCGCGGAGAGCACCGTACGGGTCGGCCCGGACTCGATGATCCGCCCACCGCGCATCACCACCACCTCGGAGCTGATCTCGCGGACCACTCCGAGGTTGTGGGAGATGACGATGCAGGCGAGTCCCTGTTCGGCCTGGAGCTCCCGCAGCAGCTGGAGCACCTGGGCCTGTACGGAGACGTCCAGCGCGGAGGTGGCCTCGTCGCACACCAGCAGCTCGGGGCCGCTGGCCAGGGCGCGGGCGATGCCGATCCGCTGCCGCTGGCCGCCGGAGAACTCGGCGGGGCGCCGCTGGAGGGCGGTGGCGGGCAGCCCCACCTGGTCGATGAGGGCGGCGGCGCGGCGGGCGCGGTCGGCCCGGGAGCGCATGCCGTTCAGCCGCAGCGGCTCGGCCACGATCTCCTCGGCCGTCAGATGCGGGTCCAGGGAGCCGTAGGGATCCTGGAAGACCATCTGGACCCGTTTGCGCAGCGGGCGCAGCCGCCGCTGGGGCAGGCCCGCGATATCGGTCCCGTCGAGGAGGATCCGCCCCTGGGTGGGGCGCAGCAGCCGGACGATGGAGCGGGCCACGGTGGACTTGCCGCAGCCGGACTCGCCGACGACACCGAGCGATCCGCCGGGCGGGACGGTGAAGCTGACGCCGTCCACCGCGCGGAAGACACCGTCGGCGACCGGGTACTCGACCACCAGGTCCTCGACGGCCAGCAGGGGTGCGGTCACAGCGCCTCCTCGGCGGCAGAAGCGGCGGATGCCGGAGCGGCGGATGCGGGAGTGGCGGCGGGGGTCTCGTCCCAGGGGCCCAGGGTGGGCACGGCGGCGAGCAGATCGCGGGTGTACCGCTCGCGGGGGTGGTCCACGATCTGTTCGACCGGTCCGGACTCCACGAACCGGCCGCCGCGCATGACGTGGATGCGGTCGGAGACCAGCCGGGCCACGCCCAGATCGTGGGTGATCATCAGGATGCCGACGCCGGTGCGCTCCTGGAGCTCCATCAACAGGTCCAGGACGCCGGCCTGGACGGTGACGTCGAGCGCCGAGGTCGGCTCGTCGGCCACCAGCAGCTGGGGCTCGGCGGCCAGGGCGATGGCGATGAGGACACGTTGCAGCATGCCGCCGGAGAACTGGTGGGGGTAGGCGCCCCAGCGGGTCTCGGGGCGGGGGATGCGTACCCGGCCGAGCAGTTCGACGCCCTTGGCGCGGGCCTCGGCGCGGGACATCCCCGGGTGGCGCAGCCGGAGCGCCTCGCCCAGCTGACGGCCGATGGTGTGCACCGGGCTGAGCGCGGTCATCGGGTCCTGGGGGATCAGGGAGACCCCGCGGCCGCGGATCCGTCCGGCCGCCTTGGGGTCGGCGATGACGTCGACACCCGAGATCCGGGCCGTCCCCGACAGGACGGCGAGCCCTTCGGGCAGCAGCCGCAGCAGTCCCATGGCGGTGGTGGACTTGCCGGAGCCGGACTCGCCGATGATCGTCACCGTCTCGCCGGCGCCGATGGTGAAGCCGACCCCGTCGACCGCGCGCACCACACCGCGGTCGGTGATCAGCTCGATCTGCAGGTCCTCGACCTCCACCAGGGGGGTCGGGGCGCTGGTGTCCCTGGTGTCGCTGGTGTCGCTCATCGGGAGCCCTCCGTCGTACGTCGGCGGGTGCGGTCGCGCAGTCCGTCGCCCAGCAGGTTGACCCCGACCACCAGCAGCACGATGACGAGGCCGGGCAGGGTCACCAGCCACCAGGAGCTGGTGATGTAGTCCTGGCCGTCGGAGATGATCCGGCCCCAGGTGGCGAACGGCCGCTGGGGGCCCGCGCCCAGGTAGCTGAGGGCGCTCTCCAGCAGCACCGCCTGGGCGAGCAGCAGCAGGACCACGAGCGATGCCTGGCGGACGATGTTGGGGATGACATGGCGGGCCAGGATGGCGATCCGGGGCAGGCCCAGCACCTGGGCCGCGGCCACATATGGCTTCTCCCGCTCGACCAGCACCAGCGACCGGGTCAGCCGGGCCACCTCGGGCCACTGGGCGACGGCGATGACGCAGGTGATGACGGTGACGGAGGGACCGAAGAGGGCGACCACGAGCAGCAGCATCATCAGCAGCGGCAGCGACATCTGGGCCTCCAGCAGCCGGGAGACGACGGCGTCCACCCAGCGGCCGTAGTACCCGGCGGCGGCGCCCGCGACGACGCCGATGAGGCCGGAGACCACGACGGCGAGCACACCGATCGACAGCGACACCTGGCCGCCGTGCAGCACCCGGGAGAGCACATCCCGGCCGAGCTGGTCGGTGCCGAAGAGATGGCCGTCGGTCAGCGGGGCGAGCCGGCGCCGGGAGAGGTCCTGGTCGTTCGCGCCGGGCAGGGGCAGCACCTGGGCGAGGGCGACCGGGACCACCACCAGCGCGGTGCACACCGCGCCCACCCACAGTTTGAGGCTCGCGCTGCGGCGGCGCCGGGTGGCGGTGGCGCGGGCCAGGTGCTTGGCGGTGACCGCGCTGGGGCGGGGCGCGGGGCCTGCTTCGGCGGGGGCCGGGGGTTCGAGGGCGCCTTTCATCTCAGGCCGCCTTTCCCAGGCGCACCCGCGGGTCGAGCAGCGGGTAGGCCAGGTCGATGAGGAGTTGGACGAGGACCGCCAGGGCGGCGGTGACCAGGACGGTCGCCTGGATCAGCGGATAGTCGCGGGTTTCCAGGGCGCGGACGACCAGCGAGCCGACACCGGGCCAGCCGAAGACCACCTCGACCACCACGACGCCGTTGAGCATCGCGGCGAACCGGGTGCCGAGCGCGGTGAGCACCGGGATGGCGGAGTTGCCCATGGCGTAGCGCCAGGTCAGCGCCGATTCGGAGACGCCGCGGGAGCGGGCGACGGTGATGTACGGCGAGGCGAGGGCGGACACCATCTCGCGGCGGACCAGCCGGGAGATCAGCGCCATCTGGAGGATGGCCACGGTCACGGTGGGCAGCACCAGCCCGCCCCAGGTGGTGAAGCCGGAGGCGGGCAGCACCGGTATCAGCACGGCGAAGACGGTCAGCAGCATCACGCCGATCCAGAAGTCCGGCATGGACTGCCCGGCGATGGTCAGCACATTGGCGCCCAGCTCCCGCTTGGTGTCGGCGCGGCGGGCCATCCACACCCCGAGTGGCACGGCCACCAGCGCGGTGAGGGCGATCGCGGAGAGGGAGAGGGTGACGGTGTACGGCACCCGGTCGAGCACCACGTCCAGGGCGGGGGCGTGGAAGGAGTAGCTGGTGCCGAGGTCGCCGGTGACCAGGTCGCGCAGGAAGACCCCGTACTGGGTGAGCAGTCCGCGGTCGAGCCCGAACTGCTCCCGGATCCTGGCGAGGTCGGCGCTGGTGGGGTTGGGCCCGGCCAGGGCCGCGGCGGGGTCGCCGGGGGCCATGCGGACCAGGACGAAGACGGTGGAGAGGGTCAGGAAGACGGTCAGGACGCTCTGGCCCAGGCGGCGTATCAGATAGCGCGTCACGGCTCAGCCCTCCAGACGCACGGCGGCGAGGTCGTAGGAGTTGAGCTGGAGCAGCCGCACCTCGCGCACCCGATTGCGGCGGGCCAGCACCACATCGGGGACGAAGGCCCACAGGCAGGGCCGGGTGTCCCAGATCTGCTTCTGGACGGCGGCGAGCTTGTTGTTCCGCGTCTTCTCATCGGTTTCGGAGGAGGCGTCGGCCAGCCGGGCGGCGATCTCGGGGAAGACATAGCCCTGGTAGGTGTCCCGGGTCCGCTCCTTCTCCGGGGTGCCGCCGTACATGCCCTGGAGGCTGGTGGAGGCGTGGCCGGTGGGGACGGAGAAGCCGTTGCCGAGGACGTCCCAGTCGCCGCGGCGGCCCTGCCGCCACTGGAGGATGTCGCCGCCCGGTTCGAACTGCTGGAGGGTGGCGCGGACGCCGACGTCGCGCAGCATCTCCAGGACGGCCTCCATCACCGAGGTGTCCGCGGGGAACTCCCCGGACTCCCAGATGATCTTCACTTTGAGGTCGCTCGCGCCCAGCGCGGCGAGGCGTTTGCGGGCCTCACCGGGATCGTGGACATAACGGCCGGTGCGCACCGAGCCCTTGAGCGCGAGCGGGACGACGCCCTCGGCCTGCTGGGCGGAGCCGGTGAGCACATCGCGCACCAGGGACTCGCCGTCGATGGCGTAGCTGAGCGCCTCGCGCACCCGGGGGTCGGCCAGCGGGTGTCCGCGCGGTTTGCGGAAGTTGAAGAACAGCTGGTTGACGCGGGTGCCCGAGGTGCGGTCCAGCACCACCCCCGGCAACCCCTTGAGCTGCTCGGCGGAGTCGGGGGTGATGGTGTCGATGACGTCCAGCTCACCGCTGCGCACCGCGACGACACGGCTGGACTCCTCGGGTACGAAGCGCACCCGGACCCGGTCGACGGCGGGGCGCCGCCCCCAGTACCGGGGGTTGGCGGCCAGCGTGTACTCACCGGTGCCGGAGTTGGCCGAGGTGACCACGTACGGGCCGGAGCCCACACCGCCGGACAGCTCCCCGGCCCGGTTGGCGGCGGCGGGGCTGATCAGGATGTTGGCCATGAGCTGGTCGAGGATGGGGACCGGGCGCTTGGTGTGCAGCCGGAAGGTGCGCTCGTCGACCGGCTCGACGGTGGGCAGCTCGGGGAAGAGGCCGACGATGAACGAGCCGTTGACCCCCGCGTACATCGTCAGCGCGGTCGAGACGTCCTTGACGGTGACCGGAGTGCCGTCGGAGTAGCGGGCTCCCTGGCGCAGTCGCACCGTCCAGGTGGTGGGCTCGGTCATCTCGAAGCGGTCGGCGAGCACCAACTCGGGCCGGAGCCCCTCGCCGATCCGGGTGAGCGCCTGGCGCACCGCGCGCTGCACCGTGACCGCCGCGTCGAACTGGTTGAGCTTGTTGTCCAGGCTGACCAGTGAGCGGTTCAGCCCGAGGCTGATGGCGCCGGGCCCGGGGGCGCCGGTGGGGCCCGCGCACCCGGTGAGCGGGGCGAGGGCGATACCTGCTGAGGCGCCTGCTGACAGGCGCAGCACGGACCGGCGGCTGAGTGCCGGACCAATGGGGATACGGGTCATCGTTGACCTCTCGGCGGTTCTGAGGCGAGCGACCGGCTCGCTCGATCCGTGCGGCGCCCGGATGAGGGCCGTACGGGTCAAGGTGTCGCGGCGGTCACCGTGACATGACTGCGCGCTTTACGCAATAGCTCTCGCGCACTTCGCGCAACGTATGCCATCATCGGGACCGCGGAGACGGCATCCACGACATCGGATCGCTCCGTCCGTCATGGTCATTTGAGGAGGTACCGGTATGACGACCGGCCGGAGGCTAGTGGCCATCGCGGATGACCTGTCCGGCGCCGCCGAAACGGCCGCCGCCCTTCACTCGCGCACAACGCGCAGCCAGGTGGTGCTCGTTGGGAGCGGTGAGGGGGTTGACGGTGAACGAGTTCGCCGCCGTGAGCGGGTTGACGGTGAACGGGTTCGCCGTGAGCGGGTTGACCGTGAAGGGGTTGGCCGTGAAGGGGTGGTGGCCCTGCGCCCACCCGGTCCCGGCGAGGCCATCGTCCTGGACCTCGACTCCCGCTACCGCCCGGCCGCCGAGGCGGCCGAGGCGGTCCGCGACGCGCTGCGGCTGTCCTCGCCCGGCGGGGACACCCTGGTGCTGAAGAAGATCGACTCGCTGCTGCGGGGCAACCTCGCCGCCGAGGTCGCCGCCCTCGCCGAGGACGGCGCGGGCGTGGTGCTCGCCCCCGCGCTGCCGGTGGCCGGGCGCGTGGTGCGCTCGGGGGTGGTCCACATCGACGGGGTGGCGCTCCACGAGGGCGACGCGTGGCGTTCGGAGACCACGGCCGCGCCGCGTTCGATCGCGGACGCCCTCGGCGGGCTCCCCACCACACCGATCCCGCTCACGACCGTACGGGCCCCCGGCCGCTCCCTGCTGTCCGCGCTGCGGAAGGCCACGGACGACGGACGGGTGGCGGTGTGCGACGCGGAGACCGACGCCGACCTGACCGCGATCGTCGAGGCGTCACTCGCCGCCGGGCCACGGCTACGGCTGGTCGGCTCCGGCGGACTGGCACTGGCCCTCGGCCGCCACCTGGCGGGCGCGCCCGCAGCCACCACGCCCTCCGCCACCGCGCCGTCACCGGCCACGGCGCCCCCTGCCGCCCCGACACCGCCACCGGCCACCGCGCCCTCGGCCACCACCACTGCGCCCAACACCACCACCTCGACACCGCCACCAGCCACGGCATCCCCCGCCACCACACCCGCACCGCCACCAGACACCGCGCCCTCGGCCACCACCACTACGCCGCCACCAGCCACCGCGCCCCACACCACCACCCCGACACCGACACCAGGCACCGCCACCCCGACACCGCCACCAGCCACGGCATCCCCCGCCACCACACCCGCGCCACCACCAGACACCGCGCCCTCGGCCACCACCACTACGCCGCCACCAGCCACCGCGCCCCACACCACCACCCCGACACCAACACCAGCCACCGGCCGCCACGTGCTGGTCGTCGTCGGTACGGCCGAACCGGCGGCCGTCGAGCAGATCCGGCGCCTGGTCGAGGATGGGGCGATCCACCACCCACTCCCGCTCGCCGAGCTGATCGCGGACGGCCCTCCGGTGCGGCTGCCCCCGATGACGGCCCCGGTCACGGTCGTCTCCCTCGCTGCCCCGACCGGCCCGACCGGCCCGACCGGTTCCCCGCCGGCGGCTCCCGCCCCGGCGACGCCGCACGCGCCCGCCGCCGCACCGACCTCCGCACGCGGGCCCCTGCCCGCCGCGACACCACCGTCCGGCGGCGGATCCGACGACCACACAGAGCCGGATCGCACAGAGTCAGGTCACACCGGGCTGGGTCACACCGGGCCGGGTCACACCGGGCCGGGTACGCGGTCCGGGCCCGTGTCCGCCCGGCGGCTGGTGCACGGCCTCGCCCGTGCCGTCGCCGTTGCCGTCGCCGCGCACCCCGGCGCCGTCGATCTCGTACTGACCGGCGGTGAGACGGCCCGCCGGGTGCTGGACGCGCTGGCGGTGACCGAGCTCGCCCCGGTCGGCCAGGTGCACCACGGCGCCGTCCATCTCTCCACCCCCGACGGGCGATCCGTCGTGACCCGACCGGGCAGCTTCGGGTACCCCGACTCCCTGCGCCACATCGTCCGGGCGCTGCGCCCCCACTCGACCGAACGGAAGGTCAGCCCATGAACGCCTCCACCCATCTCACCTCCACCGGGGCCTCCGGCGCGGACGCCGGTGCCCCGCTCCCGCTGATCGCGGTCACCATGGGCGACGGCGCCGGCATCGGGCCCGAGGTGGTCGTCCCCGCGCTGCTCGACCCGGACACCCTGCGGCGCTGCCGCCCGGTGGTCATCGGGGACGCGGAGCGGCTGCGGCAGGCCGCCCGGCTGCGCGGCATCAGCTGCGAGGTCGTCACCGTGGCCACGCCCGGCGAGGCGGTGTTCACCCCGGGCCGGATCAACGTCATCGACCTCGGGCTGCTCCCGGCCGACCTGCCGTGGGGCACGCTCTCGCCAGTGGCCGGGGACGCGGCCTACCAGTACGTACGCACCGCCGCCGAACTCGCCATGAACGGCGAGGTGCAGGGCATCTGCACCGCGCCGCTCAACAAGGAGGCGCTGCACGCGGGCGGCCACGTCTACCCCGGCCACACCGAACTGCTGGCCCGTCTCACCGGGGTCGAGGAGGTGTCGATGATGCTGGCCACTCCCACGGTGAAGGTCATTCACGTCACCACCCACATCGGGCTCATCGACGCGGTGCGGAAGATCGAGCCCGGCCTGGTCGAGCGCACGGTGCGGCGCGGCCATGAGGCGATGGTGCGCGCCGGCACCCCCGAACCGGTGATCGGGGTGTGCGGGATCAATCCGCACGCCGGTGAGAACGGCCTGTTCGGCTACGGCGAGGAGGAGGAGAAGATCGTGCCCGCACTGGAGGTGCTGCGCGCCGACGGCATCGACGCCCGCGGCCCGCTCCCCGCCGACACCGCCTTCTTCCTGGCCGGGCGCGGCGACTACGACCTGATCGTGGCGATGTACCACGACCAGGGGCACGGCCCGGTCAAGGTGCTGGGCCTGGAGGCCGGGGTCAATCTGACCGTGGGTCTGCCCGTCATCCGCACCTCCGTCGACCACGGCACCGCCTTCGACATCGCCGGTACGGGCACCGCCGACGCCGGTAGCATGATCGAGGCGCTCCGGCAGGCCGCCGAGATGTCGCCGACCCCGGCCCGCTGACACCGAACCTACGTTGAGGAACGCGAGTGATATGCCGGTGAACGGAGCGCGGGCCCGGCGCGACCAGATCGTCCACCTCGCCACGACCACGGGCCTGACCAGTGTGGAGGAGCTGTCCCGCGCTTTCGGTGTCACCGCCTCCACCATCCGCCGCGACCTCGCCCAGCTCACCGCGGACGGGCGGCTGGCGCGTACGTACGGCGGGGCGATGGCCCTGGTCGCCCACCCGGAGGCATCGCTGCGCCAGCGCACCGGCGAGGCGTTCGAGGCCAAGCGGGCCATCGCGCGCTGGGCGGCGTCGAGGGTCCGCGCCGGGGAGACGGTGCTGCTCGACGCCGGGTCGACGGTCGGCGCCCTCGCCCATGAGCTGCGCACCGCCGAGGGGCTCACGGTGGCCACGACCGGGCTCACCGCGCTACAGGAGCTGGCCGATGTGGAGACCGTGCGAGTGGAATGCCTCGGCGGCACGCTCCGGCCGCTGAGCCAGAGCTTCCTCGGCCCGCTCACCGAGGCCGCCCTGGAGCGCATGACCTTCGACCGGGTCTTCCTGGGCGCGGACGGGGTGACGGCGGAGCACGGCATCTGCGAGGCGGAGCTGCGCCAGACCCGGCTCAAGGAACTGATGGCCCGCCGGGCGGAGGCGGTGTACGTGCTGGCGCACTCCGCGAAGATCGGCCGCCGCCCCTTCCACACCTGGGTGCGGCTGCCGCCCGGCTGGACGCTGGTGACCGACGGGGGCGCCGACGCCGACGAGATCCGGGCGCTGCGCGCCCAAGGGGTCGAGGTCGTCGAGGCGGCGTAGCCGGACATAGAGGGCACAGGCCCCAAAAGCGGGCATTTTACCAGATACGATGTGGGTAGCCGCCGGTCCGGAGCTACCGGTCCGGACCAGGAGAACGTCGCATGGCGACGGCGACGCCGGCGACGCCGCTTCCGCCGGGCGGAGGACTTCGTGCCCGCCTTCCCCGCCGCCCCCGCGTTCGGCGCCGAGGCCATGCGTACATCCCAGGGGACCGGGGCACCCGCCCCGGAGATGACGTGGCCACCCGTCGTACAGCATTGGAGGACACCGTGGCACGGCAGACCGACCCGACCCCCATCCACTCGGCGCAGCGAGAACCCGGGCCGCCGTCTCCGACCCCCTCGCCCGGTCCGGGTGGCCCGGAACCGGGTCCCGCACCGGGCCCCGTGCCCGGACCGCCCCCGGGCCCGCCGCCCGACCCGATTCCCACCCCTCCGCCCGAGCCGCCGCCGAACCCCACACCCGGCCCCACCCCGGGCCCGTCCCCCGACCCGGTGCCCAAGCCGCCGGGCCCCGATCCGGTCCCGGACCCCTCACCGGCACCGGGCCCCCTGACCTGACGTCGTCGTCCAGGAGCCCAGGAGTCCAGGAGTCCAGGGACCCGGGGGCCCAGGGAACCCGGACACCCAGGGAGCCCGAGGCCGGAACGCCGAGGTCCAGGGATGCGCCCGAGTGGCGTAACAGCGGTGGGTGCCGTGGCGGCCGAGGTGGGATCGTCGGAGCGGAAAAGGAGGAGCCGATGTCCACCACCGCTCCGGTCCGTCCCGTCCTCGAGCCCGCCGCCGCGGCGTTCGCCGAGGCCACCGCCAAGCCGCCGTACCTGTACCAGATGACGCCCGCCGAGGGCCGTCGCACGGTCGACGAGGTGCAGTCCGGTGAGGTGCCCAAGCCGGAGGTGGACGAGGAGTGGATCAGCGTCGGCGGGATTCCGGCGGGCGGTGTGAAGGCGCGGATCGTCCGTCCGCCGGAGGCCGTCGGCACCCTTCCGGTGATTCTCTACATCCACGGCGCGGGCTGGGTGTTCGGCAACGCCCACACCCATGACCGGCTGGTCCGGGAGCTGGCGGTCCGGGTCGGCGCCGCCGTGGTCTTCCCCGAGTACGACCTCTCCCCCGAGGCCCACTACCCGGTGGCACTGGAGCAGAGCTACGCCGTGGGCCAGTGGATCGTGGCCCACGGCGAGGGGGCGGGGCTCGACGCCTCCCGGATCGCGGTGGCAGGGGACTCGGTGGGCGGCAA
Organism: Streptomyces sp. S465; assembly: GCF_026898115.1. GTDB lineage: Bacteria > Actinomycetota > Actinomycetes > Streptomycetales > Streptomycetaceae > Streptomyces > Streptomyces luomodiensis. The sequence continues at coordinate 1,160,758 of NZ_CP114036.1, forward strand.
CATGGCCACCGTCCTCACCCTGCTCGCCAGGGAGCGCGGCGATCTGTCGCTGGTCCGGCAGGTGCTCTTCTACCCGGTGACCGACGCGCGCTTCGACACCGACTCCTACGAGCAGTTCGCCGAGGGCTACTTCCTCACCCGCGAGGCCATGAAGTGGTTCTGGGACCAGTACACCACCGACCCGGCACAGCGCTCCGAGATCACCGCCTCCCCGCTGCGCGCCACCCCCGACCAGCTCGCCGGGCTGCCGCCCGCCCTGGTCATCACCGGTGAGGCGGATGTGCTGCGCGACGAGGGCGAGGCGTACGCGGCGCGGCTGCGGGAGGCCGGGGTACCGGTCACCGCCCTGCGGATGCAGGGGATCATCCATGACTTCCTGATGCTCGACGCGCTCCGCGACACCCGGGCCGCACGGGCCGCGCTCACCCTGGCCGTGGACACCCTGCGGGACGCGCTGGGCACCGCCTCGCCGGACACCCCCGCACCCGGCGCCCCCTGAAAAGTCCCCGCTCAGCTCGCGGCGCCACCCTTGGCCTGCTTGGCCTGCCGTTTGAGCTCCTGCTTGTGGGCGCGGACCTTGTCCAGCGACTCGGGTCCGGTGATGTCGGCCACCGAGCGGTACGCCCCCTCCTCCCCGTAGGCCCCGGCGGCCTCGCGCCAGCCCGTGGGCCGCACCCCCAACCGCTTGCCAGCAGCGCGAGGAAGATCTGCGCCTTCTGCCTGCCGAAACCGGGCAGCTCGTGCAGCCGCTCGAGCAACTCCGCACCGGAGGAGACGTCGCGCCACAGGGCCGTCGGGTCGCCGTCGCAGTGCTCGGCCAGATACCGGCACAGCTGCTGCACGCGCCCCGCCATCGCGCCCGGGTAGCGGTGCACGGCGGGCTTCTCGGACAGCAGCGCGGCGAACCCCTCGGGGTCGTGGGCGGCGATCTCATGGGCGTCCAGATCCTCCCGGCCCAGGCGCCGCGCGATGGTGTACGGACCGGAGAACGCCCACTCCATGGGCACCTGCTGATCGAGCAGCATCCCGATCATCAGGGCCAGCGGGTCGCGTTCGAGCAGGGCGTCCGCCTCGGGCCGCTGGGCGAGACGAAGGCGTACGTTCATCCCCTGCGCATACCCGCCCACAACCGGGCTGAACCGAAGAAAGAACGCATCCAACCCAAAGGCAGGCACTCGGTCACCAATTTGGTCGAATTGCGAGGTGTGAGGGCTCATGCGAACCTGGTGGCGACCGCCGTGACATCGGACCACGGAGGCGAGTGACCATGTCAGCAACCGCGACTCGCCAACGACGCCATGACGACACTCCCGACACCGGCGGTGCCTTCCTGCGTCTGGCCCGGCTCCCGTCCGGGCCCGAACGCGACGCGCTGCGCGAGGCGATCATCTGCGCCTGGCTGCCCGTCGCCAAACGCCTGGCGCTGCGCTTCCGCAACAAGGGCGAGAACATGGAGGACCTCACCCAGGTGGCCTCGCTGGCCCTGGTGAAGGCCGTCGACCGCTACAACCCCGAGCTCGGACACGCCTTCCCCTCCTATGCGATCCCCGTCATCACCGGTGAGCTCAAGCGCCACTTCCGCGACTATCTGTGGACGCTGCACATCCCGCGCAACATCCAGGAGGTCCGCTCCCGCACCCGCTCCGCGCGCGACGCGCTGGAGCAGGAGCTGGGCGGACGCACCCCCACCGTCACCGAGATCTGCGTCCGCACCGGTATGCCCCAGGAGGATGTGAAGGCCGGTCTGGAGGCCAGCGCCTCCTGCACCCCGCTCTCCCTCAACGCCGCCGTCCAGGGCGCGGAGGAGCGGCTGCTCGCCGAGACGGTGGGCGCGGACGACGCCGCGATCGAACGCGTCGTCAACCGCGAGGCGCTGCGGGTGCTGATCGCCGAGCTGTCGGAGCAGGACCGCTACGTCCTCTACCTGCGGTTCTTCGCCGGGCTTTCGCAGAGCCAGATCGGCGAGATCCTGGGCTTCTCGCAGATGCACATATCCCGCAGGCTCTCCCGGCTCTACAGCGAACTGCGGCAAGGGCTCATGGCCTACACGTAGCAGTACCACCAGCCCCGCGACCCCCGGCAGGAGGTGGCCGATGCGCTCCGAGACCGCCCGGATCGCCGCGGACGACGCCACGCTCGTGGGCGATCTGGCCCTTCCCGGCCACCCCCTCGGCGTCGTCGCGTTCGCCCACGGCAGCGGCAGCTCCCGGCACAGTCCGCGCAACCGCGCGGTGGCCCGGGTGCTCCAGGACGCGGATCTGGCCACCTTGCTGTTCGACCTGCTCACCGAGGCCGAGGAGCGGGTGGACGCGATCACCGCCGAGCTGCGCTTCGACATCCCGCTGCTGGGCCGGCGGCTGGTGGCCGCGGTGGACTGGCTCGCCGGGCACCCGGCCGTCTCCGGGCTGCCGGCGGGGCTGTTCGGCGCCAGTACGGGCGCGGCCGCGGCGCTGACGGCCGCGGCGGAGCGGCCGGAGCGGGTGGCCGCGGTGGTCTCCCGCGGCGGCCGGCCCGATCTCGCGGGCGGCGCGCTGAACCGGGTGCGGGCACCGGTGTTGCTGATCGTGGGCGGTGACGACCACGAGGTGCTGCGGCTCAACCAGCAGGCGGCCGCCATGCTCGCCGCCCCGCACGAGATCCATGTGGTGCCCGGGGCGAGCCATCTGTTCGAGGAGCCCGGAACCCTGGAGCAGGCCGCCGAGGCGGCGCGCGACTGGTTCACCCGGATGGCCAAGCGCCCGGCCCGGGGCGCCAAGCGGTGACCCCCGGTCAGGAAGGCTCGGTCAGGAAGGCTGGGACGGGGAAGGTCAGGACCCTGGGGGCCGGGAACCGAGCACCTGGCGCAGGTCGAAGGAGACCGGCTCCTCCAGCTGTTCGTAGGTGCACTGACCGGGCTCCCGGTCCGGCCGCCAGCGCCGGAAGCGGGCGGTGTGCCGGAAGCGGTCGCCCTGCATGTGGTCGTAGGCCACCTCGCACACCCGCTCGGGGCGCAGCGGCACCCACGACAGGTCCTTGACCCCGGTCCAGCGGCTGGGCGCGCCCGGCATCCGGCCCTGGGCATGGGCCTCCTCACGCGCCCAGTCGGCCCACGGGTGGCCTTCGACGGTGTCCATGCGCAGCGGCTCCAGTTCGGCCAGCAGCTCCTGGCGGCGGCGCGTGGAGAAGGCGGCGCAGACGCCCACGTGCTGGAGGCGGCCGGCACCGTCGTGCAGGCCGAGCAGCAGGGAGCCGATGCCCTGGCCGGACTTGTGTATGCGGTAACCGGCCACCACGCAGTCGGCGGTGCGCTCGTGCTTGACCTTGACCATCACGCGTTCACCGGGCCGGTAGCCGAGGTCCGGGCGTTTGGCCACGATTCCGTCCAGCCCCGCCCCCTCGTACTGCTCGAACCACTGCCGGGCCAGGTCCGGATCGTCGGTGCAGGGGGCGATGTGCACCGGGTCCGGGGCGTCGCGCAGCGCCTCGGTCAGCGCCTCGCGGCGCTCGCTCAGCGGGGCGTCCATCAGCGAGGCGTCGCCGAGTGCGAGGAGGTCGAAGGCGACGAAGCTCGCCGGGGTGCGCTCCGCCAGGAGCCGCACCCGGGAGTCGGCGGGGTGGATCCGCTCCAGGAGGGCGTCGAAGTCCAGCCGTGCGCCGCGCACGATGACGATCTCGCCGTCCAGGACGCAGCGCGGCGGGAGGTGGGCGAGCAGCGCCTGGACCAGCTCGGGGAAGTAGCGGGTGAGCGGCTTGGTGGTGCGGCTGCCGATCTCGATCTCGTCGCCGTCGCGGAAGACGATGGCCCGGAAGCCGTCCCATTTGCCCTCGTAACGCATTCCGGGCGGGATCCTGGCCACGGCCTTGGCCAGCATCGGCTCGACGGGAGGCATCACCGGAAGGTCCATGATGTCCGATTGTGCGCCTGTGGCGGGCCGCGCGCCCGTCGCGGCGGTGCGCGCCGGGAGGCGGCCCGGGGCGGGCGGGCCTAGCGTGGCCGTATGGGAGAGTCGGTGGAGCTCACGGTCGGCGGGCGCACGGTGCGGGTGACCAACCCGGGGAAGGTGTACTTCCCGGAGCGCGGGTTCACCAAGCTCGATCTCGCCCGCTACTACCTGGCCGTCGGCGAGGGCGCGCTGCGGGCGCTGCGGGACCGGCCGACGACGCTGGAGCGCTACCCGGACGGGGTGGACGGGGAGTCGTTCTTCCAGAAGCGGGCGCCGAAGAACCTCCCGGAGTGGATTCCGACCGGCCGTATCTCCTTCCCCAGCGGGCGGCACGCGGACGAGATCTGCCCCACCGAGCCGGCCGCCGTCGTATGGGCGGCGAACCTGGGATGTCTGACCTTCCATCCGTGGCCGGTGCGGCGCTGGGACACCGAACACCCCGACGAGCTGCGGATCGACCTGGATCCCCAGCCGGGCACCGACTACGCCGACGCGGTACGGGCCGCCGGCGAGCTGCGCGAGGTGCTGGACGGGCTGGGGCTGCGGGGGTGGCCCAAGACCTCGGGCGGCCGGGGGCTGCACGTCTTCGTCCCGATCGCGCCGGAGTGGACCTTCACCCAGGTGCGGCGGTCCGCGATCGCGATCGCGCGGGAGCTGGAGCGGCGGGCTCCGGAGCGGGTGACCACCGCGTGGTGGAAGGAGGAGCGCGGCCGGAAGATCTTCGTGGACTACAACCAGACCGCCCGGGACCGCACCATCGCCGGCGCCTACTCGGTACGCCCCCGCCCCCATGCCCCGGTCTCCGCGCCGCTGTGCTGGGAGGAGGTGCCCGACGCCCGGCCGCGCGACTTCGACGTGGCCACCATGCCGGTGCGCTACCGCGAGCGGGGCGATGTGCACGCGGACATGGAGCGGCACGCCTTCCGTCTGGAGGCCGCGCTGGAGCTGGCCGCGCGGGACGAGCGGGAGCACGGTCTCGGCGACCTGCCCTATCCGCCGGAGCATCCGAAGATGAAGGGCGAGCCGAAGCGGGTGCAGCCGAGCCGGGCCAAGAAGTGATGGCCGGATCCGCGCGACGGCGGGAATCGCGCCCCTGTCCGTCTTCGCGCGCCCCGGCCGCCATCGGGTGGCGGTGCGTCCGCACACCGCCCCCGGCCTCTCCCCGGGCGCCTACCGCGGCACGTTCCGGGGCGGCGCACCCCGGTCGGCACCGTCCCGGACATGGTCGGTGCGGTGCGCGGTGTCGCGGTCGCTGTCCACCGTGAGCACGGGCCTCTCCGGCGGCCGGGGGCGGCGCAGCCGGGCCAGCAGCAGGGCCACATCGTCGTCGGGTGCCCCGTGCAGCGCGGCCAGCACCTGGTCGCAGATCCGCTCCAGCGGGCCCTGGTGCCGGCGCAGCAGCTGGACCAGGGCGTGCAGTCCGACGTCGAGGGACTGATGGCGTTGTTCCACCAGGCCGTCGGTGAACAGGGCGAGCAGCGCGCCTTCGGCCAGCTCCCGTTCGACCGAGGCGAAGGGAACGCCGCCGACGCCGAGCGGTGCGCCGGTGGGGAGGTCGATGAGCTCGGCGTCGCCGCCGGGCTGCACCAGCACCGGGGGCAGATGGCCGGCGGTGGACATCTCGCACCGCCCGGTGCGCGGGTCGCAGACCGCGTAGAGGCAGGTGGCGATGGACTCCCCCAGGCTGGGCGTGATCTCGTCGAGATGGCACAGCAGCTTGGCCGGGGGCAGATCGAGCCGGGAGAAGGCCCGGGTAGCGGTGCGCAGCTGGCCCATGATCGCCGCGGCGTGGATGCCCTTGCCCATCACATCGCCGACCACCAGCCCGACCTTGCCGTCCGGGAGGGGCAGCACATCGAACCAGTCGCCGCCGGCGGTGCTGACCGCGGGCAGATACCGGGAGGCGATCTCCAGGCCGTCCATATCGCGTGGCTGCTGGGAGAGCAGGCTGCGCTGGAGGGTGAGCGCGGCGTCCCGTTCGCGGGCGTAGAGCCGGGCGTTGTCGATGCACATGGCGGCGCGGATGGCCAGTTCGCAGGCGAGGGTGCGGTCCTCCTCGTCGAAGGGCTTGGGGTTGATGGTGCGGTGCAGGCTGAGGGTGCCGAGCACACTGCCGCGGGCGATCAGCGGGGCGGCGATGTAGGAGTGGACGCCCTCGCGGATCAGCACCTCGGCGGCGGTGTCGTCACGGGCGATCCGCCGCACGTCCCGCTCGGTCACGTACGGCAGCAGCATCGACCGGCCGTCGCGGACGCACTGGGTGATCAGCCGGGTGGGGTCGTAGCGGGCGATCTCCCCGACCGGGTCCGCCGCGTGGACGGCGTCGGTGGGATAGCCGGCGGCGACGGCGAGCGCCCGGAAGCGGGCGGAGCCGTCGGTCCACACCCGGGGCGTGGCCTCGCGGTGCACCACGGAGTCCAGGACGTCGACGGCCGCGAGGTCGGCGAGCCGGGGCACCGTGACATCCGCGAGTTCCTGGGCGGTCTGCCGCAGATCCAGCGTGGTGCCGATGCGGACGCTCGCGTCGGCGATCACGGCGAGCCGCTCCCGCGCCTCGGCGACCTCGCTGGCCTCCCGGTGGCGCCGGGAGATGTCCATGACCGAGGCGGCGATGCCCAGGATCCGGCCGCTGGGGTCCTCCAGCCGGTAGTACGACTCCGACCAGGCGTGGTCATGGTCGGGGTCGGCGGGGGTCCGGCCGACGCTCTGCTGGTCCAGCAGCGGTTGACCGGACTCCAGCACATGCCGCATGGCGGCCTCGATGGCCTCGCTGTCGAGTCCCGGCAGCACCTCCCCGATGCGGCGGCCGCGCACCTGGGACTCGGTGGTGGCGTTCATCTGCTCCAGGGCCGGGTTGGCGCGCAGCCAGCGCAGCTCGGTGTCGAACACCGCGAGTCCCACCGGCGACTGTTTGACCAGAAAACCGGATACGGCCAGATCGGTCTCCAGCCGCCGCACGGTCCCCTCGTCGGCGGCCAGCCCGAGGGCGTAGACATCGCCGTGCACATCGCGCAGCCCCATGGTGCGGAACTCCACCTTGAGGGTGGAGCCGTCCGGGAGGCGGACCGGGAACACACCGGCCCAGGTGTCGCCCGCCCGTACCCGCGCGAAGAGCTCCACGGCCGCCCGCCGGTCCTGCGGGTGGACCAGCAGCTTGTCCGCACGGCGCCCCAGCGCCTCGGCCGCGGAGAAGCCGAACAGCTGCTCGGCCTCCGGGCTCCACAGGGCGATCCGTCCGTCGGCGTCCAGTACCACGGCGGCGACCCGCAGCAGGTCGAGCACCCCTCCCGGGCCGGCCGCCAGGCTGCTGGCGCCCGCCTCGCTCCCCTGGTCAACACGGTCATGCGTGGTCATACCGGCACCTCACCGGCTCGCCGTGTCCTCCTACTGTCATACCTCGCCCGGCGGGCCACCGCACATGGATGGGCCACGGGCGCGGTGCGGATTCCGGGCTCCGGCTCAGATGGTGAAGGGCCGCTGCCGGGCGAAGGCGGTGTTCGGCGCACCCGCCTGGAAGAGGTTGGGCGTCTGGTCGGGCGGCATCCGCTTGACGATCTCCCGGTGCAGTCCGCGGTAGCTTCCCGCGAAGGCGCCGCCCCGCCAGACCTCCAGCAGGGTGCCGGTGAACAGGCCGTTGACGATCCCGTCGGCGGAGGTCTGGTTGTCCTGGCAGCCGGAGATCTCCAGCACGCTGGCGTCGATCCTGGCGAGGTCCTTGGCGGTGCGGGTGTTCTGGATGCGGTCGTAGACCTCGCGGTCGCGCCGGTAGACGGCGGACTGCACCGACTGGGGCATGGCCCGGATCCTGCGGCCGACCTCCTCGGGATCGGTGGTGCTGAAGCGCCGGTCGAGCTCCTGGGGGCTGAGCATCTCGGTCAGCAGCCGGGCCACCGTGCCGCTGTGGCAGCTGTCGGAGAGCAGCCAGATCCGCACCCCCTTGGCGAACTTCCCGAAGAGCTCGAAGAGCTCGTCGTCGACCAGCTGCCGGTCGTAGAGCACCCAGGTCTCGTCGAGGCGGTCGCCGGTCTCGTCGTGGTTGAGATCGGGCACCTGGCCGCCGTGGCCCGAGTAGGTGAGGAAGAGGATGTCCCCCTCGGCCAGCCGCCCGGCGGCGGCCTCCAGGGTGGCGGTGACCGTCTCGGCGGTGGCGGCCTGGCTCAGCAGCGGATCGGTCACATCGAACCCGGCGGCGTCGGCGAGGCGGGCCATGTCCATGGCGTCCTGCTCACAGGCGCCCAACTCACCGTTCCAGCCGCCGTACGCGGCCGCGTCGACCTGGTTGAGTCCGATATGGACGGAGAGACCGGTTGCCATGGGGGGGCTCCTTGGGTCGAGGACGGGCGGCGGCTCACCACCACTCGCCCCGAAGCGATGAGTCGCCACGAAGCGATGATGAGGCGCCGCGCCCCGCCGTGCCCTGTTCTCCGGCCCCATCCGGAGGAGGCCCGCGGTACGGCCTCAGCCCTTCCCGCACCCTTTCCGGACCCTTCGCACGCCCCTCGTACGCCCTCGGCGCCCTCCCGGCCGTCAGGCCCGGCGCGGCCGCAGCACATCCGGGAGGCCGGGCCGGTCGACGGCCTCCTCGAGCGCGGCGCGCAGGGTACGGCTGTCGGTGAGGCCGCCGCCGGGCCGGATCAGCCAGACATGGCCCTGCCGGACGCAGCCGGGCCTGGGGCAGCGCAGCACCCGGCCCGGTCCGGCGGCGGCCACCGTGCGGCGGCGGGCGTACGCCGTCCCGACCAGCCAGCCCTTCCACTCGGCCGCGGCTCCCGGCGGCACGAGGAAGGAGAGCACATGGCTGGCGGTGGCGAGCATCACCGGCCCCGCCGCGTCGCGCCGCCGCAGCGCCTGGACCACCGCGCTGCCGATGTCGCCGGACATCCGCACCAGATCGAAGACCCGGCCCACCGGCAGATCGGCGAGGCCGTTGCCGCTGGCCCACTGCAGCCGCACCCGCCCCGGGTCGTCGCTCGCGGCCAGCAGCCATTCGGCCGCGTCGGCCTCCACCGTGACCCGCATCCGGCGGTCACCATGCGCGCCCGCGGTCATGAGGCGGTCCCCAGCGGCAGGGTGAACCACACCTTCTTCCCCCCGGCTCCCGGATCGGGCGGTTCGGTGCCCCAGTCGCCCGCCAGGTCGTCCACGATGGCCAGCCCCCGTCCGGACTCCTCGGTCGGCTCGGGCTGACGGACGACCGGGATCACGGGCGAGCCATCGGCCACCTCCACCCGCAGCTCACGGCCGTAGCGTTCCAGCGAGACGGTGATGGTGACGGTGTCGGCGGGGCCGGAGCTGCCGTGTTCCACGGCGTTGGCGAACAGTTCGTTGGTGGCGAGGACGACATGGTCCACGACCCCGCCGAGCCGCCAGTCGCGCAGATGCGCGGCGACCATCCGGCGTACGGCGGCGGCGCGGTCGGGGAGGGCGGGGAACTCCGCCCGGAAGAGCCGGCGGGTGTCCAGCGGGATCACCGTCCTCTCCCCTCCGGACAGGGGAACGGGGATCGCCGCACCGGCCGGCCCGGTAACCGGCCCGGTAACCGGAGCGATGACCGGCCCGGTGGCCGAAGGGGTTCGCGGGCGGTTCGCGGAGACCGCGACACCGCGGGTCGCGCCCATCGTCTCGGCCTCCTCATCGGCCGACGCCGGCCGGTGTGACAGTCCTGGAAAGGATCGGCTCACGGTGTCGGTCCTCACGGTCCTCGGCGGTCTGTGGGCTCTGATGGCATACATGCACCTGGAGTGATTGATGTTCCGGCGAGCGGGTAAGCGCATTCTGGCGACCGACGGCGTGGCATCTGGGCTGGTGACAGGTGGTGCGCGCACCCCGCCCGACCCGCCTGGACCAGCTGCCACGGACGGAGACGGCCCGGTCGCGGTGAGTGCCGGATACCGGCATGGTTCCTCCTTCGAAGGCAGCGCAAAGCGCCATCGGTCGCCGTTCATGTAGACAAACGGTTGGACCGGCCGGTGGGGGAGAGGGCATGGGGGTTGTCCGGTTGTACGGGCGTAGTGGTTCGGGCTGTACGGTCCGGACGTGGCAAGCGTGAGCGACGACCGCGAGAGGCGGCTCCGCCCGGGGGAACGGTCCGGTGTGGACGGCAAACGGGTCCTGGTGACCGGAGGCTCCCGGGGACTGGGTGAACAGATCGTACGGCTACTCGCCGCGGACGGGGCGCGGTTGGCCACCTGTGCGCGGACGCCGGAGGGGCTGCGCTCCCTCACGGCGTCCCTGAGCGCCGAGGGACACGGGGAGCTGTTCACCCGTACGCTGGACGTCACCGAGCCGGAGATGCTGGAGGAGTTCGTCACCGCGGCGGCGGAACGTTTCAGCGGGCTGGACGGCGTGGTGGCCTGCGCCGGCGGCGCCCGCGGCCGCGGCATCGAGGAGGCCGACGCCCAGGACTGGTCGCTGACCTGGGAGATGAACGTCGGCCATACGGCCCGGCTGGTGAAGGCCGCGGTACCGCATCTGCGCCGCGCGGGCGGCGGCTCCGTGGTGGTGATCGCCTCCATCTCCGGCTGGAAGCCGGGCCCCCAGGCCCAGTACGGAGCGGCGAAGGCCGCCCAGATCCACCTCGCGGCCTCACTCGCCCGCGAACTGGGCCCGGACGGCATCCGGGTGAACACCGTCTCCCCGGGGTCCATGCTGATCCCGGGGAAGCGGTGGGACCGGATGCGCACCGAAGACCCCGAGGCCTGGGCCCGGTTCACGGCCGAGCTCCCGGGCGGTGAACCGGTCACCCCGCAGGAGGTCGCCCGCGTCGTGGCGTTCCTGCTCTCGGACGCCTCGAGCGGGGTCTCCGGTGCGCATCTGCCGGTGGACCGAGCCCAGAACGCCCCCACACCGGGAGGCTATTGACCCCCTTGTGGGGAACGAGGGAGGCCCAACCCCTCAGGCGGCCGCCCCCAGCACCGTCCGGGAGCGCTGCTCGAAGTCCCGGACCATGGGCTCCCCGCGGTGTGGCCGCAGCCGGGTGCGGAAGTCGCGCAGGGCCTGGATCGAGCGCTCGCTGTGCACCCCGCTGAGCGTGTCCAGCGCCTCGCCCGCGGTGCCGATGGCCTCGTCCAGCCGGTTCTGCTGGAGATAGGCCGTGGCCAGCACGGATCTGCTGATGGCCTGGCGCCGGCGCCGATCGGCGTTGGCGCGTACGGACTCGGCGGCGGAGTGCTCGGCCGCGGACGCGTTGCCCAGGTCGCGGAAGCACAGCGCCGCCTCGGCCGCCAGATAGTGGTGGTCGAGGAAGCGCACCCAGGGCGACTCCTGTTCGGGGCCCTGGCTGGCCTCCAGCCGGGCTTCGGCCGTGCGGAGCGACTTGGACGCCTCCCGGGGCTGGTCCAGTGCGGCGTAGCCACGGGCGGCCATGGCGTGCAGCCGCATCAGCCCCAGCGGGCTTCCGGCGTGCTTGGCCGTGGCGATACCGACCCGGGCCAGTTCGACCCCCGCCTCGGGCTGGCCCAGGTTGGTCGCCAGATGGGAGAGACCGGCCAGGATCTGACCGCCCAGGACCCGGTCGCCGCCCTCGGCGCACAGCCGCAGCGCCTGGGTCATATAACGCTGGGCCAGGCCGTATTCGGCGTTGTCGTAGCTGCTCCAGCCGGCCATCGCGGCCAGCTTGGCCGCGGCGGTGAACAGCTGGCGCCGCTCCTGCGGTGGCGCGCCGCGCTGCTGGAGCATGGGCACGACCTCGGTCGACAGATAGAGCACGATGCTGGCGCGGACCTGGCCGCCGCCGAAGCGATTGTCCATCTCGTCGAACATGTTGATCGCTGCGTGGACCTGTTCGACGCGGCCGCCTTCGGCCGCTGGGGTGAGCCGGGCGGTGTCCTGGTTCTCGACCAGCCACAGCAGCCATTCGCGCTGCGGGGTCACCAGCGCGCCGGCGACGAAGGGCACCGCACCCAGCAGGCTGCGGCGGGATATGTCGGTGGAGCCGAGTTCGGCGAGCGTGTGCAAGGTTTCTGCTACGTCCTCCCGGTAGGCCAGCGCGCGGGCGACGACCGGGCGCTGTCGGTCGGAGATGAATCCCAGCTCGGCGGGGGCCACGGGCCTGCCGAGCCGGTGGGAGAGCACGGCGGCGATCAGCTCCGGCGTGGTGCCACGCGGCTGTCCGCCTTGCAGCCAGCGGGTGACGGACGCCTTGTCGTAGTTCGACTCGCGCCCCTGCCTACGGCCCAGTTCATTGACCCGGTGGGCCAATGAGGCGTAGGAGCACCCGGATTCCTTCAGCGCGGCGGCCAACGCGGCGTTGACCGCGGCGCCTTGGCGCCCGCTTACCGGCTGTGCGTGATGCGTCACCGTGACCGTCCCTGGTTCGAGCCACGGCAGTGCACGGGATCCCCGCCGTGCGGCGCCGACCCGTCGGCCGGTGACCTCAACGACGCTGTGGACATGGGTAGTTGGGAGCCCTCGCCATGGAGGGTGAGATGGGTCACGTGCTCACTATGAGTGGTGATGCCGTCACGCCGCAAGCTTCGTTCTGATAATTTCAAAGCGATCCACTCGCTCTGTCTGTGTCATCCATCGCGTGGCACACTGTGCAGGCATATGACAGCCATTCCTCCGGGAGGCGGGACGTGAGCGAGGCACGGCCGGCCGGCGCCGCCCCCACCGTTCTGCGCAGAGTCCTGGGCAAGCGTCTGCGGTTTCTGCGCGAACGGGCGAAGGTGTCGTTCGAGGAAGCCGCGAAAGCCATCGAGGTCACCCCGTTGACCGTGCGCAGGATGGAGAAGGCGGAAGTCGGACTCAAGATCCCGTATGTGAAGGAGCTGCTGCGGAACTACGGCGTCCGCGGTGCGGAGATCGATGATTTCCTGGCCCTGGCGCGGGAGGCCAACCAGCCGGGGTGGTGGCATCAGTTCCGCGATGTGCTCCCGGACTGGTTCAGTGCCTACGTCAGCCTGGAGAGTGAGGCCACCGTCATCCGGGCGTACGAGCCCCACTACGTCCCCGGGCTGCTTCAGACAGAGGACTACGCACGAGCGGTCCTGCGCATGGGCTTCCCCCATGACACCGAGGAGGAGCTGGAGCGCCGGATCGCGCTGCGCGTCAAGCGCCAGAGTTTGTTCACCAAGCCGGACGCGCCGACCATCTGGGCGATCCTCGACGAGACGGTGCTGCGCCGCCCGGTCGGCGGCCTGCCGGTGATGCGCGACCAGATCGACCATCTGATCGGCACCTTGGAGATCCCCAAGGTCAGGCTGCAGATCATGCGGTTCACGGCGGGGCCGCACCCCGGAGCCTTCGGCCCCTTCCACTACTTCCGCTTCGGATTCTCCGAACTGCCGGACGTCGTCTACACCGAGAGCCTCACCGGGGCGGTCTATGTCGACAAGCCGGCCGAAGTCGTCGCCTATCTCGAGGTCCTGGACCGGATGGCGATCCAGGCCGAGCCGATCGGCGACACCAGCACCATCCTGGCCGAACTGCGTAAGGAGATCTGAGATGCACGACCCCGTCTACAGCGGAATGCCGGCCACGGACCTGGGCACGGAGGGCTGGGAGAAGCCCTGGAGCGGGTCCAACGGCGGCACCTGCCTCGAGGCCAAGCGGCTGCCGGACGGGCGGGTGGCGCTGCGCCAGTCCACCGACCCGACCGGGCCCGCGCTGATCTACACCCGCTCGGAGATGGCGTCCTTCCTGGCGGCGGCGAAGGCCGGCGAGGCGGACTTCCTCATCTCGTAGCGCGGGCCCGCGCACGGCCGGCCGCCCCGGTCGGCCTCGTCCCCGTCGAAAACCACTACGCCCGCACAACCGCACAACCCCGCAGCGCACTCCCGTCCCCGCCGTCCCGCCACGCACACTGAAGACGCCGTGGCGGGCGGCGGTGTCGTCCCCTCTTGCGCAGCGACGGGACCAATGGGACGACGGGATGCCGGAATGAACCTCGACCACGCGGTGGCACGGCACCGCACCCTGATCGTCGAGGGCTGCGACGGGGTCAGCAGGGACGCGTTGCTGACCGGGCTCGCCCGCCGGCACGGCTACACCGTCACCCGCGCCTCCCCCGACCTCCCCCATGTCGATCCGGTCCGGCCCTACCGCGAGCTCCTCCAGCACCACGGGGCGCTCGCCGTCGACGCCGGTCTGGTCGGCGAGCTCGTCTACGGGCCGCTGCGCCGCGGGCACTCCCGGGTGACCTGGATCCAGGCGTTCGACTTCGCCGAGGCGGTGGCCGAGCGCCACGGCGCCTTCGTCCATATGACGGCCCCGGTGCCGTTGCTGGCGGACCGGCTGGCCGCGTGCGGCGCCCCACCGGCGGCGCTCGCGGAGATCGACGCCGCGGTGACCGGCTATGACCACGCCTTCTCCACCCTCGCCGAGCACGCCCCGGTGCTCACCGTCGAGGAGCGGCCGGCCTCCGGCGGCGGCCCGGACCCCGATCCGGGCCGCGACGAGGCGGTGGCCGAGCCCCCGGTGGCCTCGTTCGCCCGGCGCCTGCCTCGCATCCGCTCCCCCGTGCCGTTCTGCGCCCCGCATCGCTGAACTCTCCGGCACCGGCCTTACGTTGGTGCCCCACGACCCGCAGACACACGGCAGGAGACCGGCTCCATGACAGACGGCTCGTCCACCCCCGACCCGCAGGCCCTGACCAAGATCGACACCACGGTGCCGCATTCGGCCCGGATCTGGAACTACTGGATGGGCGGCAAGGACAACTACGAGGTCGACCGGATCGCCGGTGACCAGTACCGGGAGGTCGCCCCGAACATCGAGACCATGGCCCGCGCCTCGCGCGCCTACCTCATCCGCACCGTCACCCATGTGGCGGGCGCCTGCGGCATCCGGCAGTTCCTGGACATCGGCACCGGGCTGCCCACCTACGACAACACCCACCAGGTCGCCCAGCGGGTGGCGCCCGAGGCCCGCATCGTCTACGTCGACAACGACCCCCTGGTGCTCCGGCACGCCCAGGCGCTGCTCACCAGCACCCGGGAGGGGGTGACCGACTACATCGACGCGGATCTGCACGAGCCCGAGCGGATCCTGGAGGCCGCGGCCAGGACACTCGACTTCGACCGGCCCATCGCCCTGATGCTGATGGGCATCCTCGGCCATATCCAGAACTATGCCGAGGCGGTGTCGATCGTGCGCCGGCTGCACGAGGCGTTACCGTCCGGCAGCTACTTCGTGCACTACGACAGCACCGACACCGACCAGGCGCTCAAGCGGGCCCAGCAGGGCTACGACGACACCGGCGCCGTTCCGTACGTGCTGCGCAGCGTGGCGCAGATCAGCCGCTTCTACGAGGGCCTGGAGCTGATCGAGCCCGGTATCGTGTCCTGTCCGCTGTGGCGGCCCGGCCACGCCGAGACGGCCATCGAGACCACCGATGTCCACGGGGGCGTGGCGCGCAAGCCGTGACGGCGGTGACGACCAAACGAATGGTTCGGCCACCGGGGAGGTAACCCCCGCCCCCGTCGCGTCGTCAGACACGGCGCCGGGAAGCCGAGGCGGAGGGACGCGGGTGTTCGACGTCGGAGCCTGGAGAGTGCCCTCCGTCAAGCGGCTGCTGCGGGAGTCGGTCGCCGATGCGCCCGCGGTGGTACGGCAGCGCCGCGGCTCCCGGGACGAGGCCCCGGGGCGGCCGCGGCACCTGGCCATCATCATGGACGGCAACGGCCGCTGGGCCGCGCTGCGCGGCCTCTCCCGCACCCAGGGCCATCAGGCGGGGATCCTGGCGCTGCCGCGGGTGGTGGACACCGCCCTGGAGGAGGGCATCGAGCACCTGTCGCTGTTCTTCTTCTCCACCGAGAACTGGAACCGGCCGCGCGGCGAGGTGGCCGCCCTGATGCGGCTCACCGCCCAGCTGGCGGACGTCTTCCGTGGCTACGGCGAGCGGGGGGTGCGGCTGCGCTGGCTGGGCTCGGAGGCCCGGCTGCCCGGGGCCACGCTGGCCGCGCTGCGCCGCGCGGAGGCCGAGACGCGGCACAACCGCGCCATGACACTGGCCTTCTGCTTCAACCACGGCGGCCGGGAGGAGATCGCCCGCGCCGCCGGCTCGCTGGCCCGCGCCACGGCGGACGGCGCGCTGGACCCCGGGCTCATCGACGAGGCGCTGTTCACCCGCCATCTGCCGCACGCCGATCTGCCGGACATCGACATGCTGGTGCGCACCTCCGGGGAGCGGCGCATCTCCAACTTCATGCTCTGGCGGGCGGCCTACGCGGAGCTCTTCTTCGTCGACACCCTCTGGCCCGACTTCACCGGTGAGGAGCTCCGCGCGCTGCTGGCCGCCTTCGCCGCCCGTGACCGGCGCTTCGGCGCCGGCGTGGGCTCTCGTTAGCGGATCTGGACGCCGGAGACGGTGCGGGCGATGACCAGGCGCTGGATCTCGCTGGTGCCCTCGAAGATCGTATAAATCGCCGCGTCCCGGTGCATCCGCTCGACCGGGTACTCACGGGTGAAACCGTTGCCGCCGAGGATCTGCACCGCCTGGGCGGTGACCTGCTTGGCGGTCTCGCTGGCGAACAGCTTGGACATGGAGCCCTCGGCCGACTCGAACGGCTTGCCGTTCACGGCCATCCACGACGCGCGCCACACCAGCAGCCGCGCGGCGTCGATCCGCGTGCGCATGTCGGCGAGCTGGAAGGCGACGCCCTGGTTGTCGATGATGGGGCGGCCGAACTGCTGCCGGGTCCTGGCGTAGTCGAGGGCGACCTCGTACGCGGCGCGGGCGGTGCCGACGGCCATGGCGCCGACGGCCGGGCGGGACGCCTCGAAGGTGGCCATCGCGGCGTTCTTCAGGCGCTCCCCGCCCGTCTTGGCCTTCTCGCGGGCGCGCGCGAGGCGTTCGTCCAGCTTCTCCTTGCCGCCGAGCAGGCAGCTGCCGGGCACCCGCACCTGGTCGAGGACCACCTCGGCGGTGTGCGAGGCGCGGATGCCGTGCTTCTTGAACTTCTGCCCCTGGGAGAGCCCGGGGGTGTTCGGCGGGACGATGAAGGACGCGTGGCCCTTGGAGCCGAGTTCGGGGTCGACGACCGCGACCACCACGTGGACGCCTGCGATTCCGCCGTTGGTGGCCCAGGTCTTGGTGCCGTTGAGGACCCATTCGTCCTTGGCCTCGTCGTAGACGGCGCGGGTGCGCATCGAGGCCACGTCGGAGCCCGCGTCGGGCTCGGAGGAGCAGAAGGCGGCGACCTTCACATCGTCCGGGTCGCCGTACATCTGCGGGATCCAGGTGCCGATCTGCTCCTCGGTGCCGTTGGCGAGGACGCCGACGGCGGCGAGGCCGGTGCCGACGATGGACAGCGCGATGCCCGCGTCGCCCCAGAACAGCTCCTCCATGGTCATGGGGATGCCGAGGCCGCTGGGGTCGAAGTACTGCTGGGCGTAGAAGTCCAGGGAGTACAGGCCGATCTTGGCGGCCTCCTGGATAATCGGCCAGGGGGTCTCCTCACGCTCGTCCCATTCGGCGGCGGCGGGGCGCATGACGTCCGCGGCGAAGCCGTGGATCCAGTCGCGCACCGCCTTCTGATCGTCATTGAGCTCGAACGAGAACTCCGCCATGACCCCTCCACGTGCTTATTACCTGCGGTAACCGCAGTCTGTTACCGACGAGTAGGCGATGTCAACTCCCCCAGGCATCCGGGCCCCGCGGCCCCCGCGGGTGTTACGTTGCGCAGTGCGCGGAGCGCGATCGCGCGTACGACATCGGGGGCGGGGAGGCAACCTCATGCAGACCGGAACCAGTCAGCGAGCCGATCAGCGACAGGCGGCCCAGCGCAGGCGCAAGGAGCTGCTGGAGGCCGCGGACCGGGTGGTGCTGCGCGACGGACCAGAAGCCTCGATGAACGCCATCGCCGCCGAAGCGGGCATCACCAAGCCCATTCTCTACCGCCACTTCGGCGACAAGGGCGGGCTCTACCGCGCGCTCGCCAAGCGGCACACCGACGCCCTGCTCGCCTCGCTGCGCGCGGCCCTGGACGCGCCCGCCGACGACCGCCGGCAGCGCGTGGAGGCCACGCTGGACACCTATCTGGCGGCGATCGAGGCGCGGCCCCAGGTGTACCGCTTCCTGATGCACCCCGCCGACCACGGCCAGCCGGAGCTGGAGCAGAACTTCGACGTCGGCCACCACTCCGCCCCGCTGCTGCGCCGGCTCGGCGAGGAGCTCGCCACGGTGATCGCCGAGCGGCTGGAGCTGGGCCCCGGCGGCGACGAGGTGGCCCGGGTCTGGGGCCATGGGATCGTCGGCATGATGCACGCGGCCGGCGACTGGTGGCTGCGCGACCGCCCCTGCGCGCGCGACCAGTTGGTGCGCCATCTCACCGATCTGCTGTGGGGGCGGCTGTCCCTGGCGGACGACCGGGTCGGCGCACCGGGCTTCTGAGCACACCGGGTCGGCGCACCGGGCTTCTGAGCCCCCGCCGCCCCGCCCGCCACTCGCACTCCGCCGGAATCCCGCTGTCGTCCCGCCGAACCGGCCCTGGGGGCCGTCCGGCGGATCCACGCACCCAGGACATCAGCGGCGCGCCCGTGACATCGGCGGCCCGCCGGACAGGCGCTACGCGTCCGCCGGCGCCGCCCAGGGGGCGCGGCGGGCCGCCCGCAGCGCCCTGCGCCGCCGCAGACCGGTGAGCCGGTCGGTGAACAGCCCGCCGTCCAGGTGGTCGCTCTCGTGCTGAAGACAGCGCGCGAAGAAGCCGGTGCCCTCGATCCGCACCGGCTCCCCGGTCATCGTCACGCCCTCGATCACCGCACGGTCGTACCGCGGCGTGCCCGCCTCGATGCCCGGCAGCGACAGACAGCCCTCCGGCCCCCGCACCGTCACCCCGTCGGCCGCCACCAGCCGGGGGTTGACGACATGCCCCAGATGGCGGTGGTCCTCGTCGTCCGGGCAGTCGTAGACGAAGACCCGCAGTCCCACACCGACCTGGTTGGCGGCGAGCCCCACCCCGTGCGCCGCGTACATCGTGGCGTACATGTCCTCGACCAGCAGCGCGAGTTCGGCGTCGAACGCGGTGACCTCCTCGCACGGTGCGCGCAGCCCCGGATCGCCGAGGAGCCGCAGGGGCCGCACCGCTCCGCGGCTGCCCGGGATCGCACCATGTCGCATGGCAGTCAAGCGTACGGGGCCCGACGGAGGGGGCCGGTGCGGGTGACGGAATTCGGGACCGCGGCCGGATCTCGATAGGCTGCTCCCCGACCGTGGCCTCCCGGCTGGCGATTCGGCGCGGAGGGGGCGTACCACCGGTGCTCGGGGGGCAGGAACGGCGCCGGTATGCGAGGAGGATCGAGAGACGATGGCAGGCAACTCGGAGCCGCTGTCACCGCGGGCCAAGCTGGCCGTGACGGCGGGCAAGGCCGCGGCGGCGGTATCACGGGCCGCGGGCCGCGGCAGTGGATCGGTGATCGGCGGCAAGGTGGCCCTGCGGCTCGACCCCGATCTGCTGAGCAGGCTGGCGCAGCACCTGGACGTGATCCTGGTGTCGGCGACCAACGGCAAGACCACGACCACCCGGCTGATCGCCGAGGCGCTGCGGGCGGCCGGCCCGGTCGTCTCGAACGCGCTGGGCGCCAATATGCCGGCCGGTATCACCTCCGCCCTGGCCGGCGGCTCCGACGCCCGCTACGGCGTCATCGAGGTCGACGAGAAGTACCTGGCCGGTGTGGCGCGCGACACGGAGCCCAAGGCCATCGCGCTGCTCAACCTCTCCCGTGACCAGCTCGACCGCGCCGCCGAGACCCGGATGCTCGCCGAGAAGTGGCGCGAGGGCCTGACCGGCAGCAAGGCCGTCGTGATCGCCAACGCCGACGACCCGCTGATCGTCTGGGCCGCCTCCTCCAGCCCCAATGTGGTGTGGGTCGCGGCCGGGCAGGAGTGGAAGGACGACGCCTGGTCCTGCCCGTCCTGCGGCGGTGTGCTCCAGCGCCCCGGCGACGACTGGGTCTGCGCGGAGTGCGGATTCCGCCGGCCGATCCCCAGCTGGGCGCTGAACGGCGACTACGTCCTCGACCCGCACGGCGCGGCCTGGCCGATCCACCTCCAGCTCCCCGGCCGTGCCAACAAGGCCAACGCGGCCACCTCGGCGGCCGTCGCCGCCGCCTTCGGGGTGCCCCCGCAGGTCGCGCTGGAGCGGATGTACCACGTCCAGGCCGTCGCCGGCCGGTACGACGTGGTCACGTTCCAGCAGCGCCAGATGCGGCTGCTGCTGGCGAAGAACCCGGCCGGCTGGCTGGAGACCTTCTCGCTGATCGACCCGCCGCCCACCCCGGTGATCCTCTCGGTGAACGCGCGCGGCGCCGACGGCACCGACACCTCCTGGCTGTGGGACGTGGACTACACCCGGCTCGCCGGGCACCCGATCTGCGTGATCGGCGACCGCAAGCTGGACCTCGCGGTGCGGCTGGAGGTCGCCGGGCTGGACTTCCGGGTCTGCGCGGACGTGGACGAGGCGGTGCGGATCTGCCCGCCCGGCCGGATCGAGACCATCGCCAACTACACCGCGTTCCAGGACCTGCGCCGCCGGGTCGGCAACTGACCTGCGAGTACGAGAGGCACGAAGATGCGTAGCACGAGCCAGAACGGCCTGCGTCTGGTGTGGGTCTACCCCGACCTGCTGAGCACGTACGGCGACCAGGGCAACGTCCTGGTGGTGGAGCGCCGGGCGCGTCAGCGCGGGCTGGACGTCTCCCGGCTGGACGTCCGCTCCGACCAGCAGATTCCCACCTCCGGGGACATCTACCTGGTCGGCGGCGGTGAGGACCGCCCGCAGCGGCTCGCCGCCGAGCGGCTGATCCGGGACGGCGGGCTGAACCGCGCGGTCTCCAACGGGGCCATCGTCTTCTCGGTGTGCGCCGGGTACCAGATCCTCGGCCATGAGTTCATCAACGACCTCGGCCAGCGCCAGCAGGGCCTGGGGCTGCTGGATGTGATCAGCACCCGCGGCGAGGGCGCCCGGTGCGTCGGGGACGTGCTGGCCGACATCGACGAGCGGCTGGGGCTGCCCCCGCTGACCGGTTTCGAGAACCACCAGGGCGTCACCCACCTCGGCCCGACCGCCCGCCCCTTCGCCCGGGTCCGGTTCGGCAACGGCAACGGCAGCGGCGACGGCTTCGAGGGCGCGTACAACGACACCGTCTTCGGGACGTACATGCACGGCCCGGTGATGGCCCGCAACCCGCACATCGCGGACCACCTGCTGAAGCTGGCCCTCGATGTGAACGCGCTGCCGCCGGTCGACGACCAGTGGTACGAGGCGCTGCGCAACGAGCGGATCGCGGCCGCGACCCAGCCCGCCTGAGCCGCGGCCCGCTCGCTCGGGCGCCGCTCAGGCCCGGGATGCCCGTATGGCGGACATCCGGCGGACGACCGCGCCCCCGCCGCCCGCTCGCTTGTAGGGTGGCGGGGTTCCGCCGGACGACGCGGTCCGGCCGTCAGCCCCCATCGCAGACAGAGGTATGCGTGCCATGCGCATTGGTGTGCTCACGTCCGGCGGCGACTGCCCCGGCCTGAACGCGGTCATCAGGTCAGTCGTCCACCGCGCCACCGTCGACCACGGCGACGAGGTGATCGGCTTCCAGGACGGCTGGAAGGGCCTGCTGGAGGGTGACTACCGCAAGCTGGACCTGGACGCCGTGAGCGGCATCCTGGCCCTCGGCGGCACCATCCTCGGCTCCACCCGGGTGCGCCCGGAGCATCTGCGGGACGGTGTGGAGCGGGCCAAGGGGCATGTGGCGGAGCTCGGCCTGGACGCGGTCATCCCCATCGGCGGGGAGGGCACGCTGAAGGCCGCCCGGCTGCTCTCGGACGCCGGGCTGCCGATCGTCGGCGTGCCGAAGACCATCGACAACGACATCGCCTCGACCGATGTGACCTTCGGCTTCGACACCGCGGTCGGGGTCGCCACCGAGGCCCTGGACCGGCTGAAGACCACCGCGGAGTCGCATCAGCGGGTGCTGATCGTCGAGGTCATGGGGCGGCACACCGGCTGGATCGCGCTGCATTCGGGTATGGCCGCGGGCGCCCACGCCATCGTCGTCCCCGAGCGCCCGTTCGACATCGAGGAGCTCACCAAGACCGTCGGGGCGCGGTTCGAGGCGGGCAAGAAATTCGCGATCGTGGTGGTGGCGGAGGGCGCCAAACCGCGCGAGGGCACGATGGACTACGAGGCCGGCGGCAAGGACGTCTACGGCCATGAGCGCTTCGCGGGCATCGCCCGTCACCTCTCCGTCGAGCTCGAGCGGCGGCTGGGCAAGGAGGCGCGGCCGGTCATCCTGGGCCATGTGCAGCGCGGCGGCACCCCTACGGCGTACGACAGGGTGCTGGCCACCCGCTTCGGCTGGCACGCGGTCGAGGCGGCCCACCGCGGCGCGTTCGGCACGATCACGGCGCTGCGCGGTACGGACATCGCGCTGGTGCCGCTCGCGGAGGCCGTGGCGCAGCTGAAGACGGTTCCCGCCGAGCGGTACGCCGAGGCCGAGTGCGTGCTCTGAGCTGACGGGTTCTACGCTGGTGCGGGCACATATGGTGCGCACCGGGTAGGAGCAGGAAGGCCGGGGATACTCGATGGATCACGGCGGACACGGCATGACCATGGATCTGCCGCCGTTCACCCTCGCACGCGGGTTGGAGTTCGGTGGCGATCCGTTCTTCCTGGTCGGCTGTGTGCTGGCGCTCGGGTTGTACGGCTGGGGCGCCGCGCGGCTGTGGCGGCGCGGTGACGCCTGGCCGGTGGGGCGCCTGGTCTCCTTCGCGATCGGAGTGGTGACCATCGCGATCGCGATGTGCACCAAGCTGAACGACTACGGCATGGTCATGTTCAGCGTCCATATGGTGCAGCACATGATCATCAGCATGGTCTCGCCGATCCTGCTGCTGCTGGGCGCGCCGGTGACGCTGACCCTGCGGGCCCTCCCGGCGGCCGGGCGCGGCCGCAAGGGGCCACGGGAGCTGCTGGTCGCGCTGTTGCACAGCCGCTATGTGCGGATCATCAGCCATCCGGCGTTCACGATCCCGCTGTTCATCGCGAGCCTGTACGCGCTGTACTTCACCCCGCTCTTCGACTTCCTGATGGAGAGCAAGGCCGGGCACATCGCGATGATGGTCCACTTCCTCGCGGTGGGTCTGGTCTTCTTCTGGCCGATCATGGGTGTGGATCCGGGTCCGCACCGGCCCGGCTATGTGATGCGGATGCTGGAGCTGTTCGCGGGCATGCCCTTCCACGCGTTCTTCGGCATCGCGCTGATGATGGCGTCCGAGCCCATGGTCGGCGTCTACGAGCACCCGCCCGCCTCGCTGGGCATCGACGCGCTGTCGGACCAGACCTGGGCGGGCGGTATCGCCTGGGCCTTCAGCGAGATCCCGTCGGTGATCGTCCTGGTGGCGCTGGTCCACCAGTGGTACAAGTCCGAGCAGCGCCAGGCGCGGCGGATCGACCGCACCGCGGACCGCGACGGCGACCAGGAGCTCGCGGCGTACAACGCCTATCTCGCCTCGCTCCAGTCCCGTAGCGGCTGAGGGCGGGGCCCCGCGGTCTGCTGGCGTCCGGACCCCCGGCCGCGAGACCATGGACCCGGGCCTGGCGGCCCGGGTCCTGGCGAAGGGGCGTCAGGACCGCCGTGAGGAGGTCGGGGATGCCCGGATCCGCGAAGACGATGACGGTGGCCACGGTGGGGGGCCTGGTGCTGGTGACCGCCTACACCGTGACCCTGGGGAGCAACGGCTGGCTGTGGTTCAGCTGGGTGGTGCTCGGACTGCTGACCGTGGGGGTCGTGGTGGCCCGGGGCTGAGGAAACGCGCGCGGAACACGCCACGACGAGCCGGCCCGCCAGGGGCCGTGCGTGAGCCCAGCGGCGTGGAATCTGCCCGTGGCGAAGGAATGTGGGCAGCGGGGCACCAGGCCCGTAGCGTCCCGGCATGACCACAGGAAGCGTATGTGTGATCGGGGCCACGGGACAGATCGGCCGGGCGGCGGTGCGCGCGCTCGCCGCCGAGGGATGGCGGGTGCGGGCCGCCTCACGCGGCGGGGGCCGCGACGAGAGCTGGCCCGCCGAGGTGGTGAGCGTGGCCGTGGACCGGGACGACGACGCCGCGGTGGCCGCGCTGATCGGGGACGGCTGCGACGTGGTGCTGGACTGCGTCGCCTACGGCCGGGCGCACGCACGGCAGTTGCTGGGGCTCGCGGACCGGATCGGATCGGCGGTGGTGATATCCACGGCAGCGGTGTACGAGGACGACCAGGGCCGTGGCTTCGGCACCCAGGACCGGCCCGACGGCGCCCCGCGCTATCCGCTGCCGCTCACCGAGTCCCAGCGGACCGTCCCGCCGGGCGACGGCTACGGCGGCCGGAAGGTCGCGCTGGAGCGGGAGCTGCTGGCCGCCGGGGACCGGCTGCCGACGACGCTGCTGCGCGCCGGGGCGATCCACGGCCCGCACTGCCGTACCCCTCGTGAGCTGTACTTCGTCAAGCGGGCCCTGGACGGGCGGCCGGTGCGGATCCTGGCCTACGGCGGCCGCAGCCGGTTCCATCCGGTGCATGTGGACAACCTCGCGGAGCTGGTGCGGCTGGCCGCCCACCGGCCCGGCTCACGGGTACTCAACGCGGGTGATCCGCAGGCCCCGACGGTCGCCGACATCGCCGCCGCCGTGGACGGGGTGCTGGGGGTGCGCGGCGAGCAGGTGCTGATCGCCGGAGAGCCGCCCAATCCGCAGGTCGGCAGCACCCCCTGGAGCCTGGCCCACCCCATGGTCTTCGACATGTCGGCCGCCGAGCGGGAGTTGGGCTACCGCCCGGTGACCGGCTACCCGGAGTCGCTGCCCGCGACCGTCGCCTGGCTCGCCGACCGGCTGGCGGACACCCCGGACTGGCGCGCGGCCTTCCCCGACATGGCCGCGGCCTACGACCCGATGTGCGATCTGTTCGACTACGCGGCCGAGGACGCATGGCTGCGCGGCGGCGGACATTCCCTCGCGCCCTGACCACCGGGGCTCGTAGTCTCGGGCGGCCATGACAGAGGTACGGATACGAGCGCCCGGCCGCGCGCGCTCGACAAGGAGACCGAGCGGATCGTCGCGTCCGGCGGCTGGACCGTCCGGCCGGGGAAACGGCACCGGGCCCGTGCGGGGTGCGCACGGGCCCGGCTCACCACCACGCGCTACTTGACGACCGCCGCGGCGGCCGCCTCCTTGGCGGCCTTCGCGTCCTTCGCGGCCGCGCCGGACTTCGCGGGTACCGGCGTGGCGTGCGGGGCGCAGGTCACGTCCTGGGCGTCCACCGTGCCCTTGAGCAGGTAGGCGTCCACCCGGTCGTTGACGCACGCGTTGACCAGACCGGTGACGCCGTGCGAACCGGCGTCCTTCTCGGTGATCAGACGCGAGCCCTTCAGCCGCTTGTGCAGCTCCACCGCACCCTCGTACGGGGTCGCGGCGTCACGGGTGCTCTGCACGATCAGCGTCTTGGGCAGCCCCTTGGCGGCTCCCACCTCCAGCGGGGTGTGCTGCTTGCTGCCCCAGGTGGCGCACGGCAGGTTCATCCAGGCGTTGGACCAGGTGAGGAAGGGGTAGTCGCGGTCCAGCCGGGTGTTGTCCCGGTCCCACTTCGACCAGCTGGTCGGCCACTTGGCGTCGGCGCACTCCACGGCGGTGTAGACGGCGTTGCCGTTCTCCGAGGCGATGTTGCCCGCGGTGTCGGACAGATCGGGGCCCGCGGCCTCGACCAGGGCCGTCTCGTCACCGGCGAGGTAGTCGCTCCACACCTGGGCGACCGTGGCCCACGAGGAGTCGTAGTACGGGGCACTCTGGAAGAACCCGAGCAGCTCGGCCGGGCCCACGACGCCGCCGATGGGGCTCTTCTTGGCGGTCGCGCGCAGCTTCTCCCACTGCTTCTGGACCTTCGCCGGGGTGTCGCCGATGTGGTAGGCGGCGTCGTTCTCGGCGACCCACGCCTTCCAGTCGTTCCAGCGCGTCTCGAAGGCGACGTCCTGGTCCAGATTGGCCTGGTACCAGATCTTCTCCCGCGAGGGGTTGACCACGCTGTCCACGATCAGCCGGCGCACATGGGTCGGGAAGAGCGTCGCGTAGACCCCGCCGATGTACGTCCCGTAGGACACGCCCAGGTAGTTGAGCTTCTTGTCGCCGAGCGCGGCCCGGATGACGTCGATGTCACGGGCGGTGTTGGGCGTCGTCATATGCGGCAGCATCCAGCCGCTGCGCTCCTCGCACCCCTTGGCGTACTCCCGGGCCAGCGTGCGCTGGACGCGCTTGTCCGCCTCGCTGTCGGGCACCGGGTCGAGCTTGGGCGCCTTGGCGTACTCCTGGGGATCCACACAGGAGATGGGCGCGGAGTGGCCCACCCCGCGCGGGTCGAAGCCGACGAAGTCGTACGCCTTCGAGACCTTCGTCCACAGCGGGTTCTCGTTGGTGACCCGGGTCGGGAAGCGGAGCCCGGAGCCGCCGGGCCCGCCCGGGTTGTAGATCAGCGAACCCTGCCGCTCATCGGCGGTACCGGTGTTGCCGACGCGGTCCACGGCGAGCTTGATGGTGCGGCCGCCCGGCTTGGCGTAGTCGAGCGGCACGGTGACATAGCCGCACTGAATCGGCTTGGCCAGCCCCCAGTCGGCCGGGCAGTCCGTCCAGTCGATGCCCTGCTTGGCGGCCTTGGCCGCGGCCACCGCCACCCCACGGGCCTCGGCGGCCCCTCCCGGAATCCGCTCCGAGGCCCCGGCCGTCGGGGCGGCCAGCGCACCGGTTATCAGCGCACCGGTGATCACACCGCCGACCACGCCGAAGAGTGCTGTGCGTCTCACGTAGGAATCCCCCTGCATTGTTGTGCCGCTGAGGCGACGATGATCACAGAGTGCCAGGAGAATTCTTCTGGCCCGCTTACCGCCGAGTACAGGGCAAACCGCCGTTTCTTTATCAAGACGTGAACATCAACCCAAGGGCAGCGGTCGCCTCGTCGAGGATCCGGCGGAGCCGGAGGGCGTCCGGCGCCAGCGCGGTGACCAGGACGGCGGGCCCGGCCAGGGGGGTGAGGACGGCGGTTTCGGCGAGCGGCCGGGGCTCGACGGGGCGGGTGTCGTACACCGGGTCGGCCACGAGGAGTTGACCCACCGCGCGATGGCCGCCGAGTACCGCGCCGCCGTCCCAGCCCGGGGCGCCGGGGCCGTGGCGAAGTTCCTGGTCGAGGAGGTGGCGGCCGGCCCGGTGGACGGTGAGGCGGGAGGTCAGCCGGCCCGGGGATTCGCCGGTACGGCCCAGGATCTGCTCCTCGCGCAGGACGAGGCGGGCGGTGGCCGCGAGGTCGACGCGGGTGGTCATGCGCAGATCGCTGCCGTGGGCGGAGATCAGGGGCTCGGGCAGCCAGTGCAGGACCGCGCCGTCGGCGACGGTCAGCCGGATGTCGTAGTGGGCGGGCTCGGCCGTCCGGCCGGGCAGGGCGATCGTGGCCGCGGCGGAGCCGACGCGCAGCCGGGTGCCCACGCCGGCCGTCGCCTCCAGGGCGATCCGGTCGCCGCCGAGGGGCGCGCTCATCGCGCCGACCACCGTGACGCGCGCCTGGCCGCCGGTGGCCCGGGTGCGGCGCAGGGCGAGCGGGCCGTCCCCGGCGAGCACGGGCAGCGCGGTGCCGCCGCGTCCGTCCGCCTCGGCCCGCAGCCGCGCGACGGCCCGTACGCCCGTGCCCGAGTTGGCCGTCGTACCTGGGGTGGCCGTTGTTGTACCTGGGGTGGCCGTCGTCGTGCCTGGGGAGTCCGCACCGCGCCCCGTGGTCGGGGCTTCTCGTGCCGGGGTGCGCCCGGAGGGGGTCATGCCGGGGCCGCCGTCCAGGCGGCGAGGCGTTCGCGGACCCAGTCGGCGATCGGGCGGACGCCGTCCTCGGCAACCAGGGAGGTGAAGACGACGGGGAGCGCACCGCGCTGGGCCTTGGCGTCCCGAGCCATGCGCTCGAGGTCGGAGCCGACGTAGGGCGCGAGGTCGGTCTTGTTGACCACGAGCAGATCGGCGGTGGTCACACCGGGGCCGCCCTTGCGGGGGATGTCGTCGCCGCCCGCGACGTCTATGACGAACACCTGCGCGTCGACCAGGCCCTTGGAGAAGGTCGCGGTGAGGTTGTCGCCGCCGGACTCGACGAGGACCAGGTCGAGCGGGCCCACGGTCTCCTCGAGGTCCTCGACCGCCTCCAGGTTGGCGGAGATGTCGTCGCGGATCGCGGTGTGCGGACAGGCGCCGGTCTCCACGGCGGTGATGCGGGCCGTCGGCAGTACCGCGTTGCGCAGCAGGAAGTCGGCGTCCTCACGGGTGTAGATGTCATTGGTGACCACGGCGATGGAGAGCTGGTCGCGCAGCGCCCGGCACAGTGCGGCGACGGTCGCGGTCTTGCCCGAGCCCACCGGTCCGCCGAGGCCGATGCGCAGCGCCCGGCGGGTGCCGTCGGGGCGGTGGGGTTCGGCGGCGCCGTGGGTGTGGCGCTGGGGGTAGGTGTCCGCGTGGTCGAGATGCATGACGGCTCCGGTGTTCCAGCGGGGGGCGGGGGATGCGGGGTTCGCTCTTCGCGGTTACGAGGCGAAGAGGCGTACGGACCAGGTGGCGTGCTGTTCGGCGGCGATGTCGAGCAGCGGTGCGGAGGCGGCGGGCAGCGCGCCCGGACCCTCGTCGAGGGCCCGCCGCGCCGCCTCGGCGGCCCGCGCCGCGATCCGGTCGAGTTCGGGGGCGAGGCGGGCCAGGACGGCGGTGGCGTCGAAGGGGTCCAGGCTCAGCAGCCGTACGGTCGCGGTGGCGGGCCCGCTCACCGCCTCGTACCCGGCGGCGTACGCGGCGTCCCGCGGCCCCAGGCCGGCGGCGCGCGCGGCGAGTCCGAGCACCACGGGCTGGTGCGCCCCGCGCGGCCGGGCGGCGGCCAGGGCGTCCAGTTCGGGCGACGGCCAGGTGGCGCGGGCGGCGCGGATCAGCTGACGGCCGAGCCGCCGTGCGGTCATGCGCAGCGCGGGGGCGGGGGTACGGGCGTCCGCCGCCTCGTCGAGCGTGAGCGGGTCGAGCCCGGCGGCGGCCGCGGCGGCGAGCCCGGCCGCGGTGAGCCCGGCGGTGTGCAGCCGGCCCCGGCAGAACGCCTCCAGAGAGGCAGGGTCGTGGATCCGGCCCGCCGCGACGGCGGCCTCGGCGCCGCCGGAGTGGGCATGGCCTCCGGCCGGGAAGCGGCCGTCGGTGAGGATGAGCAGCGCGGCGGCCCCGCCGGGGGCTTCGCCTCCGGGCCCGTGTCGCCTGGCCTGCGCCCCGGCCCCCGCCGCGGGCCCTGCGAACGGTCCTTCCGCCCCCGGACGTGCCCGGTTCGGCCCATCCGCGGCCGGACCTCGGCCGGGCCGGGCCGTGGGCGGGGTCTCGTTCGTGGTCATGACGGTCCGCTCAGAAGAGGAAGTACCGCTGGGCCATGGGGAGTTCGGCCGCCGGGGCCGGTTCCACGGGCTCGCCGTCGATGGTCACCGTGAAGGTGTCGGGGTCGACCTCGACCCGCGGCAGGGCGTCGTTCTCCCGCATGTCCGCCTTGGTGACGCCGCGTGTGCCACGGATGGGGGCGAACCGCTTGCCGAGGTCCAGCCGGTCCACGAGACCGTCGTCGAGGGCCGTCTGGGTCACGAAGTTGACCGAGCCCGTGGCCGCCGCGCGGCCGAGCGCGCCGAACATGGGGCGCGGCAGGACCGGCTGCGGGGTCGGGATGGAGGCGTTGGCGTCGCCCATCTGCGCGTAGGCGATCTGCCCGCCCTTGATCACCAGGTGTGGTTTGACGCCGAAGAACGCCGGTTCCCACAGCACGAGGTCGGCGAGCTTCCCGGTCTCGACCGAGCCGATCTCCCCGTCCAGGCCCTGGGCCACCGCCGGGTTGATGGTGTATTTGGCGACGTAGCGACGTGCCCGCTGGTTGTCGGCGCGGCCGTCGCCGGGGAGGGCGCCGCGGCGCCGCTTCATGACGTGCGCGGTCTGCCAGGTGCGCAGCACGACCTCGCCCACCCGTCCCATGGCCTGGGCGTCGGAGGAGATGATCGAGATCGCGCCGAGGTCGTGCAGCACGTCCTCGGCGGCGATGGTGCTGGGCCGGATGCGGGACTCGGCGAAGGCGAGGTCCTCGGGGACGGCCGGGTTGAGGTGGTGGCAGACCATCAGCATGTCGAGGTGTTCCTCGACGGTGTTGACGGTGTGCGGGCGGGTCGGATTGGTGGAGCTGGGCAGCACGTTCGGCTGGGAGACCACGGTGATGATGTCGGGTGCGTGCCCGCCGCCCGCGCCCTCGGTGTGGTACGCGTGGATGGAGCGCCCGGCGATGGCGGCGAGGGTGTCGCCGACGAAGCCCGCCTCGTTGAGGGTGTCGGTGTGGATGGCGAGCTGGGCGCCGCTCTCCTCGCAGACGCCGAGGCAGGCGTCGATGGCGGCGGGGGTGGCCCCCCAGTCCTCATGGATCTTGAATCCGAGGGCCCCGCCGCGCAGTTGGGACCACATCGCCTCGCGCGAGACGGTGTTGCCCTTGCCGAGGAGTCCGATGTTGACCGGATACCCCTCCAACGCCTCGAACATCCGGGCGAGGTGCCAGGGGCCGGGGGTGACGGTGGTCGCCTTGGTGCCCTCGGCGGGTCCGGTGCCGCCGCCCACCAGGGTGGTGATCCCGCAGGAGAGCGCCTGGTCCACGATGGTCGGGGAGATGAAGTGGACATGGGCGTCGATGGCGCCCGCGGTGAGGATCCTGCCGTTGCCCGCGATGACCTCGGTTTCCGGGCCGATGACGAGGTCGGGGTGGACGCCGTCCATGGTGTCGGGGTTCCCGGCCTTGCCGATACCGGTGATACGGCCGTCACGCAGGCCGATATCCGCCTTGACGACGCCCCAGTGGTCGAGCACGACGGCGCCGGTGATCACGGTGTCGGGGGTGCCCTCGGCGCGGGTGGCGCGGGACTGGCCCATGGATTCCCGGATCACCTTGCCGCCGCCGAAGACCGCCTCGTCCCCGGCCCGGCCGGGCCCGCCGCTGCGGTCCTCCTCGATCTCGATGAGCAGGTCGGTGTCGGCGAGCCGTATACGATCCCCCGTCGTCGGGCCGAAGAGATCGGCGTATCCCGCGCGGTCGAGCTCAGCCATCGAGCGGTCCTTTCGTCTCGCCCCTGAGCCCCGGCACGATCCGGGCCCCCGCGATCGGGACCAGGGCCACCTCGACAGGGATGCCCGGTTCGAAGCGCACGGCGGTGCCCGCGGCGATGTCCAGCCGCTTGCCGTGGGCGGCGGCGCGGTCGAAGTCGAGCCCGGGGTTGGCCTCGGCGAAGTGGTAGTGGGAGCCGACCTGGACGGGCCGGTCGGCGGCGTTGAGCACGGTGAGACGGGTGACCGGCCGCCCCTCGTTGCAGGTCACCGGCTCATCGGCGTAGAGGATCTCTCCGGGGATCACGGGACGCCCCTTCGGTCAGACGATCGGCTGATGGACGGTGACGAGCTTGGTGCCATCGGGGAAGGTGGCCTCGACCTGGACGTCGTGGAGCATTTCGGGGACACCCTCCATGACCTCGTCACGGGTGAGCACCTGCCGGCCGGAGGCCATCAGTTCGGCGACACCGCGGCCGTCGCGGGCGCCCTCCAGGATGTGCGCGGTGATCAGCGCCGTCGCCTCGGGGTGGTTGAGGAGCACGCCTCGGGCCCGTCGCTTCTCGGCCACATCGGCGGCCACATGGATGAGCAGGCGTTCCTGCTCATGCGGGGTCAATCGCATGCTTCCCACCTCATCGTCGTCCTGTCCGGCGGAAACCATCCGCTCAGCACGGTGCGGGGCGGCTGGTGCCCGGCCTCCGCGGGCCAGGGCCCTTGCGACGGACCCTAGTTCCGTGTCGTTTCGGTGGCGTTAACGGATCAGTCCCGATCTCAGTCCCGGTCCCAGTCGTGGTCCCAGTCCTGATGCGGTCCTGATGCGGTCCTGATCGCTGCTGGTCACACCGGCCGCGCGGTCCCTCGAACACGCCCTGACGCCCCCGCCCCTGGCGCCCGTCAATCCGCTGGGCGGACCCCCGCGTCCGGCTATCGCGCTTGACGGCCCCACCGGATACCCCCGATTCTCGTCTCCGCAACACCATGATTCACCCGTTCCGCTCCAACCCCCCACATCACAACGGAGCCCAACTGTGAAGCGAATAACGTCATTCCGCCGTGGCACGCTCGCGGCCGGAACCGGTGCCGCGCTCGCCGTGGCCCTGCTGACCGGCGCCGCGAGCGCCGGCGCCACCGTCACCCCCCACGCCGCGGCCCCCGACGTGGACGTCGCGGCCGTCAAGGCCGACCTGAGTGAACTTCAGTCCATCGCGGACGACAACGGCGGCAACCGCGCCCATGGCGAGGCCGGCTACCAGAAGTCCGTGGACTTCATCAAGGGCAAGCTGGACGAGGCCGGATTCACCACCTCCGTCCAGGAGTTCACCTCCGGCGGCGAGACGGGCTACAACCTCATCGCCGACTGGCCGGGCGGCGACGACGGCAAGGTGGTGATGGTCGGCGCCCATCTGGACTCGGTCCAGGCCGGCCCCGGTATCAACGACAACGGCTCCGGTTCGGCCGCGATCCTCGAGGTCGCGCTCGCCGTGGCCAAGGCCGACCTCCAGCCCGCCAAGCACCTGCGGTTCGCGTGGTGGGGCGACGAGGAGGACGGCATGGTCGGCTCGACGCACTACGTCGACAACCTGGCCTCCGACGAGACGTCGAAGATCGACAGCTACCTCAACTTCGACATGCTCGGCTCCCCCAACCCGGGCTACTTCGTCTATGACGACGACCCCGAGCTGGAGAAGGTCTTCACGGACTGGTACGCGGCGAAGGACATCACGACCGAGCCGGAGACCGAGGGCGACGGCCGCTCGGACCACGCCCCCTTCAAGGACGCCGGGGTGCGGGTCGGCGGTCTGTTCAGCGGCGCCGAGGCCACCAAGAGCCAGGCGCAGGCCGATCAGTGGGGCGGTACGGCGGGCGAGGCGTTCGACCCGTGCTACCACTCCGCATGCGACAAGACGTCGAACATCGACGACAAGGCGCTGGACCTGAACACCGACGCCATCGCCAACGCGATCTGGGAGCTCAGCTCCTAGTACCCGCCCGTCACTTCCCGTCCGTCACTTCTCGCGGCCCGGACGCCGATCCCCGGCGTCCGGGCCGCTGTGTTCCGCCGCGATGCCGAAGCGCCGCCGTTCGCCCGGAGCGGACGACGAGGTGCGCATCGACGACACGGTACTGATCACCTGCTCCTCCGCGCCGGTTTCGATCTCCTCCAGTCGCCGCAGGTCAGCAGCGGATACCAGGGCGACCAGCGGCTTCCCGTGGCGTGTGACGACCACCCGCTCGCCGCCGTACACCACGCGGTTGATCAGCTCCGCGAGCTCCGCACGGGCTTGCGTCACCGGAATTTCGTAAGCCATGCTCCCATCATATCCGGATGTACGTCCTGTACATTTTTTACGGAGCCCACGACGCCGAGAGGTGACGCGATGGAACGACCGACCGCGCGCTATGTCCTGCCCGAGCTCACCGAACGCACCAGCTCGGGGGTCCGCACCATGGACCCGTACGCCAAGCTGCTCTCCGAGCGCATCGTGCTCCTCGGCACCCCGCTCGACGACACCGCCGCCAACGATGTGATCGCCCAGCTGATCCACCTCGAACACGCCGCGCCCGACCAGGACATCTCGCTCTACATCAACTCGCCCGGCGGCTCGTTCGGCGCCATGACGGCGGTCTACGACACGATGCGCTTCGTCACCTGCGACATCGAGACGGTCTGCCTGGGCCAGGCCGCCTCGGCCGCCGCCGTGCTGCTGGCCGCCGGCGCCCCCGGCAAGCGTCTGGCCCTGCCGGGCGCGCGGATCCTCCTCCACCAGATCGGGTTCGACGAGCCGGTCGAGGGCACCACCTCGGACCTGCGCATCCAGGCCGATGAACTGCAACGGACCCAGGCGATGCTCGAGGAGATGCTGGTGCGGCACACCGGCCGGAGCGCCGAGCGGATCCGCGCCGACATCGACCGCGACAAGATCTTCGACGCCGCGGGCGCGGTGGCGTACGGGCTGGTGGACAAGGTCACCCGGAGCCGTAAGCGGCCCGGCGCGCCGCTGCGGGCGAGGTGAGCGCGGTGCTGCCACCGGAGCTGCCCCCGCTGCCCGCGCTCACCCGCGCGGAGGGGGAGGTCGTCGACGGCTATCTGGACGTGGTCGATCTGCTGGGCCGGATCAATCCGGCCCGCGGCCGTGACACCTACGGGAGTCTGCGGGCCGCCCAGGCGCTGGTGGGGAAGGCCACCGCGCTGCGCGACGCGCTGGCGCTGATGCATGAGCGCGGGGAGAGCGAACTGCACACCGCGACCCTGGCCCGTGCGCTGCGGGTGCTGGACGGGGAGCGGCGCGCGGCGCGGGTCACACTGCCCCCGGCGCTGCGGACCTGAGCCGGGTCCCGTACGGCGCCGGGGCCTGGGCCGCGCCCGTGGGGACGGGGCCGGGGCGGCGCCCGTACGGAGGCATGGGCCGCGCCCGTACGGGGAAACCTGGGGCGGCCCGTACGGGGACCTGAGCGGCGCTCGTGCCGGAGCCGGGGCCATCGCCCGAACGGCGGAGCCGGACTCCGGCGGTCCGGGCGCGGTCGGCTTGCGCCCCGCGGGCGCCCCGGGTTCGTACCGCCATCCGCACCACCAGCCTCGGCATGGCCGTTCGGGCAGGTCACGGACGTGGTGCGGGGCGGCCGGTATCACCCGAACGGGCCAGCCGTGACCACCGTCACACCGTGCCGTCCCGACTCGGAACCGGGGCGCGGCTGCGTGACCATCCCTGGGGACGACAGGACTCCGCCGCCGTACCGGGGCGGGGTCGGCTCACGAAGGGTGGCGCATGATGTCCGCGCACATACGTATCCCCAGGATGTTCTCCCGAGCGAGCGCCGTCTCCGCCCTCACCGTCGCCGCCGTCGGAGGCACCGTGGCGACGCCGGGGTGTCCACCGGAGGCCGAGGCGGCGACCGCCGCGGCCAAGGCGCTGCGGATCGCGGCCTCGAAGAAGGGCGCGCCGTACCGATACGGCGCGGCGGGGCCGAGGCGCTTCGACTGCTCCGGTCTGACGCAGTACGCGTACAAGCGGGCCGGGAAGCGGCTGCCGCGCACCGCGGCCGCGCAGTACAACCGGACGCGCCATATCAAGGCCGGCTCCCGCAAAGGCGGGGACCTGGTGTTCTTCCACTCCGGAGGCGCGGTGTACCACGTCGGTGTGTACGCGGGCGGCGGGCGGATCTGGCACGCCCCCAAGACCGGTGAGGTGGTGCGGCTGGAGCGGATCTGGACCAGCAAGGTCTGGTACGGCCATGTGCGCTGACCCGCTGTAGGTGTCAGTGGCCATGGGTAGGTTGACGGGGCCGGGACACGGTTGTGGACCGGCCCCGTCCCGACCACCGAAAGGCACCTCATGACCTATCTCAACCCGGTCCGGCACATCACCTTCGACGCCCATGACCCCTACGCCCTGGCGCGGTTCTGGTCCGGGCTGACCGGCTACCCGCTGGAGGACGACGCCAAGCCGGACGACGACGACGTGCTGATCAGCCCGGGTCAGCCCGGGGTGCCGGGGCTGCTGTTCCTGCGGGTCCCGGACACCAAGACCGTCAAGAACCGTGTGCACCTGGACATCCAGCCGCCGTCGGGCACCCGGGACGCTGAGGTGGAGCGGCTGATCGGGCTCGGCGCGAGAGTGGTGGACGACCGGCGCACGGACGACGGGCTGGGGTGGGTGGTGATGTCCGACATCGAGGGCAATGAGTTCTGTGTGGAGCGCGGCGCCGTCGAGCGCGGTGTGGTGCCGGCATGAGCGAGCCGTTCCAGCCGGACCGGATCTACGACCAGGTGTATCTGCTCTTCGTCGACACCTCCGGGTATTCGACGATCGTCCGCTCGAACCCCAGGGACCGGGCCGCGCACGCCTTCGATCTGCTGCGCGAGCGGATGCGGGCCCGGATCGGGCAGCTCTCGGCGCAGCACCGCTGCGCCCGCAGCGACTTATGGAGCTGGCGCGGCGACGGGGGCTTCTTCGCGGTCCACGACGACAGCGAGAGCGTGGCCCGCGATGTGGCGCTGGAGGCGGCCCGCGCCTTTCTCACCCTGGATCTGCGCCATCTGCGGGACGAGTTCGCCCAGGCGGGGGTGGACGGGGAGCTGCATGTGCGGATGGCGGTGCACAAGGGGGCGATACGGCACACCGGCGAGGGCCGGACCGGCGCCATCCACTCCCCCGACATCAATCTGGCGGCGCATCTGGAGAAGGCGACTCCGCCGGACTGTCTGGCCGTCTCGGAGGATGTGTACCGCACCGCGGGGGCGTACGCGAAGCTGTTCGCCCATGTGGGAAGCCATGAGGGCAAGGACGTCTATCTGATGGCGGGCGACGGCGGGCCGGACGGGGCGGCCAAGGCGTGGCTGGCGGGCCAGGGGCTCGCGGACGGCTCCCCCGTGCACGCGTATCCGGAGCGGCCGAGCCCCCAGGAGAAGGCGCGGCTGCTGGACGCGGCGGCCGAGGAGGTGCTCGACATGGGGACGGCGCTGCGCACCTCCTCCAGCCGGCTGGTCACCACCGAGCGCCCGGCCCGCTATCGTGACGCGGTCCTCACACTGCTGCGCCGGGGCGGCACCTACCGCTGCTATCTGCTGGACCCGTCCTCGGACGCGGCGGCCACGCTCTCCCGCCAGTACCAGGAGGACATGACGCGGAAGATCAAGGATTCGCTGGAGCGGTTCGGCCGCTTCAAGGAGCGCTACGGGGCGGAGGCCGAGGGCCTGCGGGTCTACCAGACCGATGAGTTCCCGGGGTTCTCGGCGCTCGGCGTCGATATGCGCCGGCCCAGCGGGCTGATTCTGTACTGCTCGTATCTGATGGGCACGAGCCGGTACGGGGTGATCGAGCGTGGCGACATGCCGCACTATCTGGTCGGTGCGGGCGCCGGGCGGGTCTTCACCCGCATCCGTGAGCTGGCCGAGGACCGTGCCTCGGCGGGGCGGGTCCAGCGCGTGCTGTGAGCAGGCCGGGCTCAGCGGACCGGCACGATCCACGGCAGGGCGATCCATACGGTTTTGCCGCCCTCCGCGGTCGGGGTGACGAACACCTCGCCGCCCGACTCCGCGGCCAGACAGCGGACGATGACCATCCCGCGCCCGCTGTCCTGCTGGGTGGCCAGCGGCAGCCATCTGGGCCATCTGGGATGACTGTCGGTGACCCCGATCTCCAGCCGCTGCTCGCGGTCGAGCCGCAGGTCCACGGTGAAGGTGGGCGACTGGCCCACGGTGTGCTCCACGGCGTTGGTGGCGAGCTCGGAGACGATCAGCCGCACCGTGTCGGCGGCCTCCGCTCCCGTCCCGAGCCCCCATTCGGCGAGCACGTCCGTGACATAGGCGCGTGCCGCGGGAACCGACTCCGGTGCGCTCGGCAGAGTGACGGATGCTTCCTGATGGTCTGCCATGACGGCCTGTCCCTTTCCCGCCGGGGCGCGGCTGCGGACGCGTTCGACGTGGGTGCTGCGAAGCCGGCGAAGTCGTGGGCTGCCCCGGCGGCTCTACGCGTCAGACTGCCACCGATGCCCTCCGTAACGGGGGCGATCCACCGAGTTATGCATATATCTGTCGCCCGAAGCGGTGAACTCTGCTACGGAAGACCGGATTTGGACGGCACACTGGGCCACTGGTGCGACACGCGCGGTGCGCGGCGCACCACCGATGAAGCCGGTGGGAGGGAGAACCGATGCGGTACGGCCCGGCGGTGCGCCGCCGCAAGCTCGGCGCGGAGCTGCGCCGCCAGCGCGATCTGGCCGGGCTCACCAGTGGTGAGGCCGCCCGCCGACTGGGCTGGCACCAGTCGAAGGTGAGCCGGATCGAGACCGGCCGGAGCGGGGCCAAGCCCGCGGACGTGGCGCGGCTGCTGGAGCTCTACCAGGTCGCCGACCCCGAGCTGCGCGCCCTGCTGGAGGCGCTGTGCGGCGGGGGCGCCTCGGATCCGGAGGGGTCACGGCGCGGCTGGTGGTACGCGTACCGGGATCTGCTGCCGCCCGCCTACCGGGACTTCATCAGCCTGGAGGCGGAGGCGTCCGACGCGTACACCCTGGAGACCACAGTGGTGCCCGGTCTGCTCCAGACCCCCAACTACGCACGGGCGGTGACCCGCGCGGCGCTCCCGGATCTGCCGGGGCCCCAGGTGGACGCGTTGGTGGAGGTGCGGATCGCCCGTCAGTCGGTGCTGCACGGCGAGCGGCCGCTGCGGCTGCACGCGGTGCTCGACGAGGCGGCGCTGCGGCGCGAGGTGGGCGGACCCGAGGTCATGGCGGCGCAATTGCGTCATCTGGCCGAACTCTGCGCACTGCCTCAGGTGCGACTGCAAGTGCTGCCATATTCCGCCGGAATGCCCATCGGTATGACTGGTCCTTTCATTATTTTCTCTTTTCCGCACATTAGTGACCTGGACGTAGTAGTTCTCGACCATTTGACGAGTAGCCTCTATCTGGAGCGGAAAGAAGACCTCCGGGCGTACAGCGCCGCATTCGATGTACTGCGGTCCCACGCCCTGGCACCTGAGGAATCGTTGACCTTCATCGACAAAATCGGGGGCGGCGCCTGAGGGGGCACCATGTCCAGTATGTCCGCCAACTCCGTCGACTGGCTGCGCAGCAGTTACAGCGTCGGCATGAACAATTGCGTCGAGACGGCCCTGCTGGGGCCTGACCGGCTCGGCGTGCGCGATTCGAAGAACACGGCGGGCCCCGTCCTGCTGTTCACCCCGTCGGCCTGGGCCTCCTTCCTCGAGGGGCTCAAGGACGACGGTCCCGGCTCCGGCACCTCCTACCCGGCCGGAGGCTGATCCGTCCACGATCCGCCGGTGAGCGGACGACATCCGCTCACCGCCCTGTCAGTGACCCATCAGGCGGCCGGCGCGGTTCTCACGATCACGTCGGCCGCCTCCTCGACCTGCTGTTCCGTCAGGTCCCCGCGCGCGGTCAGCCGCAGCCGGGAGACGCCGTCCGGGACGGACGGCGGACGGAAGCACCCCACCATCAGCCCGGCCGAGCGGCAGTCCGCGGCCCAGCGCACCGCCCGCTCCGGCGACGGGGCCCGCACCGACACCACCGACGCGTCCGGCCGCACCGCGGCCAGCCCGGCGGCGGCCAGCCGCCCGTACAGCCCCATGGCGACCTCACGGACCCGGTCGGCGCGCTCCGGCTCCCGGCGCAGCAGCCGCAGACTCGCCAGGGCGGCGCCCACCGCAGCCGGGTTGAGCCCGGTGTCGAAGATGAACGTCCGTGCGGTGTTCACCAGATGCTCGATGACCCGGGCGGGACCCAGCACCACCCCGCCCTGGCTGCCCAGCGACTTGGAGAGAGTGGCCGTGGCCACCACGTCCGACGCGCCGGCGAGCCCGGCCCGGTGCACCGCGCCGCGCCCGCCCTCGCCGAGCACCCCCAGGCCGTGCGCCTCGTCCACCACCAGCGCCGCCCCGTACGCGCGGCAGGCCCCGGCGAGGGCGGACAGCGGGGCGGCGTCGCCGTCCACGGAGAAGACCGCGTCGCTGACGGCGAGGGCGCGCCGGCGCGCCGGGTCCGCTCCGGTCCCGCCCGCGGCCTGATCCCACGCGTCCGCCGCGGCCGCGTCCAGCACCTTGCGCACCGCGTCCGGGTCGGCGTGCGGGACGACGGCGACCTCGGCCCGGGAGAGCCGGCAGCCGTCGATGAGCGAGGCGTGATTGCCCGCGTCGGAGACGATGAGGGCGTCCCGGCCGCTCAGCGCGGAGACGGCGGCCAGATTCGCGGCGTAGCCGGAGGAGAACACCAGGGCCGCCTCGAATCCGCAGAAGTCCGCCAGCTCCCGCTCCAGCGTGGTGTGCAGCTCGGTCGAGCCGGTGACCAGGCGCGATCCGGTCGATCCGGCGCCCCAGCGGCGCGCCGCCCCGGCCGCGGCGGCCGTCACCTCCGGATGCCGGGCCAGCCCCAGATAGTCGTTGCTCGCCAGGTCGAGGAGCGGGAAGTCGGCGGGCCGTGGGGTGAGCCGGCGCACCAGCCCGGCCCGGTCGCGTCGCTCCCGCTGTGCCTCGATCCATGCGAACGCGTCGTCCGGGCGGTCCTGGGTCATCGGCTGCCTCGCCTTCCGTTGCCTCGTCAAGGGCACCGATGCCTCGTCAAGGGCACCGACTGTCGGGTCCGGATAGAACGTAGCCTCGTCCATGCCCGGTCATGGTGTGGCAATACCCACACCTCGACGAGCGCGTGTTGTGCGGTTCCTCCTTGGCCCGGGACGGTGGGGTAGGACAGGATCAACGCCATGGATCTGCTGAACACGCTGGTGGACAAGGGGTTGCGACGCGAGTCGCCGACCCGCGAAGAGGCACTCGCCGTCCTGGCGACCTCCGATGACGAGGTGCTCGACGTGGTGGCCGCGGCGGGCAAGGTGCGCCGCGCCTGGTTCGGGCGGCGGGTGAAGCTCAACTACCTGGTGAACCTCAAGTCGGGACTGTGCCCCGAGGACTGTTCCTACTGCTCACAGCGGCTGGGCTCGACGTCCGGGATCCTCAAGTACACCTGGCTGAAGCCGGACCAGGCGGCGGCCGCGGCGAGCGCCGGGGTCGCGGGCGGCGCCAAGCGGGTGTGCCTGGTCGCCAGCGGACGCGGGCCCACCGACCGGGACGTGGACCGGGTCTCCCAGACCATCGCCGCCATCAAGGAGCAGCACGCGGACGTCGAGATCTGCGCCTGTCTGGGGCTGCTGTCCGACGGTCAGGCGGAGCGGCTGAAGGAGGTGGGTGCGAACGCCTACAACCACAACCTCAACACGTCCGAGGCGACGTACGGCGACATCACCACCACCCACACCTACGCCGACCGGGTCTCGACCGTGCGGCAGGCCCAGGCGGCGGGGATGTCCGCCTGCTCCGGGCTGATCGCGGGCATGGGCGAGTCCGACGAGGACCTGGTGGACGTGGTCTTCTCGCTGCGCGAGCTGGACCCGGACTCGGTTCCGGTCAACTTCCTCATCCCCATCGACGGCACCCCGCTGGCCGGGAAGTGGAGCCTCACCCCGCAGCGCTGCCTGCGCATCCTGGCCATGGTGCGGTTCGTCTGCCCGGACGTGGAGGTGCGGCTCGCGGGCGGGCGCGAGATCCATCTGCGGACGCTTCAGCCGCTGGCCCTGCACCTGGCGAACTCGATCTTCCTCGGCGACTATCTGACCACCGAGGGCCAGGCCGGCAAGGACGATCTGGCGATGATCGCCGACGCGGGCTTCGAGGTGGAGGGCGCCGACACCACGACGCTGCCCGCGCACCGTGCGGGCGTGGCTGCCGCCGCCGGGGCCGGCTGCGGCGGTCACGGTGAGGCGGGCGGCGGCTGCGGCCCGTGCGGCGAGGCGGCGCCCGCCGACGCCGTACCCGCCCAGACGGCGGCCGTCGCACCGGTCTCGGCGCCGGCGGCCACCGAGGAGTCCCACGCCGCCCTGGTGGCGGTGCGCCGCCGCGGGGCGGGCACGGATCTGCCGCCCAATGCCTGAGCCGCTGACCCCGGCCGAGCTGCGGGCACTGGACCGGCAGCACGTCTGGCATCCGTACGGACCGATGCCCGGCCGTCAGGACCCCCTGGTCGTGGAGTCCGCGGCCGGGGTCCGGCTGCGGCTGGCCGAACCGGTGGAGGGTGTCGGCGAGCTGGTGGACGGGATGTCGTCGTGGTGGTCCGCCATCCACGGCTACAACCACCCGGCGCTCAACGACGCGGCCCGCGGTCAGCTGGACCGGATGAGCCATGTGATGTTCGGCGGCCTCACCCATGAACCCGCCGTCCGGCTGGCCACCCGTCTGGTGGAGATCACGCCGGAGCCGCTGCGCCATGTCTTCCTGGCCGACTCCGGTTCGGTGTCGGTCGAGGTCGCGGTGAAGATGTGCCTCCAGTACTGGCGCTCCCTCGGCCGCCCCGCCAAGCGGCGGCTGCTGACCTGGCGCGGCGGCTACCACGGCGACACCTGGCAGCCGATGGCGGTGTGCGACCCGGACGGCGGAATGCACCGGCTGTGGTCCGGTGTGCTGCCCGAGCAGATCTTCGCGGACGCGCCGCCGCCCGGTTTCGACGCGGACCCCGACCCCGCGTACGAAGCGCATCTGCGGGAGCTGGTGGCCCGGCACGCCCATGAGCTGGCCGCGGTGATCGTGGAGCCGGTGGTGCAGGGCGCGGGAGGGATGCGCTTCCACTCCCCCGCGCTGCTGCGGGTGCTGCGCGAGGCGTGCGACGAGCACGATGTGCTGCTGGTGTTCGACGAGATCGCCACCGGCTTCGGCCGCTCGGGCACGCTGTTCGCGGCCGAGCACGCGGCGGTGTGCCCCGATGTGATGTGTGTGGGCAAGGCGCTGACCGGCGGTTATCTGACCCTGGCCGGCACGCTGTGCACTCCGCGGGTGGCGGAGGGCATCTCGCGCGGCGAGGTCCCGGTGCTGGCCCACGGTCCGACCTTCATGGGCAATCCGCTGGCCACGGCCGTCGCCAACGCCTCGATCGATCTGCTGCTCTCCTACGACTGGCGGCAGGAGGTCAAGCGGATCGAGATCGGGCTGCGGGAGGGCCTCGCGGAGGCGGCCGACCTGCCCGGCGTCCGGGACGTACGGGTGCTCGGCGCCATCGGCGTCGTCCAGCTGGACCGTCCGCTGGACGACGCGGGGATGGCCGCGGCGACCCGGGCCGCGGTGCGCGAGGGCGTATGGCTGCGCCCGTTCCGCGATCTGCTGTACACCATGCCGCCGTACATCACGGGCGACCACGATCTGGCCCGGATCTGCGCGGCGGTACGGGCGGCGGCGGGCGCGGCCGGCTGACCCCGCCCGCGCCCGCGTGACGGCCGGCCCCACGCGGAACCGGCCGTCCGCGGGTGCGGCGGCTTGAACGAAAGCGAAAGGCAACGGAAACGAAGATGTCAGTACTGGTCGTCACCGGCACGGGCACCGAGGTCGGAAAGACCGTCAGCACGGCGGCCGTCGCCGCCGCGGCGCTCGCGCGCGGCCGCTCAGTGGCGGTGCTCAAACCCGCCCAGACCGGTGTCGCCGAGGGCGAGCCGGGCGACGCCGCGGAGGTGGCCCGGCTCGCCGGCGCGGTGACCCTGCTCGAACTCGCCCGCTACCCCGAGCCGCTGGCCCCC
The DNA here is from genome assembly GCF_026898115.1 of Streptomyces sp. S465. GTDB lineage: Bacteria > Actinomycetota > Actinomycetes > Streptomycetales > Streptomycetaceae > Streptomyces > Streptomyces luomodiensis. Next base: position 1,203,812 of record NZ_CP114036.1, read on the forward strand.
GCCACGGCCGCCCGCCGCGCCGGACGGCCGCCGGTGCGGCCGCAGGAGGTGGCGGAGGCGGCCGAGAAGCTGGCCACCGAGCACGATCTGGTGCTGGTCGAGGGCGCGGGCGGGCTGCTCGTACGGTTCGACGAGTCCGGGGCGACGCTCGCCGACGCGGCCCGGCTGCTCGGCGCCCCCGTCCTCGTCGTCGCCCAGGCGGGCCTGGGCACGCTCAACGCGACCACCCTCACCACCGAGGCCCTGCACGCCCGCGGGCTGGAGTGCCCCGGCGTCGTCATCGGCAGCTGGCCCGCCACCGTGGACCTCGCCTCCCGCTGCAATCTGGCCGATCTGCCGGAGTCCGCGGGCGTGCCGCTGCTGGGCGCCGTCCCCGAGGGCGCCGCGGCCCTTCCGCCGGCCGAGTTCCGCGCCGCCGCGCCCGGCTGGCTGGCGCCCCGGCTGGGCGGGACCTGGGACGCGGAGCGGCCGGCCCGCTGACGGCTCCGCGCCGCGTAGCGACACCTCCCGCCTGGGCAGAATCCCGGTATCGGTCCATCGTCCGTCACCTCGGACACGTATCCGGGACACGTACCTGGGACAAGGGGGTCTCCCATGCCCGTACGCCGCCGCACACCGCCGCGTGACGCCGTCCATCACCCGCTCTTCGCCCGCTGTTACGCCCGGCTCGGCCCGCTGGCCGACGAGCGGGCCGGGCTCGGCGAGCTGCGCGCCGAGCTGCTGGCCGGGCTGTCCGGCCGGGTCATCGAGATCGGCGCGGGCAGCGGGCTGAACTTCCCCCACTACCCCGCGACCGTCTCCGAGGTGGTCGCCATCGAGCCGGAGCGCCACATGCGGCGGCTGGCCACCCGGGCGGGGCTGCGGGCCGGGGTGCCGGTGGACGTGGTGCCGGGCGTCGCCGAGGCGCTGCCGGTCAAGAGCGAGGCGTTCGACGCGGCGGTGGCCTGTCTGGTGCTGTGCTCGGTACGCGATGTGCGGCGCGCCCTCGCCGAGCTGTTGCGCGTGCTGCGCCCCGGCGGTGAGCTGCGCTTCCTGGAGCACGGCCGCGCCGACGGGCGCGTCCTGGCGACGGCCCAGCGGGCGCTGGACCGCACGGTGTGGCCGCTGGTGTTCGGTGGCTGCCACACCGCGCGCGAGGTGCGGTCCGAGATCGTGGCCGCGGGCTTCGAGCCGATCGGCCACCGCGGACTGCGCGTTCCCGACCGGGGCCCCACGCTGCCGACGTCGCCCTGTGTGCTCGGCACCGCGCGCCGTCCGTCACCGGATTCCCCCCGGCCGTTCCCGTCCGCCGTCTGACTCCGGCGGCCGGAGACGCGCGCACCGGCGGCCGGAGACGCGCGCACTGGCGGCCGGAGACGCGCGCACTGGCGGCCGGATCCCTACCATCGAGGGCACGACGTTCCGATACGGGGAGGCATCGTGTCCACACCGGCGGCAACGAAGACGGACGGGTACGCGGAGGGCGGCGCCCGTGCGGCGGCCCGCGCCCAGTCCCTGACCAAGGCGTACGGCAGCGGCGAGACGGCCGTCCTCGCGCTGGACGCGGTGGACGTGGAGATCGAACGGGGCAGGTTCACCGCGGTGATGGGCCCGTCCGGGTCCGGCAAGTCCACCCTGATGCACTGTCTGGCGGGTCTCGACACGGTCTCGTCGGGCCGGGCCTGGCTGGGCGACACCGAGATCACCGGGCTGCGCGACAAGGAGCTGACCCGGCTGCGCCGCGACCGGATCGGCTTCATGTTCCAGTCGTTCAATCTGCTGCCCACGCTCAACGCGGCCGAGAACATCACCCTGCCCATGGACATCGCGGGCCACAAGCCCGATCCCGAGTGGCTGGACCGGGTCATCGACACCCTCGGGCTGCGGGACCGGCTGCGGCACCGCCCCGCCCAGCTGTCCGGCGGACAGCAGCAGCGGGTGGCGTGCGCGCGGGCGCTCGCCTCCCGTCCGGAGCTGATCTTCGCGGACGAGCCGACCGGCAACCTGGACTCACGGGCGGGCCTGGAGGTGCTGCGCTTCCTGCGGGAGGCCGTCGACGAACTCGGCCAGACGGTCGTCATGGTCACCCACGACCCGAGCGCCGCCGCCCACTCCGACCTGGTGCTCTTCCTCGCCGACGGCCGGATCGTGGACCGGATGGAGCAGCCCACGGCCGAGTCGGTGCTGGAGCGGATGCGCCTGTTCACCAGGACCGGCACCGCGTCCTCCGGAACCGGAGCGGCCGAATGAGGACGATGGGCCCCGAACGGAGCCGATCTCGGATACGTTCGCGATATCCGCGATCAAGGAGGGCTCATGGCAAGGCCGTTCCGTTTCGGAGTCAATCTGCTCACCCTTGAATCGGCCGAGGCATGGCGGGAGAAGTGCCGCCGCGCCGAGCGGCTCGGCTACGACGTGCTGCTGGTCCCCGACCACCTCGGCAACCCCGCCCCGTTCCCGGCCCTGGCCACCGCCGCCGAGGTGACCGAGCGCCCGCGGCTGGGCACCTTCGTGCTCAACGCCGGCCTCTGGAACCCCGCACTGCTCGCCCGGGAGGTGGCCACCTGCGACGCGCTCACCGGCGGACGGCTGGAGCTCGGCCTGGGCGCCGGCTACGTCAAGGCCGAGCACGACAGCGCCGGGCTGCCCTTCGGCTCACCACGGGAGCGGGTGGACCATCTGGCGCACACCGTGGCCGAGTTGGAGCGTCTGCTGACCGATGCCGAGTACAGACCGCGTCCCGCCCAGTCCCCGCGCCCGCCGCTGCTGCTCGGCGGCAACGGTGACCGGCTGCTGCGGCTGGCCGCGCGCCATGCGCAGATCGCGGCCTTCACCGGAGCGGTGCAGGCCCCCGGCGGACCCGAGGGCGCCCTCCAGCTGATCAGCCCCGAGGCGCTGGAGGAGCGGGTGGGCGCCTTCCACCGCTTCGCCGCCGAAGCGGGGCGCCCCACCGCCGACGCCCAGGCGGCGGGCGAGGAGACCACCGGGGCCCAGGGCGCGGGCGAGGAGACCGCCGAGCTGAACTACCTCATCCAGATGGTCGGGCCCACCGGTGACCGGCGCGCCAAGGTGCGTGAGCTGGCCGCCTACGCACCGGACCTCACCGAGGACCAGCTGCTGGAGCACCCCGCGCTGCTGCTCGGCGACGCCAAGGAGATGGCGGAGCAGCTGCGGGCCCACCGCGAGCGGTTCGGCTTCTCGTACTTCACCGTGCTGGAGCACAACATGGACGCGCTCGCCCCGGTGATCGAGCAGCTGCACGGCTGCTGACCGGGCCGTATTCGCGTCGACGCCGCGGTCCGCCCGATGATGGGATGCGACCATGAATGATCTTCGGATACGGACCGCGGCCCCCGCCGACCTCGACACCGTGCTCGCCTTCTGGAAGGAGGCGGCGGAAGGCACCAGCATCAGCGACGACCGGGACGGGGTGGCCCGGCTGCTCGACCGCGACCCGGAGTCGCTGCTGCTGGCCGAACGGGGCGGTGAACTCGCCGGGACCGTGATCGCCGGCTTCGACGGCTGGCGCTGCCATCTGTACCGGCTGGCCGTCCACCCCGGGCACCGCCGCCGGGGCGTGGCGACGGCCCTTCTGGCGGCGGCCGAGGAGCGGTTCGCCGCCCTGGGCGGACGGCGCGGGGATGCGATGGTGCTCGACGAGAACGAGCTCGCCCACCACGCGTGGAGCGCGGCCGGCTACGCACCCCAGCCGCAGTGGAGCCGCTGGGTCAAGCCGCTGCGCTCCTGATAGTGGCCCCGGCCCCGGCGGCCCGCCGGGGCCGCCCAGCACGGACGGATCCACTGAGCGCGGATGTATCCACTTAGCATGGACGTAAGTCACGCCCCAAGCCTCCGAGCCTCCGAGCCGTGAAAGGTGTGAACGTCCGCCGATGGGCGAGCCCGCCGAGCCTCCCCGTGGTCGACATCGCGCGATCCTCCGGTCCCTGCCGGATCATGGGACGGAGGTGAACCGATGACCGAAGTCCTCCTCCTGGCCGTGGCGCTCCTCCTCGCGGTCGCCTGTGGCGCCTTCGTCGCGGCGGAGTTCTCCCTGACCACGGTCGAGCGCGGCGAGCTGGAACGGGCGGCGAGAGCCGGGGAGCGCGGTGCGGCCGGGGCCTGGAAGGCCGTACGGAGCCTCACCTACCAGCTGTCCGGCGCACAGCTCGGCATCACCGTGACCAATCTGGTCGTCGGCATGCTGGCCGAGCCCTCCGTCGCGGCCCTGCTGGCCGGGCCGCTCGCCGCGATCGGCGTGCCCGAGTCGGCCGTCCGGTCGGTGGCGCTGGTGCTCGGCACCTTCCTGTCGACCGTGGTGCTGATGGTCGTCGGCGAGCTGGTGCCCAAGAACTGGGCGATCTCCCGGCCGCTGCCGGTCGCCAAGGCCGTCGCCACCCCGCAGCGCGCCTTCAGCTCCCTCTTCCGGCCGCTGATCACCCATCTCAACAACACCGCCAACCGCACCGTGCGCCGGATGGGCCTGGAGCCCGCCGAGGAACTGGCCTCCGCGCGCGGTCCGCAGGAGCTGATCGCCCTCGCCCGCCACTCCGCCAAGGAGGGCGCGCTGGAGAAGGACACCGCCGAGCTGTTCGTCCGCACCCTCAACCTCGCCGGGCTCACCGCGCAGAACGTGATGACCCCGAGGGTGCGGGTGATGGCGCTGGACGTACGGGCCACCGCCGAGGACGTGGCCAACGCGACCCGCGCCACCGGGCTGTCCCGCTTCCCCGTCTACCAGGGCAGCCTGGACACCGTCACCGGCCTCGTCCACATCAAGGACGTCCTGTCGATCCCCGCCGAGGTACGGCCCCGCCACCCGGTGTCCGAGCTGGCCCGCGAACCGCTGTTCGTTCCGGAGACGCTCAGCGTGGACCGGCTGCTGGACCGGCTCTCGGCCCAGCGCAGCATGGCCGTGGTCATCGACGAGTACGGCGGTACGGCCGGCGTCGTCACCCTGGAGGACATCGTCGAGGAGGTGGTCGGCGAGGTCCGCGACGAGCACGATCCGCATGAGGCCCCCCGCCTGGTCCCGATGGGCCTGGACGCGCAGGGCCACGCACTGTACGACACGGACGGCGCGGTCCGGGTCGATCAGCTGGCGGACATCGGGCTGCGGGTGCCCCCGGGCCCGTACGAGACCCTGGCCGGGCTGATCGCGGCCGAGCTGGGCCGGATCCCGACCGTCGGCGACACCGTCGAGCCGGAGGGCTGGCGGCTCGAGGTGCGGAAGGTGTCCCGCCACCGGGCCGCCCGGGTGCGGCTGCGGGCGCCGCTGCGCGGTGCCGCGGCCGACAGCGACCTGGGCCGCCACGGTGACGAGGGGGGCCACCGTGACGAGGGGGCGGCGGGCCGATGATCGCGCTGCAACTGCTGATCGCCCTGCTGACGCTGGTGCTCAACGCCTTCTTCGTGGGTGCCGAGTTCGCCCTGATCTCGGTGCGCCGCAGCCAGATCGAGCCGCGCGCCCAGCAGGGCGACCGGCGGGCGCGGGCCGTGCTGTGGGGCCTGGAGCATGTGTCCGCGCTGCTGGCCGCGGCCCAGCTCGGCATCACGCTGTGCACGCTGGTACTGGGCGCCGTCGCGGAACCAGCCATCGCCCATCTGCTGGAGCCGGTCTTCCACCTGGTGGGTCTGCCGCTGGAACTGGTGCACCCGGTCTCGTTCGTCATCGCGCTGTCCCTGGCGACCTATCTGCACATGCTGTTCGGCGAGATGGTGCCGAAGAACGTGGCGCTGGCCGAGCCGGTGCGCACCGCGCTGCTGCTCGGCCCGCCCCTGGTGACCCTCGCCCGCGCACTGCGCCCGGTGATCCTCGCGGTGAACGCCTTCGCGAACGCGCTGCTGAAGCTGTTGCGCGTGGAGCCCCGGGGCGAGGTCGCGGCGACCTTCTCGGACGACCAGCTGGCCCGGATGGTGTCCGACTCCAGCGAGGCCGGGCTGCTGGACGACCGCGCCACCGAGCGGCTGCGGGACGCGCTGGAGCTGGGCCGGCGACGGGTGCGGGACGTGGTGCTGCCCATGGACCGGGTGGTCACGGCGCGGCTCGGGGTGACCGCCGAGGAACTGGAACTGCTGGCGGCCAGGACGGGCTTCTCCCGGTTCCCGGTGGTCGACGACTCCGGGCGGATCCCCGGCTATCTGCATGTGAAGGACGCGCTGGACGCCCGGCCACGGGATGTGCCGTTCCGCCCCGACCAGCTGCGGCCGATCCCCCGGGTGCGGTCCCATACGCCGCTGGACGACGTCCTCACCGCGATGCGCGACAGCCGCACCCACCTCGCGGCGGTGATCGCCGCGGACGGCCGGCTGGAGGGGCTGGTCACCATGGAGGACGTGCTGCGTGAGCTGGTCGCCTGACCACATCCGGCCACACCTGGACGTGCCCGGTCACGCCCGACCCGACCGCCCACACCTGGACCTGCCCGGTCACACCTGACCCGACCGGCCACACCTGGACGTGCCCGGTCACCCCTGTCCCCGACCGGTCACGCCTGGATCTGCCCGGTCACCCCTGTCCCCGACCGGTCGCTCCTCCCCCGACGGTCACTCCTCGTCGCGTCTGGACTCATGGGCGATGATGCACGCCTGCCAGTGGGCCAGCGCCTCCTCCCGGCCGCCGCCGCCCTCCTCGGCCACCGCCACCAGCGCATGGGCGGCCATCGCGGCGAGCCGCACGGCGACCCGGCACACATCGCGCGTCTCGAGCGGCTCCAGGAGAGCGGCCGCGCCCTCCCCGTCGTCGGCGAGCGCGGCGGCGACGATGGCCATGGTCGTACGGTCGCATTCGAAGGCATCCACGCCGACCAGACTGCCCCGCCGCGCGGCGCGCGGAACCCCGTACGGGCCAACCGGGGTACCGGCCGGGTGGTCGCGCGAGGACTCACGCGAGGACTCAGTGGCGGGGACCGGGGCCGGGAGCTGGGCCGGTGCCGGGCCGGGACCCGGCCGGGTCGTACCGAAAGATCACGTATTCGATCCGTCCGATGACCTTGGTGCGGTTCGTCCGCCGGTACAGCTCCGGCGGCCGGAAGATGTTGTCGTCGTAGATATCCGCGCCGGGCTCCACATTCCAGCTGGCGGTCGTCCCGTTCCGCGCTCCGCCCTCGAAGTAGATGTGGGTCATCGCCATGCCGCTCATCATGCTCGTGCTCGGCGGTCCACGCAGCCCGCGTACCGGGATAAGATCGCCCGAGCCATGCAGACGGACATCACCTACAGCAGCTTTGTCGCAGTCGGCGACTCCTTCACCGAGGGCATGTCGGACGAACTTCCCGACGGCACCTACCGGGGCTGGGCGGATCTGCTCGCCGGGCGGCTCGCGGCCCGTGCCCCCGGATTCCGCTACGCCAATCTCGCGGTGCGCGGCAAGCTCATCGGGCAGATCGTCGAGGAGCAGACGGGCCCGGCGGCGGCCATGGGCGCCGATCTGATCACTCTGGTCGGCGGGCTGAACGACGTACTGCGGCCGAAATGCGACGTCGGCCGGGTGTGCGGACTGCTGGAGGAAGCCGTCGAGCGGCTGGCGCCCACCTGCAAACGGCTGGTGCTGATGCGCAGTCCGGGGCGGCGCGGACCGGTGCTGGAGCGGTTCCAGCCACGGATGGAGCGGCTGTTCTCGGTCATCGACGAGCTGGGCGCCCGGCATGACGCGACCGTGGTGGACCTGTTCTCCTCCGAAGTCGTCGGGGACCCCCGGATGTGGGCCGAGGACCGGCTGCATCTGAACACCGAGGGGCACCGGCGGGTCGCCGAGGCCGTATGGCAGGCGCTGGGCCATGAGCCGGAGGACGACTGGAACGCGCCCCTGCCGCCCGCCGTGCCCGTCGGGTGGCTGACCCGCCGCACCGCGGACGCGCGGTTCGCCCGCCGGCACCTCGGACCGTGGATCGGCAGGCGGCTGACCAGCCGTTCCTCGGGCGACGGACGCGCCCCCAAGCGCGCCGAGTTGCTGCCGTACGAGGACTGATCCACGGGCCCGCGCCCGGGACCCTTCCGTCCCCGGCCGGGCCGGGGTGCTTCGGCCACCGGTCTGGCCTGCGAGGACGGCCAGTAGACTCTGTCCACGTGACTGGTAAGCCGCGCATTCCGAACGTCCTGGCCAACCGCTACGCCTCCGCGGAGCTGGCCGTCCTGTGGTCCCCCGAGTACAAAGTGACGCTGGAGCGGCGGCTGTGGCTCGCCGTGCTCCGCGCTCAGAAGGACCTCGGAATCGAGGTGCCGGACGCCGCGCTCGCCGACTACGAGCGGGTCCTGGAGACCGTCGACCTGGCCTCGATCGCCGAGCGGGAGAAGGTCACCCGCCACGATGTGAAGGCCCGGATCGAGGAGTTCAACGCCCTCGCCGGCCATGAGCACGTGCACAAGGGCATGACCTCCCGCGATCTCACCGAGAACGTGGAGCAGCTCCAGATCCGGCTCTCCCTGGAGCTGGTCCGGGACCGTACGGTCGCGGTGCTGGCCCGGCTCGGCAAGCTGGCCGCCGAGCACGCGGAGCTGGTGATGGCCGGCCGGTCGCACAATGTGGCGGCGCAGGCCACCACGCTCGGCAAGCGGTTCGCCACGGCCGCGGACGAGCTGCTGGTGGCGTACGGGCGGCTGGAGGACCTGCTGGGCCGCTATCCGCTGCGGGGCATCAAGGGCCCGGTGGGCACCGCGCAGGACATGCTGGACCTCCTCGGCGGCGACGCGGAGAAGCTGGCCGAGCTGGAGCGGCGGATCGCCGCCCACCTCGGCTTCGCCCAGGCGTTCACCTCCGTCGGCCAGGTCTATCCGCGCTCCCTGGACTACGACGTCGTCACCACGCTGGTGCAGCTGGCCGCGGCCCCGTCCTCGCTGGCGAAGACCATCCGGCTGATGGCCGGGCACGAGCTGGTGACCGAGGGCTTCAAGCCCGGCCAGGTCGGCTCCTCCGCGATGCCGCACAAGATGAACACCCGCTCCTGCGAGCGCGTCAACGGCCTCGCGGTGATCCTGCGCGGCTATGCCTCGATGGCCGGTGAGCTGGCGGGCGACCAGTGGAACGAGGGGGATGTCTCCTGCTCGGTGGTGCGCCGGGTCGCGCTGCCGGACGCGTTCTTCGCCTTCGACGGGCTGCTGGAGACCTTCCTGACGGTGCTCGACGAGTTCGGCGCCTTCCCCGCCGTCGTCGCCCGTGAGCTGGACCGTTACCTGCCCTTCCTGGCCACGACGAAGGTGCTGATGGGCGCCGTGCGGGCCGGGGTGGGCCGCGAGGTCGCCCATGAGGCGATCAAGGAGAACGCGGTGGCCGCTGCGCTGGCGATGCGCGAGCGCGGCGCCGAGCGCAATGAGCTGCTGGACTCCCTCGCCGCCGATGAGCGGATCCCGCTGGACCGGGCCGCGCTGGACGCGCTGATGGACGACAAGCTGTCGTTCACGGGCGCGGCCGCGGACCAGGTCGGCGCGGTGGCCTCGCGGATCGAGGAGATCGTCAAGCGGCATCCGGAGGCCGCGGCCTACACCCCCGGCTCGATCCTCTGACGCCGACGATGACCCCCGCCGAACTGGAGGCCGCCCGCGACCGCCTCGTCCCCGATGTGGTCGCGGACGGTCTGCGGGTCCTCTTCTGCGGTATCAACCCCGGGCTCATGACGGCCGCCACCGGTCACCACTTCGCCCGCCCCGGCAACCGGTTCTGGCCCGCCCTGCACGCCTCGGGCTTCACCCCCCGCCGGCTGCACCCGTCCGAACAGGCGGAACTGGTGCGGTACGGGCTGGGCATCACCAATGTGGTGGCGCGCGCCAGCGCGCGGGCCGATGAGCTGAGCGACGAGGAGTACCGGGAGGGCGGCCGGATCCTGGAGGAGAAGGTGCGGCGTCTGCGGCCGCGCTGGCTGGCGGTGGCGGGGGTCACCGCCTACCGGGTCGCGTTCGGCGACAAGCGGGCGAAGATCGGGCCGCAGCCCCGCACCATCGGCGAGACCCGGATCTGGGCCCTGCCGAACCCGAGCGGGCTCAACGCGCACTGGACCCTGCCGGCCATGGCGGAGGAGTTCGGCCGGCTCAGGGCGGCGGCCGCGGCGGAGGACAGGTCCTAGGACCCCGGCCGACGGATCGGAAGGGGCGTCATATCGTGTCCTCCTCCCCTATGGCCACCAGCAGCTGGAACGGCAGCTCCCGGTCGCCCTGCCCCACCCCCAGCCCGACCCAGCGGCCGTCGACGCGCCAGATGTGCAGCTCGGGCACGTAACCGCACAGGGTGTCCAGCGGGGGCGGGACCGGCTCGCCCATCGCCGACCGCTCCAGGGCGTCCGTGAGGTCGAGGACCTCGGGGGCGCCCCACCGTAAGGTCAGCACCTGGACCAGCGCGCTCAGCTCCGCTTCGAACTCCTCCAGCACCTCCTCGACCCGGGTGAGGTCCGCGTCCCAGAAGTCCTCGCTGACGCGGAGGTCGGCGACATGGAAGCCGGGGCCGCCGGCCACCCGCCCGTGCACGGTCCGCTGCCCGGGGAAGTCCCGGGCGCGCAGCCGGTCGATCGAGGCCACATGGTCCGCCGTACTGGTCATGGTGTCAGTAAACCGCGCGGGTCGGACATCTGACGGCCCGGCGGCTGGCGTACGCGCGGCCGGGCGGCCCGGGAGCGGGAGGGGGCACTCGCCGCGTCCGCGCCCAGCGGATACGATCCGGCAGATACGCACTGGGAGGGAGGCCGACGTTGGGGCGGCTCACCGGCGGGGATCCGTCTTTGCTGCGACGCATCAACTCCGCCGTGGTTCTGCACGCGTTGCGCGCGGCGACCGCGTCCGGCACCGCCGCCGGGGGTGGCGGGGACGACACGGGCGGCTGCGCGGGAAGCGCGAGCCTGACCGATCTCACCCGGGTGACCGGACTGTCCCGGCCCACCGTGGAGGGCGTGATCGACGGGCTGACCGACAGCGGTCTGGTGGTCGAGGTGCCCGCCGAGGAGGGCGGCGTCCGCCGCCAGGGCCGCCCCGCGCGCCGCTTCCGGTTCCGGGCCGAGGCCGGGCATCTGCTGGGCATCGAGATAGGGGCGCACCGGGTCGCCGCGCTCCTGTCGGACCTCGACGGCCGTGCGCTCGGCTCGATCGTGCGCGAGGTGTCCGAGAAGGCGTCGGCGGACGAGCGGCTGGAGCGGGTGCGGACCGCGGTCGCGGATCTGCTGCGGCGCGCGGGGGTGGCCCGGTTCTCACTGCGCGCGGTCGGGGTGGCCAGTCCCGGCGTCGTCGAGGCGGATGGCACCGTCCATCTGTGTACCGCCCTCCCCGGCTGGACCGGGCTGCCGCTGGGTGAGCGGCTGCGGCGGTCCTTCCGCTGTCCGGTGCTGGTCGAGAACGACGCGAACACCGCCGCGGTGGCCGAGCACTGGAAGGGCGCGGCCGCCGGTTCGGACGATGTGGTCTTCGTCCTGGCCGGGTTGAGCCCGGGTGCGGGGTCGCTGATCGGCGGCCGGCTCCACCGCGGCTTCGGCGGCGCCGCCGGGGAGATAGGGGCGCTGCATCTGCTGGGCCGCGAGGCCACCCCGGAGGAGGTGCTCTCCACGACCGGGGAGCCGCTGAACCCGCTGGACGAGGCGCAGGTCGCGCATGTCTTCGCGCTGGCCCGCGACGGCGACGCGCGGGCCCGCGCGGCCGTGGACCGCTTCGTGCGCAGGCTGGTGCACGACACGGCGGCCCTGGTGCTGGCGATGGACCCCGAGATCGTGGTGGTCGGCGGCTGGGCCGCCGGACTGGACGGTGTGCTGGGCCCGCTGCGCGACGAGCTGGCCCGTTACTGCCTGCGGCCCCCGCAGGTCGCGCTCTCGCTGCTCGGCGAGGCGGCGGTGACCACGGGGGCGCTGCGGCTGGCCCTGGACCATGTGGAACAGGAGCTGTTCGCGGTGGACAGCACGGTGACGACCCGCCGGGCGAGCCGCTGACGCGGGGCGTACGGCGGCGCTGCCGCGGGGCATTTACGCGGCGGGTGGTTCCGCGGCGCGTGGGGCGCCTGGGGACTGGACTCCTACGGCGCGGGGGCGCGGGGCGGGCCGCGGGGGCGCGGGAAGCGCGGGGCGGGCCGCTGGGGGGTGCGGGGCCGGCCGCTGGGGGTGCGGGGCGGGCCCGGATCAGCCCGCCAGAAGCTCCTCGCCCGCGCCGTCGCCGAAGGTGAGCCGGCAGGTGTCGGCCCGGTAGGTGGCCACCGCGACGGCCGCCGTACGGTCCTCGGTCACATAGCGGGTGGTCACCACGAGGACAGGGGCGCCGGGCAGCCGGTCGAGCTCCTTGGCGTCGTCCGCGCGGGCCGAGCCGAGCTCCACGGACCGCTCACCGCCCTCCAGTTCCAGCCGGCGCAGCTCGCGCAGCACGGCGCGGGCGCGGGCCGGCCCGCTGGAGGTCTCGATGGCGGCGAGGCCGGGGACGGACTCGGCCGGTACGTACAGCAGCTCGGCGGCGAGCGGCCGGCCGTGGCTCATCCGGGTGCGGCGCACGCGGTGGACCGGGGTGTCCGGGGCGGTCTCCAGCAGCCGGGCGACCGCGGCGGGCGGCACGGCCTCGACGCTGTCGACGGTCCGCCAGCTGTCCTCGCCGGAGGTGTCGGTCCAGCCGTGGGCGTAGTCCCCGACGGCCACGCCGACGCGGGGCGGGGCGACGGTGGTGCCGACGCCGCGGCGGCGCTGGAGCCTGCCCTCCAGCTCCAGCTGCTCGAGGGCCTGCCGGAGGGTGGCGCGGGCGACGCCGAAGCGGGCCGCCAGCTCACGCTCGTTGGGCAGCACCTCTCCGACCGCGAACTCCGAGTCGAGCGCGTCGCTCAGCACGGTCTTCAGATGCCAGTACTTGGGCTCAGGCACCGTTTCCAGCTGCGTGGTCCCCACCCTGTCCCCCTCGGTTCCTACGGCGTGTACTACGGCTGACAGTGGTGCGCGCGGCGGGCGCTGTGCCACGTGTTATGCGCGCTTCTTTATTAAAGGTTGTTGCAGTATCAATGCGACCATAAGGCGGCGAACGGACTTGGTCAAGACCAATCCCTTGGTCGGTTATCGTCTGTGATCACCACAGCGAGAAGCGTCACGGGGCGGGAGCTGAGAACACTGATGGAGACCAACCAGGTCACGGTGGTCACCGGGGGCAGTCGCGGCATCGGCGCGGCGGTGGCGGTGCGGCTCGCCCGCGCCGGGCACAGCGTCGCCATCGGCTACGAGCACGCCCGGGACGCGGCCGAGCGGTGGGCGGCGGCGGTGCGCGCGGAGGGTGCCCGGTCGATGGTGGTCCAGGCGGACACCAGCGACGCGGAGCAGGTCGAGGCGATGTTCGACCGGGTGCGGGAGGAGCTGGGCCCGATCACCGGCCTGGTCAACAACGCCGGGATCACGGGCCCGTTGGGCCGTTTCACCGAGACCTCGCCGGAGGTGATGCGCCGCGTGGTGGACGTCAATGTCACCGGGGCCCTGCTGTGCGCCCGGCGGGCGGCCCGCGAGATGTCCACCCGCCACGGCGGCCAGGGCGGCGCCATCGTCAACATCTCCTCGGGCGCGGCGACGACCGGCAGCCCCGGTGAGTATGTGCACTACGCGGCCAGCAAGGCGGCGGTCGACGCGATGACGGTGGGCCTGTCGAAGGAGCTGGCGGCGGAGGGCATCCGGGTCAACTCGGTCCAGCCGGGCATGACGCTGACCGATATCCACGCCCGGATGGGCGACCCCGAGCGGCCCTGGCGCGATCCGGGCCGGGTGCCGATGGGGCGTCCGGGCGAGCCGGAGGAGATCGCGGGCGCGGTGGCGTGGCTGCTGTCGCCGGAGGCGTCGTACACGACGGGGGCGGTGCTGCGGGTCGCGGGCGGGCTGTAGCCGCGTCGCACCCCGGGCGCCGTAAGGAGACCCGAGTCCCCTTACGGCGCGCGAAGGCCACGGGGCGTCGGCACGGAAAGGCCCCGGCCGGTGGCCGTTGTCCGGCCCGGCCCGCGGCTGCCGCGCCGCTACAGGGCCGGAGCCGGACTTCCTCGCGCGGGCGCGGGGGCCGGCGGGGGGCCGGGTCGCACCCGTCCGCTCGCCGACTACGGGGCCCGCCGGACGACGGCCGGGTGCGGCTGATGCTGGGGTACGCCCATCAACCGCCCGCCCGGATCGCGCGCACCGTGGGTCTCCTCGCCGGGGTGGCGCCCGGCACTTCCCCGGCAGCGCCGCCCAGTTGTTCACTGGGCGTTCGGCAAAGTGGCACCTGGCGCCGATAACACAGAACCGCACAGCGGTTCCATCAGCACGAGGAGGGTCCACCATGACGCGGGAATCCGGCAGAGGGATCGGGCGGCGCAGGGTACTTCAGGGGTCGGCGGCCGCGTCGGCGGCGCTCGCGGTGCCCACCGTGGCGTCGGCCGCGTCCGGGGCGCCCGCCCAGGCCCTGTCGGGACGTCCCAGTGCCCAGTGGGGCGTGCAGGTGGGCGATGTGACGACGTCGTCGGGGCTGGTGTGGGTCCGCTCCGACCGTCCGGCCCGGATGATCGTGGAGACCTCCGCGACCGAGTCCTTCGCGCGGGCCAAGCGCTGGCACGGCCCGCTGGTCGGCCCCGGTACGGACTTCACCGGGCGCACCGCACTGCACGGCCTGCCCGCCGGGAGCCAGGTGCACTACCGGGTGCTGCTCGCCGACCCGGACGATCCGCGCCGCACCGGGGAGCCGGTGCACGGCACCTTCCGTACGGTTCCCGAGCGCCGTAAGGGCGTGCGTTTCGTCTGGTCGGGCGATCTGGCGGGCCAGGGCTGGGGCATCAACCCGGACCACGGCGGCTACCGCATCTTCGAGGAGATGCGCCGCCGCGAGCCGGACTTCTTCCTGTGCAGCGGCGACAACATCTACGCCGACGGGCCGATGACCGAGACCGTCACGCTGCCCGACGGCTCCACCTGGCGCAACCTCATCACCCCGGAGAAGACCAAGGTCGCCGAGACGCTCGACGAGTACCGCGGCAACTTCCGCTACAACCTCCTCGACGCCAATCTGCGCCGCTTCCACGCCGAGGTGCCGACCATCACCCAGTGGGACGACCACGAGGTGCTCAACAACTGGTACCCCGGCGAGATCCTGGCCGACGACCGCTACGCCGAGAAGAACGTGAACGTGCTGGCGGCCCGCGCGCGCCAGGCGTTCGCCGAGTACTTCCCGATCAGCACGCTGCGGCCGGACGCGAGCGGCCGGGTCTACCGGGTCCAGCACCACGGCCCGCTGCTGGACGTCTTCGTCCTGGACTGCCGTACGTACCGGGACGCCAACTCGCCGAACCGGCAGCCGGAGGACACCCGGGGCATCCTCGGCGCCGAGCAGCTGGCCTGGCTCAAGCGCGAGCTGTCGCGGTCGCGCGCGGTGTGGAAGGTGATCGCCTGCGATATGCCGCTGGGCCTGGTGGTGCCGGACGGGAACACCGACTTCGAGGCCGTCGCGCAGGGCGACCCGGGCGCCCCGCTCGGCCGGGAGCTCCAGATGGCCGAACTGCTCCGGTACATCAAGCACCGGAAGATCACCGGCACGGTGTGGCTGACGGCGGACGTCCACTACACCTCGGCGCAGCACTACGACCCCTCGCGGGCGGCGTTCAAGGACTTCGCACCGTTCTGGGAGTTCGTCAGCGGTCCGCTGAACGCGGGCGCCTTCCCCTCGGTGAAGCTGGACGGCACGTTCGGCCCCGAGCAGTCCTTCGTCAAGGCACCCGCCCGGTCGAACGTCTCACCCGCCGAGGGCTACCAGTTCTACGGCGAGGTGGACATCGACGGCGACAGCGCCGAGATGACCGTCCGGCTGCGTGAGGACGGCGGAAAGGTGCTGTTCACCAAGGTGCTGAGGCCGGGTCTGGTCGGCCAGTAGCCCGCGCGCCATGCGCGGCCTGAGGCGGCGTCCTTACGGTGCCCGGCCGGGGCCGCGCACCGTAAGGACGCCGCGTACGGTACGGGTATGGGATCCTCCGACGCTCCCGGCCCGGCCTCCCGGCTCACCTATCCGGAGGTGGGCGCCACCCGGCGGTGGCCGCTGCCCTCCGGCTACCGCCATCTGCGGGTGCGCACCCGCGTCGGCCACGGCCGCGCCACGCTCGAGGCGGCCGGGCGGGCGGTCATGGACTGGCGGATGCACCGGGCGGTGGGGGTCTCGATCCAGGCCGCGGATCCGGTCGCCACGCCGGGACGGCCGGTCGTGGTGGGCCTGGGCGCCGGGCGGCTGCGGCTGCGCGCGCCCTGCGAGGTGGTGTGGACGGTCGCGGAGGAGACCCGGACCGGCTTCGCCTACGGCACGCTGCCCGGCCATCCGGAGCAGGGGGAGGAGTCGTTCGTGGTGAGCCTGGAGCCGGATGGCGCGGTGGTGCTGACGGTGACGGCGTTCAGCCGCCCGGACTCCTGGTACAGCCGGATCGGAGGGCGGCTGGTACCGCTGTTCCAGCGGGCGTACGCACGGCGCTGCGGCAGGGTACTGCGCCGATGGGCGGTAGGGTGAGGGAAATTCCCGGCTTCAACAATTTGATTTCGGACAAAATAAGCTTCTGTTATCAGATGCGTCCTTAACCCATCGGTCACAATCCGTTTGTGATCACGCAACACCCTTGCGCAAGGGTGTTTGCATGACATTTCGAGCGAGCCCCGAGTCCCCCTCCCCGCACCGTCCCCACCGGTGGCACGATCTGCTCGCACGGTGGTCACGACGCCAGGGCCACGCGCCGCCGGGCACCTCACCCTCGCCCGCGGCCGGCCCGCACACCGCCGACGCCGCGGGCGCCCCGGAGACCACGCCCCCCGAGGCCACGACCCTGTGGCGGATGCGGACGACCGTACGGGACCAGCCGGGCACCCTCGCCGCGCTGTGCGCGGCGCTGGCCGAGTACCGGGTGGACATCCTGGCCCTCCAGACCCACCCGCTGACCGACGGCACGGTGGACGAGTTCCTGCTGCGCGCCCCCGAGTCCCTGGCCTCCACCGAGCTGGCCGATGTCGTCACGGCCGGGGGCGGCAGTGACACCTGGGTCGAACGGGCCGACACCCACGACCTGGTGGACGCGCCGACCCGGGCGCTGACCCTGGCCACCCGCACCGCTCTGGACGCGGCCGAACTGCCGCTCGCCCTGCGCCAGCTGTTCGGCCGCTGCACCATCCACTCGGTGCCCGCCACGTCCCTGGGCGGCCGGTCCCTGGACAGCACACCGCCGTCCGAGGGCGTCCTGGAGGAGACCGTGATGCGGCTGCGCGACCCGTCGGGCGGCGCGATCGTCATCGAACGGCCGTACCTGCCGTTCACCCCGACCGAGTTCGCGCGGGCCCGCGCACTGGTCGAGCTGGACGCCCGGCTCGGCCCGCGGGTCCCGCACGGCGGCGATGTGCTGACGCTGCCCGAGGGCAACGCCATCACCGTGCGCCGCGCCGACACCGGCGACCTGGCCGCGGCGCGCGAGATGCACGCCCGCTGCTCCCCCACGACACTGGGGCTGCGCTACCACGGCCCGGTCGGCGACGCCGACCGCTACCTCGACCATCTGCTGAGCCCGCGCTTCGGCCGCACCCTGGCCGCCCACACCGCCTCCGGGCGGCTGGTCGCCCTCGGCCATCTGCTGTGGGACGGGGACGAGACCGAGGTCGCGCTGATCGTCGAGGACGAGTGGCAGCGGCGGGGCGTCGGCGGGGAGCTGCTGCGGCGGCTGGTCGCGATGGCCGCCGAGACCGGCTGCGCGAGCGTCTACGCCGTCACCCAGTCGGCCAACACCGGCATGGTGGCCGCGATGCGCTCCCTCGAACTGCCGCTTGACTACCAGATCGAGCAGGGCACCCTGGTGATCAGCGCCCGGCTCGACCCGGCACCGGCGCCCGCCCAGGTCCCGCCACTGCCGCTGCCGGCCCCACCGCACGGGCACTGAGGAGTCCATGCCCACCGCCGTCCGCCGGGGCGGCCGGCCCACCGGCCCCGTCGCCCATCTCACTCCCCGGACGTCACATCACCATGTTGCTGACGCCGCGCTGGGAAACGTACGAGGATGGCCGCATGTCCGACACCAAGAACGCTCTGCTGCCCCGCCAGGTCGCCGACAACTATGTCGACGCCCTCATCGAACTCGACCCGATCACCGGCACCTATCTGGGCGTTCCCGAGAGCTCCCGGCGCCTCCCGGACTACTCCCCCGAGGGGGCGAAGGCCACTGCCGACCTCGCCCGCACCACCCTGGAGCGGCTGGCCGAGGCCGAGGCGCGCCCCGGCGCGGACACCGACGCCGAGCGCCGCTGCGCACGGCTGCTGCGCGAACGGCTGACCGCCGAGCTCGCCGTGCACGACGCCGATGAGGGGCTGCGCGCGGTCAGCAACCTGAGCTCCCCGCTGCATTCGGTGCGCGGCATCTTCACCGTGATGCCCGCCCGGACCGAGGAGGACTGGTCGGCGATCGTGGCCCGGCTGCGCGCCGTACCGGCCGCGCTGGAGGGGTACCGCGCCTCGCTCGCCGAAGGGCTGCGGCGGAACCTGCCGGCCGGCCCCCGGCAGGTGGCCACGGTCCTCGAGCAGCTGGCGGAGTGGATCGGCACGGACGGCGGCTGGTTCGCCGACTTCACCGCCGAGGGCCCCGACGCGCTGCGCGCCGAGCTGGACGAGGCGGCCGCGGCGGCGACGGGCGCGCTGGTCGCGCTCCGCGACTGGCTGCGTGACGTCTACGCCCCGGCCGTCGAGGGCGCCCCCGATGTGGTGGGACGTGAGCGCTACCTGCGCTGGGCCCGGATGTGGAACGGCACCGACCTCGACCTGGACGAGGCGTACGCGTACGGCTGGTCGGAATTCCACCGCATCCACGCCGAGATGCGCGTCGAGGCCGAGAAGATCCTCCCCGGCGCCACCCCATGGGAGGCGCTGCGCCACCTCGACACCCACGGTGTCCACATCGAAGGCGTCGAGGAGACGCGGGTGTGGCTCCAGGAGCTGATGGACGAGGCCATCGAGAAGCTGAATGGCACCCACTTCGACCTGGCCGAGCGGGTCAAGCGGGTCGAGTCGATGATCGCCCCGCCGGGCAGCGCGGCGGCGCCGTACTACACCCAGCCGTCGGTGGACTTCTCCCGCCCCGGCCGGACCTGGCTGCCCACGATGGGCGAGACCCGCTTCCCGGTGTACGACCTGGTCTCCACCTGGTACCACGAGGGCGTCCCGGGCCACCATCTCCAGCTCGCCCAGTGGGCGCACGTCGCCGACCAGCTCTCCCGCTACCAGGCCACGGTCGGCATGGTCAGCGCCAACGCCGAGGGCTGGGCGCTGTACGCCGAGCGGCTCATGGACGAGCTGGGCTTCCTGTCCGACCCGGAGCGGCGGCTGGGCTATCTGGACGCGCAGATGATGCGGGCGCTGCGGGTGATCGTCGACATCGGGATGCATCTGGAGCTGGAGATCCCCGCCCATTCGCCCTTCCACCCCGGTGAGCGGTGGACCCCGGAGCTGGCGCGCGAGTTCTTCGGGCTGCACTGCGGCCGCCCCGCGGACTTCCTCGACAGCGAGCTGGTGCGCTATCTGGGCATGCCGGGTCAGGCCATCGGCTACAAGCTGGGCGAGCGGGCCTGGCTGACGGGCCGGGACGCCGCCCGTAAGGCGCACGGTGACGCCTTCGACGCCAAGAAGTGGCACATGGCGGCGCTGTCGCAGGGGTCGCTGGGGCTTGACGACCTGGTGGATGAGCTGTCGGCGCTCTGACCCTTCGCCGGGGGCGCGCCTGTGATCTCCCGCTGGAGGGGGACGCTGGAAGGGGGGCGCTGGAGGGGGTCGCTGGAAGGAGACGCGCCTCTGCTCCTCCCCAGGGGGCACGGGACGGCCACATCCGTGAGGGTGCGGTCCGTCCCGCTTCAGGGCTTCGGCGCGGCGGCCGGTGCCGTCGTCAGCGTGCGGCGGCGGTGCGGTGGCGTACGGCCGAGCCCGCACGGTCCTTGACCACCTCCAGCTGGGCCGGGATCCGCCGGCGCAGATCGGCGACATGGCTGACGATGCCGACCGTACGGTCCCGCTCGCGCAGCGAGTCCAGGACGTCCATGACCTCGTCCAGGGTCTGCTCGTCCAGGCTGCCGAACCCCTCGTCGATGAAGAGGGTGTCCAGTCGGACCCCGCCCGCCTCGTCGGTGACCACGTCGGCGAGGCCGAGCGCGAGGGCGAGCGAGGCGAAGAAGGTCTCGCCGCCGGAGAGGGTGGCCGTGTCGCGTTCGCTGCCGGTCCAGGCGTCGATGACGTGCAGACCGAGACCGGAGCGGCCGCGGCCGCCGGACCGGGCGTCGGAGTGCACCAGCGTGTAGCGCCCGGAGGACATGTGGCGCAGCCGCGCGCTGGCCGCCGCCGCGACCTGTTCCAGCCGGGCCGCGAGCACATACGCCTCCAGCCGCATCCTGCGCTCGTTGTCGGCGGAGGTGCCCGCCGCGAGTGCGGCGAGGCGGGCGATCCGGTCGTGCTCCGCGCGCAGCGGGGCGAGCCGCCGGGCGTCGGCGACCGCCTGCGCGGAGAGCGCGTCGAGCTCCTCGCAGCGGGTGCGGGCGGCGGCGTCCGCGGCCGAGACCTCGCGCAGCGCGCGGGTGGCCGCGTCGGCCGCCGCCTGCGCCGCCGCCGGGTCGGCGGGCGGCGCCTGGGCCGCGGCGAGCACCCTCGGGTCGGACAGCTCGGCCGCGACCGCCGCCGACTCCGTCTGCCACGCGTCGAGACGGCGGCGCGCCTCGCGCTGCCGGTCCGGGGGCAGTACGGCCTCGGCGGCCTGCTCCGGGGTTTCGAATCCGGCCCGGTACGCGGCGTCGGCGAGCCGGGCGTCGGCCTCCTTCAGCCGGTCCGCGGCCGCCTCGGCGTTCCGCGCCGCCTCGGCGGCGTGGGCCAGCAGCCCCGCCTGCCGCTCCAGCCGCGCCGCGCGCTCCGCGACGGTCGCGTCCGCGCCGCGCGCCTGCTCCAGCTCCGCCAGCAGCGCGGCCCGCTCCCGGACCAGGGCCTCCCGGTGCGAGGTACGGGCGGCCGCCCGCCGTTCGGCCTCCTGCCGCTGGGCCGTGCGCCGTGCGTGCTCGCGCTCGGCCCGGTCCAGGGCCTCCCGGGCGGCGTGCCCGTCGGCCGCCGCGTCGCGGGCCTCGGCGTACGCGGCCCGCAACCCGGCCAGGGTCCGGTCGAGTCCGTCCGCGTCCTCGCCCTCGGCCGTGGCCTCCGCGCCCGCGCGGGCCTCCCGCAGCGCGTTCCGCGCGCGCTCGGCCTCCTCACGGGCCTCCTCGGCGCGCTGGTAGTCCGCCAGCGCGGCCTCCTCCGCCGTACGGTCCACATGCCCGGCCCCGGGCCGGGCCGGGCTCGGGTGCTCGGTCGCCCCGCACACCGCGCAGGGCTCTCCCGGGCGCAGCCCGGCCGCCAGCTCGGCGGCGATCCCGCGCAGCCGGCGCTCCTTGAGGTCGAGCCAGTTCTGCCGCGCGGCGGCGGCGCCCTCCCGGGCCCGCAGCAGCGCTTCCCGCGCCTGCCGCTCCCGCCCGGCGAGCCGGTCCCGCTGCCGGGCCGCCTCCAGGCGCCGCTCGGCGGGTTCGATCCGCCCGCCGAGCTGCTCGGCCCGGGTGGCGGCCTCCTGAGCCGCCTCGATCCGCCGCTGATGCGCCCGGTGGCTCTCCTCCCACCCGGCGAGCCACTCGGCGGCCTCCTCGATCGCCTCCTCGTCGGCACGGGCTTCCCGGTCGAGCGCGGCGATCTCGGCGGCGACGGCCTTGGCCCGCGCCTCGCCCCGCCGCGCGGCGCCCAACGCCCCGAGCTCCTCCCGCACCCGCCGCTCGACCCGTCCCAGCCACTCGGCATCGGCCTCGGCGAGCGTCGCGGGCAGCGTGGTGGTGGCGGTGGGGGCGGCGTGGGAGTCGACTCGGCCGTCCCGCACACCGGCCGGGCCGGCCGCCGTCCCGCCGCCGTGCGCACCGGACGCGGTCCGCCCGACAGCCTCCGACGACACGCCCGAGGCCCCCGTGACAGCGGCCTCGGCACCGGACCGTGCTCCCTGCGCACCGCGCCTGTCCGCGCGCTCCGCGTCCGGCCCCTGCGACGATGCGTCCGCGGGGCCCGCCGGGCCGAACGGCGCCGAGCCCGGCACTCCAGCAGCGTCCCCGCACCGGGCACCCTCCGCACCCGACCCGGCAATGGCGCGCCGCTCGGAGACACTGACGCCCTCCCCCGAGGGAGCCGCCTGCAACGGCACACCCGAAGGACCCACCACTCCGGGCGACGCCGAGTCCGACACTCCAACAGCGCCCCCGCGCCCGGCATCACCCACCGCACCCGACCCGGCGACAGCACGCCGGTCAGAAACACCGACGCCCTCCCCCGACGGCGCGGCCTGCGACGGCACGCCGCCCGGGGGACCCACCACTCCGGGCCGCGCCGGGGCCGGCGAGTCCGGGGCGGTGCCCCGCGCGGGCGGGGGCACGCCGGGGGCGGCGGAGTCGTGGTCCGACGGGCCTGGGCCGGGGGAGGTCCGCTGGTCGGGGATCTCCGCGATCGTGGCCAGGCCGGGCTCGGCGGACAGCCGGGCGCGGGCCTGGCGTTCGGCGGTTTCGGCGGTGCGGTGGTCGCGGGCGGCGGCGGTGCGCAGGTCGAGCGCGGGGGCCACCGCGTCGGCCGCGCGGGCGCGTTCCAGCAGCTCGCGCAGCCGGTCGTGGTCGGGCCGCCGCCGTTCCAGGTCGTCCGCCCGGCGGCGGGCCTCGGTGTGGCGGCGCTGTAGCCCGGCCCGTTCGCGGTCGGCGTCGGCGGCCCGTTGGGCGGCGTCGTGGGCCGCTTCGGCGGCCCGTACGGCGGAGAGCGCGATGTCCCGCCGTTCGCGGGCGCCCGTGCGGGCGATGGCGGCCCACTCCAGGACGGCGTCGGCCAGCCCCGGCTCACCGGGGGCCGGCTCGGGCAGTGGATACCCGTCGAGTTCCGTGGTACGGCCCGCCGCCTGCGCCATCCGGTGGGCGAGCGCGAGCAGCCGTTCGTCCCCGGCCGCGACCCGTTTCTCGGCCGCTCGCCGCAGCTCTCCCAGCCGCTCCTCGACTGCGGCGAAACGGCCGGTGTCGAACAGCTTGCCCAGCAGCTTGCCGCGCGCCAGCTCGTCCGCGCGCAGAAAGCGGGCGAAGTCGCCCTGTGGCAACAGCACCACCTGGCAGAACTGCTCCCTGCTCATGCCGAGCAGCTGCCCGATCTCCTCGCCGATCTCCTGGTGCGAGCGGCTGAGCGCCTTCCACTCCCCCGCCCCGGAAGCCGCCCCGGCAGCGGAGCGGGAGTATTCGCGCAGCAGGGTTTGCGCCTTCTCCCGCGTCATTCCCGTGCCCCGCTTCTTGGGGCGCGGCTGCTCGGGGCGCCGGGTGATCTCCAAGCGCCGCCCGCCGACGGTGAATTCGAGCACGACCTCGGTCGGGGTCAGCGGTTCGGCGTGGTCGCTGCGCAGCGAGAGTCCGCTGCCCTGGCGGGCGCCGGGCACCTGGCCGTACAGGGCGTAGCAGACCGCGTCCAGGACGGACGTCTTGCCGGCGCCGGTCGGCCCGTGCAGCAGGAAGAGCCCGGCGGCGGACAGCTCGGCGAAGTCGATCTCCTGGGTGGCGCCGAACGGGCCGAAGGCCGTGACGGCGAGCCGGTGCAGCCTCATCGCGCCGCCTCCCCGGCCGTCGCCCCAGCCGCCGCCTTCGCGGTGCCGTTCCGCCCGCTCCGCACACCGTCCTCGTGCGCCTCACCCCGTACCGCCTCCAGCGCGTCGCCGAGCAGCGCGCGCTCCGCCTCGTCCGGGCCGCGGCCGCCCCGCACATGCGCCACGAAGTCCTCGGTGATCTGCCGGTCCGAGCGGCCGCGCAGCCGCTGTGCGTACGAGGCGAGCGGGTCCTCGGGGGGCCGCTCGGGGTCGAAGACCAGCGTGAGCACATGGGGGAAACGCCGGGTCAGCCGGGCCATCGGCTCATGCGGCCGCACCGCGTCGGTCAGCGTCGCCTCCACCCACGCCTCCTCATGGCGGTCGAGGTCCGGGTCGGCCAGCAGTTCCTCGATCCGGCCGCGGATCCGGGCCAGCGGCCGCGGCACCGGGCACGCCACCCGTTCGCAGGACGGCGGCTCGCCCGCCGCCCCCAGCTCCACCACCCACATGGACTTGTGGTGCGCCGCCTCGGAGAAGGAGTACGCGAGCGGGGAGCCCGAGTAGCGGATGCGCTCGGTGATGGCCTGGCAGCCGTGCAGATGGCCGAGTGCGACATAGTCGGCGCCGTCGAAGACCTCGGCGGGTACGGAGGCGACTCCGCCGACCGTGATGTCCCGCTCGCTGTCGCTGACCGCGCCGCCGGTGACGAAGGCGTGCGCGAGGACGACGGACCGGGTGCCGGACGGCCGGGCGGCGAGGTCGGCGCGCACCCGGTCCATGGCGGCGCCCAGCACCGCCGTATGACCGGCCGCCGAGGCGCCCAGCTCCTCGCGCACCAGAGCGGGTTCGAGATACGGCAGCCCGTAGAAGGCCACCTCGCCGTGGTCGTCGGAGAGGACGACGGGGGTGGCGCATCCGGCCGGGTCGGTGCGCAGATGGATGCCGGCCCGGTCGATCAGTCCGGCCCCGACGCCGAGGCGGCGGGCCGAGTCATGGTTGCCCGAGATCATGACCGTGGGCACCCCGAGGTCCGCGAGCCGGTGGAGGGCGTCGTCGAAGAGTTCGACGGCGGCGAGCGGTGGCACGGCGCGGTCGTAGATGTCGCCCGCGACGACCACCGCGTCGATGTGCCGTTCCCGCACGGTGGTGACGAGGTGGTCGATGAACGCGCGCTGCGCGGCAAGCAGGCTGACCCGGTGAAAGGACCGTCCGAGGTGCCAGTCGGAGGTGTGCAGAATTCTCACAAGCGGGCTCCGACCTGCACTTCTGTCCTTCCTCCACCCCGATGGCCGACATCGCGCCCGCAGCGTGCGCACGGTGCGGGCACCGACCACGTTAGCCGCGGTCGGTGCCCCGTCTCTCACGGACCTCGTATTTTCCCGTCCGTGCCGTGCCCCGCGCCGCCCGGACTCCCCTCACGCCGTGGGGGTGACCGGTTCCGGTGTCCCGGCACGGACGGCGAGCTCGACGGTGCCGCCCCGGCGCAGGGTGTTGTAGATCGGACAGCTTCCGGCGAAGAGTCCGGCCAGGGTCTCGGCCTCCTCCTGGGTGACGCCGTGCAGCAGCAGATCGAGCCGGAGGTACTCGTACCGTGTGGGGTCCCGGCGGTCCCGTAGGTAGCTGATGTCGGCCCGTGCACCGGTCAGGCCCGACCCGCGCTCCAGGGCGTGGAGCTGGATGTTGCCGAGGGAGCAGGAGGCCAGGGAGGACAGCAGCAGCTCCCCCGCCTGGACGGCTTCCGCCGGTCCGGTGCGCGCGTCGGAGACGAAGTGGTTCGTCCTGGCGGTCACCAGGAAACGCCCCGTGGTGTCGGTGGTGCGGCCGGTGATGCTGACGACATCGCCTGCTGTGGTCATCGTCCTCATGTCCTCATGTCCTCGTGTCCTCGTGGTCGTCGATGCGGGGGGGGCGGGCCGGGCGCGGGAGGCCGCCCGCGCCCGGTCGGTGTCCGGTCAGCCGCCGTAGCGGCGCTCGCGCCACGCCCCGGCCCGGGGGCGGTCCAGGCCCAGGTTGTCGCGCAGGGACTTCCCGGCGTACTCGGTGCGGAACACGCCCCGGCGCTGGAGCTCGGGCACCACCTGCCGGACGAAGTCCTCGAACGCCCCCGGGGTGTGGACGGCGCCCACGGTGAAGCCGTCGCAGCCGCCCTCGGTGAACCACCGTTCCATGCTGTCGGCGACCTCGGCGGCGGTGCCGATGAACTCGCCCTCGGTCCGGCCCCCGTACCGCTTGCCCAGCTCACGCAGGGTCAGACCGTCCCGCCGGGTCATCTCCACCACCTCCTTGTAGTGGCCCTGGACTCCGGGTACGTCGACATCGGGCAGGGGCTCGTCGAGCGGCAGCCCGGAGAGGTCGACGTCCAGGTGGTAGGAGAGGGTCGACAGTCCGGCCAGCGGCGGCACCAGGTCCGTCAGCCGCCGCTCGGCCTCGCGTGCGGCCTCGCTGGTGGGGCCGACGATGGGGGTCGCCATGGGGAGGATCTTGATGTCCTCGGCGCGGCGGCCGTGGCGCACGGCGCGCTCCTTGATCTCCCGGTAGAACTCCTGGGCCGACTCCAGGGAGGCGTGGCTGCAGAAGATGACGTCCGACCAGCGGGCGGCGAAGTCACGGCCCTTGGGCGAGGCCCCGGCCTGGATGATCACCGGGTAGCCCTGCGGCGGTCGGGAGACGTTCAGCGGGCCGCGGACGCTGAACCACTGGCCCTCGTGGTCGATGCGGTGCACCCGCTCGGGGTCGGCGAAGAGCGGGGCGGCCGGGTCCATGACGAGGGCGTCGTCCTCCCAGCTGTCCCAGAGCTTGCAGGCGACCTCGAGGAACTCGTCGGCCCGCTCGTAGCGCTGGTCGCGGGCGATGTGCCGGTCGTTGCCGAAGTTGCGGGCCTCGGAGTCCTGGAAGGAGGTGACCACGTTCCAGGCCGCACGGCCGTGGCTGAGGTGGTCGACCGTGGCGAAGGAGCGCGCCACCGGGAAGGGCTCCAGGTAGCTGGTGGAGACCGTGGCGGCGAGCCCGAGGTGGTCGGTGACGGCGGCGATCGAGGCCAGCACGGGCGTCGGGTCCAGGCGGAGGGAGCCGAGCGCGCCGTAACGGAGCTGGCTGTCCATGCTGCCGCCGAGGCGGTCCGGCACGGACAGGATGTCCGCGAAGAACATCAGGTCGAACTTGCCCTGTTCGAGGACCCGGCCGATGTGCTGGTAGTAGGAGGCGGACAGCCAGCCCGGTTCGGAGCCGGGGTAGCGCCAGCCCCCGGGGCGGCCGGGCCCCGCGGTCACGAAGGCGGCCAGGTGCATCTGGTGGTGAGGAGTGCTCATCGCAAGGTCTTTCTGCTGTGGGCGGGGGCCCTGAGTGCCGGACGGGCGCCCGCTGCCGCCGTGGCGTGCGGACGATGCCGCCGTGGCGTGCGGGCGGGGCGCCGGGGCGGCTCGGTCATGTCGCCAGTTCGGCGGCGACGGTCTTCCTGATCGAGTCGAAACGGGAGTCCCGCAGGAACCCGGCCACGTCGATCTTCGACGGATAGACGCCGAGGGCCTGGAAGTTGTCGGCGAGGTCCTGGGTGCTCTCGACGGCCGCGCGGTCCACCGGTGCCAGGGCATCGGCCGGGGAGTCGGACAGGCGCTTGTCGCGGGTCAGCTCCAGGTAGACCTCGCGCTCCAGGCTCTGGGAGCCGAACCCGCCGATCTTGTCGAAGAACGCGACGCTCTTGGCCGGGTCGGCGTTGATGGCGCGCTGGGCGTCGCGGACGACCCGCACGGCCTTCGCCACGGCCTCCGGGTACTCCTTGGCGAAGGACTCGCTCGCCACGTAGAAGCTGTAGTCGTAGGTCTTCACCTTGGGCAGACTGCGGGCCTTGTGCCGGGCTCGGGCCAGGCCGATGGCGGGCTGCCAGCTGATCCAGGCGTCCACCTTGCCGCCTGCGAAGGCGGACTCGGCGTCGGCGGCGGGCAGGTTGACGTACTCGACGTCGTCCAGCCGCAGACCGGCGGTCTCCAGGTACTTGATGAGGCTGTAGGTGCCGGTGGTGCCCTTCTGGTCGGCGATCCGCTTGCCCTTGAGGTCGCTCGCGCCGCGGATGGGCGAGTCCTTCGGGACGAGGATCTCGACCTCGTCGCCGGGGAGCGGATAGGCGGCGAGCGGCACGATGGGGACACCGCCGCCGACCGCATAGGCCACGGCGGTGGCGGTGGCGAAGGAGAAGTCCACGCTGCCCGAGGAGAACGCCTCCATCACCGGCAGCGAGGCGGTGAACCCGGCCGGCCAGGTGACGGTGGTGCCGCCGAGTTCCTTGCCGAGGTCGAGGCCGTTCAGCCGGTGGCGCAGGGCCGCGGGCACCCCGGTCTTCCCGCTGCCGATGACCGCGAAGCGGAGCTTCTCCGGCACTCCGTCGGCGATCGCCCGGCTCTTCGGTTGCGCACCGCCACCGCAGGCGGACAGGGCGGGGGCGAGGGCCGCGGCGGCGCCGAGGGCGAGGAGGCCGCGGCGCGGGAGCGCGCCGGACAGGGAGGTTCCGGCAGGTGAGCGGGAGGAGGTGCGGTGCACGGTCACGATGAGGTCCTTCACGTTCGTGGGAGCGTCAGGGGCGGGCGGGCGAGGAGGCAAGGCGGCGGGGCGGGATGACGGCCGCCGGTCAGGCGGCAGCGGATTCCGGTCGCCGGTCAGGCGGCGGGGCTCCGGTCCCCGATCAGGTGGCGGCGGGCCCTGGCCACCGGCCGGAGGGGCGGCGGGGCGTGGTGCCGGCCGTCCGTCAGGCGGCGCCGGGGGCGGCGGAAGCGGGTTCGACCAGATCCCTGAGGAGTTCCTCCTTCCAGGAGACGAGGCGGGGGTGGCCGCGCCTGTCCCCCCGGGGCAGGTCGATCGACAGATCGCGGCCGACCGAGCCGTCGGCCAGTACCAGTACGCGGTCGGAGAGCACCAGCGCCTCCTCCACGTCATGGGTGACCAGCAGGACGGTGCGCGGCTGGTCCAGCCACATGCGCTCCAGGAGCCGCTGCATCGCGATCCGGGTGATCGCGTCCAGGGCGCCGAACGGCTCGTCCAGGAGCAGCAGTTCGGGGTGGTGCAGCAGGGCGCGGGCCAGGGCGACGCGCTGCCGCTGCCCGCCGGAGAGCGCGGAGGGCCAGGCATCGCCCCGGTCGGCCAGTCCCACGGCGTTCAGCAGGGCGCGCGCCTCCTCCCTGCGGCCCCTGACACCCAGCAGGACGTTGTCCTCGGCGCTGCGCCAGGGCAGCAGCCGGTCCTCCTGGAACATCATCCGTGCCATGGGCGGCCGCGGTCCGGATCCGTGCAGCCGGGCGGTTCCCGAGCTCGGCCGCTCCAGTCCGGCGACGATCCGCAGCAGGGTGCTCTTGCCCGCGCCGCTGGGCCCGAGGAAGGAGACGAACGAACCGGGTTCCACCTCCAGGTCGAGGTCCTTCAGCACCCAGCGGTCGCCGTACCGCCTCCCCACCCCCTCCAGCGACAGCCGGGCCCCTGCCCGATCGGGGGTCACCGGGACCCCGGACGGCGGTAGTTGGGGTGCCATCGCAGAACTTTCCTTTCGACGAGCCTGGTGAGGAGATCGGCGAACAGGCCGGCCAGCGCGTACAGCAGGATGGCGAGCACGAGCTGGTCGGTGCGCAGAAGCTGGCGGGCGTCCTGGGCGAGGTAGCCGATCCCGTCGTCGGCCGAGATGGTCTCGGCGACGACGAGGGTCATCCAGGCGACGCCCAGGGAGTAGCGGATACCGGCCAGAACGGTGGGCATGGCCCCGGGGATGGCGATGTCGCGCACCAGGCGCCACCGGCCCAGCCCGTAGGAACGCCCGAGTTGCAGCAGCTTGGGGTCCACACCGCGGATGCCGGTGACGGTGTTGAGGTAGACGGGGAAGAACGTGCCCAGCGCCACCAGCAGGAGCTTCGGCTCCTCCCCGATGCCGAACCAGGCGATCATCAGCGGCACCAGAGCCAGGTGCGGGATGGTGCGCACCATCTGCAGGGAGCGGTCGAGGAGGATCTCGGCCGCCTTCGACATCCCGACCCCGAACCCCAGGAGCAGGCCGGTGGCCGCGCCCAGGGCGAATCCCTGGGCGATGCGCCGCAGGCTGGTGAGGATGTGGTGCTGGAGTTCGCCGGTGGCGGCCAGGTCGGTGCCCGCCCGCAGGACCGCCTCGGGAGCGGGCAGGATCCGCGGCGGGAGGGCACCGGTTCGTGCGGTGGTCTGCCACACCGCCAAGACCAGCAGCGGCACGACCCAGGGGCCGATCGCGCGGCCGGTGCGCGGCAGTGCCCGGCCGATCCACCCGGCGGCGAATCGTCCGGTGGCGCGGGTTTTTGTGGGACCGGCCTCGGCCGTGGGATCCGAGCGCGGTTCCCGGTCCTTGGTGAGCAGCGGCTGCTCGGGCATGGGGCTCCCTTTCAGGAGTGGTTGATCGGGCCGCGCGGCGGGCCGTGGCGGGCCGGTGCGCGGCGAAGCGGGAACTCCTCCGTCCGCGCCGGCGAGAGGCGGTCCTGACGAAGGGCGCCGGGACAGCGGTGGCGGAACGCCGGGGCGGGCGAGGGGAGGACGTCAGGCGCGGGTCGTACGGCCGCGGCGTGACGGCCGGGAAGCGTGCGGGGTCAGCGACAGCCCGCGCTGAAGACGCGCATCAGATCGACATGCCGACGGTACGTCAGGCCGGTGTCCGGAAGGGGAGCGGACGCGAGCGCCGGGCGGGCGGAACGCCGCCTCGTCTGCGCATCGCGGTACATACCGGAACTCCCGTGGACGTGTGAAGAGTCGTGCGGCCTGGGCCCGAGCCCGGCCACGTCTGGAAGGAGACCATAACCGGAGATGGATTCAGCTGCAAGCAGGTGTATACAGCTGTACTCAATGGCAGACTTCGGGTATCGAGTCAATGGTGTGACGGGGAAACGCGACCGGAAGCGCGGCAGGAAGCGCGGCGGAAAGGGGAGAACGGACGTGACCACTTCACGGGGAGGTGGGGATGCGGGTGGCCACTACACCCGGATCCGGCAGAGCATCGTCGGCGGGCAGGCACCGCCCGGAACCGTCCTGATCCCCGCGGCCCTCAGCGCGCAGTACAACGTCTCCCGCACCCCGGTGCGGGAGGCCCTGATCAGGCTCGAGCAGGAGGGCCTGGTGCGGCAGGCGACCCGGGGCTATGTGGTCCGCGCCCGCACCCCGGAGGAGATCCTGGAGATCTGCGAGGCGCGGATCGCGCTGGAGTCCTCGGCCGCGCAGGCCGCCGCCACCCGCCGGACCGAACTCGACCTCGCCCGCCTCGTCCACGTCCACGAGAGCACCGCGGCGTCCTCGGACCCCGGCGAACTGCGGGCGCTGAACCACGAGTGGCATCTGGCGCTGCGCGAGGCGGGCCACAACGCCACCATCGCCGAACTGATGGACCGTCTGGACGCCCAGCTGAAGGTCTACGACGCCGACACCTCCGCGGCCACCGACCACCCGGACAACCTCAAGCTGATCCTCGAGGAACACACCGGGATCCTGGACGCGGTGCGCCGCCGCGACGCGGAGGCGGCCCGCGACCGCATGATCGAGCATCAGAGCCGCACCCGTGACCTGCGCATCGGAGCCCTGGCCCGGTCGGGCAGCGGTCTGCGGGGCGCTTCTCCTCCGTCCTGAACCGGCGG
This sequence comes from Streptomyces sp. S465, assembly GCF_026898115.1. Taxonomy (GTDB): domain Bacteria; phylum Actinomycetota; class Actinomycetes; order Streptomycetales; family Streptomycetaceae; genus Streptomyces; species Streptomyces luomodiensis. The sequence continues at coordinate 1,234,946 of NZ_CP114036.1, forward strand.
ATGCCGGTCCCGGACGGCGCGTGCCCGTCCTGAAGAGCGCGCGCCCGTCCTGAAGCGCAGGGCGCCGCGACCTGCCCCGCCGCCGGAGCGTTGGTTCGTCACATGTCCTGGTACGCCTCGCCGCCCAGCTCCAGGACGGCGGTTCCGGCGGTGGTGTCCGCCAGCCAGTCGCGGAAGGCGGCCACATCCGCCTCGGGCAGCCCCAGTTCGATCGTCACGGCCTCGGCGTAGCGCACCTCCCGGACCGCCCGTCCCGTCGCCCGCAGATCGTTCTCCAGCTTTCCGGCCCGCTGGTGGTCGACGGTGACGGTCGCCAGCCGGAACCGCTGCCGGGTGACAGTGCCCAGGGCGTCCAGCGCCTCGCCGACCGCGCCGCCGTAGGCCCGGATCAGGCCGCCCGCGCCGAGCTTCACGCCCCCGTAGTAGCGGGTGACCACGGCCACTACGTACCGGACCTCGCGGCGCAGCAGCATCTGAAGCATCGGCCCGCCGGCCGTACCGCCCGGCTCCCCGTCGTCGCTCGCCTTCTGCACCGCGCCGTCCGCGCCGATGACATAGGCGAAGCAGTTGTGGGTGGCGGTGGGGTGCTGCCGCCTGATGCGCTGGATGACCTCCTGCGCCTCCCGCTCACTCGCGGCGGGCGCGAGCGTGCAGAGGAAGCGCGATCGGTTGATCTCGATCTCGTGCACGCCTTCGCGCGCGACCGTCCGGTACCGCTCCTGCATCAGGCCACCTTATGTCCCGGCCGCGGTGGCGGTGGTCACGCGTGTGCCGCCGCCGATCGGGTGGACGGCGGCCGTGCGCGGCGAGCGGGCCGACGGCCACGGGTACGGATCCGGTTCCCGCCCCAAGGAGCTCGCATGACGTTCAACCCGCTGGAGCAGCGTGGCATCCCGCTCGACCGCCAGATGCGTACCTGGCGTGAGCTGGACGTGTCACCGATCGACCCGGATCGCTGCGACCCCTACACACGCTGCCGGATCATCACGATGAACGGCATCGAGATCGAGGCGATCCTGTTCAGCCACCAGATGGCCCGCCACTGCCCGGACCAGGACGTGCGGCGGCAGCTGGCACAGACGCGCGCCGTCGAGGCGCAGCAGCAGAAGGCGGTGAACTGGCTGCTGCCGGGGGTGGCCTCGGTGCTGGAGACCACGATCGCCTATGAGCAGGTGGCGGTGGACCTGACCGCATGGGTGGCGCGGATGGAGCCCGATCCGTACCTCACCCAGGCGTATCAGTTCGGGGTGCTGGAGGACTTCGACCATCTCTACCGGTACGCCAATCTCTACGAGATGATCGAGCACCGCAAGGCGGAGGAGATCGTCCAGGGGCTGACGGAGATCATGCCGGGCCGGCCGACGAAGTACCACCACCGCAACCCGGTGGACAACGTCCGCGACCCCTACGACCGGAACCGGGCCGATCCGCTCTCCAAGCTGCACGCGCTGACGATCATGTCGGCGGAGCAGCAGACCATGAACCTGTACCTGAACGTCGGCCCGCAGTACATGGAGCCGATCGCCCGGCAGCTCTACCAGGAGATCGGGCTGGTCGAGGAGGAGCACGTCACCCACTACGAGTCCCTGGTCGACCCGGGCGAGACCTGGTGGGAGCAGCTGGTCAACCACGAGTACAACGAGTGCTACCTCTACTACTCCTTCATGGAGCAGGAGCCGGACCCCAAGGTGAAGGCCATCTGGGAGCTGCACCTGAACATGGAACTGGAGCATCTGCGCATCGCCTGCGATCTGATGCGCCGCAACGACGGCCGGGAACCGGAGGAGGTCGTCGCCCCGGAGCTGCCGAACGTGCTCACCTTCGAGCCCAACAAGAGTTACATCCGCGAACTGCTGGCCACGCAGATGGACCTCACCACGCTCGGTACCGGCTATGTACGCGAGGCCCACGAGCGCTTCCAGGCGATGCAGACCATGCTCAACGACGGCGACCGGCCGCCGAGCGAGCGGGTGATGGAGCAGCACCGGGACATGTTCGGCCGGGAATACCGGCTGGAGACCGAGGGTGAGCACCCCGAGCCGTCCCTGCGCTCACACTGACCGAATTCCCGGCCCTCATTCCCGGCCCTACGGAGGACAGACATCGTGGCAGACCGATCCGGATCCGGCGCCATCGGCGGCGAGGACGATGTGGTGGCGCTGCTGATGCGCCAGCACGGCGATATCCGCAACCTCTTCGACGAGGTGGAGCGGGCCCCCGGCGACCAGCGGCAGGACGCCTTCCGCAGGCTCGTCCGGCTGCTGGCCGTCCATGAGACCGCGGAGGAGGAGGTCGTCCACCCGGTGGCGCGCCGCTCCTTCGACGGTGGTGAGGGGGTGGTGGAAGACCGTCTGCGGGAGGAGAGGCAGGCCAAGGAGAAGCTCAGCCGGCTCGACGAGATGGACACCGGCTCCCCCGAGTTCCTGCCGCTCCTCAGGGAGCTGCGCACCGAGGTCATGGAACACGCGCGGGCCGAGGAGCGCTACGAGTTCATCCAGCTGCGGCGGCGCACCGACCCCGGTCAGCTCGCCACCATGGCCAAGGCGGTCAGGGCGGCCGAGGCGATGGCCCCGACCCGGCCGCACCCGGGCGCGGAGACGGCGGCGAAGAACATCGCCCTGGGGCCGATGGCCGCCACGATCGACCGCGCCCGGGACACGGTCCGCAAGGCCATGGGGAAGGAGGGCTGACCGGACGCCGGGCAGGGGCCGAGACCCGGTGCGCGGGCGGCTAAGGTCCGGAGCGGGAACGGCGGAGCGCGGGGCGGGAGCGGCGGACCGCCGGGCCCGCCGGGTCCGCCACACCCGTCACCCGTCGTCTTCGCCGTGTGTGTACCGGGTCGGTCGGTGCAACGGCCCCCACGCGCCGCGCTGGCGGGCCACCACCTCCTCGGCTTCGGCGATCACGCTCTCGGCGATCCAGGCAACCGGCCGCACATCGCGTACCAGGGGTTCGTTGTCCGGGCCCCGGCCGATCTCCTCCCCCTTGAGCACCCAGGGGTGGACATCGTCGGGGCCCTGGTCCTGCTCCCGGAGGTGGATGTAGTCGCACAGCCGCCGGGCCACCCACAGCGCGGTGGGCAGGTCCTTCGCCCATTCCTCGAAGACCAGGGGGTTGGCCGACAGGCCCGGCATCTTCGTACCGGTGAGTCCGTCCCGGCTGACCGGGCTCCCTTCCCCCAGGTCCGCCTGGGGCCCTCGGGACCAGCGGACGAAGACCGGGGGACCCTCCTCGATCAGCTCCACGAGCTGGTGCAGAGCGGTGTAGGTGGGAAGCGTCTGGCCTGGCATGATCGCCCTTGAGTACCCGGAACCGGCCTGGTCAATCACCCGGCCCGGCCCCGACGCGCGGACGCCGCCCGGCCCCGCTCTCTCGCGAGGTGGGCGGCGCCTTGTGCGTCAGCGGCCAAGTGCCTTGGCCAGCTGGTCCTTGGTCATGTTCGAGCGGCCCTCGATGCCCCGCTGCTTCGCCTCGTTGTACAGCTGATCGCGGGTCGGGCCCTTGGGGCCGGTCCGATTGCCGGAGCGCTGGCCGCCACGCTGCGGCGCCGACTTCCGGTCCTGCGTCGAGGTCTTGCTGGCGGTCTTGGACTCTCCCGAGCGGGCGCGCTCCTTGTTGACCGTGCGGGCGGCCATTTCCTTCGCCCGGCCGCTGGAGGCTCCGCGCTGCTCGGCGCCTTCCTTGATGTGCTCGTACTGCCGTTCACGCTTACGGCTGGATCCTGCGGGCATGGTTCCTTCTCTCCTTCCGCCCCCTCGGTCGGACACGGTCCGCGGTTCCTGTCCACCGACCGCAGCGGTCGGGTTCCCCCCACTTCCGCCCCTATAACCAGCATGCGTCTCCTGGGCGTCGTCCGGGATGTGTGGCGCGCATCCGGCGGTATGGGGCCCGGCCGGCCGAGTCCGCCGATCCACCGTTTCGTCGGTCCGCACGACAACACCCTGCGATCGGTGGTACCGCTCCAGGAAGGAGGCGACTTCGGCGCCAGCCCCCGAGCCAAGACCTGTCGAACCCGTACCCGCGTACAATCGAGACGCTACCGTACACATTTTCCCGATAGCACTGCTGAAGCATTGCCCATTTGGACATCCTCGCGATACGGTCCCGTACACACTGATGTTATGGACGAGGACGACTGGAGTGCGGCTGCGCCAGGCCTTCCCCTGACCTCCCAGCTCTCGATACGCACCCGTACACATCATGCCCCCTGAGAGTTGCTCACCCGCTGCTCACCATGCGTCTAGTGCTTGCCGCAGGCCAAGTCGAAGGATACGGTTACGTACACTATGCCCGAGGAAACAGCACGTCCCGGCCGCGCCACGGCACGGACGGCGGCGATCATCAAGGCCACGCACGAGCTGCTGCACGAAGTGGGCTATGAGCGATTGTCGATCGACGCGGTGGCGGCTCGGGCCGGCGCCAGCAAGACCACCATTTATCGACGCTGGGACGACAAATGCGCCTTGGTCTGCGCGGCGCTGCTCGACCGCTCCGCATCCGTCACAGAGCTGTCTTCCGCGGCCCGGGACCTGCGCGAGGACCTCATCGCGCTGACGGCTCTGGTGGCCAAGCTGACTGCCCGGGAGGACGTTCCCGGTTTCGTGAGCCTCCTGGCGGCGGCGCAGAAGGAGCCTGCCATCGCCGACGTTCTGGGAAGGGGAGCCCTCGCCCCGATGCGCCGCAACTGTCGAGATGTCGTGCAGCGCGCCATCGGCCGGGGCGAACTCGACGACGCCGAGCTGTCCGATGTGCTGTTCGAGTTGGTCCTGGGGCACGCGCTCGCGCGTGGGGTGGTCCAACGGAAGACACTCTCCGCTGACGACCAGCAGTTCTTCGTGGACAGGGTGCTGCTGCCCGTACTGATGTCGCACGGAAAGCCGGCGCCCCCGATCACAGGGTGAGGGCCGAAGCCGATCTGATCGGCCCACTGTCCGGTCCGGTGGGCGTCGGGGACCGGCCCCGGTTCCGGCTGCCCGCTTTCGGGCGCGTGGACGGGTCTTTGCGCCAGAGGGCTGTCCAACTGGGGGCCGCCTCCTCCGCTCTCGTTCATCCAACCCGACGATCTCGCGGGCCTCATGACCAACTCGCACGGCATCCGACCATCCACCATCAAGGAGTTCGCATGATCCAGCTCAACGATCTCGACCGCTCGACCCCCTTCCTGGCACAGCTGCAGGGGCCGGACGACGGCCGGCCCGTCACCCTCATCAACACCTTCCTCGCCCCCGAAGGGCAGGTCGACGAGGTCATCGACGTCTGGCGCCAGGACTCCCTGATCATGAAGGCGCAGCCCGGGTTCGTCTCCGCGCAGCTGTACCGCGGCACCGCGGACAGCCGCGTCCTGACGAACGTGGCGGTCTGGGAGACCCTGACCTCCCTCAAGGACGCCTTTGCGCGTGAGGAGTTCCAGGGCACGCTGACGCTCTACCCGGACGGCTCGTTGTCGCAGCCGGTCGTCACGCGTGCCGTGGCGGTCCCGGGAGTGTGTGTCGCATGACGCGCGGCCTGGCCGGCCCGGAGCGACACCGCTACATCCGGAGACGGGACGCGGGCTCCGTTCGCCGGCCGGGCCCTTTATCGGCGGTCCGGGTGGGCCGCCCTGACCACCGCGCGTCGCGGGTTCCCCGCCGTGGGGTGCTGACGACCGCCGGCGCGGACGGCGATGGGCGGGCGGGGGCGGCCCGGTCACGCTCCACAGGCCTTGCCGGTGAGCCGGCGGCGGGGCGCTCGCCGGGTTGTCGTCAGTCGCCGACAACGGCCAACTGACCGCTGATGTCCTCGGCGGCGCGACGGACCGCCGCGACCACCTCGCCGAGCCGACGGTCGGAAACGCGGTGTTCGAGCGCGGCGACGCTCACGGCGGCGATCACGCCTGTGGAAGGTCCGTGCACCGGGGCCGCGATGCCGAGAATGTCCACGTCGAGTTCGCCCCGGCTGACGCTGTGCCCGTCCTCGCGGATCTGGGCAAGCCGTTCCATCAGCACGTCGATGTCCGTGATCGTGCGTGCGGTGAACCGCTGCAGGCGCTGGGCGGCCAACAGCTCACGGCACTGCTGTTCGGGCAGCCACGCCAGCAGTGCCAGGGCGGAGGCGCCGGCATTGGCCGGGAGCACACTTCCGCGTTCGTAGGAGATCCGCACCGGGTGGTGCGCCTCGCAGCGTTCCAGGCATATCGCGGCCCCTCCAGCGCGGCGGGTCAGCAGCACCGTCTCACCGACCGTGTCACGCAGCCGCTCCATCACCGGCAGGGCGACCTCCGAGAGACCGTACCCGCGCCGCGCCAGGCGAGCCAGCTCCAGGACGCGCATGCCCAGCCGGAAACCACCCCCGGGGTCCTCCTCGAGGAAATCGGTCCTGACCAGGCTCTGCAGATAGCGGTACGCGGTCGAGCGAGCAGTGCCCAGGGCGGTGGCCACCTCCTGGCCGGAAACGGAGAGCTTGCTCTCCGAGAACAGCCCGAGGATGTCCAGCGCCCGGTCCGCGGTGGAGTTGCGCTCCCGGTACTGCCCAGTCGGAGCAGCCGTGTCTGACGTGCGTCCTGTCATGCAGGACATCTTAGCCGGACAAGGGAACCGGAGGCATGACGGTCGGCTCCCGAAGGGGCAGGCAGGGGGTCGGTGGGCGGTCGCCCGCGGAGCCGGCGGAGCTACTGCACGGGCTGGTAGGCGTTACCGCCGTCACCGAGCAGTCTCTCGGCTTCGGCGTGGATCTCCTCGGGCGAGAGGCCGAAGTCGATGGACTTGCGGAAGGGCTGGCGGACGTCGCGCTCGATACGCAGGTAGACCTCGTTGCGGTTGCCCTCGGGGTCGAAGAAGTAGATGCCGAAGGCGTTGCCGTGGGTCACTTCCTGCTGCACCTTGACGCCCTCCTCCTGGAAGCGCCGGTGGAAGGCCCGCAGGTCTTCCAGGGATTCGACACGCCAGGAGATCTGATGCTGCTGCTTGTCGCCGATGGGCGACGTGCGGCCGGTCTGGAGGACGAACTCGTGGTGTTCCTCATCGGGCCGGGCACTGAAGAACACGATCTGCAGTTCCTCGTCCTCGTCGGTCACGGTCAGACCCATGACGCGCTCGTAGAAGTCCCGCATCCTCGGCAGGTCGTACACCCACAGTCCGGTGTGACCGAGTCCGGTGATAGCCATGGTCGCCACCCTCTCCAGTTGTCTCACTAAACAGGACACCTATCCTGTATTTCGCAACTAGCGTACGATCGGCGATGACAATGGTCAATGAAGAAAGAGGTGTGCAGGCATGCGACTTGCTACTTTGCGAATGGCCGAGGGAACCCGGGCGGCCAGACGCGACGGGGAGTCCTATGTACTGCTCCCCCACTCCGATGTGGGCGGCCTGCTCAACTCGGGGGAGAACTGGCTCGAGGCGGCCGCCGCGGCCGATGGTGAGCGGCTGACCGGTACCGAGGTCGAGTTCGCTCCGGTGGTACCCCACCCGAACAAAATCATCTGCCTCGGGCTGAACTACGCCACGCACATCAAGGAGATGGGGCGGGACACGCCCCGGTATCCCACGCTGTTCGCGAAGTACGACGGTTCCCTCATCGGCGCACACGACCCCATCACCCTGCCGAAGGTCAGCGGCACGGTCGACTGGGAGGCGGAGCTGGCGTTCGTGATCGGCCGGGCCGCCCGCCACGTGCCCAGGAGCGACGCTCTGGGCTTCGTCGCCGGCTACAGCGTCGCCAACGACGTGACGGTGCGCGAATACCAGCGGCGCACCCGCGAGTTCCTGGCCGGCAAGACATTCGAGGGGACCACCCCGATCGGTCCCGAGCTGGTGACCGCCGACGAGTTCGGCGGCAAGGAGCCGGACCTGGAGATCCGCTGCGAGGTGGACGGCGAGGTGATGCAGCACTCCCGCACGTCCGACCTGCTGTTCGGCATCGCTGACATCGTCGCGTACGTCAGCGGCATCATCACGTTGCTGCCGGGCGATGTCATCTGCACCGGCACACCGGGTGGGGTCGGCGACGGCCGTGACCCCAAGGTCTACCTCAAGGAAGGCCAGACCCTGCGCACCGTCGTCGAGGGCCTGGGCGAGACGGTGAACGTGTGCGTCGGGGAGGCCCGCGGTTCTTAGGTACCGGGCTTGAGCAGGATGCGCCCGACGACCCCCGTGCCGTTCTCCATGAGGTCGTGTGCCTGGGCGGCCCTGGACAGCGGGAAGCGCGCCGCGATCGGCGGGCGCAGCCGGCCGTCGGCGAGGGGGGACATCACGCGCAGGGCGTCGTCGTGCCGTGCCCCGCGCACGCCGACGATGTCGGCTTCCCGACGGGTGAGATCGAAGACGGTGAACGGCAGCGGACCGGGCGGACTCTGCTCGCCGGCGGCCGGGCAGAGGCGGCCTCCGAGGCCGAGGGCCGGCAGGGGCTTTCGCTCGTGGACAAGCCGGTCCGGGCCGCCGTGCTCGTAGGCCCACACGGCGGCGGTGGTCGTGGGCAGCGTGGTCACCGGGTCTCGTTGCGCAGGACCGCCGCGACGGCGGGGATGTCGTCGGGGCCCAGGACGGCTGCGATGTACCGGTCGGGTTTGACCAGGACGAACCGATGACGGGCAGGGGCGAGGGCCCGTTCGAGGCGGCCGTCGGCGTCCGCGACGGCCTCCCGGGGGCCGGCGGCCGGCGGCAGCCGGTCGCCCAGAAGGATGTCGATCCGTTTGATGTCCAGGACGTCGTCCGGCCAGTTCGGGCTGTCGAAGTGCTGCCAGGCGGCGTCGGGGACGTCGACGCCCAGCAGGGCGAACGACTGGCCGAGGACCTCGTCGAGGAGCCGCGGACGCAGACTCGGTGGTACCAACACCCGCGGCTGGGGCAGCTGGGTGCCCGTCAGTCGGTGGGCGCCCATGACCAGGCCGGCCTCGTGCCGGGCGCGGGGCCGGAACCGCATCTCGGTGAGGTAGCGCCGTCCGGGCGGGGTGCGCAGGAGCGTACGGGCGGCCACGTCGCGCAGCAGCGCGCGGCGCCGGTCGGTGGTCATGACGATGTCGCCGAGTCGTTGGGAGTGACGGACCATCGCGGTGGCGTGCTCGCGCCGCTCCGCCTCGTAGGTGTCGAGCAGGCTCTCCCGCGCGCGCCCGTGCCACACGACGTCGATCTTCCAGGCCAGGTTCGCGGCGTCGCGTATGCCGGAGTTGAGCCCCTGGCCGGCGAAGGGCGGCATCATGTGGGCGGCGTCGCCCAGGAGCAGGACGTGCCCGTCACGCCAGCGGTCGGCGACGACGGCGTTGAAGGTGTAGGTGGTGCAGCGCTCTACCTGGTCCTCGGCGAGGGGCCGGTAGGGCGCGACGAGCCGTCGGAGGGTTTCGAAGTCGGGGCGGACGCCCTTTTCGCCTTCGCCGGAGTGGAGGAGGAACTCGTAACGGCAGCGGCCGCCGCGGCCGGGGACGATGACGGTGGGCCGGTCGGGAGTGCCGTGGTGCATGCCGTAGCGCTCGTCATGATGGTCCCCGGTGGTGTCGGCGACCATCCAGACCTGCTGGTGGCTGGTGCCGGTCATGCCGATGCCGCGCAGATCCCGCACGGCGGAGCGGCCGCCATCGCACGCCAGGACCCAGCTGGCCCGGATGCTCTGGGTGCGGGTGTCGCCGGGCGTACGGACGGTGGCGGTGGCGCCGGCCGCGTCGGGGTCCTCGTCCACGGTGAGCAGTTCGGTGGAAAAGCGGATGTCCGCCTCGGGACGGGATGTCACCTCGTCCAGCAGGAGCTTTTCCAGTTCGGGCTGGACGAACTGGTTCTTGAAGGGGAAGCCGAGCCGGTAGGGGTGCGGGCCGCGGGCGTGGAACAGGGGGCGGCCCTTGCGGTCGTAGTAGCGGGTACCGGTGCCGGGAACAACGATCTCCAGGACCTTGTCCGCCAGTCCCGCCGCCTGCAGGGCGCGCAGGGATTCGTCGTCCAGGCTGATGGCCTTGGCCTCGTCGCTGGTGGAAGGGTTGCGTTCCACCAGGATGAGCGGCACGCCGCGGGCGGCCAGGAGGTTGGCGACGGTGAGGCCGACGGGGCCTCCGCCGACAACGAGTACGGGGTGTCGCGGGTTCACGGGTTGACCACCACCATCCATAGGGGTTCCGTCCTGCTCCGCAGGGCGGCGATGGCCTCGGCCGCTTCGGTGAGCGGGTATCGGTGGGTGATGAGTTCGTCGGCCCGCAGCGTGTTCCGGGCGAGGAGGGCGAGGACCTGCTGGGCGTCCGTGCGCGTGCAGGCGCGGGTCCCGATGACACGCCAGCAATTGACCATGATGGCGGCCGTGGGCAGCGTCAGCGGGCTGGGGTTGGCGCCCATGTGGACGAGGGCGCCGCCGGTGGTGAGCGCGGCGAGTGCCTGGGAGGTGGCCGGGCCTTCCGGGACGAAGTCGAGAACCGCGTCGGCTCCCCGCGGGGCGAGGCGGCGCAGGGCACGGGTGAGTCCACCGTCCTCGGCCCAGGTGGCGGGCAGTTCCTCGAGCGCCACCAGGTCGGTGGCCACGCCCCCGGCGAGCCTGCCGACGGCTCGCAGCCGTTCGGCGCTGCGCCCGACGAGGATGAGACGGGCGACGCCGAAGTGGCGGGCGAGTGTGATGGTGGCCGTGCCCATCGTGCCGGTGGCGGCGGTCACCACGAGGGTGGATCCCAGGGGCAGGTCGGCGAGTTTGAGGGCTCGCACGGCATTGGCCAGGTCGTGGACCTTGGCGCCCACGTCGAAGGACACGTTGTCGGGCAGGGGGTCCACCAGCCAGTGCGGGACCCGGATGTACTCGGCGAGGCCGCCGTCGTGGTAGCGCTCGTAGAGCGGCAAGGGGCCGTCGCTGAAGGCGGCGTGTCCTATGAGCGCCTGCTGCGGGCACATCATGTCCCGGTCGGATCGGCAATACGCGCATGCGCGGCAGTTGAGGTTGGGATGCACGCGCACACGCGTGCCGACGGCGAGGGTGTCGGCCTCGTTGCCGGTGGCGACAATGGTGCCGGCCGCCTCATGGCCGAGGGTGGTGGGGAGGTTCTTGAAGGCTCCCTGGGCAAGCAGGGTCATCATGCCGGGAGCGAGTCCCGCGGATGCCACCTTGACCAGGACGTCCTGCGGTCCGGGCTCAGGTATGTCGATCTCGTGCAGGTGCAGAGCGTCAGAGCCCTGCTGGGCGCGGACTGCGAGCATGGTGGTCGTCATGGGATGCGGCTCCTGTGTGTCAGGGCTGGAGGGCGGCCAGGCGTTCGGGGGTGTACGGCTCCGCGGTCCTGGTCGTCTCGGCGATCTGCGGGAGATCTCGGTCGGAGAAGACAGTGAGGTACTCATTCGGCTCACGGCATACGCTGGTGCAGGCGATGCCGAGCGGGATGCGGACGAAGTCTCCCGGCCCCAGTTCGACGATTCCACGCTGGCTGACGAGGGTTCGGTGCCCGCTGATCTGGTACTGGACCTCGTCCGCGTCGAGGGTGCGGCGGTAGGTGCGCTCCGCGGCGGGTTCACGGCGCACCATGCCCAGGCGAAAGCCCGGGGAGCGGTACATCCAGCAAACGCCGGGGGCTCCCGTGCCGGTCAGGACCCGGAGGCGTTCCTCCTCGGCGTGCGCCTGTGCCAGCAACCGCGACTCGTCGACGGGCGCCACGACGATGTCGTGCCCGGGGGTCCCCAGGCACTGGGTGACCGCCTCGTTGACCGGGCCCGGTTCCCAGCCGGGGAACGGCGGAGAGACGATCTCGGATTGCCTGGCGGGGGAGCGTTCCTCCGTCACCGGCGCGGGTGCGTAGAAGAGCAGGTGACTCTCGCGTCGTCCGTAGTTGTCATGAGCGACACCACGAGGGATCCGGGAGAACTCTCCGGGCCGGTGTTCGACGACGCCCAGCTCCGTCATCAGGGTGCGCTCGCCGTCGATCTGGTAGGAGACTTCGTCGACGTCGCAGTTGCGGTGGTAGAAGGGCTGACGGTTGTCCATCGTCTGCCATTCGACGCGCAGTTGTGCGCTTTCGTAGACCCCGCGCGGTGGCGCGAACGGTACGGCTTTGTACTGCTGCGAGATGTGCACCACGCTCAGCGGCTCGTGGTCCCGCCACAGCGTGACCGGGAAGGGATTGCTGTGTGGCGGCGACAGCAGGAGGTGCTCGTCGCGTTCGATGAGTCGGGACGGCGCGGGGGAACAGGCGAGGGAGACGACTTCATTGACGGTGCCCATGAAACTTCCTTGTTCCGTCGGGTGGATGCGTCAGGCGCTGCGGGAGATGTGCTTGTCCAGAAAGCGGTGAGTGCGCTCCCAGGCGGTCTCCGCGCTGTCCTGGACGTACATGTGCGGGCGGGCGTCGCAGGCGAAGGCGTGTCCGGCACCCGCGTACACGTGGCTTTCGAAGGTGACTCCGGCGGAGGTCAGGGCCTTGTCGATGGCCGCGACCTGTTCGCTGGGGATGGTGGGGTCGTCCGAGCCGACGTGCAGCAGCATGGGGGCGTCGATGCTCACGGCGCGGTCCACGACCGCATGCGGGCCGGCCGCGATGCCGGGACCGTAGAAGACCACCACGGCCCCCAGGCCGCTGATGCGGGTGGCGGCGGTGAAGGCGGCCCGGCCGCCGAAACAGAAGCCGTTGATCGCGGTGCGGAACGCGGGGACGTGTTCGCGCTGCTGGAGGTGGTCAAGCACCGCCTCGACGTCTGTGGTGATCGCATCCGGACCGATGGCACCGATCAGGGGCATCGCTTCGGCGTGCTGCTCGTAACCCAGAGTGCCCACTCCGCTGCGGTGGAAGAGGTCGGGAGCCAGAGCCAGGAAGCCGCGAGCGGCATAGCGACGCGCGATGTCCTGGATGTGGTCGTTGACGCCGAATGCCTCCTGCAACACGATCACAGCCCGGTCGGCGGGCCCGTCGGGGCGGGCGAGGTAGACCCGCATCGGACCGTCAGCTGTGGGGACGGTCGTCCAGTCGGTCGTCGCGGGGGCAGTGGTGCGATGGTCGTTCACGGCGGAGAGTCCTTCAGCTGTTACGGGGTGGTCTTGGGCGTGCGCACACTGACTCAGCAACCTGGGAGCGCACGGGCGGATCGGCGCACGAGGTAGCGGTATCCGGCCTCCAGCTGGCTGTCCGGCCAGCATTCGGCGCGTTTGTCCATGGCTTCGGTGCGGCTGGACTGAACGCGGATCTCACCGGCCGCCATGGCCTTGAGCTGGACCGCACAGGCGCGTTCGAGAAGCACGGCGTGCATCACGGCGGCCGGTACGGACTTTCCGGCAGCGACCAGGCCGTGTCCGGGCATGAGTGCGGCCGGCGCGTTGCCCAGTTCCGCGGCGAGCGCCTTGCCCAGTGCGGGTGTGCTCACCAGTCCGCCTGTGCTCCGGAAGCGGGGCACATCCTCCCCGGCCAAGAGCGCGCCTTCGTGGGAGATGGGCCGAAGTCGGCGTCCGAGGGACGCGAAGGCGATCGCCGATACCGCGTGGGTGTGCACGGTGCAGATCAGATCCGGGGTGGCTTTCAGCAGTTCGAGGTGGATGTGGCACTCCTTGTGCGGAGCGCCGGTTCCCTGGAGGACCTCGGCTTCGTAGGAGACGAGTTGAAGCCGCTGCTCATAGACCTCTTCCACCTCTTCCCATCCCCAGCCGGGTGCCTTGATCCAGATGCCGCGGCCCTCGGGGTCTCGTACGGCGACGTGGCCCCAGACCATGTCACCCTGCCCCGCGGCACTGAGCGCGTGGGAAGCCTCGATGACGAGGCGGCGGGCCTCGCCGGCGTTCACGAGATACGCAGGGCGTTGTAGTAGCGGGCTGCCCCGGGATGAAGGGGGACGGGCGTCTCGCCCATCGTCACCGGGTCGAGCGGGTAGGTGATCGGGCTGCGCTCCGGGGCCAGGTGGCGGTACTGCCCTTCGATGACGTGGCGTGTCTCACCCAGCACCCAGGCAATCGCGTAGGCCAGATCATCGGCGAGATCGGCGCGGGTCAGTACGAGGAAGTCGGAGAAGTCAAGGGTCCGGAAAGCCCTGCACCCCGGGAAGTAGCCGTCGTCGACGACAGCGGCCGGCCATGCGAAGTCCTCGTACAGGCCGTCGAGAACGTCCTGCTCGACCTCCAGGAAGTTCATGAAGCGTCCGAGCTCCTGCCATGGCGGCAGCATGACCGCTTCGTGGACGATGGCATTGGCGCGGCCTTCCCTCACGTGATCGAGGGACGCGAAAGGCCGCTCGTCCTCGAGCAGTTCGCCGCCCCAGCCGGTGATGTCGACTCCCGATCGCGTCAGGACCTCATGCGCGGCGAGTCCCACGTGGTTGACACCGTCATGAACGGAGGTGGCGAGACGCAGAGCGGGCTTGCTTTCCCGCAGCTCGGCAAAGGTGTGGATGCCGAGATCCCTGTGGACCGCAACCACCAGGCGGTCACGTTGGGGCACCACTCCCAGAGCGCGAAGATCAGGAAAGGACTCGTCCGCGTACCCGCCACGGCCTTCGAGCGCCGCGACAGCGAAGGCCGTCGGGGTGGTCATCGCGACGTGGACTTCGCCGCGGCCGACAGCGCGCACGGCGTCGCTGAAGCCCCTGCTGTTCCAGGTCGCGATACGGGTGTGGGGACCGCACCGGTCGGTCAGCTCCTGAGCGATCCAACCGCACACTCGGTGAAGGTTGGCACCGCCCCAGTCACCTCGAAGGTGCAACGTCACGGAGCGATCGATCTTCGGCTCGACGGGCCTGCCGGGCTGGATACGGCACTTTGCGGGCTCCACAGTGGCTCCTGTCCTGAAATAGAGGACGCATGTCCTGCTCTTCAATAGAGCATAGAAGGTACGACGGCGAGACGCGAGAGGAGAGCGAAACTAAGTCTAGAGCTATACCTTTAGACCTATACTCAATTGAGTCACCGAAGGGCAGGCCCGACCGAACGCGGTTGCGCCGGGACGCGTCACGCCACCTCTAGCAGTAGAGGTATGCTCGTCGGCGTGAGTGCCGGTGAGCCCAACCAACTGCCCGACGAGTTGATCCGCCTTACCTGGACGCTGCATCGCACGCTGCGCCAGCGGCAGACGCCACCAGCGGGCGAAACACGGCGCCCCCTGTCACAGGTGGAAGTGCTGCGTCTCGTCAGCAGCCAACCCGGCATCAGCGTCCGCGAGATCAGCACAGCACTGGGCATGCAACCCAACAACGTGAGCACGCTCGTCACCCGGCTGACCCGCGCAGGCTTCATCGAGCGCCGCCCCAGCACTCACGACCGGCGTTTCGTCGAACTGCATCCCACGGGAAAGATGATCACAGCGGGCGCCGAGGTCGACGACAGTCTCACCAAGGTCATTACGGAGGCCCTGAGCCGGCTTCCACCACAATCAGCGGAACGCATCGCCGCCGCCCTTCCCGACCTGTGGGACCTGGCACGCGCCCTCGCCCCCGCCCCATGAGCAGCGCGAACAGACCTCCGAGACCTCCGCGCACACAGCTACGCGGCAGGGTCGTCCTATTTTTCGAAGCACCCGTCCTGTTATTTTGAACCTGCCGCAGACCGGGAAAGTGCTCGCACTTTGTCCTGGATCCGCTCCTGGGCAACTCAGCGGCGGCTCGGCAGCAGCTTCGACTTCTCCCACTGAAGGGCAGAGCCATGTGGTACCTGACACTGCATCGCTGGACCGGTGACCGCCAACGCGCCATCGCCGAGGTCCTGCCGTCCCATCTGGCATGGATGCGAGAACGGCAACGCGCCGGCCAGGTCTTGATGGCAGGTCCAAGTCCCGACCGGGAGCTGGGAATCATCGTCGTGGGCCACATGTCCCGGGACGCGGTTGACGACCTCTTCCGCGATGAGCCCCTGGTCGCCGGCGGCTTCCGCGGCTACGACGTCATCCCCTGGGAAGTGCATCATGTGCTCGGTGTCGGAGGCTTCGACGTGCCCGCAGTCACCGCCATGCTGGCCGGTGAGCACAGCTGACACTCGGGGCGCCGGGCACAAGCCTCCGACGCCACCCCGGGAATCCCCGGACCGCGGTCCCCGTTGCAGCGAACAGGTTGTGTGTCGTACCCACAGGAGGCAGGTATGTACGGCGACCCGGCGACAGTCCGCAAGATTCTCACGGAGCTGGGAGACACTTGGGCGGTAGTCGGTCTGTCCTCCAACCAGGGGCGGGCGGCCTACGGCGTGGCCGGTGTCCTCCAGCGGTTCGGGAAGCGGATCGTGCCGGTGCACCCCAAGGCCGAGACGGTGCACGGCGAGCGGGGGTACGCCTCGCTCGCCGAGATTCCCTTCCCGGTCGACGTGGTCGATGTGTTCGTCAACAGCGATCTGGCGGGTCCCGTCGCCGACGAGGCCGTCGCCATCGGCGCCAAGGCCGTCTGGTTCCAGCTGGGCGTCATCGACCCGGCGGCGTACGAACGCACCCGCGCCGCCGGGCTCGCCATGGTGATGGATCGCTGCCCGGCCATTGAGATCCCCAGGCTGGACTGAAGCGCACAAGGGTCGGGGGCTCGGGAGCGTCGAGTCAGACGCCGAGGCCCTCCAGGACGACCGCGCCCGGCAGCCCGGCGAGCACCTTGCCCGGCACGATGAGCTTGCCGCGCCGGCTGCCGCTGCCGATGAGCGCGTACGGGATGTCGGCCACGGCGGCGTCCACCAGGATCGGCCAGCTCCCGGGCAGTCCGATCGGGGTGATGCCGCCGAACTCCATGCCGCTCTCCCCCGTGGCCGTGTCCATCGGGGCGAACGACGCCTTGCGCGCGCCCAGGTGGCGGCGGACCACGCCGTTGACGTCCGCCCGGGTGTGGGCGAGGACGAGGCAGGCGGCCAGGGTGACCTCGCCACCGCGCTTGCCCGCGACGACCACGCAGTTCGCGGACTGCTCCAGCAGCGAGGCCCCGTAGTGCTCGACGAGTACGGCGGTGTCGGCCTTGTCCGGGTCCGTGTCCACGAACAGCACCCGCTCCACCGGCTCCGAGCCGCGCCAGGTGCGCAGCGCCTCGGCGACGGGGGCGGTCAGCAGGTCCAGGCACTCGACGGCGGGACGGACCTCGTCGAAGGCATCCATCGGCGTACTCATGCCGACAAACTAGCAGTTCGGGCCGGGCCGGGCCCGGCGGTCTCAGCGCGCGGGCGGCACCGACACCGCCATGGTCATCTCCACCGGAACCTCCCCCTCGTTGCGGTAGGTGTGCGGGGTGTTCGCCTCGAACGCCGCGGAGGTGCCGGCCGGGACGGTGTGGTTCTCACCGCCGATCTCCAGGGTGAGCTCGCCCGCCGTCACATGGATCAGCTCCACCGTGCCGGACGGGTGCGGATCGGAGGCGCTGCCGTCGCCGGGCATCAGCCGCCATCCCCACATCTCCAGCGGGCCGTCCGCCTCGGTGCCGACGAGCAGCGCGGTGTAGCTGCCCGCCTCGGTGGACCACATCCGCACCGCCTGCTCGGGAGGGACGACGGTCACCCGTGGCCCCTGCTCGTAGTCGAGCAGGGTGGTGATGCTCACACCGAGGGCGTCCGCGAGTTTGACCGTGGTGCCCACGCTCGGGTTCGTACGGGCCTGCTCAATCTGGATGATCATGCCCCGGCTGACCCCGGCGCGGGCCGCGAGGGCGTCGAGGGTGAAGCCGCGTTCATTGCGCCACCGCTTGAGGTTGCGGGCGAGCGACTGGGTGAGCTGATCGAGGTCCGTCACGATCCGGTCCGTCCAATATAGTGAATGGCGTAGTCGAGTACATTGAACTACCGTGGGTTGTACTCCCACGTCCATCACACTGTACGGCGAGGTTTCACCATGTCCGCGCTCTTCGCTCTGGCCACCAGCCTGCTCTGGGGGCTGGCCGACTTCGGCGGAGGGCTGCTCACCCGCCGCACCCCCGCGCTCACCGTGGTCGTGGTCTCCCAGACCATCGCGGTGGCCGTCCTCGGCGCCATCGTGGTGGCCACCGGCGGATGGTCCGAGGCGGGACCGCAGCTGTGGTTCGCCGCGGCGGCCGGTGTGGTGGGCCCGGCCGCGATGCTGTGCTTCTACCGGGCCCTCGCGCTCGGCCCGATGGGCGTCGTCTCCCCGCTCGGCGCGCTCGGCGGGGTCATCGTGCCGCTCTGTGTCGCGCTGGTGCTCGGCGAGCGGCCGGGGGTGCTCCAGGTCTCGGGGATCGTGGTGGCGGTCGCCGGTGTGGTCCTGGCCAGCGGCCCGCAGACCGGCGGTACGCCCGTCCAGCGGCAGACGCTGCTGCTCACCGCGGTCGCCGCGCTGGGCTTCGGCTCGGTGATGGCGCTGATCGCCGAGGCGTCGACCACGCTGACCGGGCTGTTCCTCGCGCTGTTCGTCCAGCGGGTGTGCAATGTGGCGGTCGGCGGCGCCGCGCTCTGGGTCTCCGTGCGGCGCGGTGATCCCGGGCTGCCCGAGGGCGGGATGGGCGTGGTGTGGGCGTCGCTGCCCACGCTGGCCTTCGTGGGCCTGGCCGATGTGGCCGCGAACGGCACGTACAGCCTCGCCGCCCACCACGGCCCGGTCACCGTCGCCGCGGTGCTCGCCTCCCTCTACCCGGTGGTGACCGCGCTCGCCGCCCGCGGACTGCTCGGCGAGCGGCTGCGCGTGGTCCAGGCGACGGGCGCCGGGCTCGCCTTGGTGGGGACGCTGCTGCTGGCCACCGGCTGAGCGGACCGCGGACGGTCCCCGGCCATGCATAACCGGGCCCGTCTCAGGAACCCACTACGCCATGGGGCACGTGATCGAGAAGCTGTATGTGATCCGCGTCGAAGTCCGCGGGATCGCGGATGCGGCGGGCCGGGCCTGGCGGGCACCGGGACGGGAGCGGGACCTGGTCGTACAGTCCCTGAAGGCGGCCGCGGCGGCCACGCTCGCCTGGGCGGTCTCGGGATGGTGGCTGAAGGATCCGGTGGCGCTGATGGCGCCGTGGGTGGCGGTGGTGCTGGTCCAGGCCACCGTCTACCGTTCGCTGTTCAAGGGGCTCCAGCAACTGGTGGCCATCGCCGTCGGCACGCTGCTGGCGGCGGGAGCCGAGGCCCTGACGGGGAACACCCTGATCGCGGTGGCCCTGGTCCTGCCGGTCGTGATGCTGCTCAGCAACTGGCCCCGCCTCGGCGACCAGGGCATCTACGGGCCCACCACCGCGCTGTTCACCCTCACCTCGGCGCCCGTGTCCAGCCTCACCGTCTCCCACCGGCTGCTTCAGGCCGTGCTGGGCGCCGCGATCGGCATCGCGGTCAACGCCCTGGTCCTGCCGCCGGTCCATCTGCGCAACGTTCCGGAGAACCTCAGCGGCCTGGCGCGCGGCACCGAGGAGACGCTGGCGAGCATCGCCGAGGGGCTGACCCAGGAGGACTGGTCCGGGGACACGGCCGCCGAATGGCGGCGGCTGACCGGCCGGCTCCGGCAGCGGCTGGACAGCCTGCGGTCCGCACGGCTGTGGAGCCATGAGAGCCTCCGGCTGAACCCGAGTCTCCCGGGAAAGCGGCGCAGGAAGCTGCCACCGCTTCCGGACGAGAGCGAGGACCAGCGGTGGGGCTCGATCGTCGCCCAGGTCGACGCGGTCGCCGCCACCATGATCGACATCGCCGACGAGAACCGCACCATCCCCGTCCCCGACCGGCAGCCGCTGCACGACTACGGCCGCCTCCTCGCCGATCTGGCGGCCGCCTGCAAGGTCCGGGCCGATCTGATCCGCCGGCCCGCCGCCTCCGAGTCCGCGCGCGGTGAACTGGACGAGGTGCTGGACGCGGTGGAACGGCGCCATGGTGCCCTGCACAAGCAGCTCACCGACGAGCGCAGCGTCTCCCCCGCCACCGTCGCCGTCCTGGGCACCCTGCTGATCCAGGCCCAGAACATCTGGCACGACATCGCCCCGGACACCTGGCCCCGCGCCACTCAGGCATAGCTCCGGGCACGCGGGGTACACCGCTGCCGTCCCCGCGCTGGTCGGGGCGGAGAGTGAGGAGTGGTGCCCATGAAGCCGGTCGGCCAGGCACGGCCGGGATTCCCCTGCTGGGTGAGTCTCGCCGCCCGCAGCCTCCAGGCGGCGCAGGAGTTCTACACCGCGGTGCTGGGGTGGACCTGGCGTTCCACCAGGCTGGATGAGGAGTTCCGTACGGCGCTGTTCGGCGGGGCGCCGGTGGCCGGGATCGGTGAGCTGGCGAACAGCCTCCGGGGCGCGGTCGCCTGGACGCCGTTCTTCGCGGTGGCGGACGCGGACGCCACCGCGGCCCGGATCCACGAGCGGGGCGGCACCGTCGGGGTCGGCCCGCTCGCGTTCGGTCCGGGCCGCCGCGCCGCGCTGGCCGCCGACCCCGACGGCGCCGTCTTCGGCTTCTGGGAGGGAGAGGCGCTGCCCGGCTGGGCGGCGGGACAAGACAGCGCCCCGGCCTGGCTGGAGCTGCGGACCCGTGACGCGTTCGCGGCGGCCCTCTTCTACGGCGAGGTGTTCGGCTGGGCGGCGCCGGAGGGCCCCTGTTCCGTGGAGTACGAGAACGACGAGGTGATCGTGGGCGAGGCGGAGCGCAAGCTCGCGGTGATCCGCGGCGGCGCCGTCGAGCAGGCCCCCGACCCGCGGGTCCGGCCGCGCTGGTACGTCCACTTCCGCGTCCCCGATGTGACGGCGGCCGTGGCGGCGGCCCGCGCCGCCGGGGGCACCGTCGCCCTCCCGCCGGCCCCTTCCGCCGCGGGCCGTCAGGCGACCCTGCGCGACCCCGACGGAGGGCTGTTCACCGTCACCGCCGCCTGACGGGGAGTCCGGCCGGTCCCGGGCGGAACGCCCCGGCCCGGTTCGGCGAGATGGCGGAAAGACGGCGCGGACAGGTGAGGGATCCGGGCCGGCCGGGAAGCCGTGGTGGCGGAGGGCGCGGGAGAAGCGCGGGAGACACGGCGGCGTCAGGACGGAGCGCGGTGATGGCCACCACAGCGGACGAAGCCCGAGCCGGGCCGTCGGCCCCGCGCACCATCCGGCTGCCGGGGATCGTGCTGGGGGTGGGGCTCGGCGGCTTCCTCGACGGAATCCTGCTGCACCAGCTGCTCCAGTGGCACCACATGCTCAGCAGCACCGACCACGACCGCATCGGGGTGCGCTACTACAACCCGCACACCGTCCCCGGCCTGCGGATGAACACCGTATGGGACGGCATCTTCCACGCCGTGTGCTGGATCGCGGTGCTGCTGGGCCTGGCCCTCCTCTACGCCCGGGTCACCCACGACCGGCGCCGGGTGTGGGGCTCGCGTGTGCTGTGGGGCTGGATCCTGGTCGGCTGGGGCCTGTTCAACCTCGTCGAGGGCCTGCTGGACCACCAGATCCTCGGCATCCACCATGTCCGCGGCGGCCCGGAACAGCCCTGGTGGGACGCGGGCTTCCTGGTCCTGGGCGCCCTTTTGGTGGCCGGCGGCTTTTCGCTCCAGCGCGGCGGGGCGTCCTTCGACCCCGGCGCGCCCCGCGCCACCGGGCGCGGGTGATGGGTGGCGGCGCGGCGCATCCGGCCCATGGCCACGGCGGGGGCGGCGACGCCCTGGAGGTATGGCTGCCGGCCCTCGCCCTGCTGGCGGGCGCCGTCGGCTACGCGCTGGCGGTCCGCCGTGCCCGGCGCCGGCACCCCGCCCAGGGCTGGCCGCCCGCGCGGTCGATCAGCTTCGCGGCCGGGCTGGTCCTGCTGGCCGTGGCGCTGCTGCCGCCGCTCGCGCCGTTCGGCCATGAGGACTTCCGCGGCCATATGGTCCAGCATCTGCTGATGGGGATGTACGCGCCCCTCGCGCTGGTGCTCGCCGCCCCGGTCACCCTGCTGCTGCGCGCCCTGCCCCCGGGCCACGGCCGCCGGCTGACCGCCGTGCTCCGCTCGCGTCCCGCGCGGCTGCTCGCCCACCCCGTCACCGCCCTGCTGCTGAGCACCGGCGGGCTGGTGCTGCTGTACTTCACCCCGCTCTACGACACCGCCCTGAGCCGACCGGGGTGGCACTGGCCGGTGCATGCCCATTTCCTGCTCTCCGGCTGGCTGTTCGCCCATGTCATCGCCGGCCCCGACCCGGCCCCCGGCCGGCCCGGCGTACCGGCCCGGCTGTGGGTCCTCGGCGTCGCCATCGCGGCGCACGCCGCCATCGCCCAGTTGATGTACGGGGGCTTCTGGGTCCGGGTGCACGCCCCGATCGCCGAGGTCCAGGGCGGTGCGGAGATCATGTACTACGGCGGTGACCTCGCCGAACTCCTCCTGGCCGCGGCCCTCGTCACCACCTGGCGCCCCGTCCGCGCCCCTCGGGACCCGCACCGGGTCCGGCCGCGCTCCGGGCGGGATCTGCGCGAGGTGTGGTGAACCGGACGGCTGGGTACCCGGCCCGCAAGCCATCGGCGTCACCCCCGGGGGAACTCGATGGTCAGGCCCTTCCGGTCCAGACCGCGGGCCGGAAGGAGCCGTCCCACCGTTCGGGGGCGTGAGCCCTCGAACGGCGCGTCAGCCGTCGAGGCCGCCGCTTACGCAGATCTGCCGGGCGATGTCGCGCAGCTTGACGTTGCGTTCCTGGGAGACCCGCCGCATCAGCGCGAAGGCGTCGTCCTCGGTGATCTTGAGGCGTTCCATGAGGATACCCATGGCCTCCCCGATGGTGTGCCGGGTCTCGAGCGCCTGCTGGAGCTGGTCGGCGGTGCGGGCGCTGGAGAAGGCGACCGCGGCGTGCGAGGCGAGCAGCCAGCCGGCCGTCTCACTGGCCTTGGTGAAGGCGGCGGGGCGGCGGGAGTAGAGGTTCAGGGCACCCAGGTTCTCCTGCCACGTGTAGAGCAGGAACCCCATCATGCTGCCGATGCCGAGCTCACGGGCCCGGCCGACGTACGTCGCCCATCGCTCCTGGGGCCGGGTGAAGTCCTGGATCCGGAACGCCCGCTCGCCGCTCAGACGGACCGCGGCGTCGAAACAGGGCCCCTCGCCGAGCCGCTGCTGGAGCCGGTCGGAGCGGACCACCATCGACTCGGTGGGGGCGAGGGTCTCCACCCGCTCGCCGTGGAGCACCAGGATGCCGGCCGCGTCGCAGCCCTCCACGATCTCCACCGCGCACGCGCTGATCCGCTCCAGCGTGGCGTCCAAGGACTCCTGCGCCAGCAGGTCCCGCGCCATGGTGGCCATGCGTTCGGCGAAGGCTTCCCAGTCCATGACCACCGTCCGATCACATCGGGTCACATCGCGGGCCGGCCCCGGAGCGCTTCGCGGTACTGCTTCGCCCGGTCCGCGTACACCTGGGCGTTCAGCTTGATGCCCTCTCGTTCCTCGTCGGTGAGGGTGCGCTTCACCTTCGCGGGCACCCCGGCCACCAGCGAGCCGGGCGGTATCCGCATCCCCTGCGGCACCAGGGACTGCGCGGCGATCAGCGATCCGGCACCGATCCGGGCGCCGTTGAGGACCGTGGCACCCATCCCGATGAGCACATCGTCTCCGACCGTACAGCCGTGCACGACCGCGTTGTGCCCGATGGAGACCCGCTCACCGATCGAGACCGGGAACCCGGGGTCGACATGCACGGTGCAATTGTCCTGGATGTTGGTGTCCGCGCCGACGACGATGGGGCCGCCGTCGGCGCGCAGCACCGCCTGGTACCAGACGCTCGAGCCCGCCGCCAGCTCGACTTCGCCGATCACCACCGACGTGGGGGCCAGGAACGCCTCGGGGGCGACCTGCGGCTCCTTCCCGCCGATCCCATGGACCAACGCCTGCACTGTCTCTCCCACCTGGTCGTCCTCTTCGCCGTGCCAGCAGTTTTGACCGTCTCGGCCGTCCCGGCCCTGAGTCTCGGTCCTGGTCGCCCTAGTCGCCGGCCGGGACCGGCTCCGGCTCGGCCGTCTCGGAACCGGTCGCTGCGGCCGGGACGGGCTTGGTCTTCTTGGAGCGCCACTTCATGACGAGCATCGAGCCGAGGCCGAAGAGCAGGGCCAGCACGAGCCCGAGCCAGGAGAAGCGCTTGAGCCAGTCCTCCGCGACCTTGCCCACGGAGTAGATGACCGCGGTGGTGCCGCCGGCCCAGACGATGCCGCCGGACACATTGGCGATGAGGAACTTCCAGTACGGCATGCGCAGCACGCCGGCCAGGGGCCCCGCGAAGATGCGCAGCAGGGCGATGAAACGGCCGATGAAGACCGCCCACATGCCCCACTTCTGGAAGGAGCGCTCGGCGGTCGCCACATGCTCGGCGCTGAAGTGCTTGGGGAATTTGCGGCCCAGCCAGTCGAGCAGCGGCTGTCCGCCCTTGCGGCCGATGAGATAGCCGATGGAGTCGCCGATCACCGCGCCCGCGATGGCGCTGGCCCCCAGGATGTAGGGGTTGATGTGGTCCTGGGAGGCCGCCAGCAGCGTCGCGCTGACGAGGACGATCTCACCGGGAAGCGGGATTCCCAGACTCTCCAGACCGATCACGAGACCCACGAGCAGATACACGCTGACCGCGGGTACGGTCTCGAGCCATTCCTCGATATGCAACGCCGGTTCCTCCCCGTGTGGCGATCGCTTCCCGGCGTGCGCCGGACGGGAACGCGGCGCACGCCGGGAAGCCTACTCAATCGGCGCGCGGTCGCCATCATCCCCAGGTCGTGCTCCCGTTCGCGTCGACTCCGACGTGGGGAGGACCGGTCAGGACTGGGGGCGCAGGGTCCACACGATGGACATCTCGCCGGTCACCGCGCCGTCCTCGCGTGTGATCGCGACGTTCACCGGGAATTCGGGACGCTCCCCCGCGTCCAGCTCCGCGACCACCTCGGCGGCGGGCCGGCCGAGGGTGGCGGTGGCGGTGACGGGTCCCTTGGCGAGCTTCTTGTAGCCGATCTCGGCGCGCACGGCCAGCGGTACGGCACGGCCGAGCTGATCGCCGAACGCGGACAGCACGACGGCCCCGCTCGCGGACTCCGCCAGGGTGAACATCGCGCCCGCGTGGGGGCCGCCGACGTGGTTGTGGAAGTCGGGCTGGTCCGGCAGGCGCAGCACCGCGCGCTCCGGTGTGGCCTCGACGAACTCCAGGTTCAGGGTGCGCACCATGGGCACCGTGGCGGCGAGCATCTCACCGACGGAGGGCAGGGTCTCTGACATGCCCCCGGAAGCTACCACCGAGTAGCCAACGGGGAAAGGGGCGGCCGACAGGGCGGACGTAGCAGCCGTCCTCGGCCCCCTCTATCGTTACTGGCCATGTGGCCAGGACAGCAGCCGCCCGGGGGCGAGCAGAACAACCCACACGATCAGAACCCCTATCAGCAGCCGGGGTATCAGCAGCCGGGGCACCACACGCCCAACCCGTACCAGCAGCCGGGGTACCACACACCGAATCCCTATCAGCAGCCGCAGCAGCCACCCCCACCACCCCAGCCGCCGCAGCAGCAGCCGGGACACCCCGGCCAGTCGGGGCAGCAGCCCGCTTACGGCCCGCCGCAGGGTGCACCGCAGGGGCCGCCGCAGGGCCCGCCCGGCCAGCAGTGGGGCACCCCGTCCGGCCCGCCCGGCGCCCCGCAGCCGCCGCGGAACGACAAGAAGCGCACGACCACCATCGCGGTCGTCGCCGCGATCGCGGTGGTCGCGGCGGCCGCCATCACCGGTGCGGTGGTCCTGGGCAAGGACGACGACAGCGGTGACGAGTCCAAGGGCAAGGACACGCCCGCCACCTCCGCGTCCGCTCCGGCCTCCACCGAGCCGACCGAGGACCCGGCCGGCGGCGACGAGGACAACCCGCGGGCCGGCGGCGACGCCACCGACGTCAAGGCGGTCATACCCGGCTGGAAGCCGGTGGTCAGCGCCAAGCGGCACAACGCCTTCGACGTCCCGCCGGAGTGGACGGTCGAATCGCCGGGGCTGAGCACCGGTTTCGAGGACGACGACGGCAAGCCGCTCGTTGTCATGTCCGCTCCGGCCAGATACAAGAAGGACTACTGCTCGGTCACGGACAAGGACGGCTACACCAACAAGAGCCACGCCGCCGGGGCGGGCTCGAAGGGTGCGCAGGGCGCCAAGAGCGAGGCGTCGGCCGCCAAGATCGAGGCCGAGAACTGGGTCTTCGCCGCCTTCGACCAGGACCAGACCGGGACCCGCAAGGTCACCGAGGCCAAGAAGTTCACCAGCGACCACGGCCTGGAGGGCTACACCGCGTCGGCCACCGTCACCGGGGTGAAGAAGACCGACAAGTGCACCACCGACGGCAAGGCCGTCACGGTGACCTACACCGACACCAATGGCGACTTCGCGACCTGGGTCCTGTACTCGGTCAAGGGCACCAAGGAAGAGGTCCCGGACTCCACCATCAAAAAGATCATGAGCTCGTTGCGGCCGCTGAAGGAAGAGAGTTCCTGAACCGCTGATCCACCGGCTGACGACGGCTGGAATCCGGTTGGACTCCGGGGCCCGCCCCCAGGGATAGTCCCGATGTGACGACTCCCCCGGCCCCGCGCCTCCGACCGGGCCGCCCCGCATGGGCCGGCCGCAACTACACACTGCTGACCACCGCCGCCGTGGTGACGGGTCTCGGAAACGCCGGGGCCCTCATCGCGGCGGCGTTCGCCGTACTGGAGGCCGGCGGGGACGGCGGCGACGTCGGGCTGGTGGCGGCGGCGCGTACGCTTCCGCTGGTCGTCTTCCTGCTGATCGGCGGCGCGTTGGCGGACCGGCTGCCCCGGCACCGGGTGATGGTCGCCGCCAACAGCCTCAACTGTGTCTCGCAGGCCGCCTTCGCCGTGCTCGTCCTGTCCGGTGAGGCACGGCTGTGGCAGATGGCCGTGCTCTCCGCGCTGGGCGGCACCGGGCAGGCGTTCTTCGCCCCCGCCGCCGAGGGCATGCTGCTCTCCAGCGTCGACGGCGAACAGGCCGCCCGCGCCTTCGCGCTGTTCCGGATGGGCATGAACGGTGCGCAGATCGGCGGTGCCGCGCTCGGCGGCGCCCTGATCGCGGTGGTCGGCCCCGGCTGGGTGCTGGCGGTCGACGCCGCCGCGTTCGCGATCGCGGGCGCCTTGCGCGCCCTGCTCGACGTCGGCGCCGTGCCCCGGCGGGAACCCGGCGGCGGAATGCTCCAGGATCTGCGCGAAGGATGGCGCGAATTCACCGGCCGGCCCTGGCTGTGGTCGATCGTCGTCCAGTTCTCCGTCGTCAACGCGGTGGTGGGGGCGGCCGAGGCGGTGTTCGGGCCGCTGGTCGCCGAGGAGCATCTGGGCGGGGCACGTCCCTGGGGGCTCGCGCTCGCGGCGTTCGGCGTGGGCACCCTCCTGGGCGGACTGCTGATGATGCGCTGGCGGCCGCGCCGGCTGCTGCTCGCGGGCTCCCTGTGCGTTCTGCCGCTCGCCCTGCCGTCGGCCGCGCTCGCCGTTCCGGTGCCGGTTCCGGCGCTGGTCGCGGTGATGTTCCTGGTCGGGGTGTCGATGGAGGTGTTCGGGGTGTCCTGGATGACCGCGCTGCGCCAGGAGATCCCCGAGGACAAGCTGTCGCGGGTCTCGGCGTACGACTGGTTCGGCTCCGTCGCCATGCTGCCGCTCGCCACGGCGCTCGCGGGCCCGGCCGAGCAGGCGTTCGGCCGGTCGGCCTCGCTGTGGGGCTGTGCGGCGCTGATCCTGGCGCTGACGCTGGCGGTGCTGACCGTCCCGGACGTACGGGGGCTGCGGCGGCGCGAGACCACCACCCCCGTCACCGGGACCACCCCCGTCACCGAGGGCGGGCCCGTCGCCGCCACGGACGCCGGTCCGGAGCCGGTCAGCCCACGCTGAACGTCCCGCTCGGGGGCTCGGGCGACGGCGTGGCGTCCTCGTCCCGTACCGGCGCCGCCGCGCCCGTGAAGCGCTCCAGCGCCGCCCCGTACTCGACCCTGGCCGGGAAGGCGTCGGCCGCGGCGCGGCGGGCCAGCGCGGCGACCGGCAGTTCGGACTGGGAGGCCACCAGCACGGCATTGCCGAACCGGCGGCCGCGCAGCATGGACGGCTCCGCGATCAGGGCGAGGTGCGCGAACACCGTGCGGTAGGTGGCCAGCTGGGAGCGGAGGAAGGTGAACGGCGCCCCGTCGGCCAGGTTCGCGGTGTACCGCCCGCCCGGCCGCAGCGCGCGGGCCGCGGCGCGGGCGTACTCGACGGAGGTCAGATGCGCGGGCACCCGCGAACCGCCGAAGACATCGGCCACGATGACATCCGCGGACCCCTCGGGCGCGGCCTCCAGGGCGGTCCTGGCGTCCTGTGGCCGCACGGTGACGTCCGTCCCGGCCGGCAGCGGGAGGTGCTCGGCGACCAGCGCCAGCAGTCCCCGGTCGGCCTCGATCACCACCTGGCGGGAGCCGGGGCGGGTGGCGGCCAGGTAGCGGGGCAGCGTCAGCGCCCCGCCGCCCAGATGCAGCGCGTCGAGCGGGGCGCCGGGCTCGGCGGCCGCGTCCAGGACATGGGCCATCCGTCGCGCGTACTCGAATTCGAGATGGGCCGGGTCGTCCAGGTCGACGTACGACTGCGGGGCGCCGTCCACCGTGAGCAGCCACGCCCGCGGACGGTCCAGGTCCGGCATCAGCTTGGCGGTTCCGCCGTCCACGGCCCGGGTCACGGGTATCGGCTCGTTCACCCTCTCATTGTGCCGTCACGGGCTTCGCGGTCCCGCCCGCCGCCACGGGGCCGGCCGGCCCCGCCCGGCCGCCTCCCGTCGGGGCGGGGGCGGGCGGGGCCGGCCGTGGTCACGGCTGGTCGGGCAGCACGGTGATCACCGTGCCGGCGCCCACCGTGCGGCCGCCCTCGCGGATCGCGAAGCCCAGGCCCGGCTCCAGCGGTACGGCGCGGCCGAGCTCGACCGTCATGGTGACGGTGTCCCCGGGGCGCGCCGCCACGGCGTCCCCGACGTCCACCGCGCCGACCACATCGGCCGTACGCAGGTGGAACTGCGGACGGTAGCCGGTGGACACCGGTGTCCGGCGGCCGCCCTCGGCCGCCGACAGGACGTACACCCGCGCGGTGAAGCGCCGCCGCGGTACGACGCTGCCGGGCGCGGCCACCACATGGCCGCGGCGCACCGCGTCCCGCGCCACCCCGCGCAGCAGCAGCGCGACGTTGTCGCCCGCCTCGGCCGCCACCATGGGCTTGCCGAAGGTCTCCACTCCGGTGACCACCGTGGCCACCTCGGTGCCGGGCACCTCGATCCGGTCGCCGGTCCGTACCGTGCCGCGCTCGATGGCGCCGGTGACCACCGTGCCGCGTCCGGTGATGGTCAGCACGTTCTCCACCGGCAGCAGAAACGGCGCGTCGGTGGAGCGCACGGGTGTGGGCACATAGATGTCCACGGCGTCCAGCAGCGCCTCGATCGCCCCGGTCCAGCGCGGGTCGCCGGCCAGCGCCCGCAGTCCGGAGACCCGTACGACGGGCGTGGTGTCGCCGGGGTAGCCGTGCGCCGTGAGCAGCTCGCGCACCTCGAGTTCGACGAGGTCGGTGAGTTCGGGGTCGCCCGCGTCGGCCTTGTTGAGGGCCACCACGATGTGGTCGACACCGACCTGACGGGCCAGCAGCACATGCTCGGCGGTCTGCGGCATCACGCCGTCGAGCGCGGAGACGACGAGGATCGCCCCGTCGAGCTGGGCGGCGCCGGTCATCATGTTCTTGATGAAGTCGGCGTGGCCGGGCATGTCGACATGCGCGTAGTGGCGGGTGTCGGTCTCGTACTCGACGTGCGCGAGGTTGATGGTGATGCCGCGCGCGGCCTCCTCCGGCGCCCGGTCGATGCGCTCGAACGGCACATAGCCGCCGGTGCCGCGCTCGCTCAGCACCTTGGTGATGGCGGCGGTCAGCGTGGTCTTGCCGTGGTCGACATGGCCCATGGTGCCGATGTTCAGATGCGGTTTGGTGCGCACATACGTCTGCTTGGACATGCGACGGTCTCTCCTCGTCGGCGCGGGTGGGAGGCGCGGACCCCGAGTGCCTGGCCGACCCTCCCCCCAAGGGGTCCGTCGGAGTCGTCCGAGGAGGGTCAGCTTCGGGCGCCGTCGAGGCAGGCGGCGGGAACGGCGGCGGGCGGGTCCGTGGTGAGGGCGACGGCCGCGGCCGGAGTGGGAGAGGGGACGGCAGCCTTCGGCGCGTCCGCGACCGCGGACGTCGGCGTGAGGAAGGCGAGCCGGAACATGCTGTGATCTTCGCGCACTGTACGGTCCGCGTCGAATGGTTTTCGGTGCGCGCGGGGGACCGAAGTGCTCGTTCCTGACGTTCGGCCAAGGACCCGACGGCGCGTTACCGACGGTCCGGGGACCGTATGTCGACGGTCTGCCGACAATCGGGAGACAAGCCGACGACATCGCAGCGTCCGCCGATCCCGGTCGGTTACGCTCCAGCGATGCTCGATGTCGCCGCCCCGCCCGCGAACCCGGCCGTGCGCCGTGCCCGCGCCGTGCTGCTCTCGCCGTGGTCGCGGCTGGCGCTGCTCGCCGCGCTGCTCACCGGCTCCGCGATCGCGGTCTGGCTGTGGCAGCCGCAGCGGCTGCTGGTCCATGGCTGGCCGCCGCAGCTGTCGGGGGTGACGGCCGCGGCGCTGTTCACGGCCGCGTACGGGGTGGGCACCGCCGCGCTGGTGCCCAGGCCGCTGCTGAATCTGGCGGCCGGTGCGCTCTTCGGCGTCCAGACCGGGCTGGTCACGGCCGTCGGCGGCACGGTGATCGGCGCCGGGATCGCCTTCGGTCTGGGGCGGCTGCTGGGGCAGGAGGCGCTGCGCCGGCTGCTGCGGGGCCGCTGGCTGACGGCGGCGGACCGGCAGCTGAGCGACCACGGGTTCCGGTCCATGCTGGCGATCCGGCTGTTCCCCGGCGTACCGTTCGCCGCCGCCAACTACTGCGCGGCCGTCTCACGGATGGGCTGGCTGTCCTTCCTGCTGGCCACGGGGCTGGGCAGCGTGCCGAACACCGCCGCGTACGTGGTCGCGGGCAGCCACGCCACCACCCCCACCTCACCCGCCTTCCTCCTCGCGCTGGCGTTCATCGCGGTGCCCGCCGTGGCCGGTGCGCTGGTGGCCTGGCGCAAACGCGGCCGGATGCGGCCCGCGTGGGGCGGGCAGGACCCGGCCGGGCACGAGACACCGCCCAAGACGCCGCCGGGGGTCTGACGGGCGGACCTGCCCGCGGTGCCTCCGGCAGGCGGTCTCAGCCGTCGGCCGGCCCGGAGGCGGGGGCCGAGGCGGTCGCGGCGCGGGCGGACAGCGGTTCGGCGATGTCCTCGAGCGAGCGCCGTTCCGCCGGGGTGGCGAGGAAGGCGGCGACGAGTCCGGCGGCGACCATCAGCGACGCCCCGATGGAGAAGGCCAGCACGGTGTCGGCGACGACTCCGCTCTGCGTCAGGTCCGAGAAGATCAGCGGGCCGCTGATGCCTCCGGCCGCCGTGCCGATGGCGTAGAAGAAGGCGATGGCCAGGGCGCGCGTCTCCATCGGGAAGACCTCGCTGACCGTCAGATACGCGGCGCTGGCACCGGCCGAGGCGAAGAAGAGGACCGCGCACCAGCAGGCGGTCATCGTGGTCGCGCCGAGCCGGCCGTCGCCGAACATCCAGGCGGTGAGGAAGAGCAGCACACCGGAGAGGAGGTAGGTGCTCGAGATCATCGGGCGGCGGCCGACGGTGTCGAAGAGCCGGCCCAGCAGCAGCGGCCCGAGGAAGTTGCCGAACGCGATGACCGCGAAGTAGTAGCCGGTGGCGCCGCTGGGCACGCCGAAGAACCTCACCAGGATCGAGCCGAACCCGAAGGTGATGGCGTTGTAGAGGAACGCCTGTCCGATGAAGAGGGCCAGCCCCAGGAACGCGCGCCGGGGATAGGTCCGCAAGAGCGTCCGGGCGATCTCGACGAAGCCGGTGCTCTTCCGCGTTCTGACGGTGATGGCCTGGTCCGGCTCGGGGAGGCGCCGCCCGGTCCGGGCCTCGATCCGCCGTTCGGCCTCCGCGACCAGCTCCTCGGCGCCCGCCGCCCGGCCGTGGATGAACATCCAGCGCGGGCTCTCGGGGACGTTCCGGCGGACCAGCAGGATGGCCAGGCCGAGGACGACGCCGAAGGCGAAGGTGAGCCGCCAGCCGACGTTCAGCGGGAAGACGCCGGTGTTCAGCATCAGCACGGAGAGCAGCGAGCCGCCCATCGCGCCGAGCCAGAAGCTGCCGTTGATGATCAGGTCGACGCGGCCCCGGTAGATCCTGGGGATCAGCTCGTCGATCGCGGAGTTGATGGCCGCGTACTCCCCGCCGATGCCGAAGCCGGTGAGAAAGCGGAAAAGGAAGAACCACCAGGCGGAGAAGGAGACGGCGGTGAGCGCGGTGGCGGCCAGATAGACCCCGAGCGTGACGAGGAAGAGCTTCTTGCGGCCGTGACGGTCGGTGAGCCAGCCGAAGACCAGCGCCCCGGTGCAGGCCCCGGCCACATAGAGGGCCGCCGCCACACCGGTGACCTGCGCGTCGGTGATGGACAGACCGCTGCCGGGCTCGGAGAGGCGGCTGGCGATGTTGCCGACGACGGTGACCTCGAGGCCGTCCAGGATCCATACGGTGCCGAGACCGATCACGATCATCCAGTGCCAGCGCGACCAGGGCAGCCGGTCCAGCCGTGCCGGGACATCGGTGGTGATCGTCCCGCCGGTCCCGCCGGTCCCGCCCCCTCGGCCTCCCCGACCTCCGTCGGGCCCGAACGCGGTCATACGGCGCGGCTCCTCGGCTGTCCACGACTGTCCATGGCTGTCCACACCTGATCGTCGGCACGGCCCCCCACGGCCGGGCGGCCACCGCCGAGTACCCCTGGCCGATGTGATCAACCGATGCTCCGACCGGGCCCTTGATAAGCCGCGCACCCGGGGACGCTACGCTGCCCCACAACCGGCAGTTGATCCTCGACCGCCGGCCTACCCAACGACCACCCGCCTGCATCGGTCACGCATGGCCATTCACGGCCATGCACCGATCAGCGCACGATCAGCCTTTGGATAGCGAAGACTCAATGTCGTGGTTTGAATCACTCATCCTCGGGCTGGTCCAGGGGTTGACTGAGTTTCTCCCGATCTCCTCCAGCGCCCATCTGCGGCTCACGGCCGCGTTCGCCGGCTGGAACGACCCTGGGCCCGCCTTCACCGCGATCACCCAGATCGGCACGGAGCTCGCGGTGCTCATCTACTTCCGCAAGGACATCGTCACCATCGTCTCGTCCTGGTTCCGCTCGCTCTTCAGCAAGGAGTGGCGCGGCAACCACGACGCCCAGATGGGCTGGCTGGTGATCGTCGGCTCCATACCCATCGGCGTGCTCGGCCTCACACTTCAGGACGCGATCGAGGGTCCGTTCCGCGATCTGCGCCTCATCGCCACGACCCTCGTGGTCCTGGGCCTCGTTCTCGGCTTCGCGGACCGGCGCGCGGCGCGCGATGAGACGGGCGGCCGGCACCGTGTCGCCAACCAGCGCAAGACGCTGCGGGAACTGAGCATCCGGGACGGCCTGATATTCGGCGTCTGCCAGGCGATGGCGCTGGTGCCGGGCGTCTCCCGGTCAGGCGCGACGATCAGCGGCGGGCTGCTGATGGGCTACACCCGCGAGGCGGCGGCCCGGTACTCCTTCCTGCTCGCGGTGCCGGCGGTGCTGGCCTCGGGCGTTTTCGAGCTGAAGGACGCGTCCGAGGGGCATACGGAGTGGGGTCCGACGCTCTTCGCCACGGTCGTGGCCTTCGTGGTCGGCTATGCGGTCATCGCATGGTTCATGAAATTCATCTCCAGCAAGAGCTTCATGCCGTTCGTGATCTACCGGGTGCTGCTGGGTCTCGCGCTCTTCGCCCTGGTCGGCTTCGGCGTGCTGAGCGCCCACGCGGCCGAGTCGGCGGGCTGAGGCATGGGGATGGGCCGCCGGCCGAGGAGGGAGGAGTCCGGCGGCCCCTTCGCTCAGGTCTGGCGCCCCCTGAGCGGTATGGGACGAGTCAATCGCCATGCGGAGCGCCAGGGAAGGGTGTGCGGTAGATATATGCGAGCATTCGCAGCACACCGGGTGTGAATTTCCCACCCACCGCGCACCCCTCCCCTCACCGGCGGTCCGGTGAAGGCGCTCACACCGGCGGTCCGGCGACGATCTCCACCAGCTGGTCCAACGAGTCGATCCGCCAGTCCGCCATCGCCGCGTCGGCCGTATCGGCCCACAGACACCCCCACGGCCCCCGGCGGATATGCGCGGCCCGCAGCCCGGCGGCCTTCGCCGGCCGGATGTCGAGGGCCGGATAGTCACCCACGTACACCGTCCGCCGCGGCGCGGCACCGCCGAGCTCCAGCACCCGCCGGAAGAACTCCGGATCGGGCTTGACGACCCCCCATTGGCTGGACGTGGCCACGGCGTCGACGGGCAGCTCCAGTCCGCGCAGCAGCTCACCCGCCCGCAGCGACTGGTTCCCGGCCAGCACGATCCGCAGCCCCGACTCCCGCAGCGCGCCGAGCGCGGACCGCACATCCGGGTACAGATCGGTCTCGTCCAGCCACTCCCCCCGCCCGGCCGCCTCCCGCGCCCGCCGCTCGGCCTCGATGTCCACCCCCGGCCGCACCAGGCGGATCGCGTCCCCGTCGTCCCGTCCCCTCGCGACGACGGCCCCCACCAGCGCCGACAGGGTGTGCCGCGGCACACCGAGCCAGTCGGCCCAGGCGCCCCAGTAGCGGTCCTCACGGACCAGGGTCGAGCCGATGTCGAACACCACGGTCTCGATCATCGCGCGCGCCCGCGACCCCGGGCCCTCACGCCTCCCCCGGCCGCTCGCCCTCCCAGTCGGCGTACCGGATCCGGGCGATGTCCCGCACCTCGCCGACCGTGCCCCATTCGTCCTTCCCCAGCCGGGACAGCGGCCGCAGCCTGCTGATCTCCGCATGCCCGTCGACCATCACCGCGTCGTCGATCGCGGCATGCACCACCCTCCCGAAGACCACCGTGGAGTTCCCGAACCCCACCGTGCCGTGTACCACGCACTCCAGCGCCACCGGCGACCCCGCCACCCGAGGCGGCTTCACCCGCGCACTCGGCTCCTGCGCCACCCCCACCATCTCGAACTCGCTCACCCCGTGCGGAAAGTCCGTCCCGGTCGCGTTGACCTGCTCGAAGAGTCCCTCGGGCGCGAGGCTCACCACGAACTCCCCGGTGTCCTCGGCGTTCCGCAGCGAATCCTTCCGCCCCACGGAGGTGAACTGCACGATCGGCGGGGCCACGGACGAGACGGTGAAGAACGAGTGCGGGGCGAGGTTCGCCGAAAGGTGGTCTCGGCTGATCGTCGAGACCCAGGCGATCGGCCGGGGCACGACGACCGAGGTCAGCAGTTTGTAGAAGGGAGTGGAGCCCATGGCCTCGGGGTCGAAATCGATACGCATGCCGCCCAGTATCCGCGCAGCCGGCGGCGCGTCCTCACGAGGGATCGCAGCATCACCCAGCCCCTGCGTTGCACGGAACATCGCGATCCCGGCCAGTGGACCGGTCACAACCTCAGGCGGTACGGCATCATGCAGACAACCGCATCGGTGCGTGCCTGGAGGACCGCGGCCAGCAGCAGGCCGCGCTGGTTCTGGAGAAGCGCGTAGCGCCGGTGCCGGGGCTCGACCTCGGGGATGAGCACGGCGACCTCGCGGCCGGACTCCGTCTCGCGCCGCACGTAGGCGACCATCGGCTGCGCCAAAGAGCGGTGCGGACTGTCGACGATCTCCAGACGCACCCCGGGATTCCAGCGCTCCCAGGCGTACCGCAGCGCCAGCGCCTTCTCGGCCTCGGCCTGGACGCTGACCGCCACGACCTCGTCGCCCAGGGCCAGCGCCGCCGTCAGCGCACGCTGCGCGAGCCTGCTGACCTCGCCGACTGGGACGATGACCAGGCTCATGGTGTGCACCGGCGGGGGCGGGATCCGTCCGAGCCCCAGTTCCTCGCAGGCCGCCGTGTAATAGCGCTGGATGCGGGTGAACAGCAGCATCAGCAGTGGCACCGCGACCATGACCAGCCAGGCCCCTTCGAGGAACTTGGTGGTCAGCAGGACCAGCCCGGCCACGGTCGTCAGCACGGCCCCCAGGCCGTTGATCGCGGCCCGGCGAAGCCACCCTTCGGGCTGCTCGGTCGCCCAGTGGCGGACCAGGCCGACCTGGCTGATGGTGAAGCCGGTGAACACCCCGATGGCGAACAGCGGGATCAGCCGGTGGGTCTCGGCCGCGGCCGCGATGAGCAGCAGCGCCGACAGCACCGCCAGCGCTACCACCCCGTACCGGTACACCGGCCGCTCGGCGCGCAGCCCGAACAGGTGGGGCAGCCGGTTGTCCCGCGCCAGCACGCTCATCAGGACGGGGAGACCGCCGAAGCTGGTGTTCGCGGCGAGCGCGAGGACGAGGGTGACGATGAGGCTGGTGGCGTAGTACTCCCATCCGGTTCCGTACGCGCCGGCGGCGAGTTGGGCGAGGACCGTCACCCCGCGGCGCGGCGCCACCTGGTCGCGGCGGATGAGATACGCCATCCCGAGAAGCATCGCGCCGAGGAGCACGCCCAGCATCAGCTCGGTGTGCTGGGCCCGCTTGACGCGTGGCTCACGGAACATCGGTACGCCGTTGGCGATGGCCTCCACACCGGTCAGGGCGGAGCAGCCCGAGGAGAACGCCTTGAGAATGAGCAGAATGCCCAGCGACTCGGTGGCCCGGACGGAGTGGGCGGTGCCGACGACGGCCGCGGGGTGCGAGCGCAGGATCCCCATGACGACGATGCCGAGCATGCTGACGATGAACAGAACGGCCGGCAGCATCAGCACCCGAGCACTCTCGGCCACTCCCCACAGATTCACCGTGGTGAGCAGGACGAGCAGCACGAGGCAGACGGCGAGCAGATGTGTGGAGAGGGCCGGAAAGGCGGAGGCGAGGCTGGCGGCGCCGGCGGCCAGGCTGACAGCGACGGTGAGGACGTAGTCGACGATCAGGGCCGCTGCGGCGAGCAGGCTCAGCCGTGGCCCGAGGCTCTTCTTCGCCACCGCGTAGGCGCCGCCTCCGTCCGGATGGACGGCGATCACCTGGCAGTAGGAGATCACCAGCACGGTGAGCAGAACGACGATGACCACGGTGATGGGCAGCGTGGCGGTCAGCGTCCCGGTTCCGGCGGCGATCAGGACGACCACGATGGCCTCGGGGCCGTACGCGACCGAACTCAGCGCGTCCAGGGACAGCGCGGCCAGCCCCTCACCGCTGGTGAGCCGGTGTTTGTCGCCCTCCCCGTGGCGCAGCGGTACCCGGGGCCGTTCCTTGCGGTGTGCCAGTCCGAACGCCATGGGCAACCTCGGGGCGGGATATCGGGGGCGTCACGCGACAGTGTGCCCCGCCGTGGCGCCCGGCCATCCGAGGCGTGCCCGAACCGCCGCCAGTTCTCCGCCGCTCCCCGGGCACCCCTGGGCCGACGGAGTGTTCCTGGCGGTGCTCCCCGAGTGTCGCCGACGGGGCGGTGCCCGCGACCGTAAGGTGAGCTGGCGCGGGCACCGGCCTGTCGACAGGAAAGCGGTCCGCGCGATTGTTCCCGCGGACCCGTGCGGTCGCGCGTCCGGCGAGCGAGGGTGGCGCTGACGAGGCGCGCCGGGTTGCCGCCAAGCGCCGGACGACTGGAGGTTGGTGACCATGACGGTGATGTCCGTGCCCAGGTTCGAACGGTTCTTCCGGGCAGCGGCGGGGCTTGACGTCGACAAGAACGACCTCAAGCGCTACAGCGACTTCGTGAACGGCAAACTCTACGAGCTGCTGCTCATCGCCGAGGCGACCGCGAAGGCCAACACCCGAGACGTGATCTTGCCATGGGACCTGCCGATCACCAAGGGGCTCCAGGAGAGCATCCACCGCTTCCGCACCCTCGACCAGGAGATCGAGCTGAAGCCCATCCTCGACCAGCTCGCCACCCATCCGGTCCTGGACCGCACGCCCGACGCCGACACCGAGGCAAGGTATCCCGAGATCATCGGGGGGCTCAGCCTCGCGCTGGCCCAGACGTTCAAGATCGTCTACCCGGACCTGAAGAACCCTCAGACCGAGCACTGGGAGAGGGCCGGGCGGCTCTTCGATCTCCTGCTGTGACACCTGCTGATGCTGGGCCCGCTGCGGCTATGCCGGGATGACGGTGGCCAGGTCGGCGGGCATCCGTCCCCGAAGGTCGTCGTGTCGAACACGGGAAAGCCTGTGGCGACCATCGTGTTCGTCCTTCCGGTGCCCGCGGCGGCCGCCCGGCGGAGCGGGGGCCGCCGCGGGGTGAGAGAGCCGGTTCGCGGCCGGCAGGCGCGTGGTCTCAGGGGCCGCCCTGCGACTGCTGCGGCGGCTGTTGTTGTTGCTGGGGTTCCTGCTGCCGCCGGCTTTCGCCTTGAACGCTCTCGGTGATCTCTATATGGCGGGGCTTGGCGATCTCCGCCTTGGGAACGGTGATCGTGAGGACGCCCTCGGACATGGCCGCCCTGACACCCTCGGTGTTCACCTCGCTCGGGAGCAGCAGCCGGTACTCGAAACGGCCGGTGCGGCGGCCGCCGCGGCGCAGGACGCCCTTGCGCTCCCGTTCCTTGATCTCCCCGGAGACGGTCAACTCCTGGCCGTTGACCTCGAGGTCGATGTCCTGGCGCTTGACGCCGGGGAGTTCGAGTTCGATGTGGTACGCCTCGTCGCCTTCGGTCACATCGGCGGCGGGCGTCCACGTCGCCAGACCGGGCGTCGCCGCTCCGCCGACCGTGGATTCGAGCAGACCGCCCATCTGGTTGAGCAGATCGTCGAACTCCGCCAGCGGATTGCGCGCCCACACCCGGGGTCGGTCCATCGCGCCTTGGCGCTGCTGTTGCTGTCGTCGGACGGGTGTGCTCATCGTCCTTCACCTCCGGTCATGTGTAGCGGATGCGTGCGGGTCACCGCCCGGCGCGGCGGACCGGCCGGACGGAGCTTGGATGTCACCGTTCGGGCGAGTGGGGTCGGCGGTGGTGTGGTCGAGGTGGTCATGGACGTGATGGATGGCCATCGCCCCCTCGCCGGCCGCCGAGGCCACCCGCTTGACCGAGCCGCTGCGCACATCACCGGCGGCGAAGACCCCCGGCAGCGTGGTCTCCAGGCTCAGACAGCCGCGGCTCTGGCCCTGCCAGACGCCGACGGCCGACCGGGCCTCGGCCTCGGCGCCGGTGAGCACGAAACCCCGGTCGTCCAGGGCCAGGACGTCGGCGAGCCAGTCGGTGCACGGCTTGGCCCCGATGAAGACGAACAGCGCGCGGACGTCCACAGTGCGGCGCTCCCCGGTGCGGGTCTGCTCCACCACGATCGACCGCAGGACGTCATCGCCGCGCACCTCGCGGATCTCGGTGTCCACAGCCACGCTCACCCGGGGATGGCGCTCGATCTGGTCGACCAGATAGCGGGACATCCGGGCCCCCGGGTCCGAGCCCCTGATCAGCAGATGTACCCGGGGCACCCGCTCGGCGAGGAAGAGCACCGCCTGGCCCGCGGAGTTGCCGCCGCCGACCACGGCGACGGGGTCCGAGCCGCACTGCTGCGCCTCGTAGACGGTGGCCGCGTAGTAGACGCTCGACCCCTCCAGCCGCTCGATCCCGGGGACCTTGAGTCTGCGGTACCGGGCGCCGGTGGCCAGGACGACGGTACGGCACAGCGTTTCGCTGCCGTCGGCGAAGGTGACGCGGTAGTGGCCGTCGTCCGGTTCCAGGGACGTCGCCTCGGCCGGGATCCGCACCTGCGCCCCGAACTTGCGGGCCTGCAGCACACCCCGCTCGGCCAGTTCGGAGCCGGAGACCCCCGCCGGGAAGCCGAAGTAGTTCTCGATCAGGGACGAGGTACCGGCCTGACCGCCGGTGGCCACCGCGTCCACAACCGTGGTGGCCAGCCCGTCGGAAGAGCCGTAGACGGCGGCGGCGATCCCCGCCGGGCCACAGCCGACGACCAGCAGATCGTTTTGGCTGCGGTCGGGGACTGGTGGGGAGAGGCCGATGAGCCGGGCCAGTTCGGCGTTGTCGGGGTTGCGCAGCACCTGGTGCTCACGCCAGATGACGATGGGGGTGTCCTCCGGGCCGACGGAGAAGCGGCGCAGCAGCGCCTCGGCCTCCTTATCCGTCTCCAGGTCGATCCAGCGGTGCGGCAGCCGGTTGCGGGCCGCGAACTCCC
Organism: Streptomyces sp. S465; assembly: GCF_026898115.1. Taxonomy (GTDB): domain Bacteria; phylum Actinomycetota; class Actinomycetes; order Streptomycetales; family Streptomycetaceae; genus Streptomyces; species Streptomyces luomodiensis. The sequence continues at coordinate 1,274,914 of NZ_CP114036.1, forward strand.
GCAGCCGCCGGGTGTCGGGCGAGTAGCGCGAGCCGAGGATGCGGAAGCCGGCACCGGCCCCGACCAGCAGGGCACGGCGGCCCAGATAGGCGCGGAGGATGAGGTCGCCGAGGACCGGGTCGCGAGCGACCAGCACCCGCAGCCGGTCCACCGGGACGGCCAGCACCTCCCCGGCCTGGCGGGAGCGGGCGGTGTAGAAGGCCACCTGCCCCTGGAGCAGGCCCAGTTCGCCCAGGAAGCGCCCCGGGCCGTGCACTCTCAGCACCCGCTCCTCCGGGGTGCCGTAGTCCTCGATGATCGCGATCGAGCCGCTGAGGATGACATAGAAGTCCGTGCACTGGTCGCCCTCGCGGATCAGCACCTGGCCGGGCACCACCGGATGGCGGGTGCCATGCCCGGCGAGGAACGTGATCTGCTCGTCCGTCAGCCGCGGATACGCGCCGTACACATCCGGGGTCTCGTCCGGAACCGCTCCCTCGGGTGCGGTGCCTGCGGACCAGTCCTCGCTCGTCATCAGGCCATGGCCTCGTGGGCGTAGCACCACCGCCAGGTCTCGCCCGGTTCCATGGGCTCGACGATGGGGTGCTGTTCGGCGTACGCGTGCGCACGGGCGTGCTTGAGCGGCGAGGAGTCGCAGCATCCAACGTGTCCGCAGGTCAGGCAGAGCCGCAGATGGACCCAGGGGGACCCCAGGCGCAGGCACTCCTCGCACCCCTCGGGGCTGCGCGGGGTGACCTGGCGCACCATCGACAGGTGTGGATCGGGCTCGATGGCCATGGCGTTCACCCTTTCTTGCTGTCGCGGCCCGTCATCACCTGCTCGATCCACGAACGCAGGGTGCCCGCGGGCGCCGCGCCCGCGCGGCGGGCGACCAGCTCCCCCTTGTCCAGGATGAGCAGGGTCGGCACGGCCTGCACCTCGAACCGCTGGGCGAGCCGGGGGTTACGGTCGATGTCGACCTTGACGAGTTTGATCTCTCCGGCGAGTTCCCGGGCCACCTGCTCCAGCGCGGGGCTGACCATGCGGCACGGCCCGCACCAGGTGGCCCACAGGTCGACGACGACGAGGGGGTCGGAGTGCTCGGCGACCTCGGCGAAGTCCCGCTCCTCGGCGTCCACGATCCATGGCAGCGGGTTCTTGCAGTTGCCGCAGCGCGGACGGCCCTCCGACGCCGCGGGCACCTTGTTGGTCTTCCCGCAGGTCGGGCAGGTGATGGTGGGGGCCTTGACGGTCTGGCTCGGCATCGTTCTCACGCGGCCTTTCCGAGTGCTGCGGTCTCCGGCTGCCGTTCGTAGGTGACGACGAGTTCGCCGTGCTGGGCGTCGACCTTGACGGTGGCGCCCTCCTCGACGTCGCCGCGCAGCAGGGCGCGTCCGATGAGGGTCTCCACCTCGTGCGAGATGAAGCGGCGCAGCGGGCGGGCGCCGTAGACGGGGTCGTAGCCTTCGTGGGCGATGACCTGGCGGCCGGCGGGGGTCAGCTCGACGGCGATGAGGCGTTCGGCCAGGCGTTTGCGCAGTTCGTCGAGTTGGAGTTCCACGATCCGCTCGATCTGGGACTCGCCGAGCGGCTTGAACAGCACGATGTCATCGACCCGGTTGAGGAATTCGGGGCGGAAGTGGCCGCGCAGCTCGCTCATCACCAGGCCCCGGGCGTCCGGCTTGAGCTCGCCGTCGGTGGTGACGCCGTCGAGCAGGTGCGTCGAGCCGATGTTGGAGGTCATGATGATCACGGTGTTGCGGAAGTCCACCAGCCGCCCCTGGGCGTCGGTGATCCGGCCGTCGTCCAGGACCTGGAGCAGGGTGTTGAAGACATCGGCGTGCGCCTTCTCGATCTCGTCGAAGAGCACCACCGAGTACGGCTTGCGCCGCACCGCCTCGGTGAGCTGACCGCCCTCCTCGTAGCCGACGTATCCCGGCGGTGCGCCGACCAGCCGGCTGACGGTGTGCCGCTCCTGGTACTCGCTCATGTCCAGGCGGATCATGTTCTCCTCGGTGTCGAAGAGCGCCGCGGCCAGCGCCTTGGCCAGCTCGGTCTTGCCGACCCCGGTGGGGCCGAGGAAGATGAACGAGCCGATCGGGCGGCGCGGATCCCGGATGCCCGAGCGGGCCCGGATGATGGCGTCGGAGACCAGCTTGACCGCCTCGTCCTGGCCGATGACCCGCTCCTGGAGGATCTCGTCCAGGCGCAGCAGCTTCTCCCGTTCGCCCTCCTTCAGCCTGGAGACGGGGATACCGGTCCAGGCGGAGACGATGTCGGCGATCTCCTCCTCGGTGACCACCTCGCGCAGCAGCCGGTGCGCCCCCTGCTTGGCGGCCAGTTGCTCCTCCTCGGCGGTCAGCCTGCGCTGAAGCTCCTGGAGCCTGCCGTAGCGCAGTTCGGCGGCGCGGTTGAGGTCGTAGGTGCGCTCGGCCTCCTCGGCCTCGCGGCGCACCTCCTCCAGCTCCCGGCGCAGGTCCTGCACGCGGCGGATGGACTGCCGCTCGGCCTCCCACTGGGCGTGCTTGGCGTCGGCCTCGGCGCGCAGATCGGCCAGCTCCCGGCGCAGCTCCTCCAGCCGTTGCCGGCTGGCGGGGTCGGTTTCCTTGGCGAGTGCGGCCTCCTCGATCTCCAGCCGGGTGACCCGGCGGGTGATCTCGTCCAGTTCGGCGGGCATGGAGTCGATCTCGGTACGCAGCCGGGCGCATGCCTCGTCCACCAGGTCGATGGCCTTGTCCGGCAGGAACCGGTCGCTGATGTAGCGGTGGCTGAGGGTGGCGGCGGAGACCAGGGCGGTGTCCTGGATCTTGACGCCGTGGAAGACCTCCAGCCGCTCGCGCAGACCCCGCAGGATGGAGATGGTGTCCTCCACGCTGGGTTCGTCCACCAGCACCATCTGGAAGCGGCGCTCCAGCGCGGCGTCCTTCTCGATGTGCTTGCGGTACTCGGCGAGGGTGGTCGCGCCGATCATGTGCAGCTCGCCGCGGGCCAGCATCGGCTTGAGCATGTTCCCGGCGTCCATGGCGCCCTCGGCGGCCCCGGCGCCGACCACGGTGTGCAACTCGTCGACGAACAGCAGGATGCGCCCCTGGGCGGACGTGACCTCGCTGAGCACGGCCTTGAGCCGTTCCTCGAACTCCCCGCGGTACTTCGCGCCGGCCACCAGGGAGCCCATGTCCAGGGCGAAGATGGTCTTGTCGCGCAGCCCCTCGGGCACGTCGCCGTGGACGATGCGCTGGGCCAGGCCCTCCACGACGGCGGTCTTGCCGACGCCGGGGTCGCCGATGAGCACGGGGTTGTTCTTCGTCTTGCGGCTGAGGATCTGGGTCACCCGGCGGATCTCGGCGTCCCGGCCGATCACCGGGTCCAGCTTGCCCGCACGGGCCTCCAGCACCAGATCCCGGCCGTACTTCTCCAGCGCCTCGTACGCCACCTCCGGGTTGGCCGAGGTCACCCGCTGACTGCCACGCACCTGGGTCAGGGCACCCAGGAACGCCTCCTTGGTGACGCCGTGCTCCTTGAGCACCCGCCCCGCCGCGGTGGCGGACCCCTCCTCGGTGAGCGCGAGCACCAGGTGCTCCACCGAGACGTACTCGTCCTTCAGACGTTTCGCCTCCCGCTCGGCGGCATCGAGCAGTTGGGCCAGCCGCTGGGTGACGAAGACCTGCCCCGGCGTCGCCCCCGGGCCGGTGACCTTGGGCTTACGGGCCACCTCCGCCTCCAGCAGGGTACGCACCGCCTCCGGGTCGGCGCCCAACTGGCCGATCAGCCGGGGCACCAGCCCCTCGGGCTGTTCGAGCAGGGCCAGCAGCAGATGCTCGCCGTCGACCTCGGTGTGGCCGTACCGCTGGGCCCTGGTCTGGGCGTCCTGGAGGGCTTCCTGGGACTTCTGGGTGAGGCGGTTCATGTCCATGGCGGTTCTTCACTCCTCACGCCACTGCGGCGCAGTGCGGCTTCCAGCAGGTCGATACGGTCCAGCAGATCGAGCACCAGACCGATGGAGGCGTAGTTCAGGCAGAGCCCGGTGCGCAGCCGCTCGACGCGGCCCAGCGCCGCCGGGGCGTCGGGGGCGAACACCAGCCGCCCGGCGGCGTCGCGTTCGGCGTCGATCAGGCCGAGGGCGACGAAGCGCCGGATCAGGTCGGGGTGGAGCCCGGTGCGGTCGGCCACGGTCTCCAGGGTCAGCCTGCGCGCGGGCACCAGCTCATGGTGGACGGACGTCACGGGCGGGTAGTGGGTGGCCGTGACGGTCCCGGGTACGTGAGTGCTCATCGCTCCCTCCCGGGTGTGGGAGTGCTCCCAGCTGTGGGGGTGCTCATCGCTCGCTCCTGGGGTCGAAGGAGGAGGTGCGGCCCAGCTCCTCGAACAGCTCCCGCTCCCGGGCGCTGAGGCTGGGCGGCACCATGACGCGGATCTCCGCGTACAGATCGCCGCCGGGTCCGCGCGGGTTGGGCATGCCCTCACCGCGCAGCCGCAGCCGGCGGCCGCTGGAGGACCCGGGCGGGACGGTCACCTTGGCGGTGCCGCCGGGCGTGGGCACCGGGACGGTCGCGCCGAGCGCGGCCTCCCAGGGCGCCACCGGGAGCGTCACATGGATGTTCCGGCCCTCCAGCCGGAACCGGGGATGGGGCTGGATCCGCACCCGTAGGTACAGATCCCCCGCCGGTGCGTCACCCGTGCCCCGGCCGCCCTGCCCGGCCAGCCGGATCCGCTGCCCGTCGGTGACGCCCGGCGGGACGTTCACCTCGAAGGTGCGCTGCCCCGTGGGCCCGGCCAAAGTGACGGTGCGGTGGCCGCCGTGGAAGGCGTCCTCGAGGGTGAGCGGCAACTCCGCCTCCTGGTCGGCCCCGGGGATGGTGATACGGCCCGCGCCCGGCCCCGCGCCGCCACCGCCGAAGAACGCGCCGAACAGATCCTCGAAGTCCACGCCCCCGCCCCCGGCGTCCTCCCCGAAACCACGCGTGAACCGCACCCGGCCGCCGTCGCCGGCCGTCGTCCAGCCGCGGAAGCCACCGCCCCCGCCTCCGGTACCGGCCCCGACGCGCTCCTCCCAGTCTTCGGGAATCTTGCGGAAGTCCTCGCCGAACCGGTCGTAGCGGGCACGCGTCTTGGGGTCGGACAGTACGCTGTAGGCGTCGTTGAGCTCCTTGAACCGCTCCTCCGCGTCCGGGTCCTTGTTCACATCGGGGTGAAGGCGACGGGCCCGGGTGCGGAACGCCTGCTGAATCTCGTCCTGGCCGGCACCCCGTGAGACACCGAGCACCTCGTAGTAGTCCCGTGCCATGGCCGTCTCACTCCCGCTTGGCCACGGCCACGGCCACCGGCCTGAGCTGGTTGCCGGGATCCCCGTAACCGGGGCGCAGGACCTGGACCACCGTGCCCGGTTCGGCCTCGGGGTCCTCGACCACGCCGACCACCTCGTGCCGGGCCGGGTCGAACGGCACCCCCGTCTTCCCCTGCCGCTCGTAGCCCAGCTGGGCCAGGGTGTTCACGGCCTGGTCACGGATGGCCTTGACCCCCTCCACGATCGAGCCGGGGTCCGCCTCGGCGTGCGAGAGGGCGAGTTCGAGATTGTCGATGACAGGCAACAAAGCCGCCGCCGTACGCGCCCGCTCCGCCGCCCGCTCCCGCTCCACCTCCCTGGCATGGCGCTTGCGCAGATTCTCCAGATCGGCCAGGGCCCGCCGCCAGCGATCCTCCAGCTCCGCCAGCGCGGCGGCCTGCTCATCCAATACGGCGAGAGCGGGGCCGCCGGCCGCGTCCGGACCCGGGCCCTCCCCGCCCGTCCCGCGCGCCTCCGCGGCGCCCGGGGCGGGCAGATCCCGCTCCTGCTCCGGCTCCTCCGTCACGGCGCCCTCCGGCACCGGGTCGGGCTGCTGCGGTTGAGTGGACATCGCTGCCTCTCCGTCAGCCTTCCTCTGGGCCTACCGGTCGTACCGGTCAGCCCTTGTCGAACTCGGCGTCGATGACGTCCTCGTCGCCCCCGCCGCCTCCGGCCCCGGTGTCCTGGGCGCCGCCCGCCGCGGCCTCACCGGCCGCGCCGCCCGCGCCCGGACCGCCGGCACCGGCCGTCTCATGCGCGGCCAGGCCCGCGTAGACCTGCTGGAGCTCGGAGACCAGCGGCCTGGTCCGGTCGACACCGGCCTCGTTCCTGACCGCCTCACGGGCGTCGTTGACCAGCATCTCGGCGCGCGACCGCTCATGGGAGGGCGCCGCATCACCCAGCTCAGCAAGGCGCTTCTCGACCTGGTAAGCGATGGCATCCAGCTCATTACGCGCGTCCACGGCCTCGCGCAGCGCCTGGTCCTCGCCACGGTTGCGCTCGGCCTCCTGCACCATCCGCTCGACCTCGCCACGGTCGAGGTTGCCCGTCTCACTGATCTGGACGGACTGCTCCTTACCGGTGTCCCGGTCGCGCGCGGTGACGTTCAGGATGCCATTGGCGTCGATATCGAAGGTCACCTCGACCTGCGGCTCACCCCGCGGCGCCGGACGGATACCGGTCAGCTGGAAACGCCCGAGGACCCGGTTGTCGGCGGCCCGCTCCCGCTCACCCTGGAGGATCACGATGTCCACGGCCTGCTGATTGTCCTCAGCCGTGGAGAACGTCTCGGTACGCCGCACCGGAATCGTGGTGTTCCGATCGATGATCTTCGTCATGACGCCGCCGCGGGTCTCGACGCCCAACGACAGCGGGGTGACATCGAGCAGCAGCACATCCTTGACCTCGCCCTTGAGCACCCCGGCCTGGATCGCGGCGCCCAGCGCCACCACCTCGTCGGGATTGACGCTCATATTGGGCTCCTTGCCGCCGGTCAGCCGGCGGACCAGGGACTGTACGGCGGGCATCCGGGTCGACCCGCCAACCAGGATCACCTCGTCGATGTCACTCTCGCCGACCTTGGCGTCGGCCATCGCCTGCTGCACCGGGCCCAGACAGCGCTCCACCAGATCGCCGGTGATCTGCTCGAACGTGGACCGCATCACCGTCTCGGTCAGATGCTTGGGCCCGGCGGCGTCCGCCGTGATGAACGGCAGACTGACCTGGGTCTGGGTCACCGAGCTCAGCTCGGTCTTGGCCTTCTCCGCGGCCTCGAAGAGCCGCTGCAGCGCCTGCGGATCCCGGCGCAGATCGATGCCGTTCTCCTGCTGGAACCTGTCGGCGAGGTGGTCGACCAGCCGGCGGTCGAAGTCGTCGCCGCCCAGGTGGCTGTCGCCCGCGGTGGAGCGGACCTCCACCACCCCGTCCCCGACGTCGAGGATGGACACGTCGAAGGTGCCACCGCCGAGGTCGAAGACAAGGACGGTCTCATGGCCCTTCTTGTCCAGCCCGTAGGCGAGGGCGGCCGCGGTCGGCTCGTTGATGATCCGCAGCACGTTCAGACCGGCGATCTCACCGGCGTCCTTGGTGGCACTGCGCTGGGCGTCGTTGAAGTACGCGGGCACCGTGATGACCGCCTCGGTCACCCGCTCGCCCAGCTGCTTCCCGGCGTCGTCGGCCAGCTTCCGCAGCACCTGCGCGCTGATCTCCTCCGGCGAGTACAGCTTGTCGCGCACCGTGAAGCGGGCCAGGCCCTGCTCGTCCGGGACGACGTCGTAGGCGACCGCCTTGGCCTCGTCGGTGACCTCGTCGTAGTGCCGGCCGATGAACCGCTTGGCCGAGTAGATGGTGCCCTTGGGGTTCAGGATCGCCTGGCGCCGGGCCAGCTGCCCCACCAGCCGTTCACCGGTGTCAGTGAAGGCCACCACCGACGGTGTGGTGCGGCTTCCCTCGGAGTTCGGAACGACCGAGGACTCACCACCCTCCCACGCGGCGATCACCGAGTTGGTGGTGCCCAGGTCGATACCGACTGCCTTGGCCATGGCAACTCCTTCCAGGGCGACCGCGGGCCACAGTCAGCGCCCGCTCAGCCGCGGGAGTGGGATCGATGAACGAGCCTCTACCACAAAGGGTGACAAACAGGACAGCCGCCGGTCCAGCGATCCGGGGACGAATATCGGCGCCTCGAGCGCGCCCCGGGACGGGGGCCCGTCAGCGCGAGCCATCCGGGTGCGGGACGACCTTGGTCCAGCCCTCGTCGCAGCGGTCGACGTGCTGATAGCCGCTCGGGGCCTCGTCCAGCCCGAGCCCATGGGAGCCCTTGCCCTGGGCCTCGAGTTCACCCTGGACGTCCTTCCCGGCCGGGTCCTTGGGGGCGAGGGGTGGCCCCGATCTCCTCGGCCTTTCGCCCGGTCGCGGTGGAAGTCCACCGACCGCACCCGGCCGGCGCCCTTGAGTACCGCCGAATAGGCCGCCATCAGCCCGACCGGGCCCGCGCCGAAGATCACGATCTGGTCCCCGGGCTTGACGCCGGCCATCTCGGCTCGACCGTCACCGTACGCGGTCCCTCGTACACGGCTGCTTTCATGGCCGCTCCTCGAATCGGGAATTTCCGCTCCCTTCGTCACCGTCCCACTCGTAACGCCCGCCCGCGACCGGGGAGTTATCGGTCCAGGTCAGTCCGGGGAGAGGTCCTGCTCGACCCAGACCGTCTTGCCTTCCGTGCTCTGCCGGGTGCCCCAGCGCGTCGCCATCTGGGCGACCAGCATCAGACCGCGGCCGCCCTCGTCGAAGACCGGGGCTCGCCGCAGATGGGGCGCCGTGCTGTTGGCGTCGGAGACCTCGCAGACGAGGCCGCCGCGGTCGCGGATCAACCGCAGCCGCATGGGTGGGCGGCCGTAGCGGATCGCGTTGGTGACCAGTTCGCTGACGATCAGCTCGGTGGTGAAGAGCGTCTCCTCGAGACCCCAGGCGAGCAGTTGCCCGGGCCAGCGTTCCCGGCGGTCCGCTCCGCGCGCAGCTCGGCCGCCGCCCGCCCTACGACCTCCTCGGCGCGGTAGTCCAGCAGCCGCCGGGCATCCTCGCTCCACCCGGTCACCACGCCGTGGTCGTCGACGGTGGCCGTGGCCAGGCCGGGGGCGCCGGGCGAGGGGTTCCGGCCGGACGCGGCGGGCGGTGGCGTCGGGGGCGTCATCGAACATCGTCCCGCGGCCCGCACCATCTCGGTGGGCAGCTCCATGGACCGGGTCCGGGTGCGCTGCGCGAAGCTGTCGATAGACGTCCGCTTGGACGTGATGATCAGGGCCAGGAGCGAGGCCGGCGTCCGGCAGCGCCAGAGCCTGAGCCCGTCCGGGGAGTCCATCCGCAGCTGCACCCCCAGCCGCTCCGCGCCGTTCATCAGCGGCAGCCAGACGGACAAGCCGCCCGCGTCCTCGTCCTCGATCCGCACCGAATCGGTGCGGAAGGCGAGTCCGGCCAGGGAGTCGTCGAGCTCCAGCCGCGATACGTCCTCCTCGATCGGCATCAGCAGCCGCTGCTCGAGGCCGACCAGGTAGATCACCGCGTGGCCGGTACCCATGGCCTCGGCATAGCGGTCCAGGGCCACCGGGAGCTCCACCGGTGATGCCTCGTGGGTGGCCCGGAGCAGCTCGTCCAGCGACTGCTCAGCAGTCTCGGCCGAGGTTCGACACACTCGCGTCCACCATGCGCTCCGCCATACGGCGGCGGGCCGCCCGGCGCCCTGGGGACGGCGGCCGGCTCGCGCACGGCCGCCTCCGGCTTCGGCGACCCCGCCGACGTCGAAGCGCTCACTCACCGGATGCCGATGACGGCTCAAGGAGCTTGCTCACGACAGCCGGGTCGATTCCGTAGCCCCCGACCCACTCCGCCCGCCGGCGCTGAGCAGCGCCGGCGACGGTCCATTCGGCCTCGAAGCCGGGCCGCCCCCGCCGAACTGGAGCGTGGCGAGGTGCTTGTTGATCGTCATGCGGTTGCTCCTCACTTGCGTGCTCCAGTTCGTCTCCGTCATCTCGCTCGCCCCGGCCCACCGGGACTCAGCCAAGAGGGGGCGCGGTGCCGGACTCGGCCTCTTCGCGTCTGCGCTCCACCTGCTCGCGGCGCAGCCTCTCCCGTTTGCCGTAGGCGGCGCGGCGGACCGCTTCGTCGCTTTCGAACTCCGAGCCGAGCGCTCCGCCGACGATGGCCGCCGAGCTCGCCAGCCACGCCAGACGCGCGTAGTCGCCGAATCCCACCGGGCGCTTCACCTGATTCGCCAGCACTCCGCCCTCGATGAGGAACGACGCCACCGCGAAGTCCACCACGAAGAGCCCGAGGAGACCCCCCAGGACGCCCAGGGAGAGGGTCACCACCGTGGAGGCGTTGTAGAGCGCGGCCTTCTCCCGCTCCTGGCGGGATGGGGAGTCGGGGCGCTCCCACAGATGCCGGTGGACGATGAGCCAGGCCACCATGGTCGCCGTGGAGAAGACCGACACCACCGCGAGCCGCTCGATGGCGATCGCGGTGGACACGTTCCAGAGGGTTCCGTTGACCAGGACGACGGCGCTGGTGGCCAGGGCGGCGGCGAGCGCCTTCGCCAGGGCGGGAATCAGCCGCCAGGGGGTGTTGGCCCGCACCATGCCCAGCAGCAGGCGCAGCCGCCCCCGCGCGGCGGATCCCACGATCCGTAGATCGATGAGGTCCTTGTCCGCCACCGCGCGCTTCAGCGGGGCGGTCCGCTCCGGGACCACAGGGCCCCTGTCCACCCGCATCAGATCCCTCACCAGCCGGACGATCGAGCGGCGCAGCCGCCGTCGCAGAAGGATCCCGCCGAGCGCGGGCATGGACACCAGGGCCACCCGGTCCGCCGTGTCCGCGTCGACCGCCAGTGGCCTGCCATCGCCGTACAGGGGAAGATCGGTGAGGCAGATGGCGATGTCCCAGGCAGCGCGGATCTTCCGCTCCCGCGTCACATCGAGGATGCTCGCGCTGTCGAGCAGGGCGGCGGGCATGGGATCGCGGACGACCTGCACGGACCACCTGACGTTCGGGTCGATCTGCTCGGAGAGCAGGCCGGGCAGGTCCCCGGCCAGTTCCTCCGCCAGCTCCGCGGGTGCGTCCGGATCGGCGACGAGGCCCACTGTCATCTGCGGTGGCGGCTCACCTCCGGCGTCGTGAGTTGGCTCGCTCAACCCGTCCCGCCTTCCGCTACGTCATGGCCAGGCCCGCGCCGCCTCACGGTAACGGGACGTCCCCGCGGTGGCGCGGAGACACGGCGCCTCTCCCACGGTTCGGCGAACCATTCGCTCCGCCCCGGGGACCCAGCCCGCCGCGGTGCTGGTGCCCGCCGGTCTGCTGACGGCACTGTGGCCGCCCTGGGCGTGCTCACCTGTCGCCGGGACGCACCACCACGGCGCTGGCCTCGACACGTCCGCTGTGTTCGAAGCGGAGGGTGAAGGGCACCCGGTCCCCGGCCCGCCAGCGGGCCGTGGCCGGGACGGTCACATCGCTGGTGAACGGTGACATGTCGAGCGTGCCGCCCGCCGGAACCGGCAAGGAGTCCGCGATCTGCCCGGAGGCGGCTCCCCGCGCGGCCGCATGTCGTGACCAAGACGTGGGCCGCCCAACCGGACAACCGGTAGTCCGGCCCGGCGGAGCCCCCGCCCGTCCCGCCGAAATACGTTTGTCCAGCCTTCCGGCGTCGCACTACCGTGCCGCCGTGGATGCCTTCTCACGATCGTGGACGGCGTTGCGCACGGCGGTCGCCGCCCTCGCGGACGGGGATTTCGAGCGGTCGTCCGGCTGCTCCGGCTGGCTTGTGCGGGACCTCGTCTGCCACCTGATCATCGACGCGCAGGACGTCCTGATCACCCTCGTCACGCCCGCCGGAACGGAGCCGACCGTGGACGCGGTGACCTACTGGACCGTCGCGGACCAGGCGCCCACCGGCAAGGACCCGCTCGACGCGCTGACCGTCCGGCTGGCCGCCGCGTACCAGGAACCGCGCCTGCTCACCTTCCACCTCGACGACGTCGGCTCCGCCGCCGGACGCGCCGCGGAACTCGCCGACCCGGACGCCCGGGTGGGCACCCGCGGCGAGGTCATCACCGTGGGCGACTACCTCACCACGTACGTCCTGGAATGGACGCTGCACCACCTCGACCTGATCGCCCACCTCCCGGACGCGGCGGAACCGCCCGCGGAGGGTCTGGCCCGGTCCCGAGCGCTGCTGGAGAAGATCGCCGACGGCGCGTTCCCCGCGTCGTTCAGCGACCAGGACGCCCTGCTGGTCGGCACCGGCCGCCGGGCACCGACCGGCGCGGAGCGGGCCGAACTCGGCGCACTGGCCGCGAGGCTGCCGCTCTACCTGGGCTGAGCCTCGCTACCCCGGCGCAGCCGCTCCACCTGGACCTGTACCGCACCCGTGCCGCCCCATCGCGTCACGTGGGGAGGCTCAGGCCCGCCGTGACCAGGGCGGCCAGCTCGGCGTAGGCCTCGCTGTCCGACAGGCCCGTGCTCGCGGCCACCGCGCGGCGCTGGATGCGGACCATCTGCGCCGCCACGAGGTCGGCGACGAATCCGGCGTGCGCGTCACGGAACGCACCCTCGGTCACGCCGTCGTCGATCAGCTCGCCGATCCTGCGCGCCGCGGCCCGGGTGTTGCGCTCGTAGACCTCGGCGGCCGGCGCGAACGAGGCGAGATCGTCGAAGAACCGGGGCGAGGCGACGGCGAGTTCGGCCGCGACCGCGTTCAGGTACGCGGTGATCCGGGCGGCCGGGGACAGGCCCTCGGCCGCGACGGCCCGTTCGACCCGCTCGGTCGCGAAGCGGAAGAACCGCACCACGGCCGCGCGGACCAGTTGTTCCTTGCTGCCCGCCAGCGTGTAGAGCGTCCGCTTCGAGCAGTGCAGGCGTGCGGCGATGTCGTCCAGGGTCAGCTGGGCGAAGCCTTCGGACAGGATCAGCCGCACGACGCCGTTCTCGAGCTCTACGCGGCGGGCTTCTCCACGGCGTACAGGGGCGCTGCTGGTCACCTTCCGATCGTCTCATGGACGGCGAGTGAGCCTTATCGGTACCCTTGTGAACACCTCAGTACCGATGACGGTACCGATATGGAGGCTTCCATGAGCGTGGACCGACTCCTCCCCACCCAAGAGGCCGAGGACCTCATCGCGTTGACCCGCGATATCGCCGACAAGGAGCTCGCGCCCCGGGCCGACCAGTACGAGCGCCGGGAGACCTATCCGGAAGGGCTGTTCACGACCTTGGGCAAGGCCGGTCTGCTCGGCCTCCCCTACCCCGAGGAGTTCGGCGGCGGCGGTCAGCCGTACGAGGTCTACCTCCAGGTTCTCGAGGAGCTGGCGGCCCGGTGGGCCGCGGTCGCCGTGGCCACCAGCGTGCACGGCCTCGCCTGCTTCCCGCTGGCCACCTTCGGCACCGAGGAGCAGCGGCAGCGGTGGCTGCCCGGCATGCTCACGGGAGAGGTCGTGGGCGGCTACAGCCTCTCCGAGCCGCAGGCCGGCTCCGACGCCGCCGCCCTCGCCTGCCGCGCCGACAAGGAGGGCGACGGCTACCGGATCACCGGCACCAAGTCCTGGATCACCCACGGCGGGCGCGCCGACTTCTACGCACTGTTCGCGCGCACCGGCGAGGGCAGCCACGGCGTCTCCTGCCTGCTCGCCCCCGGCCGGGCCGACGGCCTGTCGTTCGGCAAGCCGGAGGAGAAGATGGGCCTGCACGCCATCCCCACCACCACCGCCCACTGGGACGGCGCCCTGCTCGACCACGACCGCCTCATCGGCGCCGAGGGCCAGGGCCTCCAGATCGCCTTCAGCGCGCTCGACTCCGGCCGGCTCGGCATCGCCGCCTGTGCCACCGGGCTCGCCCAGGCCGCCCTCGATGTCGCCGTCGACTACGCCAACGAGCGCACCACCTTCGGAAAGAAGATCATCGACCATCAGGGCCTCGGGTTCCTGCTCGCCGACATGGCCGCCGCCGTCGACTCCGCCCGCGCGACCTACCTCGACGCCGCTCGCCGCCGCGACCTCGGCCGTCCCTACAGCCGGCAGGCCAGCGTCGCCAAGCTCATCGCCACCGACGCCGCCATGAAGGTCACCACCGACGCCGTCCAGGTCCTCGGCGGCTATGGCTACACCCGTGACTTCCCGGTCGAGCGCTATATGCGCGAGGCCAAGATCATGCAGATCTTCGAGGGCACGAACCAGATCCAGCGCCTGGTCATCAGCCGCGGCTTCGCCCGCTGACCCCGCCCCGTCCTGGCGAGGAGGTGGTGCGGGGAGTCTGGGTGCGGTAGCTGTGGCCGAGTTCCGGGCCGAGTCCGAAGTAGTGCCGGAAGTTGTAGATGAGCGGGCTCCAGGCGGCCGGGTCGATGTAGTCGGTGCCGGGCACGACGATCCGGGGGTCGGCGTGGACCTTCGCCACCCCGGCCTCGACGATGACGAATTCCCCGGCGACGTCCGGCCGCACCCGCTCGGCGCGGGCCTCCAGCTGGACGGGGCATTCGGCGACGCGAGGCGGCCGGACCACATGGGACGGCTCCTCGGTCAGGCCGGCCGCACCGAACTTGTCCGGTGCGAATCGACACCCCTCCGCCTTGGTCGGGGGCACCGGGTTCCGGCCGGTCAGCGGCGCCAGCCGCTCCACCGCCCGCCACTGGCCCGGGGCGGGCAGATTGATCACCAGCTCGGGCCGGCTGCGCAGGTTCCGGGCCGTCTGTCCGTCACGGCCCAGTCCGAGCACCACCGTGTGCCCCAGCGCCCACGCGGAGGAGATCGGGGCGAGATTGGCCGAGCCGTCCATGTTCTCCGTCGACAGGAGCACCACGGGTGTCCCGAAGTACAGGACACTGGGCTCGATCGCCATGTGGCGGGCGGCCTCCCGTGCGGTGTGCCGGGGTGCGGTGTGCTGGGGTGCGGTGTTCATGGCGTGGAGCCTAGGAGCCGGACGTTTCGGCGGCCGCCGAAGTCCGGGTGACCGGTTCCGGGGCGGTGTCGACGACCGGCCGCCGGGCTTTGTGTACCGGCCCTCGAGCGGGACACGGGAGGCTGTGAGGACCGCCGGGGCAGCGGCCCCGCCGTCCTCGAACGGAGTCGACCATGGCCTATACGCTCGACCCCGAGCTCGCCGCGGTGCTGCGAGTCCTCGCCGAGCAGAGCGGTCCCACTCCCCCTCCCCCGCCCGAGCGCGACGACTGGCGGGCGCTGCGCGCCCGGGGAACCGCCTCGATGGCGTGGCTGGCCTCCCTGCTCCCCGCCTATCCCTCCGGCTATCCCCTGGTGAAGGCGGTCGCGCACACCGTGCGCTCCCGGGACGGGGCGGAGATCCCCGTCCGCTGGTACGAGAAGGCCGACTCCACGCCCGGTTCGGCGGTCGTCTACGCCCACGGCGGAGGGATGGTCGCCGGCAGCGTCGACCTCTACGACTCCGTCATCGCCGGGTACGTCGAGGCGACCGGCGTGCCGTTCCTGTCCGTGGACTACCGCCTGGCCCCCGACGGGGCCACCGGCACCGGCCCGGTCGAGGATGTGTTCGCCGCGCTGGCCTGGCTCTCCGACCGGTCGGCCGGGTTCGGGGTCGACCCCGGTCGCATCGCCGTCATGGGGGACAGCGCCGGGGGCGGACTCGCCGCGGGCACGGCGGTCCTCGCCCGGGACCGAGGGGTTCCGCCCGCTCGTCAAATCCTGCTCTATCCCATGCTCGACGACCGCAACCTCACCCCGGATCCCCTGCTGTCGCCCTACGTCGCCTGGACCTGGGACGACAACTGGACCGGCTGGCACGCCCTGCTCGGCGAGGCGTTCGGCACCGATGACGTGCCGCCGGCGGCGGCGCCGGCCCGGGTCGCCTCCGTCGAGGGGCTGGCGCCCGCCTATGTCGAGGTCGGAGAGCTCGACATCTTCCGCGCCGAGGCCGTCGGCTACGCCCAGCGGCTCGCCGACGCCGACGTCCCCGCCGAACTGCACGTCCACAGCGGGGCCATCCATGAGTACGACCGTCTCGCCCCCGACTCTCTCCTGGCGCGCCGGGCCATGGCCGACCGCCGGCGGGTGATCTCCGCGCTGTGAGAGCCCGTTCCGGGGCGGAGCCGGGACCTGGTCAGGCTCCCCGCTCCGGGTCGCTTCGCCGGCCCGCCGCGCTCTCGCGCAGGGAGCCGATGAAGACCCCGGCGGCGGGGGGTGAGGGCGTGGTCGGCCATGCGGACGGGCCGGATGCGGCGCACCGGGGCGGGCGGCCGCGGCGGCGGCACGCCGACGCCGGGCCGGATGCCCCCCAGGGCCAGGGCCAGGGTCGGGGCCTGCACCACGTCCAGACCGGCGGCCACCATGGCCCGCGCCTCCTGGTCGTCGTGTGCCTCATAGGCGCTCTGCGGTGCGCAGCCGACCGCCCGGCAGCCGCGGACCAGGGCCTCGGCCGCCGGATGGCGGTCGGCACGGTCCGCCACGGGCGCCGCGCACGGTCAGCCGCGCCTCCGGGTGGGTGTCGCGGAAGGCGATGACGGCGGGCGGCAGCAGCCGCGCCCTGGCCGACCGCGGGGAGCGGTGGCGGTCATCGAACCGCGCCGGGCCACCTGGGCGAGGAGCGGGATGCCCGTCCCCGCCATCGGCTGAGCCGGGCAGGCATGGTGTCCGCCCTCTCGGGCATCCGATGATCAAGCCGGTCCGGCCCCATGGCACGACAAAGGGGACGTCAACGTGAGTATCGTCAGCTGGATCATCCTCGGCCTGCTCGCCGGGGTGATCGCCAAGATCCTTCTCCCCGGACGTGACCCCGGCGGGCTGGTCGGTACCACGGTCATCGGCATCGCGGGGGCGTTCGTGGGCGGGTGGATTTCCGCGCGGTTCTTCGACCGTCCGGTCCAGAAGGAGTTCTACGACCCCACCACCTGGGGCGCGGCGATCGGCGGCGCCTTCGTCCTGCTGGTCGTCTACCGCCTTCTGTTCGGCCATTCACGGAACTGACGGCTGACGGCGCCACCCGGCACAGGGACGGGCGCGGGGCGTCAGGACGCCGCCGCGCCCGCGAGCCGGCGGATCGTACGGGCGGAGGGGGATCCGGGGTCGGCCGTGATCAGGACCACCTCCTGGTCGTCCTCGGGCACGAGCAGCACATCGCAGTTCAGCCGGAGCGGGCCGGCCGTGGGGTGGGCGACGGTCTTGGACCGGTGTCCGGGCGCGTGGACCGGACGCTCCTCCCAGATCTGCCGGAACTCCTCGCTGCCGGCGCGCAGCTCGCCCAGCAGTCCGGTGAGCGCCGCGTCATGGGGGTAGCGGTCGGCGGCCCGGCGCAGCCGTGCGACCACGATGTGTCCGAACTCCTCGGCGCTGGAGCTCTCGTACGCGTGGCCCTGGCCCAGGAAGCGGCGGCGGGCGAGGTTGGGGTGGCGGCCGAGGTCGTCGCCGAACAGGGCCTGCGCCAGCGGGTTCCAGGCGACCACGTCGTAGGCGGCGTCGGTGACGATCGCCCCGGTGTCGGGCAGCCGCCGCAGCAGCTGGGCGACGTGCGGACGCACCCGCCGCACCGCCCGGACGCCCGGCGGTGCGCTCGTCCCCGCGAGCCGGAACAGATGGCTGCGCTCGGCGGACGCGAGCCGCAGCGCCTGCGCGAGCCCGTCCAGGATGCGCGGTGACGGCCGGGGGCCCCGGGCCTGTTCGAGGCGGGTGTAGTAGTCGACCGACATATGGGCCAGCTCCGCCACCTCCTCCCGCCGCAGCCCCGGGGTGCGGCGGTGCGGGTCGGCGGGCAGACCGATGTCCTGGGGGCGCAGTCCCTCGCGGCGGTCCCGCAGGAAGCGGGCCAGTTCCTGTCTCGCCATGCTGCCTCCTTCGGCTGCCTGGTACAGGTTGTCCCTGGCAGGGGCGGCACGGCCAGGGAATCGTTGCTGTCATGAACGATCGCACAGCACTGGTCACCGGTGCCAACAAGGGCATCGGCAAGGAGATCGCACGCCAGCTCGTCGCCGAGGGCTTCACCGTCCACGTGGGGTCCCGCGACGCCGACCGGGGGCGGCGGGCCGTCCAGGAGATCGGCGGCGACGCCCGGCTCCTGGTGCTCGACGTGACCGACCCCGACAGCATCGCCACGGCCGCGGCGCGGGTGGAGCGGCTGGACGTGCTGGTCAACAACGCGGGCATCATGGTGGACGGCAAGACGGCGCCCGAGGCGGACCTCGACAGCTTCCGCCGGACCTACGAGACCAACGTCTTCGGTGTGCTCGCCGTCACCAACGCCTTTCTGCCGGCCCTGCGCCGCTCGGCGGCGCCCCGGATCGTCAATGTCTCCAGCGGCACCGCCTCGCTGACCTGGAGCGCGGATCCGGAGCACCAGTTCGCCGTCGCCGCCGGATCGGCTGCGGCCTACCGCTCGTCCAAGACCGCCCTGAACGCCCTGACCCTCTTCTCCGCGCAGACCCTGGCCGCCGAGGGGTTCAAGGTCAACGCGCTGGCCCCCGGGCTGCGCGCGACCGATCTGAACGCCCGCGCCGCCGCGAGCGACGGTGACCCGGCCGAGGGCGCGGCGGGCGCGGTCCGGCTCGCCCTCCTCCCGGACACCGGGCCCACCGGCGGCTTCTTCTCCTGGGACGGCACACCGGCGGCCTGGTAGACCGCCGGTGTCACGCGGACCGCGCGGCGGCGGGGGCGCCACCGCGCGGTGTCCGCCGCCGGTCCCGTCGGCTCGGGTCAGTCGGCGGAGAGCTGGGTGTTCGGCACCCGCCAGGCGGCGATCACGAAGGCGATCAGCGCCACCGCGGCGCCGGCGAGGAAGACCACGCGCATGGCGCTGACATAGCCCTCCAGGAACGGCTGCGCCACGCCCGGGTCGAGGTGGCCGAGGAAGGCCGAGTCCTCCAGGTTCACCCCGCCGTCGGCCCGTACGACACCCTTCAGCGCGTCGGCGTTCGCCGGTTCCTCGGCGAGCCTGCGGAACGACGCGTCCTGACGGGCGGCGGCCCAGTGCTCGCTGATCCGGGAACCGGCCAGGGAGAAGAGGATGGACAGGAAGGCGGCGGCGCCCACCGTGCCGCCGTTGGAGCGGAAGAAGTTCACCGACGCGGTGGCCGCCCCCATGTCCCGGCCGGGCACCTCGGACTGGGCCAGTGTGGTGATCGTCTGCATCGCCGCGCCGAGGCCCGCTCCCATGAACAGCATGCCGATGGAGACGTACCACAGCGGGCTGTCGTCCCGCAGCGTGGCGAAGACCAGCATGGCGACGGTGAGCGAGCCGACGCCCGCCACCAGATGGACCTTGAACCGGCCGGTCCGGGACATCAGCCGGCCCACCACCAGGGTCACCGTCACGTTCGCCGCCATGGTGGGCAGCGTGGCCAGGCCCGCCCCCATCGGGCTCATCCCCTTGGCCAGTTGGAGATAGAGCGGGAGCGTGGTCATGGCGCCGAACATGGCGATGCCCACGGTGAAGTGCAGCACGGTGCCCAGCCGGAACGCGCGGATGCGGAACAGCCGGACCGGTAGCAGCGCGGCGTCTCCCATCCGCCGCTCCAGCAGGACGAAGGAGACCAGGCCGGCCAGCCCGATCGCGTACATCGTCAGCGCCCGCGGCGAGCCCCAGCCCCAGCCGCGCCCCTGTTCGGCGACGAGGAGCAGCGGCACGATCCCGACCGCGAGGGTCAGCGCCCCGCCGTAGTCCAGGCGGTGGCGTACGGGGCGGTGGGGTACGTGCAGCACACGCAGGATCACCACGATGGCGAGGATCGCCAGCGGCACGTTGACCAGGAAGATCCAGCGCCATCCGTCGATGCCCAGCAGGCTGGCGCGCTCGGCGAACACCCCGCCCACCAGGGGGCCGACCACGCTGGAACTGGCGAACACCGCCGTGATGTAGCCCTGGTAGCGGCCGCGCTCCCGGGGCGAGGTGATGTCGGCGATGATCGTCATGGCGAGGGACATCAGCCCGCCACCGCCGAGGCCCTGGACCGCCCGGAAGGCCGCGAGCTGGTGGATGGAGGTGGCGAACCCGCACAGCAGCGATCCGAAGGTGAACAGCACAATCGCGCTCAGATAGACCGGCCGGCGGCCGTAGATGTCGGACAGCTTCCCGTACAGCGGGGTGACGATGGTGGCGGTGACGAGGTAGGCGGTGGTCACCCACGCCTGGGCGGTGAGGCCGTGCAGATCGTCGGCGATGGTGCGCAGCGCCGAGGAGACCACGGTCTGGTCGAGCGCGGCGAGGAACATGCCGAGCACCAGCCCGGACAGCACGGTGACGACCTGACGGTGTGTCAGCCGGGCCGGGGCCTCGGGCTCGGTGGTGGTGGATGAGGACGACATACGTACTACCTGCGTACCTTCTCTGCCGCGCGTGGGAAGCGGGGGAAACGCCGCGCGTGGGGGGAG
This sequence comes from Streptomyces sp. S465, assembly GCF_026898115.1. Classification (GTDB taxonomy): domain Bacteria; phylum Actinomycetota; class Actinomycetes; order Streptomycetales; family Streptomycetaceae; genus Streptomyces; species Streptomyces luomodiensis. The sequence goes on from NZ_CP114036.1 coordinate 1,295,080, forward strand.
CGGGGGAAACCGGGACCGGAGCCCGGACGCGGGGTCCGGGCTCCGGCGGCGGGGTGTTATCCGGCGATCTTCTCCAGGTCGGGGACCGCGCTCTCGATCTCCGGCAGCGCCAGCATCTCCAGCCGCGCCCGGCGGGCCGTGGCCCGGATGCCGTCGTCGGCCAGCACCTCACGGCAGACGGCGGCGATGCCGTCCGGTGTGGTGTCGGTGATGTGCCGGCCGAGGCCGAGCTCCTGGACCCGCCGTGCGTTGCCGGGCTGGTCGCCGAACTGGGGCAGCACCGCCAGCGGGGTCGCGGTGCGCATCGCTTCGCGGATGCTGTTGAAGCCGCCGTGGGTGAGGAACAGGTCCACGGACTCCAGCAGCAGGGGCTGCGGCAGCCGGTCGGTGATGTGCACGTGCGCGGGCACCCCGTCGGTGTCCACGGGGATGCCGGAGGTGGAGAGGACGACGGTGCACCCCTCCAGTTGGGATATGCCCTGGACCATGGCGCGCAGCGTGTCCACCGGGTCCGGCATCGGCATGACCGACGCGGAGGCGTCCGCCTCGCGTGCCTGGTCGCGGATCATGGGCATCGCGGTGCCGATGGCGGCGAACACCAGCGGGCGGTCGGTGGGCAGTTCGGCGACCCAGCGCGGCAGCACGGCACCGCGGTCCACGTCCACCGTCTGCCGGTAGGCCCAGGACGCCGGCAGGTGCTGGGAGAAGGAGAAGGCCGGCGGTACGTAGTCGATGCGTCCGTGCGGGACGAGTGACGCCGGGTCGTCCGAGGTGGCCAGTCCGTGCCGGTCCCGCAGGACGTTGAGACCCGGCAACAGCACCGCCGGATCATAGGTGTTGGCGCTCCCGGACGGGGTGGACAGCTGGGGTATGCCGAGGGTTTCGGCGACGAGACAGGAGCCGAGGTCCATGCCGTCGCGGAGAATGAGGTCGGGGCGGAAGTCGCGGGCCTGCGGGAGCACGGCGTCCAGCAGCGTCGAGGCCATCTGGCCGGACAGGACCTTGGTGATGACGCGCACCTGGAACGCCTGCCGCTCCTGGGCCTCCATCCGGTCCAGGTCCGGCGGACCGTCGGGGCCGGCCTCCTCGGCCAGCGCGGAGCCGAGGAAGGACCCCGGGTTGAGGTCGTCGAAGCCCGCGGTCACCCGCACATCGTCGCGTTCGAAGACGGGGGCGAGGGTGGGGGTGGTGACCACCAGCACCTCGTGGCCGGCCGCCGCGAGGGCTCGGGCCAGGGGGAGTTGGGCGCGGCCGTGGGAAGGGCTGCCGAGCGTGGTGAACAGAACCCGCAACGCAGGGGCCTTTCTGTGGGAAGGGTCTCGGGTCGAGAGGATGGAGCGGGAATTCTCGAAAGTGGTCAGCGCGCCATCGCGGGCGTGCGGCCGATGCCCTCACAGGTCAGTCCGGCGCGGCGCAGCTCGTCCGGGTCCAGCAGGTTGCGGAAGTCGTAGACGACCGGGGTCTCCAGCAGCCCGGCGAGGTGCTCCCAGTCGAGGTCGCGGAATTCCGGCCACTCGGTGAGGACCAGGCAGGCGCGCGCTCCCCGCAGGGCTTCCTCGGGAGTGTCCGCGATCGTGAGCAGATCGCTGAGATCGGGGCGGGTCTCGCTGAGCGCGGGGTCGTAGGCGTGGAGCTCGGCGCCGCGCTCCTTGAGCAGCCGGGCGATGGCCAGGGCCGGTGAGTCGCGCAGATCGGAGGTGCCCGCCTTGAAGGCCAGGCCCAGCACGGCCAGCCGTACGCCGTGCAGCGAACCGTCGCCCGGGGTGCACCCGGCCACCACCCGCTCCACGAGCAGCCGCTGGTGTTCGACGTTGGTCTCGATGGTGGCGCGCAGCAGCGGGAACTCCACGCCCGACTCCTGGCAGATCGTCAGCAGGGCGTGGGTGTCCTTGGGCAGGCAGGAGCCGCCCCATCCGGGGCCCGGCTTGAGGAAGGCCGAGCCGATGCGGGGGTCGTGGCCGATACCGGCCAGCACATCGTCCACCTCGGCGCCGAAGTGCTCGCACAGGGTGGCGAGGTTGTTGGCGAAGGAGAGCTTCATGGCCAGGAAGAAGTTGGCCGCGTACTTGGCGAGTTCGGCGCCCGCGGCGTCGGTGAGCACCAGCGGGGCGTCGAGCCCGGCGTAGAGGCCGGCCACCCGCCGCGCCGCGTCCCGGTCGGCGGCGCCGACCACGATGCGGTCGGGGTTGAGGAAGTCGCGCACCGCGTAACCCTCCCGGAGGAACTCCGGGTTGCTCACCACGGTCACGTCGGGGCGGTCGAGCAGGGCCGCGACGCGCTCGGCGGTGCCGACGGGCACGGTGGACTTGTTCACCACCACGCTGCCGTGCGGCAGATCCGTGCGGATCTCGTCCGCCACGGCCTCGACGGCGGCCAGGTCGGCGGCGCCGCCGACGCCCATCGGAGTCGGCAGGCACAGGAACACCACGTCGGCGTCGGCGACCGCGGCCCGGGTGTCCTGGACGAACTCCAGCCGCCCGGAGTCCAGTCCCTCCCGGACCAGTTCGGGCAGGCGGGGTTCGAGGATGTCGACCTGTCCGCGGCTCAGCCGTTCGACCTTGTTGCGGTCGGTGTCCGCGCACACCACTCGATGGCCGAGAGAGGCCAGGCAGGCGCCGGTGGTCAGTCCGACGTAGCCGGTGCCCACCACGGCGACGCGTCGTATCTGCAAGGGGATCACCACTTCTGCTGGGGGGGTTCAGCGGGTAGCCAAAGTCACCACGCGTTGACAAAACATAACGCGTCGGCCCTGATCTTGGTCAACATGTGATGACAACAAGGGATGACTTCTGGACATGCGCCACTGAACCGGCAGCATGGAGGGACGGTCCAGGCGGAGGTTACGACAGGTGAACAGAGCAGATGACACGCGACGAGGCGATGCCCTCCCCCCGCGTCCCCGCAAGCACGACGCGGCGGGCACGCGCACCGCGCTGCTGAGCGCCGCGGCGCTGCGGTTCGCGCGGTACGGCTACGACGGCTGCGGCGTGCGCGACATCGCCAAGGACGCCGGAGTGGACGCCGCCCTGGTCTACCGCTATTTCGGCTCAAAAAAGGGGCTGTTCGACACCGTGTCGGGAAACACCGCCAATGTGTTCGAACCACTGCGCCATCTGCCGCTGGACGAGGTGTCGGGGTGGATCTGCGAGCTCGTCTCCAAGGCCCCCACGGAGGAGCAGGCCCCGCATCCGCTGCTGACCAAGCTGCGCTCCTCCAACCGGGAGGAGAGCCTGGGGCGGCTCCGCGAGGACATCGCCGAGGTGTTCTCGGAGCGGTTCGCCCGGCGTCTGGGGGGCGAGGACGCCGAGGTGCGGGCGGAGTTGCTGGGGGCGTGGATGATGGGCATCACCCTCATGCGCCTGTCCATCCGCTCACCGGCGCTGTCCGCCGCGTCGCACGACACACTGTTGCGTTACCTCCAGGCGGGTCTTGGCCCGCTGCTGCACACGTGCTGCCCCGAGGCCAGCGACGAGGGTGGCGGCGAGGGCCGCTGACCCTCTCCCCGTTCCGGCCCCGGGGCAGCGGACGCCGGCGTGGCGGCGGCTACACGTTGGGCACGCGCAGCTTGTCCCAGCTGGTCCTGCCGGGAACGCCGTCCGCGTCGTCGCCGGAGTAGCCCAGTTTGCGCTGCCAGGCCGCGTAGGACGTGCGGTCCGCCTCGGTCCACTCGGGGCCCGGCCCCTCCTCGTAGCGTCCGCAGCCCTCGGCCACCAGCCGCTTGCCCATGGCCGTGATGATCTTGCTTTCGCGGCCGGTACGGAAGAAGTCGGCGCCCGGGAACGGCTCGTAGCCGGCCGGTGGTTGGGGAGCGGGGCCGTCCGGCTTGGCGCCGAGCCGCTTGGCGATGCGGCCGCGCATGGTGTCCATCGAGAAGCCACGCGGGTCCACCTTGCCCGGCTGCCACTCCAGATGACCGATCACCGAGCGCTCGGTCCAGCCGTGGGCACGGCAGATGGCCGCGGACACCTTCTCGATCGCCAGCTTCTGCGCCTCCGGCCAGGGGTCCTCGCCATCGCCGAGGTTGACGCACTCGAAGCCGTAGAAGTGACGGTTGCCGTCGGTGTCGGCCTCGTTGTCACGGGGCAGCGCGGACTCGTTGACGACGGCTTTGAGCACATCGCCGTCGCCGAGCCCCGCGTGGTTGGCGCGGCCGTTGCCGACCAGGTGGACCGCGCCGGACTTGTCGATGACGCCGTGGCACAGCGGCCCCGGCAGCGAGGAGTGTCCCTCGTAGCACAGCTCCACGGAGGAGGCCGTGCCCTGGGTGACGGTGTGATGGATCATCACCCCGTTGACCGGGCCCCAGGGGCCCTTGGCGTTGCGGTGGTGAGTGCGCCAGTCGCGGTACTCGTGGACGTCCAGTCCCTCGTCGCGCAGCGCCTTGAGCAGACGGTCGGCGGTGAGCGGTGTGGCCATGGTGATGTGCTCCTTATGGGTGGGGCATGGTGATGTACGGATGCGCGGGGCGGGGGGCTCGACCGGTCCCGCACCGGGCCTACGCCTCCTCGGCCCTGGCCTCGGCCTCCGCTTCGGCCTCCGCTTCGGCCTCCGCCGCGAGCGCCGCCGCGTCCGCCGCCGGGGCGGGCGTGGCCAGCGGCCCGAACACCATCCGCAGATCCAGCTCCGCCTGCTCGGCCGTCACCCACGCCAGTGGCGCGTAGTGCACCTCGATCCCGGCCGGGGGCTGGAGCAGCGGTGTGCGGGCCGCGTTCACCGGCCACTCCACGGCGCCCGTGGCGGTACGCGCCGGGATCAGCCAGTGGTCCCCGGCGCGGTAGGTGCCATCGGCGGCGAAGTACACCTCGACCCCGTCCTCCAGCGGCAGCCAGCGGCCCTCCTCGACCCGCAGCGCACCGCGCTTCAGCCGCGCCGCCGCGCCCTTGCGGGGGCGCCGGGTGCCCTCCCGGTGGTCCCAGCGGCGCAGGAACGGCCGCAGCTCCGGGCGGCGCCCGACCCCCGGCTCCGGCTCACCGGACAGCCGCACCCGCCGCCCCGGCGGGTCGACCTCCTCCACCCGCAGCAGCGGCAGCGGTTCACCACGGCTGGTGGAGGCCGTGTCCGCGAACTCCACCAGGTCCCCGACGTTCAGATCCAGTTTGTCGTCGCCGCCCAGGGTCGCCAACTCCACCCAGGTGCCGTCCAGTTCGTCGACGGGGAAGACCACCGAGCCGTTCTCCCGCGACCACTTGAAGGTCGCCTCCCGCGCCGTGCCGCCCTCGTGGATCTCCACCCGGTACAGCTGGTTCTCCGGCCCCCGGTAGCGGGCGTCCGGCCGCACCGGACAAGGGTCCTGGTCGGCGTGTTCCGGCCGCTCGGCGCGGGCCGCCAGCCGGGACGCGGGCGCCGTCGCCTTCCCCGCCCACGCCTCGAACGCCTTGCCGACCTGGTCCTTGGTCGCCCCGTCCGGATTCTCCAGCCCCAGGGCCGAGCCCTCCAGCGGCAGCACCTGCCAGACCACCTTGACCCGCGCCGCCGTGTCCGGCATGGCCGGGCCGAGGGCCACCTCGCGCAGCGCCGGGTCCTCGGCCGCGGAGACCGACCGCTCCCACACCTTGAGGCAGACCAGGAACGGCCGCTGCTCCGGCAGCCGGTCGCCCGGCCGCTCCGGGTCCCGGTAGGCGTCCGGCTGGTCCCAGTAGGTCCAGGTGGCGGGCGGCTCGTCCGGTTCGGACGCGTCCGCCTCGCCCTCCTTGCCCGGGGCCCCCTCCGGCGCCTCGTGGTCGACCGCGGCGGCGGGCCGCGGCCGGGTCGCGTCGCACAGGATGCCGTCGACGTAGTAGCGGCCGCCCTCGATGATCAGGTCGTCCAGATCGCGGCTGCCGCCCTTGAAGGTGATGTGGAAACCGGCGTCCGCGGCCGGGCCGCCGTGCCGCCCGATCAGGTCGGCGGCGAGCGTACGGGCCTGGTGGAGCTGGATGGCGGTCTGCTCGTTGGCGTCGGCGTCGAGCTGGACGCGGCCCTGCTGGGCGACGACGGCGGAGTAGTGCCGCTCGGGCCGGAAGGTGAGCCGGGACAGATCGGCGTGCATGGCAGGGGTCCCCCTCGATCAGGTTCGGAAGTCTGGCGGGCGCGGGCTCAGGCGGGTGGGCCGGGTTCGGCGGTGTCAGGTCGGCTCAGGTCACGGCGATGACTCCGGCGTCCGTGCCGGCCGGCGTGTACTCCGCGAGCCGTGCCCGCAGGCTGTCCTCGCGCTGCGGCTGGTACAGGTCGTGGAAGGCGCCCATCTCGGCGCCGTCCTCGGCGCCCCGGCGGATCTCCTCCGCGCATCCGGCCGCCAGCTGCCCGTACACCGGCGTCCCGTACCGCTCGCCGCTGAACCGCGGCCGCACCCGCCCCGCCTCCTCGGCCCCCACCAGGTCCGGCTGGCAGCGGTGGCGGCGCGGGGTGCGCGAGCCCGGCGGCACATAGCTGAACCGCAGACACCCGATCCCGCGCCGTGCCACGTGCATCCGCCCGGTGAAGAGGCTGTTCTCGCCGATCTCGACGGCATGGGTGTGCACTTCGCCGATGACGGTGGTGCGGTGGGCGTGCAGCACGGCGTGGGCGTGGCGGCAGTCCGGGGCGGCCAGCGCCGGGCGGTCGTGCCCGGTGGCGTCCAGGATGGAGTCGCGGATGTGCAGGGCGAGCGGGTCGGTGTGCACCTCCTCGCCGATGACCTCGATGGTGCCGAGGACGCTGTGCTCGATCTGGACGCAGGCGGTGGTGCGCTCCAGGACCAGGCTGGGCTCGTCGGGCGAGCGCGGCGCGCACTCCGGCTCCAGGGACCAGCCGGGGACGAGTGTGCAGTGGCGCAGCACCACGGTGCCGACCGGCCCGGTGACGTTGAGGCCGCGCCCCGCGATCAGCAGCCCGTCCAGCACGATGCGCGGCGCCGCGCCACCGGTGTGCCCGCCGTCCTCCCGCGCCCGGATGTTCAGCGCGTCGGGGCGGTTGCTGTACCAGTCCAGCAGCCGGATCACCGGCCGGGTCCCCTCGGCGGCGCGCAGTTCGAGCCGGTCGCCGGGGTCCAGGTCGAAGTCCAGCTGCTCCTGGTAGGCGCCGCTGTGGGTGATCTCGATGATGCCCTCGGGGCCGCATCGCCCGCCCCGCCGGTCGTGCCGCCACTGCCGGTACGCGTCCATGATCCGCTGGTGGGCGCGGCCCGGCCCGACCCGGTAGACGGTCGCGTCCGGGGCGGTCTCGCGGTCGTCCCGGTCGTACTCCCCGCCGCCCATGTCGTCGGCGTACGCGTAGTGGTAGGTGACCCATACGCCGTGGCGCGGTGCCGTGCGCGAGCCGAAGGCGATCCGGCCGAGCTCGGGGTCGACGACCACCTGACCGCGCCCCGCCCGGTAGCGCCAGTCCGTCAGATCGGCCACCACGATGTCCGACGGCGGCACGGGCTCGTCGTGGCCGTCCCGCCGGATGGAAAAGCTCTTACCGGGCCCGTAGTAGTCGAGGAACCGGTCCGCGAGCTGCCTGCGGCGGATGGCGGCGGGCACGTTGTCCATGGTGGCGATGTGGGCGGCCGACGGCTCGGGTTCGGGGCGGGTCACCAGCGGGGTGTCGTTGCCGAGGATGGAGAACGTGTAGAGGTTGCGGGCCCGGTCCACGCAGTACGCGGGCGCGTGCCGCACGTGGTACGGCTTGAGCCGCCACACGAACAGCCCGACCCCGGCCGGGGTGTGACCGCCCTGCCCGCGCCGGGAGCCCGCGCGCCGTACGTCCACCGAGCGCGCCACCGTCCCGAACGGCCCGCCCGCCAGGTCCAGCGCCGCCCCGTCCCGCAGATCGGCGAGCCGGCCGCGGGAGAGCCTGCGGAGGTCGGCCGCCGCGCCGCCCGTCCCCCCGTACAGCCTGACCGGCTGGTGGTGTGCGGTGAGCCGGGAGAACTCCACAGCGCGGGCGGGCCATCCGGCCACCGACGCGGAGAGCTCCTCCAGCAGCGCGAGCGTGCCCTTGCGCCGCCGGTTGGCCACGGTGGCGGCGACGTCGCGGCGCGGTGCCAGCGCCTCGGCCAGCAGCCGTGGCCGGGACGCGTCCGGCGGCCGGCCGTCGCGCAGTCCGGTGGCCAGGACCCGTTCGTAGCCGGGCAGCGGGCGGTAGCCGACCAGATCGCCCAGGTAGGGCAGCACCCAGGCGGCGGCGGTCTCCACGAACCAGTCGTCGTAACCGCGCTCGACCCCCTCGCGTACCCGGTCCACCTGTTCGGCGAGTACGGCGAGCAGGGCGCGCAGGGGCTCGCCCGCCTCCTCGTCCCTGAGGCGGTGCCACTGCGGAAGCAGTTCCGCCAGCCCGTCCGGCTCCCTGCTCATGAGGTGACCTCCGTAAGGATCAGCGTGTCCGGGACGTCCGGTGAGAACAGCGCGAGCCGCGCCGGGCGGATGCCGCGGAAGACGGACACCGTGCGGCCCCGGGGAAGCCGGCGGGTGTCGGTGATGTCGGGGTTGAGGCGCAGCAGTTCGGCGAGCGGGATGCCATGGCGCCCGGCGATGTCGGTGAGCGTCTCGCCGTCCGGCGCGGTGACCCGGTAGGTGTCCTCGGCGTACTCGGCGGACCGGGCGGGAACCACGGCGCTGGGCTCGGTGAGCCGGGCGGCCGCCTCGGCCAGTTGCCGCGGGGTGCTGGAGGCCGGGACACCGGTGAAGACGTCCACGTCCACGTAGTCCACGCCGGGCACCGAGTGGGCGGTGGCGAGCACCTCGGAGAGCACCGCCGGCTGCCCCAACTCCCGTCCCGGATAGCCCAGTTCGCGCAGGAGTGCCTGGCGCAGGCGGGGTTCGACCAGCTCCCAGGAGTGGTCCGGCGCCACTTTCACCCGCGCCACCAGCACCAGCAGCACCAGCTCGCGCACCTGCACCCGGACCGGCAGCCGGGCGTCGCCGTAGGCGGCCAGTGCGGAGCGCAGGGCGCGCAGCACCTCCGCGTCCTCGCCGATCGGAGCGTCGTCCACGCCGGCCACCGTCACATGGAGCACCGTGCGCCGCCCGTCGAAGAGTTCCCGGGCGGCGGCCCGGCCGATGCCGGCGCGGGACCGGGCGAAGTCCTCGTAGTCCTGGAGGGACACCAGCCGGTCCAGCGCGGAGACCGCGAGCGGGATGGTGCGGCGGGTCATCCCGGGGCCGTCGCCGTCCGCGCCACCGGTGGCGGGCTGCGGGTTGGTGACGGCGGTGACACCGAGGGGCCGGGTCAGGGCCTGGGTGATGCGGTCCGCGGGGACGTTGGCGGCCGCTCCGGTGCCGAAGCGGTAGCGGGCCCGGACGTTCTCGTGGCCGCTGGGCAGCCGCGCACCGTGCACCCCGTCGCCGAAGGTCACCGTGGTCCGTCCGTCCCCGGTGGTGCCGGTGACGTACACGCGCTCCCGCGGGCCGCGGCCGGCCAGGCTGTCCACCCGGTGCCAGAGCAGTCCGTCGACCCGCACCTCCAGGGCGGGGACGGCGCCCAGTGGGTTGTCGGCGGGGAGCCAGGTCAGCGGCGACTGCCACAGCGTGAAGCTCTGGTGGGCCAGGGCCGGGTCACCGCTGCCGATGGGCTCGTCGCGGCTCTCGCCGTGGGTGGCGGGCACGACGTTGCCCTGGACGCGGACCGTCTCCCGGCGGTAGCGGTGGGCCAGGTCGGCGGTGAGGGTGAGGGTGGTGTGGACGTGGTCGCCGGGGAGTTCCGGGTCGACCCGCTGGTCCACGGCGGCGATCACCGCGAGCTCGGTGCCCCGGACACCGCTCGCCCGGGAGATGTCGGTGCGCTCACCGGAGACGACGATCCGGCGGCCGGGCCGCAGCCCGTCGTACAGCTCGGCGAGCTCGATCTCATTGCCGTGCACATCCTCGCCCAGCGGCTCGTCCGCCGGGCGCAGCGGCTCCCCGCCCGCGTGCACGGTGGTGTCGCGGATGGCGGAGAGCACCACGTCGTGTTCGTCGAGCCAGGGGTCGGCGAGCGTCAGCTGGGTGCCCCGGCCGGTGATGCCGTAGTTGGTGTACGCGGCGGTGCGCACGGCGGTGACGCGGGTGGTGACGAGGGCCAGCTCGCGGTCGCCGGGGATGCCGTCCGGCTCGCCGGAGCCCTTGCGGGGGCGCTCGATGGCCACCCAGCTGCCGACCGTGATGGAGTCCTGGACCGAATCCAGCGGCAGGACGTAGCGGTTGGCGGGCTCGGGCACGGTCGCGATGCCGATCTCGACGGCGGCGGGCTCGCTGCCGGAGGTGTACCGCAGCGTCAGTTCGTGGCTTCCGTAGGTGATCTGTTTCGGTGCTTCGCCCCGGCTCAGCATCCACTGCCGCTGCTCGCCACCGTCCACGACCACGTGCACCCGCCCGTCCTCGGCGGGCCGGGACACGAACAGGGTGAGCGCGGGCAGACCGGGCAGCAGCGTGGCGGTGACCCCGGGCTCCTGGGAGTCGGTGGGGCGGCTCCTGAGCCAGCCCAGGTCGTGGTCCTGGCCGGTGCGGGTGGACAGTTGGACCTTTCCCGGGCCGAGGTCGAACTCGGCGCTCTGCGGCAGGTTCTCGGTGCGCTGCCACGACGTCCCGGTCTCGATGTGCTGGAACTCCGCCTTCACCGGCACCTTGCCCGCCGTGTCGTAGACGATCCGCACCGCGGTCAGCTCACCTCCGGTCAGCGGCCAGTCGGTCTGCCGGATGACCCGGCCCCGGTCGTCCTGCACGGGCTTGAGCGGCGCCGTCGCCCCGAAGGGCGCGGCCGTCACCCGCAGGGCGAGCAGCTCGCGCAGGAGCGCGGGCGCGGTGGCCTTCGACGGTGCGGCGGCGGCCGGGGCGGCCCGGCGCCACGCCGCGTACATCCCGCTCTCCAGCCGCGGATCGAGGGCGGACAGCAGCCCGGCGGCCACGTCGGACCCCGGTCCGAAGAGCCGCCGCGGATCGTGCGCCGCCGTGGCGCGGGCACCGGACGGGGGCCGTACCACGCGGGTGCGCAGGGCGGGGAGCACGGCGCCGAGCGCGGTCGCGGCCGCGAGGCCGTGCGCGGACTCGGCGGCGGTGGCCGAGAGGGTCTCGGGGGTGGGCCGGTCCTCGGCGAGCTGGGACCTCGGCCGCACCTCGGCGGGCCCGGCGGCGGCCAGCTCCCCGGCCCGCTCCCCCAGGTCGCCGATCACCGCTTCCAGCCGCTCGAACCAGGCGGCGACCTCCGCGTACGGGGCGGCCAGCACCTGTGCCTCCGCCAGCCGGTCATGGGGTTCGGCGAGCCGCCGGGCGAGCTGGCCGGGCGTGGTGATCCCGTCCAGATCGCCTCGTAGGGGGGCCAGGACCTGCGCGTCGAACTCCTCGATCAGACGGCTGACGGGGCGCGGCGCGGGGTGGTCCGGCACGGGCTCGGCGTCCCCCCGGTCGTCCGGGTCCTCGTCCGCCTCCGGGTCGGTGATCCACCGGCGTACCTCGTCCACCAGCTCCTCCAGGGAGGGCGGGGCGGACCGCGGCAGTCCGATCGCCGTCACGTCCTCCTCGCGGTCGACGGTCACCCGCGCGACCGGCACCAGCATCCGGCCGCCGCTCCCGGACTCCGGTGTCCCGTCGAAGACGAAGAGCAGCTTGTCGCCGGCGGTCAGCCCGAGCGCGGTCCCGGACACCAGCAGTTCCGACCGGCGCTCCAGGTCGCCGGGGCCGATCAGGGCCGGGCGACGGCGGCGCACCGCCAGTTCGTTCCAGGCCCAGCGAGCCGTCAGGTCCTCACTGGTCTGATAAGTCCGCGGCTCCTCGTCGGAGGCCGCCGGGACGCTGTGGCTGATGGCCCCGCGCGGAATCGTCACCACGACGTCCTCGGCGCGCGGGTCCCGGTCCAGGGTGTAGGCGAGGTGGGTGTCGGCGGCCACGCCCGGCCGTGGCACATGCCCGACCAGCCGTCCCAGGAGGGTGAGTGAGCGGTGGTCGTGCGCGGTGCGCAGATAGCCCTCGTCGGCGATCCGCTCGGAGTGGAAGGTGAGCAGGTCGGCCAGGACCGCCCAGGCGTCCAGCAGCCCGATGGCCGGGTCGTCCGGGGTGCGTACGGTCAGGCCGCGCAGCGCGGGGTAGGCGGGCGAGGCGAGCCGGTCGAGCATGGCGGCCAGGAAGGAGCCGTACTCGCCGACGCGGTAGTCCAGGGCGGTGCGGCCGGGCGGGTTGTGCGGGACGCCGGGCGCCGCCCGGCGCTCGTCGTGGCCGCCGCAGCCGCAGCCGCGGCCGCGGGTGGTGGGGCGGTCGGGGTGGTCGGGGTGGTCGCTCATCGGGCCCCCTTCAGCTCGATGACCAGGCGGCCGTTCTCGGGCCGGTCGGGGTCGTTGTCGCATTGGGCGATCTCCAGGGGGCCGATGCGCAGGATGCCCTCCTCCAGCGCCTCGCCGTGTGTCGTCTCGTACGAGGTGCCGTCATCGGGCTCCTTCGGCCCCTCCAGCCCCTCGTGCCACAGCCGTCGCAACCGGGTGACCTCGACGCCCAGCACCCCCGGCACCGCCGCGGCGACGGCCACCAGCCGGCTGAGCCGCACCGGTTCGCCGAAGGTCAGCGCGTCGGGGTGGAAGAAGCCGAGCCGCCCGCCGGGCAGCCGGTGGCGGCCCAGCACCCGGTACAGCTCGGCGAGGATCTGCCCGTGCTGGTGTCCGGGCGCGGCGCACACCGCGATCGCGATGTCCAGCGGCACGGCGCGGGCCGGACCGACCACCAGGTCGTGTCCGATGCGGCGGTAGCCCTCCAGGGCGTGCGCGACCGAGCCGAGGAGGGCGGGGGACGGTGCCCCGGTCCCGTACGCGTCGACCGCGACATGGGCCTCCCGCACGCTGCCGGTCCAGCGGATCTCCGCCGCCGCGCGCCGGACGCCGGGCAGCTGGGCCGCGAGCGCCGCATAGTCCTCGGCGGTGACGGCCCGCTGCCGGGTGCGCCTGAGGTCCAGCGGGGCGAGCCGGCGGACCTGCTCGACCGGTTCCGGTTCGGTGCCGCCGACGGCGGGGAGCGGATTGCGCACCCCGGCCACGGGCATCGGCCGCCCGGAACCGGCGGCGTCCGGGTCCCGGCACAGCACGAGGTGGTTGATGGCCTCCGCCCCCACGTTGCCCGCCGTCCCGCCGCCCACCCGGTAGTGGGCCGCCAGGCGCGCCCCCGGCTCGGGCCTGGCGCCGTGCCGTCCGTCGCCGAAGCGCAGCGTGAGCCGCCCGTCGTCCGCCGGCTCCCCGACGAAGTGCCGGTCGCGGGGGCGGGAGTCGAGCAGATCGCGGCGCGGTGTCCAGGTGTCGTCCCCGTCGGTGAGGCGTACGGCGGGGAGCGCGGCCCGTGGGTCCTGGACGAGCGCGGCGGCCGGCCCGTGCAGCACCGGGTCCTCGGGGCGCAGTCCGGCCGCGTACGCCCGGCCCCAACTGTGCGCGATCTCCCAGGCGATGCGCTCGTCCAGGACGGTGCCCGACCGGGCCCTGGCGGTCAGGACGTCAAGGCGCCGCAGCTTGGCGTGGAGCAGCCGGTCGGAGCGGTGCAGCAGCTCGCGCAGGGCGCGCACGGGATGGCGGGCGAGTTCGAGGCGCTCCGGGACGCGCGGCCCGAACAGGACGGTGAGCTCGGCGATCTCCCCGTCGGAGAGCCCGTCGCGGTCGCGGGCAGCGCGCCACAGCTCCGTCAGCCGCCGCCGCACCCGGTCCGGGACGGCGGCCAGGCGCTCGGCCTGTCCGGCGGCGATGTGGCGGGGGTCGGGGAAGGGCACGGCCTGGGTGACGGGCGCGTGGTGCAGTACGGGCCGGAAGCGCGGCACGATGCCCGGGTAGACGGACTGGGCGAGCAGTGTCCGCAGCGCCTCGGCCTGGGCGTACGCGGTGCCGGGCACCACCTTCTCGCGCCGCTGCCCGGCCGGCTCCAGCCCGATCCCGGCCCGGCCGGTCGCCTCCGGGCCGACCGTGGTGAACAGCCGCCGTACCTCGTCGGCGGTCAGCGGACGTCCGTGGCGGGTGGTGTCCAGCAGGGCGCCGATGAGCCGCGCGGGCGCGTTCCCGGTGTCCTTCTCGAAGCAGCCGAACGCGGGGGGCGCGCAGGAGCCGACGACGGCCGGGACGGGCGGCACGGCGTGGACCTCCGGTGTGCCGCGGCAGAAGGTCAGCGAGCGGCCGTGGTCGACGAGCACCACATTGCCGCGCGCCACGCTCACGTCTTCGACGGGCGCGCAGTCCGTACCGCCCCTGGTGGCCAGGCACAGCGGGAAGGCGAGCGCGTCGTCCGAGGCCCAGGTGACCTCCAGTACGGGCTGTTCGGCCAGCCGGTCGACGGCGGGGGTGACGGAGGTGAGGCGCACGGCCTGCCGGTGGGACGGGTCCGCGTCGCCGGACGTACCGGAGCGCGGCCCCAGCACCTCCTCGAAGAGCAGCAGATCGCCGGGGCGCAGCTCGAGGGCGCGGGTCCGGCACTCCTCGTCGGTCCACTCGTCGCGCAACGTCGCGGACGTGGCGCCGCTCGGCAGCGAGCGCACCTCGCCGCCCCAGGTCCACAGGCGGACGCGGTTGTGTTCCGGCCGCAGCCGTAAGGGTTCATCGGGGACGACGGGCTCGAACACCTCCACCGATCCGCGTTCGTCGAGCGCGGCCAGCTCCCGGTCGTCCAGCACGGCCCCGAGGTCCGGCCGGTCCAGCGGGCCGAGGTGGCGGACGTCGACGGCGGCGAAGCGGTACTCCCCGGGGCGCAGGGTCAGTGGCGCGGCCGTCTCCACGGTGACGAAGGCGCGCGCGTTGCAGCCCTCGTGCATCGGATAGTCGATGAGCCGCACATGGCGGCGTACGGACACCCGGCGGCGGGCGGTGTCGAGGTACGCCTCGGTGGCCACCGCGTCCTGCTGGTAGCTGATCTGGTCGGCGGTGTGGGCGAGCAGTTCGACCAGGGTGGTGCCCAGATCGGCGGCGTTGCGCTCGATCCAGTCGGGGGTGGTGAGGCGGAGCCGGTCCAGGACGACCTGGCGGAGGGTGTCGTAGTCGCGGGCGGTGTAGTCGATGACGGGGGCGGGCGCGGGGCGGACGGTGGGCGGGCGGCCGGGCTCACCGGTCGTGTGGTCGAAGGGGGTCGGGCAGTCGGGCCGGAAGGTGAACTCGGCGGAGAAGTACCGCTGGTCGAAGCCGGGGAAGGGCTCGGTGCCGGGCCGCCCGTAGGGGTCGGTGCCGACGATGGAGAGCCGGTAGGCGGAGGTGTCCCCGGCGCGGTCCACGGTGACGTACAGCTTGTCGTCGAGCTCGGGGTCCTCCTCTCGCTCGACGGAGATCTCCAGGACCTCGATACCGGTGATCCGGCGGCCGCCGTCGACGCGTACGTTCTCCGGGCACAGGCCGTGCGGGGCCTTGCCGAGGAAGGTGACGGTGAGGGTGGTGCCCTGCCGGGTGCTGTCGCCGGCCTCGACGGCGTCGATGCCATGGAGGTGGGCGGCCCTGACGCGGCTGCGCCGCGACGCGGTGGCCGGGTCGCTCATGCGGCGCCCCTCCCCTCGAACACCTCGTCGCGCAGGCCGGCGGTGGAGCGCACCACGTACCGCAGATGGACGCGTACGACGTTCTCCTCGCTCACCACGTCCAGGGACGCCACCTCGATCAGCTCGCCGAGCCAGCGCTGCAACGACGCCTGGACGGACAGTTCGACGGCGGAGGCCAGCTCGGGGCTGGTGGGCGTGAAGACGAGGTCGAGGAGCCCGCACCCGAAGTCGGGCCGCATGACGCGTTCGCCGGGACTGGTGAAGAGCACCTGCTCGATCAGATCGCGTACGTGGTCGTCGTGGTCGGCGTGCGCGGTCCGCCCGCGCCGGTCGATCCGGAACGGGAAGGCGATGTCGGTCCGCACGGTGCGCGTCCTCATCCGCACCTCACCCCCTGCCGCGCGGTGGGGACGACGGGTGGCCCCTGCGGCACGAGCCCCGCGCTGAAGCACTGTGCCGAGGAGGTGTCGAGCAGTACGGGCACGCCGTCGATCAGCACCCCGTCGCGGTCCGGAGTCCACCGGACGGTGGTGCACGGCGACGGGACGCGGTCGACGGTGTGCGGGCAGCCGACGACCGTGAAGGTGTCGTCGGCGGTCGGCACGGGCTGCCCGTCGAGCCGTACTCCGGACGCCGACGGCGCGGATACCGGCCGTACGCGTCCGCCGTGCGGGCAACTGATCACGGCGGTGTGGCTGACGAGATTCCCGGAATTCCCGGACACGTCCCTGGTCCCTCCCCGTTCGCTGCTGTTTCTCGGTCGGCTATCGCTTTTTGGGCACGGTCAGCCGGCCCTCGTTGAGATCGACCTGAGTTCCGACCAGGGAAACGGACGCCCCCTGGCCGTTGTCGATATGCACCCCGGTCGCGTCGATCTTTATGGACGCACCGCCGGGCGCCTCCAGCAGAATGCCCTCGGCCGGAATGTCGGACATCACGATCTTGTGCTTTCCCGGCGTCTGGATCACCACGGGGTGGGACGTCGCCGGATCGCCGCGCGCGTCCTCCGGCAGCTGGTCCCTGACGCCGAACCAGCACCCCGTCCAGATGGGAAAGCTCGGGTCCCCCTGCTCGAACTCCACCCACACACCCGCCCCGACGGACGGCACGACGTAACTCCCGGCGGGCCGCTGCTGGTCCCCGGTGAAGGGAAAGCAGGGCATGGCCCAGGTGGACGGCTCGTCGCCGAGGACATCGGGCACCTCGACGGTGATCCGGCCGATTCCGAGCGGGTCCTGGTTGTCCCGCACCCGGCCCCGGAATTTGCCGAGGAAGCGCTGGTTGGGCGTTGCCGCCATGGAGGCTCCTGATCCTTGTGCGGCCTACGGCCGGACGACGTCGTTACGGGCGATCAGCCCTTCGCGGGTGAGCGTGAAGTTCTGCTGGAACGAGCCGGGCCGGAGGTTATGGGTGACGGATTTGACGAAGTACTCCCCGTCGTAGGTGACCCCCGCGCCCCGGACGCCGACGAGCTGACGCGGCTGGAGGATGTACCCGTGCCGGCTGACGTCGAGCGAGCCGGACCCGGAGATGGCGTCGGCCGACGTGGCGGCGCGCGCGAGCGCCTCCGCCTCGGCCTGCGCCCGGTCCTTCTTGGCGGTGCCGGAGAGCGTCTTGCGCTTGAGGGCGGGCGTGGCCCGTTTGCCCAGGGGCGGGCGGAGCGGACTGATGTCGGGCTGGGCGAGGAGGGTGGCGGTGCGGGTGGCCGGGTCCTGCACCCGGGCCTGCGGCTCCTCGCGGGCGGTCCCGTCATAGGCGAACGTCAGCTGGTCGACGGTGGAATTGACGTCCATGTTGACGGTGAGGGCGTGCTGGGGTGTGCCGATGCGCTTCTCGGGTCCCCAGTAGGCGGTGGAGACCTCGGGGACGGGCCCGGGGATGAGGTAGAAGACATAGCCGTTGGCCTGGGCCAGGTCGGTGACGTACTGGAGGTCGGTGCCGGTCTGGTAGTCCACGCGGCGCTGCGCGTTGGGCGGCTGGAGGATCTTCTCCCTGACGACGTCGGCCTCGATGCCGTAGTCGGTGTACTTGGCCAGGATGCGGCTGACGCGCTGCCAGGGTGAGAGGTTGGGGTAGCGGTCGGTGCGCTCCTCGAGGTCCATGAGGAGGGTGAGGTCCTCGCCGGTGACGGTGAGGGTCGTCTGCCCCGGCTGATTGCTGGCCCCCACCTCGTGGCGCACGATGAGCCCGTCGAGGAGGACGATCGGCGTTCCCTTGACGACGGCCGTGACGATCACACGGGTGCGGGGGTCGAAGAACCCCTCCGGGAGCAGCCGGTCGACGATCGCCCCCTTCTTGGTGAGGTCGAACGCCATCTGGAAGCCGCTGCGTTCGCCCGCGGTGGTGGTGATCTGCGCGGACAGCAGCGCCTCGGTGACCTCGGCCGGCACCGGGCGGGTGAGCTGGGGCCCCATGCGTAATTCCAGGTGGATGGGCCCCTGCCCGACGGGCTCATCGGCCATGGCGCCCACCGCCTCCGCCCGGGAACCCGCCCGGGATCGCTATCTCCTCGCCCGGCTCGGCGGTCAGCTCGCGCGGGTCGAGGACGGGGTTAGCGTCGGCGATCCGCCACCACGCGGCGGGGTCGCCGAAGTAGCGCTGACCGAGGTGGTCGGGGCGTTCGCCACCGCTGACGGTGTGGGTGGCGGTGCCCTCGGGGTTCGCGCTGATGGGCGGCAACAGCCGCCGCTTGACGTACCGGACGGGGGTGCCGTCGGGTTGGGTGTGGATCCCGATCTCGGCGTCGTGGTAGCGGCTGGAGCGGGGGTAGGGGTGCGATCCGGGTATCGCGTCGAGCGCGCTCTCGTACGACTGTGGCTCTGCCATCCGCTACACCCTCCCCAGCCCGATGTCCCCGCTGTTCAGCCCCAACGCACTGAGCGCCCCGCCACGCGCCGCCGCCGCGAGCCGCTCCTTCTGCGCGAGGTGCGCGAGGTAGAGCTCGGCGCCACGGTGGCCGGCGGGGAGGTCGCTGATGGTGAGCACCTTCAGCCCGATGCCGAGGGACGCCCGGATGGGATTGAGATTGACGTCGAACGCCGATTCGTTGATGGAGAGTTCCGTGATACGGACCGGCATGACGCGCTTGCTGCCCCAGGTGAAGAGCGTCAGCGGCATCTCGATCGGGGTGATCTCGATGGTCCCCTTCTTGGCGAGCCGCATGGCCTCCCGTAACGCCGCGGTGGTCGGCTGCACGAGCATTTCCAGGGTCGCGAGCTGCGGGTGTATCCCGTCGGGCGCGGCCACCTCGAACTGATCGGTCGCATCGATCTCCGCGGTGAACTTCCACGTCTCCTGGGCGGGCCCCTTGAGCCTCAGCGCCTCATTCCGGTCCCCGCTTCCGCTGCCGCCCCCGCCGCTGTCTGCTTGGTCCCCGGCGGATTGGGGTGAGAGCGAGCGTTCCAGGGTGTCGGGGTTGAACTGCAGCACGATGATGCGTTGGGGGGTGCCGCGCTCGGGGTCGACGAGGACGATGCCGGAGCGGATGGGCTTGGGGATGTCGGCGTAGGTGGTCACAGGCGGGCCTCCAGGCGCTCGACCAAGGGAGAGTAGTCATGGTCAGGGAAGATCTCCGGAAACAGCTCCAGCATGCCCTCAAGATATCCACGGATCTCTCCGAATCCCCGGGCGAGCGAAATATCGGTGTACAAATACTGCCACCCGTACGTCCCCTTGGTGAGCAAGATCGCGTCCAAGTACTCCCGGTACGTGATGTCCATTTTGATGAAACCGGGAGGGTAGGGAGAGGCACCAATATCCGCAACGTCGCTGTACCAGACCTCAAGCGGACCGAGGCCAGGCTTGAGCCGGATATACGTGAGCATGCCCGCTCCGGAACGCGGCGTCTGATCCATAACGCGTAGTTCCGACAAGAATTGGCGTTGGAACTCCGTGTCCGCTCCCCGGGCAGGGCCATCTGGCTGACTCAGTATGTCGTGGAAGGGACGCAGGAAGAACTCGCCACTGATCTCCGGCAGTTCACGAGTATGGAGGATGCTGTTGTCGGCCGCTTCTTCTTCGTCGTCGTAAGCGACGTCATCATCCTCGTCATCCTCCCCGGCTCGGGTCGACCATCGACATCCGAAGTCGATGAAGCGCAGTCCGCACGACCTGATGTCCTCATCCAGCACCAGGTCCGCCCATTTCTCGTTGAAGGCGCCCAGCGGCGGAAGGGCCTCCAAGGGAGGGGTCAGCCGGTCGGTGTCTCCACAGTCGGCGTCCAGTACCGGACAGTTCGCAATCTCCTCCAGTGACGTCAGATGCCGCTGTTCATTCGGGGTCAACTCCGACATTGGCCTTTCCTTTCAGTGGCGCAGAACAGCGCGCTTAGTTGAACCTGAAGTAACCGTACCTTTCCCGGTGTTTCAGCATGGCCAGGAGTCCAGGAAGGTCTGCTATCACTCTCCCGCTCGGGAGGGAGTACTTCCGCATCGCGTTTCTCATCTCCTGAAAGTCGTTGAACTTCCCGGCCCTGCTCCGCTCCTGCATGAAGGCATCCATGAACGCTTTCCGCTGGGAGCGCTTACTGGAGAGATTCACCCGGAATCCAAATGCGACTTCGATTTCAGGACGCGTGGCCGTATTGATCGGAACCGAGGAGAGCGGGGCGTAGTTGTGCACCGGCACCGGAGGAGGGGGGAACCGCAGCGTCGCCACGTTCCGCGATCCGGGCTGTAGCTTTTTCCAATGCGAGCGGCTGCGTCCCGAACCTCGCTCCTTTTTGTACATGCCCCACGCGGCATCGATCTTTTCGGGGAATCCCCTGGGGTACGTGGGGCCATGCGGATAGGGGCCAGGACTTTTGCCCGCGTAACGCTTCAGCTTCACCTCGTACCACCCGGGAAGTGGCGGATTCAACTTCGACGGTTCACCGAATATGTTCGCCGGTATCTTCTCGAAATTGTCGTAGAAGGGTCCATTTATGTCGTTCCGGGCAGGAACGAAGTTGGATGTCTTGGCGGGACCTCCCAATTGCCGGGGGATCAGGTGCATGCGATCCCATTGGTGCGGATTGTTCTGGAGGTCATACCTCACCAGGTAATCCCAACCTTCGGTGTACTGCCCCGACGGTTTCCTCCCGTATTCCTTTCCATACTCTGGGTTTATGTACTCGGCCACTGTCGTGATGGCCGGCCGCACATAGTTCTGTGGCGTCGGGCTGATCCCCGGATCCGGTAGTTGATATTTCTGGAGGTACCGCATCACGCTCTGCTTGTAGCCTCGCGTCACTGTGCCGCCAGGGTTGAGGCTGGCGCGCACCTGAAACCTCTCGCCGCCCATCACGTACAGGCGGGTGAGGCGATACCGGCGGCGCAGAACGGAAAGCAGGGAGTCCAGCGTATCCTTGTGCACTCCGGGCTCGAGCTCACCTTCGATGATCGGGCGAATCCGGGCGATGATCAGCGCCAACTGCGCATCCTTGAAGTTGGACGACTCCTCCTCTTCTCTCCGGTCATCACGCTTTTCGTCCTTGTTCCCCCTATTTCCCTTACCGCGTGATCCCTTACTCCCTTTACCGTCCTTATCGGGTTTGGGTTTCCGGGAACCGGGCTTGTCTTCGTTCTTGTCGTGCTTGGGCCTCCTGCCGTCATCCTCCCCGGGCTTCTTGGACTTGTGAGGAGCGTCGTTGTCGCCCTTGGGCCTGCGGGGGCCGTCCTTGTCCTCTGTCGACTTGGTCGGGCCCGGAACCTCGGACTTGGCCGGGTCCTGGTCGTCGCGCTTCAGCGGGGAGCCGTTGTCGTCCTTGTCCGGCTTGGGCCTCGTCTCCGGTTCGGGCTTCGGCTTGGCCGGGGGTTCCGGCTTGGGCTTGGGCTTGGCCGTGGGGGCTGGGCGGGTGTCCGGGCGGTCCTCGGCGGGCTTGGGCTTGCCGTTCTTGTCCTTGGTGGTGGGGGCTGGGGTCTTGGCGTCGGGTGTGGGCTTCGGCCTGCCGGGGGTTTCAGGCCGGGTGGGTTTGGGGTGGGGGCGCGATGGCGTTGTGGGCTTCGGCTTCGTGGTCGTTGTCGTTGTGGGGCGCGTTGCGGGAGTACTCGTCCTCGGTGAGGTCGGCTCTTGCGACTTCTCGTCGGGCTTCGGCTTGCCGCCCCGCCCGTCCGAGCCCTCCCCGTCCGTACCGCCCTTGCCGCCGGCTCCGTCCTTGCCGCCCTTGCCCTGGCCCAGCTTGGCGGCGATGGCCTTGAAGCGCCGGCCCACCTTCGCGACGTACTTGCCGATGCCGGACAGCAGCGCCTCGTAGGCCAGTTCGAGGAGCGCCACGATGCCCGCCGCGACGGCCTTCGCGAAGAGGATTCCCGCGCCGCCCATGCGGACGAGCTTCAGCCAGTCCAGGACCGCGCCCACCGCGCGCAGGATCGCCCCGAGCGCGCCGATGGCCGTGCGGATGGCGTCGATGACGGCCATCACCCAGCCCGCGCCCGGGATGAGCTTGGCGATGACCTTGGTGATGACGATCTCGCCGATGATGAGGGGGAGTTGGGGGACGATCGCGTCCCACGTCTCCTTGACGATCCGCTCCAGGGTGAAGCCGCCCTTGAACAGCTTGTCCAGGATGGCCTTCGGGACGCCGATGATCTCCTCGATCTTGGACTGGAACCACTCTTTGACGGCGGACTTGACCTCCCGGAACAGATGGTTCTTCGCGCCGTCCACCGCCGAGTTCTTGGCGCCGCTCAGCCAGCCGCCGGGGTCGGAGAGGAAGTCGACCGCGATGAGCATGAAGTCGCCGAGCGCGCCCAGCAGTTTGGAGGCGAAGTCCAGGACTGCCTTGACCGCGTCCACGACGGCCTTCACCACGTCGAGCAGCATCTTCTTGAGGACGTCGAGGATGCCGCTCAGCAGCTTGCCAAGGGCGTTCAGCAGGTCGGTGACGGCCTGCTTGAGCATGGTGGCGAGCTTGTTGACGAGGGCGATCGCCGCCTCGACCAGGCCCATGATGACGTTCCGGATGCGCTTGGCCAGGTCGATGACGGCCCGCACCATCGCCTTGGCGAACTCGATCAGGTCGTTGATGAAGTTCTTGATCGCGTCGACGATCGCCTTGCGGGCGTCGTTGATCCAGCGTTCGACCGTCTCCTTGAAGTTCTTGATGAAGCCGACGACCGCGTCACGCGCCTCCCTGATGACGCGGACGATCGCGTTCTTGATCTCGATGACCTTGTTCTTGATCCAGTCGAAGGCCTTGCTGACCCAGTTGCCGGACTCCTGGACGCTGTCGTCGCGCTTCTTCTCGGCGTCCCGTTCGGCCTGGTCGCCCTTGTCCTGGATCTTCTTGTCGCTGTCGTCCTTCTCCTTGTCGACGTCCTTGTCGGTCTGCTCTTCCTTGTCCTTGACGTCCTTGCGGATCTTGTCGTGCCGTTCGGTCTTCTTGTCCCCGAGAGACTGGAGCTCCTTGTCCTGCTCCGTGCGCCAGTCCGCGCGTTCGGCGGTGACCTCTGTCATCGCCTTCTCGCGCTCGCTCGCCTGGCTCTTGGTGTTGGCGGCTATCTCGGCGTCGACCTGTCGCTTGTGTTGCCGCTGGCCGTCCCGGAAGTCGCGGTCCTTGGTCTGCCGCCCTTCGGACATGCGCTGCCGGCCGTCGGTGAATGCCGCCTGGAACTGCGGTCCGCGTTCGTGCTCGGCCACTTCCGACGCGGCCTCGGGCGGTACTGCCCCCGTCGTGGCGCCGCCCTGGGGCGCACCGCCGCCCCCGCCGCCCTGCTGTCCGGGGACCTTCGCGGCCATCTGTTCCTGGGGAGCGTCGGGATAGACCTGGTCCTCGCCCATCCC
This sequence comes from Streptomyces sp. S465, assembly GCF_026898115.1. Lineage (GTDB taxonomy): Bacteria > Actinomycetota > Actinomycetes > Streptomycetales > Streptomycetaceae > Streptomyces > Streptomyces luomodiensis. The sequence continues at coordinate 1,318,231 of NZ_CP114036.1, forward strand.
CCGGCCGGCGTCGTCGCGGCCCGTCGCGACGGTCTCCTGGCCCTTGGTGTCGACGGCGGAGCCCTGCTCACCGGCCGTCTGGTCGGCGGCGCCCCGCATCCGCACGCCCGGTGCGTTGCCCGCCTGGGCCTGCTTGAGCGCTTCGTCCTTGGTCGGCAGCCCGGCGAACTTCGCGGCCAGGGCCTGGGGGTCCACTACGGGTTTGTCGGCGCCGAAAAGGCTCGCGACCCCGTTCACGATCTTGCCGCCGATGAAGCCCAGCGCCATCTTGAAGGTGTCCCAGCCGCCCGGCTCCTCGGCCTTCTCCGCCTCGATCTGGCCCTCGGGCTCCTTGGCACCCGTGACCTCGGCCTCTTCCTGCTCCGGGGCCTCGGACTTCTGGGCCGGGTCCTGCGAGTACTGGGCCGGTGCGTCGGTCTCCGGCTTGCCCTGGAGGGTCCGCGGGGCGCCTGCCGGGCGCCGCATCGAGGGCGGGGCGGCGGCGAGCGCCTTGTGTTCGTCGCCGACGGTGCGGTCCACCGAACCGCTCACGCCGGTCATGGCCTGAAGCGCCACATGGGGCTTGAGCTTCGAGGCCGTGGACAGGCCCGCTTCCGGGGACACCTGGGAGAGGTTCGGGGACGGTCCGGAATCCCTCTTCTTGCTCTTGGCCGGGGCGGACGCCTTGCCGCCACCACCGCCCACACCGCCGCCGCCCCCACCGCCGCCGCCTCCGCCCGCACCGCTGGGTGCCTTCGCCGCCGGAGCCGACGTGGGCTTCTCGGTCTCCGGGGTCGGGGCCGGTGCGGACGTGGGGGCGGGGGCCGACGCCGCGGGTTCGGCGGTCTTCTGGGGTTCCCTGGTGGACGGCGCCGGCTCCGCTGCCGGAGCCTCGGTCCGAGTCCCCGTACGCTCCCCCGGCGAACTTGGCTCGCTTCGCGCCCCGCTGCTCGCCCCGCCCGGCGTATCCGCGTTCGACCCACCCGTGACCTGGGTGTCCCGCGCGGGTGAGGGGGACGGGGAGTCGGCGGTCGGCTCGCTCCGGCCCGACGGCGCCGCGGCCGTCTTCTTCTGTTCCCGTTCGGCCGCGGGCTCCTGCGCGGCCGCCTGACCGCCCACCGCCTGCTGCGACGCCTTTTCCCGCGCACCGCCGGATGTCTCGCCCGCCGCGGGAGTGCCCTTCTCCTCCTTCGCGGCCTGTTCTCCGGTCTCGCTGCCGCCCTCGGACCTGCCCGCGGCCTCCTGCACCGTCATCTGGGCGACGACGGGTCCGTCCTTCGGGTCGGCGCCGCTCTTCGGGTCCCTCGTCGCGGCCGGTCCCGGGCGGCTCTCCGCGGCCTGCTCCACGGCGAGACCGCCGAGACCGCCGAGCCCGTCGCCTCCCGGAGCGCCGCGGTCCGCCTCTGCCGAGGGCTCGGGAGTTTCGGTGGCCGCGTCGGCGGCGTCCTCCTCGGGTTCGGCCTCCGCCGCCTCGTCCTCGGCGTCCTCGGCGTCCCGCTCGGCCTGGACCTTGTCGGCCTTGGTCACCGGAGGGGCGGGGAAGGACGGGAGCGGAGGGGCGGCGGACGAGGAGGGGTCGAGCTCGTCCGCGGTCGGTACGCCGGAGACGTCGAGGTCCTGGGCGGGCAGGAAGTCCTCGGGCTGGAGCTTGATGTCCCAGGCGCTCTTCTCCTCGCCCCCGACGTCGACCTCCGACTCGCTGCCGGAGCCGAACGGATCCTCCTCGGCCTGCTCCTCCGGGCCGTCGAGGTCCTGGGCGCGTACTCCGTCGAGGGTGGAGATCGCGCCGGACGGCCGGGGGTCCTTGCCGGACGCCACCGGCGAACCGGTGGGCTTCTCCGCCCCCCGTTCGTCCTCCTGCTTCGGCTGCCTGCCCGCCACGAGCGCATCGACCGCGCCCGGACGGTTCTTGGCCGCCGACTCCTCCTTGCTCGGTGTCGCGACGCCCTGCTGTTCCTGCTCTTCCTGCGCTTCCTGCCCCTGTTGCTCTCTCCCGGCCTTCCCGGAGCCCTCGGACTGCTTCTCACCGTCCTGTCGCCCGTCCCCGGACGTCCGGTCCGAGGGCGAGGACGGTGCGGCCTGCTTCTGGCCCCCGTTCCCGCCCCTGTCCTGGCCCCCGTTCCCGTCCCCGTCCTGACCCTCCTTCCGCGACGCGTCCCCGCCGTTGCGCGGCGTACTGCCGGGGGCGCCCTCCGCGGCGGGCTGGTCCACCTCCGGGCCCGGTGCCGGTGCCGGCCGCCGCTCCTCCGCACGGTGCTCCTCCGCCGTCCGGCGCTCGTTCTCGCGCTCGAACAGCAGCTCCTCGACCGGGTCCGGCTCGACGGCCGGGGCCGCCAGGGGTTCCGGCTCCAGGTTGTCGTCCGCCTCGATCTCGTCGACGAAGTCGAGCACCCGCTCGTGCTCCGCGCTCAGGAGCCTGGTTTCGAGGCGGTCGAGGACCGCGTCCTGCACCTCGTCCGGCATCCGCGCCAGCTGCATACGAGTGCGCTTGGAGCGGTCCTCCGGATCGCCGCGCAGGGAGCGGACGACGCTGTTGGCGAGGCGGTCGACCAGGGTGGCCGGGTCGAGCTTCTCCATGCGGTTGCGGTCGGCGTCGACCGTGGCGTAGCGGAGCCAGCCCGGGGTCGCGGACTCCTCCGGTGCCACGTCCGTTTCCGGTTGTCCGCCACGTTGCCCGCCGCGTTGTCCGCCGTGTACGAGTTCCTGGGCCGCGCTCTCCGCCTCGCGTTCGATGGCCTGCTGCGGCAGGCTCACCGCGCCCAGGTCGCGGCCCGCGCGGAGGGTGCCGAGGCCGTGGGGGTTCTGGACGGTGTGGAGCAGTTCGTGGGCGAGGAGGCGCCTGCCCTCCGTCGTGCCGGGGCGGTAGGTGTGCTCGCGGAAGAAGATGTCCTGGCCGACCGCCACCGCGTCCGCGCCCAGCAGTTCGGTGAGGTGGGCCGCGTCGCGGTCGGTGTGCAGGCGGACCTGGCCGAGGTCGTGGCCCAGCCGTTCTTCGAGGTCGCGACGGACGCTCGGGTCCAGGGGGTGCCCGGCGCCGCTGACGATGTCCTTGGGCTCGGGCGTACGGGTCGTACCGGCCCGCTCCTTGCGCTTGCGGCGCTTGGCGGACCGGGCGGAGGCGCGGTCGTCCCTTGTGGTGGACGGGGAATCGCTCATGTCCGCTTCCGCCCCCTTCCGGACAGGCCCGCGTGCACGGCCCGTGCCAGGGCCTCGCCCAGCCGGGCCGGGGAGGTGGTGGCGGGAAGCGGGGGGAGGCCGGCGAGCGCCTCGAACTCCCGGCTCTCGCCGTCCGCGGTCAGCGGTACGCCGCGCTCCCGTACGAGGCGGGTCAGCTCCGTCTGGAACGCGGTCCGGACCCGGTCCGGGTCGATGCGCGCGTCGAAGCCGGACAGCGCCAGCTCGCCGATGTCCACATGGACCGCGCTCGGCTGCTCGTTCAGACCCATCCGTGAACCTCCGAGGGCGTGAGCGAACGGTCCAGCTTCTGGTACTCGGTGCGCGCCGCCGCCAGCATGTGGCGCATCTGGAGGCGGTCGCCCTCCTCGGCGGCCAGGAAGGCGCCGGAGAGCGCGATATTGCGAATGGAGCCGCCGGCCACGGTGAGTTGGGCGAGGCGTTCGGTGTCGATGTCCTTCATCGGCGCCTGGGCGGGCAGCACCCGGCGCCAGATCTCGGCGCGTTCGCCCGCGCCGGGGAAGGGGAAGTCGACGACGAAACGGATGCGGCGCATGAAGGCCGGGTCGAGAGCCTTCTTCATGTTGGTGGTGAGGACGGCCAGGCCCCGGTACGCCTCCATGCGCATCAGCAGATAGCTGACCTCCAGGTTGGCGTACCGGTCGTGGCTGTCCTTGACCTCGCTGCGCTTGCCGAACAGCGCGTCCGCCTCGTCGAAGAGCAGCAGCGCGCCCCCGCGCTCGGCGGCGTCGAAGACCTTGCGCAGGTTCTTCTCGGTCTCGCCGATGTATTTGCTGACCACCTGGGAGAGGTCGATGATGAAGAGGTCCAGGCCCAGCTCCTTGGCCAGCACCTCGGCGGCGAGGGTCTTGCCGGTGCCGGAGCCGCCCGCGAAGAGGGCGGTGACGCCCAGGCCACGGCGCAGGGTCACGGCGAATCCCCACTCCTGGTGCACGGTGGCGCGCTGCCGTACGTGGGCGACGATCTCGCGCAGGATCCGCGACTGGTGATCGGCGAGCACCAGATCGTCCCAGGCGGCCTCGGGTTCGATCCGGCGGCCCAGCTCGTCCAGGCCGATGCGCGCCTCGATGAGCCCGGCGCGCCAGGCGAGTGCGGTGGGGTCCGGGTCGGCCGCGTCCGGGAGGTCGCGGCGTACGGCGGCGGCCGCGGACCGGATGATGTGCGGCGGCAGCCGGAACTGGGCCACGAGGGAGCGGAGATGGGTCTCCCGCATCTGGGGGATGTCCGCGAAGGCGTCGGCCCAGAGGGCGAGTTGTTCGGTGTCGTCCAGCGGGGGCACGGTGACGCGCTCGCCGCGCGGGCGGCCGGTCCGGCGCGGGTCCGGGCCGGAGACGACGAGGGGCACGGCGGCGGCGTCGATGAACGCGTCGGTGGCGGCCGTCTGTTCCCGGTCCATCTCGCCGACCTCCAACAGGAGGGCGGCGGGCAGCAGGACGGCCTCACGCTGCCAGAGACGGGCGAGGCGGTCGCGTTCGGCCGCGTCGGAGGGAACGTCCTCCGAGGCCATGACGTACAGGGCGAGCCCGGTGCGGCGGGCGGCCGTGGCGGCGATATCGGTACGGGTCGTCAGGTCGCCGCCGACGAGCTCGACCCGCAGCGGGGCCTGCGGGCGGGACTCGTTCCAGCCCTCGGCCACACGGTCCGCCGCCCGGTCGTACGAGGCGGGCAGCGGCGGTGGGACGGGGGCGCGGCGCAGCAGGCCGTGCAGACGCGCGTCGAGGTAGGGCGATCCGGCCAGGAAGTGCAGGACGCGCTCGTCGATCCGGAGCCGGGAGGTGGTGAGGCGGGTCTCGTCGTCGAGCTCGATCAGCCGCCAGCGGCGGAGCGGGGACACGGGGGTGAGCGCGCTCCAGTGCGGTTCGTCGAGCGCGGCGAGGGCGAGCGAGAAGGTGGGGTGCGTACGGGCCGGGTCGCCGCTCGCGGCGGCGCACCGGGCGGCGGCGGTGGGGTCCAGTTCGGCGGCCGCCACGAGCAGGACGAGCTGGCGCTCGAAGGTGCTGAGACCGAAGCAGGCGGCGAGCGCGTCGAGGGTGGCGGGGCCGTGGATCGCCTGCCGGTCCGCCTGCCGGTCCGCCTGCCGGTCCGCCTTTCGGTCCGCCTCTCGGTCCGCCTTCTCGCCGGACGCGGCCGCACCGCGTGCCCGCTCGCCGTGCGCGGCGGCGCCTGGTCGGTGGCCGTTGGTGGTGGCGTGGCGCGCGTGGGCGTCGACGCGGGCCAGTACGGCCTGGACGGCGGCGGCCAGGGCCTGTCCGTCCTCGGCCACGATGGCCCCAGCCGCGAAGGAGTCTCCGCCCGCGCCGGCATTGGCGCCCGCGTCGGCATCGTTGCCCGCGCCGGCATCGTTGGCTGCCGATGCGCGGGGGTCCCGCGTACCCATGCTGTGGTCCACCCCCTTCTCCCCCACCGTGTGCCTCAGCTCTCCGGGTCCCCGGAGCGCCCGCCGCGGCGCCGGGCCGTGGTCTTGCGCGGACGGGTGGGCGCGGCGGCCGTCTTGGCAGCCGCCGTCTTCGCGGCCGTGGTGCGCTTCTTGGCGGGCTTGGCCGGGGCCGGGGCCGGGGGCTCGGTCTCCGGCGCCGTCTTCGCCTCCGCCTCCGCCTGGACGGACTCGGCAGACGGCCCGTGCGGTCCTGGTGAAGCCGGTGGCTCCGGCGCCCCCGGTGCGCCGAAGGGCACCGCGCGCACCGTATGCCGTTCCACCGGCTTCGCCGGGACCGGCTGTTCGCGGCCCTCGATCAGAACCAGCGAGCCCTGGTAGCAGACCGACAGGACGTACGGGGTCTGGTAGAGCATCCCCCAGAGCTTCGAGGTCTCGTCCACATCCATCTGCGTCGGGGTGAAGCGCACCCGCTGCACCGACTCGGCCAGGTCGCTGCCCGCCAGGTACGAGCGCCGGGCGGCCTCCTCGATCACGTCCTTCGGCAGCATCGGTATCTCGTGCAGGATGCGCACCACGGCGCCGATCAGGCGCTGCCCGACCAGTTCGGATTCCTCCCCGTAGGCGCTGATCAGGTAGTGCAGGTCCATCGCCGCGGCCGGCCGCTTGAGGAGCGTGCCGTCCGAGGCCCGGGTGGGCAGGTCGGTGGCGCGCATGGAGGCGTTCGGGGTGACCTGGTAGAGGAAGATGTTGATGGTCGGTTCGGTGGGGGGCTCCGCCGGAGGTCTGTGGGTGTCCACCGTGACCGCGATGTCGATCTCGGGCCGCAGATTGTTCGCGATGAGCAGCGCGAGGGCCTGGGTGACGGTCGCGAAGGCGAGTCCGTTGCTCATGTCAGTCCCTCCTCTCGCCGCGTGCCAGGTAGTCGTCCAGGCTCAGCGCGGGTGCGCGCCGTCCCGTCGCTCCGGGGCGGGCCGCAGCTGAGCGGTCGGTGCCGGGCGGGGCGGCGGCGGTGACCTCCAGCCGCCCGATCTGGACGTGCACCGTGCGCTGCGCGGATCGGGCGCGGCGGCGCCCGGCGGGGAGCGGTGCGGCCTCCCGCCCCATGGCGGCGGCTGCCGCGCGGGCCGGCAGCGGTACGGCGGCGGCCGGGGACAGCACGCCCGCCGACGGCGGGCCGCTCGCGGGTCCCGCGGCAGCCGGTGCGGCGTCGGGGGCCGGGGCCGCCGGGGCGCCCCGCCGGGTGGCCGGGGCCTCGTGGGCGGCCGGGTGCGGCCCGACGGCGATCTGGGTGCTGGGGAGTAACAGCGGTGCGGGAGCCGGGATTTCGGCGTACCGGTCGATGTCCTCGTACGGTGCCGGATCGGCGCGTACGACGGTCTGCCGGTCGGTCCTGACCTCGCGCTCGTGCCGGACCACCTCCCGGTGGTGGTCGGCCGCCGGCGGCGGGGCCACCCGGGGAGGTGCGGACTCCTCCGGCAGCGGCGGTTCGCCCCGCAGCGCCTCGATCCGCTCGTACGGACCGGGCAGCCGCGGCCGGACCCGCACCGGGCGGCCGTCGGCGGCGCCGCCCGCCCCCGGCTCGGCCCCGAGGCCGGGGCCGGGGCTCGGCGCAGGGGCGTGCCGCGCGAGCAGCCGGTCGAAGTAGTCAGCCATCTGCGCACAGCTCCAGGTAGTAACGGCGCCGCAGCGGGCTGAGCGCCAGGATCTGAGGCTCGCTCCAGCCGTATGCGGTGGCGAGCAGGTGGACGTCGAGGAGCAGGTCCCGTGCCCAGTGGTCGAGTTCGGCCCACAGGTAGGAGGCGATGTCCAGCTCGGCCCGGGTGGCCGCACCGCATGCGGGACAGGTGACGTTGAGCGTCACATCGGCCGCCGGGTCGGCACGTTCGGCGGCCTCCGCGAGCCGCCGCTGTACGGCGTCGGGCAGATCGGCCACCGCCACGGCGAGGCGGTCGGCGGGGACCGGCCGCCCCGAGCGGTGGACGGACACCACGCATCGGACGAGCAGGGCCCGCCGGGCGCGGGCCGCGGCGGTGGTCTCGGCGGATTCGGCGGATTCGGCGGGTTCGGCGGTGTCGGCAGACGTGTCTCCGGCAGCGTCTCCGCCCGCGACCGAGAACCCGTCCACGTCCGACAACCCGCCCGCGACCGAGAACCCGCCCACGCCCGACAACCCGCCCACGTCCGAGAACCCGTCCACGTCCGAGGTCCCGTCCACGCCCAGGAAACCCTCCACGCCCGAGAACCCACCCACGCCCGAGAACCCACCCGCGACCGAGAACCCGCCCGCGTCCGAGGTCCCGTCCGCGTCCGAGAGACCGTCCGCACCCAGGAGCCCGTCCACGCCCGGGAGTCCGTCTCCGTCCGGGAGTCCGTCCCCGTCCGAGGGGCCGGCCGGGTCGGCCACGGCTTGCCCATCCACGGCGGCCACCGTCTGCCCGCCCGCCTCGGCCACCGCATGTGCCGCCGCTTCGAGGTCGGCGACGGTGGGCAGCCGGAACTCGACCGTCCATTCGCCCTCCTCCACCCGCAACGGGCCGTCCTGCCCCCGCGGGCGCACCCCCAAGTGGCGTGCGTCGAGGTCGAACTCCATGGCCTCGCCGCACGCCCCGCACTCGGCCCTGACCTGCATCCGCTCGCCGAACAGCGCTCGCCGCAGCGCGTACAGGTCCGCCTCGCGCTCGCCCACCGGCAGCGACCGCAGTTCGCCCGCGGCCGCCCCCGGGCGGGCCGCCCGGTGCAGCAGCAGGGCGCGGCCGGGGCCGTGGTGCGCCAGCCCCGCCTCCCAGATGGCCAGCAGCTCCGCGGGCCCCGTGTTCCCCATCTCTCAGGCCGTCCGCTCCCCGTACCGTGCCGTTGCCGTACCATCCTGCTCCCCGTACCGCCCCGCTCCTCTCCCGCCCCCGCCTACGCGGGGTGGGTGAACGAAGGCTCTTCCGGCTCCGGCACCTCGTAGTCCCGCTCCCAGCCCTCGCACTCCAGCTTCAGGCTCTGGATCGCGACCGCGTTGGCGTTGGCGTCCAGCTCGCCGAGCACCTGGTATTCGCTCGGCCAGGTCCGGTAGAGCTTGTGCGAGACGGCCACCTGGCCCGCCTCGTTGAGGACCTGGATGACGATGTCCTTGCGGAAGTCGGCGAGCGAGACCTCGGCGCCGAGCCCCGCGCCGACCTGCCAGACCTTGTTGGCCCAGCGGTCGAATTCGGGGTCGTGGGTGACGCCGCGCTCCAGGGTGATCCCCTCGAACTCGGACCGGCCCGGGGACTTGCGGGGCGAGCTGGGGTCGCCGCCGTTGCGGTGTTTGACGACCTCGGTGGTGCGCTTGAGCGGACTGATCTTGCTGATGCCCGCGACCGTACGACCGTCCCAGAGGACCAGAAACTTGAAGTTCTTGTACGGGTCGAAGCGATGGGCGTTGACCTGGAACTCAGCCATCACATTCCTAAATCTCGAACTGCCCGGCCATCTGCTGGATCTTGACGATCACGAACTCCGCCGGCTTGACCGGCGCGATACCGACCACCACATTCACGATGCCGGCTGCGATGTCCTCGTCCGTCGTCGTGTCCTTGTCGCACTTGACGAAGTAGGCCTGACGCGGCGTACCACCCTTGAACGCGCCCTTCTCGAACAGGGTGTGCAGATAACCGGAGGCGCTCAGTCGGATCTGCTGCCACAACTGCTCCGTATTGGGTTCGAAAACGACCCATTGCAGTCCGCGGCGCAGACTCTCCTCGATATGCAGCGCCAGCCGCCGCACCGGTACGTACTTCCATTCGCTGCTCTGCGCGTCGGCGCCGCTCAGGGTGCGTGCGCCCCAGACCAGCGGGCCCACCACCGGGAAGGTGCGCAGGCAGTTGATGCCCAGCGGGTTGAGCAGGCCGTTCTCGCGGTCGGTCAGCTGGACGCCGAGCGAGTACACCCCGGCCAGCCGGGCCTCGGTCCCGGCCGGGGCCTTCCACACGCCGCGCTCGCCGTCCGTACGGGCGATGACGCCCGCGAGTGCCCCGGAGGGCGGGAAGGCGCGCAGCCGTCCGGTGAGCGGGTCGGTGAGCCGCAGCTGCGGGAAGTACAGCGCCGCGTGGTCGCTGCGAACCGGCTCGAAGGCGCCGATCCCGGCACGGGCCGCGTCCACGCTGCCCCAGGCGGAGGGCGCGTCGACGAGCAGGAAGATCCGCCGCTCCCGGCACAGCCGGTCGGCCGCCGACAGCACGGTGACCATGTCGTCGACCGACTCGTACGCGGCGAGTTCCGGCAGCGACAGCAGATTGACGTCCTCGACGTCGCGCAGCGCCTGGAGGCCGGTTTTGTCCGCCTCGCCGCCGATGAGGTCGCGGGGGCCGGGCGGGGCGCCGTCCTCGCCGCCGGACAGCGGGAAGACGGGCGGGTTGACCGAGGCCTCCAGGCCGAGGTCATTGGCGCATTCGCCCAGGAAGCGCACCGCGTCGCCGGGGTCGATGGAACCGGCGACGACCTGGAGGCGGCGGCCGAACGCGGTGACCTCGGTACCCGCGAAGGCGTGCTTGCCGGGGGCGTCGGGCAGCGCGCGCAGCTTGCGCTCCAGGAGCAGGGCCAGCTCGGTGACGTCGCACGGAGCCTCGCCGTCACAGTCCGGGTCGTACAGGGTGAACGCGCGCTCCACCTCGCCGATCTTGACCGTCAGCTCGACGTTCAGATCGGGGAGTTCGCCCGCGAACGGCTTGGAGACCGTGCCGGAGGGGTCCGGCCGGCCCTCGCCGACCGTCTTGACCCGGACCAGCGCCGACCCGGCGTTGATCACGGTCTCGGCGTGCCGCCCGTGGGCGGGGTCGGTGGACAGGTGGGTGAAGGACTCCCGGGAGGTGCCCCGTGCGTCGAGCACATGGAGGTTGAAGGTCTCCTCCGGGCACGGGGTGTCGTAGTCCACCGCGAGGCGCAGACCCGAGCCCCAGTGGCCGGGCTCCTTGGCGTGCACCTCCAGCACCGGGCACGCGCTGTGGCCCTCGGTGGACTCGAGGGTGACGCGGGCGGCCTTGCCGGTCCCGGCCTTGGTCACGCGGACGACGACCGCCACGGTGCCGCCGTTGCCGAAGAACTGGTGCACCGCGTAGCCGACCGCGCTCTGCGAGGTCAGACCGCCGAAGCGGCGCTCGAAGTCGGCGAAGCTGGTGACGCGCACCGGGGTGTTCAGCGGGCCCCGCCGGGTGTGGCCCACGAACGCGGTCACCGAGGTGGTGACCGAGGCGATGGTACGGACGCTGCTGGGAAGCTCTTCGATGTAGACACCCGGATAGCCCGCGTGCGTCGGCATTCCCCCTCCATTCTCTTCAGCGCATCAAGAGATGAGGAGGGGAAGTGAAGATCGCTCGCGCGGATTTCCCGCCGCGCCCACACGTTCTCCGTGTACTTCCCCCGGTCGCACGCCCCCGCGAAACCGGTATCGCAGGGCTTGGAACGTCGCTTGCGGCTCCTGATGCGTGAGTGCGATCTGAGTTTCCGCGCCGGACACGATCCCGGTCAAGACATTGATCCGGTCATCTCCTTCACGTCGAAATTCTAGATCGTTTCCCGACCTTCACGAAGTTGACCAAGCTATTACCGTGCGGGATTCCTTCCGGTAATTCGTGATCGTAAAATTCCGCACGGAGTGCGCCGACGACGAGAACCCGCCGAAAGGGCAATCGGTTCGGCGTGCCGTTTTGCGGTTCCGCGCCCCCGGCGGTACCGACGGCGGTCAGGCGTCGGGCGTCAGGCGTCGGGCGTCAGGGGCGACGGCGGTCAGGCGTCGGGCGTCAGGGGCGACGGCGCGAGGACCGCGTGGCAGTCCAGCCAGGCGGACCGGCTGAGCAGCGGGCGCAGGCGGGTGAACAGGGCGAGGAGTTCGGGGCCTCGCCGCTCGCGGAAGACGGGGTCGCGGCGGGCGAGGTCGAGTTCATTGGCGGCCGACAGCTCGGCGAAGTCCCGGGCCAGCCGTGGTTCGGGAGTGTGGGTACGGCCGGTGAAGCGGTCGTGGAAGGCCGCGCCGGCGTCCCCGAGCCCCGGGCAGGTGGCCCTCCGGTCGCAGCTCGCGTAGAGGTACACGATGGCTTCGGCTTCCGCGCCGATCACCGCCGCCAGCTCACCGCGACGGCCGAGGGAGAGCAGGGTGACCGGAAAGCCGTCGGTTCCGTAGGACGCGTGGCACAGCCCCGCCAGTTGGAGCTCCGGGCGGGCTCCCCAGGCGGCGAGCCGGGCCCGTACCCGCTGGAGGTGGGCGAGGAGGGTGCCGCCGGGGTGCGCGATGCCCGCGGCGCCGAGCCGGCGCAGCAGGGTGACGGCCCGGTCGGCCGCGGCAGGAGGGGGAGCAGCAAGCACAGGTCCGTGTCCTTTCGTGCTCGGCAGGTCGGCACCCGTACCGCGCCGTCACCCGGTCCGGATCCGCGTGCCGGTGCCGTACGGGTTGCCGCCTGAGCCCTGCCACGATCGTCGCGAGCCGTGGCCACCCCAGTCAATCCTGGGGATTGCTCGCCAACTCCAAGCCATAGCTTGGAGGGTATGACTCTGAATGACCTTCGGGTGTTCGTGGCCGTGTGCCGCGCCGGGAGCCTGAGCGCCGTGGCCCGGGACCTGACCTGCACTCAGTCGGCGGTGAGCCAGCGTGTGAAGCGGCTGGAACGCGAGACCGGTGTCAGCCTGCTGGAGCGCCAGCCGCGCGGTGTCGTGCCCACCCCGGCGGGACGTCTGCTGTGCGAGGCCGCCGCCGACGGGATCGCCGGTCTCGATCTGGCGCTGCGCCGCCTCGGCGACCTGGTGAACGGGGAGAGCGGTTCGGTGCGGATCACCACCGGCGGCACCACCGTACGGCACTTCATGGCCGAGGCGATCGTCTCCTTCCGCCGGCGCCACCCCAAGGTGAGCCTGGAGTTCCAGACCGAGAGCTCCAGCCGTGGCTGTTTCGACGCCCTCATCGCCAGCAATCTGGACCTGGCCTGGATCACCCTCGGCGCCCCGGTGCGCGGGATCGAACAGCGGCCCGTGGTCGAGTTGCCGTGGGTGCTCGCCGTACGGGCCGGGGACCCGCTCGCCGCCCGGTCGCGCATGGAGGTGTCCGACCTCGCCGATGTCCGTCTGGTGCGGCTGCCGCCGAACTCCACGTCCGGCGGACGGCTCGACGCGGCCCTCGCCGCGCTGGGCGTACGGGCCGGTTCCGATACGAGCGTCGCCGACTGGGACACCGCTCTGCTGCTGGCCGAACTCGGGCTGGGACGCGCCGTGGTGCCCGCCCTGCCGGGGCTGCCGGTGCCCGGGGACGAGGGGCCGCTGCGGCTCGTACCGATTCCCGCCCTGCCGCCGCTTCCGGTCGGCTGGGCCGTGCGCCGCTGGGACGCGCTCCCGCCGCTGGCCCGGACCTTCGCCGACACCGTGGCCCGCACTCTGCGCGCGGACGACCCCGACGAGCGGCACTCGGCCGGACAGCACTCGCCCCGGCGGCACTCGGCCGAACAGCATTCCGGCGAGCCGAACTCCGCCGGGCCCCGCGGGTGACCTTTTTCGGACGTCCCCCAGCCGACGCGGGGGATGGGTCACGTCACGGAGGGCACACACCCTATGCTTCTACATGCGTGTAGAAGTCCGGAGGGAGGACGAAGTGCCAACGTGCCACCGGCCGCTGAAGTTCCGCGGCGCACGGCCCGTTGCCGCGCGGCCCCGTCCCCCGCCGCACGCGCTCTCCCCCATCCACCCATGAGCGCGTGATCACACACGCACAACGCGACAGTACGCATACGTGAAGGAGTGAACGCCGCGATGGTGTTCAAACGACTGCTCGGCTCGCTCGGTGTCGGCGGGCCCACCGTGGACACGGTGCTGGACCCCGGCCCGGTATTCCCCGGCGGGCCGCTGACCGGTCAGGTCCATCTCGAGGGCGGCAAGGCGGACTTCGAGATCGAGCAGATCACGCTGGAGCTCGTGGCCCGGGTGGAGGACGAGCGCGGCGACGAGGAGCGCGAAGGCGTCGTCCTCTTCGACCGCTTCACCGTCGCCGGCGGATTCCGGCTCGGCGAGGGCGAGCGCCGCAGCCTCCCGTTCACGGCCCACCTCCCCTGGGAGACGCCGATCACCGAGCTGTACGGGCAGCCGCTGGGCATCATCCTCGGGGTGCGCACCGGGCTGGAGATCGCGGGTGCGAAGGACAAGGGCGATCTGGACCAGCTGACCGTGAGTCCGCTGCCGGCCCAGGAGGCCGTGCTGGAGGCGCTGGGACAGCTCGGCTTCGGCTTCAAGTCCGCCGACCTGGAGCTGGGCCATGTGGGCGGCACCGGGCAGCGGCTGCCGTTCTACCAGGAGATCGAGCTCTCCCCGGCCCCGCAGTACGCGCACGCCATCAACGAGCTCGAGGTGACCTTCCTGGCGAACCCCGGCAGCATGGACGTCGTCCTGGAAGCCGACAAGCGCGGCGGGTTCTTCTCCGAGGGGCACGACGCCCTCACGCTCTTCACCGTCGGCCATGAGGGCGTCGAGCACCGCGACTGGAACACCGAGGTCGACGCCTGGATCCGGCAGCTCGTCGAGCAGCGCGCCGCCCACGGCTCGTACGGCTCCTACGGCCACGGCGAGCCGTACCCGCCCGGTCACGGCTACGGGCACCCGGACCACCACCACGGGCACCACGACGGGCACCACGACGGGCAGCGGCGCTCCGGCCCGAGCACGGCGGCGGTCGTCGGAGGCGTCGCGGCGGGTGTCGCGGTCGGCGTCGTCGGCGGAATGGTCGCCGCGGAGATCGTCGACGAGATCGGCGACGCCTTCGAGGACGACGAGGACTGACCGCCTCCCCGGCCGGGTCCCACCCGGCCCGGCCTTGGGCTCCCGGGTCCGGGACGTGGCTCCCCGGCCCGGACGTGACTCCCCGGCCCGGGACCTGGACTCCCCGGCCCGGGGCCGGACCGGGCCGGGGAGTCCGGAGGCTGGTTGAAAGACGCGGAGCTGGGCACTTCGTGGGGGCGCGTTGCCTGATACGGCCTTGCCGCCTCCGGAAGGACGATCATGAGCGAGCCCAGGCCATCCCCCCGCATGCTGCCCAGCGTCCACCCCACCCCCGGCCGGCCGGAGCCGCGGGAGGCGGTGGTCGGGTCATGATGCCGCCCCCGGAGGGCGCCGCCGAGATCCTCTTCATCGGCAACGCCACGCTGCTCATCCGCTACGGCGAGCTGACCCTGCTCACCGATCCGAACTTCCTGCACCGGGGCCAGCACGCCTATCTGGGCAAGGGGCTGACGTCCCGGCGGCTGACCGAGCCCGCCCTGGCCGTCGAGGACATCCCGGCCGACCTCGACGCCGTGGTGCTCTCGCATCTGCACGGCGACCACTGGGACCGGATCGCGCGCCGGCGGCTGGACCGCTCGCTGCCCATCATCACCACCCCGCATGCCTCCCGGCGGCTCCAGGGCCTCCACGGGTTCAGCCGGGCGACCGGGCTGCCCACCTGGCACGACCACGTACTGATCCGCGACCGCAGCCAGGTCCGGATCACCGCGCTGCCCGGCAGGCACGCCCCCGGCCGGTGGCAGCGGCTGCTGCCACCGGTGATGGGGAGTCTGCTGGACTTCGGCGAGCCGGGACGGCCTCCTCGGCTGCGGGTGTACCTCACCGGTGACACCCTGATGTTCCCGGGCATCCACGAGATCGCCCGACGCTGCCCGGAGATGCATCTCGCGGTGGTCCACCTGGGCGGCACCCGGCTCCCGGGAGGGCTCATCGTGACCATGGACGCGCTCCAGGGGGCCGCTCTGGTCAAGGCCGTACGGCCGGAGCGGGTGCTGCCGGTGCACTACGACGACTACGCCGCCTTCAGCTCCCCGCTCTCCGCGTTCCTGGACGAGACCCGGCGCCCGGACTTCCCGTCCGCGGTGGTCTACTGCGCCCGGGGGGAGCGCGTCACCGTGAGCGCGCGAGGGGCGCTCACGGCGCCCTGAAGCGAGCCTCGCGCTGACGGGCGGGCAGGCCAGCCACGCCGGGGGCGGGCCAGGCCACGCCACGCTGACGGGCAGGCCAGGCCACCACGCTAGGTGCGGGCCAGGCCACCACGCTAGGTGCGGGCCAGGCCATCACCCTGACGGGCGGGTCAGGCCGCGCTGGTGGGTGTCCGGTCGCTGTGCAGCTGCCGCAGCCGCTCCAGCAGCTGCGGGTGGTGCAGCTCCGCGACGGGGGCCATCAGGTCCGGGTGGCGCAGCAGCGGCGCGGCCCGCCGGTCGTACGCGTCGGGCTCCGTGAGCCGCCGGAACTCCCTGGGGGACGCGGCGGCGTGCGGGCAGTCGGCGAGCGCCGCCACGGCCTCACAGGCCAGGTCGGCGGAGGTGAGCAGGGCCGCCGCCCAGCTCGCCACGACCTCGTCCACCCAGGTGCGCCAGGCGCAGTCGGGGCCGCGGATCTCGTACGGCTCCGCGTCCACGAGCCAGTCCAGCCGGAAGGAGCCGCCCGGTCCGGCCAGGGCCACCAGGGCGGCGTCGGTGGGGGTCGGGTAGCGCAGCCATGCGGCCACCGTCACGGCCTGTCGCGCCTGGGCCTCGGAGAGTGACGCGTTCATCGCCCCGTCGGCCGCCGGATAGGCCCTGACCAGCCACTGCGTGGTCGCCGTGATGACGGATGACAGGTCCAGGGACAAACGAAGCCGCTCCTCGATACGACGGTAACGTCAGCACCGTACCCCCGGAACGGCGGTGTCCGACATGACGCAGATCACGGTGTGCGGCGGGGCGCTGTGGGCATGCCGGCCGCCGGACCCGGTGCCACCGGGGCCCCGGGCACCGTCGGCGCGCGCCGAACAGCGGCCGCCCGGCGGCCGCTTGGCGCATGCCCGGCCGGCGCTTGGCGGCCCGTGCGCCGGGTACCCGGCGGCCATGAACGCGCCAGGCCCCGCCGTCGGTGTGGTCATCGCCACGCGCGACCGCGCCGAGCGGCTCGCCATGGCTCTGGCACACCTCACCGCCCTGCCGGAGCGGCCACCGGTCGTGGTCGTCGACAACGGCTCGACGGACCACACCAGGGCCATGGTCGCGGAGCGTTTCCCGCACGTGCGGATCGTGGCGCACGCGGAGAACCGCGGGGCGCTCGCCCGCAACGACGGCGTACGCGCCATCGGCACCCCCTACGTGGCCTTCAGCGACGACGACTCCTGGTGGGCGCCGGGGTCCCTGTCGGTGGCCGCGGATCTGCTGAACGCCCATCCACGGCTCGGGCTGCTGGCGGCCCAGGTGCGGGTCGGCCCCGAGGAGCGGCCCGACCCGCTCAACGCCACGCTGGCCGCCTCCCCCGCCGGCCGGGCCGAGGACCTCCCCGGACCGGAGGTGTTCGGCTTCCTCGCCTGTGCGGCCGTGGTGCGCCGGGGCGCCTTCCTGGAGGCGGGCGGCTTCCATCCGCTGATCTTCTTCGGCGGGGAGGAGACCCTGCTCGCCTACGACCTCGCCGCGATGGGCTGGGGCGTCTCGTACTGCCCCGAGGTGGTCGCCCACCACCATCCGGCCCCCTCGCCGCGCGGGGACCGCGCCGCCGTGATGCGGCGCAACGAACTGATCGGCTGCTGGCTGCGCCGCCCGCTGCCGCTCGCCGCCCGGCGCACCGCCGGACTCCTCGCCGACGCCGGGAGGGACCCGGTGGCGCGGACCGCGCTGCGCGGGCTGCTCGCCCGGCTGCCGACCGCGCTGTGGCTGCGCCGGCCGCTGCCGCCGTGGGTCGAGGAGGCCGCCCGGCGGGTGGACGGGCAGCGGGCGGAGGGGTCCGGTACCGGGACAGTGGTCGGCACGCGGGAGGAGGGCCGTCCGCCATGGCCATGACGGATGACGTCGCCGCCGCAACGGCCGATGACCGCACAACGGTCGTCGTCATCACCCGCGACCGGCGGGCGGAACTGCTGCACACCCTGGACCGGCTGGCCGAACTGCCCGAGCGGCCGCCCGTGATCGTCACCGACAACGGTTCCACGGACGGCACCGCCGAGGCGGTGGCCCGGCTCCACCCGCGCGTACGGCTGTTGCGCCCCGGCCGCAATCTCGGCGCCGTGGGCCGGAACGTCGCGGTACGCCAGGTGCGCACGCCCTACGTGGCCTTCTGCGACGACGACTCCTGGTGGGCGCCGGGGTCCCTGTCGGCGGCCGCGGATCTGCTGGACCGCCATCCGGGGCTGGCGTCGGTGACGGCCCGGATCCTTGTCGAGCCCCAGGGCACCGAGGACCCCATCGTGGCGGAGCTGCGCTCCTCGCCGGTGCCGGGCCCGCGGTGGCTGCCGGGCCCGGCGCTGGGGTCCGTCCTCGCCGCCGCGACCTGCCTGCGCACCGCGGCGTTCCGTGCCGTGGGCGGGTTCTCGCCCCGGCTGTGGCTCGGCGGGGAGGAGGAACTGCTCGCCGCCGATCTCGCGGCCCTGGGCTGGTGGATGGTGTTCGCACCGGAGCCGGTCATCCACCACGCGCCGTCGGTCGCCCGCGACGCCACGGCCCGGCGGGTGCGCGGGCTGCGGAACACGCTGTGGTTCACCTGGCAGCGCCGCCCCCTGCCCTCTGCCGTACGCCGCACCCTGTTCCTGGCCCGCACAGTGCCCCGGGACCGGGCCAGCCTACGAGCCTTCGCCCAGGCCCTCGCGGGCCTGCCCGGCACCCTGGCCCGCCGGGCCGTGGTCCCCCCTAGGGTCGAGTACGGGCTGCGACTGCTGGACGAAACCCAACGAGCGTCGACGGCCCGGCGCTACGTGGGCTGACCCGGGGCCCGGCGCCATGTGGCTGACCCGGCAGCCCGGGGCTACGTGGGCTGGCCCGCTGCCCTGGGGCTAGGCGGGCTGGCCCGCTGCTCCAGGGGCACGTGGGCTGGCCCGGCGGCCCGGGGCTACGAGGCCCGCTGCTCCGGGGGCACGTGGGCTGGCCCGGCGGCCCGGGGTCAAATGGGCCCACTCCGCGGCCCGGAGCTACGTAAGCCGACCCGGCGGCCCGGCACCACACGAGCCGACCCCGTGGCCCGCCATTCCGTGGGCTGCCCTGGGTCCGGCGGCACGGGGGCTGACCCGCTGCCCCGGCACCATGTGGACTGACCCGGCAGCCCGGGGCTACGTGGGCTGGCCCGCTGCCCTGGGGCTAGGCGGGCTGGCCCGCTGCTCCAGGGCCACGTGGGCTGGCCCGGCGGCCCGGGGTCATGTGGGCCGACTCCGCGGCCCGGAGCTACGTAAGCCGACCCGGCGGCCCGGCACCACACGAGCCGACCCCGTGGCCCGCCATTCCGTGGGCTGCCCTGGGTCCGGCGGCACGGGGGCTGACCCGCTGCCCCGGCGCCATGTGGGCTGACCCGGCGGCCCGGGGCTACGAGGCCCGCTGCTCCGGGGGCATGGTCCGGCGGCCAGGCGCGACGGAAGTCCCGGGGCCCAGCACCACGTGGAGCCGACCCAGCGGCCCGGCGCTACGGGGGTCCCGGGGCCCGGCGGTACGTCGACCGGCCGAGCGCCCCAGCGGCACCTGAGCCGACCCGGCGACCCGGCGCTACGGGGGTCCTGTGGCCCGCCGCCACGTGAGCTGGCCCCGTGGCCTCCCACTCCCTCGGCCGCACCGGGGCCCGGCGGTACGTCGACCGACCCAACGGCCCAGCGCCACGTCAGCCGACCCGGCGATCACGCGCTACGGGAGCTGGCCCGGCAGCCCACCGCCGCGTGAGCCGACCCAGTGGCGCAGCACCGTGTGAGCCGGTCCGGCCGGCCCGCGCTACGGGGGCTGGTTCGGTTGGGGGCCGGGGGGTCCGGCGCCAGTGAGGGTGGGCGGTTGGGGGTGGGGGGCGGGTTCGGGGAGTTGGGCCAGGGCTGCCAGGACCTCGGGCACCGTGATCCGCAGCAGCCGCTCGTCCGGGACGTCCCCATGGGCGTCCCCCGGGCGCGCGTGGTCGCCGTCCGGATGCCACAGCGCGCGGTGGAGCGCGCCGGGCGGTGGCCCCCACAGCCGGGGGCCCACCGGGCCGAACAGCACCACGGACGGGGTGCCCAGGGCGGTCGCCAGATGGGCCAGGCCGGTGTCGCCCACGACCACCGCCCGCGCCTGGGCGACCAGCGCGGCCAGTTCGGCGAACGGCGGGTCGGTGTGGCCGCCCAGCACGGCCGGCGCGGGCAGTCCGGCACGCCGCGCCACGTCGTGGGCCCGCCCCGCCTCCCCCGCGCCCGCGGTGACGACGACCCGGTGCCCGGCGGCGCGCAGCGCGGCGCCCACGGCCGCGAACCGCTCGGCGGGCCACTGGCGCGCCGCCGCGTCCGCTCCGGGGTGGAGCACCACGGCGCCCGGGGCGGGCGAGGGGCGCACGGGTACGGGGAGGCGCAGGTCGCCGGGGTCGGACGGAATGCCGTACCAGGACAGCAGACGGCACCAGCGGAGCCGTTCGTGCTCGTCCTCGCGCCACAGGGGCCCGGCGATCCGCGCCGGGGGGTGGGCGTAGGCCAGCAGCAGGGCGGGGCGCAGCCGGGACAGCGGGCGGCTGCTGGCCGGGCCGTTGCCGTGGAGGTCCACCGCGACATCCGGCGGCGGTCCGCTCCAGTCGATCCGGCCGGGGACGCCCCGTCCGGGGGCGGAGGCGGGGATCACCCGGTCGACGGCTCCGGTGGCGGCCGCGGCCGGGGCCTGCCGGGCGGGCGCGGCGAGCAGCAGCTCGTGGTCGGGATGGGCCCGCCGCAGCGCGCGCAGGGCGGGAACGGCGGTGAGCAGATCGCCGAGGCCCAGGGCGCGCAGGACCAGCAGCCGCGGGCGGTCGGCGGCGGGGCGGCCGCTCATCGGCGGGTACGCAAGGGTGGGGCGGCGGTCCGGCCGGAGCCGGGATCGAGGGCGGGGCCGAGAGCGGCCCGGCGGGCGAGTTCGGTGGTGGAGCGCCCGTCGAGGTAGGGCAGGACAAGGGTCTGGCCGCCCCAGGCGCGCAGCACGGCGGCTTCGGGCAGGGCGTCCGCGCTGTAGTCGCCGCCCTTGACCCACACGTCCGGGCGCAGCCGCCGCAGCAGCCGCTCGGGGGTGTCCTCGTCGAAGACGGCGACGGCGTCCACACAGCCGAGCCCGGACAGGACACGGACGCGGTCGGCCACCGGGGTGATGGGCCTGCCGGGCCCCTTGAGGCGGCCCACCGAGGCGTCGGAATTGACGCAGACGATGAGGCAGTCACCGGTGCGGCGGGCGTTCTGGAGCAGCCCGACATGACCGGCGTGCAGCAGGTCGAAGCAGCCGCCGGTGGCGACGACCGTACCGCCCCGGGCGCGGACGGCCTCGGCCAGGGCGTAGGCGTCGGCGGGGCGGCGGGGCTCGGCGGGGCGGGTCCCCGGGCCGCCGGGGAACTCCCACAGGGCGGGGTTCCCCGCGCCGCCCGCCGTGACGAACGCGGCCGCTTCGGCCACGGCGAGCTGCACCGCCTCCTCGGGGAGCCCGCCGTCGGCCAGCGCCCCGGCCGCGGTGGCGGCGAAGCAGTCCCCGGCGCCGCAGGGGTCGCCCTGGGCCCGGTGGGGCGCGGGCACGTACATGGGGCTGTCGCTGTGCGGGAGGGTGAGGATGGCGCCGCGCTCGCCGAGGGTCACGGCGACGGCGGCGGCCCGCCAGCGCTCGGCCAGACGGGCGCCCCGGCCGCCGTGCGCGTGCAGCGTGTCGGCCCCGCCGGACAGGGCGGGGCGGGCGGCGCCGAGCAGGGCGCGGGCCTCGGCGGCGCTGGGCGTGGCGAGCCGTGCGCCGGGCACGGGCTGCTCACCGCGCGGATGCGGGTCCCAGACCAGGGGGACCCGGCGCGCGGCCGCGCCGAGTTGCTGCCGCAGCACGGTGGCCGTGCCGCGGCCGTAGTCGGCGACCAGGACGGCGCGGGCGTCCCGGAGCACGGCGAGGGCGGCCGGGCCGGGGTTCCCGGGGGTGCCGCCGCCGCGGTCGACCCGGACGAGCGGACGGCCCCCGGCGCGGATGCGGGTCTTGACCGGCACGGTGCCCTCCAACGGCAACTCCACCAGCTCCAGACACGGTGCCAGCGCGTTCCGTACGGTCTGACTCGCGGTGTCGTCGCCCAGCGCCGTGACCAGGACGACCTCGCGGCCCTGGCGCGCGGCGAGCATGGCGACGAGTCCCGCTCCCCCGGGGCGGCTTCGGTCCACGGCCACATCGACGACGGGCGCCGGGGCGTCCGGCGCCAGGCGGGTGGCCTCGCCGTCGATGTCCTGGTCCAGCAGGACGTCTCCGACGACGACGAGCGGTCGCGGGGCGGTGGTCATGCTCACCTCCGATCAGAGGGGACGGATGCCCAGGAACGGATGCCGGGGGACGGTTCTCAGGGTGGCGGATACGGCGCCACCGCCCCGCCCCCGGCCGCGGCCCCGTCCCCGTCCCCGTCCACCGATGCGGCCCCGCCCGCGGGCGCCGTCCCGTCCGGCAGCTCGTGGCCGGGCACTCCGACCTCGTGGTCGAAGGACTCGCACAGCAGGTGCAGGGCGACCAGGTGCGACTCCTGGACGGTGGCGGTGGAGCCGGAGCCGATGCACAGGGCCTCGTCGGCACGGAAGGCCAGCGGATTGGGGCGTGGGCCGGTCATGGCCCACACCCGCAGCCCTGCGGCCCGGCCGGTGTCGGCTGCGGCCAGCAGGTTGGGGCTGCGTCCGGAGGTGGACAGCAGCATCAGCACATCGCCCGGCCTGCCGTGCGCGGCCACCTGGCGGGCGTACAGCTCCTCGAAGCCGTAGTCGTTGCCGATGGCGGTGAGGGAGGAGGTGTCGGCGTGCAGGGCGATGGCCGAGTAGGCGGGCCGCTCACGTTGGTAGCGCCCGACGAGTTCGGCGGTGAGGTGCTGGGCCTGGGCGGCGCTGCCACCGTTGCCTGCGGCCAGCAGCCGGCCGCCGACGGGGAGGGTGGCGGCGAGGTGACGACCCCACTGGGCGACCTGCTCCAGCCCGCCTTCCCGCAGGGACACCAGGGCCTCCTGGAGCGACTGGCAGTGGGCGTGGGCCGCACGCAGCACGTCAGCCCTGGCCACCCCCGTCCGGCCCTGGCCGGAGCCCAGCGCCTGAGGGCCGGAGTCAGACGGCCGGGAGTCAGAGCCAGACGGCCGAGGACCGGACCCAGACACCCGAGAGCCGGACTCAGGCAATCGGGAGCCGGAGCCAGACGGCCGAGAATCGGAGCCGGACGGCCCAGAGCCGGACCCAGGCAGCCGGGGGCCAGGGCCAAGCGGCCGGGGGCCGGAGCCAGGCGGCTGGGGGCCGGAGCCCAGCGCCTGAGGGCCGGAGCCGGACGGCCGGGGGTCGACCGCGGCGGCTTCTTCCTGGGGCTCAGGCCGCCCGTCGCGGGTGCTCATGCCGCCTCCGTGGTGACGGGTGCCGGGCGCAGGGCCAGGACGGCCAGGTAGGCGGCCTCGGTGGCGGCGGCCACTCGGTCCCAGCTGTAGCGGGTCAGCACCCGGCGGCGGCCCGCCACGCCGCATGCCGCGCGCGTCGCGGGGCGGGCGAGCAGGGTGGCGGCGGCGTCGGCGAGGGCGACCGGGTCGCGGGGTGGGACGAGTCGGCCGGTGCCGGGGTCGGCGACGGTGTCGCGCTGGCCGCCGACGGCGGAGGCGACGACGGGCGTTCCGCAGCTCATGGCCTCCAGGGGGACGATCCCGAAGGGCTCGTAGTCGGCGGGGCACAGCACCAGGTCGGCGGCGCGCAGCAGGTCGGGGATCCGTTCCGGGGGCAGTCCGCCGATGAGGCGGACCCGGTCGGCCACGCCCATGCGGTCGGCGAGCCGGCGCAGCCGCCGCGCCTCGGGGTCGCCGTTCAGCTGGGCGGAGGGCGGCCCTCCGGCGATGACGAGTTCGGCGTCCGGCAGCAGGGTGAGCGCGGCGATGGAGACGGCGGCCCCCTTGCGCGGTACGAGCCGCCCGATCTGTGCCAGCAGGGCCCGGCGGGCCGGGCGGGGCACCGTCGGGCCGGTGGGGGTGAACAGGTGCGGGTCGACACCGCAGGGCACCACGGTGATCCGGGCGGGATCCAGGCCCATGGCGGCCAGTTCGCCGACCTCGTCACGGCAGGTGGCGACGATCCGGTCGCAGCCCTCGCCGACGGCCGTCTCCCAGGCGATGCGGTCCGGCGGGCTGGTGTCGGCGTCCGGCTGGTGGCGTCGCTTGACGGTGCCGAGCGCGTGGTAGGTGTGCGCGAGCGGCAGGCCGAGGGCGCGGGCGGCCTGGAGCGAGGCGACGCCGGACATCCAGAAGTGGGAGTGCACCAGGTCGGGTGGCGCGTCGGCCCATTCATGTGCCAGATACGCGCCGAACCGTGGCATGTACGGCAGGAGATCGTCCTTGGGCAGCTGCCGGGCGGGCCCCGCGGGCACGTGCCGCACCTCGACGCCCGTGCGCAGGGGGACGCTCGGCGGCAGGTCGGGGGCGTCGCGGCGGGTGTAGACCCGGACGCGGTGGCCGCGGTCGGCGAGGGCCCCCGCGAGCCGGGCGACGTGCACGTTCTGGCCGCCGGCGTCCACTCCGCCGAGCACGGCGAGCGGGCTGGCGTGCTCAGAGACGAGCGCGATGTCCAGTGGCTCGGTCAGCTCAGCCGGCTCGGTCAGCTTGGTCGATTCGGTCGGCTCGGTCGATTCGGTCGGATCTGTCGGCTCGGTCGGTTCCGTCGGCTCGGTCGGTCCATGGCGCGGAGTCATCGGGTCACCTCCTCCATCAGCCGCTCCCAGTCGTCGAGGAAGCGTTTGAGTCCGTAGGCGTCGAGGGCCGCCCGGCGGGCCCGCGCCCCGTCCTCGGCGGCGGCATCGGGGTCGGCGAGGTAGCCGCGTGCCGCGCGGGCGAGGACGTCGGGGCGGGTGGAGAGCACCCCGGCCCCGGCCGGGACCGCCTCGACGGCCTCGGTGGTGGCCAGGGCGACGACGGGCATGCCCAGGTGCATGGCCTCCAGGAGGGAGAGCCCGAGCGAGGTCCAGCGCACGGGGTGCAGATACAGCCGGCGCCGGGCCATCGCGGTGTGCAGTTCGGCCTGGGGCAGGTCGTGGGCGCGGCAGCGGTCGGCGGGCAGGCCGAGGTGGCGGGCGAGTCCTTCGGTGCGCATGCCGTAGACGTCGAGCGGGGCGGCCTCGCTGAGGGCGGGCAGCAGGTCGGTGCCGGTGTGTCGGCCGCGCCGGACCGGTTCGTTGACGACGACGGCGGCGCGGGCCAGCTCCCCGGTGTAGCGGTGCCCGGGGTCGACGATGCCGTGCTCGACGACGGCGGTGGGGGCGCGGCCGCTGTCCCAGAAGAGCCGGTTGAAGTGGGTGACGTGGACCAGGGTGAGGTCGTCGCGATCGGCGCAGGGGTGGCGGGTGCCGGGGACGTCGTGGTCCGGGGCGTTGTGCTCCAGGTAGACGGCGGGCACCTCGCGGCCGGGGCGCCGGCCGCCGAGCCAGCGCGCGGCCAGCTCCGCCTCGTGGGGGCGCTGGAGGACGATCAGGTCCACGGGGGTCTTCCGCAGCTCGCGCGGGGTGATCTCGGTGACCGTGTCGGGCCAGGGGTAGGTGCGGGCCCGGCCGCGGCCGTCCGGGCCGCGGCCGGGGAGGACGGGAACCAGGTAGTGGTGCGGGCCCTGGACGAAGGCCGTGGTCCAGGAGCCGTGCACATGCCACAGGAGGATGTTCATATGGCCTCCGGAGGGTCGTCGGCTCGGCCCGGCGCCAGCAGCGCGGCCACGGCGGTGAGCACCTCGGTGTCGGGGACGGAGTCCAGGCAGGGGTGGCCCGGTACCGGGCAGACCCGGGCGCGGCTGCCCGCGCACACCGCGTCCTGGCGGCCCAGCAGCCGGTGCGGCACGCGGTAGGGGGCCCAGCGTTCGGCGGGGACGACGGGGGCGAAGAGGCAGACCACCGGGGTGCCGACAGCGGCGGCCAGGTGGGAGGGCCCGGTGTTGCCGGTGACCACCACGGCGGCGCCCGCGAGGACCCCGGCGAGTTCGGGGAAGGAGGTGCGGCCGCCCAGGTCGAGGGCGATGCCGTCGGCGATGCCGGCCGTCAGCTCCTTCTCGGCCGGGCCGCCGGTGACCACCACGCGGTGGCCCGCCTCCTCCAGCGCGGCCACCGCCTGGGCGGCCCGGCCGGGGCTCCAGGCGCGGGCGGGCACGGCGGCGCCGGGGTGGACCACGACATAGGGGTCGGTGCCGGTGAGCGGGGCCGTGTCGGGGAGCGCGGTGAGGGCCAGCGCGCCGTCGTCGCCGGGCGGGAGGGCGAACCCGGACGCCTCGGCCAGGTCGAGCGCGGCCCGCGCCTCGTGGCGGTGCGGCGCGCGCCGGTGGCGCAGGTCCAGCAGGGTGCCGGGGTAGTGCTCGCTGTCGGCGGCGGTGAAGGGGATGCCGGCGAGCTTGAGCAGCAGGGCGGCGGGCAGCGGGCTCTGGTGGTACGAGGAGAGGATCAGGGCGCGGTCGAAGCGGCGTACGGCCAGGCAGTCCACGAGGGCGTCGATGAGCTCACGGCGCACCGGCGGGGCCTCGAAGCCCACCCAGGGCGCGTCGTGGACCAGCACCTCGTCGACGCCGGGCAGCATCCGGGCGGCGGGCTCGCCCAGCGGCCCGCACAGCATCGCGGTGTACGCCGACCCGGCGGCGACCGCGCGCACGGCGGGGCCGGCCAGCAGCACGTCTCCCGCGCTGTCGAGCCGTACGACGAGGGTGCGCGGCCCCGTGCGGCGCGGCCTCAAGGTTCGCCCTCCGGCCGGGCCGTGAGCCGCCGTACCGCCGTCAGCAGGTCCGGTGCGGTGCGTGCGGCGGCGGCGGTCTCCTCGGGGCGGGTCACGTCGTTGGGGACGAGCACCCCGTGGGCGCCCGCCGCCCGCGCCGCCGCCAGGTCCGCGCCGATGTCGCCGAGGACGGCGGCCCGGCGCGGATCGGTGCCGAGCGCCGCGCAGGCGGCGCGGATCAGCCCGGGGGCGGGTTTGCGGCACCCGCAGCCGTCGCCGGGGCCGTGGGGGCATACGGCCCACAGGTCGAAGGGGCCGAGCAGTTCCTCGACCCGGCGCCGTACGGCCTCGACCGCGCCGAGGGTGAGCAGACCGCGGGCGACTCCCGACTGGTTGGTGACCACCGCGACCGGGATGCCCCGCTCCCGTACCGCGTCGACCGCGGCCCTGGCGTGCGGCATCGGCCGCACCCGGCCGGGGTCGCCGTTGTACGGGACGTCCCTGATCAGGGTGCCGTCCCGGTCGAAGAGCACCGCGCCGGGGAGCCCCCGGCACACGGGCGCGCGGGCGGGGCCGCGCCGCGCCCGCGGGGCGAACAGCCACGGCTCCACACCGGGGACAGAAGGGGCTTTCGGGGCGTATGGGGCAAACACGGGCGTCGAGTAGCCCGAACACTCAATCACCAAACGCGACAGGGCGCTACACATGTCACAGGTCCCTGGCCCGCACCGTCACAAGCCGCCGTGACACGGCGGCCGAGCGGTGCCGCACCAGTCCGGCCAGCCAGTGGCCGGTGGCCACGGCCGGGATGACCGCGCTGGTCAGGGCCATTGTGGTGATCTCGTCCCGGGTGCGCGGGCCCGGCCGGATCCGGGCCAGGGCGAATTCGGCGGTGCCCGCCAGCCACAGCGCCGCCCCCACCGCGGCCGGCCGCCGCCGGCCCGCCACGGTGCCGACGAGGGCGGCGGCACCGGCCGCCGCGATGGCCAGATGGCGCGGCAGCCGGCCGCGCGGCGCGCCCGCCCTCGCCCACCAGTCGCGTCCGTGGATCCTGGTCATCAGCACGTCGTCCGCGTTGCCGGCCTGGGTGCGCACCGACACCCAGCGGTCGGCCGGGCGCACCGGATGGACCGTGCGGCGCGATCCCACCTCCAGCCGCCAGCCGGCGGCCATGATGCGCAGGGCCAGGTCGGCGTCCTCCCGGAAGGCGCGCGGAAACCGCTCGTCGAAGCCGCCGACCGACTCCAGGGCGGCCCGCCGGTACGCCATGTCGGCGGTGATCCAGCGGGCGGCGGCGAGCCCCGCGGTGGTGCGCTCCCAGTCCGTGGGCCTGCGGCCGGGCGGCAGCGGAACGGTGATCCGCGCCTGGACCCCCGCGGTGCCGGGGCCCGCCGCCGCCAGATCGGCGGCGAGGTCGTCGGCCCAGGTGGGGCCGGGGACGACATCGTCGTCGAGGAAGACGGTCCAGGGCTCGGGGGCGGCCCGGCGGCCGATGTTGCGCGCGGCGGCGGGGCCGGCGGCGCAGCCGGGCACGATCTCCACCAGGGGGGCGAGTTCGGTGGGGATGTCGGCGGGCAGCGGGGTGCAGTCCTCCAGCGGACGGTCGTCGACCAGGACGATCCGCCGGGGCGCGGGGCCCTTGGTGTCGGCGAGCGCCCTCAGGGTCACGGAGAGACTGGGGCGGCCCAGCGTCGGGATGACCACGGCGTACTCGGGTGCGTCCGTCCGCTCTCCGGCTTCCGTCATGTCCGGCTCCTCCCTCGTCGCGACGGGCCGTCGGCCGCCTGATGACGGCCCGTCGACGCTTCTCGTCGTCAGATCGCCTCGTGCGCGGCCGTGTCCGGACGGCCGCCCGCGAAGAAGGCGCCGCGGCGGATCACGAACGGGCCGATCGCCAGCAGGTCGACGGGGGCCGAGCCGAAGCACTCCAGCGCGTCCCGCGGATCGTCGACCATGGGCCGGCCGGAGGTGTTGAGGCTGGTGTTGACGACCACGGGCAGCCCGGTGCGCCGTTCGAACGCGCTCAGCAGGCGGGCCACCAGCGGTTCCGCGGCGGGGTCGACGGTCTGGATCCGGGCCGTGCCGTCCACGTGCACCACGGCCGGGATGCGGTCCCGCCAGTCCGGCGCGACCTGGTGCACGAAGAGCATGTACGGGCTGGGCAGGGGGCCGTCGAAGATCTCGGCCGCGCGCCCGGCGAGCACCATCGGGGCGACCGGCCGGAACTGCTCCCGCCCCTTGACGTCGTTGAGCCGCTCGAGGTTGCCGGAGCGGCCGGGGTGGGCGAGCAGCGAGCGGTGGCCCAGCGCCCGGGGCCCGTATTCGGAGCGCCCCTGGAACCAGGCCACGATCGCGTCCCGGGCGAGCGCCTCGGCCACCGTCTCGGCGACGTCGGCCGGGCGTTCGAAGGGCACGGCGGCCGTCTTCAGCCAGGCTTCCAGTTCGGCGTCCGACCAGCGGCGCCCGAGGTCGGCGCCGGCCATCGGCGAAGGCCGGTCGCCGCCGAGCGCGCCGAGGTAGAGGGCGCCGCCGAGCGCGGTGCCCGCGTCCCCGGCGGCGGGCTGCACCCAGACCCGGTCGAACGGGCCCTCGCGGGCGATCCGGGAGTTGGCCACGCAGTTGAGCGCCACTCCCCCGGCCAGGGTCAGCGTCCGGTCATGGGTGCGTCCGTGCAGCCAGCGGACCAGGTCCAGCAGCGTCTCCTCCAGGCACGCCTGGGCGCTGGCGGCCAGGTCGGCGTGCGGCCGCGACCACGCCTGGCCGGGGCGCAGCGCGGGGCACAGCTCCGCCCAGGGCACCCCGGTGGCGTGGAAACCGCCGTCGCCGGTGGCGTACACGTACCGGCGCAGGGCGCCGAGCATCCGCGGGGTGCCGTAGGAGGCGAGGGCCATCACCTTGTACTCGTCGCTGGAGCGCAGGAAGCCCAGGTGTTCGGTGAGCTCTTCGTAGACCAGCCCCAGGGAGTGCGGCAGCCGCTGGCCGTGCAGCGGTTCGAGCCGGTCGCCGGTGCGCCGCGCCGCGAGGTGGGAGGTGGCCTCGCCGCGGCCGTCCAGGACGAGGACGGAGCTGGGGTCGGCGCCGGGCGCGGCGAGCGCGGTGGAGGCGGCGTGGGCCAGGTGGTGGGGGACGAACCGCACGGCCTCGGGGTCCAGGCCGGGCAGGGCGGTGCGCAGGAAGCCGGGGGCCTGGCGGGCGTAGGTGAGCCGCAGCCGGTCCCAGGGGTCGTCCAGGCCCATGGACGCGGCGGGGCGGGCGAGGGAGGGGTCGAAGGAGTAGGCGACGGCGTCCAGGTCCTCGGGGCGCAGCCCCGCCTGCGCCAGGCACCAGGCGGCCGACTTCTCCGGGAGCTCCCAGGCGGAGAAGGGCACCGGCCGCTTGCCGTGTTTGCGCCGGGAGAACCGCTCCTCCTCGGCGGCGGCGACGGTGCGGCCGTCGATGACCAGGGCGGCGGCCGGGTCGTGGAAGAGGGCGTTGATGCCGAGGATGCGCATGGGCGTGACCTTTCGGCGGCCCGGGGCCGCGGCGAAGGGGCGGCCGGGACCGGCGGGGGTGTGGGGCCGGGGGATCAGGCGGCCTGGTGCCGGAACCAGTCGATGGTGCGGAGCAGCCCCTCGTCGGCGGGGACGACCGGCGTCCACTGGAGCTTGCCGCGGGCGAGGGTGATGTCCGGGCAGCGCACGGCGGGGTCGTCGGTGGGGCGGTCGATGTACTCGACGGTGGAGCGGGACCCGGCCAGCTGGATGATCTTCTGGGCGAGGTCCAGCATGGTGATCTCGTCCGCGTTGCCGATGTTGACCGGTCCGAGGAGGTCGGACCCGGCCATGGCGAGGATGCCCCGCACGGTGTCGTCGATGTAGGCGAGCGAGCGGGTCTGGGTGCCGTCACCGGTGACCGTGAGGGGTTCCCCGGCCAGCGCCTGCCGGATGAAGGTGGGCACGGCCCGTCCGTCGTGTCCGCGCATCCGCGGGCCGTAGGTGTTGAACAGCCGCACGATGCCGGTGTCCGTGCCGTTGGCCCCGGCCTCGGCGGTGGTCAGGGCCTCGCCGAAGCGCTTGGCCTCGTCGTAGACGCTGCGCGGTCCGACCGGGTTGACATGGCCCCAGTAGCGCTCGTTCTGCGGATGCTGCTGCGGATCGCCGTACGCCTCGGAGGTGGAGGCCAGGAGGAAGCGCGCGTCGTGGCGCCGGGCGAGGGCCAGGGCGTTGCGGGTGCCGAGGCTGCCCGTCTCCAGGGTGTGCAGCGGCAGCCGCAGATAGTCGGCGGGCGAGGCGGGGGACGCGAAGTGCAGCACCAGGTCGGCGGGCCGCTTCACCTCGAACGGCTTGGTGACGTCGGCGTGCAGCAGGGTGAAACCGGGCCGGTCCATGAGGTGGGCGACATTGTCCGGGTTGCCGGTGCAGAAGTCGTCCACACAGGTCACGGCCGCGCCCTGGTCGAGCAGCGCCGTGCACAGATGCGAACCGACGAACCCGGCGCCACCGGTGACCACGGCGTGCGCCCAGGTGCGGACGGGGACGACGGAGTCGAGACGCTCCATGGCCATTCCCTTCCTTCGCGCATGGGGGCCTTCCCCCAGTACCCGCGGCAAAAGAAGGCAATCAGGGCATATCCCCGTCAACCGATGGGGGAAAGATCCTCGGAGTGCACCGGCCCGGCGGCGCGAGCCGCCGCCGCGGGTTCCACGGGAACGACATCGCCGGGCCGCACCAAGGCGCGGCGGGCGGCGGCACGGCGGGCGTGCACCAGCGCGCCCGCGCCGATCACCGCCGCGATGACCAGCCCGCCGGTCACCAGGGCGCCGCGCGGCCCCGCCCACTCCATGAGCAGCCCCAGCAGGGGCGGACCGGCCAGGCCCCAGGCCGTCTGCGCGGTGCGCCAGACGCCCAGCACCCGGCCGCGCATCCCGGGCGGCGGATCGGTCTGGAGCACCGTGGCGCCGGCCGTGTCGGAGACCGACTCGGCCACCGCCATCGGGGCGACCAGCACCAGCAGCGGAAGCAGCCCCGGCGACAGCCCGGCCACCGCCTGGAGCAGCGCACCGGCGGCGGCGAGCGCGCCGACCAGCCGTACGGACGGCCGCTGCATCCGTCCCGCCAGGACCGCGCCCGCGATACCGCCCACGGCCAGCACGGTCGCGACGGTTCCGAAGTCCTGGGAGCTCCCGGCCAGCGGACCGGTGACCAGCACCGCGAGCGTCAGCCCGTAGTTCCGCCCGAAGACGGCGCTCACCGCCGTGATCACGGTGAGGGCGACCAGCCGCGGCCGCCCCATGAAGAAGGCCAGCCCGTCCCGGGCGCCGGCACCGGAGAACCGCTCCCGTCGCGGGGCGGGCGGGTCCGGGGTGGTGGTGGCTCCGCCCCCGTAGGGGCGCAGGAAGGGGATGACCGCCGTCACGCACAGGAACGACAGCCCGTTGGCGGCGTAGGCGGCCGCGGTGCCGAGCGCGCCCACCGCGACACCCGCGCAGGCCACGCCGATGAGCCGGCCGGCGCTGCTGACCACGGAGCCCAGGGCGATCGCCGAAGGGACGTCGGAGGGGGGCACCAGGTCGTTGCCGAGCAGGGCGCAGGCGGGTGCGTCCACGGTGGCGACCAGGCCGGTCACCGCGGCGAGGACCATCAGCGAGACCACGTTGAGCAGGTCGAACGCGACCAGCGCGGCCGTGACGAAGGCGACGAGGCCCAGCACCGCCTGGCTGACGGCCGCGGTCACCTTACGCGGCCAGGCGTCCACCACCGCCCCTCCGAGCAGCCCCATGAGCAGCCCGGGGGCGGCCTGCACGGCCAGGGAGACCCCGGTGGTGGCGGCGGAGCCGGTGATGTGCAGCACCAGCAGGTTCTGCACGGTCAGCTGCATCCAGGTGCCGACGTTGGACACCAGGTTCGCCGCCGACCACCACCGCATGCCGCGATGGCGCAGACTGCGCCACGGCGTGCGCGTGCCCCGCTCCGGGGAGCGGGGCCTGGGTATGAGGGGCGGCAGGCAGGAGGAAGTCATCGCGGGGTCACGCCGGATTTCCGGGTACGGGGCACGGGCAAGGGCCCTGTCCGGGGCCCGGCCGACAGCGGGCGAGCCGCCGCGCGTCGGCGACGGTCCATGCTCACAGACGGCCCCGGAATCCCCGTAACCGGACCGGGGTGGGTTTCCTCACATACCGGATATTCCCTGGTCAGAGCGGCTGTTCCGGCGCATCGCCGACAACGGGTCGGCCGCCGCTCAGACTCCCGCGTCGAGGTCGGCCCGCGCCGGCAGGTCGCGCGCGCCGAGCCGCAGGTGCTCGATGTGGTAGACCGCCTCGTCGAGGAGCTGGGCGACGTGGTTGTCGTAGAGGCTGTAGACGATCCGGCGGCCCTGGCGTGAGCCGGTGACCAGCCCGAGCGCGCGCAGCAGCCGGAGCTGGTGGGAGACCGCGGACTGCTCCATGCCGACCGCCTCGGCGAGTTCGGTGACCGCGCAGGGGGCCTGGCGGAGCCGGGTGAGGATCATCAGCCGCGAGGGGGTGGCCAGGGCCTGGAGGGTGGCGGCGATGGTGGCGGCGGAGTCCGCGTCCAGATGCGCTGCCGGGGTGGTCTGTCGGTCGGCTCCGTGTCCCATGGCATCATCGTATCCACAGCAACACTTGAAGAGATGTTCATGTGTTCCAGTATGGTGGCGGGTGCGGCCGGCGCCCCATGCCCGGCCGGCGCCCCCATGCCCGGCCGGCGCCTTACGTCCGACCAACGCCCCACGTCCGACCAACGCCCACGTCCGACCAACGTCCCACCGCTCGAGGAAGAGGTGTGCCCCGGTGTCCGCTGAGCTCATCGAGGACCGTCCCCGCGCCGACGCTCCACCACCCGCGCGGCCGCGCCGGACCCGCGTCCGCGATCTGCCCGAGGTGCGGTGGGCCGCGCTGGCCACCGCCGCGTTCCTGCCGGCCTTCCCGCTCGACCTGGCGGGCGCCCCGGCATGGCTGTGGGGCCCGCTCTACGCCGTCTGCTACGCCGCCGGGGGCTGGGAGCCGGGCTGGGCGGGACTGCGCGCCCTGCGGGAACGGACCCTCGACGTCGATCTGCTGATGGTCGTGGCCGCCATCGGGGCGGCGGCGATCGGGCAGTTCCTGGACGGCGCCCTGCTGATCGTCATCTTCGCGGTCTCGGGCGCGCTGGAGGCGTTCGCCACCCGGCGCACCGCCGACTCCGTGCGCGGGCTGCTGGACCTGGCACCCGACACCGCCGCCCGGATCACCCCCGACGGCGCCGAGGAGCGGGTGCCCGTCACCGCGCTGCGCGTCGGCGACACCGTGCTGGTCCGGCCCGGTGAGCGGCTGCCCGCCGACGGCACCGTGCGGGAGGGCATGAGCGACGTCCAGCAGGCCGGGATCACCGGCGAACCACTGCCGGTGGACAAGGGCCCCGGGGACGAGGTGTTCGCGGGCACGCTGAACGGGACGGGCGCGCTGCGCGTCACGGTGGAGCGGGACGCCTCCGAGTCGGTCATCGCCCGGATCGTGGCCATGGTCGAGGAGGCGAGCGAGAGCAAGGCCCCCGCCCAGCTGTTCATCGAACGGATCGAACAGCGCTATGCCATCGGTGTGGTGGCCGCCACGCTCGCGCTGTTCGCCATCCCCCTCGCCTTCGGCGCGGACCTCACCGAAACCCTGCTGCGGGCCATGACCTTCATGATCGTGGCATCGCCGTGCGCGGTGGTGCTCGCCACCATGCCGCCGCTGCTGTCCGCCATCGCCACCTGCGGACGCCACGGTGTGCTGGTGAAGTCCGCCGCCGCCATGGAGCGGCTGGGCGCCGTCACCCGGACGGCGCTGGACAAGACCGGAACGCTCACCGAGGCGTCGGCGCGGGTCCGCGACATCCAGGTGCTGCCCGGCGGTGACCTCGACGAGCACCAGGTGCTGGCCCTGGCCGCCGCGGCCGAGCGCCCCAGCGAACATCCACTGGCCCGCGCGGTGGTCACCGCCGCACAGGAGCGCGGTCTGCGCCTGGAGCCCGCCACGGACTTCACCTCGGCACCGGGGCGGGGCGTACAGGCGCGGGTCACGGGCCGCACCGTCCAGGTGAGCAGCCCGGCCGCGCTGCCGGCCGGCTCGGGGGCGCCGCTGGAGGACCCCGACGACCCGGTCCGTACGGCCGTCGCGGAGGTGGAGAACACCGGCGCCACCGCCGTCGCCGTACTCATCGACGGCCGCCCCGCCGCCGTCCTCGCCATCGCCGCTCCGCTGCGCGCCGGGGCCGCCGAAGCGGTGGCCGCGCTGGGCCGGCTCACCGGCACCCCGCCGGTGTTGCTGACCGGCGACAACAAGCGCGCCGCCGCCCGGCTGGGCGAGGAGGTCGGCATCACCGACGTACGGGCCGGGCTGCTGCCACCGGACAAGGTGGCCACCGTACGGGAGTGGGAGGACGCCGGGGAGCGGGTCCTGATGGTCGGCGACGGGGTCAACGACGCCCCGGCACTCGCGGCCGCGCACAGCGGTGTCGCCATGGGCCGGGCGGGTTCCGCCCTGACGCTGGAGACCGCCGACGCCGTGGTCGTCCGCGATGAACTGGCCGCCGTGCCCTCGGTCGTCGCCCTGTCCCGGCGGGCCCGCCGTCTGGTCACGCAGAACCTGGTCATCGCCTGTGTGTGCATCGGCGCGCTGGTGGTGTGGGATCTGCTCGGCCATCTGCCGCTGCCACTCGGGGTGGCGGGCCACGAGGGCTCCACGGTCCTGGTGGGCCTCAACGGTCTGCGGCTGCTGCGCACCTCCGCCTGGCCGGGCGCCACGGGGACCGATCACCAGGCCGCGGGGAGCTGAGCAGCGTCCGGGCCGGGCGGCAGACCCCCTCGACCCGCCGCCACGAGGACCGATCACCAGACCACAGGGAGCCAAGCAGCGTCCGGGCCGGGCGGCAGACCCCCTCGACCCGCCGCTCTACGATGGGCACATGCCGGTCAGCGAACCCTCCTCATCTGCGACCCGGTCGCATACGCATCCCAGCGGCGCGGCGCAGTTCGCCACGGCCGCCCATGTCTTCTCGCTGCTCTCCGACCCGACCCGGCTGCATCTGGTGTGGTCCCTCGCCCGGGGCGAGGCCGATGTCAACACCCTCACCGAGGCCAGCGGGGCGGCCCGCCCGGCAGTGAGCCAGCACCTGGCCAAGCTCCGGCTGGCCGGGCTGGTCCAGGTGCGCAAGGACGGCCGCCGCTCGGTGTACTCGCTCCACGACGGCCATCTGCGCCGGCTGGTCATCGAGGCCGTCAACCACGCGGATCACACGGTCACCGGGGCCCCGCCGCACGACTGAGCGTCACGCCACGGGCCCGCGGCCACGCCCTCCGGAACGTCTCACCCGGTGTGGTGGGCCAGCAGGCGGTGGGGGTCCGCCGCGCCCGGCGCCGGGGCCGGATCGGTGTGCACCAGGGCGGCGGTGAGCCGGGGCACCGCGTGCAGCAGGGCGTGTTCGACCCCGACCGCCACCTCGTGCGCCGCCCGCAGATCCAGGCCGCCGTCCACCTCGACCGTGACCTCGGCACGCAGCCGGTGGCCGATCCAGCGCATCCGCAGTTCGGTCACGCCCAGCACCCCGGGGACCTCGCGCAGCGCGGCCTCGCCCGTGTCGATCAGCGCCGGGTCGACGGAGTCCATCAGCCGCCGGAACACCTCACGGGCCGCGTCCCCCAGGACGAGCAGGATCGCGGCGGTGATGACCAGACCAACAACCGGATCGGCCCACTGCCGGCCGAGCGCCACGCCGCCCGCGCCCAGCAGCACGGCCAGGGAGGTGAAGCCGTCGGTGCGGGCGTGCAGTCCGTCGGCGACCAGGGCCGCCGAGCCGATCCGGCGCCCGACCCGGATGCGATGGCGCGCCACCCATTCGTTGCCGAGGAAACCGACGACCGCGGCGACCGCGACGACGCCCGGATGGGAGAGGTCGCGCGGGTGCAGCAGCCGATCCACGGCCTCGTAGGCGGCCAGGGCCGCCGAGGCGGCGATGGTGAGCACGATGACGATCCCGGCCAGGTCCTCGGCGCGGCCGTAGCCGTAGGTGAACCGGCGGTTCGCCGCCCGGCGGCCCAGGACGAACGCCACTCCGAGCGGCAGCGCGGTCAGCGCGTCGGCGGCGTTGTGCACGGTGTCGCCCAGCAGCGCCACCGAGCCGGACACCACGACGACCACGGCCTGGAGGACCGCGGTGGCGCCCAGGACGGCGAGGGAGAGCCACAGGGCGCGCATGCCCTCGGCCGACGACTCCAGCGCGGAGTCGACCTTCTCGGCCGACTCGTGCGCATGCGGTTTCAGCAGATGCGCCAGCTGGTGCCGCCGGTGGGACCGGCCTCCGTGACGGTGGGAGTCCATACGGCCATTA
This sequence comes from Streptomyces sp. S465, assembly GCF_026898115.1. GTDB lineage: Bacteria > Actinomycetota > Actinomycetes > Streptomycetales > Streptomycetaceae > Streptomyces > Streptomyces luomodiensis. The sequence goes on from NZ_CP114036.1 coordinate 1,354,723, forward strand.
TGTGCATACGAGTGCACGCATGCACCAGTCGGTTCGCGGAAGGCTTTCGGGGACCGCACCAGCGGCCACCCGAAGGCCGGCCGGGGACCCCGTCACCGCGGAAAACCAGCGGCCTCGGCGCCGAGTACGTTCAAAAGGGCCAGCGACTCGGCGCCAGGGGACCCTGGCGGCGCACTGTAGAGCACCAGGTGCTGGTCGCGGTCGGTGAGGGCGAGCGCATCGCAGTCGACGGTGATCTCCCCGACGACCGGGTGCCGGAAGGTCTTCGTGAGCATCTGCGCGGCCTGCACGTCATGCCGCTCCCAGAGCCGGGCGAACTCGGGGCTGCCATCGCGGAGTTCGTCGACGAGTCCGGTCACCGCGGGGTCGGACGGATAACGGGCGAGGGTGGCCCGGAGCTGGCCGACGACGCTCAGCCGGAACTCCGCGGCGTCGGAGATTCCGTAGAGCGTGGCATCGGCGCGCGCCGATGCGAGAAACGCCCGGCGGGCGAGGTTGCGGTCCTCGGGGGTGAGGAGGGCGAAGTCCTCCAGGAGCGCGGCCGCGAGGTCGTTCCAGGCGAGCACATCGAACGCGGCGGACACCACGAAACCGGCCGTCTGCGGCAACCGCTCGAGAAGCGCGAGGATGCTCGGGCGGACGTCGCGCCGGTGCAGTCCGGTGCGGTTCGGCGCGGTGCCCGCGAGGAGGTGGAGGTGATCGGACTCGGCGTCCGTGAGCCGCAGCGCACCCGCGATCCCGGCGAGGACCTCACCCGACGGTCGCGGCGCCCTGCCCTGCTCGAGCCGGACGTAGTACTCCGTGGAGATGTGCGCGAGGACCGCCACTTCCTCGCGGCGCAGACCTGGTGTGCGGCGCCGCGGGCCGGCGGGAAGGCCGACGTCCTGCGGGCGCAGCCGCTCGCGGCGGCTGCGGAGGAATGCCCCGAGCTCCTGTTTGTCCATGCGCCCAGTGTGCGCGCCGCCCGGCGGCGGATCCTGGTACTGCCTGTGCCTGTATCCGGCCGGCAGCCGGCCGAACGCTGTTGCCATGACGAACACCACGAACACCACGAACACCACCGACGGCGCCCCCGTCGGCCTGCTCACCGGCAAGGTCGTCTTCATCACCGGCGCCAGCCGCGGCATCGGGGCGGCCGCGGCCCGGCTCTTCGCCGCCGAGGGCGCCTCTGTCGTGCTCGCCGCCCGCGGCACCGACGCCCTCGACCGCATCGTGAAGGAGATCCGCGCCGACGGCGGCACCGCCGACGCCGTCACCCTGGACCTCGCCGACCCCGCGAGCATCCGCACCGCTGTCGACCACGTCGAAAAGCTCCACGGACGGCTCGACGGCGCCTTCAACAACGGCGCGGTCCCCCAGCGACAGTTCGGCCCTGTCGAGACCACCAGCGAGGAGGACATCGACGAGCAGTTCGCCGTGAACTTCCGTTCGCACTGGACCGCCATGAACGCCGAGGCCGCGCTCATGCGGCGGGGCGGCGGCGGGGCGATCGTCAACACCTCGAGCATCGGCAGCCGCCGCGCGAACCCCGCCCTGCCCGCCTACGGCGCCATGAAGCGTGCGCTCAACAGCCTTACCGAGACCGCCGCGGTGAACTGGGCCGGTGACCGTATCCGGGTCAACGGCATCACCCCCGGAGGCACCGCCACGGAGATGATCGACACCTGGGAGGCGGCGACTCCCGGCGTCGTCGAGCAGATGACCGCGACGATCCCGCTCGGCCGGATGGCCGAGCCCCGGCAGATCGCCGAGGCGGCCGCATGGCTGCTCAGCGACCGCGCCTCGTACGTGACCGGCGCGATCCTGCCGGTCGACGGCGGCGCCGGCGCCTGAACCACCGGGCCGACGAGTCGGCGAGCCGACGGGTCGGCGGGCCGGCGGGCCGGCGGGTCGGTGGGTCGGTGGGTCGGTGGGTCGATGTGAGGGGTCAGCGCGATCCGTAGGGCAGCAGCGCCATCTCCCGCGCGTTCTTGATGGCACGGGCGAGCAGGCGCTGCTGCCGGCGGCTCACCCGGGTCACCCGGCGGCTGCGTATCTTGCCGCGGTCGGAGATGAACTTCCGCAGCAGTTCGGTGTCCTTGTAATCGATGTAGGTGATACCCGCCTTGTCCAGCGGGTTGACACGGTCGCGCCGGGCATCCCGGCGGGTGGGGTGGGGGCGTCGGGACATCATCGGGTCCTCGTCTGTTCGTGCGGTGCGTACGGTGTCCGGGCCCGGGTCAGGACACCGGGTCCAGCAGTTCGTCGAAGGCGTGCGGCAGCCGGCTCCAGGCGTCCGGCCCGGCCGCGTACTCGGCGTCGGTCAGCAGACAGGAGTCGAGCAGGGCCAGCAGCCCGTCCCGGTCCAGGCCGGGCGAGGTGAAGGTGAGGTGCTGACAGCGGTCGCCGTGGTCGGGATGCCAGTCCAGCGCGGCGGCGACCCGCCGTTCGGCCGGCACCATCTCCCAGGCCGCGTCCGGCAGCGCGGCCAGCCACGGACCGGCCGACTCCACGCACAGGGCCCCGCCCGCCGCGTCCCACGACAGCAGGGTGTCGCCCCGGTCGGCCAGCCAGAAGCGGCCCCGGCTGCGGGCCGCCGCGCAGGTCAGGTCCTCCAGCGCCGCGTAGAGCCGCTGCGGGTGGAAGGGCCGCTCACGCCGCCAGACCACGGTGGCCACCCCGTGCGCGTCGCCCTCCTGCGGCAGCAGCGCACAGGCCGGGTGCTGGCGGGCGGCCGCCGCCGCGATGTCGAAGCCCTGGAGCAGGGCGGGCCCCAGGACCCCCTCGCCGAGCCGCACCTGGCGGGCGCCCGGGGTGAGCTGGGTGAGCAGCGCGTGGTCACCGTCGTCGGCGGCCTCCTCACCCGTGGGGTCCTCGGCGACGGCGATCAGCGTGGGGTACTCCAGCTGCCGGGCGAAGGTGTCGGCGATGGTGCGCTGATCGGTCGGGGCGGCGGCGAGACCCACCTCGGCCAGGTCGTCGCCGTTCGCGAGGTACGGCACCATCAGGGCCGGATCGATCGCGGTGGCCACTCCGGTCAGCTCCAGCGGGGCGCCCTCGGCCGCGATGACGGCCGCCATGGCCTGGGGTTCGACCGAGTCCCACAGTTCGACCACGGCGAGCCGGTGTCCGCCGCCGGTGGCCAGACGCAGCAGTTCGGGGACCATGTCCTCGCGCAGCGCACAGCACGCGCAGTCGTTCACCAGCGGCGCCTCGCCAGTGCCGAGCGTCCCGGAGGCGTCGCGCACGGTGCGGCGCACGGCCCGGTCGGTGGCGGCGGAGAGATCGTGGTGCAGGGCCACCGAGCCGGGCACGGTACGCAGGATCTCCTCGACGGCGGCGCGGCGGGCATCCGCGTGCAGCCCGCCCACCACCGCGACGGGCAGCCGGGTCTCGTCCGCGTTCACCGGCCCCTCCGTCCGCGCCCGTAGCGCCGCTCGAACCGCTCGACGCGTCCGGCGGTGTCCAGGACCCGCTGGGTGCCGGTGTAGAAGGGGTGGCTCGCCGCGGAGATCTCGACGTCGATGACCGGATAGGTGTTGCCGTCCTCCCATTCGACGGTCTTGTCACTGGTGGCGGTGGAGCGGGTGAGGAAGGCGAAGTCGGCGGACCGGTCGCGGAAGACGACGGGCCGGTACTCGGGGTGGATGCCGGGCTTCATGGCGGTCAGCGCTCCTCGCGGAAGTCGACGTGGCAGCCGACGACCGGGTCGTACTTGCGCAGGGTCATCCGGTCCGGGTCGTTCCGCCGGTTCTTGCGGGTCACGTACGTGTAGCCGGTGCCCGCGGTGGACCTCAGCTTGATGATCGGACGTAGTTCGTTGCGTGCCATGAGCCACAGCATACAGGGAAGTGGTTTTCATTTTCATCTAGCTGCTACGCTGCCGCGACATCCGCACCACACACCACCACCGAACGGAGGAAGAATGTCCGCCCACTGCCAACTCACCGGCCGGCAGCCCGGCTTCGGCCACCACGTCTCCCACTCCCACCGCCGCACCAAGCGCCGGTTCGACCCCAACATCCAGCGCAAGCGCTACTGGCTGCCCAGCGAGGGCCGCCATGTCCGGCTCACCCTCAGCGCCAAGGCCGTCAAGACGGTCGACCTGATCGGCATCGAGGCCGCCGTGGCCCGCATCCGCGCCCGGGGAGGGAAGGTCTGATGGCGAAGAAAAGCAAGATCGCCAAGAATGAGCAGCGGCGGGCCATCGTCGCCCGCTACGCCGCGCGCCGCGCCGAGTTGAAGGCGGTCATCGCCGACCCCCGGGCCTCGGCGGCCGAACGGCTCGAAGCGCAGCGGGAACTGCGCCGCCAGCCCCGCGACGCCAGCGCCACCCGGGTACGCAACCGCGACGCCATCGACGGCCGCCCCCGCGGCCATCTGCGCGCCTTCGGCCTGTCCCGGATCCGGCTGCGCGAGATGGCACACGCGGGCGAACTCCCCGGGGTGACCAAGAGCAGCTGGTAAACCCCGGTTGGGCCCGGGGGCGCTTAGTTGCGGCGGGCTGCTTGGTTGGGGTGGGGTCGCTTGGTTGCGGCGGGCCGCTTGGTTGCGGCGGGCCGCTTGGTTGGGGTGGGTCGCTTGGTTGGGGTGGGTCGCTTGGTTGGGGTGGGTCGCTTGGTTGGGGTGGGCTACTTAGCCGTGGCGGGCTATCCGCCGCTGTGGGTCACCTCGCCGTGGCGGGCTGCTTGGTTACGGCGGGTTGCCTGGTTGCGGTCGGCTGCTTCGCGCTGCGGCGGGTTGCTTGGTTACGGTCGGCTGCTTCGCCGCGACGGGCCGCCCGCCGCGGTGGGCTACTTCGCCACGGTGGGGCGCTTGGCACACTATTTCGGCGTCCGCACCGACGACGGTTCCCCCGCCGTGGCCGGGCGGGGTATCCGGCTGCCGGGCCTCCGCTACGAGGCGTCGGCGATGCGGAGTTCCCCGTCCCGGGGTGGTGCGAAGAAGCGGGCCACCTCGGCGTCGGTGACCTCGGCGAGATCGGCCGGGGACCAGCGGGGGCTGCGGTCCTTGTCGATCACCTGGGCACGGATGCCTTCGACGAAGTCCGGGCAGGACAGGGCCGCGCAGGAGACGCGGTACTCCTGTTCCAGCACCCGCTCCAGCGAGCCGAGCGCCCGCGCCCGGCGGACGGCTTCCAGGGTGACCTTCAGCGCCGTGGGCGACTTGGCGAGGAGGGTCTCGGCGGTCTCCTTGGCGGCCGGTTCTCCGACGGCCATCAGGCGGTCCACGATCTCCTCGACGGTGTCCGCGGCATAGCAGTGGTCGATCCACTCCCGGTGGCCGTCCAGGGTCCCGGTCGGCGCTTCGACGGCGTACCGGGGCAGGACGTCCGCCACCGGCTCCGCGGCCAGGTCCCGGGCGAGCGCGGGCAGCAGCGAGGAGGGGACGACGTGGTCGGCCAGCCCGCAGCGCAGGGCGTCGGCGGCGCCCACCGACGCGCCGGTGAGCGCCAGGTGCGTGCCCAGTTCGCCCGGTGCGCGGGACAGCAGGTGGGTGCCGCCGACGTCCGGTACGAAACCGATCGTGGTCTCGGGCATGGCCACCCGGGAGCGCTCGGTGACGATCCGCACGCCCCCGTGGGCCGAGACCCCCACGCCCCCGCCCATCACGATGCCGTCCATCAGGGCCACATACGGCTTGGGGTAGCGGGCGATCCGGGCGTTGAGCGCGTACTCGTCACGCCAGAACGCCCGGGAGGCCGCGCCGCCGCCCGAGGTCACATCCTGGTGGATCATGCGGATGTCGCCGCCCGCGCACAGCCCCCGCTCCCCCGCCCCGTCGATCACCACGGTCCGCACGGCCGGGTCCCGCTCCCAGGCGGTGAGGTACTCGGCGATCCGCGTCACCATCGGGTGGGTGAGGGCGTTGAGGGCGCGGGGCCGGTTGAGGGTGAGATATCCGGCGCGGCCCTCGGTGCGCGTCAGCACGGCGTCGTCATCGGTCGCGGGGACGGTCACGGGGTCGGTCACGGGGTCGGTCACTGGCGTTCGTTCCTTCCGGCGTTGGTGCGTTGGCGGATCTCTACCGATCCAGCACCGCCGATCCTCTCAACGCGCTTCCGGCCCGCGACAGCCGCCCGGATGCGCGCGGCGGCCGCCGCCGCGCGAGACCCTCTGGACACCCGCCGCCCCCGCCCGGAAGGGTTGGCGCAGTCCGCCACCGACCTCGGAGGACCCGCCTGATGACTCCCCATCCGCTGCCCACCAGTACGCCCGCCGCCGAGGGCGTGGACGCGCGAGGCGTCCACGCCTTCCTCGACGCCGTCGAGGGCGCGCCGGACATCGAACCGCACAGTCTGATGATCCTGCGCCACGGCAGGCTCATCGCCTCCGGCTGGTGGGCGCCGTACACCGCCGAGCGGCCGCATCTGCTGTACTCCCTCAGCAAGAGCTTCACCTCCACGGCCGCGGGGCTGGCCGCCGCCGAGGGGCTGCTGAACCTCGACGATCCCGTGGTCTCGTACTTCCCCGAGTTCGAGGCCGAGATCACCGACCCGGGCAGCCGCGCCATGCTCGTACGCCATGTCGCGGCCATGGCCAGCGGGCACACCGAGGAGACCCTTGAGCGGGCGTTCGGGGGCGACCCGGAGGAGCCGGTGCGGGGCTTTCTGCTGGTTCCACCGGATCGCGCGCCCGGCACCGTCTTCGCCTACAACCAGCCCGCCACGTACACCCTGGCCGCGATCGTCCAGCGGGTGACCGGGCAGTCGCTGACGGAATACCTGCGGCCGCGGCTGTTCGACCCGCTGGGCATCGGCGAGACGGCCTGGCTACAGGTGCCGGCCGGCCGTGACCTCGGCTTCAGCGGGCTGTTCGCCACCACCGACGCGATCGCCCGGCTGGGGCTGCTGTATCTGCGCGGCGGCGAGTGGGCGGGCGAGCGGCTGCTGCCGGCCTCCTGGGTCGCCGAGGCGACGCGGGTGCAGACCCCGACCGAGGGGGGCATGGGCGAGGGTACGGCGCCGGACTGGCGGCGGGGGTACGGGTTCCAGTTCTGGATGTCCGAGCACGGCTACCGGGGCGACGGGGCGTACGGGCAGTTCTGCGTGGTGCTGCCCGAGCACGACGTGGTGATCGCCACGACGGCGGACACGGTGCAGATGCAGGCCCTTCTGGACGCGATGTGGGAGCATCTGCTGCCCGCGTTCGGCGACGCGCCGCTCATCGGCCGCGAGGACGAGGACGCCGCGCTGGAGCGGCGGCTGTCCCGGCTCGCCCTCCCGCCTCTGGCGGCGAAGCCGGCGCCGCTCACCGACCCCGCCGCGTGGTCGGGCGCCGAGTTCGCCCCCGCGGGCGGTGCCTGCGCCGATCAGCCGACCCTGACGGGGGTCACGGTGGCCGAGGACGGCACCGGCGGGTGGAGCCTCGCGCTGGCCGAGGGGGCGTCCCGGCTGGAGGTGGGGTTCGACGGAGCGGGGTGGCGGACCGACACGGCGCCGGATGCGCCCGTCCCCACGGCGGTGAGCGGGGGCTGGACGGACCCGGACACGCTGACCGTGGACGTGGCGTTCCTGGAGACCCCGCACCACCTGGTGGTCACCTGCTCCCTCGCGGACCGCGCCTTCACCGCCCGGTGGCGCACGGTGCCGCTGCACAAGGGTCCCCTGCGCTCCCTGCGCGCACCGCGGCCGCACTGACCGGGCGGCCGCCCGGGGTTGCCCTGGGGGCGCGGTGGGTTGCGTGGGTGGGGGCGGGTGCGGGGTTGCCCTGGGGGCGCGGTCGGTTGCGTGGGTGGGGGCGGGTGCGGGGTTGCCCTGGGGTGCGCGGTCGGTTGTGTGGGTGGGTGCGGGTGCGGGGCCTCCGGGGCGGGGTTCTGGACCGTATATTTACGGCGCCGACGACAGTTGAACGTGGGGTGGGCCGGAGATTGGCGCCACAAATACACGTAAGCGTCCAGGACCCCGCCCCTCCGACCCCGCCCCCTCCCGTCTCGTCGGCGGCTCCCCGCCGGTGATCCCGGACACCTGCCCGGCCCCGGGTACGCCCGGCGGCACGGGTGCGGCCCCGTTCCCTCTTGCCTCGACGGCAACCGCGCCCGGTGGCACCTGACGCCTGCCCGGTGCCGGGCGGGGGTGGGCACCCGCCTCGTCGACGACCGCGCCCCGGCGGCCCCGGACACCTGCCCGGCCCCAGGTACGCCCGGCGGCACGGGCGCGGCCCCGTTCCCTCTTGCCTCGACGGCAACCGCGCCCGGTGGCACCTGACGCCTGCCCGGTGCCGGGCGGGGGTGGGCACCCGCCTCGTCGACGACCGCGCCCCGGCGGCCCCGGACACCTGCCCGGCCCCAGGTACGCCCGGCGGCACGGGTGCGGCCCCGTTCCCTCTTGCCTCGACGGCAGCCGCCCCCGGTGACACCTGACGCCTGCCCAGTGCCGGGCGGAGGTGGGCACACCCCGCCCCCTCCCGCCTCGTCGACAACCGCGCCCCGGCGGCCCCGGACACCTGCCCGGCCCCAGGTACGCCCGGCGGCACGGGCGCGGCCCCGTTCCCTCTTGCCTCGACGGCAACCGCGCCCGGTGGCACCTGACGCCTGCCCAGTGCCGGGCGGGGGTGGGCACCCGCCTCGTCGACGACCGCGCCCCGGCGGCCCCGGACACCTGCCCGGCCCCAGGTACGCCCGGCGGCACGGGTGCGGCCCCGTTCCCTCTTGCCTCGACGGCAGCCGCCCCCGGTGACACCTGACGCCTGCCCAGTGCCGGGCGAAGGTGGGCACCCGCCTCGTCGACAACCGCGCCCCGGCGGCCCCGGACACCTGCCCGGCCCCAGGTACGCCCGACGGCACGGGTGCGGCCCCGTTCCCTCTTGCCTCGACGGCAGCCGCCCCCGGTGGCACCTGACGCCTGCCCAGTGCCGGGCGAAGGTGGGCACCCGCCTCGTCGACAACCGCGCCCCGGCGGCCCCGGACACCTGCCCGGCCCCAGGTACGCCCGGCGGCACGGGTGCGGCCCCGTTCCCTCTTGCCTCGACGGCAACCGCGCCCGGTGGCACCTGACGCCTGCCCAGTGCCGGGCGGAGGTGGGCACACCCCGCCCCCTCCCGCCTCGTCGACAACCGCGCCCCGGCGGCCCCGGACACCTGCCCGGCCCCAGGTACGCCCGACGGCACGGGTGCGGCCCCGTTCCCTCTTGCCTCGACGGCAGCCGCCCCCGGTGGCACCTGACGCCTGCCCAGTGCCGGGCGAAGGTGGGCACCCGCCTCGTCGACAACCGCGCCCCGGCGGCCCCGGACACCTGCCCGGTGACAGGTACGCCCGGCGGCACGGGCGCCGGGCGGGGGTGGGCACGGTCCCGCGCACCCGTCTCGTCGGCGGCTCCCCGCCGGTGGCGCCGCTCTTGGTCGTGCGCGCGTGGGGTACTCGTGCGGGGTGTGACCGCGCTGCCCGCGTCGGGAGGACGACCATGGCTGTACCGGCCGCGACCCGCTCCGGCGGCATCCCCGAGCCGCCGTGGCTCGGGATCTACCTCAACGACCACCTGGCCGCCGCCACCGCCGGGCTGGTGCTGGCCCGGCGGATGACCCGTGGGCACCGGCGCTCGGCGTACGGCGGTGAGCTGGCGAGGCTCACCGCGCAGTTCGCCCAGGACCGCAGGTCACTGCTGTGGTGCATGGCATCGCTCGACATCCCCGTCCGGCGCGCCAAGGTCTACGCGGCGCGGGTGGCCGGGCGTGCCACCCGGCTGGCGCCGGGTGGTCGGCCACGGCGGCGTTCCGGGGTGAACACGCTGGTGGGGCTGGAGGCGCTGCGGATGGGGGTGGAGGGCAAGGCGCTGCTGTGGCGCTCGCTGCTCGCGGTGGCCGTCCATGACACCCGGCTGCGCACGGACCGGCTCGCCGATCTGCTGGAGCGGGCCGGGCGGCAGCTCACCGCCTTGGACTCGCTGCACGCGCGGGCCGCCTCGGCGCTGTTGTCCTCCCGGGCCCCGGGGTAGGTGTGCACGCTTCGGTGCGGCGTCGACGGGCACTCGGGGCCGATGAGTGAACTTCCTGGAGTGTTCGAGTCGTACTGGATGGGCACCGCGCCGCCCGGTGCCCCGCATCCGGCCCTGACCTCGGATGTGGAGGTCGATGTCGCGGTTGTCGGTGCCGGTGTCGCGGGGCTCGCCACCGCCTGGGAGCTGACCCGCGCCGGGTACCGCGTGGCCGTGCTGGAGGCCGGCCGGATCGCGGCGGGTGTCACCGGCCACACCACCGCCAAGCTCACGGCGCTGCATACGCTGGTCTACGACCGGCTGCGCCGCACCCGGGGCCCGGAGGGCGCCCGGTTGTACGCGCGGTCGCAGTCCGACGCCGTCGAGCGGGTGGCGGCTGTCACGGCCGAGCTCGGTATCGACTGCGAGCTGGAGCGGGTCCCGGCGTTCACCTATGTCGAGGACCCGGCGCGCACCGACGAGGTCCGTGCCGAGGCGGAGGCCGCCTGCGAGGCGGGGCTGCCGGCCTCGTACGTGACGGAGACCGGGCTGCCGTACCCGGTCGCGGGCGCGGTCCGGATCGAGGATCAGGCGCAGTTCCATCCGCGCGCATATCTCCTGGCGCTCGCCGAGGATCTGCGCGCCCGCGGCGGGCGGATCCATGAGCACACCCGCGCCACCGGTCTGGCGGAGGGCACCCCGTGCCGGGTCACCACGGAGAGCGGGGCGGTGGTGACGGCCGGGGACGTGGTGATCGCCACCCACTATCCGGTGTTCGACAGGGCGCTGCTGTTCGCCCGGCTCGCGACGCACCGCGAACTCGTGGTGGCCGCTCCCCTCCCCGCCGACCGGGACCCCCAGGGCACGTACATCACCCCGGAGCAGCACACCCGGTCGGTGCGCACCGCGCCGTACCGGGACGGGCGGCGGCTGCTGATCGTGACCGGGGAGTCCTTCAAGCCCGGCACCGGGGACACCCCGGAACGGTTCGAGCGGCTGGCCGCATGGGCCCGGGAGCGCTTCCCCGGCGTGGAGATCACCCACCGCTGGGCCGCCCAGGACAACGACCCCACCGACACCGTGCCGCTGGTCGGCCCCTTCCACCCCGGCGCCCGCCACACCTATGTGGCGACGGGCTTCGGCGGCTGGGGCCTGAGCGGCGGCATCATGGCGGGCCGGCTGCTCACCGCGCTGATCGGCGGTGAGCGGCCGCCGTGGGCCGGGCTGTACGACCCCCGGCGGCTGCGGACCGCGCTGCGCGAGGCCCCGGCGCTGATCAGCCATCAGGTCCAGGTCGGGCGGCATTTCATCGGCGACCGGCTCAGCACGGCGCGCGCCGGGACGGTCGACCGGATCGCGCCGGGCACCGGGGCCGTGGCCCGGCTGGACGGGCGGCACTGTGCCGTCTACCGGGACGAGGACGGCCAGGCGCACGCGGTCTCGGCCCGCTGCACCCATATGGGCTGCCTGGTCGCGTTCAACGCCGCCGAGCGGGCCTGGGAGTGCCCCTGTCACGGCTCCCGCTTCGGCACCGACGGCCGGGTGCTCCAGGGCCCGGCCAACCGGCCGCTGGAGCGGCGCGACATCTGATCCCGTCGGACAGCACATGGCCCCGGGCCATCCGGGTACACGCGCTGACGTCACCCCGCCGACTGAGAAAGGACCACTCCCGTGCTGATGGCCCACCCGGTCGTCCTTCAGAACCTCATCGAGCAGTACGAAACGCTCCGGATGCTGCACGCCGAGTCGGGCGGCACCGAGGTACGGCAGCGGATGGACGACCTCGCCTACACGCTGTGCGTCTCCACCGGGACACGGGATGTGGACGCCGCCCTCATCGCCGCCCGGCACCAGCTGCCCGGCGCCCGGGTGGAGGACGACTCGGCCCTCACGGCCGGGGCGGGCACACCGGGCGCCTGAGCCCGGTGTGCCGCCCACGGTGCGGGCGCCCGGCCGGGTCAGCCCTCGACGCCCTCCGTCAGCTCGGAGAGGTCCATGGTCTGGTCGGCCGGCGGCGCCTTCACGGTGACCGGCTCGTTGAGACCGGAGAAGGTCATGGTCATGTCGAGCGGGCCCTTGTCCCCCTTGCCGCGCATGCGGAACCGCTTGGTGTGGCCGTCCGGGTCGACCCACATGTCCATGGACATCCGGTCGATCCCCATCTCCTCGTACGCCTTGAGGCTCTTCTCGCGGCGCTCGCGGGTGGCCGCGTCCTCGCCCTTCAGGCTCTTGCGCATCTGGCTGAGGGTGATGGTGCCCCGGTAGTGCGTGGTGCGCACCCCGTCGATCGTCTCCTCGCCGACCCGCTTCACATCGTCGGCGCCGGAGAGGAAGGCCGAGTCGTCGGCCGGGTTCCGGTCCGCCTGGCGGGAGAGCGAACCGCCGCTCAGCGCGCCGGTCTGCTTCTCGTCCATGGCCGACATGTCGAACTTGAGCCAGCTCTTGCCGTCCAGCTCGCCGGCGGCCTCCTTGCCCCCGTTGAGGTACATCGCCCCGTCCAGCAGCCGGATCTCCACCGCCGCGTCGGCGCCCTGGCCGGCCGCGCGCATCTTCATGCTGACCGCGACCGGCTTGGTGCTCATCGCCGCCTCGCCCTCGATCCGCCCGTCCTCGGGGGTCGTTCCGGTCATCCGGTAGCGGAACGAGGTGAGCTTCTCGCTCTTCTTCGCGGCCGCCCGTACGGCCGCCGCCGGCGCCATCCGCACCTGCTCCGAGGACGTGTCCGCCGACTTGCCCGCCGTCTTGTCGTCCGACCCGGAGGACCCGCAGCCGACCGCGCCGCCGCAGAGCAGCACGCCGGCGAGGACGGCACCGGCCGCCCTGGTGCCCGCGCCGTGTCCCTTGCCGCGCCCCGCGCCATGTCTCTCATGTACGACCATGGCCATGAACCCCACCCCTTGCGGAACTTCTGTTCGTTTCTTGTGCTCCGGGACAGTACCAGCAGCCGGCGACAGTCACCCGCGGGCACCGGCCCGGAGGAGCCGGAGATCGCCGCGGGTTTCCCGTGGTCAAGGCGCTGGAGCGTAACTACAGTGGCGATCGGGCCGTGGGAACGGCGGACGTCGTCGTCCCGGCCGGACGGGCTGGTGTACGAGTTCCCGGTCGACTCCTGGCCGGCGGCTCCCCGACCGTAGTGCCGCGCACCGTGTGCCGACACCTCTCCCCGTCGGCATACTCGAAGACGCGGCCATTGGTTCACTCTCCGCCGAGGGCGCCGTGGTGGGGCGTCGCCCCGCTCTCGGCGGAAGTCCGGGGCAAGGGTGAGATGACGACATGACGCGACCGGACACCCCGTGGCACGAGCGGTCCGTCCGGTCGGGCGATCTCCTCGGCGAGGAGGCCACCGCCAGGGCCACGGTCGACGAGCACGGCATCGTCACGCGGTGGAACGAGGCTGCCCGTGGGCTGCTCGGTTACCGCCCCGCCGACATCGTGGGCAGGCCCGCGGCCGATCTGCTCCACGACGCCTCGCACGCCCGCGCCGAGGTGCGCAACGCGCTGCGCTCGGCCTCCCCGCCCAACCGGCTGAACGGCCGGGCCACCCTGCTGCGCCACGACGGCTCCACCCTGGACGTGCGGCTGCTGGCACACCGCCGCACCTCGGAGACCGGGGCCCCCGAGTGGCTGATCGTCTCCGCCCCGCCGTGCGCCGGACACCCCGCCGAGGAGGACGAGGAGCTGATGCGGCGCTCCTTCCTCCAGGCGCCGTGCACGATGGCGGTCTACGACGCCGGGCTGCGGCTGCGCTGGGCCAACCGCGACATGGAGCAGGTGATGGAGCTGACCCAGGAGGAGATGCGGGGCCTGCGGATCTCGGAGATCATGCCCGGTCCGGAGTCCGAGGTGGCCGAGCACGCGATCCGGCGGGTGCTGGAGACGGGTGACGAGCAGTTCCTGGAGCTGTCCACGGTCATGCCCGGCGACCCCCGCCTCTTCGCCTGGTCCACCGTCGTCTCGCCGCTGCGCGACCCCCGGGGGCGGGTGGCGGCCGTGGCGCTGACCGCCCTCGACACGACCGCCCAGCGGGCCGCCCGGCGGCGGCTGGCGCTGCTCAACGAGGCCAGCGTCCGCATCGGCAGCACCCTGGACATCGACCGGACCGCGCAGGAGCTGGCCGATGTGGCCGTCCCCGCGCTCGCCGACTTCGTGGCGGTCGATCTGCTGCCCGCGGTGCACGACGGCGGCGAACCGCGCCCCGGCCCGCAGGGCGGCCATGTGCTGCTGCGCCGGGTCGCCCGCCAGTCGATCTACGAGGGCTGCCCGGAAGCCGTGCTGCGGCCGGGGCAGCTGGCCTCCTACCCCGAATACTCCCCCGAAGCCGAGTGCCTGGTGGCCGAGCGGGGCCTGCTGCACAAGATCACCGATCCCGGCGTCGCCCGATGGGCCGACGAGGCACCGGAGCGGGCCGCCATGATCCGGCGGTTCGGATTCCACTCCGCGATGGCCGTTCCGCTGCGGGCCCGCGGCGCCACCCTCGGCGTGGCCAGCTTCTCCCGGCACCGCCGCCCCGAACCGTTCGAGCAGGACGATCTGCTGCTCGCCGAGGAGATGACGGCCAGGGCCGCCGTCTGCGTCGACAACGCCCGGCGGTACACCCGCGAGCGCCACACCGCGCTGGCCCTTCAGCGCAGTCTGCTGCCGCGCACCCTGCCCGAGAGCGCCGCGGTGGAGGTCGCCTCCAGCTATCTGCCGGCCGGCTACCGGTCCGGGGTGGGCGGCGACTGGTTCGACGTCATCCAGCTGTCGGGCGCGCGGGTCGCCCTGGTCGTCGGCGATGTGGTGGGCCATGGCGTCCAGGCGTCGGCCACCATGGGCCGGCTGCGGACCGCGGTGCGCACCCTCGCCGATGTCGATCTCGCCCCCGATGAGCTGCTCACCCATCTGGACGATCTGGTGAACCTGCTGTCCGGGGAGACGGAGAGCGGTGCGGACGGTCCGGGCGTGGCGGAGGAGGACGGCGGGGAGATCGGCGCGACCTGCCTGTACGCGGTCTACGACCCGGTCTCCCGCCGCTGCTCCCTGGCCCGCGCCGGGCATCCGCCGCCCGTACTGGTGACGCCGGACCACACCACCACCCTGCTCGACCTCCCCGGCGGACCGCCGCTGGGCCTGGGCAGCCTGCCGTTCGAGAGGGTCGACCTGGAACTGCCGGAGGGCAGCCTGCTGGCCCTCTACACCGACGGCCTGATCGAGTCCCACGACCGGGACATCGACCAGACGATCGGCACGCTGCGCACCACGCTCGCCCAGCCCGCGGACTCGCTGGACGGCCTCTGCCAGGCGGTGCTGGCCACACTGCTCCCCAGCCGCCCCACCGACGACGTCGCCCTGCTCCTGGCCCGCACCCGGGCCCTGGACGCGGACCGGGTGGCCACCTGGGAGCTGCCGTACGACCCGGCCGTGGTGGCCCGCGCCCGCCGGGACGCCGCCGAGCGGCTGGCCGCATGGGGTTTCGGAGAGGCCGCCTTCACCATGGAGCTGGTGGTCAGCGAGCTGGTCACCAACGCCATCCGGCACGCCACGCCGCCCATCGGGCTGCGGCTGATCCATGACCGGGCGGTGATCTGCGAGGTCTCCGACGGCAGCCGTACCGCACCGCATCTGCGCCGGGCCCGCGGCTTCGACGAGGGCGGCCGCGGACTGCTGCTGGTGGCCCAGCTGACCGAGAGCTGGGGCACCCGCCAGACCGAGACCGGCAAGACCATCTGGGCCGAGGTGGCCACGTCCGCCCTCTAGCCAGGGTCCGGACAGGGCCTGGACGGCTGCCAGGCGGCCGCTCCCCCGGGCCGGCTTCACTACAATCGCGGGACGACGAAGCCCGGTTCAGCAGAGGCTGAAGGCTGCCATCCATGCGTATCCAGCACCCACGCGACGCCGGTCCCCTGGCCGCGCTGAGCCCCGCCGAATCGGCCCGTCTCATGGCGGTGATCCGCGAGACGGCGCTGAGCCGGGGGCGGCTTCCGCTGCCCGCCCGCCCGGTGATCGGCGCGTCCTGGGACCGGATGCTGCGCCTGGGCCTCGACCCCGACCACGGCCGCGCCCCGCGGCCGCTGGGCCTGGACGAGCTGGAGCTGCGGAGGCGGCAGACCCGGCTGGCCGAGGTGCTGCCCACGCTGCACAGCGGGCTGCTGGAGGCCGCGGAGGCGGCCGGCCACATCATGATCATCGCCGATGCGGAGGGCCGCGTCCTGTGGATCGACGGCCATCGGGGCGTCCGCCGGCAGGCCGACGGCATCGCGCTCGTCGAGGGTTCGCACTGGGCCGAGGACGTCGCCGGGACCAGCGGCATCGGCACCGCGCTCGCCGTGCGATCCCCGGTACGGGTGCATTCGGCGGAGCACTTCGTGAGCGCCTTCCACACCTGGAGCTGTGCCGCCGCCCCCGTGCACGACGCACGGGACGGCCGGCTGCTGGGCGTCGTCGACATCAGCGGCCCGGCCGGGACCGCCCATCCGACGGTGCTCTCGCTGGTCACCGCGACCGCCCGGTGGGCCGAGGGTGAACTGCGGCTGGCCCACAGCCGGGAGCTGGAGGGCCTGCGGGCGGTCGCCGCGCCCCTCCTGGCACGAGTCCGTGGCAAGGCCGTCGTGGTCGACCGGCACGGCTGGGTCGCCGGGGTCACCGGGGTGACCCCGCGTGAGCGCCGGCTGCCGCTGCCCAAGGCGCCGTACGACGGGCCGGTGTGGCTGCCGGGGCTCGGCGCGTGCGCGGTGGAGCCGCTGCCCGGCGGCCATCTGCTGCGGGTGCTGGACGGCGAGACCCTCGAGGGGGGCGATCCGGCGGGCTGGGGCCATCTGCTGCTGGACCTGCGCCATCCGCACCGCTGGACCCTGACCTTCTCGGGGCCGTCGGGCACCTGGACGCATGAGCTCAGCGCCCGCCACGCGGAGGTGCTGCTGGTGCTCGCCGCGCACCCCGAGGGGCGCACGGCGGCGCAGCTGGCCCAGGACCTGTTCGGGGATGCGACGCGGACGGTGACCGTACGGGCCGCGGTGTCCCGGCTGCGCGGGCGCGTCGGGGCGGTGCTGGCGCACCGCCCCTACCGGATCGCCGAGAGCGTCCGCATCGACGTGGCGGCCCCGGACCGCCCCGCCGGACTGCTCCCGTTCAGCTCCGCCCCGGCCGTCGCCCGGCTGCGCGGCTCGCGCTCCCTCTTCTGAGGATCGGGGCGACGGTCTTTTGAGGCTCGGGGCGCGGTTCCCGTCAGGCGGCGGGCGGGGCCAGGAGAGCGGTGGGGTGCAGACAGCCGACGGTGACCCCGCCGCCGTGCACGGGCGTGGTGGCGAACTCGGTGAGGGCACCGGGGTCGACACCGCAGTGGGCGAGGGCCGCTGCGGTCACCGGCATCCGGGCGCGGTCGGCACCGTCGGCGATCTTCACGGCGACGGCCCGTCCGTCGGGCAGTGCCGCGATCTGCACGCCCTCGAAGCCGTCCTTGGCGATCAGACCTGGTACGGCGCGCATCAGCCGGGCCACATCCCGGTCGCTGCCGGACGCCATGTCCGGGTGGGCGCGCAGGGCGGCCGCCACCCGGCCCTCGGGGGTGTCCGCCGCGCCCGAGGCGATCCGGGCCGCGGCCGTGGCGAGCCCGCGCAGGGAGACGGAGAACAGCGGCGCACCGCAGCCGTCGACGGTGACCCGGGCGACGCGCTGCCCGGTGAGGTCCTCCACGGTCTCGGCGATCAGCCGTTGCAGCGGATGGGCCGGGTCGAGGTAGTCGGCCAGCGGCCAGCCGCGCAGCTGGGCGGTGAGCAGCATCGCGGCGTGCTTGCCGGAGCAGTTCTGGGCCAGCCGGGTGGGCTCGCCGCCGTCGCGCAGCCAGGCGTCGCGCTCGGCGGCGCCGTACGGCAGGTCGGGGACGTTGCGCAGATCGGCCTCGGTGAGCCCGGCCCGGTCGAGGATGCGGCGCGCTCCGTCCAGGTGGCGCCGCTGGCCGGAGTGGCTGGCGGCGGTGAGCGACAGCAGCTCCCCCTCCAGCGGCAGCCCGGCCCGCAGCAGCCCGACGGCCTGGACGGGCTTGAGCGCGGAGCGCGGGTAGAAGGCCGCGTCGATGTCGCCGGCCTGGAACTCGACCCGGCCGTCGGCGCCCAGGACGACGACCGAGCCGTGGTGGACGCCCTCGATGACCCCGCCGCGTACGACATGGGCGAGCGGCACATGGCGGGGTTCGCGGATGGCGGGGGGCTCGGCGGGGGTGCGGCGGGTCGCGTCGATGGTCCGTCCGAGGGGGATGTTCATGGTGGTGCTCTCGTGGTCGGGGGTGTTCGGGGCGCGGTCGGGGTGGTCACGGCGCGCCGGTGTGGTCGCGGCGGGTGTCGGAGGTGTCCGCGGCGTGTCGGAGTGGTCGCGGTCGGCCCGGCGCGGGCCGACCGGCCCGGTGCCGTCGGCGGTGCGCTCACCGGAGGAACGCTCGCCGCCCGCCGGAGGGGACTGCTCGTTCACGCCCGCCGGGCGCCTTCCACCGGTGCGGCCGTCCGGCCGTCGGGCGCGGCGGGCCGCACGATGGCGGTCAGCGTGGTCTCCACCCGCTCGAGGTGGTGGGTCATCGCCTCCACCGCGTCGTGCTCGGACCCGCCGGCGAGCGCGTCGACGATCGCCCGGTGCTCCCGGTTGGACTGCTCGCGGCGGCCGCCGAGTTCGTTGAGAAATGCCGACTGCCGGGCCAGGGCGTCGCGGATCTCCTCGATGACCCGCCGGAAGACCGGATTCCGGGCCGCCTGGGCGATGGCGAGGTGGAACAGCGTGTCCATCGCCACCCAGGCGGTGGTGTCGGTCTCCCGCTCCATCCGCTCCAGCAGATGGGACAGGTGGTCGAGGTCCTCGGCGGAGCGGCGCCGGGCCGCGTAGCCCGCCACCGGGATCTCGATGTGCCGGCGCACCTCCAGCAGGTCGCTCGCGGCGTAGTCGCCGAAGGTGGGGTCCGCCACCGGCCCGCTGGAGATGACGAAGGTGCCCTTGCCGGTGCGCGAGGCGGTCAGCCCCATCGTCTGGAGGGCCCGGAGGGCCTCGCGGAGCACCGGCCGGCTGACCTCGAGACGGCGGCACAGCTCCGCCTCGGAGGGGAGTTTGTCCCCCACCGCGTAGTCGCCGCGCTCGATCGCTTCCCGGAGGTGGCCGAGCACCGCCTCCATCGCGCTCACCCGCCGGGGGACGTCGGGTCCGGGACGTCCTGTCTGGCTGTCTGACAAGTTCACATGGAGATCCTCGGACGGGCGGGAGCGGGTTGTCAAACGCCGCTGCCGCGGGTCCGATAAGCACCGTAAGTCATAGGATGGAGAGAAATGTATCCGCAGTTGGGACGGGGGTGAGGGTCATCCCCCAGGGAATCGCGCCGGCCGAGACCCATGTCCCCTTCGACATGGCGGATGCGGCGACAGTGCTGGTCGACGCCGAGGGGATCATCACCGGCTGGACCCCGGCGGCGGAGCGGCTCCTCGGCTATCCGGCGGCGGAGATGGTCAAGCAGCCGGCCAGGGTGCTGCTGGCGGCGCCGGAGGACGCGGCGAAGGCCGAGGCGATCGGCGCGTGGTGCCGGGCACACGGCGGCTGGGGCGGTCTGGGGCAGGTCCGGCACCGGGACGGCCGGCGGATCGACATGGGGCTGCGGATCTCCGCGATGCGCGATCCGGACGGCGAGACCTCCTGGCTGGTCTCCGGGGTCGATGTGGGCTCCATCCCGAGCTGGGCGCTCAGCGGCTCGCTGCTCCAGGCGTTCCTCACCCGGTCGCCGATCGGGATGGCCGTGCTGAGCCCGGATCTGCGGTACGTGTGGATCAACGACACGCTGGAGCGCTACGGAGGGGTGCCGCGGGCGGAGCGGCTGGGGAGCCGGATGGGGGACTTCCTGCCGGGGCTGGACACCGAGGCGATCGAAGCGCGGATGCGGCAGGCGCTGGAGACCGGTGAGCCGGTGATCGACTACGAGTACCGGGGCTGGACGATGGCCGAACCGGGCAGCGAGCACGCGTACTCGACCTCGTTCTTCCGGCTGGACAACGCCGAGGGCCGGCCGGTGGGCGTGTGTTACATGGCCATCGACGTCACCGACCGCTGGCGGGCCCGGGAGCGGCTGGCGCTGCTCAACGAGGCCGGCGCGCGCATCGGCGGCACCCTGGACGTGCTGCGCACCGCCCAGGAGCTGGCCGACTTCGCGGTGGAGCGGCTCGCCGACTTCGTCACCGTCGATCTGGTGGAGGACGTCCTGCGCGGCGAGGAGCCCGCCAAGCCCTCGGGCGAGACCCTGCCCGCGTTCCGCCGCGCCGGTCAGGCATCGATCCGGGAGGGGTGCCCGGAGTCCATCGCGGCGCCCGGAGAACCGATCGCGGTCTTCCCCTCGTCCCCGCTCGCCCGCTGCTACTTCTCCGGGGAACCGCTGCTCGACCCGGTGATGGGCGTCTCCATCGACGCGTGGTCCGGCGACGATCCGGCGCGGACGGCGAAGCTGCGCGAGTTCGGGATGCACTCGCTGATGGTGACGCCGATCGGGGCGCGCGGCGCCCTCCTGGGCGTGGCCTCGTTCGTCCGCTCCCGGCACCCGGACCCGTTCGAGGAGGACGATCTGCTGCTCGCCGAGGAGCTGGTCGCGCGGGCCGCGCTGTGCGTCGACAACGCCCGCCGCTACAGCCGTGAGCACGCCGCCGCGCTGGCCCTCCAGCGCAGTCTGCTGCCGCACGCCCTGTCCGGCGGCCAGGCCCTCGAGGTGGCCTCGCGCTATCTCCCCACGGACGCGCGCAACGGGGTCGGCGGCGACTGGTTCGACGTGATCCCGCTGTCCGGCGCCCGGGTGGCGCTGGTGGTCGGCGATGTGGTCGGACACGGCATCACCGCCGCGGCGACCATGGGGCGGCTGCGGACCGCCGTGCACACGCTCGCCGATATGGACCTGCCGCCCGATGAGTTGCTGGCCCACCTCGACGACCTGGTCATCCGGCTCACCGAGGAGGAGGCCGGGCAGGAGGGCGTGGCGGCCGCGGTGCTGGGCGCCACCTGTCTGTACGCGGTCTACGACCCGGTCACCCAGCGGTGCACGATGGCGCGGGCGGGGCACCCGACCCCCGCGGTCGTGGACCCCTCGGGCGAGGTCTCCTTCCCGCCGCTGCCCGCGGGTCCCCCGCTGGGCCTCGGGTCGCTGCCGTTCGAGTCGGCGGAGCTGGAGCTGCCCGACGGAAGCCTGATCGCCCTCTACACCGACGGGCTCATCGAGGGCTGCGACCAGGACATCGACGTCGGTCTGGGCCGGCTGAGCAACGCGCTGCGCCAGTCGGCGCGTCCGCTGGAGGAGCTGTGCTCCACGGTCGTCGACGCCCTGCTGACCTCCCCGCAGTCCGACGACGTGGCCCTGCTGCTGGCCCGTACGCACGGCCTGGACAGCGGACACGTCGTCTCCTGGGACCTGCCCTCCGATCCGGCCGTCGTGGCCGGAGCCCGCTCCCTGGCGGTCCGCCGGCTCGCCGAGTGGGGTCTGGAGGACCTGGCGACGACCACGGAACTGATCGTCAGCGAGCTGGTCACCAACGCCATCCGCCATGGCACCGGCCCCATCCGGCTGCGGCTGATCCGGCACGAGGTGCTGATCTGCGAGGTCGCCGACACCAGCAGCACCTCACCGCGGCTGCGCCACCCCCGCACCACCGACGAGGGCGGCCGCGGGCTGTTCCTCGTCGCCCAGCTGGCCCACCGCTGGGGCACCCGCTACACCGAGGGCGGCAAGCTCATCTGGGCCGAACAAGACCTCCCGGAACCGGTATGAAGCGCGCCCCGGCGCATCCCCGCCCTGTTCATGATCGGCCGGCTGCCGCACACTGGCCCTGTGCCAACGGGAGGGGAGTGTCCGGAGTGCGGAGGCCGGTCGGCGGCGGGGGCCCGTGGAGGCGGCGGCTCGCCTCCCCGTGGTGGCGCGGTGGGATGGCGCTGGCGACGGGCGCGCTGCCCGCACCGGCCTTCCCCGAGCCCTCGCTGTGGTGGTGGGCGTATGTCGCCCTGGTGCCCTGGCTGCTGCTGGCGCGTTCGGCGCCCACCGGCCGCCGGGCCCTGCTGGACGGCTGGCTGGGCGGCGCCGGGTTCCTGCTCGCGGTGCACCACTGGCTGATGCCGAGCCTGCATGTGTTCATCGTGGTCCTGGCGCTGCTGCTGGGGCTGTGCTGGGCGCCCTGGGGGTGGCTGACGCACCGGCTGCTGCACGGCCGCCCGGGTCCCGGGCGGGTGGCGGCGGCGCTGGTGCTGCTGCCGTCCGTATGGCTGATGGCCGAGCTCGTCCGGTCCTGGCAGTACCTCGGCGGACCGTGGGGGCTGCTGGGGGCGAGCCAGTGGCAGGTGGCGCCCGCGCTGCGGCTGGCCTCGGTGGGCGGGGTATGGCTGCTGGGCTTCCTGCTGGTCATGGTGAATGTCACGGTGTGCGTGCTGATCGCGGTGGCCCGCGCCCGCGCGGTGGCACTGGCCGGGCTCACCGCGTGCGGCGCGGCGGCGGCCGGGGCGTGGGCGTGGGCGTGGGCGCCACAGGCCAAGGAGCCCGGGACGGCGCGGATCGCGGTGGTGCAGCCGGGCGTCATCCAGGGGCCGGGGCCGCGCTTCGAACGCAGCGCGGAGCTGACCCGGCAGCTGGCCGGCCGCCATGTCGACCTGGTGGTGTGGGGTGAGAGCAGCGTCGGGCGGGACCTGACCACCCATCCGGAGCTGAGCCGGCGGCTGGCCGGACTGTCCCGGACGGTCGGCGCGGATCTGCTGGTCAACGTGGACGCGCGGCGCGGCGACCGGCCCGGGATCTACAAGAGCTCGGTGCTGATCGGACCGGACGGGCCGACGGGGCAGCGCTACGACAAGATGCGGCTGGTCCCCTTCGGGGAGTACATCCCGGCCCGGCCGCTGCTGGGCTGGGCCACCTCGGTGGGCAAGGCGGCCGGTGAGGACCGCCACCGGGGCACCGGGCAGGTGGTGATGAGGCTGCCGGACGGCCTGCGGATCGGCCCGCTGGTGTGCTTCGAGTCGGCGTTCCCGGACATGAGCCGGGCCCTGGTGCGGGACGGGGCGCGGATGCTGGTCGTCCAGTCCTCGACCTCGACCTTCCAGGGGAGCTGGGCGCCCGAGCAGCACGCCTCGCTGGCCGCGCTGCGCGCCGCCGAGACCTGGCGGCCGATGGTGCACGCCACGCTGACCGGCCAGAGCGCGGTGTTCGGACCGCGCGGCGAACCGGTGGGACCCCGGATGTCCACCGACACCAGCGCGGCCACCGTCTACACGGTGCCGCTGGGGCAGGGCACGAGCCCGTATGTGCGGATCGGGCCCTGGCCGGTGTACGGGGCGATGGCGGCGCTCGCCGTGTTCTGCGCGGCCGAGGGGCGCCGGGCGCTCAGCCGGCGGGCGGACCGGAGAACGGGCGGACCGTCGAGCGGGCCGTCGGACCGGCGGACGGACCGGCCATCGGACCGGCCGACTCCAGGGCGTCCCTGACAACCCGTTCGCACAGCTCATGGGTGAGCAGCGCGTCCTCGGCGCCGATCCGCCGCCCGTCACGCACCGCGTCCAGGAAGGCGTCGGTGATCTGCTCGATCCCGCGCTGCCGCGCCACCGGCACCCAGTCGCCCCGGCGGCGCACACTCGGCTGGCCCTTGTGGTCGACGACCTCGGCGAGGTTGACCACCTGCCGCTTGGTGTCCTGGCCGGAGACCTCCAGGACCTCCTCGGTGGAACCGCTCATCCGGTTCATCACGCCGAGCGCGGTGAACCCGTCCCCGGACAGCTGCACCAGCACGTGGTGCATCAGCCCGTCACGGATCCTGGCGCGCACGTCGATGTGGTCCACCGGACCCGGCGCGAGGAAGCGCAGGGTGTCGACGACGTGGATGAAGTCGTCGAGGACGAGGGTGCGCGGGTCCTCGGGGAGGCCGACGCGGTTCTTCTGGAGCAGTATCAGATCGCGCGGATGGTCCAGGCACTGCGCGTAGCCGGGGGCGTAACGCCGGTTGAAGCCGACCATCAGGCTCACCCCGCGCTCCTCGGCGAGCCGCACGATCCGCTCGCTGTCGGCGAGGTGGTACGCGAGCGGCTTGTCGACGTAGGTCGGCACCCCGGCCTCGATCAGCCGGGTGACGAGGTCGGCGTGGGCGCCGGTAGGGGCGTGCACGAAGGCCGCGTCGAGCCCGGCCGCGAGCAGCGAGTCGAGGTCGGCATGGCGCTGGGCCTCCGGGACGCGGTAGGTGTCGGCGACCTGCTGGAGAGTGGCCGGGGTGCGGGTGTGCAGATGCGGCTCCAGCCCGGGGCGGGCCATGAGCACGGGCAGATACGCCTTCCGCGCGATGTCGCCGAGCCCTACGCAGCCGACCCTCATATCCGTGGTGCCTCCTCGTGCGCCGCTGGTCATGCCTTCCGCCGTGCCTCCGAAGGATACGTGCGGACGGGCGGCCGCCCATCGGCGATGCCCCAGGTCACTACAGCCGTAGTGGGAGTGATGGATGGGCTTGGGTCGGCCCCGTGACCGCTGATCGAACCGCCGCCTCCGCATCCGGCACCTCCGCGTCCGGCGCCTCCCGGGCCGAGCTGGTCGCCGACACCGCCCTGGCGCTGCTGGCCGAGCGCGGGATGCGGGGGCTGACGCACCGGGCGGTGGACGAGGCGGCCGGGCTTCCGCTCGGCTCGACCTCGCACCACGCCCGGACCCGCGCCGCCCTGCTGAAGGCGGCGGTCCGGCGGCTGGCCCAGCGGGAGGCGGAGGTGCTGACGCCCGACGAGATGCCGCGCCCCGCCGGGGCGGCGCCGGACGGGACCGATCCGGTCGCCGGTCCGGCCGACGCGCTCTCGCTCGCCCTGCACCGCTCGCTCACTGCCCGGCGCGATCTGCTGATCGCCCGCTATGAGCTCGCGCTGGAGGCGAACCCGCCGCCCGGAGCTGCGGGAGTTCTACGACGCGACCGGACGCGGCTTCCGGGAGCCGCTCGAGGAGATGATGACGGCGCTGGGTTCCGCCGAGCCCCGGCGGCACGCGCGGTCGCTGGTCGCCTGGTGCGAGGGGCTGATGTTCGGCTGCGCCGCGCGCGCCGACCACGACGCCGTACCGGACCGCGCGGCGCTGCGCGTCGAGGAGCTGCTGCGCGGGATGCTGGGCGACGGATAAAACGCGTGGCGGGCCGGGTGGCCGCACCGCCATCATGACCGCCATGACGACCGCAGAACGCCTTCAAGCGCCCCGGACCGCCGATGAACGCACCAGCCTGGAGGGGTGGCTGGACTTCCACCGCGCGACCCTCGCCCTCAAGTGCGAGGGGCTGGACGACGCACAGCTGCGTACGGCGTCCGCGCCGCCGTCCGGGCTGACCCTGCTCGGGCTGGTACGGCACATGGCCGAGGTCGAGCGGAGCTGGTTCCGGCGGGTGCTCGCCCAGGAGGACGCCCCGCCGATCTGGTACGGCGAGGCGGACCCGGACGGGGACTTCCACGTCACCGACGGCGACACCGCGCAGGACGCCTTCGCCACCTGGCGGGAGGAGATCGCCAAGGCCAAGGAGGCCGCCGCGGGCCGCTCCCTGGACGATGTCGTCACCCGCCCCGACCGCGGCGACTACAGCCTGCGCTGGATCTATCTGCACATGATCGAGGAGTACGCCCGCCACAACGGCCACGCCGACCTGCTGCGCGAACGGATCGACGGCGCCACCGGCGACTAGGTTCCCGGCCCGTCCTGGTCCTCGGCGGCACCCTCCAGCGTCAGCGTCAGCCGCGCGATGGCCGCCCGTACCCCGTCGCCGTACGGATCCTCGCCGAGCGCACCGGCGGTCGCCCGCGCCAGCGCCAACTGATCGCGGGCCGCCCGTTCCTGGCCGAGCCTCAGGTAGCCGGCGGCCACGTTGAGGTGGAGGGAGGGGAGGAACGCCCGTGGCGCCAGGGCCCCGGTGAGCCCGTCGGCGGCGGCGAGCGCCCGCAGGTCCCAGATCAGCTCGTCGAGCGGATCGTCCTGGGTGTCGGCCAGATAGTGGGCGAGGGCGCAGCGGTGGAAGGGGGCGCCGTCCCGTTCGATCTCCCGCCACAGCGCGGCGAGGCGATTGCGCGCCTCCTCGCGGTCCCCGCCCCGGTGCAGCATGACCGCCTGCCCGATCCGGGTCAGTACGGCATCGCCCTCCGGCGCCTCCCGCTGCGCTTCCGTCATCACGGCCTCCCGTCTTTGGGGAGACGCTAGGGGGTGTCCCGCCGATCACGCGCCGTTGGCGCCCGCCGCGCCCGGCGTGTCGTGGGCCGGCGGGGGCGCGCCGGCGTCGGGGGGCGCGCCGTAGCGGCGGGCCAGTTCGGCGACGGCGCGGGCGACGGCCGACCGCAGCTCGGGCGGCCCCAGCACCTCGGCGTCGGTGCCCAGCCGCAGCATGTCGTGGACCGCGACCGGCAGCGACTCCACGGGCAGGACGACTCGCACCCGCCCCTGGTCGTCGGGCGGGCCCGCCGCGGCCGCCGCCTGCGCGCCCACCGCCCCGAACTGCACCGGGAGCAGTTTCACTCCGCGCTCCGACAGCAGCAGTTCGGCCTCGCCCTGGAAGCGCATGTCCTCCAGCCGGCGGGACGACTCCGCCCAGTGGGCGGCGAGGTCGAACCCGGCGGGCCGCTCGAAGACCTCCGCCAGCACCTCGGCGTCCAGGATCCGCGCCACCCGGTAGCTGCGCACGCTGTCCTCGACCCGCGCCACCAGGTACCAGATGCCGCCCTTGAGGACGAGGCCCAGCGGATACAGCTCCCGCCGCACCTCTCCGCGCCAGCGGCGGTAGCGCACCCGCAGGACCCGCCGCTCCCATACGGCCTCGGCGGCCGCCGCCAGATGGGGCACCGGCTCGGCGTCCCGGAACCAGCCGGGCGCGTCGAGGTGGAAGCGCTCCTGGATACGGCGGGACCGCTCGCCCAGCTCCGCCGGAAGCGCGGCCCGCAGCTTGAGCTGGGCCGTGGTGAGGTCGGCGCCCAGGCCCAGTTCGGCGGCCGCCCCCGGCGTCCCGGCGAGGAAGAGCGAGTCCGCCTCGTCGCCGGTGAGCCCGGTCAGCCGGGTGCGGTAGCCGTCGAGCAGCGAAAAGCCCCCGGCCGGGCCCCGCTCGGCGTAGACCGGCACACCGGACGCGCCGAGCGCTTCCACATCGCGGTAGACGGTGCGCACCGAGACCTCCAGCTCGGCGGCGATCTCGGGCGCGGTCATCCGGCCCCGGTTCTGCAGCAGCAGGAGCAGCGAGAGAAGGCGGTCGGCACGCATGCGGTCCATGGTGATTCCGGTACCTGACAAAAGATGTCAGGTATGGCGGTCAGAGTGGGGGCCATCGCCGACCCGGCTTCCGGAAAGGACCCCTTATGACGACGCACACCGCCGGCCACTTCACCTACGCCGACTGGAAGGAGACGGCCCTCGGGGAGGCCGAGGGCGGCGCGAAGGCGGCCCACGCCGTGGTGACGAACAGCTTCTCGGGCGGCATCGAGGCGTCGCGCACCACCTGCACTTACGCGATCACCTATCTGTCCGAGAAGACCGGCGTCTGCTGCGGCTACGAGCTGCTGACCGGCACCCTGGACGGCCGCGCGGGCAGCTTCGTCGTGGTGCAGCACGGCAGCTGGGGCGAGGACGCCACCGTCCACTGCGCCTTCGAGGTGGTGCCCGGGTCCGGCACCGGCGAGCTGGCCGGGCTCACCGGATCGGGCACCTTCTCGGCCGTGCGCGGGGAGACCGAGATCCCCTACAGCTTCGACTACACGCTCCAGCCGGTCTCCTGACCGGCCCCGGTCAGGCGCCGAGGTCCGGGATCCGCCAGTCGATCGGGGTGTGCCCCTGGGCCTTGACCGCCTGGTCGATCTGGGTGAAGGGGCGCGAGCCGAAGAACTTCTTCGCCGACAGCGGGGACGGGTGCGCCCCCTTCACCACCGCGTGCCGCGACTCGTCGATCAGCGGCAGCTTCTTCTGGGCGTAGTTCCCCCAGAGCACGAAGACGGCCGGATCGGGGCGCGAGGCCACCGCGCGGATCACCGCGTCGGTGAACTTCTCCCATCCCTTGCTCTTGTGGGAGTTGGCCTCGCCGCCCCGGACCGTCAGCACCGCGTTGAGCAGCAGCACGCCCTGCTGCGCCCACGGCATCAGATAGCCGTTGTCGGGCACCGGGTGGCCGAGCTCCTCCTTCATCTCCTTGAAGATGTTCCGCAGCGACGGCGGGGTCTTGACGCCCGGCCGCACCGAGAAGCACAGACCGTGGCCCTGGCCCTCGCCGTGGTACGGGTCCTGCCCGAGGACGAGCACCTTCACCTGGTCGAACGGCGTGGCCTCCAGGGCGGCGAACACCTCCTCGCGGGGCGGGTACACCGGCCCCTTGGCCCGCTCCTCCTCGACGAACTCGGTGAGCTCCTTGAAATAGGGCTTCTCCAGCTCCTCGCCGAGGACCCCGCGCCAGGACTCGGGCAGCACATAGGGCACGTCGTCAACCTCCGGTCGGTAGTACGTCCAGGGCACAGAACCTACCGGCGGCCACTGACAGCGCCGCACGCGGACCGTGCCCGGTCCGGCGGCGCCCACGGCGCGGGACCGGACCGGGCGCCGGTCAGCCGAGTCCCGCGCCCAGGAGGACGCCGCCGTCCACCACGAGCGTCTGGCCGGTGATCCACGCCGCCTGGTCGGAGGTGAGGAACGCGGCCGCGCCCGCGATGTCGTCCGGTACGCCGAGCCGCTTCAGCGGATAGGCCGCGGCGGCCTCCTCCTCCCGCCCCTCGTACAGGGCGGTGGCGAACTTGGTCTTCACCACCGCCGGGGAGATGGCGTTGACCCGCACCCGCGGGGCGAACTCATGGGCGAGCTGCACCGTGAGGTTGACCAGGGCGGCCTTGCTGACGCCGTACGCCGCTATGAACGGCGAGGGGGACATTCCGGCGATCGACGCCATGTTGACGATGGTGCCGCCGTTCTCCTTCTGCCATGCCTTCCAGGTCAGCTGGGCGAAGGCCAGGGCCGAGACGACATTGGTCTCGAAGACCTTACGGATCACATCCAGGTCGAGATCGGCGATGGGCGAGTAGACCGGGTTGGTGCCGGCGTTGTTGACCAGGTGGTCGATCCGTCCGAACGCCTCCATCGTCCGCTCGACGGCGGCCGCCTGATGTGCCTGGTCATGGGCCTTGCCGACGGCATAGACGGCGCGGTCGGCGCCGAGCCGCCGCACGGCCTCCTTGAGCGCGTCCTCGTTGCGCCCGGTGATGCACACCCGGTCGCCGCGGGCCACCATGGCCTCGGCGATGGCGTAGCCGATCCCCCGGCTGGCCCCGGTGATGAGCGCGGTCTTCCCGCTGTCCGGTATCTGAGCGGTCATGTGGTGTGTGACTCCTGATCAGTTGAGCGGGCCGCCGGCCACGTACATGACCTGGCCGGAGACGAAACCGGCCGCCTCGCCGGTGAAGAAGGCGATCGCGTGGGCGACGTCGGCGGGCACCCCGACCCGCTGCACCGGGATCTGGCTCGCGGCCGCCTTCTGGAAGTCCTCGAAGCCCATGCCGACGCGCTCGGCGGTCGCGGCGGTCATGTCGGTGGCGATGAAGCCGGGTGCCACGGCGTTGGCGGTGATGCCGAACTTGCCGAGCTCGATGGCGAGGGTCTTGGTGAAGCCCTGCATCCCGGCCTTGGCCGCGGAGTAGTTGACCTGGCCGCGGTTGCCCAGCGCGGAGCTGCTGGAGAGGTTGACGATCCGGCCGAACCCGGCGTCCACCATGTGCTTCTGACAGGCGCGCGACATCAGGAACGCGCCCCGCAGATGCACGTTCAGCACCGTGTCCCAGTCGGAGTCGCTCATCTTGAAGAGCAGGTTGTCGCGGAGCACACCCGCGTTGTTGACCAGGATCGTCGGCGCGCCGAGCTCCTCGACGACCCGCGCGACGGCGGCGTCGACCTGCTCGGCGTCCGATACGTCGCAGCCCACGGCGATGGCCTTGCCGCCCGCCTCGGTGATCTTCTCCACGGTGCCCGCGCAGGACCCCTCGTCGAGGTCGAGCACGGCCACGACGCGGCCCTCCTCGGCCAGGCGCACGGCGGTCGCCGCGCCGATGCCGCGGGCCGCGCCCGTCACGATGGCAACACGCTGCTCGGTGGTGGACATGCGGGTTCTCCCTCGCCTCGATGCCCACCGCCCCGCTCCGGGAGTGAGCAACCGCTTAGTCTCTTCTGCGCACGAGACGCTATGAGGCCCGCCACCGCCTGTCAACGACCCGCCGTGATGCCCTTCCTCACCTTGACCGTTCAGCGCACCGGCCCCGGCCGTTCAGCGCACCAGGAGGTCGAGCAACCGATCGACCTCCGCCGCCGGGTCCGCCGTCAGACCCGTGTGCACCGGGCCCGGCTGGACGACCGTGGAGCGCGGTGCGACGAGCCAGCGGAAGCGCCGCCCCGCGTCCTCCCCCGCCGCCTGCCCGGCCTGCTCTCCCCCGCCGCAGACGCACTCCACGGCACGCAGCGCGGCCCGTACTGCCGGCACGTCCGCCGAGGGGTCGAGGGCGCGCAGCCGGTTCTCGTCCAGATGGACCCGGGCCGCCACGAAGGACGTGGCGCGGCAGTAGACGACGACGCCCGCGTTGATCTGCTCGCCGCGCTCGACCCGGGGCACGACCCGCAGCACGGCGTATTCGAAGACGTCCCGGCCGCCCTGGAACCCACTCACTTCGACGCCTTTCCCTCGACCCACACCCGCAGCCACTCCGGCGCCTGCGACGGCGCCTCACCGGTGCGCTCCCCGAGCGTGATCCTCGTCCCGACCGTGGCCGCCCGCTCCAGCAGCACCTCGACATAGGCGCGGCGCACCGCGTCCGGGCCGTCGAAGCCCGGCTCGTCGGTCAGCCATTCGTCGGGGACGTCCGCCACCACCTCGGTGAGCAGCTCCTCGGTGATCAGCGGTGCCAGGGCCTCGGTGGCCGCGGCGATGTCCGGCGCGAACGGCGCGAGGACGTGGTCGGAGGCGTCGTACGGCTTGCCGGCCGCCTTGTCCAGCCCGCGCCAGCCGTGGTGCCAGATCAGCGTGGCGCCGTGGTCGATGAGCCACAGCTGTCCGTGCCACACCAGCATGTTGGGGTTGCGCCAGGAGCGGTCCACATTGCCGACGAGCGCGTCGAACCACACCACCCGGCCGGCCTCCTCCGCGCCCACCTCGAAGGCGAGCGGGTCGAAGCCGAGCGAGCCGGGGAGGTAGTCCATGCCCAGGTTGAGCCCGCCACTGGCCTTGAGCAGCTCCTGCACCTCCTGGTCCGGTTCGCCCAGGCCGATCACCGGATCCAGCTGGATCCGCACCAGGTCCGGGACCCGCAGCCCCAGCCGCCGGCCCAGCTGACCGCATACCACCTCGGCGACGAGGGTCTTGCGGCCCTGTCCGGCGCCGGTGAACTTCATGACGTAGGTGCCCAGATCGTCGGCCTCGACGATGCCCGGCAGCGACCCGCCCTCCCGCAGGGGAGTCACATAGCGAGTCGCGATGACTTCTGTCAGCATTTCCCCAGGCTATACGCCCGTCTGACCTTAGGAATCACGACGGACCGACAAGGCCCTCCGACCTGGCGATCCGCCCTGAACCCCCCTGGGGAGTTTCTGGGGAGTTTCGGCCGCTGACGACGTCGCCGCTCTCCCCACCTCCGAACAGAGCGTCGATGGCACCCCGCCCCCTATTGCCGGCCTCGGGCATGAAGTGCGCGTAGTGGTCCAACGTGACTTGTGTAACCCGCAGGAAGTCTCGGTGCGGCTGGCACCGTGCCGGGCCTGGGCACCGGCTGAAAGTGCTCGGCAGGGTAGTGGCCGCACCACGTTGCTGCGGATCTCGCTGCCCGTCAGTCGGATGCCCCGCGTGAGCAGCGTCGACGACGTCGTGCTGCGTCGGGACTTCGTAGCCGGAACCGCTCCGGTGCAGCAGCTCGGCGATCGACGACAGCGGCGTGGCCGGATCCAACCCGCCGAGGCCGATCATGTAGCCGCTGTCGGTCCACACGTCGCCGACCGCACAGGTGCCGGTGTAGATGCTCGGGTAGGAGTCGTCGGGGCGGGCGAGCACCGCGTCGACGTGGGCGCCGTATCGGTCGCGATTGGTCTGCCGGCTGGTGCCATGCCGTCACCTTCGCCGCCTGCCTTTGGTCGGCCGACTCCGGGAGAGACGAGCCTCACGACCCCTCCGCGCGGCCGGAACTCAGTCGGATTGAGCCGGCAGCGGGTGCACAGAGTCCGCGACGGTGACGAGCGACTGGATCATGGCCTCCGAGGCCGGGCTCAGACGGCGTCCGGCCGCGAGGGTGATCCCGACGCGTGCGCCGACGAGGTCGAGCGAGATCGGCAGTGCGGTGAGCCGAGGGTCGCTCGCGCCGATGAGTTCCGGTAGCGCGGCCACCATGTCGGTCTCCACGAGAAGCTGACGGATAGTGAGGAACGCGGTCGTCTCGACGCGGTTGGGGGGCAGCGAGCAGTCGTTGCGGTGGAAGAACTCCTCGAGTTCCGTGCGCAGCGCCGTCTCCACCCCCGGCAGGGCCCACGGGTAGGCGATCAACTCGTCGAGCGGGATCTGGGGGCGTGCCGCGAGCGGGTGCCCGCTGCGCGCGATCACGCGGATGGTCTCCGCGTGCAGCGTCTGCTGGATCGTCCCCTCCGGGGGGACCGTCGCCAGGCGGCCGATGATGAAGTCGATCTTGCCTGCGACGAGGTCTTCGAGCAGCGCCTCCGGCGTCGCTTCGCGCACGACGATCCTCAGGGCGGGACGGTCTTGCTTGAGGTGGGCGATGGCCCGCGGCAGCAGGAGGTTGGAGCCCGCGAGATGGGTGCCGATGACCACGTGGCCACGCGTGGCGTCGGCTATCTCCTGGAGATGCCGGCTCGCCTGGTTCATCTGGGCCAGCGCCAAGCGCGCGTACTGAGTGAAAGCGTCACCGAACTCGGTGGGCTGGATCCCCCGCGGGCCGCGTTCATAGAGGGTGACGCCAAGGATGCGTTCGAGATCCTGGAGGCTGCGGGTGACCACGGGCTGGGTGACATGGAGCGCGGCCGCGGCGCCGACCACGCTCCCCTGGCCGGAGAGCGCCTCGACGAGGAGGAGATGGCGGAATTTCAGCCGCCCGTCCAACATCCGCGGTATTTCCATACGAGAACGGTAGACCGCCTCCTGTCCTGAGGCATAACCGCACGGCTCTGTGCATCGCCATGGACATACCCGCTGGTGGAGCCTGGTCCGAATGCCCGCCGACGGGCTTGTTCGAGCAGTGGAATGGCGGACCCTGGCCGTGATGGCACGGGTACCAGGGCCCGCCGGTCCCCACCGAGCGGATGACACTCGGCTGGAGTTTCACCTTCGGAGGGCCGGTTCGCGGTCAGCGATCGGCAGGCACGCGCCCGACCCAGCGCAGCGCGTTGCCGCCGGCGATCGCCTCGCGCTCCGCGGCGCTGAGGAAGTCGGCCTTCCGGAGTACCTGGCCGACGGGCCGTTCG
Source organism: Streptomyces sp. S465 (assembly GCF_026898115.1). GTDB lineage: Bacteria > Actinomycetota > Actinomycetes > Streptomycetales > Streptomycetaceae > Streptomyces > Streptomyces luomodiensis. The sequence continues at coordinate 1,388,043 of NZ_CP114036.1, forward strand.
CCCAGCGGGTAGGGGTAGTCGCTGCCCAGCATCACGTGGTCCGCGCCGAGGGTATCGACCAGCGTGCGCAGAGCCACGGGGTCGAAGACGACGCTGTCCACGCTGAACCGGCCGCGGTAGGCCGAGGGCGGCAACTGCGAGGTGGCGATGAGGTCCGAGCGGCGATACCAGGCGTTCTCCAGGCGCCCCAGCCAGAACGCGAACGATCCGCCGCCGTGCGCGAAACAGATCCGCAGCGAGTCCGGCACCCGGTCGAATACTCCGCCGAGGATCATGGCGAGCACGGAGAGGTGGGTCTCCGCCGGCATCCCGGTCAGCCACCGCGCCATCCAGCGTTCCAACCGCGGGGAGGTGGGCATGTCCCAGGGATGCACGAAGACCGGCGCGCCGCGCGAGGCCGCGTGCTGAAGGAAGGTGACGACGCCTTCCGCGTCGAGGTCCTGGTCGCCGACGTGGTTGCCGATCTCCACCCCCACATGTCCGGCGTCCAGGCAGCGGTCGAGCTCGCGGCAGGCCGCGTCGGGGTCCTGCAACGGCACCTGGGCGAACGGAATGAACCGCTCCCGGTCAGGCGCGCAGATCTCCAGGGCGAGATCGTTGAAGATCCGGCAGACCTTGACCGCCTCGGCACCGCTCAGGTCGTACCCGAAGAACAGTGGTGTGGGAGACACCACCTGGGCCTGCACCCCGTCGGCCGCCATGTCGGCAAGTCGGGCCGATACGTCCCAGCAGTTGGATTCGATGGGCCGGAACTCGGTCTCCCCCACCATGATCATCGCCTGGCGTTCGGACTCCACCCGCAGCCAGGGCCGGCCGGGACCGAGGTCGGGCCAGGCGGCGGGGACGTAGTGGGTGTGTATGTCGATGACATCGGACACTGGATCAGCCCTTACCGGGGTGCAGCGTGCCGCAGTTTCCGCACGTGCGCTGCTCGACGGACGCGTGAAAGGCTTCGAACACCGGAGGCAAGTCGGCGACGATGTCCCGCACCTGCAACTCCACCGAATGCACCTTCGTGCCGCACTCCAGGCAGAACCAGCCGAACTGCTCCGTGGTCCCCTCGGGGCGGACGCGCTCCACCACGATGCCGATGGATCCTTCCTCCGGACGCTGTGGTGAGTGCCAGGTGTTGCCGGGCAGCAGCCACATGTCGCCTTCGCGGATGTCCACGCGCTGCGGACCCTCCTCGGTGATCACGTTGACATGCATGTTGCCCTTGACCTGGTAGAAGTACTCCTCGAACGGGTCGAAGTGGAAGTCGAGCCGCTGATTGGGGCCGCCGACGATCTGCACGATGAAGTCACCGCTGGTGTCCCACATCGCCTTGTTGTTGACCGGAGGCTTCAGCAGGTCCTCGTTCTCGGAGAGCCACTGCGGGAAGTTGAAGACCGCAGGCAGTGACGACGTCATGAGTTCTCCTTGGCGGCATGGCCGGGCCGGCGCACGGCGACGGCCTGGATCTCGATGAGCAGATGCGGGTGGGGAAGCTGATGGACCGCGACGGTGGTCCGCGTGGGGCCAGAGGCGTCGAAGTACTCGGCCCATACGCGGTTGTAGCCGCCGAAGTCGTTCATGCTGACCAGGTAGGCGGTGACCTGGACCAGGTCGTCGAGGGTGCAGTCCACGGCGTCGAGGACGTCGCGGATGTTCTCGATCACGGCCCGGGTCTGCGCCTCGATGTCGAGGTCCGTCACCCCCATCCCGTCGGCGCTGGCCCCGGCGAAGGTGTTGTCGGGGCGGCGGCTGCTGGTCCCGGAGACGAACACCAGGTCACCGACGACCTTGACGTGCGGAAATCGGCCACGCGGGGTGGCCTTCCCTTCGACCACGAGGGACGTGTCGTTTCCTTCGGCCACGAGGGACTCGCCGTTCATCGCTCCTCCGTGGCTGTGCCGGTGGTGGTGACCCGGACGGAGCCGAGTCCGGGGACGGCCGCGCTGACCGTGACCCCGCCTGGGAGGGCGACCGCGGCGGTCGCCGCGCCGGCCAGCAGCACGGAACCGGCGGGCAGGACGACCCCTTGAGCCACGGCCATGCGTGCGATCGCGGGCAGGGCGAGGACCGGGTCACCGAGGATGTCGCTGGTGCTCCCGGTCGCCGCGGCCGCGCCGTCGATCTCCAGCGTCACCGGCCGGTCGTCGAACCGGACCTCGGTGGAGGTGAGATCGACCGGCTGCCAGGCGCCGGTCACGAACCCGGCCGCCGAGGTGTTGTCGGCGACGACGTCGGTGAGCGAGAACTGGAAGTTCGCGTAGCGGCTGTCGATGATCTCCAGACCGGGGGCGATCGCGTCGATGGCGGCCCGCAGTTCGGCCTCCGGTTCGGCCAAGGCGCGCGCGTCGAACCGTGCACCGAGACGGAAGGCGACCTCCGGCTCGACGCGAGGGTGGATGAAGTCCTCCATGGCGACGCTGCCACCGTCGGCGTACTCGCCGCTCGCGTACAGCCGGCCGAAGATGACATCGGAGACGCCCATCTGCAGCGCCTTGGCCTTACTGGTGAACCCCAGCTTCACACCGACGACACGGTCACCGCGGGCCGCCCGCAGTTCAGAACCGAGCGCCTGCACGTGGTAGGCGTCGTCCAGGGTGAGGGAGGCGGACCGGCTCAGCTGCGTGATCGCCCGCCTGGAGGTGACGGCCTCATCGAGAGCCGTGGCGTACTGGGAGAGGGGGGAGGTCGATTCGGTCACAGTGCCACGCACACATTCGTCGTCTCGGTGTAAAAGTGCAGCGAGTGCTTTCCGCCCTCGCGTCCGATACCGGAGCGGCCCGTCCCGCCGAAGGGGGCGCGCAAATCGCGCAGATACCAGGTGTTGACCCAGGAGAGGCCGACGTCCATCGCCTGTGCCACCCGGTGGGCCCGGTTCAGATCACTGGTCCACACGGCGGCGGCCAGCCCATAGTCGGTGTCGTTCGCCAGGCCGATCGCCTCCTCCTCCGTGTCGAAGGGGATCAGCGCGGCGACCGGACCGAAGACCTCCTCGCGGACGGTGCGACAGGAGTTGTCCAGGCCGGTCCACACCGTCGGTTCGATCCAGGCACCCTGCGCCAGGTCCGCGCCGAGGTCGGGTATACCGCCCCCGGCGAGGACCTCGGCCCCTTCCTTCACGGCGAGGTCGAGATACGACAGCACCTTGGCCCGGTGCCCCTGGGAGATCAGCGGGCCGGTCGTCGTGCCGGGGTCGTAGGGGCGGCCCAGGCGCAGTCCCCTGGCCCGCTCGGCGATCCCGGCCGCCAGTTCGTTGAAGAGGCCCCGCTGGACGTAGACCCGCTCGGTGCACAGGCAGACCTGGCCGGTGTTCAGGAACAGCGACCGGGTCAGCCCGTCGAGGGTCCGCTCCAACGGGGAGTCGTCGAAGACGACGGCCGCGTTCTTGCCGCCCAGTTCGAAGGAGACGGGCACCACCCGCGGCGCGACCTCCTTCATGATGATCGCCCCGGTCGAGGACTCTCCGGTGAAGGTGACTCCGTCGATCCCCGGGTGCCGGGTGAGGAACTCACCCGCCGAGCCGGGACCGAAGCCGTGGACGACGTTGTACACACCGCTCGGCGCGCCCGCATCGGCGATGACCTCCGCCAGCAGGGTCGCCGTCGACGGGGTCTCCTCGGACGGCTTGACCACCACGGCGTTGCCGCAGGCCAGGGCCGGTGCCACCTTCCACGTGAGCAGCAGCAGCGGAAGGTTCCAGGGCACGATGACAGCCACGACACCGAGCGGCTTGCGCACCGCGTAGTTGAGAGCCTGACGGCCGTCGGCCGTGTCGGTCAGATACGAATCGAGGCCCGCGGAGGCGATCGTGTCGGCGAAGGACCGGAAGTTCGCCGCCGCCCGGGCCACGTCCAGTTCGCGGGCCTGTGCCGCCGGTTTGCCGGTGTCCCGGATCTCGGCGTCCACGAACGCTTCGAAACGCTCCTCGATCCCGTCGGCGATCCGCCTCATCAGGGCGGCTCTCTGCTGGTCCGTGGACCGGCCCCAGCGACCGTCGAACGCCCGGCGCGCGGCCCGTACGGCGGCATCCACCGTCTCCTGCCCGGCCTCGTGCACCACGGCGACACGGGCCCCGTCGACCGGGCTGATCTTGTCGAACGTGTCCGCACCTTCGACGAAGTTCCCGTCGACGAAGTTGCGGAGCTGAACGATCTCGGTTGGCGAATCGTCAGTCATGAGGGGACCGTACGAGCGCCTTTCCATGCCCGTCCAATGCCGATTTGGGTTTCCGGTATAGCTGCTCGGACATGGCAGCGCCGAGCGCCGAGGACGGTCGGGCACGGGTGCCGTACGGAGCCGGGCCCGGCGGGGCACGCACCTTCCGGTATGACCGTTTGGCGATAGGTGCGGACGAACTAGGCATTACCCGAGGTGCCACGGGCCTGGCGAAGATACGGATCACTGCACACCCGGAGCCGTCAGGGCGCCGGCGATGACGAGGAGGCGCAGTGGCCGGAACCCCAGCAGTCCGTCCGGCGGACACCAGCGAGTTCTTCACCTGTCGGCGCCCGGAGGACTACCACCCCGACTGGCCGGGCTTCTACCGGCAAGCCGCACGCCGCCGCCAGGAACTTCGCTCGCGGGTGCCCCACGAGATCGACCTCACATACGGCTCCGACGCTCACCAGTTGGTGAACGTCTACCACCCCGGGCCGCCCGGCGACGGCTCCCAGGACCGCCCGGTCATCGTGTACTTCCACGGCGGCCGCTGGCGCGAGGGCCACCCGGCCTACTACGACCACCTCGCCGGCCCCTGGGTGGAGGCCGGCGCGGTCTTCATGTCCTTCGGCTACCGGCTCGAACCGCGCCACACCATCGCCGACGCGGTCACGGACGCGGCGCTGTCGGTGGAGTGGGCGCGCGCGAACGCCGCCCGTTACGGGGGTGACCCGGAACGCATCACCGTGGCCGGGCACTCCGCGGGCGGTCACCTCGCCGCGATGGTCACGCTGACCGACAGCTCCCCCGGCCCGGTGGCGGGCACCGTGTGCATGAGCGCGCCCACCGATCTGCGCGGCATGGTCGAGCACCCGACGGAAGCCGTACGGCTCAGCCCCGCGCTGCGGGTGAGCCGCGGCCCCGAGCGGGTGGTGGTCTCCTTCGGGGATCCGGAGCCCAACCGCAAGGCGGACGACGACTTCCTGCTGACCCGCCAGGGTCGGCTGCTCGCCGACGCCCTGACCGACGCGGGCCGGCCGCCGGTGATCGTGGCGCTGACCGGGACCGACCACATCGGCACCGGCACCGCCTTCGCCGAACCGGAGTCGGAGCTGTTCGAGGCCGCGCACCAGGTCGTCTTCGGAGGCTCCCGATGAGAGACGGCGAGCGTATGGCGACGGGGAGCGGGCGCGGCGGCGTCCTGGCGAGCCTCCGCGGGATGCGCTTCGACGTGGTGGGACTTGCCTTTCTCGCCGTGCTGCTCGACGGTTTCGACTCCGCGTCGCTCTCCTTCGTACTGCCCTCACTGGCCGAGCAGTGGGGCGTCACCTCGGCCGACTTCACCCCAACGGTGGTGCTGACCAACATCGGCGTGGTGCTCGGCTACCTCGCTTCGGGCACGCTCGCGGTGCGGCTGGGCCTGCGGCGAATGCTGATCGCCGGGACCCTACTGTTCGCCGCGGGCTCGCTGGTCACCGCCCTGGTACTGCCCGCGCAGTCACTGACCGCGCTGAGCGCGGTCAGGCTGGTCACGGGCCTCGGCCTCGGCGTGGTCCTGCCCGGCGCCGTCTCCCTCGCCACCGCGCACCACCCGGACCGGCAACGGCAGTCGGTCTCCGTCACGGTCACCCTCGGGCTCGCCTTCGGCGGGACGGTCGCCGGTGTCTTCGGCAGCAGCATGCTGGCGTCGGTCGGGACCACCGGGGTGTTCTGGATCGGCGGCGCACTGCCGCTGCCGCTGGCCGCACTGATGGCCCGTCGGCTGCCGGCCGCACCGGCGCCCGTGGCCTCGGACAGCACAGCGCCCGCTCCCGGAGCCGACGACCCGGCGACCGCCGCACGCGAGGCACGGGTCGGCGCGCTGTTCGCCCCCGGACTGCGCGCCGCCACCCTGCTGCTGTGGACCTTCGCCTTCCTGGTCTTCATCGCCAGCTACACCCTCCAATCCTGGGTGCCCACATTGCTGACCGGGTACGGCTTCTCCGCCTCGCAGGCCCCGATCGGCCTGGCCTTCCTGAGCTTCGGCGGAGTCATCGGCGGAATCGTGCTCCTCCTGCTGGCCGCCCGTAAGGGGATCGCGTTCGCCCTGATGGTGATGCCGGCGATCGGCGCGGTGTCGATGGTCGCCGCGTCCACGGTCGGGACGGACCCCACCGCGCTGCTGCTCGCGCTCGCCGGTTCCGGTGCGGGTGTCACAGCCAGCCAGATCGGTCAGCTGACCCTCGCGGTCGCGATGTACCCGTCGGCCACCAGGACCGCCGGAGTGGGCTGGGCCGCGGCTCTGGGCCGGGTCGGCTCGATCGTGGGTCCGGCCGCGGCGAGTGTCCTGCTCGCGCTCTCGCTCCCCGGCGACGACATCGTGCTGCTGACCGCCATTCCGGTGGTGGTGGCAGCCGTGAGCGCGGCGGTGCTGTGGCGCCTGCCCCACGCGGCCGACCGGACAGGCGGGACCGAAGACGCGGAGCGGAAGCAGCGGGAAGTGACGGCGCGATGAGCGGCTGGTTCGATCTCGGTGACGTTGCGGTGGTTCCGATCGTGGAGACACCGCGGCTGCTCATCGATCCAGTGGAGTTCTTCCCCGGACACCCGGGCGTGCCCTCCGGCTGGGCCGCCGAGGAGCCCTGGTATGCACCCGGGCAAGGACGGCTGGTCTTCGCCATGCAGGCCTTCCTGGTCGTCACCCCGCACGAGCGGATCCTGGTCGACGCCTGCGTCGGCGACGGGAAACACCGGGCCAGGCCGGAGTTCGACCGCCTGGACAGTGGCTGGTGGCAGCGGTTCGCAGCGACCGGACTGTCCGCCGACGACGTGTCCACGGTCGTCCTCAGTCATCTGCACGTGGACCACGTCGGATGGGCGACGCGGTGGTCGGACGGGCACTGGCGACCGGCCTTCCCGAAGGCCCGGCACGTTCTGACCGCACCGGAGTACGACTACTGGCGGTCCGCGGCGGGGGCCGCGGCGATGACCCGGACCGGCGACTACCTGGCCGACAGCATCGAGCCGGTCGCCGAGGCGGGGCTGCTGGATCTGACGCCCCTGGACGCCGAGCTCGGCCCTCATGTGCGGCTGTGCCCGGCACCGGGTCACACCCCGGGCAACACGGCCGTCCTGGTCACCGGCTCCCGGACCCGACTGCTGCTCACCGGCGACATCCTGCACCACCCACTCCAGTTGATGGATCCGGACGCCAGCACCCGGTACTGCGTCGACCCCGAACTGTCGGCGCGCACCCGCAGGTGGACGCTGGAGTGGCTGGCCGACACCGGAACCGCGATGGCACCCGCGCACTTCGCGGCCCCTTCCGCCGGCCGCGTCGGCCGGCACGGCTCCGGGTTCACCTTCGTCCCTGCCGCTGATCTCCATCGCCCGGGCCGGTACGTGGTGGCGGGCGGGCCCGCCGCCGGATAACGGGTGGTCGACAACCGCCGCGCCGCACTGAGTGTTTCGCCCTGTTTCATAGCGGGTCATCGCGATTTCGCAGTCCCGCTGTGACGGGGCGAGAGGCGACACTGTGGCAGCAGAGGGGTGTTCCGTTCCCACACCTCCCGTCTCCTCCCCACGCACTCCCGCCCACGGCTCTGAGGGGCTCACCGGGCCGTGCATCTCGCCGATCAGGGCACCGACGCCGGGAAACGGATCATCGGCACCCGGGCTGCGACACCCTCGGTCTGCTGCTGACCGTGCTGGTCACCGCCGAAGCCACCCCAACTGGCGCCACTCGCACATGGCAGGTCCCTTCGCTTGACTTCGCTGTACGTATCTTGTGGTGGGCCGACCCGTGGGGATCGAGCGGACGAGAGGAAGCACGTCCGCGACCACGGGGTCGGCGGCTACGCGGTAGCAGGTACGAACGTCTCACGGAGGGTCCCTCCCCGCGGCCGAGGGCGCACGGTCCGTCCCGGGCGGCACGGCGGACGAGCCGTCCGTACCCCTCAGGCCGCGCGAAGTCTCACGAGGCTGGTGCCCGGGCGCCCCCGGCCTTTGGTTGGGTGGACGGCTCGTCGCACCGGCCAAGAGGTGGCCGGCCGACGAGCACCGGCGCACCGGGTACGCGCTATTCGTGTGTTCCGGCCGGCTGCAGCCGCGGGTCCGGCGTGGGCGCGGTGTCGCGCTGCACCGTCTCGCGGGCGAAGTAGACCGAGACGAGCGTGATACAGCCAAGGACGACGAGGTACAGGGAGATGGGCCAGGAGGAGTCGGTGGCCGCCAGAAGAGCGGTCGCGATGAGCGGCGAGAGCCCGCCCGCGAACACCGAGGCCAGCTCGTGGCCGAGCGAGATGGCGCTGTAGCGCGAGGACTTGCCGAACAACTCGGTGAAGAAGCTCGGTTGGGTTCCGATCATGGCCCCGTGGCCGATGCCGATGGCGATGACGAAGGCGAGCCAGACGAGCGCGGGGGTGCCGGTGTCCACGAGCCAGAAGAAGGGGAACGCGAAGACGATGAGGGTGGCCGCTCCGGCCATGTAGACGGGGCGGCGGCCGATGCGGTCGGAGAGGGCACCGAATCCCACCATCGAGGCGCCTTCCACGATGTTCGCGACGATGATCCCGGTCAGCAGCAGGGTGTTGTCGACCCCGATGTGCTTGCCGTATGCGAGGGAGAAGACGAGGAAGATGTACGACGCGCCGTTCTCCGCCATCCGGGCGCCGGCGGTGATCAGGATGGAGCGCGGGTGGGTTTTCAGGGCGTGCAGGATCGGAAGCCGCTGCTTCTCGCCCGTGTGCTGAACGCTCTGGAACTCCGGTGTCTCCTCGATCTTCAGCCGGATGACGAGGCCGACCAGCGCGGGGACGGCTCCGAGGAGGAAGGGCAGACGCCAGCCCCAGGCCAGGAACGCCTCGTCGGACAGGGCCTGGACCGCGGCGAAGACTCCGGCGGAGGTGATGAAGCCGAGGTTGATGCCGACCTGACTCCAGGCTGAGTAGAAGCCGCGCCGTCCCGCGGGGGCGTGCTCGGTGATCATGAGGACGCTTCCGCCCCACTCGCCGCCGACCGCGATGCCCTGAAGGACACGCAGCAGGGTGAGCAGGACCGGCGCCCATACTCCGATCTGCGCGTAGGTGGGCAGGGCGCCGATGAGGAAGGTGGTGAAGCCCATGACCAGCAGGGTGATCACGAGCATGGGTTTGCGGCCCAGCCGGTCTCCGAAGTGACCGAAGATGATTCCGCCGAGGGGGCGGGCCGCGAATCCGACGGCGAAGGTGCCGAAGGAGGCCAGGGTGCCGGCGAGGGAGCTGGCCTCGGGGAAGAAGAGGGTGCCGAGCACCAGGGCGGAGGCGGTGCCGTAGAGGAAGAAGTCGTACCACTCGAGTGCGGTTCCGGTCAGGCTGGCGATGGCGATCTTGCGGATCGACTGCGGTCCGACTGCCGGTTTGTGCGGCGCGGTGGGGCTCATCTCGTCACCTCTGGATGAGGACGGTGGCCATCGGGACGTCGAAGGTCGCGCGGGGTCATCTCGATGGCCGGGAAAGGGGGACGTGCCGGGGCGGGGTTCGCTCGAGGGAAGGTTCAGTGGCCGCCGCTGACGGCCAGGACCTGTACGGTGACGGCCACCGCCCTTTCGGAGGCGGTGGCCGCGATGTCCACGGGGACGCCGCGTGGGCGGGTCCCCGGCCGACGCGCGGGAGGCCGCGCTCAGCTTTCGCCGTTCGGAGCCAACCGGACGGTGGCGTCCACTGGATCGATGTCGTTGAACGGGGATGCGCCGTCAAGGGGCCGGGCACCGACGAAGGTGCGGTATCCGGTCAAGTACAGGCTCCTTCCGAGCGGTCCGCGGTGGATTGATCGCGCCGCAGCACGACGCCGGCCGCCTCCCGGTCCCAGTCGGCGCGGTCGGCTCCCCACTCCCTCAGCACGGTCTTGCGCACCTTGCCGTTCTCGGTCAGCGGCAGTTCCGGGCACAGCGCCACGAAGCGGGGAATCGCGTAGTAGGCCAGCCGGGGCTCGCAGAAGGCCACCAGCTCGACGAAGTCGACCTTCTGCCCCTCGACCGGGACCACGGCGGCCATCACCTCGTCCTCGCCGAGTTCGGAGTCCACCGCGTAGACCGCGACGTCACGGACGCCGGGGTGCTGTGCGAGGACGTTTTCGACCTCGACGGAGGAGATGTTCTCGCCGCGACGGCGGATCACGTCCTTGATGCGGTCGACGAACCTGATCCACCCGTCCGCTTCGATCACCATCCGGTCACCGGTGTGGAACCACAGGTCCTGCCACGCGGCGACGGTGGCGTCGGGCATGCGGTGGTAGCCGGAGGCGAAGGCGAAGGGCTGCTCGCTGCGCAGCAGCAGTTCGCCCGGTGTGCCAGGGGGAACGTCGAGCCCGTTCTCGTCGACGACCCGGGCGGAGAACCCTTCCTGAAGGCGTCCGACGAATCCCGGCCGCTGTTCGGTCCGGCTCGCGGAGATCACCGCGTTGGTCTCGGTCGAGCCGTAGCCGTCGATGAGGACGACACCGAACCGCTGCTCGAACTCCCTGAGCAGCCCGGCCGGGGTGGCCGGCGCCAGCGCCGCGGTCACCCGGTGCGCCCGGTCGTGCTCCCCGGGCGGCCGGCCCGCCAGGATGCTGATCATGGCGCCCAGCAGATAGGTGAAGGTCGCCCCGCTGGCCGTCACGTCCGACCAGAAGCGGGAGGCCGAGAAGCGCGGGCCGATGACGTACTGGGCTCCACTGACCAGCGCCTGGCTGAAGGCGTTGAGCGCGTTTGTGTGGAACAGCGGCAGGCAGGTGTGCAGAACGTCGGCCGAGGTGATGCCGAGCTGAGCCGTGACGTTGCGGCCCCACCAGTAGAACTGGGCGTGCGGGCAGACGACTCCCTTGGAGACTCCGGTGGTGCCCGAGGTGTAAAGGATCACCGCGGGATGGCCGGGGCCGACCGCCACCGGCTCCACGGCCCGGCCGTCGTCCGGGATCAGGTCGACGGGAACCGGCAGCACCGAGACGGCCTCTTCCTCGTCCAGCAGCCAGATCTGGCGCAGCTCGGCGGTGCTCGGCAACGCCTCCACCTGTGCGAGGAAGGGATGTTCCAGAACCAGCAGCTCCGCTTGCGAGTTGGTCAGGATGTGCTGGAGCTGCTCACCCCGCGCGGCGGTGTTGATCGGCACCGCGACGGCACCGATCCACGCACAGCCCAGGATCAGGTCCAGCAACTCGACCCGGTTGGACGCCATCAGCGCCACCCGGTCTCCCCGCTCCACCCCGTGCCGGCGCAGCAGGCCTCCCGCGACGGCGACCCGTTCGAGCATCTGGGCGGCGGTTCTCTGCGTGTCCCCGCAGCGCAGCAGGATGCTGTCCGGGGTGATGTCCGCGCGCCATTGCAGCAGTCCGGAGACGGTTGCGCGGGTGAGGTCGGGGACGTCGGTGACATCGCTCATGACAGCTCCTTCCGGGGCAGGCCGCTCGGCGGTACGAAGGCAACGGGACGGCCGGACGTGTCGGGGCGATCGGTGAGTTCCACGACGTCACCGGGCTCGACCGTCCCGTGCAACCTGGCAACGAGCAGCGGTTCGGGGTCGCAGGCCACCGACGCGATGACGACGTCGCCGAGGTGGGTCAGCTGCTCGACCACCCCGCGCTCGACGCTCATGGGCGCCAGATCGGCACCACCGCAGCGAGGACACATCAACCGGGTGGGGAACCACTGGCCGCCGCACGTCCGGCAGTTCTGCACGATCACACTCATTCGGCCGCCTCCAGGAGCCCGGCGGTGGCACACGCGCCGTAGCGATAGAGCACCATCCCGTATCCGCTGAACAGGCCGAGACGGGCATCGACCTGCCGCTGTCCTGCCTGGCCGCGCAACTGCCGAACGATCTCCACGAGTCCGTGCATGCCTCCCGCGGAACCCGGCTGGCCGGCCGAGAGCTGTCCGCCGGAGGTGTTGACGGCAAGCTTCCGGGTGGCGAGACGCTCGGCGATGAAGGCCGGCATCTCACCGCCGGCGACCAGTCCAAGGTCCTTGAGCTGGGCGAGCGCCATGGCCGGGTAGTCGTCGTACACGCTGACCACGTCGACGTCGGCCGGCCCATGGCCGGCGGTGTCCCACAGCTCGGACGCGCAGTCGGCCAGGCCGGTGACCAGGCCGTCGCCTGTCTGGTCATCGCTGTTGTAACGGGCCGAGACGGTCAGCACCCTGGCTCGTCGTGTGCCCGCGGCCCGTTCGTCGGCCGCGACCACCACGGCATCGGCGCCCGTGACCGGCGGTACGCAGTCGTACCGGCCGAGGGGGTCGGCGATCATGGGAGCGTTCAAGTAGTCGTCGAGCGTCATCGGCTTGCGGTACACGGCCCCGGGGTTGAGAGATGCCCATGCACGTTGAGCCACCGCGAGTCGCCCATAATCCGTACGAGTGAGCCCCTCGGCCACCATCTGACGCTGAGTCAGCAGGGCGAAAAGGGCGTTCGGTCCGAGCATGTTCAGCGGAACCAGATGATCGGCGGTCGCCCGGTTGTACTCGGCCACCATCTTGAGGTGCACCTGCTGGTCCATCAGGTCGCCGGCCACGAGCACCACGACCGAGGCGTCGCCGGACTCCACGGCCCGCACGGCGTGCTGCAGCATCGTGCCGGCGCTCGCCCCGCCGTTGGTGTCCTGCATCAGCCAACGCAGCCGCAGTCCGAGCCGCCAGGCCAGGTCGATGGCGTGGTCAGGACCGAGGGTGAAGCTGCAGACACCGAAGCCGTCGACCTCGGATGTCCGGAGGTTCGCATCGGCGAGTGCACGGCGTACGGCGTCGGCGAGCACCTGTTCCGTCGTCGTGCCGGACGCCGGATGCCGGGTGTAGGGCGATTCTCCGGCGCCGATGACGGAGACGTCGCTTGTCGTCTTTCTCATCAGAGCTCCCTGTCCCATGTCGAGACGCGGTCGGGGGGATTCATCCTCGGGGCCCTCCTGGTGTCCATGTCGGGGTGCTGCCGACGGGCCTTGCGGCCCGGTCCGGCAGTCGACGGGTGCCTTGGCGGTGCCTCAGTGTCCGAAAGCTTCCTGCAGCCACCAGGAACCCCCGTCCGAGGCGATCTTGGCGTCCAGCACCAAGGGACGGACGGGACCGGCCGACAGCCACTCCTTCACCGCGTACGCGTCCTCGGGCCGTCGAACGGTCAACGCCTCGCACCCATGTCCCCGCGCGATCGCCGCGATGTCCACGTCGGGAAAGGTCACCGTGTCGAGGCCGCTGGCGCCGGACCCGAAGTGGTGCACCTCGGCGCCGTACATGGCGTCGTTGTAGACGACGATCAGCATGGGCAGACCAAGGCGTACGACAGTCTCCAGCTCCGACAGGCCCATCAGGAAGCCACCGTCACCGCAGCCGGCCACGGGCATCCGGTCGGGCTGCGCCAGGGCGGCACCGATCGCGGTCGCCAGGCCCAAACCGACGGACTGGAACGCCTGGGTGAAACAGAACCCGTACTCGTCGGGCACGTCGAGGTACATGCTCGGGTAGCCGAGGAAGTTGCCCGAGTCCACGGAGACGATCCGCTCGGTGGGCAGGATGTCGTTGAGCGTGGCGGTCAGACCGCGCGGGTCGACCCGTCCGTCGCCCGACGCGTCCTCGAATCCGACCTGGTTCCAACGCAGGCCGGTCCGGATCCGCTCCGCCACCCCCGGAGTGCGGTAACCCGTCCGCCCGCCGGGCGAGTTCGCCCGCAGCCACTCGGTCGTGGCCCGGGCCGTTCCCGCGACACCGCCCCACAGGCCGAGGTCCACGTCACGGTGTACGCCGATGGCTCCCGGTTCGATGTCGACCTGGACGACGGTCGCGTCCGGCGAGATGAGCCGGCCGTGCCGCATGGTCCACATGTTCAGGGCGCAGCCGAATCCCACCAACAGATCCGCGCCGGAGACGAGTTCGGCCGTCAGCGGCGAGGAGAAGCCACCGGAGACGTCGATGTTCCAGTCGTCGCCGTTGAACATCCCGCGGGAGACGGCGGATGTGGCGAGGAGGGCGCCCGCCTCGGCGGCCAGCTCACGGACGGCCTCCCGGGAGCCCGGGGAACGGCCGCCGCGTCCGACGACGAAGACCGGCCGCTCGGCGCGTTCCAGCAGCTGGGCGAACGTGGCGATCTCACTGTCGTCGGGCCGCGGTTCGGCGACCGGGCGGTACTCCCGGGCGGGTCCCTCCGCCTCCAGGGGCGCGTCCTGAACGTCTATCGGGACGTTGAGGACGACCGTGCGCCGCTGGTGGCGGCAGATGGCGAAGGCCCTTGCCACATCGTCGAGGGCGGTTTTGGGCGACCGGACGCGCAGGGCGACCGCCCCGACGCCGGTGGCGATCGCCGCCTGGTCGAGCGCGAAGTTCGAGGTGGGATCGGCGGCTTCGGCAGTCAGCACCAGCAGCGGCGTCCGGCTCTTCGCGGCCTCGGTGATCCCGGTGAGGGCGTTCGTGTAGCCGCAGCCCTGGTGCAGGGAGAGCACAGCGACCTCGTCGGACATACGGGCGTACGCGTCCGCCATGGTGGCCGCGCCGCCCTCGTGACGAGCGGCGACGAACCGGGCGCCGCCGCGCACCATCGCGTCGGTGAAGTGGAAGTTGCCACTGCCGACCACGCCGAAGACCGTACGGACGCCGAGGTCGGTGAGCTGCCTGCCGATGGCCTCGTGGACAAGCTCGGTCACCGGCCTTCTCCGTTCTCCATGAATGCCAGAACCCGCGCCGGACTGCCGGATCCTCCGGCGATGCGGAGTGGAGCGACGATCAGGACGGCGCCGGTGACGGGCAGCCGGTCGAGGTTCTGCAACTGGGTGACTCCGTACTTGCCCGCGCCCAACAGGTAGTGGTGCGCCGGGAACTGCGGAGTGAAGGTGAACGCCTGCCCGGCGTCGGTCCCGACCGTCTCCACGCCGAGTCCGACGATCGGTGACTCTTCGGCCAGCCAGAGGGCGCATTCGGCCGTGAGGCCGGGCGTGTGAGGCCCGCTGTCGTCGGCGTTGAGGAACAGTTGCTGGTCGTGCGAGCGCGCGGCCCAACCGGTCCGGTAGAGCAGCCAACCGCCTTCCGGAAGAGGGCCGTGGTCGTGCTGCCACTCCTCGAGATGCTCAACTGTCAGCAGAAAGTCCGGGTCGGCGGCGCACTCGGCAGTTTTGTCGATGACAACGGCGGGAGCCGTCAGACGCCGGACCGGTACGTCGGCGACGTCCCCCTTGTCGGCGCCGGTGATCCAGTGGCACGGCGCATCGAAGTGGGTGCCCACGTGCTCACCGGTGTGAATGCCGTTCTGGTAGGACGTGCGCCCCCGCTCGTCGTACCGCGCAAGCTCCTCCAGCTCGAAGTGGGGGATCGGCGCCATGTCCGGCGGAAGGTCGAGCACGGGCGTCGACGGCGACAGGAGGGCGGTCAGGTCGACCACCTCGACGTCGCCGGAGGCCAGAGCGGACGTCAGGCCACTCAACGCGCTCTCTGGGGAGAGTGTCGAAGACATGGCCCCATCATTTGGCAGGAATTCAACACTGACCAATGCTTCTCCGGTCGGGGCCATGCATGTATGGCTATACCGAAGCCCAACACCATGCTACGGAGAGATGTAGCGAGATGAACGTGGAACATTTCCTGGACGGCCGGCTGAAGCTGCGCCACCTGGTGCTCGTGACCGTCGTGGCCGACGAGGGCACCCTGGTCGGTGCCGCCAAGGCGATGCACGTCACCCAACCGGTCGTAACTCGAAGCCTTCAGGAGATCGAGACGATCATTGGGGTCAAACTCTTCGCCAGGGGGCCGCGCGGCGTCCGTCCGACCCAGTACGGCGACATCCTCATCGAGCACGCCCGCGCGGTCGTCGGCAATGTGCAAGCCGCGGCCGGACGTATCCACGAGCTCCAGCGTCTCGGCATGGAGCCCGTACGGGTGGGAACCATCCTCGCGGGCGCGCACTCCCTGCTGCCGCAGACCCTGATCCGGCTCAAGAAGGCCCACCCGCACCTCACCGTCTCGGTCGTCGAGGCGATGCCCGAGGAACTCGGCCTGCAACTCTCCCGAGGCGAAGTGGACGTACTGGTCGGCCGGCTCCAGCCGTCGAGCCCGCGCGCCGCGCTGCGTCACGTCCGGCTCTACGACGAACCGGTTCGCCTCGTCGTTCGGCATGCGCACCCCTGCCTCGGGACACCCACCAGCGGCATTGAGGACCTCATGGACCTGCCGTGGATCCTGCCGGGCCGAAACAGCCAGCTGCGCCAGGAAATCGACGAACTCTTCGACCGCCGGGGCCTGCCCCTCCCCACGAACATCATCGAGTGCTCGACGATCCTCACGCTGAGGACGGTCCTGTTGGAAACAGACGCCGTCGCTCCACTGCCCATGCTGATCGGCGCACGGGACCCGCTGCTCGCCGTGCTGCCCTTGGGGCTTGACACCGTGCCGCGCGAGATCGGGATCACCACGATCGCCGACCGGCGGCCGTCCGCGAGTACCAGGCTCCTGATCAAGGAGATCGTCGCAGTCGCCCGGGAGACCGACCCCGTGCTGTGGGAATCACGGCGATGATGGGAGCAATTTGTTCTCGCGTGCTTGTCTGCCCGTCCTCGATCGATCTGTCCAGCCGCACCTTGCCGTTCCTGCCCGGGCGACTCGATTCTCTGCGACAGGAGATCGGGACGCAGCGTCGACGCCTGACCTGTCGAGGTGGACGGCACAGGCAGAGCGAGCAGGCCCGTGAGTCAACCCCAGCCTCTCCGTCCCAGTGACTTTCCCGGCACTTCCAGCGCTGCCTGAGGGGCCTTTCGCCGCCGGACGCGGCAAGCCCCTGAAAGATCGGAAAAGACCTCCGCCTCAGGTCACAACACCCGAACCGGCCGTCGGAGGCCCGCACGACCAGGTGGCGCTCTACGAGCGAGACCAGAATGCGGTACGCGATGGCGCGGGTGGGCCCCGAGGTACCGCGCCACGTCCTGCACCACGAGGCCCTGCGGCTGCGCGGCGACGAGATCGAGGGCGAGCGGTCCGTGCGTCGGCATCGGGGACTCGACCGCCTTGCTGCCGCCGCGACGTCCTGCGGCCACGGGCTCGGCCTCGCCGGATCCGCCGCGCCGGGCGCTTCCTCGGCTACGAGGTCACCGTCTGCGACACCCGCCCCGTCTTCGCCACCGCCGCCCGCTTCCCGCAAGCGGACGAGGTCGTGGTCGACTGGCTCCACCGCTATCTGGAACGCACAACCGTGGATGCCCGTACTGCGGTCTGCGTCCTCACCCACGGCACCACATTCGATATCCCCTGCTGCGCCTCGCGCTCGATCTGTCCGTCGGCTACGTCGGTGCGATGGGCTCCCGACGTACTCATCACCAACGCCTGCGTCTCCTCCACGAAACCGGTATGTCCGACGAGCAGCCCGCCCGCCTGCATTCACCTATCGGCCTCGACCTCGGGGCGCGCTCTCGTCGCGTCGCGCTCAGTGCGCTGATCTCCCCTCCCAGCTTTGCGATCCCCCGATCCCGGGCCAACGGGCCGATCACAGCGCGTAGGCATTGGAGTCTACGGGTGACGACCTAGCTGGAGGAGGACTCCTGGGCCAGGGTCAGCGCCTCACGGCCGTACGTGATCACCTGGTCCGTCATACGCCTTTTCGCGCCGATCGCTGCGAGGTCGGTGAGCACGGCACCGCACCATCGGAAGGATTGCCCCTGGGCGAGGGCGTCCTGTTTCAGCGCAGTCGTCAGTGCGCTTTCGACGAGATCGAGCCGGCCGAGCTGCACGTAGCGGGCGCCACGTTCCTCGGCGAGCCGAGAGCCGTCGAACCTTAACCAGGGAGCTGCTACGCGCTTGGCGACCCTCTCGGCAGCCGACAGCCCTCCTGCCGGCTCCTCCCGGAGTCTGCTCTGCTGCCCGCGTCCCCGGGGATGGCGCCGAAGCCAGCGGGACCGCCACGAAACCGGCATGGCGAGGGCTGTCCTCCCGCGACTCTTGGGGAGTCTCTGGGGAGAACGACCCCCGCTGGGGAGCCCATGGGGAGTTCCGGCCGCACAAACTCGTACGACGCTCAAAGCTCCAGTAAGGGGCATCGCCGCAGGTCAGTAGCCGCTAGAGGCCGAAAGTGCAGGTCAGCGACGTCAGCTGGTCCGGCGGGGGCACCGCCCCCGAGGCGCGACGCTCTCGGCGGAGCGCCACCGCCGACGACGGACCCACCGGACCCCCTCGTGCGTCACGCGGCGGTGTCGGCCTGGGCGAGGATGCGCAGCGCCAGGTCGAGGCGGGGCTTGTCCATGATCTCCCCGTCGAGCCGGATGGCGCCGCCGTCCGACCGCTGTGCGGCCTCGGCGGCCCGGCGGGCCCAGGCGACCTCGGCCTCGGTGGGCAGGAAGGCGCGGTGCACGCCGGGAAGCTGGCGCGGGTGCAGGCACAGCTTGCCGCCAAAGCCCACGTCCCGGCTGCGGCGCGCCTCCCGCTCGGCGGTTTCCACGTCGTCCAGGGCGAGGGTCACCCCGTCGACCGGGGCGGCCAGTCCGGCGGCGCGCGAGGAGTTCACCAGGACGCTACGGGCGTACAGCAGCTCGTCCTCGGCGGGAGGGTGCGGCGTGGCCGCGATGTCGTGGGCGTAGTCCACGCTGCCGAAGACGAGGCGCACGACCCGGTCGCTCTCGGCGATCCGGTCCGCGTCACGCACCCCACGCGCCGACTCGACGAGGGGCAGCAGGGCGCTGCCCACGGGCAGCGCCGCTGCGGTGGCGGCGGTCGCGGCGGCATCGGCCTTGGGCAGCATCACGGCGGCGGGTCCTGAACCGGCCGCGTGGGCGGCCAGGACAGCGGCGAGGTCCGCCTCGTGCCAGTCGGTGCCGGCCGCGTTGATCCGCACGGCCACGCCGGCCAGGTCAGGCCAGCCGAAGACCGTCGCGCGGGCCTCGGCCTTGCCTCCGGGGCCGACGGCGTCCTCCAGGTCGATGACGACCAGGTCGGCGCCGCTGGCGGTGGCCTTGGCGAACCGGTCGGGGCGGGACCCGGGGACGAACAGGACGCTGCGCGCGGTCCCCACCGTCGAAGGGGCGCCGGGTCCGGCGGCCCTGTGGGGTGCGGCGGTCGGCGTGGGGCCCCGGCCCTTCTCCGTTGCCGTACCGGGCCGTGGATCCGTCATGGCATGCTCCTCTTGCGCGTTTGCGTGGGGGTGCCCGTGGCCGTGTCCGCGGCCGGGCCGGTACTTCCGTCAGCGGCTGAGCCGGTAGCCAGGTCCGTGACCGAGCCGGTGCCGGTGTCCGTGGCCGCTGAGGCGGCGTCCGCGCCGATCGTGTCGAGCGCCATGTTGGTCGTCCGTTCCCCGAGAGCGATGAGCACCAGGCCCATGGCCAGGGCCATCGCGGCCAGATAGACGAAGACGGCGGCGAAACCGAAGGTGGTGTAGATCCAGCCGACGGTCACGCCACCGATCACGCCGGAGAGGCGGCCGAAACCGGTGGCGATGCCCGCGCCCAGGCCCCGTAGCGGAGTGGGGAAGACCTCGGGGATGTAGGTGTACTGCACGGCCACGCCGCACTGGAGCAGCATCGTGGCGAGGAAGCCGCTGACGATCAGCGCGGTGGCACCGTCGATCAGGCCGAACACGAGCAGGAGCACGGCCACACAGGTTTCGATGCACAGCAGCATCCAGCGCCGGTCCCAGCGGTCGATGAAGGGGATCGCGAGCAGCGCGCCGGGGACGGCCGCAGCCGCGAGCACCGAAGTGACGGTGAGGCTCTCGGACTGGGTGTAGCCGTTCTCCACCAGCAGGGTGGGGACCCAGGAGTTGAAGCCGTAGAAGCACAGGATCAGGAAGATCGAGACGAGTGACGTGGCGATCAGCCGACGTCGGTTACGGCCGGTGAGCAGGTCGGCAAGGCCGCCGCGGGGCAGCGGCGGGGCCTGTGTGGGCGGGGGCAGCGGGGTGCCGGTCCGGGCGACGGCCTCCTCCTCCAGCCGGGTGACGAGGGCGGACGCCGCCTCCTCCTTGCCGTGCGCGACGTGCCAGCGGACGGATTCGGGGAGGATGCGGGCGGCGATGACCACACCGACGACGCCCAGTGCGCCGACGACGAAGACCCACCGCCAGCTCTCCGGGCCGAGCGGGATGACCAGCCGGGAGACCCACGCGGAAACGGGGACCCCGACGAAGCCGAGGACGAGGATCCACGACTGGTACCGGCCGCGCAGTGCCCGTGGGTACATCTCGCTGACCCACACCAGCAACACACCGGTCATCGCCTGGAGGCCGACGCCGGTGAGGAAGCGGGTGACGCCCATCTGCCAGGCGTTGAACGAGACCGCGGACAGCAGCGAGAAGAAGGAGTAGAAGACGACGGCGCCGAGCAGCACACGGCGGCGGCCGAAGCGGTCGGAGAGCCGTCCGCCCAGGAGTGCGCCGATGAACATGCCGGCGAAGCCGACGGAGGTGATGACGCCGACCCCGTCGAGCGGGAGGTCCCACTGTTCGCGCAGGCGGGGAGCGGCATAGGCGAAGGTGTTCAGGTCGATCAGGTCGAAGCTGAAGAGGAACCCGAGCAGCAGCGCCCATCTGCGGTGGGACGTGGTCGCCACGGGGATGCGGTCCAGCCGGGCCGTCACCGATGGGGTGCGCGCGTCTCGTGATGGGGACTGGCCGGTGGTGCTCGTTGTCATGGTGATCTGCCTCGCACGGTCGTTGGCGGGCTCGTTGCGGCTGGAGCCGGACGGCTCACCTCCGCGCGTCGCGTCGCGGGGCCGGAGGGAGGACGGGGGCGCCTCACGCCGGCGTACATCCCGCGAGCTGTGTCGTGTGTCACGACTGCGTGCACAGTAAAGGTCGAACTTTTTACGGCGCAATACTCCTGCAACAACTCATCGACATCGCCTGCGGCCACCCCACGCACCACGGCCCTGGCGGGTCCCGGCCGCACCGGGCCGGGGCCGCCCGGGGTGAGGTCAGCGACGATCGGTTCCCGGCTCCTCCCGGACGGAGCCGACCTGCATGACGTCGATACGCGTATAGGTGTCGCGCAGCGCCGAGAGGTGCGCGCGCATCGCGCGGCTCGCCGCGTCGGCCCGGCCGGCGCGCACGTGCTCCAGGATCGCCGCGTGCTCGTCGGCGACAGTGCGCCAGAAGGAGGCGTCCGCGCGCTCCCGCAGGAAGCGCTCGCGCAGCACCGAGAAGACCGGCTGGGTGACCATGTCCAGCAGGGGGTTGCCCGCCGCCCGCAGCAGCAGCACGTGGAAGTTGCTGTTGGCGCTCCAGCGGGCGCCCTCGGGGGTGTCCCCGCTGTCGACCGCCACGATCGAGGAGGCCAGTCGTTCGAGGTCAGCCTGGGTGCGGCGGCGGGCGGCGAGCCCGGCGGCGGGGACCTCCAGCATGGCGCGCACCTCAAGGAGCTGCGGCACGGAGACCCGGCCCCGGCTGAGCAGCCCGAGCGAGGTCTTCAGGTACTCGGAGACGTCCTCGACGGAGGGCTCGGCGACGAACGTCCCCCCGTTCACACCGCGGGTCGTGGTCAGCAGTTTCTGGGAGGACAGCACCCGCAGGGCCTCCCGGAGGGTGCCGCGGCTGACCTCCATCCGGGCGGTCAGTTCGGCTTCGGGGGGCAGCCGCTCGCCGGGCAGCAGCTCACCACTGAGGATCATGTCGCGCAGGGCGTCCGCGACGCGTTCGTAACCGAGCTGGGGGCGTCCACTTGACTGCATGGTGCGCACGCTACAGGCCCCCCGAGGTCCGGCGGCGCGAAGCGGTGAGGGGCGGAACGCACGGGAGAAGGCCGCGATGATCTGACCGACAAGCCGCCGACTTCTTGACGTAATAAAAGTCCTACATTTAGCGTCGCGGACACACCCCACCCCGCTACGAGTCAGGGGCGCCCGCCCCCTCGGGTGGAGGTCGAGAAGGAGCGGTGGCATGAGCATCAAGCCTGGATGGCAGGGCCGGTACTACGAAGACTTCACCATCGGGGACGTCTACCAGCACCCGCTGGGACGCACCGTCAACGAAACCGACAACACGTGGTTCACGCTGCTGACCATGAACACCAACCAGGCCCACTTCAACGAACAGGTCGGCGCCGGATCGGAGTTCGGCAAGCCCCTAGTGGTCTCCACCCTCACGCTGGCCATCGCCGTCGGCCAGAGCGTCATCGACGTCACCCAGAACGCCTTCGCCAACCTCGGCCTGGACGACGTGAAGTTCACCCACCCCGTCTTCGCCGGGGACACGCTGTGGACGGAGTCGGTGGTCCTCGCCAAGCGCGAGTCCGGCTCCCGTCCCACGGCAGGCATCGTCACGGTGCACTCGCGGTCGCTGAACCAGCACGGTGACGAGGTACTCAGCTTCAAGCGCTCCTTCTTCGTCCACAAGCGGGGCGCGGCCGGCGCCGAATCCCGCTTCCCCACGGCCAAGAAGCCACTGCCCGTACCGGAGGACGTCCCCGAGCACGGTCGGGTGACCGGCCCGGAGGGGAGCGGGAAATGAAGCCCCTGGAGGATGTCCGGATCGTCTCGCTGGAGCAGTACGGCGCCGGACCGTTCGGCTCGCTGCACCTGGCCGCGTTGGGCGCCGAGGTCATCAAGATCGAGGACCCGCGCTCCGACGGCGACATCGGACGGTACGTACCGCCGTTCAACGAGGGCCAGGACTCGCTCTTCTTCGAGTCCTTCAACCGCAACAAGTCCTCCGTCGCACTGGACATCCGCAGCCCGGCCGGGCGCGAGGTCTTCGAGGACCTGGTGCGCTCGGCCGACGCCGTCTACTCCAACCTGCGCGGCGATGTCCCAGCCAAGCTGGGCATCCGCTACGAGGACCTGGCAACGGTCAACCCCGCCATCGTCTGCTGTTCCCTCACCGGCTTCGGCATGGAGGGGCCGCGCAGCGCCCAGCCTGGATACGACTACGTACTCCAGGCCCTCGCCGGCTGGATGTCGGTCACCGGCGAGCCCGGCGGCCCGCCGCAGAAGTCGGGCCTGTCGCTGGTCGACTACAGCGGCGGTCTGGTCGCGGCCCTCGCCCTCACGGCGGGCGTTCACGCGGCGCGCCGCGACGGCCGGGGCATGGACTGTGACCTGAGCCTGTACGACACCGCGATCGGCATGCTCACCTATGTGGGCACCTGGCAGATGAACGCGGGCTGGGAACCGCAGCGCACCTCGCACTCGGCCCACCCCTCGCTCGTACCCTTCCAGGCGTTCGAGGCGAAGGACGGCTGGCTGGTCATCGGCTGTGCCAAGGAGAAGTTCTGGCAGCGGCTCACCGACGTCATCGGACACCCGGAGCTGGCCGCCGACCCGCGCTTCGCCACCTTCACCCAGCGCGGGATCCACAAGGACGAGCTGATACCGCTGCTGGAGGAGGTGCTGATGACGCGGACCGTGGCCGAGTGGCTGGAGCCGATGCAGGCCGCGTCCATCCCGTGCGCCCCGATCAACGAGGTGCACCAGGCACTCACCGATCCGCACACCCTCGCCCGCGGCATGGTGGTCGAGACCGAGCACCCGCGCTACGGGCGGATGTCGTCGGTGGCCTCGCCCGTGCGGGTCGGCCCGCCGCTGGCCGCCGACGAGCACCGCCGGGCCCCGCTGCTGGGCGAGCACACCGAGTCCGTGCTGCGCGGCCTCGGCTACGACGACGCGCGGATCGCGGACGCGCGCGCCACCGGCGCGTTCGGCGAGGTCCCCGGCCCGGACGCCGCCTCCGGCCCGGACGCGGCCTGACGCACCAGGCCACGCACCGCTGCCCCATAGCTTCCCCCTCCAGCCGTCGACTTGCCGTACCCCGGAGAACGCCGTGGATTTTGAACTGAACCCGGAACAGAAGATGTACCGCCAGACCCTGCGCGACTTCGTCGAGCGAGAAATCGTCCCCGTCGCCAGGGAGTACGAGCACTCGGGCCGCTATCCGACCGAGATCGTCGAGACGATGAAGAAGCTCGGCCTCTTCGGCCTGGTCATCCCCGAGGAGTACGGAGGGCTCGGCATCGACACCGTCTCCTTCGCGCTCACCTTCGAGGAGATCTCCCGCGGCTGGATGGGCGTGGCCGGCATCCTCGGCAGCCACTCCGTGTCCTGCTGGATGATCAACCGGCACGGCACGGAAGAGCAGAAGCGCGCCTATCTGCCGGAGCTGGCCACGGGCGAGCGCCGCACGGCCTTCGCGCTCACCGAGCCCGGCGCCGGAACCGACCTGCAAGGCATCCGCACCACCGCCCGCCGCGAGGGCGACCACTACGTCGTCAACGGCACCAAGATGTGGATCACCAACGCGCGGTACGCCAACCCGCTGCCCGTCCTGGTCAAGACCGACCCCACCGCCACCCCCGCCCACAAGGGCATGTCGGTGCTGCTCGTGGACACCGTGTCGCCCGGCTTCGAGGTCACCAAGGACATCGGCAAGCTCGGCTACAAGGGCCCCGAGTCCTGCGAGGTCGTCCTGACCGACCTGCGGGTCCCGGTGTCCGCCCTGCTGGGCGGCGTGGAGGGGCGCGGCATGCAGCAGGCCCTGTCGTCCCTGGAGACCGGCCGGATCAACATCGCCGCGCGCTCGGTCGGGGTGGCCCAGCGGGCCTACGACGAGGCACTGGCCTACGCCCGTGACCGGCAGGCCTTCGGGCAGCCGATCGGCGACTTCCAGGCCATCCAGCTCCGGCTCGCCGAGATCGCCACCCAGCTCCAGGCGGCCCGGCTGCTGACGTACTGGGCGGCCTCCCAGATGGACGCGGGCCGTCGCATGGACACCGAGTCGGGCATGGCGAAGATCTTCGCATCCGAGACGGCGCTGCGCTGCGCCACCGACTCGATGCGCATCCACGGTGGCTACGGCTACTCCACGGAGTTCGAGGTCGAACGGCTCTACCGGGACGCGCCGCTCATGTCGATCGGCGAGGGCACCAACGACGTGCTGCGTACTGTGGTGGCCAAGGCCCTGCTCGCGGGAAAGGCGGAGGTCGCATGAGGCCGGAGCAGCACGGAGCACCGGCGCAGCGGGATCCGGCCGGCGCGGGGATCGCCTACCGCATGGGCCGCTTCGCCGCCGGGCTCACGCTGGAGTCCATCCCCGAGGAGGTCGTGGAACGGGCCCGGTACCTGCTCCTCGACGCCGTGGGCCTGGCCTTCGTCTCGGCCGACCGGGACTTCGTCGAGACCGCCGCGGCGGCCGTCGGCCCCGGCTCGGCGGCGGGCGCCGCGGCCGGTGGGAACTGTCCCGTCCTGGGCCGCCCGGAGCGCCTTGAGCCGCGCGACGCGGCCGTGCTGAATGGCGTGCTCATCCACGGCCTCGACTTCGACGACACCCACATCGCCTCGGTCACCCACGTCACCGCCAGTGCCCTGCCCGCCGCGCTCGCCGCCGCCGTGCAGGCCGACCGGGGCGGCGACGAACTCCTCGCCGCGTATGTGCTCGGCATCGAGGTCGCCGCCCGGGTCGGCCTGGGCGGCGCGGGCCACTTCCACGACAGCGGATTCCACCCCACACCGGTCGCGGGCGCGTTCGGTGCCGCGACCGTGGCCGCCAAGCTCGCCGGTCTCGGCCCGGCCGGCATCGCCACCGCCCAGGGGATCGTGGGCTCCATGGCGGCGGGGCTGCTGGAGTTCCTGGAGGACGGGGCGTGGACGAAGCGGCTGCACCCCGGGTGGGCCGCGATGTGCGGGCTGACGGCGGCGTCCTTCGCGCGGGCGGGCTGGAGCGGCCCGCCGGCCGTGTACGAGGGCCGCTTCGGCCTCTACAACACCCACCTCCAGACCCCGGAGCGGACGGCGCGGCCGGAGGCGGTGACCGAAGGCCTCGGTGAGGTCTGGGAGCTGTCGCGTACGGCGGTCAAACCGTACGCCTCCTGCCACTTCACGCACCCGTTCATCGACACCGCACTCCTGCTGCGCCGGCAGGGCGCCGACCCGGCACGCATCACCCGCGTGACGGCGGGCATCCACCCGGTCCCGGGCAAGGTGATCGCCGAACCGCTCGCCGCCAAGCGCACACCCCGCAGCGAGTACGACGCGAAGTTCAGCCTGCCCTTCACGGTGGCCGCGGCGCTCGTACGGGATCGCTTCGGGCTGGCCGAGCTGAGCACCCCGGCCCGGGAAAGCGAGGAGATCCTCGCCCTGGCCGGCCGGGTGGACGTCACCGACGATCCCGAAAGCGCCTTCCCGAACGCCTACTCGGGGGTGCTGAGCATCGAACTGGACAACGGACAGGTGCTCACCCACCGCGAGCAGGTCAACCGCGGACACGAAACCCGGCCGCTCACCAACGCCGACATCACGGCGAAGTTCCGCGCGAACATGGCCGCCCGCTCCGATGCGGACGAGGCGGTCACCGCGCGCGTCGAGGCCGCGGTGCTCGGGCTCGGCAGGGGTGGCGCACACGCCATGACGGCACGTCAGTTCGCGGAAGTCTGCTCCTCCGCCCCGCGCTGACGACAACCCGGCGCCCGGCTGACGAGGTTCCGGGAAAGGGCGAAGGCCGTCTCCTCCGCGCACCTTGGCCGACCGATGCGGGCAGGTGGGCAGCGCTCACCTCGCTCCAGGCGGACGGATAGCCTGGGCACGTCAGCGAAGATCACAGAAGGGTGGAGCACATGGCGGACATCGTGGAGACCGCGGCGCGGAAGGTCTTCGAGCGCTACGACCTCGACGGGGACGGCCTGGTCACGGCGGACGAATACCGGAAGGTCGTGGCCGAGTTGGAGGGCTCGCAGATCACCGAGTCGGAGGCCCAGGCGCTGATCGACTCGCTGGACACCAACGGCGACCGCCAGATGTCCTTCGAGGAGTTCTGGGCGGCCATGAATGGCTGACACCGTGGGGTCCGGCAGGTGAGCGTGCTGGATCCGACTCGTCATCGCATCGGTTCGGTGGACATGTCGCATGGCCGCCGTGGCTCTCGTCCGCCGCGTGGCGGAGGAAGGCCGCGAGATCACCGACGGCGTCCGGAACATCTGTCGCTGATCCGCGAAGCGATCCGGGCCGGCGCCAGGAACATGTGACGGCGACGGGCGGAAGCGCTCGGTGCGGTCGCCGGTGGAGGTGGCCCGCCGCCGTCCGCCCGGCGCCGGCTCCCCCGCGGGCGGGCCGCGCCGGGACCGGCGGCGGCCCGGACGCGGGCGCCGGGACCGTCCCCGCTCAGCCCCTCTCCGCTCCGACGGGCCGCCGGGGCCGCCCCGCGCAGGACGGCGCTACGCCTCGTACACCCGGGTCAGCAGGTCCATCAACTGCCGGGCCTCGGCCGCGCTGAGCGGTGCCAGCAGCTCGGCGTTGGCCCGCTCGGCCAGTGCCGCGCACCGCTCCAGCGTGCGCACGCCCGCCGGTGTCACCCGCACCGCGTTCTTGCGGCGGTCCTTCGGATCGGGTTCCCGCACCGCCAGCCCGGCGCCCTGAAGGTGGTTGAGCAGCAGGACCACGTCCTTGGCGTCGAAGCCCAGCCGGCGCACCAGATCCGCCTGGGCCACCGGGCCGTACTCGGACACGGCCGCGAGCACGGCGTGATGCTGCACCTTCAGCCCCTCCTCGGCGATCGCCTCGGCGACCAGACTCCGGCCACGGGCCGCCACCCGGCCGGCCAGCCAGCTCGGCAGGGACTGGATGTGCGCCAGGGCGCGCGGGTGTTCGGTGTGCGTCATGGGAGGAGGCTACCGGCAAACCATTGGACTTCCCAACGACTCCCTCCTACGCTGACACCCGTTGGTAAGCCCAACGATCGATGGGCGCCGATTCCGCTCCCGTGTCCACACCCGGAGGTGTCCATGCGCCGTGTCCGCTATGAGGTCAACGGAGGCCCCGAAGTCCTCTTCACCGAGGAGATCCCCGCTCCGGAGCCCGGTCCGGGCGAGTTGCTCGTCCGGACCGAGGCGGTCGGGGTCACGCTGCCGGTCGTACGGAAGGTGCGCGAGGGCACCGAGCCCCTCCCGCTCGGCGGCGAGGTGGCGGGCACCGTCGCCGCCGTCGGTGCGGACGTCACCGGTTTCACCGTGGGCGACCGCGTCACCGGCCTCTGCTTCGCCCACGCCTACGCCGAACTCGCCCTGCTCCACCACACGATGGCCTCCCTCGTTCCCGACCGGGCCACCGCCGTCGACGCCGTGGTCCTGGTCCGCAGCGGCCTGGTGGCCCGCGGCGCCTACGAGGCCGGCCGCCCCCACCCCGGCGACGCGGTCCTGGTGACCGCGGCGGCCAGTGCGGTCGGCACCCTCGCCCTCCAGTACGCGCAGGCAGGCGGGGCCTCCCGCGTGGTCGCGGCCGTCAGCGGCGCGGACAAGGCGGAGTTCGTACGCGCCCTCGGCGCCGACGAGGTGGTGCTCTACGGGGACGAGTCCTGGGGCGACCCGGTCGATGTCGTCGTCGACGGGGTCGGTGGCGAACTCCTCGGCCCCGCGGTGCGCGCCCTGGCCCGCGGCGGCCGCCTGGTGGCCTTCAGCTCGGGCGGCGGCACGATCGACGCCTACGAGCTGCTGGTGCGGGGGGCCTCGGCCATCGGCTTCCAGACGGCGGCCGTCGCCCGGGACAACCCCGAGGTGTACGCGCGCTGGCTGGACGAGGTGTGGGAACTCCACCGCGACGGCACGCTGCGCCCCCGCGTGGACGCCGAGATCCCGCTCGCCGAGGCCGCGCGCGCCCACGAGATCATCGAGTCCCGGCGCAACCTCGGCAAGGTCGTCCTGACCCCATGACGCCACGGCCCCGCACGACGATTTTCCGGCCCTCTCGCCGGGCATGGCCCGGGTGGGGTTGAACGCGGGGGCCCCGCCGTCCGTACGGAACCGTGAAACGTCCCCTGACAGGAGGCACCACCATGACGCAGCCGGCAACCACCGGGCGGGGCAGCACCCGCCGTGCCGTCGTCACCGCGGCCACAGCGGCCGGGCTGGCCGCCACGCTCGCCGCATGCGGCAAGGACGACGACGGCGGCGGTTCGGGCGGCGGCGACGCGGGCGGCACCCAGGACACCGGCTCCGCGCAGCCGTCCCAGAGCGCCGGCGACGGCCAGTCGGGTGGCGGGGACGGCATGGAACTGGCCAAGACCTCCCAGATCCCGGAGGGCGGCGGCATGGTCTTCAAGGACCACAAGGTGGTGGTGACCCAGCCCAGCGCGGGTGAGTTCAAGGCGTTCTCGTCGATCTGTACGCACGCGGGCTGCTCGGTCGGCGAGGTGAGTGGCGGCACCATCAACTGCCCGTGCCATCGGAGCAGGTTCGACATCACCGACGGCAGTGTGAAGGGCGGCCCGGCGCGAAAGCCGCTGCCCGGCGCGCAGATCACGGTGCGGGGAAACTCGATCCGGATGGCGTGACGGCCGCCTCGCGCCAGCAGGCCACCACCTCGGCGGCCGTGGTGACGGTGGCCACGAGGGCGAGCGTGTGACGGACCATCGCCGGGGTGTACGAGGCGGGCACCCCGGCGATGGCGTCCTCGGGCACCACCGCCGCATAGCCGAGGTTGACGGCGTCGAAGACGGCGCCCGGGATCGCCACATTGGCCGACACGCCGGTGATGACCAGCGTGCGGCAGCCCAGATTGCGCAGCAGCGCGTCCACCTCGGTCCCGGCGATCGGCGACAGGCCGTGCAGCCGCCGTACCACCAGGTCCTCGGCCGCCACCGGGACCGGTGCGGCGATCTCCACCGCCGCGCTTCCGGTGAGCTGCCGGACCGGCAGCCGCTCGACGGCCCGGAACAGCGGTGCGTTGCGGTTCGCGCCGCGTCCGTCGGCGCGCCGCTCGGCCACCGCGTGCAGCACCTGGACGCCCGTGTCGTGGGCGGCCGCCACCAAGTGGGCGACACGCCCGAGGGCACCGGACTCATGGGCCACGGCGGCCAGTTCGGGCAGCGCGCTCCTGGGCCCCACCACACCGCGCTGGCATTCGACGGTGAGCAGCGCGCAGCCGTCCGGCCGGAGCAGCTCCACAAGGTCTTCGCGGGGATGCCTGGTCACGGCGCGGGAGAGTAGCGTCCCTTGCCTCATGGAGGAAGAGCCATCATCCTGTGCCGCACCCCCAGTCACCGGAGGTGCGGGTCGGATGACCGTCACCCAGCGGCGGGGACGCCGCATCATGATGAGCCAGGACGAGCTGGACGCCTTCCTCGCCGAACAGCGCACCTGCCGCGTGGCGACCGTGGCCGCGGACGGGCGGCCGCACATCAGCCCGCTGTGGTTCTGCTGGGACGGCGCGGCCCTGTGGCTGTACTCCCTGACCCGCAGCCGCCGCTGGGCGGAACTGCGCCGCGACCCCAGGCTCGCGGTGGTGGTCGACGACGGGCACGAGTACGGCGAACTGCGCGGGGTGGAGCTCTCCGGCGAGGCGGTCTTCGTCGGCGAGGAGCCCCGCTCCGGCGTGTCGTGCCCGGAACTCGACGCGCCGGAGCGGATGTTCGCGGCGAAGTACTTCGGCCTGGACACCATGCCGTACGACGGGCGCCACGCTTGGCTGCGCCTGGTCCCCGAGGCGATCCGCTCCTGGGACTTCCGCAAGATCCCACAGGGCTGAGGGCTTCCTCGGGGCCGGGTCCGACCCGGCTCCCGGCCGGCGGTCAGTCGACGACCTTCTCCCCGACCGAGCGCAGCACCTCGACCGCCGCCCGGATCGAGGGCCTGCGGTCGGCGTCCGCGCGCCAGATCGCGTAGATGTGCCGCCGCATCGTGGGCTGGCTGACCGGTACCATCCGCACCCCCTCGGGCACCGGGCCGCGGCCCAGCCGGGGCACCACGGCGATGCCCAGCCCGGCGGCGATCAGCGAGAGCTGGGTGTGGTGCTCATGCGCGGTGTGCCGGATGCGCGGCTCGATGCCCTTGCCGCGCAGGGTCACCATCAGCCAGTCGTAGCAGAATCCGCCCTTGGGCCAGGAGATCCACTCGTCGTGCACGAAGTCCTCCGGCTCGACCGCGTGCCGGTCGGCGAGGGGGTGGTCGGCGGGCATCGCCACATCCACCGGGTCGTCCAGCAGGGCGGCCTTGACCAGCCCGTCGGGCATCGGCAGCGGTTTGTTGTACCAGTCCAGGACCACCGCCAGGTCGATGTCGCCGCGCACCACCGAGGGCACCGACTCGTCCGGCTCCATCTCCTGGAGCCGGACGTTCAGCTGCGGATGCTCGGTGCGCAGCCGGCTCAGCGCCGCCGGGAAGAGACCGCGGACGGCGGTCGGGAACGCGCCCAGCCGCAGCTCGCCGACGGCGTGGCCGCGCTGCGCCTCCAGATCCGCCTGGGCCAGCTCCACCTGGGACAGGATGCGCGCCGCGTGGTCGGAGAGCAGCCGCCCGGCGTCGGTGAGCCGGATTCCGCGCCCGTGCTTGGCGAGCAGCTGCTGCCCGGTCTCCCGCTCCAGCTTGGCGAGTTGCTGGGAGACGGCGGAGGTGGTGACGTGCAGACCCTCCGCGGCCCCGCTCACGGAGCCGTGGCGGGCCACGGCGTGCAGGGTCCGGAGGCGATCCAGGTTCAACATGTAAGGAATGCTACGCGATCCCGCCCAGGAAGATCCTCTTGCCCTAAGAGGTTGTAGAACACATCGTAACGGACATGATCACACCGACCGCCCCGGCCCCCGCCAGGCCCGGCCGGCGATCAGTCACCGCCCAGGGCGCTGCCGAGGTCTTCCACCGTCCACCGCTGCACCTCGTCGACATGGAGCGCGGCGGCCGTCATGGCGGCCTCCGCGTCCCGGTCGAGCATGGCGTCGACGATCTCCAGATGGCGGCGGGTGGACCCGGCGATACGGTGCGGGCCGGTGGCGCCCAGGACGCGCAGCCACTGGACGAACGGCTCGACCGAACTGCGCGCCCGCACCAGGCGGGTGTTGCCCGCGTGGGTCACGATCAGGTTGTGCAGCCGGTAGTCGCTTTCGAAGAAGGGCTCGTAGTCCCCCTCGTCCGCGTGGCGCTTGGCCGCCACGATCTCCTCGCGCAGCTCGCGCAGCAGCGCCTCGGGCATCGTGCGGGCCGACAGGCCGGTCGCCACCCACTCGATGCCCTTGCGCAGCTGGCACACCTCGACCACGTCGTCGGCGGTCGGCTGGACCACGAAGGTGCCCGACCGGGGGCGGGTGACGATCAACTGGTCGTACTCCAGCCGGTTGAGCGCCTCGCGCACCGGCGTCTTGGACGTGCCGAACTCCTCGGTGAGGTCGTTGATGGCGATCCGCGAGCCCGCCTTCATCAGGCCGTGCACGATCCGGTGCCGCAGCACGCGGTAGATCTGGTCGGGCAGCTTCTCCACCACCACCCGCTGCTCGGGCGCGCCGAGCGGGGAGGCGGTCGGAAGGGGCGGGATCGGGGGGTTCATCGAGCTCACCTTCTACGGTCGCGGTCCGGTCAAGGAGCCGTCAGGAGACCGGCCTTCCCCAGTGCGTCGGCGATGACGGCGCGCTCCTCGTCTGTCGCGGGAGTGAACGGGTGGCGCGGCAGGCCGCCGTCACGCCCCTGAAGCGACAGGGCCGCCTTGATCCTGGCCGGCAGGTTGGGGCCGTCGATCGCGCGCCAGACCCCCAGTATGACGTTGTGGAGGCGCAGCGCCTCGCGGTGGTCCCCGCGCTGGACGGCCTCCCACAGCTCCACGCTGAGCCGGGGGGTGACGGTGGGGATGGCGGCGAGCGCGCCGTGGGCGCCCATCGCGAACGCCGGGTAGTGCAGGTCGTCCAGGGCGGCGAGGATGGCGAAGCGGTCGCCGACCCGGTGCAGCAGATCGGCCAGCAGATGCATGTCGCCGCCGCTCTGCTTGACCGCGATCACCTCCGGGACGTCGCCGAGCCGCTCGATGACGTCCACCGGGACCAGCGCCCAGGGCACCACGTTGTAGACGACGATCGGCAGGCCCACCGCGGAGCCGATGCGGCGGAAGTAGTCGACGGTCTGGTCCGCGTCGGGGGCGAAGACATAGTGGACCGGGGTGACCTGGAGGGCGTCCACCCCGGCCGCCTTGAGCGCCCGGCCGTAGCGGATGGCCTCCGCCGTGGAGTTCTGGATCACGCCGCCGATCACCGGGACCCGGCCGTCCACCTCCTTGACGACCCGGGCGCAGATCGCGGCGCTCTCCTCGGCCGACAGGGCGTGGCCCTCGCCGGTGCTGCCGCAGGCGCAGATGGCGGTGACGCCGGAGTCCAGCAGGTACTGGATCTCCGGGCCCAGGAGGTCCAGATCCACTTGATCGTCGGCGTCGAACGGTGTCACCACGGTCGAGATGATCCCGTGCAGATCGAGTGTCACATTGTCTCCCTCGTGCGTCGACGGCCGTCCACGGGCCCCACGAGCGCCGCCTGCCGTGATTCCGGAGTGCCGATCCCTGGACGGGACCTGCGCCGCAAGCCTAGCATCTGGCATCTGGAATATCAGAGGAGACCAAGGATGCCCACCCCTGCCTCAGCGTTGAGTCAGCAGACGCCTCATGACGCCGACCACACCGCCGCCCGCCGCGTCGCGATCGCCAGTGCCATCGGCACGACCGTCGAGTACTACGACTTCACGCTCTACGCCACCACCGCGGCCCTCGTCTTCGACCACGTCTTCTTCCCCTCGGTGAACGACGCGGTCGGGACGCTCGCGGCGTTCTCCACCTTCTTCGTCGGCTATCTCGCACGCCCGCTCGGCGGCGTGATCTTCGGTCACTTCGGCGACCGGCTCGGCCGCAAGACCGTCCTGGTGACCACCTTGCTGCTGATGGGCCTGGGCACCTTCTGCATCGGCCTGCTGCCCTCGTACGGCACCATCGGCATCGCCGCCCCGGTCCTGCTGGTCCTCATCCGGCTGATCCAGGGCCTGGGGATGGGCGGTGAGTACGGCGGCGGGGTGCTGATGGCGCTGGAGTACGCACCGCGCGAGCGGCAGGGCCTCTACACCAGCCTGGTGCACATCGGCACCCCGGCCGGGGTGCTGCTGCCGGTCGGCCTGGTGAGCGTGCTCAGTGCCACCATGTCCGACAGCGCCTTCGACGCCTGGGGCTGGCGGGTGCCGTTCCTCGCCAGCATCGTGCTGGTCGGCCTCGGGATGTATCTGCGCGTCACCGTGAGCGAGAGCCCGGAGTTCCGGCGGCTGCGCGCCGAGCGCGAGGTCAAGAAGATCCCGCTGCGCGGGCTGGCCGACGGCCATCTGACCTCAGTCGGCTGCTCGATCATCGCCAAGATAGCGGAGAGCGGGCTGTTCAACGTCTACTACGTCGTGGCGCTCGCCTACGCCACGGATGAGCTCGGCGTGGACAAGCAGCCGGTGCTGATCGCAATCCTCATCGCCTGTGCGCTGGAGTGTCTGACCCTCCCCCTGTTCGGCGCGCTCTCCGACCGCGTCGGACGGCGGCTGGTCTACGCGGGCGGCGCCGTCTTCCAGGCGCTGCTGATCGTGCCGTTCTTCCTGCTCGTCCAGACCCGCGAGCCGGTGCTGATCACCCTCGCGATGACGCTGGGCCTGGCGGTCGGGCACGGCGCGATGTACGGCGCCCAGGGCGCGCTGTTCGCCAACCTCTATCCGGTCGCCCTGCGGTACACCGGCCTGTCCGTGAGCCAGCAGGTCGGCGCCACGCTGGGCGGGGGCCTGTCACCGCTGCTGGGCACCGCGCTGATCACCGCCTTCGACGGGCGCCCGACCGGTGTCTGCCTCTACGCCGTCGGCGTCGTACTGCTGTCGGGAGTGTGTACCCTCGCCCTGCGCCGCGGTGACCACAGGCCGCTGCGGTGGCGCCCCGCCGGTGCGGCCGCCGCCGATGTCCGCGGCGCCACGGAATGACCCCATCCGGAGCCCTCCGCACCGTCTCCCCCACAATGGGCGCGTCCGTAACCGTCCGACTAGTTTCTCCTCATCAAGGAATATCATCACAATGCCCCTCTACTTCGCCGACTCGGCCGAGTCGATCGTCCCCGACGCCCTCGCCGGATTCGCCTCCGCACACGCCGACCTCGTCAGCCACCATCCCGACCACGGCTATCTCCGCGCCCGCGGCGGCTCCGCACAGCGCCGGGTCGGACTGGTCTCGGGAGGCGGCTCCGGCCATGAACCCCTGCACGCGGGGTTCGTCGGCGCCGGGATGCTGGACGCCGCCTGCCCCGGCCGGATCTTCGCCTCGCCCCACAACCGGCAGATCTTCGAGGCCAGCCGCGCCGTCGCCGGGCCCGAGGGGGTGCTGCACATCGTCAAGAACTACACCGGGGACCGCATCAACTTCGGCATCGCCGCCGAACGCCTCGCCCATGAGGGCATACCCTGCGCCCGCGTCCTGGTGGACGACGACCTCGCCACCGACTCCGACGAGATCGCGGTCGGCCGGCGCGGCACCGGCGCCACCCTGATCGTGGAGAAGATCCTCGGCGCCGCCGCCGACGAGGGACGCGGCCTGGAGGACCTGGCCGCCCTCGGCGCCGAGGTGACCCGGCGCTCCCGCAGCCTGGCCGTCGCCTCGGCCGCCCACACCGCGCCCGGCTCCGGCACCCCGGCGTTCGAGCTTCCCGACGGGGTCTGGGAGTACGGCGTCGGCATCCACGGTGAACGGGCCGACAGCACCACCCCCGCGGTGCCGCTCACCCAGCTCGTCCGGACGATGACCGACCGGCTGCTGGCCGCGCTGCCCGACGGCCCCCGGCCGCGGGTGCTCGCCCTGGTCAACGGGCTCGGCGCGACGACCTCCCTGGAGCTGTACGGCATACTCCACGCCCTCACCAAGGCCCTGGACGACAACGGCGTCGCCCTCGACCGGTCCCTGACCGGCACCCTGATCAGCGCCCTCGACATGCGCGGGTTCTCGCTGTCCCTGCTCGCCGCCGACGACGAGCTGCTGCGGCTGTGGGACGCGCCCGCCCGCACCCCCGCCTGGCCACTGTGACCCACCCGAGGCCCGTCACCGCCGCCGCGCATGCCGACCGCAGACCACAGATCCCCGAGGAGTTCCCCGCCATGTCAGCGATACCCGCACCACACCGCCTCACCTACGACACCACCGCGGCCTGGCTCATCCGCTTCGCCACCACGGCCGATTCCGTCGAACCCGAACTGACCGCCCTCGACCAGCGGGTGGGCGACGGCGACTTCGGCACCAACCTCACCGGCGGGATGGCCGGGGTGCGCCGCGCGCTGCACGCCCTCTCCGACGGCCCCGCCGCCGACCGGGAGTCCCCCGCCGTGCCGCTCGCCACGGCGGCACGGGTCTTCCTCGACGACGTGGGCGGCACCAGCGGCCCGCTGTTCGGCCTGCTGCTCCAGGAACTGGCCGCCGCGGTCGCCGCCAACCCCGCCACCGCGGGCACCCGCGAACTGGCCGCGGGCACCACCGCCGGCGCGGCCGCGATCCAGCGGGTCGGCGAGGCCGAGGTCGGCGACAAGACGCTGATCGACGCCCTCGTCCCGGCCGCCCAGGCGCTCAGCGCATGCGCCCCGGACACCGAGCCGGGGCAGGCGCTCCACCAGGCGGCGGTCGCCGCCCACCAGGGAGCCGGCTCCACCACCGATCTGCGCGCACGGCGCGGCCGCGCCAGCTACACGGGAGATCACGCCCGCGGCGTGCCCGACCCCGGCGCCATGGCCATCGCCCTGCTGTTCGCCTCCTACGACGACGCGCTCAGCTCGCTGGACCAGCTGCCGTAGCAGGCCGCGTCCCGGGCCCGGTCCGGTGACTCGTCGCGGCCCCGCGACGCCTGGGCACGGCGCCCCCGGCCACCGCCGGGAGGTACGCCCCCTGCCCGGACGCCGCGGGGCCGCCCTTCGGGCGACGACGCGCTCAGCTCGCTGGACCAGCTCCGTAGCAGGCCGCGTCCCGGGCCCGGTCCGGTGGCTCGTCGCGGCCCCGCGACGCCTGGGCACGGCGCCCCCGGCCATCGCCGGGAGGTACGCCCCCTGCCCGGACGCCGCGGGGCCGCCCTTCGGGCGACGACGGGAAGGGAAGGGGACGACAGGCCCTCGTCGAGCCGTGACGACAGGCCCTAGTCGAGCCGCCCGGCCACCGTCGCGCCCGTCGCCGCGGCCACCGCGTCGGCGACCGCCTCGATCTCGTCGGCGGCCAGCGGTGAGACCGTCAGCCGTACCCCGGGCGGCGAGGCCACCCGGAAGCGCGCCCCGGGGGCGGTCGCCCAGCCCGCCGCCAGCAGCCGGGCGACCGCGCCGGTCTCGTCCAGGACCGGCACCCACACGTTCATCCCGCTGTGCCCGTGCGCGGCGATCCCCCGCTCGCGCAGCGCCCGTACCAGCGCCGCGCGCCGCGCGCCGTACGACGCCGCCACCGCCGCCGCGTCCACCGCGTCCGTCCGCCACAGCCAGGCCACCGCGTGTTGCAGCAGATGGCTCACCCAGCCCGGCCCCAGCCGCTGGCGGCCGCGCACCCGGTCCAGGGTGACGGGGTCGCCGGTGAGCACCGCGAGCCGCAGATCGGGGCCGTACGCCTTGGCGGTGGAGCGGACCAGCGCCCAGTGGTCGGTGGCACCGGCCAGGGGGCGCAGGGGCATGTCCACGATGCCGTGCCCGTGGTCGTCCTCGATCAGCAGCACGGCCGGATGGCCGGCCAGCACGGCCCGCAGCTCCCGGGCGCGGCTCTCGCCGACCGCCGCGCCCGTCGGGTTCTGCGCCCGGTCGGTGACCACCAGCGCCCGCGCCCCCCGGACCAGCGCCTGCTCCACCCGCTCGGGCAACGGCCCGTCGTCGTCGACCCCGACCGGGACCGCGCGCAAACCGAGCGCCGGGATCAGGTCGAGCAGACTGCCCCAGCCGGGGTCCTCCACCGCGACCGCGTCACCGGGCCGCAGATGCGCGGCCAGCACCCGCTCGATCGCGTCGAGCGAGCCGGAGGTGACGGCGACGGGCCCGGCCGGCACCCCGTCCGCGTCGAGCGCGGCGCGGGCGAGTTCGGCCAGCTCGGGGACGAGGTCCGGCGCGCCGTACAGCGTCGGGCGCTCCGCCGCGCGGGCCGCGGCCGCCGCCAGCGGCGCGCCGAGCGGGGGCAGCAGCGCGGGGTCGGGGTTGCCGCTCGACAGGTCGCGCGCGCCGGTGGCGTCGACGCCGATCCACTCGCGGGGCGTGCTGGCGGGGCGGGCGCGCACCCGGCTGCCCCGGCGCCCCGCCGTCTCGATCACGCCCCGTTCGCGCAGCACGCGGTAGGCGGCCGCGACCGTATTGGGATTCACGCCCAGCCGTTCGGCCACCTCCCGCAGGGGCGGCAGCGGTTGGCCCGGCGACAGCTCACCGACGCCGACCGCGCGCTCCACACTGGCCGCGATATCGGCTGCGCGACGACCTGCGATCGGATAATCTCCTAGCACAAACGCTATTTTGCACTAGTGCAATGGAGGACGCAAATGCCCGCCCCGGATGCCACCGCCGCGACCACCGCGCCCGACAACGCCTACACCCCGACCGACCGGACCGTGCCGACCCGCGCCCGCGAACGCGCCTCGTACGACCGGGAGCTGGTGCACGCGATCCTCGACGAGGGCTACGTCTGCCACCTGGGCTTCCTACGTGATGGCGCCCCCGTCGTCCTGCCGACCCTCTACGGCCGGGTCGGGGAGCGGTTGTACGTCCACGGCTCGACGGGGGCGCGCCCGCTGCGCATGGCGAACGGGGCGGGCGCCGAGGAGCCGGGGCTGCCGGTGTGCCTGACCGTCACCCATGTCGACGGACTGGTCCTGGCCCGCTCGGCGTTCCACCACTCCCTCAACTACCGCTCGGTGGTGGTGCACGGCACCGCCCGCCCGGTGACCGACCCGGCCGAGCGCGGCACCGCGCTGGACGCCCTGGTGGACCAGGTGGTGCCGGGCCGGGCCGCCGACTCCCGCCCCGCCAACGCCAAGGAGCTGGCCGCCACCGCCGTGCTGCGCCTGGACCTCGAGGAGGTCTCCGCGAAGATCCGCACCGGCGGGCCCAACGACGACGCCGAGGATCTGGGGCTCCCCCACTGGAGCGGCGTGGTGCCCGTCGCCCGCGGCTACGGCGCGCCGGTCCCCGCCGACGACCTGGCGCCCGACACGCCGGTGCCCGCCTACCTCACCCGGCTCTGACCGGCGCCCCGCCGCCCTCCGTACACGATCCGGAGGGCGGCGGGGCAGCGGGGGACGGCGGGGCGGCGCGAGGCCCGTGGGGCGGCGGGGCGGCGCGAGGCCCGTGGGGCGGTCATCCTCCCGCCGAGACCTCCCGTTCCGCCGGAACCGAGCCCGCCACCGGCTCGGCCGCGGCGGCCTTCGGGGTGGAGGTCTGGGCGATCAGGGCGCCGGCCAGCACCACCACACCGCCGACGAGCTGCGCCACGCCCAGGTGTTCAGCCAGCAGGACCCACGCCAGAACGGTCGCGACGACCGCCTCCAGACAGGCGACCACCCCGGCCACCTGCGGGGAGAGCCGGCGCACCGACAGCACCCCGGTGAGATACGCGACCACCGTCGCCGCCAGCACGATCCAGCCGAGCAGCAGCACGGCGGGAACGCGGGCGTCCGCCAGGTCGGCGCGGCCGGTGAGGACCGACCAGTCCATGCGCCAGGGGCGGCCGACCACGGTCAGCGCCACGGCTCCGATCAGCAGCCCGTACGCGATGACGCCGAGCGGGTCCGCCGCGTCCTGGCCGTCGCTGCCGTGGTCGGAGAGGACGAAGTAGCCGGTCTGGCAGAAGGCCGCGCCGAAGGCCAGCAGCAGTCCGAGGGGGTCGAAGCCCAGTCCGGACCACACCTCCACCACACAGGCGAGCCCGCCGACGGCCAGCACGACACCGGCCGCCGCGGCCCGGCTCACCGGCCGGCGCTGGACGAACCGCACCCACCCCAGCACCAGCGCGGGCGCGAGGTATTCGACGAGCAGGGCGACGCCGACAGGAATCCGGGAGAGCGCCGCGAAATAGCACGCCTGCACCCCCGCGACGGCCAGCAGCCCGAACCCCACCAGCAGTCCGGGGCGGCGGGTGAGCAGCCGGCGGTGGCGCCAGGCCAGGGGCAGCAGGACCAGGGCCGCTCCCGTCACCCGCAGCCAGGTGACCTCGAGCGGCGCCAGCCCCGCCTCGATCAGTGGTTTGGCGGCGACACCCGATCCGCCG
Source organism: Streptomyces sp. S465 (assembly GCF_026898115.1). Taxonomy (GTDB): domain Bacteria; phylum Actinomycetota; class Actinomycetes; order Streptomycetales; family Streptomycetaceae; genus Streptomyces; species Streptomyces luomodiensis. The sequence continues at coordinate 1,428,058 of NZ_CP114036.1, forward strand.
AACGCGAGCGCCGACAGCAGGGCGAGTCCCAGGCCGGCGTTCCTTTGCTGTGGGTGGGCTCCGGATACGTGCACCGGGCCATCATGTCAGCTCACGTCACGGACGGGCACGGCAGAGCTGACGGACCGTCAGCATTGCATGTTCGAGTCCCCGGGGCTACGGTGCCCGGCACCGCCGCACCACACACCGCCCAGGACGCGCGGAAGGGACTCCCCCATGGCCGAGGTCAGCGCGCAGACACACATCGAGGCACCGGCCGAGAAGGTCTGGGCCCGGCTGACGGACTTCACCACGTACGGCGAGTGGAACGCCACCCACACCAGCTTTCCGCAGGGCGGCCCGGCCACCTTGGACGTGGCGGCGACCTATCAGGAGAACATGAAACTGATGGGCTTTCCGGCCGAGGTGACCTGGACCGTCGAGGAGTGCGAACCCGCCCGGCTGCTCGTCACCCGGGGCAAGGGCCCGATGGGCGTGAACCTCGCCATGCGCTACTCGCTCACACCGGACGACGGCGGCACGACGGTGCGCGTCGACGGGGAGTTCACGGGGGCGGCGATCTCGCTGATGGCCGGAAAGCTGAAGGACTCGGCGACCAGCGCGCTGGGCGAGTCGCTGCGCAAGCTCGGCACCCTGGTCGATTAGGACCCGCTCGCCGCCGAGATCCGCCAGAAGCGCGCCGCGCACCGCCCCCGCGCGGCCGTACCCCCGTCCGCTCGGGCTCAGCTCTCGCCGCCCCGCTCGGTGCCGCCCTTCTCCTCGTCCTGTTCGGCGAGGATGAGATACAGCCGCTTGCGCGACTCATTGATGACGGAGACGGCCTTCCGCCGCTGCTCCGCGCTGCCGGTGCGCCAGACCTGGGAGAACGCCTCCATCAGCCCGAAGCCCGCCTGGCGGACCTCCTGCATGGCCTCCCAGTCGACACCGCGCCCGGCCTCCTCCCACGGGGCCGCGGGCCCCGCCTCGGCCTCGGCGCGGCCGGGGTCGGTGAGCGCGAACAGCTTCTTGCCACCCTCGCTCTCGCTGCTGATCAGCCCCTCGTCCTCGAGCAGCTGAAGCGTGGGATACACCGAGCCGGGGCTGGGCCGCCAGGCCCCTCCGCTGCGCTCGGCGATCTCCTGGATCATCTCGTAGCCGTGCATCGGGCGGTCCTTCAGCAGGGCCAGGATCGACGCGCGCACATCGCCGCGCCGCGCCCGCCCGCGCACCCCCCGGCCGCCGGGCCCGCCGGGGCCACGCCCACCGGGACCCCGGCCGCCGAACGGGGGCCCACCGAAGGGCGGCCCGCCGAAACCGGGGCCGAACGGGCCGAAGGCCGCTCGCCGCCGCTCACCGTCACCACCCCGGCCATGGTGACCGGGTCCGACATGCTCATGTCCGTGTCCATGGGAACGCATCGTGACGCTCCTTTCTTCTTCGATCCATCACGACAACTCAACGATATATCGGAACCGATCGAAGAACAACCCCAACGACAACCTCAACGACAACCCCTTCGACAACCACGCCGACGATCCCGGTGAGAGCCACGTGCGGGCGATTGGCCATGGCTCCCCCGCCACCCGCCGCCTACGGTCGCGCTATGCGGATACGAATCGTCGACGCCTTCACCGAGCGCCCCTTCGCCGGCAACCCGGCCGGGGTCGTCCTCCTCGACACCGACGCCTTCCCGGACGACGACTGGCTCCAGCGGGTCGCCGCCGAGGTCAATCTCGCCGAAACGGCTTTCGCCCACCCGCTCCCGGAGATCGCGGAGGCCGACTGGGCACTGCGCTGGTTCACCCCGGCCACCGAGGTGGCCCTGTGCGGCCACGCCACGCTGGCCACCGCCCATGTCCTGCGGACGACCACCGGAGCCGCGACCGGCACGGTCCGCTTCGCCACCCTCAGCGGGGTGCTGTCGGCGACGATCGGCGACGACGGCGCGATCACTTTGGACTTCCCCACGGCCGCACTGACCGAGTCGGCCGTGCCCCGGAAAACGGCCGAGGTCGCCACAGCACTCGGCGCCGAGATCGTCTCCGCGTACGAGGCCGGTCCGTACGTCGACGACCTGTTGCTCGAGCTGGCCGACGAGAAGACCGTGCGCGCCCTGACCCCGGACCTCGCCGCGCTGAAGCGGCTCGGCCACCGGGGTGTCATCGTGACCGCGGCCGCCGAGGACCCGGCAGGTGGCTACGACTTCGTCTCGCGGATGTTCGCCCCGGCCGTCGGCATCGACGAGGACCCGGTCACCGGCAGCGCGCACACCGTGCTCGCGCCCTACTGGTCGGCCCGGTTCGGCCGCGACGAGCTGACCGGACTACAGGTGTCCGCGCGCACCGGCCTGGTCCGCACCGCGCTGCGCGGCGACCGTACGCTGCTGACGGGGAGCGCCGTCACCGTGATCGACGGCGAACTGCTGGCCTGAGACCCGCGGGCCGGGCGGACGGCGGGTCAGGCCGTGGGCAGCCAGTCCACCCGGCCCGCCAGCAGGGCGTAGCCGACGAAGGCCACGATGTCGATCAGCGAGTGGGCGGCGACCAGCGGCCCGACCCGCCCCCAGCGGCGGTAGAGCAGCACGAAGATCACGCCCATCGCCAGATTGCCGAAGAAGCCGCCGATCCCCTGGTAGAGGTGGTACGAGCCGCGCAGCACCGAGCTGGCCAGCAGCGCGGCCATCGGGGTCCAGCCCAACTGCCCGAGCCTGCGCAGCAGATAGCCGACCACGATCACCTCCTCCAGCACCGCGTTCTGCACGGCGGAGGCGATCAGCACGGGGATCTTCCACCACACGTCGGGCAGCGACTCGGGCACCACCGTGAGGTTGCCCCCGGCCGCCCGCGCCCCCAGGTACAGCAGCAGCCCGGTGCCGCCTATCCCGGCCGCGATCGCGGCGCCCCACGCCAGGTCGAAGCGCGGCCGGGCGCGGTCGAAGCCGATCACCCGCAGCCCGGCGCCCTCGCGCAGCAGCAGATGGGCGACGAGCGCGACCGGCACCAGCGCGGTCGCGATCCCGAACAGCTGCCAGGCCAGGTCCAGCCAGGGCCGTCCCGGCGCCGCCGAGGAGTTGAGCGTGGCCGCCTGGTCCTTCAGCCCGCCCGGTCTGGTCACCGAGCCGATGAAGCTGATCAGCGCGGAGAGCGCGTTCGCGCCCAGGGACAGCGCCAGCACGAGCAGCGTCTCATTGCGCAGCGTCCGCCGCGAGAGCCCGTCCTCGACCAGGGCGTCCGCGCCCCGCGCCTGTGACCGCACTCCTGTCCCCACTTCCGTTGGTCCGCCTCATCGGTGCACCCGCCCCGCTCACCGGACAATACGGGGTCGTGCTCCGGGATGCGGCGGTCACCCGGAGAGATCGGTGGGCCAGGTGTGCACCGGTGCGTCGGTGCGCATCAGGGCGCAGTAGCGGCGGGTCATGGCCGCGAGCGCGGCGTCCCGGTCGAGCCCGCCGTCCAGCGCCCGGTGGTAGGCGGCCGCCTGCCAGGACGCGCCGTTGACCCGCAGCTTGCAGCGCTCCTCGATCACCCCGAGGTAGCGGTCGCGGTCGGCCGGCTCCACACCCCACCCGTCGAGCCCGGAGGCGGCCAGCGGCAGCAGCTCCTCGCGGACCAGCCGTACGGCCGAGGTTCGCGCCAGCGAGGCCGACCGGCCGGATTTGGGCCATTGCAGGACCGCGTCGATGCCGTGCCGGCAGGCGGCGTCGAAGTTGGCGGCGGCGGCCGCGAACGGCAGCCGGCTCCACACCGGGCGGGGCTCCTCGGCCAGCGCCCTGACCAGTCCGTAGTAGAAGGCGGCGTTGGCGATGACATCGGTGACGGTGGGTCCGGCCGGCAGCACGCGGTTCTCCACGCGCAGATGCGGCACGCCGTCCACCACGTCGTAGACGGGCCGGTTCCAGCGGTAGATGGTGCCGTTGTGCAGCGCCAGTTCCTGGAGTTCGGGCACTCCGCCGGCGTCCAGCACCCGCAGCGGGTCCTCGTCCTGGCCGCCGGAGAGCAGGGGCGGGAAGTAGCGCAGATTCTCCTCGAACAGCTCGTAGGCGGACCCGATCCAGCGCTCGCCGAACCAGGTGCGCGGCCGCACCCCCTGGGCGGCGATCTCCGGCGGGCGCACATCGGTGGCCTGGAGGAACAGCGGCGGCCGGGATTCCCGCCACACCTCATGGCCGAAGACGAAGGGAGAGTTGGCGCCGACCGCGATCTGCACGGCGGCCACCGCCTGCGCCGCGTTCCACGCGTCCGCGAAGCGTCCCGGGGTGACCTGGAGATGGAGCTGGACGGAGGTGCAGGCCGCCTCGGGGGCGATGGAGGCGCTGGCGTAGCCGAATCGCTCCCGGCCCTCGATGTCGATGAGGAAATCCTCGCCGCGGGCGGCCAGCATCTGCTCGTTGAGGAGTTTGTAACGGTCGTCATAGGAGAGGTTCGCGGATCCCAGGTCGCTCGCGGTGAGGGTGGGAAGAATTCCGATCATCACGATCTCGGCGGACACTTCCCGCGCCTTGCGATCGGCATATGACAAAGCGGTTCGGAGCTCTTCCGACAGCTGGTCGAGAACGCTTCCGCGCAAACGGTGGGGCACGATGTTTACTTCAAGATTGCACTGCCCGAGTTCGGTCTGGAAATCATGACTCCCGATGCGCTCCAGAACCTCCGCGTTCATCATCCTCGGCAGCCCGTCGGGCCCGGCCAGATTCAGCTCGATCTCCAGCCCCATCAGATTCTGCGGGCGGTCGAAGCGCTTGTCGGCCAGGAGTCGGCCCAGCCCGTCGAGGCACTGCCGCAACCGGACGCGCTGCCGCCGCCGCCCGGACGGGTCGAACTCACCGGCTATGAGCTTCTCCCCCATCGAAGCGTCCCTCCTCGAGTGGATCATCGGTGCCAGCCGCGTGTACACCACGCACGATGATGCCCACCAATGTGATCGATAACGCCCCGCGATCCCCACCCAGCCGGTAGGCTCTCAGGAACTGTGCATTGCGCCGGAGAAATGGACCAGCGAGATCCAGCCTACCGCGCGGGCCACAAAATGCCAGGTCATATCAGTTCATCTGGCACAGAATCGGGGAAAATCCCCGCCCTTCCGGGGTCCGGATAACCTCTTGTCGGGAATATCGGCCACAGCTAGATGAAACACAACGGGAACACTTGTCGTATAAACTCGGCTAACGAGGCAGAGAGATAACGCCCGAACGGTTTGTTCCGGCTCCCCTCTGACCCGTGTTCCACCGACAGCGCCGCCCAAACCCGGCCCGCTATCGCTTCACCGTGTCTCCCAAGCGAGAGGCAGACCCACCATGCCGCTGCATGTTCCCCAGGCCCCCGCGGCCGCCCTGCGCAGCGTCCTCACGGCCCTTGACTCCCCCACCGCCGTCCGCGAGGCCCGCACCCCCGCACTCTCCACGCTCACCGGCCCCTTCGAACCCGAACTCCCGCTCCCCGTCCACGTCCTGGACGACATCACCACCCCCGACGGCCCGCCACGCACCCGGCTCACCGGCTGGCGCTTCCTGATCCGCGACGGCGACCGCACAGTGGCCGCCGCCGAGGCGATGCTCACCGCCGACGGCTGGGCCTTCTCCCACTTCTCCGAGGGCCCCTACGTCCGCTCGGCCGAACTCGCCCTGCACCAGGCCGAGTCACTGCCCTCGGCGTACCAGCCCCGGCTGCTGTCCATCCCCGAGCTCTACATGGTCACGCTCTGGCTGCACGGCGACCTGACGGCGGACGGCGCCGAAGGCGGCCTGGGCGCCGGGGACCTGCTGGTGCCCCTCGCCCCGGCCCCACCCGGCATCGCGCCCCACCGGGCGCATCGCGCGACCGACCTGCTGCCTGTCCTCACCCACCGGCTGACCCCGGCCCCCTTGCTTGGCTCACCCGCCTGACCTGCGCCGTGAACAGGGCAGGAGCGCCCCGTGACCGCCGGGTCACGGGGCGCTCCGACGCATCCTCGTAACAGTCCGGCAGCGGTGAACCGTCCACGCGGCTGATGCGTCATTATCGAGCGAGACCGGTACCGCGAAATCCCTGCGGAATCCAGCCCGCGGGGCAACACTGGAGCAATCGACCGACTCAACCACGGGGGGCGGCCATGAACGCCGCGACGAGCCGCAGGACATTCACCACTCCGCAGCGAAAGAACCCTGCCATGTGCCAGCACCAACCACCCTGCCCATCAGCCGACTCCGCCGACCGGGAGGCCGCGCATCTGGTGGCGCACCACCCGGAGCAGGGATGGAGCCTGCTGTGCAACGGTGTCCTGCTCTTCGAGGACACCGGTGAGCTGTTGCCGGACGGGCGCGTCATCGCACCGTGCCGACCGCTGGGTTCCGAGCACGTCGTCACCGCGGCCTGACGGCCGTCTCGACGGCACGTACGCACACCAGGGGCCGGCCCGGCGCATCGCCGAACCGGCCCCACTGACGCACGCGTCATCGCCCCGCCGGGGGATGCCCCTCAGCCCTCGTAGGACTCCAGGGGCGGGCAGGAGCAGACGAGGTTGCGGTCCCCGTAGGCCCCGTCGATCCGCCGCACCGGCGGCCAGTACTTGCCGGCCGCCGACACCCCGGCCGGGAAGACCGCTTCCTCCCGGGAGTAGGGGTGGTTCCACTCCCCGGTCAGCGACGCCGCCGTATGCGGGGCGTTCCGGAGCGGATTGTCCTCCTTGGTCCACTCGCCCGAGGCGACCTTCTCGATCTCGGCCCGGATGGCGATCATCGCCTGGCAGAACCGGTCCAGCTCCGCCAGGTCCTCGCTCTCCGTCGGCTCGATCATCAGCGTCCCGGCGACCGGGAACGACATGGTCGGGGCGTGGAAGCCGTAGTCGATCAGGCGCTTGGCCACATCGTCGACGGTCACCCCGGTGGCCTTCGTCAGCGGGCGCAGATCCACGATGCACTCATGCGCCACCAGCCCGCCGGGACCGGTGTAGAGCACCGGGTAGTGCGGTTCGAGCCGCTTGGCGATGTAGTTGGCGCCGAGCACCGCGACCTGGGTCGCGTGCCGCAGCCCCTCGGCGCCCATCAGCCGGATGTACGCCCAGGAGATCGGCAGGATGCCCGCCGAGCCCCACGGCGCGGCCGAGACGGGGCCGACGCCGGTGGCCGGGCCGGCGGCGGGCTGTAGCGGATGGTTGGGGAGGTAGGGCGCCAGGTGCTCGCGCACCGCGACCGGTCCGACGCCGGGGCCGCCCCCGCCGTGCGGGATGCAGAAGGTCTTGTGCAGGTTCAGATGCGAGACATCGCCGCCGAACCGGCCCGGCTCGGCGAGCCCGACCAGCGCGTTGAGGTTGGCGCCGTCCACGTAGACCTGGCCGCCCGCGTCGTGCACGGCGGCGCAGATCTCGGTGATGTGCTCCTCGAACACCCCGTGGGTGGACGGGTAGGTGACCATCAGCACGGCCAGTTCCGCACCGTGCTTCTCGATCTTGGCCCGCAGATCGTCGGCGTCGATCTCGCCGTCCTCGCCGGTTTTCACCACGACGACCTTCATCCCGGCCATCACGGCGCTGGCGGCGTTGGTGCCGTGCGCTGAGGACGGGATCAGGCAGATGGTGCGCTGGGTGTCCCCATTGGCCCGGTGGTAGGCGCGCACCGCCAGCAGTCCGGCCAGCTCGCCCTGCGATCCGGCGTTCGGCTGGAGGGAGACCTTGTCGTATCCGGTGACCTCGGCCAGCCGCTCCTCCAGCTCACGGACCAGGGTCAGATAGCCCCGGGCCTGCTCGGCCGGTGCGAAGGGGTGCAGCGCGCCGAACTCGGGCCAGGTGATCGGCTCCATCTCGGTGGTGGCGTTGAGCTTCATGGTGCAGGAGCCGAGCGGGATCATGCCCCGGTCCAGGGCGTAGTCCCGGTCGGCCAGGCCCCGCAGATAGCGCAGCATCGCGGTTTCGGAGCGGTGCTGGTGGAAGACCGGATGGGTCAGATAGCCGTCCCGGCGCAGCAGGGCCGCGGGCAGCGCGTCGGACGCCGAGGCGTCCAGTTCGTCGATGTCGGGGAGCCCCGGGGCGTCGTCGCCTCCGCCGTCCGTCCCGAAGGCGCACCATACGGCGGACAGCTGCGCCCGCCCGGTGGTCTCGTCACAGGCGATGCCGACGTGGTCGGCGTCGGTCAGCCGCAGATTGACCCCGGCCTCACGGGCCGCGGCCACGACCTCGGCGGCCCGGCCCGGCACCCGTGCGGTGAGGGTGTCGAAGAACGCCTCGTGCACCACCTCGACCCCGCGGGCCCGCAGCCCCTCGGCGAGCACGGAGGCGTAGCGGTGGGTGCGACGGGCGATCGCCGCGAGCCCCTCCGGGCCGTGGTAGACGGCGTACATCCCGGCCATCACGGCCAGCAGCACCTGCGCGGTGCAGATGTTGCTGGTGGCCTTCTCCCGGCGGATGTGCTGCTCCCGGGTCTGCAGCGCCAGCCGGTACGCCTTGTCGCCGTCGGCGTCCACGGAGACCCCGACCAGGCGGCCGGGAAGGTTACGGGCGTAGGTGTCGCGCACCGCCATGAAGCCGGCGTGCGGTCCGCCGAAGCCCATCGGGACGCCGAACCGCTGGCTGCTGCCGACCGCGATGTCCGCGCCCAGCTCGCCGGGCGAGGTGAGCAGGGTGAGCGCGAGCAGATCGGCGGCGACGGTGACGACGGCGCCGAGCTCATGGGCGCGCTCGATGACCGGGCGCGGATCGCGCACCGCGCCGGAGGCACCCGGGTACTGCACCAGCACGCCGAAGACCCCGCGCTCGGCGATCTCGTCCGGGATGCCCTCGGCCAGGTCGGCGACGACCACCTCGACACCGGTCGGCTCGGCGCGGGTCCGGATGACCGCGATGGTCTGCGGCAGACAGTCGGCGTCGACCAGGAACACACCCTCCTTGCCCTTGCCGACGCGCCGTGACAGCGCCATGGCCTCGGCGGCCGCGGTGGCCTCGTCCAGCAGCGAGGCACCGGCGGTGGGCAGCCCGGTCAGATCGGCGACGACGGTCTGGAAGTTGAGCAGGGCCTCCAGCCGGCCCTGGGAGATCTCCGGCTGGTAGGGCGTGTACGCGGTGTACCAGGCGGGGTTCTCCAGCACATTGCGCAGGATCACCGGCGGGGTGAAGGTGCCGTAGTAGCCGAGGCCGATCATCGACGGCAGCACCTGGTTGCGGTCGGCGAGTCCACGCAGCTCGGCGAGGACCTCCGGCTCGCTGCGGGCCGGGGGCAGGGCACCCAGCGCCTCGGCGCTCTTTATCACGTCCGGTACGGCGGCCTCGGTGAGCTCGTCCAACGAGCCGAAACCGACCTGGGCGAGCATCTTGGCCTGCGCCTCGCCGTCGGGGCCGATATGGCGCTGCTCGAACGGAGTACCGCGTTCCAGGTCGGAGAGAGCGATGCGATTGGCGGTCATCTGCGGGGGCCTCCTGGTCTGTGACGACCGGCGAGGGGCACCACGGCGTAGGTGCCCGGACGGCCTCCCCCTCTGTCATCTCAACCTGAGAGCTTCACCGGCCCACATACCGCCTGACCGGTTTTCACCGTCGGTGAGGAGGGGTTCCGGAGCTCTGCTCGCCCGTGGCCCACCCTGCTTTCCAGAGTGACCTCACCCGCACGGTACGTGTGCCTGAGAGATTCCGGGGAGGGTTTGCTCCTTCGGCGCCTCCGACAGCGTCGGCGGAGGACTCTCCCGCACGGGGTCTGCAGCCACAGTCAGCGTACCAGCGGTTCTGCCACGGGCGCGGGTCACGGGCGTTCGAGTGGCCGAGTGCGACGATGTGTCCTTTGGTAGGTAGCAACGGCCACTTGCCACCTGTGGGAGAGAGCGTGCAGACCGATATCGACCCGCGGACCCTGATCGGCCGCAAGGCATTCGACCGCGAGGGCGCCAAGATCGGCACCGTGGACGAGGTCTATCTCGACGACGCGACCGGCGAGCCCGAATGGGCGGCGGTACGCACCGGACTGTTCAGCCGGGACGTCTTCGTGCCGCTCGAACCGAGCGAGGTCGTCGGCGAAACCCTGCGGGTGCCGTACGACCGGGCGCTGATCAAGGACGCCCCGGACTTCGGCGTCGGCCGTCATCTCTCCCCCGAGCAGGAGCTACAGCTCTACCACCACTACGGCCTGGACGTCACCGGCTGACCCCACCCTCGCCGGCGCCCGCCACGGGGCCCGGACCCGCCGAGCCGGCCCCACCATGCCCCAGACCGGAGACGCCCCCACCCCGGCCCGCGACCTCGTCCGGGCCCACGGACCCGGCCGGACCACCGGCCCCAGACCCGGCAGTCTCGTCCCGGCCCGCAGCCTTCCCAGGGTCTGCGGGCTTTCCCCGGCCCACGACCTCCGCCGGACCCAAGGTCCCGCCCCGGCCCCAGCCCGCCACCTCGTCCGGACCTACAGACCCGACCGGACCGCTGCCCCCAGGACCGACGCCCCTGCCCCGGCCCGCAGCCTCCCCCAGTTCAGCGGATCCGACCGGGCCCATGCCCTGGTCCAGACCGCCGCTCCCAAAACCGACAGCCTCCTCCCGGCCCGCGACCTCCGCCGCATCCACGGACCCGCCCCGATCCGGGACCTCCTCCCGGCCCGCAGCGTCCGCCGCCTCCCCGACCCCGTCTCGGCCCGCGACCTCCGCCGGCCCCAAGGTCCCGCCCCGGCCCACGCCCTCCGCCGCATCCACGGACCCGCCCCGGCCCGCGATCTCGTCCGGGCCCACGGCGGCCTCGGCCGGGTGTTGGAGTGGCAGTGGGTCGGCCGGCTCCAGCGCCGGGTCGTCCACGGCGAACGTCCGTACCCGCCCCGGCCGCGACCACGGCTCCTCGAAGCGCACGGTCACCCGGCCCACTCCGCTCCCCTGCACCCAGCCCGCGCCGTACTCGGCGTGCCGCACATCGGAGCCCGGTAGCCAGCGCCGTGGCTTCCCGGCGCCCTCATGGGCCTCTCCCGCGCCCGCTTCCACGGGCTCCGGTATCTCGGGACCCGGTCCGCGCCGCGCGTCCTCCAGCGCCTCGTGAGCGGCCTGGGCAGCTTGCGCGGCCTGCGCGAAGAGGTCCTCCTGGGTGTAGTCCGCCAGACCGCTGACCCCCACCCCCAGCAGCCGCACCCCCGCCGTGGTGTCCACCCCGTCGATCAGCCGCGCCGCGGCCTCCCGCACCACGCCCGGATCGTCGGTCGGCCCGCGCAGGGTCTCCGAACGGGTCAGCGTGGAGAAGTCGTACCGCCGTACCTTGATCACGACCGTCCGGCCCGAGCGGCCCGCCTCGCGCAGCCGCCGCACACAGCGGTCGGCGAGCCGGGCGATCTCCAGCTGCACCCGGGTGCGGTCGGTGAGGTCGACGTCGAAGGTGTCCTCCACCGAGATGGACTTGGCGTCCCGCTCGGCGACGACGGGCCGCTCGTCCCGGCCGTTGGCCATCAGGAACAGCGATGCGCCGTGGGCCCGGCCCAGCAGCCGCACCAGCTCGGCCTCGCCCGCCTCCCGCGTCTCGGCCACGGTGTGGATCCCGGCCCGGCGCAGCGCCTCGGCCGTGGCGGGGCCAACGCCCGGAAGCGTCCGCACCGACATGGGGCCGAGCAGATCGCGCTCCGTCCCCGGCTCGATGACCGTCAGACCATCGGGCTTGGCCTGCTCCGAAGCGATCTTGGCGAGCATCTTCGATCCGGCGAGCCCCACCGACCCGGTCAGCCCGGTGACCGCCCTGATGTCGGTCCGCAGCCGCTCCCCCACAGCGCGCGCCGCCTTCGCGGTGGGCTCGGTGCCGCCCGCCTCCAGGTCCACGAACGCCTCGTCCAGGCTCAGCGGCTCCACCAGCGGCGAGAGAGTGTGCAGCAGGGCCATGACCTGATCGCTCACCTGCCGGTAGAGGGTGAAGCGGGGGGTGAGGAACGCCGCGTTCGGACACAGGCGGCGGGCCTGGGCCATCGCCATGGCCGAGTGCACCCCGAACACCCGGGCCTCGTAGGAGGCCGTGGCCACCACGCCACGCGGCCCGAGGCCGCCCACGACCACCGGCTTACCGCGCAGGCTGGGTTTGGCCGCCTGCTCCGCCGAGGCGTAGAAGGCGTCCATGTCCAGATGGAGAATCGTCGGCGTACCCCTCACATCTACCGATGCTGCCGCACACCACTGACAATGGGCGCCCGGGACACCTCCCAGGGGTAGCTGAGGGAGAACCGAACCTCGAAAAAACCGGGCCTCGAAAGGAGAAGCTCAGCCGACCCGGTTGCGGCGCGCCGCGAGCTCGTCGGCGGGGTTGGGCCGGATCAGCGTCTCGCCGGTGTCCACCCGCTCGCCGTGCAGCTGGGACAGCGCGCTCTCCACATCCCGCCAGACGACGCCCACGGCGATCCCGAAGACGCCCTGGCCGCCTTGGAGGAGGTCCACGACCTCGTCCGGGGAGGTGCACTCATAGACGGTCGCGCCGTCACTCATCAGCGTCATCTGGGCCAGGTCGTCGAGCTCCCGGGCGCGCAGGTGCGCCACCGCCGCCCGGATGTTCTGCAGCGACACGCCGGTGTCCAGCAGACGCTTCACGATCTTGAGGACGACCACGTCCCGGAAGCTGTAGAGCCGCTGGCTGCCCGAGCCATAGGCGGGGCGCACGCTCGGCTCGACCAGCCCGGTGCGGGCCCAGTAGTCCAGCTGGCGGTACGTGATGCCCGCGGCCGCGCATGCGGTGGGGCCGCGGTATCCGATCCGCTCCGTCCCCCCCGCGGCGGGCTCACGCGGCGGTGCGGCCTGTGCCGCGACCCGAGCCTTCAGTGCCGGATCGGCCGATGCGCTCCCCTGGAGCGCGTACGGACCTCCGGCCGCCGTGCCGTCGCCGGTGCTTCTCACGCCGACCTCCGTCCTCGACCTGCCATCTTGAAGGTAGGCAGTCACCCGGGGTGCGTCAACGATCGCCACACTCGGCACGCCGAGTGATAATCACCCTAAGGGTGGTTTCCCGTGTCCCTCGTCCGGGAAAGGCTACTCGAATGCGCGAGCGAGGACCGGCAGACCGCTCACTGGCTGCTGGTTCCGAAGTCCTCGGGCGAGATCTGGTCGAGGAACTCGCGGAACTTCTCCACCTCGTCCTCCTGCTCGTCCGGGATCGCGATACCCGCATCGTCCAGCACGCCGTCGCTGCCGTAGATCGGCGTTCCGGTGCGCAGCGCGAGCGCTATGGCGTCGGACGGCCGGGCGCTGACCTCCACGCCGCTGGCGAACACCAGCTCCGCGTAGAAGACGCCCTCCCGCAGATCCGTGATGCGAACCTCCGTGAGCTGCTGTCCGACTGCTTCGAGTACGTCTTTGAAAAGGTCATGGGTCAGCGGGCGCGCCGGAGCCATGCCCTGCTGAGCGAAGGCGATCGCGGTCGCCTCACCTGGTCCGATCCAGATGGGGAGGTAGCGGTCGCCTCCCACTTCACGCAGGAGCACGATCGGTTGGTTGGAGGGCATTTCCACCCGGACACCCACGACGTCGAGCTCGTTCACACAGCAACCCTAGGACGTGCCCGGCCGGTTTGGATAGTCGGGGCCCGGTCGGTCATCGCTCCTGGGCCCCCAAAGCCGACCGCACCAGGGCCTCGTGCAGCCGTACGGAGAGCGTGGCGAGCTCTCGCGCACTGGCCTCCGCATGCGCTCTGGTCTGCGGGTTTCTATGCAACCGCAGCGGGGCGACCACCTGCTCGACCATTCCGGCCTCGCGCTCGGCGGAAGCTTTCATGATTCTCAGGTGACGTGGTTCCAGGCCGAAACGACCGAGCTCGGCGATGAGCCGGGCGACAGTCACCGCCTCGATGTCGTACCCGCCGTCCGCGGTCGCCACGAGCAGCCCGTACGACTCCCATTCGGCCAGCTCCGCCTCGCTGACCTGGGCCGTTGCCAGCAGCTCGGCACGGCCCACCCGGGCGGCCGTGGGGCCGTCCGGAGCGGTCCCGGCGCCGCTGTCGAGCGGTCCGGGTTGCCGCGCCCCCTGCGAAACGGCAGGAAGCTGCAACGGTTCACCCCGCTCCAGGGCGTCCAGATGCTCCCGGATGACCTTGAGCGGCAGGTAGTGGTCACGCTGCATCCGGAGGATATGGCCGAGCCGCGCCACGTCCTGGCGGCTGAACTTGCGGTAGCCGGACGGCGTGCGCCGCGGCTCCACCAGACCCTCCGACTCCAAGAAGCGGATCTTGGAGATGGTGACCTCGGGGAACTCGTCCCGCAACAGATTCAGCACGGTGCCGATGCTCATCGACCGGCTGCCCGTGGTGGCGGTGCCGGTCCCGGCACCGCCCGACGGTGTCTGAAGCATGGACCTCCCCTGTACGGGTCAGATGCCGACGCCCCGCTGGCTCGGGTAGAAGACCAGCCGGTACTTACCGATCTGCACCTCGTCGCCGCTGGCCAGGACCACCGGCGCGTCGATCTGCTCCCGGTTGAGGTACGTGCCGTTGAGGCTGCCGACGTCCGCGACGGTGAAGCCGCCGTCCTGGCCGCGCCGGAACTCCACATGGCGGCGGGAGACCGTCACATCGTCCAGGAAGATGTCGCTCTGCGGGTGGCGGCCCGCCGTGGTGACATCACTGTCCAGCAGGAAGCGGCTGCCCGAGTTCGGTCCGCGGCGGACCACCAGCAGCGCCGATCCCATCGGCAGCGCCTCGACGGCGGCCTGCGCCTCCGGACTGAGCGACGGCAGCGGCGTCTGCCCGGTCACCTCGGAGTCGTACGCCTCGAGACCCGAGATCGAAATGGTGGAGGTGGTCTCCGAGGCACGCTCGGAGGCCGCGCCGCCCCGCAGCGGGGCACCGCAGTTGGAACAGAACCGGCTGGCCTCCGCGTTCCGGTGGCCGCACCGCTGACATACCGGCAAGCCGAACCCTCCACCACTGTGAGCGGCCGATGGCTCCTGGAAACCTATGGGGCCGGCCGCGGAGGGGTCAACGGACGGCGCGCCCTGCGCGCCGACCTGGTCCCGGAACAGCGGGCGCTCCTCGGTTCCCCCTCCACTCTCCTCCGCGGCACGCGAGGCGCGGTGGCGAGCGGTGCTGCTGCCGCCGTCCTGGCGGGCACTCTTGCCGAACAACTTCCCGAACAACTTCACGGGCGATTCCCCTTGACTGAAACAGACCCGCCCGTGGGGCAGGACAAACCCTCGATGCACACACCAGACGGCCCGGACATCCTCACAACGTCCGTGACCACCAGACAGTTTCCACCACGCGCGGATCTTCTGGTGCGTTGACCCCCCGCGTCCACATGGTCTCCCCGAGAGACCCTCATTTCGAACCGCCTCACCGTGATGACGACCGAGCGTAGTCAGGCCGCTTCGCCGATCGCAAGGCATCCACAACGATCTTCTTCTCCCGCTGCACGGACACAGTGGCCTGCTCCTTCTCCAGGCTCTGCACCACCCCACCGGGAATGTTCAGCGCCGGCTCCAGATCTTCCGGCTTGCCGATCACCTTCACAACGTACGGTTGCGTCACTTTCCGTCCATCGACCCGCACCGCACCTCCGCTGTCAGAGAAGTAGGTGCCGGCGACCACTCGCACATCGCCGATCTGGATCGCCTCGGCGCCGGCCGCGCGCAGTTCCTGGACCGTATCGAGCAGCATGTCCGACTCCACGGAGCCCGAGGGGTCGTCGATGGTGATCGTGATGCCGGGACCCTGTGCGGCCACCGTACCGGCGAGCACGCCCAGCTGCTGTTCCTTCTGGAGCGTCTGCTTGCGGGCCTCCTCGGCCTGGTCCGAGCTGTTCTCCAGCTCGGTCCGCTGGTTCTCCAGACGGCGCTTCTCGTCCTGGAGCCGCTGGGTGCGGGAGTCCAGCTCGTCGAGGATGCGGACCAGGTCCTCCTGGCGGGCGCCGCGCAGCACGCTGTTCTCGTTGGTCGAGCGCACCTGGATGGCGAGGCCCAGGCCGAGGCCGAAGAGCAGCAGGGCGACGATCAGCTGCGCGCGGGTCAGCCGCGGCGGCCACACGCCCTTCATCAGCCGCTGGCGGCCGGTGAGGGCCTCCTGTGGCCCCTGGTCGGCCTCGGGACCGGGAGCGGCCCCCGCGGGCTCTCCGGGCCCCCTCCTGGGCTCCTCGGCGGACCCGGCGCCCGCCCCCCGGGGGCCCTGCGGCCCGGTGGCCGCGGGCGCGCCCGCTGTGATGCGCCGGCCCTGGGCCTGGGGCGGCAGGGCCTCGGGCAGCACGGCCTTGGGCAGGGGCGTCCTGAGGGCGAGGTCCTTGAGGCCGCCGGGGCCGGGGGCGGCGGGCCTGCCGGGTTTCCGCGGTGCGCCGCGCCCGGACGTCTCCGGCCGTCGCGGCTGTCCGGACGTCCGCTGGGACTCCCCGGCCTCTCCGGCCTTTTCGGCGTGTCCCGGCTTTTCGGTCTTTTCGGCCTTCTCGGCCCGTCGCGGCGGTTCGGCCGGCTGCCGCGGCCTCTCGGCCCGCGGTCGATTTTCGGCCGACCGCGGCTTCCCAGCCCGCACCGTCTCGACCTGTGCCGTCTCGACCTGTGCCGTCTCGGCCCGCGCCGTCTCGGCCCGCGGTTTCTCGGTCTGCGGTCTCTCGGCCTGCGGCTTCCCTGCCTGCGGTTCCTCGGGACGTCCGGGCTTCTCCGGGGTGTCGTCGGTCGTCATCGGCCTCACGCCCGGAACACATGGCGGCGGATCGCGGCCGCGTTGGAGAAGATCCGGATACCGAGCACGACCACGACTCCCGTCGACAGCTGGGCACCGACGCCGAGCTTGTCACCGAGGAAGACGATCAGTGCGGCCACCACCACATTGGACAGGAACGATACGACGAAGACCTTGTCGTCGAAGATTCCGTCCAGCATCGCCCGGAAGCCGCCGAAGACCGCGTCGAGTGCCGCCACGACGGCGATCGGCAGATAGGGCTCGACCACCGTCGGCACCACGGGTCGGACCACAAGTCCCACCACGACTCCCACGACGAGCCCCAATACGGCGATCACGATGTGCCCTTCCCTGTGTCGGCGTCACCCTTGCCGGAGCCACCGGCTATCGGTTCCGCGGTACGTACGATCAGACTCGGCGCGGCCGGAAGCCGGAGCGAGTCCTGGGCGGAGATGCTCGTGCGGATGTCATAGTTCTGCTGCAACACATGCAGGTACTGTCCGTCCGCACTGTCCTGGAAAGCGGTGCTCAGCCGCTGCCCGTCCCCCACCGCGAGCACCGTATACGGCGGTGCCAGCGGCTTGTTGTCGACCAGTATGGCGTCTCCCGCGGCCCTGATCGCCGAGAGCGCCGTCAGCCGCTGCCCGTTGATCGAGATGGCCTCCGCGCCCGACTCCCACAGACCGTTGACGACGCGCTGCATATCGTGGTCGCGCACCCGCCCGGTGTCGGAGAAGTCGGCGCTCCCCCGTGGTCCCCCGCCGCTGCTGGTCGCCTCCTTGGCGTCGTTGACCACCAACTTCACCCCGGGCCCCGTCACCTCGTCGGCCCCCGAGAGCAGTGCCACCAGATCGGCCTTGGCCCCGCCGTCCTTCTCCAGTGCCTGCCGCTGCTTCTCCCCGACCTCGCCGCGGAGCTTGTCCACGCTCTTGGCGAGCTTGTCCGCGTTCGAGTTCCCCGTCTCGATGCGGTCGATCAGTTCTTCCCGCTCCTTGGCCAGCGTCGGCGCCGATATCCGGGCCTCGGCGGCGCCGATGGTGATGACGACCGCGACCAGGACGAGACCGAGCGCCAGCCCCAGTTTGGCCCGCACGGTGCGCGGCAGCCCCGAGCGCCCGGTCTCCCCGCGCCGCGCGGCGGCCTCCGCGTAACCGTCGTCGAGGCTGTGGTCCATCACATTGGTCAGCAGCGACATGGACGCGTCCAGACGCGGGCGCGGGCGCGGCGAGGCTGTGCTCCGAACGGGGGGCTGCTGCGACATGCCGCACATCGTCGCACGTCGGGGCCGCCGCCACCCAATGGCCCCTCCGGCGTGCCGAATCCGGGGGCGGGGGACGGCGCCCCGACGCGCTCAGACGTGCGCGAACGCCCGCGGCGTCAGCGCCCCGCGCTGTCCACGACGGTCGACCATTCGTCCAGCAGAGCCTGCGCGGACGCGTCGTCCGGGCCCTCCGCCCACAGGTGGGTGACGGCCTCGGCCGGGTCGGGCAGCACCATGACCCACCGCCCGTCGGTCTCCACGACCCGCACCCCGTCGGTGGTGTCCACGTCGCGGTCGCCCGCGGCCTCCACCACATGCCGCATGACCAGACCCTTGACCGCCCACGGGGTGGCCAGATCGCGTCGCTGGACATGCGCCCGCGGAATGCGCGCATCGATCTGACTCAGCGTCAGCTGAGTGCGCGCCACCAGCCCGATCAGCCGGACGAAGGCGGCCGTACCGTCGAAGACACTGCTGAACTCGGGGATGATGAACCCGCCGCGCCCGTCACCGCCGAAGACGGTGGACTCCGACCGGGCGACCCGGGTCAGATCGTCCGCCGCGGTGGTCGTCCACTCCACCTGTGTGCCGTGGTACGCCGCGACCTGCTCGGCGATACGGGTGGTGGTCACCGGTAGCGCCACCCGCCCGCTGCGCCGCTCCGCGGCCACCAGGTCGAGCATTACCAGCAGCGCCCGGTCGTCCTCCACGATGCGGCCCCGCTCGTCGACGAGCGAGAACCGCTCACCGACCGGGTCGAACCGCACCCCGAAGGCCGCACGCGCCGAGGCGACGATCTCGCCGAGCCGGGCCAGCCCCGACCGCCGGGCGTCGGCGGTCTCGGTCGGCCGCGATTCGTCCAGTCCGGGGTTGATCGTCAGCGCGTCCACCCCGAGCCGGCCCAGCAGGCTCGGGAGCACCAGCCCGGCGCTTCCGTTGGCGGCGTCCACGACGACCTTGAGGCCCGACTCGGCGATACCGCTGATATCCACGGCGCGCAGCAGCGAGCCCGTGTACGAGTCGAAGACGCTCGACGGGAAGCTGAGGTCACCGATCTCGCCCGGGAAGGCCCGCCGGTACTCCTGGCGCGCGTACACCCGGTCCAGCTTCCGCTGGCGGGCCGCGGACAGATCGGCGCCCCGCTCGTCGAAGAACATGATGTCCACCGAGTCGGGCACCCCGGGCGAGGTCCGGATCATGAAGCCGCCGGCGCTGCCGCGCGCGGTCTGCTGCCGGGCCACCGGCAGCGGTACGTTCTCCAGATCCCGTACGTCGATGGCGCTGGTCTGGAGGGCGGAGATCATGGCCCGTTTGAGCGCCCGCGCGCCCCTGGAGTGGTCACGCGCCGTGGTGACCGTGGAACCCTTCTTGAGGGTCGTCGCATACGCCCCCGCGAGCCGCACCGCGAGCTCCGGGGTGATCTCGACGTTGAGGATGCCGGAGACACCGCGGGCGCCGAACAGATGCGCCTGCCCCCGGGACTCCCAGATCACCGAGGTATTGACGAACGCGCCCGCCTCGATGGTCTTGAACGGATAGACCCGGACATTGCCCTGGACGATCGATTCCTCACCGATCAGACACTCATCGCCGATGACCGCACCGTCCTCGATCCGGGCGGCGCGCATGATGTCGGTGTTCTTGCCGATGACGCAGCCGCGCAGATTGCTCTGCTGGCCGACGTACACGTTGTCGTGCACGACCGCCTTGTGCAGGAAGGCTCCGCTCTTCACGACGACATTGGAGCCGACGACGGTGTGCTCACGGATTTCAGCACCGGCCTCGACCTTGGCGTAGTCGCCGATGTAGAGCGGACCGCGGAGCACGGCCTCCGAGTGCACGTCCGCCCCTTCGGCAACCCATACGCCGGGCGAGATCTCGAAGCCGTCGAGTTCGACGTCGACCTTGCCCTCAAGGACGTCCGCCTGGGCCTTCACATAGCTCTCATGCGTGCCGACGTCCTCCCAGTAGCCCTCGGCGACATAACCGAAGATGGGCTTGCCTTCCTTCATCAGCTGGGGGAAGACATCTCCGGACCAGTCGACCGGAACATCGGCCTCGACATAGTCGAACACCTCCGGCTCCATGACGTAGATGCCGGTGTTGACCGTATCGGAGAAGACCTGGCCCCAGGTGGGCTTCTCCAGGAAGCGCTCGACCTTTCCGGCCTCGTCGACGATGGTGATACCGAACTCGAGGGGATTGGGGACGCGCGTCAGACAGACGGTGACAAGGGCACCCTTTTCCTTATGGAAATTGATCAGATCCGTGAGGTCGAAATCCGTCAGGGCATCGCCCGAGATCACCAGGAAAGTGTCGTCCTTGAGTGCCTCTTCCGCGTTCTTGACGCTGCCGGCGGTGCCGAGTGGCTTCTCCTCGTTGGCGTACGTGAGCTCCATGCCGAGCTCCTCGCCGTCACCGAAGTAGTTCTTGACCAGGGACGCGAGGAACTGAACAGTCACCACGGTCTCACTGAGACCATGCCGCTTCAGCAGCCGCAGCACATGCTCCATGATCGGCCGGTTGGCCACGGGCAGCAGCGGTTTGGGCATGGTCGAGGTCATCGGGCGCAGACGAGTTCCCTCGCCCCCTGCCATCACGACGGCCTTCATGTCGGAAGCGTCCTCCTTGAAGAGACGACGGTCATGCCGACCGCGCACGCCCGATGGCCCTTACAGCTACCGCGCTACGGGCCCCGGCCTCTATAACGCCGCTTCGGCGAGCTCAGTCGGCCGCGGTGTCCGCCCTGACAAGTCGGCGGACCTGAACCACGTAGAGGACTCCTGCCCACCAATAGAGTGTTGTACCCCATCCGGCGAACGCCCATCCGAAAATCGCGGCGGTCGTGTGAAGCAGGCCACTTCCCTCACTCAGAAGGAGCAAGGGGAAGGCGTACATCAGGTTGAAGGTGGCCGCCTTGCCGAGGAAGTTCACCTGGGGCGGTGGATAGCCGTGCCGCCGGAGGATGCCCACCATCACAAGCAGCACCAGCTCGCGCGCGAGAAGGACCGCGGTCAGCCAGAGGGGCAGGATCTCGCGCCAGGTGAGACCGACGAGAGTCGACAAAATGTAGAGGCGGTCGGCCGCCGGGTCCAGAAGCCGGCCAAGACTGCTGATCTGGTTCCAGCGCCGGGCCAGCTTCCCGTCGAGATAGTCGCTGACCCCGCTGAGCGCCAGTACCAGCAGCGCCCAGCCGTCGCTGTTGGGCCCGCCGAACTCGGGCCGAAGGATCAGCCATAGGAAAAGCGGCACACCGACGAGGCGCGCAGCGCTGAGGATGTTCGGGATGGTGAGCACACGATCCGTCTGGACCCGTGTCTCCTGTACCTCCACCCGGGAGCCTCCCGTGAGAAACAGGCCGATGATGCCCCATGACTCTACCGGTAGGGCCACATGGGCCCCGCACCGGGGCGTACCGGGCAGGACACGAAAAAGACCCCGATGGGAAATCAACTTCCCATCGGGGTCTTTTCAAGAATTGTTCGGCGGCGTCCTACTCTCCCACAGGGTCCCCCCTGCAGTACCATCGGCGCTGAAAGGCTTAGCTTCCGGGTTCGGAATGTAACCGGGCGTTTCCCTAACGCTATGACCACCGAAACACTATGAAGATAAAACCGGAAACAACACGGTTCATTACTTCAGAACCAACACAGTGGACGCGAGCAACTGAGGACAAGCCCTCGGCCTATTAGTACCAGTCAACTCCACCGGTCACCCGGCTTCCATATCTGGCCTATCAACCCAGTCGTCTACTGGGAGCCTTAACCCCTCAAGGAGGTGGGAGCCCTCATCTCGAAGCAGGCTTCCCGCTTAGATGCTTTCAGCGGTTATCCCTCCCGAACGTAGCCAACCAGCCATGCCCTTGGCAGAACAACTGGCACACCAGAGGTTCGTCCGTCCCGGTCCTCTCGTACTAGGGACAGCCCTTCTCAAGACTCCTACGCGCACAGCGGATAGGGACCGAACTGTCTCACGACGTTCTAAACCCAGCTCGCGTACCGCTTTAATGGGCGAACAGCCCAACCCTTGGGACCGACTCCAGCCCCAGGATGCGACGAGCCGACATCGAGGTGCCAAACCATCCCGTCGATATGGACTCTTGGGGAAGATCAGCCTGTTATCCCCGGGGTACCTTTTATCCGTTGAGCGACGGCGCTTCCACAAGCCACCGCCGGATCACTAGTCCCGACTTTCGTCCCTGCTCGACCCGTCGGTCTCACAGTCAAGCTCCCTTGTGCACTTACACTCAACACCTGATTGCCAACCAGGCTGAGGGAACCTTTGGGCGCCTCCGTTACCCTTTAGGAGGCAACCGCCCCAGTTAAACTACCCACCAGACACTGTCCCTGATCCGGATCACGGACCCAGGTTAGACATCCAGCACGACCAGAGTGGTATTTCAACAACGACTCCACCACAACTGGCGTTGCGGCTTCACAGTCTCCCACCTATCCTACACAAGCCGAACCGAACACCAATATCAAGCTGTAGTAAAGGTCCCGGGGTCTTTCCGTCCTGCTGCGCGAAACGAGCATCTTTACTCGTAGTGCAATTTCACCGGGCCTATGGTTGAGACAGTCGAGAAGTCGTTACGCCATTCGTGCAGGTCGGAACTTACCCGACAAGGAATTTCGCTACCTTAGGATGGTTATAGTTACCACCGCCGTTTACTGGCGCTTAAGTTCTCAGCTTCGCGGAGTCGAAACCCCACTAACCGGTCCCCTTAACGTTCCAGCACCGGGCAGGCGTCAGTCCGTATACATCGCCTTACGGCTTCGCACGGACCTGTGTTTTTAGTAAACAGTCGCTTCTCGCTGGTCTCTGCGGCCACCACCAGCTCCGAGTGCAAAACCCATCACCAGCAATGGCCCCCCTTCTCCCGAAGTTACGGGGGCATTTTGCCGAGTTCCTTAACCATAGTTCACCCGAACGCCTCGGTATTCTCTACCTGACCACCTGAGTCGGTTTAGGGTACGGGCCGCCATGAAACTCGCTAGAGGCTTTTCTCGACAGCATAGGATCATCCACTTCACCACAATCGGCTCGGCATCAGGTCTCAGACATAAGCAAGACGGATTTACCTACCTTGCGTCCTACACCCTTACCCCGGGACAACCACCGCCCGGGCTGGACTACCTTCCTGCGTCACCCCATCACTCACCTACTACAGGTCTGGACCGTCGGCTCCACCACTCCCCTTCACCCGAAGGATCCAGGGCGGCTTCACGGACTTAGCATCGCCTGGTTCAGCGTTGGCGCTTCAAAGCGGGTACCGGAATATCAACCGGTTGTCCATCGACTACGCCTGTCGGCCTCGCCTTAGGTCCCGACTTACCCTGGGCAGATCAGCTTGACCCAGGAACCCTTAGTCAATCGGCGCACACGTTTCCCACGTGTGAATCGCTACTCATGCCTGCATTCTCACTCGTGAACCATCCACAACTCGCTTACACGGCTGCTTCACCCGGCACACGACGCTCCCCTACCCATCACAGCCCCCGTTAGGGGTACATACTGCAATGACACGACTTCGGCGGTACGCTTGAGCCCCGCTACATTGTCGGCGCGGAATCACTTGACCAGTGAGCTATTACGCACTCTTTCAAGGATGGCTGCTTCTAAGCCAACCTCCTGGTTGTCTCTGCGACTCCACATCCTTTCCCACTTAGCGTACGCTTAGGGGCCTTAGTCGATGCTCTGGGCTGTTTCCCTCTCGACCATGGAGCTTATCCCCCACAGTCTCACTGCCGCGCTCTCACTTACCGGCATTCGGAGTTTGGCTAAGGTCAGTAACCCGGTAGGGCCCATCGCCTATCCAGTGCTCTACCTCCGGCAAGAAACACACGACGCTGCACCTAAATGCATTTCGGGGAGAACCAGCTATCACGGAGTTTGATTGGCCTTTCACCCCTAACCACAGGTCATCCCCCAGGTTTTCAACCCTGGTGGGTTCGGTCCTCCACGAAGTCTTACCTCCGCTTCAACCTGCCCATGGCTAGATCACTCCGCTTCGGGTCTTGAGCGTGCTACTCAAACGCCCTCTTCGGACTCGCTTTCGCTACGGCTCCCCCACACGGGTTAACCTCGCAACACACCGCAAACTCGCAGGCTCATTCTTCAAAAGGCACGCAGTCACGACGCAGAGACAAGTCTCTGCGCGACGCTCCCACGGCTTGTAGGCACACGGTTTCAGGTACTATTTCACTCCGCTCCCGCGGTACTTTTCACCATTCCCTCACGGTACTATCCGCTATCGGTCACCAGGGAATATTTAGGCTTAGCGGGTGGTCCCGCCAGATTCACACGGGATTTCTCGGGCCCCGTGCTACTTGGGAAACAAGCAAGCAAGTTGCTGACATTTCAGCTACGGGGGTCTTACCCTCTACGCCGGGCCTTTCGCATGCCCTTCGCCTATATCAACAATTTCTGACTCACCCAGCCGCCGGCAGACGACTGAAGCTCGCTCCCACAACCCCGCATGCGCAACCCCTGCCGGGTATCACACACATACGGTTTAGCCTCATCCAGTTTCGCTCGCCACTACTCCCGGAATCACGGTTGTTTTCTCTTCCTGCGGGTACTGAGATGTTTCACTTCCCCGCGTTCCCTCCACATACCCTATGTGTTCAGGTATGGGTGACAGCCCATGACGACTGCCGGGTTTCCCCATTCGGACACCCCCGGATCACAGCTCGGTTGACAGCTCCCCGGGGCCTATCGCGGCCTCCCACGTCCTTCATCGGTTCCTGGTGCCAAGGCATCCACCGTGCGCCCTTAAAAACTTGGCCACAGATGCTCGCGTCCACTGTGCAGTTCTCAAACAACGACCCGTACCCCGTCACCCACACTCACGTGCAGTCACCAGGACCGGCCGAAGGAACAAGCGAAACCCTCTTCGCCCGTACCCTCAGACACCCAACAGCGTGCCCGACCCGACCGCACCCGATCATCCCGTTCCACACCCCCGAAGAGGCAGTACTGAAGACACCAGGCCAACGGCCGTGCCGAATAGTCAACGTTCCACCCATGAGCAACCGTGCGAGACATTCGCTCGCAGTCGGCTATGTGCTCCTTAGAAAGGAGGTGATCCAGCCGCACCTTCCGGTACGGCTACCTTGTTACGACTTCGTCCCAATCGCCAGTCCCACCTTCGACGGCTCCCCCCACAAGGGTTGGGCCACCGGCTTCGGGTGTTACCGACTTTCGTGACGTGACGGGCGGTGTGTACAAGGCCCGGGAACGTATTCACCGCAGCAATGCTGATCTGCGATTACTAGCGACTCCGACTTCATGGGGTCGAGTTGCAGACCCCAATCCGAACTGAGACCGGCTTTTTGAGATTCGCTCCACCTCACGGCTTCGCAGCTCATTGTACCGGCCATTGTAGCACGTGTGCAGCCCAAGACATAAGGGGCATGATGACTTGACGTCGTCCCCACCTTCCTCCGAGTTGACCCCGGCAGTCTCCTGTGAGTCCCCATCACCCCGAAAGGCATGCTGGCAACACAGAACAAGGGTTGCGCTCGTTGCGGGACTTAACCCAACATCTCACGACACGAGCTGACGACAGCCATGCACCACCTGTACACCGACCACAAGGGGGCACCCATCTCTGAGTGTTTCCGATGTATGTCAAGCCTTGGTAAGGTTCTTCGCGTTGCGTCGAATTAAGCCACATGCTCCGCCGCTTGTGCGGGCCCCCGTCAATTCCTTTGAGTTTTAGCCTTGCGGCCGTACTCCCCAGGCGGGGAACTTAATGCGTTAGCTGCGGCACGGACAACGTGGAATGTCGCCCACACCTAGTTCCCAACGTTTACGGCGTGGACTACCAGGGTATCTAATCCTGTTCGCTCCCCACGCTTTCGCTCCTCAGCGTCAGTATCGGCCCAGAGATCCGCCTTCGCCACCGGTGTTCCTCCTGATATCTGCGCATTTCACCGCTACACCAGGAATTCCGATCTCCCCTACCGAACTCTAGCCTGCCCGTATCGAATGCAGACCCGGAGTTAAGCCCCGGGCTTTCACATCCGACGCGACAAGCCGCCTACGAGCTCTTTACGCCCAATAATTCCGGACAACGCTTGCGCCCTACGTATTACCGCGGCTGCTGGCACGTAGTTAGCCGGCGCTTCTTCTGCAGGTACCGTCACTTGCGCTTCTTCCCTGCTGAAAGAGGTTTACAACCCGAAGGCCGTCATCCCTCACGCGGCGTCGCTGCATCAGGCTTGCGCCCATTGTGCAATATTCCCCACTGCTGCCTCCCGTAGGAGTCTGGGCCGTGTCTCAGTCCCAGTGTGGCCGGTCGCCCTCTCAGGCCGGCTACCCGTCGTCGCCTTGGTAGGCCATCACCCCACCAACAAGCTGATAGGCCGCGGGCTCATCCTGCACCGCCGGAGCTTTCCACCACCAGACCATGCGGTCAGCGGTCATATCCGGTATTAGACCCCGTTTCCAGGGCTTGTCCCAGAGTGCAGGGCAGATTGCCCACGTGTTACTCACCCGTTCGCCACTAATCCCCGGCCGAAACCGGTTCATCGTTCGACTTGCATGTGTTAAGCACGCCGCCAGCGTTCGTCCTGAGCCAGGATCAAACTCTCCGTGAATGCTTCCGGGATATCCCGGCAAACACTGCACGAGAGCGGAACAGAACCGGAGGAATAATCCAGTCCCGTTCACAGCGTCCTCGCTGTGTTTTTCAAAGGAACCTCGTCCGAGAAGGACGGGGTTATCAACATATCTGGCGTTGACTTTTGGCACACTGTTGAGTTCTCAAGGAACGGACGCTTCCTTCGAAACCCTTTCACCGGTTTCTCCGGGCGCTTCCCTTCGGTGTTTCACACGCTATCAGACCTTTTCCCGCTCTCCGAACCGGTGTCCTTCGCAAGGCATGCGAAAGCGAACCCGAGATTTGGATCACGTAGCTGATGGCGCCGCCCTGAACCTGGATGTGCACGCGGCTGACCGTGGTGCTTCATCCGGTGGGCAGGGGCACGACAGTACAGCGCCCCGCGCCGCCGTGGCAAATCGATTCCGTGCCCCAGCGTCCTCTCCGGTCTGCGTCGCGCGTACGGAATCCGTAGTTCCTATGACTTACTCTTCTGGGCAGTGCGCTGTCCGGGACAGGCGGTGACGGCGCGTGATGATTCTTCACCCCGGGAGGCTCCCCATGACCACCGTGACCTCGCCGGTCGCCGGCCGCGTGATCGGACTCCAAGCGGTTCCCGATCCGGTGTTCTCCGGCGCCATGGTCGGTCCGGGTACGGCGATCGACCCGGTGCTCGAGCCCTTTGTCGCCGTGGCTCCGGTCGACGGCGTCGTCGTCTCCCTGCACCCTCATGCGTTCGTGGTCGTGGACGGGGAGGGGCACGGCGTGCTCACCCACCTCGGCATCGACACGGTGCAGCTGAACGGCGAGGGCTTCGAGGTGCTCATCAACAAGGGGGACACCGTCAAGCGCGGCGACGCGATCGTGCGCTGGGACCCGGCCACCGCCGTGGCCGCGGGCAAGTCGCCGATCTGCCCGATCGTGGCGCTCGAGGCCACGGCCGACTCCCTCACCGACGTCAAGGAGGACGTCGATGTGAAGCCGGGCGACGCGCTCTTCAACTGGTGAGCCGGCGTGCGCCCGGTGACCGGCGGGGACCGGAGCGGGCGGCGCACCGCAGGAACGACATCCACCAATGGCGGGGTTCCGCCGTATCGACCGGGGACGGGTGACATGGAGACAACGCTGCGAGGCGTCGGCGTGAGCCACGGGGTGGCCATCGGCGAGGTGCGCCATATGGGAACGGCGGTCCTGGAGCCGCCGGCGAAGCAGATTCCGGCCGATGAGGCGCCGCGTGAGCAGGGGCGGGCGCGCCAGGCCGTGGAGGCCGTGGCGGCCGATCTGATCGCGCGCGGCAATCTGGCGGGCGGTGAGGCCCAGGCCGTGCTCGAGGCGCAGGCCATGATGGCGCAGGACCCGGAGCTGATCGCCGATGTCGAGCGGCGCATCGCCGTGGGCAGCACCGCCGAGCGCGCGGTGTACGACGCCTTCGCCGCGTACCGCGCGCTGCTCGCCGGGGCCGGGGACTATCTGGCGGGGCGGGTGGCCGACCTCGACGATGTGCGGAACCGGATCGTGGCGCGGCTGCTGGGCGTGCCGATGCCGGGGGTGCCGGACAGTGATGAGCCGTATGTGCTGATCGCGCGGGATCTCGCACCCGCCGACACCGCGCTGCTCGACCCGACGCTGGTGCTGGGGTTCGTGACCGAGGAGGGCGGGCCGACGAGCCACAGCGCGATCCTCGCCCGTGCCCTGGGGGTGCCGGCCGTGGTCGCGTTGCCCGGTGCCGGGGATCTGGTCGAGGGAACCCTGATCGCCGTGGACGGCAGCACGGGTGAGATCTTCGTGTCGCCGAGCGAGGAGAAGCGGGCCGAGCTGACGCGGGCCGCCGAGGAGCGCCGGGCCGCGCTGGCCGCCTCCTCCGGTCCGGGTGCGACGTCGGACGGGCACAAGGTGCCGCTGCTGGCGAACGTCGGCGGGCCGGCCGATGTGCCGGCGGCGGTCGAGGCGGGCGCCGAGGGTGTGGGGCTGTTCCGGACCGAGTTCCTCTTCCTCGACGACAGCACCAAGGCGCCGTCGGAGGAGAAGCAGGTCGCGGCGTACCGGCAGGTGCTGGAGGCGTTCCCCGAGGGCCGGGTGGTGGTGCGGGTCCTGGACGCGGGGGCGGACAAGCCGCTGGACTTCCTCACCCCGGCCGATGAGCCCAACCCGGCGCTGGGCGTACGCGGTCTGCGGACCTTGCTGGACCACCCCGAGGTGCTGCGGACGCAGCTCGCGGCGCTGGCCAAGGCGTCCGAGGGACTGCCGGTCTATCTCGAGGTCATGGCCCCGATGGTGGCCGACCGGCTGGACGCCAAGGCGTTCGCGGACGCGTGCCGTGAGGCGGGGCTGCGGGCCAAGTTCGGCGCGATGGTGGAGATTCCGTCCGCGGCGCTGCGGGCGCGCTCGATCCTTCAGGAGGTCGAGTTCCTGTCGCTGGGCACCAACGACCTGGCGCAGTACACGTTCGCGGCCGACCGTCAGGTCGGTGCGGTCTCGCGGTTGCAGGACCCGTGGCAGCCCGCGCTGCTCGACCTGGTGGCGGCTTCGGCGGAGGCCGCGCAGGCCGAGGGCAAGAGCTGTGGGGTCTGTGGTGAGGCCGCTTCCGACCCGCTGCTGGCGTGTGTACTGACCGGTCTGGGTGTCACCAGCCTCTCCATGGGTGCCGCGTCCATTCCGTATGTGCGCGCGACGCTGGCCAAGCACACGCTCGCGCAGTGCGAGCGGGCCGCCTCCGCGGCGCGTGCGGCGGACACCGCCGAGGATGCCCGCCGGGCGGCGCAGGCGGTGCTGTCCGGCGAATGAGCCGGTGAGCTGCCGATGGGCTCTCGGTGCGCATCGGTGAGCTGTCGGTGAAGGCGTCCCGCCGCGTGGCGGGACGCCTTCGGTCATTCCGGGCGGCTGAGCGGGAGGCCCGCCCGGTATTCGACGCCGTGCTCCGGGGGGATGGGTTCGCCGGTCTCCGCGTCGGTGCAGTACGCGGTGAACACCTCCGCCTCGCTCAGCGGGCGGAGCCAGCCGTCGTGCAGCGCCCAGCCGCGGACCGCTTCCGGGGTGTCCGCCACGATGGTGCGCAGCACCAGGCCGCCAGCGCTGCGCAGGGCGAAACCGCAGGCCAGGACGGTGCGGAAGACCAGCGCCGAGGACTCGGCGAGCTTCGGCGGGCCCGCTTCCCGGGCGTCGGCGTGGAGCACGGCGACCAGCGAGGTGCCATCCGCCGGAACGCTGCACACCAGGTGGTGGACGCCGGGCCCGGCCGCCTCGACGACCGCGCGCAGCGCGGCCCCGGCGCGGTCGAACGCGGCACGGGCGGTGTCGTCGTCCCGGCAGTCCCCGCGGTGGGCGGTGCGGGAAAGCAGCGCCGAGGCGTACTCCCAGGTGGCCTGCTCCTCCGCGACGCCGATGAGCCGTGGGACCAGGCGGTCGATCGGCTGGCCCGCATAGGTGACGGTGCCGCCCGCGGCGGCCAGCTCCGCCGTATAGCGGGTGCGGCTCGCGGGGGTGTCCGGGTCGAGCCGGGTGTCCGCGCAGAACTCCTCGTAGGCGACGGGGTCGAAGAGGGCGACGGTGATGTGGACGCCCTTGGCCGCGAGCGCCTTCAGCAGCCCCTCCATCTGCCGCAGATACGCTCCGTGGTCGTCGAAGGCGAACGACGGATAGCGCCGCATGGCCGTGAAGTCCCGCTCGTCGGCCAGCAGGGCCACGGTGCTGGGCACCTCTCTGCGCAGCGCGCGCCGGGCGGTCGGCCTTCTCGTGCCGCTCTCCCTCTTGGTGCCGGCCTTCCCGTGCTTGCTCCGGTGCCCGCCCGGCCGGTTCCGGTGCCGGTCGCTGTGTCCGGTGTGCGCCATGACTCCCCCTCAGCGCGGATGTTCAGTGCTCACTCACCGTAACCGGGGCCACTGACAACGCTCCGTCACCGCGGTCCCGTACCAGGTGGCGCTGGGCGCCGCACATCGCGGCGAGCCCGGCGCCGAGGCCGAGCCAGCCGAGGGGGCCCGCCGCGATCGCCGCGGTCACCGCGAGTGGTCCCGCGCTGCGCTGCACGGCCTGGGCCAGGCCGTGCACGCCGAGGTAGGCGCCCTGTGCGGTGGACGGGGCGAGGGCGACGGACAGCTCCCAGGAGATCGTGGCGTGCAGCATCTCCGCGACGGTGAAGGCGGTCGCGGCCAGCAGCAGCGTGACGGCCGCGAGCCAGGGCGCGCCGGCCGTCGAGACGGCCAGCGCGGCCCCGCCGAGGAGGAAGGCGCCCGCCAGCGGCCACAGCGAGGTGCGTGCGGTGCGCGGGGTGGCTCCGAAGCGGGCGAACGGGACCTGGAAGAGGACCACGAGCACGTTGTTGAGGACGAGCAGCAGGGGGACCAGCTGGTGCGGTGCGCTGGTGGCGGTCACGCTCCACAGGGGCAGGCCGACCTTGAAGACGGAATCGTCGAGGAAGAGGACGGCCTCGCTGGCGGTGTAGGCGAGATAGCGGCGGTCGCGCCAGGGGTTGGGGGCGGCGGTCTTCTCGGCGGCGGGGGCGGGTTCGCTGGGGCTCGGGGCGGACTCGGCCGCGATGCGGGAGGCCGAGGGCGGTTCGGCACAGCCGAGGGTGAGCAGCGCGGAGGCGAGGAAGGAGAGCGCGTCGCCGATGAGGAGCCAGCGGTAGACGGTGATGGTGCCGCCGGTGAGCGCCGCGGCCGCGATCAGACCGCCGACGCCCCAGCCGATGTTGACGGCGGTGCGGTTGATGGCCTGGTAGCGGGCGCGGTCGGGGCCCGCGACGCGGGTCGCGTACAACTTGGTCAGCACCGAGGCCGCGCGGTCGCCGAGGCTGCCCACCGAGGCGATGGCGAGCAGCAGCCGGAGATCGGTGGTGGTGAGCAGGGCGAGTGAGGCGGCGGCGCGCGCCAGTTGCACGGTGATCAGGAGCGGGCGCAGCGGGATGCGGTCGGCGAGGAGGCCGCCGAGGGGCGGGCCGGCGATGCCCACGCCTCCGGACACGGCGAGCAGCAGGCCGATCTCGGCGGTGCCGAGTCCGGCGGCGTAGGTGAAGTAGAGGGCGGCGGTCGCGCCCCACAGGCCCGAGCCGATCCGGTCGACGAAGCCGACGATCAGCATGCGGCGGCCGTCCCGGCCGCCGGGGATGCGCTCGATGAGTGCGGTGCGCCGTGCGGACGTGCCCACCCTGGTCCCCCTTGACAGCAATTTTGTATTGATACAGAGTGTTTTCTGTGGCGACACAATATGAGATCAACGGTGCGTCGGCCAAGGGGATTGCCGCGTCCGTCGAACAGGGCGTGGTGGACGGTGCGTTGGCGCCCGGCACCGCGCTGCCCCCGGTGCGCCGGCTGGCCGAGCGGCTGGGCATCAGCCCCGGCACCGTCGCGACCGCCTACAAGGAGCTGCGGCGGCGCGGGATCGTGGTGACGCACGGGCGGGGCGGCACGGTGGTCGCCCCGACGCCGGCGGTCGCCTCGCGCCGCCCGCCGCCGGTGCCGGAAGGGGTGCGCGATCTGGCGAGCGGTCAGCCCGATCCGGCCTTCCTCCCCGCGCTGCTGCCGGCCGCCCGGCTGTCCCCCGGGGTCCGGTCGCACCGCGCCCGGCCCCGGCTGGCCGGTCTGGAGGAGCTGGCCCGCGCCTGGTACGAGCGCGACGGCGTACCGGCCGAGCACCTCACCTTCGCCCACGGCGCACTGGACTGCGTGGCCCGGCTGCTGTCGGTCGAGCTCCGGCCGGGCGACGCGGTGGCGATGGAGGACCCCGGCTACCACCATCTCCTCGACCTCGTCCCGGCGCTGGGGCTGCGCAGTGTGCCGGTGGCCGTGGACGACGAGGGCATCCGGCCGGACGCGCTACGGACGGCGCTGCGGTCCGGGGCCCGTGCGCTGGTCCACAGCCCCCGCGGGCAGAACCCTTACGGCGGCTGGTTCTCGGCGCGGCGCCGGGAGGCGCTGCTGGCGGTGCTGGGCGAGGTGCCCGAGGTGCTGGTGATCGAGGACGACCACGCCGCGGACATCGCCGGGGTGCCGCTGCACAGCCTCACCACGGGCGGCCTCGCCCGCTGGGCGCAGGTGCGCACGGTCTCCAAGCACCTGGGCACGGACCTGCGGTGGGGGGCGCTCGCCTGCGACCGTACGACGCTGGCGCGCCATGACGGCCGGATGCTGCTGACCTCGGGCTGGGTCAGCCATGTGCTCCAGGAGACGGTCGCCCGGCTGATGACCGATCCGCAGACCCAGGCCCTGGTCGCCGGGGCGCGGGCCGCCTACGCCAGGCGGCGTGCGGTCCTGCTGGCCGCGCTGTCGGCCCGGGGGATCGCGGCGCACGGGGCGAGCGGGATGAATCTGTGGGTGCCGGTCCGGGACGAGGCGGCGGTGGTCAACGGGCTGCGGACGCGCGGGTGGTGGGTGGCGGCCGGGGCGAGGTTCCGGCTGGCGTCCGGGCCGGGGGTGCGGATCACGGCGGCGGCGCTGGCGGAGGGGGACGCGGAGGCGTTGGCGGAGGATCTGGCGGGGGTGCTCGGGGATACGCAGGCGACGTATGGGGGGTAGGCGGGTCCTCCCCCGCCCCGCCCCTCCCCGGCCCGGGACAGCACTCCTAGGCGGTCCCGTCGCCCTTCTTCCGGGCCAGGCTCTCGTAGAAGCGCAGCAGTTCCACGTCGTCCACCGAGCCCGGGTTGACCGCCTTGTCCAGGGAGGTGCCCTGAAGGAGGCGCTTGACCGGGACCTCGATGCGCTTGCCGGTGAGGGTGTGCGGTACGCCGGGGACCTCGATGACCTCGTCGGGGACATGGCGTGGGGAGAGCTGGGTGCGGATGGTGGTCTTGATGCGGGCCAGGAGCTCCTCGTTGAGCGTGGCGCCCGGGGCCAGGTGGACGAAGAGGGGCATCCAGTAGCCGCCGTCGGGCTGTTCGACGCCGATGACGAGGGATTCGCGGATCTCCGGGAGCCGTTCGACGGCCTCGTAGATGTCGGCGGAGCCCATCCGTACGCCCTGCCGGTTGAGGGTGGAGTCGGAGCGGCCGTGGATGACCACGGTGCCGCGTGAGGTCAGGGTGATCCAGTCGCCGTGGCGCCACGCGCCGGGGAACATCTCGAAGTAGCTGTCGCGGTAGCGGGTGCCGTCGGGGTCGTTCCAGAAGCGGACCGGCATCGACGGCATGGGCCGGGTCACGATCAGCTCGCCGACCTCGTCGACCACCGGTTCGCCCAGCGGGTCCCACGCCTGGAGGTCGGTGCCCAGGGCGGGGGCCTGGAGTTCGCCGACGTAGACGGGGAGGGTGGGCACGGCGCCCGCGAAGCAGCTGCACACATCGGTGCCGCCGCTGACGGAGGCGATCCACATGTCCTCGGACACCTCGTCGTGGATCCAGCGGAAGCCGTCGGGCGGCAGCGGGGAGCCGGTGGTGGCGACGCACTTCACCCGGGAGAGGTCGAAGTCGCGGCCCGGGTGGACATCGGCCTTGCGGCAGGCCATGACATAGGCGGCGGAGGTGCCGTAGAGCGTGGTCCCGGTGCGTTCGGCGACGCGCCACTGGGCGGCGGTGTCCGGATAGCCGGGGCTGCCGTCGTAGAGGACGACGGTCGCGCCCACCAGCAGGCCGGACACCAGGAAGTTCCACATCATCCAGCCGGTGGAGGTGTACCAGAAGAAGCGGTCGCCGGGTGTGAGGTCGCAGTGCAGGCCGAGCTGCTTGAGGTGCTCCACCAGGATGCCGCCCTGGGACTGCACGATCGCCTTGGGCAGCCCGGTGGTGCCCGAGGAGTACAGCACCCACAGCGGATGGTCGAAGGGCAGTGGCTCGAACACCGGGTCCGCCGGTTCGCGGACGATGTCGTCCCAGGCCAGCGTGGACTCGGGAGCGGGGGTGCCCAGCAGCGGGATGTGCACGACGGCGCGCAGGGTGGGCAGCTCGGCGCGCAGTTCGGCCACGGTGGCGGTGCGGTCGTGGGTCTTCCCGCCGTAGCGGTAGCCGTCGACGGTGAACAGCACCACCGGTTCGACCTGCTGGAAGCGGTCCAGGACGCTGCGGGCGCCGAAGTCGGGGGCGCAGGAGGTCCATACGGCGCCGACGGCGGCGGTGGCCAGGAGGGCGACGGTGGCCTGGGGGATGTTGGGGACGTAGCCGCTGACCCGGTCGCCGGGGCGGACGCCGAGGCGGCGCAGCTCGGCGGCGACGGCGCCCACCTGGCCACGCAGTTCGGCCCAGCTGATCGGGCGTGGCTCATGGGTCTCGTCGACGTGGAGCAGCGCGGGGGTGTCGGCGCGGTCGGGGTCCTCGGCGGCGCGCAGGGCGTGCTCGGCGTAGTTGAGGGTGGCGCCGGGGAACCAGCGGGCGCCGGGCATGGCGGCGTCGGCGAGCACCCGTTCGTACGGGGTGGTGAAGCGCACCTCGAACCATTCGGCGACCGCCTGCCAGAAGGTCTCCAGCTCCTCCACCGACCAGCGGTGCAGTGCGGCGTAGTCCGCGGCCGGGCCGTCCGGGCCGGGCGCGGGTGCGCCGTGGCGCTCGGCCGCCCAGGCGTGGAAGGCGGTCAGCCGGGACCGGGCGATCCGGTCCGCGCCGGGCTGCCACAGGGGCTGTGGCCGGTGGTCGGGGTGCGCTGTGGTGGTCATGGGTGTCGGCTCCCGGGCTGTCCGCGCCGGCCGCGTCCGCGGGGCGCAGCCGGCTCATGTGCGTCCGCACAGGACGATGCCATGTGATCGACTCCCGCACCAGGGGCGCCACCCCACATCACAGGCCGGCTTCATATGAGCGGACCACGGGTGAACGGCAGTTGAACCATATCCCCACCCAGTGCTGTCAATGGCAGGCTGAGCAGTATGAATGCGCGTGACCTGGTGCGGTCGGAGAAGCTGGTGCGGTCGATGAGGGTGATCTGCACGGCGCAGGGGCTGCGGTCACTGCGCTCGGCGTGGCGGCGGCGGCGTTCCGACGCGGTGGGGCTGGCTCGCCGGGGCACCGAGCTGGCCCGGGTGCCGGGTGAGGTGGAGGGGGCCGAGCCGGAGCCGGGGGGCGGGGTGGTGCGGTTCGCCCGCTCCTCGCTGCGGGTGCGGGTGACCACGGGCGGCGCGGTGTTCTGCGGCTGGGACGGGGCCGAGCCGGAGCCGTCGTACGCGCTGGCCGGGCCCTGCCCGGAGGCGGACGAGCGGGCGGAGCTGGAGCCGGACACCGGCGGCGGCTGGCGGGTGGTGTCCGAGCGGGTCACGGTGGCGGTGTCGGGGAACGGCACGGTGGAGGTGCGCACTCCGGGCGGGGTGGTGCTGCGGCGGGACCTGCCGCCGCGCTGGTGGGAGCCGGCCGGGGTGCCGAGCGCCCCGGCCCCCGATGACCGGGGGGTGCGCGGGGAGGGCGCCCGCTGGCTGCAGCGGTCCGAAGTGGCGGCGGACGCGCGGTTCTTCGGGCTGGGCGGGCGGGCGTCGGGGCCCCGGCTGCGGGACGGGGTGTACCGGCTGTGGAACACCGATCCGGGCGGCAGCTTCGGGCCGGGGGACGATCCGCTGTATCTGACCATGCCGGTGCAGCTGGTGGTGGCCGACGCGGGCACCCATCTGGTGTTCCACGACAACTCCTGGGACGGGGCGGTCACCCTGCGGGAGGGCGAGGAGGGCGCGGGCTCGGGCCATGACCGGCCCGGCTGGTGCCGGACGCGGATGGAGGGCGGCCCGCTGCGCTACTGGGTGATCGTGGGCACCCCGGCGCGGGTGCTGCACGGCTGGACGGCGCTGACCGGCGCCCCGGCGGTCCCGCCGCGCTGGGCGCTGGGCCATCACCACGCGCGCTGGGGGTTCGGCGACGCGGCGGAGGTCCGGCGGGTGGTGGCGGGCTACCGGGAGCGGGGTCTGCCGCTGTCCGCGCTGCACCTGGACATCGACCATCTGGCCGGGCACCGGGTGTTCACGGTGGACGCGGCGCGCTTTCCGGACCTGCCGGGGCTCGCCGCCGAACTGCTCGAGGACGGGGTGCGGCTGGTGTCGATCGTCGACCCGGCGGTGAAGGCGGAGCCGGGCAACGCGGTGTACGAGAGCGGGGCGGCGGAGGACGTGTTCGTGCGCGACACCCGGGGCCGCGAGGTGCGCGGGGTGGTGTGGCCGGGCGAGTCGGTGTTCCCCGACTTCACCGATCCGCGGGTGCGCAAGTGGTGGGGCGGGCTGTACGCGGAGCGGCTGGCGCAGGGCTTCTCCGGGGTGTGGCACGACATGAACGAGCCGGTGTCGTTCGCCGCCTTCGGGGAGACCACGCTGCCGCGCTCGGCCCGGCACGCCCTGGAGGGCCGGGGCGGCGACCACCGGGAGGCGCACAACGTCTACGGGCTGGCGATGGCGCGGGCCGGCTACGAGGCGCTGTGCGAGCTGCGCCCCGACGAGCGGCCGTTTCTCTTCTCGCGCTCGGGATGGGCGGGGTTGCAGCGGTACGGGGGCAGCTGGTCCGGCGATGTGGCGACGGACTGGGCGGGGCTGCGGGCCTCGCTGTCGCTGGTGATCGGGCTGGGCCTGTCGGGGGTGCCGTACTCGGGCCCCGACATCGGCGGGTTCACCGGCCATCCCTCGCCGGAGCTGTATCTGCGCTGGTTCCAGCTGGGCGCGTATCTGCCGCTGTTCCGCACCCATTCGGCGATCTCGGCGGGGCGGCGGGAGCCGTGGGAGTTCGGGCCGCGGGTGCTGGAGCACGCGGCGGCGGCGCTGCGGACACGGCAGCGGCTGCTGCCGTACTTCATGACGCTCGCCCAGCTGGCGGCGCGCACCGGCGCCCCGTATGTGCGGCCCGTGTGGTGGCGGACGCCCAAGGACCGGGCGCTGCGGGACTGCGAGGACGCCTTCTTGCTGGGGGACGCGCTGCTGGTGGCGCCGGTGCTGGAGGAGGGCGTGCGCCGGCGGCCGGTGCGGCTGCCGCGCGGCCGCTGGTACGACACGGCGACCGGCCGGGCGTACGACGGCCCCGGCCAGGTGGTGCTGGACGCCCCGCTGTCGGGCATCCCGGTGCTGGCGCGGGCCGGTGCGGTGGTGCCGGTGGCGGGGCCGGACGGCGGGGTGGAGCTGGAGGTGTGGACACCGTGCCAGGGCCGCAGGGGCGCGGGGGCGGGCACGCTGGCCGTGCCGGCGGGCGACGGCTGGGAGAAGCCGGAGCTGCTGCGGTTCATCACCCGGCTGCGGGACGGTGCGGTGACGGTCGAGCGGGAGGGCGGCGGCGAGGTGGGGTATCCGGTGCGGATACGGGGTGAGGCGCCTTCGGGGGAGACCAGGCGGCCGCGTCGCAGGAGCTGACGGGGCGGGGGCGGGGCGGGGTTCGCCGGAAGGGGGTTGTCTCCGCCTTCGGTGGGCTGGTTATGTGCTGACCATGCCAAGACTCGCCGTCGCGCTGCGCGCGCTCGCCCTGCCCGTCGCCGCTCTGCTGGCCGTCTCCCCCGCCGCCCCGGCGCGGGCGGAGCCGGAGCCGAAGGCCCCCGAGGAGTTCGTGGCCCTCAGCGACGTCGATCCGACCATCCGTCAGGAGATCCGCTACTTCACCCCGCACAACTTCACCGGTCATCCGGTGGACGGCTACCGCCGGCCGATGTGCGTCCTGACCCGCCCGGCCGCCGAGGCGCTGCACCGGGCGCAGCGCCGGCTGCTGCGGCGCGGCTACACCCTGAAGGTGTACGACTGCTACCGGCCGCAGCGTGCGGTGAACGACTTCGTGGCGTGGGCCAAGGACCTCGACGACCAGCGGATGAAGGGCGAGTTCTATCCGGAAGTCGACAAGTCCCGGCTGTTCGAGGACGGCTATATCGCCGAGAAGTCGGGGCACAGCCGGGGCAGTACGGTGGATCTGACGATCGTACGGCTCCCGGCCCTGCCCACCCGCCCCTATGTGCCGGGCGAGGAGCTGGTGCCGTGCTACGCGGCCAAGGCGGACCGCTTCCCGGACAACTCCGTGGACATGGGCACCGGGTACGACTGCTTCGACACGCTCTCGCACACGCTCGATCCGCGGATCACGGGTGCGCAGCGGGCCAACCGGCTGCTGCTCAAGGGCACTCTGGAGGATCTCGGCTTCGTCAATCTGGCCGAGGAGTGGTGGCACTACACGTACCAGCCGGAGCCGTTCCCGGACACCTACTTCGACTTCCCCGTCGCGCGCCGCTCGCTGACCGGCTGACGCCGCACGGCCGTCCAGCCGCACGACCGTCCGCCGCGCGGCCGTCCAGTCTCACAGCCGGCCGCCCGCGGTGTCCGAGGACAGCCGCTGGGCGATGTACACGGGCACCACGGACAGCAGGACGAGCAGCGCGGCGACGACGTTGACGACGGGGGCCTGGTGGGGGCGGGCCAGGTTCTCGTAGATCCAGATGGGCAGGGTGCGGGTGCCGGGCCCGGCGGTGAAGGTCGTGACGACGATCTCGTCGAAGGAGAGCGCGAAGGCCAGCAGCCCGCCCGCGAAGAGCGCCGAGCGCATGGCGGGGAAGGTGACGTACCGGAAGGTCTGCCAGGGGCGCGCCCCGAGGTCCGCGGACGCCTCGGCCAGCGAGGGCGCGAGCCGGCTCAGCCGGGCGCCGATGTTGTTGAAGACGATCACGACGCAGAAGGTGGCGTGTCCGACGACCACCGTGAACAGGCCGAAGCCGATGCCGATCGGGTCCAGGACGGTGCGGAAGGCGGCGTTGAGGGCGATACCGCTGACGATGCCGGGCAGCGCGATCGGCAGGACGAGCAGGAAGGAGACGGTCCGCCGCCCGAAGAAGCGGTGCCGGTGGACGGCGTACGCGGCCAGGGTGCCCAGGACCAGGGCGATCGCGGTGGCGGCGAGCCCGGCCCTGACCGAGGTGAGCAGGGCCTGGCGGGCGCCGTCGCTGTGCAGCGCGGCCCGCCACCACCGGCCGGTGAGGCCGCTGGGCGGCCAGCCGAAGGAGCGGTCGGCGTTGACGGAGTTGAGCAGCACCAGCAGCAGGGGGACGTAGACGAGGGCGAGCCCGGCCGCGGTGACACAGCCGAGGACCACTTTGGCGGTGCGCGACAGCCGCATGCGCCCACCTCCTAGAGCGAGTCGAGGGCGCCCGCACGACGTACGGCGGCCAGATAGCAGACGATGAGGACGACGGGGACGGCGGAGAGCGCGGCGGCCATCGGCAGATCCAGAGTGACCTGCGAGGCGATGACATTGCCCAGCAGCTGGGTCTTGCCGCCGACGATCTGCACGGTGAGGTAGTCGCCCAGGCTGAGCGAGAAGGTGAAGACGGACCCGGCGAGCACGGCGGGGCGCACGGCGGGCAGGACGACGGAGCGCAGGGTGCGCCAGGCGCCGGCGCCGAGGTCGGCGGACGCCTCCAGGACGCGCCCGGGGAGCCGTTCCAGGGCCGCGTACACCGGCAGGATCATGTAGGGCAGCCAGAGGTAGCCGAGCACGATGACGGCGGCGGTGGTGCCGTAGCCGGGCCCGTGCAGCCCGAGCGGGGCGAGGGCGGCGTTCACGACGCCGTCCTCGCCCAGCATGACCCGCCAGGCGTACGCCTTGACCAGATAGCCGGCCCACAGCGGGGTGACCACGGCGACCAGCAGCGGCCGCCGCCAGCGCCGGCCGGCGACCCGCGCCATGAAGAAGGCCATGGGCAGGGCGAGGAGGGCGTCGATGACGGTGACGGCGGCCGCGATGGACAGGGTGCGCAGGGCGATGGTGCGGTAGACGGGGGTGGTCAGCAGCTCGTGGAAGTTGTCGGTGTTCCAGGTGTGGACGACATCGGAGGTGAAGGAGTCGGTGGCCCAGAAGGCCGACAGCAGCAGGACGGCGAGTGAGCCCAGATAGGCCAGGGTCAGCCAGAGCAGGGGCGGGGCGAGGAGCGCGGTCAGGCGCAGCCGCGAGCCGGAAGCGGGCGCGGCCGGCATCTCAGCCCTTGACCTCCGTCCAGGCCCTGGTCCACTGGGCGTAGTCGGTGCAGTCGGTGTCCTTGCGGCCGTCCAGGCACTGTTTGATGGGCGTGGTCCAGAAGTGGACGCGCTTGAAGTACTTCTCGTCGTCCGCGTGGTAGATCGCGCAGTGGTCGGGGTCGGAGGTCTCGGCGCAGGCCTTACGGTTGGCCGGGGCCTCGCCGAAGTACTCGGCGACCTGGGCGTTGACCTTGGGCGACACGATCCAGTCGAGCCACCGGTAGGCGCAGTTGGGGTGGTCGGCCTTCGAGGAGACCATCCAGGTGTCGGACCAGCCGGTGGCGCCCTCCTTGGGGAGCACCGCCTTCACCGGGGCCTTCTCGTCCTTGGTGAGGTTGGCGATGACCTGCCAGGTGGTGCCGATGACGCTGTCGCCGCCCTTGAAGGCGGTGATCTCCTTCTGGTAGTCGCTCCAGTACTCCCCCACCGCCTTGTGCTGCTTCTTCAGCAGGGCGACGGCGGCGTCGAGCTGCTTCTGGTCGAGCGCGTAGGGGTTCTCGATGCCGAGCGAGGGCTTGGCACGCATCAGATAGAGCGCGGCGTCGGCGATGTAGATGGGCGAGTCGTAGGCGGTGACATGCCCGTGGTACCGGGCGGAGTCGTCGAAGACGGCGCGCCAGGAGTCGGGGGCGGGGGTGACCTTGTCGGTGCGGTACATCAGGAGGTTGGCGCCCCGGCCGTGCGGGATGCCGTACATCCGGCCGTCCCTGGAGTTGAACGGCTGCTGTTTGAGCGCCGGGAAGATGTCCTTGTAGTGGGGCACCAGTGCGGTGTTGACGGGGGCCGCGTCGCCGGAGGCGATGAGGCGCAAGGTGGCGTCACCGGAGGCGGAGACCGTGTCGTACTGACCGGTCTTCATCAGCGAGACCATCTCGTCGGAGGTGCCGGCCGTCTTGGTGTTCACCTTGCAGCCGGTCTTCTTCTCGAACGGGTGGACCCAGTCGACCTTCGGGTCGTTGGAGCCGTCCTCGGCGTAGCCGGCCCAGGCGATGATGTTGACCTCGCCTTCGCCCTTGCCGAGTTTCTCGGGCGCGTGGCCGCCCTTGCCGTCATCGTCGCCGGAGCCGCACCCGGCGGCGGCCGCGGTCAGCAGCAGCGCGCAGACCGCGGCCACGGACCTCCCCGCAGACATCTTCCGTTTCCGCATCCGGTCCTCCTCGTCCCGCTTGGCACTTGAGGCCCGGCCAGTATCGGGCGGCCGGTATGCCGCCGCCAGGGTGCCGTCGGCAATGACAAGGTCAACTCGGGTCAGCCGGGTACGGGGAAGGCGTCCCGATCGTCCCAGGAAAGCCGGATCTCGCCGCCCGGACGGGCGGATTGGGGCAGTCCGGTGAGGTTCTGGCGGTGCACGGTGAGGCGGTCGCCGTGGGGAAGCGCGATGGTGAAGCGGGTGTGCGCCCCGGCGTGCATGACATCGGTGACGCGCCCCGTGACGGTCCGCCGGCCGTCGACGGGCGGCTCGGCAGGATCGGCGGGACCGGCGGGCAGCTCGGCGGACGGTTCGGCGGGATCGGTGAGCCGGATCCGCTCGGGCCGGATGGAGTAGGTGCCGGGGCGGCCCACGACACGGACCGCGGCCTCGCCGCGCAGCAGGTTGGTGATGCCGACGAAGCCCGCGACGAAGGCGGTGGCGGGGTGCTCGTACACCTCGACCGGCGGACCGGTCTGCTCGATACGGCCGTCACGGACCACGGCCAGCCGGTCGCTCATGGTCAGCGCCTCCTCCTGGTCGTGGGTGACCAGCAGGAAGGTGATGCCGGTGGTGCGCTGCAACTCCTTGAGTTCGGTCTGCATCTCCTGCCGGAGCCCCCGGTCCAGGGCGCCGAGCGGTTCGTCGAGGAGCAGCACGGCGGGCCGGTCGACGAGGGCGCGGGCCAGGGCGACGCGCTGGCGCTGGCCGCCGGAGAGTTCGGCGGGGCGGCGGGCGGCGAAGCCGTCCAGCCGTACGGTGGTCAGCGCCTCGCGGGCACGGGCGATCCGCTCGGCCTTGCGGACGCCGCGTACGGTCAGCGCGTAGGCCACGTTCTGTTCGACGCTCATGTGCGGGAAGAGGGCGTAGTCCTGGAAGACGGTGTGCACATCGCGGCGGTTGGGGGGCGTCGCGGTGACATCGCGCCCGGCGAGTTCGATCCGGCCGCCGGTGGCCTGTTCGAAGCCCGCGATCAGGCGCAGCAGGGTGGTCTTCCCCGAGCCGGAGGGGCCGAGCAGGGAGAAGAACTCGCCTTCGTGGACGGTGAGGTCGACGGCGTCCACCGCGCGCACCGTGCCGAAGTCCTTGGTGACGGCATGGAGCCGGACGGCCGTGCGCGTCGTCGTGGTCCGGGTCCGCGTCCTGGTCTCC
This sequence comes from Streptomyces sp. S465, assembly GCF_026898115.1. Classification (GTDB taxonomy): domain Bacteria; phylum Actinomycetota; class Actinomycetes; order Streptomycetales; family Streptomycetaceae; genus Streptomyces; species Streptomyces luomodiensis. Next base: position 1,470,658 of record NZ_CP114036.1, read on the forward strand.
GTCTCCGCCACCGACCGCTCCCCTCGCCTTGGGCCGATCAGGTCCGTGATCGCGGTCACTGTACCGGGGTTACGCGCGGGTGGACCCCCGTGCTCCACACCTGACGCGCCGTCAGCCACAGCCGGTTCGGGGGGTGCCGGCGCTGGGTGGGGCTGTTCGGGCGTGGCCGGAATACCGTTGCCGTCCATCGCCTTGACGCCCCCTGACCACCGGTGAACACTGCTGCGATATCAGTCGGCGTCGCCGCGCGCAGGCCTTCCCGACGCTCACCCCCCATGGGCGATTCCGCCGCATCCGCACGCTCGAAACGACCCAGCACGGAGGACCGGGGCCGACCGCCCCGGGCGAGGTCAGAGGAGCCGCCATGAGCAATGGGGACATCGTCACCGGTGAGGTCATCGGCACCGCGATACTGATTCTCTTCGGGGCGGGCGTCTGCGCCGCCGTCACCCTGAACCACTCCAAGGCCAAGTCGGCCGGGTGGATCGTCATCGCCTTCGGGTGGGGCTTCGGCGTCATGGCCGGTGCCTACACCGCGGCGCCGCTGTCCGGCGCCCACCTCAATCCGGCGGTGACCGTGGGCGTCGCCGTCGACACCGGCGACTGGGACAAGGTGCCGCTCTACCTCCTCGGACAGCTGATCGGCGCGGTGATCGGCGCGGTGCTGTGCTGGGCGCTGTACTACGCGCAGTTCGCCGCCAACGCCGATGAGCGGAACGCCCTTCCCACGCTCGGCATCTTCTCCACCGTCCCGGAGATCCGGAACCCGGTGGCCAATCTCCTCACCGAGATCATCGCGACGGTCGCGCTGGTGCTGCCGCTGCTCGCGTTCGGCAGGGTCGACGGCATCGGGATCGGCCCGGTCGACGGCGGCGGCAGCGGTAGCGGCGACGGCACCGTGATCTACGGCTCGGGTCTGTCCGTCCTGCTCGTCGCCTTCCTGGTGGTCGGCATCGGCCTCTCCCTGGGCGGGCCCACCGGCTACGCCATCAACCCGGCGCGCGACCTCGGGCCACGCCTCGCCCACGCCCTGCTGCCCATCCCCCACAAGGGCACCTCGGACTGGGGGTACGCCTGGATACCGGTGGTGGGCCCGCTGATCGGGGCCGTCCTGGCGGGGCTCGTCTTCAACGCAGCCTTCTGACCGAAGGAGACGCCATGCCGCATCCGACGGACACCTACGTCGCCGCGATCGACCAGGGCACCACCTCCAGCCGCTGCATCATCTTCGACCGGAACGGCGCGATGGTCGCCGTCGACCAGCGCGAGCACCGTCAGATCTTCCCCAGACCCGGCTGGGTCGAGCACGACGCCACCGAGATCTGGGCCAAGGTGCGGGCCGTGGTGGCCGGGGCGCTCGCCACGGCGGGGCTGCGGGCCGACCAGCTGACCGCGCTGGGCATCACCAACCAGCGCGAGACGACGGTCCTGTGGGACCGCCGCACCGGAAAACCGGTGCACAACGCGATCGTCTGGCAGGACACCCGCACCTCGGGACTGTGCGCCGAACTCGGCGGCGAGGTGGGGCCAGACCGCTTCCGGGACACCACCGGACTGCCCCTGGCCGGCTATTTCTCCGGTCCCAAGGCCGCCTGGCTGCTGGCCCACGTCCCCGGGCTGCGCCGCCGCGCCGAACGCGGCGAGATCGCCTTCGGCACCATCGACTCCTGGCTGATCTGGAACCTCACCGGCGGCACCGACGGCGGAGTGCACGTCACCGATGTGACCAACGCCGGACGCACCCTGCTGATGGATCTGCGGACCCTCCAGTGGGACACCTCGATCCTGTCCGCCATGGGTCTTCCCGAGGCGATGCTCCCGGAGATCCGCTCCTCCGCCGAGGTGTACGGCACGGCGGTCGGGCAGCTGGCGGGCGTGCCGGTGGCCGCCGCGCTCGGCGATCAGCAGGCCGCCGTCTTCGGCCAGACCTGCTACGGCGTCGGCGAGGCCAAGAACACCTACGGCACCGGCAGCTTCCTGCTGCTGAACACCGGCGACCGCCCGGTGCCGTCCACGAGCGGGCTGCTGACCACGATGGGCTACCGGCTCGGCGGCGAGCGGCCGGTCTACTGCCTGGAGGGGTCGATCGCGATCACCGGCGCGCTGGTGCAGTGGTTCCGCGACCAGCTGGGGATCATCCGTTCCGCCGACGAGATCGAACCGCTCGCCGCGAGCGTCGCCGACAACGGCGGGGCGTACATCGTCCCGGCCTTCTCGGGCCTGTTCGCCCCGTACTGGCGCCCGGACGCCCGCGGTGTGGTCACCGGCCTCACCCGCTATGTCACCAAGGCGCACCTGGCCCGTGCCGTCCTGGAGGCGACCAGCTGGCAGACGCGCGAGGTGGTCGACGCGATGTACCGGGACTCCGGGGTGCGGATCAGCTCGCTGAAGGTGGACGGCGGCATGACCGCCAACGGGCTGCTGATGCAGCATCAGGCCGATGTGCTCGGCGTTCCGGTGATCCGCCCGGTGGTCACCGAGACCACCTGTCTGGGCGCGGCGTACGCGGCCGGGCTCGCCACCGGTGTGTGGCAGGACCTCGACGAGCTGCGGGCCCACTGGAAGCGGGACACCGAGTGGACCCCGCGGATGGCGGAGGAGGAGCGGGCTCGCGAATACGGCAACTGGCGGCGGGCGGTGGAGCGCAGCTTCGGCTGGCACGGCCCCGACCAGGGGGCACAGGACACCCAGGGCTCGTGAGGCGGGCGCGGCGTTCCGGTGCCGCACGCGACGGCGGCCCGTACCCCGGACGGCGGGGTACGGGCCGTGCCGTGCCGCTCAGCGCCCGGCCGTGGAGGCCAGCATCGCGTGCTCCACCACCGAGATCAGCACGTGCTTGGCCGATTCGCGCTCCCGGGCGTCGCACAGGACGACCGGGGTGCCGGGGTCGAGGTCCAGCGCGTCGCGCACCGAGTCCTCCGGATAGCGCTCGGCCCCCTCGAAGCAGTTGACGGCCACGGTGAAGGCGATGTGCCGGCGCTCGAAGTAGTCGATGGCGGCGAAGCAGTCCTCCAGGCGGCGGGTGTCGGCCAGCACCACCGCGCCCAGCGCGCCGGTGGCCAGCTCGTCCCACAGGAACCAGAAGCGGTCCTGGCCCGGTGTGCCGAAGAGATAGAGGACCAGGTCCTCGCGGAGCGTGATGCGTCCGAAGTCCATGGCCACGGTGGTGGTCGTCTTGGACTCCACCCCCGCGATGTCATCGACCGGCCGGCCCGCCTCGGTGAGCAGCTCCTCGGTGCGCAGCGGTTTGATCTCGCTGACCGCGCCCACCAGGGTCGTCTTGCCCGCTCCGAACCCGCCCGCCACCAATATCTTCAGTGTGACCGGTTCGACGATGTGCGGGCGGCCCGGGTCAGAGTGCCCGTAGACCATTGATCACCTCGCGCAGAATACTCTCGTCCGGCAGTTCCGCCGGAGGTACGGGCCGGGACACTCGGACGAGTGCGGCGTGGAGCAGATCGCCGATGAGCACACGGACGACGCCGATCGGAAGGTCGAGCTCGGCCGCCAGTTCGGCGACGGACTGCGGACTGTCCCGGCTCAGCTCGACGATGTCGATGTGCTCCGGGGACAACGTCTGATCGGCGACGGTCCGGTGGGTGACGCTGTCGGCGACGACGACCGCGATCAGGTCCAGCTTTTCCTCCGCGGCGCTGCGGGTGCGTCCCCGCGTCATCGCATAGGGTCTGACCACCGGTCCGGCCGCGTCGTCGAACCATCGGGTGGCGCTCTCCCCGTCTCCGCTCATCTCCCCCGGCCTCCGTCACCCACTGGATCGCGGAGCGGAGCCCAGATGCACGCCCACCCGCTTGACCAGCAGCGTCATCTCGTATGCTATCTGGCCCACATCGGAGTCGGCATCGGCCAGGACGGCCAGACAGCTGCCGTCGCCCGCCGCGGTGACGAACAGGAAGGCGTCGTCGAGTTCGACGATGGTCTGACGGACCCGGCCGACCTCGAAGTGGCGGCCGACGCCCTTGGCGAGGCTGTGGAAACCGGAGGCCACGGCGGCCAGGTGTTCACCGTCCTCCCGGGACAGATCGCGGGAGCCGCCGGTGGGCAGGCCGTCCCCGGAGAGCACCAGCGCCTTGCGGATGCTGCCCACTCGTCCGACCAGTTCGTCGAGCAGCCAGTTCAGTTCGCCCGACGCGTTGGGCGAGTCGTTGCGTGCTGCGGCATTCGATGCGGTCATCGACCGTCCCCCTCAGGTGTCGTTCCCTGACTTACGTCCGCACCGCCGGATCCGGTGGCCGACTGCCCCCGACCGCGCTGCCATCCCCGTTGCAGTGCGGCCATGGTGGCCCTCGCCTGCTCGGCATCGCGCTCGGGATCGGTCTCGGCAGGAGGTCGGTCCGCCTCCTCCGAAGGTGCGGGGTCGTTCTTCAACTGCGGGGCCAGGCTGGCCTGCCGTACCCGCTTGGGGAGACCGGAGGCCGCCCGCTGGGTGGGCACCGGACGCTGTTCCGGCCCCCCTCCCGCGCGCCGCGGGCCCCGCGGACCCTGGGCCTGGTCCCGGCCCTGAGCCCGCGCCTGGTCCCGGCCCTGGCCGTCGGGACGCTCGGCCCAGGACGGCTGCCCCGGGCCCTGCGGACGGGCGTGCCGTCCGCCGGATGTGCCCTCGACCGGCCGGCCGTGGTCGGCGACCAGGACCGGCGGGACGCGGCGGGGCAGCGGCGCGGGGCCGCCGCCCGGTGCGGGAACCGGGCCGTCCGCGGCCTGCTGGTGCTGCTCCACGGTGGACGGCACCGGCCCGGTGCGCCCGGACCGACGGCCCTTCAGGCCGCGCGCCCGGAAGATTCCGCCCACTTCCTCGTCCTCGTCGGGGTCGTCGTGGCCCTCGTGCGCCGAGGACACCGGAGCTGCCGTCAGGGACGCCGCCGGTGCGGCCGGGGCGGACTCTACGACGGGCCCGAGCCGGACGTCGCCCACACCGCGCCGCGGGGTGTCGATATAACGGCCGCCGGTGTCGGGGTCGTCGGTGTCCCTCCGGACGTCTTCCTCGGTGAGCAGGGTGGCGGGGATGAGCACGATGGCCGTGGTGCCGCCGTACGGCGAGGGCTGGAGCGAGACCCGCACTCCCTGCCGCTGGGCGAGCCGGCTGACCACGAACAGTCCGAGCCGGTCGGTGTCGGACAGCTGGAACTCGGGGGTCTCGGCGAGCCGGAGATTGGCCTCCAGCAGCGCGTCGGGCGTCATACCGAGGCCGCGGTCGTGGATCTCCAGCGTGAAGCCCTTGGCGACCCGCTCACCGTGCACATGGACGGCGGTGTGCGGCGGTGAGAAGACGGTGGCGTTCTCCAGCAGTTCGGCGACGAGGTGGGTGAGGTCGCCGACGGCCGGGCCGACCACCGCGATCCGCGGCAGCCGGCGGACCTCGATCCGCTCGTAGTCCTCCACCTCGGCGACGGCGGCCCGCACCACGTCCATCAGCTGGATCGGCTTGCGCCACTGCCGGGAGGGGGCCGCGCCGGAGAGGATAACCAGGCCCTCGGCGTGCCGCCGCATACGGGTGGTCATATGGTCCAGGCGGAACAGGTCGGCCAGCTCGTCGGTGTCCTCGGTGCGCCGCTCCATGGTGTCGAGGAGGGTGAGCTGACGGTGCAGCAGCACCTGGCTGCGGCGGGCGAGGTTGACGAAGACGTCGGAGACGCCCTGGCGGAGCTCGGCCTGTTTGACCGCGGCCTCGACGGCGGCCCGCTGGAGGGTGTTGAGAGCCTGGCCCACCTGGCCCATCTCATCGGGGCCGTAGTCCAGCCGGGGCGCCTCGGTCTCCACGTCGACCTGCTCGCCCGCGCCGAGGCGGCGCATCACGCTCGGCAGCCGGACGCTGGCGACCTCCTGGGCGTCCTTGCGCAGCCGGGACAGGTCGCGGACCAGGCTGCGGCCGATCCGGAACGAGACGAAGACGGAGACGACGAGGGCCACCAGGCCGAGGATTCCGGCGATGCCCGCCTTGAGCATCACGGCGTCGGCCACCGGGTCGATGCGCTTCTGGAGCCGGTCGGTGGCCTCTTCGCCGAGCCGGTCGTAGTCGTTGAGGACGGGGTGGGCCGCGGCCTCCCAGTGCTCCTGGTCCAGGGCCCGGATGGCGGTGTCGGGGTCCATCGCGGAGAAGAGCTTGCCCTCGGCCACGCGCAGGGCGGCGGGGGCGGCGTTGGTGCGCCGGTAGTCGGCGAAGATCTTCTGCTCGGAGTCCGGCAGGATCGGCAGATTGACCTCGTAGAGCAGGGTGCGCTCGGCGACCAGGTCGGACATCGCCTTGAGGTCCGCCATCGTCATCCTGCGCGCCGTCAGCGCCGAGGCGAACAGCGCGTCCTCGCGGGAGAGCGCCTCCCGGGCGCGGATCATGGCGACCAGCGCACGGCCCTGTTTGTCGAGATCGGTGTCGGGCACCGCGTGCAGGGAGCTGCGGAAGGTGTAACAGAGATCGACAAGCTTGTTGTAATACTCATATGCTTGCGCGGACGAGATCCCCTCGTCCTCGACCTTGCGCCGCAGACTGTCCAGACCGTCGGCGGCCTTGAGGATGTTGTCGAGCTGTTCCTCGGAGTCGCCGTTCATCTTGCCGTGTATATCGCCGTCCGACTCGGCGGCCCGTAGTTTGTCGATGGCCTGGTCGGTCTTGCGTTGCAGGGAGTGGAGCACGGGCAGGGCGTCCGACTGCCGCGGATCGGCGAGCAGGATGAGTGTCTGCCGGCGTTCGTCCTGTACGGCGTGCACCGCGACCTCGGCCGGCTGACCGGCCTTGTCGATGATGTCGGAGGCGTTCAGCAGTTGCATCGCCTCCCGACCGGTGATCACCGTGGCGAAGGCCCAGATCGCCGTCAGTGACACGAGCGGCACCAGCAACAGCGCCACGATCTTCCTGCGGATGGACTTACCGCGAAAGCGCATGGCCTCCCCAACGTCGACCCCGAATCCGGGGGGCGGTGTTCCGAGTTCCGACAACGAGCGGCGTGAGCCTACTACTGCCAGTTGTACGTATCGAAGGCTTGTCCACTTGATGCAGGGAGTTCCTTACACTCCGTGATCATGAGTTGTCGGGTGATTCCCCGACTTACCCCCCGGCCGCTCGGTGCTCTTCCGCCGGTTCTTGTCCGCCGCCGCACGGCCGCGGTTGGCTGGTTTTCCCCTCCCCGGGGGAACCCCCGGTCGGTGCCATTCGTGATCCAGAGGGGCACACTGGGGGGAACATACAAACCCAAGTCCCGTTATCTGACGCGGTGGCACCGGGGGCAGCCGCGGGAAGGGGTGGGAGCGTCATGGACGCGATGGACAAGGATCGCGACATCCCGGCGCACGGGACCCGGCCGCTGTGGACCGAGGAGCCGGCGCGCAGGCGGCGGCTGCCCGATCCGGTGCGTGCGGCGGCCGTGCGGGCGGTCATCATCGTCGCCGTGACGCTGGTCCTGACGATGGTCGCGACGCTGTGCACGCTGGCGGGCTCATGGTCCGCCCTGCCCGCCGTGCTCGCCACGGTGGCGAGCGTGGTGGTGGCGACCTGGGGTGTGCTGGACGTGTGGGTGACCCGGCAGGTCTGGCGCCAGCGTTACGGGGTGGTGTCCCGGCCCAGCAGCACCGCCCGGGAGGTGCGCCGGCAGCGCCGGCGGGCCGGTGAGACGGAAGCGGTCACCTCCCGGCCGGCTGCGGAGCGCGGGCCAGCTCGCGGCGCAGCCGCGTGAAGGGCCGGGGCCGGTCGATGCCGAGGGCGGCGGTGGGCATCCCGTCACGTTCGTAGACGGCGAGGAAGCCGCCGCCGTCGGCCGGGTCCCCCTCGAGGACGCGGACCGTGTCGCCGGGCGCCCGCCGCCCGGCGTACTGGATGCGCGCGCCGTACTGGTCGGACCAGAAGCAGGGGAGCGCCTCGAAGGGTTCGACGGTGGACCCGGCGAGCAGATTGCGGGCGGCAACGGCGCCTTGCAGCATCCCGCTGGTCCAGTGCTCGGCCCGCACGGTGCGCGCGGTGCCCGGCTCGGCCAGCCGGGCCACGTCCCCGACGGCCACCACGTTGGGCAGCGCGGTGACACAGCCCTGGTCGCAGCGCACCCCGTCGTCCAGCGCCAGACCGGAGCCTTCCAGCCACCCGGTGGCCGGACGCACCCCGACGCCGACGACCACCACATCGGCGGGCAGCACCCGTCCATCGGCCAGCTCCACACCGGTGACCCGGCCGCCGCCGCGCAGACCGGCGACGCCGGCGCCGCACAGCAGGGTGACCCCGCCCCGCGCGTGCAGCGCGGCGCACACCCGGGCCATCTCCTCGCCCAGTTGGGGCACCAGCGGCAGCGGCGCGGCCTCCACGACGGTGACGTCGAGCCCGAGGGCGGCGCAGGAGGAGGCGACCTCGGCGCCGATGAAGCCCGCACCGATCACGACCACCTGTGCGGCACCCGCGCGCAGCGCGGCGCGGAGCCGGATGGCGTCGTCGAGGGTGCGCAGGGTGTGCACTCCGGCCGGGTGCGGGAAGGGCAGCGTTCTGGGTGTGGCCCCGGTGGCGATGACGACGCCGTCGGTGCGCAGCGTGCGGCCGCCCGCGAGGCGGACCTCCCCGGCCGCGGTGTCCAGTGCCTCGGCCCGGACGCCGAGCAGCCACTCGGCGTCCAGTTCGGCCTCCTCCTCGGGGTCGGTCAGGGCGAGGCGGCCCGGCCCCTCGCCCGGGTCGCCGTCCCCGGTCGGGAACTCCCCGGTCAGGAACTCCTTGGACAGCGGCGGGCGGTCGTAGGGACGGTGGCGCTCCTCCCCGACGATCACCAGCCGCCCGTCGTATCCCTGGGAGCGCAGGCCCCGCGCCGCGTGCAGCCCCGCGAGGGAGGCCCCGACCACGGTGACCGTGGCGACCGTCGTCATGCCACGGCTTCTTCCGGTGCCGTGCGCGCGGGCTCGCCGGGAACGGTGTGCGCCGCGGGGTGGACATACAGCATTCCGTCCACGACCGTGACTGCGTGGGTCCGTACGGGCTGACGCGCGGGCAGGCAGGTCGGCTCGCCGGAGCGCAGATCGAACAGCGCGGCGTGCAGCGGGCATTCGACGTAACAGCCCTCCAGCCACCCTTCGGACAGGGAGGCGTCCTGGTGGCTACAGGTGTCATCGATGGCGTAGTACGCGCCGTCGGTGTGGAACACCGCGATCGCCGCGGTGGCGTCGCCGGCCTCGACCCGCACCGACTCACCTTCCGGCAGGTCCTCGATACGGCAGACGGGAATCATTGGCCCCCCTCACGTTGATCGGTATCATGCGTTGTGGATAGTGCACTGAAATGCGTGATGCGCAACAGAATCCAGATCGCGAAGGCAGCCGTCAAGAGTTCCCCGGACCGAGGGGCCCCACGCGAAGCCGCCGGATGGTGAGATCAGAACCATGACGAACACGACCGAGGAACGGGCCGAGGAGAAGCGGGGGGCCGCCGGGGCAGTGCAGTCGGTGGACAGGGCGGTCAGCGTCCTGGAGATCCTCGCCAGGCTCGGCGAGGCCGGAGTGACCGAGATCGCCGACGAGTTGGGGGTCCACAAGTCGACCGCCTTCAGGCTGCTCGGCGTGCTGGAGAACCGCGGACTGGTCGGGCAGGAGCGGGACCGGGGGAAGTACTACCTCGGCGCCGGGGTGCTCAGACTCGCGGGCGCCGCCGCCATCCGCCTGGACATCTCGCAGGAGGGCGCACCGGTGTGCCGGGCGCTGGCCGACGAGACCGGCGAGACGGCCAACATCGCCGTACTGGACGGGGACGCGGCGGTCAACATCATGCAGGCGCGCGGCGCCGCGGCGGTGACCGCCTTCAACTGGCTGGGGCGGCGCACCGCGCTGCACGCCACCGCGAGCGGCAAGGTGCTGCTCGCACATCTGCCGGGCGAACGCCGGGAGCGCCTGGTGACGCGGAAGCTGCCGCGCTTCACCGAGCACACCATCACCACCTCCGCCGAGCTGCGGCAGCAGCTGGAGACGGCGGCCGAGCGCGGTTTCGCCTACTCCTGCGAGGAGTTGGAGATCGGGCTGAACGCGGTGGCGGCGCCGGTGCGCGGCCACGACGGCGCGGTCCTGGGCGCGATCGGCGTCTCGGGCCCGGCGTACCGGATGGCGCGGAGCCGGCTGCCCGATCTGGCCGAGTACGCCATGAAGACCGCCGAGGAGCTGTCCCGCCGGATGGGCTTCCCCGGCTGACCACCGCACCACCCCACCCACCCGACGAGGGGGCCGGAGCCGTCCGGCCCCCTCGTCGCCGTTTCGGACGGCTGTGCGGCGGCCGGGTGACCGATACGAAACCCCCAGTCAGCGCGGCTTTACAGGCGGTTTACGCGCACCCCTTGACCGCATGGGGCGGCGACTTTCAGGATGTCTCTCATCGCGCAACACACCGCGCTATGCGCAACTGGGGGGTAACCGGCGGCCGTTGGCGCGGCCTCCGCCCCGCCCTCCTCCATCACGGCACTCATGCCGGCTCCCGTGCACCGTCCCCGCGCTCGCAGGAGAACAGAGGAGTGAGCCATGCCGCAAGAAGCCCGCGCCGTCGTCGCGGTCAAAAAGGGCGCCCCCGTGGAGGTGCTGTCCGTCCTCGTGCCCGACCCCGGCCCCGGTGAGGTGCTGGTGGGCGTTCAGGCGTGCGGGGTGTGCCACACCGACCTGCACTACCGGGACGGCGCGATCGGTGACGCGTTCCCGTATCTGCTCGGGCATGAGGCGGCCGGCATCGTCGAGGCCGTGGGCCCCGGCGTCACCGGGCTCGCCCTCGGTGACTACGTGGTCCTGGCCTGGCGGGCGCCGTGCGGCGGCTGCCGCTCCTGCCGCCGGGGCCGCCCGTGGTACTGCTTCGACAGCCTGAACGCCGCCCAGCCGATGACGCTCACCGACGGCACCCCGCTCAACGCGGCCCTGGGCATCGGCGCGTTCACCGAGAAGACGCTGGTCGCGGCGGGACAGGCGGTGAAGATCGACCCCTCGGCCCGCCCCGAGGCGGCGGGTCTGATCGGCTGCGGGGTGATGGCCGGTTACGGCGCGGCCGTGCACACCGGCGGGGTGTCCAACGGCGACACGGTCGCGGTCATCGGCTGCGGCGGCGTCGGCAACGCCGCGATCGCCGGGGCCGCGCTGTCCGGGGCGCGCCGGGTGATCGCCGTGGACATCGACGACGCCAAGCTGGACGCGGCGACCCGCTTCGGCGCCACCGACACCGTCAACTCCCGGGGTACGGACCCGGTCGAGGCGGTGCGGGAGCTGACCGGGGGCTTCGGCGCGAACGTGGTCATCGACGCGGTGGGCCGCCCCGAGACCTACCTCCAGGGCTTCTACATGCGCGATCTGGCCGGGGTGCTGGTGCAGGTCGGGGTGCCGGACCCGGAGATGCGCGTCGATCTGCCACTGATCGATCTGTTCTCGCGGGGCGGGGCGCTCAAGTCGTCCTGGTACGGCGACTGCCTGCCCAGCCGTGACTTCCCGGTCCTGGTCGACCTCCACCTCAGCCGCAAGCTCGATCTGGAGGCGTTCATCAGCGAGACGATCACGCTGGACGGGGTCGAGGCCGCGTTCGCCAGGATGCGGCGCGGCGAGGTGCTGCGGTCGGTGGTGGTGTTGCTGTGAGGGAGCACTACGGCGCTGTGGCCCGTGATGCCCGTGTCGTGATCGTCGGTGCCGGGATCGTCGGCTGTTCCCTCGCCGATGAGCTGACCGTCCGTGGCTGGAGCGATGTCACCGTCCTGGAGCAGGGCCCGCTGTTCGCCCCCGGCGGCTCCACCTCGCACGCCCCCGGCCTGGTCTTCCAGACCAGCCCCTCCAAGACCCTCACCGACTTCGCCCGGTACACCGTGGAGAAGTTCTCCGCCCTCGAGGTGGAGGGGCGCTCCTGCTTCAACCCGGTGGGCGGTCTGGAGATCGCCACCAGCCAGGAGCGCTGGGCCGATCTGCACCGCAAGGCCGGTCTGGCCACCTCCTGGGGCGTACGGGGCGAGCTGCTCGGCCCGGCCCGGTGCGCCGAGCTGTGGCCGCTGCTGGACCCGGACCGGATCCTCGGCGGCTTCCACACCCCGGACGACGGGCTCGCCCGTGCGCTGCCGGCGTGCCGCGCCCAAAGCGAGCGGGCCGCCGCCCGCGGCGCCCGTTTCCTGGACCGGCACACCGTCACCGCCATCGAGCGGGAGGGCGGCCGGGTCACCGCCGTCGTCACCGACCGGGGCACCTTCCCCGCCGACGTCGTGGTCTCCGCGGCCGGGTTCTGGGGCCCGCTGATCGGCGCGATGGCCGGGGTCCCCGTTCCGCTACAGCCGCTGGCCCACCAGTACGCCCTGACCGCGCCGCTGCCCGAACTCGCGGGGGCCAACGGCCCCCGCACCGAGGCGAGCCGGCCGATCCTGCGCTTCCAGGACCGCGACCTCTACTACCGCGAGCACACCGACCGGATCGGCATCGGCAGCTACGCCCACCGCCCGCTCCCCGTCGACCCGGCACGGCTGCCCGCGTACGACGACGCCCCGGTGATGCCGTCCTCGCTGCCGTTCACCGCGGAGGACTTCGCCCCCAGCTGGGAGGAGAGTGTCGGGCTGCTCCCGGCGCTCGGCGCGAGCCGGGTGGAGGAGGGCTTCAACGGGGTCTTCTCCTTCACCCCCGACGGTATGCCGGTCCTCGGCGAGTCCCGCGAGGTGCGCGGCTTCTGGCTGGCCGAGGCGGTGTGGGTGACCCACTCCGCCGGGGTGGCCCGTGCGGTGGCCGAGTGGATGACGGACGGGCGGCCGGGCATGGACGTCCATGCCTGCGATCTGTACCGCTTCGAGGAGGTCCAGCGGTCCCCCGCCTATGTCGCCGAGCGGGGACAGCGGAACTTCATCGAGGTCTACGACATCATCCATCCGCTGCAACCCATGGAGCAGCCCCGTCCGCTGCGGGTCAGCCCCTTCCACGTCCGGCAGCGGGAGCTGGGCGGCTACTTCCTGGAGGCGGCGGGCTGGGAGCGGCCGCACTGGTACGAGGCGAACGCCCCGCTCGCCGAGGCCCTCGACCTGCCCCCGCGCGACCCCTGGTCGGCCCGCTACTGGTCGCCGATCGCCGCCGCCGAGGCCAGGGCCACCCGGGAGCGGGTCGCGCTGTACGACATGACCCCGCTCAAGCGACTGGAGGTCACCGGGCCCGGCGCACTCGGCTTCCTCCAGCGCATGACCACCAATCAGCTCGCCAGGAAACCGGGCGCGGTCACCTACACGCTGATGCTGGACGAGGGCGGGGGCATCCGCAGCGATCTGACCGTCGCCCGGCTCTCGGAGCACCACTTCCAGGTCGGCGCCAACGGCGAACCGGACCTGGACTGGCTGCTGCGCCATGCGCCCGATGACGTGCGGATCGCCGACATCACCCCCGGCACCTGCTGTATCGGCGTCTGGGGTCCGCTCGCCCGGGACCTGGTCCAGCCGCTGACCCGCGACGACTTCTCGGCCGAGGCGTTCGGCTACTTCAAGGTCAGGCGGACCTACCTCGGCCATGTCCCGGTGACCGCGATGCGGCTGTCCTACGTCGGCGAACTCGGCTGGGAGCTGTACACCACCGCCGATATGGGTTTGCGGCTGTGGGACACGCTGTGGGAGGCGGGCCGGCGCCACGGCGTGATCGCCGCCGGGCGCTCGGCCTTGGGCAGCCTGCGGCTGGAGAAGGGCTATCGCGCCTGGGGCCATGACATGACCACCGAGCACGATCCCTACGAGGCCGGGGTCGGCTTCGCCGTCCGGATGGACAAGGGCGACTTCATCGGGCGTGCGGCGCTCGAGGGCCGGGGCGAGGAGACGGTGGCGCGCAGGCTGACCTGTCTCACCCTGGACGACCCGGCCGCGATCGTCCTGGGCAAGGAGCCGGTGTACGCCGATGGTGTCGCGGCCGGCTATGTGACCAGCGCGTCCTACGGCTACACCATCGGCCGGACCGTCGCCTACGCCTGGCTGCCCGCCGCGATCGCCGTGCCCGGCACCGCCGTCCACATCGAGTACTTCGGCGAGAAGGTCCCCGCGACCGTCGCCGCCGAGCCCCTCTTCGACCCGCGCATGGAGCGTATCCGCCGCTGACGCGAGCGCACGCCCTCGAGCTCTTCGACCCCCGCCGGCCGACCGCCGCGCCCCTTGAGGAGATTCCCATGACTGTGGCCCCCGAGTCCCCCGCCGCCACGACCCCCAGTCTGCTCACCACGCTCCCCGGCCGCTGGTACACCGCTCCCGGGGTCTTCCGGCGGGAGCAGCGGCACCTGTTCGAGGCCATGTGGTTCTGCGCGGTGCGGGCGGCCGAGCTGGACCGGCCGGGTGCGTTCCGTACCGTGCCGGTCGGCCGGGAGAGCGTGCTGATCACCCGCAACCGCGGTGGCGAGCTGCGGGCGTTCCTCAACATCTGCCGTCACCGCGGCGCCCGGCTGTGCACCGAGGAGTCCGGTGTGGTGCGGCGTTCCCTCCAGTGTCCGTACCACGCCTGGACCTACGACCTGGACGGCAGGCTCACCGCCGCCCCCAACCTGCGGAAGATGCCCGATATCGACCGGACCGAGCGCGGTCTGATCCCGGTACGGCTTCGCGAATGGCTGGGATATGTCTGGGTCTGCCTGGCCGAGGAGCCACCGTCGTTCGAGGAGACGGTCGTCGGGGCGGTGGCCGAACGGCTCGGCGACGCGGAGTCGGTGGAGCGCTACGGGGTGGCGGGGCTGGCGCTGGGCCGCCGGATCTCCTATGACGTCCGGGCCAACTGGAAGCTGATCGTCGAGAACTTCATGGAGTGCTACCACTGCGCGACCATCCATCCCGAGCTCACCGAGGTACTGCCGGAGTTCGCGGACGGTCTCGCGGCGCAGTACTTCGTCGGGCACGGCGCCGAGTTCGCCGAGGACGCCCGGGGGTTCACGGTGGACGGCAGCGAAGGGTTCGGCCGGTTCGCGGGGATCGCCGAGGAGCAGGACCGCCGCTACTACGCGATCACCGTACGGCCGCAGGTCTTCGTCAACCTGGTGCCCGACCACGTGATCATCCACCGGATGTTCCCGCTCGCCCCCGATCACACCGTGATCGAATGCGACTGGCTCTACGCTCCCGAAGTGGTGGTGTCGGAGCGGGATCTGTCGAAGTCGGTGGAGCTGTTCCACCGGGTCAACGTCCAGGACTTCGACGCCTGTGAGCGCACCCAGCCCGCGATGGACTCCCGCGCCTACCGCGCCGGCGGGGTGCTCGTCCCCAGCGAACACCACATCGGCGCCTTCCACCGATGGGTGACCGACCACGTCCCGGCTCCGGAAACGGAGGAATGCCCGTGACGGAGCTCTTCACCGGCGCGTCGGGGCCGTGCCGCGAAGGCGCGCGCTGCGCCATTCGGGTGACCTCGGGTCAGGAACATTGCCCGCCTCCCACCGGAATGGGTTACTGAATCCATCCGATTCCGGTGGGCTGCCCATCCTTATCCGGCGGAGTGGACGACGCCTTGCCAGATCGGAACCGTCATGCCCTGTCGCCCGTGCGGACTCGTCATCGTCACCGACCCCGGTGAGAACTGCATCGCCGTCATCGATCCCGAGTCGCGCAGGTTCGTGCCCACGCTCCGCGCGCCGATCCCGGTCCTGGCCCGGCGCATGACCGATCGCCTGGTGGTGCGCACCGCGGCCGACGGCCTCGACGCGCTGGCGGCCTTCCACAGCGGCGCCCTGCTGGACGCCCTCGCCGGCGCCCCGGACCGGCCGGCGCACCGCCCGGTCGCCGGGTCCGCCGCTTCCCTGGACGCCCCGGGGCTCCTCAACCAGTTCGCCGGAATCTTCCCCGACCAGGGGCCCTACAGCGGCGGCACCCTGGTGACCATCATCGGCAGCCACTTCTCGGGCGCCACGGCCGTGTTCTTCGGGCACCGCCGGGCGGCCGGCTTCTCCGTCCTCGACGACCAGACCATCCTCGCGGTGAGCCCCTCGGGGACCGGAGCGGTTCCGGTCCAGGTCACCACTCCGGGCGGTACGGCGCCCATCGGTTACTTCTTCTACATCCCCTGGCCCACCCTGACCGGTATCACGCCCCTGGCCGGTCCGATCGGCGGGGGCAACGTCGTCGAGCTCACCGGCGCCCATCTGAACACCGCGCGGCTGGTGCGCTTCGGCGATTCCGTCGCCTTCCCCACGGCCGTCTCCGACCAGCACCTCATCGTGACCGCTCCTCCGGCCGCGGGGGCCCGCACCGTTCCGGTGTACGTCATCACCGTGGGCGGAGTGAGCAACCGGCTGCTCTACACCTACGCCGCCGTCCCGGTCGTCAGCGGAGTCAGTCCGGCCACGGGGTCGGTCGCCGGCGGCGACACCGTCGTCCTGACCGGCACCGGGCTCAGCCAGGTCACCGCGGTCACCTTCGGCGGCGTCCCCGTGGCGTCCTCCCGCTCGTACTCCGACACCCTGCTCGTCGTGGTGACACCGCCGGGCGTCCCCGGGCCCGCCGACATCACCGTCACCACCGCCGGGGGCAGCGTGACGGTGCCGGGCGGCTTCGACTACAAGGCGCCGTCGACGACGGCCGTCACCTCCGCGCCCGACCCCGCCGTGGTCGGCCAGCCGGTGACCTTCACCGCCGTGGTGACGGGCGTCCCGCCCACGACGGGCACCCCCACCGGCACCGTCACCTTCGACTTCGGCGACGGCACCCCGACCGTGACCGCCCCCCTCACGGACGGCACGGCCACGGTCGGCCACGTCTATGCCGCGCCATCGGCCACCCCGTACCCCATCACCGCCGCGTACAGCGGCGATCCGTACCTCACGGCCTCCACCGGCCTGGACACCCAGACCGTCGGGGCGGCATCGACCACCACCACGGTGACCTCGGCTCCCGATCCGTCCGTGCCCGGACAGCCGGTCACCTTCACCGCCCGGGTGGCCCCCGCGCCGCCGGGGGCCGGTGCGCCGACGGGGACGGTGACGTTCGACTTCGGCGACGGCACTCCGACCGCCACCCTGCCGTTGGCGAGCGGGGCGGCGACGGCGACCCACGCCTACGCGGACGTCTCCGGGAGCCCGTACACCGCCACCGCCACCTACAGCGGCGACGCCGACTTCACCCCCTCCACGGGGACGGACAGCCAGACCGTCGGCCAGGCGGGGACGGCCACCGCCGTGGTCTCCTCACCGAATCCGTCCCTCGCCGGACAGCCGGTCACCGTCACCGCCACGGTCACGGCCGTACCTCCCGGCGCGGGCATCCCCTCCGGCACCATCACCTTCGACTTCGGCGACGGCACCCCGACCGCCACCCAACCGGTGTCCACCGGCACGGCAACGGTCATCCACACCTACCCGGACGCCGCCGGCAGCCCGTACACCATCACCGCCACCTACAGCGGCGACACTGACTTCACCCCCTCCACGGGGACGGGCACCCAGACCGTGGGACAGTCCGCGACGACGACCGCCGTGGCCACCGCGCCCGACCCGTCGGCGGTGGGCGAACCGGTCACCCTCACCGCCACGGTCACCGCCGTACCACCCGGCGCGGGCACCCCCACCGGCACCATCACCTTCGACCCCGGCGACGGCACCCCACCGGTCACCGCACCGGTCGTCGCGGGCTCCGCCACCACCACCCACACCTACCCGGACGCCGCCGGCAGCCCGTATGCGGTCACCGCCGCCTACAGCGGCGACGCCAACTTCCTGACGTCCCTCGGCACCGGCTCCCACACCGTCCAGCCCGCCGCCACCGAGACCACCGTGACCACCGCGCCCGACCCGTCGGCGGTGGGCGAACCGGTCACCCTCACCGCCACGGTCACCGCCGTACCACCCGGCGCGGGCACCCCCACCGGCACCATCACCTTCGACCCCGGCGACGGCACCCCGCCCATCACCGCACCGGTCCTCGCGGGCTCCGCCACCACCACCCACACCTACACCGACACCACCGGCAGCCCGTACACCGTCACCGCCACCTACAACGGGGACACCGACTTCACGTCGTCCAGCGGCTCCGACGCCCACACCGTCGAACCGGCCGCCACCACCCTCTCCGTCGCCTCCGTGCCCGAACCCTCCACCGTGGGCCAGGAGACCACGTTCATCGCGAAAATCATCCCCGGGACTCCGGAGGCGGGTTCACCCACGGGCACGGTGACGTTCGAGTTCAGCGACGACACGCCGCCCGTCACGGCGCCCGCCACCGGTGGCACGGCCACGGTCACGCGCACCAACCCGGACGTGGCGCAGAGCCCGTACACGGTCGTGGCCACTTACAGCGGCGACCCCAACTTCCAGCCGTCCACGGCGACGGACACCCATCAGGTCGTCCAGGCCGGGTCGACCACGCTGGTGACCGCCGCACCGGCGCCCTCGGTCACCGGCGAGCCGGTGTCCTTCACCGCCACCGTGGCGGCCGTCCCACCCGCCTCGTCCACGCCCACCGGCACGGTCACCTTCGACTTCGGCGACGGCACTCCGCCCGTGGCCGCCTCCCTCTCCGACGGTACGGCGACCACCGGCCACGCCTACACCAGCGCGGCGGGCAGCCCGTACCCGGTCACCGTCACCTACGGCGGGGACACCGACTTCTCGGCGTCGACCGGCACGGTCCTGCACGCCGTCGACCCGGCCAGGACCACCACCACGATCACCGCCACGCCCGACCCGAGCGTCACGGGCGAGGTGGTCACCGTGACCGTGACGCCGACCGCGCCCGGGGCGGGCACCCCGACGGGCCCGGTCACCTTCGACTTCGGTGACGGCACCCCGATCGTCACCGCCCAGCTCGTGGCCGGTTCGGCCACCGTCACCCACGCCTACACCAGCACGGTCGGCAGCCCCTACACCATCTCGGCCGAGTACGCCGGCGACGCCGACTTCGCCCCGTCCGAGAACACCCTCGTGCACACCGTCGCACCGGCCGCGACCACCACCACGGTGACCTCGTCGCCGAATCCGTCGGCGGTGGGCCAGAGCGTGACGCTGATCGCGCGGGTGGCACCGGTGCCGCCGGGCGCGGGCGCGCCCACCGGCACCGTCACCTTCGACTTCGGCGACGGCACCCCGACCGCCACCGCGCCGGTCGCCGGCGGGATGGCCACGACGACGCACACCTACGCCGCCACCGCGGGCAGCCCCTACACGATCACCGCCGGCTATGGCGGGGACACCGACTTCGCCGCCTCCACCGGGACCACCGTCCAGCAGGTGGAGATGAGCGTCTCCGCCACCTCGACGACGGTGAGCTCCGCTCCCGATCCGTCCGTCGTCGGTGAGCCGGTGGCCGTCTCCGCGACCGTCGCGGCCGTCCCGCCCGCCGCGGGCACCCCCACCGGCACGGTCATCTTCGACTTCGGCGACGGCACCCCGACCGTGACCGTCCCGCTCACCGGCGACACGGCGACGACCAGTCATGTGTACACCGCTGTCCGCGATCCCCACACGATCATCGCCGTCTACAGCGGGGACGCCGACTTCACCGGCTCCACCGGCACCGACACCCAGACGGTCACCCCGGCCTCGTCGTCGACGACGGTGAGCTCCGCACCGGATCCCTCCGTGACGGGCGAACCGGTCACCTTCACCGCGACCGTCACCTCGGACCAGGCCGGGGCCGGCACCCCGACCGGCACGGTGACCTTCGACTTCGGCGACGGCACCCCGGCGGTGCGGGCGCCCCTCGACGACGGGACGGCGACCGCGACCGCCGTGCACGCCTACCTCCACACCTCCGGCAGCCCGTACGCCGTCACCGCCGCCTACAACGGGGACGCGAGCTTCACCGGCTCCACGGGCACCGACACCCAGACCGTGACCCCGGCGGCCACCGCCACCACCGTCTTCTCCTCACCGGACCCATCCGCGGCCGGCCAGCCCGTGACCATCATCGCGAACGTCGCGACCACCGCCCCGGGCACGGGCACCCCCACCGGCACCGTCACCTTCGACTTCGGCGACGGCACCCCGACCGTCACCGCCCCCACGGTGGCCGGGGTGGCGACGGTCACCCATGCCTACACGGAGACCTCCGGCAGCCCGTACACCATCACCGCCGGCTTCGCCGACGACGGCGACTCCGCCCCCTCCACCGGCACCGACACCCACACCGTGCAACCGGCCACGACCGCCACCACGCTGACCGCCGGCCCCGACCCGTCGGTGGTGGGCGAGCCGGTGGCCGTCACCGCGACGGTCGCACCGGTGCCACCGGGCGCCGGAGTGCCGTCCGGTACGGTCACCGTCGACTTCGGCGACGGCACGGCACCGGTCACCGCGCCCCTGTCCGGAGGGGCCGCCCTCCTCACCCACGCGTACACCAGCAGCCTCGGCAGCCCCTACACGATCACCGCGACCTACGGCGGCGGCGACGATTTCCGGTCCTCGGTGGACACCGAGACCCAGTCGGTCCTGCAAGCGGCGACCACCACCACGGTGAGTTCCGCGCCGGACCCGTCCGTCGTGGGACAGCCGGTCACCTTCACGGCGACCGTGGCACCGGTGGCGCCGGGCGAGGGCTCGCCCACCGGCACGGTGACGTTCGACTTCGGCGACGGCAGCGCCCCGGCCCCGGTCCCGGTCACCGACGGCCTGGCGACCGCCGTGCACGCCTATACGAGCGCGGCGGGCAGCCCCTACACCGTCACCGCCGCCTACGGTGGCGCCCCCGACTTCACCGCCTCCGGCGACAGCGTCGCCCACACCGTCGGCCAGGCCCTGACCACGACGACGGTCACCGGGACGCCCGAACCGTCGGTGGCGGGCCAGCCGGTGACCGTCACCGCCACGGTGGCGGCCGTACCACCCGGCGCGGGCACCCCCACCGGCACCGTCACCCTCGACTTCGGCGACGGCGCACCGCCCGTCACCGCACCGGTCGTCGCGGGCTCCGCCACCGCCGTACACGCCTATACGAGCGCGGCGGGCAGCCCCTACACCATCACCGCCACCTACAACGGCGACACCGACTTCACCGCCACCACCGGCACCGACAGCCACACCGTCGGCCCGGCCGCCGCCCACACCACCGTGGTGTCCTCGCCCGATCCCTCGGTCACCGGCGAGCCGGTGGCCATCACCGCGACCCTCACGCCCATCGCCCCGGGCGCCGGAACGCCCACCGGCACCGTCACCTTCGACCCCGGCGACGGCGCACCGCCCGTCACCGCACCGGTCGTCGCGGGCTCCGCCACCGCCGTACACGCCTATACGAGCGCGGCGGGCAGCCCCTACACCATCACCGCCACCTACAACGGCGACACCGACTTCACCGCCACCACCGGCACCGACAGCCACACCGTCGGCCGCGCCTCGACCACCACCACCGTCAGCGCGCTGCCGCAGCTCTCGGTCACGGGCCAGCAGGTGACGTTCCTGGCGCGGGTGGCGCCGGTCGCGCCGGGCGAGGGCTCGCCCACGGGCACGGTGACGTTCGACTTCGGCGACGGCAGCGCCCCGGTCGACGTCCCGGTGGCGGACGGCGTGGCGACGGCCGCGCACGCCTACCCGAGCGCGGCCGGCAGTCCCTGTACGGTCACCGCCACCTACAGCGGGGACGACGACTTCATCGGCTCGGTGGACACCGAAACGCACACCGTCGAGCGGGCGTCGTCGGCGACGACGGTCAGCGCCTCCCCGAACCCCTCGGTGACGGGTGAGCCGGTGACCGTCACCGCCACCGTCGCGGCGGTCGCCCCGGGGGCCGGAACCCCCACCGGCACCGTGACCTTCACCTTCGGCGACGGCACCCCGACCGTCACCGTGCCCGTCACAGCCGGGGCCGCGGGCATCACGCACGCCTGGCCCATCGCCTTCGACAGCCCGTACACCATCACGGCCACCTACAACGGCGACGCGGCGGTCGCCCCGTCCACGGGCACCGCCACCCAGACCGTCTCCCCGGCCTCGACCGACACCGCCGTGACGTCCTCGCCCGATCCTTCGGTGCCGGGCCAGGCGGTGACCCTCACCGCCACCGTCTCGCCGACCGCACCTGGAGCAGGAAGCCCCACCGGAACGGTCACCTTCGACCCCGGCGACGGCACCCCGCCCGTCACCGCACCGGTCGTCGCGGGCTCCGCGACCGTCGGTCACACCTACTCCGGCACCTCCGGCAGCCCCTACCCCATCACGGCCACGTACAGCGGCGACGCCGATTTCACGCCCTCGGCGGGAACGGACAGCCAGACCGTCGGCCAGGCAGCCTCCAACACCACCCTGCTCTCTTCCCCGGACGCCTCCGTGGCGGGAGAACAGGTCACCTACACCGCCCGGGTCTCCGCCGTGTCCCCGGGCGCGGGCACCCCCACCGGCACCGTCACCTTCGACTTCGGCGACGGCACACCGACCGTCACCGCACCGGTCACCGGCGGGGTGGCGACCACCACCCACGCCTACGCCACCTCGGTGGGCAGCCCCTTCGCCGTCACCGCCACCTATGGCGGAGACGCCGACTTCACCCCCTCCGCCGCCACCGGGACGCATACGGTGCTGGCGAGCGCCGCCACCACGTCGACCACGGTGACATCCTCCCCGGACCCCTCGGTGACCGGCCAGGCGGTGACCTTCACGGCGACCGTGGCACCGACCCCGCCCGGTGGCGGAGTGCCCACCGGCACGGTCGCCTTCGGCTTCGGCGACGGCACCCCGACCGTCACCGCGCCGCTCTCCGGGGGCGTGGCGACCGTCGTGCACGCCTACCCGACCACGGCGGGCAGTCCGTACACGGTCACCGCCGCCTACAGCGGGGACGTCAACTTCCAAGCCTCCGCGGGCACGGACACCCAGACCGTCAATCGGGCGTCGACGACCACGACGGTGGCCTCCGCACCGGACCCGTCCGTGACCGGCCAGTCGGTGGCCCTCACGGCGACCGTGGCACCCGTCGCACCGGGCGCGGGCGTGCCGGCCGGCACTGTGACGTTCGACTTCGGCGACGGCACCCCGGTCGCGTCGGCGCCGCTCTCCGGCGGTGCGGCCACCATCAACCACGTCTACGCGACCTCCGGTGGCTTCACGGTGACCGCGGTCTACGACGGTGCCACCGGCTTCCTCTCCTCCAGCGGCACCGACACCCAGAGCGTGGGCCGCGCGGCCACCACGACGGCGCTGGTCTCCTCGCCGGACCCCACGGTCAGTGGCCAACCCACCACCCTCACGGCCACGGTGACACCGATGGCGCCGGGGGCGGGTGTGCCGACCGGGACGGTCACCTTCGACTTCGGCGACGGCACCCCGACCGTCACCGCTCCGCTCTCCAACGGCCTCGCCTCCACCAGCCACTCGTTCGCGGGGGCCTCCGGCAGCCCGTACGCCCTCACGGCCACCTACAACGGGGACACCAACTACACGGCCTCCAGCGGAACCGACACCCAGACCGTGGGCCGCGCGACCACCACCACCGCCGTGGTCACCACCCCCGACCCCAGCGTCACCGGCCAAACCATCACCCTCACCGCCACCGTCACACCCAACATACCCGGCACCGGCACCCCCACCGGAACCGTCACCTTCACCTTCGGCGACAACACCCCAGCCATCACCGCACCCCTGACCGGAGGCACAGCCACCACCACCCACACCTACGCCGGCGCCTCCGCCAGCCCGTACACCGTCACCGCCACCTACAACGGGGACACCAACTACACGACGTCCAGCGGTACGGACACCCAGACCGTGGGCCGCGCGACCACCACCACCGCCCTGGCCACCACCCCCGACCCCAGCGTCACCGGCCAAACCATCACCCTCACCGCCACCGTCACACCCAACACACCCGGCACCGGCACCCCCACCGGAACCGTCACCTTCACCTTCGGCGACAACACCCCAGCCATCACCGCACCCCTGACCGGAGGCACAGCCACCACCACCCACACCTACGCCGGCGCCTCCGCCAGCCCGTACGCCCTCACGGCCACCTACAACGGGGACACCAACTACACGACGTCCAGCGGAACCGACACCCAGACCGTGGGCCGCGCGACCACCACCACCGCCCTGGTCACCACCCCGGACCCCAGCGTCACCGGCCAAACCATCACCCTCACCGCCACCGTCACACCCAACACACCCGGCACCGGCACCCCCACCGGAACCGTCACCTTCACCTTCGGCGCAACACCCCAGCCGCCACCGCACCCCTGACCGGAGGCACAGCCACCACCACCCACACCTACACCACGACCACCGGCAGCCCCTACACCGTCACCGCCACCTACAACGGCGACACCAACTACACGACGTCCACCGGAACCGACACCCAGACCGTGGGCCGCGCGACCACCACCACCGCCGTGGTCTCCGCCCCGGACCCCTCGGCGGCCGGGCAGTCGGTGACCATCACCGCCACCGTGGCGTCCCTCTCCCCCGGCGCCGGAACCCCGACCGGCACCGTGACCTTCAGCTTCGGCGACGGCACCGGCAACGGCACCGTCCCCCTCTCCGGCGGGGTCGCCACGATCAACCACACCTACACCACCAGGACCGGCAGCCCCTTCACCATCACGGCCGCCTACAACGGCGACACCAACTTCAGTACGTCCAGCGGCACCGACACCCAGACCCTCAGTAGCAAGACCGCGACCACCACGGTGGTGACATCGGCCCCCGACCCCTCGGTGGTCGGCCGACCGGTGACCGTTCAGGCGACCGTCGCGTCCGGGTCCGGCACTCCGACCGGGACGGTCACCTTCTCCTTCGGCGACGGCACGGCGACCGTCACCGCACCGCTCTCCGGCGGTGTCGCCACCGTCACCCACACCTACACGACCACCACCGGCAGCCCCTTCACCATCACGGCCGGCTACAACGGGGACACCAACTTCAGTACGTCCAGTGGCATTGACACCCAGACCGTCAACAAGGCGGCCACCACGACCGCCGTGTCCTCCGCCCCGAACCCCTCGACGGTGAGTGATCCGGTGACGGTCACCGCGACCGTCACCCCCGTCGCCCCGGGCGCCGGAACGCCCACCGGGACCGTCACCCTGGCCATCACCGATCGCACCCCCCAGGTGGTGACACTGGTGAACGGCACCGCTTCCGCGACGTTCAACCCGCTGCAGAAGGGCACGCACACCGTTACCGCCAACTACAACGGCGACGTCAACTACACGTCCTCCTCGGCGTCCATCACCCAGACGGTGAACACCGGCCCGGGATAGCCCACCACGCTCACGGGCCGTCCGCCGAAACCTCGGCGGACGCGCCCGCGCCCGCGTCCGCGTCCGGCCGCCGGTACATGCGCGTCGCGGTGATCTGGCCGTGCACCTGCTGTTCCTCCTCCGGCTCCCGCACCGGGAGGCCCGGCCGCAGATGCTCCTCGACGCTGATGTACTTCAGCCCGGCCCGCAGATCCGCGTCATTGCGCAACCGGATCACCAGCGGGAACTCGGCCAGCGCCGTGGTGTCGAACAGCCCGGTCGTATAGAGCAGCTGCACACCCAGCGCGTCCGCGACCGCCCGCTGAAGCTCCAGCAGATAGGTGGCGTTGGCGCGGCCGATGGGGTTGTCGAGGAAGAGGGTGCCCGCGTGGCGGTGCTTGTCCCGGCCCCGGTCGTTGCTGCGCAGGGCCGCCATCGTGCAGTACAGCGCGATGGCGGCGGTCAGCAGCTGGCCGCCGGAGAACACATCGCCCATCTGCCCCACCGGCACCCGCTCGGCGCGCAGCACCGCGTCCGGCTTGAGGATCTCGACGGCCACCCCGCGCGGCTGGAGCGCGGCGTGGACCCCGCGCAGCAGCAGGGACATGCCGTCCCGCCGCAGGTCGGAGTTCTTCCGGACGGCGGAGCGGGTCGCCTCGTCGATGACCTCGCCGAGCCGCTCGGTGAGCGTGGCCTGGTCGGGGTCCTCGAAGCGGATCCGCAGGAACTCCTGCCCCGACCACTCGCCGAGCCCCTCCGGCAGCCGGGAGAGCCGCTGCGCCGAGCGCAGGGTGGCCAGACAGGACTCGACCAGGCCACGCAGCCGGTCCACGATGGAATCGCGGTTGCGCTCCAGCTGCTCGAGCTCGTCGGTGAGCACGCGCAGCCGGGGGGCGAACGCCTCGGCCCAGGCGGCGGCGTGCTCGGGCAGCGCGGCCGCCGGGAGTTCCCGGATCTGCTGACGGGCCGGGGTGCGCACCTGCTCGTAGCGGGTGGAGTTGGCGTGCCGTACGAGGATGTCGCCGGCCTCCCGGACCGCCGCCTCGGCCGCCGACAGGTCGGCGGCGCAGCCGCGCAGTGAGCGGCGGGCCTCGGCGGCGGCCTGACGGGCCTCGGCGAGACCGCCCGCGTACGGCTCGGGCCGTTCGCCGTCGTCCTCCGTGCCGGGGCCGTCCCGCAGCAGATCCCGCAGCAGGGCGGCGGTCTCGTCGAAGCCGCCCGCCGCGTCCTCGGCGGAGCGGTGGGCGCGCACCAGGTCGGCGTGGACGGTGCGGGCGGTGTCCAGGGCGTCGGTACGGGCGGCCAGTTCGCCGTTGGCGGTGCGCAGCAGCTCCTTCGCCTGCTCGGCGTCGGCCGGGACCAGTTCCTCCGGCAGTTCGGTGTGCGCGTCGCCCTCGGCGGGGGCGAGCCGCTCGGCCTCGCCGCGCAGCCGTCCGAGCTGCTCGCTCGCCGCCGAGGCGCGGCTCTCCAGCAACTGGACGAGCGATTCGGCGCGGGCCGCGGCGGCCTGCCGGGAGGGGGCGTCGGCGCCGTCGGTGCCCTCCAGGAGCTGGGCGGCGCGGGTGCGGACCTTGTTGGTGAGCCGGTCGAGGGAGGCGAGGGCCGCGCTTTCGTCGCTTTCGGCGCGGGCCTGTTCGGCACGGAGGTCGGCGCCGACGCCGACCTTCTCGTAGACCTGGGAGGCGGCGCGGTACGCCTCGCGGAGCGCGGGCAGCGAGGCGGAGGGCGGCTCGGAGTCCTCGCCGAGGTCATCGGGGGCGCCCGCGATCTCCGCGCGCTCGGCGCGCAGGGCGCGTGCGGTGCGGCGCGCGTCGTCGGCCGCGCGCTGGGCGGCACGCCGGTCCTCGTCGGCGGCGCGGGCCCGGTCCACGCAGCCGGCCGCGCGCTCCTCGTACTCCGCGGCCTCCTCGGCCAGTTCGCGCAGCCGGGTCTGCCAGGTGGCGCGCTCACGCAGCCGGTACGCCAGACCGGCCAGCGCGTCCGCCACCCGGCGGGCCCGCTGCGCCGCCTCCTGACGCTCGTCCCGGACCCGGGCGGCCTCGGTGGCGGCCTCATCGGCCTCCGCCCGTACCGTCCGCGCCTCCACCAGCACGCGCTGTGCGGTGTCGGCCGTCTCGCGGGCCGTCTCCGCCGCCGCCGCGAGCTCCGCGAGCCGTCCGGGTGGGCAGCCGGTGCGCCAGGAGGCGAGCCGCGCGGACAGCGCCCGGTCCCCGGCCAGCCGGGCGGCGAGCGCCCTGATCTCCTCGTCCCGCTCGGTGGCGCGGGCCCGCAGCTCGCGCCGCTCGTCGTCGGCGGCGCGCTCGTCGTGCATCGCCGGGTTCGGCGGCACCAGGAAGACTCCGCTGTCCTCGGTGCCGGGTGCGGGCGTCGGCGCGAGCAGCGCTGCGGACGTCCCGACGGCCACGGCGGACCGGGGCAGCAGCGACGCCTGGCCGAGCACCTCACGGGCGCGGGCGTGGGTGCCGGGGTCGGTGATGACGACGCCGTCCACCAGCTCCGGGCGGGCGGCGAGCACGGCGGCGTGGTCGGCGGGGTCCACGGCCTGGGCGAGGTAACGCCAGCCGGGGAGGGCGGGGATGCCGTGCTCGCCGAGGTACTCGACGGCCGCCAGCACATCGGGGCTGGGCGGCAGCAGCCCCCCGTCGCCGAGCGCGCCGAGGATCCGCGAGTCCTCGGCGGCGGCGGTCCGCAGCTCGAAGAGCTGCCGCTCGGCGGAGGCGACGCTCTCCTCGAGGAGCTCACGCAGCGCGTCGGCGTTACGGTCGAGCTCCTCGGCGGTCAGCGGCCCGTCACCGAGGGAGCGCCGGGCGGGGCGGGAGCGGCCGCTCGGTTCCCCGCCGGGGTGGCCATCGGACTCGGGGGCCCAGCAATCGGAGTCGTCGACGGCTCCGGTACGGGCGGCGGCGGGCTCCGCCTCGCCCTGGTCGCCGTCGCCGTCCTCGACCCGAGCCGACACCTCGCCGGACGGCCGGGACTCGGCCGCCACGACCCGGCCGCGGCCACGCGAGCCATCCGGGCGCGGGCCGCCCTCGCCGTCCTCGGCCTCGTCGATCCGCACCGTCACCCGCCCGGCCGGCCGCGACTCCGCCGCCAGAGGACGACGCCGCGGGGCCTGCCCCGCCTCCGCCGCCGCGTCCTGGGCAGGGGCCACTCGGTGCCGAGCGAAGCCCGGCCCCGCCGCGCCGCCCATCGGTTCGGCGTCCGGCCGTTCCGCGCCGACGGGGGCGGCGGCCTCCCCCGCCTCCCCGACATGCCCCGCCGCGTGGCCGACCGGACGCGGCTCATCCGCACCGGCCGCCGGACGAGAGACGGGAACGCCGCCGGTCGCCGGACGAGTTGCGGGTACGCCGCCGGTCGCCGGGCCGACGTCCGGCCGTCCGCCACCGACTCGCGCGGTATCGCCGACCGCGTGCCCGGCGGAGCCTTCCGCACCCGCCCGGTCGGCGTCCGACACCCCGTGCCCCTCCGAAGTGGCGTCGCCCTTCGCGCCCGCGACGCCACCCGTCGCCCGGTCCGCCTGGCTGGTCCCGGCCGAGCCGGGGGCAGCGGCCTCGTCCGTCGGTGCGGCGTCCGGCCGTCCCGCGCTCGGCCGGCCCATGTCGTCCTCGTCGTCCGCCTCGTGCGAGAGGCGTGCGCGGGCGGCGGTGGAGGGCCCCTCCGTGGCGTAGGCGTGGTCAGCGGGCTCGGGGGGTCCCTCCAGGAGGAACGCGCCGGTGGCGGGGGTCGCGCGGAAGGCGGCCGGGAGTTGGGAGAGGCCGACGTCGTCCATGTCGTCCTCGTCCGCCTCACCCACCTCGTCCACGCGGGCCGTGATCCACCCCGGCCGCTCGGAGTCGGCCGGCAGGGCGCGGGTGCTCCGCGGGCCCGGGACGTCCGGGATACGGATCGTCACCCCGCGCGTCCCGCGCGCGTCCGCCGCCGACGGGCGCGCGGCGCCGCCGCGTGGGGCGGGGACGGCGACGGGGGGCTGTGGGAGGCCCAGCAGTTCGATGAGGCGCTGCTCCGCGCCCAGCGCCTCGGCGGCGCGCCGTTCCGCGTCGTACGCGGACTCCGCGGCCCGCGCCGCGTCCACCGCCCGCGCCGCGGCCAGTTCGGCGCGGGCCTCCTCGGCGGCGGTCGACTTCGCGTGGTCGGCGGTGCGCCGGGCGGTCTCGCGGGCCTCGTCGAAGGCGGCGACCGTGGTCTTCTCGGCGTCGCTCGCGGCGAGGGCGGCGCGGGCCGGGTCGGCGTCGGGGGCGGAGTCGTCGAGCCATCCGGCGCGGACGGCCTCGGCGGTCTCCTGCTCGACCTCGACGAGCCGCTGGCGCAGATGGTCGGCCTCGCTGCGGGCGCGCTGGGCCGCCGTGGCGGCGGAGGTGGCGTCGCGGTGGGCGGCCTCGCCGGCCTCCTGGAGGGCGGCGGAGCGCTCCTCCTCCTCGTTGGCGACCCGCTCGCCGTCCTCCGCCGCCGCGTGCAGGGCGCGGACGAGGTCGGCGGCGGCCTTGGCGCGGGCGGCGAGCGCGGGGGCCGCGTCCCGCTCGGCCTCACGGATGGCGGCGGCGACGCGCGCCGAGCGGTCGGCGGCGGCCCGGTGGCGCAGCACCGTCTCGGCGGCCTGCCAGGCCGAGTGCAGGGTGCGGGCGTCGTTGAGCTCCCGGCGCTGCGCCGCGGCGCCCTTCTCGGCGGCGGCGAGCGCCAAGGAGGCGTGGCGGTAGGCGAGTTCGGCGGCCACGAGGCCGCTGCGGCCGCGCGCCCCCTCGGCGTCGGTCACGGCCTGTGCGGCGGCGGCGACCTGTTCGGCGAGCTCGGCGGCGCGCGCCCGCTCCTCCGCGCCGCGCGCGGACAGCCGCCGGGCGAGCGTACGGGTGCGGCGCTCGGCGCCCGCGTGCACCCCGCGGGCCTGCTCACGCCGCTCCGCGGCGTCCGCGATGCGCTGGAGCAGATCGAGCGAACCGGCGGTGAAGTCGCGCTCGGCGGTCAGCTCGGCGCGGCGGCCGAGCTTGTGGGCGAAGCCGTGGACGAGGTCGGCGAGCCCGTCGGTGTCACGGGTGTCGGTGACGGCGCGCAGCAGGAGGTCGGTGAAGTCGGAGTCGTTCTTCACCGCGAAGAGTCCGGCGGCCTCGCCCTCGTCGGCGTTCATCTCCCGCTGGTAGCGGAAGAGTTCGGGGTCGAGGCCGAGTTCGCCGAGGTGTTCGTTCCAGCGTTCGTGGATCTCCACCCAGACCACGTCGAGATGGGGGTACGCCTTGCCGGCCTCCGTAAGGGCGTCACGGAAGCCCTTCATGGTGCGGCGGCGGCCACGTGCGGTGGAGGCGCCCTCGACGGCGGGCCGCACCGCCGCGGACTCGGCGACCGGCAGCGAGTCCAGGCTCAGCCCGGGGCCGGGCCGGAAGGAGTACCACGCCTCGGCGAACTTCCGCGGGTCGTTGGAGACCTGACGGCCGCGCCATTCGCTGACCTTGCCGACGACGACCGTCTCGCCGGTGACGGTGTGCTGCCACTCCAACGCGACATGCCCGCAGTCGTCGGCGAGCAGGAACTTGCGCAGCACACCGGAGCTGGCGCCGCCCAGGGTGTTGCGATGGCCGGGCAGCATCACCGAGAAGATCAGCTTGAGCAGGACGGACTTGCCGCCGCCGTTCTCCAGGAAGAGCACACCGGCGGGGGCGGGGCGGCGCGGCGGGCCGACCGGCTCCTCCTCGAAGAACTCCGCCTGGGTGGGTGCGGGGCTGGGCACCGGCTCGCCGACTCCGCGCAGGTCCAGCACGGTGTCGGCATACCGCGCACCGGCCGGCCCGATGGAGTAGAGGCGGATCCGGGACAGCTCGTACATGGCGGCGGACTCTCGTTGTCGAAAGGGGGTGGGGGTGTCGGGCGGGGCGGGGTTCAGGAGTGGAAGGGGAGACCGGCGTCGGCCACCAGATCGAGGTCGTCGCTGTCGTCCGGCGGCAGCAGGGTCGCGCTGCCGTCGCCGACCGGGACGACCCCGAGCTCCAGCAGCTCGGCCATGGCGGCGGAGGCCGCCATGTCGCGCACCTGGAGCTGATAGCGGGCGGTCGTGCGGTAGGTGCCGCCGGAGTCGTCGCCGGTGCGCTGGAGGAAGCCGGAGTCGACCAGGAAGGCGACGGCCTTGCCGATGATGCCGGTGGTGGAACCGGCGAGCCTGCGCGCGTCCTTGGTGGCGCCGGTGGCGCTGCGCCGGGCGTAGACCCGCCAGGCCGCTTCCAGACCCGGCGCACCGGTGACGGGGTCGCTGTTCTCCCCCTGCTCCTCGGCCCGCTCCTCCAGCCGCCGGCACGCCTGGCGGACGAAGGCGTCGACGCCGTTGACGGTGACCCGGCCGATATAGCCGTCGTCGGCGAGGTCCTCGGGGCGCGGGAACGCCAGGGCGGCGACGGCGAGATGGGCCAGGCCGTGCAGGAAGCGGTCGGCGGAGTCGGTGGCGGCCCGGCGGGCGTAATCGCCCATGCGGACGGCGAAGACGGAGTCCTCGGCGGCCGTCACCGCCATTCCGGCGCGGGTGGACACCTCCAGCACGATGAGTCCGAGCCCGGCGGCGATGGCGTCGGTGAGGCGCGCGAACGCCGGTTCGTCGCGGTGCCGGCGCAGCAGCTCGGCGTATTCGACGTCCCGCGCGGGCAGCAGCTTGGGCTGGAGTCCGAAGGCCACCAGCCGTGCGGCGTCGGCCGCGTCGGCGGGTGTCATCCCGGGGGCTGCGCCGGGTGCCGCCGGGGCGGGTGCCGGGTCCGGCGGTGCCATCTCGTCGACGTCGTACTCGGTCACGGCCGAACCTCCTCGCACGGGGCGGTCACACGGTGGGCTGGGGCTGATGCGGCACCGTCGCCCCCGCCGAGGCGGGCGGCGGGACGCACCGGCCCGGCCGCTCGCGCCGGGCACGGCACGGGCTCCCCTCCGCGACGGCGGGAGCCCCCGCGGCAACCCCCGTGGCAGAGCCGGGCGCTCCCGGGACCGCCGCCGAGGCGGCGTTCGCTCCACGTCGTCCACGTCGGCATCACGCCACCTCCGCCCGGTCGGCCGCCATACCGGCCGCGTCCAGCAGGGCGGTGCCCACGATCAGATCGGCGCCGCCGAACTCCGGGTCGTCCAGCTCGGTGCCGTCGTCCACGGCGAACAGCAGCCGCTGCTCGCCCTGGCGGTAGGCGGTGCCGACCGGGGGGCTGGCGGCGTGGACCGCGAGGAGGGCGATCAGATAGGGCAGATCGGGGTCGCGGCGGCGGGCGTCGGCGAGCAGCCCGGACAGACGGCGCGGGGCGTCGGCGGGCAGCTCCAGCAACTCCATGGCCATCGCCAGCTGCTCCTCGCTGAAGCGGCTGTCGTCGGGGGTGGCGATGAGGTCCGGCTCGGGCATCTCCGCGCCGAGGTGCTCCCGCTCCACGGGCGGGGTGAGCAGCATCTCGACCAGGTCGCCCATCCGCACCGAGGTGGGGGTGCGCAGGCCCGTGCCGCGGGCGAAGAACGCGTCGGTGACCCGGCCCGCGCGCTCGACGGGGAGCGGGAGGACGGGGGCCAGCAGCTGGCCGTACAGGTCGTATCCGGAGCGCGGGGCGGGGGGTGCGAACGCTTGGCGGTCCTGCTCGGCGCGGAACAGCGGACCGGCCTCCAGCAGCCGGGACTGTAGCTGGGTGTGGCGCCGGATGCAGTCCTTGACTATGTCGACGAGCTCGGCGGCGCGCCGCTTGGGCTCGGGGTCCCCTGCGGAAGCGGCCTCGTCGCGCACCTTGCGGATGTTGGTGAGGATCGCGTTCTCATGGCGGTAGCGGTCGGCGACGTGGTCGAGCGCCTCGCTGATCAGATCGGGCACGGTGCTCAGCCAGTCGACGGCGCGGACGTTGCGCCGGGTGGCGTCGAGGGTGCGGCGCAGCGTCTCCGAGTACTGCACGGTGCGGTAGCGGGCCTGCTCGGCGGCGAGTTGGGCATCGGCCAGCCGGCCCCGGCTGATCAGGACCTCCAGCTTGACCTCGGCGGCGATCTGGGCGCTGGTGACATCCGTGTCGAGGGCGCCGACCAGGACGTTGACGGCCTCGTCGGTGGTGCGCAGATAGACGCTGCCGCCGGGGCCGGGCACCTCCTCGATCAGCTTGAAGTCGTAATCCCTGCGGACATACACCCCATCAGGTCCGAAAGTGCCGTAAACGGCACGGAAGCCGCGGTCCACACTGCCGACGTTGATCAGGTTCTCCAGCACCCAGCGGGCGACCCGGTCGTGCTCGGCGGCGGGGCGCCCGGGGGCCTGGGCCGCCACCCGGGGCAGCAGCCTGGCCACTATCTGCTCGTGGTCGGCGCCGGTGTCGAAGTCCATGTGGAGCGTGACGAGGTCGATGGCGGCCAGGGCGACCTCCGCCATCGCATAGACCCCGTACTCCCCCGCGAGGTTGGCCTTGCGCGCGTCCAGGTCGTGCAGCGGCGCGGTGCACGCGAGCGCGCGCAGCCGCCGGGCCAGACCCTCGTCGGCGGCCGGGCCGGGGGCCGGCCGGGCAGCCCCTTCGGCGGTGTTGAGCTGGGGCGCGGCGGCCCCCGGGGGTGGAGATGTCACGTCGCACAGAGTAGGCGCTCGCACCGACAACGTACGAAACGGCACGGAGATCCCGCTATGACACACCAGATCCCCCGCGCGCACACGCGCGTACACCGGCGCGTCCCCCGCACCTCACCGATCCGTCAGTCTACGGCTCACCGGCAGGTGGTCCGTCCAGGGCGAGCGCGGCGAAGGTGGCGAGCCAGTGGTCGCCGGTGAAGTCGCCGGAAACGGTGGCCGGGAGCCCGGCGGCCAGATGGTCACGTGCCGCCGTCCGCAGCACGTCCGCCCGCGGATCGCCGGGCGGCAGGGCGGCGGCCAGGCGGCGCAGCGCGGCGGCCCGGCTGAGGGTGAGGCCCAGGAGATGACCGATCTGCGGATCGCCGGGGTCGGAGACGACGGGCGGGGTGAGCACGGTGGCCGGCACACCCCATTCCAGGCCGGGGAGGAAGCGTTCCAGCCAGCGCGCGAACTCCTGCTCCGGCAGCACCCGGCACACCGCCTCGGCCTCGGTGAGCGCGGGCGAGAGGAAGTCCTGCCCGGAGGGCTCCCAGTGGACGGGGGCGTCGTGGTCGTCCGCGAACCAGCCGAGGACGGCCTCGGTGACCGGTTCGACGACCGTCTCGACGCCCGCGGCGGCCGCGCTGTCCAGGACCAGGCCGAGGGCGAAGGCGCTGTTGGTGTGGACACCGTGGCGCACCGGGTAGGTGGCACGTTCCAGCCATCCGCACAGCAGTGCGCGGACGGCGTCGGCGGCCGGTTCCAGGGCCTTCGCCCAGCGCTCGCCCGCGGGCCCCGGGAGGCTCCGGCATTCGGCGGTCAGCGCGAGCAGCCAGGCCCAGCCGTAAGGGCGCTCGAAGGAGGGACGGGCCCGCAGATACTCCGCCTCGACGGCGAGGGCATCGGCCGTGAGGTGCCCGTCCAGGACGGCGGTGACCTCGTCGGCGCGGACCCGGTCGGGGCAGCGGCCCAGCAGCCGGACCAGCAGCCAGTGCATATGGACCGAGGAGTGCCAGTCGTAGGAGCCGTAGAAGGCGGGGTGGCGTTGGCGCGGCTCCACCAGGTCCTCGGGTCCGCGCAGCAAATAGGCCGGGGCGTTGGGGTAGGCCCGGGTGACGTTGGCGGTGGCGAGGGCGGCGAACCGGGCCGCGTACCGGCCCAGTTCGCTCCGGCCCTCGTCCGGGCCGTTCGGCTCGTTCGGCTCGTTCAATGCGTTGCCCCCTCGGCGATGCGCGGATCGTTCCGGGTACTCAGGGCCGCCCCGATGATCGCCCGCAGCGCCTCGGCCGACACGGCGGCGGGCAGCGAGGGTTCGGCCCCGTCCACGACCTGTTCGGGAGCGTACGGGAGATGGATGAACCCGCCGCGCAGAGCGGGCCGCTCGGTGGCGATGAGATGGGCCAGGCCATAGAAGACGTGGTTGCACACGAAGGTTCCGGCCGTCTGGGAGACGGCGGCCGGGATCCCGGCCGCGCGGACGGCCGCGACGCACGCCTTGATGGGCAGGGGGGCGAAGTAGGCGGCCGGGCCGCCCTCCACGACCGGTTCGTCGATGGGCCGGCGCCCGGCGTTGTCGGGTATGCGGGCGTCGTCCACGTTGATCGCCACCCGCTCGACGGTGACACCGGGACGGCCGCCGGCCTGGCCCACGCACAGCACCAGTTCGGGGTCGGCCGCCGCCACCGCGGCGGCCAGCTCCTCGAGCGCGGTGCCGAAGACGCAGGCGAGCCGTACGGCCGTCACCTCGGTGCCGGGCGGCGGGTCGGCGGCGACGAGGGAGACGGCCTGCCACGACGGATTGACGGCCGAGTCCGCGAAGGGCTCGAAACCGGTGAGCAGCACTCGGGTCACAGCGGTCCCCTCAGAAGGCGAAGAGCGAGATGATGACGATGTTGCAGACCAGCAGCGCCCCGGCGGTGGGGAGCTGCGCCTTGATGGGGCCGTACTGGTCCTTGAGTTCGAGCAGGGCGGCGGGCACCAGGTTGAAGTTGGCGGCCATGGGGGTCACGAGCGTGCCGCAGAAACCGGCCAGCATGCCGACGGCGAGGACGAGGGGCGGGTCGCCGTGCATCTGCTGGATGAGCACGGGCCAGCCGATGGCGGCGGTCATCACCGGGAAGGCGGCGAAGGCGTTGCCCATGATGACGGTGAACAGGGCCATTCCGACGCAGTAGACCGCTACGGCGACGTACTTCTGGCCGTCCGGCAGCATCTGTTCGGTGATCTTGCCGACCTGTTCGCCGACCCCGGCCACCTGGAAGATGGAGCCGAGCACGGCGAGCAGCTGGGGCAGCAGCAGCGCCCAGCCCATGGACTCCAGCAGGTTCCGGCCGGCGTGCAGGGGCACGGCGGGACGCCGCTCGCGGACCACGGCCATGGCGACCGCCAGCCCGGCGATCGCGCCGAAGCCGAGGCCGAGGATGGTCTCGCTACCGGCCTCCAGGACCGGTTCGCCCCCGATGCGCCAGTGCTTGACGGCCGAGGCGCAGACGACCGCGACCAGCGGAATGGTGAGCGCCGGGACGAACAGCCTGCTGCCGAGCCGGGCCGCCGAGGCGGTCCGCTGCTCGGGGGTGGTGGTGCGCGGCACACCGCGCCCGGTGAGCTGGAAGCCGCCCAGGCAGACCATGGCGAGGACGGCGACTCCCAGCGGCTCGGCCGGGGCCTTCTTCTCCACCACCCAGCTGCTGTAGAAGAAGCATGCGCCGAGCAGCCCCCAGAAGGCGGCCGAGCCATGGCGCTTGGGGTTGCTGCGGTCGACGGCCATCTGTGCGGCCATGGCGAGGAAGACGGCGCCGACGAGCCAGTAGAACCACTCCGCCTTGATCATTTGGCTGCCTCCGCGGTGTGGCTGCCGTCGGCGGCGGACCGGCCGCCCGGGGCGGCGAGGTCGCGGTCCAGGGAGCGGTCCAGGCGCAGCAGCCGGAAGCCGTGGATGAGGAACGCGCAGACGGCGGTGGGGATGGCCCACAGCGCCAGCTGAAGCGGCTCCAGGTGGGTGTGGTAGGTGCTGTTGACGAATCCGGTGATCAGCAGGATCGAGCCGATGGCCAGGAAGCAGTCCTCGCCGAAGAACAGTCCGACCGTGTCGGCGCTGGAGGAGTACGAGCGGATCCGCTCCCGGATCCGCTCGGGCAGCGGGCCGTGGCGGCGCTCCGCGGCGCCCTCGGCCATCGGCGCGACCATGGGCCGCACGCTCTGGGCCGGGCCGCCGATGCTGGTGAGGCCGAGGGCGGCGGTGAGCTGGCGCAGCAGCAGGTAGAGGGCGAGGAACCGGCCGGTGGTGAGCTTGCCGAGCCGGCCGATGAGGGTACGGGCCTGTTCCTGGAGGCCGTTGCGCTCCAGGAGGCCGATGACGGGCAGGGTGATGACGAAGATCGTCACCGAGCGGCTGGAGGCGAAGCCGTCGCCGAAGGCCGCCAGGATCTGCTGGGGCGAGAGCTTGGCCAGCAGCCCGGTGGCGATGCCGGCGACCCCCACCACCAGCAACGGGTTGCGTCGTGTGGCGAATCCGACGATCACCACGAGGACGCCAAGGAGAACGATCATGCGTCCCGCCTTCCGCGCACAGGACCTCACAGGGGTGTGAGGAGGGTGCACCGGAGGCTAGGCGTTCGTTCAACGATCCGACAAGAGCTTGAAACCAACTTGTGTCCGCCCCGCCGGATCGTTTACCGCTGTGAAACCCCTACCGGCGGGACATCTTCCGCCCATAGGCGTCGGCCAACTGCCCCTGGGAATCGTCCAGATAGGAGGCGAGCAGCCGCTCCGCCTCCACCGCGTCCCCGCTCTGCAGCACTTCCAGGATCTGTCGGTTGCGCACCAGATAGGGGGCGTGGAAGCGGCGGGGGTCGGCCATGATGTGGAAGACCAGTCGCAGCTCGGCCAGCACTCCGCGCATCAGCTCGTCGGCGCGGGGGCTTCCGGCGAGGGAGACGATCGCCTGGTGGAAGCGGATATTGGCGGTGGACAGGTCCTGCCAGGCCCGGTCCTGGGCGGCGCGCTCGCCCGCCAGGACCGCCGCCTCGACCGCCTCCACCGCATGGGGCGGCTCCCCCAGGCCGCGCACCGCGGCGCATTCGACGAGCCGGCGCACGCGGTAGATGTCGTTGAGATCGTCGACGGTCAGGACGCGGACGAACACCCCGCGGTTGAGCTCGTGCACCAGCAGCCGCTCATGGGTGAGCAGGCGGAACGCCTCCCGGAGGGTGTTGCGCGAGACACCGAGCGCGCCGCCCACGCTGTCCTCGGACAGCCGGGTGCCGGGCGGGAAGAACCCCTCGGCGATACGGTCGCGCAGGATGTCCGCGACGCGCTCCGCCGTACTGGTGCGCCCCAGGAGTGCCCGGTCGGCCTCGAGCCCGGCGGCGAGGCCGGAGCCCCGGGGGTACTCCGCCGCGTCCGTCACCTCCGCCTCCCCGGCCCGATCCGACGGCCCGCCGGATCGGCGCTTCGCACCTTTTGCCCCGTTTGCCACATCAGCCCCTATTCGATGTCTCGTTCGTCCCGTATAGCGAGAAGTGAAGCCCAGAAACGGTCACCGGACAACATGCTTCTTGTCGGATCGTTCAACGATCGCTTACCTTGTGGTGCCATCCACAGCGCACCACCTGTCCCCCACGCCCGAACGGACGGATATGACCGCACCCTTGGCGAACCTGTCCATCGACACCATCGATCTCAACGCCGACCTCGGCGAGGGGTTCGGCCGCTGGCGGCTCACCGACGACGAGGCCCTGCTGTCCATCGTCACCAGCGCCAATGTCGCCTGCGGATTCCACGCCGGGGACCCCTCGACCATGCGCCGGGTGTGCGAGCTGGCCGCCGGGCGCGGGGTGCGCATCGGGGCCCAGGTCTCCTACCGGGACCTGGCCGGTTTCGGACGGCGCAGCATGGACGTCCCGCCGCGCGAGCTGACCGACGAGATCGCCTACCAGATCGGCGCGTTGGAGGTCTTCGCGCGTGCCGCCGGGGCGCGGGTGGACTACGTCAAACCGCACGGCGCCCTCTACAACCGCAGCGTGCACGACGAGGCCCAGGCCGCCGCCGTGGTCGAGGGCATACGGCTGGCGGCCGGCGGCCCGCTGCCGGTACTGGGGCTGCCCGGGTCCCGGCTGCACGAGGCGGCCCGCGCGGCCGGGCTGCCGGTGGTCGCCGAGGCGTTCGCCGACCGCGCCTACACCGCCGCCGGGACCCTCGTCCCGCGCGGTGAGCCCGGCGCCGTGGTCTCCGATCCGGACACGGTGGTCAAGCGGGCCCTCGGCTTCGCCCGTGACCGCGCGGTGACCTCGATCGACGGACAGCGGATCGAGGTGGACGTGCGCTCGCTGTGCGTCCACGGTGACACCCCCGGCGCCGCCGACCTCGCCCGCCGGGTGCGGGCCGAGCTGACCGCGGCCGGGGTGCGCGTGGCGGCGTTCGCATGACCATGAGGAGCCTGCCGGTGGGCGAGCACGGGCTGCTCGTCGAGCTCGACAGCGGCGAGGCGGCCGAGGCGCTCCACGCCGAACTGCTGCGCCGCGCCGCCGCGCGCCGGCTCCCCGCCGTACGGGAGATCGTGCCCGCCGCCCGCACCGTCTTCCTCGACGGGCTCGCCGACCCCGGGCGGCTCGCCGCCGAGCTGCCCGGCTGGCGGATACCGCCTCTGGACCGCGACGACAGCACCACCGTCGAGGTGCCCGTACGCTACGACGGGCCCGATCTGGCCGGGGTCGCGGAGCGGTGGGGGGTGACGCCCGAGGAGGCCGTACGGATTCACTCCGGCACCGAGTTCCGGGTGGCCTTCTGCGGCTTCGCGCCCGGTTTCGGCTATCTGACCGGGCTGCCCGAGCGGTTCCACGTGCCGCGCCACGCGACGCCGCGGACCCGGGTGCCGGTCGGCTCGGTGGCCCTCGCGGGGGCGTACACGGGCGTCTATCCGCGCTCGTCCCCCGGCGGCTGGCAGCTCATCGGCACCACGGACACCGTGCTGTGGGACACCGCACGGGAGCCGGCGGCGCTCTTCACCCCCGGCACCCGCGTCCGCTTCGTCCCGGAACCGGAACCAGGCCAGGCAGACGCGGTGGGCCAGGCGACCGCGGTGGGCCCGGCGGCCGCGGACCGGGGCACGGACACGGACCGGGGCACGGGTACGGCCCGGGACACGGACACGGCCCCGCGCTCGGCGTCGGAAGGGGCCGCACCATGACCGACAGCGCCTTCGTGGTCGTACGGCCGGGAGCCCTGACCACCGTCCAGGACCTGGGCCGCTTCGGCCACGCCCATCTCGGGGTGCCCCGCTCCGGGGCGCTCGACCAGCCCGCCCACCGGCTCGCCAACCGCCTGGTGGGCAACGCCGAAGGGGCCGCCACCCTGGAGACCACGCTGACCGGCTGTGCGGTGCGGCTGCGCCGGACGGCGACGGTCGCGGTCACCGGCGCGCCCTGCCCGGTGACGGTCGACGGCCGCCCCGCCGCGTGGGGCGCGGCCGTACGGGTACCCGCGGGCGCGCTCCTGGAGGCCGGGGCCGCCGCCCACGGGGTGCGCAGCTATGTGGCCTTCGACGGTGGTGTGGAGGCCGAGACGGTGCTCGGCAGCCGGTCCACGGACGTGCTCTCCGGGCTGGGTCCGGCACCGCTCGCGCACGACGCGGTGCTGCGGCTCGGCCCGCCGCGCGGTCCCGCGCCCGGTGTGGACGGGGTGCCGCATCGGGGCGCGGCCCGGGAGCTGGTGCTGCCCGTGGTGCTCGGCCCGCGCGACGACTGGTTCACCACGGCGGGCCTGCGCACCCTGGCCACCGGGGAGTTCCGGGTCTCGGCCGCGAGCAACCGGATCGGGCTGCGGACCGAGGGCCCCGCGCTGGAGCGGGCGAAGGACGGTGAGCTGGCCAGTGAGGGAATGGCGCTCGGCGCGCTCCAAGTGCCGCCGGACGGACGGCCCGTGCTCTTCCTGGCCGACCATCCGACGACCGGCGGCTACCCCGTCGTGGGGGTCGTACCGGAGCCGTATCTGGCCGCCGCCGCGCAGGCCGTCCCCGGCACCCCGGTGCGGTTCACCCCGCTGGGCCGGGTCTCCTGGCCGCCGTCTGCCCGGCGGGACGTCCCGGGCGACAGCACGGAGGGCGTCGCGGAGGGCGTCGCGGACCGGGGCTAGCGGGCGCGCCGGGCGCCGACCCGCTCCGTGCGCTGCGCCTTGCGGCGCAGTGCGCGGCGCTCCTCCTCACCGGTGCCGCCCCAGACCCCGTGGGTCACACCGGCCTCCAGCGCGTACTCCAGGCACTCCTGGATCACCGGACAACTGCGGCAGACCTCCTTGGCCCGCGCCTCCTGACGCTGGGCGGCCGGGCCCGCCACCCCGACCGGGAAGAACAACTCCGGGTCCTCGTGCGTGCATGCGGCCTTCTGCCACCAGGCCATGGCTGCCCCTTCCATGAACGACTGCCGTCAACGACGGCGCTGACGCCGCCCGCCGTCGGGCTCACCGCGCAGGGTTCGCGGGCGGGCGCCCAGGACCGAGCGGGCGCGTGCGTGCGGGCTGTGACAGGGGTCGGGTTACCGATCGCGGCGGCGGCAAACGACCCGAACGCGCCACGCCTCAGCCGGACTTCCCCGGCGGGCCGTAACCGCCGCCGCCCGGCGTGTGGACGACCAGGACGTCGCCCACCCCGACGTCCGCCGCGTCGCGGCCCGCCAGGTGGTCCACCGAACCGTCGGCGCGCTCGATCGCGTTCGCGCCCAGGGCGCCCGGTGCGCCGCCCGCCATGCCGTACGGGGCCACCCGGCGGTGGCCGGTCAGGAGGGCGACGGTCATCGGCTCCAGGAAGCGGATGCGGCGGGTGACGCCGTGGCCGCCGCGCCAGCGGCCGCGGCCGCCGCTGCCCCGGCGGATCGCGAAGCTCTCCACCCGCACCGGATAGCGCCACTCCAGCACCTCGGGGTCGGTCAGCCGCGAGTTGGTCATATGGGTCTGCACGGCGTCGGCGCCGTCGAAGCCGTCACCCGCGCCGGAACCGCTGGCGACCGTCTCGTAGTACTGGACGCGGTCATTGCCGAAGGTCACGTTGTTCATCGTGCCGGAGCCCTCGGCCTGGACGCCCAGGGCCGCGTACAGGGCGCCCGTGACGGCCTGGGAGGTCTCCACGTTCCCGGCGACCGTGGCGGCCGGGAAGACGGGCGCCAGCATGGAGCCCTCGGGGATGCGGACCTCAAGGGGCTTCAGGCAGCCGCTGTTGAGCGGGATGTCCTCGGCCACCAGCGTCCGGAAGACGTAGAGCACGGCCGCCATCACCACCGAGCTGGGCGCGTTGTCGTTGCCGGGGCGCTGGGGCGAGGTGCCGGTGAAGTCCAGTACGGCGCCGCGCGCCGCGCGGTCCACCGTAAGGGTGACGCGGATGACCGCCCCGCCGTCGGTCTCGTAGCGGTAGGAGCCGTCCCGGAGGCCCGCGACGATACGGCGCACCGACTCCTCCGCGTTGTCCTGGACGTGGCCCATATAGGCGTGCACCACGTCGAGCCCGAACTGCCCGATCATCCGCCGCAGTTCCTGGATGCCCTTCTCGTTGGCGGCGATCTGGGCGCGCAGATCGGCGAGGTTGGCGTCCGGGGCGCGGGACGGATACGGCCCGCCGGTCAGCAGTTCCCGCGTCTCGCGCTCGCGCAGCGCCCCGTCCCGCACCAGCAGCCAGTTGTCGAAGAGGACGCCCTCCTCCTGGACGGTGCGGCTGAAGGCGGGCATGGAGCCGGGGGTGATGCCGCCGATCTCGGCGTGGTGGCCGCGCGAGGCGACGAGGAAGAGCAGTTCGGTCCCCGTCTCGTCGAAGACCGGGGTGACGACGGTGACGTCCGGCAGATGGGTGCCTCCGTGGTACGGGTCGTTGATCGCGTACACATCGCCGGGCCGCATCGCGTCCCCGTTGCGCCGCAGTACCTCCTTGATGGACTCGCCCATGGAGCCCAGGTGCACCGGGATGTGCGGGGCGTTGGCGATCAGATTGCCCTCGGCGTCGAAGAGCGCGCAGGAGAAGTCGAGCCGCTCCTTGATGTTGACGGAGTGGGCGGTGTGCTCCAGGCGTACGCCCATCTGTTCGGCGATGGCCATGAAGAGGCTGTTGAAGACCTCCAGCATCACGGGGTCCACCTCGGTGCCGACCGCCGTGGTGCGCGGCCGGGGGCGGACCCGGGTGAGCAGCAGATGGCCGCGTTCGCCCATGGTGGCCCGCCAGCCGGGGTCGACCACCGTGGTGGCGTCCTCCTCGGCGATGATCGCGGGGCCGGTGACCTGGTCCGAGGGGTCCATACGGTCGCGTTCGTACAGCGCCGTACGGTGTCGGCGCCCTTCCGCGAACATCCTTACGGTCGTCACGGGGGTCAGCTCGCCCTCCCTGGGCGGCCGTTCCACGGCGTGGCCGCCGGTGGGACCCGACGCGCCCACCGCCTCGACCGACACCGCCTCGACGACGAGCGGCTTGTCCATGGTGAAGGCATAGCGCGTACGGTGCGCCCGGACGAACTCCTCGGCCATCGCGGGGGCGGAGTCCAGCGGGACGGGGAGGGCGGAATCGGTGCCCGCGTACCGCAGATGGACCCGGGCGACGGTGTCCAGGGTGTGCTCCGGGACGCCGTCCGCGAGCAGTTCGCCGCGGGCCCGGTCGGCCAGCCGCGCGCATACCTCACGCACCCGCGGCAGCGTCTCCTCGTTCAGCTCCGCCTCGACGGCCTGCTCGCGCATGGCGGTGGCGTCGGCCACGCCGATGCCGTACGCGGAGAGCACCCCCGCGAGCGGCGGCACGATCACCGTGTCGATGCCGAGCGCGTCGGCGACCGCGCAGGCGTGCTGGCCGCCCGCGCCGCCGAAGCTGGTGAGCGCGTAGCGGGTGACGTCGCGGCCGCGCTGCACGGAGATCTTCTTGACCGCGTTGGCCATGTTGAGCACCGCGATGTCCAGGAAGCCCGCCGCGACCTCCTCCGGTCCGCGCCGGTCGCCGGTCGCCGCCGCGATCTCCTCGGCGAGCGCGGCGAAGCGCTCCCGGACCGTCGCCGCGTCCAGGGGCTGGTCGGCGTGCGGGCCGAAGACCGCCGGGAAGTGGTCCGGCTGGATCCGGCCGAGCATCACATTGGCGTCGGTCACGGTCAGCGGGCCGCCGCGCCGGTAGCAGGCGGGGCCGGGCACGGCACCGGCCGAGTCCGGCCCCACGCGGTAGCGCCGGCCGTCGAAGTGGAGCACCGAACCGCCGCCCGCCGCCACGGTGTGGATGTTCATCATCGGGGCGCGCATCCGCACCCCGGCCACCTCGGTGCCGAAGACCCGCTCGAACTCGCCCGCGTAGTGCGAGACATCGGTCGAGGTGCCGCCCATGTCGAAGCCGATGACGCGGTCGTGGCCGGCCTCGCCCGAGGAGCGCGCCATGCCCACCACACCACCGGCCGGGCCGGACAGCACCGCGTCCTTGCCCCGGAAGTGCGTGGCCTCCCGCAGCCCGCCGTTGGACTGCATGAACATCAGCCGGATACCGCGCAGTTCGGCCGCCACGTCCTCCACATAGCGGCGCAGGATCGGCGAGAGATACGCGTCGACCACAGTGGTGTCGCCGCGTGACACCAGCTTCATCAGCGGGCTGA
Source organism: Streptomyces sp. S465 (assembly GCF_026898115.1). GTDB lineage: Bacteria > Actinomycetota > Actinomycetes > Streptomycetales > Streptomycetaceae > Streptomyces > Streptomyces luomodiensis. Next base: position 1,514,830 of record NZ_CP114036.1, read on the forward strand.
CCTCGTGCGAGCAGCTCACCTGCGGAAAGCCGAGGTCGCGCGCCACCGCGGCGACCTCCTGTTCGTGCCCGGCGTGCCGATAGCCGTGCAGCAGGACGACGGCGGCGCTGCGGAAGCCGTCGCGGTGCGCGGTGCGCAGCGCCTCGGCGGCGGCGTCGAGGTCCAGGGGGCGCACGACGTCGCCATGGGCGTCCACCCGCTCGGGGATCTCCACGACCCGGTCGTACAGCGCCTCGGGCAGCAGGATCCGGCGGTCGAAGAGGCGGGGGCGGTTCTGGTACGCGATGCGCAGCGCGTCCCGGAAACCCTCGGTGACAACGAGGACGGTCGGCTCGCCCTTGCGTTCCAGCAGGGCGTTCGTGGCGACCGTGGTACCCATCTTGACGACGGCGATCCGCTCGGCCGGAACCGGTTCGCCGGGGCCGAGCCCCAGCGTCTGCCGGATCCCGGCGACGGCGGCGTCGGTATAGCGCTCGGGGTGGTGGGACAGCAGTTTACGGGTGACCAGGCGGCCGTCCGGACGTTTGCCGACCACGTCCGTGAAGGTTCCGCCCCGGTCGATCCAGAACTCCCAGCGACCCGTCACTCCGCCATTGTCGCAGCGTGCGGCGCACGTATCCGGCGCCCCAGCGGACGCGCAAGCGCGGACGGCAAGCCCAGCATCCGCCCGGGGTCGGGCAGGCAGGCGGTGAGCACCACAGCGCCATCGGCACGCAGCGCGCCGATCGTGCGGTCGAAAGCCTCGGCGACCCGGTGGATGTCGGAACGACACGCTGCGCGATTGGGCCGCCACACCAGCCGGTTCCGTACCAGCGCGGTCCCCCCGTGTGAGCGTCGGGTGCGCTCACCGCGCGCCGCCGGCCGTCTGGTGGGCGGAGGCCGCCGGGGCGGACGGGAGGGCGGTGGCCGGGGCCCGGCCACCGTCGGCGGACCGGACGCCCTCGGCGGACGCGTCATGGGCGGCCAGGAAGGAGGCCACCGCCGCGGGCCAGCCGTAGCGCTCGGCACGTGCCCGCGCCGCCGCGCGGCGGAGGGACTCCGAGCGGTCGAGGACGCGCTCGACGGCGTCCGCGAAGGCCGGTCCGCTGTCGGCGGCGGTCTCGCCCGCCGGGCCGACGATGTCCGGCAGCGCGGAGAGCGCGCTGACGACGACGGGCGAACCGCAGGCCAGAGCCTCCAGCGCCGCGAGGCCGAAGGTCTCCGCGGGGCCCGGCGCCAGTACGACATCGGCGCTCGCCTGGAGGGCGGCGAGCCGCGCCCGGTCCGCCACATGGCCGAGGAAGGCCGCCGGAAGCCCCTCGGCGCGGGCGCGGTCCTCCAGACGCGACCGCAGCGGACCGTCCCCCGCGACCACGAGCGCCGCCGAAACCCCCCGCCGCCGCAGCTCGGCGAGCGCGTCGAGCGCCCGGCCGGGCCGCTTCTCCGGCGAGAGCCGCGAGCACATGGCCAGGAGCACGGTGGCCTCGCCACGGTGGTGGTCCCGCAGCGCGGCATCGTGGTGGGACGGGTGGAAGTGGCCGAGATCCACGCCCAGAGGGGCGCGTACGACATTCCGTGCGCCGATCCGTACAAACTCGCGCGCCGCCCATTCGGTGGTGCAGACGATCCGCGAGTACGCCCGCGCGGTACGGCGGTTGAGCCGGTCCGCGGCTCCCCTGGCCGCCGCGTCCGGCACACCCCAGGTGCGCAGTACGGCGTCCGCGCTCTCGTGGGAGACCATCACGGCCGGTACGCGGGCGCGCCGCGCCCACTCCCCGGTCCAGCGGAGGGTGGTGCGGTCGGACACCTCGAGCCGGTCCGGTGCCAGGCCGTCGAGCAGCCGGGCCAGCCGCCGCCGGTCGGTCAGGACGCGATAGCCGCCGGTGCCGGGGATGGTCGGTCCGGGCAGCGTGATCACCCGTCCCTGGCGGGCGTGCTCGTCCGAGGCCCGTTCGCCCGGCACCACCAGCACGGCCTCGTGCCCGGCCGCCTGATAGCCGGCCCCGAGTTCGCGCAGCGCGGTGCGGAGGCCGCCGGAGGCGGGGGTGACGAAGTTGGCGAGCCGGACGATGCGCAGCCCCTGGTCGTCCCTCATGCTGTGTCCCCTTCACTCGCTTCTGCGCCCGCGCGGCGCAGCAGCGCGGGCATCGTCACCAACCGCGGCCCGGCGGCCGCCCGTGCGGCGCTCATGCCGCGACCGCCGTACGGGCCGCCAGCACCTCGCCGTAGTGGTCGATCAGCTGGTCGCCGATCGCCTCCCAGGTGCGGTCCTCGACCGCTTCCCGGCCGGCCCGTCCCAGCGTCGCGCGCAGTCTCGCGTCGGCCGCGAGGAGCGATACCGCGTCGCTCACCTCGGTCGCGTCCCCGGGCGGCACCAGCAGTCCGGTGCGTCCGTGGTCGACGAGGTCGAGCGGGCCGCCCGCCGCGGGGGCGACCACCGGGACGCCGCTGGCCTGGGCCTCCTGCACCGTCTGGCAGAAGGTCTCCTGCGGCCCGGTGTGGGCGAAGACGTCCAGGGACGCGAAGACGCGGGCCAGGTCGTCGCCGGTCCGGCGGCCGAGGAAGCGGGCCCTGGGCATCGCCGACCGCAGCGCGGGTTCGCTCGGTCCGTCCCCGACCACGACCACCTGGATGCCGGGGAGCTCGCTCAGCGGCGCGAGCAGTTCGACGCTCTTCTCCGGGGCGAGGCGGCCGATGTATCCGACGATCAGCTCACCGCCGGGGGCGAGGGAGCGGCGCAGCTCCGGGTCGCGGCGCGACGGGTGGAAGCGCTCGGTGTCGACCCCGCGCGGCCACAGCCGGACCCGCGGCACGCCGTGCTCGTCGAGGTCGCGGGCGGCGGCGGTGGAGGGGGCGAGGGTGCGGTCGGCGGCGGTGTGCACGGCGCGGATGCGCCGCCAGGCCGCGCTCTCGCCCGCGCCCAGGTACGTACGGGCGTAAGCGCCCAGGTCGGTCTGGTAGACGGCCACCGCCGGTATGCGCAGCCGGAGCGCGGCCGTCATCCCGCGCGCGCCCAGGACGAAGGGGCTGGCGAGGTGGACGACGTCGCTGTGGTGGGAGGTGATCGCGGCCGCGAGCCGCCGGCTGGGCAGCGCGACCCGCACCTGGGGATAGCCGGGCAGCGGGAGGGACGGGATGCGGACGACGGGGTACGGATGCGACCGGTCGAGCGCCCCTTGGCTCTCGGGTGGCCCGCCGGCCGGGGCGGGCGGTGGGCCTCCGGGAGGGCCTGCCGGGGCGATGACCAGGGGGTGATGGCCCCGGCGGTGCAGGTGGTCGGCGGTCTGCAGGGTGCAGTGGGCAACGCCGTTGATGTCGGGCGGGAAGGATTCAGTCACGATGGCGACACGCATACCGGTGTTGTCGGCGTCCGAAGGGTGGCCCCGGCATCGAGCACGTTTCGCGCCGTGGAACGTCCCATGAGCGTTGACCCTCGCGCTCCCCGGATGCCGCCCCGGAGCGCCGGCGAGGCCCCATCGAACCCGGACGAATCCCTCCGAAGCGGCGATCGGTCACACTGCGTTGACCCGCGATCGCGATAATGTCCCGTTCGAGCGAATCGTGGATACGGAAAGTGACGTGCCGCTCACTCCGCGGAGGGGGTGGCCGGCCGGGTCAGAAGCCCGGGGCCTCGGGGCCGATGCGGCTGCGGACCGCCGTTTGGACCTCGGCCTCCTCGGCCGGGTCGGCGGCCAGCCGGCGGAGTTGTTCGACGACGCGGGCGTCGGCGGTGGCGGCGTGCCGGGCGGCGAGTTCGCGGGTGCTCTCCTCGCAGTCCCAGAGGCATTCGACCGCGAAGCCCGCCGCGAAGGACGGATCAGTGGCGGCCAGTGCGCGGGCGGCGCGGCCGCGGAGGTGGGAGGAGGCCGTCTCCCGGTAGATGTGGCGCAGTACGGGCGCGGCGCAGGAGATGGCCAGGCGCCCGGCGCCGTCGACGAGCGTCCACAGGGTCTGGGCGTCCGGACCCTCGGCCCGGACCGTGCGGCGGAGGGCGGCGAGCACGAGCGGGGTGTCGTACTGTCCGCCGCGGCAGGCGAGCATCGCGGCCGCCGCGTCGCCGAGGGCGTCGGGGCGGTGGGCCCAGAGGCGGGCCCGGTCGAGGGCGGAGATACTGCGCATGCGTTCGAAGGCGGAGAGGGCCGTCTGGGAGACCAGCTCCGAGGCGTCCGGCTCGGTCACGGCCGCCTCGATCAGGTCGAGCACCTCCGGGTCGCCGGTCTCGGCGAGGTGCCGCAGCGCCGCGGCGCGGGCGGCGCCGGGGGCGGAGGCGGCGGCGGTGAGGAGCTCGGGCCGGTCCTCGGGGCCGGCGACAGCGGCCAGACAGCGGGCGGCCGCGTCGGGGCGGCGGGCGGCCGGCTTCAGATCGTGCTCCCGCTGGGCCCACAGCAGGATGTCGCGGACGCTCCAACCGGGCCGCGGCCCCGAGGGCCGCAGCTGCCGCTGCCAGCGGTCGAAGGCGCCCTGTTCCGCCGCCGCGCGCACCCGCGGCCCGTGGTGCGGATCGTCGGCCCACAGCCGCCAGGGGCGGGGCTCATAGGCGCCGCGTACGACGGCGGCCAGTGCGGCGTCGCCGTCGGGGGTCTCGGGGAAGTGGGCGAGGACGGCGGGGGCGAGGCCGCGCAGCCCGGTGTCGTCGTCGCGCAGGGCCAGCTCGTCCAGGGCCCATTCCCAGTTGCTGCCGGCCGCGGCGTAGCGGCGCAGCAGCCGCAGGGCGTCGGCCCGGCCGTAGGCGGCCAGGTGGCCGAGGACGGAGAGGGCGAGCCCGGTGCGCTCCTCGTCGTCGTTGATCAGGTCGTCGGGGTGGAACAGATGCTGTTCGATTTCGTCGAGTCCGGCGTCGAGGTCCAGACAGAGCCTGGCGTAATAGAGCGAACGATTCTCGACCTGCCAGTCGCGGCGGGGGTCGCGCAGCACACAGTGGTGCAGTGCCGCGAGCGCCTCGGCCCGCGGCGCGGCGAGGGCGTGCAGGGTCCCGTCGCCGCGGCCTCGCTGGAGGAGGCCGAGCAGGGTGCCGCTGGGCGCTATGTCTGGATCGAACATGAGGTCAGCATCCGGTGCGGGAGGTTCGCTGGCAACGGGATTTCCGTCGATCGGCATTCTTGCCGATGTCCTGGCGCCGTATGTCCGATGAACGGCGTGGGACTGAGGGATTCCCGAGCGCCGCAGCCTACCCGGAATCTCGCCTTCCGCCGACTCCCGGCCGATCCACCCCCGGAAGGCCATCGGCATATGCCATAAGCACCACCGGATCGGGTATTGCCAAACCGCTTACGGGATGTCGCAGCCTGTGCAAGAGTCGTAACCGGTCCCTCCCTCAAGACCCGGCCGCGCCGCGCCCGTATCGGAGAACGTCATGCCGTCCCCCCGCTCCGCGGACCATCCCGCCGTATCGCCTCCCCAGCGTGACACGGTGGACGCCCTGATCTCCCAGACGCGGCGGCTCCGCGGGGGGCTCGACGCCGTCCGCCGCGACACCGTGGCCGACCCGGGCGGTGCGGACGGCGCGCAGCTGCGCTGGCAGCGCGCGCTGTGCGAGCTGGCCGTCCACCAGCTGGACGATCTGGGCCGGCATCTGGGCGAGCTGCGCGAGGGACTGCCCGCCGATCACCCGGAGGCGGACCCGGGGACCGGAGCCGATGCGACGGCGGAGAACGCGGCCAAGGCCCCCGGTTCGCTGCTGAGCCGGGTCGGCAGCGCCGAGTGGAACCTGCTCACCGACGAGGTGACCTGGTCCGACGAGCTCTGCCGGATCTTCGGCCGCGACCCCGGGGACGGCGGGCTCACCCTCGACGAGCTGCCCTCCTGGGTCTTCGCCGAGGACCAGCCGATCCTGACCGCGATGGTCACCGACTGCCTCGTGGACGGAAAGCCGATCGACGGGGAATTCCGCGTCGTGCGCGCGGACGAGGTGGTGCGCACCATCCATATGGCGGGCGAGCCGGTGCTCGCCGCCGACGGCAGCACCGCCTCCATGTGGGCCGTGCTCCGGGACGTGAGCGAGCTGCGCCGCAGCGAGCGCGCGGTGCGCGAGAGCCGGGACACGCTGCGGCACCAGCAGCGGATCGCGCGGACCGAGCGCCGGCTGGCGGTGGAGGTGCAGGAGGCCGTGCTGCCGCCCTGGCGGGGGTCGCTCCGGCTGCCGGCCGGTGCCGGCTTCCCGGGCACCGGCCCGGCGGCCGACGGCGCCGCCCTCGACCTCGCCGCCCACTACCTCCCCTCCGAGTCCAGCGCCCAGATCGGCGGCGACTGGTACGACGCGCTCGAGCTGCCGGACGGGCGGACCCTGCTGAGCGTCGGCGGCCTCACCGGCCATGGGGTGAGCGCGACCTGCGGTATGGCGATGCTGCTGGGCGCGGTGCGCGGCATGGCGGTGGCCGGGATCGAACCGGGCCCGCTGATGGGGCGGCTCAATCAGCTGCTCGCCGTCTCCTCCCAGCCCGCACTGGTCGGCGCCGTCTGCGGACAGTACGACCCGCGCACCCGCACCCTGGTGTGGGCGCAGGCCGGACACCCCGCCCCGCTGCTCTTCCGCGACGGGACGGGGCGCCCGCTGCGCTCGCCCGGCGGCGTGCTGCTCGGCGCCACGACGGGCGCCGCGTACACCCAGGCCGAGGAGCGGCTGGAGCCGGGCGATCTGCTGGTGCTGCACACCGGCCGGCTGGCCAGGGACGCCGAGGGCGCCACCGAGCGGCTGCTCGCGCTCGCGCCACGGCTGACCGCCGCCCGTGGCACCCAGGAGTGCGTACGGACCGTGGCCGAGGCGTTCGGCGACGAGCCGCGCCGGAACGACGCCTGTGTGCTGGTCGCCAGGGTCACCGGAACCGGCTCGCCCGCATAGGGACGGACCGCGGCCGTCGAGTGCCCGTACCGTGTCGTCGCGTCCTCGTGAGGCGTGGCCGGGCCGCCGGCCCCGGTCCGGCGGGCCTTCCCGGCGGACCTCCGCCTGCCGGGGCCTAGACGGCCGCGCTCGTGGCGATGGAACCGGCACCTTTCAGCCCCGCGCCCCCCTTTCCCGCCCCCTTCGGCATCGTCTGCTGGATCTCCTCACGCAGCTCCCGGATCGCCGATGACGTGGCGTACCGCTCGGTGAGCCGGTACATCTCGCGCAGCCGGTCCCAGGTGCGGTGCGAGGAGTTCTGGTCGATCGTCAGCAGGGCCTGCCGGGCGTGGTGGTCGGCCTGCTCCGGATCGCCGCCGATGAAACAGGCCGAGGCGATGGAGATGTGGTCGAAGATCTGGGACCGCTGGCGCCCGCCCTCGCGCATCCGCAGCGCCTGCTTGGCATGGCTCTGGGCGATGGCCGCGACCCCCGGCTCGTGCTCGGCCAGGGTGCGGTAGACCAGCCCCTGCATTCCGTGCAGATCCGCCTCGTTGAACAGCTGCATCCAGCTCGGCGCCGGCTCGTCACCGCTGTCGGCGGCGAACAGCTCCTCCGCCTCGCCCAGGGCGCGGCGCACCGCCTGGCCCTGGCCCATCGACGCCCGCGCCCACGCCTCGATGGTGCGGAACATGGCCCGGGTGCGCGGCAGCGCCTCCTCCCCCGCACCGGACGTGGCCAGCTTCATCAGCTCCAGGGCGTCGTCCGGGCGGCCCAGGTGCACCATCTGCCGGGCGGCCCGGGAGAGCGCCTCGCTCGCCCGGGGCCGGTCGCCGCCCTCGCGGGCCGCGTGTGCCGCGATGACGAAGTACTTCTGGGCGGTCGGCTCCAGGCCGACGTCATGGGACATCCACCCCGCGAGCACCGCCAGATTGGCCGCCACCCCCCACAGTCTGCGCTGGAGACGCTCGGGGTGGCGGTAGGCGAGCATGCCGCCCACCTCGTTGAGCTGGCCGACCACGGCCTTGCGCTGGAGCCCGCCGCCGCGGGCCGCGTCCCAGGCGCGGAAGACTTCGACCGATGTCTCCAGGGCATCGATCTCCTGGGAGCCCACGGGGGCGGCCTCGTAGCGGTCGAAGCCCACGGGCTCGGCGGACAGGGGGTCGTCGGTACGGGGCGCGTCGATGGCGAGGGTGGGGTCGGAGAGCAGCCAGTCGCTCATGGCACCGGTGATGGCGGATCCTGCGGCGAGCGCGGCGCCCGCACCCACCAAGCCGCGTCGGTTGAACATAAGGTCCATTCCCGTGAATTCGGTGAGGACCTCGGCCGTGGACTCGGGCGGCCAGAACAGCCCGTCGGCGGACTGCCCCTTTCCGGCGCGTCCCCCTCGTCCGAACCCGAGATCCTCGATGGTCACGACTCGACCGAGGCGCTCGGTGAACAGGACCGCCAGCACCTTGGGCACGGGATCGCGCGGCGTCTCGCCGGTGTCGATCCAACGCCGCACCCGCGAGGTGTCGGTCGCCAGCTGCGGATGGCCCATGGCCGCCGCCTTCCGGTTCACGAGCCTCGCGAGTTCCCCCTTGGACCATCCGGCGAGGCCGAACAGGTCCGCAAGACGGGTGTTGGGTTCCCTCGTCACGTCAAGCCCCCAGGTTCCTCGGCTGACTTGACAGTAACGGTCCCGTCACGGGCCGTGCGACTATTCGCCAGGGTTCGCCAGGGTGCGCCAGATGGTGTGCCACCCGCGCGTGGGTGTGATGTAGGAGCGCGTTACCCGGCCCGGTGGCGACTCGAGCTGTACCGGCCGCATTCCCCAGGGTGCGGTCCCGTCCCCGGGGCCGGGTGCGTACGCAACTCGTCGGCACACGAAGGGATCTGTCTCGCCCATGTACGCAGCGTCGTCCTCCGTGTCCGCCCCGCCCCGGCCGTACCGGCGGCAGCTGCCCGGCACTGGGCCGTACCTCGATCCCGCCCCCGGCGGCCGGGCCCGGCGGACCGCCGCCAGCGGCCCCGTGCCGCCTCGCGGGAGACTCGACTTGTCCGGTCCACAGGGGGCGCAGCTGCGCACCGCGATCACCTCGGTCCACCGCATCTGTCCGGAGTTCAACCCGGTGCAGGTGCTGCGGCGCAGCGGACGGTCCGTGCTCCTGGTCGGCACCGCCGGGCGCGGCACCGCGGTGGCCAAGTGCCTGCTGGACCACTCCTCCGCGTGGGCCGAGCGGTTCCGCCGGGAGATAGCGATGTACCGGGCGTTCGTCCGTCAGCGCCCGCCGGTGCGGGTGCCCCGGCTGATCGCCGCCGACCCGGACAACTGCGCGCTGGTCATCGAGCGGATGCCCGGACGGATCGCGTCCGCGCAGCGCCATCCCACCGAGCCCCCGCCGCGCGCCGACCTGGGGGCGGTGCTGGGCGCGATGCACCGTGTCAACCAATGGCGGCCGCCCGCCGACGTGTTCGACGCCCCCATCGACTACGCCGCCCGGCTGGTCCGCTATCACGAGCTGGGCCTGCTGACCGACCGGGACATGGGCGATCTCCAGAAGCTGCTGCGCGGTGTCTCGCACGGCTCGGGGCGGCAGGCCCCGGCGCAGTTCTGCCATGGCGACGCCTTGTTGAGCAATGTCCTGCTGTCCCCCGCGGGCCCGGTGCTCCTCGACTGGGACCACGCGGGCTGGTATCTGCCCGGCTATGACCTGGCCACGCTGTGGACGGTGCTCGGCGACGCCCCCGTCACCCGGCGTCAGATCAGCCAGCTGGCACAGGCCGCGGGCCCGGCCGCGCGGGACTCCTTCCTGGTGAATCTGATGCTGGTGCTGACGCGGGAGATCCGCCAGTACGAGATGGCGGTGCAGCGCACCATGCGGGACCCCGCCCCCGTGGTGCCGGGCGCGGTCCCGGCCGGTGAGGAGCAGCGGCTGCTGCTGCGCCGGCTGCATGACGACTGCGCGCTGGCCCGGCGCGCGGTGCGGGCCGCGGTCGGCACCCGCTAGGCCGGGTGGCGGCCCGAGGGGCGCGTCACCGGTCTGGACCAGTGACGCGCCGCAGGCGGGCTGACATGCGAACATCCGTCTGGGTGACGGCGATTGACGCGGCGCCTGGCAGCGCATATCTCTAAGTGGCTCGGGTCGGCCCGGCCCGCTTGAGGAGGCTGCCATGCCAGGATCCGCACAGGACAGCGCCCACGACGCGAACGGAAACGCGTCCGGCCCCAGCCGGAGAGCCACTCTGCGGACCGCGGGAGCCGCGGCGTCCGCCGCCCTTCTGCTGCCGCTGGTCTCCGCGACGCCCGCCGCCCATGCCGACCAGCCGCGGGCCGACGGCGCTCCTGCCGGTGGTACTCCTGCCGACGGCGGCGCCCTCCAGCGGGCCTTCGCGGCCGCGGCCGCCGAGTATGCGGTTCCGCTCAGCGTGCTCCTGGGCGTCTCGTATCTTCAGTCGCGCTGGGACGGCCACCGCGGCGCGCCCAGCGTCACCGGCGGCTACGGCCCCATGCATCTCACCGACGCCCACACCGCCCTGCTCACCGCCCCGCACCACAGCCAGGGCACCGAGGACGCGCGTGGCGACCTCGCCCGGCCCCTGAAGGTCCCCGAGGCCACCGTCGCCGAGCCCCGGCAGCTGCCCGCCCGGCTGCGCACCCTCGGCCGGGCCGCGCAGCTCACCGGGCTGTCCGCGGAGGCGCTGCGCGGCGACGCGAGCGCCAATGTGCGCGGTGGCGCGGCCCTGCTGGCCGCCACGCAGAAGCGGCTGGGGCTGCCGCCGAGCGAGGACCCCGCCGACTGGTACGCGGCGGTGGCGGCCTACTGCGGCGCCGATGACGCCAGGGCCGCGGCCGTCTTCGCGGATGAGGTGTACGAGGTGATCCGCGGCGGTGCCGCGCGGACGACCGGGGACGGGGAGCGGGTCGCCCTCGACGCGGTGCCCGGTGTCACGCCGGACACCCGGCAGCTGCGGGCGCTCGGTCTGCCGTCCCGTGCGCGGGACCCGCGTGTCGAGGCCCCCGAGAACGTGTCCTGTGCGTGGATGCCGGCGCCCTACCAGGAGCTCGGCGACGGCGACTACGGCAATCACGACCTGGGCGACCGGCCCGCCTCGCAGTCCATCGACTACATCGTCATCCATGACACCGAAGGCTCCTGGGACACCACCATCAAGCTGGTCCAGGACCCCACCTATGTGTCCTGGCAGTACACCCTCCGCTCCTCCGACGGGCATATCGCCCAGCACGTGCCGCTCAAGGACGTCGCCTGGCACGCGGGCAACTGGTACGTCAACGCCAAGTCCATCGGTCTGGAGCACGAGGGCTTCGTGACCGCCCCGGACGCCTGGTACACGGAGGCGATGTACCGCTCCTCGGCGCGGCTGGTGCGCTATCTCGCCCAGCGGTTCGACATTCCGCTGGACCGCCAGCACATCCTGGGCCATGACAATGTGCCCGGCACCACCACCTCCACCATCAAGGGCATGCACACCGACCCCGGCCCCTACTGGGACTGGGCGCACTACTTCACCCTGCTCGGCGCGCCCTTCCGGCGCACCGCGGGCGCCTCGGGCGGCCTGGTCACCATCCGCCCCGACTACGACACCCACCAGCCCGTCTACACCGGCTGCGAGACGGCGGGCGAGCCGTGTGCCCCGCACGGCTCGGCCGCGGTGCGGCTGCACACCGCGCCGAGCGCGGACGCCCCGCTGGTCAAGGACATCGGGCTGCGCCCCGACGGCACCGACTCGACCACCGGGGTCAACGACACCGGCGCCCGCGCCAGCACCGGGCAGCAGTTCGCCCTCGCGGGGCGCGAGGGCGACTGGACGGCGATCTGGTACCTCGGCCGGCGGGCCTGGTTCCACAACCCCAAGCGGCGGCCCACGGCGGTGAGCGCCAAGGGGCTGGTGGTGACGCCCAGGGACGGGGTGGCGGAGGTTCCGGTGTACGGCCGCGCCTACCCGGAGAAGGAGGCGTATCCGGAGGGGGTGCCGGTGCAGTCGGTCTCGCCGCTGCCGTACAAGCTGCTGTCCGGGCAGTCCTATCCCCTGGGGCTGCGGACGCGGGGCGAGTATCTGTGGGCGATCACCTTCGACCAGGCCGGTCACAAGGTGGTGCGCGGCCAGGACGTGTACTACCAGATCCAGTTCGGGCACCGGGTGGCGTTCGTCCGGGCCGCGGATGTGACGGTCCGGCCATCCGGGACGTGACCCTGACGGGCCGTCGCCCCTCAGCGCTGCTGGAACATCTCCGCGGGCAGCGGCTTGAGCAGCCGGTACAGATCGTCGGTGATCGGCCGGTCCCAGCTGGCGATGGTGACGAGCACACCGTCGCTGCGGTCGAACTGGGAGCAGGAGATCCGGCCCTCGGAGAGCTTGATCCGGCGGACGATGAGGAGGTTGTCCTCGTGCATGACCGGGCTGTCCTCGGTGTCCACCACATGGACCGGTTCGTCGTTCCCGAGCGCCGCCAGCAGCTGTGTCACCTCGAACGGCGGCTGGCCCTCGGCCACCTCCCGGGCCGGGGATCCCTCCGGCAGATTGCCGATGATCATCGCCGGTCCGCGTCCGCCGAACAGGTCGTAGCGCAGGAAGACGCCCTGGCAGGTGCCGTCCGGAGCGGGCAGCAGCCCCGCCCCGAGATCGCCGGGCCAGTCTCCCGGGTCCATGGCGAGGACATCGAAGTCCGGCCCGGTGGGCGTGGCGGCGCTGCGGCGGCGGAGGAAGGACATGCGGACATGGTACGTGGCCGCGCGCCGGTTGCCGTGCCGGGCCGCACCTCTCAGCCGGGGTCGGACCCGGGGCGCCGGGGCAGACCCGCGGTGGGGGTGATCAGCAGCTTCGCCAGCCCGGCCCGGTCGGTGCCGACCTTACGGTAGACATCGGACAGCAGCCGGGCCACCTCGCGCTCCGCCAGCCCCGTCGCCTCGGCGATCCGGGCGTCCGCCCAGCCCTCCGCGGCCCGCTCGGCGACGGCCTGTTCCTGCGCGGTCAGCGGGCTGGTGTGATCGACCCGCAGCTGCATCGGGCGCAGCCCGGCCGCGGACAGCTCGTCGCGGGCCCGGACCGCGAGCGCGTCGGCGCCGCACTGCACCGCTCCCTCCAGACCGCGGTAGAGCCGGTCGCCGGCCTCCTGGGGCAGGCCGATACGGCGCAGCGCGGCGCCGTGGTCGACCAGCGCCACGGCCAGGTCGTAGGCGGACGGTGACCGCATCAGATGGCTGACGGCCTCGGCCAGCAGCTTGATCCGGTCCGGCCCCTGGGTGACGGTGGCCGCGGTGTGCAGCGCCTTGCCGATCGCGGAGTGGGTGCCGAACTGACGGGCGCGGCGCACCGCGTCGTCGGCGACCTCGGCGGCCTGCCGGGGATCGGTCAGCGCGAGGGCCTGGGCGAGGTGGAGCTGCCAGGGGCACCAGGCGGGATTGCGCATACCGCGCCCGTCCATGCGGCGGCCGGCCTCGGTGAGCCGGTGCCGGGCCTCGCGGTGCAAATTGGCGGCCAGCAGCAGCTCACCGCGGACCGCCGGCACATCGGGGCAGAGCGTGGCCTGCGGCAGGGTCTCACCGGCGTGTCCGGCCGCGAACTCCTGCGCCTGCTGGACCCGGCCCCGGCAGATCAGGGTTTCGATGAGGGTGCCGACCGCGGTCCAGTGCGCGGGGGTCGAGGAGCCCACCAGATCGGCGATCCGCATCCCCTCGCGGGCCAGCTCCTCCGCCTCGCCGAGCGCGCCGCGGCGGAGCCGGGCGTAGCCGAGGAGGGTGAAGCCGAACGCCAGGTGGGAGCCGCGCCAGCCCTTGCGCTCGCATTCGGCGATGCCTCTGTTGAACAGTTCCTCGGCCCGTCCGGGCTGGTCGCAGTGGAGGAAGACCAGGGCGACCAGGATGGGCACCTCGAAGCCCCAGTCGTCGTCGGTCCAGCTGAGGCCGTCGCCGAGGGCCTCCTCGGCGTAGTGCAGTGCGGTGGCGGCCGGTTCTCCGCGCGTCATCGCGTCGAAGGCGCGCAGTCCCAGCAGATAGCGCTCGGCCATGCCACGGCCGGTGAGGTGGTCCGCGAGCCGGGCCAGCCGCCGGGAGCGGGCGGGTGACTCCTTCTCGTCGGCCCGGAACATGTTCCACATCAGCTGCTCGGCCTGCATCCGCAGCCGGGTGCGGGCGCTGGTGGCGCGCCCGGCCTCGACGGCGAAGACCTGGGCGGCCTCCTCCATACGGCCGCTGTGGCCGTACGCCTGGGCGAGCCGGTAGGTGATCGCCTCGCGCAGTTCGGGGCCGAGCTCGGGCTCCTCGAGCGCGGCCCGCAGATGGTTGACGGTGACCCCGGGCTCGGTGAGCTGTGCGGCGCAGCCCAGCTCGTACAGCACGGCGGCGCGCTCCTCCGGGGCGGGTGGTTCGCGCAGGGCGCGGGCGAGACAGCGGCGCCCGGCGTCGGGGGCTCCGGCGCGCAGATACTCCTGGGCGGCCGCTCGCAGATGGCGCACCACCCAGGGGTCGCCCTCGGGGTGCATCTCCAGCAGGTGCCGGCCGGCGGCCGCGGAGCCCAGGCCCGCGGCGAGCACCACGGTGGCGGCCTGGCCGTGCATGGCCACCCGCAGGGCGCCGGGGATGGCCTGGTAGACGGCGGTGGCGATGAGCGGGTGGAGGTACTCGAGGGGCCGGGTGCCGTTTCCGGGGCGCGGCGGGGCCAGGATCCGCGCCTCGACGAGCCGCGCCACCACATCGGCGGCCTCGGTCTCGCTGAGCCCGGCGACATTGGCGGTGAGCGCCGGGGTGGCCTCGATGCCGAGGACGGCGACGGCCCAGGCGAAGCGGACGGCGGCGGTGCCGAGGCGGGTCAGCCGGTCGTTGAGCCCGCTGTCCTTGGCCGAGGAGACCAGTTGGCGCAGGGCGGGCAGGTTCTCCGACTGCGGTTTCAGCTCCCGGTCGCGGATCTTGGCGGTGAGCTCGGTGACCTCCCAGGGGTTGCCGCCGGTCATCGCCCAGCACTCGCGGCAGAACGCGTCGTCGGCGTCTTCGCCCAGGATCTCCCGGACGATACTGCCGACTCCGCTCGGGGTGAGCGGCGCCAGCACATGCGGCCGTGATCCCTGGCGTTCGACCAGGCGGCGTATCGCGGCGACGTCGGCGGTCAGGTCCTCCGGGCGGTAGCCGACGGCCAGCAGCAGGGGCAGGTCCGCGGTGCGGGAGGCGAACCGGGTGAGCCAGTCCAGCGATTCGGGGTCGGCCCAGTGGACGTCGTCGAGGATCATGACGACCGGGGCGTGTTCCATGGCGAAGCGGGTCACCAGCCAGTCGAGGCCGTCGCGGACGCCCTGCGGATCGGGTGCGCCGCCGCTGCCCGAGACCACCAGGCCGACCGCGGGCGCGACGATGTCGTACCAGGCGCCGAGGATTCTGCGGTGCTCGTCCTCGCCGGTCGCCGCGAGCACCGGCTGGAAGAGCTGACGCACCACGTGGAAGGCCGCGCCCTGTTCGTGCTCACCGCCGCGGGCCCGGAGCACGGTGCAGCCGCGGGCGGCGGCCCGCCGGCGCGCCTCGCCGAGCAGCGCGGTCTTGCCCACGCCGCCGGGCCCCTCGAAGGCGATCACGCCACCGCCGCGGATCTCGGTCCGGTTCCCGGGGTCCGTGCCGCACAGTTCGGTCAACGCGCCGTCCACGGCGCTCAGTTCGCGCTCCCTCTCCAGCAGTGTCCGGCGCGTCCGGTTCTGTTGGCTCATGTACTCCGCCACGTTCTTCCCCTCCGGCAAGTGCCGCCGAGGGTAGCGCGGATGGCACGCTGCGTAGCTCTCGATGGAGGGATTTCCGCCTGTCATTGCCAGTGGCACACGCCACTTCACTGTGCCCTCTATCGATGACATGGTTCGCACGCGAGGATGACCGGATTCATCGGGTCGGCCGGCTGCCGCGTATGCCTCCGGTATACGCGGCACTCGGGCCGCCCGGACGACGAAGGGGGCCGACACGACTCATGCACACACAGACTTCGCGACCACATGCCCGGCGGAGGGCACTGCTGCGCCGGGCGGCGCTGTTCGACTTCCCGGCCTCCGCCGACCTCAGTCCCGACACCGAGGCGGCCAGGCAGCACACCATCCGATGGCTTTCACGGTACGGCGTCTTCCAGGACCACGCGTCCGCCGCGGAGTACGACGCGCTCCGCTTCGACGTGCTGACGGGACTGTTCTACCCCCGGGCGAGCGGCGCCGAGCTGGATTTAGGCAATGACCTCGTGGGCTGGTACTTCGTCTTCGACGATCAGTTCGACGGGGAGCTGGGCCACCGTCCGGAGGCGGTGGCGCGGCTGGTGGCGGACGTCATACGGATCACCGAGGAGGACGAGACACACGGCGGGGCGCGGGGCGGCGAAGGGCCGCTCCTGGAGAGCTTCCGCGACCTGTGGCGCCGGATCAACTCCGGCCGGCCGCCGGTGTGGCGGGACCGCTTCCGCCACCACTGGCTGGAGTATCTGCACTCCTACCACCGCGAGGCCCTGGAGCGGACCGGCGACCTGCCCGGACCCGGCGGCGCGGGCGCCCCGCGCTCGGTGGAGGCCGTGCTCGCGCTGCGCCGCCATTCGATCGGGGTACAGCCGTGTCTCGATCTGAACGAGCCGTTCGGCGGGTACACCCTGCCGCCCGCGCTGCACGGCGGCTTTCCGCTGGCCCGTATGCGGGAGGCCACGGACGATGTGGTGGTCTTCACCAATGACATCGCCTCCCTGGACAAGGAGTTGGCCGTCGGCGACGTCCACAACAGCGTCATCGTCCAGTGGCAGCGCACGGGTGGTGACCTGGAGGACGCGGTACGCCATATCGCCGGTCTCGCCAACGCGCGCTACCGCTGGTTCGAGGAGACCGCGGCGAGGCTGCCGGCGCTGCTCGCCGAGGCGGGGGCGGCCCCGGACACGCACGCCGCCGTGGCGCGCTATGTGGACGGGATGCGGCATGTGATGACCGGCAATCTCGGCTGGTCGCTGCGGACGGCCCGGTACGACGAGCGGGGCACCGAGGCGGTCAGCGACGGCCGGCAGCGGCCCTGGGCGCAGCTGGCCGGTGCGGAGGAGCTGATCCGCGCGGGGCGGGACGCCTCGCTGCCGTCACCCACCGGCGGCCCGCCTCACCGGTAGGCACCCGCGGTAGCCGGCGCGCGAGCCGAGCGCGCTGAAGGCGGGTCTTTCGGCCATACGAGATCGGCGGGAATGCGCCGCCGGTCACGGGGCCGATCCAGGGGGCGGGCCGTCCGGTGTGGCCGGATCCGCCCGCCCCTGATCGGCGGCCCGGGTTCAGGTGAGGTCGAACTCGCCGTCGCGCGCGCCCAGGACGAAGGCGCGCCACTCGGCCGGGGTGAAGATCAGCGCCGGGCCTTCGGGACGACGGCCGTGGCGCATCGCGATGAAGCCCTCGACGAAGGCGATCTCCACATCGCCCACACCCTGGCTGCTCGACTGCCACTGGGCTTGGGAGAGGTCGAGTTCGGGCTGCTCGCCGGTCCCTGTCAGTGGCTGTGCGGTGGTGGTGGTGTCGGCCACGTCGGCTCATCCTCCCTGATCGTCGTCCCGGCCCCACCTTAAGCTTTCGTGGCCGGTGCCGGACAGGCCACGAAAGGAGTACGGAGCACCGGGCCTCAACCGGTCGGCGGCGTGTCCGCGACCACCCACATCGAGAAGAACTGCGAGCCTCCGCCATAGGCGTGGCCGAGCGCCTTACGGACGCCGTCGACCTGGTGCTCGCCCGCCCGCCCGCGCACCTGGAGCGCGGCCTCGGCGAACCGCAGCATGCCGGAGGCCCCGATGGGGTTGGTGGACAGCACCCCGCCGGAGGGGTTGACCGGGAGCTCGCCGTCGATCTCGGTGATCCCGGACTCGGTGAGCTTCCAGCCCTCTCCCTCGTCCGCGAAACCGAGGTTCTCCAGCCACATGGGTTCGTACCAGCTGAAGGGCACGTACATCTCCACCGCGTCGATCTCCCGGCGCGGATCGGTGATCCCGGCCTGCCGGTAGACATCGGCCGCGCAGTCCCGGCCGGCCCGCGGCGAGACGAAGTCCTTGCCCGCGAAGAGCGTCGGCTCGCTGCGCATCGCGCCGCCGTGCATCCAGGCGGGCGGATACGGGGCGCGGTCCGCGCCGGCGCGGTCGGTGAGCACCATGGCGCAGGCGCCGTCCGAGGAGGGGCAGGTCTCCGAGTAGCGGATGGGATCCCACAGCATCGGGGACGACCGCACCTTGTCCAGCGTCAGATCGTGTTCGTGGAGGTGCGCGTAGGGGTTGCGCAGGGCGTTGCGACGGTCCTTGTAGGCCACGAGGGCGCCGATTCCGGGCGGCGCGCCGGTGCGCCGCAGGTACGCCCGCACGTGCGGGGCGAAGAAGCCGCCCGCCCCGGCCAGCAGCGGCTGCTGGAAGGGGATGGGCAGGGACAGGCCCCACATGGCGTTCGACTCCGACTGCTTCTCGAAGGCGAGGGTGAGGACGGTCCGGTGGACGCGGGCGGCGACGAGGCCGGCGGCGACCAGCGCGGTGGAGCCGCCGACCGAGCCCGCGGTGTGCACGCGCAGCATCGGCTTGCCGACCGCGCCGAGCGCGTCGGCGAGGTAGAGCTCGGGCATCATGACGCCCTCGAAGAAGTCGGGGGCCTTGCCGATGACGACGGCGTCGATGTCCGCCCAGCCCAGCCCGGCGTCGGTGAGGGCCCGTACGGCGGCCTCCCGGACCAGCCCGGCGATGGAGACGTCGCGGCGGGCGGCGGTGTGCTTGGTCTGGCCGATCCCGACGACGGCCACCGGCTCCTTCGTCACAGGACATCCCCTTCCAGGACGGCCACCAGGTTCTGCTGGAGACAGGGGCCCGAGGTGGCATGGGCGAGGGCGCGGCCGGCGGCGCCGCGGTGGATGGCGGCGGCCGCCTCGCCGAGCCGGATCAGCCCGGCGGCCATCATGGGGTTGGCGGCCAGCGCCCCGCCGGACGGGTTGACGCGCACCGCGTCCGCCAGCCGCAGTTCACGGCGGAGGATCAGCTCCTGGGAGGTGAACGGCGCATGCAGTTCGGCCAGGTCGACGGGGGCCTGGAAGGCGCCCGCGCGCTCGGCGGCGAGCCGGGTGGACGGGGAGCGGGTGAGGTCCCGGACACCGAGGCTGTGCGCCTCCGTCCGGTGGTCCATGCCGCGGATCCAGGCGGGGCGGGGGCAGAGCCGGCGCGCGGTGTCCCCGGCCGCGAGGACGACGGCGGCCGCGCCGTCACCGATGGGCGGGCAGTCGTGGCGGCGCAGCGGCCGCACCAGATAGGGCTCGTCCAGGAGCGCCTCGGGCGGCGGTGAGCCGGTCAGCTGGGCATGCGGGTTGGTCTCGGCCGCGGTCCGGCTGCGCGCCGCGACCCCGGCCAGCGCCCGCTCGTCGGCGCCGGTGTCCGCCGCGTCGATGAGCGCCTGGGCCTGGAGGGCGGCCAGGGAGACCGAGTCGGGCCACAGGGGCGCCATGTAGTACGGGTCGAGCTGGCGGGTCAGGACCTCCCGCAGATCGCCGGGGGAGGACTTGCCGTAGGCGTAGACGAGCGCGGTGTCCGCCTCGCCCGTCAGCAGCCGCGTCCACGCCTCGTACAGCGCCCAGGCGCCGTCCATCTCCACATGCGACTCCGAGATGGGCGGCCAGGCGCCGACGCCGTCGAGGGCCATGGTGAAGGAGAAGGCGCGGCCCGCCAGGTAGTCGGAGGAACCGGAGCAGGTGAAGTCGATCTCACCGGCCCGCAGACCGACGGTGTCCAGCACCTGGTGCAGGACCGGCATCACCATCTCCACCTCGGAGGTCTCCGCGCTGTCGGGCCGGTGGTCGCTCTGGCCGAAGGCGACGATGGCAACCTGGCGCATCTACAACAGCTCCTTGTAGGTGTCGTAGTCGGCGTCGGGTTCGCCGGTGGGGCGGTAGTGGTCGGGGTAGCGCCCGTCCGCACTCCATACGGGCTCCACGCGCAGCCCCATGCGCACCTGGTCGTAGGGGATGCCGCCGATGCGTCCGTGGAGGGCCAGGTCGGCGCCGTCCAGGGCGATGTGGGCGTAGACGTACGGCACCTCGATGTCGAGGTTACGGGCCTTGATGTTCACGATGCAGAAGGTGGTGACCGTGCCGCGCGGACCCACCTCCACCTGCTCGTCGGTGGCGACACCGCAGGTGGGGCAGGCCCCCCTGGGCGGGACGTACACCTTGCGGCAGGACGGGCAGCGCTCCCCGTAGATGGTCCGGCCGGCGAGGGCCTTCAGATAGCGCGACTGGGCGCGGCCGGGTGCGTAGGTGTAGTCGAGGCGGGCGGGGGCCACGATGCCGCTGACGGGGTCGGCGAACTCGCCGCTGTGCGGCACGGCTTCACCGGCCCCGGCGCCGTCGTACGGCTCGAAGCAGGCGATGTCGGTGATGGCGCCCACGCGCTCGCCGGCCCAGCGGATCCGTACCCGCATACCGGTGCGCACCGCGTCGGGACCGGGGGCGTCCAGGGCGTGGAGGAGCGCGGTGTCCGCGCCGTCCAGCCGCACCAGCACCCAGGCGAAGGGGGTGCGCAGGGGCTGGCCGCGGCGCGGCGCGGGGTTCCAGGCCCAGGTGGTGACGGTGCCGGTGGGGGCGACCTCGACGAGGTCGGCCAGTTCGTCGGCGGTGACCGGGTCGTATTCGACGGGCGGCACCAGCACCCGGCCGTCGGTGGTGCGCACGCCGAGCACGGTGCGGGTCCGCAGTCCGGTGAGGAAGGCGCTCTGGACCGGGCCGAGGGAGCGGGTGAACGGGAACTCGACGACCAAAGGCGCCTGGAGCACCTCGGGCGAGGGGGCCGGTGTCATGGGGTGGGTCTCCTTCCGCGCGGCCGGCGGGGTGGGGCGGGGACCTGGGGGTGCGGCGCCCCGGGAGTGCGGGGATCAGGCCCGGCGGTAGACCGGCGGCCGTTTCTCCGCGAAGGCTTTCGAGCCCTCTTTCGCGTCGGCGGTGTCGAAGATCGGCCAGCCGCGGCTCAGTTCCGACGTCAGGCCGTCGGCCTCGGTCATCTCGGCGGTCTCGTAGACGGACGCCTTGACCGCCTCGACGGCGAGCGGCCCGTTGGCGTTGATCAGCTCGGCGATCTCCAGGGCCTTCTCCAGCGCCGTGCCGTCCGGGACGACATGGCCGATCAGCCCGATCCGCGCCGCCTCCTCCGCCGGATAGGGACGCCCCGTCAGCAGCATCTCCAGGGCGTGGGTGCGGGGCAGCTGGCGGGCCAGCCGCACGGTGGAGCCGCCGATGGGGAACAGCCCGCGCCGGACCTCGAAGAGCCCGAAGGTGGCGCCGCGGCCCGCGACCCGGATGTCGGTGCCCTGGAGGATCTCGGTACCGCCCGCGACACAGGGGCCCTCGACGGCGGCGATCACCGGTTTGCGCGGCCGGTGGTGGCGCAGCATCGCCTTCCAGTGCAGATCGGGGTCGGCTTCGAGGCGGGCGCGCAGATGCTGTCCGTCCAGCCGGCCGCCGCCCGCGAGCGCCTTGAGGTCCATTCCGGCGCAGAAGGCGCCGCCGGCGCCGGTGAGCACCACCGACCGTACGGCGTCGTCCTCGTCGGCCTCGGTCCAGCCGTCGTACAGCCCGACCAGCATCGGCAGCGAGAGCGCGTTCCTGGCCTCGGGCCGGTTCAGGGTGAGCACCAAGGTCGCGCCGACGCGCTCGGCGATGAGGTGTTCGGTCCCGCTCGTCACGGCGTCCTCCCGTCTCGACGAGAACAGGTTGCAGCAGCCGTGGGCCGACTTCAAGAGAAATCTGATGGACAGTCAGATTTTCTGGCCGTGGGCCTTCCCACCTCATCCGGGCGCGGCTCTAATGAGCGCCGAGCCCGCCGGATCGAGGGATCAGGAGGAGCCGTGGAGTACAACCTTG
This sequence comes from Streptomyces sp. S465, assembly GCF_026898115.1. Lineage (GTDB taxonomy): Bacteria > Actinomycetota > Actinomycetes > Streptomycetales > Streptomycetaceae > Streptomyces > Streptomyces luomodiensis. Next base: position 1,536,478 of record NZ_CP114036.1, read on the forward strand.
CCGACCTGTTCGAGTCGATCGTCGACACGGTGCCCGGCAGAGAGGCGCTGGTGTACCTCGACCACCCCGGCACCGGGGCCGAGCGGCGGCTGACCTACGCCCAGCTCGACGCGGCCGCCAACCGGCTCGCACACCATCTGCGGGACAGCGGGGTCGCCCCGGGCGAGCATGTCGGACTGCATCTGTGCAACGGCGTCGAGTACCTCCAGACGGCCCTGGCCTGTCTGAAGATCCGGGCCGTGCCGGTGAACGTCAACTACCGCTATGTGGAAGACGAGCTGGTCTACCTCTACCGCGACGCGGACCTGGCCGCCCTGGTCTACGACGCCGAGTTCGGCGAGCGGGTGGCGGCCGCGCTGCCACGCGCCGGCTCCTTGCGCCATCTGGTGCGGGTCGGCACCGGCGACGGTCCCCCTGGGGCGGTGGCGTTCACCGAGGCCGAGGCGTCCGGGTCGCCCGAGCGCGGCTTCCCGGCGCGATCCGCCGACGACCGGTTCATCATCTACACCGGCGGCACCACCGGGATGCCCAAGGGCGTGCTGTGGCGGCAGGAGGACCTCTTCTTCGCCGGGCTGGGCGGCGGCGCGCCGACCGGTGTGCCCGTCGGGCGCCCGGAGGAGCTGGCCGAGCGGGTGGCGACGGGCGGCGAGGGGCTGGTCTTCTTCCCCACCCCGCCGCTGATGCACGGCACCTCCACCCTTACGGCCTTCATCGCGTTCAACTTCGGCCAGAAGGTGGTCCTGCACCGGAAGTTCGTGCCCGAGGAGGTGCTGAGGACGGTCGAGAGGGAGGAGGTCACCGCCGTGTCGCTGGTCGGCGACGCGATGCTGCGGCCACTGGTGGACGCCCTGACCGGCCCTCTCAAGGGCACCGACCTCTCCTCGCTGCTCAGCGTCAGCAGCTCGGGCGCGATCCTGTCGGAGACCGTACGCGCCCAGTTCGCCGAACTCGCCCCGCACACCCTGCTGCTCAACAACTTCGGCTCCTCGGAGTCCGGGTTCAACGGCACGGCCACCGCCGACTCCGGCCCCGAGAAGGGCTTCCGGCTGCGGGTCAACGCCCGTACGACGGTGGTGGACCCGGCGACCCGCGCCCCCGTGGCGCCCGGTGAGCCGGGCCGTATCGCCCAGCGCGGCCATGTGCCACTGGGCTACTACAACGATCCGGGGAAATCCGCCGAGACGTTCTTCGAGGCGGACGGGGAGCGCTGGGTGCTGCTCGGCGACATGGCGACCGTCGACGAGGACGGTGTGATCACCGTCCTCGGGCGCGGTTCGCAGTGCATCAACACCGGTGGCGAGAAGGTCTATCCGGAAGAGGTGGAACAGGCCCTGAAGGCCCATCCGGGGGTGTACGACGCACTGGTGGCGGGCGTCCCGGACACCCGCTGGGGCCATCGTGTCGCGGCCGTCGTCCAGCCGCGGGCGGACGCGTCCGGGCTCACCGCCGACGCGGTCCGCGAGCACTGCCGGGAGCGGCTCGCGGGCTACAAGATCCCCCGTACGGTCGTTTTCACCGACCGCGTCCGGCGCTCCCCCAGCGGCAAGGCCGACTACCGCTGGGCGCGCGCGGTGGCGCAGGAGGCGGACCCGGGGCCGTGGTCGGCCGGCTGAGCCGCCCGGAAGACCGGGCAGACTAAGCTGACCGGATGATCATTCCTCCGGTGACCCTGGCCGACGGCATCGTCATGCGGCCCGCCGTCCAGACCGACGCCGAGGCGCTCGCGGACGCGTACGTCCGTAACCGTGAGCATCTGGCGCCCACCAGCCCGCACCGCGACGAGAGCTTCTTCACCGCCGAGGGCCAGGACGCCCGGCTGCGGGATGAGCTGGCGCAGTGGGAGGCCGGCCGGCTGGTGCCCTGGGTGCTGGCCGGGGACGGGCGGATCCTGGGGACGGTCACGCTGTCGCAGATCGTCCTCGGCCCGTGGCGCAACGCGAATCTGGGCTACTGGATCGACGCCGGGCACCTCGGGCGCGGGCTGGCCACCCGAGCGGCCCGGTCCGCCTGCCGGGCGGCCGATGAACACCTCGGACTGCACCGGGTGGCGGCGGGCACGCTGACGGATAACGTGGCTTCCCAGCGCGTCCTGCTCGGCAGCGGGTTCACGTGGATCGGCAGGGCGCCCGACTATCTGTACATCGCCGGCGCCTGGCGGGAGCATCTGATCTTCCAGCGCATCCTCAACGAGCGTCCCGCGGTGTGACCCGCCACCTCGGGCCCTGCCCGGCGGTCACACCAACGGCTGATGCGGGGGCGCCTCCCAGCGGTAGCCGGGCGCGCGGTGCCAGGCGTCCCGAGCACGGCGGGATGTGACGGCGGGATGTGTCGGACAGGCCCTAGGGCTCCGCACGCTCGCACACCGACGGCAGCGAGCGGCCCAGCGCCACGGTGTGCAGCGCGTCCAGGTGCCGCCCGTGGATCACCGCGGCGGCCCCGGCGGTGAGCCGTCCCGCGCAGGAGCGGGTCTCGCGCACGGCCGCCGAGTCCGCGATGGCGCGCACGAGTTCGCCGTTGATCCGGTTGATCTCCAGCCGGATCCGCCCGAGGTCGGGGCGTTCGGTGGGCGCCTGGGAGGGGTCGGCGTCCCAGCGGCGGTAGAGACCGCGCTGGACGACCTTGCTGGCCTCGATCTGGTCGCGGAAGATCCTCGCCGTCGCCTCCGGGTCGGCGCCCAGCTCCTCGGCCTGCCGCGCCACCGCGTCCAGCACCTCCCGCTCCCGCGCCGGGTCGTCGATCGGGCTGTCCGTGCCCCACTTCGCGGCGGCGACCTCATCGGCCACCAGCACCCGCTCCGCGGCCAGGTCGACCAGCGGCCGCAGGGAGGCGTGCGCGGGAGCGGGGCCGGCCGGAGCGGCGGCGGCGGTCGTGGCTCCCGTGGCCAGCACGGCGGTGGCCAGCACGGCGATCAGCGCATGACGCGCGGACAGATGCGGTCGCATGAACGGGCGTTCCTCTCTCGGCGGTACGGCGGCCCGGGGCGTCGTCCGGGCGCGCGACGGGCCCTGGCACGATAGGCCGCCGCCCCGGCTCGACGCCACGGGGCCGGTCCCGCTGGACGCGCGGAACCGGCCCCGTGGCGCGATGGCCGGGATCAGGCGGGCTGTGGCGGCCGGGCGAGCTCGGCCTGGCCGAACAGCAGGGCGTACCCCTCGGGAAGGTGGTCCAGGACGCGGCGCCGCAGCTCGGGGCCTGCCAGCCGGCCGATGACACCCAGCACCGATCCGGCATCCCAGCGGGCGGTCGCCCGGGTGGATCCGGGGATGTGCGCGGCGATGTCCTTGACGAACCCCCAGCCGGTCAGCCGCTCGGAGGCGGGGATCTCGGCGGCGAGCACCCGCGCCGCCCTCCTGGGCAGCGCCCCGGCGAGGGCGACCCGCTCATCGCCGGTGAGCTGACGCCCCAGGGCGGCCAGCACGGTACGGGTCACCTCCTCGGCCCGCTCCCGGGTGGGGTAGAGACCCTCGTACCGCACCGCCTCGATCAGCTCGTCGTACGTCATACCGGGTTCTGGCCGCCCCGGGCGACGCTGCTGGAACATGGCTGTGGTAGCGCCTTTCTCGTGAACTCGTGACGGGGTGGGAGCTGTGTCAGGCGGTCAACTGGCGGGGAGAGCCCGCCCCGTCGCTGATCTTGATCTTGCGCGGCCTGGCCTTCTCCGAGATCGGCAGCCGGAGGGTGAGGACGCCCGCGTCGTAGGTGGCGTCGATCCGCTCGGTGTCGAGGGTGTCCCCCAGGATGAGCTGGCGGGTGTGGACGCCGGAGGGGCGCTCCGAGGCGATCAGTTCGGCGCCCTCGGGGGCCGGGGAGCGGCGCTCGGCGCGGACGGTCAGCACATTGCGCTCGACGTCGAGGTCGATGGTGTCGGGGTCGATGCCCGGGAGGTCGAAGTGGACGACGAACTCGTCCCCGGCGCGGTAGGCGTCCATCGGCATCGCGGCCGGCCGTGCGGCGGTGCCCAGAAGCTGCTGGGAGAGCCGGTCGAGTTCCCGGAACGCGTCGGTGCGCATGAGCATCACAGATCACTCCTTTTCGTATCGCTGCGTGCGATGCCCTATGTCTTTTTATATAGCGCGGCCGACACAAAGTTGACAACCCCACGCTCAAGGGTGGCCGTGACCTGCGCCTTCCGCTCCTCCTCCGTACGACTCACGCAGCCGCCGCTTGTAGAGCTTGCCGTTGGGATCCCGTGGCATCTCCGCGATGAAATCCACCGACTTGGGACATTTGTACCCCGCCAACCGGGTGGCGCAGTGGTCGAGGATCCCGGCGGCCAGATCGGGCCCCGGCGCATATTCCTCGGCGGGCTCCACGACCGCGACGACCTGCTCGCCCCAGTCCTCGTGGGGCACCCCGAAGGCGGCGGCGTCGGCGACGGCCGGATGGGTGAGCAGCGCGGCCTCGATCTCGGCGGGGTAGATGTTGACCCCGCCCGAGATGATCAGGTCGATCTTGCGGTCGCGGAGGTAGAGATAGCCGTCCTCGTCCAGCAGGCCGAGGTCGCCGACGGTGAAGAAGTCACCGATGCGGTTCTTCTCGGTCTTGCTCTTGTCCTTGTGGTAGGCGAAGCCCCCGGTGCTCATCTTCAGGTAGACGGTGCCCAGTTCACCGGCCGGGAGCCGGGTGCCCTCGTCGTCGAGGACGGCGATCTCGCTGATGGGCCAGGGGCGGCCGACGGTCCCCGGCTTCTTCAGCCACTCCTCGGCGGTGGCGAAGGTGCCGCCGCCCTCGCTGGCCGCGTAGTACTCCTCGACGCAGCCGCCCCACCAGTCGATCATCGCGCGTTTGACGTGGTCGGGGCAGGGCGCTGCCCCGTGGATCGCGTGGCGCATCGACGAGACGTCATAGGACCGCTTGACCTCGTCGGGGAGGGCGAGCAGCCGGTGGAACTGGGTCGGCACCATATGGGTGTGCGTACAGCGGTGGGTGTCGATGAGGCGGAGCATCTCCTGGGGCGTCCACTTGTCCATGACCACCAGGGGGTGGCCGATGTGCAGCGACGAGCTCGCGAACTGGAGGACGGCGGTGTGGTAGAGCGGTGAGCACACCAGATGGACGTGGTCGGGCTCTTCGGCGCGCGGCTTGATGCCGAAGAAGCGCAGGAAGCCGCCGAGGTGGCTGTCCTCGGGGAGCCGCCCGGTCAGCGGGCGGCGGATACCGCGCGGACGGCCCGTGGTGCCGGAGGTGTAGTTCATCACCCAGCCCAGCTCGCGCTCGGCGGGCGGCTCCCCGGACTGCCCCTCCAGGAGCTCGGCGTACGGGCGGAAGCCGTCGATCGCGCCGACCGCGTAGCGGTGGGTCGCGGGCAGCCCCGCCTCGTCGGCGGCGGCGGTCGCCGGCCCGCCGTAGCGCTCGTGCGCGATCAGCGCCTTGGCGCCGGAGTCGGAGACGATCCAGGCGATCTCGGGGCCGACCAAGTGGTGGTTGACCGGCACCAGGTAGAGCCCGGCCTGGGTGGCGGCGAGCGCGGCGACGAAGAACTCCACCCCGTTGGGCAGGACGACCGCCAGGGCGTCGCCGCGGCGCAGCCCGGCGGCGCGCAGCCCGCCGACGAGCCGGTTGCACACGCTGTGCAGCCGCCCGGCGGTCCACTGGGCGCCGTCCGGGGCGATGAGCACGGTACGGTCGGGTTCGAGCGCGGCCTGGGCCCAGAAGCCGTTGGGTGTAGGGGACATGGCGGTCCGGTCCTCCTTCTGACGGCGGTGTCAGGCGATCTGACGGCCGGCGGGTGGGGCGGACGCGGTCAGGCGCGTCCGGCGATGCGGTTGACGCGGTCGATGGCGCGCTCGAAGCCGCGGGTCAGCTCGTCGAAGACGGCCTGGACCGGGCGGACGGAGTCCATCCGGCCGACGATCTGGCCGACCGGCGTGCCGAGCAGGGGTTCCACCTCGTACTTCTGGATGCGGGAGACGGCCTCGGCGACCAGCAGTCCCTGGAGCGGCATGGGCAGCGGGTCCGGGCCGTCCCGGTCCTCCCAGGCGTCGGTCCACTCGGTGCGCAGCTGGCGGGCGGGTTTGCCGGTGAGGGCGCGGGAGCGCACGGTGTCCCCGGAGCCGGCCGCGAGCAGCTTGCGGGTGAGCGCCGCCGAATGCAGTCCGGCCTCCTCGGTGGTGAGCCAGAGGGAGCCGATCCAGACGCCCTGGGCGCCCAGCGCCAGCCCGGCGGCGATCTGTTCACCGCTGCCGATGCCGCCCGCGGCGAGCACGGGCAGCGGGTCCACGGCCCGCACCACCTCGGGGGTGAGCACCATGGAGGCGATCTCGCCGGTGTGGCCGCCGGCTTCGTAGCCCTGCGCGACGACGACGTCGAGTCCCGCCTCCTTGTGGTGGCGGGCGTGGCGGGCGCTGCCGGCGAGGGCGGCCACCAGGATGCCGTGGTCATGGGCGCGGGCGACGACATCGGCCGGGGGTGAGCCGAGGGCGTTGGCCAGGAGTTTCACGGGGTAGTCGAAGGCGACGTCGAGCTGGCTGCGGGCCACCTCCTCGAGCCAGCCGGTGATCCGCCAGCCGGACGCCTCGCCCTCGGCGAGCTCCGGGACGCCGTGTTTGGCGAGGGTGTCCCGGACGAACGCACGGTGACCCTCGGGGATCATCGCCTCGATATCGGCCTCGGTGACCCCCTCCACCTTCTTCGCCGGCATCACGACGTCCAGGCCGTAGGGTGTGCCGTCGGTGTGTTCCTGCATCCAGTCGAGGTCGCGGGCCAGCTCCTCGCCCGCGCCGTAGCGGACCGCGCCGAGCACGCCGAACCCGCCGGCCCGGCTGATCGCCGCGGCCACGGCGGGGAACGGCGTGAAGCCGAAGACGGCGTGCTCGACACCCAGCCTTGTGCTCAGCTCCGTCTGCATGGGCGGCAGGATGCCGCAGGGGGCCGGACGAGGGAAGAGCTTTTCTGACGCTACGTCAGATTCTTTGGGTGCCGCCGCCCACGGCCCGCCCGGTCATCGCCTCTCCAGCACCGCCATGGCCGCGTTGTGGCCGGGGATTCCGCTCACCCCGCCGCCGCGCACCGCTCCCGCGCCGCACAGCAGCACATTGGCGTGGCGCGTCTCCACCCCCCAGCGGCCGGTGCCCTCCTGGGCGTACGGGAAGGCCAGGTCCCGGTGGAAGATGTTGCCGCCGGGCAGCCGCAACTCGGCCTCCAGGTCCAGCGGGGTCTTGGCCTCGACGCACGGCCTCCCGTCGGCGTCATGGGCGAGACAGTCGGTGATCGGCTCGGCGAGGTGCGCGTCCAGCTCGGCGAGGGTGGCCCGCAGCAGCGCGGTGCGCGCCGCGTCGTTGTCCTCGGCGAACAGCCGGGCGGGGGTGTGCAGTCCGAACAGGGTCAGGGTCTGATAGCCCGCGCGGGCCAGCTCGGGGGCGAGGATCGACGGATCGGTCAGCGAGTGGCAGTAGATCTCCGAGGGCGGCCGGTGCGGCAGCTCCCCCGCGGCCGCCTGGCGGTACGCCTCCTCCAGCGCGCCGTACCCCTCGGCGATGTGGAACGTCCCGGCGAACGCCTCGCGCGGGTCGACCTCGCGGTCCCGCAGCGCGGGCAGCCTGCGCAGCAGCATGTTCACCTTGAACTGCGCCCCCTCGGCGGGCGGGGTGGGCGGCTCCTCGCCCAGCAGCCGGGCCAGCTCCCGCGGCGCGGCCCCGACCAGCACGTACCGGGCCGTCGCGGTGGACTCCCCCGCCTCGTCCGCGTACCGCACCTCCGCCCAGGTGCCGTCGGTGGCGATCGCGGTGACCTCGCGTCCGGCCACGATCCGCGCGCCCGCCGCGCGGGCGGCGCCGGCGAGGGCGTCGGTGAACGCGCCCATGCCGCCGACGGGGACGTCCCAGTCGCCGGTGCCGCCGCCGATCACGTGGTAGAGGAAGCAGCGGTTCTGCCGCAGCGACGGGTCATGGGCACGGGCGAAGGTGCCGATGAGCGCGTCGGTGAGGACCACGCCCCGGACGAGGTCGTCGTCGAAGGCGGCCTCGATCGCCTCCCCCAGCGGCCGTTCGAACAGCGCCTCCCACGCCGCGTCGTCCCCGACCCGCGCCCGCAGCTGAGCCCGGGTGGGCAGCGGCTCGGTCAGGGTCGGGAAGACCCGCTCGGCGACGCGCTGGGTCATGCCGTAGAAGCGCTGCCAGGACTCGTACTCCCGGTCCGACCCGGTCAGCCGCGCGAAGGCGGCGCGGGTCCGGGACGTGCCGCCGGCCACCAGCAGTCCGGTGTGGCGCCCGCCCCGGACATCGGGCGTGTACGAGGAGACCGCGCGCTTGCGCACCGCGAAGCGCAGTCCGAGGTCGTCGACGATCCGCCGGGGCAACAGGCTGACCAGGTAGGAGTAGCGGGAGAGCCGCGCGTCCACACCGGGATAGGGCCGGGTGGACACGGCGGCGCCACCGGTGCGGTCCAGCCGCTCCAGCACCAGCACGCTGCGCCCGGCGCGGGCGAGGTACCCGGCGGCGACCAGACCGTTGTGACCACCGCCGACGATCACGACGTCATACGCATCGCTGTGAGACATGTCCTCTGGTTAGCACGGGGTGATCGCCGGGGCCATGCCGTGGGCCCGGTGTGGGCGTGATGGGGAAGGCATGGCGTGGGCTTTTGCTCGAGCGAAGCTATCTGATTTTCATATTTGCGTAATTGGATCGCTGCGTTCCGTAAGATTTTAGGCTCATCCGATGCACGAACCGGCTTCCATGAGCGCTATCTGAACAGAGGGCGCAACACGGCGCACTCGCGGGGCGTGTGGGGGCCACTCCCCGTACGACGAACAGAAGGACAACGAAGTCCGTGAATCTTCAAACCGTGGTGAACGTCGCCACCGCCGTACTCGCCGCACGGGTATTCGGCAGTGACGCCATCGCCCTCCTGCGCCGAGCGGCCGCCATGGGAGTCCGCGTCGGCGTATCGGAACTCCATCGCAGCCACCAGAGGGGAGGGGAACGGTGACCAACGACTTCCTGCGCTCGCGCGACACCGCCTCGATGACCACCGGACTTCCCGCGGACTTCCGTGCCTTCCACCAACTCCACCGCAAGGCGTACATCGACCGGGCCATGGTCTACCTCGGCAACCACGCCGACGCCGAAGAAGCCGTCGACGCCGCCTTCGAACAACTGCTGCGCTGCTGGCCCAAGGTCCTGACCATGGAGAACCCGGCCGCCTACGCCTGGAAGGTGATGAAGAACCGGGTCTTCGACCTCGCCCGCGCCCGCAACCGCGGCCCCGCCCTCCTGGACAACGCGACCTTCGAGACCGCGATCCTCAAGGACGCGGTCGACCCCATCGCCGTCCTCGAGGAGAGCCTGAACCTCTATCAGGCGATCAAGCAACTCCCCGAGCGCCAGCAGGACGTGGTCATCCTGCTCCACTGCCGCGGCTACACCGTCGCCGAGACCGCCACCCACCTCGGCATCACCGAAGCCGGCGTCCGCTCCACCGCCCGCTACGCCCGCCGCCGTCTGCAACAGCTCCTGACCAAGGAAGACCGATGACCTCACCCATTGACCGCATCCTCGCGCGGGCCCTGCTCAACCCCGCCCCTCCCGTCGACCTCGACGCCGCCGAGGCCCGGCTCGCCGCCCGCTACGCCGACCCCGGCGGCACCCCGCCCCATGAGCGGCCCCCGAAAAACCCCCGGCGAACGGCCGCGGCCGCCGGGTGCCCGGCGCCGGGCGTGGACGAACGGATGGCGCAGGACCTGCACACCCTGTGCGAGGCGATCATCGCCCGCCCGGCCGCCCTGACCCAGCTGCGGGACTTCCTCACCCGCCGCATCCTCGAACCGCCCGGCGCCCGTGTCCTGGGCTGCGTCCTGCAACTGGCCTGCCATGAGGACCACGCCCAGTTCTGGTGGCAGTTCGCCGCCGGCGCGGGCGACCCCGCCGCCGCCTACTGCCTCTATCTGCACCACATGGCCCTGAACGAGGACGGCCAGGCGCATGCGTGGCTCGAATGGTGGCACCAGCAGGCGGGCCACGACATCCCGCCGGTCACCGACACCGTGGAGGACTGGGCCACCACCGACCACGAAATGGCCGCCGCCCTCCGCATTCTGCACGGACTCAAAAGGGGGCAGGAGGTCCCGCCCGCCACCACGGCGGTGATCGACTACGTCGCCCGTGCCGTCGACTTCACCGACGACCCCGACATCGACCTCCCGCTGCCCGAACCGGGATTCGCCGACCGCATCGAGGACCTCACCACCGCGCAGACCAGGTCGGCCGCCTCGCCCCCGCCGGACCGGGCGGTGCTGCCCGAGCGGCCCCGCAGCGGCTCACCCGCGTAGGGGTACGCCCGCGTGGCGGTTCATCCGCGTGGCGGTTCATCCGCGTGGCGAACCGGGCTCACCGGGCTCACCGGGCCGTGGTGTCAGCTCTGCCGCGCACGGCGCGCCGCCGCCTCCGCCGTCTCGGCGCGCCCGCCCAGCTGCTTCCGGCAGTGGGCCTCGTCGCCGCGGCTGACCAGGGTGTCGGGGTGGTCGGGGCCCAGCACCCGGGCGCGGGCGCGGGTCACCTCGCGGTAGTCCGCCAGCGCGTCGGACCAGCGGCCGAGCCGGCCCAGGGCGACGGCCACCTCACGACGGCTGACCAGGGTCTCCGGGTGGTCGGGGCCCAGGGCGCGCTCCCGCAGGGCGCACACCTCGCGCGCCTCGGCGAGCGCCTCCTCCCAGCGGCCCAGCCGGCCGAGGCTGACGCCGAGGCCGTGCCGGGCGCGCAGGGTCTCCGGATCGGCCGGGCCCTGGGCGCGGGTGCGGTCCTCGACGAGAGCGCGGTAGACCGCCAGCGCCTCCGAGTCCCGGTCCAGCTTCCCCAGGCCGATGCCGGTCTCGTAGCGGGCGGCGAGGGTGCCGGGGTGGTCGGGGCCGAGGGTGCGGGCGCGGGCGGCGGCCACCTCGCGGAAGATGTCCAGGGCCTCCGCCCAGCGGTCGAGGCGGCCCAGGGCGCACGCCACCTCGTAGCGGCTGACCAGGGTGTCGGGGTGGTCGGGGCCCAGCACCCGGGCGCGGGCGGCGGCCACCTGCTCCGCCATCCGGTGGGCCTCCCCCAGGCGCCCCAGACAGCCCAGGTTGAACGCGAGGTTGTGGCGGCAGCGCAGCGTGTCGGGGTGGTCGGCGCCCATGGTGCGCTCACGGGCGGCGAGCACGGCCGTGTAGATGTCCTGGGCCTCGGCACAGCGGCCGAGCCGGCCCAGGACGAACGCGGTCTCCTGCCGGGCGGCGAGGGTGTCGGGGTGGTCGGCGCCCAGCACCCGCCGGCGGCCCGCCACGACCCGTTCGTACTCGCGCAGCGCGTCGGCCGGGCGGCCCAGGACCCCGAGGGCGAAGGCGATCTCATAGCGGCTGGCGAGGGTGTCGGGGTGGTCGGCGCCCAGGGCGCGCTCGCGCTCGGCGGCCACCGCCCGGTGCGTTGCCACCGCCTCCTGCCAGCGGCCCAGCCGCCCCAGGTGCAGCCCGGCGCGGTGCCGGTCGGCGAGCCGGGCCCGCACCCCGGGCGGAAGCGGCGGCGGGGGCGGCGGAGTCGGCGGGGCGGGCTGCGCGGCGCGGCCCCCGGTCCAGGCGCCGGTGAGCGCGGCCGCCGCGTCGGGCGGGGTGGCCGACAGCGGCCACGCCTCGCCGGTGTGCGCCTTGGAGCCGGTGGTCATGTGCCGGGCCCAGCCCGGAAGGCGGGGAGCGCGCCGTCCCGCGGCCGGAGGCGCACCGCGCGCCTCGGACGGCTCGGACGGCTGAGGCGGCTCGGACAGGTCAGACGGCTCAGGCGGCTCGGACGGGTGAGGCTGCTCGGACGGCCCGGACGGCCCGGACGGCCCGGACGGCCCGGACGGCCCGGACGGCCCGGACAGCTCAGGCGACTCGGGCGGCTGAAGCTGCTCATGCGGCTCGGGGAGTGACGGCTCCGTCGGCCGCCGGGACGGGCGTGCCGGGGCGAGTCGCTCGACGAGCTCGAAGGCGCCCCCCGGGCGGCCTTCCGGGTCCTTGGCCAGCAGATCGAGGACGGCGCGCTCGAACCGCTCGGGGAGTTCGGGCCGGCGTTGGCGCGGCGGGGCGGGCGGGGTGTCACGGTGGCCGACGAGGACGCCCCATGCGTCCTCGAGGTCGAACGGCGGCGCCCCCGTGGCCAGTTCGTAGAGCACACAGCCCAGGGAGTACAGATCGCTGCGATGGTCGACCGGGCCGCCCGCGATCTGCTCGGGCGACATGTAGTGCGGGGTGCCCATGGCCACGCCGGGGCCGGTGAGCCGGGCGGTGAAGCCGACGTCGTGGCCGAGGCGGGCGATGCCGAAGTCGCAGAGCTTCACGGTGCCGTCGGTGAGCCGCATGATGTTGGCGGGCTTCAGATCCCGGTGCACCACGCCCTGGTCATGGGTGTAGGCGAGGGCCGCGGCCGTCTGCTCCGCGATGTCCAGGACATCGGGCACCGGCAGCGGCCGGCGCTCGTTGTCGGCCAGCAGCCGGCTGAGGTCACGTCCCTCCAGCAGCTCCATGACCAGGTACAGCACACCCTCGTGCTCACCGAAGTCATGCACCACCGTGACCCCGCGGTGCTGGAGCGCGGCGGCCACCCGCGCCTCCCGGCGGAAGCGCTCCCGCAGCACACCGGTGAACGCGGGGTCGTGCCGCGACCCCAGTGGTTTGAGGCATTTGACGGCGACGCCCCGGCCGAGCGACTCGTCGCGCGCCCGCCACACCTCGCCCATTCCCCCGCGCCCGATCCGGTCCAGCAGCCGGTACCGGCCCTGGATCAGCCTGGTGTCCGCCATTCTCCCCCCTGCCCTGGCGGAAGCCGGCTCGCGCCGCCCCCGTGGAGGCCGGCCGCGTGCGGCCCCGCCCCCGTCGCATCCCCGCTGCCCAGTATGGCCGCGTTTCGGCGGAGCTTGTAGGGCGAGGGGCGGCTGCCCGGACCGAGTCGCTCGACCGCCCGCAGAATGTGCTTGGGCGGCAGCTGCCAGCGGGCCCTGGGCGGGATGCAGCGCAGCGCCCTGCCCATCGCCCGCAGCCGTCGGGTGACCACCTGGGGCGGGGGCGCGGGGCGCCCGTACAGCTCGTAGGCGTACGAGGGCAGGGACCCGTAGGCGAGCGCGGCGAAGCGCCCCCAGATGACCTCGCGCGCCGGGACGAGCAGGGCGTGGACCGGGGGCCGCCGCAGAAAGGTGTCCACCTCGTGGGCCTCGGGGGTGCCGGCGAGTTCGGGGCGCACCTTCTCGAAGTACGCGGCGAGCGCCGCCGTATCGGCCGGTACGTCGGCCGGGTCGAGGCCGACCAGCCGGGCGGACACCACGTTCTCGGCGACATAGGCGTCCGCCTGGGCGTCGGTGAGCGGATAGCCGGAGCGCCGCATTACGTGGAGGTACGAGTCGATCTCGGCACAGTGCACCCACAGCAGCAGCTCGGGCTCGTCGACCCGGTGCCGGGCGCCGGTGACGGGGTCGGTCAGGGAGAGCCTGCGGTGGATGCCGCGGACCTTGGCGCCGGCCCGCTCGGCCGCCTCGGTGGTGCCGTAGGTGATGGTGGCGACGAACCGCGCGGTGCGCAGCAGCCGGCCCCAGGCGTCCTGGCGGAAGTCGGAGTTCTGGAGGACACCGCGCACCGCGAGCGGATGCAGGGCCTGGAGGTACAGGGCGCGCACCCCCGCGATCCACATCACCGGGTCGCCGTGCATCTGCCAGGTGACCGAACGGGGGCCGTACAGCCCCGGGTCGGCATCGGTTCCGCGCTGCCGTATGGGCGCCGCCATGGCCACCACCTCCCGACGGTCAGCCTAGGCGGCGCCGGGCGGACGCGGCCATGGGCAGCACGCGTCACGACGGGGCCCGGCGCGGCGTCGGCCACGGCGGCGACACCGCGCCGAAGGCTTACCGCCCGTCAGGACGGACGCCGCGCCGCCGCGAGACGCTCGCCCAGCGTGGTGGCGAACTCCTCCGCCCGCGCCAGCTGGGTCCGCAGCTCGGCCACCCGCCGCTGCGCGGCCTCCTGGTAGCCCCGCACCCGCTCCAGCAGGTCCGCCCGCTCGCCGGGGGGCAACTCGGCGCCGGAGTCGAGGCGGTCGGTGGCCTCCAGCAGGTCGCGCATCTGATCGAGGGTGAAGCCGAGCGGCTTCATACGGCGGATGACCATCAGCCGGGCGACGTCGGCCTCGGTGTAGAGGCGGAAGCCGCCCTGGGAGCGGGCGGAGGGGACCACGAGACCGGTCTCCTCGTAGTGCCGGATGGTGCGCAGGGACAACTCGGTCCGGGCGGCGACCTCACCGATCTGCATGTGCTTGCCGTCCACGCCTGTCCTCAGACCCTTCGTCGTCCCCGGCCGGCCGCGTTCCGCTCACCGGCCCGCCGATCTCTACCCTAACGTTAGGGTAGAGTTGCCGACGGTGAGGGCGTCCTGTCGCCCTCCCGCCGTTGCCGTGCCGGGGCCGATGCCGCCCCCGGCGAAGAACCGATTCTTGCAGGAGAACCGCGTGCGTGAGCCCATGACGCCCGACGCCGTGGCTTGTCCGCCGTGACGCTTCGCCCCCGGACGTGAGCCCGGCGGCCCCGTCACGCCGCTCCCCGCTCCCCGCTCCGTCCCCTCTCCGACGTCCGGCCCGCGTCTGCGACGGGGCCGTCCGCGGAGTGCCGGCCCGGCCCTCCGCGCCGTTCCCGCACGCCCCGGTCCGCCGGGAAGGGCGTGCCCGAGCACGAGGTTTCCCACTCCCTTGTCTTCTTCCACCGTCTCCCCGGCCGCGCGCCCGCGCGGTCTGAAACCCGATTGGCTGACCGATCCGAGGGTCTGGCGCACCGAGGTGCTGGCCGGCCTGGTGGTCGGGCTCGCGCTGATCCCCGAGGCGATCTCGTTCTCGGTCATCGCCGGTGTGGACCCGGCGGTCGGCCTGTTCGCCTCCTTCACCATGGCCGTCACCATCTCGGTCGTCGGCGGGCGCCGGGCGATGATCTCCGCCGCGACCGGCGCCGTCGCGCTGGTGATCGCGCCGGTGAACCGTGAACACGGCCTGGGCTACCTGGTTGCCACCGTGATCCTCGCCGGGGTGTTCCAGATCGCGCTGGGCGCGCTGGGGGTGGCGAAGCTGATGCGGTTCGTCCCCCGTTCGGTGATGGTCGGTTTCGTCAACGCCCTCGCCATCCTGATCTTCATGGCCCAGGTCCCCGAGATGACCGATGTGCCCTGGGCCGTCTACCCGCTGATCGCGGGCGGGCTGCTGCTGATGGTGCTCTTCCCGAAGGTCACCACCGTGATCCCGGCCCCGCTGGTGTCGATCGTGATCCTCACCGTCGTCACGGTGGCGGCCGGGATCGCGGTGCCCACCGTCGGCGACAAGGGCGAGCTGCCGTCCTCCCTGCCGGTGCCGGGCCTGCCCGATGTGCCCTTCACGCTCGACACGCTGACCACGGTCGCGCCGTACGCCTTCGCCATGGCGCTGGTCGGTCTGATGGAGTCGCTGATGACCGCCAAGCTGGTGGACGACATCACCGACACCCACTCCGACAAGACCCGCGAGTCCATCGGCCAGGGCATCGCCAACATCGTCACCGGCTTCTTCGGCGGCATGGGCGGCTGCGCCATGATCGGCCAGACGATGATCAATGTGAAGGTCTCCGGCGCCCGCACCCGTGTGTCGACGTTCCTGGCCGGCACGTTCCTGATGGTGCTGTGCGTCGTCTTCGGACCGGTCGTCTCCGACATCCCCATGGCCGCCCTGGTCGCCGTGATGGTCATGGTGTCGTTCGCGACGTTCGACTGGCACTCCATCGCGCCCAAGACCCTCAAGCGGATGCCCGCCGGTGAGCTCACCGTGCTGGTGATCACCGTCGCGGTCGTGGTGGCCACCCACAACCTGGCCATCGGTGTCGTCGTCGGCTCGGTCACCGCCATGGTCGTCTTCGCCAAGCGGGTCGCCCGCCTCGCCGAGGTCACCGCCGTCACCGACCCCGACGGCACCACGGTGGTGTACCGGGTCACCGGGGAGCTGTTCTTCGCCTCCTCCAACGACCTCGTCGGCCAGTTCGCCTACGCCACCGACCCCGACAAGGTCGTCATCGACCTGTCCGCCGCCCACATCTGGGACGCCTCCTCCGTCGCGGCCCTCGACGCGATCGAGACCAAGTACGCCCAGCGCGGCAAGAGCGTCGAGATCACCGGTCTGAACGAGCCCAGCGCCCATCTGCACGGCAGGCTCAGCGGCGAACTCACCGCCGGCCACTGACCAAGAGCGCGGCGGCTCAGCGGCGCACCCGGGGCATCTTCAGGCCGATCCAGGAGATGATCTCCCGCTGGATCTCGTTGTTGCCGCCGCCGAAGGTGAAGACGACGCTGCTGCGGTAGCCGCGCTCCAGCTCACCGTGGAGGACCGCGCCCGCCGAGCCCTCCTTGAGCGGGCCGGCGGCGCCGACGACCTCCATCAGCCAGGCGTAGGCGTCACGGCGCGCCTCGGAGCCGTACACCTTGACGGCGGAGGCGTCCTGCGGGGTCAGGGTGTCGCGCTGGAGGGCGTCCACCATCTGCCAGTTGAGCAGCTTCATGGCGTCCAGCCGGGCGTGGGTGCGGGCCAGCCGGGCGCGCACCCAGGCCAGGTCGATCACCCGGCGGCCGTCGGGGAGCCCGGTGTCGGCGGCCCACTGGCGGACGCCGCGCAGGGCCCGGATGGCCATGGTGCCGTGGGCGGCGAGGGTCACCCGCTCGTAGTTGAGCTGGGTGGTGATCATGCGCCAGCCCTCGTTCTCGGCGCCGACGCGGCGGGTGACCGGGACGCGGATGTTCTCGTAGTAGCTGGCGGTGGTGTCGTGGGAGGCGAGGGTGGTGATGGGGGTGGCGGAGTAGCCGGGGTCGTCGGTCGGGACCAGCAGGATGCTGATGCCCTTGTGGGGTGTGGCGTCGGGGTCGGTGCGGACCGCGAGCCAGACCCAGTCGGCGGTGTCGCCGTTGGTGGTCCAGGTCTTCTGGCCGTTGACGAGGTAACTGTCGCCGTCCCGTACGGCGCGGGTCCGCAAGGAGGCGAGGTCCGTGCCGGCGTCGGGTTCGCTGTAGCCGATGGCGAAGTCGATCTCGCCGGAGAGGATCCGGGGCAGGAAGTACGCCTTCTGCTCCTCGGTGCCGAACCGCATGATGGTGGGCCCGACCGTGTTGAGCGCCATCAGCGGCAGCGGCACCCCGGCCTGGGCCGCCTCGTCGAAGAAGATGAACTGCTCGACCGGGCCGAGCCCGCGCCCGCCGTACTCCCGCGGCCAGCCCACCCCCAGCCAGCCGTCGGTGCCGAGGCGGCGGATGGTCTCGCGGTAGAACCGCTTCTGCCCGGTGGAGTCGGCGAAGCGGGCGTAGGCGTCGTCGGGGACCAGTTCGGCGAAGTACCCGCGCAGCTCATCGCGCAACCGCCGCTGATCAGGGGTGTATTCGAGGTCCACGGCCCCTCCTGGAGTCTCGCGTGCGCCATGACGGCGGTCTGGGAGCGTCCTGGGATCGAGGGGCACGGTAGAACGTGTTCCAGCAATACGGAAGGGCCGTGGACCGGACCGGCGGGCCCGGTCCACGGCGCCGGTCTCAGCCCTCCGCCCGGGGCGGGGCGTCGTCAGTACCGCGCCGCACGACCTGCACCGGCCGGCCCGGACGCCAGGTGCGCAGCACCATCTCCCCGCCCTCCGAGGCGGTGTGCACCACCTCGGTCACCTCGGCGCGGAAGAGGTGGAACGGCTCGGGCGGCCGGATCTGCGCGGCGAACCGGGCCACCGTCTCGGGGTCGGTCACCTCGACCGCCCGGCCGCTCACCCGCACATCGCCCTCGGCGAGCCCCTCGCCCGGACCGGGGTTGGCCTGCACCGAGAACCGCGGATCGCGGCGCAGGTCCAGCGCCTTGCGCGAGTCGGGCATCATGCCCAGCCACAACTCGCCGGAGAGGAAGGTCACTTCGAGGGGGGTGACCCGCGGGGAGCCGTCCTGGCGCAGGGTGGCCAGCACATGGTGGCGGTAGCGCCGGAAGCGGTCCTGGGCGTAGCCGGCGAAGGCGGGTTCGGCCGCCTGGAATCCGGCCCAGCTGGTGGTCGGGTAGGTCATCGCCATGGCGCCCATGCTCGCGGCCTTTCCGGACGTCTCCTGTCGGGATTTCTCGGCCTGCCGGGATTTCTCGGCCTCGCGGGCCTGCTCCGCCTCCCACTCCCGCGCCTGGTCCGGCGGCCGGTAGGCGTTCCACTCGGTGCCGGCCAGCGGATAGGACACCCAGGTGCGGGCGTAGGCCGGGGGCCGGTCCCGGCCGCGCCGGAGCAGCAGCGCGGTGGGTTCGCGGGAGGTCCGCCGCAGCAGCGCGGGCAGGGTGGTGGACCGGTTGTTGCCGCTGGTCTGGGCGGAGGAGCAGCCCGCGTGGTACGCGACGGGCAGGGCGCGGTCGCCGGTCACCAGACAGGGCGGTCGCAGCCCCAGCCGCTGGAGCCCCTGTGCGGCAGTGCGGTAGCGCCCGGTGGTGCGGTCCGACTGGGCCGCGGTATGGCCGAGGACGACGAGCTGGCTCGCGAGGTGGAGCGTGATGACGATGCCGAGGGCGGCCGCCAGGTGCCGCGGTGAGCGTGCGGTCCGCACCGCGCGGGGGATCAGCCCGGCGATCGGCAGCGCCAGCAGCGCGTAGGCGGGCATCAGGAAGCGCGGTGCGGAGTAGCCGATGAGCAGCAGATACGGCAGGGCGAGGGCGGCCGCGCAGACGACCGGCAGCACGGTCAGCGGTACGGCGGGGAGCCGGGCGCCGGGGCGGCCGAGACCCACCCGCACCCGGCGCAGCGCGTGGCGGTCGCGCAGGGCGGCGCTGACGGCGAGGAGGGTCAGCACCGGCAGCGCCAGCCACCACACGGTCAGCTCCGGGTGGCGCAGCGGCACCTCGCAGGGGCGGCACAGCTGCGGTCCGTTGAGGCTGCGCAGCGCGGCCCCCACGCCGAAGTGCAGGCCCATGCCGCCCTCGACGTCGCTGGAGATGCCCAGCCGCTCCCCGATGCCGCCGAACCGGTCGTACGCCTCGCCGATCCACTGGGCGGCGCCGAGCAGCGATCCGCCGATCAGCGCGGGCAGCGCGGGCCGCCACAGGCGCGTTGCGATCGCGCCGATCAGCAGCGGCAGCGCGAGCCATCCCCCGTCGGGGGTGCGCACCAGGGTGACGCCCGCGAGGACGGCGGCCAGCCACCAGCGGGCGCCCGGTTCGCCGGGGACACGGAGGAACCAGCCGACGGCGGCGACGGCGCCGATCGCCACCCACAGGTTGGGCATCACCGCGGGCCCGCTGATCTGGGTGATCCACAGTCCGGAGAAGAGCAGCGCGGCCAGGGCGACCTGAGCCGGGGGCAGCAGCCGGGTCCAGACCCGGAAGGCGCCGTAGAGCGCGCCCGCGGACGCCAGCACGAGCAGGACGCGCAGCGCCCAGACCGAGTCGGTGGCGGCCACCACGGGTGCGACCAGGAGACTGATGCCGCGCGAGCGGGGTGCGCTGAAGTACGCGGACGGGGTACGCGGATCGACCTGGGAGACGTACACGGACTCGTCCCAGCCCAGCGCGTGCCCGGTGTGCGGGATCACCACGGCGAACTGGACCACGGCGTAACCGACGGCGACCAGCCCGAGCCAGGGGGCCGGGCGGCGGTACCGAAGCGGCTGACGGGGCTGGGCGCGCGGGGGCAGGACGGCGGCCGCCGGTGCGGCAGTATTCTCCATGCGCGCACCATATGATGTCTATGTACCTTTTTCGTCCTATTGGGCCATTCGGCCCAGCGTCCCAGGGGTGCATGGCCGCGACGGATCCGTACGCTGTTGCAGCGGTGCACAGCCCCCCACCCGGCGGAGGACGGACACACCCATGAAGATGCTCATCAACGTCCCCGAGACCGTGGTCGCCGACGCGCTGCGCGGACTGGCCGCCTCGCACCCCGAACTGATCGTCGACGTGGAGAACCGGGTGATCGTCCGGCGGGACGCGCCCGTCGAGGGCAAGGTGGCACTGGTCTCCGGCGGCGGATCGGGGCACGAGCCGCTGCACGGCGGTTTCGTGGGGCCCGGCATGCTGGACGCCGCCTGCCCCGGCGAGGTGTTCACCTCCCCGGTGCCGGACCAGATGGTGCGCGCCGCGGCGGCGGTGGACAGCGGCCAGGGCGTGCTGTTCGTCGTCAAGAACTACACGGGCGACGTGCTCAACTTCGACATGGCCGCCGAGCTCGCCGAGGACGAGGGCATCCAGGTCGCCAAGGTCCTGGTCAACGACGATGTGGCGGTCGACGACGGCCTCTCCACGGCGGGCCGGCGCGGCACCGGGGCCACCGTGTTCGTGGAGAAGCTCGCGGGCGCGGCGGCCGAGGAGGGCGCGCCGCTGGAGCGGGTGGAGTCCATCGCCCGGCGGGTGAACGAGCTCTCGCGGAGCTTCGGGGTCGCGCTCAGCGCCTGCTCGACCCCGGCCAAGGGCGGCCCCACCTTCGACCTGCCCGCGGGCGAGCTGGAGTTGGGGGTGGGCATCCACGGCGAGCCGGGGCGTGAACGGCGGGCGATGATGACCTCCCGTGAGATCGCCGACTACGCGGTGGAGACGGTGGTGGCCGACCTGCGCCCGGACAATCCGGTGCTGCTGCTGGTGGGCGGCATGGGCGCGACCCCGCAGCTGGAGCTGTACGGCTTCGCCGCCGAGGTGCACCGGGCGCTCGGCGAGCGCCGGGTGGCGGTGGCGCGTACGCTCGTCGGCAACTACATCACATCACTCGACATGGCGGGCGCCTCGATCTCCCTGTGCCAGGTCGACGAGGACCTCCTGCGGCTGTGGGACGCGCCCGTGCGGACCGCCGGGCTGCGCTGGGGCGCCTGAGGCCGGCCGGTTCCGATACGAACGCTGTCGCCGTTGGCTACGACCGAGGAGGCGCCTGTGTCCAGCAGTGAACCCGCCGTCGACGACGTGCTCGACACCCCTTTCTTCCTCCGCTGGCTCACCGCCGCGGCCGCGTCCGTGAGCCGTGAGGCGGCCCGTCTCACCGACCTGGACGCCGCGATCGGCGACGCCGACCACGGCACCAACATGCAGCGCGGCTTCGCCGCCGTGACCGAGGCGCTGGAGAAGGAGCCGCCGGGCTCGCCCGGGGCCGCGCTGATCCTGGCCGGGCGCCAGCTGATCTCCAAGGTGGGCGGCGCCTCCGGACCGCTGTACGGGACACTGCTGCGGCGCGCCGGCAAGGCGCTCGGCGACGCCGAGCGGATCACCCCGCAGCAGCTGGCGGACGCGCTGCGGGCCGGCGCGGACGCGGTGGCCCAGCTGGGCGGCGCCGCGCCCGGCGACAAGACGATGCTGGACGCGCTGTTCCCCGCCGTCGAGGCGCTGGGCGCGGGCGCCGGGTCGTTCGCGGCCGCGGGCGAGGCCGCCGAGAAGGGGGCGCTGGCCACCGTGCCGATGACGGCCCGCAAGGGCAGGGCCAGCTATCTGGGTGAGCGCAGCGCCGGCCACCAGGACCCGGGCGCCACCTCCGCTGCGCTGATCATCGCGGCGTTGGCGGAGGCGGCCCGATGACCGACGAGGGTGAGAAGGAACTGGTCGGGATAGTCCTGGTGTCGCACAGCGCGGCGGTGGCGGACTCGGTGGCCGAGCTGGCGAAGGAGCTGTCCGGCGGTGGCGCGGCGCCGGTCCGCGCCGCGGGCGGCACCCCGGACGGCGGATTCGGCACCAGTCCGGAGCTGATAGCCGAGGCGGCCCAGGCGGTCGACCGGGGTGCCGGGGTGGCGGTGCTGGTGGACCTGGGCAGCGCGGTGCTGGCCGTCAAGGCGCTGCTGGCCGAGGGCGACGAACTGCCGGAGGGCACCCGATTGGCGGACGCGCCGCTGGTGGAAGGCGCGGTGGCGGCGGTCGTCACCGCCTCCGCCGGGGCGGATGTGGACGCGGTGCTCCAGGCGGCCACGGAAGGCTACGACTACCGCAAGACCTGACCGGTCCCGGCCACACGCCGGACGTCCAGCGCCCTATTGAACGGGGTCCCGCCGGTCAAGGCGGGGCCCCGTTCAGTTGCCCGTTCCCTCTTACCCCGTTCAGCTTTCAACGAACTCTCCGCACCCCTATTGCACACCCGCTTATTTCCCTGATACTTCGCACGTACGGGGCGAGTTACCCGGTTTCGGCCCGCACCGGACGCGGCGGCTGCTTCCCCGCCCGCGCGGCCCACAAGTGATAGGCGCGATAGCAGAACGGGCTTCCGAATCCGTCGATCTTGCGTCTAGACTGCACACGTCCAATGGGGGGACCGGCGGCACTCAGGGGGAATACATGGGCGTCATTGAGTGTACCCGCGCACACCTGGCAGCCATCGAACCGATGATGCCCACGCGGATGCCGCGCCGACCAGGGTCCCATTGCGGCCCGGTCTGTAATCACGTGCGGAAATGACCGCCCGCGTCACCCGGATGGCTCCCTGAGCGCCTGAGCTTCGCACCCTTCGCAGCGCGTTCGACATTTCGACCAGGCACCGCAGTCGCGTCATGCGACTGCCTTCATGGTGTCGTGCACAGCGCCGTACACCGCATGGGCGGCAGTCCGTCCATTCCACCCGAGCCAAGGGTTTCCGCGTGCCTGTTTTCGTCTCCTTGATCAACGGATTTCGACATCTCGACGTGGAGGAGTCACTCGTATGACCGCACCCACGCTCATCCCCGGCCGCTTGGACGCCGATGCCGTCCGGGAGTCGGTGGACGTCGTACTCGAAGACTTTCTGACGGCCAAGGCCCGTACCACTCCGCAACACCATCTGCCGTATCTCTCCGGACTGCTCAAGGATTTCCTGTCCGGCGGAAAGCGCATACGGCCCCTGTTGTGTATCACCGGCTGGCAGGCCGTCGGCGGCGGCGGGGACGGCGAGGCGGTGATCCGGGTGGCCGCCTGTCTGGAGATGTTCCACGCCTTCGCGCTGATCCACGACGACGTCATGGACGACAGCGACACCCGCCGCGGCCGGCCGACCATCCACCGCACCCTGGCCGCGCTGTGCGCCGCCGGCCGCAGCCCCGACCAGATCGAGCGGTTCGGGGTCAGCGGGGCGGTGCTGCTCGGCGACCTCGCCCTCGCCTGGTCGGACGAACTCCTGCACTCGGCCGGTCTCACCCCCGCCCAGTTCGACGCCGTGCTCCCACTGCTGTCGGAGATGCGCACCGAGGTGATGCTGGGCCAGTACCTCGATCTGGCGGCCACCGGCGAGCTGACCGACGATGTCGAGGCCACCCTCACCGTCAACCGGTACAAGACCGCCAAGTACACCATCGAGCGTCCGCTGCACCTCGGAGCCGCCATCGCGGGCGCCGGCCCCGCGGCCATGGAGGCGTTCACCGCCTACGCCCTGCCGCTGGGCGAGGCGTTCCAGCTCCGGGACGATCTGCTGGGCGTCTACGGCGATCCGGAGTCGACCGGCAAATCCCAGCTGGACGATCTGCGGGCCGGGAAGAACACCACCTTGACCGCGCTGGCCCTGCGCGGCTCCGACCGCGCCCAGGCGGCACGGCTGCGCAGCCTCATCGGCAATCCGCTGCTGGACGAGAAGGGCGCCGCGACCATCCAGGAGATCTTCGCCGCCACCACCGCCCGGGAGGCCGTCGAGCAGATGATCGACGACCGCAGGACGCAGGCCCTGCGGGCCCTCGACGACGCCCCCTTCACCGCGGACGCGGTCAACGCGCTGACCCGGATCGCCCGCATGGCCACTGTGAGGAACTCATGACGACCGATCTCTTCCCGGCCGGAGCCCAGGACATCAGCCACCGCACCGTCCGCCCCTATCTGGAGGACTGCACCCGCCGCTTCCAGGAGATGTTCGACCGCCATGTCGTCACCCGGCCCACCAAGGTGGAATTGACCGACGCCGAACTGCGCGAGGTCATCGACGACTGCAACGCGGCGGTGGCTCCTCTCGGAAAATCGGTTTCCGATGAACGCTGGATCTCCTATGTGGGGGTGGTCCTGTGGTCCCAGAGTCCCCGCCATATCAAGGACATGGAGGCGTTCAAGGCCGTCTGCGTCCTGAACTGCGTGACATTCGTCTGGGACGACATGGATCCCGCGCTGCACGACTTCGATCTCTTCCTGCCCCAACTGCGCAAGGTCTGCGAGAAGTACTACGACCCCGAGGACGCGGAGGTCGCGTACGAGGCGGCCCGCGCCTTCGTCACCAGCGACCATATGTTCCGCAACTCGCCCGTCAAGGCGGCGCTGTGCACCACCTCCCCGGAGCAGTATTTCCGTTTCCGGGTCACCGACATCGGAGTCGACTTCTGGATGAAGATGTCGTACCCGATCTACCGGCACCCGGAGTTCACCGAACACGCCAAGACGAGTCTGATCGCGCGGATGACAACCCGCGGACTCACCATCGTCAATGACTTCTACTCCTATGACCGCGAGGTCTCCCTGAACCAGATCACCAATTGTTTCCGGCTCTGCGATGTGAGCGACGAGGCGGCGTTCGAGGAGTTCTTCCAGGCCCGGCTCGACGACATGATCGAGGACATCGAGTGCATCAAGGCGTTCGACCCGCTGACGCGGGACGTCTGCCTCGATCTGATCTACGGCAACTTCGTGTGGACCATCGGCAACAAGCGCTACAAGGCGGCCGTCAACGACGTCAACTCCCGTATTCAGTAAGGAAAGGGGGACCGTGACTTCCGCGAAGAGCTCCGCACCGCCGGAGCGCCCCTGGGCCACCGGCACGGCGCCCGGCTCGGTGCCGCTGCTGGGACACACCCTGGCGCTGTGGCGCCGGCCGCTCCAGTTCCTGGCCTCCCTGCCCGCCCACGGCGATCTGGTGGAGGTCAGGCTGGGGCCCAGCCGCGCCTATCTGGTCTGCCATCCCGAGCTGGTCCGCCATGTGCTGCTCAATCCCCGGGTGTTCGACAAGGGCGGGGTCTTCGACAAGGCGCGGCAGCTGCTCGGGAACAGCCTCTCGGTCTCCCGGGGCGAGGACCACCGCTACCAGCGGCGGATGATCCAGCCCGCGTTCCACCCGCCCAGGATCGCCGCCTACACCGCCGCCGTCGCCGATGACACCCGCACGGCGATCGGCTCCTGGCAGCCGGGGCGGACCCTGGACATCAGCGACACCATGCACGCCCTGCTGATGCGGGTCGCCGCGCGGACGCTGTTCTCCACCGGGGTCGACGAGGCGACGATCGACGAGGCGCGCCACTGCCTGCGCATCGTCTCGCACGGCATCTACAAGCGCACCATGGCGCCGTTGGGGATCATGGAGAAGCTCCCCACCCCCGGCAACCGGCGCTATGACCGGGCCAATGCCCGGCTGCGGCAGATCGTGGACAAGATGATCAGCGACCGCCGGCGGTCCGGCGCCGACCACGGCGATCTGCTCTCCACGCTGCTGCGCGCCGAACACCCCGAGACCGGGCAGGGGCTGGCCGACGGCGAGGTCCTCGACCAGGTGGTCACCTTCCTGGTCGCCGGGAGCGAGACCACCGCCTCGACCCTCGCCTTCGTCTTCCATCTCCTGGGCGCCCACCCCGAGGTGGAGAAGCGGGTGCACACCGAGATCGACGAGGTGCTCCAGGGCCGCTCGCCCGCCGCTGAGGACCTGCCGTCGTTGGAGTACACCCGCGCGGTCATCACCGAGTCGCTGCGGCTGTATCCGCCGTCGTGGATGGCGATGCGGGTCACGGCGGCCGAGACCGAACTCGGTGGCCGGACCGTCCCGGCGGGCACGATGATCCTCTACAGCGCCCAGGCGCTGCACCACAATCCCGAACTGTTCCCCGATCCCGAGCGGTTCGACCCCGAGCGCTGGCTCCCCGACCGCGCGGGGGAGGTGCCGCGCGGGGCGCTGCTCCCGTTCGGCGCGGGCAGTCACAAGTGCATCGGAGACGTCCTGGCACTCACCGAGACCGCCCTCATCGTGGCCACGATCGCGAGCCGGTGGCGGCTTCGCCCGGTGCCCGGGACGGCCTTGCGCCCCGAGCCGAAGGCGACGCTCGAACCCGGCCCGCTGCCCATGGTGTGCGTGCCACGCTGACGGCGCGCCATCCGGGGTCCGCCCCGGACCGGGCGCGCCCCGGACCTTCCGTACCCGACCTCGCGAGTGAAGGACTCTTCCGCATGAGGACCGCGCAGCAACCGGCGACGCGCCACTGGCGGCACGCCCTCGCCCCCGGCGGGCTTCCGCTGGCCGGCCACGCCCTGCTCATGGGCCGCAAACCGCTTCAGTTCCTGGCCTCCCTGCCCGCCCACGGCGATCTGGTCGAGCTCCGGCTGGGACCCCGGCCCGCGTATCTGCCCTGTCATCCGGAGCTGGTCCAGCAGGTGCTGGTGAACGCGCGGGTCTACGACACCGGCGGACCGGTGAAGGAGAAGGCCAAGCCGATCCTGGGCAACGGTCTGATCACCTCCGACTGGGCGGACCACCGCAGGCAGCGCCGGCTGGTGCAGCCCGCCTTCCAGGCCGCCCGGATCGCCCGGTACGCGGAGGTGATGGAGCGCGAGTGCGCGGCCGAGTCGACGGCGTGGACGGCGGGCCGGCCCGTCGACGTCAGCCATGAGATGCTCGCGCTCACCGCGCGGGTGACGGCGGGTGCGCTGTTCTCCACCGATATGGCGCCGCATGCCGTGGCCGAGATCCAGCACTGTCTGCCGGTCGTCGTGGAGGGCGCCTACCGGCGGGCGATCGACCCCACCGGCCTGCTGGCCGGGCTTCCGATCGCGGCGAACCGGCGCTTCGACGACGCGCTCGGCAGGCTCAACCGGCTCATCGACCGCATGATCGACGACTACCGGGCGGCGGACCGCGGCGACCGCGGCGATGTGCTGTCGGCGCTCTTCGCCGCCCAGGACGACGAGACCGGCGGCACCCTGTCCGACCAGGAGATCCACGACCAGGTGATGACCCTGCTGCTGGCCGGGATCGAGACCACCGCCTCGGCGCTGACCTGGACCTGGTTCCTGCTCGGCCGCAATCCGCGGGCCGAGGCCGCGCTGCACGCCGAGGTCGACGAGGTGCTGGGCGGGCGGGCCCCGGTCTACGCCGACGTGCCCCGGCTCGCGTACACCCAGCGGGTGTTCAGCGAGGCGCTGCGGCTCTTCCCGCCCGCGTGGCTCTTCACCCGGACCACCACCGAGGCCACCGAACTCGGCGGGCGGCGGCTGCCCCCGGCCTCGGACGTGCTGATCAGCCCGTATGTGCTGCACCGCGATCCGGCCCTGTTCTCCGACCCGGAGTCCTTCGACCCCGACCGCTGGCTCCCGGAGCGGGCCAAGGACGTGGCGCGCGGCGCGTATCTGCCCTTCGGCGGCGGCAGCCGCAAGTGCATCGGCGATGTCTTCGGCATGACGGAGGCGACGCTGGCCCTGGCCGCGATCGCGGGCCGCTGGCGGATGCGCCCGATTCCGGGGACGAAGATCCGGCCGAGGCCGCAGATGAGCCTCACCGCCGGTCCGCTGCGCATGCTTCCGCGACCGCGCTGAACGCGCTGCCCCACGGACCGCGGTGTTCGTCCGCCGCGGTCCGTCGACACACCTCAGGCGCCGGCGGCGCGGGCACCGGCGCCGGACGTGGGGGTGAACCGCACCGGCAGCCGGCGCGGCCCGCGCAGCATCAGGCCGGGCCGCCAGGCGAGGTCGGCCGGTTCGGCGTCCAGGGCGAGGCCGGGACAGCGCTCCAGCAGGGTCCGGACGGCGATGGCCCCTTCGAGCCGGGCCAGCGGGGCGCCCAGGCAGTGGTGGACGCCGTGCCCGAAGGCGAGGTGGCCGCGCGGCGAGCGCCGGATGTCGAAGCGGTCCGGGTCGGCGAACCGGCGGGGGTCCCGCGACCCGGAGGCCAGGACCACCGCGATGGACTCCCCGGCCGGAATGGCGGTGCCGGCGATCTCCACCGGCTTCCTGGTGAAGCGGAACGCGGCGCTCTCCACCGGGCCGTCATAGCGCAGCATCTCCTCGATCGCGCCCTCCAGCAGCGACCAGTCGGCGCGCAGCGCGGCCAGTTGCCCGGGGTGGCGGAGCAGCGCGAGGGTGCCGCTGGAGATCAGGTTGGCGGAGGTCTCGTAGCCGGCCACCAGCAGGACGAACGCCATGCCGAGCATCTCCTCGGCGCACAGCACGTCACCGCCCGCGTCCATGGTGCGGACCAGGGAGCTGAGCAGATCGTCTCCGGGGGCGCGGCGCTTGGACGCGATGAGTTCCGCGAAGTAGCCGGTCAGGTCCTGGACGGCGGCACCGGCGGCCTCCGGCCGGGTCAGGTCGGAGCTGTCCAGGTACCAGCCGTGGAACGCCTTGCGATCCGCCTCCGGCACGCCCAGCAGCTCGCAGATGACGGCCAGCGGCAGCGGCAGCGCGTAGTCCTCGACGAGGTCGGCCCGGCCCGAGGGGGTCATCACGTCCAGGAGTCCGTCCGCGATCCGCTGTACGCGGGGGCGCAGGGCCTCGATCCGGCCCGGGGTGAACGCGCGGGCCACCAGCCCCCGCAGCCGGGTGTGGTGCGGCGGGTCGGTCTGCACCATGTTCCGCCCGATGGCGTTGCCGCCGTCGTCCCGCCAGGTGGCCGAGTGACGGATGTCATTGCTCAGCCGGGGGTCGGTCAGCGCGGCACGGGCCTCCTCGTGGCCGACGACGAGCCAGAACTCACCGGAGGTGTCGGTGCGCACCCGGTGGACCGGGCCCCGTTCCCGCAGCCGCGCGTAGACCGGATACGGATCGGCGACGAAATCCGCGCCGAGCGCGGACAGATCCTGGGGCATGGCGATCCCGTCAGTCGGTTGGTGGCTTCCCCCGAAACCAGAACCGGGGACCGTTCCCCGCTCTCTCGATGATCTTAACACCTAACCGGAGAGATTCCCCCGGTTAGTGTTAGGGTTCGGGCCATGGGCAGCCGTGTGGAGAAAGAGACACCGTTGCGCCGAGACGCACGGCGCAACCGCGAGATGCTGATAGCAGCCGCCCGGGAGATCTACACGGATCAGGGTGTGGACGCCCCGCTCGACGACATCGCCCGTCGGGCCGGGGTCGGCAGCGCCACCCTCTACCGGCGGTTCGCCGGCCGGGCGGAACTCATCGAGGCGGTATTCGGCGACTCCCTGCGGGACATCCTGCGGGCCGCCGAGGAGGCCCGCTCGGCGCCCGACGCCTGGGCCGGCCTGACGGCCTATCTGGAGCGCATCTTCGGGCTGCTCGCCGCCGACCGGGGCACCAACGACCTGATGACCACCGGCATCCAGGGCGTCCCCTCGCTGGACGCGCTCCGCAAGGAGAACCACAAGACGCTGGACGTCCTGCTGCGCCGTGCCCAGCGGCAGGGCGCGGCCCGGGACGACGCCACCGCGGAGGACCTGCTGTTCCTGCTGGCCGCGCTCGGCCGCGCGGTCCCCGGCTCGACCGCCGCCGCGCCGCTGGCCTGGCGCCGCTATCTGGCCCTGCTGCTCGACGGGCTCCGCCCCGAGGGCGCCCACGCGCTCCCCGCCCCCTCGCTCACCCCGGACCAGCTCGGCGCCGCCATGCTCCAGCTCGGCAAGGCACGGCGGCCGCGCGCGGGGCGCGCGGACTAGCGGTCAGCGAACCAGCCGGTCAGCGGGGTGGCCGGGGGGCCCGGCGGGCCGCGCGCGCCGTGGGGAGGTAGCGCAGCCGCTCGGGCAGCAGCGGGACGAGGACGCGGACCACGGCGCCGAACCGGCGCAGCCGCCGCTCGTCCCGGCGGGTCCAGGTCAGCCCGAGGCGTTCCCGGACGACGGGCGGGAGCAGGCCGGTGATGACGCACACGTGCAGCCGCGCCGGCGGCCGACGGAGCGCGGGCCACAGGGTGCGCAGCGGCGCGCGGGAGCCGGGGGCGGCGGGATCGGCCGGCGCGGATCGAGCAGTTCCCGTGCCACGGCGTCAGCTCCAGCTCCTCGCGGACCATCGCCTCGACGTACGGCCAGTACTCCTCGGGCGTCGCGGGCATGTCACGCCGCTTGATGCCGAGGATGTCGCCGAGCCGCAGCAGCTCGTCGTAGAGGCGGCGTTCCTCCCGTTCGTCGAGCGGGCGGGCCAGATAGCGCGCGGCCCGCAGGAAGGCGGGGCAGGCGGTGGCGGGCATCCTGGAGCGGTGACCGGCCGGAGCGCGGCTCAGCCGCGCACCACACGGACCGGGAACGGCTCCCGGGCCGGCGGACCGGGCCGCTGACGGGGCACGTTCACACGTCGAGTCCTCCTCGCTTGACCAGCTGGCTGGCGATCACGTTCCGCTGGATCTCGTTGGTGCCCTCGCCGACGATCATCAGCGGGGCGTCCCGGAAGTAACGCTCCACGTCGAACTCGGTCGAGTAGCCGTAACCTCCGTGGATGCGGACCGCGTTGAGCGCGATCTGCATGGCCGTCTCGGAGGCGAACAGTTTGGCCATGCCCGCTTCCATGTCCACGCGCCGGCCGGCATCGGCCTCACGGGCGGCATAGAGGGTGAGCTGACGGGCTGCCGTGAGGGAGGTGGCCATGTCGGCGAGGTAGTTGCCGATGGACTGGTGCTTCCAGATGGGCTTGCCGAACGACTCACGTTCCTGTGCGTAGGCGAGCGCGTCCTCCAGGGCGGCGCGGCCGACGCCGAGTGCGCGGGCCGCCACCTGGAGACGCCCGGTCTCCAGACCCTTCATCATCTGGGCGAAGCCCTCGCCCTCGACACCGCCGAGCACCGCGTCCTCGGGAGCGTGGTAGTCCTCGAAGGACAGCTCGCAGCTCTCCACACCCTTGTAGCCGAGCTTGGGCAGGTCCCGGGAGACCGTGAGTCCGGACCCGTGCTCGACGAGCAGGATGGAGATGCCCTTGTGTGCGGGGGATGCCTCGGGGTCGGTCTTGCACAGCAGGGCGATCAGCTGTGAGCGGCGGGAGTTGGTGATCCAGGTCTTGGTCCCGTTGACCACGTAGCCGTCGTCGTCCTTACGGGCGATGGTGCGCATGGCCTGGAGGTCGGAGCCGCCGCCCGGCTCGGTGAGGGCCATGGTGGCCCGTATCTCACCGGTGGCCATCCTCGGCAGGTACCGCTGTTTCTGCTCTTCCGTGCCGAAGTGCAGCAGCAGTTTGGCGACGACGGTGTGCCCGCCCATGGCACCGGCCAGGCTCATCCAGCCCCGTGCCAGTTCCTCGGTGACCAGGACGTAGCAGGGGGTCGACACCGGAGCGCCGCCGTACTCCTCCGGGACGGCGAGACCGAAGATGCCGAGGGCCTTCATCCGCTCGATGAGCGCCTCGGGGTAGGTGTTGGTGTGGTCGAGTTCCCGCGCGACGGGCTTGATGTCCTTGTCGACGAAGTCGTGCACCGTCCGGACGATGAACTGCTCGTCCTCGGACAGGATGTCGAGGGTGCTCATGGGAAGAGGTCTCCTTGCCGCGGTCTGGGGAGTGGCCGCGAGGGGGTCGGACGGCCATGCGTTGGCCTCCGGAGGTATGGGTGGCCCGGACTCGAGTAACATCATCGGCACTCATGAGCGGCTGTGTGAAATAGCGATCCATGATGGATCCATACGGGTCGCGGATGGCCGGGAAGGAGGCACCCTGATGGACGTCAAACAGCTGAAGGCGCTCGTCACGGTCGCCGAGGTGGGCAGCGTGACCCGCGCCGCGGAGCTGCTGCACCTGGTGCAGCCCGCCGTCACCCGGCAGATCCGCACACTGGAGGAGGAACTCGGCGTCTCCCTCTTCCAGCGCACACGACAGGGCATGCGGCCCACCGAGGCCGGGGAGATCCTGGTGGACCGGGCGCGCCGGGCCCTGAACGAGCTGGAGCGGGCGCGCGCCGAGGTACAGCCCCGCCCCGGAGAGGTGACCGGCATCGTCACCCTCGGCCTGCTGGAGAGCACCAGCGACCTGCTGGCCGAGCCGCTGGTGTCGGCCGTCGGCGTCGCCCACCCGGGTGTGGAGCTGCGTCTGCTGACCGCTTATTCCGGCCATCTCCAGCAGTGGCTGGACGACGGCGACCTGGACCTGTCCCTGCTGTACAACCTGGACAGCTCCCCGTCCCTCAACGCCCGCCCCCTGGTCCGTGAGCGCCTGTGGGCGGTGGCCCCCACCGCGGCCGGGCTGCGCGCGGATCACCCGGTGCCCTTCGCGGAGGTCGCGGCGCGCCCCCTCGTGATGCCCGCCTCCGGCCACGCCCTGCGCACGCTGATCGATGGCGCGGCGGCCCGTTCGGGGGTCGCCATGGACGTCACCGTGCAGACCAACTCCATGCGCGTGCAGAAACAGCTCGTCCTGGCCGGACACGGCTGGACCATCCTGCCCGGCGTCGGCATCGCCGACGACGTCGCGAACGGCGCGCTCAGCGCCGCTCCCCTGTCCGAGCCCGACGTATGGCGGTCGATCGTCCTGGGGACCCCGCGGTACGGACGCGTCCCACCGGCCGTCGAGGTCGTCGCGCGGGAACTGACCCGCCTGATCGACTCGGCCGCGTCACACGGGCGGTGGCCCTCCGCCCGGTTGCACACGCCGGACGGACCGGGCGCGGACGCGTGACGCGGATGCCGCCTCGCGCCGATGATCGAACCGACGCTTCCGCCCGTTACCGATGGCGGGATCGCGGTGGCGTACCAGGCCCGCGACGCGGCTCGCCACCGGCGCGGCGGAGCGCGCCGCACCGTCCGGTCCGGGACCGTCGCGCGCCTCCCATCTGGACGCCACCCAGTCGCCCGCCGCCGCCCACAACCGTCGAAGACCGCATCGATCGCATCGAAAACCGCATCGAAGACCGCATAGAAGACCGCACTCCTCACCTGAAGCGCGAGGTCACACCTACCATGCAGCCCGGTACCGCCCCCCTCAGCTCCTACGTCGAAACGTGGCACCCCGAGCCGGTCACCGCGCACGACCCGATGGACCCGGGCCCCACCGCCGCCGTGTCGGCCCTCCTGGATCTGCCCGAACCCGCCGCGAAGGACGGTGACCCGCTCCCTCCGCTGTGGCAGTGGTTCCACTTCCTGCACTGGCCCGCCCAGCACGACCTCGGCCCCGACGGCCATCTGCGCGCCGCCCGCTTCCTGCCGCCGCTGCCCGACCGGCAGCGCATGTTCGCCGGGGGGCGCTGCGAGATCGTCGAGCCGCTGCGGCTGGGCGAACCGGCCGAGCGGACCAGCAGCCTCGCCGCGGTGACCCCGAAGCGGGGCCGCAGCGGCGAGCTGCTGTTCGTGACCGAGCGCCAGCAGTTCCGCCAGTCGGGCCGGGTGTGCATGGTGGAGGAACAGGACATCGTCTACCGATCCGGCCGCAGCGGCGGCGGACGGCACCCGGCCACCATCGACGACACCTCCACGCCCGATCCCGAGAGCCCCTGGCACCTGCGCCTCCAGCCCGGCCCGACGCTGCTGTTCCGGCTCAGCGCCCTCACCGCCAACGCCCACCGCATCCACTACGACGCCCCGTACTGCCGCGACACGGAGGGCTACCCCGGCCTGGTCGTCCACGGCCCGCTGCTCGCCCTGCTCATGCTCGACGTGGTACGCCGCAACGCCCCCGAACGCCGGGTGCGCTCGCTGTCCTTCCGGCTGCGGCGGCCGGTATTCGCCGGCGAGCACATCCTCGCCGAGGGCGCACCTTCCGACACCACCGTCCACCTGCGCACCGCGACCCACCGCGACGCCCAGCACGCCACCGCCGAGGTGACCTTCGCATAACCAGGGACATCCGAACCGCACACCGCGGCCCAGCGCACCGGTTCCGTCCCCTCAGGTCCCTGAACCGCCCATCCGCGAGCGGGCATGATGGCCACACGCACAACCGGCCGCGGAACTATGTCGCCCCACCACATGTGCGCCTGATCCGCGCCTTCCTACCGTGTGCCCGACACGTACCGTCCCCACCGCACACGAGGAAGTGGCGCACATGGCCTCGGCATCAACCGCTCCCCCACCTCCCGGCAACCTCCGGCGCATCGTCGCCGCGAGCCTCATCGGCACCACCATCGAGTGGTACGACTTCTTCCTCTACGGGTCGGCGGCCGCACTCGTCTTCAACCAGCTCTTCTTCCCCGACTCCGATCCGCTCGTCGGCACCCTGCTGTCGTTCCTGACCTACGCGGTCGGCTTCGCCGCCCGGCCGATCGGCGCCCTGGTCTTCGGCCACTACGGCGACCGGCTCGGCCGTAAGAAGCTGCTGATCCTGAGCCTGCTGATGATGGGCGGCGCCACCTGCGCCATCGGGCTGCTGCCCACCCACGCCACGGTCGGCTCGGCGGCGCCCGTCCTGCTCACCGCGCTGCGCCTGGTCCAGGGCTTCGCGCTCGGCGGCGAATGGGGCGGGGCGGTGCTGCTGGTGTCGGAGCACGGGGACGCGCGGCGGCGCGGGTTCTGGGCGTCCTGGCCGCAGACCGGCGCCCCCGCCGGACAGTTGCTGGCCACCGGGGTGCTCTCCGCGCTGACCGCGCTGCTCTCCGACGACGCCTTCGCGTCATGGGGCTGGCGGGTGCCGTTCCTGCTCTCGGGCGTGCTGGTACTGGTCGGCTTGTGGATTCGGCTCTCTGTCGATGAATCGCCGGTGTTCAAGGCGGCGCTGGCCCAGGCCGAGGCCCGTAAGGCCGCCACGGGCCGGGACGGCGCCGCCGCCGAGAAGACGCCGCTGGTCGCGGTCCTGCGCCACCACTGGCGGGATGTGCTGGTCGCCATGGGCGCGCGGATGGCGGAGAACATCAGCTACTACGTCATCACCGCCTTCGTCCTCGTCTACGCGACCTCCGACCACGTGGGCCTGGACAAGCAGACCGCGCTGAACGCCGTACTGATCGCCTCGACCGTGCACTTCGCGGTCATTCCCGCGTGGGGCGCGCTGTCGGACCGGATCGGACGCCGCCCGGTGTATCTGCTGGGCGCGGCGGGCGTGGGCGCGTGGGCCTTCCCCTTCTTCCTCCTCATCGACACCGAGGACTTCCCGGCCCTGGTGCTCGCCGTAACGGTCGGGCTGGTCTTCCACGGGGCGATGTACGCGCCCCAGGCGGCCTTCTTCTCCGAGATGTTCGCGACCCGGATGCGGTATTCGGGGGCGTCGATCGGGGCCCAGTTCTCGTCGGTCGCGGCCGGCGCGCCCGCACCGCTGATCGCCACCGCGCTCCTGGCCGACTACGACAGCGCCACGCCGATCGCCCTCTATGTGATCGCGGCGGCCCTGCTCACCCTGGTGGCCGTGGGCGCCGCCAAGGAGACCCGGGACCGCGATCTGGCCGCCGTCGAACCGGCCACGGCGCCCTCCCCGCGGCCGGCGGGGAGGACGGAGAGCGAGACGGGAACGGGACCGGGAACGGGGCCGGGAACGAGGACAGGGACGGAGACAAAGACAGAGACGGAGACAGAGACGGCGGAGCGCCCGGCCCGTTCGTCCTCGGCTCAGTAGCCCAGGGCCGAGGCCAGGCGGTGCAGCCGCAGGGCGAGCTGGATCTCCAGGGAGCGGGCGGGCGACTGCCAGTCGGGGCCGAGCAGCCGCCCGACCCGCTCCAGCCGCTGCGCCACCGTGTTGACGTGCACGTGGAGCGCGTCCTTCGTCCGGGCCGGGCTCATCCCGCCGGCGAAGTACGCGTCGAGCGTGCGGATCAACTCGGTGCCGCGCCGCTCGTCGTAGTCGAGGACCGGACCCAGGGTGCGGGTCACGAAGTCCTGGACGCCGGTGCCGTCCGGGGCGCCGTCGCGGGTACCGGCCAGCAGCAGGCCGAGGAAGCCGAAGTCCTCGGCGGCGGCGCCCTGTCCGGCCCGGCCCAGCGCCCGCAGGGCGGCCAGACAGCGCCGCGCCTCGGCGTAGGCGGCCGCCACCTTCCCGGGCCACCCGGCGGGCGCGGCCACCGGTGCGGAGGCGCCGACGGTGACCGGGGCGTGCACGGCGGTGCCCAGCTGCCGGGCGGTGCGGCGGGCGAGGGCGTCGGCGGTGTCGCCCTCGGCCAGCGGCAGCAGCAGCACGGTGCCGCCGTCACGGGTGGCGGCCAGACCGTGCCGGGTGGCCGCCAGATGGGAAGCGGCGGACCACAACCTCCGGCGCCCGGCGGCATCCTCAGCGTGCGCACCGCCGGCCCCGCTTCCGGCTGCGCCGCCAGAGCCGCTTCTCGATGCGCCGCCGGGCCCGCCTGTGGACATCCTCCCGGACCCGCCACAAGGTCCGCCTCTCGGTGCGTCGTTGGATCCGCTTCGGGGCATGCCCCCAGACCCGCCTACGGGCGCGCCACCAGACCCACCCCCGGGTGCGCCACCAGACCCACCCCCGGGCCCACCTCCGGGTGTGCCGCCAAGTCCGCTTCTCGATGCGCCACCGAATCCACTCCGGGGCGTGCCCCCAGACCCACCTACGGGCGCGCCACCGGACCCGCTTCCGGGCGCGCCACCAGACCCGCTTCTCGATGCGCCACCGAATCCACTCCGGGGCGTGCCCCCAGACCCACCTACGGGCGTACCACCAGACCCACCTACGGGTGCGCCACCAGACCTACCTCCGGGTGCGCCACCAGGCCCACCTCCGGGCGCGCCACCGGACCCGCATCGGAATGCGCCATCGAACCCGCCCGTGGGTGTCTCACCGGGCCCGCCCGCAGATGACCCGCCGGGCCCGGCGGCGGGTGTGCCGGTGTCCGGGGCATCGATGCTCGCGGCGAGCACCACGTGGGGCGCGTCCAGGTCCGCCCGGAGCCGTGCCGCGCGTTCGCGCAACAGCCGGGGTTCGCGGTCGGGGGCGTCGAGGAGGTCGTCCAGGAGCTCACCGCGCACCCGCTGTTCGGCCTCGCCCGCCGAGCGGCGGGCGAGTTGCAGCAGCGAGGTGACCATCGCGGCCCGCTCCAGGGTGCGCTGGTCCACGGGGTCCAGCCGGGGGTGGCCGCGCAGGATGAGCGCGCCGAGCAGTTCGCCGCCCGCCGATACGGCGGCGACCCAGTCCTGCTCGCTGTCGCGCACCGCGCGGCCGTCGGCGCGGGACCGGTCGACGGCCGCCGCGGGCGCCTCGTCGGCCTCGACGAACTCCACGGAACCGCTGAGCACTTCGGCCACAGCGTCGGCCACGTCATGCACCCCGCCACCGCGCAGCACCAGCTCGGTGAGCCGGTCGTGGACGTCGGAGGCGCGCTCGATGACCCCGCTGCGGTCCCGGATGATCTCGTTGGCGGCCTCCAGCTCGGTGAGCGCCGTACGGGTCTCGGCGAGCAGATGAGCGGTGTCGATCGCCACGGCGGCGTGGGCGGCGAACGAGCCGAGCAGCGCTATCTGTTCGCGCTCGAACACCCGGGCCCGGCGGTCGGCCGCGAACAGCACGCCGATGACGCCGCTGCCGAGCAGCAGCGGCACCCCGAGGATGGCCACGAGTCCCTCGTCCCTGACACCCGCGTCGATGGTGCCGGTGTGCTGGAACCGCGGATCGTGGAAGTAGCTTTCGGTCACATAGGGACGGGCGGTCTGGGCGACCAGACCGCCGAGCCCCTCCCCCATGCCGAGCCGCAACTGCTGGAAGCGGGCGGAGACCGAACCGTCGGTGACCCTCATATAGGTGTCACCGGCCGTCGGGTCGTTGAGCGTCAGATAGGCGACCTCGGTGCCCAGCAGGGAGCGGGCACGCTGCACGATCGCCTGGAGCACCGCGTCCAGATCGCGCAGTCCCGCCAGGTCGTGGGCGGTTTCGAAGAGCGCGGACAGCTCGGCCTCACGACGCCGCCGTCCCTCCAGCTCACCGCGCACCCGCAGGGCGAGCAGCTTGGCGCGCTCCAGGGCCGCCAGCCGGTCGGCCGGGGCCTTGTCCGCGCGGGCGCGCAGCACCGGGCGCTCGTACGCCTCGGCGGGCGCTCCGCGTACGAGCAGTTCCAGGTAGGGGGTCTCCGGCTGGTCGTCGGGCATGAGCACAGACATACTCCCGACGGGCGCGGCGGCGCCAGGCGCGGGGCGGCCCGGTGACGTCACCTCGACGGGGCGGCCGGGCAGGACGCGGTCCGGTGGCTGAGCCAATGGGCCACCATCCGACGGTGGCTGAGCCAATCGGCCCTCATGGCTGCGTGGCTGAGGCTGAGGCTGAGCCAATCGGCTTTCGTGGCCGGGTGGCTGAGCCAATCGCCCCTCCCCACCACGTGGCTGAGCCAATCGTCCTTCATCAACTGGTGGCCGGTCCTGTGGCTGTGGGCCGCTCAGTGGGCGGTCCATCCGCCGTCCATGCTGAGCGAGGCGCCGGTGACGAAGGACGCGTGCGGACCACAGAGGTACGCGACGGCCTCGGCGACCTCCTCGGGTTCGACCAGCCGCTTGACCGCCGCGTCGGCCAGCAGCACCTCGGAGAGGACCCGTTCCGGCGAGATCCCGTGGGCCTCGGCCTGGTCGGCGATCTGCCGCTCGACGAGCGGGGTGCGCACATAGCCGGGGTTGACGCAGTTGGAGGTCACCCCGTGCGCCGCGCCCTCCAGGGCGGCGACCTTGGAGAGCCCCTCCAGACCGTGTTTGGCGGCCACATAGGCCGACTTGTACGGCGAGGCGCGCAGCCCGTGCACCGACGAGACGTTCACGATCCGGCCCCAGCCACGCGCGTACATATGGGGCAGCGCGCCACGCACCAGCCGGAACGGGGCCTCCAGCATCACGGTGAGCACGCGGGAGAAGACCTCGGGCGGGAAGTCCTCGATGGGCCGGACGAGTTGCAGCCCGGCGTTGTTGACCAGGATGTCGGTGCGGGCGGCGGCCCGTTCGGCGGCGTCGAGGTCGGTGAGGTCGAGGGGGTGGGCCTCGACCGGACCGGGCAGCCCGGAGGCCGCGGCGACCAGGTCGGCGAGGCCCGCGGCGTCCAGATCGACGGCCCGCACCCGCGCCCCGGCGGTGGCCAGCCGCAGCGCGCAGGCCCGGCCGATGCCCCCCGCGGCGCCCGTGACGAGTGCGGTACGGCCGGACAGATCGAGGCCGTCGGACGGCCGGGGGGCTGGCCCTGGTGTGGTGGACGCGCTCATGAGGGGCACATTAGGCAGCCGTCGCGCCCGGACCGATGTGCCGACGCCACATACTTCACTCCGCGGCGATGGGGTCGAACCACGCCGGGCCGTCGTCGAGCGCCTGCTTGATCCGGGACAGGGAGAAGTCCTCCATCTCCGGCAGCGCGTCGAGCGGGAACCAGCCCACGTCCAGCGACTCGTCGTCGTTCACCCGCGCCTCGCCGCCGACCGCGCGGCAGCGGAAGCAGATGTCCACGAACTGGCACACGTCGTCGTTGGGGTAGGTCACCGGCGCCAGCGTCCGTACGAGCACGATGCGCTCGGGGACACAGCGCACCGCGGTCTCCTCCTCCACCTCGCGAACCACCGCGGTGCCCGGCTGCTCGCCGGGCTCGGGGATGCCGCAGATGATCGTCCAGCGACCGTTGTCGGCCCGGCGGCCCAGCAGCACCCGGCCCTGGTCGTCGAAGACCACGGCACTCACGCCCGGCAGATAGAGCAGCTGGTGGCCGATGGAGGCCCTGAGGTCGCGGATGAAGTCGGGGGTCGGCATGGGCAGAGGGTATCGGGCGGAAAAGGGAACGCGCCCGGTGGCCGTACCTCGCGTCCCACGCCCGGTGATTCAAGTGATGCACGGCCGACTCATCGTTTCTGCGCACCATATACACATTCCTTACGACAAGCGCTACTGTTCCGGATGTCATGGCTCGTATCCCGGCCGTAAGGCCGCCGGATGCGATGCCCGTCACGACGGGGGGTCGGCGGGATGACGTCATCAGTGGTGGAACCGGTCGTCCAGGGCCACGGCAGACCGGCCGAGGGGCGCGCCGGGGCATCCGATGTCGCGGGGGTCCTGATCCTGGGCGGCTGCGCCGTCTGGGCCCTGATCGCCGCCATGGGGCGGCCGGCCCGCCCCGAGGGGGTGCTGCTGGCCGTGCTGGCGGTGGCCGCCGGTTACGCATGCGGCCGGATGGCCGGATCACTGCTGCCGGTCACCTCGACGGCCGCCGCCGGGCTCGCGGGACTCGCCCTGGCCTGCATCTCGCCGCACGGGATCACCGGCCATGAGGGGCCGGGCGCGGCCCAGCTCACCCTGGCCACCGGCGCGGTCTGCTGCGCGGCCTGGGCCGCACCGCACGCCCTCCGCCCGGCCCTGTGGCTGCTGGCCGCGGCGGTCACGCTGACGGCCGTGGTGGGCGGCTCGACGGCGGGCGCGGCGGCGAGCGGCGCCGTCCTGCTGTGCTCGCTCGCCGCCGCCCGGCCGCGCCGGCTGCCGGCACTCGCCGCGTGCGCGCTGATCGCGGCGGTCGCGGTGGGCAGCACCTGGGCGGTGGCCAAGGACGCGGTCCCGGGCGGGCTGCCGTCCGCCCTGCGGGCCCAGCTCACCGAGCACCGGGTCCGGCTGTGGCAGGACGCGGCCCGTATCGGCGAGACGGACTGGGTGCGTGGTGTGGGCCCGGACCGGTTCGGCGAGCTGAGCTCGGCGGCGGCCCGGCCGGAGGGCCTGGAGGCCAAGCCCCATTCGGCGCCGCTCCAGCAGGCGGTCGGCCAGGGGCTGCCGGGGGTGGCGCTGCTGGGCGCGGCCTTCGGCTGGCTGCTGCACGCCCTGTGGCGCTCCTTGCGTCCCACTCCGGTGGTCCTTACGGCGGCCGCGACCCTGACGGCCCTGGCCGTCGAGTCCTGTCTGGGCAACGCCCTCAGTTTCTCCGAGATCACCGCGGGAGCGGGCCTCCTGGCCGGACTGGCGACCGCCAGCCGCCTGGACGACGGCCCGGGAACGCTTCCCTGACACCGGGTGCGGCCGGCGGGTGACACCGGGTGCGGCCGGCGGGGGCGCCTGGCTCGAGGGGAACGTTCCCCGGACAGAAAACGCGTCCCCCTCTTACGGGGGACGCGGACTCCTACGGGGGACTGGACCGGCTTTCGGGGGACGCGGACCGGCTAGACCTGGGACGCGCGGGCCGCGATCAGCCGCAGCCGGTCGCGGATGACCCGGACGGCCGCCTCCGCGTCGTCCACCGTGACCGTGAAGACGCGGCCGTCCCCGAGGCGGACCACCAGGCCCTCGCCCCGGCGCACCACCACCGCCGTGCCCTTCTCGGGGCGCCAGCGGTAGCCCCAGCCGCCCCACTGGCAGGGGGTGACCTTGTGGGCCACATCGGCGTGGACCACATCGCTGAGCGGGATACGGCGGCGCGGGAGCCCGATATGGCCGCAGCGGACCTCCAGCACCTCGTCGTCGACCCGCACCGCCACATGGACGAAGGCGAGGGTGCCGAAGAGCATCAGCAGTCCGGCGGTGACACAGCCGATGACGGACATCAGCAGCGGGGCGAGGCCCGAGCCCCACGGCGAGTCGACGGCGAGGTCGACACCGAGCGCCAGGCATGCGGCGCCCGCCACGGCCAGCACCCACTGCACGCGGTTGTGGGCGCGGCCGGTCCAGACCTCGGGCGGCTGCCCGTGGGCGGTCGGCTTGCCGTGGTCGTGGTGCCTCATGGTTGGCAGCGTACTCACCTTCCGGCACCACGGCAGCGGGGCGGATGAAACCGCTGGTGGGGCGCGTTTCGGTCAGCTCATCGCACGAGGCGTTCCGGTCAACCGCGCGCCGGGGCGACGGACGCCAGCAGCGCTCCCTCGGCGTAGACCAGGGCGGCCTCCGGCAGGGTGGCCTCGCGTCCGCTGAGGAGGACGGTCAGGCCGCCCGGGGGTACCTCGCCGGCCGGGGGGAAGGGGTCGGCGCCGATCCGGCGCAGGGCCTGGGCGGCGACGGCCGCGGCCGAGCCGTGGAGGGCGATCGGGGGCGCGTCGGGCTGTTGCACGGCGGCGCGGATGCGGTCGGCGACCAGTTCGTAATGGGTGCAGCCCAGGACGACGGTCGTTACCTCGCGTGGGGTGCGGGCCGCCGCGGCGGCCACCGCGGCGTCGATGCCCTCGGAGTCGGCGTGCTGCACCGCGTCCGCGAGCCCCGGGCACGGCACCTCGGTGACCTCGACGCCGTCGGCGAAGTCGCGGATCAGTCCGCGCTGGTACGGGCTGCCGGTGGTGGCCGGGGTGGCCCAGATCGCGATCGGCCCGCCACCGGCCGCCGCGGGCTTGATCGCGGGCACGGTGCCGATGACCGGCAGTCCGGGCTCCAGTTCGGCCCGCAGCGCGGGCAGGGCGTGGACGGAGGCGGTGTTGCAGGCGATGATCAGCGCGTCGGGGCCCAGGGCGGCGGCGGCCCGCGCGCAGCCCAGGGCGCGTTCGGTGACGTCCTCGGGGGTGCGCGGTCCCCACGGCATGGTGGCGGGGTCGGAGGAGAGGACGAGATCGGCGTCCGGCCGCAGTCTGCGCATCGCGGCGGCGGCGGGCAAAAGCCCGATTCCGGAATCCATAAGCGCGATCTTCACCCGGTCACTTTAAGGGATCGGTCCCGTGCGCCCGACGGCCGGGCCCGCCTTCCGGCAGACTTCGGCGGGTGAGCGCGCTGATGTGGATCGCCGCCGGGTCCCTGGCCGCATGGCTGTGGCTACTGCTGGGTCAGGGCTTCTTCTGGCGTACGGACGTCCGACTGCCCCTGACCGGCCCACCGAACTCGTCCGGCCCCCCGGACCCGTCCGGGTCCCCGGAGCCCGCCGCATGGCCCTCGGTGGCCGTCGTGGTGCCCGCCCGGGACGAGTCCGCGGTGCTTCCGGAGAGCCTGCCCTCGCTGCTCGCCCAGGACTATCCGGGGCCCGCGGAGATCTTCCTGATCGACGACGGCAGCTCGGACGGCACCGGGAAGCTGGCCCGTGAACTGGCGGACGAGTACGGCGGGCTGCCGCTGACCGTCGACTCCCCCGGCGAACCCGGCCCCGGCTGGACCGGCAAGCTGTGGGCGGTGCGACACGGCATGGCGCTCGCGGCGCGGCGTCCCGCCGTCGACCGTAAGGACGGCGGCGGCGTCGACTATCTGCTGCTGACGGACGCGGACATCGCCCATGAACCCGATTCCCTGCGGGAGTTGGTGCGCGCGGCCGAGGAGAACGGGCTGGACCTGGTCTCCCAGATGGCGCGGCTGCGGGTGGCGACCTACTGGGAGCGGCTGATCGTGCCCGCGTTCGTCTACTTCTTCGCACAGCTGTACCCCTTCCGGTGGGTCAACCGGCCCCGGGGGCGCACGGCGGCGGCCGCGGGCGGCTGTGTGCTGCTGCGCCGGGAGGCGGCCGAGCGGGCCGGGGTCCCGGAGGCGATCCGGAAGTCGGTCATCGACGACGTGGCGCTGGCCCGCGCGGTGAAACGGTCCGGCGGACGGATCTGGCTGGGTCTCGCCGACCGGGTCGACAGCGTGCGGCCGTATCCGCGCCTGGGCGAGCTGTGGCGGATGGTCTCGCGCAGCGCGTACACCCAGCTGCGGCACAATCCGCTGCTGTTGCTGGTGACGGTCGCGGGACTGGCGGTGGTGTATCTCGTACCGCCCGCGGCGGTGGCCGCCGGAGTGCTGACGGGGCGCCCCGCGCCGCTGGCGGCGGGCGCCGCCGCCTGGCTCCTGATGGCGGGCACCTACGTCCCGATGCTGCGCTACTACCGGCAGACCCTGTGGCTGGCGCCGCTGCTGCCCCTGACGGCCCTTCTCTATCTGCTGATGACCGTGGACTCGGCGGTGCGGCACCACCTCGGACAGGGCGCGGCCTGGAAGGGGCGCACCTACGCCCGACCCAGCGCCGCGCCCTGACGGCCGCGCCGCGCGTCCCCGATCGTCACTTGCGGCCTGGGGTCCAGTTCATGCCCCAGCCGTAGGCGTGGTCGAGGGTGCGCTGCGGGCTGACACCGCGCTCCGGCACCAGGTAGCGGGCCTCGCGCTGGACGACGAGGTCGCTGCCGGTGTTGGTGATGAGCACGAGCGCGCAGACCGGGGACGGGACGGTGCACTCGTCGAGCGAGAAGTCGATCGGGGCGCCGAACTGCGGTTGCAGGGTGACCGTGGCGTGGAGGTTGGCGAAGCTGCGGGCGCCCTCGTAGATGGTCACGAAGACCAGGATCCGGCGGAACGACTGCCGGTGGTCGAGGTTGATGGTGAGGTTCTCACCGGCCGCCCGCGCACCGGTCCGGTCGTCGGCGTCCAGGTGGATGAAGGGCGGTT
Source organism: Streptomyces sp. S465 (assembly GCF_026898115.1). GTDB lineage: Bacteria > Actinomycetota > Actinomycetes > Streptomycetales > Streptomycetaceae > Streptomyces > Streptomyces luomodiensis. The sequence continues at coordinate 1,580,393 of NZ_CP114036.1, forward strand.
GGTGGAGTGAGCCGAAGGAGTTGCCGAGCGCCTGGACCACGCCCTTGCTGCCGTCGGCGAGTTCGAACAGCGCCCCCAGGTCGAGATCGAGGTCGTTGTGCATGGCCATGGCCTTGCCGAGCTTGGAGGCCCAGCCCGAGAACTGCTTCTGCACCTGCCAGTTGAGGTTGATCCGCATGGTGCCGGAGGTGCCGCCCTGCTTGGTGAGCGAGACCGCGGGCGCCTCCTTGGTCAGGGTGACCTTGCTGAGGCTCACCGGCGCCGGGGCGGGCGCCGGGGCCGGGGCGGGCGGTGCGGCGGGCGGGGGCGGCGGAAGGGGCGTGGAGACGGCGGTGGGCGGCGGAGGCGGGTATCCCCCGGCCGGAGGGCCGGACGGCGGCGCGGGGGCCGCGTACGGGGTCTGGGCCGCGTAGGGGTTCTGTCCGACGTTCGGCGGGCCGGCCGGAGCGGGGGCGGCGGGCGGGACCGGGCTCTGCCGCGGTTCGTCGACGCTGATGCCGAAGTCCGTGGCGAGCCCCGCCAGCCCGCTCTGGTACCCCTGGCCCACCGCGCGGAATTTCCAGGCGCCCTGCCTGCGGTACAACTCGCCCAGGACGAAGGCCGTCTCGACCGTGGCGTCGTCGCTGTCGAAGCGGGCGAGCTCGGCGCCGCCGGCCGCGTCCAGCACCCGGATGTGCAGACCGGGGACCCGCCCGAACGTCCCTCCGTCGGCCGAGCCCGCGAGGACCACGGTGTCGATGGCCGGCTCGACCCGGGCGAGGTCCACCGAAAGGGTGTCGGTCACCGCGTCACCCGTGGTCCGCTTCCCCTCGTGGCGCACCGCGCCCGAGGAGTGCGCCGCCTGGTTGTAGAACACGAAGTCCCCGTCGGACCTGACCTTTCCGGACACCAGCAGCAGCGCCGAGGCGTCCACGTCCGGCACCCCCGGCCCGGTGCGCCAGCCGAGCTCGATCCGCACCGCGTCCGCCGGTACTGGCGTGTTACCGCCCTTGCGCATGGCCATTGTGTCCCCCTGCCTCTCTCTTCTTCGGTCACCCGGGTCGCCCGGCCGCCGAACCACGTCGTACGACCGGCGGTTACCCCGTGAAAACGCGCTCTTTACACGAACTCAACGTACCCTGACGACCGATTTTCCCGGGTTCGCTCTGATTGGGGATCCGCGGCCACTCCGAACACTGAAAACAACCCTCCTACCGGGCTCCCCAATCAGCACATCGTGGGCTTAACTTATGGTCTATGACCTCCCCCCGCAGCACTTACGGTGGCGGCTACTACTCCTCGCCGTCCTTCCCGGACACCCCCATCTACGACAGCCTTGTCGCCGAGCGGGGGACACCGCAGATCGCACCCATCAGGGTGCCGTCCGCCTACGACACCGGAAGTCATCTTCCGGCCCTGCCCTCGGCGCTGCCGGCACTGCCGGCCGCTCCCTCCCCGCAGCCCCCGCAGCAGGGATACCAGCAGCACACGCCGCAGCCCACCGGTCTGCAGCAGGCGCACACGCCCTACATCCCGCAGCAGCCCACGGGGCCGCGGGGCTACCCGGGCGCCCAGCAGCCGCAGGCGCAGCGGCCCAGCCCTGCCGCGCCGATGGGGTACGAGGCGATGCGCCCGGCCATGACCCGTCCGGTCGCGCCCCGCCCGGCGGCGCCCGCGCCGTCTCCTTACGACGACCCTTACGGTCGTCAGCAGCAGTACCCGGGCGGCCGGTCGCCGCAGCCGGGAGGCGGCTACTGACACGATTCGGGAGGTGAAGCGACCGGGCCGGTGCCCGGTCGCGGGAAGGATCGGGCCGGACGGGGTCTCCCCGTCCGGCCCCAGACGTGTCCGGGCACCTGACCCCGGTCGCCGAGGGCCGTTCGGCCCCTCCCCAGCGGTGGGGCGCACCGCGATGCTGGACCGAGCACTGCCGCGAGCCGGTCTCCGTCGCCGGGGGCGGGCCGGGCTCTCACTCCACTGCGGTGATGAGCGTCATCGACCGGCGCGCCCCCGTTCGGCGTGGGGCGCGGGACCGGAGGGGAGCCGGTCCCGCGCTCCGCGCGACAGGTGCTCCCGGCCCGCCGTAAGGGCGTTCTCTCACCCTTACGGCCGTGCTCCGCGCGGGCTCACCGGCCGGTGCCGCACTCCGCGCGGGCTCACGGGCCCGTTTCGCGCTCCCTGAGCCGCTCGGCGATCACCGCGGCCTGAATGCGCCGTCCCACGCCCAGCTTGGACAGGATCGCGGAGATGCGGTTCTTGACGGTCTTCTCGGCCAGGAACAGCCGCTCGGCGATCTGCCGGTTGGTCAGCCCGTCGCCGATCAGCAGGAGGATCTCCCGCTCCCGGGGGGAGAGCTGCTCCAGTTCCACCGGCCCGCTGGGCGCGGGTCCGCGCAGCCGGGCCATCACCCGGGCGGTCGCGCCGGGGTCGAGCATGGAGCGGCCGCCGGCCACGGTGCGCACCGCCGACACCAGATCGGATCCGTTGATCTGCTTGAGCACATAGCCGGCGGCGCCGGCCATGATGGCGTCGAAGAGCGCCTCGTCGTCGTCGAAGGACGTCAGCATCAGACAGGCGAGGTCGGGGAGGCGGGTCCGCAACTCCCGGCAGACCTCGATCCCTTCGTGGTCCCCGCCGTCGCCCGAGGAGCCGAGCCGGACGTCGAGCACCGCGACCCGGGGCCGTACGGCGGGGGCGCGGGCGAGGGCCTCGCGGGCGTTCGCCGCCTCGCCGACCACCGTCAGATCGGACTCGGCGTCGAGCAGATCGCGCAGTCCGCGCCGCACCACCTCGTGGTCGTCGAGCAGAAAGACCCCGATGGGGCCGTCGGGGTCGGCTGTCTGGGGCACGGCCTCTCCTCCATCGGCGCGCGGGTCGCCGGTCGCGATCCGGCTGCCCAGCTTTACGGTCTGCCGCGGGGAAGCGTAAGGGGCCGTTCGGCCCCCGAGCCGCCCGCCGCACCCACCGTCCCGATCATGGCGAGATCCCGCCCGCGTATGGCCCGTAAAGGTCCAGCAGCCGGGTGCGGGCGCTCTGTAGTCTGCGCCCGATCACCTGGGCACAGGCCAGCGCGAGGGCGTAGCCGAGCGCCGGGTCCTCGTCGCACAGCCGGCGCACCGCCTCCGCGTCGAACTCGTGCGCGCGCACCGGGCTGAGCGCCTCCGCGCCCAGATGCCAGGTGTCCGGCGGGAACAGCCAGGACCAGCCGATGAGCTCCCCGGGGCCGAGGGTCTCGATCACCGCGGCCCGCCGCCCCGGCACATGCAGATCGAGGGTGACCGCGCCGGTGCGGATGATCCAGAAGCGGTCGGCCTTGCGGCCCTCCTCGAAGATGCGCGCCCCGAGGGGAAGGACACATCGTGGGCGAGCGCCATCACCCGCTCCCGGTGTTCGGTCTTCAGCGCGCTCAGAAGTCCCATCATGACCTCACTCTGCCGTCTCCTCTCCCCCCTCGCCCCTCGGCGGTCACTACGCGTATGAGAGGCGGACGATCCAAAGCGATACACCGACGAACGGGTATCGCTTCACCCTTACCCATTTCCGGTCACGTTTCCGATATGACACGTCATTTATGGTCGCGACAACCGATGAGGCCAGACTCCCCGTACCCTCGGCTGCTTCACCGACCCTGTGATGTCGCTCGTACTCGTCACCAACGGGAGGCACTGGTGCTAGCCGACCCTCGTCGTCGGTCCGCCGATCGAGCCGGAGAACACCTGCTTCAGCGCCGTTTCACCGCCGACGAGCTGCCTCGGCTACGGGTGCAGGTCGAGGAGTGCGCGGCCTGGGCCGGGCTCAGCGAGACCCGCCGCGGCGACTTCGTACTGGCCGTCGACGAGATCGCCAACAACGCCATCGAGCACGCGGGCGGCACCGGATCCCTGCTGCTGCGGCGGATCGGCGACGAGCTGGAGTGCCGGATCAGCGACTCCGGCCCCGGCTTCTCCGAGGACGTCATCCCGCAGATCCTGCCGGGGCTGGACGGCGCGACCAACGGCCGCGGGCTGTGGCTGACCCGGCTGGTCACCGACCGGCTGGCGATCAGCGCGGGGGCGGTGGGCGCCGTGGTGACGCTGGCCATGCGGCTGCGCTGAGCGAGCCGCCGGACTCCCTCGGCCACGGGATCGGCGGAACGCCGGGACAATGGGAAGAGACATATCCATGTGCCGGCGGGAGAGGCGGTGGGCACGGTGGAGCTTCCCGTGGTCGTGGGGGTCGACGGTTCGGACGCCGCCTCGGACGCACTGGACTGGGCGGCCGAGGCGGCCGGGCGCCGCGGCCTTCCGCTGCGCATCGTCCACGCCTCCCTGTGGGAGCGGTACGAAGGGTACGTTCCGGGGACGGCCGCCGACCGCCCCGCCGAGCGGCTGCACAGCGAGGCGGTGCTGGCCACCGCGGCCGAGCGGGCCGGGCGGCGGGTGCCGGCCCTGAAGGTGATGACCGACCTGGCCGCCGACGACGCGGTCACCGCCCTGCTGCGCGCCGGGCAGAGCGCCGAGGCGCTGGTGGTCGGCTCGCGCGGCCGCGGCGAGTTCGCCTCCCTGCTGCTGGGCTCGGTCGGACTGGGCATCGCGGCGCGCGCCCAGTGCCCGGTGGTCGTGGTGCGCGGCCGCCCGGAGAACGTGCACGGTGGGACGAACCGGGTGGTGGTCGGGATCGCCGAGCGCGAGCGCCCCGGCGAGCAGGAGCCCACGCCGCCCTCCGCCGCGGTCGCGTTCGCCCTCCGCGAGGCGCGGCTGCGCGGCGGCGAGCTGGTGGCCGTGCACGCATGGCGCTGCGCGGGCCCCGAGGACCACGGGGCGCGCGAGGACCACGCACGGCGCGCCGCCGAACTGCTGGACGAGGCGCTGGGCGGCGCCACGGCGGCCGGGCTGGCGCCGGTGCCGGTGGCGCACCGCCCGGTCGAGGGATCGGCGCGCAAGGCGCTGCTGGACGCCTCGGCGCACGCCGATCTGCTGGTGGTGGGGGCGCGGCGGCGGCAGGGGCACTTCGGCATGCAACTGGGGCTTGTCAACCACGCCGTTCTGCATCACGCCAAGTGTCCGGCCGCCGTGGTGCCGGTTTCCTAGGCATCGGCCCCCGGCGGCCCACCGACCCTGGCCGAGTTCCTTCGCTCGCCGTCACCATCCGTGCCCGCCCCGGATACCCTGCTGGTGAGAGGCGCGAGGGGGATGGAGGCCAGGTGTCGGGCAGCGCGGACCAAGGACGCCATCCGGCCCTCCCCCAGCTCCGGCTCGATCAGCTTCTCGACGAGCTCCAGGCGCGGCTGGACGCCGCCCGGTCCACCCAGGACCGGATGCACAACCTGCTGGAGGCCGTGCTCAGTGTGGGCCGCGAGCTGGATCTGGAGCAGGTGCTGCGCCGGATCGTGGAGTCCGCGGTGGTGCTGGCCGACGCGGAGTACGGCGCGCTGGGCGTGGTCGACCGGCATCGGCTCTCCCAGTTCCTGCCGGTCGGCATGTCCGGGGAACAGGCGCGCCGCATCGGTCCGTTACCCAGTGGCCACGGACTGCTCGGCGAGCTGATCCGTCACCCCCAGCCGCTGCGGCTGACCGATCTGTCGGAGCATCCGGCGAGCTACGGCTTTCCCGAGCACCATCCGCCGATGCGCTCGTTCCTGGGCGTGCCGATCCGGGTCCGGGACGAGGTCTTCGGGAATCTCTATCTGACCGAGAAGCGCGGCGGCGCCCAGTTCGACCCCGACGACGAGGCGGTGCTGACCACCCTGTCGGTCGCCGCCGGGGTGGCCATCGACAACGCCCGGCTGTACCACGAGAGCCGGCGCCGCGAGCAGTGGCTGGAAGCGCTCGGCGTCATCACCCGTACGCTGCTGGCGGGCACCCCGGCGGGCGAGGTGCTGAGCATGATCGCCCGGCTCGCCCTCCAGGTGGCCCTCGCCGACTCGGCGGCGATCCTGCTGCCCGCCGCGGGCACCGATTCCCTGGTGGTCGAGGTGGCCGAGGGGCATGACGCGGAGCGCGTCGGCGGGCTCGTGGTGCCGTCCGACGGCTCGCTGGCCGGGCTCGCCGCCCGCACCGGGCGCCCCGCGGTCGCCTCGGACATACGGGTGGACTCGCGGGCCCGGTCCTGGCCGCTGCCGGCTCCGGAGAGCGAGTTCGGCCCGGTGGTGGCCGTCCCCCTGGTGGCCAACGAGCGGGCCTCGGGTGCGCTGCGGCTGTGCCGGCTCGCCGGGCGGCCGCCCTTCGACGACCACGAGGTGCAGCTGCTGTCGGGGTTCGCGGCGCAGGCGGCCCTCGCCCTGGAACTGGCCCGGCACCGCGCCGAGTCCGAGCACATGGCGCTGCTCCAGGACCGTGACCGGATCGCCCGGGACCTTCACGATCTGGCCATTCAGCGGCTCTTCGCGACCGGGCTGACCCTGCAGAGCGCGGGCCGGCTGATCGAACGCCCGGAGGCGTCCGAACGGGTGCGGCGGGCCGTCGACGACCTGGACGAGACCATCAAGATCATCCGGTCCACGATCTTCGCGCTGCGCACGGTCGGGGACGAGGACGGCGAACCCGCCACTTTGCGGCGCCGGCTGGTCAAGGCCGTCCGGTCGGCCTCCGACACCCTGGGGTTCGCACCGTCGCTGCTGATGGACGGCCCGGTCGACACCGATGTGCCGGACGAGACCGGCGACCATGTGCTGGCGGTGCTCGCCGAGGCGCTCAGCAACACCGTGCGGCACGCCCACGCCCAGCGGGCGGAGGTGCGGCTGACCGTCGACGGCGCCATCACCCTGACGGTCACGGACAACGGGGTGGGCATCGGGGATGCCGCCCCCAGCGGCGGGCTGGTCAACATGCGCTCCCGGGCCGAACTCCTGGGCGGCACTCTGGACATCGAGGCGCCCGAGGCGGGCGGCACACGGCTGGTGTGGTGTGTCCCCCTGACCGCCGACGGCCCGCCGGAACGGCGAAAGGGCTGACCCCGTGATATTGCTCTCTCTTCACCGAATCAGCGCATATCCGGCCCGCGATGCGGTACCCACGAACGGGAAAGGGGGTGTGTGATCCATGCGAACGATCTGGGGGCTGTGGCGCTGGCGGCGCAACCCGCTGCGCCGTAGGACCGACCTGCTGGAGGCGTACGCGGCGCTGGTGGCCGCGTCGCTCATCCTGCTCGTCGCCCCCGTTGTCGGCTGGATGTCGGGGTCCTGGGCGCACGGAGCGCTGGAGAAGGTCGCGCGCGAGCAGCGCGCCGAGCGTCATCCGCTCTCGGCCACCGTGCTGAAGGTGCTGCCGCAGCCACCCATCGACTCCGATCCCGAGACCGCCTCCGCCGCGGACGCCCACCGTCGTGTCCTCGCCCGCTGGACGGGGCCGGACGGCAGCAGCCACCAAGGCGCCCTGGCGGCCCGTCCCGACGCCGACCCCGGTGAGCGGTTCCGGATCTGGACCGACGACCACGGCCGCCCGGTGGGCCGCCCGCTGGACGCCGCCACGACCACCACGCACGCCGTGCTGGCCGGAGTCGGCGCGGCCGCGGGGACGGTGGTCCTGGTGGACGGCGCCCGGCGGCTGGTCGTATGGCGGCTCATGCGCCGGCGCTACACGCAGTGGGACATCGCCTGGGCGCGAGCCGGCCAGGACTGGGGCCGGGCGGACGCCGACAGCTAGCGTCGGCGGGCGGGCCACGCTCAGGCGTTACGGACGCCCGTGGACGGGCCGTTAATTGTCATATGAACGCCAATCCCGCCCGTCGTCCACAGGCACGTCAACTCACGGTGCCGTGCGCACGCTACGGTGGGCACTCCATATGCGCAGCGGCAGTCGGCAGCGGCGGTCAGGCGCGCACACCGACTACGCACGAGGTGGGGGCACAGCAGCACCATGGCACAGGGCTCGGTCGTCCAGGTGACGCACAGCGGAACGTCGCGGTGGCGGCGCCGCACCGGAGAGTACGCCTCCCTCACGGCGGCCCTGGAGGCCGCCGGGGACGGTGATGTGCTCTCCATCTCGCCCGGCACCTACCGCGAGAATCTGGTGGTGGGCCGGGCCGTCACCCTGCGCGGGCCCGAGGGCTCCGCCCGCGGTTCGGTGCGGATCGCGCCGGTGGACGGCGTCGCGCTGACGATACGGGCCTCCGCCACGGTCCAGGATCTGCATGTCGAGGGCCAGGACTCGGCCGCACCCGCGCTGCTGATCGAGGACGGCACCGCGGAGCTGGCGGACGTCCGGGTCGCCACCCGCTCGGCGGTCGGCATCGAGGTGCGCGGCGGCGCCCGGCCGACCGTGCGGCGCTGCACCGTGGACAACCCCGCGGGCGTCGGGCTCAGCGTGTTGGACGGCGCGGGCGGGGTGTTCGAGGAGTGCGAGGTGGTGGCCGCCGGGCAGTCCGGGGTGGCGGTGCGCGGCGGCGCCCGGCCGCGCCTGGAGCGCTGCCGGATCCACCACGCCTCCGGGGCCGGGCTCTCGCTGACCGGGGAGCACACCTCCCTGGAGGCCGTCGGCTGTGAGGTGTACGAGATCCGGGGCGCCGGGGTGCAGGTCTCCGGGCGCGCGACCGGGCATCTGACCGACTGCCGGGTGCACCGCACCACGTCCGACGGGGTGAACCTGGACACGGACGCGGTGCTCACGCTCGCCGACTGCGAGATCCACGACATCCCGGAGAACGCGATCGACCTGAGGTCGCGTTCGGTGCTCACGCTGACCCGCTCCACGGTGCGCCGCTTCGGGCGCAACGGCCTGTCGGTGTGGGACCCGGGCACCCGGGTCGACGCCAACCAGTGCGAGCTGCACGAGAGCACCGGCGACTACCCGGCGGTGTGGGTGAGCGACGGGGCCACCGCCGTGCTCGACTCGTGCCGGGTGCGCGAGGTGCCGGACGCGCTGTTCGTCCTGGACCGGGGGTCGCGGGTCGATGTGGTCGACAGCGATCTGTCACAGGTGCGCTCCACCGCGGTCTCGGTGAGCGACGGGGCCATCGTCCAGCTGGACGACTGCCGGATCCGGGAGGCGGCCACCGGGGCGTGGTTCCGTGACCACGGCAGCGGCGGCACGCTCGCCAACTGCACCATAGACGGCGCCTCCACCGGAGTGATCGTCACCAAGGGCGCCGATCCGACGGTCGAGCGCACCACGGTCTCCGGGCCGACGGAGGCCGGGTTCTATGTCTCCGCCGAGGGCCGCGGCACGTTCACCGGCTGCCGGGTGACCGGCAGCGGGGGCTATGGCTTCCACATCATCGACGGCTGCCGCACCACCTTGACCCGGTGCCGTACGGAGCGGTGCGCGCGCGGCGGTTACGAGTTCTCCGAGGCGGGCCCGGTCGTCGAGGACTGCACCAGCGACGAGAGCGCCACCACGGCGCCGGGCTCTCCGGCCGCGCCCGCCGCGCCCGGTGTCACCACGCCCGCCGTGCAGACCGCCGCCTCGACGGGCGGGCTGCTGGGCGGGGTCCCGGCGCAGCGGTCCGCCCAGACCGCCGCGCCCGCCGCCGAGCCCCCGGTCGCCGTCCGCCCCTCCACCGAGGTGCTGGGCGAACTGGACGCGCTGGTCGGACTGGAGAGCGTCAAGCGCGAGGTGCGGGCCCTCACCGACATGATCGAGGTGGGCCGGCGGCGTCAGCAGGCCGGGCTCAAGGCCGCCTCCGTCCGCCGCCATCTGGTCTTCACCGGCTCCCCCGGCACCGGTAAGACGACGGTCGCCCGGCTCTACGGCGAGATCCTGGCCTCCCTCGGGGTGCTGGAGCGCGGCCATCTGGTGGAGGTCTCCCGGGTGGACCTGGTCGGTGAGCACATCGGCTCCACGGCCATCCGCACCCAGGAGGCGTTCGACCGGGCGCGCGGCGGAGTGCTGTTCATCGACGAGGCGTACGCCCTCTCGCCGGAGGACTCCGGCCGGGACTTCGGCCGGGAGGCCATCGACACGCTGGTGAAGCTGATGGAGGACCACCGGGACGAGGTCGTGGTCATCGTGGCCGGGTACACCGCCGAGATGGAGCGCTTCCTGACCGTCAACCCCGGTGTGGCCTCCCGTTTCTCGCGCACCATCACCTTCGGCGACTACGCCCCCGAGGAACTGCTGCGGATCGTCGAGCAGCAGGCCGAGGAGCAGGAGTACCGGATCGGCGAGGGGGCGGCGGAGGCGCTGCTGAAGTACTTCACCGCCCTTCCGAAGGGCCCGGCGTTCGGCAACGGCCGCACCGCCCGGCAGACCTTCGAGGCGATGGTGGAGCGGCACGCGGGTCGGGTCGCCCAGCTGAGCGACCCGACCACGGACGACCTCACGCTGCTCTATCCGGAGGACCTGCCGGAGCTCATCTGACCGGCCTCCTCCGGCGGTGGCGGCGTCTGCTCCGGCAGCCGGGCCAGCAGCCCGGCCCGCTCCCGGTCGAAGAGCGGGTCGGCCTGGTAGTCCCCGTGCCCCAGGATCGGCGCGGGCAGCGGGTGTTCGGTCGTACGGCCGTAGACCATCGGGTCCTTGAACGGGTCGCAGTCGACCTCGGGCCCGCTGCCGTCGGGCAGCCGGATGGGGCCGCCTATCGGGTCGGTGTACCGCCACAGATTGCGCCAGCGGCGCATCTCGCCGTGGAGCGAGAGCAGTTGGTCGGGGCCGAAGTAGGCGGGGAACCAGCGCCCGTAGAGCCGCTCCAGCGGTGAGCCGTAGGTGAGCAGCGCGATCCGGCCGCGGGTGCGGTGGTCCACCTGCCAGGCCGCGGCGGCGGCCAGCACACTGCCCTGGGAGTGGCCGGAGATGACCAGCCGGCCGCCGTACCGGCGGGTCCAGGTCTCCATCCGCCAGGTCAGATCGGGCACCGCCCGCTCGGCGTAGCACGGCGGCGCGAAGGGGTGGGCGGCGCGCGGCCAGAAGGTGCCCACGTCCCACAGGATGCCGATGGTGCGGCGGGCGGCGGGGCTGCGGTAGGCGCGGCGGGCCCAGGTGATCAGCATCAGAAAGGCCAGCCCCATCAGCCAGGAGCCCAGTGCCTGCGCGGTCTGGGCGGCGGCGTCCACGACCCCGGGCGCGCCGTCGGCGGCCCGCCCCGGCACCTCGTCCGTGACCCAGGCCCCGACGATGGCGAGGGCACCGAGCAGCAGGGTGAACAGCGCGACGGGGCCCACGATCCACGGGACGGAGTCGGTGAGGCCGGCGCGGGCGATCGTGCCCGCGATCCGCCGGGTGCGCACGGCGTCGGGGCGCTCCTCCGGATAGCCGTCCATGATGGTCGGCAGCAGCCGGTTGCGCACCCGCCACACCCTGACGCTGAAGATCAGCAGCAGTCCGAGCAGGACCAGCAGCAGCGCGGGGATGGCCGTGGCCAGCCAGGTCAGCAGAACCGGCGGGGCGATGCCCGGCCCCTCACCGGGGGTGGCGCCGCCGTCCAGCCAGTCGGCGAACCGCTGGGCGACACCGCCGGCCAGCACCGCGCCGAGCCCGCAGGCGAGCGTGGCGACGGCGGGTCCGGCCAGCCCGAGCAGCGGGGTGCGGCCCAGGGCGTAGCCGCCGCGTCCGGAGCGCGCGGCCCGGTGGAGGGCCAGGGCGCACACCGCCATGGCCACGATCAGCGCGCCCTCCCCGATGACGATGGCGCAGAACGCCTGGTTGCCCGGAAGCTTGCCGGTGGACACCCAGCCGGGGCGGGACCAGCCGGCGTGCAGGACGGAGAGCGCCAGCACGGCGAGGGCCGCGCCGGGCAGCGCGGTGATGGTGATGCGGTCCAGCTCCCCGTCGACCTTGGTCTCGCTGCGGCCGCGGTGGCACACCACGGCCACCACCGCGGCCGCGCCCAGGGTGATCAGCGCCAGCAGCGCCCAGCCCGCGGCGTCCTGGAGGCCGCTGCCGCCCGGTTTGCGATCGTAGGTGGTGGTGGGCAGGGTCAGGCCCGCCGCGATGGTGAGGAACCCGGCGGCGGTGTGCGCGGCGCGCAGCCGGGCCACGATCCGGCGGCCGTACCAGAAGCCGGGCAGGCACAGCGCGGGGCGGTTGCCGGCCTCGGGGGCGGCCTCGTCGACGGGGCGCTCCAGCGGCGGGGAGGACTCGTACGCGCTCCAGGTGCGGTTGGACAGGTACCACAGCAGTCCGGTGAGCGCGCCGGGCAGCACCGCGGCCAGCGCGAGCCTGCGGCCGGGCTGGCTCCACCAGCCGTGGTTCTCCGGGGAGAGGAAGGCCAGCCAGGACGTGTCCGCGGCACAGTCGGCCGAACCGGCGCACTGCCAGGCGACCAGGTCCAGGGCCACCTCACAGGCACCGGCGATCAGCAGCACGGTCAGGCTGAGCGCCACGAGCCGTACGAACAGGCCGTAGGTGCGCACGGTCCGCTCGCGCCGGTCGGCCGGGGGCCGCATCCAGTGGGCGAGGTTGGCGACCATGAAGGGCAGCAGGAGCAGCCACAGGGCGCGGGAGCTGTTGCCCGAGGTGAGGTTGCACCATACGTACGCCTCGCGGATCGGGCCCTCGCGGCCCGGCTCCTCGCGCTCCTGCGGCGAGCGCCGCTCGGCGTCCACGTCCTCGGCCCTGCGGTAGACCGCGGCGGTCTCGTCGCCGGTGACCAGGCTGGTGCACGGATCGTCCAGCATCTCCTGGGGGGTGGTGCCGCCCACTCCGTGGACGAGCAGTTCCAGGTCGGGCGGCGGCGCTCCGCCCGCACCGGCCGACGTCGCCGGCTGCGTCGCGTCGGCCGGTGTGTCCGTACGCGTGGTCGATGCCACCGTGTCCCCCGATCCGGTGCGGTGCGGTCGTTCTGCTCCCAGAGTGTGCCCACCGGTCCCCGCTCCCGACCCTGACGGGGCGGGCGTGGCGAAATCGTGACCCGGGGTACTGCGCCCCTCGGCTGTCCCCGCCCCGTGCGAAGATGAACGCGCGGGCGACGAGGGCCGACCGGAAGGAGACGAGGCAGGGTGAGCGACAACCACAACCTGCTCGCGGAGCAGCGGCGTGCCCTGATCCTCGATGAGGTCAGGCGGCGCGGCGGGGTGCGGGTCAACGAGCTGACGCGCAAGCTCAATGTCTCGGACATGACGGTCCGTCGCGATCTCGACGCGCTGGCGCGGCTGGGCGTGGTGGAGAAGGTGCACGGCGGGGCCGTGCCGGTGGCCGAGGCGAGCACGTACGAACCGGGGTTCGAGGCCAAGTCGGAGCTCGAGCTGAGCGCCAAGGAGGACATCGCGAAGGCGGCGGCCGCGATGGCCACCCCCGGCACCGCGATCGGCCTGGCCGGGGGTACCACGGCCTTCACGCTGGCCCAGCAGCTGCTCGAGGTGCCGGATCTGACCGTGGTGACGAACTCGGTCCGGGTGGCCGATGTGTTCTACAACGCCCAGCGGTCGGCGGCGCTCGGCGGTGTGGGCCCGCGCCCCGGCGCGGCCACCGTCGTGCTCACCGGCGGAGTGCGGACGCCGTCGGACACGCTGGTGGGGCCGGTCGCGGACGCGGCGGTGCGCTCGCTCCACTTCGATGTGCTGTTCCTGGGGGTGCACGGCATATCGGTGGAGGCGGGCCTGTCGACGCCGAACCTCGCGGAGGCGGAGACCAACCGCCACTTCGTCCGGGCCGCGCGGCGGGTGGTGGTGGTCGCGGACCACACCAAGTGGGGCACCGTGGGGCTGAGTTCCTTCGCCTCGCTGGACCAGGTCGACGCGCTGGTCACGGACCCGGGGCTACCGGAGGACGCGCGGGCGGAGATCTCCGAGTACCTGCCGGAGCTGGTGGTGGCGGGCGAGCCGTCCCGCACCGCAGACATCTGACGTCATGTCACTTATCGTGTGCCCATGACACACCGGCTGCGTTCCGTCGGACTGGAGTACGCCGAGACCGCCCCGGTGCGGCTCGTCTTCGTCGCCGAGATCTCGGCCGCTCCGGAGGCGGTGTTCGAGGCGCTCGCCGACGTCGAGGGCTGGCCGCGGTGGTACCGGCAGGTGACCGGGGCCCGCCCCACGGACGGCGGCAAGGGCAGGGAGATCCGCCTCAAGGGCGGCACCCTCTTCCATGAGACGGTCATGGCGGCGGATCCGCACCAGCGCTACGCCTACCGCGTCGACGAGACCAACGCACCGGGGCTGCGGGCCCTGCTGGAGGAGTGGACGCTGCGGCCCTCGGGCGCGGGGACCGTGGTGCGCTACGTCTTCGCGCTGGACGGCACGGCGCTGCTGCGCGGTGCCGTGCGGGTGCTGCGGCCGGGTCTGCGGCGCGCGTTCCACCAGGCGGTGCGGACCCTGGACCGCCGGCTGGCGGCGGCCTGACGTCCGTACCGGCCGACGGTGGTCTGAGTCCGTACCGGCTGCCGGCGGCCTGAGTGCGTACCGGCCGGGGTTCGGCCGGTACGTCAGCCGGGCCGCCAGTCGGTCCGTCAGTCGGTCCAGGTGCCGGTGGCGAGAAAGACGTCGAGCGTCTTCGCATGGGGCTCGATGTCCAGCCCCTGCTCCTCCAGCCACGCGTCCGAGTAGTACTTGTCCAGATACCGCTCCCCCGGATCGCACAGCAGCGTCACCACGCTCCCGGTCCGCCCCGCGGCGACCATCTCGGCGACGATCCGCAGCGCGCTCCACAGCCCCGTCCCCGTGGAGCCGCCCGCCCTGCGGCCGATGACCCGCTCCAGAGCGCGGACGGCCGCGACGCTCGCCGCGTCCGGGACCTTCATCATCCGGTCGATCGCGCCCGGTACGAAGCTGGGCTCCATCCGGGGGCGGCCGATGCCCTCGATGCGTGAGCCGTGGTCGCTGGAGGCACCGGTGTCGTGGTGCACCCAGCCGTCGAAGAAGCAGGAGTTCTCCGGGTCGGCGACGCATACCCGGGTGTCGTACTGCATGTAGTGGATGTAGCGGGCGATGGTCGCCGAGGTGCCGCCGGTACCCGCCGTGGCCACGACCCACGCCGGTTCGGGATAGCGCTCCAGACGCAGCTGCTCATAGATCGACTCGGCGATGTTGTTGTTGCCGCGCCAGTCCGTGGCCCGCTCGGCGTAGGTGAACTGGTCCATGTAGTGGCCCCCGGACTCCGCCGCGAGGGTGATGGACTCCTCGTACATCGTCCGCGGGTCGTCCACGAAATGGCATTGGCCGCCATGGAATTCGATCAGGCGGCACTTCTCCCGGCTGGTCGTGCGGGGCATCACCGCGATGAAGGGCACCCCGATCAGCTTGGCGAAGTACGCCTCGGATACGGCGGTCGAGCCGCTGGACGCCTCGATCACGGGCTTGCCCGGCCGGATCCAGCCGTTGCACAGCCCGTAGAGGAACAGCGAACGTGCCAGACGGTGCTTGAGACTCCCCGTGGGGTGGGTGGACTCGTCCTTGAGGTAGAGGTCGATCCCCCAGCGCTCGGGCAGCGGGAAGCTCAGCAGATGGGTGTCCGCGGACCGCTGGGCGTCCGCCTGCACCTTGCGTACCGCCTCCTTCAGCCATCCGCGGTAGCCGTGGTCGCTGCGGTCCACGTCGATCGTCTCGGTGATCCCGCCCGCCGTGCCGTCCAACGCCCACTCCTCCTGCTTGTGCCCGTGCCCAGCCCGAGTGGCATACTCGTGCCGGTTCGCTCCTCATTGTCCCCCGGTGCGCCCTGGTGTCCCGGGCCGGTCACGGGCACACTGCCCAGCAGGGAAAATGAGAGGCGGCGGCACATGTGCCCGTCGGAGCCATCGGGGAGGCGGTTGTGATGGCCGATACCGAGTTCAACGCCAGGGGAGTGCGGATCGAGCGGTTCCTGCGCTCGGTCACCCGCGCCGGACAGGTCTTGATCAAGGACGGCAGGCTGGAGTTGCTGACCAGTTACGGCCGCGAGATCGACAGCGCGCCGGTGCAGTCGGTCCGCGCCAGCAAGCCCTGGTTCGTGGACGGGGACCAGGCCATGGCCACCGTGAACGGCACCCGCTACCGCCTCACCCTCGGCTCCCAGGACACCAAGTCCACCTCGGCCAAGTCCGGCTCCGGCACCGCCAGCCGCTTCCTCGACGCCGTCCGGTCGGCCCGGGGGCGCACCCGGAAGTAGTGGGGCGGCCGAGTTGCGCAGGCGCGCGGTGGGACCGACCCTGGACGCGTATCAGTATCACTGAGGGTCAACAAGCGGTGACGCTGAGAACCGTCCCACCGGTCGCGCCCAGCAGCCACCACTGCTGAACGTGTTCGTCGCCCGCATCTGCATCAGGCTAGCCCCAACTTCTTCAGGGAGTCGCAGCCGTGATCAGTCGTCCTAGCAGGCATTGCACGGTGGAGCTCCAGGCCCTGCCGTCGCGGATCGGACAGGTCCGCAGAATCGTGTCGGCGCAACTGCGCTACTGGCATCTGGATCCGCTCATCGACCCGGCGGCGCTCGGCGTCACCGAACTGCTCACCAATGTGCATCGGCACGCCGAGCCGGACAAACAGTGCACGGTGGAGATCGCCCTCATGCTGGACCGGCTGACGGTTTCGGTCCGCGACCAGGATCCCCGGCTGCCCCGCCTCCGCGCCTGTGATCCCGTCTCCACGCACGGCAGGGGGCTCGCGCTGGTCGCGGCCGTCAGCCAGAGCTGGGGAATGCACGCACGGGACGACGGCAGCGGGAAGGTGGTCTGGTTCACGCTGGCCGTGCCGCGCTCCACCACCACCGCCACGTCGCCCTTCGCGGCGCATGGAGCGGGCCGCAGCGCGCCGCCCCGCCGCACGGACGTCTCCCGCCCGGCACCGGCGCCCGCCGCGCCCATCACCGGTCCCGCGCCCATCACTGGCCCAGCGCCCATCAGCGGTCCCGCGCCCGAGCCCGCCACCGCCCCGGCGCCGGCCCCCGCACCCGTCACCCCGGCTCCCGCACCCGTGGCTCCGGCACCGGCCCCGACCCCCGTCGCCCCGGCGCCCGCACCGGCCGTCGCGCCCGCTCCGGCGCCCGCGGTGCGCGATCGAGCCCCCGCGGCCGCCCGGTCGGCCGTATCCCCCTGAGCGAGCGTCCCGCCTCCCGCGAGGCGGGACGGCCTGACAATGTTCTGTACCTACTAGTGTGTACGCTGACGCCATGACGTCACCGATGCTCGCCATGCAGTACCGGATCACCTTGCCCGCCGACTACGACATGCGGATCATCCGGCGCCGGGTGGAGACGAAAGGGCCGCTGCTCGACGACTTCCCGGGGCTGGGCCTCAAGGCGTACGGCATCCGTGAGCGCGGCGTGGACGGCTCGCCGGTCCATCAGTACGCCCCGTTCTATCTGTGGACCGCGCCCGAGGCCATGAACCGCTTTCTGTGGGGGCCCGGATTCCAGGGCATCGTCCGGGACTTCGGCAGGCCCCCGGTCGAGCACTGGCACGGGCTCGCCTTCGAACGAGGCCCGGCCACGGGCGCCGTACCACGCGCCGCCACCCGCCACGCCACTCCGGTCCCGGCCGCCGCCGATCCGGCGGCCGCCGTCGAGGACGCGCTGGCGCGGCTGGCCGAACGGGCCCGCACGGACGGCGTCCACGCGACGGCCCTCGGCATCGACCCGCGCGGCTGGGAGCTGATCCACTTCACCCTCTGGGAGGACTCCGCACCGCCCTCGGAGCCCGGCGACCGCTACCAGGTGCTCCATGTGTCGGCCCCGGACCCGGACGCGCTCCCCCGGGGACGGCAGTGGTGACCGCCGTAAGGACGGCTCCCGGCGGCCTCACCGCACGGCCTGGCGCGGCGGTTCGCCCGGTCCGGCGGCAGCCGGCTCAGCCCACGCCCAGCGCCGCCAAGGGGTCGTCCAGCACCGGCTGCCACGCCAACTCCGCCGCCCCCACCAGGCTGTTGTAGTCCAGCGTGCACGGCAGGATCGGGACGCCCCCGCTCCGGCCCCACAGGCTCCGCTCCGCCACCACCGCGCGCAGCCGCTCCGGGTCGGCCTCCAGGAGCTCGCGGTGCAGCCCGCCGAGGATGATGCGGTCGGGGTTGAGGATGTTGACCAGATTGGCGAGTCCGAGGCCGAGGCGGTCGATGAGCTGCTCGACGGCGGCCCGTACGGACCCATCCGTGGGGTACTCCTCGCGCAGCAGGTCGCGGGCCTGCTGCAACAGGGACAGCTCCGGGCCCGGGTCGCGTCCGGCCGCCGTGAGGAAGGCGAGCGGATCGGCCTCGATGTCCAGACAGCCACGGCTGCCGCAGTGACAGGGCGGGCCCTCGGGGTTGACGGTCAGATGGCCCACCTCGAGGGCGAGCCCCGCGCTGCCCGTGTGCAGCCGTCCGTCCAGCACCAGCGCGCCGCCGACGCCCCGGTGCCCGGTGGCGACACAGAGCAGGTGCTGGGCGCCGCCGCCCGCGCCGTGGCGGTGTTCGGCGAGCGCGGCCAGGTTGACGTCGTTGCCCGCGAAGCCCATGAGCGGCCCCCGGTCGTCGCCGCGGACGCCCGCGGCGGCCAGGCTGCGGGTGAACAGCTCGCGCACCGGAGCGCCCGCGGGCCAGGCGACGTGCAGCGGGTTCAGTGCGGTGCCCTCCGGTTCGGCGACCGCGGACGGGACGGCGAGCCCCGCGCCCACACAGCGGCGGCCGGTCTCCCGCAGCAGCTGGGCACCGGCCTCGACGACCGCGTCGATGACGTGCGCCGGGTCCGCGGGCACGGTCATGCAGCCCGGGGCGGTGGCCACGATCCGGCCGCCGAGCCCGACGAGCGCCGCCCGGAAACCGTCGGCGTGCACCTGGGCGGCGAGCACCACCGGCCCGTGGGGGGCGATCGAGAGCCGGTGCGAGGGACGGCCCTGCGCCCCGGCGGCCCCGAGCGGCCGCGAGTCCACCTGGATCAGGCCGAGCGCCTCCAACTCGGCGGCGACGGCGCCCGCGGTCGCGCGGGTCACCCCGAGTTCGGCCGTGAGCACGGCGCGGGTGGGGGCGCGGCCGGTGTGGACGAGCTCCAGCGCCGGGCCGAGAGCGCTTCGGCCGCGCTCGAGCCTTGTCCGTGTCTGGGTCACGCCCCTATTCTCACTTTGTGCCGACTCGAAACAAAACACGGACGGCCATCCGGGGCGCGCGCCGCTCCGCCACCACCGATCGTGACCTCGCCCGGCTCCGCGCCGCCATCACCGCGTTCTTCTTCCTCGACGGCTTCGTGTTCGCCGGATGGGTCGCCCGTATCCCCGCGATCAAGGACCAGACGAGCGCCTCGGAGGGCGCGCTGGGACTGGCCCTGCTCGGGGTGTCCGCGGGCGGGACGGCCACGATGATGGCGACCGGACGGCTCTGCCGTCGCTTCGGCAACCACCCGACGACGGTCGCCGCCGGGGCGCTGTTCGCGGCCTCCGTCGCGCTGCCGCCGCTGACCCACTCCGCACTCGCCCTCGGGCTGGTGCTGCTGGTCTTCGGCACCGGGTTCGGCGCGCTCAACGTGGCCATGAACAGCGCGGCCGTCGATCTCATCGCCGCCCTGCGCCGTCCGGTCATGCCCGGTTTCCACGCCGCCTTCAGCCTGGGCGGGATGGCCGGGGCCGGGCTGGGCGGGCTGATCGCCGATCACCTCTCCCCCACCCGCCATCTGTCGCTGCTCGCGGTCTTCGGGCTGCTGCTCGCGGCGGCCGCGGGCCGGACGCTGCTCACGCAGCCGGTGCCCTCGCCGCCGGTGCCCTCGCCGCCGGGGGACGTCGAGCCGCCGGCCGAGCCGGCAGCCGGGTCGGGGTCCGGGTCCGCTGCCGCCGCCCCCGAGCCATCGCCCGGGGCGCGGCCGGGCCGCGTCCGGTGGCTCGTCGCCGTCTTCGGCCTGATCGCGCTCTGCACGGCGTACGGCGAGGGCGCGATGGCCGACTGGGCCGCGCTCCATCTGCACCAGGACCTCGACGCGTCCGCCGGGCTCGCCGCCGCGGGCTACTCCGTCTTCGCCCTGATGATGGCCGTCGGCCGGCTGACCGGCACCGCGCTGCTCGAACGGCTCGGCCAGACCAGGACGTTGATAGCGGGCGGCGCCACCGCCGCGGCCGGCATGCTGCTGGGCTCGCTCGGGCCCACGGTCTGGCTCGCGCTCCTCGGCTTCGCGGTCACCGGGCTGGGGCTGGCCAACCTCTTCCCGGTCGCGATCGCACGGGCCGGCGCGCTGACCGGACCGGGCGGGGTCGCCGCGGCCTCCACACTCGGCTACGGCGGCATGCTGCTGGGCCCGCCCACGATCGGCTTCCTCGCCGACTGGTACTCGCTGCCCGTCGCGCTCACCACGGTCGCGGCGCTGGCGGCGGTGGCGGCGGTCGTCGCGTACGGGACACGGAACGCCACGCGGTCGTCCGGGAGTTGACTCCTCCCCGGCCGGCCGCCCCTTCGCCCGCCTCTCCTCCGGCGCGGCTCGGGGTCTGTCGGTGGTGGCTGGCATGATGCGGCCATGGAGACTGCCGCGTTGATCGAGATCCTGGACCGCGAGGGCCGGCTGCTGGCCGCCGCCGCGGCCGAGGCCGGGGTGGACGCCCCGGTGCCCACCTGTCCCGGCTGGCGGGTCAGGGATCTGCTGGAGCACCTGGGCGGGGTGCATCTGTGGGCCACGCGCTTCGTCGCCGAGGGGCTGACGGAGCGGGTGCCGGCGCCGGCCGCGCCGGAGCTGGACGAGGCCGGGCTGGTGGCGTGGTACCGCGAGTGCCACCGCGCGCTCGTGGACACGCTGACCGCCGCCGATCCGGAGGTGAAGTGCTTCACCTTTCTGCCCGCGCCGTCCCCGCTGGAGTTCTGGGCCCGGCGCCAGGCCCATGAGACGGCCGTCCACCGGGTCGACGCGGAAGCGGCGCGGGGCGGGGACTTCTCCCGGTGCACCCCGGAGTTCGCCGCCGACGGGGTCGACGAGCTGCTGATCGGTTTCCACAGCCTGGCGCGGTCCCGGGTGCGCACGGAGGTTCCGCGCACCCTCCGCGTGAGCGCATCGGACCGGGACGCGGTCTGGACGATACGGCTGTCGGAAGACGTACCGCGGATCGAGCGCGGCGGTGAGGGCGCGGCCGACTGTGAGCTCGGCGGGCCGGCCCACGATCTCTATCTCGCGCTCTGGAACCGGCTGCCGATCACCGCGCTGAGCGTGGCGGGCGACGCGGAGCTGGCCACGCTGTGGCGGGAGCGCTCGGGCATCTGATGCGCCGGTCACATCGGTTACCGGCGAGTAGGGTGTCGTGTTAGCTTCGCGTCATGTCTCGTCGTTCGATGTCTCCGCGCGGTCTGCGGCGCGCGATGAACTGCTGGCCGCCCTACCTCTTCGCCGGGGTACGGGTGGTCCACCTCGCCGAGGACTGGGGCAGCGCTCGGGTCAGGCTGCGGCTGCGCCGCTTCAACGCCAACTACGTGGGCACCCAATTCGGCGGTTCGCTGTTCTCGATGAGTGACCCGTTCTGGATGCTGCTGGTGATGAACCGGCTGGGCCGGGAGTACATCGTCTGGGACAAGGCGGGCGAGATCGACTTCGTCTCGCCCGGCCGCGGCGATGTGTTCGCCGACTTCAAGCTCACCGAGGAGCGCCTGGAGGAGATCCGGGAGGCCACGGCGGACGGCGGCAAGGCGCTGCCGTGGTTCGAGAACGACGTCGTCGCCGCGGACGGTACGGTCGTGGCACGCGTGCGGAAGCAACTGTATGTGCGCCGGAAGCGTCGTGACGGGCAGCGGGCCGGCGCGGACTGACCCGGCACCGGCCGACGGACACCAGGCGACGGAGGGCTGATACGAGATGACCGGACCCCGTTCCCCGGACGAACGCGACGCGCTCACCGTCGAGATCGTGTTCGCCCTCGTCACGGCCGGTCTGCTGGCGGCCGTGCTCTACGTCGCGGTCGCGAGTCCCGCGCTCTTCGGCGACCTGGGCCGGGCCCAGGAGGCGGCTTGGCAGACGGCCGCCTTCGCCGCGGCCACCGTCGGGTTCACGGTCCGGCTGGTGCGGGTGCTGTGGCTCTTCTCCCGGCAGCGGCGCTGATGGCCCCGGGTCCGCGGCCGTCACACTGGCAGTGCGCGGGGTCGCGCTGGGACCGCCGCGGGCCCGCGCTGGTCTGGCGCCACCCGCTCCACGGTGAACGGATCTCCCCGCTGACGCCGGACCGCCCGCTGTCCTTCACCAGCGGGCCCCGGCGCGAGTGCGTCGGCGTCCGCAGGGGCGCCCGGCACACCCCCTGCCCGGCCGGGGCCGAGGTCCCGGCCGCCGCCGTCTCCGCCCAGTGCCCGGACTGCGCCCGGCTGGACCGCTCGTACTCCGTGGCCGCCGACACCCGTACGGACGATCCGCGCCCTTACGACGTCTATCTCGCCTGGTTCGGCCCGGAACTGCTCAAGGTCGGGATCACCGCGGCCGAGCGGGAGGGGGCCCGGCTGCTGGAGCAGGCCGCGCTCTCGTACTGTCTGCTGGGCCGTGGCCCGCTGATGGCCGCGCGGCGCGCCGAGGCCGTGCTGGGCACCGCGCTCGGCGTCCCGGACCGCTTCCCCTACACCGCCAAGCGCGCCGCCCGCGAGGCCCCGCCGCCCCCGGAGCGCCGAGCGGCCGACCTCGCCGCACTCCACCGGCGGGCGCGCGGCCTGGGCGGTCTGCCGGAGTCGCTGGCCCTGGCGCCGTTCGAGCCCGTGCACCATGACGCGGCGTTCCATCTCGTTCCATCTGGACCGGGTGCGCCCCGCGCTGGGGCTGATCCAGCTCGTCCCCTGAGCCACCGTGGCCGGCCGTATCGACGCCGTGGCGGGCCCGGACATCCATCTGACCTCGACGGACGGCCGGCCCCTGCTGCTGGACACCCGCCGGCTGGCGGGCTGGCCCCTGGCGTCGGCCGCGGCGGACGCCCCGACGACGGCGCCGGTGGCGGCGTGGGAACGGGAAGCGCAGGCCCCGGAGGGGCTGTTCTGACCGCCGCGTGCCCGGGAGCCGTTACGTTCAGCCGAACCAACCGGGCCGGACCAGGCCCGACGCGTAGGCGAGCACGAGGAGTCGGGCGTGGTCGCGGGCCACCGGTTCGACCATGGTGCGGCTCACATGGGTCGTGGCGGTGAGCGGGCCGGCCCCAAGCCGGCGAGCGATCTCCTGACTCGACGGCCCCATGTCCACCAGGGCCGTCACCTCCCGCTCCCGCTCGGTCAACTCCGCGTCGGGGCCTCGCCGATCAACCTCGATGCCCGGCTGCGCCGACGGCAGGGCGTGGAAACCGGCGCGTACCAGGACCTGGTCATCGGCGACGCGGGACCGGTGTGTTCCTCCTGTCCGAGACCGGAATCCGGGCCCGGACGCGGACCCCGCCGTCCGCGTGGGCGCCCGCCTCCACGGTGCCGTCGAGCGCGGCGGCCCGCTCACGCATGCCGACCAGACCGTTACCGCCGCCCGTCACCCCGCCCCCCAACCCCAGCCGCGCTCTCCCTGAACCGGCATCACCCAGGCCGTACTCCGCCGCCGGACCGGCGTCGCTCACGACGCACCCGACCGGAGCGATGCCCGCCCCGGGGCGGGCGTCGCTGCGGGCCTAGCCCCGGTCCATCGCCGCCAGGGCGCGACGGGCGGCCGGGTGGGTGCGGACGAGGTCGCCCAGGGTCGTGGTGCCGCGGGTGATCTTCGTGAAGGCGCGCCAGGCCGGGCGGAAGCCGGTGATCGCCGCGTGGAACATCCCGGGGCGGCGGGCGAAGGCCGCGTAGAGGCGGCGGCCGACGCCCATCTCCACTCCGAGCCCGGCCTTGATCGCGAAGGCGTAGTTCAGGGCCTGGCGGCGGGCGTCCACCGCGTCGTGCGCCTCGGCGACGCGCACCGCCCACTCCCCCGCGAGGCGGCCCGAGCGCAGCGCGTAGGAGATGCCCTCGCGTGTCCACGGCTCCAGCAGCCCGGCCGCGTCCCCGCAGACCAGCACCCGGCCGCGCGACAGCGGCGAGTCGTCGGAGCGGCAGCGGGTCAGATGGCCGGAGGAGATGCTCGGCTCGAATCCGGCGAGGCCGAGCCGGGCGATGAAGTCCTCCAGATAGCGCTTGGTCCCGGCGCCCTCGCCGCGCGCCGAGATGACGCCGACGGTCAGGGTGTCGCCCTTGGGGAAGACCCAGCCGTAACTCCCGGGCATCGGACCCCAGTCGATGAGCACCCGGCCCGCCCAGTCCTCCGCGACGGTCGGCGGAACGGGGATCTCCGCCTCCAGGCCGAGATCCACCTGGTCGAGCTTGACACCGACATGCGCGCCTATGCGGCTGGCGCTGCCGTCCGCGCCGACCACGGCCCGCGCCAGCACCGTCTCACCGTCGGCGAGCACCACGGCGACCGTGCGCCGGTCCGGCACGGCCGGGCCGTGCTGCTCGACGCGGGTGACCGCGACGCCCGTACGGACCTCGGCGCCCGCGTCCTTGGCTGCCTCGACCAGGGCGGCGTCGAACTCCGGCCGGTTGATCAGCCCGAAGAGCGCCTGCTTGGAGCGGCGGGTACGGGCCAGCTTGCCGTTCAGCGAGAAGGTCACCGCGTGCACCCGCTCCCGCAGCGGCAGTTCGAACCCCGGCGGGAGCGCGTCGCGCGAGGGGCCGATGATGCCGCCGCCGCAGGTCTTGTAGCGCGGCAGTTCGGCCTTCTCCAGCAGCAGCACCCGGCGCCCGGCGCAGGCGGCGGCGTGGGCCGCGGAGGCACCCGCGGGGCCCGCGCCCACCACGACCACGTCCCATACCGTCTCATTGTCCGGGGCTGCGTTGTCGCTGCTCACGTGTGGATCCGCTCCCAATCGACCGATCTGATCCGCCTACCCGGCATCCTACGGCTCGCCGATGGATGACCCCGCTGTGGGATGATCGGCCACGCGGTCACGAGCCGTACATACGTGCCCATCGCAGCGCATCCCGCCGCTTGCCCGTCGCAACCCAGGAGTGTCACCCATGGAGCAGGCACCTCTCGCCGCCACCGTCGCCGCCCTACAGCCGCGCGCCAGGGCCGAACTGGCCGAGTTGGTGACCTTCAAATCGGTCGCGGACCCGGCGCAGTTCCCACGCGACGAATGTGAGGCCGCGGCGCGCTGGATCGCCGACGCGCTGCGCGCCGAGGGGTTCGAGGACGTGGCGCTGCTGGACACCCCCGACGGCACCCAGTCCGTCTACGGCTTCCTGCCCGGCCCGGCCGGCGCCCCGACCGTGCTGCTCTACGCGCATTACGACGTGCAGCCCCCGCTGGACGAGGACGCCTGGCTCACCCCGCCCTTCGAGCTGACCGAGCGCGACGGCCGCTGGTACGGGCGGGGCGCGGCGGACTGCAAAGGCGGCGTGATCATGCACCTCACCGCCCTGCGCGCGCTCAAGGAGCACGGCGGGGTCCCGGTCAACGTCAAGGTGATCGTGGAGGGTTCCGAGGAGCAGGGCACGGGCGGGCTCGAGCGCTACGCCGAGGCCCACCCCGAACTGCTGGCCGCCGACACGATCGTGATCGGCGACGCGGGCAACTTCCGGGTCGGGCTGCCGACGGTCACGGCCACGCTGCGCGGTATGACGATGCTGCGGGTCTCGGTGGAGACCCTGGCGGGGAACCTGCACTCCGGCCAGTTCGGCGGGGCCGCCCCGGACGCGCTCGCCGCGCTGATCCGCGTCCTGGACTCGCTGCGCGCCGAGGACGGCTCGACGACGGTCAAGGGCCTGGCGGCGGACGCGGTGTGGGACGGACTTCAGTATCCGGAAGAGGAGTTCCGCAACGACGCCAAGGTGCTCGACGGGGTCGGGCTGATCGGCTCGGGTACGGTCGCCGACCGCATCTGGGCACGTCCCGCGGTCACCGTGATCGGCATCGACTGCCCGCCGGTGGTCGGCGCCACCCCGTCCGTCCAGGCGAGCGCGCGGGCGCTGATCAGCCTGCGGGTGCCGCCGGGCGTGGACGCGGCCGAGGCGAACCGGCTGCTGACCGAGCACCTCCAGTCCTCGGTGCCGTGGGGCGCGCGGCTCTTGGTGGAGCAGGTCGGTCAGGGCCAGCCGTTCCGCGCGGACACCACGAGCCCGGCGTACACGGCGATGCGGGAGGCGATGCGCCTGGCCTACGACGGGCAGGAGATGGCGATCGCAGGACAGGGCGGCTCGATCCCGCTGTGCAACACCCTGGCCTCGCTCTACCCGGAGGCGGAGATCCTGCTGATCGGGCTGAGCGAGCCGGAGGCCCAGATCCACGCGGTCAACGAGAGCGTCTCCCCGCAGGAGTTGGAGAAGCTCTCGCTCACCGAGGCGCTGTTCCTGGGGATGTACGCGGTGGGCAAGGGCTGAGCCTCCCCTTCCTGGCCGCTTTGGGTGGCGGCGCTTTCCGTGGCGCCGCTTCCCGTTGCCCTGCTTTACGTGGCCGCGCTTGCCGTCGCACTGCTTGCCTCACCGCTTGCCTTCGCACCGCTTGCCGTCGCACCGCTTTACGTGGCCGCGCGTTCCGTCGCACCGCGGCGGTCAGCCGG
Source organism: Streptomyces sp. S465 (assembly GCF_026898115.1). Classification (GTDB taxonomy): domain Bacteria; phylum Actinomycetota; class Actinomycetes; order Streptomycetales; family Streptomycetaceae; genus Streptomyces; species Streptomyces luomodiensis. Next base: position 1,606,598 of record NZ_CP114036.1, read on the forward strand.
TGCGGGGCAGCCCGTGGGGACGCCCGCTTCGAGGTAGAGCGGGCGTCCCTGCTCACGGGCGCGCAGCGCCCAGCGGAGCCTGCTCAGCCGTACCGGCGGCAGCAGCGCGGCGGCCTCGGTCTCGGTGACGAAGCGCCAGCCGCGCAGTTCGGAGCCGGGCAGCAGCACCTCGCGCGCGGCCTCGGTGGAGAGCTTGCCGCCGTCGAAGAGCAGCCGCAGGCCCCCGTAGCCGGGCGGCTGGGGGCGCTCCCAGTCGGCGACCAGCAGCCGCAGCGGTTCATCGAGCCGTACGCCCAGTTCCTCGGTGACCTCGCGCACCCCGGCGCACATCGGGGGTTCGCCCGGCTCGACGACGCCGCCGGGGAACTCCCAGCCGGGTTTGTAGGTGGGGTCGACGAGCAGCACCCGGTCCTCCTCGTCGAACAGCAGCACCCCGGCGGCCAGCGTCTCCGCCGTCGGCTCCGGGGTCTGCACGATGTCGCAGCTCCCGGCGCCCCCGCGGACGGCGTCGGCGATGTGCTCGGCGGTCTGGCGCGGGGTGAGCCCGGTGGTGTCCACGACATGGGCGTCGGCGGTCAGCCAGGTCAGGGCCGCTCGGTAGGGCGCGAGATGGGCCAGGCACCACTGGCGTACGGACTCGTTCGCGTGCGCGTCACCGGGTATCTCCTCGCGTTCGGCTATCCGCTTGCGAAGGATCGTTTCATCGGTGTGCAGCAGCACATGCCGCACGGGGATGCGACGAGCGGCGAAACCGCCGAAGATCTCATCCCGGTACTCCTGCCGGAGGACCGTCATCGGGACCACGAGCGGGCCGCCGACCTCGGCGATCAGTGCCGCTCCGGTGTCCACGACCAGCCGGCGCCACGAGGGCAGATCCTGGTAGTCGGACACCTGTTCAAGACGTTTGCGCGGAAGCATCATCCGCAGACCGTTACCGACCAGCTCCGGGTCGTAGAACGTGCTGCCGGGCATGAAGTCCACCAGTTCACGGGCCGCGGCGGTCTTACCCGCACCGAATGCACCGTTCAGCCAGACGATCACATTTCCCCCTATTCCATCGCCTCCTGACAGTTGCCCGCATCACCCTGCCACGGAAACGCCCGAAGACGACCGAGTGACGGATCGCGCGGCCCCGGATACCACGCCCGGTGAAGGGCTCGCGCTCGTCCCTCTGACGGGCTTCGGCGCCCCGCGGTTCGCCGACGGGGGCATCGGCTACCTCGAGGACGGGGGCATCGACCACCTCGCGTACGACAACTGCGATAACCAGGGTGTCGACGCCAAGCGGCGCCACCGCCGCGTTCCGGGCGCACGGCCCAGGGGGGAAGAGACGGCAGCAGCGGGGCTCAGCCGCCGGTCGGAGGGGTGCCCGCCGCCGGGCCGAAGCCCTCCAGCCGGGCCTCCTGCGCCGCCGCGGCGGCCGCGCCCACCAGTCCCGCGTCGGTGCCCATCTGGGCCGGGACGACCTCCAGTCCCTGGACGAACGACAAGGTCGCGTAGTCGCGCAGGGCGCGCCGCAGGGGCGCGAACAACACATCCCCGGCGCCCGCCACCCCGCCTCCGACGACCGCCACCTCGATCTCGACGAGCGCCGCGGTCGCGGCGATCCCGGCGGCCAGGGCCTGAGCGGCCCGTTCGAAGGAGGCCCGCGCGACCGGGTCACCGGCCCGCGCCGAGGCGGCGACGGCCTGCGCGCTGGTGTCGCCGTCCGGACCCGGGCGCCAGCCGGCGTCCAGGGCTCGGCGGGCGATGTTGGGGCCGCTGGCGATCCGCTCCACGCAGCCGCGTCCGCCGCAGGGGCACAGGTCCCCGTCCAGCTCCACGCTGATGTGGCCGATGTGCCCGGCGTTGCCGGTCGGGCCCGGGTGCAGCCGGCCGCCCAGCACCAGTCCGCCGCCCACGCCGGTGGAGACGACCATGCACAGGGCGTTCTCCCGGCCGCGCGCCGCGCCCTGCCAGTGCTCGGCGGCCGTCATCGCCGGCCCGTCGCCGACCAGCGACAGCGGCAGGGCGCCGGTGGTCTCCCGGACCCCGGCGACCAGCGGGAAGTCACGCCAGCCGGGGATGTTGACCGGGCTCACGGTGCCCACGGAGGCATCCACCGGGCCCGCGCTGCCGATGCCGACGGCGGCGACCCGGGACCAGTGCGCGGTGGCCGACAGCTCCTTGAGCACGGCGGTGACCTGCCGCATCACCGTCGTGCCGGCCTCCTGGGCGCGGGTGGCGCGGCGGGCGCGTACGACCAGCTTGCCGCTTCCGTCCACCAGGGCGCCCGCGATCTTGGTCCCGCCGATGTCGAGTGCGGCGATGAGGTCACGTGGCATAGGTGTCGACTCTCCTGGTGGGCGTGCTGATGGCCATGGGCGTTCGGTGTGCGGCAACAGTCTTCCCGCGACTGACAACGTTGTCCAGGGGCTATGCTCGACACTCCTTTTCCCACGACGACCAGCGACGGGACGAGCGCACTGTGACCGACACCGCCCCGGACACCGCCAGCCGCACCCCCACACGCCGTTACGGCACCCGGCCCACCATGAAGGACGTCGCCGCACGGGCCGGGGTCGGCCTCAAGACCGTCTCCAGAGTGGTCAACGGCGAACCGGGCGTCACCCCCGACACCGAGCGCCGCGTCCAGGAGGCCATCACCGCACTCGGTTTCCGCCGCAACGACAGCGCCCGCATTCTGCGCAAGGGCCGTACGGCGAGCATCGGGCTGGTCCTGGAGGATCTGGCCGACCCCTTCTACGGTCCGCTGAGCCGCGCCGTCGAGGAGGTCGCCCGTGCCCACGGCGCGCTGCTGATCAACGGATCCAGCGCGGAGGACCCCGAGCGCGAGCAGGAGCTGGTGCTCGCCCTGTGCGCGCGCCGGGTCGACGGCCTCGTCATCATCCCGGCCGGCCATGACCACCGCTATCTGGCCCCCGAGATGGCGGCCGGGGTCGCCACCGTCTTCGTCGACCGGCCCGCCGGCCGGATCGACGCCGACGCCGTCCTCTCCGACAGCTTCGGCGGCTCCCGCGACGCGGTCGCCCATCTGATCGCCCACGGCCACCGCCGGATCGGCTTCCTCGGCGACCTGCCGGGCATCCACACCGCCGCCGAGCGGCTGCGCGGCTATCACGCGGCGATGAGCGAGGCCGGGCTGCCGGTCCACGACGCCTGGGTCTCGCCCGGCCCCACCGACCCGGAGCGGGTCCGGGCCGCGGCCACCGCGATGCTGAACGCCGCCGAGCCGGTCACCGCGCTCTTCGCGGGCAACAACCGGGTGACGGTCACGGTCGTACGGGTCCTGGCCGAGCGCCCCGCGCCCGCCGCTCCGGTGGCCCTCGTCGGCTTCGACGACTTCGAGCTCGCCGATCTGCTCTCCCCCGGGATCAGCGTCATAGCCCAGGACTCGGCCCAGCTCGGCCGCACCGCCGCCGATCTGCTCTTCCGCCGCCTCGACGGCGCGGCCGGGGACCCGCGGCGGGTCGTCCTGCCGACCCGGCTGATCCCGCGCGGGTCGGGCGAACTGCCCCCGCCCGCGACCTCCACGCCCTGAAACGGCCCCTCATCGCCCCTGCCCCCGTCGCCGCCCGTTCCCCCGAACACCGCTCCCTCTCCGAACGCCTGAACGGCCCCGTTCCGGTTGCCCCGGCCCCCCGTCGCCCCGAGGGTGGACGCGGAGGGCCGGGACCCGGCCGGCGGAACGAGGGAGACGCGATGAGCGGGCGCCGAACGCGGACGATCTGCGCGGTGAGCCTCACGGCCGTGCTGGCGCCGGCCGCCGTCGGCTGTTCGGACGGCGGGGGCAGCCCGTCGTCCCAGGTGTCCCGGGCCTCCGCCGCCATCGCGTCCGCGAAGGCGTCGGCCAAGGCCGAACTGGACAAGATCAAGGGCGGTGCCCAGGCCAAGCGCGAGGTGAAGGTGGGCCGGGTGACCCACGGCGACGGGGGACGGGCCGTGGCACCGCTGACCGTGACCAACAAGAGCGCGCACACCGCGAGCTACGCCGTGGAGGTCACCTTCCGGAACGCGGACGGCGATGTGGTCGACGCCGTCGTGCTGCGCCTTTCCACAGTGCCGCCGCACCGGCCCACCAAGGCCACCGCGCGCAGCCACCGCGCGCTCACCGGCCGCGTCACGGCACAGGTGGGCACGGCGGTGCGGTACTGATCACCAGGGTGCCCGTTCGTTCTCTTCTCACTTCTCAGGCCGCGAGCACCTTGGCCTTGGCCCGCTCGTACTCCTCGGGCGTGAGGTCGCCGTGGTTCTTGAGCTCCACGAGATGCTCGAGCTCCTCCGCCCGGCCCGTCGTGGCGGTCGTCCGCACGAACTCCCGGAAGTCCGCCTCCGCCTTCTCGGCCCGCTTCATCTCGCGCACGCCCATCTCGCGGCCGCGTGCCACCAGGTACAGGAAGACGCCGAGGAAGGGCAGCACCAGGACGAAGACGGTCCAGCCCGCCTTGGCCCATCCGTTCAGCGAGTCATCGCGGAAGAGATCAGTGAACACGCGGAACAGCAGAAACAGCCACAGGATCCACAGAAAGACCCACATCGTGGTCAGGAACACATTCAGCAGTGGGTAGTCCATCGTCTGCCTCCCGTCGGACCCGCCCGGCGGGACCGCGAGGGCCCCACCAGGCCCACGACCTCAGCTTACGGCGGCCCACCCCCCGGCGGCGCAGCAGCGGATGCCGCGGGGGCGGACGGGGCGTAGGAATGGGAAGGCGGGGGTGGCACCGCGCGGCGGAGACCGGAAGGGCGGGCGGCCATGGACCTCCGGATTCTTCCACTCGCCGTCACCATGATGGCCGGGCCGCAGATCGTGGCCGCCGTCATCCTGGTGACCACCGCGCGACCGGTGCGGGTGTGCCTGACGTTCCTCCTCGGGGTGGCGGCCGCGACGACGGCGGGGGTCGCTCTCGCCCTGGGGCTGTGCGGACTGCTGGGGCAGGCCGTCCCACCGGGCAGCCCGGCCGACCCGGGGTCGGCCGCCTCGGTCGTCCAGCTGGTGCTGGTGGGACTGCTGGCGCTGGTCGCGGTGAAGAACGTGGTGCGGCGGCGGACGGTCGAGCCGCCGAAGTGGCTGGGCTCGCTGATGGAAGCCGGTCCCCGTAAGGCGCTCACGACCGGCTTCCTGATCATCCTGTTCATGCCGTCCGACATCGTGGTCATGCTGACCGTGGGGGTGAATCTGGAGCAGCACGAGGCGGGGTTGGCGGCGGCCGTGCCGTTCATCGCCGCCACCGTGCTGATCGCGGCACTGCCGCTGCTCCTCTACCTCCTCCTCGGCGAGCGGGCGCGGCGCGCGATGCCCCGGCTCCGGGAATGGCTCACCACCCACAGCTGGGTGATCAATGTCGCCGCGTGCCTGATCTTCATCGTGCTCATCCTGACGCCCTGACGGCCTGATGACGGCCTGTGGGGCTGGGGACCTAACCAGAACGTCCCCTGCCGTGCGCCCCCGTCCGGCCCGTGGCGGCCAGGAGGGCGACCACCGCGAGGGCGGCCAGCAGGATCACCACCAGGAAGAGCACCGTCAGCACGGTGGGATGGTTCCACAGGGCGAACACCGCGGCCGGCACCAGCAGGACCGCCGTCGTCAGCCCCCGCCGGTGGTCCGCGGTCCAGGTGCCGGCCCGTCCGGTGCGCATTCCGTGGTCCGCTCCCCAGCGGGCCACGCTGTCGGCGAGGATCTCGGCCCGGCCGCGTACCGTGCTCGGCAGCCGTCCGGGGCCGGCCAGATAGGCGCCGGCCGCCACCACGACGCCGAGCACCAGCACGGTGAGCACCGTGACCCGCAAGAAGCGCACCACCGTGTCGAAGAGGACCGCGGCGGCCTCCCGGGACAGCACGCTCGCCGGCACGTGGTCGAGGCAGTAGCGGCGGCCCACCACGAGGGCCAGCGCCAGGGCGAGGGAGGTCAGCGCGGTGCCCAGGGCCGCGCGGGCGAGCGCCCGGCGGCACCGGCGGGCGAGCAGCACTCCGATGCCGCCGAGGGTCACCGTCAGCGCGGGCAGCCAGTTGCCGGCCAGGTCGAGGAAGTGCGCCGACCGCCTGATGGTGGCGAGCCGGTCGGAGTGGAAGAGGACGAGCCGCTGGTGGATGTCGGGAATACCGGTCACCACAGGGAGTCCGGCGTCCACCAGCTGGTCTCTGACCCGTTCCACGGCGGCGCCGACGTTGAGGGTGACGGTGTGGCCCTCGACCCCGACCGGTCCGCCGCCCTTACCGGTGAGGGCGCCCACGACGGCGGTGTGGGCGGCCCGGTTGGCGCCGGTCCACACGGCGGGGAAGTGCTCACTGTGCACGATGTGCGCCGCGACCTTCCGCACCGCCTGGTCCAGGGCCGAGTCCAACTGCGGGGCCAGCCCCTCGATGGTGTCGGCGGCCCGGTCCGGAAGGCCGTGGGCGCGCAGCCAGGAGGCGATGTCGGCGGTGATCTCGCGGCTGTTGTGGCGGATGTCGACGGCCTCGCTGACCTGGTCCACGGCGGTGTCCTGGATCGCCGGGTCCTTCGCGAGCGGGGCGACCGTCGCCACGTAGCGGTCGGTGTCCAGGACGATGTCGTGGACCCACACCGTCAGCACGGACACCGGTACGAGCAGGCAACCGAGCAGGATCAGCAGGGCCGACACGGCGCTTCTGGCCATGACATCCATCTCCCGCCTTCCCCGGCGGGGGCGCATCCCGGGTGACACGTGCGGGTGAGCGAACATGTCCAAGCGGATCAGCGGCCCCGGCGGCGCCCGGACGGCTCCCCGCCCCCGTCGAACCGGCGGGCTCCAGTGGGTCCCTGAGGCCCCGACGGGCCTCAGGACCCCGCTCCGGACCCGGCGGATCTCTGCGCCTGGCGAACCCGTGGGCCCCGGCGGCCCCGCGGACCCTGGCGGGTCTGATCCATGGCGGGCCGGTGACCCCGGCGAACCTCCGGACCCCGGCGGGCCGGTGGCCCCGGCAGCCCTCCGGACCCCGGCAGCCCCGTGAACGCCAACTGCCCTCTGAACCCCGCCGGACTCCGGACCCCGCCGATCCCGTGGACCCCGGTGGGCACGAATCCTGACGGGTCGGTGGCCCCGTGGGGTGCCGGTGGGCTGGTGGCGGCACCGGGGCTCTGCGGCCCGCCGGGCTCCCGCCTCCGGTGGGGCCCTGGGCTTCCGGGGGCGATCAGGGGGTGGCCGGGGTGCGGCCTGCCAGGGTGTCAAGGTCGGTGCGGGCCAGGCCGGTCAGTCGTTCGACCTCGGCGGCGTCGAGGGCACCGCAGTCCAGGCCGCGCAGCAGATGGCCGCTGAGTGCCTTGGCGGTGGCCGGTTCGTCGGCGATGCCGGTGCCCCCGGCCGTACGGTCCACGTACGCGGCGAGCCGTTCCGCCGCGGCTTCCAGGCCCTCGCGGTAGAAGGCGTAGACGGCGGCGTAGCGGGTGGGGAGATGGCCGGGGTGCATGTCCCAGCCCTGGTAGTACGCGCGCGCCAACGACCGCCGGACCAGACGGTGGTGGAGCCGCCATGCGTCGTGGACCCGCTCGGTGGGGCCGACGGGCAGGACGTTGGTCGAGCCGTCGGAGAGCCGTACGCCGGTGCCCGCGGCGGCGACCTGCATCACGGCCTTGGCGTGGTCGGCGACGGGGTGGTCCATGGCCTGGTGGGCGGCGCCGACCCCGCAGGCGGCGCTGTAGTCGAAGGTGCCGTAGTGCAGCCCGGTGGCCCGCCCCTGGGCGGCGTCGATCATACGGGCGACGGTGGCGCGGCCGTCGGGGCCGAGGATGGCCTGGGTGGTCTCGATCTGGATCTCGAAACCGATGCGGCCCGGGGCGAGCCCGCGGGCCTTCTCGAACTCCTCGCACAGCCGGACCATGGCGGTGACCTGCTCGGCGTAGGTCACCTTGGGGAGGGTGAGCACCAGGCCGTCCGGCAGTCCGCCGGCCGCCATCAGCCCGGTGAGGAAGATGTCGAGGGTCCGGATGCCGCGGTCGCGCACGGCGGCCTCCAGGCACTTCATGCGGATGCCCACATAGGGCGGCGCGGTGCCCTCCGCGCAGGCGGCCGCGACGAGCGAGGCGGCGCGGGCGGCCGCGGCGTCCTCCTCGGCGTCGGGTCGCTGGCCGTAGCCGTCCTCGAAGTCGATGCGCAGGTCCTCCACGGGCTCGCGCTCCAGCTTGGCCCGGACCCGGGTGTGGACAGGTTCGGCGAGGTCGTCGGGGAGGCCGAGGACGGCGGCGAAGGAAGCGGTGTCGGGGGCGTGTTCGGCGAGGGCCGCCAGCGCCTGGTCGCCCCAGTCGCGCACGGTGCCGGCGGTGAACAGGTCGGCGGGTACGTAGACGGTGTGGACGGGCTGGCGGGTGCCCGGGGCGCCGGGGTAGCGGCGGGCGAGCTCGGCGTCGACGGCGGCGAGGGAGTCGGCGATGGAGGCCCGTACGGCACCGGACAGGCTGGTCTGCACCGTTTTCCGCGGCTTCCGAGTCTTCCGGGGCTTGCGAGACTCCTGAGACTCTTGGGGCTGTCGAGGCTGCTGAGGCTTCATGTCCGCTCCTCCCCCACTTCCACCGCTTCCGCTTTGCGGAAACGATGATCCGTAAGGCGAAGTTATCGGCGCGTTCGACAGCGGGTCAACACCCACCCGGCAGACGCGAGACCGGCAGACCCGAGGCCCCGCACGCGGATCGCGTACGGGGCCTCGCCAACGCCCTCCGGAGATCAGCCCTTGCGGGTCTTGACCTCCTCGGTCAGCTGCGGGACGACCTCGAACAGGTCGCCGACCACGCCGTAGTCGACCAGATCGAAGATCGGGGCCTCGGCGTCCTTGTTCACGGCCACGATGGTCTTCGAGGTCTGCATACCGGCCCGGTGCTGGATCGCACCCGAAATACCCGCCGCGATGTACAGCTGCGGGGAAACGGTCTTACCGGTCTGGCCGACCTGGCTGGTGTGCGGGTACCACCCCGCGTCCACCGCCGCACGCGAGGCACCCACAGCCGCACCGAGCGAGTCGGCCAGCGCCTCGACCACGGGGAAGTTCTCCGCGCCACCCACACCACGGCCACCGGAGACCACGATCGCGGCCTCGGTCAGCTCCGGACGCCCGGTCGACTCACGCGGCGTACGCGACACCACCTTCGTCCCGGTGGCCTGCTCGGAGAAGGACACCTCCAGCGCCTCCACCGCACCCGCGGCCGGAGCGGCCTCCACCGCCGCCGAGTTCGGCTTCACCGTGATCACCGGAGTGCCCTTGGAAACCCGGGACTTGGTGGTGAACGCGGCGGCGAACACCGACTGCGTGGCCACCGGCCCCTCCTCCCCCGCCTCCAGATCCACGGCATCGGTGATGATGCCCGAACCGATACGGACCGCGAGCCGGGCCGCGATCTCCTTGCCCTCCGCGGAGGACGGGAACAGCACAGCGGCCGGGGACACGGACTCGTACGCCGCCTGAACCGCGTCCACCTTCGGCACGACCAGATAGTCGGCGAACTCGGGCGCGTCAGCGGTCAGCACCTTCACCGCACCGTGCTCGGCCAGGGCGGACGCGGTGTTCTCGGCACCGGAGCCGAGGGCGACGGCGACCGGCTCGCCGATACGGCGGGCCAGCGTCAGCAGCTCCAGGGTGGGCTTGCGGACGGCACCGTCCACGTGGTCGACATAGACAAGGACTTCAGCCATGAAAATCGCTCTCCTGCGAAATGCGAAAGATCTGGGGCGGTAAGGTCAGCGCGGCTCAGATGAACTTCTGGCCAGCGAGGAACTCGGCGAGCTGCTTACCACCCTCGCCCTCGTCCTTGACGATCGTGCCGGCGGTACGGGCCGGGCGCTCCGTCGCACCGTCCACGGCGGTCCAGGCACCCTCGAGACCGACCTCGTCCGCCTCGATCTCCAGATCCTCCAGGTCCCAGGACTCCACCGGCTTCTTCTTCGCCGCCATGATGCCCTTGAACGACGGGTAACGGGCCTCACCCGACTGGTCGGTCACCGACACCACCGCCGGAAGCCGCGCCTCCAGCTGCTCGGTCGCGGTGTCCCCGTCACGGCGCCCCTTCACGGTGCCGTCCTCGACCGACACCTCCGACAGCAGCGACACCTGCGGCACGCCCAGCCGCTCCGCCAGCATCGCCGGGAGCACACCCATGGTGCCGTCGGTGGAGGCCATACCGCAGACCACCAGGTCGTAGCCGGTCTTCTCGATCGCCTTGGCCAGCACCAGCGAGGTACCGATGGCGTCGGTGCCGTGCAGATCGTCGTCCTCGACGTGCACGGCCTTGTCCGCACCCATCGACAGCGCCTTGCGCAGCGCGTCCTTGGCGTCCTCCGGCCCCACCGTGAGCACGGTGATCTCCGCGTCGTCGGCCTCGTCGGCGATCTGGAGGGCCTGCTCGACCGCGTACTCGTCCAGCTCCGAGAGCAGGCCGTCCACCTCGTCCCGGTCCACCGTCAGGTCATCGGCGAAACGCCGGTCGCCGGTGGCGTCGGGCACGTACTTCACACAGACAACGATCCTCAAGCTCACGCCGGCTCTCCTACTGCATCGTCTCTTCCGGGCTGCCTTGTGCTGGCAGCATAGGCGCCCTCGGGTGCTCTTCCCGGTCGGTTCGCGGCCGGGGCGGCTCATCCACCGTACGAGATATTACTCGCCAGTACATCCAGGGTGTTCCCCGGAAGCAACCCGGTTGAACTGTGACCTTGCCAACGGGTGAGCAGCGGGACGACGCCCTCACCGCGGAGACGGCTCAGTCGCGCAGCGCGTTGAAGCGCCCCTGGTGGTACAGGAGCGGACGGCCGGTCCCGGTCGCGGTGCCGTCGGTGACCTCGCCGATCACCACCCGGTGGTCCCCGGCGGGTATGCGGGCCACCACCCGGCACACCAGCCAGGCCAGCACCCCCTCGAGCACGGGGACGCCCTCGGGTCCCGGGCGCCAGCGGGTGGCCGGGCCGAAGCGGTCGGCACCGCTGCGCGCGAAGGTGGCGGCCAGCTCCCGCTGGTGCTCGTCCAGGATGTGGACGCCGACGTGCTCGGCCTCGGAGAGCACCGGCCAGCTCGAGGAGCCGGTGCCCACGCCGAAGGAGAGCAGCGGCGGCTCGGCGGCGACGGAGGCGAGGGAGGTGGCGGTGAAGCCGACCGGGCGGGTGCCCTGGGCGGTGATCACGGCGACGCCGGCGGCGTGCCGGCGGAAGACGGAGCGGAGGAGCTCGGACGTCGCGAGCGAGGACGTGCCGAGGTCGTGGGTGGCCGTCATGGAGTTGTCCTTCTGCCGGAGGGATGGGCGGGGGGCGGTGCTCGTCGTCGTTCGCTCACCCCTCCGGACAGCGCGCGCTGGCGGTCCGCACCAGGTCCACGTGCACCCGTCCGTAGAGAAGGAATCCAGGCCGCATGACGTTCACCCTGACCACGCCGGGTGCGGACCGTCAAGGGGGACCGGGGCGCGGCGGCTCACACCGCATCACCCAGAGCGGCGATGACATCGACCCGGCGCGGCTGCCCGGCGGCCCGCCGCACGATCCGCCCGGCCGCGTCGAGCACCAGCACGGTGGGGGTGCGGGTGATGCCCAGCGCCCTGACGAGCTCCAGCCGCGACTCGGCGTCGATCTCGACGTGCGCCACCCCGGCCACCATCGCGGCCACCTCGGACAGCGTCCGCCGGGTGGCCCGGCAGGGCTGGCAGAAGGCGCTGGAGAACTGGACGAGCGTCGCCCGCTCCCCCAGCTCCGCACCCAGCTCGGCGGCGTCCAGCCGCCGGCTTCCGTCGCCGTCCCGCACCCGCGCTCCTCCCGATCGGACCTCCCCGGTACAGCGTCCCGGGCGGCGGGGGGATTCCCCGGCGGGTCCCCGACGTGATGAGGATCTCCCGGTCAGGCGGCGCCACGCGGTAGCACAACGAGACGACATCGGGCAGCATCTGGCAGAAGCCGGAAACCTACGGCCGCGTAACTTCCGCCGGGAGAGCCCTCCCCGGGCATACAACGAAGGGTCCCCAATGGCAGAGCTCGTCTACCCGCCGGTGATCGGCATCGCCCGCACCATGTTCAAGACGCTCGATCTGCGTTTCGACATCAAGGGCACCGAGAACGTCCCGCGGCGGGGCGGCGCGGTTCTGGTGAGCAACCACATCGGCTATCTCGACTTCATCTTCTGCGGGCTGGCCGCCCGTCCGGCCAAGCGGCTGGTGCGGTTCATGGCGAAGGAGTCGGTCTTCCGGCACAAGGTGTCCGGGCCGCTGATGCGGGCGATGAAGCACATCCCGGTGGACCGGGCGGCGGGCATGGAGGCGTACAAGCACGCCCTGAGGGCACTGCGCTCCGGTGAGATCATCGGGGTCTTCCCGGAGGCGACGATCTCGGAGTCCTTCACCCTCAAGAACTTCAAGTCGGGCGCGGTCCGGCTGGCCCAGGAGGCGGGTGTCCCGCTGCTGCCGATGGCGCTGTGGGGGACACAGCGGCTGTGGACCAAGGGCCACAAGCGGGCCCTTGGCCGGCATCGCTTCCCGATCACGATGCGGGTCGGTGAGCCGATGGCGGCCGATCCGGCCGAGCCCTCGGACACCCTGACGGAGCGGCTGCGCGGCCGGGTGCAGGAGCTGCTGGAGGCGGCGCAGCGGGCGTATCCGGTGCGGCCCAAGGGTCCGGACGACACCTGGTGGGTCCCGGCCCACCTGGGCGGCACCGCCCCCGCCCCGGCCGAGGCCCTGACCCTGAACCGGCGCCGGTAGCCCGGACGCGCGGTATGCGCCGGGCGGGCACGGCGGCCCGCCCGGTGCGTACCGCGCGGGCCCGGTCGGCCGCTAGACGCGGCCCATCTCCTCCTTGAGCGCCGTGATGAAGCCGTCCACGTCGTCCTCGGTGGTGTCGTAGGAGCACATCCAGCGCACATCGCCCGCGGTCTCGTCCCAGAAGTAGAAGCGGTACCGCTTCTGGAGACGTTCGCTCACCTCGTGCGGGAGGCGGGCGAAGACCGCGTTGGCCTGGACCGGGTGCAGGATCCGCACCCCGTCCACCGCGCGGACGCCGTCGGCGAGCCGCTGGGCCATGGTGTTGGCGTGGCGCGCGTTGCGCAGCCACAGATCGCGGGCGAGCAGGGCCTCCAGCTGGACGGAGATGAACCGCATCTTGGACGCCAGCTGCATGGACAGCTTGCGCAGATGCTTCATGGCGCCCACCGCGTCCGGGTCGAGGACGACGACGGCCTCGCCGAAGAGCATGCCGTTCTTGGTGCCGCCGAAGGACAGGATGTCGACGCCCGCCGCGTTGGTGAACGCGCGCATCGGCACGTCCAGGAACGCGGCGGCGTTGGCCAGCCGGGCGCCGTCGAGGTGGACTTTCATCCCGCGCTCATGGGCGTGCTCGCAGATGGCGCGGATCTCGTCCACCGTGTAGACGGTGCCGAGCTCGGTGTTCTGGGCGATCGAGACCACCTGCGGCATCGCCCGGTGCTCGTCGTCCCAGCCCCATGCCTGGCGGTCGATGAGCTCGGGGGTGAGCTTGCCGTCCTCGGTGGGGACGGTGAGCAGCTTCAGCCCGCCGACGCGCTCGGGCGCCCCGCACTCGTCGACGTTGATATGCGCGCTGTCGGCGCAGACGACCGCGCCCCAGCGGTCGGTGAGCGCCTGGAGGGCGACGACGTTGGAGCCGGTTCCGTTGAACACCGGGAACGCCTGTGCGTGCGGGCCGAAGTGGCTGCGCATGACGTACTGGAGATGCGCGGTGTAGTCGTCCTCGCCGTAGGAGACCTGGTGGCCTCCGTTGGCGAGGGCGAGCGCGGCGAGGATCTCCGGGTGGACGCCTGCGTAGTTGTCGCTGGCGAAGCCGCGTACGTCGGGGTCATGGTGACGGCGGGCGTCGGTCCTCACGGCTTGGGGGTCAGCCACTGGCGGGTTCCGTTCACTTCCCGGGCGGGCCGGTCCCAGAGTCCGGTGATGGCCTCGGCCAGCTCCTTGACGTCCGTGAAGCCCGCGAACTTCGCGTTGGGGCGCTCCGCCCGCATGGCGTCGTGCACCAGCGCCTTGACCACCAGGATGGCAGCGGCCGCCGACGGGCCGGCCTCGCCCCCCAGTTTGTGGAAGGAGTCGGCGAGCGCGAGGGTCCATGCCTCGGCGGCGGCCTTGGCGGCGGCGTACGCGGCGTTGCCGGCGGTGGGCCGGGACGCGCCCGCCGCGCTGATCAGCACATAGCGGCCCTTGCCGCCGCGCAGCAGGGCGTCGTGGAAGGCGAGGGAGGTGTGCTGGGCGGTCCGGATCAGCAGATCGTGCAGGTGGTCCCAGTCGGCGAGCGGGGCGTCGGCGAAGGTTTTGCCGCCGCGCCAGCCGCCGACCAGGTGCACCAGGCCGTCGACCCGGCCGAATTCCTTCTCGATGCGGTCGGCCCAGGCGCGCGTGGCGTCCAGGTCGAGCAGGTCGACGGTCTCACCGGTGACGGTGGCCCCGCCGTGGGCCCAACGGGCCGCGTCCACGGCCTCGGCCAGCCGGGCCGGGTCGTAGTCGCAGGCGACGACGATGGCGCCGGCCTCGGCGAGGCGGAGCAGCGTGGCCCGGCCGGCCGGGCCGGCCGCGCCGGCCACCGCCACCACGGCGCCGTCCAGTGGCCTGATCCCCGGCTCGTTCGGGCTCGGGCTCGACGTCGGTGTGGTCATGCTCGCTGCCTCCTCGTCCTGCTCCGCCCGGGGGTCATGCGCCGCCGCGGAGCTCATGCCGCCGCCGGCAGGTCGCTGTCGGCCGTGATCCCCTTGGTGGAGGCGACCACGTCACGCAGCTTCTTGGCGAGCGCCTCGTAGAACATGCTCAGCGGAAACTCGTCGGGGAGCACGTCGTCGACGAGTTTGCGCGGCGGCTGGGTCAGGTCCAGGGCTTCGGGACCCTTGGCCCAGACCGAGCCGGGGTGCGGTGCGAGGTAGGTCGACACCAGCTCGTACGCCTTGAACCAGTGGACGAGCTTGGGGCGGTCGATGCCGTCGCGGTAGAGCTTCTCGATCTCGCCGCACAGCTGGTTGGTGACCTGCGAGGCGCGGGACCAGTCGATGTGCAGGGTGTTGTCCGTCCAGCGTACGACGTCGTGCTGGTGCAGGTAGGCGAAGAGCAACTGGCCGCCGAGCCCGTCGTAGTTGCGGACCCGCTCGCCGGTGACGGGGAACCGGAACATCCGGTCGAAGATCACGGCGTACTGGACGTCACGGGCCTGGGCGACCCCCTCGCCCTCCAGCCGCACGGCCTCCTTGAAGGCCGTGAGGTCGCAGCGCAGCTCCTCCAGTCCGTACATCCAGAACGGCTGCCGCTGCTTGATCATGAAGGGGTCGAACGGCAGGTCGCCATGGCTGTGGGTGCGGTCGTGGACCATGTCCCACAGGGCGAACGCCTCCTGGCAGCGGTGCTGGTCGGCGAGCATGTCCTGGATGTCCGCGGGCAGTTCGAGCCTGAGGGCCCGGACGGCGGCCTCGCTCACCCGGCGAAAGCGGGCCGCCTCGCGGTCGCAGAAGATGCCGCCCCAGGTGAACCGCTCGGGGGCGGCGCGGACGGCGATGGTCTCGGGGAAGAGCACCGCGGAGTTGGTGTCGTAGCCGGAGGTGAAGTCCTCGAAGGCCAGGCCGCAGTAGAGCGGGTTGTCGTAGCGGGTGCGCTCCAGCTCGGCCAGCCAGTCCGGCCAGACCATGCGCAGCACCACGGCTTCCAGGTTGCGGTCCGGGTTGCCGTTCTGCGTGTACATGGGGAAGACCACGAGGTGCTGGAGGCCGTCGGCGCGGGTGCGGGCGGGCTGGAAGGCGAGCAGCGAGTCCAGGAAGTCGGGGACGCCGAAGCCGTCCTCGGCCCAGCGGCGCAGGTCGGCGACGGCCGCCCGGTGGTAGTCGGCGTCGTGCGGAAGCAGCGGGGCGAGCTCCTCGAGGGCCTCGATGACGCGTCCGATGGTCGCCGTGGCGAGCTCGGGGGTGGGCGCGCCCTCGGCGTCGAAGTCGATGGAACCGTCTTTGGACTGCCACGGACGAATCGTTTCGACAGCGTCCTTGAGCATCGGCCAGGCCGGATGGTCGACCACACGCTCTGAAGGCAGAACGCCACCTTCCGCTACTGCGGACGAAAGGATTTCCGTCATGACCACTCCCTCACCGGAGAAACTCGCGTGAGACCACGGTATCCATGGACGCCTCCCTCGCTCAAGCGGTGGTACCGGAAATCATCCTGCGCCACACCCGCACCACCGCAGTTTTTCCTGCCCCCATCGGCTCGGCTCATGCCATGGGCGTGCCCCGGCAGTCCTGTCATCGGCGGCCGGTAGGGTGTGCGCCGGTCCGGGCGGCCCGTCCGCCGCCGAGCCGACGACAACCGCTTTTGCACTGCCTCCCCCCGACCCGACGAAGGCCGCCAAGGGCTGGCCGTCAGAAGAGCGAGACAGCGTTGACTTTTCTCACCATCGGACACCGCGGAGTGATGGGTGTCGAGCCGGAGAACACCCTGCGCTCCTTCATCCGCGCCGAGCACGAGGGCATGGACGTCATCGAACTGGACCTGCACCTCAGCAAGGACGGCGCACTCGTGGTGATGCACGACGCGCACGTCGACCGCACCACCGACGGAGCGGGCCCGATCAGCGACTTCACCCTCGCCGAGCTGCGCGAGCTGGACGCCGGGGACGGTGAGCGGATTCCGGTCTTCGAGGAGGTCGTGGACGCCGTGAAGGCACCGCTCCAGGCCGAGATCAAGGACACGGCGGCCGCCCGCGCGCTGGCCGAGGTGCTGACCCGCCGCGGGCTGCTGGACCGGGTGGACGTCCTGTCCTTCCACGACGAGGCCCTCGCCGAGATCCGCACCCTGCTGCCGGCCGCCCGCACCGCCCTGGTGGCCAGCCGCTACGGCCTCGATGCGATCGACCGGGCACACGCCGTCGGCGCGGGGATGCTGGTGCTCAACCTCCGCAGGCTGACCCTGGAGCTGGTGGAGCGGGCGCACACCGCCGGCCTCAAGGTCATCGGCTGGACCGTGAACACCCCCGACCATCTGAAGCTGGCCCGCGGCCTGCGCCTGGACGGCGGCACCACCGACTTCCCCGAGATCCGGCGGGCGGTCCGCTACACGGCGTGACGCCCCCGCGGATCCCCGTCATCCGTACGGCGACCCCTGCGGCGCCATGGGCGCTCAGCCGAGGGGCTTGACCAGCAACTCGAACTCGAGGTCGGCGCGGCGCGGTACGCCGAAGCGCTCATCGCCGTACGGGAACGGGATCATCCGGCCGGTACGGGCGTAGCCGCGCCGCTCGTACCAGGCGATCAGCTCCTCGCGGGCGGAGATCACCGTCATGTGCATCTCCGTCGCCCCCCACTCCGCCGCCGCGAACCGCTCGGCCTCGGCGAGGATCACCTTGCCCAGGCCCCCGCCCTGCAACGTGGGCCGGACCGCGAACATGCCGAAGTAGGCGTGGTCACCGCGGTGCTCGAGCTGGCAGCAGGCGATCAGCTCACCGGCCCGCTCGACGATCATCATGCGGCTGTTCTCGTCCCGCACCACGGCCGCGACGCCCTCCGGGTCGGTGCGCTGCCCGCCCAGGATGTCCGCCTCCGTGGTCCACCCGGCCCGGCTCGAATCCCCGCGGTAGGCCGACTCGATCAGGGCCACCAGCTCCGCCACATCCGCCTCGGTGGCCGGGCGGAAGGCGAGCGGGGCGGCGGGGCGTACGGTGGCGTCCGCGGTGTCCATGGCGTCGGCGGGTCCTTTCGTCGGGCGGCAGTAGACCTTAACCTGCCCCAAACGGGGCGGGAAACGGGACGGGTTGCGTAGGGTCGCGGCATGGTTCACGTACTGAGCAGCCGCACCCTGCTGCGGCCGACGGACCCCGAACGCTCCCGGGCCTTCTACGGCGAGACCCTCGGCCTCGCGGTCTACCGGGAGTTCGGCACCGGCCCCGAGCGCGGCACGGTCTACTTCCTCGGCGGAGGCTTCCTGGAGGTCTCCGGCCGCTCCGACACCCCGCCCTCCCCGGGCCTCCAGCTGTGGCTCCAGGTCACGGACGCGACCGCGGCGCACGAGGAGCTGACCGCGAAGGGGGTCGAGGTGCTGCGCCCGCCGCAGAAGGAGCCGTGGGGACTGGTGGAGATGTGGATCGCGGACCCGGACGGACTCCAGATCGTGCTGGTGGAGGTGCCCGAAGACCATCCGATCCGCTACCGACCGGGGATCTGACAGCCGAAGATGACCGCCGCCGCGCCGGCTCGGGCCAGCGGTCGAACGCGGCTCGGAGCGCGGCCACGGCGACCTCGGGGAGTACGTCCGCCCGGTGCGGCGAGCGCGGCCTCGGGGTGCGCCGCCCCGGCACCGTCCGCCGGTGCCGGGGCGGCGCGGGGAGGATCAGCCGACCTGGCTGCTGTCCTTGTGCTCGCCCCAGCCGTGCCAGCGGTCGATCTCGATCCAGGCGCTGACCCGGGCGCGGTCCCGCTGCGGGTAGTCCTTGCCGAGGTAGTGCCGGGCCAGCCGGTCGATATCGCTCAGATCCTCGTCGTCCTTGATCTCGACGACCCGGCCGATGATGCTGACGTGGTTGTACCAGTCGCCCTCGTCGATCACGGTGAGGGTGACCCTGGGGTCGTTGCGGATATGGGTCAGGCGCTTGCGGCCCTCGTCCATGTTGACCAGGACCCGGCCGTCGTCCCAGAGGTACCAGGTGGCCGTGGACACCGGCTGGCCATCGGACCGGAGCGTCGCGATCACGGCCGGGTTGGGCTTCTTGAGCATGGCGACCGCGGCCTCGGCGAGCGGGGGATTCGACACGGACTCTCCTCCTCGTTGAACAGGTTGCACGTCCCGTCGTGCGGCTCGGGCCTGCTTGATCCACGGGCCGCACCTCTCACGTTGCCACACCGCGCGCCCCGCGTTCCCCGCCGCACCGCGCGCCTCGCGTTCCCGCCACGGGGCACGCCGTGTGCTCCCCCACTGCGCCCGTGCGCTCGCGTAGCGGGCACCGGGGCAGGGGATGTCTCCGGTCCCACGTTCCTCCCCGGAGGTGTGCCGTGCACGGACCCGCGCTCGTCGGCTGGCTGCTGGTCGCGCTCTGCGCTGCCACGGGGGGCTACTGCCTGCTCCAGATGCGCGGTGAGCCGCCCGGACCGGGCCGGCGGATCGCGGGGGCCGAGGCGTTGATGGGGTGGGGGATGGCGGTGATGGCGGTGCCGTCCACCGTGCTGGACCCCCGGCCGTGGGGGCCGCCCGCCTTCGCGGCGGTCTTCGCCGTGGCCGCCGTAAGGGCGCTGCTGCCGGCGCGGCGCGGCGCCGGGCTCCCGGGACACCATCTGCATCACGCCATCGGGGCGCTGGCGATGGTCTATATGGCGCTCGCGATGATGACGGGCGCCACGGGCGGCCACCATCACACCGGCGCGATGGCCCCGGACCGGATGGCGGCCGGGGTGCCGCCGCTGACCGGGGTACTGCTCGGGTACTTCGCGGTGTACGTCGTATGGTCCGGGCTGCGGCTGGTATCGATGACGGACGGCGCCGTGGACGGCCGCGACGGCCGCGCGGCCGGTGCGGTGGGGGCCGGTCCGGCCGGCGCCGGCCGGCCGCGGCGGCCTGAGCTGCGGCATGCCTGGAGACTGTCGATGGGGATCGGGATGTGCGCGATGCTGCTGACCCTGTGAACGGGCGGTGGGCCCGCCCCGGTCGCGGGGTGGTGTGCGTCACTTCGCCGCCGGTACCCGTACCGGCCCCGGCGTCGTGATCATAAGGTGACCGCCATGATGGTCCCGTTCGCGCTGATGGGCCTCGGCGCACTGGCGGCGGCAATGGCGCCGCGCCTGCTCTCCCGCTCCGACTGGATCGACCGCGAACCCGTGCTCGCCCTGTGGGTGTGGCAGTGCGTGGTCGTCGGTGTGCTGTTGTGCTGCGCGCTGACCATGGCGCTCACCGCGGCGGCCGCCTGGGAGGTCGTGCGCGGCAATGTCTTCGCCCCCGCGCCCAAGGGCGTGGTGGAGGCGTACGCGCTGTCCGGCTACGGGCCGTTGGCCGGGCCCGTGGCCCTGGTACTCGCCTTCGGGGCGGTGTGGAGCGCGGTGATGCTCACCCGCGAGATCGGCCGCGCCCGCGCCTGGCGCCGCCAGCACCGGGCCGAACTCCTCGTCCGCTCCCCCACGTTGCCCGGTGAGGAGCCCAGCGGGGAGCGTCTGGTGGTGCTGGAGGGCGACAAACCGGACGCCTGGTGGCTGCCCGGCACCACGCCCCGGCTCATCATCACCACGGCGGCGCTGCGCCGCCTCAAGGGCCGCCGGCTGGACGCCGTCATCGCCCATGAGCAGGGCCACGCCCGCGCCCGCCACCACTGGCTGCTGCACTGCTCGGGCGCGCTGGCCTCCGGCTTTCCGCGGGTGACCATGTTCGCGGCGTTCCGCGACGAGGTGCACCGGCTGGTCGAGCTGGCCGCCGACGACTCCGCGTCACGGCGCTTCGGGCGCACCACCACCGCCCTCGCGCTGGTCGAACTCAACGAGGACCGCGGGGTGTTCGGCCCCTGTCCCAGCGCGCTCGCCCAGGTCCCGCAGCGGGTGGACCGGCTGCTGGCCCCGGCCTCCCGCCTCCCCGCGGCCCGCCGCTGGCGCCTTACGGCCACGGCGGCGCTCGTCCCGGCCGTGCCGCTGCTGGTCACCTTCGTCCCGGCGCTGCGGGCGCTGGGGTGGGGGTAAGCGTTCGCCGCTCTCGGCACAAGGTCACCTCCGGGCACAAGGTCACCTCCGGGCCGTCGCACGGCCTCCTGGCTCCCGGGCCCGTCCGTCAGCGATCATCGAGCCATGCAGCCGGCTCCCCTCCCCCGCCAGGCCGCCCGCACCGCGGCCGTGTTCACCGCGCTCTTCCTGGTGCTGCTCGCCCTGGTGGCCGCCCGTTGGGGACCGCTGGAAGGCGTCGACCGGGACATCGTCGTCGATCTGCACCGCTCGGCGGTGGAGCACCACGGCTGGACCCATGTGAACCGAGTGCTCACGGACTGGCTCTGGGACCCCTGGACCATGCGCGCGCTGCTGGCCGTGGCCGTGGGATGGCTGCTGTGGCGCCGGGAGCGGTGGCTCGCCCTCTGGGTCGCCGTGACGGCGGCGGTGGGGACGGCGCTGCAACAGGCGGTGAAGAGCGCCGTCGACCGGCCGCGCCCCCGGTGGTCGCATCCGGTGGACTGGGCTCACTACGCGGCCTTCCCGTCCGGCCACGCCCTGACCGCGACAGTCGCCTTCGGGCTGCTGCTGTGGCTCATGACGCTGCACGGGGCGCCGGCGGCATGGCGGCGGCTCATAGCCGTCGTGGCCGCCGTGTCGGTGCTGGGCGTCGGCTTCACCCGGCTGTACCTGGGCGTGCACTGGCCCAGTGACGTGCTGGGCGGCTGGCTGCTGGGGGCGGCGCTGGTGTGCGGGGCGATCGCCTCGTACGGCTACGCTCAGGGCCGTAGGAGCGAGCACGAGTCGTCCCGTGGTGGAAGAGTGCGGTCATGAGCAATCTCGATCTGAGGGCCGCGCCGACCGTATGCGGCGGCCGGAGTGACGTCACCGCCCGGCCGGTGCGCGAACTGCTGGCCGCCAAGCAGGTCCCGCTGGGTGAGTCCACCATGGTGCGCCGGCTGCTGCCGAACATCGGGCGGCGCATGATCGGCGCCTGGTGCTTCATCGACCACTACGGCCCGGACGACATCGCCCAGGAGCCGGGCATGCAGGTCCCGCCGCATCCGCACATAGGGCTCCAGACGGTCAGCTGGCTGCACGAGGGCGAGGTGCTGCACCGGGACAGCCTCGGCAGTCTCCAGACGGTGCGCCCCGGCGAGCTGGGGCTGATGACCTCGGGCCGGGCCATCGCGCACTCCGAGGAGTCCCCGCGCGAGCACGCCCGGCTGCTGCACGGGGCGCAACTGTGGGTCGCGCTGCCCGACGGCGACCGCCATATCGCCCCCCGCTGGGAGCACCACCCCGAGCTGCCCCTGGTGACCGGCGGCAAAGGGCTGCGGGCGAGGGTCCTGCTGGGCGAACTGGACGGCGCGGTCTCGCCCGGCACCACGTTCACCCCGCTGGTGGGCGCGGACATCGCCCTCGCGGCGGGCACCGACACCCGGCTGCCGGTACGGCCCGACTTCGAGTACGCGGCGCTCACCATGTCCGGCGAGGCCGAGGTCGACGGGGTGCGCCTGGCGCCCGGCTCCCTGCTCTACCTCGGCTGCGGACGGACCGAACTGCCGCTGCGGGCGGATGTGGACAGCGCGTTCATGCTGCTGGGCGGGGAGCCGTTCGAGGAGAAGATCGTCATGTGGTGGAACTTCATCGGACGATCATCGGAAGAGATCGTACAGGCCCGCCGGGACTGGATGGAAGGCCGGCGGTTCGGTGAGGTGGAGGGGTACGACGGTGATCCGCTGCCTGCTCCGGCGTTGCCGTCGGTAGCCATGAAGCCCCGGGGAAACCGCAACTGACCTGCGATGACGTTTGTCGGCCCGGTCGCCGTCTCCGGGGGTTCCCGCGGCGCCTCGCTTCTGTTCCGGGGTCACTTGATGAGGCGGTGACGGGCCGGTGGAGGGGAGCCTGCTGAGACGACCGCCGGTCCAGAGCTTGGCCGTCTGTGAGCGGTTTCAGGCATGCTTTTGCTGACCTGATGCTGACTTCGCTGACCCGCAGTCAGGTCATGTGGGGGTCAGCTGTGAGCCCCGGGCGACGGCCGGGGCTCGGGAGGAACGGGTGGGGCCCCGGTGCGCCGACGCACCGGGGCCCCACCCGCATCACCACCGTCTCGACAAGGTCACACCGCGTTCTCCGCGCGGGCGACCAGGTCCAGGGCGATGTCGGTGATCATGTCCTCCTGGCCACCGACCATGCCGCGGCGCCCGACCTCGACGAGGATGCTGCGGGTGTCCAGGCCGTAGCGCGCGGCAGCGGCCTCGGCGTGGCGCAGGAAGCTGGAGTAGACGCCCGCGTAGCCCAGGCTGAGGGTCTCGCGGTCGACGCGGACCTCGCGGTCCTGCAGGGGGCGGACGATGTCGTCGGCGGCGTCCATGAGCGGGAACAGGTCGCAGCCGTGCTTCCAGCCCATCAGGTCCGCGACGGCGATGAAGGCCTCCAGCGGGCAGTTGCCCGCTCCGGCGCCCTGCCCGGCCAGCGAGGCGTCCACGCGCCGGACGCCCTCCTCCACGGCGACGACGGAGTTGGCCACGCCGAGGGCGAGGTTGTGGTGGGCGTGGATGCCCAGCTCGGTGGCCGGGTCGAGGACGTCGCGGTAGGCGCGGAAGCGGTCGCGGACGCCGTCCATGGTCAGGCGGCCGCCGGAATCGGTGACGTACACGCAGTTCGCGCCGTAGGACTCCATGAGCTTGGCCTGGCGGGCGAGTTCGGCGGGCTCGGTCATGTGGGACATCATCAGGAAGCCGGCCACGTCCATGCCCATCTCGCGGGCGGCGGCGATGTGCTGCGCGGAGATGTCGGCCTCGGTGCAGTGGGTGGCGACCCGGACGGAGCGGATGCCGAGAGAGTAGGCCTGCTTGAGGTCGTGGAGGGTACCGATGCCGGGCAGCAGCAGCGTGGTGGGCACCGCCTGCCGGGTGGCGTCGACGGCGGCCTCGATCCACTCCCAGTCGGTGTGGGCGCCGACGCCGTAGTTGATGCTGGAGCCGGACAGGCCGTCGCCGTGAGCGATCTCGATCGCGGCCACCCCGGCGGCGTCCAGGGCCGCGGCGATGGTGCGGGCCTGCTCGACGGTGTAGCGGTGCCGGACGGCGTGCATGCCGTCGCGCAGGGTCACGTCCTGGATGCACAGAGCGGGCGGGGTGGCGGCGGTGCCGTTGGTCTCCGTCGCGGTCATCGTGCGGCCCCCTCGGTGGAGCGGTGTGCGGCCATGCGCTCTGCGGTACGCAGCGCGGCCGAGGTCATGATGTCGAGATTTCCGGCGTAGGCCGGGAGGTAGTGTGCGGCGCCCTCGACCTCGAGGAACACCGAGACCTTCGTCGCCTCGGTGCCGGCGGCCCCGTCAGGCAGCAAGGATCGCAGCGGATCGTCGTCCGCCACACGGTCGAACTGCACCTTCTGCTTGAGGCGGTAGCCGGGCACGTACGCCTGGACGCGGCCGACCATCTCCTCGACGGAGGCCGTGACCGCCTCGGTGTCGCAGTCGGAGACCAGGCAGTGCACGGTGTCGCGCATGATCAGCGGCGGCTCGGCGGGGTTGAGGATGATGATCGCCTTGCCGCGTGCGGCGCCGCCGACCTGCTCGATCGCCGAGGAGGTGGTCTCGGTGAACTCGTCGATGTTCGCCCGGGTGCCGGGGCCCGCGGAGCGGGAGGAGATGGAGGCGACGATCTCGCCGTAGTGGACGTCGGTGACGGCGCTCACCGCGGCGACGATCGGGATCGTGGCCTGACCGCCGCAGGTGACCATGTTGACGTTCGGCACATAGAGGTGGGCTTCGCCGTTGACCGGGGGCACCACGTAGGGGCCGATGGCCGCCGGGGTGAGGTCGATCAGGGTACGGCCGAGGGGGCGCAGCACCTCCTCATGGCGCTTGTGGGCGCCGGCGGAGGTCGCGTCGAAGACGATCCGCACGTCGGCGAACTCGTCCATCGTGACGAGACCGTCGATTCCCTCGTGGGTGGTGGCCACCTTCAGGCGGCGGGCGCGGGCCAGGCCGTCCGACTCCGGGTCGATGCCGGCCATCGCGGCGATCTCCAGGGTCTCGGACAGGCGCAGCACCTTGATCATGAGGTCGGTTCCGATGTTGCCCGACCCGATGACCGCCACCTTGGTCCGGGCGTTGGTCTCGCTGCTCACGCGTCGTCTCCTTCTGCTGCTTCTGCGGCGAACCCGACCCGCACGGAGCCCAGGTTCGAGATGCGGGCTTCGAACACATCGCCCGGGGCGGCCACGGCCATCGGCCCCAGGGCGCCGGTCAGCACCAGGTCACCGGCCCGCAACGGGTCGCCCATGCCGGCGAGGGCGGAGGCCAGCCAGGCGGCGGCGTTGAGGGGGCTGCCGAGACAGTCGGCGCCCGTGCCCTCGGAGGCCACCTCGCTGTTGCGGGTCATCGTCATCCGTACGGAACGGAGGTTGACCGCGCTCAGCGGCACCGGGGAGCCTCCCAGGACGTACAGCCCGCAGGAGGCGTTGTCCGCGACGGTGTCGGTGATGGAGATGTCCCAGTCCTTCACCCGGCTGTCGACGATCTCCAGGGCGGGCAGGGCGAAGTCGACCGCACGCAGCACGTCGACGACGGTGCACTCGCGGTGCGGCAGGTCGCTGCCCAGCACGAGCGCGACCTCAGCCTCCACCTTCGGCTGCAGCAGCCGCCCGACAGGCACCACGCCGTCCTCGGGCACAGCCATGTCCGCGAACAGCGCGCCGAAGTCCGGCTGCGCCACGCCGAGTTGCTGCTGAACGGCCCGGGACGTCAGGCCGATCTTGCGGCCGACGATCCGGCGGCCGGCGGTCAGGCCGCGCTGGACGTTCAGCCACTGGACGAGGTAAGCGGTCTCGATGTCACCGTCGTCGAGGAGCGTGCGCACCGGCGGGCAGGCGGTCCCGGTGCGGGCGGCCTCCGCCAGCGCGTCAGCGGCCTTGACCACGGCCGGCGAGACGGCGTCCGGCGGGACGCGGTCAGGGACGGTCGGCACGGGCTACCTCCAGAAAGAGGGAAGGGGGGCGGGGGCTCTCGATGCCCCTGTGGCATCTCTCGGTATAGACACCACGTCCCCGCTGCGACAATCTTTGTTCCGTGACACGGAACAACACCGGCGGCAGCATGCTGGAAAAGGCTACGCTGATCCTCGAATGCTTCCGATCAACCGGCGGCCCTTACCGCCTGTCGGAACTTTCGGAACGCACGGCCCTGCCCAAGCCGACGGTGCACCGCCTGGCGGCGGACCTCGTACGCCTGGGGTGGCTGGAGCGCTCGGGTGCCCACTACCGGCTCGGCGCGAAGCTGTTCGAACTCGGCTCGCTGGTACCACGCCGCCGCGATCTGCGCGAGACAGCCCTGCCCTTCCTGCAGGATCTCTTCGAGGCAACCCGCGAGACCATCCACCTCGGAGTCCGCGAGGGCCTGGAGGTCGTCTACCTCGAGCGCATCCACGGCCACGACGCCCTGCAACTGCCCTCCCGCATCGGCGGCAGCCTGCCCCTGACCTGCACCGCAGTGGGCAAGGCGCTGCTGGCCTTCTCCGGGGCCGAGCTGACCGAGGAGGTGCTGTCCGGGCCGCTGCCGAGCCTCACCCCGTTCTCGATCACCGACCCGGCACGGCTGCGCATGGCCCTGGAGAAGACCCAGGTGTCGGGCCTGGCCTACGAGGAGCAGGAGGCCGCACTGGGAGTGAGCTGCATCGCGGCCCCGGTGTTCGCCGGCGGCACGGCCGTGGCCGCCCTCTCCGTGGCGGTCCCCCGCTCTCGTTTCCGCCCAGCCCAGCTGGCTCCGGCGGTACGAACGGCCGCCCTGGGCCTGTCCCGCGTCCTGCGCGGAAGCGTCTGACCGCGGCACGCTCACGGCCGGCGCTCACGCCGGAGGCCAAGCCGGCTCTGCCGGGAAGACCCGCGACGACGAGTACGAACGCCGATCTCCGTGCCCTGAGGAGTCAACGCGACGGCGCTGAAGAGCCGGGTACGCTTTCGCTCATGCGGGTAAAGGCTGCGGCATGATCGACGGTCTCGAACGGGCCGTACGGATGCTGGATCTCTTCTCCTCCGACGCTCCCGAGTGGACGGTCAGCGACGTGTGTCGCGCACTCGACCTCCCCAAGACGACGGTCTGGGACTACATGCAGAGCATGGCCGCTCTCGGCCTTCTGCGTCGCACGGGGCGCGGCCGCTACCGGCTCGGATGGCACTCCTTCCAGCTGGGACTCCGCGCGCGGATGACCTCGGAGATCTCCGGTCCGGCTTGGTCGGAGATGCGCGACCTGGTCGACGCCCACCACGAGACGGTTCAGCTGGCGTCCCGCTATCGCGGCGAGGTCGTCTACCTGGAGAAGATCGCACCGCCCACCGGGGTCCGCGTCAATGCGACACGCGTGGGCGAACGGCTCCCGGCTCACTGCACAGCGGCCGGCAAGGTGCTGTTGGCCTATCTCTCCCCCAGTGAGCTCCGAACCCTCTATGGCGAGCTGCGGCCCCTCACCGCTCGTTCCATCAGCACGTTCTCCGCGCTGGAGACGGAGCTGTCCGCAGTTCGCGAGCGCGGGTACGCCCTGGACGTCGAGGAAGCCGTCGAAGGCATGTGCTGTGTCGCCGCACCGATCAGCAATCGACACGGCGACGTGTCGTGGGCACTGAGTATGAGCTTCCTCGAGTACCGGCTGCCCACCCATGGGGATGCGTACGCCCGCGCGGTGCTCGATGCAGCTCGGCGGCTCTCCGAACACACACCTTGACCCGACCCGTCGGACCGGCTGGCTCCCGAGAGGCGGCGCTTCGGCGTCTGTTCGGCTGAGCCGAACAGCGCGTTGTCGACGGATGTGAGGCAGGTTACGGTCACGGAAACACCGCCCCCTCGTGAATCTCAAACCTGGTTCGCACTGCCGCGCTGTTCGCGCAAGCCGTAATAGCGCCGAGCGCTCCACTTTCTCCAGCGCGTCCCCGGTTCACTGCAATGGAGTTTTCCCGATGACGAATGCAAGCAACAAGGCGAGTCGACGGATCGGAATCGACATCGGAGGCACTTTCACCGATCTCTTCGTAATCGAAGGGAACGGCGAGTCTCGCATCTACAAGTCCCCGACCACCCCGCACGACCCTTCCGTCGGCCTGCTGAACGGGTTGACCAAAGCGGCCGGCAGCTTCGGTGAGTCGCTGGAGGACTTTCTCGGCGGGGTGTCGACGATCGTGCACGGCACGACGATCGCGACCAACGCCGTCCTGACTCGTCAAGGGGCGAAGACGGGCTTCGTCACGACGCGCGGCTTCCGTGACCTGCTGAACATGCGCCGCGGCATCCGGGAGCGTCAGAACGATTCCAAGTACGCCCCACCGGTTCCGCTTGTCCCCCGGGATCTCATCGCCACGGTCCGCGAACGTATCGACGTATCGGGCCATGAGATCGTCGCGCTGCACGAGGAGGACGTGCGTACGGCAGCGCGTGAATTCCGCGAGCAGGGCGTCGAAGCGGTCGCGGTCTCCTATCTGTGGTCCTTCTTGGATCCCGCTCACGAACAGCGCACCGCAGAAATCCTGCGCGAGGAACTCCCCGGCGTTTTCGTCACGATATCCAGCGATGTCGTGCCGCAGATCCGCGCCTATGAGCGACACAGCACCACGGTGCTGAACGCCTTCGTCGGACCCAAGCTGCAGAACTACCTGGCGAACATCGAGCAGCAGCTGGCAGACCGCGGCTTCGGCGGAACCCTGCTCATCGTGCAGTCCAACGGCGGTGTGATGTCGCCCGAGGTCGCCAGTGAGTCGGCCGTCAACGCCCTCATGTCCGGCCCGGCGGCCGCGCCGGGCGCGGCCCTGCAGTACGCCCGCCGGCACGGCTCCGAGGACGTCATCGCCGTCGATATGGGAGGCACCAGTTTCGACGTCGCGCTGGTACGTGACGGCGAGTCACTGCTGACCAGCGACAGCGAGATCGGCGGCTATCGCGTTGCCCTGCCGATGCTGGACATCCACACCGTGGGAGCGGGTGGCGGCTCGCTGGTGTGGGTGGACTCCGGCGGCATCCTCCGGGTCGGTCCGCAGAGCGCCACGGCCAACCCGGGTCCTGCCTGCTACGGCCGCGGTGGCGAGAATCCCACGACCACCGATGCGGACCTCCTCATGGGCTACCTCAACCCGGACATGTTCGGGGACGGTGCCTTCACCCTGGACGTCGAAGCGGCCCGCACGGCCGTCGAGGAGAAGGTCGCGAAGCCGCTGGGGCTCTCGGTCACCGAAGCGGTCGAAGGCATCTACCGCGTGGTGAACGCGACCATGGCCGAGGCCGTCAGCGCCGTGTCGGTCAAGCGCGGCATCGACCCCCGGGAATTCACCATGGTGGTCGCCGGCGGCGCGGGCCCGATCCACGCCGTGCCGATCGCACAGGAACTCGGGATCAACCGCATCATCGTCCCCCGCGAGTCATCGGTGTTCTGCGCCGTCGGCACCCTGCTGACCGACCTCAAGCATCTGTACGCGCGCACCTTCGTCTCGGACGTGGACTCCCTGGATCTGGACCGGGTCAGCGAGCTGTACCGGGAGATGCGGGACGAGGCCGTCGAGACGCTCCGCTCGGAGAACGTGGAGGACGACGCGATCGACCTGGTCTTCAGCGCCGACGTGCGGTACATCGGCCAGTTCACCGAGATCGAGGTCCCCGTGACCTTCAACGGTGAACTCACCCGGGAGTCGCTCAAGCAGCTGGTCATCGACTTCGAGGGGAGGCACGAGGTCCTCAACGGCTACGCCATGCCGGGGCAGGCCACCGAGCTGATCAACGTGCGCCTCACCGCGCTGGGCCGCACCGCCAAGCCTGCCCTCGCCGACTACGCCTCCGCAGGCGAGGACCCCTCCGCTGCGCGCAAGGGCACCCGTGAGGCGATCTTCTCCAGCTCGCCCGTCCAGACCGACGTCTACGACGGTCTCGCCCTGCGCCGTGACAACCGCATCCTCGGCCCCGCGATCATCGAGCAGCCCACCACCACCGTCGTCCTCCTCGAGGGCTACGCCATGACGGTGGACTCGCAGGGCAACTACGTCATCGAGCCGGCCAACTGACCGGCCTGAAGGGAAGCAATCCGATGGCACAGACCCACCCCACGTCCAACCCCATTCTCGTGGCCGTGATCGGCAGCGCCCTGGACGGCATCACCAGCGAGATGGGCCAGACCATGCTGCGCACGTCGCGCTCGCCGATCTTCGTGGAAGCCCGCGACTTCGCGACGTCTCTCTTCAGCGCAGACGGCCGGCTGCTCGCCCAGACCCACTACATTCCCGTCATCGGTGGGGCGACGCCGTTCGCCCTGCGCGCCATCGCGGAGTTCTTCGGTGACGACGTGCACGACGGCGACATCTTCATCCACAACGATCCGTTCAACGGCGGCTCGCACCTGCCGGACATCACCATCGCCCGGCCGGTTTTCTGGGACGGCGAGCTCGTCTTCTGGGCGACGACCAAGGGACACAACGTCGACGTCGGCGGCGGCGGTGTCGTCGGGTTCAACCCCGGAGCCCGGGATGTCCTGGAGGAGGGTATCCGCATCCCCCCGGCCCGCGTCGTCGAAAGGGGCCGGCTGCGGCGTGACACCTGGGAGCTCATCCTCTCCAACGTGCGGATGCGCGCCCTGGTGGAAAGCGTGCTGAACTGCCAGATCGGCGCCACTGCGATCGGCGAACGGCGCCTGAGGGCGCTCCTGGAGAAGTACGGCCGGCAGACCATCAGCGACGCCACCGACGAGCTGCTGCAGGCGAGCGCACGCCAGGTCCGCGCCGCGATAGCCGACATCCCCGACGGCGAGTACAGCGCCGACGCACTGATCGACAACGACGGCATCGACAAGCACCGGTCCTACCGGATCGCCCTGACGGTCAAGGTCGACGGCGAGCACCTCACCTTCGACTTCAGTGAGAGCGACGAGCAGGCCAAGGGCTTCATCAACAGCACGATCGCCAACACCGTCTCCTCGGCCCATCTGGCCCTGTTCGGCTGCATCGACCCGGACATCCGCTACAACGCCGGTGCGATCGAACCGATCGACGTCGTTGCCCCCGCAGGCTCCATCACCAACCCCGATGACCCGGCGCCCGTCGCCGCGTGCACCGTCCCTACCTGTGAGGCCATCGCCTCAGCGGTCTGGGTGGCTCTCTCCCAGGCCATTCCCAGCCGCGCCCACGCCGGCTGGGCCCGCTGGTGCACGCCGGCCACGATGGGGACCAACCCCCGCACCGGGCGTCACTTCGGCGACCTCCACTTCCTGGGCAAGGGCGGCAGCGGTGCCACCGAGGGCTTCGACGGCTGGGACCACCTCTCCCCCTCGAACACCCTGGGCGGACTGCGCACTCCGGACCCCGAACTGCACGAGCTGGACACGCCGTACCTGCTGGAGGAGCTCGAGTACCTCCCCGACAGCGCGGGTGCCGGCCAGTGGCGCGGCGGTCTCGGCGTGCGTTACCGGTGGCGGATACTGGCCGACGACATCGCCTGCGCCACCTACGGCAGCGGCTTCAAGCCCGAGACCGCGCCCGTGGGCCTGCTCGGCGGCAAGCCCGGCATCGTCCAGAGCCTGACCCTGTCCCGCGCCGGCGCCGACCCCGTCGAGGTCGAGTCCAACTCGTTCTACACCCTCAACAAGGGCGATGTCTTCGAGGTCATCGCGAGCGGTGGCGGCGGGTTCGGCGATCCGCATCTCCGTCCCGCCGAGCTGGTGTTGCGCGACGTCCGGGAAGGCATCGTCTCGATCGACGCCGCCCGTACCGTCTACGGCGTCGACATCGACCCGGACACCCTGGAAATCCGTCAGGACCGGACCCAGAAACTGCGCGCCGCGGGCTGACCACCGCGCCCCATCCTCCTTTCGAGCAACAAAGGAAGTCCCCCCATGGCCAACATCAGCCTCGCCGTGGCCGCGAGCCACGCTCCTGGCCTGGTCGGCATGTTCGATCAGGCGCCCCGAGAGTCACAGCAGGTGGTCAGCTCCGCCTACGGTTCGTTGACACGGCAGATCCGTGAGGCCGATCTCGACGTGATCATCATGATCGCCAACGACCACATGGCGAACAATCGCATCCGGGAGTACCCGGATTTCATCGTCGGCATGGCACCCGAGCACCGGGGACCGGCCGAGTTCTTCAAGGACTGGCTGGCGTGCGGCGAATACGCGATTCCCGGCCGCCCGGACATCGCCGAAAAGATCTTCAACGGTCTGAACCAGCGGGGCGTGCATGTCTCCGCGACCCGCGAAAACCTGAACTTCGACGACAACATCTCGGTCCCGGTGGTCAAGACCGAGATCGAAGCCAGCGGCGTTCCGATCATCCCCGTCCTCCAGAACGTCACGGTCCCCCCCTTCCCCGATCAGCACCACTGCTATGAGATCGGTCGGCAGCTGGCCGATGTCATCGCGCACGACCTGCCGTCCGACCTGCGCGTCGGCCTCTTCGCCACCGGCGGCATGAGCCACGAGCCCGGAGGCGTCCGGGACTTCTGGATCGATGAGGACTTCGACAACTGGTTCCTCGGCCTGCTCGGGAACGGCGACCACGACAAGGTCCTGGCCGAGGTCACCCTGCAACGGCTGGAGGAGGCCGGCAGCGGCGGCACCGGAGAGCTGCTGAGCTGGATCCTCGTGATGGGAGCGATCGGCGAGCGGCCCTGCAACGTCCTCGGGTACACCGCCTGGGACAAGTGGCGCTGCGGCATCGGTGCCGTCAGCTGGGACATGACCTCGGCGCCTGCCGGACGCTGAAGAGGAGATCGCCATGAGTCTGGAAAGCATCAACCGAGCCCTGGTCTCTCACGATCTGGTGCAGGACCTCAAGTGGAACGCCGACCTGCGCCAGGAGTTCGAGAAGGACGAGTCGGCCGTGCTCGACCGCTATGAGCTGACCCCGGCCGAGCGCACCGCCATCGAGGAACGGGACTTCCGTACCCTCTACGACCTCGGGTTCCACCCCTACCTCGGGGCACAGTTCGCGCGGATCCTCTTCGCCAACAACAAGTCCGGCGCCACCAGCGCCGTCCAGCAACTGCTGGCATCGATCCGTCAGGAACGGGATCCCGGCCGCGGCGAAGCGAGCGAAGCGTGACGCGCAAGTCCGCCCCCCCCGGCCCCGGCTGACGCGCCGGGGCCGGGGGGCCGCCTCCATGAGCTGCCTGCCGGACCCGGCACCGTACGAGTCGGGGTGATCGATCCGGCGGCACCGCCGGTGCTCACGGTCGACCCCGGCGACGAGGTCACCCTGTCGACCTGGGGGCATTGGGGCAATCGGGTCACGCCGGACACCGTCATGGAGGACTTCCCAGCCCTCCGAGCGGCCTTCCCGGACGCCCTCGGGCCCCACTCGCTCACCGGCCCCGTCCATGTGCGCGGAGCGCGTCCCGGCGACACCTTGGTGGTGGACGTGCTGGCGCTCACACCCGCAGCACACGGGTTCAACCTGGTGGTGGCCCAGCCCCGTGGCAGGGGCGTCCTGCGCGACCGGTTCCCCGCGGGAACGATCCGCCACTTCGAGCTGGACCGCAGCTCCATGACCACCACCCTCGGTGGCAAGGTGAGCGTGCCCCTCAAGCCGTTCCTGGGCATCATGGGGGTGGCGCCGGCCGAGGACGGTCCGCGGAGCACGGTGGAACCCGGCCCCTTCGGCGGCAACATGGACCTCTCCGAACTCGTCGTCGGCTCCCGTCTCAGACTGCCCGTCTTCCGGGACGGCGCCGGCTTCTACTGCGGCGACGGCCACGCGGTCCAAGGGGACGGCGAAGTGAACCAGACCGCCATCGAAACCGGCATGGACCATGTCCGGTTGCGGTTCACGGTGGAACAGGGAGTGCGGCTGCGTACCCCCCGGGCCGAAACCGAGACTCATTTCGTCTCCACCGGTTTCGGGGCGAACCTCGAGGACGCCGCCCATGACGCGGTGGACGATCTGGTGTACTGGCTGGTCGAGGAGGGGCTCGATCCAGAAGAGGCCTACAGCCTCTGCTCCATCGCTGCGGATGTCCGCGTGACCCAGATGGTGAACAACGTCGTGGGCGTTCACGCCGTCATCGAGAAGTTCACCCGCCGGCCATAACCGGTGTCTCGGCCGGTGCAGGACAGCACAGTGAAAGGAATTCCGATGACCACCATCGATATCCCCGAATACCGGACCAACGACTTCTTCGGTCTCGAAGACAAGTGGTTGCCCACCGCTGACGGCGAGCTCACCCACTACCACGAGCTCGGCGAAGGGACCCCGATCCTCTTCCTGCACGGCTCGGGGACCGGTGTCACCGCCGCCGCCAACTGGTGGCTGAATCTGCCTCACCTCGCCGAGCAGGGGCGCTGCGTCGCTATCGACTCCATCGGCTACGGCCAGACCGTCGTGACGCCGGGCACCGCATACGGGATCCGAGAGTGGGGCCGGCATGCGCTGCGGGTCCTCGACGCATTGGGCATCGACAAGACCTGGATCGTCGGCAACTCGATCGGCGGCTGGGTCGCCCTGCAGCTCGCCATCGACGCCCCCGAGCGTCTCCTTGGCATCGTTTCGATGGGCACCGGAGGCGCGAAGAAGACCGCAGCGTTGGCCGGCCATGCCAAGCCCGAACTGTCGCCGGCCGGCATCCGCCGCACCCTGGAACAGTTCGTCGTGGACACGGACTTGGTCACCGACGAACTGGTCGACCTGCGCTATCAGGCGGCTCTGAACGACAGCGCGTCGAGCCGACTGCAAGAGGTCGTGGCAGCCCGCGACCGCGACCGCGACATGCTGCCGCTCGACCTCGATGCACTCTCGAAGCTGGAGATACCCGTGCTGCTGATCCACGGGATGCAGGATGTGGTCATCCCCGTCTCGCGGACGTGGGAACTTCTGCACACCATCCCTGACGCCGACGCACACCTCTTCAGCCAGTGTGGCCACTGGTCCCAGGTCGAACGCGCCGAGGAGTTCAACGAGGTGGTCAGTCAATACCTCCGCAGGCACGCGAACTGCCGCTGATCGCTATTTTTCCCACGCCCCGGCCCCTCCCCTTCCCTCGCTTCACCCCAACCTCTCAGCACAGGGAGCAGTCATGTGTGAGCTGGAAGTTTCCGATATCGAAAGCGGTCATTCGCCGACCGCAGTGCAGCGGCGACACCTCCTGCGGGGCGCCGGCGGAGCCCTGGCGGTGACCGGCCTGCTGGGAGCGGGCCTGGCCACGCCGGTGTCCGCCGCCCCGATACGGTCCTCCAAGCGGGCCGCCGCGGAGCTCGTCCTCCTGGGCACCCAAGGCGGGCCCCCGGTGGAGCCCGACCGTATGGGCATCGCGACCGCGCTGGTCGTCGACGGTGCGACATACCTGATCGACTGCGGTCGCGGCGCCACGACCCAGTACCTGCGGGCCGGCCTGAGGTTCGACGACCTCAAGGCCGTCTTCCTCACGCACCTGCACGCCGACCACGTGGCCGACTACTACAACTTCTTCCTGCTGGCCGGGGGACTGCCGAACAGCCGCAACGACGTCATCACGACCCCGGTCCCGGTCTACGGGCCCGGCCCCGCCGGGGCCCTGCCGGCCAAGTTCGGCGGCGGCCAGGCACCGACGGTCGACCCCGGCAACCCCACCCCGGGCACGTACGACCTCACCCAGTCCTGTCACGACGCCTACGCCTACAGCAGCAACGTATTCCTGCGGGACTCGGGGATCGCCGACATCCGCACCCTCGTCGACGTCCACGAAATCCGGCTCCCGGACGTGGGGGCCGACCCCCTGACCCAGCGGGCGCCGGCGATGAGACCGTTCCCTGTGATGGAGGACGACCGGGTACGAGTCAGTGCCGTGCTGGTCCCGCACGGCCCGGTCTTCCCCTCCTTCGCCTTCCGCTTCGACACCGACCACGGCTCGGTCACCCTCTCCGGAGACACCACCTACACCGGCAACCTGGAGACACTGGCACGCGGCTCGGACCTCCTGGTACATGAGGCGGTCAACGTCCAGGGCGCCACACTGTCCCCGGCCTTCCGCAGCCACCTGCTCCAGTCCCACGTGGAGGTCCAGAAGGTCGGCGCCATCGCGCAGCGCTCCGACGTCCCCCGCCTGGTGCTCTCGCACATCGGCGATCAGGCCGTACGGCCGATCAACACCGCCCGGTGGCGCCGCTGGGCGCAGCAGGGCTACGACGGCAGGGTCCACATCGGCAACGACCTCGACCGCATTCCACTGAGGTGAATCCTGGGGCGCCGCCGTAGTGATGCTGCACAGCGAGCGGGTGTCGTTCCGCACCGGAACCCGTCCGCTCCAATCCGGGTCTTCGAACTTCAGCGGTGCGTCGTCCCGAGTGGCTCCACCCGGACCGTCTGCCCGTCGCACTGCTGATGCCGGTAGCCCGGCGCTGCCGACGCCGGTCGTTCACTGACCAGGTCCCCCAGCTATCGGCGCGGATCACCATGCGACTGCGGGTCGCGGCCGGACACCGGACAGGCGAAGCCGGGTCCACCGTCATCCAGGCCGCCCGTGATCCGCACC
Source organism: Streptomyces sp. S465 (assembly GCF_026898115.1). Classification (GTDB taxonomy): domain Bacteria; phylum Actinomycetota; class Actinomycetes; order Streptomycetales; family Streptomycetaceae; genus Streptomyces; species Streptomyces luomodiensis. The sequence continues at coordinate 1,642,644 of NZ_CP114036.1, forward strand.
TGTCCTGGCCGACCGTGATGCAGGCCTTCCGCGGGCAGGCCCGCGAAGCCCTCGACGCGCCCCTGCCCGAGGTCGGCGTGCTGGGCGTTGCCGAGACCCGCCGAGGCAGGCCAGTTCCGCAGAGTCCGGTAATCACCGCCGCAGCAGTTGGCACAGGGTGTTTCGCAGATCGCCGACGTCGCGCACGGTGTCCAGGGACAGGCACTGCGCGATCCACCGCTCCCAGTGGCCGTCACCTGCGTCAGCGCCGATGGTGCGGCGGAACTTGGCCGTGACCGCGTCACCGGGCAAGGGACGGGCGGCGCCTCCACCGCTGCCCAGGCACTCCTTCTCGACCCGCTGTCCGTCCGCGAGATCGACGACCACGCGCGCGCCCCAGCGGTCCGGCAGGTGAGCGTCGAGTCCGGGGGCGTGGCCCAGGGTCACCTCCGGCACCCCCTGCGGCAGCGCGCCCCTGTAGAAGCCGACGTCCGCGGCGGCTCCGTGGAGCCACGCGGCGACGGCGAAGACCGCGCTGGCCGCGGCCTCGGTGGGACCCGCCGGCGCACGATCGGCGGTGACAAAGCGCAGCAGCGCCTCGGGCAGCAGGATCTCGATGCGTCGGGCCTCCGCGATCGGCCGCCCCTGGGCCGCCAGCGCCCCCAGCGCGTCCAGCGCCGCGTGCAGCGGCCGGGCGCACGGATACACCTTGAACACACAGCCGTTCAGGTGCGGTTCCGTCTCGGTCGAGGCCGGTGCGGCGCGCGTGCCCAGCGCCGCGGCGGCGGGCCCGTCCAGCAGGGTGCGGCTGGCCCGGGCGCCGATGCGGGCCAGGTGGGCGGCCTCCGCTCCGTCGGCCGCCGCGCGCCCGGCCAGCAGGTAGTGGCCCGCGCCGAGCTCGTCCGCGCTGAGCAGCCCGCCGAGACCGGCAGCGGCCAGGCCCAGGGCTGCGGTGGTCTCCTCATGGTCGAGGTCCAGCAGGCCGGCCGCGGCGGCGGCCGAGCCCAGTGCGCCGAAGACGGCGGTCGGCCACCAGGCGGTGCCGTACAGGCGGGGTCCGCCGAAGCGCAGTCCCGCCTCGACGATCACCTCATAGCCGGTGATCACGGCGTCGACGACCGCCCTGCCCGACCGTCCTTCGCGGTCGGCCACGGCCAGGGCGGTCGGGACCACCACGGCCGCGGGTACCACCGCCGCGGCGGGGTGCAGGGCGTCGTACTCGTCGGCGTGTGCGAGCACGGCCTCCGCCCACAGGGTCGTGCGCAGCCCATGCCGGCCGGCCAGGGCGGGCGTGCGCAGCCCCCCAAGGACACCGGTGTCCGTCACGGCACGAGATCCGGGTAGACCCCTTCCACCTGAGCGGGGACGTCCAGTTCGATCCCCGCGAGGGCGAGGAAGGGAGCTCCGCCGTTCTGTGCGATCGAGGCGCATATCGGTTTGAGCCGTCGCGCGTCGGCCTCGACGTCGTCGGTCACCGCGCAGAACGCCGAGACCGTCAGTGGGACGGCCTCGGCGGCGCGGCCCGCGGCCTCGGCTCCCTCCCGCACACGCGCGACGGCACCGGCCAGGGTCTTCGGCGAGGCGCCGCTGAGCAGGATGACGCCGTCCGCTGTCTCCCCGGCGAGCCGCAGGTTCCGCGGTCCGCTGGCGGCCACGTGCACCGGTACGTCCGGCTGAGGATCGCGGAGCCGGGAGCGGACGCCGCCGAAGTCCCACTCGTGCCCCGCCAGCAGCGCCCGCAGCATGCCCAGTCCCTCACGCAGCGCGGCCCCGGTGCTCGGGCGCAGACCGATGGGGCCGACCGAGCTGTTGCCCACACCGAGTCCCAGGGTGAACCTGCCGGGGGCGAGCTCGGCCACACTGCGCGCGGCCGAGGCGACGACGGCCGGGTGCCGGGTCACCAGGTTGGTGACCGCGGTGCCCAGCCCGATCCGTTCGGTGTGCAGCGCGGCCGCGGTCAGCACCGTGAACACGTCCCGCCACAGCATCTGTGAGTCGGGGAACCACACCTGGTCGAAACCGAGTTCCTCGGCCCGGCGCACGGATCCGACCAGCCGGTCCGCTCGGTCGCACGGCGGGATGCGGACACCGACCCGCAGGCCGGCGTCCGGCCCGGCCGCTGCCGGGGCGTTCATGCCCGCCCCTGGCCCAGGAACTCGACCGCGAGCTTGTTGAACCGGTCCGCGTGCTCGTGCTGAGGCCAGTGTCCGCACTCCGGGAAGATCTCCAGGGCCGAACCCGGGATCGACTGCTGCATCCGGTGCGCTTCGGGAACGTCGCCGAAGGGATTCTGCGCGCCCCAGACGATCTGGGTGGGCGCGGTGATCCGGGCCATCTGCTCCGGGGTGAGGAGGTCTTCGGTCCGGTTCTCCATCTTCTGCAGGCACAGCAGCTCGTCGATGCCGGCGACGAACTCGGGCCGGTGGTAGATGGTGTGGCGCACGTCGACGAGTTCCTCGGAGACGTTCACCGCGTCGTGCATGAGCAGTTCCAGGCGGCGGCGGGTGAGGTCCCTGTCGTCGCTGGTGACAGCTGCCTTGGTGCTGGTGCGGATGCGGTCCATGACCTCGGGGTTGGCCACGGTCCCGCCCGGGGCCACGAGGATCAGCCGCCCGACGCGGTCGGGGTGGTCGGCGGCCAGGCGGCCGGCCACCCAGCCGCCGAGCGACTCGCCGATGAAATGGGCCCGCTGGATGTCGCGGCTGTCGAGGTAGTCCAGCACGTGCCGCACGTAGCGCGGGATGCGCAGGTCCCCGCCCGGGTTGTCGGTGTAGCCGTGGCCCAGCATGTCGAGGGCGTGCAGTTCGAAGTGCTCGGACAGCTCCGGCACGTTGCGCACGAACGCCTCGAGGTGGCCGCTGGTGCCGTGGAGCATCACGACGGCCTCGCCCGCGCCGGCGCGCAGCACACGGGTACGCGTCCCGTTCACCGGCGCGTACGACACCTCGAAGCCGGTGCCGGTCAGATGGGTCCAGATGGTCATGCCGATGTCTCCTTGGACGAGGGGGTGAGGAGGCTGACGCCCATGCCGGTCAGCCAGTCGGGAACGGCCCCGTAGGCGAGAGTGCGGCCGGTCGGCGGCCCCGCGGGCGAGGTGAGGGCCGCGGTCATCGCGATCCAGGCGCGCAGTTCGTGTGCTCCGTTGCCCGCTTCCTTTTCGATCTGTTCGTCGGTGTGGTCGAGGAGGGCGGAGAGGTCACCGGTCTCGAGCAGACGCAGGAACCACTGGTCGAACTCCTCGTTGATGTCCGGTTCGGCGGCCCGGATGATCTGGCGGCGGCGCACCTCGTACTCGCCCCAGGAGGTGCGGCCGTTGAGCCAGGCCTCGACCAGGAACCGGTCGTCGTCCGACAGCGCGTCGAACCACTTGGGCCAGGGCAGCCGATGGGAGAGCCCGCCGGAGGCGATGACCGCGATCCGCTTGTCCTGTCCGTCGCCGCGAATGGCGGCGCCGAGCGAGGCACCGAGCGTGTGGCAACGGCGCAGGGAGGGCAGCGGTGGCGCGAACATGTTGATGACGATCGGGACGACCGGCACGTCGAGGGCGGGCAGCAGGTGCTGCAGCGAGTGGGTGATGCCGTGGTCGACGGTCAGCCGCAGGGAGAAGGCGGGGTCGAACCCGTCGGTCACCAGGCCGTCGACGACGCTGCGGGCCAAGTCGGTGTCGACCGGGAGCTGACCGCCCGGTGTGCCTGCTTCTCCGGCGCCCTGCACCTCGCCGACGCCGATGGTGAAGGCCGGCATCAGATCCAGGAACATGCCGCGGAAGTGGTTGGAGCCGATCACGACAACGGCGTCCGGGCGGGCCTCGGCCAGCGCCTCGCGCGCCTGGGTCAGGCCGTCACGGAACCGGTGTGCCGCGGGCAGGTGGTCGACTTCGGCCCAGTGCGTGTTCATCAGGGTGCTGTGCGAGGCCCCGACGCCCAGGACCAGCCGGCTCATGAGTCCTCCCCTTCTTCTCCGGCGCTCGGTCGCGTTCGCCGTGCGGCCGCGTGTGAGGGTGATCCGGTGAGCCCGTTCATGCGGCGCTCCGTTCTTCGGTGCACAGCGCGATCGCGGTGTGCACGATGGCCCGGGTCAGCCGGACGGCCTCCCGGATGTCGACGACGTTCATCCCGGACGGGAAGTCCAACGGCAGCGGGGCGTCCGCTCCGATACGGTCCATGCCGATCCGGGCCGTCGGCAGACCGCGGGAGCGCAGGATGTTGGCGTCGGTGGCGCCGCTGTTGGCGACGATGGGCTCGTGCGGTCGGCCGGCGATCTCCTCCCACGCGGCCTTGGCCGCCGCGACGACCGGGGCGTCCTCGGACGTGTGGGTGCCGGGGATGGCGAGCACCATGTCCCAGTCGAGCTCGATCTCGGGATGGGCGGCGGTGATCGCGTCGATGGCGGCGGCGAACTCGCGGCGTACGTCTGCGGGTGTCGAGCGGGGGCTGGTGCGCAGGTCGACCATGATCCGGCACAGGGCCGGGGTCACGGCCGCCATCCGCGGCCAGCCGCCCTCCACGGAGGACACGATGCCCTGCGGTGCGACCAGCCCGTCGGTGTGCCGGGCGGCGTACTGGGGGAACCAGCGCTCCAGGGCCTCGATCACGGTGGCGGCGTGGGCGATGGAGTTGCGGTACGGCATCCGGTGCCGGCTGCCCACGTAGGTGTAGGTGCCGCGTACGCGGACCTCGAACCAGCACAGTCCCACCTCCTCCCAGGCAACTGCCCAGCCCGGCTTGGCGATCAGCGCGTGGTCGGCCCACCAGCCCTGCTCGAGCAGGAACGAGCAGCCGCTGCCCTGGCCGGCGTTGTGCCGGGTCAGACCGCGGGTGGTGCGGCCGTTGGTCGGCATCCCGCCGGCTCCCAGTCCGACGATGAGATCGCCGCGCAGCGGGATCCGGGCGCGGGCGATCGCCTCGGCGGCGGCGACGACCGCCGCGCCGTGCCCCTTGGGGTTGCCGGCGCCGAGGCCGAGCACGTGGTGGCCGTGCACCTGTGCGCGGGGCTGCATGTCCGCCCGCAGCTCGGGTCCGACCCAGGGCACGTCCTCGTCGGGGTCGCCGACGGTGAGGGTGTCGATCGGGGCATAGAGCAGCAGGTCCTCGCCACTGCCGTCACCACGCAGTCGGCCGACGGCGTTGGCCTGGCGGTCGTCGATCGCCTGGTAGTGGGCGTCGAGTCCGGCGTGCTCGAGGGTCGTGGTCAGCCAGCGCGCGAGCTGCGCTTCCTCACCGGTCGGGCTTGGCATGTCGACCATGGCGACGACGAGTTCGGTGAGCCGTTCGGGGCTGATGAGCTTCCACGCCTCCTCGGCCCAGGTGTGTTGCTGCCCGCTCAATCCGCTCATCGCGCATCCGGGCGGACAGTGCGGACGGTGGTGCCGCGCCCCAGCCGGACGAGCAGACCGGTGCGCTGCGCGGCCACGGCGGCCACGACGGTGGCAAGGGTGATCAGGACAGCGGTGCGAGAGGACATGGCAATCAGCTCCTGTGGGTGAGGAACGCGTCGGCGAGCGCGGCGACGGCGGCCGGGCGCTCTGCCTGCGGATGGTGGGCGGTCCTGCCGACGACGGCGAGGTCGCCGCGGGGCAGTGCGTCGGCCAGTGCCGCCGCGTAGTCGGGGCCGGCGAAAGGGTCGTGGCGCCCCCACAGGACCAGGGTGGGGGCCTTGACTGCGCCGAGGGCATGGCCCAGGTCCTCGGCCGGCGCCGGCATGGCGGCGGTCGCGAGCGCGCCGTCGGTGACGCTGGCACGGTAGCGGGCCAGCACCGTCGACTCCGGGATGCGGGCCGTGTCGTACCACTCCAGCGCGGCCAGCAGCGCCCGCATCTTCGCCGGACTGGGACCGTCACCGCCGTAGTACTCGGCGCGGACCCGGGCGCCGAGCCCGGGATCCGCGCGCAGCGGGCCGGCCCCGCCCGGTGCGGGCGTGGGCCGGCTGCCGATGAGCACGATCCGGCCGATCCGCTCCGGCCGGTCGGCCGCGAGCCTCAGCGCGACCAGCCCCCCGTACGACTGGGTGAGTACGTCGACCCGACCGGGTCCGACCCGATCCAGCAGCGCGGCGAGCGCGTGGGCGGCCGCCGTCGGGGACCGCCGCACTGCGGACGGCCCCGTCACCGAGCCGCCGTAGCCGGGCAGGTCCGCCCACAGCCACCGGCGTTCGGGCCGCATGGCCATCACCGCGCCGAAGTCCGAGGTCGCGTGGCAGCCCGGGCCACCGCCGTGCAGGACGACGGTGACCGGGCCGTCTGCGGCGCCGGCCCAGCCGTGGACCGGTCCGGTCACCGGCTCAGTGGCCGACACGGCGCTCGGTGGGCTGGACCACCGGTGCGATCTGCTCGACGTGCCTACGCCAGGCGTTGATCGACAGGTCGGGCCGGTACAGCCGCTCCGGCGGGGCGTCGGTGACGTTGACCATCCAGGCGTCCTGCCGGGTGAACTGGCCGTGGAACAACCACCGGAAGGCGGCCAGGTACTTCGCCTTGAAGGCCAGGGCCGTGGCGCCGGTCTCGAAGCGCACCATCAGCTGCACGTAGCGCACGTGGTCGGCGTCGACGGGGACGTACCACTCGTAGTGGATGAACTTCGGGTAGGCCACCCGCAGCAGGCCGGGCATCCGGACCGACACGAAGCCGGGGATGTCCATGGCGGAGATCACGGAGTTGGCGTCGCCGTTCTTGTCGGGGTGGTCGGGCAGCGGCACCCGCTTCCACCAGCGCTTGTTGGTGAACGTGCCGACGCCGGGGAACTCCGCCTCGTAGTGCAGTTCGTCCTGCACCCGGACCAGCCAGCCGTCCTTCTCGACGATGCGCGTCTTGTTCCAGGTCGGCATGACCTTGAACAGGCGCCACAGCGCCGTGTTGTGCAGGTACTTCGCGTGCCCCTCGTCGAAGCCGTTCTCGGCGGCGAACCGCCAGTTGCCGTCGCGGACCTCCGTGCGCCCGCCGAGCACCAGCGTGTTCCCGGTGAGCTCGGTGGGGATGTCACGCTCGACCGGCGGGGGTTCCTCACCGGGAGCCACGTCGCCGATGTACACCCACAGCATGCCCAGGCGCTCCTCCACCGGGTAGGTGGCGACGGAGAGCTTGCCGCAGATGGGACTGTCGGGGCCGTCGGTGATGACGGCGTCGAGCTTTCCGGTCTTCAGACCGAAGGTCCAGCCGTGGTAGGCGCAGCTGATCGTGCCGGGGAACTGCCGGCGGCCCTCCGACAGCGGCACGCCGCGGTGCGGGCAACGGTCGTGCAGGCCGCGGACCGTGTCGCCGTCGCGGATCAGCACGATGCGCTCGCCGGCCAGGGTGATCGGCACCGGCTTGTGCTGGACCTGGTGCGCCCAGATGGTCGGGTACCAGTAGTTGCGGAAGCCGAGTCCGGCCGAGTTGTAGACCGGCCACGCCGACCAGTCGGTGCCGTCCTGCACGGGCGGGCCGGGCTCGGCCGGCTCCGTCGGGCGGGCCGCAGTGCCGCGGGTCCGCGGCACCCGACGGGGTGCGGCCTCGGGAGTCGGGTCGGTGGGTGCGCTCACGATGTCTCCAGTCAACGGGAGGTTCGCACGAGATGCCGTGCGATCGTCAGGGTCGGGGACCGGGCGGTCTCACAGGTCGAGCACGAGCTCGGGGGTCCGCGCACGCGACACGCACGGCAGGAAGGCGTCGGTGCGGTCGGGCTCGGTCAGCGAGTCGCGGTGCAGGGGCAGGCCCTTCAGAACCGGGAGCTCGCAGCTGCCGCAGACGCCGTCCCGGCAGGCGTTCGGCACGTCGATGCCGGCCGCGTCCAGGACGTCGAGGGCCGAGCGGTCGACGGGTACGGACAGCCGTCGGTCGGACCGGCTGAGGACCACATCGAACGCCCGCAGGTCGTCCTCGTCGTCGCGGGGGCGGGCGGAGAAGCGCTCGACGTGCAGTGTCCCCGTCGGCCAGACCTCGCAGCGCTCTTCGACGGCCGCGATCAGGCCCTCCGGGCCGCAGCAGTAGACCGCCAGGCTGTCGGCCGGCTCGCCCAGGGCCGCCTCGAGGTCGAGGTGGCCATTTTCGTCGAAGGGCCGCGATTCGACCTTGTTCTCATAGGGCGCGAGCTCGGCCAGGAAGGCCATCGAGCGGCGGGAACGCCCACCGTAGAGCAGTCGCCAGTCGCGGCCTTCCGCCTCGACCCGGCGGATCATCGGCAGCAACGGCGTGATCCCTATGCCGCCCGCGATGAACAGGTAGCGGTCCGCCGCGACGAGCGGGAAGTGGTTGCGGGGCCCTCCCACTTCGACGAGCTCGCCCGGACGCAGGGTCTCGTGCACATAGCGGGATCCCCCAGCGGAGGCCGGCTCCCGCAGCACCGCGATCCGGTAGCAGTGACGGTCCGCCGGATCACCGACCAGTGAGTACGGGCGCACCTGTTCGGGCAGCCAGAGGTCGATGTGGGCCCCGGGTTCCCAGGTCGGCAGCAGGCGCCGCTCGGGATCGGCCAGTTCGACGGAGAGCACGCAGTCGGACTCCCGCCGCAGGGCGACCACCTCGAGTTCCAGGACGCCCATCTCGCTGTCGGACATCTCCACCTCCACCTTCGGTACTAAGTACGGTACGCATTACGGCAAAGGTCGGGAAGCCCTCGCGAACCGCTCGTACTTAGTACGGTACGAGCTACGGCGAGATCTGTGAAGCCCCAGATCCACCGGCCCCAGGCAGTCGGTTCGCACAGGTGCCGGCCCGCACGGCGTACTGGACTTCGAACGAGACACTGTCCGGTACGTTTGCTTCGACAGTGATCAGGAGGACCCCATGGCGCGGCAGCAGACTCGGTCCCAGCGCGGCGACACCCCGCTTTCCCCCGAGCGGATCATCGAGACGGCCTTGCGCATCTCCGACACGGAAGGGGATCTGGACCGGCTGACCGTACGGCGGCTGGCCACCGAGCTGGGCGTGGGCACGATGACCCTCTACAGCTACTTCCGCGGCAAGGACGAGATCCTCGACGGGATGGCCGACCACGTGCTGGGACGGATGCGGCTGCCCGCGGAGCCCGACGCCGGACCGGCCGAGGCTCTGCGCACCGTCGGACACGCCTTCCTGGCCATGATGCGCGAGCACCCGAGCGTCGTCCGGCTGTTCTCCACACGCATCACGGACAGCCCCGCCGCGCTGCGCGGCGCCATGGAGGCGGTGCTGCGGCGGCTCGTCGACGCCGGGATCCCGGGACCGCTGGCCGTACGCTGCTACGGCTTCCTCATCACCTACGCCATCGGCTTCGCCAGCTACCAGACGCCACGGCCGTGGGGACGGGCGGCCGCCGAGGACGGGGCCGAACAGCGCCGACAGCGCCGGCACTTCTACGCCGCACTGCCGATCGACGAGTTCCCCCTGGTGGTGGACCTCGCTGAGGAGGTCACCGAACTGCCGTCCGACGCACAGTTCGCCGCCGGCCTCGAGGCGTACATCGACAGCACGCTCCGCACGCTCGAGCAGCACGCCGCCCGGTCCTGAGGCCGATCGCGGCTGCCCCACTTCCCGCCACCGAACACCCGCGAGTGCACGGTCGCCCGCTCTGGCGGTGGGCCGGGGCTTTCTTAACCGCACGCCCACGTGCGCGAAAGTTCGACGTCAGGGAACCGTGACGAAGCCCTTGACGCTCACAGAGTGGCCCGTACATAGTACGGGTCACTGCACGATATGCCGTACGGAGCTGTTCGGCCGGCGGTGACTTTCCGTTCGTACTCGTGCATTCCATCCAGCTCGACGTCTGCCCATCCGCGCCACCACGGCGGGAGCCCGCAACGGCCGACTGCACGCGAGTCCGGGATCCGAAGGATCCAGACCTCGCCCACGTCCCTCTTCCGATCGGCCGACCCGCTCGGCGACCCACATTTTCCGGAGGACGCATGACCACGACGCGGTCTGCACCAGAGCAGAGCAGGAGGGCAGTGTTCGCGAGCTGGATCGGCACGACGATCGAGTACTACGACTTCGCGATCTACGGCCTCGCCGCTTCACTGATCTTCGCCCCATTGTTCTTCCCGGCCACGGACCAGGCGGTCGGAACGCTGCTGTCGCTGTCCAGTTTCGCCGTGGGCTACCTGACACGGCCGCTCGGCGCCCTGGTCTTCGGCCACTTCGGCGACCGCGCCGGCCGCAAGACCGTACTGATCGTCACACTTCTTCTCATGGGCGTGTCGACCTTCGCGATCGGACTGCTGCCCAACTACTCACAGGTCGGCATCGCCGCCCCCGTGCTCCTCATCGTGGCCCGCCTGTTGCAGGGCTTCTCCGTCGGCGGCGAGTACGGCGGCGCGGTACTGATGACGGTGGAACACTCCTCGGACCGCAAGCGCGGCCTCTTCGGTTCCGTGGTCAACACCGGCGCGACCGTGGGTCTGGTGCTGGCCAACGTGGTCTTTCTGCTGGTCTTCCAGCTTCCCGACGACCAGATGCTGTCGTGGGGCTGGCGCGTTCCGTTCCTGGTCAGCAGCGTTCTGGTGGTCATCGGGCTCATCGCACGGTACTCACTGGAGGAGTCACCCGACTTCGCCGCGGCCAAGCAGCAGGGCACCGTCCGGGAACTTCCGTTGGCCGAGGTGCTGCGCCACCACCTCGGCACCGTACTGCTGGTGGCGGTCGGCATCATCGCCGCCGGCAGCGCCTTCACCATGGCGACGGTGTTCTCCCTGACCTACGGGAAGGTCGCTCTCGGCCTGGACAGCAGCACGATGGTCGCCGTGCTCCTGCCCTCGACCGCAGCGATCCTCCTCTGCCTGCCGCTGTTCGGCCAGCTCTCCGACCGGATCGGGGTACGGCCGGTGTTCCTGGCCGGCGCCGCCGCCCTTGTCGTGCTGCCCTTCGCCTGGTTCGCACTGCTGGACACCCGCCAGTACGGCCTGATGGTGCTGGGTTTCGCGCTGCTGTTCATCGGCTACTCCGCCAGCTACGCCGTGGTGCCCGCCTACTTCTCCCAGGTCTTTCCACCGGCCGTCCGGTTCACCGGCATGTCGATCGGATTCACCCTCGGCCTCGTCGCCGGCAATGCCATCGCTCCCGCCGCCTCCGCATGGCTCCTGGAGACCACAGGGAGCTGGATTGCCATCGCCTGCTACATGGCGGTCACCGGACTGGCGTCCCTTGCAGCCGGTCTCTTCCTGCGCATCCCGGACGCCGACACCGACCGGCAGCCGGCCGCCAAGGTGCCGGCCGAGACCGGACAGGCGGCCAGATGAGCATGGCCGCCACGACTTCGCGCCGCGGGTATGCCGACACCCGCCACGGCCAGGTGCACTACACCGAGCACGGCAGCGGCACCCCGGTGCTCCTGCTGCACCAGACCCCGCGATCGTGGGACGAATACCGCGACGTCCTGCCGCTGCTCGGCGGTGAGTTCCGGGCCATCGCCATGGACACCCTGGGCTTCGGCCAGTCCGCCCGACCGCCCGGGCTGTGGACCATCGAACTGTTTGCGGCCGGAGTGCTCGACCTGTGCGATGCACTGGGCCTCGACCAGGTCTTCCTGGTCGGGCACCACACCGGCGCGGTGATCGCCCTGGAGGTGGCCGCGTCCGCCCCGGACCGGATCCACGCCCTCGTCCTCTCCGGCATGCCCTTCGTCGACGCCGAGCGCCGGCGGCGTGTGGCCCGCCGGGCGCCCATCGACCATGTCGTGCCGGCACCGGACGGATCGCACCTCATGCGGCTCTGGAACAACCGGGCCCCGTACTACCCGGCGGACCGGCCCGACCTGCTCGACCGCCTGGTGCGGGACGGGCTGGGCGTCCTCGACCGTGTCGAGGAGGGGCACATGGCGATCAACCGTTACCGGATGGAGGAACGGATCGCTCTGGTCCGCGCGCCGACGCTCGCCCTGTGCGGTGAACTGGACGAGTTCTCACTGCCGGACCTTTCGAAGATCACCGCCTCGATACCCGGAGCCCGTGGGGCCGTCCTGCCCGGAACGGGCGTACCGGCCGTCGACCACCGGCCCGAACGGTTCGCGGCGACGGTCCGCGATTTCCTGCGGCACCCGCGCCAATGCCCGGAATCGGCCGACGCATCCCGCACCGGACCGCTCACCGACCCCCGCCCCTGCTGACCTCCCAAGGAGCCCAGCCATGGACCTCCACCACAGGACCCTCCCCCTGCCCGGAACGACCCTTTCCTACCACGTGACCAGAGCATCCGCCCCCGGAACGCCGGTCGTGCTCCTGCACCCGTGGTTCGGCTGCTGGCAGTTCTGGACCTCGACCATGCGGCACCTCGCCGGGCGGCCGTGCTACGCCGTCGACCTCTACTCGCCGGCCGCCGGCGAGTGGTCCGCCGCCCCTGGACCGACCGCTCTCGCCGACGCCGTGGTGGCGATGATGGACGCCGAGGGGCTGGACCGGGTCGACGTGGTGGGCAACTCAGTCGGCGGAATCGTCGCCCAGGTCATCGCCTCCACAGTGCCGGAGCGCGTGCGCCGACTCGTCCTGGTCGGCACAGGCGCGAGCACACAGGGCGCTCTGCCCGGCTTCGCCCGAGCCGTCGACCGGTGGATCGAGACCGGCCGCGACGGCGGGGCCGCCTCCCGGGCCGCCGCCGAGGACACCATCGGGATGCTGTTCACCGGCCGCCCCGACGCCGCGACCTGGGAGACCTACGTCCAAGCGGTCCTGGGCACGGACCCGGCGTACCTGGCGGCCGTCCTCGGCGCGGCGCGGAAGCTGGACCTCACGCCGCGGCTCGCACGCATCACCGCGCCGACACTCGTGGTCCGCGGCAGCCGGGACTGCGCGCGCACCGCGGAACACGCGGCCGTGCTCGCGGCGGAAATCCCCTCGGCCCGCTCGGTCGAGATGCCCGGCGCCGGCCACTCCCCCATGGTCGACCGGCCGGACCGGTTCTCCGACCTCGTCTCGGCCCACCTCGACGAGGAGGCCCCAGAGACCGTCGGCAGCGGCCGGTGAGCCTCGGATTCGGCCACCTGGCCCGCATCGGCCACCTGTATCCGTCGGGCGGACTGTGCGACTACGAGATCCAGTCGATGGCCCCCGAGGGGGTGCAGTTCGTCACCACCCGCCTGCCGTTCCGCACCACCGGCGTCGCCGACGACCTGCGCCTGCTCCAGAACCTGGAGCAGCATGCCCGGCTGCTGGCGGACGCCGACGTCGACGTCATCGCGGTCAACTGCACCGCCGCGACGCTGCTCGCCGGACCGGAGCGGATCAGAGAACGCATCAGCGAGGCGACCGGGATCGGCTCGATCACCACGATCGAGGCGGTGCTCGCGGCGCTTTCGGCCGCCCGGATCCGCCGGCCCGCACTGCTGACGCCGTATCCGGACGAGGTCGTCCACGCGGAGACGGAGTTCCTCCACTCGCACGGCATCGAGGTCGCCACCCATCTGGGTCTGCCCCGTGCCACGCCGGTCGAGCAAGCCATGATCGAACCCGGCAGATGGCTCGGCCTCGCGAGCACGCTCGACCCGTCGACGATCGACGGCGTGCTTTTGAGCTGCGCGGGCATCCGCATCGCGGGGGCACTGCAGCGGATCGAGGACCGGCTCGGTCTGCCCGTCGTGGCCAGCAACCAGGCCCTGCTGTGGCATCTGCTGCGCACCCTGGGCATCCCCGCACGGCCGAAGGGGTACGGCGCGTTGCTCGCAGGCCGCTTCGACAGCGGGACGCCCTGCCCTTGAAAACACGCTCAGCCGCGATCGGCCAGCAGCCACCCAGCGCGCGGCACGATCGGGCTGAGCCCGAGCTCCCGCAGCGTCTTCCAGACCGTGGCGACAGAGGCAGTCACGACCGGTATGTCGAGGGCGCTCTGAATCTGCTCCACCACAGGCAGCGAGGGCATCTGCACACACGCGCTGAGCACCAGTGCGTCCACGCCGGAGGTATCGACCTGGGCGGCGATGTCGACGAGCTGCGTCGGGTCCAGCCTTCCGACCGCGAGGTTGTCCGAAACCTCCAGGCTCACGGAGTCGTGGACCTCCACCCCCTCGGCCTCGATGTAGTTGCAGACCGTCTGGGTGAGCGGCTTGATGTACGGGGTGATCACCGAGATCTTCTTCGCGCCGAGGTGCTGCAGTCCCTCCACCAGTGCCCCAGCGGAAGAGACGACGGGAGTACCGCCGGCAACCTCGGCCAGGCGCCGCTGACTCTCGCGGTGGTAGCCCGTGGCACGCGTCATGATGGCCACGAGGCAGGCGTAGGCCATCACATCGACGTCGGCGTCCGCCAGTTCGCGGGCGCAGCGCAGCGACTGGTCGTCCATGTCCCGCAACTGATCGGGGGTCACCTGCTGCATCCGCATGCGCGATGAGTGGAAGGTGAACTTCTCCGGCAGCACCTCCTCACGGGCTCGGAGCATCGCCGGGATCTCGGTTTCCATCGTGGTGTTCGAACTCGGCACGATGAGGCCTGTGCGGATCGCGGGCATGTGAGTCTCCTTGGTCGTGTGGTCAAGCGGAATGCGATGGGCTGCCAGGTGTGGGCAAAAATGCATGCACTCAAAGCGCTACGAGTGGGCAGGCGGGAGAGGGTCGCCTCGATTCGAAGTGCGGCCGACCGTCAAGGGGTCACGCCGCGCCGTCCCGGACGTGAGCTCCTTCGGACTCCGGGACGTACTGAATCGTGGTGGTGGCGAGAGGCGGCAGTACGCGGGCGTCGCTGCGGCGCCAGCGGATCGTGGTGTGACGGTCGGCCTGGTGGCCGGCAGGCGGCTCGATTTCGATACCGACCCCGCGAGCCGCGGTCAGCAGAGAGTCGAACGTGTGGTCCGGTTCCTTGTCGAGGATCATGCCCATGGCTGCGTCGATGAGGTGGAACTCGAGGAGTTGTTTGGCCAGGACTCCGTCCCTGTTACGGATCGCCGTCAGGAAGACCCGGTCGACGTGGGTGAAGTCCTCTGGAATCTCCGGGCGGGAGAAGTACAGACGCTGATGCCGGTAGATCTTCATGTGCAGCGATCTGACGACCTCCCGGAACGAAGGCGGGTAGTGGCTCAGAGCGAGTTCATGGAAACGCAGGTGCGCTTCCTGGTAGTCCCTCCTTCGATGACGGTTGCGGTCCATCACGTCCAACGTGTCTTCCATTGCCGTGAGTTCGGCATCGCTGAGATCAGGGGTGATCGCCGCCACGGTCGGCGGTTCGATCAGTAGCCGCATCGCGTAGCACTCTTCGACGGATTCGTCGCTCGCCGGCGCGACCTGCATGCCCCGGTTCGCCTCGGCCACCAGGAGGCCGTCGGCCTCCAGGCGGTGCAGCGCTTCGCGCAGCGGCGTCCGGGAAGTCTCCAGTTCGGCGGCGAGCGCACCCTGCGACATGCGGAATCCGGGCATGTATCGCCCTTCGATGATCCGCTCCCGCAGCGTCTGATAGATCTCCTCGACCGTCGTCCCCGGCCGCGTACCCGTGGCCATCAGACGTCCCCCTCCCCCTCCGCGCGGTCGTCGGCTCCGAAGGAGACAGCGAAGAGTTCGCTGAAGCGCTCCGGGTCCTGCGCTGCGATGATCTCCAGCTGCATGGCGTCGAGCAGGATCCGGTAGCCCCGCCTGGGGACGTGCAGCTCCAGTCGCTCGCCCTGTCGCGTCCATACTTTGCGCACCTGCACGCCGGTGAACTCGTTGCCGATGCCGAAGCTTTCGCCGACCCGGACGATGCCGTCGCCCAGTGGCGGTTCGTTGGTCATGTTCCCTCCTTCGGGTCTGTCTCAATGATCTCAGGAGGGACCCCGTACACGTCGGACTTGACTCCACTCAGCACGGGGAGGGCCTGGCGGCACGCCGCCACCTCGGTCAGATCCAGGTCGACGACGTGCCAGGCGGCGGCTTGCTCCCCGAGGTCAGCGAGCACGGCGCCCCAGGGGCCGACCGCAAGAGCATGCCCGTAGGTGGGAAACGCGTCATCGGCATCGTGGCCCTGGCCCCTGACCGTGGCCGAGGCAACCACGTAGGCGGCGTTCTCGATGGCGCGGGCACGCAGCAGCACCTCCCAGTGGGCCTCACCGGTCCGCTGAGTGAAGGCGGCGGGGACGAGCAGGACCTCGGCTCCGGCCTGTGCCAGTTTCCGGTACAGCTCCGGAAAGCGCACGTCGTAGCAGATCGTGAGGCCCACCACGGTGCCGCCGACACGGAGCAGCACCGGACGGTCACCCGGCGCCTCGACGCCGGACGCCTCGAAGGACTGATTCCCGATGCGGGCGTCGAAAAGGTGGATCTTGTCGTACCCGCCGGCCATCTCGCCCCGGGCGTCGATCACCAGGGCGGTATTGCGGATGCCGTCCGGCCCGCGCCGCTTGAAACCGCCCAGGACGACCACCGTGCCTGATTCCTCGGCGGCCTGCCGCAGGCCGGCGATCTCCGGCGCCTCGACGGCCAGGGCGGCCTCACGCATCTCGGTGTTGGTGCCGAGCATCAAACCGTTCTCGGGCAGCAGGACCAGATCTGCGCCGGCCGCGGCACACTCGCGCACCATCTTCACAGCGGTAGCCGTGTTGGCGGCCAGGTCGCGAGTGGCGTGCCACTGCGTGAGGCCGACCCTGAGGGTCCGGTCAGTCATGGCCGCCCGCCCTTGCCGGCTCCCGTCCTGGCAGCAGCATGTCGACGACGGTCCAGCCACCACCGGAGGCTTCCATGGGCTCGTACGCCAGTACCTCACCACGCACACCGGGGCCGGTGAGGCCGAGCATGATCAGCCAGTTGGGGAACTCGTACTGACCGTGGTCGAGCAGTGCGTACGGCTCGAGGTTCGCCAGGTCATTGCCCCGCCCGGCCTGCAGCATCTGCAGGAGGTAGGTGTCGAACTCGACATCCACACCGCCGAACTTGCCCGGGTCGAGCCAGTGCGACAGGCCGCCCGTGGCCAGCATCGCCACCTTCTTGTCCCGTTCCTCGACCACACAGCGCAGCACCTGCCCGAAGGCGCGGGCACCGAACGGAGAGAACGAGCGGGCCGGCTGCGTGATGACCGGGATCACCGGCAGGTCCGGACGGGGCAGCAGCTGCCGCAGCGGAACGATCAGCCCGTGGTCGAGGTCGATCTGTTCGCACTCCTCGACCTCCATCTCCTCGGCACGGATCGCGTTGGCCATGGCGCGGGCGTATTCGGGCGCACCGGTCAGGGTGAGATCCAGGTCCGGCCGCTTGAAGAACTCCATGGAACCGGTGTGCTTCTCGCCGGTGCCGATGACGAAGGCGCCGGTGCGGAAGGACTGGAAGTGACAGTCAGCGGTCACGATCAGCAGATCCGGGTCGGCTGCGGCGATCCGCTCGGCGAGCTGTTCGTACCCCTCTGTCAGGCGAGCGACCCCGTCGGCGGGGTCCACCTCGGGCCGAGCCAGCAGGTCGGGCACATGCGAGCAGCCACCGGCGAAGACCAGGTTCTCGGGAACCTCCGGGTCGGGCAGCGGCGTTGCCGTCTCGACGTGGAAGCGCCCCGAGCTCTTCGAGTCACCCAGGTCGTCGGCGAACCACCGGCTGACCAGGATGGTGATGCCGTCGATGACGCCGGCCGAGCGAAGCCGGTCGCGGTCGCCGGCGGCGATCACTCCAGCCCATTCGGCGTCGAGGCCGAGCTCGGCGGCGCCCACGGCGGCCGGGTCCAGCCGGAAGCGGTTCAGCAGGGCGGTGTCCTTGCCCAGCGCGAGAATCGCACGTTCGAGTGTGCGGGTGTCCATCTACGCTCCCTGTCCCGTCAGACGGCCCTCACGGACGACCGCCGTGCCGTCGATCTCGACGGTGCACCCGCGCATCGGGATGTCGAGGTGTGCCGGGGTCTCACGGTTCGCGAAGCGGTTCGGGCCGGTGGACCACATGAAGTTGCCGGCCGTGGAGCGCAGTTCCTGTCCGTACAGGGACCGCGGCTCGTAGACCTCGAAGGCGGACCAGCGGGCCACCGGGTGGACACCCCAGCCCATGTGGGAGACCGCGAACACGTCCGGGTCGTCCCAGGCGTCGAAGTAGTCCTGCAGGACGAACGCGTCGTTGCCCTTGCCCTCGATTCCGGTGATGAAGCCCTTGTCGATGGTGAGGGTGACGGTGTCGCGCACGGCGCGCTGCCACGGGATCAGCACGTCGCCGGGCTGGAGCACGATGGTGCCCTCGGCGGTGCGGTCGCGGGGGAAGCAGGCCACGAAGCCGCTCGGCCAGTGATCCCAGCGACCAGGCTCGTCGACGTACCCCCACTGGTGGGTGACCGGCAGGTCCTCACCGGAGATGTCGGCGGTCAGGTCGGTGCCTGCGGAGCTGGTGACACGCAGCGTGCTGCCCGCCTTGAGAAGCCGGCCGCCGGCCTCGACGGTCTTGCGGAGGTCCTCGTCGCCCATCAGGCGCTCCAGCACGTCGGCGGGTTCCGCGACGAACAGCATCCGCTTGCCGTTGCCGGTGATCCTGGTGCGCACGTCGGAGTGAATGAGACCGCCGACGGTCACGTCGATCACCAGATCGCACTCGGCCGCCGCGGCGAGGAGCGCAGCGACCTCGCGGCCGTCGGCCTCGTACGGGGGCAGCATCGGGTTGGACAGACTGGAGGCGGTGAGTACCAGGGCTCCGGCGCCGATGTCCCGGGCGGCGGCCACGGCCGCTTCGGAGTACTCGGTCTTCTGGCCGAGCTCGGAGATGACTGCGACCGTCTCGTTCGGAGCGAGCTTGCACAGCTTGTACTGGTCCACGAACAGTTCACGCAAGGTCTTCGGCATGACGTCTTACCAATCTTGTCGGTCGGTCAAAGCGTGGAACGGATGGCGCCGCCGTCGACGGCGAGGGTCTGGCCCGTGACGAACGAGGCGGCCGGCGAGACGAGGTAGGCCGCAGCCTGCGCGATCTCGTCCGGCTCGGCCCAGCGGCCCAGCGGAACGGCGGAGACGACCTTGCCGACCTCGGCTTCACGGGTCGTACCGTTGGCCGCCGCCTTGGCCGCCACGATGTTCTCCATGCGATCGGTGCCGGTGGCCCCGGGCATGAGCTGGTTGACCCGCACACCCTGCTCCGCGAGCTCCAGCGACATCTGCTTGGTCAGCGCGGAGAGCGCCGAGCGCATGGATGCCGACAGGACTCCTCCGGAAGCGGGCTGCTTCACCCAGGTGGAGGTGATGAACAGGATCGATCCGCCGCCGTTCGCCGCCATCGCTCGGGCTCCGGCAGCCGCCAACTGCACGGCCGGTCGGACGAGTTGTGCGTAGGCCGCGTCCCAGTCGGCAAGGCTGGGCTCGAGTACCGGCATGATCTTCGGGCCGGGAGTGTTCACGACCAGGACGTCCAGCGAGCCGTGTGCGGCGATCACCCCGGGGATGAGTCTGTCGACGGCTTCGGGGTCCAGCAGGTCCGTGGGGTACGAGGTCTGGCCCTCTGCCTCTACCGCCGTTCGGGCGCTGACGGCAACGACGGCTTCCTCGGCGACCAGCTGCCGTGCGATCGCCTGCCCGATGCCCTTGCTCGCGGCGGTGACCAGGGCCACCTTGCCCTTGAGTCCGAGATCCATGACGCCTCCGCTCAGTCGTGGACGGTGATGGCCCGCTCGGGGCAGCCCTCGGCCGCACGGCAGGCGGCGTCCTTGTCGGTCACCGTGCCGTCGCCGATGACGCTCGCATAGCCCCACTCGTCGAGCTGGAAGACCGTGGGCGCCTCTTCCGCGCAGGTGCCGTATCCGTTGCACTTGGTGGAGTCGACTGTTGCTTTCAACGGGACTCTCCTTCGATCGTGGTGGTACGGGTGTCGCTCTCGCTGCTTCGGGTGGTGCTGATGTCGATGTGTCCGGGGAACTCCCCCAGTACGGTCCGTGCCCACGTCGCGGCACCGTCGAGGAAGGCGCAGGCGCCCCGGCCTGGCAGGGTCTGCCCCCAGCGGGCGAGGTTGTCCCGGTCGCGTTCGGTCGCCGTGCCCGCGTTGAGCGAGGCGAAGGCGTCCCGGATGGAAGCGGTGCCCTTGACGCACACACCGCACTGCTGAGCGGACTGCGCCGCGTACCAGGCGGAGACCTCAGCCGCGACGGCGATCGGATCCTCGTGGGATCCGAGTGCGGTGATCGCCGCGCAGCCGAGACCCGATCCGGCGCCCCGGACGTCCTCGTACGTGCAGACCGTCGTCGCGTGCGCCGGGCCGAGCAGACCGCCGAACCAGCCACCCATCAAGAATCCCGTCGGTGGCGAGGTGAACCCGCCGGCCAGGTCGAAGAGTTCGGCCACGGTCAGCCCGTAGGGGACCTCGTAGACACCCGGCCGGGCGCAGGCCCCGCTGAGAGTGACGAGGGTGGTGCCAGGTGAGTCCGTACTTCCGTGAGCACGGTATGCCGCCGCTCCGTGGCGGGCGATCCAGGCCGCATGAGCCAGCGTCTCGACGTTCGACACCAGCGTCGGCAGGCCGTCCACTCCCTTCTCGCCCACCCGGGGCGGACGGGCCGTCGGCAGTGCCGGGCCTCCGCTGATCGACCGGCAGACCGCCGTCTCATCGCCCGCGACGTAGGTCGGTTCCACGACATGCACGTCCAGGCGGACCCCTGCCGGCAGGGCGGCCGGATCATCCGCTTCGAGCTCCGCGATCGCGGCCCGGACAGCCGTCTCGGTCTCCGGATGAGAGAGGTACACGACGGCACGGTCGGCACCCACGGTGCGAGCGGCGATCAGCAGCCCGTCGAGGACCAGATGGGGGCGGTGTGTCAGCAGCCACCGGTCCTTGTGCGAACTCGGTTCGCCCTCCTCCCCATTGGCCACGACCACACGAGGCCCTGCCGCCTCCGCGACCCCGCGCCACTTGACGTGAGCGGGAAAGCCGGCGCCTCCCCTGCCGCGCAGGCCGGCGGCCTGGAGTTCAGCGATCACGTCGGGGCATGTCGGCGGACCATACGTACTGCGTTCCCGCTCGGAGCCGAGGTCCAGCGGACGGTCGACGGCCAGGCGGGGCTCGATGCCGGGAGCGTGCCCGACGGTCGTCACGAAGGCCGGGCGCGCGGCAAGCACGGTCGGTGTTTTCATGGGGCCGTCACCACTCTCGACAGGTGCTGCAACACCTCGTCCAGGCCCAAAACGTCCGCGTACTTGGCGTCGATGTCGAACATGTTGGCCTCATGCGGTCCCTCAGCCCGATCGCCCACACACTCGCGGGGCACAAGAACGACATGGTTCTCGGCACACGCGTCGATGACGGTGGCCCGGACGCATCCCGAAGTGGTGGCGCCGCAGACGATGACAGTGTCGACTCCCGCGGCGGCCAGCTGCTGTGCCAGGTCCGTTCCGTGGAACGCGGAGGCGGCTTTCTTGACGATCACCGGCTCCCCCTCACGGGGCGTGATCCGCTCGTCGACCTCAACCCACCGCGAGCCGGCGGTGAGCACACGCAGCGCGGGCATCTTGCGCAGCCAGACGAGTTCGTCCAGGTCGCGACGCTCGTACGAGATCGTGGTGAAGAAGACCGGCAGGCCGGCCTCTCTGGCCCGATCCAGCAGCTGAGCCGTTCGATCGACAACCGCGTCCAGATCCGAACCCGGAGGAGAAGCAGGATCGGTGAAACCGTTGATGAGGTCCACGACCACGACGCCGGGCCACCGGCCGGCATCGCCAGTCGTCAGCCGCTCCCCTACTCCCCGATCACGGTACTGCTCGCGTACCGCCTCCGCCCACTCACTCATCGAAGGCCGGCTTCGGCCAGGTGCCGGGCTCGGCACGCATGATGTCGGCGTAGTGGCGGTAGAGGTTGCGCTGCACGCCCTCCTCGTACCTCGTCCAGTACGCCACGCCCGGGCCCACCCAGTCCTCCACCCGCTTGGCGATGCCGACGCCCTCCATACCCATCTGGTAGTTGAGCTTGAAGTCCAGGAGGTCGGCGGCCACGGAGCGGCCGGTGCGGCTGACGGTGATCCACGGCTCGGTGTCGTCCATCTCGAACGCGCCGCCCATGGAGAACGTGCCGAGTCCGGCCCGGTAGGCCCGGTCCTTCTGCTCGGGTGTCATGTTCTTGTACACGCAGAACCAGTTCCAGATCTCGACCTGGCCGGCCCCGTGCGGCTGCCACATGCGGATGGTGACGACGCCGGTCGGCGCGTGGTGGGCGCCGTCCTCGGTCATCGGCAGCGCCAGCATCGAGAAGTTCGGGAAGACGTTGGCGACCATCACGCGGGAGCGCCGCGCGATGTCGAGCTGATGATCGCTGATGCGGCTGGTGTTGAAGGTCTCGACGAGCTCCTCGGGGAAGCCGAAGAACTTCGGACCCGGCTCGTCCTCGGTCGGCGCCATCGAGAACGACAACGAGTGCCCGGGGGCCGCCTGGATGTGATAGCCCATCATGTTCTCGCGGAAGGGCACCGGGAAGGCTCCGATCTCCCATACCGACCGGTGCAGTGTGCCCAAGTGGTAGTCGTCACCGGAGAAGTTCTCGCTGCCCGACTTCCAGTTGGCGTCGATGACGAACCGCTGCGGCGGTCCGACCACCTCCATGCCGTGCTCGTTCAGGCCGAACAGCAGGTCCAGGTACCAGGCCATGCCGCCCAGGTACTTCTCCAGCGGTGGAGCGGACGGGTCCAGCGTCGCGAAGATCAGGCCGTGGTACGACTGCACCCGCGCGGCCTTCGACAGCCCGTTGCTCTCCTTGGACATCCCGCCGAAGGCGTTGCGCCACAGCGGCGCACCCACCAGGTCGCCCTTCGCGTTGTACGTCCAGCCGTGGTACGGGCAGCGAAAATGCGAGGTGTTGCCCGAGTCCGCACGGCACACCTGCACACCGCGGTGCCGGCACGCGTCGAACAGGACGTTGACCCCGCCCTCCTCATCGCGGATCACGATGAAGTTGTCCTCGCCGATCTTGCGCAGGACGTAGTCACCCTTGGCCTCGACCTCGGACTCGTGCGCGAGGTACACCCAGCACCGGCCGAAGATCTTGCGCAGTTCGAGGTCGTAGATCTCCTGGTTGCCGAACAGCCCTGCGGGGATCTCGCCGTCCACGAGCCCCGTGGCGAGTTCGTCGAGAAGCGCGTCGGCTCTCGTGCTCTTCGCCTGCGTCATCGCCGCGTCCCTCTCAGAAGAATCAGAAGAAGATGGAAAGGTTGTGCGTGCCGATCACCGTGAGATCCAGCAGCACCTCGCGGCGCAGGAGGCGCAGCGCGCCGTTTTCCCTGCGCAACTGGTCGTGGCGTTCACCCGAGAGGAGCTGCGGCTGCGTCTGCTCCTGCCGCGTGCGGTAGACGAGGAGATTGCTCCGGACACCGACGAGGTCCGGATCCTCGGGGTCTGCGGTGACCCTGACACCGGTCACGAAGTGTCGGATACGGGACGGCGGGTCCTCCGCCCAGGCATAGCGGGTCTCATTCCGCGCCACCCGGCTCTCCAGCGACCCGTACGTCTCGTCCAGGTGGAACGCCCCGCTGACGAACCCGGTGCCGCGCGCCCGCTCCACCGTCTGCCGGATCGGCACCTGGTAGACGACGTCGCGGCTGACCATCGCCTCCAGCCACTCGCGTTCCCGGTAGGCGTCCAGCAGCTCGGCCTCGGTGTCCATCCACTCGGCCACCTCGTTGTAGAGGGCGCTGCCCACCCTCACTCTGACTCCGGAACCGATCACGGAGGCCCCTCCTTTCACGAAGGTGGACACACTTTTGCATGCACTTTTGCCTCTGGCAATAGGGCGGAGCACTCTGGTCACAGCCGCCCGGGAAGGTGTCCCCACTGGAACATACGGGCACAGGACAGCAAGGCGCTGCCGCGGCAGCTGTCGTCGAGGCGGGCTACGTGGGCAGGTCGTGCAGCGTATGGCCGGGTGCGATATGCCTGTGAGGGGAAGAACCTCCTGCGTAGGAGTCACCATGGCAGGACACCGGAGCACCTCCACAGATCCGCACGATGATCCTTTCGGTGCGGCGGATCCCGTCACGGCCACCACCGATGAACAGGGCATTGTGACCGGGTGGAGTGAAGGGGCGCGGCGTCTGCTCGGCTACCGATCAGGGGATGTCGTGGGGCGGCCGGCTGTCGGACTTCTCGCTGAGGATGTTCATCCTGCCGGGCAGTGCCTGGCCGGGCGACGGAGCTGGAGCGGCCAGGTGGCGGTGCGGCACCGGGACGGCCGCCGTGTGACGGGTGAGCTGCTCGCGCATCGTCGGGTGACGCAGAACGGATCCGACTGGCTCCTCGTGTGGGGCACGGCCCGGGGGCCGCGCCTACCGGGGGACGGCATTCCGGCACAGTGGTGCCTCGACCAGGCGCCGTGCTCTCTGGCGATCTTCGACACGGATCTGCGGTACGTGCTGACGAACGCCGACAACGAACGCCTGGTCGCTCTCACCACGGACCAGCTGCGCGGTTTGCGCGTGGTGGAGGCGCACCCACACCCGGAGTGCGAGAAGATCGAGCGCGCCATGCGCCGCGTAGTGGACACCGGTGATCGGCAGTACCTCGAGATCTACCTGCGCGTCCCGGGCGAGAGGCGCGAACATGCGTGGGCGATCCATCTCGCCCCGCTGAACGACCCGGCCGGTCGCCTGTGCGGCGTGTGCTTCGCGGCGCAGGACACCACCGAGCAGTACGAGGCACGGCAGCGGCTCCTGCTCCTCAACGAGGCCGGCACCCGCATAGGCACCAGCCTGGACATGGCCCTCACCGCCCGGCAACTAGCTGACCTGGCCGTTCCCCGGCTTGCGGATTTTGTCAGTGTCGACCTGCTGACCAGCCTCGACGCCGGCGGCGAGCCCCCGCCCGGACCGGTGGCGGGCCCGGTCACCATGCGCCGTACCGCCCAGCTGTCCGTCCTTCAGCGCACACCTGAGTCCGCGGTCGCACTGGGAGCGGAAGTCACGTGTCCAGAGCCTTCCCCTCCTGCCGAGTGGCTGGCGATGCCGCCGGCCACGTACCGGATGACCGACCCCGCCCTCGCCCGGTGGGCGGATCACGAACCTGCCCAGTTCGCCCGCCTCCGCGACGCGGGGACTCATTCGGTGATGGTGGTGCCCCTGCGGGCCCGCGGCGCCACCCTGGGGGTGGCCGTCTTCCTCCGTCATCGCAACCCAGAGCCCTTCGAGCGGGACGACCTGCTGCTGGCAGAGGAGATCACCGCCCGGACGGCCGTCTGCATCGACAACGCCCGCCGCTACACCCGCGAGCACACGACCGCCGTCACCCTCCAGCGCAGCCTGTTGCCACAGCGGTTGGCCGAGCAGACGGCGCTCGAGGTCGCCTCCCTCTATCTGCCCGCCGGCGCTCAGGCCGGAGTGGGCGGCGACTGGTTCGATGTCATCCCGCTGTCAGGCGCCCGGGTCGCCCTGGTCATCGGCGATGTCGTCGGCCACGGCATCCAGGCGTCCGCCACCATGGGCCGGCTGCGCACCGCGGTGCGCACCTTGGCCGACATCGATCTCCCGCCCGACGAGCTGCTCACCCACCTGGACGACCTCGTCATACGCCTCTCCGCAGAAGCCACCGCGGATTCCGACCCGCAGATGACCGGGGACATCGGTGCCACGTGCCTGTACGCGGTCTACGACCCGGTCTTCCGCCGCTGCGCTCTGGCCCGCGCCGGCCACTTCCCGCCTGTGGTACTCGGCCCGGACGGCACCGTGGACCTTCTCGACCTCCCCGCCGGCCCACCGCTCGGCCTGGGCAATCTCCCCTTCGAGACAGCAGAGGTCGAACTGCCCGAAGGCAGCGTCCTGGCCCTCTACACCGACGGCCTGGTCGACAGGCGCGACCGTGACGTCGAGGAAGGGCTCGACGCGTTGCGCCACGCCCTGGCCCGGCCCGTCGGCTCTCTTCAGGCCGCCTGTGACGCCGTGCTCGACGCGACGCTCCCCTCTCGCTCCGACGACGACATCACGCTGCTCCTCGCCCGCACCCACGCCCTGCCGGCCGACCAGATCGCCACCTGGGACGTCCCGGCCGACCCCGCAGCCGTCGCCCGAACCCGCAAGAATGCCCTCGCCCAGCTGACCGCATGGGGACTGGAGGAACTCGCGCTCGTCAGCGAGCTCGTGGTCAGCGAACTGGTCACCAACGCGATCCGATACGGTCAGCCGCCCATCCGACTGCGGCTGATCCACGATCGCAGCCTCATCTGCGAGGTGTCCGACCACAGCAGCACGGCGCCGCACCTCCGGCGTGCCCGGGTGTTCGACGAGGGCGGACGCGGCCTGCTTCTGGTCGCCCAGCTCACCCAGCGCTGGGGAACCCGGTACGCCCGGCTCGGGAAGACCATCTGGGCCGAACAGGACCTTCCCGCCGGCTCAGCACGTGAATGAATCTCGGCACTGCGCGATGGGCACTTGGCCGGCCGCGCCGCGGTCACGG
This sequence comes from Streptomyces sp. S465, assembly GCF_026898115.1. Taxonomy (GTDB): domain Bacteria; phylum Actinomycetota; class Actinomycetes; order Streptomycetales; family Streptomycetaceae; genus Streptomyces; species Streptomyces luomodiensis. The sequence continues at coordinate 1,668,823 of NZ_CP114036.1, forward strand.
GGCCGGCCGAGCCTGAGACGGACCACGGTATTGCTCACCGCCAAGAGTGCATGCAAAAGTGTATTCGCTTCACGGTTTCCGGTCGCCAGAGCGGCCACCGTACCTGGGCTCGCGGCACACCAGCCGCACGGTGGCTGCCGGCACGTTCCGGCCGACGACGGCGAGGCCGACGCAGCGCCTTCCCCCACGACGTCGCGCTCCGCCGTGGAATCACAGACAACTACTCAATGTATGTGGAGGTCCCCGTGGGAGCACTTGACGGGCAAGTGGTGGTGTTCACCGGCGCCGGAGCGGGCATCGGTCGCGCGGTCGTCACGCGGTACGCGTCCGAGGGCGCGCGCGTCGTCGCCGTGGACATCACCGACAAGGTGAAGGAACTGGCTGACGAGCTCGGGGGCGTGGTCATCCCGGTGGTCGCGGATGTGCGGTCCTGGGAGGGCAACGTGCAGGCGGTCGCCGCAGCCACCGAGGCCTGGGGCCGAGTCGACGTCTTCGTCGGCAACGCGGGCATCACCGATGCGGCCCGGCCGCTGGAGGACATCCCTGGACACCAGCTCAAGGCCGGGTTCGACGAGCTCTTCGGGGTGAACGTGCTCGCTCCCCTGCTCGGCGTCCGGGCGGCCCTGGACGAGCTCATCCGCTCGCGTGGCTCGGTCATCCTCACTGGCTCGTTCGCGGGGGCCAATGCCGCCGGCGGCGGCGTCCTCTACACCGCGTCGAAGCACGCAGTGCAGGGCCTGGTGCGCCAGCTCGCTTACGAACTCGCTCCGGATGTGCGGGTGAACGGTGTCGCTCCAGGGGTGGCCCCGACCCGGTTGAAGGGAACCACCGCACTCGGGCAGGCGGCCACCGACTCGGTGCTGGACGGCACCCGCGAGGCACTGCCCCTGCAGGAGATCCCGACCGTCGATGCCTACAGCGGGATCTTCACCCTGCTCGCTTCCCGTTCCGAAGCGGCCGTGATGACGGGGACGATGGTCAGTGCGGACAGTGGGCTGTCCGTCCGCGGCATCGCCCGGCCGGGTGGCCGGGTCGGGCGTACCGACGCGGGAGCGTCCAGCGGTGAGAGCCGGTGACCGGGCAGGACCTGTCCGGGCATGTGGCCGTGGTCACCGGTGCGCGGCGGGGAATCGGCGCGGCGATCGCGGCGGTTCTGCTCGACCATGGTGCGACCGTGGTAACTGGTGGCCGCGATGGGGCTCTCCTCGCCCGGCAGGCCGAGGAGTTGGGCGAGCGCGGTCGCGTGATTCCCTGCGCAGCGGATCTGCGCACCGCAACGGGCCGGACACGCTTGCTGGAGGCGGCGGGCCGGGTGGACATTCTGGTCAACAACGCCGGTGGCTTCACCCGTGCCTCCACCACCCGCGACACGACGCCGGGCGACTGGCAGCAGCAGCTCGAGATCAACCTCACCATCCCCTTCCTGCTGTGCCAGAGCGTGCTGCCCGGAATGATCGAACGAGGCTGGGGCCGCATCCTCAACATCGGCTCGGTGGTTGCCTCGGCCCCCCAACTGGGCAACGCCATCGGGTATGTGGCCGCCAAGTCCGGGCTGGTCGGTTTCACCCGGCAGCTCGCCGCCGAGGTGGCCGGGCTGGGCGTGACCGCCAATGTACTCAACCCCGGGACCGTGAAGACGGAGCACCTGGACGAGTACTTCGCCGCCTCGGACACCGTCTCGGAGCAGACGCTCAGCGCGGCCATCCCGGTCGGGCGGCTGGGCCGCCCCGACGAGATCGCCGCCATCGTCCCGTATCTGGTCTCGGACGCGAGCGGTTTCCTCACCGGATCCGTGATCGACATCAACGGAGGTGCGATCCATGCCTAGTGCCGCACAGAGCGGCCCCCTGCCGCTGGCGGGAAAGGTAGCCCTGGTCACCGGAGGCGCGGCCGGCGTCGGCCGCGCCGTGGTGCACGGGTATGTCGAGGCGGGTGCGAAGGTCGCGGTGCTGGACCGCGACGCGGACCGCCTGGGCAAGCTGTGCACGGAAATGGGTCCGGACGTCCACGGCACGGTCGGCTCGGTAGAGAAACTGGTCGACAACCAACGGGCTGTCAGCGAAGCGCTGGAGGCGTACGGCCGCCTCGACGTGTTCGTCGGCAACGCGGGCGTCGGAGCGGGCAACCTGCCGCTCGCCCAGGTGCCGGCCGAACACCTGGAAGCTGCGCTCGACGAGATCTTCGCCATCAACGTCAAGGGGTACCTGCTCGGCGCCCGCGCCTCCCTGGCCCCACTGCTGCGGACGCGGGGAAACATGATCTTCTCCTGTTCCCTGGCCAGCTACCGCGCGGTCGACGACGGCGTGCTCTATGTCGCGACCAAGCACGCCGACCTCGGCATCGTGCGCCAGCTGGCCTGGGAGTTCGCCCCGCATGTGCGGGTCAACGGCGTCGCTGTCGGCGTGGCCCGCACCCGCATGGAAGGTCTGCACAGCCTCGGCCAGGAGCCGATCGACGCTGTCCTCCCGGGGGCCGAGCACGTGATCCCGCAGGGATTCATCCCAGAACCGGAGGACTACGCGGGCGCGTTCGTCTTCCTCGCCTCGGATGCCGCCCGGGTCGCCACCGGCGAGTGCCTGTGGGCCGACAGCGGGTTCGGCGTGCGCGGCATCGGCAGCCCGGCCGGGGGAAGAAACCTGCGCGCCGATGCGGTGGAGTTGCGAACACGGCGTGAGAGCGCCCGGTCCCTGATCACCGACGCCGGCTGAGCTGCCCGGTCTCCTGAGCTGCCGGGCAGCTCTGCGGCATGCCCGCGTATCGCCGCTCCGGTGCGCGTTGTCCCCTTCTCAGTGCGGTGTTCTGACCAAGAACTTCCGCTGCACGGCCATTGACGTGGCTTCTGCCCGGCACAAAGTATTCACTTCTGCATGCACTTCCGTATGCACTCTCCGAACTCCCTTCTCCTCTTGGAGCGACCATGTCGCCGGCCCAGGACGCCCCTCTCTTCCCTCCGCGGACCAGACCCACCGACGATCCCGCCGTCGTGGCCGAGCAGCGCGCCGAGGACTACAGCAACCATATGGTTCCGCTGACCGCCCGGGTCGGGCGCTGGCAGCTGACGATGTCGTACTGGTCCCTGCTCAGTGCGATGGTCTGGCTGTTCTACGGCGCGCCGGCGGCGAGCCTGTACGGAACGGTCGACGCGCTCATCGCCATCGGCATCTCGGTCGCGACCTACTCACTGATCAACGCCCTGTTCGCCCGATGGGGCCGGCGCAGCGGCCTGAACAACCGGCGTGGTCCAAGCGATCCTCGGCCTTGCCGGAATGATCCTGATCGTGGTGTCACAGGCCCGCATCAACAGCCTCAACCACTACCAGCGTCCGCGAACTGGGGCCGATTGATCACCCATCTGATCGGTGTCCGGCTCAGCCGCACGGTGCTGGTCGTCCTCACCTCAGCCGTGGTGTTCCTGCTGATGCTCACCGACGTCTTCAGCTACCCGCAGTCCGCACTGACCTGGCAGGGCGTGTTCCTGGTCAGCTGGGTCGGCATCGCGCTCACTCACTACGCGCTCGTACCACAGGACCGCGCCGCAGGACCGGAGTTCCGCGCGCTACGACTGCCCAGGGTCACCTGGGGACTCGGGGTGTGGCTACTCGCCTCCGCCGTCGGTATCCACCTCGCCGAGGCGCCAGGTGTGCCCACGCCGCCGGCCGGCACGGCGCAGTTGGTCGCGTTGGTGGTCAGCGCGGTGCTGTACGCAGTCGTGGTGAAGCTGCGCCCGGTGGCGGAGTCGACCGCTGCCGGCCCGCGCGGCGAAGTGGACGATCCGGCCGCCACCTGGGCCGAGTGCCACCGCTGCATGAAGGCGTACGTAGTCCTGGAGATGGACCGCGAACCGGCCTCGGGCAGCACACCGGTCTGCGACGCCTGCGCCACGACAAGTCTCGTGCCCGGACGTTCCTGACCTTCCCGACCGGCTGTCGGACGGCGCCGAGGAGCCTGTCCGACCACTTTTCCCACCTCACAGGAGGCCCGACGATGGCTTTCGACAGCTTGTTCCAGCCCGGCACGATAGGGGCCCTGACACTGCGCAATCGCGTGGTCAAGTCCCCCAACACGACCGCGACGTGCAACGCTGACGGCACGGTGACCCCCCGTACCGTCAACCACTACCGGCGGCTCGGCGAGGGCGGTACCGGCCTCGTCATGGTCGAGTACACGTACGTGGACGATGACGCCAGCAAGTCCATTCACGGCCAGCCCGGGGCGAGCCGCCAGGATCACGTCGCCGGGCTCGGCTGGCTCGCCGACGAGGTCCGTTCGACCGGCGCGGCGATCGGACTGCAGCTGGTCCACTCCGGTCGGCAGCGGTTTCTGGGCACCCACCCGATGAAGTCCGCGTCGTCCTCGTCCTGGGACGTGGCCGAGGCGCCGTTCGGCGTCGTCCCCACGCCGCTGACGGTCGAGGAGATCGCCGGAGTGGTGCGCAGTTTCGGTGAGGCCGCGGCGCGCGCCTGGGCGGCACGGTTCGATCTGGTGGAGATCCACGCCGGCCACGGCTACATGATCACGAACTTCCTGTCCCCGCACACCAACGACCGCTCCGACGACTACGGCGGCTCCTTCGAGAACCGCGCACGGATCCTCCTGGAGATCGTCGACAGCGTCCGCGCCCATGTGCCACGCGAATTTCCGCTGAGCGTGCGGCTCTCGGTGAGCGACTACGAACCGGACGGCATCGTGATCGAGGAGACCGTGGAGCTGTGCCGGCTGCTGGAGCAGCACGGTGTGGATGTCATCCATGCCTCGGGTGGGTACCACGCCAAGCAGGAGTGGGAGGTCAGCTCCTGGTACATGCCGCGGCAGCCCCACCGCTGGGGTTGGGAGAAGATCAAGTCGGCCGTGTCGGTCCCGGTGATCGCCTCGGGCTCCCTGGTCACTCCGCAGATCGCCGACGAGGTCCTGCGGTCCGGCAGCGCCGACTTCGTCTCGCTCGGCCGCGCCATGCTGGCCGACCCGAGCTGGGCCGAGAAGGCACGCGAAGGGCGGCAGCTGGAGATCGTGCCGTGCATCCGCTGCAACGACGGCTGCCTGGAGCGGGGGCTCGACCAGAAACGCAGCGTGGGCTGCACGGTCAATCCCGAGGTGGCGGAGGAAGGCCGGTTCCCGCTCGGCACGGCCCCAGCGCCCAAACGCGTCGCCGTCGCAGGGGGCGGCCCTGCCGGGCTGCGCGCGGCCGCGGCCCTGCACGACCGTGGACACACGGTCGTACTCTTCGAACCCGGCGAGCTCGGCGGAGCGTTGAACCACGCTCTGGGGTCCACCGTGAAGCAGGACCTCGCCGGCCTGCGGGAGCACCTGGTGCACGAGGTGACCCGGCGCGGGATCGAAATACGCACGGTGACCGCGGACGCAGCCTCGCTCACCGACGGGTTCGACGAGGTCGTGATCGCGACCGGGGCGCCCCAGCGCGCGTTCCCTGGTCCGGTGGCCGAGAGCGCTCCGGTGCTGGGGCCCGGCGACATCACGAACCGACGTGAGGAACTGGCCGGGCGCCGGGTCGTGGTCGTCGGTGGCGGCTTCCAGGGCTGCGAGTCGGCGCTACGGCTGGCCGAACTGCCCGGCACCACAGTCCTCGTCCTGGAGCGCGGCGAGCGGTTGATGCGCGGCAACGAAGTGAAGTACGACGCGCTCGTGCTGCCGGGCCGGCTGGCGGAGGCGGGCGTCGAGGTGCGGATGGGTTGCGAGGTCGTCGCGGTCGAGGACAAGGGCGTGCGTCTGCACGCTGCGGACGGAAGCGAGGGGACGGTCGAGGTGGATGCGGTGGTGCTCGCGCTCGGCCGGGAACCGGCACAGGGCACCCTGGCAGCGAAACTGTGCGAGGCGGGGGTTCCGGTGGTGACCATCGGTTCGGCAGCGGTGCCGGGCCCGGTCTACGACGCGCTGCATACGGCGTACTTCACTGCGCGCCGCATCTGACGAGCCCCATACCTGCGACGGACCGGGCCCCCACCGAGGGACCCGGCTGGCTGGCCCCGGCTCTACCGGGGCCGGCACCGCACCGTGCCATCGTGCGGTCGGTCAGTCGGCGCAGTGCCTGAGGTGCGTCGTGGGGTACGTTCCGTGCTCGGATCCGTTCGGTGACCCAAGTGGTGCAGCGGGGCAGCCAGTCGGAAGAGGTCCAAGTGAAAGGGCAACGCCGCACCGGCAGACGGTGCGACGCTGCTCGTTCCCCACGACCCCGTGATGCGTCAACCGCCCTGGCAACTTCCCACATCAAGGGCGTCGCGCGTGCTGACTCGGCCGCCCTGCCTCCTCCGGTGCGCGGGCCACGGTCGCTGCGGGCCGAGGACATACTCCGCCTCGCAGCCGGAACACCCGGTGCATCCGGCCTGCCCCCCCACGGCACGGCCCGGAGGGCGCCCATGCGTCGCCGCCGCCGGTGCGGAACACCGGACCGCGACGTCGGACCGTGACGTCGGTCCGCATCGGCCTCTCACACCGTCGTGGTGGTGGCCTGGTAGCCCCATGCCTCGGCGATCTCGGCCAGCCGCGGCGGGAGGTCCGGGCGGTGGTCGACGCGGCGCGCGGGCTGGATCTTGCCCGATTTGATCGTGGTGCTCCAGTCGCCCATGTGCGGACGGAAGGTGCCGTGGTCGTGCCGGCCGTAGTCGAGCATGCCGGCCTCCCATTCGACACCGAGGTAATGGCAGATCTCGCGGGTGGCCTTCTCAGGCTCACCGGTGAGCTGTTCGTAGGTGACGGTGTGGCCGGGCAGCGTCTGCCGGGCCTCTTCCAGCTTCTCCGCGTACCGCAGCACCTCGGCGTGGATCTGTGCCAGGTCGGGCTTCTGGCGGCGGTTGACCAGCGACGTGACCACCCCCTCGGGGTGCCGCAGCAGAAACAGGTAGCGCGCCTGGGGCCAACATCGTCGCAGCCGGGGCCAGATGAGCGCGTTGGGCGGGGTCTTGTCGACCACGATCTCCTTGCCGCTGCGCTTGAGCTCCAGATCGAGCACCCGGTCCCACAGCAGATGCTCCAGTTCGCTCTTGTCGAGTTCCAGCTCCTTCATGGCATCCGGGGTGAAGTCGCGGTCCATGTGCACGTGCAGGGTGCGCAGATGCATCTCGTGCGGAGCGCGGATCTTCGAGTGGCTGTTGAGCAGCACGCGCAGCAGAGTGGAGCCGGAGCGCACCGGGGAGAGGATGAAGACCGGCGACTCGACCAGCCGGGGCGTGTGCGGGGCCACGTAGCGATCCGTCTCATCGGTTTCCCGGGTACGACGGGCAGCGGCGGTGCCGCTGCCCGCGTTTGACGTCGGCGGGCGCAGGGCCTGGACCAGGAGCCTGCCTCGCCGCTTCAGCCCCTTGCTGACGGCGCTCATCGGAACATCTCGCACTATTCCACCCTTTCCCGGACCCCAAGTCGGCGCGTCACTCCCCCGGTTGACGCGATTGCAGGGGGACAGGGCAAACTCAGGGTGTCCAGGAGGTGACGGGACGCCGCGAGGGCTCCGCGGTCACCGGTCGCCACCTGCGGTGATGTGCTTGGCTTAATTTATGCTTTACGACAGCATCCACTCGGCCGGTGATGCCCCAGGCGGCCGCGGTGTGGTCCCGGCAGGTCCCTCGTGGCGATGCGCCGCCGGGTTCACACGTTGACGCCGTAGTCCTTGGCGATGCCCACCAGGCCCGACGCATAGCCCTGGCCGATCGCGCGGAACTTCCACTCCCCGTCCCGCCGGTACAGCTGGCCGAACACCATCGCGGTCTCGTCGTGGCCGTCCTCGGTCAGCTCGTAGCGGCACATCTCCACACCGGCCGCCTGGTGCACCACACGAATGTAGGCATCGCGCACCCGGCCGAAGGTGTGGGCCGCGCCGCCCTGATCGTGGATCGACACCACGAACACGACCGACTCCGCCTCGGGCGGCAGCGAGGTGAAGTCGACGGCGATCTGCTCGTCGTCCCCCTCACCCTCGCCGGTCCTGTTGTCGCCGGTGTGCCGTACGGAGTTCTCGGGTGTGGCCCGGTTGTTGAAGAAGACGAAGTGCTGATCGGACAGGACCCGGCCGTCCGCCCCCAGCACCAGGGCGCTCGCGTCGAGGTCCACATCGCCGGGACCGGTGTTCACCTTCCAGCCGAGGCCCGCGACGACGCTGGCGACGCCGGGCTGGGAACGGGTGAGGGAGAGATTGCCGCCTTTGGTCAGGCTCACAGTCACAGGGCACAGCTCCTGGGTTCGAAGTGATCAACAGGCGCCTAGAATCTACAGCACTGTAGAACCACGGATGCGCGGCTGCTTTTCGCGACAGCTGTCTACAAACCTGTAGATTCTGCTCCCGTGTCACGTCATGGGTAAGCCGACAAGGAGACGCAGATGGCGCTGTGGGACCGCCTCAAGTACTCGGTCCAGACGATGCAGGCTCAGCTCACGGCGAAGAAGACCGAGCTGCAGAGCGGGGCGTTCCGGGACGCGAGCATGGCGATGTGCGCCCTGGTGGCGGCGGCGGACGGCACGATCGACCCGTCCGAGAGACAACGCGTCGCCCAGCTGATCGCCACCAACGACGTGCTCCAGAGCTTCCCCTCGGACGATCTGCACCGCCGCTTCGAGGACCATCTCGATCAGCTGACCGCGGACTTCACCCTCGGCAAGGTCGGCGCCTTGCAGGAGATCGGCAAGGCGAAGAGGAAGCCCGCCGAGGCACGGGCCGTCATCCAGATCGGCATCGTCATCGGCTGCGCCGACGGCCACTTCGACGACAGTGAACGGGCCGTCGTCCACGAAGTCTGCTCGGCCCTGGACATTCCGCCGGCCGAGTTCGACCTGCACCGGGCGCTCCGGGTCCCCCGTCAGGACCGCGGCCCCCAGGCGGACCGCGGGACGCGCTCCGCGGCCGCCATACCCGGCGACGACCTTCAGGTCTTCCTCAAGGCGCTGGCCAGCGGGACCCGCCAGAAGCTCTTCTCGCACTTCTCCGACGGGGAGGAGCTGACGGTCGGCGAGGTCGCCGAGCGGGCCGGGCTCGGCCCGTCGACCACCTCCGAGCACCTCGCGGTCCTCCGCCGCGGCGGCCTGCTCCAGTCGACGCGCAGCGGCAAGCTGGTCCGCTACCGCGCCGACCGGGAAGGCATCGCCGAACTGCTCGAACAGCTCCACGGCTACCTCCTCGCCCCGCCCGAGCCCGACCCGGCCCCGGCCGAGTCGCAGGACAGCGGCCCGCCCCAGGGCTAGCGGCGCCCGCCCCAGGGCTGGCGACGGGCGCGCGACGGCTAGCGACGGGGAGCGCGTCGCCGGACGCCCCGTTCGAGGACCCGCTCCAGCAGGTGCAGCGCCTCCACCACCCGCTCCCGGTCCTCTCCCAGTCCGGCCAGCAGTTCCGCCTCGACCGCCAGCTGGCGGGGGAACATGGCGTCGATCACCTCGCACCCCGCCGGTGTGGCGGTGACCAGGGCGGCGCGGCGGTCCGCGGGGCTCGGGCGGCGTTCGACGTAGCCGCGCTTCTCGAGCTTGGCCAGCGTCTTGCTGACGGCCGCGCGGGAGCACCCCAGGCTCTCGGCGAGCCGCCGGGCGATCACCGGGTCGTCGGCGTGCCGCAGCTGCACTAGCACGTCGACCTCCGGCGCGGTCAGCGGGGCACCGTCGTACAGCGGCTCCAGGGCGACGGTGAGCAGCACCTCCATGCGCTTGAGGGGCCCCACGACATCCATGGGAGAGGTGTCGAGGTCGGGGTTGGCCGCCGCCCACAGCGCGCGAAAGTCGACGGAGGTCGAGGGGTGAGTCATGGTCGCCGCCAAAATTGTTAACCAGTAGACGAATGCTTTACCGTCTCGGGCATGGTAGCCAAGTCACCGCAGCCGGTGCCCACGGTGTCCGCCGTCACCGCCCCATCCCGCCGGCCCGCCGCTCTGATCGCGCTCCTCGGCGCGCTGACCGCCGTAGCGCCCCTGGCGATCGACATGTACGTGCCCGGCTTCCCGGAGATGGCCCGCACGCTGCACACCAACGACTCCTCCGTGCAGCTGTCCATGACCGGGTTCCTCGCCGGGCTGGTCATCGGGCAGCTGGTCATCGGTCCGCTGAGTGACGGCCTCGGCCGTCGCCGTCCGCTGATCGCCGGAACCGCGCTGTTCGTCGTGTTGTCACTGGTGTGCGTGGTCGCGCCCACCATTGAGCTGCTGATCGTCGCCCGGTTCCTCCAGGGTGTCGCGGGTGCCGCCGGCATGGTGCTGGCGCGAGCGGTCCTCACCGACCGCTTCCACGGGCCCAGACTGCCGCACTACTTCTCGCTGCTGAGCATGGTGCTGGGCGTGGCGCCGGTCGCGGCGCCCGTCATCGGAGGTGCGGTGCTGTCGGCCGGCAGCTGGCGGTGGGTCTTCGGGGCTCTCGCGCTCTTCGGGGTCGCGCTCTTCCTCGCGGTACTGCGCGGGGTCCCGGAGTCGCTGCCGCCGGAGCGCCGGCAGCAGGGCGGGGTGGCCGGCAGCTTCCGGGCCATGGGCCGGCTGCTGGGCCACCGGGCCTTCCTCGGCTGCGCGCTCACGCTGGGGTTCACCAGTGCCGCGCTGTTCGCCTACATCGCCGGGTCCAGTTTCGTCTTCCAGGACGTCTACGGCACGTCGGCGGGGCTGTACAGCCTGATCTTCGCGACGAACGCATGCGGCATGCTGCTCGCCAGCGCGGTCTTCGGCACGCTGTCGCGGCGGATGGCGCTGGGCACGCTGCTGAGCGCGTCGGTCGCCGTCGCCTCCGCCGCCGTCCTGCTCCAGGTGCTGCTGCTCGCCACGGTCGGTGGCAGCCTGGCCGGCACCTGGGTCACCGTCTTCTTCGCCGCTTTCGGCATCGGCGGCGTCTTCCCGGCCACCATGAGCCTTGGGCAGTCGTTCGGACGGGAGGCGTCCGGAGCCGCGTCCGCGCTGCTCGGCGGGATCCAGTTCCTGTTCGGCGCCGCCGCCTCACCGCTCGTCGGCGCCTTCGGCACCACCAGCGCCACGCCGATGGCCGGCACGATGCTCACCGCCCTGGTCTGCGCCGCCGGCTGCCTCGTGCTGCTGATACGTCCCTGGCGGTCCGCCGACTGACCGGCGCCGATCAGGCTACAGATTCTTCTGCGACCGGACGGCGGGACGTAGGCCCGGCCGCGCGCGGCGGGGTGGCGTCCGCGCCGTTTCGGGCAGACCTCGCGGACCACTACACCCGCCAGGCGCTGTCGACGGCGGCGCGCTCCGCGCGCCGGGCGACGGAGCTGGTCCGCGACCGGGTACGGGAAACCGGCGCCGGGTACGTCCTGTGCTACTGCCGGGTACGTCCTGTGCTACTGCCGCCGCCACGACGACGCGCACCGTCTGGACCAGCCCGCGCAGGCGGCCGCGGCCGCAAAGGCCCTGCGCCACCAGCGCGCGTGGTTCGCGGACCTGCGGGCCGGCGCCGGCCGCGGACGCCCCCCTGGCGCTGGTCGACGCCGACGCGCCCCAGGAGCTCTTCCGGGCCATGGACGTGCCGTATGTGGTGAACCACTGGTGGTCCTCCGTCATCGCGGCCAAGCGCACTGCACGACGACGTCGGACGGTGGCTCGGCGCCCTGCCGGAGGGGTCCGGACGGCTCACGGGGACCGCCGCTCCCGCAGATCGCTCGCCTTGACCCCGATCAGCAGCAGGGCGACGGCGAGCAGGGCGATACCCGCGCTGATCTGCAGGCCGAGGGAGAGGCTGCCGGTGGCGTCCTTGATGAAGCCGAGCAGGGACGGGGAGGCGGCCGCGGCGAACGAGCCCATCGAGGTGACGAAGGCGATTCCGGTGGCGGCCGCGCGTTCTCCCAGGTAGATGGAGGGAATCGAGTAGAAGACGGTGAGGCCGGAGTAGTGGGCCGCGGCGAGGACCGCCAGCAGCGCCACGACGACGGTGACGTTGTTGCCCGGTATCGACAGCGCCACCATGGCGAGGGCGGCGACGGTCCAGCTGAGGGCCGCGTGCCAGCGGCGTTCGAGGGTGCGGTCGGAGTGGCGGCCCACGATCAGCATGACCACGATGCCGAGCAGGGGCGGCAGGGCGGAGAAGAGGCCGAGGTCGAGGACGTCGCCGACGCCCGCCTCGGCGATGATCCGCGGCGTCCAGAACGACACGGCGTTGGCGAGGGTGTAGGCGCCGCAGGCACACAGGCCGATGATCCACACCTTGGGGTCCCGCAGCGCGTGGCGCAGTCCGCCGTGGCCATCGCCGGCCTCCTCTCCGCCCTTGCGCCGCTGGTCGGCGGCGAGGTCGGCGTGTACGGCCGCCCGCTGCGCGGGGGTCAGCCACCGGGCCTGTGCGGGTTCGTCGACCAGCCACAGCAGGACGACACCGGCGAGCAGGAGCGGGGGGATGCCCTCGACGATGAACAGCCACTGCCAGTCGGCGAGGCCGGCGACGCCGCCGAAGGTGTGCATGATGCTGCCGGACATCAGGGAGCCGAGGACGCCGGAGATGGGCACGCCCGCGAAGAACACCGCCGTCATCCGGGTGCGCCGGGCGGAGGGGAACCAGCGGGACAGGAAGTAGAGCGCCCCGGGGAAGAAGCCGGCCTCGGCGACGCCGAGGAGGAACCGGGCGATGTAGAAGGTGATCTCGTCCCGGACGAGTGAGGTGGCGACGGTGACGACACCCCAGGACGCCATGATGCGCACGAGTGTCTTGCGGGCGCCGATCCGGGCGAGCAGGCTGCTGCTCGGCACCTCGAAGAGGATGAAGCCCACGAAGAAGAGGGTCACGCCCAGGCCGTAGACGGCGGAGCCGAAGCCGAGGTCGCGTTCGAGGCCCTGCTGGGCGATTCCGATGTTGGTGCGGTCGATGAAGCTGACCACGTAGCAGATGACCAGGAGCGGCATGACGCGCCAGGCGATGGTGCGGTAGGTCGCGGTGCGGTCGACCGAGGCTGTCTCGGCGGCGTCGGCGTCCTGGGATCCGGTGAGAGTTGAAGGGTCGGCCACGACGTACGACTCCTTTGCGATGAGCGGCTGCGTCGCCGGGGCGGCGGCGGTGCGAGTTTCCGACGCTTCCGTTGATAAAGTCAACACCCTCGGCGGAGATACCATGCCGCCCATGGTGAAACGTGAGGGTGGCGGAGACCTGGTACCGATCTCCGAGCTGCTGTCCTACCGGCTGTCGCGCACATCGTCGGCGCTCTCGCGCAGTGCGGCACTGAGGTACCGCCGCGAGTTCGACGTGAGCCTCGGCGAGTGGCGCACCATCGCACTGATCGCGGCCGATCCGACCCTGACCCTGAACCGCCTGGCCCGCCGGGCAGGACTGGACAAGGCGCAGGTGAGCCGAGTGGTGCGGGGACTGGTGGAACGGGGTCTGGTCAGCCGGACCGAGGGGTCGGGGCGCAGCCGCCAACTGGCCCTGACCGAGGCGGGGGTGACGGTGTACCGGGGCCTGATCGCGGCGGCGAACGAGCGGGACGCGGCGTTCACGGCGGTGCTCTCCGACGAGGAAGCGCAGGCGCTGGGGCGCGCGCTGGAGAAGCTCACCGATCTCGCGCTGTCCCTGGAGCGGCGCGAGCGGGATCATCTCGACGACACCTAGGTGTTGACTTTATCAACACAGCGAGGGTAGTTGTGGTGGAGTCATCCATGAGGAGGTGGCTCGATGACCGACGCGGTCACGATCTGCGAATGCTTCGCCCGGGACGGGCTCCAGCACGAACCCACGTTCGTGCCGACCGAAACCAAGATCGCCCTGCTGGAGGCATTCGCCGCCGCCGGCTTCCGCCGTATCGAGGCGACCGGCTACAGCCATCCGCGGTGGGTCCCCGCCTTCGCCGACGCCAGTGAGGTGCTGGCGGGTGTCGCCCACCGCCCCGGTGTGGCGTTCAAGGCCACGTGTCCCAACCCGCGGGCCGTCGAGCGCGCCCTGGCCGACCTCGAGCGCGGAACGGGCGCCGAGGAGCTGAGCCTGCTGGTGTCGGCCAGTGAGAGCCACACCCAGAAGAACCTGCGCACCACCCGGGAGCGGCAGTGGGAGCGGGTCACCGAGATGGTCGCGCTGGCCGGCGGCCGGTTCCGGCTGATCGGGGTGGTGTCCGTCGCGTTCGGCTGCCCCTTCGAGGGCCAGGTCGACCCGGGCCGGGTCGCCGAGGACGTCGCCCGCTTCGTCGACCTGGGCGCGGACGCCGTCTCGCTGGGGGACACCACGGGTGTCGCCACCCCCGCGGCCGTGGCCGGCCTCTTCAGGCGGCTGGAGCGGGCGCACCCCGGGCTGCCGGTCATCGCCCACTTCCACAACACCCGCGGCACGGCCATCGCCAACGCGGTGGCCGCCCTGGACGCGGGCTGCCGCCACTTCGACAGCGCCCTGGGCGGCGTCGGCGGCCATCCGTCGAAGATCGGCTACGGTGCCGGCCTCACCGGAAACGTCTGCACCGAGGACCTGGTGAGCCTGCTGGACGCGATGGGCGTCGACACCGGCATCGACCTCGACGCGCTCGCCGCCGCGTCCCGGGCCTGCGAGGAGGCGCTGGACCGGCCCCTGCACAGCATGGTGGCCCGAGCCGGCTTCGCCCGCTCCGCGGCCGCCGCCTGACCCGCCGCACGGCATACGATCCCCCACCGCACGACCGAGGAGAACCTTCCGTGACCGTCACGACCAGCGGGCAGCCGGCCGACACGGGCGCAGCGGCCGCCGATGTGCTGCTCGTCGAGGACCGCGGCCCCGTCCGCGTCCTGACCCTCAACCGTCCCGGCAAGCTCAACGCGCTGAACACCGCGCTCACCCGGGCCCTGAGCACCGCCCTCACCGCGGCCGAGGACGACCGCGACGTCCGCGCCGTCGTCCTCACCGGCGCCGGCCGCGGCTTCTGCGCGGGCGCCGATCTGTCGGAGTTCTCCACCCTCACCCCCGACCAGCCGGACGCCGTCCTGGAGCGGGCCGCACTCACCGCACACCTCCAGACGCAGATGCAGCACATGGGCACACCCGTCGTCTCCGCGGTGCGCGGCGCCGCGGTGGGCGGCGGCGCCGGGCTCGCCATCGGCGCCGACATGGCCGTGGCCGGTACGGACCTGAAGTTCGGCTATCCCGAGCTGCGGCACTCGATCGTGCCCGCCCTGGTCATGACCGGGCTCCAGCGCCACCTCGGCCGCAAGCTGGCCTTCGAACTGGTCAGCACCGGCCGGCTGCTCACCGCCGCCGAGGCCGCGGCACACGGCCTGGTCAACCACGTGGTCGAGCCGGAGGCGGTGGTCGAGACCGCGTACGGCATCGCCGAGCGGTGGGCCGCCGTGGAACCCCGCGCCATCCGCGCCGCCAAGGACCTCTTCTACCGGGTCGCCGACCTGCCGACCGAGGCCGCGATGCGGGCCGGCCAGGACGTCAACGCCCTGATGCGGGGGTTCCGCCGGTGAGCGCGCACCCCGCCCCCGGCCCGCTCGACGGCATCACCGTCCTCGACTTCTCACGGGTCCTGGCGGCCCCGATGGCCACCCAGATCCTCGCCGAGCTGGGCGCCACCGTCATCAAGGTCGAACGGCCCGGCCGCGGCGACGAGACCCGCGGCTTCGAACCCCGGCTGCCGCACGGCGAGAGCGCCTACTTCTTCGCGTTCAACCGCGGCAAGCGCTCGATCACCCTGGACCTCAAGGACCCCCGCGGCCAGGACCTCGCCCGCCGCCTCGCCACCCGCGCCGACGTCGTCGTCGAGAACTTCCTGCCCGGCGCCATGGACCGGCTGGGGCTGGGATACGACCGGCTCGCCGCGGACAACCCGGCCCTGGTCTACGTCTCCGCCACCGGTTTCGGGCAGAGCGGCCCCGACCGCACCCGCAAGGGCTACGACACCGTCTTCCAGGCGCTGTCCGGCGTCATGGCGATGACCGGCGAACCGGACGGCCCGCCGAGCAAGACCGGGATACCGGTGGCGGACATGACCTCCGGGCTCTGGGTCGTCATCGCCACGCTCACCGGACTGGCCGGGCGCGCCGCCACCGGCCGCGGCCGCCACTACGACGTCTCCATGATGGACGTCCAGCTCTCGTTGCACGCCCTGAACGCGGCCCGGCTGTTCGCCCTGGACGAGGACCCGGTGCGCACCGGCACCCAGCACCCCGGCCGGGTCCCCTCCGCCGCGTTCCAGGCGGCCGACGGCGGCTGGCTGCACATCAGCGGCAGCGACCAGCACTGGGCACCGCTGTGCGCCGTCCTCGGCCTCGACGACCTCGCCGCCGATCCCGGGCTGCGGCACAACGCGGGCCGCGTCGCCGAGCGCGACCGCGTGATGACCGCCCTGCGGACGGCCATCGCCGGACGGGAGCGCGAACCGCTGCTCAAGGAGTTGCGCGCCGCCGACATCCCGGCCGGCGAGGTCCGCGGCGTCCGCGAGGCCCTGGCCGACCCGCACGCGCGGGCGCGGGGTGTCGTCGCGGAGTTCGAGCACCCCACCGAGGGCGCCTTCCGCGCCCTGCGCACCCCGCTGCGGGAGACCACCGGCGCGCCGCCGCCCACCGACGCCCCGCCGCTGCTGGGTGCCGACACCGACGCGGTGCTCACGGAGTTCGCCGGACTGGACGGCGGCGAGATCGACGGCCTGCGCGCCGCGGGGGTGATCTGAGGTGACCGACGTGACCGACGTGACCGATGTGACCGAGCCGGCCGGAACGACAGAGCCGGCCGACCCGCCGCGGGTGCGCTGTGCGGTGGCCGACGGGATCGCCCGGGTCGAGCTGGCCCGGCCACGCGCCCGCAACGCCGTCGACCTGCCGATGTGCCGGCAGCTGCGGACGGTCTTCGAGGAGCTCGACGCCGACGACTCCGTCCGTGTGGTGCTGCTGTCCGCGCAGGGCCCCGCGTTCTGCGCCGGGGCGGACCTCAAGGAGCGGGCCGGGCGGGACGCCGCCTGGGTCCGCCGGCGGCGGGTGGCCTCGTTCGCCGCCTACGACGCGATCGAGCGGTGCCGCCGTCCCGTCGTCGCGCTCGTGCACGGCGCGGTCGTGGGCTCCGGCGGTGAGATCACCCTGGCCGCGGACTTCGCCGTCGCCGCCGAGGGCACCACGTTCCGCTTCCCGGAGCCGCACTGGGGCACGGTGGGCGCCACCCAGCGGCTCCAGCGCGTCATCGGCCGGCGCCGCGCCAAGGAACTGCTGTTCACCGGCCGCCCCATGGCCGCCGCCGAGGCCCTCCACTGGGGTGTCGTCAGCCAGGTGGTGCCCGAGGAGGAGTTGGCACGGACGGGCGCGGAGATCGCCGCCACCGTCGCCAAGGCCCCGCCCCTGGCGATCTCGCTGACGAAACGGGCCGTCGACCTCGGCGGCGAGACGGACCTGGACCGCGGTATCCGGATCGAGATGGCGGCGATCGAGCAGTGCCTGGCCGACGACGGCTGGCGGGACGGCGTCGACCGGTTCACCCGCCGTGGCGCCGGCCACGCGCCCAGCACCGATGAGGAGAGGCGATGAACCTCCGGACGGTATGTCCCCTGACCGCGCACGAGGCGCTGGAGCGGGCCGCGCTGCTCGCCCCCGACGTGGAGGCCGTGGTCACCGCCGAGGAGCGGATCACCTACGGTGAACTCGCCGCCGAGGTCGCCCGGATCCGGTCCGCCCTGACCGCCGCCGGCATCGGCCGCGGCGACCGGGTCGGCCTGTGCCTCGGCAACGGGCCGCGCTGGGTCGCCCTGTTCGTCGCCCTGGGCTCGGTCGGCGCGGTGACCATCCCCGTCAACACCCGGTACACCGCCGACGAGGTGCACCACACCCTCGCCCACGCCAAGGTCTCCACGCTGTTCGTCGCCGACCGCGTGCTGCGCGTCGACTTCCTCGCCATGCTGCGCGAGCTCGGCATCGGCGAGGACGGCGCGGCCACCTGCCGCAGCCTGCCCGATCTGCAGAGCGTCGTGGTGTGCGGGACGGACGTGCCCGAGTGGGCGACGGCATGGCCGCGGTTCCTGGCCGGGGCCACCGGCGAGGTCCCCGCCACCGGCACCCCCGACGACATCCTGCTGGTCCAGTACACCTCCGGCACCACCTCCCGCCCCAAGGGGGTGCTGCTCACCCAGCGCAGCATGTGCGCCGACGGGTTCTTCTCCGGCGCGCGCCTGGGCCTGCGCCCCGGTGACCGCTTCCACAGCGCCCGGCCGTTCTTCCACGTCGCCGGCAGCACCCTGTCCGTCCTGGCGTCCCTCCAGCACGCCACGACGCTGGTGACCATGGGCCGGTTCGAGGCGGCCGAGGCGCTGCGGCTGATGGAGAGCGAACGCTGCACCCACTTCTCCGGCAACGACACCATCGCGCTGATGCTGCTCAACCACCCCGACCGCGCGCACCGCACCCTCCGTCTGCGGGGCGCGTGGGTCGCGGCCTCGCCCACCATCATCCGCCGGGTGATCGACGAGCTGGGCGCCACCGAGTGCGTGGCCGGATACGGTCTGTCCGAGGCCTCGCCCAATGTGGCCCAGTCCTGCTGGTGGGAGGACGACCAGGTCAGGGCGTCCGGTGCGATGCTGGTGGAGCCCGGGGTGGAGGTGCGCATCCGCGCCGTGGACGACTCCCGTGACTGCGGTCCCGGTGAGCCGGGCTCGATCCTGGTGCGCGGCTGGAACGTCATGCGTGGCTATCTGGACGCCCCGGAGGCGACCGCCGCCGCCATCGATGCCGACGGCTGGCTGTCCACCGGGGACGTCGGCACGCTCGACGCCACGGGCCGGCTGCACTTCGTGGGCCGCACCAAGGACATCATCCGGGTCGGCGGTGAGAACGTGGCCCCGGCCGACGTGGAGAACACTTTGCACCGCCATCCGCGGGTGCGGCAGGCCGTCGTGGTCGGTGTTCCGGACGAGCGGCTGATCGAGGTGCCGTTCGCGTTCGTCGTCCTCAACGAACCGGGCGGCACCACCGAGGACGAGCTGATCACGTGGGCGCGCGCCCATATGGCCGGGTTCAAGGTGCCCCGCCATCTGCGCATCGTGGAGGGGTTCGAGGGCATCGGCATGACCGCCAGCTCCAAGGTGCAGAAGAACCGGCTCGCCGAACACGCCCGCGCGCTGCTGGCCCGGCGGGACGACGAGGTGCCGGCGTGACCCGTATCCCCACCTCCGTCACCCGGCTGCTCGGGATCGACCTCCCCGTCATCCAGGCCGGCATGTCCTGGGCCTCCTCGTGCTCGGCCCTGCCGCTGGCGGTGAGCGAGGCCGGTGGCCTGGGGGTCGTCGCCGCGGGCCCCATGCGCCTGGACGACCTGGCCCGGACCCTCGACGAGATGGCCGCGGGCACCGACCGCCCCTGGGCGGTCAACCTGCCGCTGTACCGGGCCGGGGCCGAGGAGGTCATGGATCTGCTCCTCGCCCGCCGCCCGCCGGTGCTGATCGCCTCGCAGGGCGGACCGCGCCGCTATCTGGAGCGTTTCCAGGACATCGGCACCGTCTGCCTGCATGTGGTCGCCGGGGTCGAGCATGCCCGCAAGGCCGCCGACGCGGGCGTCGACGGGCTGATCGCCGTGGGCGCGGAGGCCGGCGGCCACCCGCCGCCCGCGATGGTCACCACCCAGGTCCTCGTCCGCGCCGTGGTCTCGGCCGTCCCCGACCTCCCGGTGATCGCCTCCGGCGGGGCCGCGGACGGCTCCGGGCTGGCCGCGATGCTCGCCCTGGGGGCGGGCGCCGCCCAGTTCGGCACCCGGTTCCTCGCCACCGAGGAGGCCACCGTGCACCCCGGCTACAAGGCCGCGGTCCTCGCCGCCGGTGTGGACGGCACCCGCACCGTCGGACACGGCCTCGGTGTCATCCGCGCCGTGGCGAACGAGTTCACCGCGCGCATGCGCCGCCTGGAGGAGTCCGGCGCCGAACTCGACGTGCGGCGCAAGGAGTTCCAGGCCGCCAGTCTCAAGGACGCCGCCCTGCACGGCCGGGTCCAGGAGGGCAAGGTGGAGGCGGGCCAGTCGGCGGGGCTCATCGACGCCGTGCTCCCGGCGGCCGCCGTCGTCGAGCGCATCGTCACCGAGTACCGGGCCGCGCTCACCCGTCTGCCGCGGCCGGTCGGCCCCGAACCGGGTCCCGCCCCGGCGGAAGGGGTGTGAGCGGGGCATACCATGCCGGAAGTCCCGGCTCCGGGCCGGGTCGGGCCGAGCCGAGGGAGCGTGGGCTGTGACGGTCAAGGGCGCGCTGTTCGACTTCTCCGGGACGCTGTTCCGGGTCGAGTCCACCGAATCCTGGTTGCGTACCGTGCTGGAGCGGAGCGGGACCGTCGTCCCGGACGAGGAGGCCGCGCGGTACGCGCGGGAGCTGGAGGAGGCCGGTGCGCTGCCCGGCGGGGCCGCGCCGCTCGCGGTGCCACCGCCGCTGGAGGAGCTGTGGCGGGTACGGGACCGCGGCGCCGCACTGCACCGGGCCGCCTACACCGGGCTGGCCCGCGAGGTGCCGCTGCCCGCCCCCGAGCTGTACGACGCCCTCTACGACCGCCATATGGAGCCCGCCGCCTGGCGGCCCTATCCCGACGCCCGTGAGGTGCTGGGCGAGCTGCGCCGGCGCGGGGTGCGGGTCGCGGTGGTCAGCAACATCGGCTGGGACCTCCGCCCGGTCTTCCGTGCCCACGGCCTGGACCCGCTGGTGGACGCCTATGTGCTCTCCTACGAGCACGGCGTCCAGAAGCCGGACCCGAAGCTGTTCGGGGCCGCGTGCGACGCGCTGGGGCTGGACCCGGCCGACACGGTGATGGTGGGCGACGACCGCCGGGCGGACGGGGGCGCGGCGGCCCTGGGCTGCCGGGTCCATCTGGTGGACCATCTCCCGGTGGACCGGCGTCCAAACGCCCTGCGCGCGGTGCTCGGCCTGCTGCCGGACGGCGCCACGGCCCCATAGACCGAGGCGGCCGGTTCGGGCGTTCCCCCGTGTCGCCCGAACCGGCGCCAGGCATACGGCGCCCTAAGGAGATCGGCGGACAACCGAACGCCCCCCTGAGTATATTGGCTGACAGCCAGCCAACGCAGGAGTTACAGCATGTCCCCCCGAAGCCCATCGGTCAATGAGGAGTTGCGCCGCCGGTCCCAGGTCCGTCTGCTGGAGGCGACGGTCGAGCTGGTCGACGAGCGCGGCTACGAGGCGACCACCCTCGCCGATATCGCCGACCGGGCCGGGGCGGCCCGCGGTCTGGTCTCGTACTACTTCCCGGGCAAGCGGCAGCTGTTGCAGACGGCCGTCCACCGGCTGATGCACATGGAACTGGCCCGCGGTCTGGAGCGGGAGCCGCGTCCGGAGGGCGAGGGGGCCGGGCGGGAGCTGCTGGCGCGGGCGATCGACGCGATCCTGGGACTGGCCCGGGACCGGCCGCGGCTGATGCGCACGCACATGGCGGGCATCCTCACGGCCGAGGGCTTCATCCAGTGCCCCGAGCAGCAGCGGCTGGCCGCCCTGCTACGGGACACGGTCGTGGCGTACGGCTCCGAGGACCCCGAGACCGACTACCGGCTGCTGCGCGCCCTGCTGATGGGCGCGGTGGTCGCGGTGCTGCTGCCGGGCGCGCCGATGGCGCCCGAGCGGCTGCGGGCCGAGCTGTTCCACCGCTACCGGCTGGACTGGCAGCTCGGGCTCCCGCCGGGCGAGGAACCGCCCGGCGGGAGCCGGATGAGCGCTCAGGGACAGCCCGGATGAGCGCTCAGCGGTAGTCGGGCTGGGTCTGGGCGTTGAGCTCGCCCAGCCGGACCGAGGCGGCGCTGTCGGTGCGCCGGTCGTCGATCTTCAGGACGTCGAAGCCCTTGGCGATGTCGTTGGAGTAGATGTAGCCGTTGTAGTAGTACGCGGACCAGGAGCCGCCGGTGACCAGCGTGTCGGTGGAGAGCGGCCCGCGCTCGAAGTAGCCGATCTCCTTGGGCTGGTCGGAGTCGGTGAAGTCCCAGATGGAGACGCCGCCCTGGTACCACGCCTGGACCATGATGTCGCGGCCCTTGGCCGGGATCAGCGAGCCGTTGTGGGCGACGCAGTTCTCGGTGTCGGCCTGGTGGCGCGGGATCTTGTAGTAGCTCCGGAAGACCAGCTTGCGCCGGTCGCCCTTGCCGACGATGTCGTAGATGCCGTCGGCGCCGCGGTTCGGGCCCACCTCGGCGTTGCAGGTCGCGGCGCCGCCGCCGCCCAGCTCATCGGTGAACACGACCTTGGTGCCGCGCTCGTTGAAGGTGGCCGAGTGCCAGAAGGCGAAGTTGACGTTGTCCTCGACCCGGTCGATGACCCGCGGCTTCGCCGGATCGGCGATGTCCAGCAGGATGCCGTCGCCCATGCACGCGCCCGCCGCCAGCTTCAGCTTCGGGAAGGTGGTCAGGTCATGGCAGCCGGTGGTCTGGGAGACACCGGGGTTGGCGGGGGCACCGGGGTTGCCGCCGTCCGGGAAGAGCACGGGGAAGTCGATGACCGCGGCCTTCTCCGGGGACTCACGGGGCACCTTGATGACGGAGATGCCGTCGTGCGGGGGCTGGCAGTCCGGGAAGGTGGTGCTGGGCGCGTACGAGGAGACGTAGATGTAGACGTCCTTGCGCTCGGGCACCAGGGTGTGGGTGTGCGAACCGCAGGAGGTCTCGACGGCGGCGACGTACCGCGGGTTCCGCTTGTCGCTGATGTCGAAGACCTTCATGCCCTCCCACGAGGACTTCTCGGTGGCCGGCTGGGTGGTGCTGGTGCAGGAGTTGTCGCTGCGCGAGGAGTCGGTGGACAGGAAGAGCAGATCTCCTGAGACCGATACGTCGTTCTGCGACCCCGGGCAGAGCACCTGGCTCACGATCTTCGGGCTCTTGGGGCGGCTGATGTCGTAGATGACGAAGCCGTCGTAGTTGCCCGCGAAGGCGTACTTCCCCTGGAAGGCCAGGTCGGAGTTGGTGCCCTTGAGGTCCTGCTTGGGGATGTGGCTGAGGTGGCTGACGTTGTCGCTGTGCACGACCTGGTCCACGCCGGGGATGTCACCGTTGTCGATGGCTTCCCTGGTGTCCGACCGCTGACCCTTCGTCACCGTCTCCTGGTGCGGGACGTCACCGGGGTCGGGGGTCGCGGCCGCCGGTCCCGCGGCCAGCAAGGTGGCCACCAGCCCGAAGGCGGCCACGGCCGCGCCGAGGTATCTGCGCCGCTGCGGGGATCTTTCCCACGGCTTCACTGCGTCCTCCCTTTGTCGCCGTCTGGCGTCCGGAGTGGAACGGTTGACGGATCGGGGGAAGTATCGCCCTTTCCATGTACACCACAACAGGTGGCAACATGTTCGTAAAGAGATTTTCCCAACGCGCCCGGCCGTAGGACGACGTTGACGTGCTAAGACGGTCTGCGGATCCCAAGCGCCCCAGGAGGACACGGTGTTGAACCGCCGTACGACGCTCCACACCGCATCACTCGCGGCCGCCACGGCGGCCACCGCCCTGGCACTCGTCCTGACCGGCTGCGACACGGGAAGCGGTGCGGCCGACGCCGGGAAGGGCCGGGACGGAAAGCCCGCGGTGATCGCACCGGGCAAACCCGGCGAGGCGGCGCACACCCTGTCGGCCGAGGAGGCGGCGAAGGCCGGGGACGACGACTCCCCCAACGCGGCCGACCGCTCCTACGTCCGCATGATGATCGAGCACCACCGGCAGGCCCTGGTGATGACCGGCCTCGCCGCCGACCGGGCCGGGTCGGCGAAGGTCAAGCGGCTCGCGGAGCGCATCGCCTCCGGCCAGAAGCCGGAGATCGAGGCGATGCTCGGCTGGCAGAAGACGGAGGGCGGCGAGGCGGAGGGCGGCGAGACCAAGGGCGGCGAGACGGCGGGCACGGGCGGGCACCAGGGCCATGCCGCGGCGATGCCGGGGATGGCCACCGAGGCCCAGCTGGCGCGGTTGCGCGCCGCCAAGGGCGCCGACTTCGACGCGCTCTTCCTCAAGCTGATGATCGCCCATCATCAGGGCGCGGTCTCCATGGCCACGGATGTGCTCGCACAGGGCAACAACGTCCGGGTGGAGGAGATGGCGGGCGATGTGATCGCGCAGCAGAGCAGCGAGATCCGGCGGATGCGGCAGATGTCGTAGCGTCCCGCGCGGGGCCGTGGGGCGACACTGGTCGAGCCCGGCTCGCGGCGCGGTCGCGGCCCCGTGGAACGACGGCCGGACGCGTCACCCGTGCCGGGCGCCCGGCGCGTAGTGCCGGACACGGCGCCCCGCCGGGTGGGATGCTGGAGACATCCTGCGGAAGGAGCTCCCCCGTGCTTCGTGTCGCGGTTGTCGGATCCGGGCCGAGCGGGGTGTACGCCGCCCAAGCGCTCGTCCAGCAGCAGGCCGTTCCCGATGTGTCGGTGCATGTGCTGGACCGGCTGCCCTGTCCGTACGGGCTGGTGCGCTACGGCGTCGCACCCGACCACGAGAAGATCAAGTCGCTCCAGCACACGCTGCGCGCGGTCCTGGAGCACCCACGGGTCAGCTTTCTCGGCCATGTGCACGTGGGCCCGCCCCCACTGGTGCCCGAGCGGCTGCTGGGGCTCTACCACGCGGTGGTCTACTGCGTGGGGGCGGCGACCGACCGGCGGCTCGACGTGCCGGGCGAGGATCTGCCGGGCAGCTTCTCCGCGACCGAGTTCGTCTCCTGGTACAGCGCCCATCCCGACGCGACCGGCGGCGCCTTCGCGCTCGGCGCGGACTCCGCCGTCGTCATCGGGGTGGGCAATGTCGCCGTGGACGTGGCGCGCATCCTGGCCCGCGGGGCGGAGGAGCTGAAGCCCACCGATGTGCCGCACGCCGCCCTCGGGGCGCTGGCCGAGAGCCGGGTCTCGGACATCCACATGGTCGGCAGGCGCGGTCCGTCACAGGCGAAGTTCACCACCAAGGAGCTGCGTGAGCTGGGCGCGCTGACCGGCGCCGAGGTACTGGTGCGCGCCGAGGAGCTGGCGCTGGACCCGGCCTACGGCGACCCGTCCGGGCTGCCGGGGATCAACCGGCGCAATGTCGAGGTGCTGCGCGACTGGGCGCGGCGTCCGCCTGCGGGCCGGCCGCGCCGCATCCATCTGCGCTTCTTCCTGCGGCCCGTGGCGCTGCTGGGCGAGGGCGCGGTGCGCGCGGTGCGCTTCGAGCGGACCGTGCCGGACGGGCGCGGCGGGGTCGCGGGCACCGGGGTCTTCGAGGACATCGAGGCGCCGCTGGTGCTGCGGTCGGTGGGCTACCGGGGGGTGCCGCTGCCGGGGCTGCCGTTCGACGAGGAGCGCGGCACGGTGCCCAACGCGGCGGGGCGGGTGCTGCGCGGCGCGGGGCCCTCGCCCGGGGAGTACGTGGCGGGGTGGATCAAGCGCGGGCCCACCGGGGTGATCGGCACCAACCGGCCGTGTGCGAAGGAGACCGTGGCCTCGCTGCTGTCCGACGCGGAGATGCTGGCCGCCCGCCCGGTGGCGGCGGACCCGCTGCGGGCGCTGCGCGAGGCGGGGGTGGAGCCGGTGGAGTGGACCGGCTGGCTGCGGATCGAGGAGGCCGAGGAGGCGCTCGGGGCGGCGCTGGGGCGTACCAGGGTGAAGATCGCGGACTGGCCGGGGCTGCTGGGCGCGGCGCGCGGACTTCAGTGAGCGGACTTCGGTGAGCGGACTTCGGTGAGCGGGCCGGTCCGCGCGCCGGGCCGGTTTCGCGCGCCGGGCCGGGCCGCGCGCCGGGCCGGGCCGCGCGCCGGGCCGGTCCGCGCGCCGGGCCGGTCCGCGCGCCGGGCCGGTCCGCGCGCCGGGCCGGTCCGCGCGCCGGGCCGGTCCGCGCGCTCCCAAGGGGTTGACACACGGCGGCAACACCCCTGAAATCAACAGATTGTTCAAGCCTTCTACGGTCGCGTCACCTTGATCCGTCGCTCATCCCGTCGCCGTGCGAGGAGACGCCATGACGTCCGTACGCCATCCCGTGGACACGGTGCCGCCGCCCGGCCGGCTCGCCGCCTTCGGACTCCAGCATGTCCTGGCCATGTACGCGGGCGCGGTGGCCGTGCCGCTGATCGTGGGCGGGGCGATGAAGCTGTCGCCGGCCGATCTGGCCTATCTCATCAACGCCGATCTGCTGCTGTGCGGTATCGCCACGGTCCTCCAGTGCGTGGGGCTGTGGCGGTTCGGCGTCCGGCTGCCGATCATGCAGGGCTGCACCTTCGCGGCGGTCACCCCGATGGTGCTGATCGGCACCGAGGGCGGCGGACTGCCCGCGATCTACGGTTCGGTGATCGTCGCCGGGGTGGCGATGGTCCTGCTGGCACCGGTCTTCGGGCGGCTGCTGCGGTTCTTCCCGCCGCTGGTGACCGGCACGGTGATCCTGATCATCGGACTTTCGCTGCTGCCGGTCGCGGCCAACTGGGCGGCGGGCGGCCAGGGCGCGGCGGACTTCGGCACGCCGAGGAACCTGGGCCTGGCCGCCGGGGTGCTGGCCCTGGTCCTGGTCGTGCAGCGGTTCGCACCGGGTTTCCTGGGCCGGGTGGCGGTGCTGGTGGGGATCGTGGCCGGGACGGTGGCCGCGATACCGCTGGGTTTCACCGACTTCTCCGGGGTGGGCGGCGCCGACTGGATCGGCGTCTCCACCCCGTTCCACTTCGGCGCCCCGGCGTTTCCGGTGGCGGCCGTGGTGTCCATGCTGGTCGTCGCCCTGGTGACGATGACCGAGACCACCGGTGACGTCATCGCGGTGGGCGAGCTGACCGGGCGCCCGGTCGACGCGCGGCGGCTGGCGGACGGGCTGCGCGCGGACGGCGCCGCGACCGTGCTCGGCGGGGTCTTCAACACCTTCCCGTACACCGCCTTCGCGCAGAACGTCGGCCTGGTGGGGATGACCCGGGTGCGCAGCCGCTGGGTGGTGGCGGCCGCGGGCGGCATGCTGGTGGTGCTCGGTCTGGCGCCCAAGCTGGGCGCGGTGGTGGCGGCGGTTCCGGCTCCGGTGCTGGGCGGGGCCGGTCTGGTGATGTTCGGTACGGTCGCGGCGAGCGGGCTGCGGACACTGGCCGGGGTGGATTTCCGGGACGGCCACGACCTCACCGTGGTGGCGGTGTCGGTCGCCGTGGGGCTGCTGCCGGTCGGCGTACCGGGGCTCTACGCGAAGTTCCCCGACTGGTTCCAGACGGTGATGGACAGCGGGATCAGCGCCGGCTGCGTCACCGCTATCGCGCTCAACCTGCTCTTCAACCACCTGCCGGGCGGGCGGACTTCAGCTCCGGCCGCCGCCGAGGCGCCGCTCCTGGAGGGCCGCGGCGGCCAGGACGCTGTCGAGCAGACCGGGGAACAGCGCGTCTAGGTCCGCCCGGCGCAGCGCGTTCATCTTGGCGGTGCCCCGGTAGATCTGGTGGAGCACACCGCTTTCCCGCAGCACCCGGAAGTGGTGGGTGGTGGTGGACTTGCTGACCGGCAGGTCGAAGACCGAACAGGACAGCTCGCCCCTCTCCTCGGCGAGCGTCCGCACCACCCGCATCCGCATCGGGTCGGAGAGCGCGTGCAGCACGTCCTCGAGGCGGATCGCCTCGCGCCGCGGATGCTCCAGCGAGCGCCCGGTCGCCTGGGGCGCGGTCGGCGTGGTCTGCGTCTGCACGGCTGCTCCTCATCGCCTGGTTCCGGAACCTTCAGTGTAGTTTGACGATCGCCGTACTTTTGACGATCGCCGTACTACGGCTGCCTCGACCGTGTACCCCGGACCGCACTACCGGATCGCGCGGTGGTACTGGTCCGGGTTGTGCACCCGGCCACCCAGCTCGGCCGCGGCGCGGCGCGGGAAGTAGGGGTCCCGGAGCAGTTCACGGCCCACCAGGACGGCGTCCGCCGCACCGTCCGCGAGGATCTTCTCGGCCTGCTCCGCCTCGGTGATCAGCCCGACCGCGGCCACCGGCAGTCCGGTCTCCCGGCGCACCCGCGCGGCGAACGGCACCTGGTAGCCGGGCTCCAGCGGAATGCGCAGCCGGGGCGCGTTGCCGCCGCTGGAGACGTCGAGGAGGTCCACTCCGTGGTCCTTCAGCAGGGCGGCGAGCCGGACGGTGTCATCCGGCGTCCAGCCGTTCTCCTCCAGCCAGTCGGTGGCCGAGATGCGGAAGAACAGCGGCAAGTGCTCCGGCCAGACCGCACGGACCGCGTCGACGACCTCCAGGGCGAAGCGGACGCGGTTGCCGAAGGAGCCGCCGTAGCCGTCGGTGCGGTGGTTGCTGTGCGGGGAGAGGAACTCACCGATGAGGTAGCCGTGGGCGCCGTGAATCTCGGCCACCTTGAAACCGGCCTCGAGCGCGCGCCGCGCGGCGTCCGCGAACTGGCGGGTGATCTCGCCGATCCGCTCCTCGGGCAGCTCGTCCGGCACCGGATGGCCCTCGTCGAACGCGACCGGGCTCGGCCCCAGCGGCCGCCAGCCCCGCTGCCCGGCGCCGAGCGGCGCACCGCCCCTCCAGGGAGCGTCGGTGGACGCCTTACGGCCGGCATGGGCGAGCTGGATGCCCGGAACGGTGCCCTGTGCCGTGAGGAAGCCGACGATCTTACGGAACGCCTCCACCTGGGCGTCGTTCCAGATGCCGAGGTCCCCGGGGCTGATACGGCCCTCGGGGGAGACGGCCGTCGCCTCGACCAGGATCAGCCCGGTGCCGCCGGTGGCGCGGGCGCCGTAGTGGACGAAGTGCCAGTCGTTCGGAACCCCGGCGGCCTGGTCCGGGTCCGCGCTGTACTGGCACATGGGCGCCATCCAGAGGCGGTTGGGGATGGTCAGCGACCGCAGGGTGAAGGGTTCGAAGAGGGCACTCACAGACGTCTCCGTTTCTCCTCGCGCGGGCCCGGCCGGGCCCGCGCTTTGTACGATAACCATCGTAGTACGACGAACGTCAAATGAGGATGTCCTCCGTATGTCGGCCATCCCTTCCGGTCCCGCGCACGCCCTCCCCACCGTTGTCGGTGGCGAGGTGCAAACTCTGAGATGACGGACACATCCCGGCTCGTTCGCCGATGTCGTCCGCCGCCCCTGTCCGCACTCCAAGGAATGAGCCGTCATGGACGACGTCCTGCTCGCCGTCGGCACCCGCAAGGGTCTCTTCCTCGGCCGCCCCGGCGGCCGAGGGGGCTGGGACTTCACCGGCCCCCACTTCCCCATGCAGGCGGTGTACTCCGTCGGTATCGACACCCGGGGCGGCCGCCCCCGGCTGCTGGCCGGCGCGGACAGCTCGCACTGGGGCCCCTCGGTCTTCCGCTCCGACGACCTGGGGGTCAGCTGGCACGAGTCCGCCAAGCCCGCGGTGAGGTTCCCCGCGTCCACCGACACCTCGCTGGAGCGGGTCTGGCAGTTGCAGCCGGCCGGGCCCGGCGCGCCGGGGGTGGTCTACGCGGGCACCCAGCCGGGCGCGCTGTTCCGCTCCGAGGACGGCGGGGAGACCTTCACCTTCGTCCGCGGCCTGTGGGACCACCCGCAGCGGCCGCGGTGGGGCGCGGGCTTCGGCGGGCAGGCCGTGCACACGGTCGTCACCGATCCCAGGGACCCGCGGGCGCTCATGGTGGCCGTGTCCTCCGGCGGGGTGTACCGCTCCGCCGACGGCGGGGAGAGCTGGGCGCCGTCCAACGACGGGCTCAAGGCCGAGTTCCTGCCGGACCGGTATCCGGAGTTCGGGCAGTGCGTCCACAAGATCGCCCGGGACCCGGTCGACCTGGACCGGCTCTATCTCCAGAACCACGGCGGGGTGTACCGCAGCGACGACGGCGGGGCGCACTGGTCCGAGATCGGCAAGGGCCTCCCGGCGGACTTCGGCTTCGCGGTCGCCGTCCATCCGCGCCGCAGCGGTGTCGCGTACGTCTTCCCGGTCAACGACGGCTCCGACCGCTACCCCCCGGACTACCGCTGCCGGGTGTTCCGCACCGAGGACGCGGGCGCCACCTGGGAGGAGCGGTCCGCCGGGCTGCCCGGCGAGCACCACTACGGGGTGGTGCTCAGGGACGCGCTGCGCACCGACGACGCCGATCCGGCCGGGGTCTACTTCGGCAATCGCAACGGCGAGGTGTACGCGAGCGCCAACGAGGGCGAGAGCTGGCGGCAGATCGCCCGTCACCTCCCCGACGTGCTGTGCGTCCGGGCCGCCGTGGTCGGCTGACCGTGACCGGGAGGTGGCGTCCGGCCGCCCGCTGAGCCACTAGAGTGACGCGGTGTGGCAGCACGACCTTTGCATGAGATTGTCGAAGCGGGCTGGGCCAAGGCACTTGAGCCCGTCGAGGAACGCATCGCGGCGATGGGCGACTTCCTGCGGGCCGAGATCGCGGCCGGCCGCACCTATCTACCCGCCGGGCGGAATGTGCTGCGCGCCTTCCAGCAGCCCTTCGACGAGGTGAAGGTGCTGATCGTGGGTCAGGACCCGTATCCGACGCCCGGCCACGCGGTGGGGCTCAGCTTCTCGGTGGCGCCCGAGGTCCGGCCGCTGCCTGGCAGCCTGGAGAACATCTACCGCGAACTGCACACCGACCTCGGCCTGCCGCGGCCGTCCAACGGCGATCTGACGCCGTGGACCCGGCAGGGCGTTCTGCTGCTCAACAAGGCGCTCACCACGGCCCCGCGCCGGCCCGCCGCCCACCGCGGCAAGGGCTGGGAGGAGGTCACCGAACAGGCCATCCGGGCGCTGGCCGGGCGCGGCCGCCCCCTGGTGTCCATCCTGTGGGGCCGCGACGCCCGTAACGTACGGCCGCTGCTGGGCAGCCTGCCCGCGGTCGAGTCCGCGCACCCCTCCCCCATGTCGGCCGACCGGGGGTTCTTCGGTTCGCGTCCGTTCAGCCGCGCCAACGACCTGCTCGTACAGCAGGGAGCGCAACCCGTGGACTGGCGTCTTCCCTGACCCCATCGTTCCAGGTGGGCGAGGGGTAGTCTGCCCGCCATGACGACACATCCGAACACCCCTGCGGGCTGGTACGCCGACCCCCAGGGCACGCCGAACCAGCTGCGCTGGTGGGACGGTGCCCAGTGGACCGCGCATACCCACCCGGGCCAGCCCGGCCAGGCCGGGCCGCCGCAGGCCGCCCCGCCCCACCCCAACCCCGCCAAGGTCCAGCACCAGGTGCAGCAGCAGGCGCAGGTGGCGCCCACGGCGGGCGGCGGCGGCACGCTGTTCACCGAACCGGTGCTGGTGGTGAACCAGAAGGCCAAGCTGATCGAGCTCACCAATGAGTACAGCGTCTTCGACCAGCACGGGCGCACCATCGGTTCGGTGGTCCAGGTCGGGCAGAGCACGCTGAAGAAGGTCGCGCGGTTCGTCTCGAGCCTCGACCAGTTCATGACGCACAAGCTCGAGATCCGCGACGCCCACGGGCAGCCGCACCTGGTGCTCACCCGGCCCGCGAAGTTCATCAAGTCCAAGGTGCTGGTGACCCGCCCGGACGGACAGCCGGTCGGCGAGATCGTCCAGCAGAACGCCATCGGCAAGATCAACTTCGGTATCCACGTCAACGGCCAGCAGATCGGCGCCATCAAGGCGGAGAACTGGCGGGCCTGGAACTTCGCCATCGTCGACCACACGGACACCGAGATCGCCCGGATCACCAAGACCTGGGAGGGCCTGGCGAAGACGATGTTCACGACGGCGGACAACTACGTGCTGCAGATCCACCGCCAGCTGCCCGATCCGCTGCTGAGCCTCGTGGTCGCCACGGCCCTCACCGTGGACACGGCGCTCAAGCAGGACGCGCGCGGATTCGGCTGAGCCGGTGGACGACACGGTGCCCGGGGATGCGACGACGCATGTGCTCGGGATCGATTCGGGCGGCTCCGGCGTACGGGTGGGGGTGGCGCGCGCCGACGCTCCCGGCGGCTCCGCGACGAAGCCGCTGACCTGGTCCTCGTCCACGCCCGCGGGCGTCGGCGCCCGGGGCATCGACGCGGCGGACCTGCTGGCGCGGGTGCTCCCCGCCGCCCGGGAGCTGCTGCGCGAGGCCGGGGCACGGCACATCGGCGCCGTCTGCGTGGGCGCGGCGGGCATGGCCACCCTCGGCGACGATCTGCGCGCCCGGCTCCCGGACGCGCTCGCGGACGCCTTCGGTGTGCGGCGGCTCGCCCTCGCGGCGGACGCGGTGACCGCCTACGCCGGGGCGCTGGGACAGCGTCCCGGCGCGGTGGTGGCGGCCGGAACGGGCCTGATCGCGCTGGGTGCGGTGCCCGAGGGCCGGACCGGCGGCGGATGGCGGCGCACCGACGGCTGGGGGCATCTGCTGGGTGACTGCGGCGGCGGAGCGTGGATCGGCCGGGCGGGCCTGGAGGCGGCGATGCGCGCGTACGACGGGCGCGCGGGCGGTTCCAAGCCGCTGCTGGCCCGGCTGGAAGCCGTGTTCGGCCCCGCGGCCGGACTGCCGGGAAAGCTGTATCCGCGCCCCGACCGCCCCGCCGTCCTGGCCTCCTTCGCCCCCGAGGTGGGCCGGTGCGCGGATGAGGATCCGGTCGCGGCGGGCATCCTGCGGGACGCCGCCCGCCATATCGCCGAGGCCGCCGAGGCGGTCTGCCCCCGGCTGGAGGCCGGCGAGGTGGCACTCACCGGCGGGCTGTTCCGCATGGGCGCGCCGCTGCTGACGCCCGTGGGCGAGGCGCTGGCGGCGCGGCTGCCCGGGGTCCGGGTCGCCGAGGCGGCCGGGGATCCGCTGGACGGGGCGCTGTGCGTCGCGGCGGCGCTGGCGGTGGACGGTCTGCGCCTGCCACGGGACCCGGGACTGCTCACCGTCATCTGAGCGACTGAGCGACTGAGCGACGCCCGGAAGCGATAGGACGCGAAGTGCCCACTCTGCGAGGTGCGGAGCACGGAGTGCCCCATATGGCCCGCCATGACCGGTCATTCCGGACACATGGCAGGTTCTTCGAGCAAAGCATGGTCCCTGAGCGCACATCGCCGCACAGCGTCCTTCGGCAAAGCGGGACAGATGCCCCCAGTCACACCCTCCCGAACAGCCGAGCCCATCGAGCGACTAACATGCGGCGCCATGAGCTCCCCCACTGGGCCCGCGTCCGGCCTGCCTGTACGAATGCCGCGTCCCCGCCAGCCCGGACGGCACCGCCGGCCGGAGCCCGCCGCCGCGCCTCTGGGCGCACCTCCGCTGGTGCTGGCCGTCCCGGGCACCCCGGACGACGGTGCCCGGCGGCTGGCCGAGGAGCTTGTGAGCATCGCCCGTTCCGAGATGCCCGGACTGGACGCCCAGATCGGTTTCCTGGACGGGGACGGCGCGGAGTACCCGCAGCTCGAGGCCGTGCTCACCCGCGCCGCCCAGGAGAACCCGGAGCGGCTGCGGCAGGCGGCCGAGGCCGCCAAGGCGCTGGCCGACGAGGCGGCGGAGGCGATCGCCGCGGCCGAGGCCGCGGGCGAGGTGATCGACGAGGTCCCGCCCGTCCCCACGGTCCCCACCGACGGCCCGGCGGCCGTCGTGGTCCCGTTGCTCGCGGGCCCGGACAGCTCACAGCTGCGCCGGATACGCCAGGCCGTCATGGGCAGCGGCTCCGCGGCCGAGCTCACCGATGTCCTGGGCCCGCATCCGCTGCTCGCCGAGGCCCTGCACGTACGGCTGTCGGAGGCGGGCCTGGCCCGCGCCGACCGCGCCCGTCTCTTCACGGTCGCGACCGCCGCGGACGGCATCATCCTGGCCACGGTCGGCGGTGAGGAGGCGGCCCAGGCCGGTGGCATCACCGGCATGCTGCTCTCCGCGCGCCTCGCGCTGCCGGTGATGGCCGCCGCGCTGGACGAGGACGGGGCCGTGGTCCGCGTCGCCGAGCAGCTGCGCTCGGCCGGCTCCACCCGGCTCGCGCTCGCGCCGTACCTCATCGGCCCGGAGGTCTCCACGGAGCTCATCTCGGCGGCCGCCGAGGAGGCGGGCTGCGCGGCGGCCGAGGCACTGGGCGACTACCCGGCCGTGGGCAAGCTGGTGCTGGCGAAGTACGCGGCGGCGCTGGGCATCGCGCTCCAGCAGCCGTCACCGGCGCTGCGCTGACCCGACGGACGACGCGGCGGGGGCGGTGACCGGCACGGTCACCGCCCCCGTTCGGCATCCGGCGCACGTCAGCCGAAGACCACGCAGGACGCCGCCGGGACCGGGACCGAACCGCCGCGCCGCGGCACCCCCGTCGAGGGGTCGATGTCGAACCAGGTGACAGCGCCCGAGCGCTCATGGGCCGCGTAGAGCCGACGGCCCGAGGGGTCGAGCGTCAGATGGCGGGGCCAGTGGCCGCCGCAGGGCGTGGTGGTGACCAGCTCCATGCGGTCGCCGGGCGTGTCGAGGGCGAGGGTCGCGATGCTGTCGTGACCGCGGTTGGCGGCCCATACGAAGCGGCCGTCCCCGGAGACCACGACCTCGGAGGGGTAGGTCTGGCCGTCCGTGCCGTGCGGGAGCACACGGGTCTCGCCCAGCGGTTCGAGGGCGCCGGAGGCCGCGTCCCAGCGGCAGGCCGTGATCGTCGGGGCGAGCTCGTTGACGACATACGCGCGGTCGCCGCGCGGATGGAACGCCAGATGGCGCGGGCCGCTCCCCGGCCGCAGCCGGACCTCGCGGTGCGCCCGCGGTCCGGGCAGCGCGTACACCCGCACCGCGTCGATCCCCAGATCGACGGCGAGCAGCCAGCCGCCGGACGGATCGGGCACCACCGCATGCGCGTGCGGTCCGCGCTGCCGCTCGGGGTCCGGCCCGCTGCCCTCGTGCCGCAGCACCGCCGTCGGCTCCCCGAGCCGGCCGTCCGCCAGGACCGGCAGCGCGCTGACGCTGCCGGAACCGTAGTTGGCGGTCAGCAGCTGCCCGCCGGCGAGCGCGAGATGGGTGGGCGCCGCGCCGCCCACCGGCACCGGCTCCCCGAGCAGCGCGGGCCGATCCTGGCCGACGTCCAGGGCGGCGGCCGCTCCGTCGTCGGTCTCGCTGACCGCGTACAGAACGCGCCCGCCGGGGGCGAGCGCCAGCCAGGACGGGTTGGCGACCACGTCCGTGGAGTTCCGGATCCGCACCGCGCCGGTCTCGTCGTCGACCTCCGCGACGGTGATCCCGGCACCGCCCTCCGAGGTGAACGACCCGATGTAGGCCCGCCGCCCGCCGCCTGTCACAGCCACCGCACTCCCCTTCCACCGACTCCGGTTCCGGTTCCCGCTCGAGGCCGACGGTAACAGAGCGGTCTAGACCAACACGCCGTTACGCCGGGGCGACGCGGCCCCGTCGGCACGGCCGGCCGGGCTCTTGGCATGCTGTTCCCATGAGCAGCTTGCCCGCCGTGATCTTCGACCTCGACGGCACCCTCGTGGACAGCGAGCCCCTCTACTACGAGGCGGGCCGGCGGACCCTGGAGCGGTATGGGGTCACCGGTTTCACCTGGGAGGAGCACTGCCAGTTCATCGGGATCGGCACCCGCGAGACCCTGGAGGCCCTGCGCGACCGGTACGGCATCGACGCGCCCGTGGAGGAGCTGCTCGCCGTCAAGAACCGGCACTATCTGGAGCTGGCCGCCGCCACCGAGGTCTTTCCCGCGATGCGCGCCTTCGTGGAGCGGCTGAGCGCCGCCGGGCATCCGCTGGCCGTCGCCTCCGGGTCCTCCCGTTCCGCGATCGAGAGCGCGTTGAAGGCCACCGGACTGGACGCGCTGCTGTCCGTCCGTGTGTCCGCGGAGGACGTCGGCCGGGGCAAGCCGGAGCCGGATGTGTTCCTGGCCGCCGCACGGCTGCTGGCCGTCGATCCGGCCGACTGTGTGGTGGTCGAGGACGCCGGTCCCGGGGTGGAGGCGGCGCGGCGGGCCGGGATGCGGTGCATCGCCGTGCCGTACGCGGGCGGACCGGCGCCGGACACCGGCGCGTTCGCCTCGGCGGGGATGGTCTTCCCGGGCGGGCAGCCGGAGTTCGACGCCCAGCGGGCCTACGAGTGGCTCCACACCGCGTAGTCGACACGATCCGCACCTCGCCACCGGCCCGTCTTTCCCTGGCGGTCGCCGTGCCGGCGACAACGGCACCAACAAGAAGCTGTTGAGAGGACTGACCCCCGCTACCGGCGGCGCGCTCCGGAGGGGAGAGTCTTCGCAACCGCTTCACCACATGTCCACGGACCGCCGGGACGAAACTGATCAAGTGCGGTTAGAGTGTGTGCTTCGTTGCAGTACCGCTACCCGTTGTCCCTCTACGCGCCACGGAGACCCCCCATGTCCAGCGCGTCCCCCTCCAGTGGGCGTCATCGCAAACCCAAGCCCATGAGCCTCGCGGTCCGCCGCGCGTTCATCGTCGCGGCCATCCCGGTCACCGGCGCGCTGCTGTCCGCCCCGTCCGCGCTCGCCGCCGACAAGAGCGTCAAGTCCACCGGTACGACCCGGTCCGTGGCCGCCGAGGGACTCGATCCCGCCGAGCAGAAGATCGCGGACGAGCTCAACACCCGGTCCCAGGACCCGGACCTCGGCACCACCTTCAGTGGCATCGTGCTGGACTCCGCGTCCGACAAGGTCATCTGGGAGCACAACGCCGAGACCGCGCTCATGCCCGCGTCCAACGCGAAACTCGCCACCGCCACGGCGGCGTTGACCATTCTCGGCCCCGAGCACCGGTTCACCACCAAGGTCGTCTACGGCCACGGCACGCTCACCCTCATAGGCGGCGGCGACCGCATGCTGACCACCGCCGACCTCACCGAACTGGCCAAGTCCGCGGCCGCGGGGGTCAAGCTCGCGGGTCTGGACTCGGTGAAGGTGCGGATCGACGACAGCCTCTTCGCCGAGCCGACCCTCGCCCCCGGCTGGAACGACTCCTACTACGACGACCAGATCTCGCCGGTGCGTTCCCTGGTGGTGGACGGAAAGCTGTCCGCGGACACCTCCCTCGACGCGGGGAAGGTCTTCGCCCGGCAACTCGCCGACCAGGGCGTCACCGTGGACGGCGAGGTCACCCGCGGCACGGCCTCGGTGACGGACGTCCCGGTGGGACGGCATCTGTCCCCGCGGCTGTCCGAGACGGTCAAGAAGATGCTCAAGGAGAGCAACAACGACATCGCCGAGACGCTGCTGCGCATGACCGCGCTCGGCGCCGGCCAACCGGCCACCTTCGAGGGCGGCACCCAGGTGGTGCGGGACGTCCTCAGCCATCGGTACGGCGTCTCGATGGCCAACTTCGAGCTGTACGACGGCAGCGGGCTGTCCCGCTCGGACCGCATCCCGGCCCAGACCATCGCGGACATCGTCGATCTGCTCACCGATCCGCGCTACCGCGGTCTGCTGCGCTCCATCGACGAGGGACTGCCCGTGGCGGGCGAGGCGGGCAGCAGCCTGGGCCCCGAGTGGGGCCGCTTCGACACCCCGGACTCCGCATGCGCCGTCGGCCAGGTCAAGGCCAAGACGGGCACCCTGACCGGCGCCATCGCCCTCAGCGGCCTGACCAAGGCGCAGGACGGCCGGTGGAAGGTCTTCTCCTTCGTCGAGAACGGGTCCACCGCCGACCCGGCCGCGATCAAGGACACCGTCGACGGCCTCGCCGCCACGGTCAACGGCTGCCGGGCGTAGCCCCCGGCCCCACGGCCCCACGGTCCCAGGGCCGCCGGGTACGGCCCCCGATGGCGGGGCATCGCCCGGCGGCCGCCTCGACGGCGACCACCGCCGCATCCGCCGGGCGCGGCTCAGCGGGGCAGCAGCAGGTGGTCGGAGCGCGCCGAGGCCACGGATGACATGACGAGCGAGGCCGCCCCGATGGCGCCCCCGTTCTCGCCGAGCGTGGTGCCCCGTACGTCGACGGTGTGCACCTCGCCGACGGTCAGCAGGGACGCGGTGATCGACGGGATGACCCGCAGATAGGTCCCGGCGAGCGCCGGCCAGTTCGGGCCGCCGAGCACGATCGTGCCGACGTCCAGGATGTTGGCGAGGTTGCCCGCGACGCGCGCGATGGCGCTCGCCGACTTGCCCACGATGGCGGCAGCGGTCTGGTCGCCGCCATCGGCCAGGGCGCAGAGCCTGCCGAGCGCGATCTCCACACTCAGGAAGTCGTCCAGATCCACGGGCGGCAGCGTTCCGGCGTCGACGGCCGCGGAGACGAGGTGAACGGGGGCACAGGTGATCGCGATACAGCCCCGGCCCCCGCAGGGACATCGGGGGCCGTCGGGATCGCCGCTCAAGTGCCCGATCTCCCCGAGGTTGTCGGACGAGCCGCGCTTCACCTCGCCGTCCAGCACGATGCCCGCGCCGATTCCGGTGCCGAGGTAGATGAAGGCGAAGTCCGAGAGCGCGCCGCCGCCTGCCCAGAGTTCGCCCGTGGCCGCGGCGATGGTGTCCTTCTCCAG
The DNA here is from genome assembly GCF_026898115.1 of Streptomyces sp. S465. Lineage (GTDB taxonomy): Bacteria > Actinomycetota > Actinomycetes > Streptomycetales > Streptomycetaceae > Streptomyces > Streptomyces luomodiensis. The sequence continues at coordinate 1,706,919 of NZ_CP114036.1, forward strand.
TACGACGGGGAGCCCCATGCGGTTCTCCAGTTCCTCGCGGAGCCGCACCACGCCCCAGCCGCGGAGGTTGGGCGGCCCCACGACGGAATCGGCCATCACAGGGCCCGGCGTCGAGACACCGAGCCCGGACACCCGGGGCAGCGGGATCCCGCCGCGGCGCACGAGGTCGCCGACGGCGTCGACGATCGCCTCCAGCGCGTCCTCGGGGCCGTCGGTGGTGGGGGTGGCGATCGAGGTGTGGTCCTCCACCTCGCCCGCGAGGTTCATCAGCACCAGGGTCATCCGGGCGGGGTCGATGTGCAGACCGACGGAGTACTGTCCGCGGGCCACCACCTGGAACACCGTCCGGCGCGCTCCCGTGTCGGCCTCCTTGCGGCCGGTCTCCTCGATCAGTCCCGCGCCGACGAGGCGGCGGCAGATGTTGGAGACGGTCTGTGCCGTGAGGCCGGTGCGCTGCGACAGTTCCACCCGGCTGATGTTGGGGCTGCGCCGCACCAGGTCCAGCACGAGCAACTGGTTGTAGTCGCCCACCCGAGGGAGGTTGGACCCTCGTCGCTCCATATGCCGCTGTTCCTCTCCGCTTCTGGCGACCCATGGGCGCGTGCCCGCCGTGGCGGTGCCCCTCCGGCGCGTGCCCGCGCGTATCGCAGGAGCAGAGTTTAAACGATTTCTTCACACCGTAAATCAATTTGATTGTGTTAGCGTGCCAGCCAACTGGTGGGCCCTTCACATGCGGTGAGCCCGGTTCCGGTGATGCCTCCTGAGGAGAAGCAGCATGAAGTTGAGGAAGTGGAGCCTGGCCGCCCTGGCCACCTGCCTCGTCGTTCCGCTGGCCGCTTGCTCCGGCTCCGGCCCCCGGAACGGCGTGGTGAAGCTCGTCCTGCGGCAGTTCGATCCCGAGAGCGAGACCAAGGGGCTGGCCGCCGCGATCGACAAGTGGAACGACAAGCACCCGAAGATCCAGGTCGAGCTGGAGACGCTGAGCCCGAACAACGTGCAGCAGTTCGCCCGTGAGGCCAACGCGGAGGACGGCCCGGACATCGACACCATCGGCTACAGCGACGTGGCGTTCCTGGCCAAGCCGAGGATCCTGCTCCCGCTGGACGACTACATCAAGAGGGACCCGCCGGCCGACTACCAGGACCTGCTCGCGAAGGACACCATCTCCTTCGACGGCAAGACCTGGGCCATGCCGTGGACGGCCGACACCATGGCGCTGGTCTACAACCCGAAGGCGCTCGCCGAGGCGGGTGTCGACAGCCCGCCCACCACATGGGCGGAGCTGGCGGCCGACGCGAAGCGGATCAGCTCGGCGGGTTCGGGCGACACCACCGGCTTCTGCTTCCCCGCCTCCGGCTCCGCGACCAGCGCCCAATGGTTCCCCATCAACTACTACCTCTGGTCGCACGGCGGCACCCTCATCGAGAAGGACTCCTCCGGGAACTGGCGGACCGGGGTGTCGCAGAAACGGCTCGCCGAGGTGATCGACTACTTCACGGGCCTGTTCTCCTCGGGCGCGGCGCCGAAGGCCGACCAGGCCGTGCAGGACTACAGCGACCCCAGCATCGTCAACAGCCTCGCGAACGGCTCGTGCGCGATGAGCTACCTGCCGCCGTCCACGTTCGCCCCGCTGGAGAAACAGGCGAAGTCCGCGGGCACGACGCTGACGACCGCGGTGATGCCCTCGGGCCTCACCGCCGGCGCCACGCATCTCGGCGGCCGGGCACTCGGCATCAACCGCAACACCGCCCACCCCGATCAGGCGTGGCGGGTGGTGAAGTACCTGATGAGCGCGGAGACCTTCGCAACCTACGGCCAGTTCCCAGCCTCCAAGGCGACACTCCGGCAGGTCGATGTGCCCGCCTCGCAGCGGGCGTACGTCCACCAGCTGCCGCACGCCCGCTCGTTCGGCCGCTACCTCGGTTCGGAGGCGACGATCGCCTCGATCGAGCAGATCGTCAACCAGAACTTCTCGGCCGTCTACTCGGGCCAGAAGTCCAGCTCGAAGGCTGCCGGGCAGATCCTCGACGGGCTGACCGAGGCACTGGAGGGCTGAGCGTCCGATGGTTTCCCGTCCGGTCTCCCGTCCCACGGCCCGTCGGCCCTACGTACTGACGATCCCGGCGCTCGTCGTCATAGCCGTGCTCTTCCTCTTCCCGAGCGTCTACAACGTCGTGCTGGCGTTCCAGAAGCTCACTCCGTACGACCTGCCCAGCGACGCCGAGTGGGTGGGCTGGGACAACTTCGAGTCGATCTTCACCGACCCCGAGATCGGCTCCGCCGCCTTCAACACGGTCTTCTGGCTCACGGCCCTGACCGTGGTGGTCCGCCTCGTCCTCGGCCTGGGGCTCGCGCTGCTGCTCCAGAGCCGGGTGCTGCACCGCTGGCGCCTGCGCGGTGTCGCCCGCACGCTGGTCCTGGTGCCGTGGATGGTGCCGCCGGTCGTCGCGGTGGCCTGCTGGAAGTGGATCTTCGACGCCAACACCGGTGTTCTCAACCAGTTCCTGGTCAGCATGCACATCCTGGACAAAGGCGAGGCCTTCCTCGCTCAGACCAGCACGGCGTGGTGGGCGGTGGCCGCCATCGTCGTCTGGCGCGAACTGCCCTTCGTCGTGATCGTCTTCATGGCGGGCCTTCAATCGATCCCGCAGGAGCAGTACGAGGCCGCCGCGCTCGACTCGGCCGGACGCTGGCAGTCCTTCCGGTACGTGACGCTGCCCCATCTGCGCCCGGTGATGATCGTCGTCGTCCTCATGACCGTGATCCAGACGTTCAACAACTTCGTCTACGTCTGGCTCACCACGGGCGGCGGCCCCGGCACCTCCACACAGGTGCTCGCGACACAGCTGTACTCCTCCGCGTTCGTGAGCAACGAACTCGGCCAGGGAGCCGCCATCGGCATCGTGATGACCGCGGTGATGGGCGTCTTCGCGCTGGTGTACCTGCGCGTGACGAGCGACCGGGAAGGACGGTCCGCGTGACTGCCGACGTGACGACGAAGGCGACCGGCCGGGCGGCCGGGGAGGAACAGGTCGTCCGGCCCGACCGGGAGCGGCGGCGCGCACGGGACCTGCTGGTCATCATGCCGACGTCTCTCATCCTCTTCGTCCTGGTCTTCCCCGTGCTGTGGATGGTCCTCACCTCGCTCCGGCCCACGACGGCGCTCGCGGCCAGGACCCCGTGGAGCGAGTACGTCGACGGGCTGGGATTCGGCGCGTACGGAAGGCTGTTCTCCGATTCCCACTTCGGCCGGTACCTGCTGAACAGCCTGCTCGTCTCCGCGGTGAGCACGGCCTGCACGATCGTGCTCGCCTGTCTCGCGGCGTACGGCCTCTCGCGGTTCCGCTTCCGGCTGCGCGGCACCGTCCTGGCCGTCGTGCTCGCCACGCAGCTGCTGCCCTTCGTCGTGCTGATCACACCGCTCTACATCGCCCTCGGCGAGGTCGGCCTGCTCAACTCCTATGTGGGCCTGATCATCGTGTACGTCGCCATGACGCTGCCGCTCGCGATCTATCTGACGCTGGGCTACTTCAACACGATCCCCGTCGTGCTCGACGAGGCGGCGCGCGTCGACGGCTGCTCGACCGTGGGCATCGTCTTCCGCGTGATCTTCCCGATCGCGCTGCCGGGCATCGCCACGGTCGTCGTCACGACCTTCATCGCGACCTGGGAGGAGTACTTCTTCGCGAGCGTGCTGATGACCAGCGACGACCTGAAGACCGTCCAGGTCGGACTGTCCTCGTTCTTCGGGGAGTACGCGAGCGACTGGGGCATGATCATGGCCGCCGCGACCGTGTCGACGATCCCCACCATCGTGCTCTTCTCCGTTGTCCAGAAACGTCTCGTCGCCGGAATGGCCGCTGGGAGCGTCAAGGAATGAACCCGATCAACACCCGACCGACCGCAGTACCCCCACGTGCCGACCGGCCGAACGTGGTCATCATCTACGCCGACGATCTGGGCTGGGGCGACCTCGGCTGTTTCGGCGCCGAGGACTTCGACACCCCGGCACTCGACGGGCTCGCCGCCTCCGGTGTCCGCCTGCCGCAGTGGTACTCCAACTCGCCGGTCTGCTCCCCGTCGCGGGCGGCATTGCTCACCGGCAGGCACCCCGCCCACGCCGGTGTGGAGTCGATCCTCGGTGGGTCCCGGCACACCATCGGACTGCCGCCGCAGTCGACGCTCGCCAGCTCCCTGGGCGAACGCGGCTACGCCACCGGCATCTTCGGCAAGTGGCACCTCGGGGTCGACCCCGACTACGGGCCGCTCAAGCGCGGTTTCGACGAGCACTTCGGCTTCCTCGCCGGCTGCGTCGACTACTACTCGCACATCTACTACTGGGGCGAGCAGCACAACCCCCTGCACGATCTGTGGGAGGGCGAGGACGAGGTCTGGCTCAACGGCGAGTACCTCACCACCGTCATCGCGCGCCGGGCCGGCGACTTCATCAGGCGCAACGCCGACCGGCCGTTCTTCTGCTACGTGCCGTTCAACGCGCCGCACTACCCGATGCACGCGCCCGCCGAATACGTCGCGCAGTTCGCCCACCTCCCGGAGGGACGGCGGATGATGGCGGCCATGGTGAAGGCCATGGACGACGGCATCGCCGAGATCCTCGGCACCCTCGCATCGCTCGGCCTGCGGGAGAACACGATCGTCCTCTTCTCCTCCGACAACGGGCCCTCGATCGAGGAACGCAACTGGCTGAACGGGGAGGAGATCTCCTACAACGGCGGTTCGGCGGGCGGCCTGCGCGGCCACAAGGGCTCGCTCCTGGAAGGCGGCATCCGGGTGCCCACGATCATCTCGTGGCCGGCTCGGCTGCCCGCCGGGCAGTCCAGCGACCTCGTCGGCTTCATGGCCGACGTCGTGCCCACCGTCCTGGAGGCTGTGGACGGAACGGCGCCGGCGGACGAGACGATCGACGGCCGTTCCCTGCTGCCGCAACTGGCCAGTGGCACGACCGGGCCCGATCGCCGGCTGTTCTGGAAGCACGAGGGCCAACTGGCGGTGCGCCACGGCCGCTGGAAGGTCGTACTGAACGCCTGCGACAGCCTGGAGGCGGACGTCGTCGTGCCCGAAGGGCTCTACGACCTCGACGAGGACCCCGGCGAGCAGCGCGACCTGTCGCGGACCCACCCGGAGCGCTTCCAGCGGATGCGCGAGGAACTCACGGACTGGGCGGCACGCTGGACCGGCTGACGCATCGCGCACCGGGGGGGGCCGGCCCGGCTCCCCCCGCCTCGCCATCCCGCCCTGGGACAGCTTTCCCCACCGCACGGCCGGCACCGGCCGGCGACAGCCCGCACAGACCGTGAAGCCCGTCGGGAGGACGTATGCACGACACCACCGCCCAGATCGAGATGCGCGTCGAGCGCTTCGTGCGGGAGCGCGTGGCACCCGCCGTGGAGCGCCGTCACGTCGCGCTCGACGTGACGGCGTGGGAGGTGCCCGACGAGCCGGTGCCCTTCGCCGAGGCCGTGCGGCAGGACTTCACGCCGTTCGCGCCCGGCATGCCGTGGAGCAAGCCGTGGGGCACGACATGGTTCCATGTCACCGGTGAGGTCCCCGAGGGGTGGGGCGGACCGGAGGTCGCCCTCGAAGTGGTCGTCGACCTCGGCTTCTCGGCCCGCCAGCCCGGTTTCCAGGCCGAGGGGCTCGTCTACCGGCCGGACGGCACGATCGTGAAGGGCATCGAACCGCTCAACGCGGCCGTTCCCGTCGGCCCCGACACGGTCGACCTCTACCTCGAAGCCGCCTCCAACCCCGATGTCGGCGGGCACTACTTCTACCTGCCCACTCCGCTCGGCGACAAGAAGACCGCGGGCACCGACCCCATGTACACCCTGCGCAGGATCGACCTCGTCGAGCGAGACCTCACGGTCGACGCCCTGGTGCGGGACTGCTGGACCCTCGTCGGTCTGATGGGCGAGCTGGAGGAGTCGCTGCCGCGCCGCGCCGAGATCCTGCGCGCGCTGGAGCGCATGTGCGACGCCGTGGACCCCGACCGGGTGGCCGAGACCGCCGCCGCCGGCCGGGAGGCGCTCGCGGACGTGCTCGCCTCGCCCGCCTACCCCAGCGCGCACCGGGTGGTCGCGGTGGGCCACGCCCATATCGACTCGGCCTGGCTGTGGCCGACGCGGGAGACGATCCGCAAGTGCGCCAGGACGTTCTCCAACGTGCTGGCCCTGATGGACGAGTACCCGGACTTCGTCTTCGCGTGTTCCAGCGCCCAGCAGTACGCCTGGGTCAAGGAGCACTACCCGGCGCTGTTCGAGCGCATCCGGGAGCGGGTCGCCGAGGGCCGCTTCGTGCCCGCGGGCGGCATGTGGGTCGAGTCGGACACCAACCTTCCGGGCGGCGAGGCGCTGGCGCGCCAGTTCGTGCACGGCAAGGGCTTCTTCCTGCGCGAGTTCGGCTTCGAGCCGGACGAGGTGTGGCTGCCCGACTCGTTCGGCTACACGGCCGCGCTGCCGCAGATCGCGCTCGCGGCCGGCGCGACCTCGTTCCTCACCCAGAAGATCTCGTGGAACGAGACCAACCGGATGCCGCACCACACGTTCTGGTGGGAGGGCATCGACGGCAGCCGCGTCTTCACGCACTTCCCGCCCGCCGACACCTACAACTCCGACCTCTCCGGCGCCGATCTGGCCCGCGCCCAGCGGCAGTACGCGGAGAAGGGCGTCTCCAACGTCTCGCTCGTCCCGTTCGGATTCGGCGACGGAGGAGGCGGCCCGACCAGGGAGATGATGGAGGCCGCCGCCCGTACGCGGTCGCTGGAGGGCTCGCCGAAGGTCGAGGTCGGCACGCCGCGCCACTTCTTCGACCTGGCGAAGGCGTCCCACCCCGCGCCGAGCACATGGTCGGGGGAGATGTATCTCGAACTGCACCGCGGCACCTACACATCGCAGGCGAAGACCAAGCAGGGCAACCGCCGCAGCGAGCACCTGCTGCGCGAGGCGGAGCTGTGGAACGCCACCGCCGCGTGGCGCGGGCTCGCCGAGTACCCGTACGACGCACTCGACACCGCGTGGCAGACGGTTCTGCTGCAACAGTTCCACGACATCCTGCCCGGCTCCTCCATCGCCTGGGTGTACCAGGACGCGGAGCGCAACTACGCGGCGATCGCCGCCGCGCTGGTCCCGCTGATCGACTCGGCGCAGCGCACCCTCGCCGGCGAGGGTGACGCCCCCATCGTGTTCAACGCCGCCCCGGTCGCCGCCGCGGGCGCCCCCGCGCTCGGCGCGGCCCGTGGCGCCACCCCGGCCTGGACCGCTCCGGTGGCCACCGGCTCCGGCTGGGTGCTCGACAACGGCGTGGTCAGGGCGTCCTTCGACGCGGCGGGCCTGCTGGTGTCCTTCGTCGAGCTGGGGTCCGGCCGGGAACTCATCGCCGAGGGCGAGCCCGCGGCGCTGCTCCAGGTCTGCCGCGACCTGCCGAACCAGTGGGACGCCTGGGATGTCGACGCGCACTACCGCCACAACATCACGGAGCTGCGCGAGGCGGACGCGGTGGAGGCCGGGGACGAAGGGCTCGTCGCGCGGCGCTCGTTCCAGAGCTCGACGTTCGTCCAGACCTACCGCCTCGCGGAGGGCGCTCGCGAGCTGGACATCGAGACCCGGATCGGCTGGCGCGAGCAGGAGAAGCTGGTGAAGCTCGCCTTCCCGTTCGCGGTGCACGCCGACCGCGCCTCGTCGGAGGTGCAGTTCGGGCACGTCCAGCGACCCACCCACGCGAACACGTCCTGGGACATGGCGCGCTTCGAGACCCCGGCGCACCGCTGGGTGCACGTCGGTGAGCCGGACTTCGGCGTCGCCGTCGCGAACGACTCGACGTACGGCCATGACATCACCCGGTGCTGGGCCGCCGACGGCTCGACGTACACCCTGGTCCGCCAGTCCCTGCTGCGCGCGCCGCGCTTCCCCGACCCGCGGGCGGACCAGGGCGAGCACGTACTGCGCACCGCCGTACGCCCCGCCCCGACGGTGCTGGAGGCCCTCGACACGGGCTACCGGCTCAACCTCCCGGTGCGCACGGTGACCGGCGGCGGCCCGGTGACCCCGCTGGTCACCGTGGACTCCCCCGCGGTCGTGGTCGAGGCGGTCAAGCTCGCCGAGGACCGCTCCGGGGACCTCGTGGTACGCCTCTATGAGGCGCGGGGCGGCCGTGCGCGGACCCGCGTCGAGGTGTCCGAGCCCTACGCCCGCGCCTGGACGACCGACCTCCTGGAGCGCGAGCCCGCCACCGTGGGCAACTCCGCGGTGCGGTCCGCTTCCTGGGACGCGGGGGAGCCGGTGGACATCACGTTCCGGCCGTTCGAGATCGTGACGCTGCGGGTGCGGCGGGCCTAGGGCGTGTTGCGAAAGTCCCGCCTGCCCCGCGACGCCTGGCACGCGCGCTCGCCGCGTTGTCGGGATCGTCCGAGTAGCCCCACTACGAGGACGACCCTCCGCCTTGCGATCACACGCACCAGACGCCGCGGGGCCCGCCCTCCGGGCGGACGGCGCTACTTCCGCAACACGCCCTAGCCGATGGCCGGCGGGCCGACCGGCCCGCCGGCCACCGTCCTCCCACGCATCACGGGAAAGCATGATGACCCCATCCACCTCATAACCGAAATGGCCTATTTCGCGCTTCTTGGCGTGTAGGGCCGTCAATAGGATGGCGCCGATCATCAATCAGGGGGGAAATGTGTTGCGTAAGCGATCGACATTGACCTTTGCGGGAATCGTGCCCGCCTTCAGTGAGATCGCAGCACCCGCGGTCGCCGATGGTCGAAGAGATCCTGGTGGCCCCGTGGTGTACGCGGATTGCGCGACGCCGCCGTCTGGCACCCGGAGTATGACCGTGCAGGGCGCCGACCGCTAAAGCCTGTCGCGGGAGACCGTGGTCGGGAATTCTCCCGCGCTGATGGCTGCCGCTTCCGGACGAACCTCACCCCGCGGTAGCTCGCGCCGCCCGTGGAGACGATGACCGCGGCACAGGCCGCGCCGGACCCTTCCTGCGGACGGTGCCAACGCGCCTGGCCAGAACCACGGGCGGAAAGAGAACGGTCCATCGATCCGGGCCGGACGGCAAGGTCGGCAAAACACCGAGCGAGGAGGGGACGTGCAGCCTGAACGTGTGTCGGAACTCGCGGATCTGTTATCACGCGCGCGCAGTGCCAGGGCGGGCATGGGCAATGCCGTCCTGGTCCGGTCCGTCTCGGGAATGCGCTGTTCCGCGCTCCTGGGCGAGGTGGCCGAACGCGTGCGGCGCTTGGGCAGCATGGTCTGGAGCCTGTCGTGTTCTCCTTCGGACGCCCACCGTCGGTTCGCGGTCGTCCGCCAGCTGCGGGCCGCCTCGCTCAAGGTCGCCGGCCGGGACGAGAACGTCGAGGGCGAGGAACCGCTCAGCGGAACAAGCGAAGGCACCGGCCCCTTCGACCATCAGCTCTTCGAAGCCCTGTGGGAAGGCTTCACACAGGGCGCCCGCCGGCATCCGCTGGTCGTCATCGTCGATCACATCCAGTGGATGGACGAGACCTCACTGCGCTGTTTCGGCTTTCTGGTACGCCGCCTGCACCATCTGCCGGTCTTGCTGATCCTGGCCTACCGTACGGACGAAACCCCGGTCGACCGCACACTGATCGACGACATCTCCACGTGCGACCGATGTCAGTCCCTCACCCTCAGCCCGCTCTCCCCGCACAGCGTGCGCGACATGGTCGAGACCGCCTATTCCGGGCAGGGCTGCGACGACGAGTTCGTACAAGCCTGTGCCGAGGCCACCCACGGGCGTCCCTCCCGTCTGGAAAAGCTGCTGGCGTCCCTGACCGCCGACGCCGTGCCCCCTCGGGCGTCACAGGTCGACCGGGTGCGGCGATGCGGTGAACGGCTACAGGCCGAGGCCGCCGCCGCCCGGCTGCTGCGCCAGCCCGCCACCCTCCGCGAGGTCGCCGAGGTCGCCGCGGTACTCGGCGAAGAAGGCGATTGCGCGGTGATCGCGGACATGCTCAACCTGTACGGGGACACGATCTGGGGACTCACCGCGGAGCTGACCCGGGTGGGGGTCTTTCGCCCGACGGGCACCCCCGAGCGGTACCGCTTCACCAATGCCGAGCTGTGGAGGCTGATCCACCGGGACATGTCCGCCGATGCGCGGCGCGCGCTGCACATGCGGGCCGCCCGGCGGCTGAACGACCTGGGGGCGCCGCTGCCGCAGGTCGCCGAGCACCTGCTACAGGCCGACGTGGCCGAGGACGCGTGGGCGTGCGGTGTCCTGAAGAACGCCGCGGACGACGCCCTGAGGGCGGGCGACCCCAAGACGTGTGCCGAGTACGCGTGGCGTGTGCTCCGGGACTGGATTCCGGAGGAAGAGCGCGCGGAGGTGCTCTGGCTGCTGGGCCGCGCCGAGGTGCTCTTCGCGCCCGCGGCCGCCGACCGCCATCTGGACGAGGCGGTCCGCCTCTTCTCCGATCCGGCGCGCCAGGCGGCGGCGATCGTGGAACGCGCCTACGCACGGGTGCTGCGGCAGGGCAGTGCCGAGTCGGCGCTGCGCCCGCCCCGCACCGTACTCGCCCATGTCGACGAGAAGGCGTTCGCCGAGCTGGCCGATACGGAGCTGAGCCTGAGCGTGCAGTCCCTGACCAGTACGGTGCCCGAGGGGGGAAGGGCGCCGGTCGTGGCGGCGCCCGACCGGCCCGCCCTGAGCCACACACTCGGCGTCACCCCCGGCGAGCGGGAGCTGCTGGCAGCCATGGCCGGCGATCTGGCCTGCCGGTCCGAGCCCCGCGACGTCCCGCTGGAGCTGGTGCACCGGGCGCTGGCGGGCGAGCGGCCGGCGGACAGCGCTTCGCTGGTGCTGCTGCTGCGATGTATCACCGTACTGACGTGGGCGGGGCAGCTGCGTGAGGCGCAGCGCTGGGCCGATCACATGCTGACCACAGCGCTGGACCAGGACGCGCTCTTCCCCCGGGTGATCGCTCATTGCCAGCGCGCCGAGATCGCCGTGCGGCTGGGTGATCTGTCCCTGGCGCTCACCGAGGCCAAGTGGGCGCAGGCCCTCACCACCGCCCATCATGAGGTGAAGAGCTGCCATGCCGTCGCGGTGACCGAGGTCGCCCGGGTGCGCGGGGCCATGGGCCACTGCGAGGAGTCCGTCGGCCTCCTCCAAGGACTCCACGATCTGCCCGCAAGCGCCCTGGGCATTCGGGGTATGTTGCGCCTGCACTCGGGTGACCTCCGGGGCGCACTCGCCGACCTGATGGAGTGCGGGCACCGGCTGGAGGCACTGGAGATCGTCAACCCCGCTCTGAGTGCCTGGCGCGGCTGCGCCGCGCTGGCGTGGAAACGGCTCGGAAACGACGCGGAGGCCCGTCGGCTCGCGGAGACGGAGGTCGAACTGGCCCGGCGCTGGGGCAATCCCGCGGTCATCGGCCAGTCGTTGCGCTCGCTGGGGGCAGTGAGCTCGGGGGCGGCGGCGGAGCGCGCGCTGGCCGAGTCCGTGTCCCTGCTCGAGCAGACCGACGCCCGGCTCCAGCTGGCGCTTTCCCTCGTCGCGGCGGGCCAGGCGCAGGGGCGCAACGGTTCTTACGCCCATGCCCGGCAGGCGCTGCACAGGGGAATGCTGCTCGCCGAGGAGTCGGGCGCGCGGTCGCTCACCGCCGAGGCGCACCAATCGCTGCTCGCCTCGGGGGGACGGCTTCGGCGCACCCCGGTGTCCGGACTCCCGGCCCTCACACCGACCGAGCGTCGTATCGCCATACACGCCGCCCGGGGCAGAACCAACAAGAGCATCGCCGATCTGCTGCACATCACCCCGCGCACCGTCGAGGTCCATCTCACGCATGTCTACAGCAAATTGTCCATCCGCGGACGGAACGCCCTGCCCGACGCCCTGGGCGCGGTGCTGCGCCACGAGTGCTGAGGGGTGCACCCGGCCGGCCGGTGGAGACGTCCGGGCCTACCGGCGCCCCACCACGGCGAACCCCAGCAGCAGCACGAAGCCGTCACCGGCCACGAAGCTCTGCCAGGCGGTCATCGCCCGGAGATACGCCGTCATGCCGACCGCGCCCCGCTCGACCAGCGGCAGCAGCCGCTCCGGGGACAATTGCGGCGCCAGGGCCGCGAGCCCCACTTCGTCGCTGGTGTAGGCGAACGGCCGCACGGTCACGTCGGTGAAGCCGGCGTCCCTGAGCACGCGGGGCAGGCGCCGGGCGATCAGCCGGTCCCCGCCGGCCGCGGACTGCGCCGCGCCGAGTGCGCGGTACGCCTCTTGGGCCAAGCCCGACAGGTCGGGCTCCGCCGTCCCCCACAACCCGGCATCGACGTCGATCACGACAAGGTGCCCGCCCGGCCGCAGGACCCGGCGCAGCTCCCGTGCCGCGGCGACCGGCTCCCGCAGGTGCTGGAAGACGTACCTCGACAGCACCAGGTCGAACGTCGCGTCCGCGAACGGTGTGTCGCCGATGTCGCCCAGGAACAGCTCCAGTTCCGCTCCGGCCGCCGCGCGGGCGCGCGCCCGGTCCAGGAGTCCGGGGTGCGCGTCCAGCCCGACGACTCGGGATTCCGGCAGCGCGGCGCTCAGTTCGGCGGTCACCGCGCCGTTTCCGCAGCCCGCGTCCAGCACCGCCCCACCGCCGGAGGGCGCCAGCGGCTGGAGGATGCGCCACTCGTGCGCCCAGGTCAGCGTGGCCTGGTGGGCCAAGCGCTCCACCTCCTGCTCGAATCCGCCCAGTTCCCTTTCGGGGCGGTAGCTGTGAGCGCCTGGTGTCACCGGCCCTCCCGCCTCACCCATGGCGCCGCTCCACCCGCATCAGCAGACCGTCCCGCGGACGCAAGGTGACCAGCGCCTCGGGGACGACCGTGGTGCCGGGTGCCCGCGTCAGCCGGAGCCGCTGGAGGACGACCGTGAGGACGAGCATCGCCTCCGTCGTGGCGAAGGCCTGTCCGATGCAGACCCGGGGGCCACCGCCGAACGGCAGGTACGAGTGAACCGCCCGGCTGTGCCGGCGCTCGGGCCGGTATTCCTCGGGCGCCTCCCAGTACTCCGGATGCCGGTGCAGCGTCCAGGGGCTGACGCACACCAGCGTGCCGGCGGGGATCCGGAACCCGCCGAGGAGGTCGTCGTTCACCGCGCGCCGGGAGATCAGCCACACCGGCGGGAACAGGCGGATGGCCTCGTCCAGACACTGCCGGGTATGGACCAGCTCGGACAGGTCCGCGGCGGTCGGCAGCCGGGTACCCAGGACCCGGTCGATCTCGGTTCGCACCCGCGCCGCGTGCTCGGGGTACCGGTCGAGCAGGTGGAGCGTCCAGCTGAGGGCCTTCGCGGTGGTCTCGTGACCGGCCATGACCATGGTCAGGACCTGGTCGTGCACCTCCTGGTCAAAGAGGGCGTCGCCGTGCTCGTCCCGGGCGCCCAGCATCGCGTCCAGCAGGTCTCCGGGGTGCCCGTGGGGGCCGGTCAGCCGCCGGGCCCCGATCATGGTGCCGACCACCCTGTCCAGGAAGCCCTTCGCGCCCGTGTACGCCCGGAGCCGGGCCCGGACGTCCTCGTCCTCGGGCGGGGTCCCGTCGAAGTGCCCGATGAACCGGTTGATGTCGTCGACCGCCTGCCCGAAACCACGTCCGGCCGCGGTCAGTTCGGAGCCGAGCAGCGCGGAGGCCACCACCCGCAGGGTGAGTGAGGTGAAGTCGTGGTCCACCCGGACGGCATCGCCCCGGTCGGCCGCCTCGCCCCAGGCGGTGGCCAGGTCGAGAGCCGCCTCGACCATCAGGCCGTCGAACGACTCGACCGCCACCCGCCGGAAGGATGGCGCGCACAGTCGCCGCTGCCGCTCCCACTGCGCGCCGTTGCTGGTGAGCAGCCCCTTTCCGAGCAGAGGGGTCAGCATGAAGTCGTCCGGCGTCCCGGCCTTGGTGTAGTTGGTGTAGTTGTCCTTCAGGATGTGCCGGGCGAGTTCGGGCGTATTGGCGAACCACACGGTCTGGCCGCGGGTGCGATGGCTGCAGAGGTCGCCGTACTCGGTGACCAGGTCCGAAAGGAAGGTGAGCGGGTCCGCGCGGATGCCGGCCAGCGCCAGGTCCTCCGCCGGCCCTGGGGGGCGGTCGTCGGAGCCGGCCGTCGGGATGGCGTCGGACCGGGTGGGGCGGGGCATGACACGTCTCCTTCGAAGCGGCGGGTCGGGGGTCGTGCGCCCGGCACGACCTGTTGCGGCCCGCGGCACCGGGCGGGCCGCGGGGCAGCGGTGGATCAGGACATCTGCCGCTGGACGAGGCGGTAGAACATGCCGTCCTTGTCCTTCAGCAGTTCCTCCGGACTGCCGGCCTGCACGAGCCGGCCGGCGTCCAGAACCAGCACCCGGTCCGCCCGCATCACCGTCGACAGCCGGTGGGCGATCACGATGCGGCTCGCGTTCAGCCGCCGCATGCTCTGCGTGACGATCTCCTGGGTGCGGTTGTCCAGTGCGCTGGTGGCCTCGTCGAAGAAGAGGATGCGGGGCCGGCCGATCAGCGCACGGGCGATCATGAGCCGCTGTCGCTGGCCGGCCGACAGCGTCGTCGCCCCTTCGGAAAGGACGGTGTGCATGCCCATCGGCATCCGTCCGAGATCCTCGTCGAGTCCGGCCATCTCGGCGGCCTCCCACGCTTCGTCGAGCGAGTAGTTGCCCATGCCGCAGATGTTGGACAGGACGCTGCCGGCGAACAGGTTTCCGTTCTGGAGCACGACACCGCACTGTCGGCGGACGGCCGTCACGTCGAGCGACGACAGGTCCATGCCGTCGTACAGGACCGCTCCGGTGGTGGGCTCGTCGAAACCGATGAGCAGCCTGAGCAGCGTCGACTTCCCGCACCCCGTCGGCCCCACGATGGCGACGAACTCCCCCGGCCGCGCCTGGAAGCTGACATCGTGCAGCACCGGCGGCTGATCGTCGTGATAGCGGAAGCTGACGTTGCTGACCTCGATCTCGCCGTACAGGTCGCCGGGCGACTCCTTGGTGGCCGACACCTCCGGCACCTCGGAGATCACCGGTTGCAGGCCGTCGAAGAGCGGTATCACCGCTGACGCCATGGTGACGCTCCCGGTGACCTGGACACAGGCCGCCAGCATCATGCCGTAGGCACTGTTGAAGGTCAGGAAATCGCTGACGGAGAGCTGGTGGCTGGCCGGGCCGCCGACGAGCGCGAACAGCAGCAGGGTACACACCAGCAGATATCCGGAGTTGAAGACGGTGACCACGTTCTGCAAGCGGCGCGCGCGGGAGGACAGCCTCCGGGACTGGGCGAATCCCAGAGCCCAGTGGGCGTACGCCCGGTCCTCCGCCACGGCGACGCGCAGCTTGGACAGACCGCCGAGCATCTGGAAAAGGGTTCCGGCCAGCTTGTGGTCGTGCTCGGTCAGTCGCTGCTGCCATGTGGTCTGCTTGATCCCCACCACCAGGCAGACCCCGCCGCCGGCGAGTGCCAGGGCCAGCGCCATCAGGGCCAGGGGGACGCTGTAGAAGAACAGCAGACTCAGGTTGGTGACGAACAGCAGGCAGCCCAGTACCACCTGGTTGGTGATGCCGGACAGCACCTCCCGGATGGTGCTGACACCCATCGCGGAATTGCTCAGCTCTCCCGTGGAGACCTTGGTGAAGAACGCGGTGGGAAGCCGCAGGAGCCGGTCCCACACCGCGGCTTGTGCCCGCCCCTCGAAGCGTCCCTCCAACCGCAGCAGCGACAGGTTCTGGACCGCCGACAGCACCGCCGAGAACACCGCCGCGGTGAACAGGACCACGCACACCTGCGTCACCGGCCCCCGATCGGCACGGGGCACCAGGTCGCCGAGCACCTTGCCGGTGAGCACCGGAACCAGCAGTCCGAGCAGTGCCGCGGCCAGTCCGAGTCCGACCATCACCCCGGCGTCCCGCGCGCTGCCGCGCAGACCGAACCGGACCAGAGCGCCCCGGCTCAGGGGTTCGTCCGGCAGCGGCGGGTAGAACATCCACGCGGTGTTCTCCAGCCGTGCGGCGTAGGCACGGCCGACCCGCACGGCCTTGCCGCCGGGCTGCCGGGCCTCGTACCGGCCCCGCCGCCAGATCAGCGCCACCGGGGTGCGCTTGGTGGCGGTGTCGCCCGGCGGGTCCCCCGGTCCGCCGGTGGTATCCGGACCGAGATGGGCGAACAGCGGCCCCAGGTCCGTGCGCCACCATCTGCCGTCCAGACGGATCTGCCGGGTGCGGAAACGCGAGGACACCGCGATCCGCTCCACGGGGCCCAGCCGGGCGTCGGAGGCCTCCGACGTGGAGGCGCGGGTGATGTCGACGCCCGAGGCGTGTCCGACGATGCGGGCCACCGCCAGATAGGTGTCCTGGTCGGAGGGGTCGAAGTCGCCGTCCCCCGGCAGCCCGAACGGGTCGAGCACGGCCGTCAGAGCGCGGGAGGAGCGCTGTAGCGTCTCGGCGTCCAGTTTCCGGCGCTGTCGCATCTCGCGGCGGGCCGTGGACCGTCGGCTGATCATCCGATCGGTCAGCCGTCGCATGAGAAGGCGCTGCTGGGACAGGACCTCGTGGGCGAAGTCCGGGTCGGCCATGACCTCCGCGGTGCGCAGGACGCCCACCACCGCGCCCTTGGGGGAGCGCACCCAGTCCGCCTCGGTGACCAGGAACCGTTTCGTGGTGCCTCGGCCGGGCCAGCCGGATGTGGCGAACGCGTCGGATGCGGACGGTGGGGACGGCGGGGGTGACGGGGCTGGTGGGGGCGGTGGAGGTGGTGGGGTGGCGGCGGGCCGGGAGCGCGCGTCGGCCTCGTTGACGTCGGTCAGCGCCAGTCCGACCGAACCCTGGAGCACCTGGATCCAGACCGCGCCGTCGACCGAGCGTGCCATGGACCCGGCCGGCAGCCGGGTGCGGCGCGAAGGCCGGGACACCCCGTCGGCGCTGTCCGTTTCCAGCGGGACGAATTCCCTCGGTGGCAGCTCGGTCCGCACGGCGTCGGCCAGTGCCACGAACCCGGCGTCCAGCCCGGCCGCCAGTTGCGCCGCCAGCCGGCTTCCCGGCCCGCCGTCGCGCGGCCAGGCGCCGTGTCCGGCAGTGCGACGCACGACGCAGAGCGCGTCGACCAGCGTGCCGTCGCGCACGGCTCCGCCGGGCAGCGGTTTGCCGACGAGGACCGGCCCGTCCGACCGGCCGCCGCACAGTACGGTGCCGGTCCCGACGCGGCACAGGAAGGTCCAGCGTCCGCTGTCCTCCTCGCTGACGGCGAAGAGGTCCAGCATGCCCTCGGTGACGAACCACAGGCGCCCGGGGTCGTCCAGTGCGAAGACGCCCTCTGTCCGAGGACCGAGGATCGCGGCGAGCTCGGAGAAATCCATCGCTTCCGAGCCGGACCAGATCGGGAAGTGGGATGTGGTCACTGCTTCATTGCTCCCGGATCAAGTCGGCGTACAGTCCCTCCGCCCCGACAAGGGTGTGATGCGTGCCGCGCTGCACGACCCGGCCGTGATCCAGTACCAGGATCTCGTCACTGTCCCGGATCGTCGACAGCCGGTGGGCGATGATCACGCAAGCGCAGCCGAGCCGGCGGAGGTTGTCGTCGATGCGCTTCTCGGTCTCCGCGTCCAGGGCGCTCGTGGCCTCGTCGAGCACCATGACGCTGGGCCCGCGGACCAGTGCGCGGGCGATCTCCAGACGCTGCCGCTGGCCTCCGGAGAAGTTGGAGCCGCCCTCGGCGACGACGCTGCCGAGGGTGCCCGGCCGGGAGGCCACGACGTCGTAGACGGCCGCGGCGCGCAGAGCGGCGACGATCCTGTCGTCGGGGATGGAGGTGTCCCACAAGGTGACGTTCTCCCGGACCGTTCCCTCGAAGAGGAAGATGTCCTGGTCGACGAAGGCCACCGCGCTGCCGAGGGTGTCGCGGGCGTACTCCCGGCGTTCCCGGCCGTCGAAAAGGATCTGGCCGGACCACGGCTCGTACAGACCGGCGATGAGCCGGCTCACCGTGGACTTCCCGCTCCCCGAGCCGCCCACCAGCGCCACGCGCTGTCCGGGCCGCACGGTCAGGTCGAAGTCCCGCAGCAGCGGATCCCCCAGCGGGCTGTATCCGAAGGTGATACCGCGCAGCTCCACGCTCGCCACGCTGGTGGGCCGGCGGGAGGCCGGAGACGGCGAGGGGGCGGGCCGGTCCGGGGCGTGGCGCCGGGGCTCCCGCGGCGCCGGTGCCCGGCCGGGTCCGCCGTTCGGCGCGCCGGCCGGGCCGCTGCCGGGCGCCACGGCACCGAAGTCGGCGGCCAGCGGGAACCGTTCGATGTCCTTGAGCCGGTTGATGTCGGCGGCCACGTCCTGCACCCGCGGCCCCAGGTTGGTCAGCTGGGAGACCGGACGGCTGAAGTTCGTCACCAGCGTCTGGAAGGCGACCAGCAGACCGATGGAGATGGCCCCGTCGATCGCCTTGAGACCGCCGATCAGCAGGATGCAGCCGCTGTCCACCGCCGCCAGGAGCGGTGGTACGACGGCGAGCAGCGCGGTGGGCGTGCCGAGGACCTGCGATCCGGAGACCACCTTGGCCTGGAAGCCCGCCCAGCGCCCGAAGTAGTCGTTCTCGGTGCCTGACGCCTTCATCGTCTCGATGAGCTGGAGGCCGTTGAACGACGCCGCTGTCAGCCGCGCCCGGTCCGCCCGGAGTTTGGACACCGCGTCGCTGCGGAGCCGTGACACCAGGCGCAGCACCACGATGTTCAGCAGGGCCACCCCGACGCCGATCACGGTCAACTCGGCATCGTAGGTCCACAGCAGGATCGCGTAGAACACCACGAGCAGCGCGCTGACCGCCGCGGTCGCCACGTCCCGGGACAGGATCTCGGCGACTCTGTCGTTGGAGGCGACCCGCTGGGAGATCTCGGCCGGGTTGCGCTGCGTGAAGAAGACCACCGGCAGGCGCAGCAGGTGCCGGACGACGCGGGCGGAACTGCGGATCGCCGTCGACGACTCCACCCGCAGCAGATGTGCCTGCTGAAGCAGGGTCAGCACGACGGTCAGCCCGGCGGCCACGCCCATCGCGCCGAGCAACGGTGTGATGAAGGAGTGATCGCCGTTGTTCAGTACCCGGTCGATGAAGGCCCGCGTGAACGCGGGAACCGCCACGCCGGGGATGATCAGCAGGATACTGGCCAGGAGCGCGAGCAGCAGGGCCCCACCGTTGCTGCTGTAGCGGGCGTACAGGTCCGAGAGGATGCGCGGGGGGCGTCCGCCGCGCTGGAAGTCCGGCCCGCGCTCGAAGGTGAGGACGATGCCGGTGAAGCTGTTGTCGAACTCCTCGAGGCTGACGGTGCGCTTGCCGGAGGCGGGGTCGTTGAGGTGGACCACCGGCCGTCCGAGCCGGGTGCCCATGCCCTCGTAGACCACGAAGTGGTTGAAATTCCAGAACAGGATCGTCGGCGGCCGCAGCGTGCGGAGTTTTTCCACCTCCATCTGCCGGCCTCTGGCCAGCAGGCCGTAGCTTCTGGCCGCTCGCAGCAGGTTCGACGCCTTGGCCCCGTCACGGGAGACGCCGCAGGCGGTCCGCAGCTCCTCCAGGGGGACGAACCGCCCGAAGTGGCCCAGCACCATGCTCAGTGAGGCCGCGCCGCATTCGACCGCCTCGAGCTGGATCACGGTCGGGGTACGGACGCGCATCCGCTTATCGGAGCGGCCCTCGCGCCGGCCGCGCCGCATCCCGTGGTGCGGCTGTTCGCTCGCCGCCTCGGAGTCGGCCTTCCGGCCCGGCGTGTGCTGTGGGGGAACGGATCGAGTCGTCATCGCGGCAGCAGCCAATCAATGGGGCGCTCACCGGGCAGCCGGCCGATGGCGCTGACCTGGGTCCACGAGTTGATGCGGAACGGCGGTCCGGACGTTGTGGTCCAGCGGTAACCGCTGGGCACGTCGGCGTCGCGGTCCGGGTCGACGGTGATCCGGATCGGTCCGCCTTGCTCCAGGAGTTGTGTGGCCAGCAGTTTGTTCCCGCCCAGGAAGTCCTGCACCTGCTGTTCGGTCTGGGGGAATTGGTCCATGGCGGTGACCCGGCCGCGCATCAGGCCGAACGCCTGCGCGGGAGCCGACGCCACGTCCATGTCCACCCTGTCGCCGATCTTCAGCAGGCCCGCCTTGTCCGCGGGGGCGAACAGGACGGCCACCATCCGGTCGTTCTCGCCGTCGGTGCGCTCCACCGTCATGAACGTCGCGCCCGCGGCGACGTACTGCCCGTTGCCGACCAGCAGGGCGATCGCCCGGCCGGAGAAGGGGGCCCGGACGGTCTTGGTGGCTCCTTCGGCGTCGACCAGGGACAGCACCCGAGCGCCCTTGGTCACCACGTCCCCGGTGTCGACGAAGACGTTCGACACCGTCCCGCTCTGCGGACTTTCGACCTTGGACACCCCCAGTGGATGGGTGAGGATGCCCGGCACGTTCACGCTCCGGGCCAGTTCGCCGTTGAAGGACCACACCAGGCCGCCCACGATGATCGCCCCCACGACCGCCAGCACCGCCCAGGCACGCGGCCGGGTCAGGCGCACCGGGCTGTCCAGGTCGTCGGGTTGGCGCAGGTTCTCCAGTGCCTTACGCCGGAACTCCATCGCCGCCCTCCTTCCCGAGGCTGCCGAGCAGGAACTCGCCGACGGTCGACTCGCTCTCCCAGGGCACCCCGGAGGCGGCGGCGAAGGCGTCGGAGTCGCCGCCGCCGAGCCCGCAGCCCGCGAGCCCCATCGCGGTGGCCACGCTGTACATCACCTGGTAGAGCACCCCCACGTGTTTGAGCACCAGGGCGTAACCCATCGAGGAGTACTTCCACATCACCCTCCCGAAGCGCGCCGTGATCAGCAGCGTCACCTGCGGCGGAGCGGACATCTGCGCGGTCGCGCGGGACATCTCGGCCAGGCGGGTCAGCGCCGGTCCGGGCTCGGCGACCAGCTCCAGCCGGTGTTCCTCGGGGTCGTAGTGGTACAGGCCCGGTGCCACACCGTCCACCTGGTGGATCAGCGGATAGATCTCCAGCTCGTACGCCCGGCCGCCGGACGGGTAGGGCCGGTCGCCCAGTTCCTGCGAACCGTCGTCGTACCTGCCCCGGTTCCGTGCGCTCCGGTACAGGAACTCGCCCAGCTGCCCGGCCGTGAGCGGCGCCGCGCTGTCGTGCAGCCGTAACGACCGCCGGTCCTCCAGTACCTCGGTGAGGGTCCGGTCGCTCGTGCGCAGCGCCTGGAGGTCCGCCCGGGGCAGCTCCACCGAGCGGCCGTCGAAGGGCGGCCGGACCGAGGGCAGCGGCTCGGCGAAGCCCTTGGCCCAGTAGGTGCCGCCGTACGGCAGGTCGTGGCGTCCGACGCGGGTACGGCTGTGGAACCACAGCTCGTGCGGCGACCACTGCGCGAAGCGGAAGTCTTCCTCGGCGGCGCCGCTCCGCGGAACCAGAAAGCCGTGCCGGGCCAGGGCGCTCAGCAGCGCGGGGACCGCTTCCGGCCAGTCCACCGGGTAGGTCCGCGCGCCCGCGGGGTCGCGGGGGTCCCGCTGTGCGGGCAGCGCGGCCAGCAGACCGGCGAGCGCCGGATCGTGCAGTTCGGCGGCGACGTGCGCCAGCGGCGACTCCAGCACCATGCCCGTGCCATCGGCGCGCAGCACGGCGAAGCGGGACATCCGCAGCTCGGCCGGGTCGCCGTCATGCTGGAGAACGGGCGGAACGGTGGGGCCGAGCGGGCGGAAGGTCAGCAGCGGCGCTCCCGCGACCTCCAGGGTGGCGGAGAGCCAGCCGCCCGCCCGCAGCCTCCGCAGCAGCGTGGGAATCTTGAGCATGCCCAGCTCGCCCTCGTGGCTCCGGACGACGTCCAGCAGCTCGTCGCTGCCGGTCTCTTGGGTGGCGAGCAGCTCCATGGCCGCCGTCAGTCCGGGTGACAGCGCACCCAGCGAGGTACCGCGCTGCCCGATGAGAATCTGGGTCGCGCCGCTGGGGACGGTGACGATCCGGGCGCCCGGGTGAAGCCGCAGGAGTTCACCGACACGCACCGGACCGGGGGCGGGTGGGGGGTTGCTGATGGCGCCGGAAGGATCGGGACCAGTCATGTCATCTCCAGGGAGACCGCGGTGGGGAAAGCCCTGACACGGGGCGAGGACGTGCTTGTGGGGGCGGGTCAGAAGAAGACGCTTCGCGGGTTCATCCGGTCCTCGGCGGTTGCCGCGGACAGCCAGCCCAGTTCCACTGGTACGGAGTAGAGCCGGCCCGGACCCAGCCGGCGCCAGAAGTGGCGCATGCCCGGGACCATGACCTTGGCGACCTTCAGCTCCAGGTCGGGCAGGCTCTGGTCGAGGACGATCACTTCGAGGCCCGCCTTGCGCACCCGCTCGACCCCGCCCCGGATGTCCGTGGCCAGGTCACCGGAGAACAGGCCGGAGTAGCTGCCGGCCGAGGTGGTGGGGAGGTTCGGGGCCGGCACGACCCAGGGGTCCTGGGCGGCCGTCACCTGCTGGAGCCATGCGAGCGTGTCCGGGTCGTCCTCCCAGTAGTCGGTGGACCCGTCCGCCTTGCGGTTGATCACCGCCGGCAGGAACTGGTTGACCTCGGTCAGGGCCCGCAGGACGGCGATCCGCACGTCCAGGTGCGCCCCGAATCCCAGCAGCACGTCCTCCACCGGGTGGTCGATCCGGCGCGAGACCGCGGCGAAGGTGGGGATGCCCAGGTCGGTGGTGATGTCCACCGCCTCCAGGCTGCGGTTCATGCCGGCGTAGAACTCACGGAGGGTGTCGATGTACGGCTCGTGCAGGCTGTCGAGATCGAAGCCGGGCCGCAGCGCGCGGTTGTACCACCACAGGCCGACCGCGTCGCGCTCGCAGAGTTCGTAGAACGCCTGGAGGATCGCCTCTTCGAGGGTGTTCCCGGCGGCGTTGCCGTTGCCGTCGCTGAAACAGTAGAAGTGGTCCACCAGGTCGGGGTGGCCGAACCAGGCGTATCCCGCCGGCACCAGTCGCTCCCGGTCGTGCGTCAGCGACCACGCCGCCGTCCAGTCGATCTCGCGGCCGGTGTCGAACGGTTCCGGCACGATGTGCAGCCGGCCCGCGCCGTTGTGGTTCCATTCCTCCCGGCCGGCGTACTGGGCCTCGGAGTACAGCAGCAGGTCGCCTGCGTGCACCGCCAGGTCGGGACCGAGCGCGTCGAAGCTGGCCCGGCGGGTGGGGCGGTCGTCGCGCCATACTCCCGAGTACCGTTCGATGGCCTCGCACATTCCGCTGACCCGGGCCTGGATGTCGGTGCGGCCCTTGCCGCCGCTCTGGCCGCGCAGGTTGCGGCGCAGCATGGCGAGGTTGTCGCCGGGCATCGCGAAGTTGTGGCCGGCCGAGTAGCTGTAGGTGACGCCGTTGTCGACGTCATTGAGCAGCCGCAGCGAGCTGACGGCGCCGGTCAGCCGGCTGATGTGCTTCTGCAGCCGCTTGTAGGTGTCGTCGGGGCGCATCGTCCGGTGCCCGCCGTCCGCGCTGAACCGCACGGCCTGCTCGGTCAGTTCGATCCGGGGGTCGATGTGCAGGACCGAGGGGTCTCCGCAGCCGGGACACTGCGGCTGCCGGATCAGCTGGTGGCGTTCGGTCCGCATGGTCGGGACATGCACCGAGATCAGGACTCCCCGGTAGTCGGCCGCCTCCGCCCCGATGATGCCGGCCACGGCGCCGACGACCATCTGTGCCGCAAGCCCTCCCGACCAGGGGGAGGCCGCCACAGAGGTGAGGATCGGAGCGTCGTCGCCCCGCTTGCGCTTGAGGTACGCCTCCACCTGCCGATTGCCTTCCAGCCGCCGGGCCAGGCACTGCCAGCATCCGGTGACGTCCGGCACCAGGTAGGGGCCGGTCCAGACATCGGCGCCGGTGGGCTTGGCCAGCAGCCAGGGGATGCCGGCCCCGCGCAGGCGGGCGTCGACGGCGGTGAGTTCGGGGTTGCCGTAGTCGTCGGCGAGCACGACGGCCAGGGTCGGAGCGGTGGCACCGGCCGCGGCGGCGGTGACCGGCCGTACCTCGATGCCGGTCGTCCGCAGCGCGGCCACCACCTCCGCCTCGTCCACCGCACCCACCGAGGTGATCTCCACCTGGGCCTCGTCCAGCCGCCGGGTGGCCTCGGCGGCGTCCACGCCCTGGGCCTCCCAGAAGGCCACCGAGGCACGGTCGGTCCCGACAGGGCCCTCGGCGAGGTGGTGGAAGCGCTGGAACTTGCTGATGGCGAAGACGACTTCACCCAGGGTGAACCGGTCGGAGAGCTTCAGGGCTATCTCGGCGATCGTGTGGGTCCCGTCCAGGAAGGGCACCACCTCGGCGACCGCCTTGCCCTGCACCAGATAGTGGCCTTCCTCCGACACCAGGAAGACCCGATCCGGACTGACGACCTGCGGGACAAGGTGTGCCTTAAAGCGAGGCAGATCCACGGCGCCCTCCAAAGACATCTCGACGTGGTCCGACACTTTATTACCCGTCGGGACAGGTAAAGCAAGGAATTCAGGACGACCGTCGGCTATTCTTTCGGCGCTCCTCGGCTGCCTCTGCCGGGTGGCTTTCTTATCCGTAGGGGGGCCTCTCCCTATCCCTATGAGTCCCTCACCTCCGACCGCCCTGAGCTGCGATAACACTATGGGTCGGCGGGTTCCGCGGATACCGGTGAGGCCGCAAAAAGATGGAACCACAAGGGAAAAGACCGCAGTTGACTGGGCGGTGGTCGGCTCTGAATGATTTCCGCATCCACCCGAATCCGGCTCGGCCCGGAATCGACAAGCGATAAGGGGGGCCCATGGAACCCAGGGAGAGGTCGGCATTCGTCAGCTCTTACACCAAGGTGCTGACGGCTGCCTGGTCCAACGACGCATACGTGACGCGACTGGAGACGGACCCGCGCGCCGCACTGGCCGAGCAGGGCCTGGAACTGCCGGCCAACGCGAGCGTACGCATCGTCCGGAACATCGGGGGCGACCCCGACCTGGAAGCCCAGGTGGCCCTCTGGGAAGCCGGCAAGACCAGCGGTGTCTACGAACTGAGGGTACCGAGCTCACCCCAGATCGAGGACCGCGAACTGTCCGAGGCCGACCTGGAGGCCGTAGCGGGCGGCGACAACACCTACTGCTGCTGCTGTTCTCCCTGCTGCTGCTGCACCTGACACAGGTACGGCGGCGCGGCGCCCCTCGCCCTCAGCCCTCGATCACGCTCTGAATCCCAAGGTGGTGCAGATGCCCGGACCGGAAGTCATCGGGGTGTCCGGACTGCGCAAGTCCTACGGAGCCGTACCCGTGCTGCACGGGGTCGACCTCCATGTGCGACGCGGCGAGATCTTCGCTCTGCTCGGCCCGAACGGCGCGGGGAAGACCACCACGCAGGAGATCCTCACGGGCTTCAGCAGCCGCGGCGCCGGGTCGGTCAGCGTCCTCGGCCAGGACCCCGTCGGCGCCGGGCCCCGGTGGCGCGCCCGCATCGGCATCGTCCCCCAGGATGTGGGTTCCTTCGACGAGCTCACGGTCAAGGAGGTCGTCTCCCACTTCGCCTCCCTGTACCCCGACCCCTTCCCCGTCGACAGCGTGATCGAGCGGACGGGGCTCGGCGAGAAGGCGAACGAACGCACCGCTCGGCTCTCCGGTGGTCAGCAGCGCCGCCTGGACATCGCGCTCGGCATCGTCGGACGCCCCGAACTGGTCTTCCTCGACGAACCCACCACGGGACTGGATCCACAGGCCCGGCGCGTCACCTGGGACCTGATCCGGACGCTGGCCACGAACGGCACCACAGTGATGCTCACCACCCACTACCTCGACGAAGTCGAGGTGCTCTGCGACCGGGTCGCCATCCTGCTGCGCGGGAAGGTCGCCGCGGAGGGCGCGCCCAAGGACATCGGCGGGCGCGCCGACGGTGAGGCCGTCATCGAGTTCCACGCCGGAGGCGCGCTGCGCGGGGCGGGCCTGCCGCCCGTTCAGCAGCCCGGGGCGCCTCCGCTCGGACGGGCGGAGGGCCAGGTCCGGATCAGCACGGACGCACCGGCCGCGACGCTGCGCGTCCTGCTCGACTGGGCGGCCCGGCTCGGGAGCGACGACCTCCCGGGACTGACCGTCACCAGGCCCACGCTGGAGGACGTCTACCTCCGGATGATCGCATCGGCCGACGCGACGACCGCGGCGCCTAAGTCCCGGCGGGAGAACACCGGATGACTGGTGGAAGGGAAACCACGGCCGTGGGGGATCGATCCGGACTCCGCCCGCGCCCACAGCGGATGCCCTCGATCGGCAGGGTGGCGGTGGCCCGCGCCGGCATCGAGCTGAAGTGCTACTTCCGCAACCGGCAGGCGGTGATCTTCACCTTCGCCCTGCCGCTCGTGCTGCTGCTGATCTTCGGCGTGATCTACAGCGGCGACGCCCCCGGCACCCACACCCCCATGAAACAGGTGCTGATCGCCGGAATCATCGCCTCCGGCATCATGAGCACCACGTTCTCCAGTCTCGCGGTCGCCATCGCGATCGAGCGCGACGACGGCACCCTGCGCCGACTGGCCGCGACCCCCATGTCACCGGCGTCGTACTTCCTGGCCAAGGTCGCCCAGGCCTTCGTCACGGGAGTGCTCGAGACCGTGGTGCTGCTGACCGTCGGCGTCGGTCTGTTCGGCCTGCACCTTCCGAACACCGCGGCACGCTGGTTCACCTTCGCCTGGGTCGTGGTCCTGTCCATCGTCGCCTGCTCCTTCCTCGGCATCGCCTACAGCCGGGTGGCGCCCAACGCGCGCGCCGCGGCGCCCGTGGTGCAACTGCCGTACCTGGCGCTCCAGCTCGTCTCGGGCGTGTTCTTCGTCTTCACCTCCCTCCCCGGCTTCATGCAGGTGGTGGCGGGATGCTTCCCGCTCAAATGGATGGCTCAGGGCCTGCGGTCGGCGTTCTTGTCCGACTCCTTCCAGCAGTCCGAGGCGGCCGGCAGCTGGGAGCACGGGCGTACGGCCCTGATCCTCGGCGGGTGGTGTGTGGCCGGACTCCTGCTGAGCCTGACGGCCTTCAAGTGGGAGCGGGCCAAGAAATGAACGCGCTCCCGAGCCCCCGAACTCCCGGCCTCGAGGCGGGATCGTCCGGGCGTCGGCCGTGACGCCCGGAACACTTTCACAAAGGAGACCCATGGAACCCAGAGAGAGGTCGGCATTCGTCAGCTCTTACACCAAGGTGCTGACGGCTGCCTGGTCGAACGACGAATACGTGACGCGACTGGAGACGGACCCGCGCGCCGCACTGGCCGAGCAGGGCCTGGAACTGCCGGCCAACGCGAGCGTACGCATCGTCCGGAACATCGGGGGCGACCCCGACCTGGAAGCCCAGGTGGCCCTCTGGGAAGCCGGCAAGACCAGCGGTGTCTACGAACTGAGGGTACCGAGCTCACCCCAGATCGAGGACCGCGAACTGTCCGAGGCCGACCTGGAAGCCGTAGCGGGCGGCGACACCTACTGCTGCTGCTGCTCACCGTGCTGCTGCTGCACCTGACCTGATCGTGCACCGCATGAACCCGCTGGCCGTAACGGACGAGGAATTCGTTCGTTACGGCCAGCGGGCCCAATGGAGCCGGGCAACGCAACCGAGACGGGGAAGTGTTCGAAAAATGACGTCAGCCGACCTGCCGGCCGGGCTCGGCCCGCCCTCCGCCGTGGCTGGACGGCGCCAGGTGCACCTGGTCGAGATGACCGTGATGCCCGGCGTCCGCTACAGCACCG
This sequence comes from Streptomyces sp. S465, assembly GCF_026898115.1. Classification (GTDB taxonomy): domain Bacteria; phylum Actinomycetota; class Actinomycetes; order Streptomycetales; family Streptomycetaceae; genus Streptomyces; species Streptomyces luomodiensis. The sequence continues at coordinate 1,734,602 of NZ_CP114036.1, forward strand.
TGCTGGGCTACCTGCAAGCCGCCGCCGAGGCGGCCCCGGACCTCGCCGCGGCCTGTTCCTTCACCAAGCATGTGTACATGCAGGGCGGGGACGCTTTCGAGGCCGCCTGCGCCAAGGTGCTGGGCGCGCTGGAGGATCCCCTGGCGGTCGCCTTCACCGTCTACTTCTGGAACCGGCCCAGCACGCTCGAACTGGCCCGGCGGGTCAAGGAGCGCTGGCCCCGCTGCCGCATCGTGATCGGCGGCAACGATGTGACGCACCAGCAGGTGGTGTTCACCGAGGCGCCCTGGGTCGACGTCCTCGTCCACGGCGAGGGAGAGTTGCGCTTCCGCGACCTGCTGCGGGTATTCCTGCGCCACGAGGAGCCGGCCACCGCGGACGACGAGTTGGCGGCCCTGCCCGGCATCAGCTACCTCTCCGCCGACGGCGAGGTGGTCACCACGCCCGAAGCCCCCCGGATCGCGGACCTCGGCGCATTGCCCTCGCCGCTGCTGGGGAACACCTGGACCGACGAGGACATCGCGCGGTCCCGGATGCTGGTGTACGAGACCAACCGGGGCTGCCCCTATTCCTGCGCCTTCTGCTACTGGGGCGGGGCCACCAACTCCAAGATCCGCCAGTTCCCCATGGACCGCATCCAGGAGGAACTGGAGCGCATCGTCCGGGTCGCCGCCGACGGCACCCAACTGTTCATAGCCGATGCCAACTTCGGCATCGTCGCACGCGACGTGGACATCGCACGCCACATCGTGGAACTGTGCCGGCGCCACAACAAGCGGCTGCTGGTGATGACGAACTGGGCGAAGAACACCAACGGCCGTGTGGTGGAGATCGCGGGAATCCTCTACCGGGCCGGGCTGACCGGGGCCATCACCCTCTCGGCACAGTCCTTCGACACCGAGGTGCTACAGATCGCCAACCGCCGCAACATCCGGGTCGACAACTACCGCCGTATGCAGACCCAGTTCCGGGCCCAGAACATCCCCACCTACACCGACCTCATCTGGGGCCTGCCCGGTGAATCCCGCGCCACCCACCTGGCCGGGATCGAGGAGGCGATCGCCTCGGGCGGCTCACCCGTCATCTACCCTCTGCTGCTGCTCAACAACACCGACTACACCCACGACCGCTTCCGGGACGACCACGGTCTGCGCACCGGGTACCTGCCCTGCGACCCCGGGAACACGGACCTGATGGCCGACGTCGTGATCGAGCACTCCCGGATGACGTTCGAGGACTGGCTGAGCGGGATGGCCTTCCGGATCCCGCTGACGCTCTTCCACAAGTGCCTGCTCCGCTCGACGTTGCGCGTCCTCGCCGAGGTCTCCGGTGTGCGCACGGTGGACCTGGTGGAACTGCTCGGCCCGTTCCTGCGCGAGGGGGGTGGGGACGACCCCTTGATCGCCTTCCTGATGGCCGACTACGCCCGTGCCTGGCGGGAGCCCGCCGCCTTCAACCGTGATCTGCTGTACGGGTACGTCGGGCGTCCGGTGATCCACGAAGAAGTCCACTACCAGGCGATGCTGCGGCGCATGGTGGGCGACGAGGGCCGCGCGGCCCACTACGCCCGAGCCGCCGTGGACTTCCTGTACGAAGCGCTCACGTCCCGAGGGAACCCCCTACCGGACCGCGCCGACCTCGACATGGTCACCGACCTGGACCTGGCGGCGGCAGCCGTGTTCCGTGCGGGGATCCACGGGACGGCGGAGCACCACGAACTCGCCCTGCCGGAAGCGCTGTTCGACCTGTTGAGGCGTTACGGCGACGTGCCGGGCGGAGCGCCCGCGGCCGTTTCCGGCGACCATCTGGTGCGTGTCCGGATCGAGGTGCCCGAGGCGAGAACGCGGTACCCTTTCAGCGCGTACGCGCTCTCGGTCTGGCACGGCAGCGGACGGCCTCTCCACGATGTCGACATGCGCCTCGATGTGCACACCCGCCGGACGGGGAGGCTGTCAAGACGATCGCGGTATCACCCACAGCCTAGGAAGACCCCGGCGGCTCCGGCCGCCGAACCCACCCCTCGGGAAGGATCCCTGCCGTGAACCGAAACCTGCGCAATGCCACCCCGGTCGCCTATGCGGCGCTCATCCTCTTGGGCTTCCTCATCGACACCACCGTCGGAATCGCCGTGATCATCGTCGGTGGCATCCTCATCAGCGTACTGTACACCGCCACCAGGGGCGGCCGTGCCGCGGACGCCACACCGCGCCGGGCCCGTCGGCAGCGCAACCGCAGCTGAGGCGGCACGGCGGGCACGGGACTGCCCGCCGCCTTCCTTGTGCTCCTGACGGGACCACAGGACGTTGCCGTTGTGCACGCCGATGCCGCCCAGTGCCCCGGAGCACTGGCGGGCGGCGCCCACGCAGTCGGTGGAGAGGAGGCATGGTGAACAGCGATCGGGACGACGGGGCCGGTCCTGTCGACGACCACGCAGAGTCCGACCGCGCCGATGAGGGCACGTACGAGTTCACCTACGTTGGGCCGCGGCTGCAAACCTGGTACATGGTGAGCGCGGCGGACGGCGCCGAGCCGGAGAGCGCGGAGCCCCAGGACGAGGCGCCGGGGCCGTCGGCACCCGGTGCCGTACCGCAGGCGCAGCAGCCGCAGCAGCCACAGCAGTTACAGCAGCCGCAGCCGCAGCCGCAGCCGCAGCCGCAGCCGCAACACCAGCCCGGTCACAGCGGTCACGGCTTCCCGCAGCCGAACGACCCCGGCCGGCCCGTAGCGCCCGTCTGGCCCGTACCGCCCGGTCAGCCGGTACCGCCGATGGGCGGCCCGCGGCCGGACGCCGGGCCGGGCGGCCCGCAGGCCCATCGGCCCGAAGTGGACCAGCGGCAGCGCACCGGCCAGGGCGGCGCCCCGCTCGGCCACACCGCGGCGGTCGAGCTGAGCTCCGATCGCCTGCTGCGCAACCAGCCCAAGGCGAAGAAGCCGGGGGCCAACGCCCGGCCGAGCCGCTTCAAGCCCGGCGCCAAGAAGGAGGCGGCGGAGCGGCAGCGCAAGCTGGACCTGATCCGCACCCCCGTCCTGTCCTGCTACCGCATCGCGGTGATCAGCCTCAAGGGCGGTGTCGGCAAGACCACGACGACCACCGCCCTGGGAGCGACACTCGCCAGCGAGCGGCAGGACAAGATCCTGGCGATCGACGCCAACCCGGACGCGGGCACGCTGGGCCGCCGGGTGCGCCGTGAGACCGGTGCGACGATCCGCGAACTCGTGCAGGCGATCCCGTACCTGCACACCTACATGGACATCCGCCGGTTCACCTCTCAGGCGCCCTCCGGCCTGGAGATCATCGCCAACGACGTGGACCCCGCGGTGTCGACGACGTTCAACGACGAGGACTACCGGCGGGTCATCGAGGTGCTGGGCCGCCAGTATCCGGTGATCCTCACCGACTCGGGCACCGGCCTGCTCTACAGCGCCATGCGCGGAGTGCTGGACCTGGCCGACCAGTTGATCATCGTGTCGACGCCGTCGGTGGACGGCGCGTCGAGCGCGAGCACCACCTTGGACTGGCTGGCCGCGAACGGCTATGCCGAACTCGTCTCCCGCAGCATCACCGTGATCTCCGGGGTGCGCGAAACCGGCAAGATGATCAAGGTCGAGGACATCGTCGCGCACTTCCGGACCCGCTGCCGCGGGGTGCAGGTGGTGCCGTTCGACGAGCACCTGGCGGTCGGCGCCGAGGTGGACCTAGACATGATGCGGCCCAAGACCCGGGAGGCGTACTTCGACCTCTCGGCGATGGTGGCCGAGGACTTCACGCGGGCGCAGCGGGCGCAGGGCCTGTGGACCGGCGGCGGTGGCAACCAGCCGTCGGTGCAGCCCCCGCCGATGCCGGGCCGGTACCCGGCGCCCGGTCCCTACGGGGGCGCTGCGACCGGCTACCCGCAGCCGTACGGGCCCCAGCCGCAACAGGGCCACGGCTACCCGCCACCCCCGCCACCTCGGCCCGGATCCAACGGCTGATTCCGGAGCGTGAGGCAGCCGCCGTCAGGCGACCTCTAGCCGAGGAAACTCAGCCGCACCTGACGGTCGGGGTTGTCCTTGTTCGTGTCGACCAGGCACACCGACTGCCAGGTGCCCAGGGCGAGCCTGCCGCCGATGACCGGGAGGGTCGCGTGCGGGGGGACGAGGGCGGGGAGGACGTGGTCCCGGCCGTGGCCGGGGCTGCCGTGGCGGTGGCGCCAGCGGTCGTCCGGGGGCAGCAGGTCGCGCAGCGTGGAGAGCAGATCGGTGTCACTGCCGGCGCCGGTCTCCAGGATCGCGATCCCGGCCGTGGCGTGCGGGACGAAGACGTTGAGCAGGCCGTCGCCGCCGTTCGCCACGTCCCGTAGATACGCCTCGCAGTCGGCGGTGAGGTCGGCGACGGTCTCGGTGGAGCCGGTGGTGACGCTGATGGTGTGGGTACGGAATGTGCTCATGGCACCATCCTGGTACGCCACCGCGGAAAACTCCCGTCGTAAAACTCCCGCAACAAAGGTCCGAGGAGCAAGACACCGTTGACCGGTTCCGGGCGTCCTCGCTAGCTTCGACGTCATGTCTACGTCAGCCCTGCTCACCACGCGCGGTCATATCGACCTGCTGCGGGTGGCGTCCGCCGCGTGTCCCGGCCCCCGCTGACCTTCTCCCCCACTCCCCCTCCCCGCTTCCGTCTCGTTCCGCTCTGCCGTGCCGACCGTCGTGTCGTACGGGCATCGAGGCGTACCCCTTTTGTGGAGCCCCCATGTCCCCGGTTCTCGAACCGGTCGTACCGCTGTCCGCGCGCCGCCGCACCGTGCCGCGCTGGCTGCGCCGCACGACCGGACCGATTCTTCTGCTGGTGCTCTGGCAGGTGTCCAGCGCCACCGGTGTGCTGCCCTCCGACATCCTGGCCTCCCCTGGCACCATCGCCCGTACCGCCTCCGACCTGCTGGCGGACGGCACCCTGCCGCACGCCATGCTGGTGTCGGTGCAGCGGGTGCTGATCGGCCTGCTGCTCGGCGGGGTCGTCGGCGTCTCGCTCGCGCTGGTCTCCGGGCTCTCCCGGCTCGGGGAGGACCTGGTGGACGCGAGCGTGCAGATGCTGCGCAGCATCCCCTGGGTCGGCATGATCCCGCTGTTCATCATCTGGATGGGCATCGGCGAGGCCCCGAAGATCGCGCTCATCGCACTCGGCGTCACCTTCCATCTGTATCTGAACGTCTACGCGGGCATCCGCGGCGTGGACGCGCAGCTCATCGAGGCCGGGACCGCGCTGGGGCTCGGCCGCTGGGGGCTGATCCGCCATGTGGTGCTGCCCGGTGCGCTCCCCGGGGCCATGACCGGGCTGCGGTACTCCCTCGCCACCGCCTGGCTGGCGCTGGTCTTCGGCGAGACGATCAACGCGGATGACGGGATCGGTTTCCTGCTCAACCGCGCACGGGAGTTCTTCCAGACCGATGTGATCGTGGTCTGCCTGATCGTCTACGCCGCCCTCGGCCTGCTCGCCGATTTCATCGTCCGCACTCTGGAGAGGCTGCTGCTGCAATGGCGACCGAACTTCACCGGCAAGTGAACTCCCCGGAACAGGGCGCGAAGGGCGAGACCGGCGACGCCGCGGTGCGGATTCGCTCGCTGACCCGGTCGTTCGACGGCCGCGCGGTCATCGACGACCTCCAACTCGACATCCGGGCGGGCGAGTTCGTGGCGCTGCTCGGCCGCAGCGGCTGTGGCAAGTCCACGCTGCTGCGGGTGCTCGCCGGGCTCGACCGGGAGATCGAGGGCGAGGTGCTGGTGCCGCGCCGCAGGGCCGTCGCCTTCCAGGCGCCTCGGCTGATGCCCTGGAAGAAGGTGTGGCGCAATGTGCTGCTCGGGCTGCCCGGCCGCCCCGGGCGGGCCGTCGCCGAGCAGGCGCTCACGGAGGTCGGTCTGGGCCACCGTGTCGACGCCTGGCCCAAAACGCTCTCCGGTGGTGAGGCACAGCGCGCCTCGCTCGCCCGTGCGCTGGTGCGCGAGCCGGATCTGCTGCTGCTGGACGAGCCGTTCGGCGCGCTGGACGCGCTCACCCGGATCACGGCCCAGCAGCTGGTCGCCGAGTTGTGGCAGCGGCGCGGCTGCGCGGTGCTGCTGGTCACCCACGATGTGGAGGAGGCGCTGCTGCTGGCCGACCGCGTCCTGGTGATGGACGGGGGTGTCATCGCGCATCAGGTCCGGGTGGACCGGGACCGGCCGCGCGACATCGCCGATCCGCTCCTCGCCGAACTGCGCGCCGAACTCCTGGACCGGCTGGGTGTGAGGGCGCCCGAGCCGGCCGTCCACACGGTCGGCTGAGCCGGTCCCGGCCCAGCCGGTCCGGGCCCAGCCGATCCCGGCCCCGTGCGACCCGTATCGCCCGCACCACCCGTACCGCCCGCACATCTGCTCGCACTCTCGCGAACCTGTCGAACGGACCTGCTGACATGAGACGGCGAATCGTCCCCGCCCTGTCCCTCCCGCTCGCCCTGCTGCTGTCCGCATGCGTCAGCTCGACGTCGCACAACGGCTCCGGCTCCGCCGGCAACACCGACGGCAAGGGCGATGTGACCCTCAACGTCGGTGACCAGAAGGGCAACGACGAGGCGGTGCTGCGCGCCGCCGGGCAGCTGAAGAACCTTCCGTACAAGATCAAGTGGTCCACGTTCACCTCCGGTCCGCCGATCCTGGAGGCCGTGAGCGCCAAGGCCGTGGACATCGGCGGGGTCGGCAACACCCCGCCCGTCTTCGCCGCGGCCGCCAAGTCCCACATCAAGGTCGTGGCCGCGAAGCACGGCACCTCCGACGGCGAGACGATCCTGGTCAGGAAGGGTTCGCCGGCGAAGAAGGTGGCCGACCTCAAGGGGAGGTCGGTCGCGGTCGCGCAGGGCAGCTCGGCCCACTACCAGCTGGTCGCCTCGCTCCGTAAGGCCGGGCTGTCGATCAGGGACGTCAAGGTCAGCTTCCTTCAGCCCGCCGATGCCCTGGCCGCCTTCAGCCGCGGCAAGGTGGACGCCTGGGCCATCTGGGACCCGTACACCTCCCAGGCGCTGCGCCAGTCGGACGCGCGGGTCCTCACCACGGGCCAGGGCGTGGTCAACGGCCTCAACTTCCAGGTCGCCAACCCCTCCTCCCTGAAGGACGGGAAGAAGGCGAAGGTCATCAAGGACTATCTCGGGCGGCTGCGCCGGGCCCAGGACTGGGTCTACCAGCACCCCGAGGCGTGGGCGAAGGTGTGGGGCAAGGAGACCGGGCTGCCGTACCAGGTGGCGCTGGACTCCGTGAAGCGGACCAACGGCACCCGGGTGTACGTCGCCGTCGACAAGCCCGCCATCGCCTCGGAGCAGGAGATCGCGGACACCTTCGCACAGCTGAAGCTCACCCCGCGCCGCTTCCGGTTCGCCGATTACGTGGACACCCGCTTCAACGGCGACCTGCCGCCGTCCACCTCGGCGCCCCGCACCTACCAGAAGGGCTCCTGACCCGCACCGTCGAGGGCTTGTGTTCGTGTGCGCTCCAACTCCTAGGGTCCGCGGGCATGGAGACCACGGAGCACACCAGGACACTGGGCCGCAGCGGCATCGAGGTGAGCGCGCTCGGCTTCGGCTGCTGGGCCATCGGCGGTGAGTGGCGGTCCGCCGACGGGCAGCCGCTGGGCTGGGGCAAGGTCGACGACGAGGAGTCCGTACGGGCGATCCGGCGCGCGCTCGACCTCGGCGTCACCTTCTTCGACACCGCCGATGTGTACGGCACCGGCCACAGCGAACGCCTGCTCGGCCGCGCCCTCGGCAGGCGGCGCGCCGATGTCGTCGTCGCCACGAAGTGGGGCAACCTCTTCGACGAGCGGGCCCGCGTCCGCGACGGACAGGACGACTCCCCCGAACACGCACGCCGCGCCCTGACCGCCTCCCTGCGGCGCCTGGACACCGACCACATCGACCTGTACCAGCTGCACATCGCCGATGCCGACCCCGAACGCGCCGCCGCACTCCGCGATGTGTGCGAGGAGTTCGTGCGCGAGGGGCTCATCCGCGCCTACGCCTGGAGCACCGATGACCCCGCACGGGCCGCCGTCTTCGCGCAGGGCCCGCACTGCGCGGCCGTCCAGCACTGTCTGAACGTGCTCCAGGACGCGCCCGAACTCCTCGCCCTCTGCGCGGAGTCGGACCTCGCGAGCGTCAACCGCAGCCCCCTCGCCATGGGATTGCTCACCGGTAAGCACACCGCCGGACGCGCCCTGGAGGCCGGTGACATCCGCAGCGCGCCACCCGCCTGGCTGCCGGGGTTCACCCCGGACACCGGTGCCGATCCGGACTGGCTCCGGCGGGTGGACGCCCTGCGGTCCGTGCTCACCAGCGACGGCCGTACCCTCGCGCAGGGCGCCCTCGCCTGGATCTGGGCCCGCAGCCCGCGGACGGTCCCGATCCCCGGCTTCCGTACGGTCGCCCAGGCCGAGGAGAACGCGGGGGCCATCGCGAAGGGACCGCTCACCGCCGGGCAGACGGCCGACATCGACCGCATCCTGGGGCGCCGAGCCGCGGGGCGGCGTCAGGACTGAAGCACCACGGTTTCCTCGGTGACCAGGACCGCCACCGAACTCATATCGATGAACCTGCCCTCGTCCGGGTGCACCAGCTCCCGGTAATTCTCGGACGCGAAGAAGGCGTCGTGATCCGCCCAGCTGTCGAACCAGATTTCCGTGAGGCCGTCGTAGGCGGGGCGCGGATAGCCGTCGGCGGGCACCGGGTGGGAGACGGTGTACTTCTTCACGTACTGCCGCGCTTCCGGAATGGAGGTGAACAACGGGGCGTGGCGGTTTCGGTGGTGCTCCACGAATTCCTCGAAGGTCATTCCATCGATGCGGTTGATCATGAAAGCGAGCTTGATCATGGACTTCCTCTTGTTCCTCGCTCGCGGTCGCGAGCCGTGGGGGTAACCTAAACGCTCACATCGATGTCATGGGCAAGTCGCCGTGACCCAGTGCACACGAGGAGGCGGGGAGATGCGGATCGGTGAACTGTCCGCCCGGACGGGAGCCAGCCGTCGATCACTGCGCTACTACGAGCAGCAGGGCTTGCTGGTGGCCTCCAGGTCCCCCAGCGGCCAGCGGTACTACGACGACGCGCACGTCCAGCGGGTGTCGCTCATCCAGCAATTCCTCGCCGCCGGAATGTCCAGCAGAACCATCGCCCAGATGGTCCCGTGCATGACGGAGCCCACCATGGGCCGGGCCCGGCAGGCCCTGGCCGCGATGAACAGGGAGCGAACCCGGCTGTCGGCCGCCATCGACGACCTCACCGCCGCCAGAGAAGCGCTCGATCACCTCATCAGCGTCAACGAGGACTTCCTGGCGGACGGGACGGCTGACCGCGCCTCGGCCTGACGTGACCGACACCGTGCCGGGGAGTCACCCGCGCATCGGCTCGGCGGCCGGCTCCGCGGGCGACTCGGTGGTCGGCCCGGTGGTCGGCCCGGTGCGGGTGCCGCGGATGACCAGGCTGAGGCAGCCCAGTGCCACCAGGGCCACTCCGGAGAGCATCGCGGGGTAGGAGAGCCAGTTGGACAGCGTGGCCAGCAGGGCGGGCAGCAGGAAACCCGCGTAGGCGAGGGTGTAGTAGACGCCGGTCAGGCCGGCCAGGTCCGCCGCGCCCGCCATCCGCTGGATCTCCAGCAGCCCGGAGACCACCGCGATCCCATAGCCCGCGCCCAGCGCGACGGCGGCCGCCACCGCCAGCCACGGGGAGCGCAGGACGGCGTTGAGCGCGCACAGCGCGGCGCCGAGCAGCATCACCGCCATCGCCACCACGGGGGCGCGCCCCTTCCCGGTCCCGGTCGTACGGTCCAGCCGCTTGGCCACCGGCTGAACGGCCGCGCCGGTTCCCAGGGTCAGTACCGTCAGCGCGGTCGCGTAGGCGAGCCCCCAGTGGCCCACGCGCGTTTCGACCAGTTGCGGCATCACCGCGTAGGCCAGTCCGGCCGCGCCGAACACCCACGGTGCCATCGGGAGGACCACCAGCCGGAACCGCCGGCGCGCGGGTGCGGGGACGCGCAGGTCGTCGATCAGCCCTCGCAGGACTCCCCGGTCCGCGCCGGCCGCCCAGGCGCCCGGCGCCCGGGTCTCCGGCACCCGCAGGAGCAGCGGCGGGACGGCGACGGCGATCACGATGTGCACGACGTACGGGGTCACCATGGGCCAGGGCCCCCACTGGGCGAGGGCGCCCGCGACGCCCGCGCCGAGGGCGAAGCCCGCCGTCTGGCAGAGCGCGGCACGGCGGGCGGCGAGCCCGGTGTCCGCGCCGGTGGACAGCTCCTTGACCCAGCTGCTGCCGACCGACATGGCGATGCCGACCGCCACCCCGGTGATCAGCCGGCCGGCGTAGATCGCCCAGGAGCCGTCGGCTCCGAAGCTCAGCACCAGGCTGGCGAGCACCGAGGCCACGGTGCCGAGCATCAGGACCGGCCGGCGGCCGCGCCGGTCCGACACCGGCCCGGCGAGCAGCAGTCCGGGTATCAGTCCGACGACGTAGGCGCCGAGGAAGGCGTCCACGCTGAGGGTGGAGTAGCCGCCGAGCCGGCGGTACATCAGCAGCAGGGGGGTGAACTGGTTGCCGCCCCAGCCGCAGACGAACATCGCTGCGGCGACCGGTCGCCACGCGCCCGAGCGGGGCGGGGTGGCAGGCGGCTCGACGACCCGCTGGGTTTCGAGCATGGTGAGGTACGGATTCCTTGTGCGCGTGGGTCGCGGCGGCGCCGTTGCCGCCGGTGGATCAGCGGTCGCTGCCGGATCGCCCCGGCGAACCGTGGGTCGCGGTGAGGTGGGCCCGCAGGGCCACCGCGAAGGTGTCGGCGGCCCCGGCCAGGAGATGGCCGAGCAGCGTCTCGTGCTCATCGGCGAGCACATGCAGCCGCTGCGGCCGGGGCCGCAGCGCGGAGACGCTCATCCGGCGCTGCCGATCGCCGAGCGTGGAGTAGAAGCGGCTGGCCAGGCGGTTCCCGGAGGCGTCGACGATGCCCCGGTGGAACGCCTCGTCCGCCGCGGCGAAGCCGTGGACGTCCCCGGCCCCGGCGAGGTCGCGCTGGTGCGCGATCAGGTCGCGCAGGCGCTGCTCGCCGTCGGCCGTCAGACCGTCCCGGGCGATCCGCTCCGCGGCGGACTGCTCCAGGGCCTGCCGCAGCTCCAGCACGTCCGCGGCCTCGCCCGGGGGCACCGGCACGACGACCGCGCCGCGCTTGGGGTGCAGGGCCAGCAGTTCCTCCGATTCCAGCCGGAGGAACGCCTCACGCACCGGCGTGCGGCTCACCTGTACGCGTTCGGCGATCTCTCCCTCACTGATCAGCGTGCCGGCGGCGAGCTCTCCGCTGAGGATGAGCTCCTTCGTCACCGAGTACACCGTCTGTGCTGCTGATGAACGCCCTGTCGTCGCGGCCATGACCCACACAGTAGCACTCATAGATACAAGCTTGTATCTATGCGGGGCGGATGATGTCGTGGGCGGCGGTGAGGAGTTCGGTGACGAGGGTGTCGACGCGCACGGCGTCCGTGGCCGTCGCCTCCGCGCACTGCTCGGCGCGGTCAGTGGCCGGCCGCCACTTCGTCGAGGAACAGGTGGTTGCGCTCCAGCACCGTGAGCAGGTTCCGCAGCAGCGGGGAATCGTCGTCCTCCCGCCACGCCAGATCGAGCCGGACGCTCAGCGCGTCCTCGATCGTCTTGCACCGCACGCCCTCGCGGGGGGCGGAGCGAATGGAGTCGGGCAGGACGGCGATGCCGAGGCCGGCGGCGACCAGCGCGAGGGCGGCGGAGGTCTCGGTGACCTCGTAGGCGGGGCGCGGATAGAAGCCGGCCGCCAGGCAGCCGCGGACCACGGTGTCGTTGACGACGGAGCCGAGCGCGGCGCCGTACATGACGAAGTCCTCGTGCCGCAGCTGCTCGACGCGCACGGTGTCCGCCTCGGCGAGCCGGTGCTGCTCGGGGACGGCCACGACCAGGGCCTCGGTGGCGACGGCGCGGTGTGCGATGCCTTCCTGGCGGACCGGTGGCCGCAGCACGCCGACGTCCAGGCGGCGCTCGATCAGCCCCGCCTCCTGTGCGGGCGTGAGCATCTCGGTGTGCACCTCCAGCATCACGTGTGGCATCTCGCGCTTCACCAGCCGTGCGAGCGCGGGGAGTTGCCGGTAGGAGGCGGAGCCGGTCAGGCCGATCCGCAGCACACCTTCCGCCCCCGAGGCGAAGCGCGCCACGCGGGCGACCGCCTCGTCGACGGCCTTGAGGATGCGCTCCGCATCGGTGCGGAACACCTCACCGGCGCCGGTCAGCGCGACCTGCCGGGTGGTCCGGCTGAACAGCTCCACGCCCAGTTCGGCCTCCAGTCGGCGGATCGCCTGGGAGAGCGGGGGCTGGGCCATGTGCAGCTGTTCCGCGGCCTTGCCGAAATGCCGGGTCTCGGCGACGGCCGCGAAATACCGCAGGTGCCTGAATTCCATCCGGCGCCCCTTTCGTGGCTCCGGGGCCCTCGATTACGCCACAGCGTAGGAGCGCCTCACATACGACACAAATACCTGGTTCCCACTTTATTGAGACGCCGCGCATATCAATAACCCCCTGGGTCAACCCTGGGCACATGTCTGGGGCCGACTCTTCACTCGGCTGTCATGGTGCTGCAAAGCGGCCGTAATACGCCGTCGCCGACCGGATCGCCCGGCCGGCGGGACACGGATCAGCGGAGGAACGGGACCATGGCCGAGGCTTTCAGCCGTGCGCGGACCATCCTCGACGGCGCCCTCGTGGAGGACCCGGACACCGGCACATACCGGGTCCGGCGGAGTGTCTTCACCGACGAGGAGCTCTTCGAGCTGGAGATGAAGCACATCTTCGAGGGCAATTGGGTCTATCTCGCGCACGAGAGCCAGATCCCGGAGGCCGGTGACTACTTCACCACCCATATCGGCCGCCAGCCCGTCGTGATCTCCCGCGACAAGCAGGGGGAACTGCACTGTCTGATCAACGCGTGCAGTCACCGGGGCGCGATGCTGTGCCGCCGGAAGACCGACAACCGCACCACCTTCACCTGCCCGTTCCACGGCTGGACGTTCAGCAACAGCGGACGGCTGCTGAAGGTGAAGGACCCGCGGGATGCCGGTTATCCCGAGCAGTTCAACAAGGACGGCTCCCACGACCTGACGAAGGTCGCCCGCTTCGAGAACTACCGCGGTTTCCTCTTCGGCAGCCTCAACCCGGACGTCAAGCCGCTGACGGAACACCTGGGGGACGCGGCCGTCGTCATCGACATGATCGTCGACCAGTCCCCGGAGGGTCTGGAGGTGCTGCGCGGCTCCTCCACCTACCAGTACGACGGCAACTGGAAGCTCCAGGCGGAGAACGGCGCCGACGGCTACCACGTCTCCGCCACCCACTGGAACTACGCCGCCACCCAGGCCCGCCGCACCTCCGGCGAGTCCAAGAACGACACCAAGACGATGGACGCGGGCGGCTGGTCCAAGCAGCAGGGCGGCTTCTACTCCTTCGACCACGGCCATCTGCTGCTGTGGACCAAGTGGCTGGACCCGGCCAACCGGCCCCTGCACAGCAGGCGTGCGGAACTGGCGGAGCAGGTCGGCCCCGAGCGCGCCGACTGGATGATCGGCGTCTCCCGGAACCTGTGTCTGTACCCCAATCTGTACCTGATGGACCAGTTCAGCTCGCAGATCCGGCACTTCCGGCCGGTCTCCGTCGACAGGACCGAGGTCACCATCTACTGCATCGCCCCCAAGGGCGAGCCCGCCGAGGCCCGCGCCCAGCGCATCCGGCAGTACGAGGACTTCTTCAACGCCACCGGCATGGCCACCCCGGACGACCTGGAGGAGTTCCGCTCCTGCCAGAAGACGTACCTGGCCACCGCCGCTCCCTGGAACGACCTCAGCCGCGGCGCCGTGCACCGGATCGAGGGCCCGGACGAGGCCGCCAAGAAGATCGGCATCAACCCGGTCGCCAGCGGGGTGCGCACCGAGGACGAGGGCCTCTACCCCATCCAGCACGGCTACTGGCTCGACACCCTGCGCAAGGCCCTGGACCTGGAGGCGGCGAAGTGACCACGGCGACCGGCGAGACCACCCTCGAGGACATCCGGCGGTTCCTCTACCGCGAGGCCCGCCACCTCGACGACCGCGAGTTCGAGAAGTGGCTGGAGTGCTACCACCCGGACGCCGAGTTCTGGATGCCGGCCTGGGCCGACGACGACGAGCTGACCCGTGACCCGCGGCGTGAGATCTCGCTGATCTACTACCCGAGCCGGGCCGGTCTGGAGGACCGCGTCTTCCGCATCCGCACCGACCGCTCCAGCGCCACCAGCCTGCCCGAGCCGCGCACCGGCCACAACATCACCAACGTCGAGATCACCGGCCGGGACGGCGACCTGCTGCACGTGCGGTTCAACTGGTTCACCCTCTCCTACCGCTACCAGACCACCGACACCTACTTCGGCACCTCGTACTGCACGCTCGACCTCTCCGGCCCCGAGCCCCTGATCCGGCGGAAGAAGGTGGTGCTGAAGAACGACTACGTGCACCACGTCGTGGACGTCTACCACCTGTGAACCAGCCGCCCAGCACCCCTCCCGAAATGAGCACCAGCATGTCCTTCCAGGTCGCCCTGAACTTCGAGGACGGCATCACCCGGTTCATCGACTGCCGCCCGGACGAGACCGTCGCCGAAGCCTCCTACAAGGCCCGGATCAACATCCCCCTCGACTGCCGCGACGGCGCCTGCGGCACCTGCAAGTCGCTGTGCGAGTCGGGCCGTTACGACGGCGGCGACTACATCGACGAGGCGCTGTCCGACGACGAGGCGGCGGCCGGCTACTGCCTCCCCTGCCAGATGACCCCGCACAGCGACCTCGTGCTGCGCATCCCCTCCTCCTCGGCCGCCGCGAAGACCGGCGCGGCGGCGCACACCGCCACCGTCACCGACATCCGGCGGCATTCGGCCGGCACCGTCGAGTTCGCCCTGGAGGTGGACGACCGCGACGCGCTGGACTTCCTCCCCGGCCAGTACGTCAACGTGGCCGTCCCCGGGACCGACCAGGCCCGCTCGTACTCCTTCAGCTCCGGCCCGGACCAGCGGCAGATCTCCTTCCTGGTGCGGACCGTGCCGGGCGGCGCGATGTCCGAGTACCTCGGCGAGCGGGCCCGGCCCGGCGACCGCGTCGAGTTCACCGGACCCATGGGCAGCTTCTATCTGCGCGAGATCACCCGCCCCGCCCTGCTGCTGGCGGGCGGCACCGGGCTGGCGCCGCTGCTGTCGATGCTGGAGGGGCTGACCCGCAAGCCCCCCGCGCACCCGGTCCACCTGCTCTACGGCGTCACCACCGACCAGGACCTGGTCCACCTGGACACCCTGGAGGACTACGCGGAGGTCATCCCCGGCTTCACCTTCGACCACTGTGTCGCCGACGCCGCCAGCACCGCACGCAACAAGGGCTTCGTCACCGGCCTGATGGACGCCTCCACGCTGCACGACGGCGATGTGGACGTCTACCTGTGCGGCCCGCCCGCCATGGTCGAGGCGGTGCGCGGCCACATCGCGGCCCTCGGCGTGACCCCGGCGAGCTTCCACTACGAGAAGTTCACCCCGGCCCCCGCGCGCGAGACCGCGGAGGCGGCGTGAGGGCGCACCCCGGCCGGTTCGCCGGCCGGAGGGTCGTGGTCACCGGTGCGGCCCAGGGCATCGGGCTGGCCGTGGCCCGGCGGCTGGCGGCCGAGTCCGCCGAGCTGGTCCTGGTGGACCGCTCCGAGCTGGTGCGGGAGGCCGCCACCGAGCTGAAGGCCGAGGCGGTCACGGCCGACCTGGAGACGTACTCCGGGGCCGCGAGCGCCCTCGGCCAGGCCCTCGGCCCGCACCGCCGGGTGGACGTCCTGGTCAACACCGTGGGCGGCGCCATCAACTTCAAGCCGTTCACCGCGTTCACCGCCGAGCAGATCCAGGCGGAGGTGAACCGCTCCCTGATGCCCACCCTGTGGTGCTGCCGCGCGGTGCTGCCCGCCATGGTCGAACAGGGCCACGGCACGATCGTCAACGTGTCCTCGGCGGCCACCAGAGGCATCCACCGCATCCCCTACTCGGCCGCCAAGGGGGGCGTCAACGCGCTCACCGCCTCGCTCGCCCTCGAGTACGCCGACGCCGGCATCCGCGTCGTCGCCACCGCGCCCGGCGGCACCCAGGCGCCCCCGCGCCGCATCTCCCGCGGCACACCGGAGCGCCGCACCGAGCGGGAGGAGGCGTGGTTCCAGGCCCATATCGACCAGACGCTCGCCTCCTCCCCGATGGGACGCTACGGCACCCTGGAGGAACAGGCCGCGGCCATCTGCTTCCTCGCCTCCGACGAAGCCTCGTACATCACCGGCACCGTGCTGCCGGTCGCCGGTGGAGATCTCGGATGACCGGGGTCCACGGTGTTAGCGTGCTGGTCCATGAACGACCGCGACGACCTCGCTGAGCTGCGGCGACACCTCATCGGACGGGTCGCCGAGAGCGCCGCGCTGACCCGCGCGGTCGACGCCGCCCGCGCCGGCCGGCCCGCCGTCCTGCTCGTCGAGGGCCCGGCGGGCATCGGCAAGACCGCCCTGGTCGACCATGTGCTCGCCACCCGGGAGACCTGCGCGACGGTGCGGGTCGCGGGCGTCTCCTGGGAGTCGGACCTGCCGCTGGGCGTCGCACGGCAGCTGCTGCGCGCCGACGCCCCGCGGTCCGTCCTGGAGGCGGCGGACCTGCTCCACGACCGGTGGACCGCCGACCAGGAGGACGCCCCCCTGCTGGTGGTCGTGGACGACGCGCACTGGGCCGATGTGGAGAGCCTGCGCGCGATCCGCTCCGCGCTGCGCCGGATGACCAACCAGCGCGTCCTGGTCGTGCTCGTCGCCCGGGACGAGGTGGACCAGACGGCGGAACCGCACGCGGACACCCCGCTGCCGGTGCTGCGCACGCTGGAGTTCCTGGACGGCTGCCGCGACAACGCGGTGCGCCCCAGCCCGCTGACCCCCGAGGACGTCAGGACCCTCGCGCACGACGCCCGTGGCCTCGCCCTGGATCTGCCCGCCGCCCGCCACCTGTGCCGCCACACCCGGGGGAACCCCCGCCACATCCGCCGGCTGCTGACCGAGATCCCGCCGGAGACATGGCAGGACTGGCGGCCCGAGCTGCCCGCCCCGGCCCGGTACACCTCGGCCGTCCGGCACCGGCTCACCCGCTGCGGCCCGGCCGCCCGAGCGCTGGTGGAGGCGTGCGCCATCCTGGACGACGACGCCCCGCTCGCCGAGGCCGCCGCACTGGCGGACATCGCCGATCCGCTGCCCGCGGTGGACGAGGCCCGCGCCGCCGGACTGCTGGTCGCGGGCGTCGAACCCGGCCGTATGCTGCTCTCCTTCGCCCATCCGCTGACCCGGGCGGCCGTGCTGACCGGGATCGGCCTCGCCCGCCGCGCCGACCTGCACCGCAGTGCCGCGGCGAGCACCGAGGACCGCGGCCGCCGGCTGGCGCACCGGGTCGCCGCCACCCCCTCGGCCGACGCGGCCCTCGCCGAGGAACTCGACCGGCACGCCACCGAACGGGCCCGAGCCGGTGAGTGGGCGGCCGTGGCCGACACCCTGGTCCTCGCCAGCCGGCTCAGCCCCGGCCGGGCCGCCCGCGAGGACCGGCTGCTGCGCGCGGTGGACGCCATGATCGGTGCCGGGGACGTCCCCCAGGCCACCGTCTTCGCCGGGCAGCTGGAGAGCTTCCACGCGGGCACGCTGCGCGAAGTCGTGCTCGGCTACCTGGCGATCATGCGGGGCCGCCCGGCGGAGGCCGACGCGTTCCTGACCCGCGCCTGGCGGAGTTGCGACCCGAAGCTCCAACCGGACCTGATGGCCAGGATCTGCCAGCGCCGGGTGCTGCACGCACTGGGCCGCTGGGACGGAGCCGACCTGGTGACCTGGGCCCGGCGGGCCGTGGAGGTGGCCGATCCCACCGATCCCTCGGCCATCGAGTCGGAAGCCGTCCTGGGCCTCGGACTCGCGGGGTCGGGCCGCTATGAGGAGGCGGTGGCGGCCTACGAGGCGGTCGCCGCCCGGCTGCCCGGAGGCGCCCAGCCGCAGCGGTTCCACCTGGGCCGGGGCTGGGTCGACCTCGCCCTGGACGCCCCGGAGGCCGCCCGCCGCCGCCTGGAGGCCGCCGTCCCCACCGGCTACCGGATGGGCTCCACCCGTATCTCGCTGTGGGCGCAGGGCTTGCTGGCCCGCACTCAGTTCGCCCTCGGCACCTGGCCGGAGGCCCTGGAGACGGTGCAGCGGGCCGCCGCCCGGCTCGCCGAGGTGCGCATCGAATTCGTCCGCCCGCTGGTGCACTGGACCGCGGCCCAGATCCACGCGCTGCGCGGGGACTGGGACGAGGCCGACCGGCACCTCAACGCCGGCGCCGCCGCCCCGCACCAGTACGAGGTGATGCTGGTGCCGTCCTGTCTGGCCCGCGCCCAGGTCGCCGAGGCGCGCGGCGACTACCCACGGGTCCTGGAGGCGCTGTCCCCCATCGTCCACTTGCCCTCCCGCGCCTCGATCGACGAACCGGGCTTCTGGCCCTGGCAGGACGTCTACGCCAACGCCCTGGTGATGACCGGCCGCCTGGAGGAGGCCGACGCGTTCCTCGCCCCGTACGAGGAGCTGGCCGCCCGCCGCGGCCACCGCTCCACCCAGGCCCGCCTGGGGCTGGTCCGCGGCAGGCTCACCGGGGCGCTCGGCGACATCGACACCGCCCGCACCCGGTTCGAGCAGGCCCTCGCCCACCTGGAGTCCCTGCCGCTCCCCTACGACCGCGCCCGGGTGAACTTCTCCTACGGCCAGACCCTGCGCCGGGCCGGTAAACGCCGCGAGGCCGACACCGTGCTGACCAACGCCCGCGACACCTACGTCACCCTCGGCGCCCGCGCCTACGTCGCACGCTGCGACCGGGAGATCCAGGCCGGCGGCGTCCACACCGCCCGCGTCACCCCGGGCCTGTCCCACCTCACACCCCAGGAACGGGCCGTCGCCCGGCTGGTGGCGGCGGGGGCGACCAACAAGCAGACCGCGCTGGAGTTGTACATCTCCGTCAAGACGGTGCAGTACCACCTCACCCACGTCTACTCCAAGCTCGGCGTCCACTCGCGCAGCGAACTGGCGGCGCGCTTCAAGGAGCCGCCCCAAGGCGCCTGATGCGGTGTCCGGTTGCTGGCACCTCGCGGTCGGCCACGGGTAACCGCTGGTCGTCCCGCGCCCCGTTCGGAGCGCGCGTATTTTTTTTCTGGCTCTTGACAAAAATCGGCGGTGGTTCGCATGCTGTGCGGCATGCCCTCTCAGGACGGCCTCTGCCACGCATCATGCGGGCACCCGAAGAGTTCGCACGCGAACTGCCGCGCCACCACGGCCGCGGCGCGATGTCGCTGACGCGTGGGTAAGACATCGCGGAAGCTCCTGGGGGACGACCCCGTCGTTCCCTGATCTCCCTTCCCCTTCTCTTCTCTCCCCCTCCCCTCCACTCGACTCTTCTCACACCACCCTGCGCGGGCGCGGCCGTCCGGCGGACACGCCGGGGCCGTCGCTCGGCATGGACGCGCGCCCGCCACGACGAAGAAGGACATGACTGATGACCAGATCCGAGAACCCCTCGCCCATCGGCAGACGGACGTTGCTGGCCGGAGTCGCCGCCGGCTCCCTGGGAGTGGCGGCGGGACTGCCCGCGACCGCTGCCCAGGCCGCGCCGGTCGAGGCCGCGCCGAAGCGGCGTTACCCGTCCAACTGGCCCGCACTCGAGCCCTACGGCCTCGCGGACACCCGGCTGGACCTGTGGCCGCGCGAGGACAACTCCTTCGTCCTCCCCCTTGAGTTGCGCCCCCGTGACAAGGAGCGCGGCCAGGTCTGGATGCGGGACACCTACGTCAACTGCTTCGTCGTGGACGGCCGCCCGCTCTACGTCGCCACGGGCACCACCCGCGTCCCCGGACTGGAGGTGGCCGGCCCGTGGAACGACGGCATCTTCGTCTGGGTGGCCCGGTCCCTGCGGGGGCCGTGGCGGCTGGCCGACACGACCCGCATCCGGCCCGGCGCCGAGCGGGGCAAGGTGTGGTCGCCCGAGTTCGTCGGCGAGAACCGGCCCGGACGCACGGTCGTCGCGCCGTGGCAGGAGTACTGGTACGACGACCAGTTCGGCAAGCGCGGCCAGGCCTGGGCCCCGGAGGTGCACTACTTCCGCGGCAAGTGGTACATCGTGGCGTGCATGGGCGACCACTCCCAGAAGGTGGGTTCGTTCCTGCTGGTGAGCGACGGCGGGGTGGAGGGCCCGTACCGGCTCATCGAGGGCAACCTCGAAAAGCCCTTCGGCGAATCGTTCATCGGGGGACCGGCTTTCATCAAGCCCGGCGCGTACTACCACATCGACGGCAGCCTCTACACCGAGCGTGACGACGCGTGGCTGGTGCTGCACAACAACCTGTACGCGAAGTTCCGGCCCGACATGGAGGACATCGTCCCGGCGACGAACCTCCCGGCGTTCCAGCAGACGCCCTACTCGCCCGAGCCGTATCTCGAAGGCGCGTACGTGTTCAAGTACGGGGGCAAGTACTACCTCGTCCAAGCCGCGTGGAACAGGACGTCCGTCAACCCCGACGGCACCACGCGATACGCGTACGACACGGCCGGCACCGGCCGTGTGCAGTACCAGTACGACGCCGTCGTCGCCGTCTCGGACCGCTTCGAGGGCCCGTACTCCCAGCGGTGGACCGCGGGGGTCGGCGCCGGCCACAACAACTTCTTCGAGGATCACCACGGCCGGCTGTGGGGGACGTTCTTCCGCAACCCCAACGTCGGCTACTGGTCCGACGCGTCGCGCCTGGCCGACGCCGCCGTGCCCGGTGTCGTACGGCTGGAGTGGACCGGCCCGGAGGGCAATCGCCTGTACGTCCAGCGCCGTAACCGCGGGCACGCGATCGGCGGCTGACCACCCGTGCGGCGGCCGGTTCTCCCCGCGCGGGGAGAACCGGCCGCCGCCGTGTCGGCACCTGCGGCTCTTGACAGTGCCGCCACCCGCCACATACGTTCACGCCACACCCATCAGGAGCGGCCGAGAGACCTGGCTCGTCGACGCCGCGGCAACGAGGTGTCGCGATCCGCGGCAGTGCCGGGTGTGAACACCAGGACCGATGGGAGTCATGGTGAGGGCATCGCGCGTCAGGCTGGTGCGAACCGCGGTTCCGCTGCCGGTCTGGACGAAGCGTCGGCACGTGGACCTGTGCCGGACCCACGCGGCGCTCTGTCGCTGACGGTTCGCCCCCTCTTTCCCCCCTTCTTTTCACTTTCCCCTGGCAGGCCCGCGCCCCCCGTGGCCCCGGGCCGGGCCTGGTTCCCCCTGTCCGGGTGTTCACCCGCCCCCAGCAGAC
This sequence comes from Streptomyces sp. S465, assembly GCF_026898115.1. Taxonomy (GTDB): domain Bacteria; phylum Actinomycetota; class Actinomycetes; order Streptomycetales; family Streptomycetaceae; genus Streptomyces; species Streptomyces luomodiensis. The sequence goes on from NZ_CP114036.1 coordinate 1,756,013, forward strand.
GCCGCACCGAGACGTCACCGCGATGCCGGTGAGAATGGACGAGTCGTGAGCGCGAAACGGCCCAGAACGCTGAAAACCGTGACCGGAGCCGGCGGCACGTCGGAGACCTACGACCTGGCGATCGATCCGACCCGGTCCACACTCGACACCGCGGTGCGGGTGGCGAAGCTCGCCGAAGCCGCGCGGATCGACGCGCTCTTCACCGCCGATCTGCTCAGATTCGACGCCCAGGGCGCCATCGGGTCGCAGGAACCGCTGGTCTTCGTCTCGGCGCTGAGCCAGGTGACATCGCGGATCGGCCTGATCGCCACGGTCTCGACCACGTTCAGCCACCCGTTCAACCTGGCGCGGCTGTTCGGCACCCTCGATCACGTCAGCAACGGGAGGGCCGCCTGGAACCTGGTGACCTCCTCGGTCGGGGAGGAGAACTTCGGCCCCGGCGAACTGCCCAGCCCCGAGGAGCGCTACGCCCGCGCCGCGGAGGCGCTGGAGGTGGTCAACGCGCTGTGGGACAGCTGGGAACCCGGTGCGCTGACCGGCGGCCCGGACGGAAAGGCGGTGCTGCACCGCGACCGGGTGCACCCGATCCACCACTCGGGCCGGTTCTTCGACGTGGCCGGTCCGCTGAACATCCCGCCGCTGCCGCAGCGGCGCCCGGTGCAGATCCAGGCCGGGCAGTCCGCGGCGGGGACCGCGCTGGGCGCCCGCTACGCCGAGATCGTCTTCACCTCGCTGCCCACCCTCGACCACGCGGTGGACTTCACCCGGAAGATCCGTGGCCAGGCGGAGCGGCTGGGACGGCCCGACGGGCTGCCGCTGATCTTCAGCTCGTTCCACGCCACCTACGGCGCCACCGAGGAGGAAGCACGGCGGCTGGTACGGGAGAAGCGCGAGTCGATCGACTTCGAACGCGGCCGCGCCCAGGTGGCCGACATGCTCGGCGGCGGAGTCGACCTGTCGGACCTCCCCCTCGACGCGACGCTGCCCGAGAGCCTGCTGCCCGACGTGGCCTCGGTGAACCGCCGCCGCGGCCGGGTCGACATCTTCGCCGGCTACGCGCGGCAGGGGTACACACTGCGGGAACTCATCATCGCGGCGCAGGACACCGGGCACTGGGCCGCCGCGGGCACCCCCGAGCAGCTCGCCGACGCCGTCGAGGAGCGGTTCCGGGCGGGGGTGCTGGACGTGATCTCGCTGAGTGGCCTCGCGGACCCGCGCCAGCACGACTTCGTGGTCAACGGTCTCCTGCACGAGCTGCGCAAACGGAAGATCGTCGCGCCCGACTACACCGGCACCACCCTGCGCGAGAACCTCGGCCTGGAACTGCCGGCCCGCGCCACCGCTCCGGTGCGGGTCTGACCCGCCCCGGCCGGCGCGGGAAGGGGGCGGGGCGGCCTCGCGCCGCACCCGCCCCACCGCACGGCGCCGCGGGTCACAGGGCGGCGAGCACGGTCTCCACGACGCGGTCGGTGGCCAGTCCGTACCGGTCGTGCAGGGTCGGGAGGGCGCCCGCCGCCAGGAACTCGTCCGGGAGCGCCACGGGGGTGTGGTCAACGTGCCGTCGGCGCCTCAGCGGTCCCGGCGCCGGCCCGCGGTCCGCTGGAGCCCGCCGGCCCGCTCCGCGGCGTGGCCGGCGATGTCCCGGCCGACCTGGTAGCCGAAGACCATGGCCGGGCCGATGTTGGCTCCGTATCCGGGGTAACCGCCGCCGAAGACGCTGACGGCGGCGGTGCCGACGGCGTACAGGCCCGGGACCGCCTCGCCCGTCGAGGCGACCACTTCACTGCGGCGGTTCACCGAGAGTCCCGCGTAGGTGCCCAGGTCACCCATCTGGATGCGGACGGCGTAGTAGGGGGCCTTGTCGATGGGGGCCAGGTTGGGGTTGGGCTTGTGCTCCATGTCGCCCTTGAAGTGGTGGAACCAGTTCGAGCCGCGCTTGAACCTGCGGTCCCGCCCCAGGGCCGCGTCGGCGTTGAACTCCGCCAGGGTGCGCTTCAGCGCGGCGGCCGGCACGTCGATCCGGGCGGCCAGTTCCTCGATGGACGAGCCCGCGACGAGGTAACCGACCTTCTTGTAGTACCAGGTGGGCAGCGGCCAGGGCTTGGCGTAGCCGATGCCGTACGTGTGCATGGCCTTCTTGTCGGCGATGATCCAGCCGAAGGTGTCCCGCTCACCCGCGTTCTCCTTGATCATTTCCACGCCGAAGTCGTGGTAGGAGAACGACTCGTTGGCGAACCGCTCACCCTTGCGGTTGACCGCGATCAGTCCGGGCAGGCCGAACGCGCGCAGATGGGGGAAGATCCGGTCCTGCCCGCGCAGGTTCTTCCAGACGGTGACCGGACCCCAGGAGGCGGGCTGGTGCGGCCGGGTGTCCAGCACACCGCCGTGCGGCTCGGCCAGGTAGTAGCTGTCCCCCTGGTGACCGATGGTCGGCGTGAAGTGGTTGTCGCCGCGCGGGTCGTGCCCGAAGACCTGGGTGCGCAGCCTGGTGTCGCCGGAGAAGCCACCGGCCGCGATCACCACACCGCACCCGGCCCGGACCCTCCCGGAGTGCGCACCGGTCAGCACCGCGCCGTCCACCACCCCGGCGTCGTTCTTGAGGATCTCGGTGACCTTGGTGTCGGTCCACATCGGGATGCCCATGTCCCCCGCGCTCGCCAGCATGCGGGTCATCAGCGCGTTGCCGTTGGTGCGGGTGAACGCCCGGCGGAAGAGGGTGCGCTCCACCCAGGTCGTCACCAGCCGCCGCAGCACGTAGAGGAACGCTTTGAGGGACCGGTTGGCCTTGAGGAACGTGGCGATGTCCGGGCCGATCTCGGGCATGTAGCCGAACACGGTGTACGTGTAGAGGTAGGGCTGTACGCGCAGCCGGTTCCGCTTCAGCATCCGGCCGCTGGCCTTCTGCACCGTCAGGGCCCGGCCGGACTTCCGGGCGCCCGGGGTGTCCATCTGGTAGTCGGGCGCCATCTCGGGGTAGTGGAACCGCACATCGGCGTCGTTCTCGAAGAAGTCCAGCGCCTCGGGCACCAGGTCGAGGAAGGCCGCGACGGCGGCCGGGTCGTGGGAGTCGCCGGCGAGCGCCTTGATATAGGTCTCGGCCTCCTCGCGGGTGTCGCCCTCGGCGACCCCCTGCTTGTTGCCCGGGACCCACAGCCAGCCGCCGGAGATGGCGGTGGTGCCGCCCAGGTACGGCTCCTTGTCGACGACCAGGACGTCGAGGCCCTGCTGCTTCGCCTTGAGGGCAGCCGAGATCCCGGCGGCGCCGGAACCGATGACGAGCACATCGCACTCGTAGGTCGTATCACTGGTCTTGTCGCTCATGATGTCCAACTTTCGCGGCTCGGAACTCGGGTGGACGGGGCTCGGTGGCGGGGCTCAGTGGGCGGTGTAGCCCCCGTCGATGACGAGCTCGGTGCCCGTCGTGAACGACGATTCGTCGGACGCGAGGTACAGCACGCCGTAGGCGATCTCGTCGGGCTCGCCCTGGCGGGCGATCGGGTTGCCCAGGACCAGTTGCCGGTAGTACTCGTCGGCGCCCAGCGGGCTGCCCTCGGCCGAGGAGCGGCTCATCCTGGTCCGCATGGAGCCGGGGTGGATGGAGTTGACCCGGATGCCGTGCGGGCCGTAGACGACGGCGTCCGACTTGGTCAGCAGCCGGACCGCGCCCTTGGAGGCGTGGTACAGCGGGACGTTGCCGCCGCCGGTCAGGCCGTGGATCGAGGAGAAGTTCACGATGCTGCCGCGGCCCCGCTCGATCATGTGCGGCACGACGTACTTGGTCAGCAGCCAGGTTCCCTTGAGGTTGACCCCGATGACGGCGTCGAACTCCTCCTCCGTCGCCTCGTGCGACGGGGCCGGACGACCCAGGATGCCGGCGCCGTTGACCAGGACGTCGGGGGCGCCGAACCGCTCGGCCACCTGCCGTACGGCGCCCTCGACCTGGGCGGCGTCGGTGATGTCCAGGGTCCAGTCGGCCACCGCGTCGGTGCCCCAGGGCTCGGCGGGCGCCGTCCGGTCGAAGTTGGCGACCCGGGCCCCGTGGGCGGTGAGCATGCGGACGGTGGCGGCGCCGAGGTCGCCGCTGCCTCCGGTGACGATCGCGACCTTGCCGGCGACGCGTCCGGTGTGCTGCCGGTCAGCGCTCATGATGCGTGCTCCTTCGCTTGGTTGTGGTGGGTCAGGGGGTGCGGCCCGCGGTGAGCCGGAGGGCCTCGGCGGCCACCGACGCCGGGTTGGTGAGCGCGATGGGCCAGCCGGTGTCGCCTCGGCGAGGAAGGTGCGCCCGGCGGCGGAGCCGGTGACCATGTCGAGTTCGCCCAGCCGGCGGCGGGCGTCGAAGTCCGTGGCGGACGCGTCGCGGTGCAGCATCGAGGTCATCCACCAGGAGAAGTGCTGGGCACGCCAGATACGCTCCGAGGCCGTCGCCCCGTACCGCTCCAACAGGGCGGGCTCGCCGTCGAGGAGGAAGCGCTCCAGCGCCTGGGACAGCACGGCCACGTCGCAGATCGCGAGGTTGAGGCCCTTGGCGCCGGTCGGTGGGACCGTATGGGCGGCGTCCCCGGCGAGGAACAGGCGTCCGTGGCCATGAGCCCGGCCGGTCCGGCACCTATGATGCCGACCTGTGTGCGGGCATGGGTGGTCTGTGCGGTCATGCGGTGGTTACCCGTTCTGGCGAGAGCGGTGGGCCGGCGGGCACACACCGCGAGTGCTGACCCGCTGTCAGCGGTGCTGAGGAGTCGGGCGGTCCGGCCACGGCGGCCGGGCCGGCGCGAAGCGGACCGTCGTCTGCCGTTCATGTTCCGGTCGTTGGCCCGTGTCCGGCTCGTCGACCGATGTGACCAGCGTGCAGCGCGGCCGAGGTGGCCCACAACACACATTCCGTTCAATGGGAAGGCGGGTCACGGGGAAAGCCGTTGGCGGCCGTCGCCCGGCAGCCGGGGGCCGTGGCTGCGCAGCACGTCCTCGTCGGCGGTGGGAGCGCCCATGGCGCGGGAGATGCCCCGGCTGGCCGCGAGCAGCGCCGGGACCAGGGCGCGGGGGTTCGGGTCGGCGGCCGGGATGACGATGGACAGCGCCGCGACCACCTCGCCGTCACCGCCCCGGACCGGGGCCGCGACGCCCGTACCCGACTGGCTGATCATCTGGGCCGCGACGACGAACCCCTCGTGGCGCACCTGCGCCAGCAGGGAGCGGAGGTGCGCCGGATCGGTGACCGTGCGGGCCGTGTACCGCCGCAGTCGCCACGACAGGACCTCCTCCTGCAACTCCAGCGGGCTGTGGGCCAGGAGCACCAGGCCCGCCGAGGTCGCGTGGATCGGGAGCCGGCCGGCGATTTTGGTGATGTTCCGCACCGCGCCCCGGGCGGACAGGCGTTCCAGGTAGAGCACGTCGGTGCCCTGGAGCACACCGATCTGGGTGTGCTGCCGCACCACCGCCTGGAGGTCCTCCATGAACGGCATCGCCACTTCGCGCAGATCGAGGACGCGGGACGAGCGGGACGCCAGCTCCCAGAGCTGATAGCCCATGCGTACCCGCTTGCCCTCGGCGCGGTCGAGGGCGCCGAGTCCGACGAGCTCGTTGACGATCCGATGGGCCGTGGCCACCGGCAGATCGGCGCGCCGGGCGATCTCCGAGACGGTGAGGGCGGGCGAGCTGGACGTGAACAACCGCAGGATGCGCATCGCGCGGCTGAGCACCGACTCACCGGCGTTGGACCTGGCCATATGCGGTCACCTTCCGTTCCAGACTGGCACACGTCCTCGCCGGCGCACCAGCGCCGGCGAGGACCGCCGCGATACCGGCCTTCGTGGGTGGCGAGCCCTATATCTCCGCGGCCAGGCGCCCCAGCATGGGCGTCCACTCCCACGCGGTGACGGCGCCGACCAGCGAGTGGCGCCGGAACGGATCGTCCTCGGTGTGCCGGACGGCCTCCTCCTTGGTGTCGGCGCGGATCAGCAGCAGGGCGCCGGGGGCCTCGTCGGGCCCGAACGGCCCGGAGCAGAGGTTGACGCCCCGGTCGCCGAGCGCGCCCAGGTACTCCTTGTGGGCCGGGCGGTGCTCGTCACGCCCCGCGGTGTCGTCGGTGTAGGTGTAGATGACGGCGAAGACCGGCATGCCGGGTCCTTCCTCTCGTACGGGTGGGGCGGGCGCCGGACCGCTCAGCGGCGCGGCAGCGGCTTGCCCAGCTCGGCCAGGGGGACCCGGTGGGTTTCGCGCGCGGTCAGGACGGCGGCCGAGGAGACCACGCCGCAGACGGCGGCGAACACCGCGACCGGAATCCAGCCGGTGACGCCGTCCCCCATGATCGCGAACCCGATGGCCGGGGCGAACCCGGCGAGCAGGAAGCCGAACTGGCTGCCGACGGCGAACCCGGAGTAGCGCACCCGGGCGGCGAACAGCTCGGAGAAGTACGCGGGCCACAGGCCGTTCATGCCCGAATAGGCGACACCGTTGAGCAGGACGGCCACCAGGACGATCAGCGGAACGCTCCCGGTGGACACCGCCCAGAAGTATCCGCAGACCAGGACCGCGCAGCTCAGGGCGGCCGTGATCCACACCGGCCGGCGGCCGACCCGGTCCGAGAGCGCCGCCGCCGCGGGCACACCCACCACCGCCACCGCGTTCGCCGCCACCGACACCCACAGCATGGTCGATCTGTCCAGACCGACCGCGTCCGAGGTGGCGTACGCCAGGCCGAACACCATGAAGACGGTCTGGAACACCGCGAAGAGCGAGGCGAACAAGACCTTGAGGACATCGGCCCACTGCGTGCGGAAGAGGTGCGCCAGGGGCAGCGGCGGCAACGTCTCCCGGTCCGCCTCGGCGGTGAAGACCGGTGTCTCGTCCAGTCGCCTGCGGACGAGGTAGGCCAGCACGATCATGACGATGCCGAGCCAGAAGGGCACTCGCCACCCCCATGACATCAACTGGTCTTCCGGCAGGGCCGCCACCGGGATGAACACGAGGTTGGCCAGCAGGATGCCGGCCATCGTGCCGGACATCGCGAAGCTGGTGAAGAAGCCCCGGCGCCCCTCGGGCGAGTGCTCCAGGGTCAGGGTGCTGGCGCCGGCCGCCTCACCGCCCGCGGAGATGCCCTGGCCGAGGCGGGCGAGCACCAGCAGGATCGGGGCCACGATGCCCACCTGCTCGTAGGTGGGCAGCACTCCGACGGCCAGGCTCGAGACGCCCATCATGAGGAGGGTGAAGACCATGACCTTCTTGCGGCCGACCTTGTCGCCGAAGTGGCCGAGGATGACACCGCCGATCGGACGTGCGGCGTAGCCCACGCCGAAGGTGGCGAGGGCGGAGACGGTGCCGACCGCCGGGTCGCCGGAGGAGAAGAACAGGGTCGGGAAGACCAGGGCGGCCGCCGACCCGTAGCTGAAGAAGTCGTAGTACTCGAGCATGCTGCCCAGGAACGCGGCGAGCGCGGCCTTCCTGGGCTGGGTCCGAGGACCTCCGGGACCGCCGATCAACCGGTCGCCCGGTGGGTGGGCGGCTGTCGGCGGCGGGGTGGGTGCGGACATGGATTCCTCCGTACGCGGCTCGCGGAGAGAGTTCCTGTGTGGTTCGCATGCGATGGTCGGATGAGCGTGGCCTCAGTCACACGGACCGCGATACAGCCATTCCGTCCAATGGGAAACTTTCCGCTCCCCTCACTGCGGGCCGCCATATCAGGCCGCCACCGCCCTGTACCTCAGAGAGGGACAGCAGCCAGTGATGCCGACCTCTCCGCATCGAGGTGTACCGTAGTCAGCAGGTTCGATTCGCGACTCCCCCAAGATTCTCACCATGACGTTCGTCCCGTAGAGAGGGACACAAAAGGAAGATCGAGGGAGCGCAGCAAGGGAGCACACGACCATGGCAAGCGGACGGGTACAGGGCAAGGTGGCCGTCGTCACCGGTGGGGCACGTGGTATCGGCGCGGAGATCGGCAGGCTCCTCGCCGCCGAGGGCGCCACCGTGGTGGTGGCCGATCTGGCGCCCGCAAAGGACATTCCCACGTCCGCCGAGGGCGGTCCGGCCGATTACCGCCGGGTGGACGTCACCGACGAGGCGTCGGTGCGCGCCGCGTTCGACGACATCGTCGCCACCCACGGCCGGATCGACGTCCTGGTCAACAACGCCGGTGTGCCCGGCCCGATCAAGCCCTCCCACGAGGTGGTGGAGGAGGAGTACGACCTTCTCTTCGCCGTCGACGTCAAGGGCGTCTGGCTGTGCACCAAGCACGCGGTGCGGCACATGCTGGAGCGGGGCGGTGGCAGCGTCATCAACATGTCGTCCATCTACGGCCTGGTCGGCGGCGCCCGCATCCCGCTGTACCACGCGGCCAAGGGCGCGGTCCGGATGATGACCAAGGCCGACGCCGCCACCTACGCCACGTCGGACATCCGGGTGAACTCCGTGCACCCCGGCTCGATCGAGACCCAGCTGAGCACGTCGCTCTCCGCCGACCCGTCGCCCGAGGCCGCCGCCTACGCGCAGCGGATGCTGGACAACACACCGGTCGGCCACCGCGGCACCCCCGAGGACATCGCCTACGGCGTCCTCTACCTGGCCTCGGACGAGTCACGCTTCGTCACCGGCACCGAGCTGGTGGTCGACGGCGGTTACACCGCCGTCTGACCGGCCCGGAATCATGGGTGCCGGGCGCCGCCGCGCGGACACTGCGGCGGCCGACACCCATCGACTCACCGAGAGGACGCCGTGGCCGACGCCAAGAGCTACATCATCGAGTCCCTGGACACCGGACTGCGTCTGATGCGCCTCTTCCTCACCCATGACACGCTGTCGGTCACCGACGCGGCCAGGGAGCTGGGAGTGGCCCGCTCCACCGCGCACCGGGTGCTCAGCACCCTCGAGGCCCGCGGCTTCGCCACCCGCGACGCATCGGGCCGCGGCTACTCCGCCGGACCCGAACTGGTCACGCTGGGCCGTCCGGCCGGCTACGGCCCCGAGATCAGGGCCCGGCTGCGGGTGGTGCTGGACGCGGCGGCCACCGCCACCGGAGAGACCATCAGTGCCGTCGCCCTGATCGGCGACCAGGTCATCATCACGGACGGCCGGGAGTCGCCCCATCCGGTGCGCGCCGTCCTGGAGACCGGCCGCGCCCACCCCGCGCACGCCACCTCGGCGGGCAAGGTGCTGCTCGCCCAGCTGACCACCGAACAGGTCTGTGCCCTCTACCCGGAGGAGCGGCTGCCCGGCGTCACCACGCACACCCTGGTCTCCCGTACCGCCCTGCTGTCCGAACTGGCCCGCGTCCGCGCGCTCGGCCGCGCCGACAGCGTCGGCGAGTCGGTCTGGGGGATGAACGCCGTCGCCGTGCCGTTGGCCGGCCACAGCTGGCGCGACCGGCTGGCGCTGATGGCGTCCATGCCCGCGGACCGGGGCGGCGCGTCCGAACTCGCCCGGCACGCCGCGGCGTTGCGCGAGGCCGCGGGTCTCCTGCCGCCACCGGCCGGCTGACGCCGGGGCGTCCGGCGATGGCGAGGAGGGCGAACACCGCCGCCACCCCCGGTTCGGCGGTCGGCGAGCTGTTCACCGACCGCCTCGTCGAAACCCTGGCCGGCTGCTCCGTGGCGCTGGTGGTGCTCCGGGCCACCGGGCGGCGCGGGCCCCGGATCGCCCAGGTCCGCCAGTACCACCGCACACTGGACGCCATCGCCGGGCCGCTGGCCCGCCTCGACCGGGGCGACCTGACCTCTTCCGGGGCACGGCACGCCCACCGGGACGTCGCTTACGAACGGGAACGGCACAGCGCGATGCTCGCCCGTGCCCTCGACGACGACCCCCGACTGTCCGCCTGGCTGTCCGTCGACCGAGCCCTCGGCCACCTGGCCCACGACGCGCCGGCCGCCGTCTGGCATCCGCGTGCCACCACCGCCCTGTCCCCGGGCGCCACCCGAGACGTACTGCTCCGCACCCGGCGGGAGCCGGAGCCCCGGGGCCACCGGCCCGGCGGACGCCGCCCGCGCGGTGGCCGGTGCGGCACGGCCCGCCACGCCCTCGCCACCGGCCGTACGACTGTCCCTGCCCGCTCAGGTGCCCCGGCGGCCGGGCGTGGTGCGGGCGACGTCAATGGCCGTCCAGGCCATGCCGAGCGCTCCGTCGAGCACGGCTCGGTCGGCTGCCGGGGTGATGCAGGCGGCGGTGAACTCGGGCTGGTGGTTGACGGCCGGATGGCAGTCCAGTCCGAGCATGGGGTGGATGGTGGGCACCACGTGTGAGACGTTGCCCATGTCGGTCGCGGCGCCGACCACACGGTCCGGCAGTTCGGGGAAGGACCGTCCGAGTGCGGTGGCGTTGGCCACCCACAGCGCCAGCAGGTCGGGATCCGGGCGCAGATCGGCGTAGTCGGGGCCGGCCGGTGCCGTGGTCAGTTCGCAGCCGGTGGCCAGCGCCCCGGCTTCGAAGCAGCGGTGCACCCGGCGGGCCAGCGGCTGGAGGGTGTCGAGCCGGTCCGTGCGCACGATCCACCGGCCGCGGCTGACGTCGGGGATGATGTTCGCGGCGGTGCCGGCCTCGGTGACGATGCCGTGGACGCGGTCGGAGGCGGCGGTCTGCTGGCGCAGCAGGCCGATGGCCACCTGGGCGAGGGTCATGGCGTCGGCCGCGTTGGTGCCGAGTTCGGGGTAGGCACCGGCATGAGCCGGCTTGCCACGGTAGGTCACGTCGAACTGGGTGACGGCCAGGCCCGGCATGGCCGCCATCTCGACCGCGGCCGGATGGACCATCATCGCGGCGCGCAGCCCGTCGAAGGCGCCCTGTTCGAGCATGCGGACCTTGCCACCGCCGCCCTCCTCGGCGGGGGTGCCGAGGACGCGTACGGTCAGCCCGAGTTCGTCCGCCAGGGGGGCGAGCGCGAGGCCGGCGCCGACCGCCGCGGCGGCGATGACGTTGTGGCCGCAGGCGTGTCCGATGTCCGGCAGGGCGTCGTACTCCGCGCAGACCGCGATATGCGTCGGGCCGCTGCCGATGGTCGCGTCCACCGCTGTCGGCAGCCCGTAACACCCGTGCCGGACGTCGAATCCGGCGTCGCTCAGAGCGTCCGCGACCCATCGGCTGGCCAGGTGCTCCTCGAAGGCCGGTTCCGGGTGGGCGTGGATGCGGTGCGAGAGGGCGGTCAACTGGTCCTCGGCCGCGTGGACACGGCGCGCCGCGGCGTCCTTCGCGGCGTCCCCGGTGAGCGGAGAGTTCATGGTCGTCGCCGTTCCGTTCGTTAGGCGTCGTTCGGTACGCGTCGTTCGGTACGCGTCGTTCGGTACGCGGATCGGGGTCAGTCATCGAGCCGGTCGGCCATGAGCTCGCCCGCCATGATGGTGGCGAGGTTGGTGTTGGCCCGCGGCACCGACGGGAAGACCGAGGCGTCCACCACCCGCAGCCCCGTCACGCCCAGCACCCGGCACGCTGGGTCGACGACCGTCTCGGGTGCGTCCGGCGCGCCCATCCGGCAGGTGCTCGTGCCGTGCTGCGCGTCGACGACGGTGGCCAGCAGGTGGTCGTCGAGGTCGGCGTCGCTCGCCAGCACCTCGAACAGCGGCCGGTTCGCCTCTTCCAGCGATCCGCCGAGGATGGCGGCGGTCTCCTCGCGGCGGCCCAGCTCGACGAGGGTGCGCACGCCCTCCCTCAGCGGGGCGAGATCGCGTTCGTCCGACAGCATCCTCTGGGCGACGCGCGGATGCGCCGAGGGGTCGGTCGAGACCAGGGTGAGCTCTCCGCGCGAATGCGCCCGGTTCAGCCAGACGCCGTAGGCACCGGCGTGTGTCCCGGTGTCCGCGGTGGCCATCGCCAGCACGTTCTGGTTCATCGACGCGAACAGCAGGTCGTTCGTGTGCGTACCGGCCTGGCTGGACCAGCGCACACAGACGTTGGTGTGCCGGTCGTGCGCGGAGGTGATGGCCGCTTCGGGCCGCAGGGGCAGGGAGAGCAGCACCATCGCGTGGTCCTGCATGCCGTGACCGACCGGGAGCTCCTGGCGGACCTCGATGTCCAGCGCCCGCAACCGATCGGCGGGGCCGATGCCGGAGCGCAGCAGGATCGCCGGCGAATGGATCACCCCCGCGCTCAGGACGACCTCGTCCGCGTGCTCCGTGACGGCCACGCCGTCGATCACCGCGCGCACACCGACGGCGCGGTCCCCCTCGAAGACGACGGTGTCCACGAGGGCGTCGCCGCGGATGGTGAGGCCGGGCAGGGCACGAGCCGGTTCGAGGTAGCCGTCGTTGACGCTGACACGACGCGCGTCACGGGAGTTGATCGGGTACGGCGACACACCGGTGGCGCCGGGGGCGTTGACGTCGGGGGCCCAGCCGAACCCCGCGGCGAGGGCCGAGTCGGCCAGGGCGCGGTCGACGGCGCCCCAGGCCTCTTCCGGCATCCGGTGGACCGGGGTGGGCCCGCCGCGACCGTGGTGGGGCTGGTCGCCGAAGTCCTCGTCGTCCTCGAGCCTGGCGAAGTACGGCAGGACATCGCCCGGCGCCCACCCGTGGCATCCCAGCCGGGCCCACTCCTGGAAATCCTCCATCGGCGGCCGGATGGCGATCTGGCCGTTGATGGACGAGCTTCCGCCGACTCCCCGGCCACGCCAGTACGGCGCCTGGGGCTGTTTCTCGGTCCGTGCGGAGTCCAGACCGGCCCAGACCAGAGGCGCCGAGACGGCGGGATCCATCAGCGCCACCGCCGGATTCGGCGAGCGCCATACCTCCGGCATCTGGGCCGAGCGGTAGTCGGGGCCCGCCTCCAGCAGCAGCACCCGCCTGCCCCGGCCGGCGGCGCGGGCGGCGAGCACCGCACCCGCCGAGCCCGCGCCGACCACGATGAGATCCCAGCCGCGTTTCGCCATGTCTTCACCCTTGAATACGGAAACCGAATGCGGGAACGAACGTCTTGCGTCGGCACGTCCGGCGCGGATGGCTGTAATCTGGCGCACCCCATAACGTTCAGTCAAGGGTGAACGTTCAGTCTTTTCTGTACGGGAGAAGTCGATGCCGCATGCCGCCGACGACGGTGAAGCCACCGACCACAGCCGGCTGATCGAGGACTTCGGCCTTCGGATCGGGCGCGCGATGGGGTGGCCCCCCATGGCCGGACGCCTGGCGGGCATCTTGATGCTCAGCCCGGCTCCCATGACGCTCTCCGAGCTCCAGCACGCACTCGGTGCCAGCAAGGGCTCGGCATCGGAGATGACCCGCCTGCTGATCACCCACGGCACGGTCGACCGCGTCAAGGTCCCCGGCGTCCGGCAGGCCGTGTACGCCTGGCGCGACGACGCCTGGGCCGGCTGTCTGCACCACCAACTCGACCAGACCAGGCTGCTCCTGGAGCTCGCGGAAACCGCCCGGGACCACAGCGGCCGCCTCGCGCCCACCCAGCGGACACGACTGCGTGACATGCACGCCTTCTACGACTTCATGGTGCGCCAGCTCGAGGGCGTGCTCGACACGTACAAGCGGCGACTGCGCACCCCCGACGGGCACGAGCCCAGGTGAGTCACCCGCGAGACCTCAGAAGAGCTCAGGCGTAGCGGAAGGCCCCGTCGCCGCCCCGAGGACGCGCGTCTGGTGACAGCCGTAGGCGAAGACCGGGACGCCGGACCTGCTCGCCGGGGCGAAGATGTGCCGTCGATGGGCGTACCGCACGGCGACGGTGAGGCCCGCACGGGCTCCGCCCAGCGCCGCCGCGCTCAGGCAGAGCTTCCCCGTGGTGACGCGCTGGATGGACCCGTGCCATACCTGACGCCACGGGCGGCGATCGGCGTATCCCGAACGGTGGGGATCAGATGAGGGTTTCGCCGCCGTCGACGGTGATGACCTGCCCGGTGACGTAGGTGTTGGCCATCAGGAACAGGGCCGAGGCGGCGGCTTCCTCGGCGGTGCCGAAGCGGCCGAGGGGAACGGCCGAGCCGGCGGCGGCGACCGCGTCGTCGGAGTCCAGCCCCGGCAGCGAGCGCAGGAGCGGGGTGTCGATCCGGCCGAAACGGACGGCGTTCACGCGCAGCCGTGCGGGGGCGAGCTCCACGGCGAGCGCCCTGGTGAGGGTCTCCACCGCACCGACCACCGACAGCGGGGCGGTCATACCGGGCGCGGGGCGGACCACGAGGATGCCCGAGCTGAAGGTGAGCGAGCCCCCCGCGGGAAGCCGGGTCGCCGCCATGCGGGCGGTGGTGAAGGCCGCCCCGAGACGGGAGTCGACGGCCGCGCGGATGTCGTCGGCCGACAGCTCGGTCAGGGGGCCGACGCCCGTGAGGCCGCCCGCGGTGACGAGCACATGGTCGACCTGGCCCGCCGCGTCGAAGGCCGCGGCGAGGGTCCGCTCGTCCCCGCCGTCGCCGGCCACGGCCAGCACGGCGTCCTCGGGAGCCTCGGCCGGGCCCGCGCTCCGCACCCGGGAGACGGCGGCCTCCAGCCGGTCGGGGTCGCGGCCGACCAGCACGACGCGGGCGCCGATCGAACGCAGCAGGACGCCCGCCGCCAGCCCGATGCCCGAGCTGCCGCCGATGAGGACGGCGGTCGCGCCGGAGAGGGCGCTCGTCAGGGGCGGACGAACGGGAATGGGGCCATGGGGGGTGGTCGGGGTCGCAGTGCTCAAGGGAGCGCCTCTCTGAAATAAACCATCTGGTTGTTTTATTGCTGCCCCGATACTGCCGCCTGGGAGGAAGGGAGTCAACCGGATGGTTTAATTTCCGCATGGCCTATGACGCGGAGGACACCAGACGGCGGATCTTCGCCGCCGCCACCGCCGAGTTCGCCGAGTACGGCCTCGCGGGGGCCAGGGTCGGCCGGATCGCGACCGCCGCCAGGGCCAACAAGCAGGCCATCTACCTGTACTACGGGAGCAAGGAGCAGCTGTTCGCCGCCGTCCTGCGGGCGAAGCTGGAGGAGGTCCGCGTCTCCATCTCCTTCGATCCCGACGCGGTGGCCGAGTCGGTCGGGCAGCTCTTCGACTGGTACCAGGAGCACCCGGAGCTGATCAGGCTGCTGCTGTGGGAGGCCCTGGAGGCGTCCGGCGAACCGGACGGGAGCGAACCGGATGAGAGCGAACGGGAGCGCCGCGCCGGTTTCCGCGCGAAGGCGCACCATCTCGTGGCCGGCGGCGTGGTCCGCCACCTCCCCGAGGACGCACGCGTCCGCGCCGCCCAGGACCTGCTGTTCACCTTCATGGGACTGATCGCCTGGAACTTCGCGGTGCCCAAGATGTGCCGCATGATGCTGGACGAGGAGACCGACCGGGCCGCCCTGGCCCGCCGCCGCGCAACGGTCGTCGACGTCGCCCGCAGGCTCGCCGCTCCCCAGGACACCCGCTGAGCGGGGTCCCGGAGCGGAAACCGGCTTTGGCGCGCAAACGGGAGCCGGTACCGCGTTGCGGTACCGGCTCGCGGCGGCCGCGGGGGCGTGGGATCAGTGGTCCGCGACGACGCCCGACAGCTCGTTGGTGCTCTTCGGCAGGGTCACGGACGCGAGTTTCTCGCCCGATGCGAGGTCGATGGCGTGCACTTGGCGCTTGCTCGGTTCGGACACGTAAGCGGTGTGGTCGCGGACGAAGAGGGTGGGCCTGGTCTGCTGCCAGTCCAGCGGCTCCTGCCACTCGTCCACGGCCGGGATCTTCTTGTCCACCTTGCCCGTTTCCGGGTCGATGACGTGCAGGACGCCGTTGGTGCCGAGGACGAGCGCCTCGCCGTGGGGGCCACGGGCGAGCGAGCGGAACGAGTAGCTGGTGCCCAGGTCGACCAGGCGCAGCCGCGCGGTCTCGGTGTTGATCAGCGACACGCGGTTCGGCCGCTCCAGCTCCGCCTCCGGGTCGGTCTTGTAGTCGCCCAGGAGAATCGGCGACTCCTCGCTGCCCGCCTGGTTGCCGATGCGGCCGTAAGGGTCGGGGGCGTCGGCCTTGGTGAACTCACCGTCCTTGTAGATCAGGACGCCGTCCTCGCAGCCGACCGCGACGGCCTCGCCCTTGGCCGCGGCTTCGCCGTGCACACCGGGGCAGTTCTCGCTGCGCCTGGTCTCCTTGTTGTGCTTGTCCAGGACGAGGACGCCGGTGCGCTTCTCCTCGTCGCCGAGGGTGGTGAGGAGTTCGCCGTCGCTCAGTTCGATGGCGACGCCGTGGTGCGGCTCGGCGGAGGTGTAGGTGCGCCCCTCCGGCTTCTTGCCGCTGCCGAGGTCCTCGGGGTCGAAGACGTTCACCTGGCCGGTGCCGTCGGTGAACAGGACCGTCCGGCCGGCGTGCCGTACCACGTGGCCGGGCTTGGCACCCTCGTACCGGATGTCGGTGAGGGTCTGTTCGGCGGCGTTCATGACGCGGAAACCGCTGTCGGTGGAGACGATGACGTGGGAGTCGTCGCCCGCGGGGTTGACGCGGTTGAAGCCGGGCAGCTCGATCGTCCTGGCCAGCTCCAGGCTCTTGCCGTCCAGGACGTACAGTCCGCCGTCGAACGTGGCGACCAGCGGGTCCTTGATCTCGGCGGCGCTGGTGCCCGGTGTGTCCTTCGCCTTCGCGCCGGAGGAGTCGGAGGAGGTGTCCTCGCCGCCGCAGGCGGTCAGGACCGCGGACATCGCCAGGGCGAGCGCCGTCCCCGTGAGGGCTCTTGTACCTATCGGGTTGTTCACCGGTGTGTTCCTTTCCGGGCCGCCGGGTGGCGGCGTCAGGTGGTCAGGCGTCGGTCAGGCCGTCGGCCATGGCGGTGGTGTTGGCGCGCATCATCTCCAGGTAGGTGCCGGCGCCCTTGCCCTTCTCCGTCAGCGACTCGGAGTAGAGCTCGACGACGCGCACCCCGCCGCCCAGTTCGGTGCGCAGCACCTCGGCCAGCCGGTTGGGCTGGGAGGAGTCGGCGAAGACGGTGCGCACCCCGGCCTTTCGCATGGCCTGGGTGAGTGAGCGCAGATCGGAGGAGCTGGGGGACGCCAGCGTGGTGCCGCTCGGGATCACCGCGCCGATCACCCGGAAGCCGAAGCGTTCGGCGAGGTAGCCGAAGACGTGGTGGTTGGTCACCAGCGCGCGCCGCTCCCGGGGGATGCGGTCGAAGGACCTCTCCATCCAGGTGGTGAGGCCGGCGAGGCGTTGGCGGTAGCGGGCGGCGTTGTGCCGGACCGCTTCCTCGTTCACGCCGTCCACGTGCTCGATCACCCGCTCGGTGATCAGGCCGGCGGCCTCGCGCACCCGGTCCGGGTCGGTCCAGAAGTGCGGGTCGGGCTGCCCGGTCCCCTCCTCGGGCCCGCCGTCGTCGTGTGCCTGGAAGGTGAGCGGGTGCACCGCCTTGCCGACCTCGAAGGTGGCCACCCCCGACGCGCGGGCGGCGTCCACATGGCGCAGCACGTTCTCCTCCAGCCCCAGCCCGTTGAAGACCACGAGATCGGCGCGCTCCAACTCGGCGGCCTGCACGGCCGACAGGCCGAAGGAGTGGGGGTCGGCGTTCGGCTTCATCAGGACGCTGACCTCGGCTTCGTCGCCGACGATCTCCCGGGTGATGTCGCCGAGGATGTTGGTCGTCACCACGACCCGCGGCTGGTGGCCACCGCTGGTACAGGCGGTGGCGAGACCGGCCGGGACCAGGGCGAGCAGGACCAGCAGCAGGGTGCGCGCCCGCGTCGCGCGCGCCGCTTTCGTCGGCGTCCTCATCGTCCGGTCTCCACCATCAGGGCCGGCGCGATGTCCAGGTCGAAGGAGCGCGCGATGCGCAGCTTGTCGTTGTAGTCGATCTCGTACACCCGTCTGCCCGACGGGTCGTTGAGGTAGGCCCGGCTGCGGTCGACCTCGATGACCGGTCCGGCGGCCCCTTCGGCGCCGGCCTCGGGGACGTCCGCCAGGAGCGGTTCGGTCCTGGACACCTGTTCACCGGTGGCGGTGTCGTAGCCGTGGAGTGCTCCGTCGGACTCCAGGACGAGCAGCGGGGAGCCTTCGCCCGCGGTGTTGGCCGCGACGACGGGCCCGGTCCCCACCCGCGTCCATGCGCGCTCCGTGACGTCCAGGACCCACACGGCCCGGTCCCCGGCCGGCGCCGTGAGCGTGTCGCTGCCGGGGCGGAGGCGGAAGGCCGTGGCCCGCTCCCGCTCGGGCACGTCCTCGCCGTACGGAATCCGCTCCGCCGTGAACGTGCCGTCGGACTCCCGGACGAGCAGCGCGCCGTCCGCGCATCCGAGCACCACTCCGCGCCGGGTGACGGCGTCGCCGCGCGGGTCCTCGCACTCCGCGTCCAGTGTCGCGACGCGCTTGCCCGCGCGGTCGTGCACCACGACCTTCGTGGCCCCGCCGGTGTCGGTGAGGGCGAGCAGATGCTCCGCGTACGGCACGACGGCACCGGCGTGTGTGCCGGGCAGTGTGCGGGACGATCCGGCCTCGCCCTTCTCCAGGCCGGCCCGCCGGTAGAGGCGGGTCCGGCCGTCCCGGCCGGTCACCGCGGTCACGGCGGCGTCGCTGCGGACCCGGGTGCCGGGGCCGCCGGGGAGCCGGCCGACGTCGCGTATCGCCGCGCGGTAGTAGTGCACATGGTCGCCGTGGTCCACCATCCAGGCGCCGGTGTCCAGGACCCGGGTGTTCCCCGCGGTGTGGAAGTAGCCGAACCGGCCGTCGGTGGTGAGTTCGGCGGTGCCCGTCGTCCGGGATGTCCGGTGGCGCTTTCCGGTGATCAGGTCGAGTACCCGGGTGTCACCGGTCTTCGGATCGCTGAGCACCAGTCTCGACTGCTGCTCGGCGGCCTCCTGCGCCCCTTCGACATACCCGTGGGGGGTGGATGAGGAGGGGCTGGTGGCCGGCGCGGCCGCGTCGTCGTCCTGGCCGGCGCAGCTCGTGGCGCACAACGCGACGAGCACGAGCGCGGCCGGCGTCCAGGCGGTGGGCTTTCTTCGGAGCTTCAAGGGAATGTCCTCGGGATCGGCGAAGGAGTGTGCTCGGGGTGCGCTCAGCCGGTGGTCCGGGCGGGGGCGGCGGTGCGGCCCGCGCGGCGGTGGCGGAGGCCCGAGGCCAGGTGGGAGAGGAAGAACAGGCTCACCGCGAGGGCCGAGACGGTCGCACCGGCCGCGGTGCTCAGGTGCCAGGACAGCAACAGGCCGCAGAACGTGGCGGTCATGCCCAGCAGCGCCGCCAGGACCATGACGCCGCGCACGCTGCGCGCCCATGGCAGCGCGGCCGCCGGCGGGGCGATGAGCAGGCCGAGGACCAGCAGCGTCCCGACGATGTGGAAGGAGGCCACGATGGCCAGCGCCAGCAGTCCCAGCAGCACACAGTGGGCCAGCCGGGGGCGCAGGCCGAGCGTCCGGGCCTTGCGCGGGTCGAACGCCAGGGCGAGGAAGGCCCGGTGGCCGAGGACCGAGACGGCCAGCGCCAGCAGCAGTGCCAGGCCCAGGAGCGCCAGGTCCTGTTCGCGCACGGCGAGGACGTCACCGAAGAGGAAGCCGGTCAGGTCCACCGCGAAGGACTGCGAACGCGACACGATGATGACGCCGAGCGACAGCATGCCCACGAAGAGCAGGCCGATCCCGGTGTCCTGGGACAGCCTCGGGGCGCGGCCGAGCGCGGTGACTCCTGCCGTCATGACGGCCGCGCTCACCACCGCCCCCACCAGCAGGTTGCCGCCGAGCAGCGCGGCGAGCGCGACTCCCGGCAACAGCCCGTGGGACATGGCGTCGCCGAGGAAGGCCATCCCCCTGAGCACCACCCAGGTGCCCGCCAGGGCGCAGATCGCCGACACCAACATCCCGCCCCACAGGGCTCTTTGCACAAAGGTCGCCTCAAAAGGGCCCGTCAACCACTCCACACCCGCACACTACAATGAAAATCATGTTCAATACAGTCTCGCCGACCGCCGCCCGGGACCGGACGCCCCGCGTCCGCATCACCGAGCTGTACGCCGGCTATCCCGGACGCCCCGTTCTGCACGGACTCAGCGCCGACATACCGGCATCGGCCACGACGGCGCTCATCGGTCCGAACGGAAGCGGGAAGTCCACGCTGCTCGGCGTCATGGCGGGGGTGCTCGAACCCACCTCGGGAGAGCTGCGGAGCGACGGGGACCGGCCACCGGCGTTCGTTCCCCAGCGCGGTGCCGTCGGTGACGCGCTGCCGCTGACGGTCCGGCAGACCGTGGAGATGGGGCGCTGGGGTGAGCGCGGACCGTGGCGCCGGCTGACCCGGCGGGACCGCGCGACGGTGGAGGCCGCGATGGAACGGCTGGGCATCTCCGGCCTCGCGACCCGGCAACTCGGAGAGCTGTCGGGCGGACAGCGTCAGCGCGCCCTGATCGCCCAGGGGCTCGCCCAGGAGTCGGATCTGCTGCTGCTGGACGAGCCGACCACGGGACTGGACCCCGAGGCCAGGGACCGGATCGCCGCGCTGCTGGGGGAATTGGTCGCCGACGGGGTGACGGTCGTCCAGGCCACACACGACCTGGAGGCCGCGCGCGCGGCGGACGCCTGTCTCCTGCTCCGCGACGGACACCTGGTGGGACAGGGCAGCCCCGAGCGGCTTCTCACCCCCTCGACACTCGCCCAGGTCTGGCAACCGGCCTGACGCCACGGGTACGTACGCCACGGGTACGTACGCCACGGCCGGGGCGGCTGGTCCCAGGCCGCCCCGGCCGTCGTATCCGCGCCGACGGGCGCGGACAAGGTGGTGGCCACCGGGCTAGCGCACCGCCTCGGAGACGGTCGGCGCGGTGCGGGGCGACGGCGGCAGCGCGGCACGGTCCGCCTCTTCCCTCGCCGCCGCGTCCCAGGTCTCCTGGGTCGTCAGGGTCGCGACCAGGCCCAGCAGTCCATAGACGCTGAACAGGGCGGCGGGCCCGGCCCAGCCGGTGGCGGAGTAGAGCGCGGTGGCGATCATGGGGGTGAAGCCGGAGACGACCGCGGAGAGCTGGTAGGCCAGCGACGTTCCGGCGGTGCGCGTCTTGGTGGCGAAGAGTTCGGAGAACCAGGCGCCCTGGACACCGGCCAGGGAGTTCTGGCAGACGGCGTAGCTGACGGCGAAGGAGACCAGGACCAGGGCGGCGGTCTCGGTGTTGACCAGCAGGAACATCGGAACGCCCCACAGCAGCGTCACCACGCAGCCCAGCAGGTACACCGGGCGGCGCCCCACCCGGTCGGACAGCCGCCCCCACAGCACGGTGGCGGCGATGCCGAGGGCCGAGGCGGCCACCAGGGCGGTGAGGCTGACATTGCCCGAGACATCGGGTGCGTCGCCGTCGTCCAGGTAGGACAGCACGAAGGTGACGGAGACGGCGTAGCCCGCGGTCTCCGCGCACCGGAGGCAGAAGGCGCGCAGCACATTGTGCCAGTCCTCGCGGAGGACCTCCAGCAGCGGGTTCTTGGCGACCTCGCCGGACTGCTGGATCTGCTGGAACTCGGGCGACTCGTCGATCTTGAGCCGGATGAGGATGCCCACGACGATCAGGACCGCGCTGAGCAGGAACGGCACGCGCCACGCCCAGGTGTCGCTCAACGTGTGGGTGCTGAAGAGGAACGCGAGGTTGGCGAGCAGCAGCCCGACCGGGAAACCTGCCTGGGTGATGCCCGTGTACAGGCCGCGCCGGCGCCAGGGCGCGTGCTCGAACGTCATCAGGATCGCCCCGCCCCATTCGGCGCCGAAGGCGAGTCCCTGGATCACGCGGACGGCCACCAGCAGGATCGGCGCCCAGGTCCCGACCATCTGATAGGTGGGCAGACAGCCGATCAGGACGGTGGCGATGCCCATGATGAGCAGCGAGCCGACCAGGACGGGCTTGCGGCCGATGCGGTCTCCGAGATGGCCGGCGATGATGCCGCCCAGCGGACGGGCGGCGAAGCCGATGCCCAGCGTCGCGAACGACAGGAGCGTCGCGGACATGGGGTCCGAGTCGGGGAAGAACACATCACCGAAGTACAGGGCGGCGGCCGTACCGAAACCGATGAAGTCGTAGGTCTCGATGGTCGCGCCGATCCCGCATCCCACTGCGACTCTCAGGCGCTCGGGCGACCCCTGGGCCGCCTGGTCCGACGGTATGAAGCCGGCCATACCGATCCTCCTTGATCGTGGGCGGGGCGACTGTCCCGAACCGAAGCCAGCCATCCCTGTCGGCTGTCGTCTGTTAACAGTCGAGAGCGATGCTGTGCCCCGAAGGAAGCGGTGTCAACCCTTCCGGCAGCGGAATCTGCGACGCCACCTCGGGCGATCGACGGGGTGGGGCCGGCCGCCGCGGGGAGCGGACGCGCCGCCGTAGCCTCTCCGCAGCCTCTTCGAGCCCGGCCGTCAGCGGCTCTGGCTCTCTCGCGGGAGACCGCGCTGGAGGTCCCGTTGGCGACCTAGCCGGAAACCTCGCTCGAGACGCCGTCGGAGACATCGCCGGAGACATCGTTGGAGACATCGTCGGAGACCTCGCGTCCGAGGCCGAGCCGGCGCACGGCAGAGGTCATGTGCGTGTGCAGGACCTTCTGGGCCGCCGCCGCGTCCCCGCGTTCGATCGCGTCGACGATCGGCACATGGGCCGACGCGGACATGGCCACCTGACGGTACTCCTCCGCGGCGCTCACGATCACCACACGGATCGGCCCCTCCAGGTGGCGCCACGTCCTGAGCAGCATCGAGTTGCCGGAGAGCTCACAGAGCAGCAGATGGAAGGCGAGGTCCGCCTCGACCTTCACCTCGAGGTCCGCACCCTCCTCGGCGGCCCGCATGTGCTCCAGAGCCCCGCGCAGGGCCTCGGCGGCCGCTTCCCGCCGCGCCGACGCGACGATCTGCGCCACCGCGAGGCTCTCCAGCGCCTCCCGGACCTGGAACAGCTCACCGACCTCCGTCGGAGTGAGCCGCGAGACCCGCAGCATCCCCCGCGAACCCGCGGTGACCAGCCCTTCCTGCTGGAGGTGGCGCAGGGCTTCGCGCACCGTGCCACGGCTCACGGACAGCCGCTCGGCGATCTCCACTTCGCCGAGGTGATCACCTGGGCGGTACTGCCCCGTGGTGATGGCCGTGCGCAGCGCCGCGAGCGCGCGCTCACGCAGCGTCATCGTGCGGGTGAGACTGGAAAGCGCCTGACCAGCCACGATAGGGCCCCCTTCGGCTACACGAACGATCAGCGTAGCGCAGAGGTGTCACGTGTTGACAGTCGGCAGCCGAGGCGGAGGCTCCCGTTCGGGTCTCACCAACGTTGACTGTTGACAGTCAACGTTACGGGACCGTAAATGGTCGTGACACCGAGAAGTAAGAGCGAGGTGATCCCCATGGCGGGGTCCGGCCGACTGGGCTGTTCCACCATTTCCTTCCGGGCGCGTCCGCTGCCCGACGCCCTCGCGGCCATCGCCGGGCTGGGCCTGCCCGAGGCCGACCTGGGGATGCTCCCCGGAGTCTGCGAGCACGCGCCGCTGCGGCCCGGACCGGACGACGTCCGGCGGCTGACGGACCTCGCCGCCGAGCACGGCATCCGCTGGCGGAGCCTGAACACCGATCCCGCGGACATCAACAGCCCCCGGCTGCACCCCCGCGTCTGGCGGGAGTCCATCGAGCTGCTGGCCCGCGCCACCGCCGGGGTCGGCGCCCGGTTCCTCGCCGTACCCAACGGCCGCCAGCGGCACCAGCCGTTGGGACCGAGCCTCGAGGCCGACCTGGCCACGGTGGTCGCCCGGCTGCACGAGGCGGGCGAGATCGCGGCCGAACACGGCGTACGGCTGCTGGTGGAGGCGCCGCACGTCTACCGGCTGTGCCGGGACACCGACCGCTCGGATCTGCTGCTGGACCGGCTGGACCCGGAGCGCTGCGGGCTGATCTACGACGTCAGCCATGTCGTCGCCTCGGGCGGCGACGCGGTGGGCTGGGCCCGCACGGTGGCGGACCGGGTGGACCACGTCCACCTGCGGGACGCCCGCCCCGGCGACATCAACCTCAGCGTCGGCAACGGGGAGGTGGACTTCGAGGCCCTCATCGACGCGCTGGAGTCGGCGGGATACCAGGGCCACTACACGCTGGAGCTGGAGACCCACGACGTGGCCGAGACCGACCGCGAGGCCGTCGCCGTGCGCTCCGCCGCCCGGATCGAGGCGGCGCTCGGCCGGGCACGGCCGGCGGAGCCGGCCTCATGACGCCGATGTTCCTCAACGACCCGGCCGACGCCGTCCACGAGATCGGAGGCGGCTCCGGGCACAAGCCCGCCTTCGCCTCCCCGCCCGCGCACACCGCGCTCGAGACGATCCGCGCCGCCGACCACGGCAGCGGGGTGCTGTGCCTGCTGGGCAACTGCTCCGAGCCGGAGTCCCCGGGCGGCGGCTCCGCCCGCAAGGTCGCCAAGATCTCCGACGTCGAGAGCCGTTACGCCAACGGCGGCTCCGGCAGCCGCTGAACTCCTGCCCCTCCCCGCTCCCCTATCCCGTACCCCCTCGTACCCCTTCCCCGCAGAAAGGCCCTTCGCCATGCCCGCTTCCCCCGCCGTCGTCCGCACCGCCGTCGTCACCGGCGCCGGTTCCCAGCGCGGCATCGGCCGCGCCACCGCCCACCGGCTCGCCGCCGCCGGATACGAGATCGCCGTCCTCGACCTCGACGAGGCGGCCGCCAAGGAGGCCGCCGCCGAGATCGCCGAGCGCCACGGCGTACGTGCCCTCGGGGTCCGGTGTGATGTCACCGACCGCGCTTCCGTCGACAGCGCCGTCACCGGGGTCGAGGGGGCACTCGCGCCGATCGGCGCGCTGGTCAACAACGCCGGGATCACCGACCCGAGCCGTTTCCTGGACATCGAACCCCACGTCTGGCGCAAGATCTTCGCGGTGAACGTGGACGGCACGTACCACGTCACCCAGCGCATCGCGGGCGGCATGGTCGAGCGCGGCTTCGGACGGATCGTGAACCTGTCGTCCGTCAGCGCCCAGCGCGGCGGCGGGGTCTTCGGCGGCTCCCACTACTCCGCCGCCAAGGGCGCGGTCCTGGGCCTGACCCGTGCCGTCGCCCGCGAACTCGGCGGCACCGGGGTCACCGTCAACGCGGTCGCGCCCGGTCTCATCGACACGGACATCACGGGTGGGGCGCTCGTCGGCGAGCAGCGCGCGAGCGTCCTGTCCACCATCCCGGCCGGCCGCGCGGGCAGCGCCGACGACGTCGCCGTCACGATCGCGTTCCTCTGCACTCCGGAGGCCGAGTACCTCACCGGCACGACCGTGGACATCAACGGGGGATCGCATATCCACTAGGCACGGCGAGCGACCGGCGCGGAGGGACGCACACGCCGTGCGCCCCTCCCGGGGTTCGGCCCTTCAGCCGGCGGTGACCTCCTTGTTCTTGGCCAGCGCCTTCGTACGGGCCGTGACGGTGCTCCGCAGCGCCGTGACGGCCTTGTCGACGCCGGTGTCGTCCGCTCCCGCCCGCTTGGCGTCGGCGGCCAGCGCGGTGAGCGTCCTGGACGCGGTGCCGGAGGCGTAGAAGGTCTGGTACAGCTCGCGGTAGGCGGACTTGTACACCTCGTCGAACGCGTCCAGCTCCAGGAAGCGCTCCTTGAGCAGGTGGCCGCCCATCGCGCCGCCCTTGCCCTGCCGGCCCTCGCCCCGCTGCCCCTCGCTCTTCTGCCCCTGGCCCTTCTGCTGCCCCTGGCCGCCGTTCGGCCCGGCCGCGCCCTGCTGGGCTCCGCCGCCGGGACGGCCGCCGCCCATGCCGGTCTCGTCGTCCGGACCGGCCTCGGCCGAACCGCTGAACGTCAGGTTGAAGTCCCAGCCGAGCACCGAGAACTTCTTGGTGTCCAGGCTGTACCAGAGCACGTAGTTCTTGCCCGGACCCGCCATGTCGTCGAAGTTCAGGATCAGGTTCTGCGTGGCCACGTACTGGGCCAGGGACTTCACGTCCACGTACTGGTCCAGCTCCTCGGCGAACTCCTTGTCCGACGCCTGGTTGGCCCACTTGATCAGGCGCATCACGGGGGCGAGGTCCTGGCTGCCCTTCTTGTTGAGCTGTTTGAAGGAGTCCTCGTACTCCGTCGGATCGTCACCCCGGTAGTCGAAACTGCTCCCCGCGCGGGCCTTGTACATCACGCCGTCGTCCGTGCGCTGGGTGTCGGCGTAGTCCTTGCTCGGGTTCTCGACGTACATCCGGGTGACGGCCGGACGGTTGTTGACCTGGAGCGAGGCGAAGGCGAACCCCTCGGCCGTCTGGTCGGAGGCGTCCATCAGGGAGAGCGACAGCGCCTCGTTGAACGGCACTTGGTCGTCGCTGCCGGGACGCAGGGAGATCTCCCGGTGGCCCTGGTAGGCACGGCCCTCGACATACTCGTCGATCTTGATGAGCCAGGGCAGCTCCTCCGGTTTGGACGCCGAGAGCTGGACGTTCATCATGCCTCCGCCTCCCCCGCCCCCGCCGCCACCCGGCTGCTGCTGACCCTGCTGACCGGGCCGGCCCTGCTGCTGCCCCGGTTGGCCTGGCTGGCCCTGCTGGTCCGGTTGGCCTGGCTGGTCCGGCCGGTCGCCGCCGCCGCCGGGACCGCCCTCCCCGCCACCGCCAGGGCCGCCGCCCCGGTTGCCGCCGCCCAGGCTCCGGAGGGTCGAGTTGCCCTTGAGCCGGATGCCGACGTCGTTGAGGTACGTACCGTCGAGCGTCAGGTCGGCATCGATGTAGTCCTTGGTGCCGTCGGCCTTGAACTCCTTCATCATCTCGGTGAAATCGGTCTGCTCGTAGGAGAGCTGGATGGAGTGCGGCTTGGTCTCGTCGTAGAGGTCGACCGTTCCGGTCACGTTCTCCGTGATCTCGTCGCTGTCCGCGGCCGAGGCGCTGGTGACCCACGGGGAGACGCGGGCGTCGCCGAAGAAGATCAGCAGTACCGCCGTTCCGGCGCACAGCAGCGCCGCGAACTTCCAGTGGTGCCGCAGACGAACCGGGATCCGGTGCTTCACGCGCTTGCGCACGGGCGAGGATGCCGTGGTGGGGGTGGTCATCACAGGTCGGTCTGGTCGTAACCGGTCAGCACGGTCACGCGCTGCCCGAAGGTGCGCTCCTGGAGGGCGGAGACCAGTTCTCCGGGCTCGGTGCCCTTCTTCAGGCGGACGGTGTAGAAGACCTCGGTCAGCGCGCCGCCGCGGATGGTCTCCGTGCTGACGAGCTCGAACTCGCTGGTGTAGCGGATCAGGACATCGCTGATGGCGCCCGTGTGGTCCTCACCGGCGGGCACCTGCACCTTGACGACCTGGCGCTGCACATCGAGGTGGAACCAGTTGAACTTGTGCATCACGATGATGATGAGGCAGATGCCGACGCCCGCGATGGCGGCCAGGGTGTAGAAGCGGGCGCCCGCGGCCATGCCGATGCCCATCACCAGGAAGATGAAGCCGACGTCCCGGGTCTCCTTGATGGCGTTTCGGAAACGGACCACCGACAGGGCGCCGACGAGGGAGAAGGCACGGGCCAGGTTCGAGCCGACGACGAGCATGATGAGCGCGACGATCATGCCGACGATCACGAGCGTCTGCACATAGGACTGGCTGTAGGACACGTTGCGGTGCGTGTAGCGGTAGACGTAGCCGATCATCGTGCTGAGTACGAAGGTGAGCGCCATCGCACACACGATGTCGGTGACGCTGAACGTCCCGCTGAGGTCCTGAAGGTCGAAGTTCACGGTGTTCATGCCTCCACGGGCGTGCCGGCCGGCGCGGCGGGGGACTCCGCGGACACCGGGGTGGGGGTGATGGGCGGGGGGAAGTCCTCTTCACGGACGTGGAAGACCGACCGCGGCGCGAGGCCGAACGCCTCGACGGACTGGACGTACTTGGAGACCCGGATCAGGTTCAGGTTGCGGCGGGCCGCCAGATCGGTGATCCAGTACGGGGTGCGCTCGTTGACCTTGACCTCCATCACCGACAGGTGCGGGGGCAGGGTGAAGCGGTTCTCCGCGCCCTCGGTACCGAAGTGGAAGTCACGGTCCCGGCCCCGGACGCGGCGGTCGAAGGTGACCCGTAATCCGGTGTCCTGGTCGCGGCCGACGAGCGCCTCACGCTGATAGCCGGTGATCACGGTCGGCTGGAGGCCGAGCCGGACGACCAGCTCCAGCACCTCCTCGACGAAGGCGCGCTCCTTCGCGGTGTGCTCGATCATCTGGCGTCCGTCGCACAACTGCCGGGCGACTGCGTACGGCACGGTGATGCGCCGTTTCTGCGTGACGCGGTTGACGCGCTGCTTGATCTCGACGCAGACGGGCGACTGGTCGGTGATGCCCGCGAGGTCTCCGTAGTGGCGGATGCGCAGCTTGCGCCGGAACTTCAGCCCCTCGATCTTCTCCCAGTAGAAGCGGAGCGCGGGGGTGTCGTAGTACAGGCTCCACACCCCGTAGCCGCCGACCGGGCTGTGCTCGTCCCGGTCCATGCGCTCGGCCAGTTCGTCCCGGATGGCCGCGGCCTGGTCGACGGGGACCAGGTACTTCAACTCGTAGCGGTTGAAGGCGTGCAGCCGGCTCGCCACCCGCAGCGCGGGTTCCTCGGCGATTCCCCGTTCACGGTCCGCGGGTGGGGTGGCGGCGGGCTCGATGTGGTGCGGGTCGGCCCGCGCGGCGTCGCCGCCGGGCGCGGGTGTCTTCCGCGAGCGGAACATGGCTCCCCTTACTCAAGGTCGTCTGTGCGTCCTGAAGCAAGGAACCGGCCGAGCCTGAGAATCAGGTAAGAAACACATATGAACGATCTATGATCCACAGCTGAACAACAGATGAACGACAGGGGACCGGAACGGAACGTACCGCATCACCGCCATCTCCGCCGTAATGTCCCGCCGCACAGCGTCCGCACAGCCCGGAGCCGTGTCCGTACCGCCTCCGCGCCGGTCGTTCTTTTGGCCGATGCCGATGGCCATGAACCCGCTATCCGGGTGATCTGCGGCAGTGGCCTCCCGGGCGACCCTCGGGTCATGGCTCGTCACACCCGAACTCAACGTTCACGCCGTGGATCGCCGCGGCCCTGGCCACCGCCCTGACGGGAGTGGCCGCCTGCACCGCCGACGCGGCGGGTTCGCCGAGGACCCCCATTGGGGGGACGCTGCACAGCGGCCCCGCCGCCGAAGGGGCAGTATGCGTGCGAAGCCGGTCATATCCGGCTGCTCATGCTCAGTAAGGAGTGCCCATGCCTATCCGGACCGCTCTGTCCGCGCTCGCCCTCACCGCCACGTCCCTCGCCGTCGGCGCGGCCGGCGCTGCCGGTGCCACCGCGGACGACGGACCCGACGTCACCGTCCACAACTCCACCGCCACGACCTTCCCCGGCGTGTGCGCCGGCAACGAGTTCTCGTTCGTCACCATCCCGGTCAATGTGCTGGGCGGGGCGGACTCCAGCTCGTGCCGGACCGCCTGATCAGCACGATCAGCACCGCTCCCGCAACCGGGGACCTCTCGGACCCCGGTTGCGGGTGTCCCAGGCAACCGGAAGCTTCCGCACCCGGCCCCGCCGCGTCGGGAGCCACCACCGAACGCCATGTCCCGACCCCCGGCACCCCCGTCCGCTCCGGCGTCCCGGACCACGGCCGCGTGGCCAAGTACTACGCCGTCAAGGCGCGGATCGACCGGCGCCTCGACGAGTTGGGGGAAGGCGCCCCTCCCCACCGAGCGCAACCTCTCCGAGCGGTACGGGGTCGCCCGGGAGACGGTCCGCCAGGCGCTGCGCGAGCTGGTACTGGAGGGCAAGCTGCGCCGGCGGGGTCGCGGCACGGTGGTCGCGGGCCCCAAGCCGGCGCAGCCGCTGTCGCCGGCCAGTCGGCATCGGCAGGGCCGGCGGGGTGCCGAGGAGCAGCGCCTCGCGCGGGAGGCACCGGCCGCGGGGATGCGCCGCGTTGATCCACTCGCGACCTGTCGCGCCAAAAGGTGACAAAATTACCGCTAGGAGGGTGATGCACACCGGGCGGGCGACCGATGAAGCCGAACCCCGCGGTCGGCATCCTGCCCTCGGGTGACCACATCACCACAGCCCGCGACGAACGCGCCAAGACGTCCGCCGGCGGTGTGAGGGAAGGGCGGG
Organism: Streptomyces sp. S465; assembly: GCF_026898115.1. GTDB lineage: Bacteria > Actinomycetota > Actinomycetes > Streptomycetales > Streptomycetaceae > Streptomyces > Streptomyces luomodiensis. The sequence goes on from NZ_CP114036.1 coordinate 1,785,928, forward strand.
ACCGGGATACCCGGCCGGGGCCGGCACCCCTCACATGCGAAAGAGGCAGCGATGATGAGCGAAGACAAGGCAGACGACGTCTATCAGCCGACCGGCACCAACGAGGAGCAGGAGGACGCGGCCCCGCTGGACACCCAGGACGCCCTGGACGAGCGTGACTACGACGAGATGCTCGACGAGGGCTACTCCCCGCCGGAGAAGCCGCTCGGTGTGACCAAGCACGGCACCACGGCGGCCGAACAGCAGGAGCGGGAGACGCTCGACCAGCGGCTGGCCGAAGAGACCCCCGACGTCGAAGCGCCGGCGGGCGACGGGGTGGGAGATCTACAGGAGGGCGAGGGAGAGCCCCTCGACCCCGAGGCCGGGACGGACCGGGCGGGCCGGCTCGTCGCCCCGGACGAGGGAGTCCGCACCGACACCACGAAGGAAGTCCTCGCCAGGGACGAAGGCGTCGACGCGGGTGCTGCCGGTGCCGAGGAGGCCGCCGTGCACATCGTCCCGGATGAACAGCTCGAGGAGGCAGACGACGGCGAACCGGATCGCTGACCCTGTCCGGGGACACGTCCGCGGTCGCGCCGTGGCCACGCGGCGGCGGGTTCTCCCGGCCGGCGGGCCCGGCGGGCCACGGGCCAGCCATCCGCTACGTACCGGCGTTTGCCCAGGTGGGCCGTGGGGCACCCGGGGCCGGAAGGTTTCGTTCCCAACGCCCGTGGCCAGGAGGTGCCCCCGTGAATCAGCAGGAACGGCGTCATCCGGTGGAGCGGCATCCGCAGCCGGAGTTCCCGCAGCAGGACCAGGCGCACCCCGGCGAGACGGAGGCGATGGAGCCCCGGCCCGACCACGGCGAGAACACCTACGAAGGCCACGGGCTGCTGAAGGACCGGCGCTCTGTGATCACCGGGGGTGACTCGGGGATCGGCCGGGCGGTGGCGCTCGCCTTCGCCAGGGAGGGGGCCGACGTGTGCTTCGGCTATCTGCCCGAGGAGGAGAAGGACGCCCAGGAGACGGTGCGCCTGGTCGAGTCGGCCGGGCGCCGGGCGGTCCCCTTCCCCTGTGACATCCGCGAGGAAAGCGCATGTCAACGGCTGGTGGACCAGGCGGTCGAGGCGTTCGGCGGGATCGACATCCTCGTCAACAACGCCGCCTATCAGATGTCCCGGCCCCAGGGGCTGGAGGAGATCACGACCGAGCAGTTCGACCGGGTGATGCACACCAACCTCTACGCCATGTTCTGGCTGTGCAAGATGGCGCTTCCGCACATCCCGGAAGGCGGCAGCATCATCAACACCACCTCGGTACAGGCGTACAAACCCAGCACCCACCTGCTCGACTACGCCACCACCAAAGGCGCGATCGTCACGTTCACCCAGGGGCTGGCCGGCAACCTCGCCGAGCGCGGCATCCGTGTCAACGCCGTGGCCCCCGGCCCGGTGTGGACACCCCTGATCCCCGCCACCCTGCCGGACACCTCGACCTTCGGCCTCCAGAGCCCCCTGAACCGCCCGGCACAGCCCGCCGAGATGGCCCCCGCCTATGTCTTCCTGGCCTCGCAGCAGGCCGGCTACATCACCGCGGAGATCGTCAACGCCACCGGGGGCACACCCCTGCCCTAGTCCGAGCCGCCGCGGTCAGCGCGTAGATGTGGCGCGAATTGCACCACCGCACGGCAACAGCGGCTGAAAACATACCGCCGCGGGACTGTTCTTCCGTGCATGGTGGGTGATCCACGATCAACGGGACCAGCCCAGGAGAAGAGGCCATCGTGAGCGAGCGAGCCGGCAGACCGCGTTCCCCCCGCGCCTCCTCCGTCATCTCGGGGGTGCTCACCGGGACGATCGCGCTCTACATCACGCTCGTGGCCTTCGGCAACATCACCGACTTCGACACCAACCAGCAGTTCGTGCGGCACGTCCTGGCGATGGACACGACGTTCAAGGACGAGGACCTGATGTGGCGGGCGATCGAATCACCCGCCATCCAGGACACCGCCTACATCGCCATCATCGTCTGGGAAAGCCTCGCCGCCGTTGTCCTCCTCGCCGCGACGGCCATGTGGTGCGCGGGCCCGCAGGGGGACCGCGTCCGCCGCGCCCGTCAGGCCAGCACCCTGGGGCTGTTGATGCTGATGCTGCTGTTCGGCGCCGGGTTCATCGCCATCGGTGGCGAGTGGTTCGCCATGTGGCAGTCGAAGCAGTGGAACGGGCTGGAGGCCGCCACCCGCGTCTTCGTGCTCTGCGGGCTCGTCCTGCTGCTCCTTCACCTGCCCTCGGCCGAGCGGGCCGACCGGGCCGAACGAGCCGGTTCGGCCGGGCGACCCGGTGCCGAGTCCGCGCCCGGCTCCGCTTCCGAGTCCGGTTCCGAGTCAGCGCCCGGCTCCGCCTTCGGCTCCGCGCGCTGATCGAGCGGGCGCGCCGCGGACGCGCCGTACTCCGCGTCCTGGGCTGCCGCCGTCGGCTCCTCCGGTCGGGGCCGGCCGGCGTTCCGGCCGCCGGGCAGCACGGCGAGGACGATCATCGTCCCGGCAGCCATGATGATCCCGCCGATCAGGCTGGTCTGCGCCACGCTGTGCGCGAAGGACTCGTGCACCGCCTCGATCAGGGCCTGTGCCTGCTGGGGACCGCCGGCCGGGTTCTTCGCGACCTCCTCGGCGACGGCCAGACCGCCGCCCACCGAGTCCTTCGCCGTTTCCAGCGCCGCGGCCGGGAGGTGGCCTCCGACCAGGTCGGTGAGCTTGTCACGGTAGGCGGTGCCCAGCAGTGAGCCGAGGATCGCGATGCCCAGGGCGCCGCCCATCTCCAGCGCGGTGTCGTTGGCGCCACCGGCCACGCCCAGCTCGGACTCGGGGAAGGAACCCATGATGGTGTCCGTGGCCGGGGACACGCTGAGCCCGATCGCGAAGCCCAGCATCACCAGGGGCGCCAGGAAGTCGGCGTACGCGGAGCCCTTGTCGACCTGAGCGAGGAGGAAGACCCCGGCCGTGCCGATCACCATGCCGGTGCCGACCATGACCCTCACACCCAGCTTGGGTGTCAGCAGTGCGGTGGCCGCGGCGCCGACGAAGACGGCACCGGCCAGTGGCAGCAGTCGCACACCGGTCTCCAGCGGACCGTAGCCGAGCACGAACTGGAGGTACTGGGTGGCGTAGTAGAGCGCCCCGAAGGTGCCGAAGAAGAAGAACAGCACCGCAAGCATCGAGCCGCCGAACCCCCGCTGGGCGAACTTGCACACGTTCAGCATGGGGCGCGGGTGGCGCAACTCCCAGGCCACGAAGGCCAGCAGACCGACTCCGGCGATCACAGCCGCCGCGATGGGGCCGGTGCCCCAGCCGAAGTGCGGACCCTCGATGGTCGCGTACACCAGGCAGCCGACCGAGACGATCGACAGCAGACCGCCGATGTAGTCGATCCGCCCCATGTCCCGCGCCTTGGACGGCGGCACCAGGACCAGCGCGCCGATCACGGCGAGGACGGCGACGGGGACGTTGATCAGGAAGGTGGAACCCCAGGCGTGGTCCTCCAGCAGCCATCCGGCCACCAGCGGGCCGACCGCGATGGCGAGACCGGAGGTGGCGGACCAGGCCGTGATCGCCTTGGCACGCTCACCCCGGGGGAAGATCGCGGCCAGCAGGGACAGCGTGGCCGGCATGACCACCGCGGCCCCGACACCCATGACCGCGCGGGCCGCGATCACCAGCTCGGTCTTCTCGACCAGGCTGCCCGTGACCGAACCGGCCGCGAAGATCACCAGACCCGTGAGGAGCGCGCCACGGCGGCTGTACTTGTCGCCGATCGAGCCCAGCACCAGCATCAGCGCGGCGTACGGGACGGTGTAGCCGTCGATGACCCACTGGAGGTCACTACTGCTCAGCCCCAGGTCCCTGGTCATGTCCGGCGCGGCCACGATCAGGGAGGTGTTCGCCATGACCACGATCAGCAGGCTCAGGCACAGCACCAGCAGCGCCCACCAGCGCCGGGCGTACGGCCCGGTCATCTTCTCGACGGGCGTGGTGGCAAGCAAGGGCATCGGAGGCTCCCTGGCGACGATTAATTGCACATCGATGAGCAGATTATTTTATTGCCCAGCGGTGTGCAAATAAGTCGATGAGGTGCCGCTCTACCTGCGCGATCGAGGTGGTGCGCGGCGCACGAAAGGCAAGACGGACGAAAGGCAAGACGGAACCGCACAGCAGCCGTACGGCGCACGGCGGACAGCGGCGGTTACTCCGACAGCGCGGCGGCGACGGCGTCGACCACGGCAGACGCCTCTTCCCGCGGCACACCGGCCGCGATGAGCATGGCGACGGTCGCCCGGGTCCCGTCGTCCTCCAGCGCCCCGGTGTTGACCTGTTCCAGCAGGGCGACCGTCATCGCTTCGAGCCCGGCGCTGAGCACGGCGGGCGGCAGGTGGGTGTGGAAGACGCCGTCCCGCTGCCCTCGCTCCAGGATGGCCGCGACCTCGTCACGGGCCGGCCTGAGGATCTCGCCCACGCTGTCCGCGCCCAGGTCGCGCCGGGTCACCGCCAGGAGCATCCGGTAGCGGTCGCCCACGGGCCACGTCGACAGCAAGAAGTACGCGAGCGCCCGGTCGGCCGGCTCCGACGGCCTCGCCGCGGCCGCCGCCGCGCCCTGGAGGCTTTCGGAGGCTTCCTCCACCAGCGCTTCCAGAAGCGCCGCCCGTCCGGGGAAGTGGCCGAAGAGAGTGCGCCGCACGACACCGGCGGCTCGTGCCAGCTCTTCCAGGGTGATGTCGGGGTTGCGTCCCAGTTCCCGACGTGCCGTGGCCAGGATGCGCGCCCGGTTGGAGCGCGCGTTGCGTCGCTGCGGCTCACGGGCGGCGGGCTTGGCCACGGAAGTACCTCAGGTGATGACGGTGACGACGGCGGTGACGTAGACGATGGTGATGGTGATGGCCAACGCCAGGACACGACCCGGCGCGCGGCCGATCCATTCTGACACGCGGGCCACTCCGCCACGGGGCCATCGCGCGGTCCGCAGCCGGATGCGACGGCCCTAGTGGCCGGGGACAGCGTCCCGGGCCCCTGTCGCCGGATGCCCGAGCTCGACCAGCTGATCCGCTGCTACGCCACCCGGTACCCGGCGGACACGCGGACACCGTCGTGCCCTGGTGACGAGTGGCGCCGAGCCCGGTCACCTCGTACCCGCCCCGGGCTACCCGCTCGTGCTGGACCGGCGTTCCCGGTCCGTCCGGGTCCGACCGGCCGTCTGGTCAGCACCGGCCGTCTGGTCAGGCCCGGCCGGCCGCGAGGGGGCGGTTCGGGCGGCGACCACCATCACGGCGAGGCCGAGCGCCACGACCGCGGAACCCACGTACAGCGGCGCCCGGTAGCCCAGGTCCGTGCTGATCGCGAGGCCGCCGAGCCAGGCGCCCAGGGCGTTGCCGACGTTGGAGGCCGAGACGTTGCAGCTCGCGCCAGGCACCCCGTCCAGCTCCGGCCTGGTCCGGTCTGGCGGGACTGTCCCCGCACGCACTCCCGGCGAGCGGTCACTCGCCCCGGAACTCGGGCCACTCCCCGGTCAGCAGGGACGCGATCCCGTGGCGCATGTCCCGTGACGCGACCCCCGTGGCGAAGTCCGCGCGTTCCAGTTCGAGATGGTCGGCGAGCGGCAGGGACAGGCTCCGGTCCAGCAGGCGCTTGGCGCTGCGGATCGTGTGCGGCGCGGCCTGTGCCAGCTCGCGCAGCCGCCGCAGCCCCGCCTCCACCAGTTCGTCGGGGTCCACGACCGCGCTGACCAGGCCCTCCCGCAGGGCCTGTGGCGCCCGTATCACCGGCTGTTCCAGCAGCAGTTCCAGGGCGCGCGCGTATCCGACCGCGCGGGGCAGGAACCATGCCATACCGGCGTCGGTGGACGCGCCGATCGCTCCGTAGGCGAAGTGGAACGACGCACGCCGGGACGCCAGCCGCAGGTCGCAGGCGAGCGCGAGGGAGAAACCGGCCCCGGCCGCCTGGCCGTTGACGGCGGCCAGCACCGGGCAGGGGAGCGCGCGGATCGCCAGGACGGTCCGTTTCAGGAGGTGGGTGAGGCGGTCCCCGTAGGCCGTGGCGTCGAACGTGTCGTCCGACAGCGCCTGGTGGAACTCGCGGATGTCCCCGCCGAGACTGAACGCCTTGCCGGCACCGCTCATCAGCACTCCGCGCAGTGCCGGGTCCCGGGCTAGTACTTCTGTCGCAGCGAGGAGTTCCTCCAGGAGCGCGGTATTCATCGCGTTGCCGTAGTCGGGGCGGTTCAGAAGCAGTACGGCGATCCCGTCCCGCATCGTCACGCTGACGGACGGGGGAATCGGCGGACCAGGGCTTGTCGCGTTCCGTGCCGGACTGTCTGCCATGGCAGGCGAGCGTAAGGAGGCGCCGGAGCCGCTGACAAGACGACGGGCGCACCGGTGACTTCTGGCCGTGGGCGCCCTACGATCGGGCGCAGCACGGTCCGGACTTGCTCCACGCACTGTCGAAACGCGCGCATCCACACGGGGGATGGCATGCCGGAGACTGCCATAGACCGCTCAACCACCCACTTATCGCCTGAAGGATGCGCCCTGGTGACGGGCGCATCACGGGGCATCGGCGCTGCCGTCGCCCGCGAACTCGCCGCCACCGGACGTCCCGTGATCGTCGGGTTCCGCCAGGACGAGACCGCCGCGAAACAGACCGTGGCCGACATCGAACGGGCCGGGGGAACGGCCCTCGCCTGCCGCGCGGACGTCACCGAGACCGACGGCGTCGAAGCGCTGTTCCGCACCGCCGAGGAGGCGTACGGGCGGGTGCTGGTCCTCGTCAACAACGCGGGCATCCGGTCCGACCAGGTGTTCGCGGCGATGGAGCCGTCCGACTGGCACGCGGTGCTCGACACCAACCTCAGCGCTGTCTACCGCACCATGCACCGCGCGCTGCCGGTCATGTCCAGGGCGCGCTTCGGCCGTATCGTCAACATCGGATCGGTGCTCGGCAGCCGGTCGCTGCCCGGGGTCGCCAACTACGCGGCCGCGAAGGCGGGGCTCGAAGGGCTCACCCGATCGGTCGCGGTCGAGGTCGCCCGGCGCGGCATCACCGTGAACACCGTCGCGCCCGGCCTGGTCGAGACCGAGCTCGTGGCCGACGTCGAGTTCCTCAGACGCTCGGCGCGCACCGCCATCCCCGCCCGACGGGCCGCCCAGCCGGCGGAGATCGCCTCCTGTGTCCGTTTCCTCGCCGCACCGGAGGCGGGCTATCTGACCGGCACCACGATCACCGTCGACGGAGGGCTCTCGGCCGCCGCGTTCGTTCCGCACGTGCCCAAGGACTGAGCGCTTCCGCCCCTTCGGTCCCCGGCCCCGCCCGGCCCGCCTGCCGTCGTACGGGGTGCCCGGCCGCTGTGTCCGCGTCCGCCCGCCGAACACCCTTCGCCGGCTCCGCCTGCCCGACACCGTCATGAACCCGCGAATCCCACAGAATTCCCCAGAACCGCGTTGAACCGCATTGAACCGCATGGCATCTGCATGATGGGAGAGTCCGACATGCCCACCACCCCAGTCACCCGCGAGGCCGTCAGCGCGTTCGTCACCGAGGCGCTCGCCGACTTCGGCGCCGACCCCGACGCGATCACGATGGACGCCACCTTCGAGGACCTGGAGATCGACTCCCTGGACCTGGTGGAACTGGGCCAGGCCGTGAAGAAGACGTTCGGCATCCACGTCCGCCCGAAGGACATGGACGACGTCAAGACGGTGGGTGAGGCCCTCGACGTCATGTTGGCCACCGCGGGGCTGTGATGGCGCACCGCGACGTCGTCGTCACCGGAGTCGGCGCGGTCACCGCCCTCGGTTCCGGCGCGGGTCCGCTCCACGAACGGGCCGTGGCGGGCGAGAGCGCGCTGGCCGGCGGGGAGGGCCGGTGCACCGGCTTCGACCCGTCCGCCGTCCTCAGCCGCCGGGAGGCCCGCAGGACGGACCGGTTCTCCCAGTTCGCGCTCGTCGCCGCGGCCGAGGCACTCGGCCAGGCGGGCTGGGACGGCCGGCCTCCGTACGCCCCGGAGCGGGTGGCCTGCGTCGTGGGTTCCGGAGTGGGCGGTCTGGAGACCTTCGAGGGGCAGCGGACCGTGCTGGACAAGGAGGGGCCGGAGGCCGTCTCCCCGCTCATGGTCCCGATGATGATGGCCAACGCGGCCGCCGCCCAGATCGCCCTGCGCCACGGCCTGGGCGGGGAGAGCCACTGTGTGATCTCGGCGTGTTCGGCCGGGGCCCAGGCCATCGGCGCCGGGCTGCGGCTGATCCGCTCCGGCGCGGCGGACGCCGTGGTGGTGGGCGGTGCGGAGGCCGCGACCTCGCCGATCGTACGGGCCGCCTTCCTGAACGCGGGCGCCCTCTCGCCCAGCGGCGCCTCGGTCCCGTTCGACCGGAGCCGGGACGGGTTCCTGCTGGGAGAGGGCGCGGGCATCCTGGTGCTCGAAGGCGCGGACGGCGCGCGAGCGCGGGGCGCCACAGTGCTGGCCGAGCTCGCCGGTTACGGGGCCAGCAGCGACGCCCACCACCTCACCGCGCCCGACCCGGACGGGGTCGGCGCCGCCCGCGCCGTGTCCCTCGCGCTCGCCGACGCCGGGATCGCCCCAGGGGATCTCGACTACATCAACGCCCATGGCACGGGCACCGTCCTGAACGACCAGGCGGAGATCGTGGCCCTGCGGCGCAGCCTCGGACCGGTGCTGGAGGACATCCCGCTGTCCTCCACCAAGTCCTCGATCGGGCACCTCCTCGGCGCCGCGGGGGCGGTCGAGGCGGTGGCCACCGTGCTCGCGCTACGGCACCGGCAGGCGCCGCCGACCGTGGGGCTGGCCACACCCGACCCAGCGCTCGGCCCGCTGACCCATCTGACCACGGCCCGCCCGTTGGCGCGCGGCGGGCCGGGCGGGCCGGTCGCGCTGTCCACCTCGTTCGGGTTCGGTGGCCACAACGCGGCGCTGGTCCTGCGCGGCGCACCGGAAGGAGCCGCCGCGTGATCACCCTTTCCGGGCGGCGCTACCTCGTGACGGGTGTGCTCACCAGTGACTCCCTGGCCTGGCATATCGCACGGGCGCTGCAACTCGCCGACGCGCAGGTGCTGTTGACCGGTTACGGCCGCACCCGCCGGATCACCGAACTGGCCGCCGCGGAGCTGCCGAGGCCGGCCGAGGTACTGGCTCTGGACGCGACACGGCGGGACGACTTCACCGCGCTCGGCGCGTCGGTGGCGGACCGGTGGCCCGCCCTGGACGGCGCCGTGCACGCCATCGCGGGCGCACCGGCCGACGCGATCGGCGGGTCGTTCCTCACCACCGCGCCGGACAGTGCCGAACGCGCCCTGCGGACCAGCGCACTGTCCCTGCACGCGCTGACCACGGCGCTCGCCCCGCTGCTCGAGCGGGGCGCGGACGGCGGCAGCGTCGTGGGGCTCGACTTCGACGGCACGCTGGCCTGGCCCGGCTACGACTGGATGGGCGTGGCCAAGGCCGCTCTGGAGTCGGTCTGCCGGTATCTCGCCCTCTATCTCGGGCCGCGACACATCAGGGTCAACCTGGTGGCGACCGGACCGGTCGAGACCGTGTCGGGACGTGGCGTCGCCACCTTCGGCGCGCTCGACGAGCGGTGGCGCGGCGAGGCGCCGCTGGGCTGGGACAGCTCGACGGCGGCGGCCGAGGTGGTGGCGGGCCCGGTGCTGTTCCTGCTGTCCCCGCTGGCGCGCGGCATCACCGGCGAGGTGATCCACGCGGACGGCGGGATGCGCCACACCGGTATGGGCCTGCCCGCGGCGCCCATGGACGCGAACCGCACCACCAACGTCGCGCACCGCACCACCAATGTCGCGCACCCCACCACCGATGCCGCGCACCCCACCACCGATGCCGCGCACCCCACCGCCGATGCCGCGGACCTCACCGCCGATGTCCTGGGGAGGAGTTGAGATGACCGCGCCCGCGGCCTCCGGGGCCGCCCCCTCGCTGCCCGGCGCCCGGCCCACGCCGTCCGGCGACCGCGCCACACCGCCCGAGGGCCGTTCCACACCGCCCGAGGGCCGTTCCGTGCTGCCCGGCGACCGGACCGTGCCCCGCCGGCTCGTGCACAAGCGCGCCGTCGAGCAGGTGCTGACCACCGGCGTGGCGGAATGCGGCGGCAGGCTGCTGGGTTCGGCCCAACTCCCCCGGCTGCACCGGTACTTCAACGACACCTGCGCCCCCTACTACGACCTGCTGCTGGTGGGCGAGGCGGCCCGGCAGACCGTCGAGGCCATGGCGCACGAGCTGCTCGGCGTCCCGCTGGACTCCCCCTTCGTGCTGAGCGACCTGGCGATCGAGCTGACCGGGCCGGAGGCGCTGCGGGTCGGTCCGGTCCCCGTCGACCTGGGGGTGGAACTGCACATCGACAGCGCGCGCCGCCGGCGTGACGGATCGGTGCGCGCCCTGCGGGGCACCGCGGTGTGCCGGGTGGCCGAGCGGGAGGCCGCCCGGTTCTCCGGGACCCTCCGCTTCCTGGAGGCGGGCGCGTACGCGGAACTGCGGGCCGGGCCCGCGACCCCCGCGCCGCCCGCCACGGGCGTTCCGCCCCGGTCGGCCCCCGCGGCGGTGGGCAGGACCGATCCCCGGAACGTCGTCCTGGGACGGATCCGCCACAAGGGCGAGGAGACCGTGGCGCGGCTGGTGTGCGATCCGGGCGACCCCGTCTTCTTCGACCACCCGCTGGACCACCTGCCGGGCATGCTCCTGATGGAGGCGGGCCGCCAGATCGCGCTGGCCGCGCGGGCCCGGACCGCCGCGGTGCCGGCCACCGAGCTCGTCGCCACGTCCTGCCGGGCCGGCTTCCGGGAGTTCGCCGAGCACACGGACCCGGTCTGGTGCAGGGCCCGGCCCACCGCGGCCGGGACGATCGAGGCCGTCGTGGAGCAGCGCGGCCGGCCGGCCGCGCTGCTCGAGGTCGCGGTGGCGCGGGTGACGGACCGGGGGATCGTGCCATGACCGTCACGATCAGCGGCGTCGGCGCGGCCCTCCCCGGCACCGTGATCGGAAACGACCACTTCGCCCACCTCGACACGTCCCATGAGTGGATCGTCAAACGCACCGGTATCCACACCCGGCACTGGCTGTCCCCGGACGAGTCGCTGGCGGACCTCGCCGAACGCGCCTCCCGGCAGGCCCTCGCCGACAGCGGACGCAGCGCCCACGAGGTGGACCATGTCCTGGTCTCCACCGTCACCCCCGACCGGATCACCCCCGGTGTCGCCCCCGAACTCGCCGCCCGCCTCGGCGCGCCGGGCCCGCCCGCGGTGGACCTCAACGCGGCGTGCGCCGGATTCCTCTACGCGCTCGACCACGCCTGCGCGCTCATCGAGAGCGGCCGGGCCCGCTGTGTGCTGGTCTGCGCGGCGGAGGCGCTGTCCCGGATCACCGATGTCACGGACCGCTCCACGGCGGTGCTGTTCGGCGACGCGGCGGGGGCGGTCGTCGTCACCCAGGACGGTCTGGAGGGCGGGGAGGGGCCGCATTTCCTGCTCGGCTCCGATGGCGGCCACACGGAACTGCTGTACGCCGACCGCGAGGAGCGCGTGCTGCGCATGAGCGGCCGTCAGGTGTACGAGTTCGCGGTGGCCACCATGGCGGAGCAGACCCGCAAGGTGCTCGGCGCCCGCGGGCTCCGGCCGGCCGACATCGCCCTGTTCATCGGGCACCAGGCCAACGCGCGCATCCTGCGGGCGGTCGCCGCGGAGCTCGGCGTGCCCGATGACCGCACCGAGATCAGCGTGGACACGGTCGGCAACACCTCGTCGGCCTCCATTCCCTTCGCCCTGCGGCAGGCCCGTGACGCCGGGCGGCTGCGGCCGGGGGACCGGATCGTGATGGCGGCTTTCGGCGCCGGCTTCGTCTGGGGCGCCGGTGTCGTCCGCTGGAAGGCATGACCGAGCAAACAAGCGCACCACGAGGAGACACCATGACACAGACAGGACAGCCGCAGCCGTACTACCTGGGGGACAATCCCTCGCGGCCGGTGCCGTTCGACGGCGTGATGACCGTCTCGCACTACATCATGCCCAACTTCGCGACGATGGACTGGCACCAGGTGCCCCGCGAGAAGGTGATCGAGAACATCCACAGCCTTCAGGACCCGGGCGGCAACCTGAACGACCGGATCATGATGTACATCCATGTTCCGTACTGCAAGTCGTTCTGCCACTACTGCAACTTCAACCGGTTCCACTACCCCAAGCAGGACTCCGAGCGCCTGGAGAGGTACACCGACTACCTCATCAAGGAAATCGACTGGTACATGCGCCAGCCGTATGTGCGGGAACGTGAGTTCACCGCCATCTACGTCGGCGGTGGCAGCCCCTCGACGCTGCCGACATCGGCCGTGGAGCGGCTGAGCGAACACCTCAGCAAGGTCGTGCCGAACTTCGACTCGATCGAGAAGAGCTTCACCGGCGAGCCCCGCACCCTGCGCCGCCCGGGACTGCTCGACGTGCTCAAGGACCACGGCTGGAACCGGATCACCTTCGGCATCGAAACGCTCAACGAGAAGATCCACCGGAAGATCGGCCGGCTGGACACCCGGGAGGACGTGGACGCGGTCTTCGACCGTATGCGCAGTCTCGGCTACACCGCGGACACCTGCGTCGACATGATGTACGACCTGCCGGGCCAGACGCTGGAGGGTTTCCAGGACGAGCTGTCCGAACTGCTCACCTGCTACGACCCGAGCGAGATCGACCTCTTCACCACGATCTACCTGCCCTACCGTCCGCTGCACAAGCTGATCATGGACGGCCGGGTCGAACAGCCCGGCAGTCCCTGGCAGTTGCTCGCCATGCGCGAGCACCTCTACGACACGCTCAGCGCGGCCGGCTACCACAACACCATCGCCGAGACCTGGTCCAAGCGCCCGGAACCCTCCCAGTACCAGACCGCGCACTGCGCCCGGCAGGACATCATCGGCGTGGGCTGCGCGGCGCGCGGCAACGTCCGCGACATGGTGTCGATCAACCCGGAGAAGGTGGACGACTGGCAGCGCAACGTCGACGAACAGGGAGCCTCCACCGAGACGCTCCAGTCGATCGGGTACGAGGGCGTCCTGGATCGCATCATGGTGATGTTCCCCCGCTACAAGTCGCTCGAGAAGGAACTGCTGGCCGACTACGCCGCGAGGATCGACGAGGACGCCTTCGAGCGGGTGCGCGCCGTGCTCGACGGACACCTGGCCGCGGGGGTCATCGACGACGAGGGCGACCGGTTCACCGTCACCAAGCTCGGTGTGATCTGGCACGGCAACCTCCAGACCGACTACCTGCGCCACACCCTCAACACCAAGGGTGAGGTCCTGATGAACCACCTCACCGAGGCGCGGCAGGACTTCGACAACGAGAACCGCTTCGACGTCACTCCCGAGACCGTCTTCATCAAGGAACACGACGCGGAGTACCCGAGGCTGATGAAGTAGCCCCGGCCGCCCCGCCTGGCCCGCCACTCCCCCGTGCGCCCGAGAGGTGTGAACCGATGAACGGCACGACCCCCGACCCCGGTGCCGGGCGGCGGCCCGCCCCGCCGCCGCTGCCGGTCCTGTCCCGGGTGGCGCCCGCGCCCGGCGTGACCCTGGTGGCCCGCGTGCTGCGCCACGCCGACCCCGGCACGCCGGTCGCGGTGGTGCTGCCCGCGATGGGCGCCTCCGCACGCTTCTACCTGCCCGTGGTCCGCGCTCTGCACGACGAGGGGCTGACCGTGGTGACGGTCGACCACCGGGGGCACGGCGAGTCCACCCCCACCGTGTCCCGTGGCATCCGGTTCGGCTACCGGGAGATGGCCGAGGAGGACCTGCCCGCGGTGCTCACGGCGGTGCGCGCGGAGTTTCCCGGCGCCCCGCTGGTGCTGGTCGGGCACAGCCTCGGGGGCCAGTTGGCGCTGCTGTACGCGGCGGCCCATCCGAAGGACGTGGACGCGCTGGTCCTGGTCGCCGCCGGGTCGGTGTGGTACCGGGGGTTCGGTGCGGTCCGGGGGCTGCGCAACCTCCTGGCCAGCCAGTCGTTCGCCGCGCTGGCCACGCTGATCGGGTACTGGCCCGGCAAGCGGTTCGGCTTCGGCGGCACCGAGGCCGCCGGTGTCATGCGCGACTGGGCCCGACAGGGCCGTACCGGCGACTACCGGCTCAAGGGGAGTGCGGTCGACTACGAGCGGGCCCTGGGCGAACTCGCCCTGCCGCTGCTGGAGATCGGTGTCGACAACGACGTACTGGCCCCGGCCGGCGCCCGCGAACACCTGCTGTCCAAGGTGGGCCGGTGTGGTGTCGACCGCTGGCACTACACCACCGAGGCGGCGGGCGGAAAGCACATCGACCACTTCCGCTGGGTCCGCTACCACCGGGCCCTGTGCGCCCATCTCGCCCAGTGGGTGCTGAAAACGGCTGCCCAGGGGCGCGCGGGCCACGGTGGTCCGGCCGACCGTGACAGGAGGGACGAACCCGATGGATGCTGAGCGTTCCGGAGCCCGGGTGGCCGTGGTGGGGGGCGGCTGGTCGGGGATCGCCGCCGCCTGGAACCTGCACCGCGCCGGCGCCCGGCCGGTCCTCTTCGACGAACAGCCGGTGCTCGGCGGCCGCTCCGCCGCGGCACCGCTCGGCTCCCGCGAGGTGACGCTCGGCGGCAAGAACATCGGCCGCACCCACGTGCTCTTCCGGGAGTTCACCCGAGCACAGGGGATACCGGAGTCGGCCTTCGAGCATTTCGGCATCAACTCCTCCCGGGTGGAGGACGGCCGGGTGCGCACCGTGGACACCACCAGCAAGGCGGCGAGCCTGTACGGTCTGCTGCGCGGCGTCCCCCCGCGCGACCTGGTGCGGTTGCTGCGGCTGGCCCGCTACACCCGGCGTGCGCGGGCCAACCGCTTCCTTGCCGGGCCCGACTTCCAGCGGCTGGCGGACCGCACCGGCGACCCGTCGCTCGCGGCCTACTTCGGCAAGCGGTTGCGGGACCGGCTGATCCGCCCCGCCCTCATCCGGATGAACGGGGCCGAACCCGACGAGGCGTATCTGGGCAACTTCGGCACCAACCTGGGGATGCTGCTGGACGGTTTCGACCAGCTGCCCGGCGGCTTCACCCCACTGCTGACCGCTTTCTCGGCCGCGGTGGAGACCCGCGGCGGCACCCGTGTCACCGGTCTGCGGGTGGCCGGGGGCCGGGTCACGGGGCTGTTCACCACGACCGGCGAGGGCGCGGGGGCCGAGGAGCGCGAGGAGAGCGCCGACGCGGTCGTCGTCGCCCTGCCCGCGCCGGCGGCCGCCGCCCTCGTCGCCCCGCACCACGCCGGGCTGGCGAGACGGCTGCGCGAGGTGCGGTACTTCCCGGTGTCGGTGGTCATCGCCGCCTACGACCGGCCGGTCTTCGACGAACGGGTCAGGGCGCTGACCTTCCCGCCGGTCAGTCCGCTGAGCAATGCCGGCGCCTACGGTGTCTCGGACCGGCATCTGGTGCGGTACACCTTCAGCGGCCGTGCGGCACGTGACCTGCCGGCCGACGAGGAGTACCTGATCGGCCTCGCCGAGAAGGAGCTGGGCGCCCACCTCGATCTCGGCTCGGCCCGGCGCACCGGCCTGGTGTGCGCCCGCTGGGAACACGGCCTGTGCGCGTACTCCCGGTTCCACTCCCGGACCCTGGCGGAGATCGACGCGGCGGTGGCCGCGCTCGATGGCCTGGCGCTGACCGGGGACTACGTCCGGGGCGCCGCCATCGAGGCGTGCTTCCGCGGTGCCTACGAGCGCACGGACGCGCTGCTCGCCGCGCTCACCTCCCGCTCGGAGCGGGGTCAGCTGCCGTAGTAGGTGTCGAAGTTCTTGGCGAACTCCCCGCCGTTGAAGCCGTCCCAGTTGACCGACCAGGCCATCAGTCCGCGCAGGGCGGGCCAGCTGCCGTGCGGCTCGTAGCCGCCGCAGTCGGTCTTCTTGGTCAGGCAGTTCAGGGCCTGGGTCACATCACCGGGCTGGGTGTAGCCGTTGCCCGCGTTGGAGCTCGCGGGCAGGCCGATCGCCACTTGGGACGGGTCCAGCGGCGGGAAGACGTTGTCGGTGTCGCCGGCCACGGGGAAGCCGGTGAGCAGCATGTCGGTCATCGCGATGTGGAAGTCGGCGGTGCCCATGGTGTGGTACTGGTCGTCCAGCCCCATGATCGGGCCGGAGTTGTAGTCCTGGACGTGCAGCAGGGTGAGGTCGTCGCGCAGCGCGTGGATCACCGGGAGGTACGCCCCGGAGCGCGGGTCCTGGCCGCCGGATGCGCCCGAGCCGTAGTGCTGGTAGCCCAGCTGCACGAAGAACGTCTCCGGGGCCATGGTAAGGACGAAGTCGTCGCCGTACTTCTCCTTGAGCGACTTCACGGCCGAGATGAGGTTGACGATCGCCGGGGTCTTCGGGTTCTTGAAGTCGGTGTCGCCGTCGTCCAGCGACAGCGAGTGGCCCTCGAAGTCGATGTCGAGGCCGTCCAGTCCGTACCGGTCGATGATCGCCCCGACCGACTCCACGAACTTGTCGCGGGCCTCGGTGGTGGTGAGCTGCACCTGGCCGTTCTGCCCGCCGATGGATATCAGCACCTTCTTGCCCGCGTCCTGCTTGGCCTTGATGGCGGCCTTGAACTCGTCCTCCGACTCGACGTTCGGGCACTCGTCCTGCGGACAGAGGCTGAAGCGGATGTCGCCGGAGGTGGTGGAGGTGGGCTCGCCGAAGGCCAGGTCGATGATGTCCCAGCTGTCGGGGACATCGGCCATTCGGGTGTATCCGGAGCCGTTGGCGAAGCTCGAGTGCAGATAGCCGACGAGCGCGTGCTCGGGGATGGCCGCCTTCGCGGTGGCGGAAGAGGCGGTGTCCGCGGTGGCGGTGGTCGTCGAGGCCGTGGCGAGCAGCCCGGCCGCGGCGACAGATGCGCACACGCCGGTCAGGACCCTTGCGGTGAAGGGGAAACGGAAGTTCATGGAGCCGCTCCTTGGTGTGGGGGGAAGGCGGAGCCGAACTGCGGTGGGGGAAGGTCCGAAGGTATCGGGAAAGCTGGGCGCCCACGAGAAAACAGGACTAGACCATTGGGTGTCAATGGTACGGGCCACATTGCCGGTGTGCGACGGCGAGCCGACGCCGGAGCACCACGGTGGTCACGGGCCCCGCGGCACCGCGCACACTGGCGATTTCGCCGATGGCGCCCGCGCCTCGTCCCACGACGCTGGTTCGGGTCAGGCACCCGCTTCCCCGCATCCTCGTCAGGAGGGCTCCATGCGTCGTCGTACCCCACGCCGGCTTCTCGGCGTTCTCGCGGCCGCCACGGCCGCGTTCACCCTGTTCTCCTCGGCGTCCACGGCCGGCGCGGCCGACACCTCGACCGCCGCCGCCACGTCCGCCTCCGCCGCCCGGTCGGCCGACGCGGCCGCCCGGCCGCTGTCGACCAGCACGCCGGTCGTCTTCGTCCACGGGTACACCGGCAACGCGTCCAACTGGATCACCGCCATGAGCGTCTTCCGGCTCAACGGCTGGTCCAGCTCCAACCTCTTCGCCTACGAGTACGACTCCTACGGCAACAACATCACCAACGCCCAGGGCCTGGCCAGTTACGTCAACAACGTGAAGGCGAAGACCGGCGCGAGCAAGGTCGCGATCGTCAACCACTCGATGGGCGGCCTGGTCAGCCAGTACTACCTGAAGGTGCTGGGCGGCAACACCAGCGTCAGCCACCTCGCCTCGATCGCCGGCGCGAACCACGGCACCACCTACGCCGGTGCCTGCCTGGTCTTCACCACCTGTCAGCAGATGTACCCGGGCTCCTCGTTCATCTCCCAGATCTCCTCGGGCGACGAGACGCCGGGCGACACCAAGTACGCCACCTGGTACTCGGCGTGTGACGGCATCATCATCCCCTACACCAGCACCCGGCTGGACGGCGCGACCAACAACAACGTGCTCTGCCAGACCCACATCGGGTACCTGGCGGACACCATCGTGCTGGGCCAGATAGCCGACTTCATCGCCTCCTGACCTCCCGGCCCGCCCCATGACGACGGCCCGGAGCGGTGTGCACCGCTCCGGGCCGTCGTTGTTTCAGTGCGGCGTGGTGTGCTCCGGCACCCGGTGCACGAAGTCCAGGAGCAGTGCGCAGAACGCCGCCGGTTGTTCCAGGGGTGCGAGGTGGCCCGCTCCGGGCAGGGTCACCACACCCTCCGCGCCGAGCTCACCGGCCAGGTGTTCGCCGCCTTGGAAGAAGTCGGGCATGTCGTGCTCGCCGACGCCGACCAGGGCGGGGATGAGGAGTGTGCGCAACGCGGCCGGGTCCTCGCCCAGCGGGTCCGTGGCCTGGGCCGGTTCGCCATGGGCGAGCCGCGACCGCAACTGGTCGCGCAGCATGCGGGCCGCGTGTGCCCGTACCCCGGCAGGTGCGTCCGCCGCCGTCCAGGCGTCGACCCCGGCCCGCACCGCGGCCTTGATGTCACCCGCTTCCCAAGCCGCGCTCTCGCTGTCCCAGGCTCTCTGGAGGTGGGGGGAGGGCGGCTGGTCATGGGGGCGGTAGCCCACCAGGACCATGCCGGCCACCCGGTCGGGTGCGGTCACGGCCACTTGGAGCGCCACCAGCGCACCGAGCGAGTTCCCGGCCAGCACGAAGCGGTCGACTCCGAGGTGGTCGAGCGTGGCGAGCACGTCCGCCCACGGTGCCACCACGCGACCGTCGCCTACGGACGCCGCACCGTGGCCGGGCAGGTCCAGGGCGATGGCCCGGACGCCGGCCTCGGCGAGCAGCGGCAGGTGTGCCCGCCACATGGTGCGGTCCGTGGGCCGGGCGTGGAGGAGCACAACCGGCCGCCCGTGGCCTGCCTCGTCACATGGCAGCAGCATCACTCGGGTCTTTCTCTTCGGAACGAGCGAGGGACAGGGGGACGGGAGGGAGCCCGCCCCGCGGGGCGGCGGTCATGCGGCACGGGTGAGTTCGTCGAGCTCTTCGTCGCTCAGCCGCACCGTCGCCGCGGCCACGTTGTCCTCCAGGTGGGCCACCTTGGACGTGCCGGGAATGGGCAGCATGACCTCGGAGCGGGCCAGCAGCCACGCGAGCGCGACCTGGGAGGGGGTGGCGCCGTGCGCGGAGGCGATGCGGTCCAGTGGCCCGCCGGGCCGGGCGAGGTCGCCGGCGCCCACGGGGGCCCAGGGGATGAAGCCGATGCCGTGGCGGACGCAGTGGTCGAGAACGTCGGCGGACCCGCGGTCGGTGAGGTTGTAGCGGTTCTGGACGGTGGCGATGTCGGCGATGCGCCGTGCCCGCTCGATCTGGTCGACGGTCACCTGGGACAGGCCGATCGCGACGATCTTGCCTTCGTCCTGGAGCTTCTTCAACTCGCCGACCTGGTCCTCCAGCGGGACCTTCGGATCGACGCGGTGCAACTGGAACAGGTCGATGTGGTCCAGGCCGA
Source organism: Streptomyces sp. S465 (assembly GCF_026898115.1). GTDB lineage: Bacteria > Actinomycetota > Actinomycetes > Streptomycetales > Streptomycetaceae > Streptomyces > Streptomyces luomodiensis. The sequence goes on from NZ_CP114036.1 coordinate 1,805,355, forward strand.
GGCGGCGCAGGCTCATCTCGGCCTCCTGGCGCAGGTACTCCGGACGTCCGACGGGCGGCCACGCCTTGGGGCCCAGTCGCACCAGTCCCCCATCGGTTCTGATCACATCGGGGCCGTTGCGGGTGAGACCGGCCTTGGTCGCGATGAGCACATCGTCCGGATAGGGGTGGATGGCCTCCCGGATGATCTCCTCGCTGACGTACGGCCCGTAGGAGTCGGCGGTGTCGATCAGCTGGACGCCGAGGTCGACGGCGCGGCGGACCACGCGGACGCACTCCGCGCGATCGTCGGGTTCGCCCCACACTCCGAGTCCGGTGAGCCGCATGGCGCCGAAGCCCAGACGGGCGACCTTCTTGCCGGCGATCTCGAAACGGCCGGCGGCGTGGGCAAGGGATGCGGTCACGGACGGAGGTTTCCTTCCTCTGTCATGGCTTTCATGGCTTTCGTGGCTTTCATGGTGTCGTCCGCGCCGGTGTCCTCCGCGGCTTCGGCCGAAGCGGCGTTCTGCTCGGCCAGCCGGCGCAGCAGGGCCAGGCCGTCGGCGCCGGCGCTGCCGGGTGCGGCGCTGTAGACGGACAGGTGCTGTCCCGGGGCGCTGGTGACGGCCAGCGCCTCGAAGTGCAGATGGAGTTCGCCCACCCGCGGGTGGTGGAAGTGCTTGTCCTCGTGGGTGCGCGGGCGGACCTCGTAGCGGGCCCACAGGGCCGCGAACGCGGGACTGCGCACACTCAGCTCGCCGACGACGCGTTCGATCCGCTCATCACCCGGGAACTGCGACGACGACGCGCGCAGGTTGCTCACCGCGATGCGCGCCGCCTTGTCCCAGTCTCCGTAGAACTCCCGGGCGAAGGGATCAAGGAAGATCATCCGAAGCAGGTTGTCGTAGCGGGCGAAGCCGCGGTACAGCTCCCGCGCCATCGCGTTGGCGGCGAGGACGTCCTGGGCCGAGCCGACGACGAAGGCGGGCACGTCGTGCATGCCGTTCATCAGCCGCAGCAGCTCCGGGCCGACGGTCGTCGTCGGGGGCACGGACGGCCCGAGGACGGGCAGGCCGAGCCGGAAGAGGTGAGCGGCCGCGGCGTCGTCGAGCCGGAGCGCCCGAGCGATCGCCTGGAGCACCTGCTCGGAGGGGTGCCGCTCACGGCCCTGCTCGAGCCGGATGTAGTAGTCCGTGCTGACACCGGCGAGCAGCGCCACCTCGTCCCGCCGCAGACCGGGCACCCGGCGGGAGGCGTCGTCGGGGAAGCCGACGGCGCCCGGCGGGGTCATCGCACGGCGTGCCCGCAGATACTCACCGAGCTCGTTCTCGCTTTCCATGTCCGCCAGGCTAATCAGGCCACCGGGGCTCCCGAGTAGGTGTGACGCACCCTCCCACTGCCCCGGGCAGGCTCCGTAACGTCGGCGGTGTCGACGCGGCTCACCCGACCGCGGTGACGAGCCCCCCCTTGTCCTCCGAGTCCTCCTCCGAGCGCTCCGAGTCCTCCGAGTCCTCCGAGTGCTCAGAGTCCTCCGAGTCCTCCGACGGGAAAGAAGCCCGATGCCCCAGACGTTCGCCAGTGCCGTCATCCCTGCCGACGCCGACACCGTGTGGCGCACCCTCCGCGACTTCGGCGGCCTGGCCACCTGGCAACCGGCCGTCGCGCGCGGTGTCCTGCGCCCGGACGACGCGCCGGACCGTATCGGCGGTGTCCGCACCCTGCTGATGGCCGACGGCGGAACCGTGGTGGAAACCCTCGTCGCGCTCGATGACGGCGAAAGGTCCCTGACGTACGACATCGTCAGCTCCCCGTACCCGGTGCGGGGCTACCGGGCCACCATGCGGGTTCTGCCGCTCACCGCCACCGGTGAGGCGTTCGTCGGCTGGTCCGCGGTCTTCGACTGCGCGCCCTCGGACGCGGACGGGCTGGCGGAGTCCTTCCGCGATGTCATCTTCGCGACGGGACTCCGCGCGCTGGCCGAGCACCTCTCCCCCGGCCGGGCCGCGGAGGAGCCGGTCACCGCTTCGTAGCGGGTCCAGGAGTTCCCCGGAACCGCGGGCCGAGTCCGGCTCATCGTCCTGCCGGCGGCTGTTTCACCGCGGTTCGCTTTCGAGGAGCGCGCGGAAGGACCGCGCGGGCCGGCCGGTGAGGCGCTGGACGGTGTCGGTGACGCGGTCCTCCGCCCCCTCGGCGATGGCGCGGTCCAGGCCGGCCAGCATGGCCGCGAACGGCACCGGGGTATGCGCCGCGAGGCGATCGCGCAGCTGCTCGTAGGACAGCCGGCGGTGGACCACGGGCCGGCCGGTGACCTCGGTGAGGATCGTGGCGATGTCGTCGTAGCCGAGCGTCTCCGGTCCGGTGAGGACGAGATCGGTGTTGGGGGCGTGTTCGGCGGTCAGAGCGGCCACGGCGACGGCGGCGATGTCCTCGGCGTCGACGAAGCCGACCCGGCCGCTCCCGGTGGCGGTCCAGATGGTGCCGTCCTCACGGATGCTCTGAGCGTGCGCGTGCGTGCCGGTGAAGTTCTGCATGAACCACGAGGGCCGCAGCACGGCCCACTGCTCGAACAGACCGGGCAGGGCCTGGTGCACCACTCCGACCGCCGGGCCGCCCTCGGGGATGGCCGAGGAGCTCAGGAGCACCGCGCGGTGTGTTCCGGCGGCGCGGGCCCGCTGGAGGAACGGCAGCATGACCCGCGCCGGCTCGGAGTCGCCCAGGGGCGGTACGAGGTAGACGCGATCGACTCCGTCGAGCGCGGCGGCGTGGGTGGCGGGGTCGTACCAGTCGAAGGCCACCGGCTCGGCGCCCGCGACCGGGGTGGCACGCCGGCCGGCGGCCCTGACGCGGTGGCCGGCGGCCGTCAGCCGCGCGGCGGTGCGGCTGCCGGTGGTACCGGTGGCCCCGATGACCAAGGTGGTGCCGGTGGCGGCTGGGGTGCCGGTGGTGGACGCGGTGCCGTCGGTGGTCATCGGCTGCTCCTGGTGAAGTCGGCGCCGGGTTCGAGGACGGCGAGGGGGTTCCAGTAGTCGCGGTAGGAGGTGACGCGCCCGTCTCGCACGGTGACGACGGCGATGTAGGTCATGTCGAAGGGGCTGTCGGTCCGCACCAGGCGGCCGACGCCGCGCATCTCGACCACGATGGTCTGCGGATCGGTGGTCTGGTGGATCCGCAGGGCGGGAAACTCACGCAGATCGATGTGGTCGGGGTAGTGGCGCATATAGGCGGCGATGGCCTCCTTGCCCGCCAACCGCTCGGGCCAGCCGTCGGGGGCGAAGGGGAACTCCATGACGCCGTCCTCGGCCCACAGGCCGACCCAGCCGTCGATGTCCTTGTCCAGCAGCAGCCGCAGGCTGTGGCGGAAGAGATCCGCCGGGGACGTCGGTGCGGACATGGGTGTCCTCCATTCCTCTCATCTCATAGAATCCGGACCCGGGGTCCGCTTTGACGATACGGACCCGCGGTCCGGTTCGCAAATGGAGGAGCAGCATGCCCGAGCGCCAGTCCCGCAAGGACGCCGTCCGCAACCGGGAGGCCGTGCTCGCGGCCGCCGACGCCCTCTTCACCCGCCGCGAGAGTCCCGAGGACGTCACCATGGCCGAGGTCGCGGCAGCGGCGGGCGTCGGCAAGGGCACGCTCTTCCGGGCCTTCGGCGATCGCGCCGGGCTGCTGCGCGCGCTGTACGAGGCCCGGCTCGCACCGCTCAGGGAGGCCGTCGAAACCGGCCCACCGCCCCTGGGGCCCGCCACCCCGCCACGGCAGCGCGTGCCCGCCCTGCTGGACGCCGTCCTGTGCTTCAAACTCGACAACCGCCGCCTCGCCCTGGCCCTGGAGGAAAGCGGGAGCGGCAGCCCGTACCAGGCGGAGCACTACGAGCGGTGGCACGGCCTGCTCCGCGCCGTACTGGAGCAGATCCCCGGCCTGACCGACGGCGATTTCACCGCCCACGCCCTGCTCGCCGCCACCCGAGCGGATCTCGTCGAGCACCTGGCCGGGCGGGAGCGCGCGCCACGGGAGAGGATGCGGGCGCAACTGGCGGACTTCACCGCCAAAGTCCTGGGCTCCGGCCCACGGCAAGAAGTGCCCGCCGAGGACTGACCGGGCCCGGAGCGAGCCGTGAGGAGCCCGGTGGTGGAAAACCGGGTTCAGGCCAGGTCCGCTTGCCACAGATCGGGGCCGAAGACCTCGTACTGGATGTCGTGCGGGGCGACTCCTGAGTCGATCAGCCGGCTGCGGACGGCCTGCATGAAGGGCAGCGGGCCGCACAGGTAGTAGAGGGCGTCGCCGGGGATGTCGACGGCGGTCGGGTCCATCAGACCCTCGAAGACTGCGTCCACCGGTTCGAGGCTGGACGCGCCCTTCTCGTACCACAGGAACATCCGTGCGTTGCGCAGCGCCAGGACGTCATTGACCACCTGCCGCCGCAGCGGGAAGGACGCCTCGTCGGTGTCGGCGTGGAGCACGGTGATCAACAGCCCGGACTCGGCGGCGACCAGGTGCGACAGCATCCCCGCCATGGGGGACACGCCGATGCCCGCGCTGGCGAACACCACCGGCCGCCCCGCGTCGTCGAGCACCACGTCGCCGTAGGGAAGCGACAGGGTCAGGACATCGCCCACCTCGATGTGGTCGTGCAGCAGCGCCGACATCTCGCCGTCGGGGTCGCCGCCCTCGCCGCGCACCCGTTTCACCGAGAACTGGCGGTGCTCGCCGTCGTCGGCACGGGTCAGGCTGTACTGGCGGGGCTGGAGGGTGCCGTCGGGCATCCGCATCCGGACGGTGACGTACTGGCCCGGCAGTGAGGCCTTCACCAGGCGGTCGTCGATCCGCTTGACCACGAAGGTGACCACCTCGTCGGTCTCCTTGATCTTCCGCTCCACCCGCCAGTCCCGCCACACCGTCTCCGGGCGGACGCCACGGGCGCTGTAGAGGCCGCGTTCCTGGTTGATCAGGGCGTTGGCCATGAGCCAGTAGACCTCGTCCCAGGCCGCGGCGGTCTCCGGTGTGACGGCGTCCCCGAGCACGTCGCCGATCGCCCACATCAGGTGGTCATGGACGACCTGGTACTGGTCCGGACGGATACCGAGCGAGGCGTGTTTGTGCGCGATCCGCCGCAGCAACTGCTCCGGCACCCGCTCCGGCGTCTCCACCAGGGTGGTGGCGAACGCGGCCACCGAACCGGCCAGCGCCTGCTGCTGCCGGCCGTGCGCCTGGTTGCCGCGGTTGAAGACACCGTCCAGGAGCTCAGGGTGCTCGGCGAAGAGGTGCCGGTAGAACCGCTGGGCGATCTCGCCGATACGGTCGGCCACTACCGGCAGCGTTGCGGTGACGACCGGGCGCGACTTGTCTGACAGCACGTTTCTGCCCTCCGGGAGCTCCCCCCTTCGGTCCGCTCCCAGTACCCGTCGCGTCCCGTCCGACGCCGCCGACGCCGATATCCGGCCCCGCCCCGCCCCGTCCTGCCGCGCACACCCCGTGGGGCCGAGCACCTGACGGCGAAGGGATTCCCGCACCCCGTGCGGGGGCGGGAATCTCTTCCGTGTCCTCGGACGTCAGTGTCCGGCGTTGACCGGGCCGATGAAGGTGCCCGGGTGGGTGGCGGCCGACTGGTCCAGCAGCGCGCCGCCGTAGGGCCAGTCCAGCACGAGGTTCCGGCGCTCGTTCGGCGGGGTGATGACCACCTGGTTCGGCGCGAACTTCCGGTCGTCGTCGCGGGTCGACGCCAGGAATGTGATGTCGAAGGCGACCTGCTCGCCGGGGCCGACCGTCACGGGCTTGGGCTTCTCGTTGTCCCGCCGCAGGTCCCAGGTCTCGCCGTGCTCGGTCTGGAGCTGGACGCCCGGGAAGCCGACCATGGAGCAGTCGGCCGAGCCGGTGTTCTTCAGCATCACCAGGACGGTCTGCTGCCCGTCGTTGTTCATGTCCGGGCCGACCTCGGACGCCCACGAGGCGTCCAGCTGGTCGGTGGTGCAGCGGCTCGCCGACAAGGCGGTGTCGGCCGCGATGCCCACCTTGGTACCGACCTCGGCACCGGAGCTGCCGGAGGTACCCCCGGAACCGCCCGAGTTGCTGGTCGAGGCGACCGCGGACGAGCTCCCCTTGGCGTCGTTCCCGGAGTCGCCACTCCCGCAGGCGGTGAGCGAGAGCGCGGCGGCAGCGGCGATCAGCGATGCGGCGGCGACGGTACGGGTACGGGTACGGCGGAGAGCGGTCTTGCGCGACATGGAATCCCCCCAGGGGTGGTCGAAGTGTGTCCGGGACACGGCGCGCTTTCCGTCCTGCGTTCCGCGTCCTGGAAACAACTCTGTCCGCCGCCGCTGGCGAACCCCTAACACCCGGCTAACACGTCGCTGGCGCGCTTACCGGCCTGGTGGGTGCCGACCATGGCCCGGCGCCACACCCACATGGAAACGGTACCCATTTTCATATACGTGTGCGAGACACCACCGACCACACGTGAAAGGGCCCATGCGCCATGGCCGTCCCCAAGCGGAAGATGTCCCGGAGCAACACCCGCCACCGCCGCGCACAGTGGCGGGCGAGCGCACCGGAGCTGGTGACGATCACCATCGACGGCCGCGAACACCGCGTACCACGCCGCCTCGTCCCCGCCTACCGGCGCGGTCTGCTGCGCCCCGAGGACTGACATCCACGCGCACGGTGGTCAGCGCCTCCGGTCCGCTCCCCCGTGGGCTCAGCCTGCGTGGACCGTGTCCGTCTGGTCCGGGATGACACTGCCGTCCTGCCGCCGCACCGGACCCGGCGTGCCGTCGGGGTTCGTGTAGCCGGTGGTGGAGCAGGGGTAGACGGCTTCCTTGCGTGGCAGCGGCTCGATGAACATGGGGTTGATCAGCCAGGTGCCGTTCGCGTTGTCGTAGGCCCGGCACATGATCTCGTTCTTGTTCCGGTTGAGGACCAGGCCCGCGCCGGTGGCGTCGCCGACCATCGTCACATCGGTGTCGGCGTCGCCCGCCCCGATCACCAGGCGCTTCTCAGGGGCCTGCCGCTTCCAGGCGGCAGGCCCCGTGACATCGAAGGCCTTCTCGTTGAGCCAGCAGCGCTTGCCCTCGATGTACGGCATGACCGCGCCCTTGCTGTCGGGTTCGCCACCGCACCCCTCCTGGGTGTAGGTGATCCGCCCCTGACGGTCCAGCAGGTTGCGGATGGCGAGGACGTGTTCGCGGTCGACGCCGACGGCAGGTGCCCAGGCGTTGGTGACCGGTGTGCTGCCGGCGGAATCCACCCACACCTCGAAGCCCGCCTTCTTCAGGACCCGGATCAGATCCTTGATCTGCGGGTTGTAGCGAGCGTAGGCGTGCAGGGTGTGGCTGCCGACCCGCTGTGTGGCGCCGATGGGCGCGGCCAGCGCCTCGGCCCGGGACTTCCGCGCGTAGGAGGTGACCTCGGCTTCGGTGTGGCCCGCGAACAGCTGGGGCACCCAGGCGTACTGGGGAAGTGTCCGGCGGCTGTTCCACGTGCCCGCGAAGGCCTTGTGGCCGTTCATCAAGGTGGCCTCGCTGCGGATGGAGAAGATCTCGTCCGTGCAGGCGGTGTTGGTGGACGTCGGCAGTGGCGCGCCGACGGGCACGTCCGTGCCACATGCCTCGGTCAGGGTCCGGTCGGCTTCCTCGGTCAGCCAGGGACTGGTGTCGGACCAGTGCGCCGGTCGCAGGATCTTGTCGTGCTCGAGAGCCCAGGCGATGGCGAGGTCGGTGATGTCGTTCTTGGTGACGGTGTTGTCCCAGTCGAAGGCGGCGACCGGCCGTTCCCCGTCGCGCAGGTGCGGGTTACCGCACGTGCCGTGCTCGTCGATCACTCGCTGAAGCTGCTCCCTGTTGTCCCCGTACCACGCGAGCGAGGTGGACAGGCGGGGGCAGTGCGCCCGTCCTGCGACGGTCTCCGCCGCGTAGGTCGGGCTCACTGGGACCAGGGACGTCAGGGCGACGACCGACGCCAGCCCGAGGACGGCACCCAGGGAAGCAGTGCGCATGCGGCGGCTCTCCTTCGTTCGAGGACGGTGCGGACGGTAGACCGCCTCGCACCGTACCCCGGCCTGGGCAGCTCCCGGTAACGACGCGGGCCGCCCCCTCACATGGGCGTGCGGAGGGCGGCCCGCGGAGGGTTTTCAGCGGTGGTGAGGCGAGGTCAGATAGTGCTGGCGGATGAGTTCCTTGCCGTAGTCGTTGCCGTTGGGGGTACGGATGACGGAGTGCACATGCTTCTGGGTGGGGGCACCGCCCTGGCTCGCGCCGTACGCGCCGGCCAGGGGGCCGGGTGACTGGCAGTCCACCTCGACCCATACGACGGGACTGTGCACGCGGACGTAGAAGGCGTCGGCGTCGCCGGTTCCGCCGGCCCAGGTGACGTACGTGTCGTCCAGGTGTCCCCGCACCTCCGCCATCCTCACCTTGGCGGCATCGGCCTTGGCCCGCCCCACGAAGGCCTCGACGATACCGAGCAGCTTCTTCCGCTGCGCGCCGGTGAGCCCGTTGCCGCGCAGACCCGTGTACTCCTGGACCGCGTTGTCGGAGAAGGCCCCCGCCCTCATCGACTCGTTCGACTTGGTCGAGGACTCGATCGCGACCGCCCGCTGCGCCTCGGTCAGCGAGTTGATGAACGCGAGACTGGCCACGACCTCCTCGTGGCACACGGCCACCGTCTCGCCGTCGATCTCCATCGAGGTGGGCTCCGAGCCCCAGAAGCAGGGGCTCATCACGACCTGGTCGCCGAGCACGAAGTAATTGATGACCAAGTGGTGACCGTCGAACTGGAAGCCCCAGGGCTCGGTGTCCGAGGGAGTGCCCAGCACGGTCCAGTAGTAGGCGTCCTCGTTGAACCGGTCGGTGCTGTCGATGGCCTCGCCCGCGGCCTGGTTGATACGGCGGATCTTCTCCGTCGTCTCCAGGCCGTCGGCGCTCAGCGCCGCCTCCAGCAGGGCCGTGCCCAGGTCCTTCTGCGTGTCGGTCAGGTCGGCGAGGGAAACGCCTTGACGTTCGTACCCGTCGACATTGCTCCACAGCCGCCACTCCGTGGAGTGGACGGTGAACTGGGTCGCGGACCTCTGGTCGTCGGTCAGGCCGGCCAGGAAGGCTTGCGCGGCGGCGAGGACGGGGGCGGTGGCGACGCCGGTGGAGTGGATGGTGAAGAGGTCGTCGATCCGCTTGCCGTCAGTGGTCAGGCCGAAGAAGTCCTCGGTGATCGACTGGTTGCCGGGTCCTCCCGTACCGCCGCCCGGGGGCCCGGTGGGGGCTTCGCTCGGGGTGGGGCTCGCCGTGGCGTCGGCCGTGCCGGTGGTGTCGTCGGCCAGCGCCGTCCAGGCACTGGCGCCGCCCATCGTCGCGACGGCCGTGGCGCCGGACGCGAAGAAGACCTTGCGCAGGAAGTTGCGGCGGCTCGCGTCGGCGCGGTGAGCGGCCTCGGCCACGTGTCGCGGTTTCTCCCCGGACTCACCGGTGTCGAGCTCGGACATGGTCGCCCGCTCCCTTCGTGAGGTGGCACGTCCCTGGTGGACCGGCCATCGGGGGTACACCTTGACGGACGTAACTGAGGCTGAGCTGAGGACGGTTCGCGACCGGCCACCGGAAGAGGACTCCGTTCACCGGCTTGGGTTCACCGTTCCGTTCACCGGCTTGGGTTCACCCGCTTCCGTTCCAACCGAGCACCGTCGCCGGAGCGGTGGAGCGTCACCGTGAACTCCGTGTGTCCCGGCTCGCTTCGGACGCCGATGTCACCGCCGTGCGCCTGAGTGATCGCCGCGGCGATGGCCAGGCCCAGGCCCGAGCCACCGCCCTGGCCGGCCGACCGGGAGCGGGAGGTGTCGGCGCGGGTGAAACGATCGAAGACGGAGGGAAGGAGGTCGGGCGGGATGCCGGGGCCGTCGTCCCGTACCCGGATCACACGGCGTGCGCACGTCGCCTCCACGGCGACGGCGACCCTGGTGCCGGGCGGGGTGTGTACCCGGGCGTTGGCCAGCAGGTTGGCGACCACTTGGTGGAGCCTGTCCGGGTCGCCGGTCACCGAGGCCGGTTCGTCGAGGTGGAGTGCGAGTTGCCAGTCGTGGCCGGTCCCGGCGGCCCTCGCGTCCCACACCGCCTCGGCGACCAGTGTCGCGAGGTTGACCTCCGTGGCCCGTAGCGGCCGTCCCTCGTCGAGGCGGGCGAGCAGCAGCAGATCCTCCACGAGCCCGGTCATGCGGGCGGACTGCGCCGACACGCGGCGCCACGCCCGAGCCGGTTCGATCTTCGTGCCGCCCTGGTTCATGAGCTCGGCGTATCCGGCGATGGACGCCAGCGGTGTGCGCAGTTCGTGGCTGGCGTCGGCGAGGAAGCGGCGCATGCGGTCCTCGCTGCGCTGCCGTTCGGCCAGCGAGGACTCGACCCGGTCGATCAGGTGGTTGAGCGCGGCGCCCACCTGTCCGGCTTCGGTACGGATGTCGGTGTCCCCGGCGGGGACCCGGGTGAGCCCCGTGACCTCGCCACGGTCCAGCGGTGCCCGCGCGACCTCGGCGGCGGTGTCGGCCACCCGGCCGAGCGGCCGCAGCTGGCGGCGTATGACCACCGCGCAGGCGGCACCCGCGGCGGCGAGCCCGACAGAGGCGATCACGGCCTCGGTCGCGACCACGTCGCTCAGCGTGTCCTGGACGGCGTCCGTGGGGAGCCCGGCCAGCACCGGAGGACCATCGCCGCGGGCGGCGGTGATCCGGTAGGTGCCGAGGCCGGGGATGGTACGGGTGTGGAGCGTACCGTCCGAGGTGATCCCGTGCAGAGCCGCGCGCTGGGCGGCGGTGAGGGGCTGATGGCGGCCGTTCGAGGTCACCACCTCGGCGGCGGTGACCTCGCCGTCGACGAGCCGGGCGGCGACGGTGCCGATGGGCTGGCCGCGCTCGTTGAGGAAACCGAGGTCCGTCGGATCTCCCGCGCGCCGTTGCAGACCGCCCTGACTGCGCTCGGCCGCGTCCCGCACCCGCTGGTCCAACTCGGCGTACAGATGGGAGCGTTGGACGAACACGGTGGCGAGCGCCATCGCCACGCACACCACCGCCAAGGTCACGGTGGTGAACAACACCAGCCTGGCCCGGAGCGTCCGCGCGCCCAGGCCCGGACTCCGGACCCTCATCTCCCCTGGCTCGCGGCCCTGATGACGTATCCGGCACCACGCACCGTGTGGATCATCGGAGCGCGCCCCTTGTCGATCTTGCCACGCAGGCTGTAGACGTAGACCTCGACCAGGTTGCCCTCGCTCTCGAACGAGCTGCTCCACACGTGGTTGAGGATCTGCGCCTTACTGAGCACCTGACGCGGGTGGCTCATCAGGAAACACAGCAGGTCGAACTCCTTGGCGGTGAGCGCGATGGACTCCCCGCCGCGCCGCACCTGCCGGGTCTTCTCGGCCAGCACCAGATCGCCGAGCACCCGCACGGACTCGCCCTCGGCCGTCTCGGCTCCGGTGCGGCGCAGCAGTCCCCGCAGCCGCAGCATGACCTCCTCCACGGAGAACGGCTTGGTCACGTAGTCGTCCGCGCCCGCCGACAGCCCGTCGAGGCGGTGCTCCAGCGCGTCGCGGGCGGTGAGCATCAGCACGGGCAGCTTCGCGTTCTCGTACCGCAGCGTTCGCAGCACCCGCAGGCCGTCGAGGTCGGGCAGCATCCAGTCCAGGACGACGGCGTGGGGGGCGCAGCCGCGCGCGAGCGCCAGCGCGCTGTGCCCATCCCGCGCGAGGAACGGCTGCCAGCCCGCCTCGACGGCCGCCCACGACAGCAGCTCGGCCAGTTCGGGCTCATCGTCCACGATCAGTACTCGGACCGCACCTTCGCGGGTCCCGCAGGCAGCAGACATGCCCCGACTCTGCCGCGACACCCTGTGATTCGTCTGTGGCCCGCCTGGGTCCGGGCCATGCTCGGTGGCCGGTCAGGCGTCTCGCAGGCCAGTCCAGGCGTCCCGGAGGCCGGTCAGGCCTCTCGGAAGCCGGTCCAGGCGTCCCGGTGGCCGGTCAGGCGTCCCGTAGGCCCGTCCAGACGTCTGGTGGCCAGGCGTCCCGGGCGCGTCAGGCCGCGCGGCCCATCGCCACCCGCTCCAGGCGCTCCACCGAGGTCACCGTCTGGAGGCACGCGGTCAGCGCACGGCTGCGGGCGTGCGAGATGCCGTCGGGGGCCGTCGGGTCGGTGAGCTGGGCGAGGCGGCCGTCGCTCGCGACGCGGTCGAAGGCCTCGCGCAGGTCGCCGGTGCGCAGCGGGGCGTCGAGGGCGAGATCCTCGGCGAGCCGGTCGAGATGGTCCCGGGCCTCGGCCGCGAACAGCGCCGTCTCCGGCACGGCGTCCGACCGGGTGCGTGGCAGGTTGCCGTACACGAGGGCGGCGGCGCGGCCCACGTCGAAGACGGCGGACTGGATGGCCGCCAGCTCGGTGGCGCTCCAGCGGGCGCGGTGGCTGCGCGGCTCGTGGGCGAGGCTGCCGATGGCGGCCTCGAGCCGTTCGCGGGTCTGCCGGGCGCGGTCGCGCAGGGTGCCGAGCCCGGCGGGGTCCACGGCACCGACCCGGGCGTACCCCTCCAGCAGGGCGCCGAACAGGTCGCGCTGTGCCTCGACCCAGCGGGCGAGCAGCTCGGGCAGCCGGTTGTGGTGGTACGTCGGCAGGACCAGGAAGATCACCATGCCCACCAGCGCGCCCACCACCGTGTCGGCGGCCCGGCCCCAGGCGGCCTCCGCGGCCGGGTACAGGCCGATGCCGCCGATGAGGAAGACGATCCAGGCGGTGATGAAGATGTTCAGCACCCACTGGCCCATGAGCAGGACGTAGAAGGCCAGCAGGGCGAGCACGGTGGCGGCGACGACCATCGCGTCGTGATTCCAGACGTCCGGCAGCAGCAGCACCCAGGCCGCGACGCCACCGATGACGGAACCGGCGGACCGGCCCCAGCCGCGGGTGAGGGTGTGCCCGTAGTCGGGGAAGAGGACCAGGATCGTGGTGAGCGCGGCCCAGAAGCCGTGGGAGGGCAGGCCGTGTCCGCCGAAGTCGCCGATCCAGCGGCCGATCGCCTCGCCGGCGGCGGCGCCCACGGCCAGCCGGATGGAGTTCATGAACAGCGGGGCGCCGGGGCGCAACTCCGCGGCCAGCCGCTGCCGGCCGAAGCGGGCCGCGCCGGCGGGGAAGCCGACGAGGTGGTGTTCGCCCATCTCGAACTCACCGGGCCGATCGGAGCGGCGCAGCGTGTAGCGGGCGATGTCGAGGGCCTCGGCAAGCCGCGGAAGCACCAGGTCCGCTTCCGCTCCCCGCCAGTGTTCCAGCTCCCGCGCGGGGGAGCCGAAGGCGGTGTCCAGGTCGGTGGCGCGACCGCTGCGGACGGCCGCCGCGACGGCGTTCAGCGTCGCGGCCACGGCCGTGCGCGGCACGTCCGTGGCGTGCGCGGTCATCTTCAGGGCCCGGCGGACCTCCTCGGCGGCGCCGTACAGGGCGAAGAGCGGGCCCGCGGGGCGCCGGGCGAAGGCCGGCAGCACGCCGAGCGCGGTGCGGGCGAGGGTGAACGGCGTCGACGGCAGCCGGCCCGCCGAGCCCGCGGCGGCGTACCCGGCGAGGGCGCCGTAGAGCGCCGCGAGGGTGCGGCGCTGGTTGTGGTGGCGCGGACCGTACGGCGGGAGGAACTGGGCGACGACGACCATGCCGGCGCCGACCGCGATCCAGCGGGCCATGATCAGGCCCTGGTCGATGCCGGGCGAGAGGTCGGCGGTGATCATCGCGCCGATCACCACCAGGCAGGCGCGGATTCCGGGGACCACGCCGAACGCGCGCCACAGGCCGGCGACGTACGCGCCGACGAACAGGACGGGGAGGACCCACCAGCCCAGCTCGTGCAGGTACACACCCGCGAACACCGCGGCGGTGAAGGCGGCACCGCTGATCAGACTGATGGAGAAGCGGTTGCGGGTGGCGGGGAGGATCGTGCAGATGCCGCAGATGAAGGTGCCCACCATCATCATGGCCCACGCCATGCGGTCGTCGATGGCCCAGCCGATGACCGAGCCCGCGACCAGGGCGACGGTGGCCCGCGCCAGGGCCCGGGGTTCACACCACCTGCGTTCGACTCGCGTCGCCGCCGCCAGGGTGTGGGCGACGGACGACCACCACATCGTACCTGCGTGCATATTTGTATGTTACATCTAAGTCTTTCCCTCACGGGCGGCGGGTGCCCGCCCACGTTCATTCGACGCATGGATCAGGAGGAGTCGCGGACGACCAGCGTGGTGGGCAGGACCACGTGCCGGCGCGGCGTATCGGGGTCGGAGATCTCCTGGATCAGGATCCGGGCGATCGTCCTGCCGATCTCCTCCACCGGCTGGCGCACGCTCGTCAGGGACGGGGTGGTGTGCCGGGCGATGATCGAGTCGTCGAAGCCGACCACCGCCACGTCCTCCGGGACCCGCCGCCCCTGTCCGCGCAGCTCGACCAGGGCGCCCGCGGCCATCACATCGGAGGCGACGAACACGGCGTCGAGGTCGGGAACGCGTCGCAGCAGCTCGCGCATGGCCCGCCGGCCGCTCTCCTCGGTGAAATCCGCTCTGGCCACCAGCGCCTCCTCGGGCTCCCGGCGCGCCTCCCGCAGCGCGTTCCGCCAGCCCTCCAGCCTGCTGCGGCCGACCTCCATGTCCAGCGGCCCGGTGATCGTCGCCACCTTCCTCCGGCCGCGCGCCAGCAGATGCCGCACGGCTTCCTCGGCACCGCCCAGATTGTCCGAACGCACATGGCTCAGCGGTTCGGCGGGAGACCGCCGCCCGGCCAGCACCGTGGGAAGGCCGAATTCCTCCAGCAGTCCGGGGATCGGATCGTCCTGGTGCACGGAGACCAGGAGTACGCCGTCGACCCGCCGCTCGGCGACCGACTCGGTGAGCTGGTCCAGTTCCCCCTTGTCGCGCACCAGGACGAGCTGGAGCTGCGTCCTGGTGTCGGCGAGACCGGTGCTCACGCCACGGATGACGGCGGAGAAGTAGGGCTCGGAGTCCAGCTTGCTCTGCGCTTCGGGGATGACCAGCGCGATGGAGTTGGTCCTGCTGGTGACCAGGCCGCGCGCCACGGAGTTCGGGACGTAGTTGAGTTCGGCGATCGCGGCTTCCACCGCCGCTCGGGCCTTGTCGCTGACCAGCGGTGATCCATTGATCACCCGAGAGACCGTGGTGCGTCCGACCCCGGCCCGCGCGGCCACGGTCTTGATGGTCGGCCGCTGGCCGGCGTCCATGACCCCTCCTTCCGGGCGCCGCTCCCCTGGCGCTCACCAGCGCATTGTGCCAGAGCGTCACACCGGCCGACGGCCGGGAAGTGAAGACATGACATCTGGCCGCAACGAACTGGATTCAAGTCCTTGACACAGCTGCCCTCCCGCCGCCACTCTTCCCTGGACTTACTGGGAACGTACCCATCTCGATTGGGATCGTTCCCAATCGCGGATGTCGCCATGAACCGTCCCAGTGGTCCGTGCTCCGGTGCGCCGGTGCCGTCGGTCAGGAGGAAGAAATGGGTGGGTCCCGCAAGTTTTTACGTACAAGAAGTGCGGCTGTCGTCTCGGCCGCACTCGCCCTCGGACTGGTCGCCGGCTGCGGTGGCGGCGGTGACTCGGGCACGGGAGGCGGACGGTCCAAGGACGGCAAGGTCACCATCACCATGGGCCTGTACGGGGTCATGGGCTTCAAGGAGACCGATCTCCTCGACCGGTACATGAAGGAGAACCCCGACGTCACCGTCAAGGCGGAGGTGGCCGGCGATGAGCAGACGTACTACACCGCCCTCCAGACACACCTCGCGGCGGGCAGCGGGCTCAAGGACATCCAGGGCATAGAGATCGGCCGGGCCAAGGAACTCGTCGACACCCAGGCGGACCAGTTCGTCGACATGTCGGACGTGCCGGGCACGGATCACTTCCTGCCGTGGAAGCTCAACCAGGTCACCACCCCCAAGGGCAAGGTCATCGGTCTCGGTACGGATATCGGCCCGATGGCCGTCTGCTACCGCAAGGATCTCTTCGAGCAGGCTGGCCTGCCCACCGACCGCGAGGAGGTGGGCAAGCTCTGGGAAGGCGGCTGGTCCGAGTTCGTCGACGTGGGCAAGGAGTTCGCGGCCCACTCCAAGGACGACGAGGTCGCCTACATCGACAGTGCCAGCGGGCTGTTCAACGCGATGGTCTACGGCGCCTCGAAGCAGTACTACGACGAGCAGGGCGATCTGATCTACCAGGACAACCCCGTGGTCAAGGAAGCCTGGACCACGGCCTCGGAGGCCGCCACCTCGGGCCTGACCGCGAAACTGCGGCAGTTCCAGCCCGGTTGGGACCCCGGACTGGCCAACGGAACCTTCGCCGCCACCGTCTGCCCCGCCTGGATGCTCGCCCACATCAGCGAGAAGTCCGGAGCCGCCAACAAGGGCAAATGGGATGTCGCCAAGGCGCCCAAGGGCGCCAACTGGGGCGGCTCCTTCCTCGGCGTCATGGAGAAGAGCCCGGTCAAGGAGGAGGCCAAGAAGCTCGTGGCCTGGCTCACCGCGCCGGAGCAGCAGGCATACCTGTTCAAGAAGCTCGGTAACTTCCCCTCCTCCGAGAAGGCGTTGACGTCCCCCGCCGTGGCGGACGCGAAGTCCGAGTACTTCAGTGACGCACCGATCGGGAAGATCTTCGGCACCGCTGCCCAGGAGATCCCCGACAAGCAGGTGCTGGGCCGGAAGGACGGCACGATCAAGGACATCTTCTCCCAGGGGCTGACCCTGATCGAGTCGCAGAACCAGAGTCCGGACAAGGCGTGGGCCACCACGGTCAAGCGGATCGAGAAGGCCACCGGCTGACCGTACGCCCTTCCAGGGGTCCGGCGGCCGTCACCGCGGCGGCCGCCGGACCCCGACCCCTCGCCCATGTCTCGAAAGGAGGCTGGAAGGTGGCCACTTCCGCTTCGGTACCGCACGCCGACGGCACCCGGGGAATTCCGGGTGGCGCCACGCAGACGCCCGGCGCCGGCGGTGACGCGGACCGCCCCAGGCAGGGCCGGCGCAACCTCCTGCACCGCCTGGACATCAAGGGTGCGCCCTACGCCTTCATCGCCCCGTTCTTCATCGTCTTCGCGGCGTTCGGTTTCTATCCGCTGCTGTACACGTTCTGGATCTCGCTGCACCACGTGGAACTGGCCTCCATGAACGTCATGGAGTGGCGCGGCTTCGGCAACTACACCGAACTCTGGCAGGACGACCGGTTCTGGAACGGGCTGTCCAACACCTTCACCATCGGTGTGCTGTCCACCGTCCCCCAGCTGTTGATGGCCCTGGGCCTGGCCCATCTGCTCAACTACCGGCTGCGCGGCTCGACGTTCTTCCGGGTCGCCGCCCTGACACCGTACGCCACCTCGGTGGGTGCCGCCGCCCTGGTGTTCACCATGCTGTTCGAGCGCGACTTCGGCCTGATCAACTGGATGCTGAGCCTGGTCGGCGTCGACAACATCGACTGGGAGAACAACAAGTGGGCCGCCCAGACCGCGATCTCCGTGATCGTCATCTGGCGCTGGACCGGCTACAACGCCCTGCTCTACCTGGCGGCCATGCAGGCCGTGCCGCGCGACCGGTACGAGGCCGCGGCCCTTGACGGCGCCTCACGGTGGCAGCAGTTCACCAAGGTCACCATCCCCGGCATCCGGTCCACGATCCTCTTCACCATCGTGCTGTCCACCATCGGCGCGACCCAGTTGTTCGGCGAGCCGCTGATCTTCGGCCAGGGGCCGAACGGCGTCACCGGCGGTGCGGACAACCAGTATCAGACGCTCGGCCTGCTGCTGTACGAAGAGGGCTGGAAGAACTACCAGATGGGGCGGGCGGCGACCGTCGCCTGGGCGATGTTCCTGCTGCTGATCCTCATCTTCGCCGCCCAGCGGGTCCTTAAGCGCTTCACCTCCCGCACGTCATGACCAGGAGCAGCCAGCCATGACCACCGAAAGCCTCCGGCCCCGGGCGGGCGCGCGCGCAAGGACCCCCCGGGACACGCCGACACCGTCCAGGCGACGGTTCCGCCTTTCCCTGCGTCCCAAAGCGGGGCGCCAGCACCACGCCGGTCCGGTCGCCTACGTCCTGCTCGGCCTGGCCACGGTGTTCTCCCTCTTCCCGCTCTACTTCACGCTGGTGGCGGCGTCGAGCGACAACACCCGTGTCACCCAGAGCCCGCCACCGTTCCTGCCCGGACCGCATCTCTTCGACAACCTCGGCAAGGCCTGGCGGGACGCGGCGCTGGGCAAGGCCATGATGAACAGTCTCATCGTGGCGGGCGTCATCGGCCTGTCCACCGTGCTCTTCGCCACGCTGGCCGGGTTCGCCCTCGCCAAACTGCGTTTCAAGGGACGCAATATCGCGCTGATGCTGGTCATCGGCACCATGTTGGTGCCACCGCAGCTCGGTGTGGTGCCGCTCTTCATGATGATGACGGAACTGGGGTGGGGTCAGCAGCTGCCCGCCGTCATCTTCCCGACGCTGGTCAGCGCGGTCGGAGTGTTCTTCATGCGGCAGTACCTCTCCGAGGCGCTGCCGGATGAACTCATCGAGGCGGGCCGGGTGGACGGCGCGCATTCGCTCCGCATCTTCTGGAGCATCGTGCTGCCGATCGCCCGTCCGGCGATGGCCGTCCTGTTCATGATCACCTTCGTACACGCCTGGAACGACTTCTTCTGGCCGTTCATCGTGCTGGACATGGGCAACCCGACCGTCCCGGTCGCGCTGACCCAGCTCAGCGCGGGCTATGTGCGCGACCAGTCGCTCATCATGGCCGGCGCGCTGCTCGGCACCCTGCCGCTGCTGGCGATGTTCATCGTCTTCGGCCGCCAGATAGTCGGCGGCATCATGCAGGGCGCCGTCAAGGGCTGAGCGCCACCCGTTCCGTCCGGCGCCTGAGTCGCGCCCTGTGCCTTTCGCCCACCGACCACCCGCTCACCGGAAGGACCCCCATGGCCGCCGCGATTCTCAAGCAAACGCCCGCCCGGACGACGTCCGCCGACCGTACCTTCCCGCCCGGATTCCTGTGGGGTGCGGCGACCGCCGCCTATCAGATCGAGGGCGCCGCCGCCCTCGACGGTCGCACCCCCTCCATCTGGGACACCTACTGCCGCACTCCGGGCAAGGTGCACAACGGCGACACCGGTGACATCGCCACCGACCACTACCACCGCTGGCGCGAGGACGTCGGCATCATGACGGACCTCGGCCTCGGCGCCTACCGCTTCTCCGTGTCCTGGTCCCGCGTACAGCCGACCGGCCGCGGCCCCGCGGTCCAGAAGGGCCTGGACTTCTACCGCCGGCTCACCGACGAGCTGCTCGAGGCGGACATCAAGCCCGTGGTGACCCTCTACCACTGGGACCTGCCGCAGGAGATCGAGGACGCGGGGGGCTGGCCAGAGCGGGCCACCGCCGACCGCTTCGCCGAGTACGCGGCGCTGGTCGCCGACGCGCTGGGCGACCGGGTCGAGAGCTGGACCACGCTCAACGAGCCCTGGTGCAGCGCCTTCCTCGGCTATGGCTCGGGGGTCCACGCCCCGGGGCGTACGGACCAGGTCGCGGCGCTGCGCGCCGCACACCACCTCAACCTCGCCCACGGCAAAGCCGTCCAGGCGCTGCGCGCCCATCTGCCCGCCCGTGCCCAGATGTCCATCACGCTCAACTTCCACCATGTGCGGCCGCTCACCAGCGGCCCGGAGGACGCCGACGCGGCACGCCGCATCGACGCGCTGGCCAATCGGGTCTTCACCGGTCCCCTGGTGAACGGCGCTTACCCGGCCGACCTCTTCCAGGACACCGCACACCTCACCGACTGGTCCTTCGTCCGCGACGGTGACACCTCCACCATCCACCAACCGCTGGACTTCCTGGGCGTCAACTACTACACGCCCACCCTGGTGTCCGTCTCCCAGGGTGCGGACACGCGCCGCTCGGACGGCCACCGGCCCAGCCCGCACAGCCCCTGGCCCGGAAGCGACGACGTCGCCTTCCACCTGCCGCCGGGCGAGACCACGGCCATGGGCTGGGCCATCGACCCGAGCGGCCTCCACGACCTCCTGCTGCGGCTGACGAACGACTTCCCCGGCCTGCCACTGGTGATCACCGAGAACGGTGCGGCGTTCCACGACTACGTCAACCCGGCGGGCGAGGTCCACGACCCCGAGCGCATCGCCTATCTGTCCGGCCACCTGACGGCCGTGCACCAGGCCATCGAGGCAGGCGCCGACGTACGCGGCTACTTCCTGTGGTCGCTCCTGGACAACTTCGAATGGGGCTACGGCTACAGCAAGCGTTTCGGCGCGGTCTACGTCGACTATCCCACCGGTACCCGTATCCCCAAGTCCAGCGCGCGCTGGTACGCGCGGGTGGCACGCACCGGGACCCTGCCGGAGGGGTCCGGGCAGCAGCCCTGACCGGCACGGGCGCGCCACCCGCTGCACGCGTCGCTGTCAGTCCCCTCTGCGACCATCAGGGTCGTTCCGGCACCGCGCGATGGGGCCGGCAGGCCGCTACCGGTGGCGCCCAGTGTGCCCTCCTCAGCGCGGAGCGTCCGGCGTCGTCGCCGGTCGCTCCGCTGCTGTGCACGGCAGTGCCCGGTCATCTCCCGGTGGTGAGAGTGCGGCTGAGCGCGTGTGCCTCGCGCAACAGGAGTGCGCCGAGTTCGGGTCTCCGCTCGGGGCGGAATCTGGTCTCCACCCCGGTCAGCGTCAGCGCCCAGGCGGGCAGCCCGGCGCGGTCGAACACGGCCGCCGCCATGCCCCAGCTGCCCTCCACGACGAGTCCGGGGTTCACGGCGTAACCGTTGGTGCGGGTGCGCGCGATCCGATCGCGCACCGCGTCCGGTGCGTGTGCCCGGCCCCAACGGCTGACCAGGTCCGTCCGTTCCAGATACGCGTCGATCTCGGCATCGTCGAGGAACGAGAGCACCACCAGGCCCGCTGACACGACACCGAGCGGGAACCGGGCGCCCTCGTACAGCACGAAGGAGCGGATGGGGAAGTCCCCGTCCTCGCGCAGCAGACACACCGTCTCATCACCCCGCCGCGCGGAGAAGAACGCGCTCTCCCCCGTCGCGGCCGCGAGCCGGTGCACGCTCGCACGCGCGTGATGGGTGACGTCGTAGCGCCTGCCGGCCGCCCCGCCGAGCAGGTAGAGCTCGGGGCCGAGGAACCAGCGGCCGCTGCGCCGATCGCGGTCGACGAACCCTTCCTCGGCCAGCGAGACGAGCAGTCGGTGCACGGTCGGTCGCGGCAGGCTCGTCGCCTTCGCCAGCTCGGTGGTGCCCGCACCGGCCTCGTTGACCGTCGACAGCGCACGCAGGACCGCGCCGACTCTGCCGACGATGTGGGCTGCCGGGGTCGTGTCCATGGCCTCAGCATACGTCCACTGAGTGAACGCCATGGCCGACCTACGATCACCGGCCGATCGGTTTCTCTGCCAGCTACCCGGTTCTCTTGCGTAGTGCCGTGCCGCGCGTCGAGTCTGTGCGCTCAGTGAATGAACGGCTGCGGCGAGAGGTGGATGAGTTGCCCAAGCTCTGCGCGAACGCGGAAGCGGCTTTGGCCGGTGTGCTGACCGACGGGATGACGATCGCCGTCGGCGGGTTCGGTCTCTGCGGCATCCCGAACGATCTCATCGAGGTGGTGCGGGACAGCGGTGTCACCGGGCTGACGATCGTGTCCAACAACATGGGCGTCGATGGCAGGGGCCTCGGCCTGCTGTTGGAGAACCGCCAGGTGACCAAGGTGATCGCGTCCTACGTGGGCGAGAACAAGCTGTTCGCCCAGCAGTACCTGGACAAGGTTCTCGATGTGGAGTTCTCCCCGCAAGGCACCCTCGCCGAGCGCATGCGGGCCGGCGGGGCCGGGATCGCGGCCTTCTACACCAGGTCCGGCGTGGGCACACCCGTCGCCGAGGGCAAGCCGCACGCCGAGTTCGACGGACATCTCCACGTCCAGGAGCGGGCGATCGTCGCCGACCTCGCGCTCGTACACGCGCATACCGCCGACCGGGCGGGCAACCTCACCTACCGTGCCACCGCACGCAACTTCAACCCCCTCGTCGCCACGTGCGGCCGGGTGACCGTCGTCGAGACCGAACACCTCGCCGAGGAGTTCATCGACCCGGAAGCGATGGTCACGCCCGGCATCTACGTCGACCGGCTGGCGGTCGCCCGTGAGCGGGTCAAGGACATCGAGAAGCGCACGGTCCGCCCCCGCGTGACCGTCGGAGCCTAGGAGCAACCCGTGCCCCGGACACGTGACGAGATGGCGGCGGTCGCGGCCGCCGAACTCAACGACGGCGACTACGTCAACCTGGGGATCGGCATCCCGACCCTCGTGGCCAACCACATCCCCGACGGCCTGCGGGTGACCCTGCAGAGTGAGAACGGCATCCTCGGCCTCGGCCCGTTCCCCTGGGAGGGCGAGGAGGACGCCGACGTCATCAACGCGGGCAAGCAGACGGTCACGGTCAACCCCGGTGCGAGCTACTTCGACTCGGCGACGTCCTTCGGCATGATCCGGGGCGGCCACATCGACATCGCCGTCCTGGGCGCCCTCCAGGTGTCCGCAGGCGGCGACCTGGCGAACTGGACCATCCCCGGAGCACTCGTGAAGGGCATGGGCGGCGCGATGGACCT
Source organism: Streptomyces sp. S465 (assembly GCF_026898115.1). GTDB lineage: Bacteria > Actinomycetota > Actinomycetes > Streptomycetales > Streptomycetaceae > Streptomyces > Streptomyces luomodiensis. The sequence continues at coordinate 1,827,967 of NZ_CP114036.1, forward strand.
GGTGGTCGGCGCCCGCCGGATCGTGGTGCTCACCGACCACGTCGCCAAGGACGGCAGCCCGAAGATCGTCGACGGCTGCACCCTGCCGCTGACCGGCGCCGGCGTGGTCGACCGCATCATCACCGATCTCGCCACCATCGATGTGACTCCGGACGGCCTGCGGCTGGTGGCGCTCGCCCCGGGCGTCACCGAGGAGGAGGTGCGGGCCAGGACCGGCGCCCGGCTGGAGGTGCCCGCCGCGGCGCTGGGCTGAGCAGCCGGTCAGCGACGGGCGCGGCGATAGACCGAGGTGAGGAGCTGGTTCTTGGCGGGGCCATGGACGGCCCAGCGCAGGTGCCACTCGTCCGGCGAGAGCACGGTGAACGTGCCTTCGTAGCGGTCAGCGGCACACTGGTGCACGGCCGTCCAGTGGCCGCGGCGCAGATCCAGCAGGTGGAACGGGCGGCCGTCGGAGAAGGACACCTCCGCGGTGCCGTCCGGGAGCGGCAGCATCAGCAGGGTCCGGCCGGCGTCCCGCACCGCACCGCCCCACTCCATGACGCCTTCCTCCGCGTGCACCCACCCGTCGTCCCCGTCCTCGACGCGGAACTCCGCCCGTCCCGTGAAGCTGCCGGTGTGCCGGCCGTCGTGCAACTCACGCCGCACGCTCCAGCCACCCGCGAGGTAGGCGAGTGCGTCGGGTACGGCGTGGACGGTGGGGTTGGACGATGACATGGCCACAGTCTCTCACCACACGGCGATGGCTCCGGGGGGTGGCGCCCGTCAGCCCTGGGTGGTGGCGACGGTGTACGCGCCCGGATATACGCAAGAAGAGAATCGAATGAAGCAAATTCTGAGCATGACGTCGGCGGAACGGGCATCGCCAGGCCGCATCGCCACGCGCGGCGAACCGCCGCCACGTCATGCCTTCGCGCGAACGCTCCGTCCGCCCGCCACCGGGTAGTGCAGAGCCTGGAGTTCGCAGAACGCGTCGATCCCCTCCGCTCCGCACTCCCGCCCGATGCCGGATTCCTTGAACCCGCCGAAGGGCGCCGCGGGGTTGAACGGGGCACCGTTGATCTCGAGTTGGCCGGCCCGCACCCGCCGGGCGACCGCGGTCGCCCGCTCGTCGCTGCTCGACCACACCGAGCCGTGCAGTCCGTAGCGCGTGGAGTTCGCCAGGCGGACCGCGTCGTCGTCGCCGTCATGGGTCATGATCGAGACGACCGGCCCGAAGATCTCCTCCTGGGCCAGGTCCATGTCCATGGTCACGTCGCTGAACACCGTCGGTGCGAAGTACAGGCCGTCCATATCCCGCGGCGGAAGCACCGCGCGAGCGCCTTGAGCCACTCCGCGCGCACAGGCGCGCGCGACCCGCGCCTTGGCGTCCGCGCTGATCAGCGGCCCCAGGTCGGTGTCGGGCGCGGCGGGGTCGCCGACGACGTACGTGGCGGTGATCGTCCGGGCGAGTTCCTCCGCCTCGCGGACCAGCCGCCGCGGCACGATCAGCCGGCTCCACTGGAGACAGGCCTGGCCGCTGTTGAACAAGGCCTGACCGACGGATGCCGCGACCGCCTGGGCCAGGTCCGCGTCGTCGAGAACCAGGGAAGCGCTTTTGCCGCCGAGTTCCAGATGCACACGGGTGAGGTTCGCCGCGGCCGCGGCCGACACCGAACGGCCCGCGCGCACCGAGCCGGTGAACGAGACCAGGTCGGTGAGGGGCGACGAGGCCAGTGCCGATCCCACGTTCGGCCCGTCGCCGAACACGATGTTGAGCACGCCGGGCGGCAGTTCGCAGCGCTCGGCCAGGCGCGCGAGGTGCGCCGCGTGCAGGGGGGTCAGCTCGCTGGGCTTGAGGACGACCGTGCACCCGGCGAGCAGGGCCGGCACGACCTTTTGCAGGGTGAGGATCAGCGGCACGTTCCACGGGATGATCGCGGCGACCACTCCGGCCGGCACCCGCCGGATGACGGAATTGCCGCGCCGCTCCTCGTCCAGCCGGGATACCGCGTCGACGGACGCCCGCGCGATGTCGATCGCGAGTCCCACCTGGACGTTGCGGCTCAGCGCGATGGGTGTGCCGACCTCACGGGAGATCAGCGCGCTGAGGATCTCGGCGTCGGCCTCGATCAGCCGGAGCCAGTTCCGCACCGCTTCGAGGCGGTCCTCGCGTGGTGTCCCGCTCCAGCCGGGCAGCGCGGCGGCGGCGCTCGCGAGAGCGGCCTCCGCGTCGGCCGCCGTGCCGCGCGGAACGCCGCCGAGGACACTCCCGTCGGCCGGATTGCTCACAGGGTCGATGTCCGGGCTCTTCGGCGCGGTCCAGGCACCACCGATCCAGTGTGCGCGGTGGTCCGACGAGGAACCGGTGATGGACGATATGAGCGGCATGGGCCGTCCCCTCCTTGACGTTTCGCGGACGTTCGGCATCGCCCCGCACCACCGGAACGGTCTCAGGCGGTCGGATAGTCGATGTTGACGACCTGTGGCGCTCGGAACTCCGTGCGCCGCGGATCGGAGCCGACCGGCGCGAGCATCAAACGGGCCGACAGCGGTTTGCGCCATCGTGCCGACAGCGCCGCCATGTCCGTGATCATGGCAACGACCTCGTGCTCCGGGGTCGAGCCCGGCAGCGGGATCGTGTCCAGTCCGGCACCGCAGACGGAGGAGTACGCGAGCACCGAGTCCGCGTCGATACGGCCCTCCTGCCACGCGCGTGCCAGCACCCTGTCCTCCAGCACCGGAAGCATCAGCCCCGCGTATCCGACCGTGGGACGGCCCACCGACCGGATGCCCGCGGTCACCGCGGCGCAGGTGGCGACCGTGCCGGGAGAACCGAACCCGATACCGCCGACGGTCTCCAGGAACTCGGCGATGCCGGCGTCCGGCGCGCACGCCGGCGACGGGTCGGCTCCATGGAACAGCAGCCCCTGCCGCTCGCACGAGGGCACCAGCACCCCCTGGAGCGCGTCGAGTTGGGCGCGCAGGCAGCTCTCGGTCAGCCGAGTCGCCTCCCCGAGGTCACCGGGCGTGGCCGCGCGGGCGTGTGCGAGGAGCGCGCCGGCCGACTGAAGCGCCACGCTCACCCCCGCGTCACCGCCGTCGCTGTAGGAGCCGGGGAACAGCGGGGCGTTGGGGCCCAGGTTGGCGATCGCCGCGAACCGGAAGTTGGCGTCCCGGTCGCGGCCGGCCAGCTCGCGGATCACGGCCCCGCTGAAGGCGGCGGCGCAGTGGTCCACACCGGCGCCGTCCGCGACCACGACCGACAGGAACAACGAGGGGTGGTCGGCCAGTACGTCCGCGACGTCGCACGGTTGGAGCCGCGCGAGCGCGGCGGGCCGCAACGCGGTCAGCGAGGCGCTGCCCACCCCGGCACGCCGGCATGCCGCGGTGAGATCCGCGGCCCGCGTGTGCAGTTGTTCGCGGTGCACCGGCTCGTCGAGCGCGGGGCTGGACAGGCGGACCGTCTGCACGTCGAACCCGGCGCGGGTGAGCTCGTCACCGATCCGCAGGGCCCGCTCGCCGTATGCGCTGATACCGGCGACGCCGGCGCGTCCCCCCTGGAACACGCTGTCCGGGAGGCAGACCGTCACGGCGCGCACCGGAGCAGCAGAGCTTGTCCGTGTCATGGGTGCAGCACCACCGGAAGGGCGTTCAGTCCCCAGGTGAAGTTCGACCCGTTGTAGCGCGGCTCGTCCTCGATGGTCATCGATCCCACCATGCGGCGCAGCGTCCGGAGGTACGCCGTGACTTCCAGCCGCGCGAGCCGGCTCCCCAGACACATGTGGCGGCCGGTGCCGAAGCTCAGATGCCGGTTGCCGGTCCGTCCGACGTCGAAGGTGTCCGGGGCGTCGAACACCTCCTCGTCCCGGTTGGCCGAGCCGATCCAGGTCACGACGCGCCGGCCGGGTTCGATGGTGACGTCGCCGACCCGGACGGCCTCGGTCGCGGTCCGCATCACATGCATCCCGGGCACCGACCAGCGCAGTCCTTCCTCGGTGGCGACGGCCGGGTCGACCTCGCCCCGGTCGATCCGGCGCCACTGGTCCGGGTGCTCCGCCAACTGGAGCGTGAGCGCGGCCAGCGTGTACCGGGTGGTCTCGTTTCCCCCGGCCAGAATCCCGCTGAGGTTGAAGACCAGTTCCTCATCGGAGATGTGCGGGCCGCCGTGCGCCTGAGCGGTGAGTCCGCTGATGAAGTCGTTGGCGGCGGTTCGGCGGTTCTCGCGCACCATGTCGTAGAAGTACTTGAAGATCTCGCTGTTCGCGGTGATCCGGTGGACTTCCGACGGCGATTCGAACGCCTCGGTGGTCTTCTTCCCCATCCACGCCCAGTCGGACCGGGGCAGTCCCATGATCGCGCAGATGACATCGGTCGGGATGCGTTCGAGGTGGGTGATCAGATCCGGTTCCGGGTTCCGTACGGCCGCGGCGACGACGTCGGCGACGACCTCCTCCACGTACGCCTCGGCCCTGGCCAGCATCTGGTGCGAGAACGGTTGGATGAGCACACGCTTCATCCGGGTGTGCTCGGGCGGATCGGAGACGATCAGCATCTTGTTCGCGACGGCGCCGACCGCGGGGTCCGTCGAGCCGAGCCGCATGCCTTTCGTCGAACTCATCCGCGTGCTGTCCCGGTGGACGGACACCACGTCACGGTACTTGGTGACGCTCCAGAACCCCTCCGGCTCCCCAGCGGGATGGAGCCAGGACACCGGATCGTGTGCCCGGTACCACGCGAAGACCTCGTAGAAACCGGTCCCGTCGAACAGCCCTGGCTCGAACAGGTCGGGCGCCGTGCGCTGCTTCACCCACGCACCGCCCGACAGGCGGCGGTCTCGACCGCGATGTCGGAGAGAAGTCCCATGAGGACGTCCCGCTCCCTGAGCTGATGGTGGTCGGCGTCGATCACGCCGTGCCCCCGGAAGTCGGTGGACCGGTCGCGCCACCCCGCCATGTGCGCCGCGGTGACGACCCGGTCGCGGCGTCCCGACACCGAGCGGAGCCAGGTGCGCGTCAGCGGTGCGGACGGGACCTCGTAACCGGCCATGAGACGCAGGTCCGCGCGCAGCGTCGTGCGGACGTGGCGGGCGAACTCGGGATCGCTGATGGGCGGCAGCAGGGATGTCAGCTCCGCCGGCGGTGGGTCGGCCGAGGGAAACAGCTCCCAGTGCTCCGGCGACCGGGCCGCGACCACCACGAGGGCGACAGGTGCCGCGCCGTCCGCTTCGAGCCTCCTGGCGACCTCATAGGCGATCGTCGCGCCGAGGCTGATACCGAGGAGGGCCAGCGGCCGACGGCGTGCCGTCTCGCGCAGTTCGCCGCTGACGCTGTCGACGACCTCCGCCAGGGAGTTCGCCGGCCGGTCGCGCAACCGGTCCTCTCGGCCGGGCAGTTGGACGCCCCACAGGTCCAGGCCGGCGGGTGAGGTGGCGGCGATCGCGTGCAGGCCCAGGCAGCCCGCGCCTGCCTGCGGGAAGACCACCACTGTCGCCGAGGCGCTGTCGCCGGCCGCGGTGAAGGATCGCAGAGAGGTCACTCCGGCCCCGTTTCGTCGATCCGGTCGGCCACCGCCCGAGGCGTCCTGGCCGTGAGGATGTCGGTGATCGACACGGCGACCCCGAGCTGTGCCTCCATCCGGGAGGCCAGTTGAGCGGCGAGGAGTGAATGGCCGCCGAGGGCGAAGAAGTCGCAGTCCTCGGCGACGCTGTGCCCGAACACACCGCTGAAGGCGGCGAGGACACCCTCCAGGACACCGCCGTCGGACACGGACGGGGCTCCCGCCGCGGCCACCTGGTCCCGGTCGCCGGGCAGGACGGCCTCGCCGAGCGCGGCCACCTCGCGCCGCGCGACCTTGCCGGTCGGCTCCAGCGGGATCTCGGCGATGCGATGCGTGAACGCCGGGCACAGCTGGCGTGGCAGCCGTGCGGCGAACGCCGAGGCGAGCCGGCTGCGCAGAGGGTCGTCCAACGGGGCACCGGCAGCCGTTTGGACACCGATGGCGAGCGTGCCCGGATCACCGCGCACATAAGCCACCGCCCCCTTGACCTCCGGCACCTGGCAGGCGATGCGCTCGACCTCCTCCAGCTCTACGCGGAAGCCGCCTATCTTGACCTGGTTGTCGCCCCTGCCGAGGAAGCTCAACTGCCCGTCGGCACGGAGCGTTCCGAGGTCGCCCGTGCGGAAGTACCGAGCCCCGTTGCGTTCGATGAACCGGTCCGCGGTCGGCCCGCTCGCGCTGACGTACCCGAGCGCGACCCCGAGGCCACCGATCAGCACCTCTCCGGTGACACCAGGGGGGACCTCGTTCAGGTCGGCGTCCACGACGGTCACGGTGCAGCCGGACATCGGGCGGCCGATCGTGCGCGGATCTTCCCCGCGCGCGGTGTCGGCCATGGTGGCGGCGATGGTCGTCTCGGTCGGCCCGTAGACGTTGATCACCCGCTCGGCGATCGTGCCGAGCCGGACGACGAGAGAGTCCGGGCAGGACTCACCGGCCACTACGGCGACCTCGACCTGGGGCAGTTTCTCGATCGCGGCGTACAGCGACGGCGTCATGCAGAGGTTGTCGATCTGCTGTCCGGCCAGGCCCTGTTCGAGGTTCTCCAGCGCGGTGTCGAGCGCGACGCAGGTGACGCCGTTGACGAACGGTGTGAGGACCGACCACAGCCAGCCGTCGAACCCCGGCGAGACGACGGAGACGGCCCGGCTGCCCGGCCGGTATCCCAGCGATGCGGCATTGGCCAGAAAGTTCTCCAGGGCGGCGACCCCGACCCGCACCCCCTTCGGGTGGCCGGTGGTGCCCGAGGTGTAGACGACGTACGCCTCCGCCCCCGGCTCTTGGGAGGCCCAGGCGGCCGGGCCACGCCCGGCGGGCGGAAGTCCGGCGGGTGCGGTCTCGGTGCCGTCCGTGTCCACCACTGTGAGGCCCAGGTCGGCGGCGACGGGTTCCGAGGACACGACCACCGAGCAACCGGCGTCCCGCACCACCCAGCGCAGACGTTCGACCGGGTGCCATTCGTCGAGCAGGACCGCCGACGACCCGTTCGCCCAGATCGCCAGCAGGCTGCTGAGCGCGTACCGCGACCGGCCGGCCATGACGGCGACACGATGGCCGGCTCCGGCTCCGGCCCGCTCCAGCCGGCCGGCCAGTGTCCGCGTCGAGGCGGAGACCTCCGCCCAGGTCAGCCCGCGGCCGTCGATGCCGATCACTCCGGCCCGGTCGGGGTGCTCGCTCGCCCACCGTTCCAGGGCCTGCTGCGCGCGTGATAATTGAGGAACGGCCGGAGTGCCGGTCAAAACAGGTTTGCTCACAAGATCTCCCCCTCAGCTCGCCGAAAAGCGGCGGACCCTCTTTCCACCCGTCATCGCGGTTTGGTGGCCCACAGAATGACGTTCGTACCGAAGAACTTCTTGCGCCACCTGACATGCCGAAAACCGATTCCCCGCAGTACGCCGGCGACGTGCTCCGGTGACGCGAAGGCGAGGGTGCTGGATTCGAGGTAGGTGTAGGACTTCCGGTCGCGCGCCACGATCTGCCCCAGCAGCGGAACGACGAAGCGAATTCCCCACCGCATGACCGGCTTCATCAGACCGCTCGGGGGACACGTCTCGAGGATCGCGATCCGGCCGCCGGGCTTGAGTACGCGGAACTGCTCACGAAGCACTCCGTCCAGGTCGGCGACGTTCCTGAGGAGATAGCCCTGGGTGATCCCGTCGAAGGACTCGTCCTCGAACGGCAGGCTCATCGCGTCCGCCTGTCGCCAACACACCGCGTCCGCACCGGGTTTGGACTTCGCCCGACGGAGCATCTCCGCCGAGAAGTCGACGCCCGTCACGGTGGCGTCGGGGTACCTGCGCGCCATCTCCAAGGCGATCACACCGGTCCCGGTGGCCAGGTCCACCAGCCGGCCGCCCTCGGCCGGTGCGACGCGCGCGGCCACCTCACGGCACCATTGCGCATGGCGGCCGAGGGTCATGACGAAATTCATCCGATCGTAGTACCCGGCGATCTTCTCGAAGATTCCGCGTACTTCGGAGCCCTTGTCATAAGGCGTATCAGCACTGGTCATCTCTCGGATCTCCCTCACTCGCTCATTGCCGACTCGACCCGGGCGAGATGATGACGTGCCCTTGAGTCCGTTCCGGAGACATCCGACCAGACCAGGACGGCAACGGCGAGGAGCCCGATCACCGCCGAGCCCACCGACGGCCGCAGCCCGAAGAGCAGAAGACCGAGGAACGCCACGGACACATACATGTCCCGCTGGCCGACGCGGTTGTATTCAACCGGCGTTCGGGCCCGGACCATCGACATCATGTTACCCGCGGCCGGCAGCACCATGAGGCCCACATAAGCCAGGCGATCGGGTATTGCGGTGGTGAGGACGAGCACCGGGAACGCGGCGTAGACCAGTGTGGTGGCTCCCGCGGCGACCCAGGCGGCCGAGTGCTGGGACGGCATGAGCACAGGGATCGTCCTGAGCCCGGCTGCCTTGTCCCCCGCGTAGTCGGGAACATTCTTCATGATTCCCTTCGCGAAGTACCAGCAGAACAGGAACACTCCGAGCACCAGCGGCACGGAGGAATCGTACCGGGGAATCTTCCACCACGAATTCCCGAGGAGCGCCCCCCCGATGTACGGCTCGGTGACCGCCATCGAGAATACCGCCATGCCGATGACCGGACGGCCCTTCAGACGAAACCTCGGCGAGGAGTAGCCGAGAACCAGCAGGACGCTCAACACCCAAAGGAGAGTCAAGGCCAGGGATATCATCAGCGAAAGCAGGAGCATGATGCCCAGGCTCACGAACACGATCCTCTGGAGCAGTGCCTCCCCCGCCGTCTCGACCAGTTTCAAGCGGCCCGGTACGTTCTTCCCGTCCTCCACGAGATCGGTCACCGCATTGCGGGCGTTGGCGGCCAGCGGGGCGAGGACGTTGATGACGATGCCGAGCACCACCGCGAGGTCGAAGCGGTGGTCGACCACGTACACGCCCACGCAGAACGAAAGGGGGCCGACGAGCAGCGTCCGTGGCCGCACGAGTTCGACCACCGCGGTGACACGTGCCATGCGGGGCATACGTTAACCTCTCTCGTGGTCTCGCGTTTCCAGAAGATGGGCGCCCGGATCCGGGTCAGATGCGCGTGAGGGTCAGCCCGAATCCCTCACGGGGCCTCAGGGTGATGAGGGCTTTGGGCTCCGGCCCGACGGGATCCCGCAGGGAAATCTCGAACCTGGCGAGAACGGCGGCCAGGAACATGCTCATCTCCATCATGGCGAACCCCTTGCCGATGCACATATGGGCACCGGCCCCGAAGGGCAGGTACTTCCCCTTGCCGGGAGTGCCGTCGAGGAAGCGCTCGGGAATGAATTCGTCGGGCCGTTCGTAAACGGCCGGATCCCGGTGGATGGCCGCGACGTTGAGCATCACGAACGTCCCCTTGGGCACCTCGGCCGAGCCGATGAGCGCGTCCTTCCTGGCCTGCCGCGGGATGGTCGGGGACGGCGGGAACAAGCGCATGCTCTCGTTGATGACGCAGTCCAGGAGCGCGCCGCCCTGGGCCTTCCGCCGCTCCTCCGCCGCCGGTGCGCACACCTCCTCCCGAACGCGCCCCTGCACGTCCGGGTAGCAGGCGAGCAGGTAGAGAATCCAGGTCAGCGCACTGGCCGTGGTCTCGTACGCGGCCACGAAGGTGGTGAGAACCTCGTCCCGGACCTCGCGGTCGGTCAGGCGGTGCCCGGCGTCGCCCACGGTGGCCGCCAGGAGGATGTCCAGCAGGTCATCGTGCTGTTCATCGGTCCCGCGTCGTTCGTCGATGATCCGGTAGACGAGATCGTCCAGGTCCTTGAGGATCGACGTGAATTTCCGATTCCGCCGGCTCGGCACGCCCACCGGCAGGGAAAACGCCCCACGGATGCGGCGTTCGACGAAGTCGAGCAGGAAGGAGATGATGCCCGGTGTGAGGGTTTCGGACACGGTGTCGCCGGACCGGCTGAACATGCACATCGACACGGTGTCGAGAGCGAAGGCCAGCATCTCCTCATGGACGTCCAGGTCCGTCCGTTCCCTACCTTCCCATCGCCTCGTGCGCTCGGCGATCACCTCGGCCATCTTGTGCCGCATACCCGAAAGGCTGCCGCGGCTGTACATGGGCTGGAGGGCCCTTCGCCGCTTCAGCCAGTTCTCGTGCACCGGATTGCTGATAAGACCGTCCCCGAGGACCAGCCGCAGCGGATTCTCGCCGTCCGGTTTGCCGAAGGTGTGAATGTCGGAGAGCACGACGTCCGCCGCGGCGCTCCGATTCACGAAAATCATGCGCTTGGGGCCGACGTGGAAAGAGGAGACCTCGCCGCCGGCCGCGGCGGCGTGCTGGATGGCATTCAGCAGGTCCGACCGCAGGCGCAGCGCATCTCCGAATACCGGAACACGCACCCGCGGCGCGGTCGGCGCCGAGAGCACACCGCTGTCGTGCTGTACCCGCCTCGTAGGCAGCGTGCTCCCGAGTGTTCCTGCCATCCCCGATCCCTTGTTTGGCCGACGCGTCAAGCAGAACGCCGGGATCCAGATCTCGCTCGTATATCGAGTACACCGGCGGACAATTCAGCCGCCTGGGAGCAGGCGCGCAAAAGCTCCCCCCATCGCGATAAAGGTTTAACCTTCGCCGGCGCGACGGCGCAACATCATGGCAGGAAGGTGCCGTGAGCGGCTGCGCGGTGGGCGGCACGAGGGGCGGGCCGGGCCGGTGCGTCGCGGACCGGTTCGACCGGAGATACGGGGGCACTCGAGGTCGAAGAAATGTGATGCGGACGAGTTGAGATGCAGACGTTCCTGCCCCATCCCGACTTCCGGCGGTCGGCCCGTGAGCTCGACCGGCGGCGGCTGGGCAAGCAGCGCGTCGAGGCCCTTCAGGTCCTCCGCGGCCTGACGGTGCCCGGTTACGGCTGGCGGCGGCACCCCGCCGTGCGGATGTGGACCGGATACGAAGAGGCCCTCGTCCGGTACGGGCTGGAGATGTGCCGGGTGTGGCGGGAGCTGGGGCACCAGGACAGCTGCGCCGCCTCCCTGGTCGCCGACCTCGCCGCTCACCGCCCCGGCCTCCCGGTCCGCGGCCAGAGCGAACTGGCGGGGGCCGGGGAACTGCCGCCGTGGCTCGGTGACGCAGCCTTCCACCGCAGCCACCAGTCGGCTCTCGTACGCAAGGACCCCGGGGTGTACGCCCCCCGCTTCCCCGGCGTGCCGGACGACCTGCCCTACGTCTGGCCGGCCTCGGACCGGGAGGCCCCGGACGCGCCCCGCGGCGGACAAGATCTCAACAGCGGCCCGTGAACAGGGCGATCGCGTCGGTGCTGAGGGGGTCCGGCTGATCGAGGGACGCCCTGCCGGAGGTCGCGAGTGCGGCGATGCCCTGACGGCCGGCGCCTCGCCGTTCCCCCACCCCGGCCTCGTACGAGCCGTCACCCTCGCACGACGCGGCGGCGCGGGCGTCAGCTCGGCAGGGCCCAGCCGGCGTCCGCGCCGGCGCTGCCCGAGCCGGTGGTCAGCGGCGCGTCCACCCGCTTCGGCGCGTCCGCCGCCCCCGGATGGCCGGCCGGCTGCGCGGCCGTGGTGGCGACCGCGCCTCGGCGTTGCGTCCGGTGCCGTTCAGGGACGCCCGCGGACGTCAGCGGGCCCCGTACACCGGCTGCGGTGGCCCGGACGCGGCGAGCAGTTGCGCCACCGTCTCCCCGGCCTCGGCCGGGTTCCAGCGGGCTCCCTTGTCGGCGGTCGGGCCCGGCCGCCAGCCCTCCATCACCGTGATCCGTCCGCCCTCGGCCTCGAAGACCCGGCCGGTCACGCCGGCGCAGGCCGCGGAGCCCAGCCACACGACGAGCGGCGAGACGTTCTCCGGGGCCATCGCGTCGAAGACGCCCTCGCCGGGCGCCGCCATGGTCTCGGGGAAGGTCTCCTCGGTCATCCGGGTGCGGGCGGCCGGGGCGATCGCGTTGACCTGGACGCCGTAGCGGCCCATCTCGGCGGCGGCCACCAGGGTCAGGCCGACGATGCCCGCCTTGGCGGCGGAGTAGTTGCCCTGGCCGACGCTGCCGAGCAGGCCCGCCCCGGAGCTGGTGTTGATCACACGCGCCTCGGGGACCCGGCCCGCCTTGGCCTCGGCGCGCCAGTGCGCGGCCGCGTATGTGAGGGGCAGGAAGTGGCCCTTGAGGTGGACACGTATCACCGCGTCCCAGTCGTCCTCGTCCAGGTTGACAAGCGTCCGGTCGCGCAGGAACCCGGCGTTGTTGACGAGCGTGTCGAGCCGGCCGAAGGAGTCGAGCGCGGTGGCGACGAGGGATGCCGCGCCGTCGGCGGTGGCGATGTCACCGCCGTGCGCGACGGCCTCGCCGCCCGCCGCGCGGATCTCCTGGACGACCCGCTGGGCGGGGCCGCTGCCCGCTTTGGACCCGTCGAGGCGGACGCCGAGGTCGTTGACGACCACGTTCGCCCCCTCGGCGGCGAACGCCAGAGCGTGCGCGCGGCCGAGTCCACGGCCCGCGCCGGTGACGGCGACGACGCGTCCGGCGCACAGGGCGGTCGGTGAGGTCATGGTGGGCGTCCTTTCGGGCGGGGAGGCGGGGAGGTGAGTACCGCTCAGCGGCACGGCATTCCCCCGGCCTCCGGATCGCTGCTAGCTTCGGCCTAACAAACGTTTGGTGGAAAGGTAGCTGATGCGCTCATGGGTGTCTCCACCTCCGCCCCGCAAGAGGGCGTCGCCGTCGTCACCGTGGACTTCCCCCCGGTCAACGCCCTCCCGGTGCGGGGCTGGTACGAGCTGGCCGCGGCGGTGCGCGCGGCCGGCGCCGATCCGCAGGTGCGCTGTGTGGTGCTCACCGCCGAGGGCCGCGGGTTCAACGCGGGCGTGGACATCAAGGAGATGCGGCGCGCGGACGGACACGGTGCGCTGATCGGCGCCAACCGCGGCTGCTTCGAGGCGTTCGCCGCGGTCTACGAGTGCGAGGTCCCGGTGGTCGCCGCCGTCCACGGCTTCTGCCTGGGCGGCGGCATCGGCCTGGTGGGCAACGCGGACGCGATCGTGGCCGGCGACGACGCCACCTTCGGGCTGCCGGAGCTCGACCGGGGCGCGCTCGGCGCGGCCACGCACCTCGCCCGGCTCGTGCCCCAGCACCTGATGCGGGCCCTGTACTACACCTCGCGCACCGCGACGGCCCAGGAACTGCACCGGCACGGCTCGGTGTGGCGCGTGGTGCCGCGCGCGGAGCTGCGGGCGGCCGCCCTCGAACTGGCCGGCGAGATCGCCGCCAAGGACGGCTACCTGATCCGGCTGGCCAAGGCCGCCATCAACGGCATCGACCTGGTCGACGTACGCCGCAGCTACCGCTTCGAGCAGGGCTTCACCTTCGAGGCCAACCTCAGCGGCGTCGCGGACCGGGTGCGGGACGCCTTCGGCGCGGACGAGGAGCGGTGAGCGTGCCCCGGGACAAGACGATGACGGCCGACGACATCGTCGGCCGGCTGCGCAGCGGCATGACGGTCGGCATCGGCGGCTGGGGCTCGCGCCGCAAGCCGATGGCCCTGGTACGGGCGCTGCTGCGGTCGGACCTCACCGACCTGACCGTGGTCTCCTACGCCGGTCCGGACGTCGGTCTGCTCGCGGCGGCGGGGAAGATCCGCAAGCTCGTCACGGCGTTCGGCACGCTCGACTCGATACCGCTGGAGCCGCACTTCACCGCCGCCCGGCAGCGCGGGGCGTTCGAGATGGTCGAGCTCGACGAGGCGATGCTCATGTGGGGCCTGACCGCCGGGGCGCAGCGGCTGCCGTTCATGCCGGTCCGGGCCGGTCTCGGGTCGGACGTGATGACGGTCAACCCGTCGCTGCGCACGGTCAGGTCGCCCTACGACGACGGGGAGGAACTGGTCGCGGCCCCGGCCCTGCGCCTGGACGCCGCCCTGGTCCACCTCAACCGCGCCGACCGGCACGGCACCGGGCAGTACCTGGGGCCCGACCCGTACTTCGACGACCTGTTCTGCGAGGCCGCCGACCACGCGTACGTCTCCTGCGAGCGGATCGTCGACACCGCGGATCTGCTCACGGCGCACGGGCCGCAGACCCTGCTGGTCAAGCGCCTGTTCGTGGACGGGGTCAGCGAGACACCGAACGGCGCGCACTTCACCTCCTGCGCGCCCGACCACGAGCGGGACGAGTCCTTCCAGCGCGCCTATGTCCGGGCGGCCCGCGATCCCGAGGCGTGGCCGGCCTTCGTGAGACGGTTCCTGTCCGGGGACGAGGCCGCCTACCAGGCCGCCGTCACCGCGTTCCACCAGGAGGACGCATGAGTGCCGCCGGGACCGGCGTCCCGGCCGCGACCCGCGCCGACCACTGTGTGGTGGCCTGCGCGGAGGCGTGGCGCGGCGCCGGTGAGGTCCTCGCCAGTCCGATGGGCACCGTCCCGGCCATCGGGGCACGTCTGGCGAAGCTCACCTTCTCGCCCGACCTGCTGCTGACCGACGGGGAGGCGCTGCTCATGGCGGACGTGCCCGCGCTCGGGTCCGGGCCGGGGGCGGTCGAGGGCTGGCTGCCGTTCCGTCAGCACCTCGCGCTGACCGCCACCGGCCGCCGGCACGTGATGATGGGCGCCAGTCAGATCGACCGCCACGGCAACCAGAACATCTCCTGCATCGGCGACTGGGCCCAGCCCACCCGGCAGTTGCTCGGGGTGCGCGGCGCTCCGGTCAACACGCTCAACAACACCACGAGTTACTGGGTGCCGAAGCACTCCGCCCGGGTGTTCGTCGAGCGCGTCGACATGGTCAGCGGTGTCGGATACGACCGGGCCGCGGCGGCCGGTCCCTCCGCGACCCGCTATCACCGCGTTGCCGAGGTGATCAGCGACCTGGGCGTGTTCGACTTCGAGACCCCCGACCGCACCATGCGGCTGCGCTCGCGGCACCCCGGGGTCACCCTCGAGGAGGTCACCGGGGCCACCGGCTTCGACCTGGTGATCCCCGACGAGGTGCCGTGCACGCGGGAGCCCACCGAGACGGAGCTGCGGCTGATCCGGGAGGTCATCGACCCCGAGGGGCTGCGGGAGCGGGAGGTGCCGTCATGAGCGGGACGGGTCCCGCGACGATCCCGACCGCGCTGACCGAGCTGACGGGGGTGCGGTATCCGATCGTGCAGACCGGGATGGGCTGGGTGGCCGGCCCCCGCCTGGTGTCGGCCACGGCGAACGCGGGGGCGCTGGGCATCCTCGCCTCCGCCACGATGACCGTGGAGCAGCTGCGCACGGCGGTCCGGGAGGTCAGGTCCCGTACGGACGCGCCCTTCGGCGTCAACCTGCGGGCGGACGCCGGGGACGCCGCGGACCGGGTGCGGATCATCATCGACGAAGGGGTCCGGGTGGCGTCCTTCGCGCTCGCCCCGAGGAAGGAGCTGATCGCGCGCCTCCAGGACGCCGGCGTCGTCGTCATCCCCTCCGTCGGGGCCCGGCGGCACGCCGAGAAGGTCGCGGCGTGGGGCGCCGACGCGGTGCTGGTGCAGGGCGGCGAGGGCGGCGGGCACACCGGCAACGTGGCTACCTCGGTGCTGGTCCCCCAGGTCGTGGACGCCGTCGGCATCCCGGTGATCGCGGCGGGCGGCTTCCACGACGGCCGCGGTCTGGTCGCCGCGCTGGCCTACGGGGCGGCCGGTATCGGCATGGGCACACGCTTCCTGCTCACCTCCGACAGCACCGTCCCGGCGGCGGTGAAGGCGAGGTACCTGGGTGCCGCGGTCCACGACGTCACGGTCACCACCAGGGTGGACGGACTCCCGCACCGCATGCTGCGCACCGAACTGGTCGACCGCCTGGAGCGTTCGGGCCGTGCGGCCTCGCTGCTGCGGGCACTGCGGCACGCCTCGGCCTTCCGCAAGGAGTCGGGGGCGAGCTGGCCGCGGCTGGTCCGGGACGGGATGGCGATGAAGCACGGCACGGACCTGACGTGGAGTCAGGTGCTGTTGGCCGCCAACACCCCGATGCTGCTGAAGGCATCGATGGTCGACGGGCGCACCGACCTGGGGGTGATGGCCTCGGGACAGGTGGCGGGGGTGATCGAGGATCTGCCGTCCTGTGCGGAACTGGTCGAGCGGATCATGGGCGAGGCGCGGAACACGCTGGAGTCGCTGTCCCGCGCCGCCGGTTGACGCGCACCACGGCGACGGAGCGGGCCGGGGTCCGCGGCCCGCCTCGTGGCCGTGCCGCTCAGAGGCGCTCGATGATGGTGACGTTGGCCAGGCCGCCGCCCTCGCACATGGTCTGCAGGCCGTACCGCCCGCCGGTGCGCTCCAGTTCGTGGAGCAGGGTCGTCATCAGCTTGGTACCGGTGGCGCCGAGCGGATGGCCGAGCGCGATGGCGCCGCCGTTGACGTTGACCCGGTCGGGGTCGGCGCCGGTCTCCTTCAGCCAGGCGAGGACCACCGGCGCGAACGCCTCGTTGATCTCGACCAGGTCCATGTCGTCGATGGACATCCGGGCCTTCTTCAGCGCGTACGCCGTCGCCGGGATCGGCGCCGACAGCATGCGGATGGGGTCCTCGCCGCGCACCGACAGGTGGTGGACGCGGGCCCGCGGGGTCAGGCCGTGTTCGGCGACGGCCCGTTCGGAGGCGATGAGCAGCGCCGAGGCACCGTCGGAGACCTGCGAGGAGACGCCGGCGGTCAGCCGGCCGCCCTCGACGACCGGCTCGAGGGCGGCCATCTTCGCCAGGGAGGTGTCGCGGCGCGGGCCCTCGTCGGTGGTCACATCGCCGACGGGGACGGTCTCGCGGTCGAAGCGGCCCTCGTCGATGGCGCGCACGGCCCGCTGGTGCGAGCGCAGCGCGAACCGCTCCATGTCCTCGCGGCTGATGTGCCACGTGGCGGCGATGAGTTCGGCGCCGTGGAACTGGCTGACGGGCGCGTCGCCGTAGCGGGCGCGCCAGCCCTCGGAGCCCGCGAAGGGGCCGTCGGTGAGGCCGAGGGGTTCGGCGGCCTGGCGGCTGGCGAAGGCGATGGGGACCATCGACATGTTCTGCGTACCGCCCGCGACGACCAGGTCCTGGGTGCCGGAGAGCACGCCCTGGGCGGCGAAGTGGACGGCCTGCTGGGAGGAGCCGCACTGCCGGTCGACGGTGGTGCCGGGCACCTCCTCGGGCAGGCCCGCGGCGAGCCACGCGGTGCGGGCGATGTTCCCGGCCTGCGGGCCGACGGTGTCCAGGCAGCCGAAGACGACGTCGTCGACGGCGGCCGGGTCGACGCCGGTGCGCTCGATCAGTGCCGTGAGGACGTGGGCCCCCAGGTCGGCGGGGTGTACGGCGGACAGTCCGCCCCGGCGCCGGCCGACCGGGGTGCGGACCGCTTCGACCAGGTAAGCCTCTGCCATGACTGCTCCTTCGTGATGGGTCGTCGGGGCGCCGCGTCAGCTCCGCGGGGTGATGCCCTCGAGGACCATGGACAGGTACTGCCGGGCGATCTCCTCCGGGCTGTGCGGGCCGCCGGGGCGGTACCAGGAGGCGGCCACCCACACGGTGTCGCGTACGAACCGGTAGACCAGCCGCACGTCCAGGTCGGCGCGGAAGGCCCGCTCGGTGACGCCTCGTTCCAGGGTGCGCAGCCAGGCGTGCTCGAACTTCACCTGGGAGGTGGCGAGAGCGCCGAAGCGCGGCTGGGCGGACAGGTGCCGGGACTCCTTCTGGTAGATGGCGACCGCGGGACCGTGCTGGTCGATCTGCCGGAAGGACTCGGTGACGAGGGCCTCGATGGTCTCCGGGGGCCCGAGCCCGGCGGCGAGCACCGTCTCGTAGCCGGCCCACAGCTCGTCCAGGAAGGCGGAGAGGATCTCGTCCAGCATCGACTCCTTGGAGTCGAAGTGGTGGTAGAGGCTGCCCGCGAGCATCCCGGCGGCGTCGGCGATGCGGCGGACGGTGGTGGCGTTGTAGCCCTGGTCGGCGAAGACCTGGGCGGCGGTGGCCAGGATCTCGGCGCGGCGCCCGGCGGAGGCGCTGGTGCTCATCGCCCTCATGCCCGCTGGCTGCTGACGGAGACCGTCTCGCCGGTCAGGTAGGAGGAGTATCCGCTGGCCAGGAAGACGATGACGTTGGCGATCTCCCATGGTTCGGCGGAGCGGCCGAAGGCCTCGCGTTCGGTGAGTTCGGCGAGCAGCTCGGGGGTGGTCACCTTCACCAGGTGCGGATGCATGGCGAGGCTCGGGGCGACGGCGTTGACGCGTACGCCGAAGTCCGCCGCCTCCAGGGCGGCGCACCGGGTGAGGGCCATGACCCCGGCCTTCGCGGCGGCGTAGTGGGCCTGCCCGCGCTGGGCACGCCAGCCGGCGACGGAGGCGTTGTTGACGACGACGCCTCCGCCGTTCTGCGCCTTGAGGCGGCGCAGGGCGGCGCGGGTGCAGCGGAAGGTGCCGCCGAGCGTGACGTCGAGGACCTTGGACCACTGTTCGTCGCTCATGTCGACGAGGTCGGCCGTGCCGCCGAGGCCCGCGTTGTTGACGACGACGTCGAGGCCGCCGTGGCGCTCGGCGGCGAGCGCGAACAGGGCGTCGACCTGCTGTTCGTCGGTGACGTCGCAGGGCAGTCCGGCGACGTTGGCCGCGCCGAACTCCTCGGCCAGGGCGGCGGCGCTCTCCGTCAGGCGCCGCGCGTGGGCGTCACCGATGACGATCCGGGCGCCCTCCTCGAGGAACCTGCGGGCGGTGGCCCCGCCGATTCCGGCGCCCGCGGCGGCGGTGATCACCGCGGTGCGGCCGGCCAGGAGGGAGTGCCCCGGTACATAGGGGGGCGGCTGCGGGGTCACGGGCGGATCTCCTGGGGCAGGCCGGCGCACATCCGGCCGGCGGCGGCCATGTGCCGTTCCCGGGCGGGCCGTTCGGTGGGGGCCTCGGCGCGGAACTCCTCGACGCTGCTCATGCCGTTACGTTAATCTACCAAACACTTGTTAGGGAAGGAGGGCATGATGTCCGCTGCCCACGACGCATCCGCCCCACCCGTGCGCTACGACAAGCGGGGTCCGGTCGCGACGGTCACCATGAACCGGCCCGAGTACCGCAACGCGCAGAACTCCGCGATGACCTACGCCCTGGACCGGGCGTTCTACCGCGCGGCCGAGGACGACGAGGTGAAGGCCGTCGTCCTGGCCGGGGCGGGCGAGCACTTCTCCGCCGGCCACGACATCGGCAGCCCCGGGCGGGACGCGCATCTGCCCTTCGAGCGCCGGGCGGGACTGTGGTGGGACCACTCGGACAAGGAGGGCGCGGAGAGCCGCTTCGCCCGCGAGTCCGAGGTGTATCTCGGCATGTGCCGCCGCTGGCGCGAGCTGCCCAAGCCGGTCATCGCCTCCGTACAGGGCGCCTGTGTGGCGGGCGGTCTGATGCTCGTCTGGGTGTGCGACCTGATCGTGGCCTCGGAGGACGCGTTCTTCGCCGATCCGGTGGTGCGGATGGGCATACCGGGGGTCGAGTACTTCGCCCACCCGTGGGTGATGCCGCCGCGCATCGCCAAGGAGTTCCTCTTCACCGGCGACCGCATGAGCGCCCGCCGCGCCCACGAGGTCGGCATGGTCAACCGCGTCGTCCCCCGCGCGGAACTGGCGCGGCACACCCGGGAGCTGGCGCTGCGGATCGCTCGGATGCCGCGCCTCGGACTCGCCCTGACCAAGCGCGCCGTGAACCAGGCCGAGGACCTCCAGGGTCTGCACGCGGGCATGGACTCGGCGTTCGGCCTGCACCACCTGGCGCACGCGCACAACGCCGAGACCGCGCCCGACGCGCTCGGCGGCATGGACATCCGCGCGATGAAGAGGGCGGGCGGCTGATGGACCTCGACCTCAGTGAGGCGGACGAGGCGTTCCGCACCGAGGTCCGCGACTGGCTGGCCGCGCATGTGCCGGCCACTCCGCTGCCGTCCCTGGAGAGCGCCGAGGGTTTCGCCGCCCACCGGGACTGGGAGGGCGAACTGGCCGCCGACCGCTGGTCGGTGGTGTCCTGGCCCGAGGAGTACGGCGGGCGGGGCGCCTCGATCCTGCGCTGGCTGATCTTCGAGGAGGAGTACTTCGCCGCCGGCGCGCCCGGACGGGTCAGCCAGAACGGCATCCACCTGCTCGCCCCCACCCTCTTCGCACACGGCACCGCCGAGCAGCGGGCCCGGGTCCTGCCCGCGATGGCGCGCGGCGAGGTCATCTGGGCGCAGGCCTGGTCCGAGCCGGAGTCCGGTTCCGACCTGGCCTCGCTCACGTCGACGGCCCGGCGCGCCGGCGGCGGCTGGCTGCTGAGCGGCCAGAAGACGTGGTCCTCCCGGGCCGCGTTCGCCGACCGGGCCTTCGGCCTGTTCCGCAGCGATCCGGACGCCGGAAAGCCGCACCACGGGCTGACGTACCTGATGTTCCCGCTGGACGCGGAGGGCGTCACCGTACGGCCCATCGGGCGCCTCGACGGCCGGCCGGCCTTCGCGGAACTCTTCCTGGACGAGGTGTTCGTACCGGACGAGGACGTCATCGGCGAGCCCGGCCAGGGCTGGCGGATCGCGATGAGCACCACCGGCGACGAGCGCGGGCTCACCCTGCGCAGCCCGGGACGCTTCACGGCGGCCGCCGGCCGGCTGACCGCGCTGTGGCACGAGCACGGCGACCCGGCCGACACGGCGCTGCGCGACCGGGTCGCCGACGCGGTGATCGGCGCCCGCGCCTACCGGCTGTTCTCCTACGCGGCTGCCTCCCGCGTCCTGCACGACGAGGGCGGCCCGGCCGGCGCCGCCGCCAGCCTCAACAAGATCTACTGGTCCGAGCTGGACATCGCCCTGCACGAGACGGCCCTGGATCTGCTCGGCCCGTACGGCGAACTCGCCGACCACGCGCCCGACTCCCCCGCCCACGGCGGCTGGGCCGAGGGCTACACCTTCTCCCTGGCCGGGCCCATCTACGCGGGCACCAACGAGATCCAGCGCGACATCGTCGCCGAGCGGCTGCTCGGCCTGCCGAAGGGACGCCGGTGATGCGGTTCCTCCTCGACGCCGAGCAACGGGAGTTCGCCCGCTCCCTCGACGGACTGCTCACCTCCTGCGACACCCCGGCCGCGATACGGTCCTGGGCGGCCGGTGACCACGCCCCGGGGCGGGCTCTGTGGGCGCGGCTGGCCGAGGCCGGGGTGTTCGCCCTGGCCGTACCGGAACGGTACGGCGGCTTCGGTCCGCTGCCGCTCGACCTGTC
Source organism: Streptomyces sp. S465 (assembly GCF_026898115.1). Taxonomy (GTDB): domain Bacteria; phylum Actinomycetota; class Actinomycetes; order Streptomycetales; family Streptomycetaceae; genus Streptomyces; species Streptomyces luomodiensis. The sequence goes on from NZ_CP114036.1 coordinate 1,849,167, forward strand.
CGTCGCCTTCGCGCAGGTGGGGCGGCACGCCGTTCCCGGCCCGCTGGTGGAGACGGTCGCGGCGGCGGCCCTGCTGGACCGGCTCGGCGACGCGGACGCGGCCGGCGCCCACCTGCCCGGTATCGCCTCCGGCACGACCGTCGCCTCCCTGTGCCTGACCGCCCTCGGCCCGTACGCCCTGGACGCCGACGCGGCCGACACGGTGCTGGTCGTGGACGGTGACACGCTGCGCGTGGGCGCCCGGCCCGGGCCCGTCCAGCCCTCGGCCGATCCGGGGCGGCGCCTGTCGCGGCCGTCCGGCGGCACGGTCCTCGCCGAGGGCCCGGCCGTGGCCGCGGCCGCCGCGCACGCGGCCGGGCTGGCCGCGCTGGCCACCTCGGCCCAGTCCCTGGGAGTCGGCCGCGCGCTGCTCGCCCGTACCGTCGAGTACGTCAAGCGGCGCACCCAGTTCGGTGTGCCCGTCGGCTCCTTCCAGGCCGTCAAGCACCGGCTCGCGGACACCCTCCTCGCCCTGGAGTTCGCCGAGCCGCTGGTGCACGGCGCCGCCCTCGCGCTCGCCGCCAGCTCCCCGGACGCCGACCGCGATGTCGCCGCCGCCAAGGTCACGGCGGGCGAGGCCGCCTACCGGGCCGCGCGCACGGCCCTGCACCTGCACGGGGCGGTCGGCTACACGGACGAACTGGACCTGTCCCTGTGGATCCGCAAGGCCCGCCCGCTGCGGGACGCCTGGGGCACCCCGGCCGCCTGCCGGGCCCGCGTACTGGCCGCCTGAGCGCGGCACCGCGCGCGGCTCGCCGCCGGGCTGGACTGGCCTCGTGCTGAACGCCCCGACGAACGAGAGAGACCGGAAGACATGGACAACGGCACCCCACTGGACTTCACCGGGCGCGTGGTGCTCGTCACCGGCGGCACCAAGGGCATCGGCGCCGCCATCGCGGAGGCGTTCCTCGGCGCCGGAGCCGATGTCGTCGTCTGCGGCCGCAACGCCCCGAAGACGCTGCCGGCGGCCCGGGGCAGGGAGGCGGTCCTCGTCCCCGCCGACGTACGCGATCCCGTGGCGGCGGCGGGGCTCGTCGACAGCGCGGTGGAGCGTTTCGGCCGCCTGGACGTGCTCGTCAACAACGCGGGCGGCTCCCCGGACGCCGACGCGGCGACCGCCTCCCCCCGCTTGGTGGAGAAGGTCGTCGCGCTCAACCTGCTCGCGCCGTTCTACGTGGCGCAGGCGGCCCACCGCGCCATGCGGACCCGGCCGGGCGGCGGCTCGGTCGTCAACATCGGCAGTGTCTCCGCCCACGACCCGCAGCCGGGCACCGCCGCCTACACGGCCGCCAAGGCCGGGCTGCTGGCCCTCACCAAGGCGCTCGCCCTGGAGTGGGCGCCCCAGGTACGCGTCAACCACATCACCACCGGGCTGATCCGCACCGAGAGCGCGGCCGCCGGCTACGGCACGGACGGCGGCGCCTCGGTGGCCGGCGTCATCCCGATGGAGCGGATGGCCCACCCCTGGGATGTCGCCCGCGCCTGTCTGTTCCTCGCGAGCGACCTGGCCGGATACATCACCGGCGCCGACCTCGCGGTGCACGGGGGCGGGGAGGTTCCGGCCCGCTACCTCGCCGCGAGGGCGGCCGGCGGGCAGGGGTGAACGCGGACCGGAGCGTGCAGGGCGCCGCGCGCCTCAGGTGGCGGGGAACGACACCTTCGTCAGTTCTTCGGAGATCCGCCAGATGCGCTGGGCCTCCTCGGTGCCGCGCAGGCGGGAGTAGAGCTTCTGGTCGGCGGGCGGGCCTCCGAGGTGCCCGAGGCCGCTCGGCCCGTAGAGGTGGCCGGACTGGGCTTCGGCGGCCGTCGCGGCGTAGAGGGCGGGGAGCTTCGCGGTCTCGACGGTCCCGAGGAGGATGCCACGGGCGGACAGGGCGCTGATGAGCTTCCTGCCTCCGGTTTCCGTGTCGCGGCCGACTTCGGGGCGCGCGGCGAGCAGGCTGGTCGGAGCGACCCCGGGGTGGGCGAGGTTGCTCGTGATGCCCCAGCCGTGCGCCTGGCTGAGCCGGTCGAGTTCGAGGCCGAAGAGCCCCAAGGCGATCTTCGACTGGCTGTACGCCTTCATACCGTCATAGGAGCGTTCCCAGTTCAGGTCCTCCCAGTTGATGTCGTTGCGGTTCGCGGCGATGCTGATCTGCGAGGTCACGCGGGCCTGGCCGGCGCGCAGCAGCGGAAGCAGATGGGCCACCAGGGCGAAGTGGCCGAGGTGGTTGGTGCCGAACTGAAGCTCGAACCCGTCGGTGGTCGTCTGGCGGTCGGGCGGGGTCATCACCCCGGCGTTGTTGATGAGGATGTGGATGGGGCGGCCTTCCTCGCGCAGCGTGTCGCCGAGGGCCGCGACCGAGGCGAGTGAGGACAGGTCGAGGGCGTGGAGCGACACGTCGGCGCCGGGAACTGCCTGCACGATGCTCGCGACCGCCGCTTCGCCCTTGCGCCGATTCCGTACGGGCAGGAGTACCTCGGCCCCGGCCGCGGCGAGCCGCGTGGCGAGTCCGAGGCCGATGCCGTCGCTGGCCCCGGTGACGAGCGCGCGCCGCCCGGTGAGGTCGGGCACGGTGATGTCGATGGTTTTGCGCGGCATGCGCTCCTCCTGGGGTCATGTTCGTGAGGTGCCGCTCAATGTATGCGACGATCACAATGTATGCAACGTTCACAATGTGGGCGGCGCTCAGATTAGGCTGTCTCCATGAAGAAGCGGCCTTACCACCACGGAGACCTTCGCGCCGCCCTGCTCGAACGGGCCGAGCAAGCACTGCGTGAGCGGGGATCGGGCGCACTCTCACTCCGAGAACTGGCCCGCGACCTCGGCGTGAGCCCCGCAGCACCCAGCCGCCACTTCAAGAGCAAGCAGGCGCTGCTGGACGCCCTGGCCCTGGACGGCTTCGAACGGCTCAACGAGGCCCTCGAGGCGTCCCAGGAGGGCGCGGGCCGGACCTTCGGCGAGCGCCTGACCGCCATGGCCCGGACATATGTGGGCTTTTCCCTGGCGAACGCCGCGCTGCTCGACTTGATGTTCTCGGCCAAGCACAGCCCGGAGGCGTCAGAGGCGCTGGAAGCGGCCGCACACCGATGGGCCGAGCAGGGCCTGGAACTGGTCAGCACCGGGCAGCGTCAAGGCGAGGTGCGCGAGGGGCCGGTGGACCGTGTCGCCCTGACGGTGTTCGCGCCGATATACGGGTACGTCGGCCTGGCGGTGAGCGGCGCACCGCTGCCCGAGACGGACGAGCGCGGACTCGACGACGTCATCGCGTCCATCATTCGCGCGTGCAGACCGGAATAGCGCCGTACCCAGGCGCCCGTACCGCGGGTCCCGACTCACCCGGCGGGCCGGCCGGCGGCTGGACTCGGCGGATGCGGGCTACGCCGCCGGCCTTCGCATGATGCCGGTGAGGACCAGTCCGGCCAGTACCTGGCCGCAGTGGAGGTCATCCTCGTCCGACGACGGTTCCGGGCGGCCGAACCTGCGGGCGAGCGGCTGCTGGATCAGCCCACTGGTGGGTCCCATCACCGCGAAGTAGAGCAGATGCATGGGCACCGGCGGCATGACCCCCTTGGCGACGAGTCGCTCGATGCTCGGCTCGACGTTCTCCATGAAGGGCTGGATATACCGCTCGAAGAGGTAGTCGAGCCGCTCGGATTCGCGGGCCGCCTCATCGGCCACGATGCGGTGAAGCTGGGGCGCGCGCGTGACATCCGGCACCTACCACGGCCGGTTCATGCTCGTCTTCTTCGGCTTCACCCACTGCGGACAGATCTGCCCCGCGGTGCTGAGCCGCAACAGCCGCGCACTGGACCTGCTGGGGCCTGCTGCCGACGAGATCCGGGCGCTCTACATCACGGTCGATCCCGACCGCGACTCACCTGAGGTGCTGGCCGCGTACCTGCGCGACCGATACCCCCGCTACACCGGGCTGACCGGCACCGCGGAGGAGATCGAAGCGGCGAAGCGTGCCTATCACGTCTTCGCCAGGCGGGCGAACGAACTCGACGACTACACCGTGCCGCATACGTCGTTCACCTTCCTCATGAACCCCGGCGGTGATTACGTGACCCACTACCCGGAGACCCTCACCGCGGAAGAACTCGCCGACGGCCTCGCGCATGACATCGAGCGCCATCGTCCTGGCGGCTGACGACCGGCACCCCGAGCGTGATGCCGCCGCCCGCACGGCGGGCGTCAGGTTGCCAGGCCGTGGCGGTAGGCGTAGACGACGGCCTGGACGCGGTCGCGGAGCTGGAGTTTGGTGAGGATGCGGGAGACGAAGGTCTTGACGGTCTCCTGGCTGATGACAAGCGCCGCGGCGATCTCGCTGTTGGAGAGGCCGTCCGCGATGAGGCGGAGGACTTCCAGTTCGCGGGGGGTGAGCGGGATGTCGCGGGGGGTCTTCTCGGTGGGGCGGATGCGGGCGGCGTAGCGGCCGACGAGCTGGCGTGTCACGTCGGGGTCGAGGAGGGCCGCGCCGGTGGCCACGGTCCGGATGCCGTGGAGCAGCCGGTCCGGGGGTGCGTCCTTGAGGAGGAAGCCGCTGGCGCCGGCGCGCAGTGCCTCGTAGACGTATTCGTCCAGGTTGAACGTGGTCACCACGAGGACTTTGACGGGGTGGGGCACTCCGGCGCCGGCCAGCAGACGGGTGGCTTCGAGGCCGTCGAGGACCGGCATGCGGATGTCCATCACGACGACGTCGGGCCGTACCTCGCGGGCGAGTTCGACTCCGGTCCGACCGTCTCCGCATTCGCCCGCCACCTCCATGTCGGGCTGGGCGTCGATGATGGTGACCAGGCCGGTGCGGACCAACATCTGGTCGTCGCAGACCAGGACCCGGATCGGTGCGCTCACGAGGTGCTGCCGGCGGGGATGCGGGCCCGTACGGTGAAGCCGCCGTCCGTGCTGCTGCCGGCTTGGAAGTCGCCGCCCAGGACGTCGATGCGTTCGCGCAGGCCGGTCAGGCCCCGTCCGCTGCCGACGGCGGCGGCGCTGGGTGAGCCGGTTCCGTCCGTGCTGACCTCCACGGTGATCTCCCTTTCGCCGTGCCGTACCTGGACGGAAGTCCGGCTGCCGTGAGCGTACTTGAGCGCGTTGGTCAGTGCCTCCTGCACCACCCGGTAGGCGACGAGGTCGGCGCTGCCGGTCGATGCCGGTGGCGTGCCCTCTTCGGTGAAGTCCACCGGCTGTCCGGCCCGGCGGGTCTGCTCCACGAGGGTGAGCACCCTGCCGACGGCCGGTGTCCTGGGCTCCTTGGCGTCCGCCGCCCCGGCGCCGGTGCCGGGGTCGCCGGTACCGTGGTCGGGGTTGAGCAGGTCGAGCAGGTGGCGCAGGTCGGTGATGGCGCGGCGGCCGGTGTCGCTGACGGCGGTCAGCGACTGCTCGAGCCGCTCGGGCGCGGCGGTCAGGTAGCGGGCGGCCTCGGCCTGTACGACCATGGCGGTCACGTGGTGGGTCACCACGTCGTGCAGTTCGCGGGCGATCTGGGTGCGTTCGGCGGTACGGGTCTCCGCGGCGACGCGCTCGCGGCGTTCGGCCTCCGCGATCCGGGTGGAACGCAGCCACGCCCCGGCTCCCCAGGCCAGGGCCAGCACCAGATAGAACGTCACGAACCCCTCCGGCGGCTCGCCGCCCGAACCCAGCCGGGAGAGCGCGACCGCCAGCGGCACGTACGCCACGGTGAGCAGGACCACGGTGGTGCGCCGGCGGTGTGCCAGATGGGACCCGGCGCTGATCAGCGCGAGGGGCAGTGCGGTGCCGGCGACCGAGTGGTAGCCGCGCAGCTGGTCGAGGGCGAAGCCGCACGTCACCAGGGCGAGACAGACGACCGGCCACCGCCGGCGCACCGCGAGCGGAAGGCATTCGAGGGCGAGGGCCACGACGGCGAGTGCGTCGAAGGGGCGGGTCGGCAGGTCCCCGACCTCCGTCCCGTGGCCGCGCAGTCCCGGCAGGAACGACGCGACCAGGAACAGTATTCCGAGCGGAAGGTCGCGGACGGTGACGTCGAGCCGGCGCCACATCTGGCCGGCCCTCTGAGCGCTGATCACCGCGCGAGTGTAGCGGGGGCGTTGACGCGCTCGGCCCGCCGCCGGGGGACGATGGTGCCGCGCCGGCGGCCCAGCCACAGGAAGGCGATGGTCAGCAGCGCACCGAACAGCATCGAATACACACTGGCCTCCGGGCCGAACTCGCCGCCCGTGATCAGCTCGGCACCCGACGTCGAGGCGTCCATCAGCCCGTGCGTGGCACCGTTGCCCGAGACCTCGGTGCCGAAGATGCCGGATTCCGCGAAGTTCCAGCCGAAGTGCACGCCGATCGGCAGCCACAGGGAGCGCGTGGCGACGTACGCGGCGGCGAGCATGCCACCGGCCTCGATCGCGACGGCGATACCGCCCAGCAGGGTGGCGTCCTTGTTGAGCAGATGGGCCGCGCCGAACACCACACCGGACAGCACCAGCGCGATGTACGTGCCCAGACCTCGCTCCACGAGCCGGAAGAGCAGCCCGCGGAACATCAGTTCCTCCGTGACGGCGGCGCCGGCCATGAAGCCGACCAGCCCGATCGCCCCGGTCAGCGAGCCGAAACCGTGGACGTGGTAGTCCCCGAGGAAGGCGATGTTCGCGATGACGCACCCGAACATCGCGACGCCGATGACCAGGCCCCGAAACAGCGCCCCCCGCGCCCCCTCCCGGGCCAGCTCCGTGACCGGTCGCCGCTCGGTGCGCCCCACGACCCACCGGTAGACGAACACTGAGAGCACGACCGTCAGTCCCCCCAGAAGGAGCGACAACCACGGGTTGTCGCGCACCGCGGTCACGCTCTGCCCACCGACCGCACCGACCGCGACCACGGCCAGGATCTGCCACACCAGTTTCATGACGACTCTCTCTTCGGTCCGTTTCCGGTTCCTCGTCCGTTCCGCGGCCGGAGCGCCGCGGCTGAACTGAACGCTAGGGAAACGGTGATCAGGAATCGTCACCTCACAGTGGACACCCGCACGTAGCTCTCACGGGGGACAGCCCTTTCCTCAACACGTCGAAAGTCGCGGCGTCAGGCGTTCAACCAGGTTCGGCGGTTCCGCGCCGCGCCGTAGATCGGCTCCATCTCCCTCGGCGTCAACGCCCCCTCCAGGCGTGTGAACGACGAGAACTCCCTGTCCCGGACGACACGCACATCCCGCAAGGAGGGCGTCACCGTGATCGTGTCGGTGTCGACGAAAGCGAGCACAGGGCGCACATCGACGGCGAAGCCGCACGCTCGGCTGAGGGCCATGGACGCACGCCTGGCTTCGGCGCGGCTCTTGCGTACGTACGGGTATGACTGGCCGCCGATCTTCACGGAGTCGTCGCCCACCCAGACGCGGGCGCCGCGGTGGTACTTCGTGTTCACGCTGAAGACGCCACCCGGGCCTATCAGCAGATGATCGATATCCACACCCCGCGGCAGCGGTATCGAATGAAGCACCCGCCAGCCCTTGCGGGTGAGCCGTTCCAGCTCAGCGCCCACCCTTCGCTCCCCCGTCAGGCCCTTCCGCCAGCCGTACGCCTCGGACCGCCGTCCCAACATCAGCGCCACCAGACGAGCCACGATGCCCGGGGCAAGCTCATCGAGCTTCGCACGCACGGCGGTGCCCGGCCGGTGAGCCGCCAGATCGTCCTCCGGGCGCAGAGAACCCCGGCCGTCGTCGTCAGCCGCCGCAGCAGAGGCGGCGGCCGCCGCCGACGACGTGCCGGCCAGGTACGGCGCCAGAACCTCCAGAACGGCATCCCGGTAGTCCTCGACCAGGACGTTCAACTTCCCGGTGCCGCAGTCGTACCAGGCGACCTTCTCGCCGTCCGGGAGATTGACATACAGACGGTCATGTCCGTACCGCTTCCACGGCGAGACCCGTAACCCGTTCACACCCGTACCTCCACACCACATCGACGGTGAAGCCGCGACCATACGACCCGACGTCGGTACTCGCGACACTAGGATGGCGCGCTCCAGTCGATCAGCAGGTGGGCGCGGGCGGTAGCGAACATCTGCCGCTGTCTGGCGAGCTTCTCGGAGCTGGCGGCGGTGTCGAAAAGCAGCTGGTAGACGTGGCCCGCCTGGCCCGCGACGAAGAGTTCGACGCGCTTGCGGGGTTCCCGCTGGCGCACCCAGTGGTAGTCGATCTCCAGCCAGAGCGCGCTTTGTCCGTTCTGCTGGGTGGGGTGGGTGACGACCTCAAGGTCGGCCATTGACGACTTGCTGGTGTCGCGGTACCAGGCGAGCTGTCCGGCGGAGGCTTCCACGGCGGTCGAACCGTACGATGTATCCCGTTTGACGCTCATGTCATGAGCATCATCCGGAGACTTCCAGTTGCTCTGGATGTCGTTTTTCATCCTCTGGATCCAGCCGTCCGGCAGGGCGAAGGCGACCGTGAGGTCGGGCTCACTGACACGATGCCAGCCCTTCGGTACGGCCGACGGGGAGGGCTGGGACGACGCCGAAGGCTGGGACGACGCCGAGGGTGCGGTGCTGGGCTCGATGGTCGCGGCCGGGGAGCCGGGGGTGTGCGTCTCGGTCGGAGCCGGCGTGGACGAGGCGGGAGCGGTCTCGGCACCGCCCGCGATGGTCCGGTGGGCTGAGGAGCCGCCGACGAACGGAACCCCGAACACCGCCAGCAGCAGACCGATGACAGCGGTGACCGCCGAGACCATCGCCGCGATTTCCCCGATCCGCCGGTTCGGCGGCGTACCGTCACCTGAACTGCTCAACTGCCTCTCCCCCCTGCCCCCGGGCACCGAGTGCTGCCCTCCAGAGCCATTGAACTGGATGAGCAGCGGCGCCGACAGGCCCCAGACGTGGCGGGGGACGTCCCCAATTGTGCCGGTGTGCGAAACCACCGACCGGACCCTGATCACCGGACAAAACCGACCGGCCACACACCGCGCCTGGCTGCGCCGGGGCATGATCCCAGGGGCCCGCCGGTGCCGCCAGACCGCCTGCGGGCCGAAGCGGCACGATTCCGGACAGCGCGGTGCGGCACCGACGCCGTCCCCCGGCCCGGCCCGGCCGGGCGGTGCCGCGCGGGCAGTCCGATCCGACCTGCGGTTTCTCCGCTCCCCAGGGCGCAGTCCGTCAGCGCGGTCCTGATCGCCCGGACCGCTTCCTACACGACAACGGACCGACAGGGAAGACACGAAGACTAGGGGTTCTCACACTCACTGAGGCCACCCTTTACACATGGTGTCCCGGCGCAAATACTGGTCGGAAGCTCAGTCCTTGAATTCGCTCGGAACCGGCAGGCGTCCACCCTTGGTTCGGTCGTCCTGGGCGCGATACAAAGGGGTGACCTTCTCTGTACGTACTGCCTTGCTCCTGTGCACATCGCAGCGCCCATCACTCGCGTACCGCTCCCTGCGGCGGCTCCGCCCTCCGGCACGGCCATGGGCCTGTGTCCGGGACGCCGGAGCGCGGCGCAAGACCGCTCGCCCCGCCGCCCGGCCCGGTGAGCTTCTCCAGGACACCCAGCATCTGACACCCGGTCCGCGGCCGATCTGATCGCTGCATCAACGGGGGATGGCGTTCGCCCGGAATTCCGCACGGGCACTTTTTCGGAGCCACGCGCATGGCCGAGTGACATTTCCGTGCGCCATACACATCGCTCCTTTCCGTACGCCTGCGGCGGTCTGTGCATTGTGCGGTTCATCACATGGCTCCGGGGGGTTTCCATGACCACATCCCATACCCGCTGGATAAGTGAGCGCGAAGAACGCAATGCGCAGGAGGGACACACCATGCGAAGTTCGCGGCAGACCCGGATAGCGAGCGAGTGTGCCCAGGAGGGACCAGGCGCCGACACGCGCCAGGCACTTGAGTTGCAGGTATTGGGCCCCATGACCCGGCGCCGCGGGGGCCGGGAAACCCCGCTCGGACCGCCGAGGCACCGGGCGCTGCTGGGCCTGCTGCTCATCCGGCTCGGACATGTGGTCCCCACCGACCAGCTGGCGGAGGAGCTGTGGAGCGGGGCCCCGCCGCGGCGGCCCGCCGCCACCCTCCAGACCTATGTCTCCCACTTACGCCGCTCACTCGCCCCGGACTCCGCTGCGGAGGGTGCCCGGCTGCTGCGCTTTCAGGCGCCCGGCTACGTCCTGGCGCTGGACCCCGAGCAGGTCGACGCCCGTCGCTTCGAGGACCTGGTCGCGCAGGCCCGGCGGTGCGCGGACGCGGAACTCCTCCGGTCGGCCTACGATCTGCTCACGGCCGCGCTGGGGCTGTGGCGAGGCAGCCCCTTCCTGGGCCTGACCTCCTACGCACCGCTCGCCGAGGAAAGCTCCCGGCTGGAGCAACGGCGGCTGACGGCGGTCGAGTCGTACGCGGAGGTGTGTCTGGCCCTGGGGCAGCCGGACGCGGTGGTGGCCAGACTCGGCCCGGAGGCCCGCCACCACCCGATGCGTGAACGCCTGATCGGCCATCTGATGACCGCGCTGTACGAACTGGGCAGGCAGGCCGAGGCGCTTCAGCTCTACGAGCGCACCCGCGCGTGCCTGGCCGAGGAGCTCGGAGTGGACGTCGGCGCCGAACTCCAGCGCGTGCACACGCGTATCCTCCGCCATGAGCTGACCGTGCCACCGCACGCCCGCGGCACGGAGGCCGGCGCCCCCGTCGCCCACCTCGGCCACCCTGTGGGCCACCTCAGCGGCGACGACGGCTCCCGGGACAGCGCGGTGGGCCGGCCCCCGGCGCCCCCGGGCGATGCGCCCACGGTGACGCCCCCGAGGGAAGCGCGGTCGTTCGTCGGCCGGGAGCGTGAACTGGCCGCTCTGCTGAGGCTCACCGGCGACGCTCTGCACGGGGCGGGGCATCTGACGGCGGTGGTCGGGGACATGGGCGTCGGCAAGACCCAGCTCATCGCGGAACTCGTGGCCCGATTGCAGGAGACGGGGCAGGAGGTGGTCTGCGCCCAGTCCTATGCCGGAGAGGGCGTTCCGGCCCACTGGATGTGGTCCCAGATCCTCCGCCAGCTGGCACTCTCCCGCCCCGAGAGCTTCCGCGAAGCCACCGCGTGCCATGCCGGGGCACCCCATTCGCCGCTCCTCGAGCCACCGTCCGGACCCCAGTCCTCCCAGACGCGCTTCCTCCTCCAGGACGCGGTGTGCGTCACCCTCACCGCCCTGAGCTCCGAACGGCCGCTGGTGCTCGTACTGGAGAATCTGCATCTCGCCGACGGTCCGTCGCTGGATCTGCTCAGGCTGCTCAGAGCCCGGCTGCACGGCAGCCGGCTGAGCGTCCTGGTGACGGTCAGCGACTCCTCCAGCCACGAGGAACCGGTCCGCGGCGAGGACCTGAGCGGGAAGCTGAGCGACATCCTCGGCGATCCGGGGACCCGGACGATGCGCCTGGAGGGACTGTCCGAGCAGGCCACCGAGGACCTCATCGCCGCGCAGGTAGGGGCCGGCGTCGACATCCGGGTGGTGCGCGCGCTGCACCGGCGCACCCTGGGCAATCCGTATCTGCTCCTCCAACTGCTCTCGATGCTCGGAACGACGAAATCCCTGCACGACCACGGCGTGGTCAGGGCGCTGCTCACCGAAGTGCCGCCGGATCTCCGCAAGCGGCTGAGCCGTCGGCTGGCGGCTCTGCCCGCGCGGACGCGACGGGTGCTGGAGGTGTGCGCCGTCCTCGGCGCCGAGGCCGATCTCGGCACCGTCAAAGCGGTCATGGAGGAGGGTGAGCACACCGCGGCCGCCGTGGACAGCGCCGTGCGCGGCCATCTGCTCACGGCCAGCGCCCAGCGGCCCGGAGTGTTCTCCTTCGCCTCCGTTTTCATCCAGGAGACCCTGCTCGGCGAGCTGGACCCGGACGACCGCAACCGGTTGCACGCGCGCGCGGCGCAGCTTCGATAGCGGCCTGACCAGGTGCTTCCCGACCGGAGGGACGCCTGCCCCGGCAGGCTTGCGACCGGCGGCAAGCGGATCGCAAGGCATCCTCCAGCGGGCGGGCGAGGTTCCGGAAAGGGACCTGGCGCAGACTGTGGATCAGCAGCCGGCGGTTCCCCGGGAGCCGGTTCCCCGGACCCCGCCACGTCCGAACGGCGCCGCCCGCACAGATGTCCCGCTGCATTCCGGGTTCGCTCCTTCTTCGTCAGGAAAGAGCCGCATGTACACGTCGGAGTCGCATCTGCCCGCTACCCGAGAAGATTTCGTCCTGGCCTGCCTGGAGGGGTCCGGCGAGAACGCAAGACGATGGCTGGAGGCCCTGGACGGGGTGTGCTCGGAGACGGTGGCCCGGCACGCGGCCTCCGTGGACCAGGAGCGCAGGTCCCCGGCGGAATCGCTCAAGGCGCTGCGGGACATCGGTGCCTTCGGGGTGCAGATCCCCGTATCGCACGGAGGGCTCGGCCTCGGGAACGCCATGGCCGCCCTGGCCGTGGAACGGACGGCACGGGCGTGTGCGTCCACGGCCGCCATCCTCATGTTCCACTACCAAGTCGTGCACCGCACCGTGCGCTACGGCGACGAGCTCCAGCAGAAGAGGGACCTCCCCGCGATGGCCGCCGGTGAGCGGATCGCGGCCAGCGCGTGGACCGAACCCGGCCCGTCGAAGAGCAAGTCGGATGTGAAAACGGCTCTCACCGGCCGCGCGGACGCCCTGTTCGTCGAGGGCACCAAAACGTACTGCACCGGCCTGGACTCCGCGTCCGTGATAGACGTGCTCGTGAACGCCTCCACCGACGACGGCCACGGCCCCACCTTCGTCCGGGTGGACGCGGACCACGCGGGGGTGGGCCGGGAGATCTACCCGATGCTGGGCCTGCGCGGCACCAGTACCGGGACGGTCACCCTGTCCCGCGTCCCGGTGTCGCCGTCCGCCGTGATCGGCGGCGTGGGAGAGGCCCGGCAGCTGATGCGCGCCAACCACGAAACCCCGCTGAACCCCGCCCTGCTGGCGCTCGGCATCGCGTCGTCCGCGCTCGGCCGGGCCCTTCAGGTGGTACGGGAGCAGGCCGCCGAGCCGGCCCCGGTCCTTCTCTCCGAAAGCCGTGCGCACCGCCTGGCCGCGACGACGGTGGCCCTGGAGAGCGTCTACGCCTACGCCGCCCGTCTGGTACGCGGTATCGCGGCGGCACCGCACGACGCGTACGCGGCCTCCAGCAAGCTCAAGGTGGCGGCGACCACGGTGGCCGAGGACCTCACCAGAAGCCTCACGCATGTGGTGGGCTCCCGCGGTTTCCTCGTGGAGTACGAGCTGGAGCGCCACCTCCGCGACGCCCAGGCGACCGCGTTGATGGGGCCGGGAAACGAGTTGTGTCTGCGGCGCATCGCGGACGACCTGGTGTGAACGACTGAGCAGATCTGGAGGCAAGCGCGTGACGGATCTCATCGAAGCCCCGGCCCGGCGGCATACCAAGCCGGACCCGATCGGGGCAGGCTTCCTCTATCACTGCGCCCCGAAATTCGCCGACCTGTACCGCGCCCTGGTGGAGTGCGGCGGCCGGATCGACATGATCGAGTATCTGGCGACCCATTTCGGCTCGGACGTCGAATACGTGGCGGAGGTGAACCGCTCTCTGGGCGACCCGCCCTCCACGCTCCACTGCTACGAATACATGATCGGGTGTGTGGACCGTCCCGACGAGCGGACGATCCGCAAGCTGCGGCGCATGGCCGAGCTGGCCAACTGCCAGTACATCGGCGAACACGTCGGCATGATGGGCACCGGTGAGCGGTACTCCGGCACCTTTCTCCAGCCGTTCGGCACCGACGAGCAGACCGAGCGGTTCATCGACAATCTGCGGGACCTCGAGGGTGTCCCCGGCTGTCCGCTCACCATCGAGAACCAGTCGCAGGTCTACAACCAGATCGGCCCGCGCTCCATCTGCGAGCAGGTCCGGGACATCGCCCTCGGCGCCGATGTGGGAATCCTGCTGAGCCTGTCGAATTTCATCATCGCCGAGCGGTTCGTCTCCATGGACCGCGAACGGGAACTGGCCGCGATCCCCCTGGACCACGTGTGGCAGGTGCATCTCCCGCTGGGGCGGGCGGAGGAGCTGAACGACCCCGGGCTCGGCCTCGACTGGCGGCGGGAGGAACAGCGCTGGGCCAACAGCACCCTGGAACAGCTCTTCCGGGAGCCCTCGTTCAGGCCGGTCTCGGTGATCTTCGAGATCGAGGACGCGGGCACCCCGTCCCACGCCCGGCCGGAGGAACTGCGTGACGCCCTGGACTGGGCGCGCGAGCTGCTCGGGGCCGACACCGAAGTGGCGGTGGCGTCATGAGCCTGCGCGAAGTGCAGAGCTTCCTCGCGGAGTACGTACGGGACAGTGACGTCCGCCGCCGCTGCGACGGCGGCGAGCTGACTGCCGTACTCGACGGGCGGGGGCTCACGACGGAGGAGCGCGGGCTCATCGAGCAGATCGAGCTGGCCGATCTCACCAAGGTGGCGGAAACGGTCCGGCGCGAGCGGTTCGACCGGCTCAGCTCGGTCTTCGCGCTGCTCTTCGACCATCTGGCGCCCCACTGCGACGTCCCCGCGCTCTATCGCCGCTTCGACGACGAGCACCGGCACGGCTGGTGGCAACGGCGCGCGGAGATCCGCCGGTTCGAGGCGTTCGTGGTCGACTTCATCGTCGATCACCGGCTGCCGCCCTATCTGGTGGACCTGTGCCGGCTGTGCTCCGCCATCACCACGATCGCCGAGTCGCCCAAGGGACAGGCGCCCCCGCACGCCGATCCGCCCGGGGCGGTGACCGTGCGCGGGAACTACCGGGTCGTTCTGCGACAGCCCTACGAGGTGCTGTCCTTCCGGTACGACGTGCTGCCCCTCCTCGACGCCCCGGACACCATCACCCAGGTCACCACCCCGGGTGCCCGGAGGGTCCTCGTACAGCGCATCTGGGACATGCACAAGCGTTGCCAGGTCTTCGACCTGGCGGAGGAACCGCTGATCGGCTCGATCGGCGAGGAACCGGCGAGTGTGCTGGAACTCGCGGGACGGCTGCCGGCCTACACCTACGAGACGTTGTTCTCGGAGGTGGCCGAGCTGCACCGGGAAGGCATCGTGCACCTCGTCGTGCCCCCTGAACTCGCTGGTGAGCTCACCCGCCCGGGTGGGCGTTAGCCAGTGGGGGTGTCCGCCGCCGCCCTCGCGGGTGACGGACACCGATGTTATGACCCGTCGTCAAGCGCCGGGTTGGATCTCACCAAGTGGAGGCTGTCATGCAGAAGCGTCGTAGCGCCGGCCCCGGCACCATCGTCGTGAAGTTCACCGGTTCCACCGAGACCCGTGCCGTCGCCGCGGCTCCCGCCGAGGCCACCGGGCGCGGCCGCAAGAGCGGGCCGGGCACCATCGTGGTCAAGTTCACCGGCAACGCCTGACCGGTGGTGCGCGCTCGTCGGCGGACCGCCGGGCACGTCCCTGACGGGGTGCCGGACGAGTGATGAGTCGAGTGGTCCGTGCCGTATACCGGCACGGGCCACTCTTCAGCCCCGGCCGATCACCGAGAAGGGAGATCCGCCGTTGACCGCCTCCGTGCGGCGAAAGGCCGCCCCCACATCCGATGTGCTGGAGTTGCTCCGGCGTCGGTCGAGCGTCCGGAACTTCACCGGAGAGCCTCTGGAGCCGCACATACTGGACGCCCTGCTCGACGCGGCCCTCCGGGCGCCGACCTCCTTCAACTTCCAGTCCTACTCCCTGGTGACCCTGGTCGACGAGGACCGCAGGAAGGAACTCGCCGAGATCCTGGGCAAGGACTTCGTACGGCAGTGCGCCGCGTTCGTCCTCGTCTGCTGCGACCTCGCGGCCCTGCCGGAACAGGGCGACAACTACGGGGTGCCGCTCGGGCAGTGGTCGGCGGACGCCGCCCTGTCCGCCACCATCGACGCCTCGATGGTGGGCATGTGCCTGTCGCTCGCCGCCGATTCGCTGGGGCTGGGGACCGTCATGATCGGGGCGGTGCGCCGAGCACCGGACCGGGTGGCGGAGGTGTTCGCGCTGCCTCCCGCCGTCACCCCCCTGTTCGGCGTGTGCATCGGGTGGGCCGCGACGACACCGGCCGCCCGGCCACGGCTCCGTTCCGACCTGATGATCCATCGCGAGCGCTACCGGCAGACCGGGGCCGAACGGGCCGCGCTGCCGAGCGACGCCACCCTCCGCAACCCCGCCGGGCCGGTCACGGAGCAGGACCTGCACGAGTGGCGGGCACAGGTGGTCAAGGGGCTGAGGACCTTCCGCGGACCCGGCTGACAGGCCCCCCGCGCCGCACCGGACCGCCCGCCGGCCGCGTCATGCCACCCCCACCCGAGACATGCGAAGGTGAACATGTGCCGCGTCTATGGATACATCAACCGTGACGTACCACCGACGCGCCTGGCGCACACGGGTGCCCTTCTGCACCACGGCGGGCCGGACGGGCGCTTCCTCGACCACGGCCCCGGCTGGGCCCTGGGGGCCACCCGGCTGGCGGTGATGGCTCCCCGGCACGGGGCGCAGCCCTACACCCTCGGTCCGATCCGGGTGGTGTTCAACGGCGAGATCTACAACCACCGGGAGGTGCGCGAGCGGCTCGCCAGGGACGGCTACCCCATCGCCGACCCCTGCGACGGCGCGGTGCTCCCCGCCCTCTACCACCGGTACGGCGCCTCCTTCGCCGACCATCTGGACGGCATGTACGCCATCGCCGTGATGGATCTGCGGGACGGGCCGCGGCTGGTGCTCGCCACCGACGACACCGGCGTCAAACCCCTCTACTACCACCGCGACCGGCACGGTGGCCTCTCCTTCGCCTCCGAGATCGCGGCCCTGCGGTATCTCTCGGGCGCGGGCGCCCGACAGGCCCCCGACGCGCTGGACACCTTCCTGACGACCAAGACCCCGCTCGGTACCCGCTCCGTCTACCAGGACATCACGCCCCTGGAACCCGCGCGGACGATGACGGTCACCCCGCACGGCCACATCCGGTGGCACCGCCGCGCACCGGCCGCTCCCCCGCCCGAGCCGGGGATGAGCGGACCGGCGGCGGCCGGGCTGGAGCGGGCCGCCGGCGCGGTGCGCGACCTGCTCCGCACGGAGGTCCACCGGCTCGCCGTGGCGGACGTCCCGGTGGCCGCCGTCCTCAGCGGCGGGCTCGACTCCTCCCTCGTCACCGGGCTGCTCACGGAGGTGGTGGACGACCTGCACGCCTTCCACATCCGCTACCGGGGCTCCTGGCCCGCGGACGAGTCCGCCCACGCGCGCGCCGTGGCCACGGAACGGGGCGTCCGGCTGCACGAGGTCGAACTCGATCCCGCCCGCATTCCGGATCTGCTGCCGAAGGTCCTGCGCCACCTGGGGCAGCCGAACGCCGACCCCATCACCGTCAGCACCTACGCGCTCTTCGAGGCCGTGCGGGACGCGGGCTTCACCGTGGCGCTCACCGGTGACGCGGCGGACGAGCTGTTCGGCGGCTACGACCGGGTCACCGAGGGGGTCGCGGCCCGGGGCGACTGGGGCACGGGCTACGTCCGCGCCCTGGCCGCCGTACCGTCCCCGCTGCGTACCCGGCTGTACCGGCCGGACTACCGGGATCTGCTGCGGGAGACCCGCACGGCCGAGGAGGAGCTGCTGGAGCGGGTACGCGGCCGGGAAGGCGACCGTCTTACCACCATGACCGAGGTGGAGATCGGCCTGCGGATGCCCGCGTACCACCTGCGCCGCGTCGATCACCTGAGCATGGCCAGCGCGATCGAGGTACGGCCGCCGTTCTGCCAGCGCTCCCTCGTGGCGGCGGCGCGCCGGCTGCCGGCCCACCTGAAGGTGCACCGGGGCCGGGGAAAACGCGTGCTGCACGCCGCCGCCCGGGGCGTGGTGCCCGAGACCGTACGGAACCGGCCCAAACAGCCCTTCACCCTGCCCATCACGGCGATGCTCGCCCCGGGCAGCGCGCTGTTCGCCCACGCACAGGAGGTGCTGGCACCGGCGGAGCTGCGGACCGGCGGAGCGCTGGACCCCGGCAGGGTCACCGCCTTGCTGCGCCGGCAGGCCGTCGCACCCGACGCCGGCTCGGCGCTCGCCGTCTGGTCACTCATGGTCTTCGAACTCTGGCGGAGGCAGGAGAGCGAGCCCGTCGCGGTTCCGCGCCCCAGGGAGCAGGTGGCGTGATGCGTGCCTACATCGCCCACGCCCAGGGCAGTCCCTGCCCCACCCTGGTGCTGCCGTCGCCGATCGGCTGGCCGAGGGACGAGGAGACGCTCTCCTGGATCCTCACCGGTGTCCACCGCGCGCTGTGCGAACGCGGGGCCGCTCATGTCCTGAAGATCGCGCTGGTGGCGCCGCCGGCCGACCCCGGATGCGATCTCGCCTACCGCTTCGTCCAGGTGGTGCCGGGCGCCGTCCCCCGGTTCGAGTTCGGGGGCAGTTGCGGGCACTCGATCCTGAGTTCGGTGCTCGCGGTGAGCCAGATGGGCATGGTGCCGCGGCTCCGGCCGGGCGTACGGGTGCGGGTACGGGTCCTCACCAACGACGACATCGTGGTGTGCGAGCCCCTGGACACCACCCCGGCCGGGGATCGCGTCACCTTCACCGTCGGTTTCCGGCGCACCGCGCCGACCCCGCTGGCGGGCACCCTGCTGCTGGGCGAGACGGTGAGCGCGCTGCGCACCGGGGGGCACGAGATCCCCTATTCGCTCGTCTCGCTCGGCAACCCCTATGTCTTCGTCGACGCGACGGAGCTGGACATCCCCGACGAGGCAGCGCTGTTCGCGGCCGGGGCCCCGCTGTTCCGGGCGCTGACCCGCATCCGCGAGCTGGTGGCGCTCCGGCTGGGCTGGGACTCCCTGTGCTTCCCCAAGGTGGCGGCCCTGCTGCCGGGCGGGCCGTCAGTCCTGGCCGCCCGCGCCGTGTCGGTGCCCTCCTGGCATCCGACGCTCGCCCTCACCGGGGCCACCTGTCTGGCGACCGCCGCCGTCCAGGTGGGTACCGTCCCGCACCGGCTGGCCGGAGTGGACGCGAGCGGGCGGCTCACCGTCCGCACTGCCGCCGGACGTACCGAGGTCCGGGCCACCACGGCCGCCGGCCGGCTGGTGGAGGTGAGCGTGTCGCCGAAGTCGGCCCGTCTCGTCACCGCACTCGACCTGCCGGAAGCGGGTGCGCGCAGCCGCGCGGTGCCCGAACCGTCCAAGCCGTGAACGGAGTCCCCGTGCGATCACCACAGCTCTACGACCTCCTCCTGCGGGGCGGCACGATCGTGACCCCGGACGGAGCCCGCCCCGCGGACGTCGCCGTACTGGACGGCCGGATCGCGGCACTCCTCCCACCGGCGGCCCCCGCGGCGGGTCCCGCGGCGAAGGCGACGCTGGACGCCACCGGACGCCATGTCCTGCCGGGGCTCATCGACTCGCATGTCCACTTCCGCACCCCCGGTCTCACCCACAAGGAAGAGTGGCGGACGGGGTCCATGGCCGCGGTCGCCGGTGGGGTCACCACCGTCATCGACATGCCCAATACGGTTCCGCCGCTGATCACACCGGAGGACCTGGCCACCCGCCGGCGGCTGATCGAGGGGCAGAGCCTGGTGGACTACCGATGCCACGCCGGGGTCGATCCCTCGCGCGTGGCGGCGATGCGCGACTGGGACCGGGCCGAGGCCGACTCCTTCAAGGTCTTCCTCAGCAGCCACCACACCACACCGACCGTGGTCCGCGACGTCCGCACGCTGCGGCGGATCTTCGCCATCGCCGCGGACACCGGTGTCACCCTGCTCTTCCACGCGGAGGACGACACCGTCTTCAGCCTGCTCGACCGGCGGCAGGCGCCGCCCGTGCGGTACAGCGAGTACGAACGCCATCGGCCACGGACCGGCGGCATCGTGGCGACCGCCCAACTCATCAATCTGACGGCCGAGTTCGGCGTACGCACCCATGTGGTCCACGTGTCCACCCGGGAGGAGACCGATCTGCTGGCGGCGGCGGCGAGCGCCGGCATCCCGATCACCTTCGAGGTCACCGGACACCATCTGACGTTCGTGGACGCCGACATCCGGCGGCTCGGACCGCGGATCAGGCTCCGTCCGGCGATCCGGGACGAGGCGGACCGGGACCGGCTGTGGGAGGCGGTCCGCACGGGCGAGGCGGCGACCGTGGGCAGCGACCACTCACCGCATACGGCGCTGGAGAAGGCCCGCCCCGTCCCGGATGTGCCGCCGGGTCTGCCCGGGGTGCAGGAGCTGTTCGGCACCCTCTGGCGGGGACTGCGCAGCCGCTGGCCGGAGGAGGCCACAAAGACCCTGATGGCCGTCGTCGCGGAACGCCTCGCGCTGGCTCCGGCCCGGCTGTTCGGACTCGCCGACCGGAAGGGCAGCATCGAGGTGGGCAAGGACGCCGACCTGGTCGTCGTGGACGCCGAGGCTCCGTGGACGATGACACCCGGCCGCATGCACACCAAGAACGGCTGGTCGGCGTACGAGGGCAGCGAACTCCTCGGCGTCGTCGAGGCGACCGTCCGGCGGGGCGAGGTGGTGTACCGGCAGGACGGCTCCGGCGAGGTGTTCGGTGAACGGAACGGGAGGTGGCTGCCTGCCCGGGGCTCCGGGGCGGAGGGCACCGCCCCGGGCCACCCTGCCGGGCGCCCCCGCCTCCATACCGCCGCGGCGCCCTCGGTGGGATGATGGGCCCTTCCGCCCGTACGCCGATCATGGTGCCGGGGACGGGCCGCGCTCCCGCCGCCACCGGCCGATCACTGGAGGTCTTCGCATCGGTAACGTGACAGGGAGGCTCCGCCGGCCGGCGGGAAAGTCCCTCGCTTCTCGCGATGTCGCCCTGCTGTGGAGTGCGACGGTCTTCGATTCCGGTGCGACCTGGGTCATCCGCATCGTGATCTTCGTACGCATCCTGGAGCAGTACTCGACCTCCGCCCTGGCGATGGTGGAACTCGTCGGTATCCTGCCGTCGTTGCTGCTCATGCCGCTGGCCGGAAGCCTCGCCGACCGGTACAACGCCCGCAGGCTCTCGCTGCTCTCCATGGCCACCCAGATGACGTGCCTGGCGGCTCTGCTCCTGGTGTTCCACCACGGTCCGGCCACCGTCGCGGCCCTCTACGCGCTGCTGACGGTCAGCAACGCGTTATGGCAGCCGGCCCGGCAAGTGTGGCTCTACCGGCTGGTGGAGCCCAGCCAGTACACCGCCGTCAACGCGACCATCGGCTCGGTGCAGGGCCTGATGACGGTCATCGGCGCCGCCGCCGGCGGCGTGCTGACGGCCTGGAACCCGGACCTGACCATCCTGCTGGCCCTCGCCGCCCAGACCTGTGCCGGCATCGGCACCCTCATCGCGCGGTACCCGGCCGCCACCGGCACCACGCCCGCCGAGCCCGGTGCCCGCTCGCTGCTGCGGGACGCACGGGACGGCGTGCGGCTGGTGAACCGCTACCCGCTGGCCCGGTCCATCATCTGGGTCGGCATGGCATGGGGCCTGATCAGCGGCGGGTTCAACGTGCTCATCGCGGGACTGGCCCTCAAGGAACTGCACAGCGGAAGCGGGGGGCTCGGGCTCTTCTACGTCGTGGACGGGACCGCGGTGGTGATCGGCAGTTGGTGCACCGCCCGCCTCCGGCGAGCCGGCCATCTGCCGGGCTACGCCCTGGCGTACGTCGCCCAGGGCGCGTTCTGGGCGCTTACCTTCGCCGCCGGAAACGTCACCCTGGGCCTGCTGCTCTTCGGCGTCATGCGGCTGGCGAGCGGGGTGATCATCGCGCTGGACACCACCATCCTCCTGGAGACCGTGCCCGATTCCCTCCGCGGCCGGGTCACCAGCCTCCACATGACGACCTACAACGCGGTGTCCCAGCTCTCCCTCGCGCTGATCAGTGGCCTCCTGGCCGTCGTCGACATCCAGTCGGTGGGCATCGCCACCGGTGTCCTGTCCACGGCCGTCGGCGCGCTGTGGTGGATCACCACCGCCCGCCGGGCCCATCACACCTACCTGACCGCGGCCCAGGACATCCCACCCCGCCCCGTGGCGACGCCACCGCACGCCGAATGAGGCTGAGCCGACCTCGTCATCGGGTGTGGTGGTCCGGCGACAGGATGTCGTGGGCCCGCGGGCCGAGTACGAGGTCGTCGTCGCGGTCGATCCATTGGCGGCGCAGGACGGACAGGGCGATCAAGGTGTTGAGGCCGTTGAGGCCGGGGAGTGCGCCGAGGTCCTCGGTGACGAACCGGGACAGGTGGTCCTCGTCGGAGAATACGCCGTGGTGGAGGATCGAGGCCGGTCCGGCGGTCATGACGGTGAACCGCGCGCAGGAGTGCTCACCGAGTGCGGTCAGCACGGCGGGGATGTGCCGCGGCTGGACGTCGAGGGTGAACAGCGCGGTGATCGGGAACCCGAGGACGGCCGGTTCGATCTCCACCCGAGGGCGGACGGCGCCTGATTCCAGCAGCGACTGGATCGTCCGGTAGGCGGTGGACCGGCTGACGTCGAGTTCGCGGGCGACCTGCGCCGCGGAGATCCGGCTGTCCTCGACCAGCAGCCGGAGCGTCCGGAACTCGATCTCGTTGAGGAGCCCGACGCCGGCGGGGGCCGCACCGGGGAGGACGTCGGCCTGCCGGCGCAGCTCCTCCGTCTGCCGGGCGGTGAGCCGGTCGAGCCGCCAGGTGAACGCTTCGCGGGCGGAGCGCAGTACCAGGTGCGACTGGATGGACGTGATGCCGGGGATCTCGGGCAGCGTCCGGGTCAGCAGGCGGCGCGGGTCCGTGCCGGGCAGGGGATAGAGCGTGCAGTAGATGTCCGAGTCGCCGGTGGTGGTCATGAGCGACTGGGCCTGCGGCACCTGCTGAATGGCGGTCGCGACGTCGACCGTGGCGCCCGGCCGGCACTTGATCCACACCACGTAGGGATTGCCGGTGGTGAGGAGCGACCAGTGCACGGTGCCGATGAAGCGCAGGAGCCGGAGCTGCTGGAGCCGCTGGATGCGCCGCCCCGCCGTGCTGGCCGAGGTGCCCAGGATCTCGGCGACCGTATTCAGCGGCGCTCGGGGCGCGATCTGCAGCGCGGCCACCAGATCGAGGTCCGCGTCGTCGACCCCGTGCTCCATCTCTCGCATGCGGACAGCCTACACAGAGCGATTCTGTCGTCATACATCTGATGCTTGACACAAAGAAGCATCGCACTGTCTGATGACGAGCCATATCGCCACCGATCAGCAGCGGGAGGGCCTCTCATGACCGAGGTGACGACGAAACGACGGCGTTCACCGACAACGGTGATCCTGCGCGTGCTGGACTTCGTGGACCGGGCGGGGAACAAACTGCCGCACCCGTTCTGGCTGTTCGTGATCCTGAGCGGGCTGATCGTGGCGGTGAGCTGGCTGCTGGCCACGCTCGATGTCTCGGTGGTCTCACCTGCCGACGGCAAGGCCATCGAGGTCAAGAGCATCGTGTCCGACGCCGGCGTGCAGATGGTCCTCGGCGACCTGATCACGAACTTCGTGAACTTCCCGCCGCTGGGACTGATCGTCGTGGTCATGCTCGGCGTCGCGATCGCGGACGGCACGGGTCTGCTCCCCGCGCTGATGCGCGCCGCGCTCACCCGGGTCCCGGCCAAGATGGTGACCTTCGCCGTGGCGCTGACCAGCATGTTCTCCCATGTGGCCGGAGACGCCGCGTTCGTGGTGATGATCCCGCTCGGCATGATCGCGTTCCGTGCGGTGGGCCGCAGCCCGATCATCGGTGCGGTCGTGTCGTACGTGGCCGTGGGCGGCGCGAGCAGCGTCAGCCCGGTGATCGAAGGATCCGACGCGATCTTCGCCGGCCTGACCACCTCGGCGGCGCACACCATCGACCCGTCCTACTCGGTCACCCCGGTGTCCAACTGGTACTTCTCCGCGGCGTCCTGCCTGTTGCTCGCGGTCGTGATCACGCTCGTCACCGAAGCCGTCGTCGCGCGCCGGGTCGCCGCGATGAACGCCGTCGAGCCGGAGCTGACCGACGTCGACGAGCTGCCCGACATGTCCCTGTCCGCCGACGAGCGCACGGGGGTACGCCGGGCGATCGCCGCCGGGGCGCTCTACCTGGCCGCGGTCGTCCTCGCGATGCTGCCCGCCGGCTCGCCCCTGCGCGGCGACGGCGGTTCCATCGTGGCATCGCCGCTGCTCGACAATGTCGCCGTGGTGCTGATGGTGTTCTTCATGGTCATCGGCATCGTGTACGGACTGACCGTGCGCACCATCACCGCCGCGCAGGACATCCCGGACCTGATGGCACGGGGGCTGCGCGAACTGGTCCCGGTCCTGGTGCTGTTCTTCGCGGTCTCGCAGTTCCTCGGCTACTTCAAGTGGACCAACCTCGGACAGGTCATCGCGATCAGCGGCGCCCGGGTGCTCGATTCGCTCGGCGCGCAACCCGTGGTGATCTTCGTCGGCGCGGTGCTGCTGGTCAGTCTGCTCAACCTGTTCCTCACCAGCGGTTCGGCGATGTGGTCCCTGGTCGCGCCGGTCCTGGTGCCGATGCTGATGCTGCTGAGCATCCGGCCGGAGACCACCCAGGCGCTGTTCCGCATCGCCGACGCGCCCACCAACAGTCTCAGCCCGATGAGCCCGTACTTCGTCATCGCGCTGGGGTTCATCCGCCGCTACCGGCCGTCCGCGGGGATCGGCACGTTGATGTCCCTGGTCCTGCCGCTGGCCGTGGTCAACCTCGTCGTATGGCTGGCGATGTTCCTCGCCTGGTACGCGCTGGGCATACCGCTCGGCCCCGGCGTCTCCGTCCGGTAAGCCCCTCACCCCACCCACAGATTGGTACAGCCCCTTGTCTGCGAAGCCGTTGTCCGCCTGGACCCGAACCCACCTCGACGACCTGCTCGCCGATCTGTCGGCGCTCGTCGGCCTCGAGTCGCCCAGCACCGACAAGGCGTTGCTGGACACCGCCGCCGCCTCGATCAGCGCCTGGGTGGAGGACCGGCTCGGCCCGCCGGCCGAATGGATCCGCCACGAGCAGGCGGAGCACGGTGATGTGCTGACGGCGACCTATCCCGGCACCCCGGGCAAGCCGGTGCTTCTGCTCTGCCATTACGACACGGTGTGGCCGGCGGGCACGCTGGCCGGGTGGCCCTTCACCGTGGACCACGGGACGGCCAGGGGGCCGGGTGTCTACGACATGAAGGCCGGGCTCGTCACGGGCGTCTGGGCACTGCGGGCCCTGCGCGCCCTGGGGCTGCCCCATCCGACGGTGACGTTCGTGTTCACCGGGGACGAGGAGCTCGGCAGCCCGATGTCACGGCCCCTCATCGAAGACGCGGCACGCGACTGCGCGGCGGCGCTGGTACTCGAACCCGGAGTCGGCTGGGACGTCAAGACCGAACGCAAGGGCGTCGGCACCTTCTCCATCACCACCACCGGCATCGAGTCCCACGCCGGCAACGACCCCGCGGCCGGCGCCAGCGCCGTCCACGCGCTCGCCGAGCTGGTCACCCGGCTCGCCGCGGCGGCGGACCCCGACGCCGGGACCACGATCAACATCGGCACCTTCGACGGCGGCACCGCCCGTAACGTCGTCGCGGGCCGCGCGCACTGCCTCGTCGACGTCCGCATCAGCCGGCCGGACGAAGCCGACCGCGTCGACGAGGTCCTGGCCGCGCTCCGGCCCAGCGATCCGCGTGTCGAGGTGCGCATCGGCGGGGAGTGGAACCGCCCGGCGATGCGCCTGACCCCGGCGAGCGAGGCCCTGTTCGGCCTGGCCGACGAGGTCGCCACCGAGCTGCGCGGCCCCCTCGAGCCGATCAGCGTCGGCGGCGGCAGCGACGCGAACTTCCTCGCCGCGCTCGGCGTGCCGGTCCTCGACGGACTCGGCTGCAGCGGCGCGGGTCCCCACGCCCGCCACGAGCATGTGCTCGTCGACGACATCCCCGACCGGGTCGCGCTGGTGGCGGGACTCCTGCACCGGATGACCTCCTGACCGCCGGGCCGCTGCCACAGGGGGCGTCGAGTTTCCCGGTGTCCCCGGAAGCGCGGCCGCCTTACGGCGTGTAGACGGCGTCGCTCCCGTACAGTTCCCTGGTGAACGCGGAGACATCGGCGCTGCGATCGGCGCCGTCGAGGTTGTACGTCAGATAGACGCCGTATCCCTCACTGACGGTGCGGCGGGCGAGGCCGGCGGCCGTGCTCTGCGAGGTCCGGCCGATCTCCACAGCCGCCGGCGACAGCTTCGACTTGGGCAGTGCCACGCGGGGAACCTGCCAGGTGCCGTAGTACGGGTTCCAGGCGTAGTCGAACGCGGACGAGACGTCGACGCCGCCGTAGGAGAGGCGCGACGCGGCCGGGCCGATGTTGTAGAGGCTGATGATCTTGTCCGGCATGTTCGCGCGCAGCGCCGTCACCAGGTGCACGAACGAGCTGTCATTGGGCTGGCCCGTGCCGTTGTTGCCGTACTCCGCGTACTCGTCGTCGAAGTCGATGCCGTCGAGACCGTACTCGGCCACCGTGTCCGACAGTTCTTTCGCGAACGCCGAAGCTGCCTGCTGGGAGGGGAAGTTGGCGAAGCCCGCGCCCTGATGGTTGCCGAGCACCGAGAGGACGACCTTGATGCCCTTCTGCTGCAACGGCCGTATCTCCGTGGCGGCGTTGTCGAGGACGCGCTGCACGTTCTCGTTGAAGTGCAGATACGCCGCCTTCGTCCCCGTGTCGTAGTTGATGTTCGCCGCGAAGATCACGGCGACGTCGAAGACGTTGCCGCCGTCGTTGGCGAGGGTGTACTTGCCGACGTTCAGCATGCTGTTGTTGTTCACCTCGACGTACGCCACCGAGGTCGGCCCCTGTTTCGCGGGAGCGGGGGCCGCTGCCGCGCCGGTCGTGGCTGTCGCAGCGGTCGCGGCCGTCCCGGCCGTCCCGGCGAACGCGAGGGCCGCGACCGCCGAGAGCGCGAACGCGGCCCTCCGTACTCTGCTCCGTACCAGACTGAACATCGTTGACCGGTCTCCCCTCACATGGGTCGGCGCCCGACCTGTTCGAAAGCACCGAGTGAGCCCTCCAAGTGTTCCGCTCCCCCCACCGAATCCCGGGAATCGCGCGCGAACTCTTCACGACTCCCACGCACGTCACGCCGCACGCCGCAGCCATGTCAGGTAACCGCGCCTGCGCCGGGCGCGGACGAGCCGTTCCAGGAGGAGGGCGACGGCCGGAGAGTAGGGCGCCTTCGACGGCTTGCCCTTACCGAGGCGGCTGAGTCGGCGCGACGTGCCGGCCTGGAGGGCTGCGGCTGCCAGCATCGTGTTCCGGAGCCGGGTGCGCGGCGGGCCGGCCTGCGCATCGATACCGGCAAGCCATTGCCTCGGCAGAGTGGGGTCGATGGCCAGCGTCGCGGCCATGCCCGCCACGGCGACTCCGGAGTCGAGCACCTGTTGGGCGACCGCGCGTCGCCGGATTCCTCCGGTCAGCAGCAGTGGCAGCGGCGAGGTGGCGAGGAGCCGCTCGGCGAGTGCGAGGAAGTACGCCTCGCGGGCCAGGGTGCTGCCGTCGGCGGGGGCGCCGGCCGTGGCCAGGCTCTCGATGCTGCCGCCGGACAACTCGACCAGGTCTGCCCCCACATCGGCGAGCATCTTGATGACGTCACGTGCGTCGTCGGTGTCGAAGCCGCCGCGCTGGAAATCGGCCGAGTTCAGTTTCACCCCCACAGCGAAGCCCGTACCGACGCGCTCGCGGACCGCACCCACGACATCGAGCAGCAGGCGGGCGCGGTTGTGCAGGCTGCCGCCCCAGCGGATACACTTCGAGGCTCGAAGTAAAAAAGGGAGTGCCGGATCCGTGTTGCGGGGGGCCATCGCCTTCGCGCTCAACCATCCCGCGGTCGTCTCGGTCCTCATCGGCCCGCGCACCCTGGAACAGTTTCGTCAACCCCGCCCTGGAGCCGGCGGTGGGACCGCCTGACCAACAATGCAAGACTTTTGCATAGAACTGACTCATTTTTGCGTCCGCCCAACCGGGAGCCATGAACAAGAAGCTGGCCGGTCGCCCGCATGACCGACGCGGCGGCGGAGGCGCTGGCGGAGCAGGTACAGGGGCGGCAGCTCAGCTTGTAAGGATCTTGCGAGGTGTCATTGACTTTTTACAGGACTGACTTCTACGTTCTGCGTGTCCGCTTGGGACTGTGAGCGACGGGGTTTACAGGCGCGGATGCATCGCAGGAAGGCTGATGTGTCATGGCCGCAATCCAGAGCCGTCGTCGGGCCAGCGGCACATCATCGCCGGTCTGACGGCGGGCAGCCGCAAGGGCTGACGCCGGCACAGTCCCGCTCGCACCGGCTTCACGCCCCCACGGGCCTGAGCACCTCCCGGCCGCGCACACGCCCCACGACGCCGGCCGGGCGATCCCCCCACCGAGTGAAAGGCACAGCATGAGCCGCAACAACCACCGCCGCCATGGCCGACGCGTGACGGCCGGTCTGGCCGGCGCGCTGACCGTCGTCGCCGGCCTCACCGCCTGGCAGCAGGCACACCCGGCCGTGGCCCACGCCGCCACGAATGCCGCCCAGGCGAGCGGAGCGAGCCTGCCCTACACCACCCTGGAAGCCGAGAGCGGCGACACCAACGCCTCCCTCATAGGCCCCGACCGCACCTACCTCACCCCGGCCTCGGAAGCGTCGGGCCGCAAGGCCGTCGTCCTGAAGGAGACCGGCGACTACGTCGAGTTCGCGCTCACCGCGGACACCAACGCCATCAACCTGCGCTACTCCATCCCCGACAGCGGCGACGGCAAGGGCCAGGACACGACCCTGAGCGTGTACGCCGACGGCAAGGAACTCAAGAACCTCGACCTGACCTCCAGGTACAGCTGGATCTACGGCACCTACCCCTACACCAACAACCCCTCCGACGGCTCCGCCCACCGCTTCTTCGACGACAGCCGCACGCAACTCGGCCAGACCCTCGAGGCCGGCACCGTGCTGCGCCTCCAGAAGGACGCCGACGACCAGGCGGCTTCCTACACCATCGACCTGCTGGAGACCGAACAGGCGCCTGCCGCCGCATCCATGCCCAGCGGCTACGTCTCGGCCAAGGACCTCGGGGTCACCCCCGACGACGGCCAGGACGACACCGCGGCACTGCAAAGTGCCCTCACCGCGGCCAAGGAGCAGGGCAAGGGGCTGTTCCTGCCGGCCGGCACCTACACCATCTCCGACCACATCAACCTCACCGGCGTGAAGCTACGCGGCGCGGGCGTGTGGCACACCGTGCTGCGCGGCACCGGCCTCAAGGGCGGCCTGTTCGGCCAGGGCGGCACCAGCAGCATCGAAGACCTCATGATCGACGGCCAGAACACGGTCCGCGACGACGCCGGCGGGCACGCCGCCATCGAAGGCGACTTCGGCACCGACTCCGTCATCAGGAACATCTGGATCCAGCACACCAAGGTCGGCCTGTGGATCTCCGGCCCGACCACCGGCCTCAAAGCCGGCAACCTGCGCATCCGCAACACCTACGCCGACGGCGTCAACCTGCATGGCGCGGTGAAGGACACCGTCATCTCCGACAGCAGCATCCGCGGCACCGGCGACGACGCGCTGGCCATGTGGTCGGACGGAGCAGCCGTGACCAACAGCGCCTTCCGCAACAACACCGTACAACTGCCCATGCTCGCCAACGGCGCCGCGATCTACGGCGGCAGCGGCAACAGCATCGAGAACAACGACATCTCCGACACGGTCGTCGCCGGCGCGGGCATCGCCGTCTCCACCCGCTTCGGCGAGCCGTTCAACGGCACCACCACCGTCTCGGGCAACCTGCTGCGCCGTACCGGCAGCATGGAAGTGAACTGGAATACCAAGCTCGGCGCCCTGTGGGTCTACGCCGACCGGTATGACATCACCCAGCCCGTCATCCTGAAGAACAACACCGTTGAGGACTCCACCTACAGCGGACTCCTCGTCTCCTGGCAGAAGTCGGTCTCCGACCTGGACGTGGACGGCCTGACCATCGACAAGACCGGCGACCACGGCATCGAGGTCGACGCCGGCGGCAAGGGCACCTTCTCCAACACCACGGTGTCCGGTACGGCGAGCGGCGCCCTGGACGTCGCCGGCGGGTTCAGCATCCAGCGCGGCAGCGGCAACTCCGGCTGGTGACCGGCCGGTTCCTCACCGGCTGAGATACCGACCGCGGGTCCGGGGGCGACTCCCCTGATCACGTACGCCTCCCCATCGGATCACGTCGGCTCCGCGCCGGCGGGGGAGTTCAGCGACGGCCGAACCGGTCCGGCCGGCCCAAGGCGACCGGATACAGTGCGCGAGATGGCAGCCTGGTCAGGGAGGGGAAGCGTGACCGACACCAGCAACACCCGGCCCGCCGAGGGTGAAGCGCAAGCGCCGCGGCAGAGCCGACCGCACCGCCTGATGCGCTATATCCCCCTGATCGCCCCCGTCCTGCTGTGGGCCGTGCCCTGCTGGGTGCTCCTGCACACCGGCCAGCACTGGCCGCTGCCCGTCACGCCGGCCGGCACCGCCCTGTTCGCCCTCGGTCTCATCGGTATGCCGCTCGCGTTGATGCGCGGCCACGGCCGGCGCCAGCAGGACCGGGCGGCGGTCATCGGCGACACCCTGCTGGGCACCAGCTGGATTCTGTTCACCTGGTCCGTTCTGCTCGGCGTCCTCTTGCGGCTCGCCCTGACCGTGGCCGGCGTCGGCGAGAGCGAGGACCGGGCCCGCATCGTCACCTGGGCCATCCTCGGCACAACCGCCGTACTGCTCGGCTGGGGGTACGCCGAGGCCCGCCGCGTGCCCCGCGTGCGCCGACTCGACGTGCAACTCCCACGGCTGGGCGCCGGGTTGGACGGCATCCGCGTCGCCCTCATCACCGACACCCACTACGGTCCGATCGATCGCACTCGCTGGTCGGCGCGGGTATGCGAGACGGTGAACACTCTGGAAGCCGACCTGGTCTGCCACACCGGCGACATCGCGGACGGCACCGCCGAACGCCGCCGCGCCCAGGCCGCCCCACTCGGTACCGTGCGGGCCACCCGGGCCCGTGTCTACGTCACCGGCAACCACGAGTACCACAGCGAGGCCCAGGGCTGGGTCGACCTGATGGACGAGCTGGGCTGGGAGCCGCTGCGCAACCGCCATCTGCTGCTCGAACGCGGAGGTGACACCCTCGTGGTCGCCGGCGTGGATGACGTCACCGCCGAGTCCTCCGGCCTGGCAGGACACCGTGCCCACCTCGCCGGAGCCCTGAACGGCGCCGACCCCGACCTACCCGTCCTGCTCCTGGCACACCAGCCCAAGTTCATCCACCAGGCAGCAGCCGCCGGCATCGACCTCCAGCTCTCCGGCCACACCCACGGCGGCCAGATCTGGCCCTTCCACCACCTCGTCCGCATCGACCAGCCCGCCCTCGCCGGCCTCACCCACCACGGCCCCCGCACCCTCCTCTACACCAGCCGCGGCACCGGCTTCTGGGGGCCGCCGTTCCGCGTCTTCGCCCCCAGCGAGATCACCCTGCTCGTACTCCGCTCCCCCCACCTGCCCACCTCGACCTAGCACCCGACGGGCCGACGGCTCCGACCAGCCATCCGCCGGATGTGACCGTGCCGGGAGCCGACAACCGCGAGGTGACGTCGGGGTGTCAGGTCTCCCGGTGCCCGCTCAGAACAGTGCCAGGCCCTCGCCGCTGGTGTCCGCGATGACTGGCCGGGACTGGGCAGGAAGTCCGTCCAAGCGGTCAGGACCGGCCGCGGCGGCCACAGCGGGAGCCTTCTCGGCCAACCAGACACCAAACCGCTCGACGGCTTCGCGGTAGGGGACTCGCGCCAGGACACGGTGCTCGCCGGAGGGACAGAAATCGACGGCGACGGTGAGCAGGCAGGACCGGGGCGCGTTCTGACTGCCCGTCCAGGACACGCGCAGGACACCGCAGGGCTTGCGCCCGCCGGAGGCGTGGTGGGTCGGGCGCAGCGATCGGCAGGCTATGTGGGCGGTCCATGCGGCGAGGTGCGGCAGCGGCAGGGTGGTGCGTGCGCGGCAGCCGGTGCAGCGGTGCCAGTGGCGAAGCCAGGCGCCGGCGCCGGTGTCGAAGAGGCGGGTGTAGCGGTTCGCCACGCGGATGTCGTTGCTGTACAGGTGGTCGGGGCGTTCCTGTGTGTTGCAGGACTGGCAGACGGGGGCGCGGACGTAGCCGTGTTCGTGGCAGTGGTCGAGGACGGTGGCGGGCGTGGTGCCGCAGACGGCGCACGCCCACCCGGCCACTCTGCGGGAGGTACTGGGCTTCCTGCTGAGCACCGAGTACAGCTGGCCTTCCAGCTCTCCGTTGTACGGGCGCGGTGAGGCGGTGGGGCCCTCGGGGCTCGTCGGCTGCCGACCGTCGGCGTCTCGGGCCTGCCGGGAAGGGGAGGGCGGCCCGGTGGCGGCTGTGCCTGCCTGGCGGGCCCGCGCGGCTTGTACCCACTGCGTTTCGGCGTGCTCGGCCGCGTCGAGCAGCCTGACCACGGCGCGCGGCAGCCACCACGTCCGCTGCGTCCCGCCGCGGGTCCGCTCCACGAGCAGCTGTCGCCAGTCGATCCCCGCCAGATGGTACGGCCGGCCGACATCACGTCGTGCTGCCCGGTCGGGGCCGCCCAACTCCCGCAGTTCCTCCGTGATGCGCCGGCGCCAACGCAGCGGCGTCTCCTCGTCGGACCCCTGCCTGGGCGCCGTACGAAACGGACCGATGCGGACCAGGTCCTGCCGATCCATCTCCACCGCGTTCAGCTCCGCGGCCGCCCGGCGCACCTCAGCCTCCGCAACACTCCACTGACCGCGGCTCGCCCTCACCGTCGCCACCACATGGCCGCCGAGCAGGACGTACCCCACCCGGGCATGGGCAGGAGAGCGGGTGAATGCCCCGGAAGCCGTCGGCACAGCACTGTCGGCCGTCACATCGACCCACAGAGCGTCCGCGGCACCCAGGGTGATCAGGCCGCCCGTGCGACCGGGCATGACACGCTCTGACATACCGACAGGCTAACCTCGCGCCTCCATGAAGCCGGCTGTCCCACGGGTGGTCAGGTAAGCGAAAAGCGCCTCTGCCCAGCAAGACGGGACCTTCCGGCACCCACAGGCATCACCTCCGGCTACGTACCGACGGACCGGTCCCCCTCCCCCAGCACCCCACCCGACCACGGACCCCATACCGTGGCAGCGCGGCGCACGCGCCCCCTCGCAGTCTCTTCGCTCCCCCTCCAAGGAACCGCCCGTGTCCTCCAACCTCTCGACGACCGGACCACGCGCCTTTCACCCCGTGGCCGACGTCCTGCAACGCAGCCTCAGGCGCTTCGACATCACGGCCATGGCCATCGCCGCGGTGATCTCCTTCGACACCGTCGGGCAGATCGCCACCGGCGGCGGTGAGGCCGCCACCTGGACGGCGGTCATCGCCCTCTTCTTCCTCATCCCCTACGCCCTGCTGTTCGCGGAGACCGGCGCCGCGTTCCCGCAGGAAGGCGGCCCCTACGTGTGGGTCAAACTCGCCCTCGGCCGTCCGGCGGCCGCGCTCACGACCCTCATGTACTGGGTCACCAACCCCATCTGGCTGGGCGGCTCACTGGCCTTCCTCGCCGCGGAGACCTGGGACGGATTCGTCTTCCACCTCGGCTCGGGCACGGTCGCCGACTACACCTTCAAGCTGCTGTTCGTCTGGATCGCCATCGTGACAGCCGTCGTCTCCCTGCGCCGCGGCAAATGGATCACCACTGCGGGCGCGGCGATAAAGGTCCTGGCGCTCGCGGTGTTCACCCTCACGGCTGTGTTCTACGGGGTGCGGCACGGCTTCCACGGTCTGGCCGACACCAGCTTCGCGCCCACGACCGCCGGCTTCCTCGCCCTCGTGCCGATCCTGCTGTTCTCCTTTGTCGGATTCGAGGCACCCAACGCCGCCGGTGAGGAGATGCACGACCCGCAGCGCGACGTGCCCACCGCACTCGGGCGCTCCGCGACCGTCGCGGCCTGCTGCTATCTGCTGCCGGTCCTCGCCCTCCTCGCCGTCGTACCCGCCCACCAGGTCACCGGTATCGGCGGCTTCATGGACGGCGCCCGCCTGGTCTTCAGCGTCTACGGCGGCGCGGCCGGTCCCCTGCTGAAGATCACCGCCGTCATGTTCGTCCTCGCTCTGCTCACCCAGGGCAGCGCCTGGATGATCGTCAGCGACCGCATGCAGGCCATGGCCGCGGCCGACGGGGGCTTCTTCACCCGCGCCCTTGGTACCTTCCACCCGCGGCTCGGCACACCGGTGCGCACCAATCTGCTCTCCGGAGCCGTGGCCACGGTGTTCATGCTCGCCGCCATGCGGCTCGCGAACGGCGACGCGGCCGACGTGTTCGCCGTGGTACTCACCGTCGCGGTCACCACCCTGCTGCTGTCCTACCTCGCCATCATCCCCGCGCTGGTACTTCTACGGACCCACCGGCCGGATGTCCCGCGCCCCTATCGCGTCCCCTTCGGCACCCGCGGCTTCCTGCTCTGCGCGGGGCTCGTCTACGCGTGGATCCTGATCGGGTCGTGGTCGGCGCTCTTCCCCGGAGTCCTGGAACAGCTCTTCGGCATCGACTACGCCTTCCACGACGTCTGGGGCGTTTCCCGCGCCTCGTTCGAAGCCTTCACCCTCGGTACCGTCGCCGCACTGCTGATCGTCGGTGTCATCGGCGTAGCGGTGGCCCGCCGGAGGGACGCGGTACGGGGTGCGGCCGGCGAGGGCGGTTTTCAGGGCGCCGAATGAGTGCGCAGCGGGTGCACCTGCGTGCGGCTGCTTCGAACCGATGTCGCCGCACTGGCTTGATCGCATCGCTCGCCCGCT
Source organism: Streptomyces sp. S465 (assembly GCF_026898115.1). Lineage (GTDB taxonomy): Bacteria > Actinomycetota > Actinomycetes > Streptomycetales > Streptomycetaceae > Streptomyces > Streptomyces luomodiensis. The sequence goes on from NZ_CP114036.1 coordinate 1,883,941, forward strand.
GGCGGCGTCTCCTCACAGACAACCCACAGGCACCTCTCCCCCGTCCTACGTGACGCGAGAGGCGCCCGGGACCGACGGGACGTCTGCGCACGGGGTTTTGAGGAGAGGATCATTGATCCGTGCCCGGCGAATATGTGTGACCGCCGTGGCGGTGCTGGCGGCCCTAGCAGGCTCACCCGGACTGGCACAGGCTGAACAGGCGCACGAACCAGGGCAGTTGAGTGCGACGGCCGACGACCCACTTCCGCCGGGGTGGCGGATCGACGGGGAGGGCGGGGCGCGTGAGCTGGTCTGGCGTGCGCCGAAGGCCGTGCCCATGGGGGATGCGCGGGTCGAGTTCCGTACCGGGGACCGGCTGCTCGGGGTGCCGAAGCCGGCGAGGGACGGGCGGACCTTCCGGCTCGCCCTCGGCACGACGCGGCCCGAGAAGCTGACGGCCCTCCAGGTTACGGCCGCGGGGCGCCGGCTGGACGCGGCGGCCGACGACACGCACAGGTCCGGCTCGCGCGTGGCACGGAAGCCCGCGCCGGCGCCGGCGAACGGCGTTGATCCGGGCAAACCCGGCTCGTACCGCACGGTCACCGGGGAGTACGACCTCGACCCGGTACGCCTGCCCGGGTTCGACACCCCGGTGGAGATGACCGCCGAGGTGGTGGCGCCGAAGGGGGCCACCGGCAGCCGGCCGCTCGCGCTGTTCCTGCACGGCCGCCACGAAACCTGCTACAAGCCGGGCTCCGAGGACGGCGTGAGCGGCGACTGGCCCTGTGCGGACGGCTCCAAGCCGATCCCGAGCCACCTGGGCTATCTGCGCGACCAGCGACTGCTGGCCTCGCAGGGCTATGTGACGGTGTCGATCTCGGCGAACGGCATCAACGCCCAGGACTGGGAGGCCGAGGACGGCGGCGCGCAGGCGCGTTCCTCGCTGGTACGGCAGCACCTGGCCCGCTGGGCCGACTGGACCGCCCATCGCTCCTCCGCCCCGGCCGTCGTACGCGAGGCGGCGAAGGCGGACCTCTCCCATGTCCTGCTCGTCGGCCACTCACGCGGTGGCGAGGGCGTCAACCGGGCCGCCATGGACAGCCTCTACCCGCCGCCGGCCGCCGAGGACGGCTACCGGGGCCCGGTGCGCTGGAAGGTGCGCGGGACGGTGCTCATCGGACCGACGATCTTCGGCCAGAATCCAGTCGCCGACGTGCCGTCCGTGACGCTGCTGCCGGGCTGTGACGGCGACGTGTCGGACCTCCAGGGCGAGGACTTCGTTGACGGGACGCGCGGGGTCAGCCGGGGCACGGCACTGCACAGCGCGGTCTACATGGTCGGCGCCAACCACAACTACTTCAACAGCGAGTGGACCCCGGGCGAGGCCGCCGCACCGGCCACCGACGACTTCGGGACCGACCCGGAGCAGCCGGACCCGGTGTGCACGCCGGGTGCCGCGACCCGGCTGACCGCCGCCCAGCAGCACAAGGCGGGCGCCACCTACATCGCCGCCGCGGCCCGGCTCTTCCTCTCCGGGGACGATCGGGTGCGTCCGCTGCTCGACGGTTCCGGCAAGCGAGCCCCATCCGCGGACCCGGCCCGGGTGCTGACCCACGCGGTCGGCGGCCGCCGCAGCGGTGGTTTCCTGCCGGACGGCGGGGCGAAGGTGACCGGCGCCCGGCTGTGTTCGGCGATCGACCCCGACCCGGCCGTGGCCTGTCTGGACCCGGAGACCCCCGGATCGTCACCGCACTTCGCGTGGTGGGAGACGGAACAGGAGACCGGCCGCAGCGCGGTGGACCTGAAGTGGTCCGCGCCGGGCACGGCCGCGCGGATCACTCCGGCCAAGCCGCTCTCCCTCCGCCACTCCCAGAAGCTCGCGCTCCGGGTCTTCGTACCGCCGAACACGACCGGCACGAAGTTCGACGTGTCCGTCACCGACTCCGCCAGCCGTCGGGTGACCCTGGGCTCGGTCCAGGTGGACGGACTCCCGGGCTCCGCCAACACCGCCTCGTACTGGGCTCAGGAGCTGCGTGTCCCGCTGTCGGCCGCGACCCGGGCCGGGCTCGATCTCCGGCATGTCACCTCCCTTGAGCTGACGCCCCGTTCGCGGTCCGGTCGGGCCTGGCTGATGGACGCCTGGGGCTGGGCGCCCGGCACGTCGGCGGTGAAGGCGGCCGCGCTGCCGCGTGTCGACGTGGGCCGCACGATCGTCAAGGAGGGCGACTCGGGCACCCGCACCTACCGGATTCCGGTCGAGATCTCCGGGCACGGCAGCGGGCAAGTCCGCGTGTACGTCCTCGACTCGGACAGCGGCCGGGCCGAGAACCGCCTCGTGACCGTACGGCCCGGCAGCGACACGATCGACGTGCCGGTCGAGGTGAAGGGCGACACGCTCTACGGCGACGACGTAGCCCACGACATCGCCGTCAAGGCCGTCCACAACGCCGTCGTCGGCAAGCACCGGGGCGGGCTCACCGTCGAAAATGACGACCCCGCGCCGGTGATCACCCTGTCGCCGGTCGCGGACCGGGTGACCGAGGGAGAGACGCTGACCTGGCGGTTGTCCATGGACGCGGCCACGACGGTGGACATCTGGCAGCCGGTGCGGGTGCTTCCGGTCACCGAGGGCACCGAGCTGTCCACCAAGGACGTGGACCCGCAGTGGCTGGGCGACTGGTCCGGCGACGTGCCAGACCCCGAGCGGCCGCTGTCCGACGCGAGCCTGTGGGTGTGGCTGAACATCCCGCCCGGGAGCACCAGCGTGGACTTCACCGTACCGACCGTGCGGGACCAGGTGGCCGAGCCGGCCGAGTCGATGCGCCTCGCACTGACCGACGACAACGCCGAGCCGCTGCCCGACAGGCCGGTGCTGACGGGGACGGTGCTCGACAAGCCGTAAGCACGATGTACGAGGGATCGTGAGCACCCTCTTGCGCGGGGTCCGGTCTGTCCGGGCCCCGCGCTTCGCGAGGTCACGCGGATCCCGACCGTCCCGTCCGGCCCCGGCGCGGCCACTGTGCTGCCGGACGACCCGGCCGGCCGCTCGGCGCGGTGGGCGGCGAGCAGTCGGCGCAATGCCTCGACGCCCTGCTCGGTGGCGAGCGGACCACCAGAGGTGGTCAGTACGACCCCGAGCGCGCCCGCGTGCGTACGGCCGCGTTGAGCAGAGCCTCGCGTCCGGTCCCGTAGTCCACCCGCTTACGCGCTCAGCCACTGGTGGATGGCGAGTGCGGTGGTGCGGGCGTGTTCCTCCAGCATGGTGAAGTGGTCCCCGTCCACGATGACCTCGGCGTGCGGCAGGCTCCAGTCCGGGGCGGGTTCGGCGCCCGGCAGTGGGTCCCGGGCTCGTACGTACAGGGCGGGACAGGCGAGCGGCGCGGGTTTCCAGCCGCTGAAGAGCTCGAAGTACCTGGCCATGGCGGTGAGCCGGGCAGGGCTGGCGGAGGCGCATTCCGCCGCCCGGCGCAGCATGTCCGATGTCATCGCGGAGAGCGCCTGGCCCCGGTCGCCGTGGCCGGGGGGACCGGTGTCCACCAGGACGACGGCCGCCGGGGCGGCGCCCTCGGACTCCAGACGCTCGGCCACGGCATGGGCCACCCAGCCACCGGCCGACCGCCCCAGCAGGACCGGGGAGTCTTCGGCCGCGGCTGCGCGGACGGCAATGGCCTGGGCGGTGACGAGAGCGTCCAGCGTGGCAGGCAGAGCCTCCCGGGGCTCGAACCCCGGGTGCCGCACCGCGGAAACCGGCCGCAGCCCGCGCAGCCCGGCACCGAGGCGCGCGTACTCCTGCGGTCCGGACACCGCGCTGAGCGCGGGGAAGCAGACCAGCCGGGGCCCCGTGCCGCCCACCGCGAGCATGACGGGTTCGTGCGTCGCGCCGGGCGCCCCTGTCCTGTCGAAGACCGGGCGCAGGCGCGCGGCGACGGTGAGGAGCGCCATGCCGTCCCAGCTCTGTCCCTGGGAACACGCGGCGCGGAAGAGCACGCCCAGGGAGTCCGGAGCTCCCCCGGCGTGCGGTACGTCGGCGGCCCGCACCCGGGCATCCGGCGAACCGCTCGCCTCCGGACCACCCCCCGCTCCGTCGTCCGCCGGTCGTTCCGGGGAGCCCAGAGGGACGGCACCCGCGGGAGGTGCCTCGGCGGCATACCGCCGTGTCAGCTCGGTGGCGAGCGCGCGCGGCGTCGGGAAGTCGAACAGCAGCGTGGGCGGCAGGGCCAGCCCCGTCCACGCCGCGAGCTCATTGCGCAGATCGACCGCGGCCAGGGAGTCCAGCCCCAGGTCCGCCAGCACGGCGTCCCCGTCGATCTCGCTCACCTCCTCCGCGTGGCCCAGGACGCGGGCCGCCAGGGTCCGGACCATCGTGAGCGGCACCCCGCCCCGCTCGCCGGGGGGAGCGGCCGCCAACGCCCGGCCGCGTCGGTCCCCGCCCGTGTCGACCGCATCGGCAGCGGGAGTTCGGAACCGGTTCGCCGCCGGTTCGCCGCCGCGGAGAGCGGACGGGGCGAGGCGGGCCGCCACCACCACGGGTTCGTCACCGGCCACGGCGGCGTCGAAGAGGGCCAGGGCCTCTTCCGGTCCGAGCGGGGCGAACCCGGAACGGGCCATCCGCTGCCGGTCCGCGTCGCCGAGGTGCGCCATCATGCCGTCGTCCTGCCGCCAGGGGCCCCAGACGATCGACGTACCGGGCAGTCCGAGCCGGCCGCGGTGGCGTGCCAGGGCATCCAGCACGCAGTTGGCCGCGGCGTAGTTGGCCTGGCCCGCGGAGCCGAACGTGCCCGCGACCGAGGAGAACAACGCGAACATCGCCAGGTCATGGTCGCGGGTCAGTTCGTGCAGCGCGAGAGCGGCGTCCGCCTTGGGGCGCAGCACCCGTCTCAGACGGTCGGTGGTGAGCGCCGTGACGACGCCGTCGTCCAGCACCCCCGCGGTGTGCACGACGCCGGTCAGCGGGTGGGCCGCCGGTATCGCGTCGAGCAGGGTGGCGAGCGCGGTCCGGTCCGCGACGTCACAGGCGTGCACGTGCACCTGGGCGCCCGCCGCACGCAGCTGCGCGACGAGTTCCCGGGCCCCCGGAGCGGCCGGCCCGCGTCGGCCGGCGAGCAGCAGATGACGAACGCCGTGGGCGGTGACCAGGTGCCGCGCCACCAGCATGCCCAGGGAACCGGTGCCGCCGGTGACCAGGACCGTGCCCTCCGGGTCGAGCGGCCGTCGCCGCCGCGGTTCCGGTGCCGCCTCGGCCAGTGGCACCAGCTTCGGCACGTACGCCGTCCCCCGGCGTACGGCCAGCTCCGGTGCCGAGGCGGCCAGCAGGGCGGGCAGGGCACTCCAGGAGTCGGGGTGTTCATCCACGTCGATCAGGGCGAAGCGGCCCGGGTGTTCGCGCAGGGCCGAGCGGACCAGTCCCCACACCGGTGTGTGCGACGGTACGGACGCTGTCTCGCCGGACCGGACGTCGCTCCCGCGACCGGCGGCACCGGACGTCACGAGGACGAGACGGGAGCGGGACAGGTGCGGTGCAGCCAGCCACTCCCGCACGAGCCCCAGCGCCCGGTCCGCCGCCCGCAGCAACCCGGCAGCCTGGTCCTGCGCGCCGCCGGTCGGGTCAGGCGGTGGGCACGGTGCCACGACGACGGCCGACGACGCGTCGCACGCCGCCGGGCCGCGGTACACCGGGACGCCGGAACCCGGGGGCGCGAGGGCGTCCAGCAGCCGTGTGCCCGCCGTGCCCAGAACCCCCCAGCGGAGCGTCGCCACGGGTGCGGGCGGCTCGGTCAGCGGCACCCAGTCCGTCCGGTGGAGAGCACCGGTGACCGCGCCCGCCGGGCTCGAGCCGGTACGCGGTAGGGGCCGGAGCGTCAGCGAACGGACCGTCGCCACCGGTGAGCCCGTCTCGTCGGTCAGCTCCACTCCGGCCCGCCCGTCGGGTCCGGGGGCCGCCCGGACCCGTAAGCTCCGTGCGCCGGTGGTGTGCACGCGCACTCCGCTGAAGGCGAACGGCAGGGACAACCCGCCGGCCGCCGGACCGACTGCCCCGGGACCGTCTCCGACGATGCCGTCCAGGGCCAGGGCGTGCAGCGCCGCGTCGAACAACGCGGGATGCAGGACGAACTCCGGGCCGTCCGCCTCCGGGCGCGGCACCCGGGCCGCTTCGGGCAGCGCGACATCGGCGTACAGCTCCTCCCCGTGCCTCCAGGCGGCGCGCATGCCCCGGAAGGCAGGACCGTAACGCAGCCCGTCGGCGGCCAGTCGCTCGTACGGTCCGCTCCCCGGACCGCCGGTGTGCAGGGGCACCGCGGCCTCCGGCGGCCAGGACGCGTGCGGCCGGGGCACCCCGCCGGCCCCGGCGGCGGCCGCTTCCCGGTCCGCGGGCGGCTGAGCCGGCGAAAGAGTGCCGACGGCGTTCCGGAGCCAGGGCTGATCACCCGCCGTGGTGTACGGCCGGGAGTGGAAGAACACGGCCCGCCGTCCCGCCTCGTCCACCCCCGCCACCTTCACCTGCAAGGCGACAGCACCGTCCGAGGGCAACGGCAGCGGTGCGGCCAGGACGAGCTCGTCGAGGACGGACACGCCCGCCAGCTCACCGGCGTACAGGGCCATGTCGACGAAGGCGGCCGCAGGCAGCACGGTCTCGCCGGCCACCACATGATCGGCGAGCCACGGCTGGTCATGCACCGAGAGCACCGCGCTCAGCAGCAACCCGTCGTCGTCGGCCGTGCGGGTGTACGACCGCAGGAACGGATGGGCGGGCTCGGCCGTCGGGGACACGGACGGATGCCCCGGGGCGGCCTCCAGCCAGTACCGGCGGCGCTGGAAGGCGTACGTGGGCAGTGCGACGCGCCGCCCGCCGCGCCCGGCGAAGACGGCCCGCCAGTCGACGGGCACGCCATGGGCGTGCAGCGCGGCCAGCGTGTCGAGCAGGGCGTCCGCTTCCGGCCGCGTCCTGCGCAGAGTCGGCAGGACCAGCGGTGCCGGGCCCCGCTCGCCGCCGCCCGCCTCGCCCGCGGCCGGACCGGCCGGTGCCGGTCCGGCCGTGGCGAGGCAATCCCGTACCAGAGCGGTGAGCGCCCCGTCCGGCCCCAGTTCGACGTAGTGTGCCGCGCCTCGCTCACCCAGGTACGCCACCGAATCGGCGAAGAGGACCGGACGGCGGACATGGTCCACCCAGAACTCCGGTGTGCACAGCTCCTCGTCGGTGGCCGCCCGGCCCGCCACGGCGGTGAGCAGAGGCAGCCTCGGCGCGGTGAAGGACAGACGCCGGGCCACGTCCGCCAAGTCGGCCAGCACAGGCTCCATCCGGGCGGAGTGGAAGGCGTGGCCGACCCGCAGCCGTGTCACCGAACGCCCTCGCTTCCGGAAGGAGGCGGCGGCCGCCAGCACCGCGGCCTCGTCGCCGGAGAGGACCACCGAGGCGGGCCCGTTGACCGCGGCGATCTCCACCGCCCACCCCGTTTCGGCGAGGTGGGCGGCCACCTCGTCAGGACCGGCGGCCACAGCCGCCATCGCGCCGCCCGCGGGCAGCGTGTCCATCAGCCGGCCCCGGGCCGCCACCAGTGTGCACGCGTCCGCGAGGGACAGCACCCCGGCGACATGGGCCGCCGTCACCTCGCCCACTGAATGTCCGGCCACCGGGCCGGGGCGTACCCCCCACGCCTCGAACTGCCGGAACAGGGCCGTCTCCAGGGCGAAGAGGGCCGGCTGCGCGAACCGGGTCGTCTTGAGCAGCGCGCCCGTCTCCGTACCGGGCCCGGCGAACATGACGTCCCGCAGGGGCACCGGCAGCAGCGGATCGAGCAGGGCACAGCACTCGTCCAGCGAACGGGCGAAGGCCGGATGCAGATCCCGCGACGCGTACAGTTCACGGCCCATCCCGGCGCGCTGGCTGCCCTGGCCGGTGAACAGCAGGGCCGGCGGGCCGTGGTGGCGGGAGGTGCCCGTGTGCACTCCGGGCCGGCCGTCGTCCTCCGCCACGGCCCGCAGGGAGCGGAGCAGTCCGGCACGTTCCCGGGCCACCACCACGGCCCGGTGCTCGAAGGCCGTACGCGTGGTGGCGAGCGAGTACCCGAGGTCCGCCAGGGACGCATCGGGGGTGGCGGCCACATGGTCGTACAGCCGTCGTGCCTGGGCCCGCAGCCCCGGCACGCTCCTGGCCGACACCGAAAAGGCCACCGCGGCCCGTCCGGGACGTGTCGCCTCTCCCCGCACCGCCCCGGGCCCGACGCGGCCGCTTACGGCCCCGCCGTCCGCCACGGCAGGCGGTGCGGCCTCCCCGTCGCCCGGAGGCTCTTCGAGCACCACATGGGCGTTGGTGCCACTGATGCCGAAGGAGGACACGCCCACCCGGCGCCGGCGGTTCGTCGCGGGCCACTCCACCGCCCGGGTCAGCAGCGCGATCCGCTCCGGCGACCAGTCGACACGGGGGGTCGGCTGGTCGGCGTGCAGCGTGCGCGGCAGCACGCCGTGCCGCATCGCCTGCACCATTTTGATCACACCGGCCACTCCGGCGGCGGCCTGGGTGTGACCGATGTTCGACTTCACCGAGCCCAGCCGGAGAGGACGCTGCCGCGCGTGGCGCCCGTACGTCGCGAGGAAGGCCTCCGCCTCGATGACGTCCCCCAGCCGGGTGCCGGTGCCATGCGCCTCCACCGCGTCGATGTCCCCGTAGTTCAGCCCCGCGTCCGCGAGCGCCTGCCGGATCACCCGTTGCTGCGCCGGTCCGTGCGGTGCGGTCAGCCCGTTGCTCGCCCCGTCCTGGTTCACCGCCGAGCCGCGCACCACGGCCAGGACCGGAAGTCCGGCACGGCGCGCCTCGGACAACCGGCTCAGCAGCAGCATTCCGGCGCCCTCGGCCCACCCGGTGCCGTCGGCGGACGCGCCGAACGCCTTGCAGCGGCCGTCCGGTGCCAGCGCCCGCTGGCGGCTGAACTCCACGAACGACGAGGGCCCCGACATCACCGTGGCGCCGCCGGCCAACGCGAAGGCACACTCACCCCGGCGCAGCGCCTGGGTCGCCAGGTGCAGGGCCACCAGGGACGAGGAACACGCCGTGTCCACGGTGAGGGCCGGTCCTTCGAGGCCGAAGGTGTAGGCGATACGACCCGAGGCGACGCTTCCGGCGTTGCCGAGGCCGAGGTACCCCTCGACATGCTCGGGCGTCCTTGTCAGGCGGCGGGCGTAGTCGCTGTACATCAGCCCGACGTATACCCCGGTTGCCGAGGAGCGCAGGGTGGCGGGGACGAGGCCGGCGTGCTCGAAGGCCTCCCACGCCACTTCGAGCAGCAGCCGGTGCTGGGGGTCCATGGCCAGCGCCTCGCGGGGAGAGATGCCGAAGAAGCCGGGGTCGAAGCGGTCCGCGCCGGAGAGGAAACCACCCTCGCGCACATACGTCCGTCCGGGCCGCCCGGGGTCCGGGTCGTACAGCGCCCGGGTGTCCCAGCCCCGGTCGGTGGGGAAGGGACCGATGGCGTCCCTCCCCTCGGCCACCAGCCGCCACAGTTCCTCCGGAGACGTCACGTCTCCGGGATAGCGGCACGCCATCCCCACGATCACCACAGGGTCGTCGTCCGGCCGGGCCGCGCTCCGGTTCACGGGCCCGGCACCGGCCGGCGCGGCGGCGTTCCGTTCCCCGAGATGGGCGGCGAGCGCGGCGGCCGTGGGAAAGTCGAAGGCGACGGCCTCGGAGAGCGGCAGGCCGGTGGCCGCCGACAACCGCTCCCGCAGCACCGTCGCCGTGAGGGAGTCCATGCCCAGGTCCCGCAGTGCCGTGCTCGGCTCCACAGCCTGAGGCGTACCGCCGAGCACGGCCGCCACCTCGCTTCGCACCACAGTCAGCAGGTCCTCCGACGGCTTCCCGACGGCCTCCGCGCCCAGCGCCCGCGCGGGCAGGCCGGCGAGGTCCCGCCGCAGGATCTTCCCGGAGACCGTACGGGGAATGTCCGCCACCTCGAACAACTCGACCGGCACCTTGAAGCCGGACAGTTCCGCACGGCAGGCGGCGAGTATGCGCCCCCTGTCCAGCACGCCGCCACCGGACCCGGCGACCAGATAGCCGACCGGCACCTCGCCGAAGACGGGGTGGGGGCGTCCGGCCACGGCGGCGTCCGCCACCCCCGGAAGCCGCCGCAGCACCGCCTCCACCTCCGCAGGATGGACGTTCACCCCGCCCCGAATGATCAGATCGCTTACCCGGCCGGTGACCACCAGTTCACCGGAGGCATCGATCCTGACCAGGTCACCCGTGCGGAACCAGCCGTCGCGCAGCACCTCCGCGGTGGCTTCCGGCCTGCCGTGGTATCCGGCCATGACCCCGGGCCCGCTGACCCATAACTCGCCCTCGCCCGTGTCCCGGCCGTCGCGGCCCCCGCCGACCCGGACCCGGGTGCCGGGCAGCACCCGGCCCCGCGCCCCGGACGCCGTCGCCTCGCCCGGCGCCGCCATGGTGACCGGGCCCGCCTCCGTGCTGCCGTAGTGCTCCAGATAAGGGACACCGCAGATCGCCTCGAAGGACTCGCGGAACCCGGGCCCCGCCGCCGCACCACCGCTGACGCAACCCCGCAGCGCGGGGGCGCCGAGACCGGCGCCGCCCTCGCCGGCTTCCTCACCCCGGACCGCGTCGAGCAGCGCCGAATACGTGGTCGGGACCCCGCCGAGCAAGGTGAACGGACCGTCCCCGCGGCGCAGTTCGCCGAGCACACCCGCCACCGAGAAATGGGGCAGCAGCACCGCGCTCGCCCCCACCGCGGTCACCCCGAGGAAGCACACCACCTGGCTCATCGCGTGATGGAGGGGTAACGGCCACAGCACGCGGTCCCGTTCGGACAGGCCCAGGACACCGACGAGACCCGTCGCGACCGGCGAAAGGCGGTTGCGCTGGGTGGACAGGACGCCCTTGGGCGCGCCGGAGGAGCCCGAGGTGTAGAGCAGCCAGGCCACGTCGTCCAGCGCGAGATCGTCCCGGGCCGGCATCCGCGGCTCCGTACCCGCCAACTCCTCGTACCGCAGAACACCGCCCGCGACCGCGGCGGGCCGGCCCCCGGCTGCGCCGGCCGCGCCCGGAGGCGAGCCCTCGGCCCCGTCCTCGTCGCCGCCTTCGGCCACCACCACGGTCAGTCCGGGCCGGGACGACAGCGTCCGCCGCCGCGTCAGGCAGGCGCCGTCGCTGATGAGCACCCGTGCCCCGCTGTCGTCCAGCAAGCGGGTCAGTTCCTCCTCCGGGCTCCCGGGGTCCAGAGGCACGCCCACGCCGCTCGCCCGGGTGACGGCGAGCAGGCTCTCGACCGCCTCGACACGGTTGCCGAGCAGTACGGCCACCCGGTCGCCGCGCGCCACGCCGAGTCCAGCCAGGTGCCCGGCCAGCCGTGCGGTCCTGCGTTCCAGCTCCCGGTAGGTCACGCGCCCGAGCCGGTCCTGGAAACACACCTTGTCCCCGAGGCGACGGGCGTGGTCCCCGAGCAGTTCCGGCAGCGGTCTGACGATGTCGTCGTGCGTAGGCACTGCATGACCTCCTTGAGGCGACCTGTCGTTGAGGACGACGGCACGATCCGCTTGGTTGCCGAACGGGGACGGCCGATCCGGCCGCGGAAGCGGCGGCTGGTGGCGCGCCGGGCACCCGACGTGGCACGGTGAGGGCCGCCTCACGTCACCGGGGCCAAACGGCCGCGCGGGGAACAGCCGTCCCGGCGGCAGGGTTGCATCGACCGAGGGACCGGCGCCGCACGTCGGGGAAATACGGAGACCACAAGGCCGTCCGCCTCACCAGGATCCGGGCCCCAGAATCGCGGTACGCCCGCCGCGCACTCGGACCAAGACGTACTTCCTTCAGGAGGACTGTTTCATGACTGACCGACCCTTGACGCTCATGGCCGTGCACGCCCATCCCGACGACGAGGCCACCGGAACCGGAGGGATCCTCGCGCGGTACGCGGCGGAGGGCATCCGGACGGTTCTCGTGACGTGTACCGACGGCGGCTGCGGTGACGGACCGGGGGGTGTCAAGCCGGGCGATCCCGGGCACGATCCGGCCGCCGTCGCCTTGATGCGCCGTCGAGAACTCAAGGCGAGCTGTGACGTCCTGAAGGTCAGCGATCTGGAGATGCTGGACTATGCCGACTCCGGGATGGTGGGCTGGCCGAGCAACGACGCCCCCGGATCCTTCTGGCGCACCCCCGTGGCGGAAGGCGCCGCCCGGCTCGCCGAACTCATGCGGCACTACCGACCCGATGTGGTCGTCACCTACGACGAGAACGGCTTCTACGGCCACCCCGACCACATCCAGGCCCACCGCATCACGATGGCGGCGCTGGAGATGACCACGCTGACACCGAAGGTGTACTGGACCACGATGCCCCACTCCATGATGCAGCGGTTCGCGGAGGCCATGCGCGAGTTTCATGGGGACGTGCCGGAGCCGGATCCCGCCGAGGCCGCCGCGATGGCCGAGATCGGCCTCCCCGACGATGAGATCACCACGTGGGTGGACACCACCGCGTTCAGCGGTCAGAAGTTCGATGCGCTGGCCGCGCACGCCAGTCAGGGCGAGAACATCTTCTTCCTCAAGATGGGCAAGGAGAGGTTCGGCGAGTTGATGGGCATGGAGACCTTCGTACGCGTCAAGGACACCACCGGCGCCGCCGTACCCGAGAACGATCTCTTCGCCGGACTGCGCTGATCCGCCCTGCCGACCGGGGCCCGGGACAGCTCATCGGCGCACGGCGCGAGGTGTCGCCAGTGGCCTGCGTCAACGCAAGGTGTGCTCGGCAGGCCGGGCGAAAGGCCGGGACTCCGGCGGCAGGGGCGGTTGCCCCGGTCAGGTGGGGACGCTGCCGGTGTTCACCGGCAGCTTGTCCTGCTCGCGCTGGAGGGCCCGGAAGTCGTCGTACCAGCCGAGGCTCTGGGCGGGCGTCGACGACTTGGCCTCGGGGCGTGCGGTGCGGCTCGCGTACAGGCTGTTGAGCAGCCAGGGGTTCTTCTGCGGGCCGAAGTCCTTGGTCATGGCGGCTCCCTGCGCCACGCCGTAGGTGGCCACGGCGAGCTTGCCGGTGTCGCGGAACTGCTTGACCTGGTTCCTCAGCCAGTGCTTGTGGCTCGCGTACCAGGGGCTCATGGCGAGCAGGTCCTGCCACTGGCGCTGCGACCACGGGTGGTCGATCGCCTGCTTGATCGCCTGCCACACCTTGGTGTCGGGGCTCATCTTGTACCGCTCCGCGAACTGGCGCGGAATCGGGTCGCTCAGGTGCTGCCGCCACAGCAGCACCAGGGAGAACTCGGTGACCAGGAACTTCTGCCCGTGTCCCAGCCGCGGCACCACGAAGTCGAGGTACTTCTTGGCGTTCGCCATCGACGACACGTGGGGGTGGATGTCCACCCCCTCGATCCCGTCGGTCTTCCGCGCGAACTCCATCCACCGCTCCGCGCCCTCGCCGCGCCACTCGGGCTCGTCGAGGTGGTTGAGAGCGCCCATGTAGACGCGGGTACGGCTGCTCTTACCGCTGTGCTCGGCCCGGTAGGCGAGCACATGCTCGGCGACCTTCTCGTAGAAGTCGCCCAGCGGACCGTTCCAGTCCTCCTTGCGGCTCTCGATGAACGGCTCGTTGCCGACGACGAGGATGTTCACCTTGTCCATGACGGTGTCCAGCACCTTGTCGACCTTGGCCAGCACGTCGGCCATCTCGGAGCTGTCCGGGGCCGGGAAAGGCTTGTCGTTGTGCGGGAGCTTGAGGCTGAGGATGGTGCCGTAACCGTGCTCGGAGGCGTTGAGCAGAGTGGAGACCGCCCGGTCCTGCAGGGCACCGGTCTCCTCCTTGGCACGAATGGCGACGAAGCCGCGCAGCCAACTGGCGTCCAGGCCCTCGAGCTCGGTGAATCCGCAGCCGGTGGGGTCCTCGTTGAAGTTGCCGCCGAGCGCCCCGTCCGGAGCCGACCCGTCGGACGGCCCGTCGGCCGACGGGTCGGCAGAGCCGCCGCTGTCCCCTCCGCCATCGTTCTTCGAGCATCCAGCGGCCAGGAGGGCCGCTCCCGAAGCCCCGACCAGCCACCGCCGCGACACTGCGAAATCGTTCTGCTTCACGTGCTTTCCCTTTCCACGGCCTACGCCGAAATCGATCTGTGGGCGAGAGCGGCATCTAGCCGAGCAGGAACCTCGCCTGGGAGCCGGGACCGGTGGAGTCCATCCAGAACGAGATGATCGCCCGAGCGCCGGAGCTCGCCCAGCCCGAGGGCGCGTGGGCGCCCAGGGCGAGGGCAAGCCTGGTGTGGCCCACCCTCGCGCGATCGAGCTCGGGGGCGTGGACCAGCTCGTCCGCGGTCGCGCCGCGCCGTCCCCACGGCAGGGGCTTGGTGCGGCGCTTGTCGAGGATGTCGCCGTGCCAGAGCACGCTCTTCGCGACGCCGTGGCCGAGCACATAGTCCACCCGGATGCCGAACAGCGCCTCCGACGAGGTCGGTTGGCGGTCCGGAAGCTCGGCGCGGACGTCCGTGTCCAGGGTCTGCGGCAGACCGCGGTACTCCGCTCCGCACAACCCGGTGCCCTCGTCCCCCTCGACGCCCACATAGGCGACGGCACGCACGGCGTCGTAGCAGCCATAGGCGTTGCCGCGCACCGTGGTCGTACCCTTCGCCCCCGTGACGCGGTCGGCGTACGTGTGCTTGCGGACCAGGGTGGCGGACAGGCCGTCCCGGTCCAGGACGGGATGGTGCGATGCGGCGCCGACCTCCACGTACACCAGACCCGGGCCCGCCACCGTCACGGTCTTGGACACCTTACGGGAACGCCCATCGAGGTGAACGGTCTCACTGGGGCCGAAGTCGCTTCCACTGTGCTCCAGCGGGCTGCCGTGCTTCTGATCGATCTGATACACCTTCAGCTCGGCCTCTCCCCCATCGGCCGGCGGAACGTCGGCCAGCTCGAGCTGGATGGTCCGCGACTCGCCGGACTCGTTCCACACCAGGACCGAACTGCGGTGCTCGTCACCGGAGGCCATGGCACCGACGCCGTCGGGCAGCCCACCGCGCACCGGGGTGCGGCGGTCCGGCATGCGCGCGTAGAGCTTCAGCGCGTTGAACAACGGCGTGCGGAGCGCCTCACCGCCCTTGAAGGCGATCATGTGCGGCACCCAGCCGCTGAAGGTGAACGTCTGCAGGTCGGGTATCCGCAGCGCCTTCTCCAACGCCGCCACCGAGCGGGCCGCCTCCAGCGCGGTTCCGCCCTTCTTCTCCCACTCACCCGGGCGGAACACCCCGAACTGCGCCTGAATGAGCGGAACGGTGTTGAAGTCGCCGCCCAGCGCGTTGCGTGCGCCGTCGACGAGGTCGGAGAGATCCTCGCCGTAGTTGTTCATGGTGAGGTAGTCGAACGGCAGGTCGGGCTCGGTCTTGCGGCGCTTCCGCAACTCGTCGACGGCCGTCTCCAGGTAGCTCCGGCCGCCCAACTGCCGGCGGGGATGCGCGTCGACCGGAACGAAGCTCGCCATACCGAACAGCCCCTTGGGCCCGATCGCGCCGGCGTAGGCGTCGTAGATGTCGACCATCTGCCGGATGGACGCGAGATCGGGAGACCCGGTGAGGTTGTGGCTCGGCTCGTTCCACATGCACCAGCTGACCGGTTGATCGTTGTAGAGCTTCGCCCACTTGCCCACCGCGTCCGCAGCGGCCCGCAGGTCGGTCGGGGCCGGGAACTTCCGCGGCGCCTTGGCCTTCGCGGTGTCCTCCCACTGCTGGGGCGCGCCCTCCAGTTGATACATGACCTCGATGCGGCGCCGCCGCAGCTCGCTCTGCACCGTGTCGAGAAAGGAGTTGCGCCGCACCTGGACCTCGCCGTCCTCGACCTCGATGGGGTACGGCTTCATCGAGTCCGAGTCCGTGTCCGGAAAGCGGAGTTCTCCGTCGTAGAGCGCCGGACGGATCTCGTCCAGGTACCGCAGGCTGTCCAGGATCTTGTCGGAGTTGAGCGCACGACCCACGCCGATCTTCGACTTGACCAGGGGGAAGAACGCCGTCCTGCCGAAGTCGACCTGGAGGGCGTCCGACGAGGACGAGGACGCGGACGCGTCGCAACCACCGAGGGCAGCCGCGGCCCCGATCCCGACCGCGGCAGTCAGGACGCGCCGTCGGGTATACGAGGCGAGGTCGTCCGGTTCAGGTGGTCGCTGCACTTCTCCTCCTGGGGCCGTGTTCTCCATGGTGGATTGGTCGCTGGTGAGGGTGTGGGGAGTAGCCGGTGGGGGCGGGTCGTTCCGGACGGCTGCCTCGTCGCCCCCGGGGGTGGGCGCGTCGACAGTGACCGTCGGCTTGCCAGAGGCGTTCCGCGGTGAGACGCCTCGACGTCAAACTGGGGGCCGTCTTCTGCGTCGCCGACGCAGTGCACATCTGGTGGTGGCGGCCTTCCGGGACGAGCCGCTGCCCGGCACCGCGGGGAGCAGGCACGCCTGCTTCGCGTCCTTCTCGATGACCGCGCTGACCCAGGCTCCGACCGCGGAGGGCACGGAGAGCTGGCCGCCCGCCCGTGTGCAAGAGGAGTGCGAGCCGCCCGAACACGCAGCCATGAGCGGCGCCTTCGGCAACGTGGCCGGGGTGCCCCAGCCGGTGCTGCTCTCGGCGGACTCTGGTCGTGCCATGACTTTCTGCTCCTCACACGTGCGGTGCCCCCGGCTTGTTGCCCGTGGGTCGCGACGACGGGCAACGAGAGCCGAACAGCCGCACGAAACGCTACAACGCCGGCTACGTCGGAGGCACACGCGGGGCGTTCCTCGGCCCCCCCCGGGCTGTGCCTGGCTGCCGGACCGGAGACGCCGCCACATGGAACGCGCCGAGCCACTCACCGGCCCGGTCACCCTGGCCGCGCCCACCGACGGCGAGCGGGCCGCCGCCGAGCACCTGCTGGGCCGGGCCCCCAGCGGCGGGCGCTCACTGAGCATCCGGCTCGACGCCGTCGACACCGTCCTGCGCCGCTCCGGCGTCAACGGCCTGATCGACCAGGAACGCACCCCAGAGTCAGATCACCAGGGGACGACCCCGTTGTCGTCGAAAAGCCGGCCGGTCGGGCCGTCGTCCGGCAGGGTCGCCAGCCGGATGGCGATCGCCGCGCCCTGCTCGGGAGTCTGGGTCCCGCTGAATCCGTTGAGGTCGGTGGCCACGTAACCAGGGCAGGCGTTGTTGATCAGGATGCCGGTGCCGCTCAGCTCCTTGGCGTACTGGATGGTGACGGCATTGAGGAAGGTCTTCGTCGGCGCGTAGCCCCCGCTGATCCCCCCGAGGTCGACACCGGGCGTGGTCTGCAAGGTCAGGGAGCCGACATGGCTCGACTGGTTGACGATCCGCGGGTGCGCCGAACGGCGCAGCAACGGCAGCATCGCGTTGGTGACCCTGATGACGCCGATGACGTTGGTCTCCACCAGCCGCCGCACGGTGTCGAGGTCGATGGCCGTGGGGTCCTCCGGCCAGCCGCCGGCCACGCCGGCGTTGTTGACCAGTACGTCCAGCCGCCCCGCACGCTCCTCGATCAGTCCGACCGCGGCGATCACGCTCTCGTCATCGGTCACGTCCAGGGGCACGCCGAAGGCGTCGGCACCAGCCGCGCGCAACTTCGCCACGGCGTCCTCCCGGCGCAGCTCGTCCCGGGCGCCGACGCCGACACTCCAGCCCCGCGCACCGAACCCGGCCGCGATCTCGTACCCGATTCCCTTGTTCGCGCCAGTGACCAGCGCGATCGTCTTCTCGTTCACGACAGCGAGCATGCCCGCACCGCGGCCGGACACCAACACCCGCTCGGTAGTGCAGAAATACCCGAACGATATCGATCCGCCGTGAGCCGTCATTAGCCTGGGCGCATGGAAATACGCGAGCTGCGGTACTTCGTCGCCGTCGCCGAGGAGCTGCACTTCGGCAAGGCCGCCCAGCGCCTTGGGATAGCCCAGCCGCCCCTGTCCCGCACGATCACCCAGCTCGAACGCCGGCTCGGCATCACACTGCTGGAACGCACCAGCCGCAAGGTCACCCTCACCGCCGCCGGAGCCGTGCTGCTGGCCGAAGCACACGCGATCCTCAGCGCAGTGACCGCAGCTGAGCGGCACACTCAACAGGCCGCGACAGCACACCCCAGCCTCGTCCTCGCCGTCAAAACCGGCACCGCCGGCGAGCTGCTGACGAAACTGCTCGACGCCTACGCCGCGGAACCCGGCGCAGCCACCGTCGATCTGCTGCTCTGCGAGGCACACCAGCACCAGCAGCTGCTGCGGGACGGGCACGCCGACGTGGCCCTGCTGCACCTGCCCTTCGACTCAGCAGCCGGACTCGACACCGAAACCCTGTACACAGAGGGACAGGTCGCGATCCTGCCGGCCTCACACCCGCTCGCCGACCGCTCCCAGCTCCGGATGGCCGACATCACCACCCTCCCAACGCTCCCGATGGCCCGCTGGCCCGGTCCCGGCGGCAGCTACCCACAAGGACCGGGCGCAGAGGTACGGAACCTGGCGCAGCTCTTCCAGCTGATCGCGCTTGGCCGTACCACCGTAATCATCCCCGAGTCCGCCGCCGCCGACCTGTGCCGGGACCTCGCCGCCGTGCCGGTCCCGGACGCCCCGCCCGTGACAACGGTGATCGCCTGGCCACCGCACAGCCACCTCCGTACCGTTGCCGACCTGATCCGCGTGGCAACACGCCTTTGCCACCACGATCGCCCGCCGCGGCCGCTCGGCCTGCCGACGAAGCACAGCGACCTCATGACGAAGCACCCGCGCCCGGCGACGGCGTGTTCGCGTAGCGGCTGACGAACTCGCGGATCTCCCGGGCGACGAGCTCGGGAGACTCGTAGGGGGCGAGATGTCCCGCGTCCGACAGGAAGACCAGCCGGCCTCCGGGCATCGCACGGACGTCGGCGATCAGCTTGTCCTGCGGGGCGATGGTGTCCTGGCCGCCGATGACGTAGCACGCCGGCACAGCGAGCCCGGACAGCTCCTCGGACATGCTCGTGTAAGCACCGCCACCGGTTCCGAGCCAGCTGTGCCAGAACTGCTCGGTGACAGCAGTCGTCATCGTGCGCACGACATCGGTCGTCTTGCTCGGCTCCAGCGAGATGGCCCCAATGGCCTGCGTGATGGCTTCGACGTCACGGAAGGACGTGTGGAACCCTTCGATGACTGGATCGCCCGCCTCGGTACCGCCCGCGTTCCACGGCATGAGCGCCATGACCGCGAACACCTGGCCGGGCCGGTCCAGAGCGATCCGCACACTGAGCGCGCCACCGAAGGAGAGACCGACGAGGGCGAAGCGTTCGAGGCCGAGCTGATCACAAGCATCGATCACCGTTTCGGCGATCCGGGCGAGGCTCGATCCGTCGGCAGGCGCATGGATGGAGCCCGCGTGGCCCGGCAGGTCCATGAGCACGAGGCGATAGCCGTCGAGGAGGGGTGCCACCTCGGACCAGCACGTGAGTGAGCACCCGAGTCCGGGCAGCAGAACGATAGTGTCCGGCCCGTTTCCCCGCTCCTCGTAGTACATACCGTTGTTCGTCTTCGGCATGAGATTCCTCCGTGTGTCATGTGATCCGGGGCAGTCGTCGGTCGCCGCGCGAGCGGGTGTCACGCCGCTACACCAGCGACAGGCTCGCGCGAAGTGAGGCGAGCAGATCCACCACCTCGGAGAGCTCGGTAGCGGTGCCGAAGACGTAGAAGTCCGGGCGAACCAGCACGGCCACGACACCGGACTCCTTGAGCCAGTCACTCAGCGCCTCGCCCTCTTCCTGGACCCCCTCGGCGCCGATCACCACGGACCGCAGCCCGATGGCGCGCTCGAGTTCCGCGACGGCCGCGGTCGTCGCCGCGTCCGGTTCGACCAGGCTGAACAGGGTGAACCCGTGGCCGAGCACGTCGTCGGACCGCTCGGTCCTTCCGCCGTTCGTACGCAGAAAGGGCTGTACGGCCAAGTGGCCGGCCAGCGGTTGTCCGTCTCGGAAGCCTGCGCCGACAGGCGGCTCAAACGGTGGCGGAAGCTCGGTCGCCGACCGCATCTGGGCACGACGTTGCGCCGCACGAACGGGGTCGGTCTCGCAGACGACGGTCCCTACCCGCACCGACTCCTCGATGTAGTCGATGACCTGTGGCCTTCTCGAGAGCGTGTACAGGTCCAGCAGCTTCGGGTCCGCGGCGCCGGTCAGCACGAGGTCGAGCATCCAGCCGAGGGTCGCGGCGTCCCGGATGCCAGAGCTCATGCCCTGTCCGAGGAATGGCGGCATGACGTGAGCGGCGTCACCGGCAAGCAGAACCGACCGGTGGCGGAACGTATCGGCCACGATGGACCGGAACTGGTAGACGGTCTGCCGGATCACCTCCCCCTCCTGTGGGCCGATCCAGGGCCTGAGCAGCTCCCAGACGCGTTCCGGCTGCACCATCTCGGTGGGATCGTCGCCCTCGACGAGCATGAACTCCCAGCGGAAGTACCGGTGAGCCACCCGGCCCATGTGGTTCGGCCTCGCGGGGTCGAGTACCTGGCCGGTGTCCGGGATGTCCAGGGCCGGGGCGCCAGGCCGAGGCCGGACGTCAACGACCAGCCAGTCGCCCCGGAAACCGAGATCTTTCGTCGGAATGCCGCAGAGCGTGCGTACCGCGCTGTTGGCGCCGTCTGCCCCGACCGCATAGCGAGCGGTGACGACGCTGCCGTCCGCCAACGCCACCACCACGTGGTCCGCCCCCTGGCGCAGATCGACCAGCTCCGCACCGAAACGAACGTCCACCGTGGACGCTCCGCGGACTGCCGCGTCCAGGACATCCTCGAGTTCCGGCTGGTAGAAGTGGTACGACGCATCCCAGCCGGAGGGAGCGTTCCATTCCCTTGGCAGACGAGAAATCACGCCTCCGTCGGGGTCGAGGAATTCATACACACGCGCTGGTTCGGCGATGCGCCTTACCTCGTCGGCAAGGCCCAAAGACTGGAAGACGCGCATGATTTCGTGATCGAAGTGTCCGGCTCGTGGCGTCTCGTAGCGCCCGACCCGCCGTTCGCACACCAGCACGCGGTGTCCCGCCGCCCCCAGGAGAGCAGCCAGGGTCTGACCGACCGGGCCGTACCCGATGATGACGACATCCGCGTCCACGACATCCGGGGTGGTCGTGGATGTGCGGGCTTCATCGGCAAGCTTCATGTGTCCCAACCCTTCGCTTACACCGGTGCGTTGTACGTGCCGGAAGACCACCTCAGGCGGCGTCGATGTCCAGTACGATCCGGCCACGGGCGCGGCTGTCCGCGTGGAGCATCCGCCAGGCGTCGGCGGCCTGCTCCAGCGGGAAGGAGCGATTCACCGGGACGGACAGCTTCCCTGCCTCGGCGAGCGCGGCCACCTCCGTCAGCTCGTCGGCGTTCGGGCGTGCCCACACCAATTGGCCACCCTGTTCGGGAGCGGTGATGTCGGCCACGGAGGCGACCCGCGCGGGATCCTTCAAGACCTTCCGCGAGACGGCCACCGCGTCCCCGCCGTAGAAGTCGAGTGCCGCGTCGACGCCCTCCGGCGCGAGCTCGCGCACCCGCTCGGCCAGTCCTTCTCCGTAGGTGATCGGTGTGGCGCCGAGTTCACGCAGGTAGTCGTGGTTGCGCTCGCTGGCGGTGCCGATGACGTGTGCGCCCCGAGTGGCGGCGATCTGCACGGCGAGCGTACCGACCCCACCGGCGGCCCCGTGGATCAGGACGGTGTCGCTCTCGCCGATGTTGATGCGTTTGATGGCCTGGTAAGCCGTCAGTCCGTTCAGCGGCAGACACGCCGAACGCAGCCAGTCGAGGGACGCCGGCTTGCGTGCCAGAGTGCGGGCCGGGGCTGAAACCAGTTCGGCGTAGGTACCGTTCTGCGCCCAGTCCTTGACGACAAAGCCGATCACCTCGTCGCCGATCTCGAACTCGGTGGCGCCGAAACCGCGAGCCTCGACGACGCCGGACATCTCGAAGCCCGGGATGAGGGGGAAGTGGGTCACCATGATGCCGTCGAGAGTGCCGACGGCGATCTTTTCGTCGCCCGGGTTCACTCCGGCCGCCTTGACCCGGACCAGGAACTCCCCGGGTGCGACCGCCGGTGTCGGCTGGTCGGTGAGCTCCAGGTCGTCCGCGCCGCCGTAACGCGGGAGTGTCATTGCTTTCACGGTCACCTCAATGGTCTTGTCAGCTGTTGGGGGGGCGGGTGTGTGGTCGTTTGGGTCACGCGCGGCCGAGCTGGGCACGGAACCAGTCACAGACAAACTCCGTGCGCTCGGCCGAGTGGTTGTACACGGTGTGGTCGCCGTCGTCCCAAACCCGCAGGGTGGGATGCGCCGACAGCTCGAGGAACACCTTCTGCTGATCGAGGCTGACCAGCGGGTCGTTGCCGCCGTGCAGTACGAGCATCGCGGCGCTCGTGCGCTCGGCCGCCGGGTCGAGCCACAGGGTGCGGAAGACGGCCGCGGCTTCGTCGTCGGTGTCGACACCCAGGAGCGCCCGCGATTGTTCGCGTGCGGTCCGGAACGGCAGTGGCTCCGGCTTCGCGTTGGCCCCGTTGACGCAGCACGCGCCGAAACGGCTGTCGTGCACCGCGGCACGGGCGGCGAGCAGTCCACCGAAGCTGTTTCCCCACACCCCGTACCGGCCGTCGTAGCCGGTACGGGCACGCACGGCGTCGAGGGCAGCGCTGAAGGCTCGGTCGACGTCCCCGTCGAGGTGGAGTCCGCCGGCCATGCGCGTATCGCCCTGACCGGGTGCCTCGAGCAGCACAGCGGACAGTCCCCGCCGGGCCAGGGCTTCGGCCTGCTGATGAAAGGCCGGGCCCCAACCGCTCTGCCCGCCGACAATGACCACCGTGGGGCCAGGGCGATCACCGGAGCGACTGACGAACCAGGCGGTGCAGTGGCTCTGCCGGAACGGGATCGACAGCCGTTCCACGCGCAACTCGGTGTCGAGCTCGGCCGCGGCCTGGTAGGCCCGGGTGAGCCGGACGTAGAGCGCGCGTTTGGCCGGGTGGTCGGTGTTGAAGGCCATCTGCGCGAAGATCAGGGAGGCGGTTGCCCGCCGATAGCACGCGACCGCGGTCTCGACATCACCGCGGTCGGCGGCCGCCTCCGCGCGGGTCAACTGCGCCTCGGCCAGGCGCGTCGCGACCTCGTGCCACGGTTCCGAGACGGGCGCGTTGGCCAGGTGGACGGCGTCCCCGTGGTCCATGCCGTAATCGAGCATCCGGGACATCGGCATGGCACGCAGCAACGCGGCCCGAAGCTTGGCCGGGTCCCCCGCCGGTACGGGAGCGTCCATCAGCGCGCGGCTCCGTCGGTGCGTCGCGGTGGTGTTCCGTCCTCCTGCCCCGTCGCGCCCCGGGTTCGCAACGGAATGACCGGCGCCGCCTCGGTGACGGTGTTACGCAACTCGCCGAGACCTTCGATCGCCGCGACGACCTCGTCGCCCGGCCGCAACCAGGGGTAGGCCGCCGAGTCGTGAGTGCGGGAGAGCTCCAGGACGCAGCCGGTGCCGCAGGTGCCGGAGCCGATCACATCGCCCGGCCGCACTTCGGCGCCGCGGGAGGCGTAGGCGATCATCTCGCCGAACGACCAGTGGATGTCCGACCACAGGGCGCGGGAGTAGGGGGCACCGTTGACCGTGCAGGTCATTTCGAGACGGTATCCGTTGCCCTCGCGGAAGTCGGCGATCTCGTCCGGGGTCACGAAGTACGGGCCGAGGCTCGTCGCGGTGTCCTTGCCCTTCACCGGCCCCATCGACAGCTTCATCTCGCGCTGCTGCACGTCCCGGCCGCTCCAGTCGTTGAGCACACAGTAACCGGCGATGGCGCCTTCGGCGTCCTTGGCGGTCAGGTCACGGCCGGCGCGCCCCACCACCGCGGCGACCTCCAGCTCGAAGTCGAAACGCTCCGTACCCGGCGTCATCGGCACCGGCCCGCAGCCCATCACGGCGTAGGGGCTGGAGAAGTAGAAGACGGGCAGCTCATACCAGTCCGGTTCCATCTCCAGGCCCCGCCAGGCGCGCCCTGCCCGGACATGCTGTTCGAAGGCGTAGAAGTCGCGGACGGTCGGAGGCGTCGCGATCGGCGACAGGGGAACGATGTCCGGCAGCGGCACGGTCGCGCCGCGCCGCAGCGCGGTCCGTCCAGCCGCGAGCAACTCGTCCTCACCGGCCTCGATGAGAGGCAGCAGATCTGCCGGACCGTCGACGGCCCGGACCAGGTCGCCGTCGACCACGCCGACGCGTGAGGACGGCCCGTCCGCGTAGCGAACGAACTTCACTGCCTTACCTCCTTGGCCGCGGCGCCATCGGCCGGCATCGCTTGTTCGCGCGTCCAGGCGCGATAACTCTCCTCGGTGAAACCCGTCGCGCCGTGGCGCTCGACCGAAGCCCGGATGGCGTGCAGAAGCTCCTCAGGATCGGTCTCGATGTCGATGTGCTCGACGAAGGGCTGCCGTGCCATGAACCCGGTCTGCCAGTAGACCTCACAGCGGTTGCCCTCCGGATCGTAGAAGTAGACGCCGACGGCATTGCCGTGCGAGACGATCATGTCGAGCCGGACGTCGTGCTCCCGGAAACGCCGATGGAAGCCGAGGACGTCCTCGAAGCGCGCGCACCGGAACGACACCTGCTGGATGAGTTTGACGCCGACCGGCGCGTCCCGCCCCTCGGCCAGGAGCAGTTCGTGATGTTCGGTGTCCGGCCGGGCGGACAGGAACCAGATGCCCAGCCGCTTGTCGTGGTCGGTGACCGTCAGGCCGAGGACGTCGGTGTAGAACGCGAGTTGCCTGCCCACGTCGTGACAGCGCAGGCCGACATGGCCGAGTTCCGCGATGGACGGCGATGGAGTCGTCA
Source organism: Streptomyces sp. S465 (assembly GCF_026898115.1). GTDB lineage: Bacteria > Actinomycetota > Actinomycetes > Streptomycetales > Streptomycetaceae > Streptomyces > Streptomyces luomodiensis. The sequence goes on from NZ_CP114036.1 coordinate 1,908,733, forward strand.
CGGCGCTCCTCTGAGGCAGTGTTCTGCAAGGCAGATCATGTTCTGGAGAGTAGCTCGGCCCCAGCAACTGGTCAACAGGGATGTTCTTCTGGGCGGCATGTGATCTGCCCAGCGGAACAAAGACAAGGCGGTACATCGGCGGGACGGCGGCCACGGCGGTGACTCCGACCAGCGGGAAGGACCCGCTCCCACCCGCTCGCGGACGTTGCTCGAAGGCGGCTCCGGCGCCGCCGGAGGCGCCGGAGCCGTGACGCACCACCAACACGGCTGCGGAGCGATTCGCGAGATCCGCCGAGACGTCGAGGGGGGGACTGCGGTTATTCTGGCTAGCGAAATACAATTCCGATCACCAGAACAGCCGCGCCGCAGTGACGACGGCGAGATGGAGGGGTTGTGGCAGTGCCGGCCGCCTACCCGGTGGAATCGATCGACAACGCCGCGCGGATCCTGCTGATGCTGGTGGACAACCCGTCGTTGCGAGTTGCCGACGTGTCCGCCGAGCTCGGAGTGGCCAGGTCGACCGCTCATCGGATGCTGACCACCCTGCAGGCCCGCGACCTGCTCCGCCAGGACGCCCGGACCAAGGGCTACGGACCTGGGCCCGCCCTGGCCAGGCTCGGCATCGCCGTGATGGGGGCAGTCGCCCTCCGCGACGAAGCGCGTCCCGTGCTGGAAAAGCTCGTCGAAGACACCTCCGAAACCGCGCATCTGCTCGTACTGGAAGGCACGGAGACCGTCTTCGTCGAAGGTGTGGAGAGCCAGCAGGTCATCCGTGCCGGGATGCGTATCGGGCAGCGAGGCCCGGCGCACGCGTCGGCCGCGGGGAAGGTGCTGCTCGCCGAGCTTTCCCGGGAAGAGTTGCGGCGCCGCTATCCGGGCGCGCGGCTGCGAGGCGGAACCGAGCGCGCGGTGAGCACCCGCCGGGCGCTCGAGGCCGAGCTCGAGAAGGTAAGGGAGACCGGCTACGCCACCAACATGGAGGAAAGCGAACGGGACCTCTGCGCGGTGGCCGCCGCGGTGCGCAACCGGCAGGGCGTGGCCTGCGGTGCGCTGTCCGTATCCGGCCCGGCGAGGCGGGCCGACGCCAAACTCGCCCTCCTCAGCGGCGCTGTCGTCACCGCCGCCACCGAACTCGGCGCGCGGCTCGGTTAGGGCGCGGACTGAGCCGTCCGTCCTGGCGGTGGCCGCCAACGCGTCGTCCACCGGCAGCGGATCGGCAACCGCCGGCGGCGCCTGACGCCGGGACGGCAGACCCTCCTCGCCCTCGCCCCTCTACGCTGCGGCGACGCCGACACCCGGCTCCGCCGGGTTGCGCTCGCCGAGAGCCCGCCCGCCGCGATGCGGCGGGCGAAGCGGCCGGCGTACGTGATCCCGGACGGGACGCTGCGTCGGCACCCTGTGCCGTTCAGAAACGCGTCGCTGCTGGTCAGGCCGCGTACCTGTACTCATTGATCAGACCGCCAAGGACACGGGTCTCGAGCAGCCGTTGTGGGGTGTTCAGGTCGGTCAGCGGCACCGTGTGGTGGTCGGCGAGGGGAGGTAGTAAGGACTTGGGGTATTTGCCGTCCCGGTCGCGGATCAAGAAGCGCAACGACTCGCGGCGCACGCCCGCCTCATGAGCGAGGTTTCGGGGCTGCTGGGCCGTCCACTGTGCGGTCGGATGCGCGGTTACGCCGGCCATGTGGAGGCGGCGTGTGCCGTTCTCGAGGAAGACCAGCTCGTACACCCGGCGAAGATCCCCAAGTCGATGTGCAGGAAGTCGCCGGCGATGACGGCCTCGGCCTGGGATGTCAGGCGCCGATCCTCTGGCTCAGCCGGGCGAGCTCCCCCTTTGATTCACCACCTCCGACCTGGATGCGATGCGGCAGGCGCTCGACGACATGGCCGCGGCCGGCTCGGAGGCGGACGCGATCGTCGAGGCGGACCTGGCCTTCCACCGTGCCCTGCTGGAGTCCGCGCACAACGAACCGCTGAGCCGGATGGAGGTCGTGCGGCCGAGGCGCCGGCCGCCGCCGTACGGGCCGTGGAGAGCCGTGAGCGGTCGGCCGCGCCGAAGGCTCGCCGGGCCGCCACCGTCGCCGGCCGCCGCGAGTGCCCGGGGCCCGGTAACCCGGGAAGTGGCCCGCGGGCAGCAAGCCACATCCGGTCAGCGACGCAGGCCGGCCGGGCCGGCCGCGGGTGCTTCGCCAGGGTTTCGGCGCCCGCGCCACCGTGCGGGCTATTGGGGCGAAGTGGCGGTGAAGCGCTCGATCCTGTAGGGCTCGAGCTGCGGCAGCCGGATGTCTTCCAACAACTCGCGTGTGACGAGTTCGGCGAGCCGCGCGGCAAGGGTGACGCCGCTGTGGGTCACCACGGTGTACAGGCCGGGAACAGCCTCCACGGTTCCGACGACGGGCATCCCGTCGGCCGGCATCGGCCGCACGCACACCCGGTACTCCTGCACACGGGCCTGGCTCAGACCCGGCAGGAGCTGCCGGGCTCGGTCCAGCAGCGTGTGCGCCAGGTCCCGCAGGTGGGTTTCGGGAGTGTGCAGATCCGCTGTCATGTCGCCGGCTTCCAGGTGCACGGTGCGGGGGCCGTGGGGGCGCAGGTTCACGCCAGGGGTGTGCAGAACCCGTGTCGGCGAAGGCTCGACCGGACCGACCCGTGCCACGAATCCCGGCGCGGTCGAGCCCGGCGGCTCGGGATCGACCATCGGGACGCGGACCCCTGCCATGGCGGCGACCTCGGAGGTCCAGCGCCCGGCGCAGCAGACGACCGTGTCGGCGGGGATCCGCTCACCGTCAGCGGTGCGCACCGCGGTGACCCGGCCGGCGACGCGTTCGATCCCGGTGACCCGGCCGGCCTCGCCGGTGCGCACGCTCGCCCCGCGTTGGCGGGCCCGCGCCACCAGCTGCTCCACCAGTGGCTCGGTCAGCAGGTAGCCCTCCTGCGGGAACCAGGCAAGGCGCAGGTTCCGCGATGCGGTGTCCGGCAGGCGCACAGTGGGCTCGATCCGGGCCGCTTCTTCCCGGTCGACCAGGTGCGCCGCGTAGCCCCATGCGCGGGCCCGAGCCACGGTGGCCTCCAGTTGTTCCCGCCGTCCGGCGTCGGCGACCTGCAGGTTTCCCACCGGCCGGTACCAGGTGGCGCCGTTCAGCCCGGTGGCGAGGCGGGCCCAGGCGCGCATGCCGTCGGCGTTGAGCCGGTGGTAGGCCTGCGGGGTCTTGGCGGCGGCGTTGAGCCAGGCGAGGCTCCATCTGCTGGTGGCCTGACCGGGTCGGCCCTGCTCCAGCAGGACCACCTCCGCTTTCTCTCCGGCCAGCCGGTCGGCCAGGGCCGCCCCTACGATCCCGCTGCCGATCACCACGCACCGCAGCATGTTCCGCCCACTCCCTTCCCTGTCCGCGCCGGCTTGGGTCCTGTCCGCGGCTGTCACGTCCCGTTCGTTACGGCGGGGGCGGTCGAGGCTCTGCGGACCAGCTTGGCCTGAAGCCGCAGGTGCACGGCCTCGCCGTCGGCCGGGCCCTCGCCCGTGCGGCGGGCGTGCAGGCGGGCGAGCAGTTGTTCCGCGGCGGCCGCGCCGAGTTCGCGGTGCGGCTGGCGGACCACGGTGAGCTGCGGACGTACCAGGGTTGTCCAGTCCTGGTCGTCGAAGCCGACCAGGGAGATCTCCTCGGGGCAGGCTCGGCCGCTGCGCTGCACCGCGGCGAGGGCGCCTGAGGTGAGGATGTTGTCCGTGCAGAAAAGGGCGGTGACGGACGGGTCGCGGCGCAGCAGGCGGGTGGTGGCCCGCTCGGCGGCGGCCCGGTCGTAGGGCGAGTGCACCGCGAGGCCGGGGTCCGGCTGGATGCCGGCGCGCTGGAGTGCGGAGAGATACCCGGTGAGCCGGGCGGCGCTGGGCCGCTCGCCGTCGCCGTCCGCGGATTGGCCGAGCAGCCGGGAGAAGTCGCGTGAGGCCTCGCTGATCACGGCGATGCGCTGGTGACCCAGGCTGATCAGGTGGTTGACGGCGCCGCGGGCGCAGGCGGTGTTGTTGACGATGACCTGGTCGACCTGGGGCAGGGCCGTCAGCGGGCGGTCCAGGAGGACGACCGGGAGGCCGCCGTCGACCAGGGTGCGCAGTCGTTCGGCGCTGTCCGCTCCCTCGGGAGCGATGATCACGCCGTCGACCCGTTTCTCCCACATGACCTGGATGGCGCGTTGCTCGGCGTCGGGGTCGGAGTCGGTGTTGGCGAGGAGGATCTCGAAGCCTCCGGCCCGCACCACGTCGGCGATGCCCCGGACCGCTTGGGCGAAGAAGGAGTTGCCGACGTCGGTGACGATGACGCCGATGGTCTGGGTCGAGCCGTGGATGAGGCTGCGGGCGAGCCCGTTGGGCCGGTAGCCGAGCCGCCTCGCGGCCTCCTCCACTTTCACCCGGGAGGCCGCGCTGGACTGCCCGTAGCCGCCGAGGACCCGGCCGGCCGTGGCCGTGGAGACGCCTGCGGCCCGAGCGACTTCGACGATGCTCGGCGGCCCGCCGGTCCGCCCCTTGCTCTGCACGTGAGTGCCTCCTTCTCTCCGGGAGGTCGATCTCGTGGACGCCGCCTCGGGATACGGCTCCCGAGGTAGTCCGCAACCGACCTCTTGACACAGTCTAGGCCCGCTGAGAAGGTTCTCATCACCTGACTGAGAACCTTCTCAGCAAATTCACCGGCACATCATCGCCCGTCCGTGGTGCGTCTGACGCCACGGGCCGTGCACGACCCCGTTTCGCGCGGAGGAGACCCCGAATGCTGGACGTCGCCGTCGACCCGATCCCGCTGTCCGACGACCTCACCCCCACCCTTGAGCACACCGTCGCTCAGGCCGGCAAGGCCCGCGAACTGGCCGCCCGCCTGGTCGGGAAGGGACTGCGGACGGTGTACTTCGTAGGCTGCGGCGGCTCGTTCTACTCGACCTTCCCTGCCCAGGACCTCATGGAGAGCAGTGAGGGCACGGTGGTCTCGCACCGGATGACCGCCGCTGAGCTGGTCCACCGCCCGCTGGCCGGACTCGACCGGACCTCCCTGGTCGTCGCCTCGTCGCACTCGGGTGCCACACCCGAGACGCTGGAGGCCGTGCGGGTGGCGAAGAAGGCAGGCGCGACCGTGGCCGGCATCGCCCGGAGCGGCGACTGCCCGCTGGCCGATGAGGCCGACGTGCTCTTCGACTACCCGAGCGACATCACCGTCACCGAACCCAAGGCCATCCACTTCACGCAGATGGCGCTCGCCCTGCTGGAGGCCACCGGCTCCCTGCTCGACGCCGAGCAGGCCTGGCGGGCCGTGGCCGCCGTGCCGGAGGCGCTCACAACCGCCAAGCAGGAGGTCGCCCCGCTCGGGAAGCGGGTGGGCGAGCAGTGGCGCGACGCCGAGCTGGTGTACGTGCTCGGCGCCGGCCCGAACTTCGGCGCCGCCAACGCTCTGGCCGCCTGCTATCTGCAGGAGATGAACTGGCTGCACGCCTCGGCGGTCAACGCCGGGGACTTCTTCCACGGCCCGTTCGAGATCGTCGGTGACCACCCGGTGCTGGTACTCGTCGGCGAGGACGCCACCCGCCCGATGGGCGAACGGGCGGTCGCCTTCGCCGAGCGCTACTACCGCACCTGGTCCGTGCTGGACTCCAAGGACTTCACCCTGCCCGGTGTGCCGCCGCGGCAGCGCGGCCTGATCAGCCCGCTCGCCGTGGCGAGCGCCTCCCGCCGGCTGCTCGACTTCTGCGCCGCCGAACGCGGCCACAACACCGCCCAGCGCCGCTACATGTACCGGGTCGCGTACTGATGCGGCTGATCGGCATCGGCGACAACGTGGTCGACCGCTACCCCGACCTGGGAACGATGTTCCCCGGCGGCAACGCGGTCAACGCGGCTGTGTACGCGCGCCGCGCCGGAGCCCGCGCCGCCTACCTGGGCGTGACCGGTGATGACGAGGCCGGCCGGGCCGTGCGCCGGGCGCTGAGCGCGGAGGGCGTCGACACCGGCGGGGTGCGCACCGCGGCGGGGCCGAACGCCTGGGCCGAAATCGGCCTGGTGGACGGCGACCGGGTCTTCAAGGGCGCCTCCGACGGCGTCTCCCGCTTCCATCTGACGGACCCGGAAATCGCCGCCCTCGCCGCCCACGACATCGTCCACACCGCCTACAGCGGCTCACTGATCGAACAGGTCCCGCGGATCGCCCGGCACACCCGGGTGTCGTTCGACTTCTCCCAGCAGCGCGACGCGCCATGGGCCCCGGATCTGGTGCCCCACCTGTACCTCGCCGCGTTCTCCGGCACCGGCCTGGACGACGCGGAGGTCCGGGAGCTGCTGGCCGAGGCCGCCGCCCGCGGCGCACAGTGGTCCCTGGTCACCAGGGGCCTCGACGGGGCGTGGCTGAGCGACGGCGCCACCATATGGCGGCAGCCCGCGCAGCCGGTCGAGGCGGTGGACACCCTCGGCGCGGGAGATGCGTTCATCGGCACACTGCTGGTGGCCCTCGCCGGCGGTGAGGACCCCCGGCCTGGTCTGGCCTCGGCGGCAGCGGCGGCCGCCGGCGCCTGCCTGGCACACGGCGGCTTCGGCCACGGCGTCCCCCTGGAGCCGGCCGAGCCCGCCGGTCCCGTCCGTCCCCCGCGGCCCGCCGCCCGCACCCCCGGCATCGGGCCGGCCTCCGGCCCCCGCCCTCACACGAGCACCATCGGAGGAAACGTATGACCCTGCGCATCGGCGTCGACACGGGAGGCACCTTCACCGACGTCGTCGCCTACGACGAGGGGACGGGGACCGTGCACGTGCGGAAGGTCTCCAGCACCCCGCAGGACCCGGGGCTGGCCATCGTCGAGGGCGTCCGGCAGATCCTGGAGCAGATCGGCGACAGGTCCATGGCCGAGGTGTCGTACTTCGCCCACGGCACCACCGTGGGCACCAACGCGCTGCTCACCGGCCGCGGTGTGCGAACCGCCGTGATCACCACCCGCGGCTTCCGTGACCTGCTCGAGCTCGGCCGCGGCCGTCGTCCGCGTCTGTACGACCTGCAGGCCGACAAGCCCGCCCCGTTCGCCCCGCGCGACCTGCGGCTGGAGGTCACCGAGCGGGTCCGGCACGACGGCCGGGTGGAGATCCCCCTGGACGAGCAGGACGTGCGGGCCGCCGCCAAGGTGCTGCGCGAGCAGGATGTCCGATCGGTCGCGGTCTGCCTGCTGTACAGCTTCCTGCATCCGCGGCACGAGGAGCGGATCGGGGAGATCCTCGCCGAGGAGCTGCCCGGCGCCTACGTGTCGCTCTCCAGCCAGGTGCTGCCCGAGTTCCGTGAGTACGAACGGCTGTCCACGGTGGCGACCAATGCCTACGTCGGCCCGATCGTCGCCGACTACCTGGCCGGCCTGCGCCGGCGCCTGGCGCAGCAGGGCCTGACGGTGGTCCCGCACGTCACCCAGTCCAACGGCGGGATCATCCCGTTCGAGGCGGCCGAGGCACTGCCGGTGCGCATGGTGCTGTCCGGTCCGAGCACCGGCGTGGTGGGGGCCGCCGGCATCTGCGCCGCCGCCGGCCACCCGGACATCATCACGTTCGACATGGGCGGCACTTCCTCCGACGTCTCCCTGGTCCAGGGCGGGCAGCCGAAGGTCACCACCGGCATGGAGCTGGACGGCCGGCCGATCCGCACCCCGATGCTGGACATCCACACCGTCGGCGCCGGCGGCGGCTCCCTGACGTGGGTCGACGCCGGCGGGCACCTCAAGGTCGGCCCGGCCAGCGCCGGTGCCGACCCGGGCCCCGCCTGTTACGGCAAGGGCACCGAGGCGTCGGTGACCGACGCCAACGTGGTCCTGCACGTCCTCAACCCCGCATACCTGCTGGACGGCCGCAAGAAGATCGACGAGGCCGCCGCCCGAGCGGCCGTCGAGCGGATCGCGGCCCGCGTCGGGCTGGGCACCGAGGAGACCGCCCAGGGCATCCTGCGCGTGGTCACCGCCAACATGGCCCGCGCGATCCGGGTCATCTCGGTGCAGCGCGGCTACGACCCGCGCGACTACACCCTGGTGCCCTTCGGCGGCGCCGGCCCGCTGCACGCCTCCCGCCTCGCCCGTGAGCTGGGGATGCGCACCGTGCTGGTCCCGCCGACGCCGGGTGCGCAGTCCGCCCTCGGCCTGCTCATGACCGACGTGCGCGCGGACTTCTCCCGTACCCGTATCCAGCCGCTGGGCGAGCGGTTCGCCGGGCAACTCGGCGAGGTGTACGCCGAGCTCGCCGCCGAGGCACACGCCTGGTTCGACGACGAGCGCATCCCCGAGACCGACCGGACCGTGCGGCGCACTGCCGAGTTGCGCTACGCCGGGCAGAACTACGAGATCCCGGTGCCGGTGCCGGACGGCGAACTGGACGCGGCCGCCGTGCGCGGCGTCCTGGACGCCTTCGCCGCCGAGCACGAGCGCCTGTACGGCTACTCCTCCCCCGAGGAGCCCGTCCAGGTCGTCACCTTCCGCCTCCAGGGCGTGGGCGCGGTTCCCAAGGCCGCGCTGCGGCGCGAGGAACCGGGCGGCGAGGACGCGTCCGCGGCACTGGCCGGCAGCCGCGAGGTGTACCTGCCGGAGCTGGGCGGCTTCATCCCCGTCCCGATCTACCGGCGCGGCCGGCTGCGTCCCGGGAACCGCGTCGCGGGGCCGGCCGTGGTGGAGCAGATGGACACCACGACCCTGCTGCTGCCCGGCGACACCCTCACCGTCGACGAGCACTCCAACCTCGTCATCGCCATCGCCGACACCGCCAACGCCACGGACTGACCCGACCCGCCCTTGCGGCCCGCCCCCGAGGAACCCCAATTGAACGCCACCGCCAAGAGCACCACCTCGCCGGACCCCGTACTGGTAGAAGTCATGGGCTCGGCCCTGTCCTCCATCGTCGAGGAGATGGGCGAGACCCTGGTGCGCGCCGCCTACTCCAGCAACATCAAAGAGCGCCGGGACTGCACCGCCGGCCTGTTCGACGCCGAGGGCCGCATGCTGGCCCAAGCCGAGCAGGCCTCCCCGGTCCACCTGGGCTCGCTGATCGGAGTCGTCTCCGCCGTGCTGGAGCGCTTCCCCGTCGAGGAGATCCGCCCCGGCGACACCTTCATCAGCAACGACCCCTACTCAGGCGGCGGCTCCCACCTGCCCGACATGGTGCTGATCACGCCGGTGTTCGTGGGCGGCCTGCTGACCGCCTGGGCCGCCAACCTGGCCCACCACGCCGACTTCGGCGACCGGGGCCACGCCCACATCTTCCAAGAGGGCCTGCGCATCCCGCCGGTGCGGTTCGCCCGCGACGGCCGGATCCAGGAGGACGTCTTCCAGCTGATCCTCACCAACTGCCAGGTACCGGCCGAGCGGCGCGCCGACTTCCGCGCCCAGCTCGCCGCCAACCGGCTGGCGACCTCCCGGTACACCGAGCTGGCCGACCGCTACGGCCGCGACACCATGATCGCCACAGCGGCAGCCCTGCTCGACTACACCGAACGCCGCACCCGCGCCGCGATCGCCGAGGTGCCCGACGGCACCTACACCTTCCGCGACAGGTTCGACTGCCCCGAGCTGGACGACGAGCTCGAGCTGCGGCTGAAGGTCACCGTCGCCGGCGACGAGCTGCACTTCGACTTCGCCGGCAACCCCGGCCAGGTCCGCGCCTCGGTGAACATGGTGTGGACGGCCCTGTACGCCACCGTCTACTACGCGGTCAAGACGCTGGTCGACCCGGACATCCCGTCCAACGCCGGCCTGCACCGCCCGATCCGCGTCGACGCGCCGCTCGGCTCCATCGTCAACTGCGTCGAGCCCGCCGCCGTCAACGGCCGCACCGAGACCTGCCAGCGCGTCGTCGACCTGGTCCACGGCGCCCTGGCGCCGGCCGTGCCCGAGCGGGTGACCGCCGCGGCCAATGGCGCCAACACCGGCGTGCACTTCTCCGGGCAGGACTCCCGCACCGGGAAGTACTTCGTCTACCTGGAGACCATCGGCGGCGGCTCGGGCGCCCGCGCGACCAAGGACGGGCTGGACGGCGTACAGGTACACGTCACCAACACCTCCAACCTGCCGGTGGAGTCGCTGGAGAGCGAGTACCCGCTGGTCGTCGAGGCGTACGAGCTGGTCGAGGACTCCGGCGGCGCGGGCCGGCACCGCGGCGGCATGGGCATCCGCCGCACCGTACGGGTCGAGGAGTGCGACGTGCAGTTCTGGCTGGACACCAGTCGGCAGACGTCCCGGCCGTGGGGCCTGTTCGGCGGCCGGCCGGGCAGCAGTGCCCGCGTCGAACTCAGCGACGGCGCCCGGCCGGTCGTGCACGGCCATACCGTGCTGCAGCCCGGCGACCGGGTGAGCATCGTCACCGCCGGCGCCGGCGGCTACGGCGACCCGGCCGAGCGTTCGCCCCAGCAGGTGCGGCGCGACATCCGCGAGCAGGTGATCTCCCCCGAGCGGGCGCGCGAGCACTACGGCGCGGCCGCCGAAGACGCCTGACGCCGCCCCGAGAACGCCTCACCACCGCACCGCCGCCCGCCCCGGCCCGCCGCCGGCCGGGCGGCGCCCCGCCCCGCCCCCCTGACCGAGACCGCACGCCCCTCTTCTTCTGCTTCCCACCACGAAAGGAGGTGTCCGGTGAGCCACGCAGCAGCACCGTCCACCGGTGACTCCGCCGACACCCCCGCCCCCGGACCCGTCCCCGGTCCCCGCGGCCCCCGGCCGACCGCCGTCCCGTGGCGCCGGATCCTGTGGTCCGCCATGCTCGGCAACGCCGTCGAATGGTATGACAACGCCCTTTACGGCATCCTCGCGGTGGTCATCGCCCAGCAGTTCTTCGCCGGCGGCTCCACCACGGCCCTGATCTCCACCTATCTGGGCCTGATCCTGTCCTACGCGGTCCGTCCGATCGGCGGCACCCTCATGGGGCGCGTCGGGGACATCAAGGGCCGCAAGTACGTCCTGACCCTGACCATCGCGCTGATGTCGATCGGGACCGTGGCCATCGGCCTGCTGCCCACCTACTCGGCCATCGGCGTCGCCGCGCCGGCCCTGCTCGCCCTGTGCCGGGTGGTCCAGGGCGTCGGCGCCAGCGGCGAGTACACCGCGGCCGCCGACTTCCTGCTGGAGCACGGCGACAAACGCGGACGCAACTACCTCTCCGGATGGTGTGTGGGCTCGACCTCGATCGGTCCGCTGCTCGCATCGGCCATCGCCTACGTGATGATCCTGGCCGTCCCGGAACACGACTTCAACGCCTGGGGCTGGCGGGTGCTGTTCCTCCTGGCGGCACCGCTGTCCCTGGTGACCCTCTACATCCGCAGGCACGTCACCGAGACCCCGGAATTCCGGCAGGTGATGGAGCAGGCCAAGGCCGAGACCGTCAAGCAGTCACCGTTCCGCGAGGCGGTGCGCGGGTACTGGCGGGACATGCTCCGGGCGATCGGGCTGGGCGCCGGGCAGCGGGTCGGCTCCTTCGTGATCCAGAGCTACTTCGTCACCGCGCTCGTCCAGAACGGCTTCGGCGAGGACCAGGCGCTGCTGGCCGCGATCCTCACCTACGTCGTCGGCGCGCCGGCGGCGATCTGGGGCGGCCTGATGGCCGACCGGCACGGCGGCCGGCGCCTGCTGGTGGCGGGCTACTCGGTGTTCGTGCTCCTCACCGTGCCGACCTTCCTCGCCATCGAGTCGGGTTCGGTGGTCCTCGCCTTCGTTGCGGTGGTGGTCTTCACCGTGATCAACAACATCGTCGGCGGACCGCTGACCACCGCCTACGTCATGAGCTTCCCGGCGCATGTGCGCGGCACGGCCTCGGCCCTCAACTACAACGTCGGCACCACGCTCCTCGGCGGCACCGCACCGCTGCTCGCCGCCTGGCTGCACGGGCTCACCGGCACCGACGTCTCCTTCGGCTGGTACATGACCTTCTTCTGCCTGCTGTCCGCGCTGGTCGCCGGCTTCGCCCTGCCGAAGTCCGTCGACGAAGCGCGCAAGCTCCCGGCCACCGCCTAGCAGCTCCACGGAGCCGGTGCCGGGCGAGAGGGCGCCCGGCACCGGCTCCGTCCGGCCGCACACACGCGACACACGCGACACACGCGACGCGACAAACACGATAAAAGGACCTTCATTGGATACCGTGACACCGGCCCGCTACGGGCGCAAACCCCTCGTCACCGGCACCTCGGGCTTGGTGGTGACCTCGCACCCGATCGCGGTCCGGGCCGCGGCCGACGTGCTGCGCGAGGGCGGGAACGCCTGCGACGCGGCGCTCACCGCGGCAGCCGCGCAGCTCGTGGTGGAACCGCACATGACGTCGCTCACCGGCGGCCTGAGCATGCTGCACCACCATGCGGCCACCGGCACCACCGTGTACCTCAACGGCAACGTCAACGCACCGCTGGCGCCGCTGCCCGACTTCACCGGGGCCGACCTGACGCGCGGCCGGGGCGTCCCGGTGCCCGGCTGGTGGCCGGCCTTCGACGAGGCCCGCCGCCGGTTCGGCAGCCTGCCCGCCCGGCGCCTGCTCGCCCCGGCGATCGCGGTCGCGCGGGAGGGCTTCGAGGTCAACCCCTTCCTGTTCGGGGTGATGTACGGCCAGCAGGCCAACCTGGGCTCCTGCGAACAGATGCGCGACGTCTTCTTCCCCCACGGGCACCTGGCGATGCCCGGCCAGGTCATCCGGCAGGAGCAGGCCGCCCGCACCCTGGAACGGCTGCGCGACGAAGGCATGGACTACTACCTGGGCGACTTCTCCCGCGCCTTCTGCGAAACCGTCCAGTCCGACGGCGGGGTCATCACGCCGAAAGACTTCGAGGAGTACCAGGTGCTCCTGCAGGAACCGGTCAGGGGCACCTACCGGGGCGCCGAAGTGGTCGCCTCCGCGCCGCCGGACGATGGCGGCGCGCAGCTCGTCGAAGCCCTCAACATGCTGGAGACGCTGGACGTGGCGCGGCTGGGGCCGCCCTCCGCCTCACCCGAGTGCCTGAAGCTTCTGCTCCAGGTGCACAACACGGTGTACTACGCACCGCCCCGGCAGCACGGCCGTGAGCAGGACGGCGAGCGGCTCGCACTGCTTGGGTCCAAACAGTACGCCCGCACCAGGATGGCGCTGCTGTCCTCCCGGCCGCCACTCGACGCCCCGCCGCCGAGTCCCGGAACCATCCACGTCTCCGTAGTGGACCGTAACGGCAACATCGCCTCGGTGACCCACTCCCACATGGCCTCCGGCTGGGTCAACGGGCTGTTCTGCGAGGGCTTCCAGCTCTCCGGCGGCGGCTCCTTCTTCCAACGGGTGATGCCGCAGCCAGGCGAGCGGGCCTGCGTCTACCTCGCCCCGAACATCATCTTCCGAAACGGCAGCCCGGTGGTGGTCTCCGGATCGCCGTCCGTGTCGCTGGTCTCCTGCGTGCTGCAGAACCTGGTGAACATCCTGGACTTCGGCATGACGATCGAGGAATCCGTGCAGGCGCCGCGGTTCGGCGCCCGTCCGCACTCCCCCGAACGCGGCTGGGAACCGGGCAACCTGCTGGAAGCCGGCTTCGCTCCACAGGTCCTGCGGGAGGTGTGCGCGTGGGCGGCACGGGAGCGGTTGTGGACCCGGGTGACCAACCCCTGGTACGCGCTCACCGGAAACTTCGAAGGCATCACCCTGGACCCCGCCACGGGCACGATGGCTGCCTGCGCGGACCCCCGCCGGGTAGGCGCGGCCGAGGCCGCATAACCACCAGGACCGCCCCCGGACCACCGAGCAGGAGCCCCGGCCCTCGGTCACCAGGCCGAGGTACAGGTGGTACAGCGGCCGTCCCCATCGGGGTGCGCACGCCGTGGAGTCGGTCCCGGGCAGGTCCGGCACACCGGCCAGTTGAGGCAGGCGTGACCGGGTGACGCCTCGACGGAGGATGGGGGAAGAGAGCGGGTCTGCCTGGTGAAGTATGGGCCTTTGATAACTCCGACAGCAGGGAGCGTTCCTTCCGATGACCACACAGCCCGCACGTCCTGAGCGCAGCGGTCCCGGGACCGCCTCGGTCATGGATGTCTCGCCGTTCAAGCCTTCTCTCGTCAAGGCGGTGTTCAGGGACGTGACCTCGATGCACGTCTCTCGGTCGGCCGCGTGGGCCGCCGCGTCGGTGACGCGGACAGTGCTGACGGAGATCATCGACGGCGCGAGGAGAGCGGCGGCAGCGGAGGCCCGGAAGAAGCTGATTCCCGGGGACCTTCTCTCGGCGATCGACCGGAACGTCGAGCTCGAGGTGGGGACCAAGTGGTACGACCACAGCCCGACGTTTCAAGGCCTGACCGGTGTCCTGTACGACGCCGAGGGTGTCATCGTGCCTTCTCGTAAGCGCAGCAGGTCGCGCAAACCCAGTGCTGTGGTGGGCGCCCACAGGTTCGAGGCTGGGGTCAAGAAGCTGCTGCGAAGCCAGGGGGCGACGGCCGTCCCAGCGATGGTCCGCGACCTGGACGGAATCGCGAGCGTGTTCCTGACGGACCTCGCCCGGGACGCGGCCATGGTCGTCCGCGAGGGCGGGGTCAAACGTTTCGGTACGGTCACCCCAGTGATGTCGGGCGAACCGGCCCCACCCCCGTTCCTCAAGGATTCCCACCGGGCCCTGTCCACCCGCAGGGGGGACGGGCGGACCATCGGCAGGGATGACATCCTGGCCGCCACCACGATTCAGTTGTTCGGCGGCAACCTCAGGCAGCGAGCCCTCACCGAAGCACGCGAGGCGACACAGAACACTTCGGCCGGCTGAGCGAGTGCGACCAACATCGCCTGAAGGGTGTCAATATTCCGATCAGGCTGCTGAGCTGGGCGTTTCCTGTAGACGGTGAGGCAGCTGTGGTGACGTGGTGTGGTACTCGTTGAGCAGTCCGCCAAGTACCTGGCGGCGCCTGACCGCGGCAGCGGTGCGCTTGCCGAGAACGTCATCCGCCCTGGTCAGAGGGATGCACCCGGACTGGCGGTCGTCGTGCGGGTGCCGATACATCATCCACGCAGGTCGGGAGCCTGATCAGGGATCTTCGGTTCTCCTCGACATTCGATCGGGCGCGTTCACACCAGGAGCGAAGGGAGCCCCGTCGGGGCAGGGTGACCAAATGGGTCCCCTGCCCCGACGGAGCTCGGCCGGCCGGGCGGCGGGTTACCGGCGCCCGGCAGAGACCGGTGGCGTGTGCGGCGCTTCTCTGCTCAGCCGAAGTTCACGTCGCTGCACCACATGTAGGCCTGGTCGGTGTGCGAGGCCTGCCAGATCACGAACAGGATGTGGTGCCCGGTGTAGCCGGAGGTGCTGACGTTGAACGTGTAGTCCGTCGCCGGGCCGAAGCGGCCGGTCTGCGTGATGAAGTCGAGGTTGCCCCAGCCCAGGGTCTGGGTCTTGGGGTCGAAGCCCTGCTTGCTCACGTAGGCCGTGAAGTAGTCGGCACCGTGGGACGCCTGGTCGTGCACGTGGACCGAGAAGTTGTTGCCGACGGTGGTCGTCTTCCACTGCCCGGGCTTGTCCAGACTGGCGTTCCTCGAGAGGTTGTTGCTGCAGAGCGTCCCGTTGGGGGTCTGCGACTGGAACTGGCCACCGAGGCCGTCGCGGAGCGCGCTCATCCAGTTCCACATGGTGTCGGGGTTGGCCTGGAAGGCCTGCCAACACATGGGGTCTTCGGTCTGCATGGCCGGGTTCATGTGGTCGTTACCCCACCTTTCCCAGCAGTGGTACGCGCGGGAGGCGGGGCCGACGACGGAGCCGTGAGCCTGGGCGGGGGCCGACCAGGTCAGTGCGCCGACAACCACGGCGAACAGCATGGCGAGCGCCTGGAGAGGCCGGCGGAGGGCCGACCGGGAACGCCCGGTTAATGGGCTCTGTTTGCGCATGTGGGGGGGAACTCCTTCCAGTTGAAAGGACCATGGGAGCGCTCCCAACGTACGACTTCTGAGTGAAATGTCAATGAAACCAACGGAGTTGATTACAGGGGTGGGCGGCGATCAGGGAATCTGTCGTGAGCCGGGAGTCACGGGAGGCTTCGGCGACTTCGGTGGCACGACAGTCAGAACCCTTCCCGAAACCGGAAAGCGAGGGTGCGGCCTGCCTGCGTTCCGCGTGATGCGGAGCTCAGAGAGCCACGACACTGCGGGTGCCGATGCATCATCCACGCAGGTTGGGAGCCTGATCACGGATCTTCGGTTCTCCTCGACATTCGCCCAAGTGTCTTCACCTGCGCAGGGCCCCGGCGACATTATGATCTGTCGTGCTGCTGCGCCTGGCCTACCTCGCCGCGACCAACTCCCTAGCATTCCTACGCCTCCTGCCGATGAGCGACAGACAGAAGGACGTCGAGATCCTCGTACTCCGGCCACCAACTGCTGATCCTGCAGCGTCAGGTCGGCAAGCCGACCCTCACCGACAGCGACCGGTCCACACTCTGACCGGAGCGCGCCTGTACGTCTTCGCCGTCATCGTGACCCGGGCTCGGTCGCGTAGCCGCGGAGGCGGATGCGCATGCACGCGATACCGGGCCCAACGAGCCTGCTGCCCGCCGGCCACTGCGGAGTGGGGGCGACTGGCCCTCCCAAGCGAAGGCCCGTCTCCGGCCAGTAGGGCGGCTTCCAGCGCGTGAACAGCTGGTCGGGACCCAGCGTGATCCCAATAGGAGCCCTCTCCAGGCGTGCATGGTCAACCCGCAGCCTGGAGAGGGATGTCGGGCTTACAGCCGCGCCTCCGCGATCGCCGCCAGGGCACTCGCCCGATAATAGGCGTCGGTGATGTTTCGGGCGATGCGTTCGGCCTGATCGGTGTCAGCAGGGGCCAGCGCCAGGGCTAGATCATGTACGGCGATGGCCTTATACAGGTCATCGGTGATGCTTTCCGCTGTCCGTCTGGCGCGGTCGGCGTAAGCCGGTCTGCGTTTGACGAGTTCGGCCTGTAGACCCGCGATGGACCACAGCACGGCGGCACGCTCTTCGTCCCGGGGGAGCTGGCGCACGATGCGTTCGGCTTCGCGCGCACAGCCCACCGCGCGGTCGGGTTCGCTCCCGACCAGCGCTTCCCCGGTAGCGACCAGGACCCTGGCCATGGCGTCCAGATGAAACCTTCTGTTCTCGTCCGGGAGGCTACGCATGAGGCGTTCGGACTTACGGACAAACCTGTCCACCCGGTCGGGGTCCGTGCCGGCGATGGCATTCCCGGCGTCGACCAGCGCCCCCACGACAGTATTCAGCGCATGCGTCCGATCCCGCTCGGGGAGGCGCTGGGCGAAGGACTCGGACTCGCCGAGCAGTTCATCCGCCCGGCGTGGGTCGGCTCTGGCCAGGTGTTGGCCGGCCAGAGCCAGCACGCTCACGGCCTCCCGCAACGTCTGCTTTTCCGTCAGGTCGTTGTCCAGCGTTCGAACGATGGCCATCGCTTCGTGGGCGAGGGTCGCCGCCTGCTCGGCGTCAAGCGGGGCGAGACCCATCCCGACACGGGGAAGGGCACGCGCGACGTTGTGGTCGAGGAGGCGCTGCTTCCGGCCGGGGAGCTGGGGTGCGATGGTCTGGACCTCGCGGATGAGCCCGACCGCCCGATGGGGGTCTGTTTCGGCCAGGTAGCCCGCGACATCGGCCAGCGTCCGGCCGACGTCGGTCAGCCGGTCGCCCAGCGCTTGGTCGGCGAAGCCGTTTACGGCATTTCGTACCCTCGTCATGAGGTCGATGACACGGTTGGGGATAGTCCTGGCCGCCCAGCAAACGCGTGACAGGGCGCCGGTGAGTTCGCTCAGCGCCTCCCCCCTCTCGTGAAGGCCGATCTTCCGGACGGTCTGCTCGGCCTCCTCCAGGAGTTCCACCGCCTGGTGGTAATGTCTCGAATCGGCCAAATCCCGCGCGATCTTGACCAGCTCCACCACCCTCCACCGCGGGTCGTTATTGGCTCTGACTTCACCGGCCCGACGCAAGCCCTCTGGCGAGCGGCGCGAGTCCTCCTCGAACCGCTCCCTCTGCCGAATGGCTTTTTCGAGGTGCTCGGAGTCGTCCTTGAGGCGCTGACGCCATTCCGGCTCGTCGTCGAGCACGGAGAACGACAGGCTTCTCAACCGGTCCGCCTTGTACCGCGTGTCGGGGAGGCTGTGCAGGGCTTCCTCCGCCTTCTCCAGGAGCCAGGTCGCCCGGTCACGGTCTGTCGCGGTTACCGCCGTTGCCAGCCGGGCCAGCCCGAAAACCTTCGCATCGATGTCTGTTATGCCCTGAATGATCCCTTCGGCCTCGTCCACGAGGTGCTGTGCACGTGGCGGATCGAGAGCGACCAGGCAGGTGGCGGCTGCTGTGAGAAGGCGTGCACGCTGGGAGAGGTCGGTGATTTCGTGGCCGGCCTGTATGACCTCGTCGGCCAGCTGTCTGGCCTTGTCGGGGTCGACCGTGACCGTCGCGGCCGCGATCCTGGCCAGTAGGCCCATGCTGGTGGAGCGGTCCGGGATAGCGCGGGCGGCGTGTTCTGCGGCGTCCCGTGCCACGAGGTGGGCGGCTGATGGGCCGGGATCCGGATCGGGAGCGGCGCCCTGCTCCCCGTGATCGTGGGGGGCGCGGTTGAGGAAGTGAATGTGGCGAGTGGCGTTGTTCTGCGCGAACAGCTGTGGTTCCGGACTGTCGCGGCCGCGCATGCGGTCGCGAATTCTGAGCCAGACATGCTCCAGGCTGATCGCGGGCCCGACTCCGGTGATGCCCGCTTCCAGCGTGGTGATCAGCTCACCCGTGAACTCGGGCAACGGGGCCCCAGGACGCACGAACGAACGGCTCTGCGGTGGCGCCGAGGTCAGCACACAGTCCCCGTAGCCGTTCTCGTCCGACCCGTGCCGCCCCCCGTCGTCCCCATCGGTGGCGTTTGCGTGGGCGTGTTCGTCGAGGGCGGCGGCCAGGTCGTCACGGGTCGGGGCCGTGGGGTGGGACATGCCGCCGGCGATGCCGCTGTAGCAGCAGTCCAGGATGGTGACGCGGTGCTTGGCTCGGTGGCCGGCTTGCCTGATCAGGTCGCGGAGTTGGCGATAGGGCAGGGTGCCGATCTGGGGGTAGTCGGGGTCGGCGTCGACCAGCGCCAGATGAAGGCGTTCGCCCGGATCCCGCAGTCCATGCCCGGCGAAGTACACCACCAACGTGTCCTCCGCGGCCAGCGCGGCGTCCCTGACCGTCGTCAGAATCCGCTCCTGCGTGGTATCGGTGCCAAGGATGGTGACGTGCTCGTGCGGGAGTCCCCAGATCAACGGGTCGCGGAGCAGTCGGGCCAGATGGCCCGCGCCCGTGGCCGCCGCCGGCATGGCAGCCAGGTCGGCGTGCGTGTAGTCACCGATCCCGACCAGCACCGCACGGCTCCTGCGTGGATCAGGAAGCGCCACTTGCCGTCCCTTCGGTGTCGTTCCCGGTACGTTGCCCGTCGCTGTCCCCGCTCCCCGGGCCCGCGTGGCCGGTCAAGGTGCCGTCAGCGCTGCCCACCGTGGTGCCCAGGAGACGAGCGAGGCGGGCGACGTCCTCCGCGCCGCCGTCCTCGATCACCACGCGCACACCGTTGTGCTCGACCACCATCCGCGCGCCGGGCCGCTGGCGCGGCGGAAGGGAGGCGCGGAAGTTCAGGTGGGAGTAGATCAGACTGGCGGTGGAGAATCCGGTGCTCAAGGTCAGGCCGATCCACTCCAGGAGATCCCCCGACATCCCGCCGTCGGCCGTGCCCGAGCGTTCGCGGGTCATCGTGACGTACCGGCCCACGGTCCGGTCCCTTGCGATCCAGTCCGCGAAGCGACCGGTCAGGTCCCCACCACCGCTGCCCACGCTCTCCCTGGTCAACCCGTTGTCTCCGATGCGTACGCGCACACGCCCCCCCCAAATACAGTCCTGGCGAAACGGCATCACCAGACCGTCGCCCGCAGTGAGTTCCATTCTTGCCCCAACCGCCTGTGAGCTGACACTCCCGCGCTCAACTGGCCAACAGAAATGCTCAGTCACACATGAGGCCGGGCGGGAAGGCCTCCAGTCGATATCCTCGCGGACCCGACGGCGGCTGGAGCCCCGCTGCCGCGTATCCACTATGGGGTGACAGCCCCCGGGAGAAGAACGTTCGCTCCAGCGGGGCAGGCCACGGTGACGGCCATGATGATGCGTCGCTGGGCCGCTGCGGCGGCACCGCCATGCTGACAACCGCCGGCCTCATGGGTTCCGCTCCCTCCAGCTGGGCCACACCGAGCACTCCGTCGTCCGTCACCGTTCCCGTACCAGCGGCGGAGCTCCCGGAGCCCCCGACGGCTGAAGAGGTCCGGGCGGAACTGCAAGAACTGACCGTCGCACCCGAAGAGGACGTCCCCGGATAGAGCCGGGGGAAATCCCCCATTGGGTCATCCAGCACGGCACCTGCGACACCCGCGAGGTCGTCCTCCAGCGCGACGGCGGAGGCGTCACCCAGGACAGCCAGTGCCGTGCGACCTCGGGGCACTGGGTCTCGCCTTACGACGGCGTGCCGGCCGACGCGGCGGCCCAGTTCGACATCGACCACGTCGTGCCACTGAAGGAGGCGTGGAGGTCCGGCGCGGCGGCCTGGACCACGCAGGACCGCCGGGCGTTCGCGAACGACCTCACCCACTCCCAGCTCGTGGCCGTCTCCAATCGCTCCAAGGCCGAGAAGGACCCCGCCAACTGGCAGCCCCCGCTGGCCGACTACCGCTGCACCTACAGCCGCGCCTGGATCTCGGTCAAACACGCCTACGGTTTGACCGTGGACCCGGCAGAGCGCTCGGCCCTGGACGGCATGCTCGCCACCTGCGCCTGACAGCCAGTTCCCGGCGCGCCGACAGGCCGGCCCGCCGGTGCCCGGATGAGCACCGGCTGCTCTTTCTCCCCCGACGCGAACGCGGAGTGTCCTGTCACGCGGCCGGGTCCGCGTGCCACGACGGTCAGCTTCGCTGCCGGATTGCGGGACCGGCCGCGCTCGCGGATGAGCATGTACCGCACCGTGCTGGCCGAAGGGCGGCACGATGACCTGATCGCCCTGCTGAACCGGGACCTCCTGATCGCCCAGTGGCCCGTCCTGCGCACGCTGATCAGCCGCGCCATCCGCGACGTACGGGAAGAAACTTTCCCCGAGCCGGCTTCGGCTCGCCCGGCAGCCGCGGCGTCAACCTCAGCGACCTTCACCGCCGGCTCCTCTCCGACGTTGCGCTTGCCGAGAATGTCATCCGCCCTGGTCAGAGGGATGCACCCGGACTGGCGGTCGTCGGCCTCGTCGCTCGAGTCGGTGCTCTCGCGTAGCCTGGAGCCGGCGCGTCATGATGATCGACCGTGCTGCTGCGACTGGCCTACCTGGGCGTGAGCAACGCGTTCGCGCTGCTGCGTCTGCTGCCGATGAGCGACCGCGACAAGAATGCGGAGATTCTGGCCCTCCGCCATCAGATCACGGTGCTCCAACGCCAACTCGGCGGTGATCGAGCACGGTTCGCTCCGGGCGACCGGGCGTTCCTGGCGGCGCTGCTGCACCGGCTGCCATTGCCGGTTCTGCGGCGGGTGCGGCTGCTCGTGCGTCCTGGCACGGTACTGCGCTGGCATCGCGACCTCGCCAGGCGCCGTCATGCCGTCTCATCTCGGCCCAAGTGACCCGGTCGGCCTCGTACCGTGCGGTCGATCCGGATTCTGGTGCTGCGTCTGGCGAGGGAGAATCCAAGCTGGGGCTACAGGCGCCTGCATGGCGAGCTGCTCATGCTGGGAGTGAAGGTGGCCGCGTCGACCGTCTGGAAAATCCTGAAGGATGCCGGCATCGATCCGGCGCCCGGCCGGAGCTCCAGCACGTGGGCCGACTTCCTGCGTTCCCCAGCCGACGCCCTCCTGGCCTGCGACTTCCTTGAGGCGGTCACCCTCACCGGCGCGCGGATGTACGTACTCGCGGTGATCGAACACAGCAGTCGCCGCATCCGGGTCCTGGGCACCACCGCACACCCGACCACAACATGGGTAACCCAAGCGGCGAAGAACCTGGTCATGGATCTCGAGGACGTAGGCTGCCGGGCACGATTCATGATCCGACAGTCCCCATCAAGCACCTGGCAGCCCTACGCTCCCGCATCAGCGGCGGGTTCGCCTCTGGGCGCGCGGTCGGCCACCTCATCTTCGGGGCCGGTGCCCACCGCTGCCCCGGTGCGCCACTGGCTCGTATCGAGGCCGAGATCCACCCTGCGGCGGCCGTTCGAGACGTTCCCCGGCCTGGCGCTCGTGGACCGGCCCGTCTCCCGCGTACCGTCCCTGGGCATGATCGGCCACCAGGAGCTGCCGGTCGTGCTGCGCCCCGCGTGACCTGACCGCACGGCGGCCACCGGGGCGGTCGGCCGCACGCCTCGGGGTCAGGGGCGGCCGGTGAGGACCGGGGGTCTGCCGGCTCCGCCACCGGGACAGGTTGCCGGCCGTCCCGCCCGGAACCCTGGCCGGCGTGTGCCGCGGCCGGGTGAGACGTTCCCGCCCCGCCTGCGGCCGAACGGCCGCCGCACCGCACCCCGCGCTCAACGGCCGCCCCGCAGCCGGGCCGGACCGGGTTCCGCCGCGCCTTCCAGGTGAACGGCCCCCGCACCGCGTCGGGGCCCGGCAGCAGCGCGCCACGACCGGGTTGCCCGGTCCGCCCCCGCGCGGGCGGGACCGGCGCGCGGTCAGGAGGCGGGCGTATGGGCTGTCGACCGCCGGACCACCAGCTCGGCCGGGAACTCGCGGCGCCGGGCGGGCAGCGTACGGTCGTCGAGCCGCTCGATGAGCATGCGGACGGCCATCCGCGCCATGTCGGTTATCGGCTGCCGCACGGTGGTCAGGCCGTACGCCTCCCACGCGGCCATGGCGATGTCGTCGTACCCGACCACCCAGACGTCCTCGGGTACCCGCCGCCCCAGGGAGATCGCGCCGTCGACGGCACCGAGGGCGGTGAGGTCGTTGGCGCAGAAGACGGCGGACGGCGGGTGCGGGCGGTCGAGCAGTTCCCGCATCGCCGTACGCGCGGTGTCGTGCGAGAAGTCCCCCGGGAGCACCAGTTCCGGCGCGAGCGGGTGTCCCAGTTCGTCGAGCGTCTCGCGGAAGCCCTGCTCCCGGTGGCGTGCGGTGCTGGCCGACTGCGGACCCCGCAGGAACCCGATGCGCTGGTGTCCGGCCCGTACCAGGTACCGGGCGGCGAGCCGCCCTCCGGCGACGTTGTCGGCGGTCACCTGGTCGCAGCCGATGCCGTCAAGACCCCGGTGCAGCAGCACCACGGGCTCACCGCGCTGCAGCGCCTCCTCCAGCGGTTTGGACACCTCGGTGACCGTCGTGAACAGCAGCCCGTCGACCGCTCCTTCGCGGATCGCCTCCAGGGCGCTGGCCTCGCTCGGACCGGTGGAGTTCCACAGGGTCATCCGGTGTCCCGCGCGGTCGAGTTCGTCGCTGACCGCTTCCAGGAGCTGCGGGTAGAAGGGGTTGGTGATGTCCGCGACGACCACGCCGACCGTGCCGGCGCGCCGGGTGCGCATGGCCCTGGCGGCCGCGTTCGGGTGGTAGCCGGACTGCTTCATGGCGGCCAGGACGCGTTCCCTGGTCGCGGGGGAGACCTTGGCGCTGCCCTGCAGCACCCGGGAGACGGTCGCCTGTGACACTCCGGCGAGGCGGGCCACGTCCTGACTGGTGACCACAGCGCCTCCGTCGTGCCGGATCGCCGGGGCCGGACCCGAGCCCCGGATGTTTACGTAGTCATCATAGCCGTGCGGGGCCCGGAACCGGGCCGGGGCGGTACGGAAAAGATCTTCCGAAGGATGTTTACGTATTCACGACCGGAGCGTACGGTCCATGAATACGTAACCACGCGCCCCGCAGGCGCCGAGAGATTGGCTTCGCCATGGTCCTGACCCTGAAGGCACCCGCCGCCGCGAAGAACACGCCCGGCAGCAGCAGCCCGGAGGTCACCGACGTCGTCGCCGGGATCATTTCCGACATCCGCTCCCGCGGCGACGCGGCCGTCCGCACCTACTCCGCCCGCTTCGACCGCTGGGAGCCGGAGTCCTTCCGGCTGACCGAGGCGGAGATCGAGGAGATCGTCGCCCGTGTCCCCGAGCAGGTGCTGGAGGACATCCGCTTCGTCCAGCGCCAGGTGCGGACCTTCGCCGAGCGGCAGCTGGCCTCCCTGGGCGAGTTCGAGATGGAGACACTGCCCGGTGTGACGCTGGGACAGAAGCACATCCCGGTCGCGGCGGCCGGCGCCTACGTGCCCGGCGGCCGGTACCCGCTGCTGGCCTCGGCGCACATGACCATCGTGACCGCCAAGACCGCGGGGGTGCCCAGGGTCGTGGCCTGCACGCCGCCCATCCGGGGCGAGGTGCCCGAGGCCACGATCGCGGCCATGCACCTCGCCGGTGCCGATGAGATCCACCTGGTGGGCGGGGTGCAGGCGGTCGCCGCCATGGCCCTGGGCACCGAGCGCATCAGCAAGGTCGACCTGCTCGCCGGGCCGGGCAACGCCTACGTGGCCGAGGCCAAGCGGCAGCTGTTCGGCGAGGTGGGCATCGACCTGTTCGCCGGGCCGACCGAGACCCTGGTGGTCGCCGACGAGCACGCCGACCCGTTCGTCGCGGCGGTGGACCTGCTCAGCCAGGCCGAGCACGGACCCGACTCCCCGGCGGTGCTGATCACCACCTCCGAGCGGACGGGCCGCGAGGTCATCGCGCACATCGAGGAGATCCTGCCCGGCCTGCCGACCCACGACCTGGCCGGTCCCGCCTGGCGGGACCACGGGGAGGTCCATGTCGTCGACAACCTCGACGCAGCCTACGAGCTGGCCGACACCTACGCCAGCGAGCACGTCCAGATCCTCACGGCCGAGCCCCGCAAGGCTCTGGACGCCATGCGGAACTTCGGCGCGCTGTTCCTGGGCGAGGGGACCTGCGTCTCCTACGGGGACAAGGTGATCGGCACCAACCATGTGCTGCCCACCCGCGGCGCGGCCCGCTACACCGGCGGGCTGTGGGTCGGCAAGTACCTCAAGACGGTCACCTACCAGCAGATCACCGACCCGGCGTCGAGCGCGCTGCTCGGCGAGGTGTGCGGCCGGGCGGCACGCACCGAGCTCTTCGAGGGGCACGCCCGCTCCGGTGACGTCCGGGCGGCCAAGTACGCGGGGCGGCCCCTGACCTGGGCCCCCGGCCACGGCACCGGCGCCTGATCCACTCCATCGGCATCCGCCCGGAAGAGCAGGAGGCGACATGCTTCACGATCTACGGGACCGCTGCCGCCCTGGTCATCAACCGGCTGTTCTTTCCCCAGGTCAGCTCGGCCGCCGGGATCATGGCCGCCTTCGCGACCTTCGCGGCCGGTTTCCTGGCCCGCCCGCTGGGCGGGTTCGCGGCCGGGCGCTACGGGGACAAGGTCAGCCGCAAGGCCACCCTCGTGGTGACCCTGACCCCGATGGGATCGGCCACGGCCCTGATCGGTGTGCTGCCGACCCACGCCGGGTCGCACAGCGGCCGCAGGCACCCGCCTGCGGGGACGGTGGCGCGGACGCCCCAACGGCGTCCCAGCACCTCGGGGTTGGCGTGCTGGGGCGGGGAGAGGCGGGCGAGGTCCTCGTTCCGGAGGCCGTGTTCCTGTGCCGCCCCGGCCCCCGTCACCGCGCTCCGGCGCGCCTCACGCCCTGCGTTCCCGAGCGTCCTCCCCGTCGCCGTGCCGCGGGTGCGGGACCGGCGCCGGGCCCGTGCTGCCCCGCGGGACGAGTTCCACCGGCAGGACCACGTGCCGCTCCCGATGCGCCTCGGGGTCCTGGATGACGCGGTGGGCCAGCTCCGCCGCCGCCTCGCCGAGCCGGCGGGCCGGCTGGGCCATGGTGGACAGGTCCCACGGCTCGGCCATCGCGTGACCGTCGAAGCCGAGGATCGACATGCGTTGCGGTACCGGGACGTTGACGCCGCGCAACACCGTGAGGAGACGGAAGGCGATGTCGTCCGTCTCGGCGAAGATCGCGGTGGGGGGTTCCGGGAGGCTGAGCAGCCGTCCCACCGCCGCTTCCAGGCTCGGACCCTGCCAGTGGGCGACCTGGCGGACGAGGTCGTCGTCGTGGTCGATGCCCGCCTCCGCCAGGGCCGTGCGGTACCCGTCGAGGCGGGCCCTGCTGCTCCAGGCGAAACCGGAGGCGTCCGCGGGTTCGAGGTAGGCGATGCGCCGGTGGCCGAGGTTGAGCAGGTAGCGGGTGCCGCGCTGGGCGGCTTCCACGTCGTCCACGTAGACGCCGGCCCGGCCCTGTTCGTGCTGGCTGACGAAGATCAGGGGCATACCCAGGTCGTCCAGGCGCGCTCGTTCCTCGGGGGAGAGCGCGAAGCTGACGACCAGCAGGGCGTCGGCGTTGCGGCGGGCGGGCAGGCGGTCGAAGAACTGGGCGCGTTGCTCGGCGGTGGTGACGCTGTAGACCAGCATGTCCAGGCCGGCCGCGTTGAGGGCGGGGGCCATGCCGGCGAGCGCCGCGCCCAGGAACCAGGAGTCGAGGTTGGGTACGAGCACGGCGACCCGGTCCGTGCGTCCCGTGACCAGGCTGGACGCGCTGCGTGAGATCGCGAAGGACAGTTCGCGCGCCGCCTTCTCCACCCGCGCCCGGGTCTCGGGGGACACCGTCGACAGACCGCGCAGGGTGCGGGAGACGGTCGAGGGCGAGACTCCGGCCCTCTGGGCGACGTCCGCCAACGTGGCGCCCTTGTCTGCGACTTCACCGGCCATGCCGGGGACGCTAACACAACGGTCCGTGCACCGGGACAAGCGGGGTGACAGCGCTGTCACGGCAAATCCTCGCGGTAGTTGAGCCGCTGTGACCATTGACACCCTACCGTGCGATCCCTACGGTGCTAGCGCTGTCATCCGACAGTCCGAGAGGGGAGGAGCACGCCATGTCCCTGCACCGCAGAGCGCTGCTGACGGGCGCCTTGAGCGCCGCCGCGGCGGGTCTGCTGTCCGGATGCGGAGGAAAGGACCTCGACGACCTGCTGGCGCAGGCCGCGACCGTTCCCCGGAAGCCGACCCGGCTGACCTGGTGGGTCTCCGAGATCCCCGCACGGCGGGGCGCCGTCGTCGCGGATCTGATCATCCGTGCCTTCGAGCGGCGGCACCCCCACATCCGCGTCTCGAAGATCAACGCGCTGTCCACCTCGGACGGCAACCGCAGCGCCATCGCCACCCAACTCGCCGGCGGCTCACCCCAGCCCGACGTGTACCTGGGCGACACGACGTGGCCCGCGCAGTTCGGCCACTCCGCGCTCGCGCTGCCGGTGGAGACGCTGCTCCCGGGCGACTTCTGGGACGCCTACCCGGCGGCCCTGCGCAGCAGTTCCACGTACCGGGGCAGGGTCTACGCGGTGCCGTTCTTCACCGACAGCACCTACCTCTTCTACCGCAAGGACCTGCTGGCCAAGCACGGGCTGCGGGTTCCCGGCAGCTGGGAGGAGCTGCTGGACACCTCCCGCACGGTGCAACGGGCCGGTGACACCGAGGCCGGGTTCCTGTGGCAGGCGGCGGTGACCGAGTCGCTGACGGCCAACGTCACCGAGTTCCTCGCCGACGCGGGCGCCACCGTCCTGGACGAGCGGGGCGGGGCCGCACTGGGCGGGCCGGCGGCGGAGCGGGCGTTCTCGCTGATGGCCGAGTTCACCGCCCGCGGGGTCACGCCCCGCACCGTGGCCACGTACCAGGAGTCGAACGCGCAGGACGCCTTCGTCAACGGGCGCGGGCTGTTCCTGCGCAACTGGTCGTACGCCTGGGTCAACGCGAGCACCCCCGCGCTCTCCCGCGTCGCCGGGAAGGTCGGGACCGCGTTGCGTCCGGGCTTCGAGGGCACCGGCCGCTCCGGTATCTCCTGCGCGGGCGGCTGGAGCAACTTCATCAACCCCAGTTCCCGGGCGCTGGGCGCCGCCATGGCGTTCGCCCGGTTCTGCGCCGGGGAGGAGGTGCAGCGCCTCCTGGCCCGGGAAGCCGGTGTGATCCCCGCGATGACCTCCGTGCTCGACGGCCGGGAGGCGCGCGCCACCGGCGACCCGACGGTCTTGCGCGCCCCCGATCTGCGACTTGTCGCCCGGCCCGTGCAGACCCCGTACTACCCGCAGGTCAGCAAGGCGATGTACACGCCGGCGAACGCGGTCGTGCGCGGTGACCTCTCCCCCGCGGCCGGTGTCCGCGCCGCACGCGAGGGGCTGCGTACGGCCCTGGAAGGAAAGGCGCTGTGAGTTCCGTACTCCAGACCAGGACGGCGGGAACGCCGTCGAACAGCGAGGGGGACGGCGCACCCGCCGGGGCCTCGCGGCGGCCCCCGCAGGGCCCGGGTTCCACCGCTCGCCGGCGCGCTCGCACCGGGTGGCTGTTCACCTCCCCCGCGCTCCTGGTCGTCGCCGCGGTGACGATCTTCCCCGTGGTCTTCTCGGTGGTGCTGTCGTTCAGCGAGGTCCGGCTCGAGTACGGCGGCCTGCGGCTCGGCTCGCCCACCCTGGCCCACTACGAGGCGTTGCTGACGCACTCGGAGTGGTACCAGGCCCTCGCGTTCACCCTGGGCTTCACGGTCGTCTCGGTCTTCGTCGAGCTGGTTCTCGGGACGCTCACGGCGCTCGTCCTGGAACGGCTCGGCGCCGCCCGCGGCTGGATCCTCTCCCTGCTCCTGCTGCCCTGGGCGCTGATCAACGTGATCGCGGCTCAGCTGTGGGCGTACCTGTTCAACGGGACCTACGGAGCGGTGAGCTGGCTGTGCGAGGAGCTGTTCGGTACCCAGCCCGACATCCTGGGACAGCCGGTGCCCGCGATGGCGGCGATGGTCGCCGTCGACGTGTGGAAGACGACTCCGTTCGTCGCCATCGTCGTTCTCGCCGGGCTGATGCTCATCCCAGGTGACGTCTATGAGGCCGCCGAGATCGACGGCGCCAACGGGTGGACCACGTTCTGGAGGGTCACGCTGCCGCAGCTGCGGCCGATCGTGGCCATCGCGGTCCTGTTCCGCATCCTCCAGGCGTTCGGCATCTTCGACCTGCCGTTCGTGCTGACCCAGGGCGGACCCGGCACGGCCACCCAGTCGGTGGCGATCCTCGGGTACCGGATCCTCTTCCAGAACCTCGACTTCGGAGGCGGTGCCGCGGTCGCGGTCACCACCGCCGTCATCGTCATGGGCTGCTGTCTGTTGTTCCTGCGTGTCTTCCGCGCCCACGTCGACGAGGGAGGCCGAGCATGAGCCGCCGTGTCCCGCGCACGGGTGTGCGCCGTTACGTCAATGTCGTCAACCTCGGCGGGCTGCTGATCGCCGTGTGCGCCGCGCTGCCGCTGTTCTGGATGGCGTCCGCCTCCCTGAAGGGGCCCGGCGAGATCAGCGCCACGCCGCCCTCCCTGCTGCCGGACCACCCCACGCTCGGCAATTACCGGACCGCGTTCGTCCGAAACGGCATCGGCCACTACTTCCTCAACAGCGTCGTCGTGGCGTGTCTGTCCACCGTGCTGATCCTGTCCCTGGCGTTCTTCGCCGGATACGCCCTCGCCCGGATGCCGCTGCGCGGGCGCGGGGCCGTGATGACCGCGCTGCTGATGCTGTCGGTCTTCCCGCCGATCGCCCTGCTCGTCCCGCTGTTCCTGATGGAACGCCAGGCCGGGCTGCTGGGCAGCTATCCGGGCCTGATCATCCCGTACGTGGCGTTGAACCTGCCGTTCGCGATCTGGATCATGCGCAACTACCTCAGCGGCATACCGGGCGAGCTGGAGGAGGCCGCCGTCGTCGACGGCGCCGGCCCGCTGCGCACCGCGGTGACGGTGATCCTGCCACTGGCCCGGCCGGGGCTGTTCACGGCCGGTGTGTTCTCCTTCACCGCGACCTGGTCGGAGTTCCTGCTCGCGCTCACCTTCAACGGCTCCGACGACCGCCGGACCGTCTCCGTCGGCATCGCGCTGTTCACCAGCCAGTACCAGGTCCCCTACGGCGTGATCTTCGCCGGGGCGATGGTGGCCACCGTGCCGATCGCGCTCCTGGTGCTGATCTTCCGCCGGTCGGTCGTCTCCGGCATGACCACCGGCGCCGTGAAGGGCTGAGCGGCTCCGCACGCGCCCCGTTCCCGCGGGACGGCCGACCCGGCCGTCCCGCCACCTGTCCGCACACCCGCACCCGACCCTGGGCACGCGCCCGAGAGGTTCACAGATGCCCCACCGCGACTCCCCCGCCCCTTCCCCGCACGACGCGGACTGGTGGCGGCAGGCCGTCGTCTACCAGATCTACCCTCGCAGTTTCGCCGACTCAGGCGGTGACGGCATCGGTGACATCCCCGGCGTCACCTCGCGACTGCCCTACCTCGCCGACCTCGGCGTGGACGCCGTCTGGCTGAGCCCGTTCTACCCCTCCCAGCTCGCCGACGGCGGCTACGACGTCGCCGACTACCGCGACGTCGACCCCCGGCTCGGCACCCTCGACGACTTCGACGAGATGGTCGCGACGGCCCGCCGGCTCGGCCTGAAGATCATGGTCGACATCGTCCCCAACCACTCCTCCGACCAGCACGTCTGGTTCCAGGAGGCGCTCGCGGCCCCGCCCGGCTCGGCCGCCCGCGAGCGCTACGTCTTCCGCGACGGCCGGGGGGAGAACGGGGAACTGCCGCCCACCGACTGGCCGTCCAGCTTCGGCGGCCCCGCCTGGACCCGGGTGCCGGACGGCCAGTGGTACCTGCACCTGTACGCACCCCAGCAGCCCGACTTCAACTGGGACAACCCCGAGGTCCGCGAGGACTTCCACCACACCCTGCGGTTCTGGTCCGACCGGGGCGTCGCCGGTTTCCGCGTCGACGTCGCGCACGGCCTCGCCAAGGACCTGCGCGCACCGCTGCGCGACCTCGGCGAGCAGCGGGACTACCAGCCCGGCTCGCTGCCGGACGACGGCAGCCATCCGCTGTGGGACCGCAACGCGGTGCACGAGATCTACCGCGGCTGGCGGCAGGTCTTCAACGCGTACGACCCGCCGCGCTTCGCCGTCGCCGAGGCCTGGGTGCGTGCCTCACGGCGCACGGCCTACGCCTCCGCGGACGGGCTGGGCCAGGCGTTCAACTTCGATTTCCTCGGCGCCCGGCTCGACGCCGCCGAGCTGCACACCATCATCGACTCCGCGCTCGCCGACGCCCGCACCGCGGGTGCGACCAGCACCTGGGTGCTCTCCAACCACGACGTGGTGCGTCACGTCTCGCGCTACGCCCTGCCCGGCGACTGCACCAAGCGCGACATCGAGGCGTGGCTGCTCACCGACGGCCGGGAACCGGCCCCGGACCTGCCCACGGGGATGCGCAAGGCGCGCGCGGCGGCGCTGCTGATGCTGGCGCTGCCCGGGTCCGCGTACCTCTACCAGGGCGAGGAGCTGGGGCTGCCCGAGGTCGCCGACCTGGACCGTGCGGACCTGCGGGACCCGATGTGGCTACGCAGCGGCGGACGCGTCAAGGGCCGCGACGGCTGCCGGGTGCCGCTGCCATGGACCCGCGAGGGCAGCAGCTTCGGGTTCGGCCCCGGCGGCTCGTGGCTGCCGCAGCCCGCCGACTGGGGCCGGTACGCGGCGGACGCGCAGAGCGGCGACAAGGGGTCCTTCCTGGAGCTGTACCGCGAGGCCCTGCGGCTGCGCCGCGCCCTGGTCACGGACGAGGAGCTGGAGTGGGCCGGCTCCCCGGAGCGGATCCGGCAGGGGCTGCTGCACTTCGCCCGCGCCGGCGGCTGGCACACCGTCAGCAACCTCTCCGAGGAGCCCGTCCCGCTGCCGCGGGGTGAGGTCCTGCTCGCCTCCGGCCCGCTGACCGGTGACGAGCTCCCGCCGTGGACCACCGCTTGGCTGCGGACCGGGTCCGTCTCCGGCCGCTGAGGGGCGGTGTCCGGCGCCTCGCGTGGTGAGGCGGGCCGGTGAGGCCGTCCGGCCGGGCGTCCCGGGGCGCCCGGCCGGACGGCCGCGGCCGTTCAGGCGGTCACCGCGCGGGCGGCCCGGCGCACGGGCGGGCCCCGCGGCGCCAGCGCTCGGGATCGATCCGGCCGCCCTCGTACAGGGGGAGCTCCAGCGGCGCCTGACCGTCCTCGAACGGCTCCCACACCCGGGTGAGACCTGCGGTCCCCCGCGCGCGCACCCGGCGGGCCTCGGCGAGGTCGAGCACGTCCGTCAGGACCTCCTGCGGGCCGGGCCCGGCCTCGGCCCGCAGGTGCCCCTCGGGGTCCACGACGACGCTGCGTCCGACGCCGTCCGGCGCCGCCGCGTTGAGGCTGGCCATGAACACCTGGTTCACGATCGCGTTGGCCTGCGCGAGGACGACTTCCTGGGCGCGGTCGACGGTGGGCGTACGCACCAGGTTCAGGACGAGGTCGGCGCCCTGCCACGCCAGGTGGCGGGTGGTCTCGGGGAACCAGGCGTCGTAGCAGATCGTCAGGCCCACCCGGCCGTGGTCCGCCATGTCGAAGACCACGAAGCCGCTGCCGGACGCCGTGGTTTCGTGGGGCCGCCACACGAAGATCTTGCGGTACTCCGCGACGCGTTCGCCCGTGGGCGCGTAGACGGGGGCCGTGTTGTAGATCCGGCCGTCCGCGCCCCGCTCGTAGACGCTGCCGGGCACGAGCCAGATGCCCAGTTCGCGGGCGAGGGCCGCCAGCCGGGTGCCGCAGGGGCCGTCCAGCGGTTCGGCGGCGGCGGTCATGACCGCCTCGGGGTCCTCGCCGGGCTCGTGGCCGCACAGGTGCAGTTCGGGATAGGCGAGCAGCCGGACGCCGGGGTGTGTCCGGGCGACGCGGCGTACGTCCGCGGCGAACGCGTCCGGATCGTCGGCGGCGTGGTGCCGGGCGGCCGTCTGGACGAGGCCGATCGGCAAGGGGATCGTCATCGCGGGGGCAACCTTCCGCACGGGGTGGTATCCGGGGCCCGGACGAGCCAATCATCGTGTCCTCCACGGGACAAGCCCCCTTCTCCCTGCGGCGCCCACAGGGAAACCCGATGGCTTGGCACCGGCACCCGTCCGGCGGCCGCGCCGCACGCCCGTGGTAGAAGGAGGACCCCGCGTCCGGGACGCGGATCAGCGACTCGACAGGACACAGACAGCGCATGACCCTCAACCAGCTGAGGGCCTTCGTCGAGGCGGAGCGGCTCGGGTCGTTCACCGCAGCGGCGCGGGCCATGGACATCGCCCAGGCGTCGGCCTCCGAACTGGTACGCCGGCTGGAGACGGAACTGGACGCCGAGCTGTTCGCACGCGGCAGCCGCACCCTGACCCTGACCGCGGCCGGCCAGGAACTGCTGCCCTACGCCCAGCAGGCGCTGGAAGCCGCCGACAGCGGGACCCGGGCGGTGCGCTCGCTGGGGTCCCTGGGCGGCGGGACCGCCACCTTCGGTGTGCTCCGCAACGCCGACTACTACCTGCTGTCCAACCTCGTGCAGATGTTCCACGCCCGGTATCCGTCCGTCCGGGTCCGCCTCGTGGGGCAGAACTCGGCCGAGACCGCGGCGGCCGTGGCCGCGGGCCGGATCGAGGCGGGCCTGGTGGTCCTGCCGATCGACGACGAGGGGCTGGCAGTGACCCCGCTCCTGCGCGACGAGGTGTTCTTCGTCAGCGCGAGCGGGGAACGCACCCGCGCGCCGATGACGATGGAGGCCTTCGCCCGGACCCCCCTGGTCCTCTACGACGCCCACTACGGATGGCAGGACCCCACCCGGCGGCAGCTCGCGGAGCGGGCCCAGCTCGCCGGGGTCACCATCGATCCGCTGATCGAGCTGGAACACGTCGAGGCCGCGCTGGGCCTGGTGGCCGCCGGGGTGGGCGACACCATCGCCAGCCGGGCGGTGGTCGCCGGACCGGCGTTTCCCGCGGGGCTGCGCACCGTCTCGTTCGCCGACCCGCTCTACGACACGATCGCCCTGGTCAAACGGCGGGGGCAGCCGCTGTCGCGGGCCACCAGGGAGCTCGCCCGGCTGGCCGAGGACACCTTGCGCGAACTCCGTACCGACCTCGGCCTGTGACCGGCCGGGCGGACGCGCCGTGGACGGGCACCGCCTGCGGGTAGAGGGAAACCCTGTGGATCGGACAGGAATGGCCCCTCTAGTCCTGCGGCAGCGCTCCGTCTAGCGTCCTTGCCATGCAGATCACGCCCGACGAAGCACAGGCCCTCCCCCCGTTCCAGTGGCTGAAGAAGCCGTCCGTGGACGGGCCCCCCGCCCAGCGCGACCCCAAGGTGGTCGAGCGGGTCTCGCAGATGCTGCACGAGATCGAGCACAAGGGCATGGACGCGGTGCGCGCCTACGCCCAGGAGCTGGACGGCTGGTCCGGCGACCTGGAGATCGGGCCCGCCGAGCTGAAGAAGTCGGGCGACGCCCTGCCCCCGGACGTCCGCACCGCTCTGGAGATGGGATACGAGCGCACCCACCGGTTCGCCGCCGCGCAGCGCGAGCACCTGACGGACTTCGAGACCGAGGTCGCCCCCGGCGTCATCGACGGCCAGCGCTACGTGCCCGTCTCCCGCGTCGGCGCGTACCTGCCGGCCGGCCGTTTCCCGCTGCTCGCCAGCGCGTTCATGACGGTGAACGTGGCGAAGACCGCCGGGGTGCCCACCGTGCTGGCGTGCACTCCCCCCTCCGGTGAGCACGGCGCGCACCCCGCCGTGCTGTACGGCGCCCACCTGTCCCGCGCCGACCGGGTGTTCGCGCTCGGCGGTGTCCAGGCGCTCGGCGCGATGGCCTTCGGACTGCTCGGCGAGGCCCCGGTCGACATGCTGGTCGGCGCGGGCAACGCGTTCGTCACCGAGGCGAAGCGGCAGCTGTTCGGCCGGGTCGGCATCGACCTGCTGGCCGGCCCCTCCGAGGTCGCGGTCATCGCCGACGCGAGCGCCGACCCGGCGTGGGTCGCCGCCGACCTGCTGGGCCAGGCCGAACACGGCCCCAACTCGCCCGCCGCCCTGATCACCACGTCCGAGGAGCAGGGGCGCGCCGTGATCGCGGAGGTGGAGCGCCGGCTGGCGTCCCTGACCACCCGGGACATCGCGGGCCCGGCGTGGCGCGACTTCGGGTCCGTCATCGTGGTGGAGGACCGGGCCCACGCCGTCGCCGTGGCCGATGTGATCGCCCCGGAACACCTGGAGATCCAGACCGAGGACGACGACTACTACCTGGAGAACCTCTCCAACTACGGCTCGCTCTTCCTCGGGTCGTGGTCGACGGTGGCCTACTCCGACAAGGGCATCGCCGGCACCAACCACGTGCTGCCCACGGGCAAGACCGCCCGCTACAACGCGGGGCTCTCCGTCTCCCGGTTCCTGAAGCCGCTGACCTACCAGCGCGCCTCGCGGGAGGGGACCGCGTCCCTGGCTCCGGCCGTCGAGCGCATCTCGGCGTTCGAGGGGCTGGCCGCCCACGGCGCCACCGCGACACTGCGCATCGACCGGATCGGGCGGACGTCCGGCGCGTTCGACGACATCCCGGCCGCCCTGCGCGAACAGCTCTGATCCCCGCCCGTGCCGCCGCGCCGGCCGCGGCGGCACAGGAGCCACCCGCCGGCCGCGGCGCTCGTGGTGCGGCGGCCGGGAGGGCGCGGCGACGGCGCCACTTCCGGCAGCCCGCCCGCGGGGTACGCGGCGGCCGCCGGGGGCGGGCCGGCCCGGCTCAGTGGACGGGGGCGTGGGTGGCGCGGGGTACGAACTCGGCCGGCCGGACCAGGCGTTCACCGGCGGGGTCGACGTCCCCGGCTATCCGCCGGACCAGCAGACGCGCCGCCTGGCGCGACAGCTCCCGCAGGTCGTGCCGGACGGTGGTGAGCCGGAACACCTCCCAGGCGGCCATCGGAAGGTCGTCGAAACCGATGACGGTGAGGTCGTCGGGGATCTTGACACCGGCCGCGAGAGCCGCGTTCAGGACACCGATGGCGACGACGTCGTTGCCGCAGAACACCGCGGTGGGTGCCGCGTCCGACGCGAGCATGGCGGGCAGCGCCCGGTAGCCGGTGTCGTACTCGAACGCCCCGCGCACCACCCGGTTCTCCGGCAGCCCCACGCCCGCCTCGGCGAGCGCCAGCCGGAAGCCCATCTCGCGCTCGCGCCCCGTCGTGGTGTTGGGGGCGCCGAAGATGCCGGCGATACGCCGGTGTCCCAGGGCCACGAGTTCCCGGGCGACGAGCCGCCCTCCGCCCTCGTTGTCGACGACGGAGGCGAAGTCGCCGGCCCGGCCCGTGTCGCGGTTGAGGAAGACGTACGGCATGCCGCGCCGGTCCAGCTGGGCCGGCAGACGGGAGTCGGTGGTGGCGGTGGCGAGCACCACGCCGTCCATCGACTGGTCGAGCAGCTTCTCCTCGGCGACCGCCTCGTCGGACCGCTCGGTGATCAGCATCATCCGGTAGCCGAGGTCGCTCAGCTCGTCGTGGAGCGGGGCGACGACATGCGGGTAGAACGGGTTCGTCAGGTCGGTGACGATGACACCGATCCGCCGCGTGGCACGTGTCGAGAGGGTGCGTCCGGCCTCGCTCGGCACGTAGTTCAGCGCCTGGGCGGCCCGTTTGACCTTCTCGCGGGTGGCCCGGGACACGCGCGGGTCGTCGCGCAGCGCGCGGGAGACGGTCGGCTGCGAGACACCGGCCAGCCTGGCCACGTCGCGACTGGTGATCCCCATTCGGCTCTCTCCTCGCTGCCACCGGCGCCGTCCGTTGGCGCACCTAATCAGTATACGTATGTCAAAACACAACCGCACCCTCTTGACATCCGCTAGATCCTAGGCTGTTCATGTAATGCATACGTATTCGCAATCGAGGAGCGGTCATGCCCGATGTCGTCGTATCCCCCAGTGAGCTGGCCCGCCGTACGGTGCGCCGCAGCGACTTCGTCTCCTGCAACCAGGCCTTCATCGACTGCCGTACGCCCGGTTCGGATCGCAAGGAGAACTACGCGATGATCGGGCCGGGCGTCTCGCAGGCCGCCGGCCAGCACGTCAACCTCCGGCTGCCGCACGGCTACCACATCGGTGCCGCCGCGATGCCGCACGGCATCACCAACAACCTGCACCTGCACTACACGGCCGAGGTGTTCATCTGCACCGAGGGCGAGTACCTGCTGCGCTGGGGCGCCGACGGCACCGAGGGCGAACTCACGCTCAGGGCCGGTGACATCGCCTCCGTCCCGACCTGGATCTTCCGCGGCTTCACCAACACCGGCCCGGACGACGGCTGGCTGTTCACCGTGCTGGGCATGGACGACACCGGAGGCATCATCTGGGCCCCGTCGGTCCTGCGGGAGGCGCGGAACCACGGCCTGTACCTCACCGTCGACAACGAGCTCGTCGACACCGTCGCCGGCGACACCGTCCCGCCGGAGTCCGAGCTCGTCAGCCCCCTGGCCCAGGAACACCTCGACCGGCTGCGCCACTACACCCCCGAGGAGATGAAGCGCCGGATCGCCGCCGCGGACGAGCTGGTCTTCTCCGACCACCCCTTCCTCGACAGCGCCCTGCCCGGCGGCGGCGCCCGTCTGAGCTGCGTCATCGGCTACGGCATGACCGAGGACCGGCACCAGGAGCCCCGCGTGTTCAACCCGCACGGGCACAACCTCGCCTGGCTGCGCGCCGACCCCGGGCAGGGCGTCTCGACGCACCGCCAGCACGAAACCCAGACCCTGATCGTGAAGGACGGTCGGTGGGAGATCACCCTCAACCGCGCCGACCCCGTCTCGGTGCGTCTGGGCCCCCGTGACATGCTCTCCGTCCCCCAGGACGCCTGGCGCACCATACGCAACGTCGGCGACGAGCGCGGCGACCTGCTCGTGGTCAACTCCGGTGACGGACGCGTCCGCCTGGAGTGGGACGAGGAGGTGCTCAAGAGCGCGGCGGACGCGGGCCTAGGCATCGACCACAACGGGTACGTCGCCCCGTACGCGCTGCTGCCCCGCTCCGCGCGCACCTGGTGACCGGCGTGCCGCAGGAGACCACGGCCGGTCCGCTGCCGCTCGTCATCGTGCCCGGAATGCTCTGCGACGCGAGCCTGTGGCGCGACGTCGACTTCCCCGAGGGCCACCCCGTCCACCACGTCGCGCTGCGGCGGGCGGACATCGGGGCGCTCGCCGAGGACGTGCTCGCCACGGTTCCGGGCCCGTTCGTGCTCGTCGGCCTCAGCCTCGGGGCCATCGTCGGCTTCGAGGCGCTGCGCCGGGCGCCGGAGCGCATCGCGGGCCTGTGCGCGATGGCGACCAACGCGGGCGCGCCGCGCCCCGAGCAGTACGCGGCCTGGCGGGCGATGGAGGAGCTGATCGCGGCCGGCCGGTTCGGGGACGTCGTCGAGGAGACGCTGCCCGGCATGTTCCCCGACCGGTGCCCGACCCCTGAGGGCGCGCGCCGCTACCGCGACATGGCACACGCCGTCGGCGCCACCGCCGCCCGCGCCCAGCTCGCCGCACAGGCGACCCGCACGGACGCGGTCGGCGTCCTGCGGACGGTCCGCTGCCCCACCGTGGTCCTGGCCGGGGCGCGGGACGCGCTGTGCCCGCCCGCCTTCCACCAGGCGATCGCGGACGCGGTCCCGGGAGCCGGCCTGACCCTGCTGCCCGACGCGGGACACCTGCTGCCGTGGCAGCGGCCCGAGGCGGTGGCGGCCGCGCTGCGCGGACTGGTCGCGACCGCCCCCGGTACGCCCTCCCCGGCCGCCCCGTGACCCCGCCTCCCGCCCCTTCGTCCCCACTGGAAGAGAGCCGTCATGCCCCGACCCCTTTCACCCCTCCCACCCCCTGTGCCCGCCGCGCACGCGAGCGCGGCCCGGACCCCCGGCGCGAGCCGGGGGTCCGCCTCCCAGGCGCCCGGCACGGTCCTGGACGGCGTCCGCTGCGTGCGGGGGCGGGCCCCGCGTGACATGCCGGGTGACGCCGGGAGCCGGCCGCTGCCCGGCCCGCCCCCCGGCCACCGGTGCGCTCCGGTGGCCGGCAGCGGCGCGTACCTGCCCGGCGGCCGCCCGCCGGCCGCGCCGGCCCACCCGACTGCCATGACCGCCGAGGTGGCGGACGCCCCCCGCGTCCCCGCCCGCACCCAGCCCGCCGAGCCCTTCGAGGGCCACGCCCGCTCCGGTGACGTCCGCGCCGCCGAGCACGGCGAAGGCACCCCGCCGTGGAACGAGGAGGACGCCGCATGAGCGGCCGCACCGCACCCCTGGCCGGCCGCACCGCGCTGGTCACCGGCGGAGGCAGCGGCCTCGGCCGGGCCATCACGAGGTCCCTGCTCGCCGACGGTGCCCGGGTGGTGATCACAGGCCGCGACGAGACCGCGCTCCAGGACACCGCGACGCGGCTCGGCCCGCAGGTCTTGCCCCGCGTCTGTGACGTCTCCCGCCCCGACGACGTCGGGGAGCTGGTCCGCGGTCTCGCCGGGGAGGAGATATCGATCCTGGTCAACAACGCCGGGATCGCCGGCCCGGTGGCACCGCTGACCGAGATCGGCCCGCAGGACTGGGACGAGGTCTTCGACGTGAACGTGCGCGGGGTGTTCCTGATGTGCCGCGCCTTCCTGCCGGCCATGACCGAGCGGGGCGCGGGCGACGTCATCAACATCGCCTCGGTGTCGGGCAAGCGTCCCCTCCTGCGGCGCACCCCGTACTGCGCGTCGAAGATGGCGGTCATCGGCCTCACGGCCACGCTGGCCGGCGAGGTCGGACCACTGGGCGTCACGGTCAACTCCCTGTCCCCCGGTCCCGTCGCGGGGCCCCGCATGGAGCGCAACTTCCGTCTGGAGGCGGAGCGCACCGGCAGCACCTACGCGCAGGCCGAGCAGGCGTTCGTCGCGCGCTCCGCCCTGGGGCGGATGGTCACCGAGGACGAGGTGGGCGAGGCCGTCAGCGCCATGCTGCGCATGCGCGGACTGTGCGGGGCCGACATCGACCTCTCCGCGGGGATGGTGGCCCGGTGACGGCGCGCAGCACACCGCACCGCAGTCTCAAACAGCGCCTGGCCGACGGCGAGCGGCTGCGGGGCGTCCTGCTGCGGCTGCCCTCGGAGACGCTGGTGGAGATGGCGGGGGTCGCGGGATTCGACTACGTCGTCATCGACTGCGAGCACGGGCCGGCCGACACGGCGCTGCTGCAACAACACCTCACAGCCGCGGCGGCACACGGGATCGACGTCCTGGTCCGCGTGGGCTCGGCCGAGCCGGCGCTCGCGCTGCGCTGCCTCGACCTGGGCGCCGCCGGGCTGATCCACCCGCACGTGGACAGCCGCGAGGACGCCCGGCGGGCGGTGGCCGCCAGCCACTACCCGCCGTGGGGGGACAGGGGCTTCGCCACCTACAGCAGAGCGGGCCGGTTCGGCACGGTCACGGCGGCCGACCATGTGGCCGCGTCCCGCGAAACCCTGGTGGTGACGATGATCGAGACGCGGCGCGCCTGCGACGCCGCCGACGCGATCGCCGGCACCGAGGGGGTGGACGCGGTCCTGGTGGGCCCCGCCGACCTGGCCGCAGACTGCGGCTTCCCAAAGCCCGGCGTCGTCGACGGGCTGATCACCCGGGCGCACGAGGCGGCACGCGCCAACGGACGCGCGGTGATGACGATCGTGCCGGACCTCGACGCCGCCCGTGCCGCCGAGCGCCGGGGGGCGCGGCTGATCCTTTACAACATGGCCCATGTGCTCATGGACACCCTGCGCCACCTGGCCGCGTCCGGGAGGACGAACACGGGCGGGGAGGCCGTCTGAGAGGAGCACGGCAGAGGACCCGCTCGGGAGAGGATGGCCGCGGACACCGGCTGAGACGGGGCGGCCGAAGCACCCGTCCGAGCCGGGCACGGCCGAGAGCCCCGGTCCGGGCCGGGCACGGCCGAAGAACCCGCCCTGCCCGACGGCGGGCGCGTGGCGCGCCGCCGCGTGCCGCGGCGGCATGCCCTCGGCAGCCGCCCGCCGGGGCCGCCGATTTTCCCGCTGCCGGATCCTTGACGCCCCACCACCGGGTTCCTAGTGTTCACGACCAGTTCATACGTATGCACACCACCCTCGTCCCCGCGCGATCGGAGAAGCCATGTCCGCCGCAGCGCCACCCAGCCCAGCCGTCGGCTCCCCCCAGGCCGACCCGCACACGCGGAACGCGATACGCCGAGCCATCGGCGCGGGCAGCATCGGTAATTTCGTCGAACAGTTCGACTACGGCCTGTACGGCTACCTGGCGCCGATCATGGCACCGGCGTTCTTTCCCGAGAGCGACAGGACCGTGGCGGTGCTCGGCACCTACGCGATCATCGCCATCGCCTGCCTGTTCCGTCCGCTCGGCGGCACCCTCGTGGGCCGCTGGGGCGACCGGGTCGGCCGCAAGAAGACGCTGCTGTGGACCATCGTGGCCATGGGCGTGGCCACCGCCCTGATCGGGGTCCTGCCCACCTACCAGCAGATCGGCATCGGTGCGCCGATCCTGCTCCTGCTGCTCCGCGTCGTCCAGGGCGCGGTCTCCGGCGGCGAGTACGTCGGAGCGGTGGCGTTCATCGTGGAGTGGGCGGAGCCGAACCGGCGGGCCTATTACACGTCGTACGCCTCCAACAGCTGCTTCGTCGGCACCCTCGCGGGCGCCGGTACGGCGGCCCTGACCAGCTGGGTGTTCGAGGGCGAGGCCCTGGACTCCTACGGTTGGCGCATCCCGTTCCTGCTGGCGATCCCGCTCAGCCTGGTCGGGATGTGGCTGCGCCGTCACATCGAGGAGACCCCGGAGTTCGTCCGCGCGACCGAGGAGGGAACGGACGTCGTCAAGACGCCGGTCCGTGAGGCGCTGCGCTCGCAGTGGCGGCCGATCCTGGTCTTCTGCGGCATCTCGATCATGCTCGCGATCCTCTCCTACAGCTGGGTCACGTTCTATCCGCAGTACCTGACCGGCACGCTCGGCTTGCCGCGCTGGATGGGGCTGACCTCGAACGCCATCTCCATCGCCGTCCTCATCCCGACCCTGCCGCTGGCCGGCATGCTGTCGGACCGCATCGGGCGCAAGCCGATGCTGATCACTGGCGCCATCCTGTGCGTCGCGTTGGTCCCGGTCGCCTTCCGGGTGGGCGAGCACGGCACTTTCGGCACCGCCGTGGCCAGCCAGCTCATCTACATCGTGCCGGAGTTCTTCCTCACCGGCATCGTCACCGTCTGCGCGGCCGAACTCTTCTCCACCCGCACCCGGTTCAGCGCCAGTGCCATCGCGTACAACAGCTCGTTCTCCATCTTCATGGGCATCACGCCGTTCGTCGCGACACTGCTGGTCAGCACCTTCGACACCATCTACGCCGTCTGGGCCTACCTGGCGGTGGGCGCTCTCCTGGCCCTGGTCGTGGTGAGCGCCTTCATGACCGAGACCTACCGGAGCCAACTGGGCGCGGACAAGTTCGCCCGCTAGCCCGGCGGCGAAGCCCCGCCCCGGCGACCCGGCAGGCCGCCCGGCTACCCTCCTGACCATCCGCCTACATACGCATTCACACCACCCGACACCCACCACACAACACCGGAACGGAAAAGCACCATGTCCCTGGACCCCGTCGCGTACCTCCCCTACAAGGACCCGGACGACTTCATCCGCGAGGTGACCGACCGCATCTGGGTCGACCGCGACATCGCCTACATCGTCGACAACTACGAGCCCGACTCGATCGTGCACACCAGCCTCGGCACCGTCGTCGGCCGTGACGGTGTCATCGAGGGCAGCACGATGCGCATGGCCGGCGTGCCGGGCCACATCGGCCAGGCGGAGGACGTGGTGTGGGAGGCGCGCGGCGACGACGCCTTCCTCAGCTCCCACCTGGTCTTCTCCGCCGACGAGCACCTCGTGGACGGCCGCAACATCCCCATCCGCAAGCGCACGGTGGCCAACTGCCTGTACCGGCGCGGCCGGATGGTCGAGGAGTGGGTGGTGCGCGACGATCTGGCCGACTGCCTGCAGAGCGGCCTGGACCCGGACGAGGTGGCCCGTGGGCTGACCTTCCAGGGCTACAGCGGCTCCATGCTCGAGGAGCCGCCGCAGGACGTCCTGCTGAAGGGGGACAGCGGTACGCGTCCGGACGTGTACCGGCCCGAGTGCGAGATGGTGCTCGAGTTCATCGACGAGGTGTGGTCGCAGCGCCGACTGCACAAGGTCAAGGACTTCATGGAACGCGACCTGTTCCTGCACACGATCGGCGACCGGACCGTCATCCGCCCCGAGCGCTACCAGAGCGACCTGCTCGCCATGGTCGGCCCCTTCCCCGACGCGCAGTTCGCCGTCCGCGACATCCAGACGAACCACTCCCCGCGGTACGGGGGCCTGCGCGTGGCCGTCCTGTGGACCATGCACGGCACCTACCGCGGCGTCCCGGCCTTCGGCCCCCTCACCGGCCGACCGGTCACGGTGCTCGGCGTCTCGCAGTTCCTGATCCACGATGGCCGCATCGTGAAGGAGGTCCGCGTCTACGACGAGATCTCACTGCGTGCGCAGATCAACGCGACCCGCGAGGACGGCGCGCGGGTCGAGGCCAACATCTACTGAGCCTCCGTGACGCGGGCGGGCCCGCCACCGGCATCCCGGTGGCGGGCCCGCCCGCGTCGGTGCGCGGACGACCGGGTACGGCCGGGGAGCCGAGAGCAGGCCGGGCGCCCGGCCCCCCGGGCCACTTCGCCACCCGCGCGTACGCCCACGCATCGCGATGCGGACCTGCCGGACGGGCGCCGGCTGGGCACGGAGTGGCTCGGCCGGATCCGCGCAGAACTCGATCGCGACGGCCTGGGTTTCCGCAGCTGACGCGAAGGTGTCGCCGGTCAGGAGCACGTGTACGGCGGGCCGCCCGCCGGGGCCGGGCGGCGCCTGCGCGGTGTCCGACCCCCGAGGGGTAGACCAGCTCGCCCTGGCCGGGGATCACCGCG
The DNA here is from genome assembly GCF_026898115.1 of Streptomyces sp. S465. GTDB lineage: Bacteria > Actinomycetota > Actinomycetes > Streptomycetales > Streptomycetaceae > Streptomyces > Streptomyces luomodiensis. Next base: position 1,952,504 of record NZ_CP114036.1, read on the forward strand.
TGCACGTCCACGCCGTCCAGGTCCGCGAACAGTTGCGGGCCCGGCCCACGTGTCCGCGAGCCCAGGGCGCTGCCGCAGTGCCTGGGCCAGTGCCCCGCGCGCCTGGCGGGCGCGCTCGCGGGCCGTGCCGTGCGCGTACGGGTTGTCGGGGTACCGCCCCGCCTCGTGCAGGTCCGTCAGCGCCGCGCCGGGCGTACGCCGTTCGGAGACCGGGCGAATCCTCAGAGTCCAGGCACGCGTCCGGTCCATGCTCGCCATGTCCCGGCCGCGGCCCACTTGCGGTCGCCGCAGGTCGATCTCCCGTGCGCGGTGTACGCCATACCGGTGGTTTCGCCCGAGGCGGACCGCTCGCCCAGCCGGGCCGCGCGGACACTTGCCCGACGGTGGCCGGGCGGCCACCCGGGGAGGGGAGGACAGCCATGGCCGACAGCAGGGTTCTGATGGCGGTACCGGAGCACCCGCGCGCCGAGAGCGCCAGGACGGAGCAGCTGCGGAAGATCCGGGATGCCGTCGAGGCCGGCGGCTTCGAGGTGCGCTGGGCCGTCGACGCGCAGGACGCGGACGCGGTGCTGCGTACCGAGGCGGGACTGGCGGCGGCACTGGTCGCCTGGGATCTGCCCGGCGGCGGCGTGGAGGACGGCGGGCCCGTCGTCCTCCGCCGGATCGGCCGGCGTTTCCGGGACCTGCCGGTCTTCCTGATCATGACTGAGGAGGGGGTCCGCGATCTGCCGCTGTGGGTGTCGGAGACGGTCGTCGGATACGTGTGGCCGCTGGAGGACACTCCGGGATTCATCGCGGGCCGCATCACCAGCGCCGCCCGGGCCTACCGGGAGGACGTGCTGCCGCCGTTCTTCCGGGCGTTGCGCCGCTTCGACGACGCCCACGAGTACTCCTGGCACACCCCGGCGCACTCCGGCGGTGTCGCCTTCCTGAAGTCAGCGGCGGGGCGGGCCTTCCACGACTACTTCGGCGAGCGGCTGCTGCGCAGCGACCTGTCGATCTCGGTCGAGGAACTGGGTTCGCTGTTCGAGCACACTGGACCGATCGGCGAGGCCGAGCGCAACGCCGCCCGCGTCTTCGGATCCGACTCCACCTACTTCGTACTGCACGGCGACTCCACCTGTAACCGCCTGGTCGGCCACTTCAGCGTCACCCGCGACGAGCTGGCGCTGGTGGACCGCAACTGCCACAAGTCGGTGCTGCAGGGGCTGGTCGTCTCCGGGGCCCGCCCCGTCTACCTGGTTCCCACCCGCAACGGCTACGGCCTGGCCGGCCCGCTGCCACCGGCCGAGCTGGCGCCGGAGGCGATCGCGGCCCGGCTCGCGGTGCATCCGCTGGCCGAGGCCGCGGTGTCGCCGCGGCCTCAGTACGCGGTGTTCACCAACTCCACCTATGACGGACTCAGTTACGACGCCGTCGCGACCGCGCGAGCGCTCGCGGGCAGTACACCGCGAGTGCACTTCGACGAAGCCTGGTTCGCCTACGCCCGATTCCACCCGCTGTACACCGGCCGGTACGGCATGGCGGTGGACGAGCGGACCTTCCCCGGGCCGGAGCGGCCCACGGTGTTCGCGACCCAGTCGACGCACAAGCTGCTCGCGGCGCTGTCGCAGTCCGCGATGGTGCACGTGCGAGCCGCACCGCGGGCACCGGTGGAGCACGACCGCTTCAACGAGGCCCTGATGATGCACGGCACCACCTCGCCCCTGTACCCGATGATCGCCTCGCTGGACGTGGCCACCGCGATGATGGACGGCCCCCAGGGCGAATGGCTCATCGACGAGGCGGTGACGGAGGCGATCCGCTTCCGTCAGGAAATGGTCCGCCTGCGCAAGCGGGTGGAGAGCGCCGGGGACCGGCCGGGCTGGTTCTTCGGCGTCTGGCAGCCGGACTCCGTCACCGACCCGGCCACCGGCGAGCGCCTGCCCTTCGACGAGGCCCCGCCGGAACTGCTGCGCACCACGCAGTCCTGCTGGCTGCTGGAGCCCGGTGCCGCCTGGCACGGCTTCCCCGGGCTCACCGAGGGGCACTGCATGCTGGATCCCGTCAAGGTCACCCTGACCTGCCCCGGCATCACCGCCGCCGGTGACATGGCCGAGGAGGGCATCCCGGCCCGCGTCCTCACGGCGTACCTGGCCACGCGGAACATCGTCGTCGAGAAAACCGACAGCTACACCACGCTGATCCTGTTCTCCATGGGCATCACCAAGGGCAAGTGGGGCACGCTGCTGGACGCCCTGATGGACTTCAAGGCCCTGTACGACGCCGACGCCCCTCTCGACCGGGTGCTGCCCGCCGCCGTAGCCGCGCATCCGCGCCGCTACGCGGGGCTGACCCTGCGCGAGCTGTGCCGGCAGATGCACGGCCGGCTGCGTTCGGCCCGTCTGGTGGAGCTGCTGGACACAGCCTTCCAGCAGCTCCCGGAGCCGGTCCGGCCTCCGCAGCACTGCTATCAGCGTCTGGTGCGTGGCGGCACGGAGCGGATCCGGATCGCCGACGCCGCGAACCGGGTGGCGGCCGCCATGGTCACCGTCACCCCACCCGGCATCCCGGTCCTGATGCCCGGGGAATCCACCGGTGACACCGACGGCCCCCTCCTGCGGTACCTCACGGCCCTGGAGAGCTTCGACCGTCACTTCCCCGGCTTCCGCAGCGAGACACACGGCGTCACGATCGACGAGGAGACCGGCGACTACCAGATCGAGTGCCTGCGCAGGTGACCTGGCCGCAGCCTCGTTGACACCCCGGGCCGGCCGGCGGCGGGCGGGCCCGCGGTGTCAGCGCAGCGCCGTCGCGTTGGCCGGAGAGCCCACTCCGCCGGTCAGGTTGAGGGGTGTGACGGTGACCAGGCTGTCCCAGCGTCCGGTGTGCGGGCAGTCCTGGGCGAGGCCGGTGAGGTTCCACAGCTCGCCCAGGCGCAGGCCCAGTTCGGCGATCAGTTCCTGGTGGCAGCATGCCCTGGTTCTCGGGCGCGCTGTGGTGGAAGTCGCTGTCGGCCAGGACGGAGAGGATCTCCACGGCGAAGGTGTCCGTGGCCACGAGGGCGATGTGGTGGTCCCAGCACCAGGCGGCGAAGGCGCGGCTCTGCGTGAACCCGGTGGCGCGTCGTGCGGCGCGGACCTCGGCCCGCGCCAGAGTCCGTCGGACTTGAGCGATCGCAAAGCCCCAGGTCAACCACCGCACGGCAATAATGACACCCTTCAGGGCAGGGCGTCAGCATTCTCAGCCCTGCCTGCGCGTCAGCTTTCGTCCGGCTGGAAGAAGCGCGGGCTGTTTCCCCGGTCTGCGCAGTCGGTCGAGCAGGCCAGGTCGCGTTGTGCCTGGAGCTGGGCCAGGCGGGTGGTCAGCGTGCGGGTGATGTGCTCGTAGCTGTCGCTGCCCAGAGTGAGGCGCAGCGGGGCGGGTTCCACAGCGACGCTGGCGATCATGGCGTCGACCATCTTGTCCGGGTCACCCGGCGAGCGGAGCGAGGTGTCGTCGAGGAGGTGATTGATCCTGCGGGAAGGTGAGGCGTCATAGGCGGGGATGCGGGGCCCGACCTTGGCGCTTCTGCTACGGAAGTCGGTGCGCGCACTGCCGGGTTCGACGATCGTGCAGCCGATCCCGAACACGGCCACCTCCTGCGCAACCGTCTCCATGAACCCTTCGATGCCCCACTTCGTTGCGTGGTAGAGCGAGCTGCCGGGAATCGTCACCTGGCCTCCGAGGCTGGAGATCTGGAGGATGCGGCCGTGGCCCTGTTCGCGCATGTGGGGAAGGACCGCGCGGACGAGCTGGATCGCTCCGAGCAAATTGGTGTCGATCTGGTGGCGGACCTGTTCGTCGGTGACTTCCTCGGCGGCGCCCAGCAGCCCGTAGCCGGCGTTGCTGACGACCACGTCGATGTGGCCCATCGCGGCCCAGGCGGCGTCGGCCGTCGGCCGGATCTCGCCGGTATGTGTCAGGTCGAGAGTGGCGAGCCACAGCCGGTCGCCGTATTGCGCCTTGAGGTCGTCGGCGGCGGACAGGTTCCGAAGTGTGCCGGCGACACGATCGCCGGCAGCGAGCAGCTTTTCCGCCATCAGGCGGCCGAAGCCACTGCTGATGCCGGTGATGAACCAGGTTTTCATGGGTTGTTCCCTCCCTGCTGCGGTGAAGTGGCGGGAGGATGTCCCGCCACGGGCGCGCCTAGCGCTTGTCGACGGCGATCTCGCCGTTCAGGATCACCATGCTGAGGTCGCGGATGTTGCCGATGTCCGCGGTGGGATCGGCGTTCAGCACGAGCAGGTCGGCGCGCTTGCCGGGGGCCACCGTACCGAGGTCGGGGCGGACGCACTGCCGCGAGGCGCCGCTGGTGCCTGCGGCCAGCACCTGGGTGGGCGTCATCCCGGCCGCCACCATGAGTTCGGCCTCTTCCAGGGTGTTGGCTCCGTATAGGCCCCGACCGCTGAAGGTGTCGCTGCCCAGCGCGATGTGCACGCCGGCCTCAGCGACCTTCTTGAGATTGCCAGGGGCGTCCGGGTGGGCATTGTCGATCCAGAGTGTGGGCGTGTAGGTGATGGCGTGTTCGAGCATCAGGTCGATGAGCGAGTGGTCGGTGAGGGGCTCGATGGTGACGCCGTGCTCCAGGCCGTCCGCTCCAGCCTCGATCGCCTCGCGTGCCGCGGCCTGCTGGGTGGTGTGGACGGTGACCCGAAGGCCCCGCTCGTGCCCGGCCTCGATCCCCGCTCGAAGGAGATCGAGGGGAAGCCGTTCCAACTCGACACCATCCGGGAAGGCGGGATTCTGCCAGAGGTACTTCGGTCCGCCGGAATGTGCGCACGCCCCTTCCGACAGGAGTTTGATCGCGTCCACCTTGCGGTCGGCGAGGTGGTGCACCAGGTCGCGGATCTGCTGCACACTGTCGACCTCTCCCGTGAAGCGCTCGCGCGCCCAGGGGTTGTCGCTGAAGACCGTGGCGGCGGGGTGCCCGTCGCGTCCGGTGATGCCGCAGCCGGTTGCCAACAGTCGCGGGCCTCGCAGCGTGCCTGCGGCGATTTTGGCCCGCGTGTCCAGGATTCCGTCCGTCGGATCGCCCACCGACTTGATGGTGGTGATCCCGTGGTCGAGGAACAGCCCGAGCTTTCCGGGAAGCTCGTTCTGCTCGAAGGCCCGCATCGAGTCCGGATCGGAGACCGCGTGCACGTCGTAGAAGTGGATATGAGTGTCGATCAGGCCCGGCATGACCCATCCTTCGGCCGCGTCCACCTCGTGTCTGCCCCTGAGCGGCTCGGCCGAGACGGATGCGATCTCTCCGCCGTTGATGGCGACGTCGTACAGACCGGCGAGCGCCTGGCGGCCGTCGAAGACATGTGTGCGCCTGATCACGAGGTCGTAGGTCGCAGGGCCGCGAGCCTCGGTACTCACGATTGCTTCGGATTCCTGGGGCACCGCTCTCACTCCTAGTGCGTTTCTGAGTAGGTGTTCGGGCCGTAGAGCACGCGGGGGGATCGCGGGGCCGCGTGCCGACTTCCGGAGCCGGGAGGGCCGGAGCGGCCCACCCCGGGATCAAACTGCAACCAGGGTAGTTACAGTTAGGGAACGCGTCATGAACGCAGGGTGCGCGCGCGCTTGATCAGTGATCCCTCGGTTCGCCGCCGGAGGCCAGTATCTGCTGCAGTAGGCCGGCGATCGTCGTCCTGCCGAGCTGTTGCTCCAGAGCTCGCTCCGCGTTCTGGAACTCGGCGTCAAGCAGGTCGCCGATGTTGCGGCCGACCTCACACGCCCCGCTGGGCGGATGGGTGTGCCGCGAGAAGATCTGCCCCTCCTCGACGGCGGCGTACGCGTCATAGAGCGTGATGTCCCGCGGGGCGCGAGCAAGGCACCAGCCGCCCCCTCGGCCTTCGGTGGACCGCACCAGGTGAGCGTCTCGCAAGCGTCCGAGGATGCGCCGCACGAGGACCGGGTTGCTGTCAAGGCTGTCCGCGATCTCCGCGGAAGTCAACGAGCCCCCACGCCGGTGCGCCAGCATCGCAAGCGCGTGAATCGCGACCGCGCTCCTGCTGCTGAGCCCCGCCATCTCTTGCTCCTGCCGTCCCCACCGATTAACTGGAACAAGACTAGTTACAGTTAAATCGATCGTCAACCCAGCTGTCTTGTACCTCGGTTTAAGCAGGCCAGGGGCAGGGTGGATGTGGGCCACGCATCTCGCTCTCGGCAACGGGGACGTCGAAGAGACCATCCGTGCACGTCGTCCCCGGCGGCAGCCCTTCGGAGGGCTGGGCCTGGGAGGGCAGCAGTTGCTCGGCCCAGATGCACTTGCCGGTGCGGCCGTAGCGGGCGCCCCAGCGATGAGAAAGCGCCTCCACCAGTTGCAGTCCGCGACCGCCCTCGTCCGTCTCCGCCGCCCGGCGGATGTGCGGCGTGGTCAGACTCCCGTCGGACACCTCGCAGACCAGCACATCACTGCGGAGCAGGCGCAGCTCGGCAGGGCCGCGAGCATGCCGGATCACATTGCCCACCAGCTCACTGACCAGCAGCTCACTGGTCATGCTGAGCTCGTCCAGATGCCAGGCGGCCAGTTGCTCCCGGACCAGTTCACGGGCCCGCCCTGCCGCGACGGCGCCGTCCGGCAATTGCCAGCAGGCCACGCTCTCGCGCGTGAGGTGACACACTCGGGCGATCAGCAGCGCCGCGTCATCGCCGGCCTGTTTCTCCATACGCAGCGCCTGAGTGACCGTGTCACACAGAGCGTCCAGGTCTGTCTCGGCACCCGGCGGGTGCGAGGCCACGGCGGCCGTCAGCGTCTCGGCGAGGCGAGCCATGCCGTGATCGAAGTCCCGGTCGCGCGACTCGATCAGACCGTCGGTGTAGAGCACCAACAGGGCACCGCTGGGCACGGGGAACTCGGCGGTCTCGAACGGCGGCGTCGCGACGCCGAGCGGAGGGTTCAAAGCGCTGTCGGGGAAATGGACCGTGCCATCGGTGTGCACGATCGCCGGGGGCGGGTGTCCGGCACGCGCGACGGTGCACATTCCGGTCACGGGGTCGTAGACGGCGTAGAGGCATGTGGCGTAGTACGCGTCGCCCAGCCCGGTCACGAGGTCGTTGAGGTGAGCCAGCAGCTCATCCGGGGGGAGTTCGATGCCCGCCAGGGTGCTGACCGCCGTGCGCAATCTGCCCATGGTGGCCGCTTCCGGCAGGCCGTGGCCCATCACGTCCCCGACCACGAGCGCGACCCGTCCGGCGGAGAGCGGAAGCACGTCGTACCAGTCGCCGCCCACCGCCGTGCCGCCGGCCGGGATGAAGCGCGCCGCGGCGGACACCGCGAGCCGGACGGGAAGCGTGCTGGGGAGCATGCCGCGTTGCAGCTCATGGGCTTGGCTGTACGCGGTGTCGTACAGCCGGGCCCGCTCGAACGCCTGCCCGATCAATCCGCCCAGGGCGGTGAGCAAGGTGCGCTCTTCCTCGCCGAAGCGGTGCGGTTCGTCGAAGGAAATGACGCACGCGCCGTAGGGCTGCCCCGAAGCGATGAGCGGGAGCGCGACCCAGGCGCTCTTGATGCGCCGGAATGCGCTCTCCGACGCATCGGGGAAGCGCTCGCGGTATTCCGTAGGAGGAGAGGAAGACCGGTGCCCGCGATTCCATGATCGCCGCGATCGGGGTCTTCCTGGTGAGCCGGACACCCTCGATGTGGTCGAGGAAGTCACGCGGGTAACCCCTGGCGCCGAGCACCCGCATCCGGTCGCCTTCCACGCACTCGAATATCAGCCCCGTCGCCCCGAACGGGGGCAGCACCTGGTCGGCCACGGCTTCGACGACATCGTCCACGGTCAGAGCCCGGGCAAGGACCGCGGTCAGCTCGCCGATACGGGCCGCTCGCCTGGCGGTGGCCTCCTCGTCACGGAGACGTTCCTCCTCCCGCGAGCGCTGCTCGTGGATGTCGCTGAGGAGGACGTTCAGGCCGGTGGGCCCGGGGAGCAGCCGAATGCGATGCCAGCGCCCCTCCCCGGGCAGCCGCGCCTCAAGATCGAGCGGCGCGGCACTCGCCATGGACCGCCGAAAGAGATTCTCCACGCGCGGAACGCGCAGCTCCGGGCTCGTCTCCCACAGCACACGGCCCACGAGGGAGGGGGTGGGGCCGAGTACGCGCTCTGCCGCGACGTTCGCGTAAGTGATACGCCCATCGGTGTCGCAGGCGAGGAACGGGTCGCTCATGTGCTGGAGGGAGTGGCCGACCACGTCCCGAGGCTTGGTCCTGCCGCCGCGGTGTATCAGGCTCACTTCAATGATCACCTGCCAGGTGTGGTGTCGGCGGGAGAGGTCGGTCGCCCACACCGTGCGGAGTGTGACCACCGATGCCTGTATGAAAATGTTACCTATGGGCGATAAGCGGCATCCAGGGGCTGTCCGGGCAATCTCCGCGGAAGGGCAGCCCGAGGATGGGCCAGCGAGTCACGAGCGCTACCCCGGGGGGCTCTGACGCCACTGCCCTGACGCCGCTGCCCTGACTCACCGACGCCGGGCACCCGAGGTCACATCAGCCGTCGTCAGCGGAGGTGAGGTTTTTCTCGATCTTCGAGAGGATCCTGGCGAACGCTTCGCGTTCTTCGTCGTCGAGCCCGTCCAGGGTGCGCTCCTCCAGGTGCGCCCACGCCTGTGCCACCTTGGGCCGCAGGGCGTAGCTCTCCGCCGAGGCCCGGACCAACATGACGCGCCGGTCCTGCGGGTCGCGGGTGCGGACGACATGTCCGCCCTGTTCCAGCCGTCGCAGCATCAAGGTCACGGTCGACGGGTCCAGGTCGAGCATCTTCACCAGCTCCGACTGGCGCACCGAACCCTCCCTCCACAGCGCCATCATCATGAATTCCTGGCCGGAGCAGAGGCCGGTGGGGCGCAGCAGCTTGCCGCCGGACAGGCGGTGCAAGCGGGAAACGCGGGCCAGGGTCTGGCTGACGGGGCCGCCGTCTCCGGCCTCCGTCGCGCCGGTCCGCGTGGGCTCTGAGGTCATGGGGGCAAGGTTATCGTGGGCGGCCAACTATTGGCCAGCCAATGAATGGGTTATGGTGGCTCCGGTGAGTTCATTGGCTGCCCAATGAACTCACTCGCCATTCACAGCACGCACATCAATCCTCGGGAGCCGTTGTGACCACAGCATTCGATCCGATCGACCTCTCCGGACTGCGCCTGCGCAACCGCGTCGTCATGCCCGGAATGGGGCGCGCCCGCGCCTTCGGACCCGGCAATACGGCCACCGACTCGATGGTGACGTACTACGCGCAGCGGGCCACGGCCGGACTGATCATCACGGAGGGGTCCCAGCCGTCGGTCGTCGGCCAGGGCTTCCCCAACACCCCGGGGCTGCACAGCACCGAGCAGATCGCCGCCTGGCGCCGCGTCACCGACGCGGTGCACGCCGAGGGCGGCACGATCTTCGCCCAGATCTCGCACGTCGGCAGGGTCGGCGACCCCGGCCTCCTGCCCGACGGACTGGTCCAGGTCGCTCCCTCGGCCGTCGCCGCGCCCGGCCAGTTGTTCACCTTGGACGGGATGAAGGACTTCACCACCCCGCGCGAGCTGACCTCCCAGGAAGTGCGGGAGACGATCGCGGACTTCGCCCAGGCGGCGCGCAACGCCATCGAGGCGGGGTTCGACGGGGTCGAACTGCACGCCGCCTACGGCTACTTGCTCCACCAGTTCCTCGCTCCCAACTCCAATCTGCGCACCGATGAGTGGGGCGGCTCCGTGGAAGGCCGGGTCCGGTTCGCCGCGGAGGTGGCCGCGGCCGTGTCCGAGGCCATCGGAGCACAGCGCACCGGGATACGGGTGTCGCCCGGAACCGGCTACAACGGCGTGGAAGAGCCCGACCCCGAGCCCACATACGTCCATCTCGTCCGCCGGCTGAGCGAGATCGGTCTGGCCTATCTGCACGTCGTCGAGAACTCGCGCGATCTGACCGGCATTCTCCGCAAGGAGTTCTCCGGGGCCTTCATCCTCAACCCCGCGACGGACGGATTCACCAGCGCGGAGGAGCTGGCGCTCATCGAGGACGGCACGGCCGACATGATTTCCTTCGGCGCGCTGTTCCTCGCCAACCCCGACCTGCCCGCGCGTCTGCGAGCGGGCGGGCCGTACAACACACCCGACCAGACGACCTACTACGGCGGCACCGACAAGGGATACATCGACTACCCCTACCTGACCAGCTGAGCACACCACCTGCCCGTGTGGGGAATCAACGGGGCAGTGGCGCGTTCTCGATGCATGATGCATGATGCATCACCTGCTCTGCTCTGCACCTGGGAGGAAGGAACCATGGACCCGTTCCCGCACCCGTCGGAGCTGTTGGCGACGCCCATCGACAGTGGCCCCTTGGCGCCAAGGTCGTTGACCGAGCCGTATGCCGTCGACGCCCTCCCAGGAGCCCGGAGCTATCTCAACGTGGCCTACGCCGTCGTGATGGGCTGGCGTCCCCTCCTGCTCGACCTGCACGTCCCGGTGGCGGGACCCGGGCCGTACCCGGTGGTCGTCTACGCCCACGGCGGCAGCTGGCTCGGCGGGTCCAAGGCGATCGGACCGTGGCATTCGCTGCCCGCGCGGGGCATCGCGGTCGCCTCGGTCGGTTACCGCCTCGCGGGCGAGGCGCGGTTCCCGGACCCGGCCGAGGACATCCGGGCGGCGATCCGCTGGGTCAGGACACAGGCCCAGCGGTTCCTGCTCGACGGCAGCCGGATCGCGGGGTGGGGCAGCTCCGCGGGTGCCTACCTCATGACGATGGCCGCCCTGGCGGGGGACGGGTCCCTGGGCCGTCCGGTGGGCGACGCCCAGCAGGTGTCCAGCAGGCTGTCGGCAGTCATCGACCACTACGGCGCCGCCGACCTGGCCCGTCTGGGGGAGGACGCCTTCGAGAACACGGAGCAGGAGATCGACTCGCTGTTCGCCGTCGTGCGTCAGCTTCTGGGATTCGACCCGCGCCACGCACCCGACCTGGCGGCTGACGCCGATCCCTTGGTCCTCGCCGAGCGCAGCGGCGAGAAGCCGCCGTTTCTGATCATGCATGGCGATCGCGACCACCGGGTGGGTCTCGCCCAGAGTCGCCGCCTGTACGAGGGCCTCGACGCGGCGGGGATACCCGCGGAGCTGGTCGTCGTGCCCGGCGCGGACCACATGGCACCGGAATTCTCCACGCCGGAGAGGGTGGAGGAAGTCGTGCGGTTCCTGACCGGTGTCTGGCGACGCCGAGCCTGATGCCACAGGGCTGAGCGACAGAGGAGACCGGCGCGACGGCGCTGTCATGAATCCATCATTGGGCCATCAGGCCCCTTCGGCGTGCTCCTGCATCCTGTATCGTTCGGAAAATGGGTGCCCTCGGTAACTCCTCCGACTCCTCGCAGGTTTCGCTGGGAAACGTCAGGCAGAGGACGGCCCACGAAACGGTTGTCGAGGCTCTGCGCCACGCCATCCTCTCCGGTGAGCTGCCCGGCGGCACACGACTGGTGCAGTCCGAACTGGCGGACCGTCTCGGGCTCAGCATCACTCCCGTACGCGAAGCGATACGGCAGTTGGCGACCGAAGGGCTGATCCAGCTCGACTCCTACCGCGGGGCCGTGGTCCTGACACCCGCCGAGGAGGAGATGCGCGAGGTCTACGACCTCCTGCTCACCCTCACCCCGATGGCGGCGCGCAGGGCCGCCGAGCGGATCACCGAGGTGGAACTGGAGCAGGCCCGCTCGCTGGCCCGCGAAATGGCGCGCACCGAGGACGTCACCGGCTGGGTGCTCCTCCACCGCAGCTTTCACCTCGTCCTGTACGGCGCCGCCCGCTCGCCTCGGCTGCTGTCGATCGTCACCAGTCTGTCCGACGCGGCCGCTCCGCAGATCGCCCTGTCCCTCAGGGAAGACGCGTCCAGCAGACCCTGGATCGACGCCGGGCACGCGCATCTGGTCGACAGCTTCGCGAGCGGGGATCCCGAGCGGGCGGTGGAGGCCATGCTCGACCATCTCCAGTACCACAAGCGAAGCGCGCTGGGGGAATCCGCACAGGGGGGCTAGCGGAATCCGACAGTGCGCCGGTCGGTCAGCCGAGCCGGTAGCGCCGGACGCGGTGGTAGAGCGTGCCCCTGGAGATTCCGAGGCGGGCCGCGGCCTCGGACTTGTTGCCGCCGCATTCCGCGAGGGTCTCGTTGATGACCTTGAACTCCGCCTGCTCGAGGGGGCTGAGCGTGGCCAGGGGCGAGATTCCGTGGTGCTTGGCGCAGCTGTCCCGTCGGTCGCGCTCGAGGACGAGCACGACTCCGTCGTGGAGGCGTCCCTGGGTGACCGGGTGGAGGCGGGCGCTCCAGCCGTCGTGCAGGGCGACCTCGGTGGCCGACGGGCCCGCGGCCACCACGATCGACCACAACTCGGCCCGGTCCAGTTGGAGTTCCGTCGGTGCATTGTCGACGATCATGGTCCTCTGGTCGATGGTGACCACTGGGCCGGCGGCGGGGCGGCAATAAGAGAGGTGCGTATTGAGCATGCGTCGCTGGCGGGCGGTGGCCGCCTCGCGCAGCGTGGTGGTGATCCCGTCGACGAGGGTCCGGGCGGCGACCTGAAGCAGGTGGTTGGCGTCTTCGGCGCGACAGGCCACGTTGACCGTGCCGAAGACGCGGCGGCTGATCGGGTCCATCACGGGCGAGGCGACACAGGCCCACGCGTGCCACGGCTCTTTGTAGTGCTCCGCGCCGATGACGAGCGAGGTGCGGTTGGTCATCTGCGCCATGCCGATCCCATTCGTCCCCGCCACCGGCTCGCCCACCCGCGAACCGGGCTCGAACTCGGCCCGGTCCAGGGCCCGCGACAACGTACGTTCGGACTCCCACCGCCAGGCCAGGGTTCCGTCGGCGTCCGCGAGTGCCAGTGATGTCGAGCTCCCGACCAGCAGGTCGGCCATCTTGAGCAACACCGGCTTGGCGGCCCGCACGAACGGGGACTGCGCGTCGATGTCCGCGTGGGTGAGTTCCAGCCGTTGTGGATCGATGCCGTTGCTCCGTGCCCGGCGCCATGACGTGAGGATCTGCGGACGGACGGTCGCGGCCTCTCCCGACTGGAAGCTCTCCCACGCATCCCTGGTGCTCTGTGATCCCATCGCGCCTCCCATACGTGTCCGTCGGCGTGCCGAACTGCTCCGTGACATGAGAGCTGTACAGCTTTTGCACACCACCCTTGTCGGGCTTGAGAGCGATGATGCAGGATATCGAATGCATCCGATAGAGGGAGTTCCGAGGTAAATCCGGTGAACCCGAGATGTGGTCCGGCTCCCTCGGTCGGTAGGCAGACCCACTCCAGCGAACAAGGGGCGTGACCCTGTGGAATCGACTGCTGCCTGAATGCGTGAGCCCGCCCACGCGATTTTCGCCCCTTGCCGGCCGTGCTTGCCGGCCGGTCCGGGATCTCTCGACAACGCAATGTTCACCGATCAATGGAAGGGAAGGTTTGACATGGACTTCAAGGTTGCCTGGGACGGCGCTGTCACCCTCGTCCGCCCGGAACAGGAGGAACTGGCGAAACAGCACGTCAACGCGCTCTTCGGGGTGAACGGCATCACCACCCCGTCGAAGCACCTGTGCCTGATCGTGACCTCCCTCCGGCCGGGCGAGAAGTCGGCCGCGCACTATCACATCGACCACGAGTCGGCCCTCTACGGGATCAGTGGCAGCGTGCATTTCTTCTGGGGTAACGACCTGGAACACGAGGTGATCGTGGGCGAGGGAGACTTCCTGTACATCCCGCCGTTCTGCCCGCACGTTTCCTACAACCGCAGCCGGACGGTCACCGCCTCGTTCGCCACCGCGCGTACCGACGCGCTTGAGCAGGAACGCGTTTTCCTTCTGCCTGAGCTCGACGACCGGGTTGCGGACCGCGTCTCGTACGTCGACTGAATTCGGTCTCGTCCGCGTCAGGTGAAAAGGAGATTCCCCCTATGATCAATGTCCCCGTTCTCGTCGTCGGCGGTGGACCGGTCGGAATGAGTCTGGCGCTGCTTCTCGATCGCTTCGGGGTACCGGGCCTGCTGGTCGAGCGGCGTGCGTCGACCACGACGCATCCCAAGGCCCGTGGTTGCCACGCCCGTACGATGGAGCAGTTTCGCGTATGGGGCATCGAGGATCGAATTCGCCGGGCGGGTCTGCCGCAGGAATCCGACGTGGCGTGTTGGTGCGAGAGCCTGAACGGGCCGCTGGTGGCCTATACGCAGCCCGCGCCGAGCGTGAACACCCCGGCGCCGCGGTCGATCGTGCCCCAGGACGCCGTAGAGGAGGCGCTCGACCACGCGCTGTCCACGCGGCCGGGGGCGCAGGTGCGCCGGTTGACCGAGCTGGTGTCGTTCGTCCAGGACGAGGAGGGTGTGACGGCGCGCGTCAGATCCGTCGCCGATGGCGACGAGTTCGAGGTGCGCGCTCAGTATCTCGTCGGCTGTGACGGGGCGAACAGCAGGGTTCGCGGTCTCCTGGGCATCGAGATGGATGGTCCGGAGCTTCTGCACCTCATGGCGAATCACTACTACCGCGCGGACGTCGGTCATCTGCCGCATGTGCGCAGCGCCATCGGTTTCCTGGTGCGTCCCAGTGACCGGTCACGGCCGGACGTCAATGTGCTGGCGACCGGCCCGGACGGCGATCGCTGGCTCGCGGTCCAGAAGCTGGAGGACGGTGAGGAGCCCATCAGCGAGGAGCGGCTGATCGAGCTCGTCCGCGAATACTGGGAGATTCCCGATCTCCATGTCGAGCGGATCAACGTCATGAACTGGCGGATGAGCGCTCAGGTGGCGAAACGTTTCCGCGAAGGACGGGTGTTCCTCGCCGGGGATGCCGCCCACCGTTTTCCCCCGGCTGGGGGCAACGGACTCAACTCGGGTGTTCAGGACGTGCACAACCTGGCGTGGAAACTCGTCATGGCGCTGTCGCACCAGGGCGGCGACGCGCTGCTGGACACCTATGAGTCCGAGCGCCGCCCGGTCGCGCGGTCCAACACCGACTTCGCGGTACGGAACCAGGAACGCATGGACGCGATGGACGAGGCGATCCGTCACCGCCATGAGGACCCCCAAGCCTGGCGTGACCTGCTCCTGGACATGGACAACCAACTGCACAGCGAAGGCCAGTCGATGGGCTACGTCTACAGCGACGGCGCGATCGTTGATGACGGCTCGTTCCTGCCGCCCTACGACTCGCGCCACTACTGGCCAACCGACCGGCCCGGCGCCCGGTTCCCGCACTTCTGGATGGACGTCGAGAAGACAGAGTCGTCCATCGACTGGTTCGACACCTCGTTCGTGCTCGTCTGCGGGCCCGACGGCGAAGGCTGGCATCAGGCCGGCGAGGAACTGCGCGCGGACGGCGCAGTGCCGCTGGAGGTCAGGAGGCTGCCCCATCTTCTGGGGCCCGTATCCATCGGCCGCGACGGCGCGGTACTGGTCCGGCCGGACGGCCACGTCGCCTGGCGGGCTCCTCATGCCGGTGACCCCAGGGTGCTGCGCCACGCGCTCACCCGTGTCCTCGCGGGCGGCACGCGTGCCCCGTCCGTGACCGGCCTCGCCGCTTGACACCACCGCGCGGACGCCGTGCGCCCCGGCCGGGCCGGGGCCACGCACCCCTCCCGTGCCTGCCACTTCATTCAGTGAGTCAGAAAGGCGGAACCATGACTCCGTTGCCGACGTATGAGAACCCGAAGGGTCTCGGAGATCCTCTGAGTGCCTATGCGCATGTGGCCCGTGCCGGGGATCTGATCTTCGTCGCCGGCCAGTGCGGTTTCCTCGAGGACAACTCCGTGGCCGGGCCGGATGTGCGCAGCCAGACCCTGCGCGCCTATGCCAACGTGCGCACCGCACTGGAGTCCCAGGGCGCGTCGATGCGCGAGGTGGTGCGCTTCGTGACGTACCTGACGTCCTCGGACCATGTCGCCGGGTTCTATGCGGCGCGCGAGGAGTTCTTCGCCGAGCATTACCCGGACGGTGGGTATCCGCCGAACACCTTGCTGATCGTCAAGGGACTGGTCCGCGCGGATCTGCTGGTCGAACTCGACGCCACAGCCTGTCGTCAGTGAGAACGAGCCATCATGTCGTCGATCAGAGAATCGATAGATCGCTCGAGAATGACCGCGTTTCAGGCCGGGGTCGTCGGGATGTGCCTGGTCATCAACCTCTTCGAAGGTTTCGACGTCCTGGTGATCGCGTTCGCGGCGTCAGGAATCGCCAAGGAGTGGTCGCTCACCGCGTCCCAGGTCGGACTGCTGTTGAGCAGCAGCCTCGTCGGTATGGCACTCGGCTCGGCCCTCATCGCTCCGCTCTCCGACCGGATCGGCCGGCGGCCGCACACGCTGATCTGCCTGACCGTCTGCGCCGTGGGCATGCTCCTCGCGACGGTGAGCACCGGCTTCTGGTTCCTGGGGGTGTGCCGCCTGCTGACCGGACTCGGTGTCGGGGGCATGGTGGCCGGTCTCCCCGTGATCATCACTGAGTACTCACCACGGCGCCTCCGGGGCACGATGATCGCCCTGTACGGGACCGGCTTGCCGGTCGGCGGGATGCTGGGCGGTTCGGTCGCCGTGCTGGTGACGTCCGAATACGGCTGGCGAGCCAGCTTCCTCGTCGGTGCCGTGCTCACTTTCGCCATTCTCGTGGCCGTCGCCCTGGCCCTGCCCGAGTCGCTGGACTACCTGATCAGCCGGCGGCCGGAGGGCGCGCTGGAGAAGGTCAACAAGCTGCTGAGCCGGATGCGGCTGCCTGCGGTGGAGGCGCTGCCGCCCGTCCCGCCCAAGGAGGAGCGCGGTGTGCTGGCGAACGTCCTGCGCGGTCGTGAGGCCGTTCGCACCGTCGCGCTGTGGGTCGCGTACTTCTTCATGATGGCCAGCTTCTACTTCGCCGAGAGCTGGACGCCTCTGCTCCTCCAGCACAACGGCTCTTCCACCGCGCAGGGT
This sequence comes from Streptomyces sp. S465, assembly GCF_026898115.1. Classification (GTDB taxonomy): domain Bacteria; phylum Actinomycetota; class Actinomycetes; order Streptomycetales; family Streptomycetaceae; genus Streptomyces; species Streptomyces luomodiensis. The sequence continues at coordinate 1,969,414 of NZ_CP114036.1, forward strand.
ATGGACGGAGGGCTGCTACTCAACCTCGGCGGGCTGGCGGGGACGTTGCTGCTCAGCGTTCTGGCCCTGAAGGTGGCGACGCGCACCGTCACCGTCCTGGCGTTCCTGGGAGCGGGGCTGTCGTACCTGGCGATGAGCCTCTTCCTCGACTCGACCGTGGTCGCGCTGGCTGCGGCCGTCGCCATCGGGCTGTTCGTCAACGCCGGCGGAAACGGGCTGAACTCGATCGTGCCCGGGCTCTACCCGGCATCCGTGCGTGCCACCGGCGTGGGGTGGGCCATGGCGGTCGGGCGACTCGGCGCATTCAGCGCTCCCGCCCTCGCGGGCCTGCTCCTCGATCACGGGTGGTCCGCGCGTTCGCTGTTCGGTCTGCTCGTCCTGCCACTGGTGCTGGTCGCGGCGCTGATCGGCGTGATCGTCAGCTCCGCGAGGTGGAGCCGGACCTCTGCCGAACCCGCGGGATCGCTCTCGCCGGTCAACTGATTCCCTCGAACCGATCAAGGAGAACTCATGCGAGCTGTGCGGCTGCACGACTACCAGAAGCCGCCGACGGTGGAGGACGTACCGGAGCCGACGCTCTCCAGCCCGCTGGATGTGATCGTGAAGATCGGTGGCGCCGGCGTCTGCCGCACCGATCTGCACATCATCGAGGGGCAGTGGGCCGAGGCGATGGGGCCGCGACTCCCCTACACGCTCGGCCACGAGAACGCCGGCTGGGTACAGGAGGTCGGCGAGGCGGTCACCAACGTCAAGGTCGGCGACACGGTGATCCTGCACCCCCAGCCTTCCTGTGGGTTGTGCCTGGCCTGCCGGGCCGGCCGGGACATGCAGTGCTCCGACGCCGTCTTCCCCGGAGTGTCGAACCACGACGGCGGCATGGCCGAGTACCTGCGCACCACGGCGCGCGGCTGCGTCAAGCTGAACCCGAACACCAACCCGGCCGACGTGGCGGCGCTGGCCGACGCGGGGATCACCGCCTATCACGCGGTGCGGCAGGCCGTACCGCTGCTCCACCCGGGCACGGTCGCCGTCATACAGGGCGCCGGCGGGCTCGGCCACATCGGCGTCCAGGCCGTGGCCGCCCTCACCGCCGCGAAGATCATCGTGGTGGACCGTAACCCGGAGGCGCTGAAGCTGGCCGAGAAACTCGGTGCGGACGCGACCGTGCCGGCCGACGACGATCACGTCGAGGCCGTCAAGGAGCTCACCGGGGGCCGGGGCGGCGATGTGGTCTTCGACTTCGTCGCCGAGCATGGCGCGGAGAACGACGCCTTTGCGATGACCGCCCCGGCCGGATCCCAATACGTCATCGGCTATGGAGGCGAACTGCGGATTCCCACCCTCGACCTGGTGGCCGCCGGGAAACAGGTGGTCGGCAACATCGTCGGCACCTACAACGACCTCGTGGAGCTGATGGCCCTCGTGGAGTCCGGCAGGGTCACCCTGCACACCAAGAAGTACCCGCTGGACGCGGCGGCGGAAGCGCTGGACGACCTCGCCCACGACCGGGTCAGGGGCCGCGCGATCCTGGTCCCCTGAACCCCACCCCCACCCCACGCCGGGACAGGACGGCCCGCCGCACGGCTGCGCCCGGCGATGGCGGTGCCACGAACGTGAGAGCGAGTCCTCATGCACGTCAACGATTCGGCGGAGGGGATGTGTCCCCGCAGCCGTCCTGGTCCGGCGCGCCGGAGGGCACGAAGGGCTACGTGGTGACGGTGCACGACCCGGACGCCCCTACCGGTTCCGGCTTCTGGCACTGGGCGGTGGCGAACATCCCCGCTTCCGTGACCGAGCCGGCGAGTGACGCGGACAACGGCACGGGCGAACTGCTCCCGCCTGGTGCCATGCAACTCCCCGGCGACGCGGGAGCGGCCCGGTTCGTCTGCCTTGCCGGGCTTCCACGTATCCGGCCACGTCCTGAGCCGCGCGGTGCTGACCGCGACCGCCGAGACCACCGAGACCCCCAAGACCACCAAGACCACCGTCTGATCATCCGCGCTCTCCTACCCAGGAAGAGGGTTCCATGCGCATCGCCAATCTCCGTGGCCGCGCCCACCTGTTGAGCGGTCCGGGCGCGACCGACATCGCCCGGGCCAGCGGCGGGCGGTTCGGTCCCGATCCGATGGATCTCTTCGCACACTGGGATGCCTTCCGCACCTGGGCCCGCACCGACGGTGTCCACCCCGCCGCGCCGTATCGACGCGAGGACTTGGGCGCGCCGGTTCCCCGTCCGGGCCAGGTCTTCGCCATCGGGCTCAACTACGCCGAACACGCGGCGGAGACCGGCCTCGAGGCAACCAGGGGGGTGCCTTCGGTATTCACCAAGTTCACCAGCTCCCTGACCGGCCCTACCGGTACGGTCCACCTCACCGGACCATCGGTCGATTGGGAAGTCGAACTCGTCGTGGCGATCGGCAAGGAAGCACATCACGTCGCAGCCGCCGATGCCTGGGAGCACGTAGCGGGCGTGATGGTGGGGCAGGACTTCAGTGACCGGGATGTGCAGATGAGCGGAACCCCTCCGCAGTTCTCCCTCGGCAAGAGCTACCCCGGTTTCGGCCCGACCGGGCCGGCGCTGGTGTCCCTCGACGAGATCGCCCCGGACACCCCGCTCCGGCTGCGATGCTGGGTCAACGACGAACTCGTCCAGGACGGCAGCACAGATCAGATGATCATGCCCGTGCCGGTCCTCATCGAGCGGATTTCCTCGGTGTGCACCCTCTACCCGGGAGATCTGGTCTTCACCGGTACTCCGGCCGGGGTCGGCATGGGGCGGACCCCGGCCCGTTACCTCGCCAGCGGCGATGAGGTCCGTACCAGCATTGACGGTATCGGCGAGATGACCCATGTCCTCAGGTGATCGATGCCGCCATGAATATGCTCAATGTGGTGTAAGGCGCTCCCGGTTTCGACCTCGAGCCGGCGGAGCTCGACCCGGCCGAAGCGGTGTCCGATGGTCAGAAAGAGATCGTGCCGCCGGTAGGTCTCCCGGTCGAACCCTGGCGGTCGGCCGCCGTGGCCTCCGCGCCTCAGCCGGTGCCGTCGCTGGTCGGTCTTCTCGGGGATGGTGTGCGCAATGCCGCGTCTTCGCAGGCAGGCACGGAAGCCGCGGGAGCTGTGAGCCTTGTCTGCGATGACCTGGCCGGGCCTGCACCGACGCCGGCCCAGGCCGGTGCGGGGAACACGGATCCGTTCCGGCGGAGGGCGTGCGCAGACACCGTCGTGGCGTTGGCCGGGCGTCACCAGGATCGCGAGCGGGCGGCCCCTGCCGTCGCGGGCGAGGTGAATCCTGGTCGTCAGCCCGCCTCGGGATCGGCCGAGGGCGTGATCGTCCGGTTCGTCCTGCCGATGCCGCCCCCTTTTCGGCCGGTGGTGGCGGCGTGCTGGTGGGCGCGGACGATGGTGGAGTCGATCTGGACCAGCCAGTCGATGTCGCCTCGCCGGTGTGGATCAGAAGCGGCTGACCGGGCCGCTGATCGCGCGATTATCCGCGCTGCGGGGCGAGTTCTCCGTCCGAGGGCTCCTCGATGCCGGGGAGTCTGGTGAGCAGCATCCGGGTCGTGCACGCGATGTGCTCGCGCAGCAGTTGGGCGCCCAGGTCTGCGTCGCGGTCGACGGCGACCCGGGCGAGTGCCTGGTGTTCGGCGGCCGGATCGCGGCCGCTTTCGTGCAGCATGGGGGAGGCCCAGCGCCGGTAGAGTTCCGCCTCGGCCCGCAGTCCCTGGGCGATCTCGGTCAGGCGCCGGTTGCCGCAGCCTGCCAGCAAGGCAGTGTGGAACTCCTCGTGGGCCAGGTACCAGTCGTCACCACGCTCCCCGTCCGCGGCCTCACGGTCGCGCAGGGAGAGCAGGTGGTGGGCGGCCACGACGCCGCTTTCCCATGCCGCATCGCCCTGGAGTATCGCCATACGGAAGGCCAGGGACTCCAGCTCTATCCGTGCGTGCGTCAGGTCGGTCAGCTCGTCCGCCGACAGCTGGGCGACGGTGTAGCCCTGGTGTGCCTGCAGCGTGACCAACCGCTCGGACGACAGCTTGGTCAGGGCCTCTCGCGCCACTCCCACACTCGTGTCGTAGGTGGTGCACAGGTCGGGGAACTTCAGGCGCTGCCCCGGCCGCAGACGTGCGGTGAAGATGTCGTGGCGCAGCCGTGCGTACAGCTCGTCGGCGCGTGTGCCCGGTTTCACCCTCTTCGGCATGTTCGACACTGTACACCATGAGTGAATCGAAGAGAAACTTTCGAAAGTTGCCTTGCTATTTGAATGTCGATGGATGGAGAGTGGAGTCACCGGCAGGCAACGAGTGCAAGGAGGCACCGTGCGCATAGGCAACGTTCGGGGTAGGCCGTGGCTGGTCACCGGCACGGAGCGTGGGGTGGACATCCACGAGTCCAGCGGTGGGCGGTTGGGTCCGGGGTTCGCCGAGCTGTACGACAACTGGGAACAGGTCGTGCAGTGGGCGGACTCCGTACAGGATGAGGGGGTGCCCTTCGACCATGCGCAGCTGGGGCCCCCGTCCCCGCACCCGCGGCAGGTCTTCGCCGTCGGCCTGAACTACTTCGACCACGTGGAGGAGGCCGGGCTGGCGGTCCCGCAGGAGCCCTCGGTCTTCACCAAGTACGTCTCCTCGTTCGCCGGCGCCGAGTCGACGGTCGAGTTGCCGCAGGGGTCCGTGGACTGGGAAGTGGAGGTCGTCGTCATCATCGCCCGCACGGCCCGCCGTGTCGCCGCCCGCGATGCCTGGACCTACGTCGCGGGCCTGACGGTGGGCCAGGATCTGTCCGAGCGGGGCCTGCAGCTGACCGGGGCGCCGGCCCAGTACAGCCTGGGCAAGTCCTTCGCCGGCTTCGGGCCGACGGGTCCGTATCTCGTCTCGTGCGACGAGTTCTCCGACCCCGGCGATCTCGAGATGGGATGCCTGGTCAACGGGGAACCGGTGCAGAAAGCCCGCACCTCCGGGATGATCTTCCCCATCTCTGTTCTGATCGAGAAGCTCTCCCAGGTCACCACCCTCTACCCGGGAGATGTGATCTTCACCGGCACCTGCGCGGGGGTGGGGGCGGTACGCACCCCGCCGCGTTTCCTCTCCCCGGGGGACGAGCTCGTCTCCTACATCGAGGGAATCGGCAGCATCCGGCAGCGCTTCGTCGCCGCCGCAGCGGAAGGGGGCTCGGCATGAGCCTGCACCGCCTGGCCTCCGTCACGATAGGGGTCCCGAATCCGGAGCTGACCAGTACCTACTACGAGGACTTCGGGCTGACCCGCCACACGGACGGCTGGTTCTCGACGAGTCACGGCGGCCGGCAGTTGCGGCTGGTGCACGCGCCCACCCGGCGACTGCTCAAGGTGTCCATCGCCGCCGACAGCCCCGACGATCTGCGTGCTATCGCCTCCCGCCTGGCCCGTCTGGGCATCGAAGCGAGTGTCGGCGACGCGCGGATGGTGGCCGTCGAGCCGACCACCGAGGTCACGGTCGAGGTAACGGTGGGCAGCCGCATCACTCAGCCCGCCATACCGGCCGTACGGTTCAACGGCCCCGGCAGGGACGAGCGCGGCCCGGCCCGCGCGCCGGCCGTCCTGCGGGAAGGACCGGTGCGGCCCCGCAAACTCGGGCACGTCGTGATCGGTTCCGTCGACCAGGCGGCCACTCAGCGCTTCTTCACCGACGGCATCGGTCTCAAGGTCAGCGACGAACTCGTCGGTGTCGCCACGTTCATGCGCTGCTCCACGGACCACCACAACATCCTGGTCCAAGCGGCGCCGGTGAACTTCGTCCACCACACCTCCTGGCAGGTCGACGACGTCGACGAGGTCGGGCGCGGCGCCATGCAGATGCTCGAGGGCAATCCGGAGCGGCACGTGTGGGGCCTGGGACGGCACACCATCGGCTCCAACTTCTTCTGGTACCTGAAGGATCCGGCCGGCAACTTCACCGAGTACTACTCCGACCTCGACTGCATCGTCGAGGACGCGTTGTGGAAGCCCGAGGTGTGGGACGGGACCCGCGCCCACAGCTTCTCCACCTGGGGGCCGCCCCTTCCGCCCTCCTTCATCGAACCGGAAGACCTGGCCGCGATGATGACCGGCGCCCACAGCGCCGGGTGACGGCCCGCGGCCGTGAGGACACGGCATGCGCGACACACATGCGGGCCGCCCGACATCCCACGCGACCGATCCGGGCGAACCAGCACCACACCACACTGGCAGCCACCGCACACCCGTGCCTGCGCGGCGAGCCGCACCGGCACCCCTCGAAAGGTCATCGCCATGAAGACGTACGCCAGTGGCATGAGGTGGGGCGAAGCACCACGCTGGCACGAGGGGGCCCTGTGGCTGTCGGACACCCAGGCATCGCGCCTGTGGACCGACGCCTCAGGAAGCTGGCGCCCCTTCGACCTCGACTCACCGTCCAACGGACTGTGGTTCCTGCCCGACGGCCGCCTCGTGGGCGCGATGATGTACGAAGCCCGCATCGCCCAATGGGACGGACAGCGCTGGCAGCCTTACGCCGACCTCGCCCACCTGGGGGTTGGTCCCCTGGGGGACATGGTCGGTGACGCCGACGGCAACCTGTACGTCGACGACGTCGCCTTCGACGCCGCATCGGGCGCCCCCGCGAAGCCGGGCCGCATCATCCTCGTGCGGCCCGACGGCAGCGCCACCGTCGCAGCCGACGGCGTCGACTTCCCCAACGGACTGGCTATGACCGACGGCGGCCGCACTCTGGTCGTGGCACAGACCGCCTTGCAGTGTCTGACCGCCTTCACGGTGCGCGCCGACCACACCCTCAGCGCGCCGCGCCGCTACGCCGACCTGCGCCGTCTCGTCGGCCCCGACGCCCGTCCCGACGGGATCTGGCCGACCGAGCACGGCATCTGGGTGGCGACGACCAGCGGCCAGGCGCTCGTGCGGGTGACCGACGACCGGCTCCACCACACGGTCGACACCGCCCCGCGGCTGCCCATCGCCTGCTGCCGACGCGGGGACGGAACATTGATCGCCACGCTGGCCGACACCCACGGCGCACCGCTGATGGACGCCGTGGCCTCCCGGACCGTCACGGCCTCGGCCGTCCTCATCACCACGCCGGGCACCGCCCTGCCCACCCGATCCATCGCACCTACGCACACTCAGGGGTGAACATGACTGACACCGACGAGGGACACGTTGATGTCGCCGTCATCGGCGGCGGAACCACGGGCCTGGCACTGGCCCGCCTGCTGGGGATCGAGGACCTGAAGGTCGCCTTGATCGACCCCCTGCGCCTTCCGCGTCACTTCCCGCGCGCCACACACTTCGACGACGAGACGATGCGTACCTTCCAGACCATGGGGCTTGCGCACATGGAGAAGGACTTCGCGCTCGCCGGCGTCTACCGCTTCTATGACGCCGGCCGACGGCCGGTGATGGAGTTCCCCTTCAACAAGGGGATCACCGAACAGGCATGGCAGTCGGACTACATGTTCTACCAGCCCGATTTCGAGTCGGCGCTGCGCGGTCGCATACACATGGATCCGCACACCGAGCACTACTTCGGCTGGACCGCGACCAACCTGAGCACCGAACAGGACACGGCGCGTCTTCGGCTTCGGGAGAAGGCCACCGGCATCGAGCGAGACCTGACGGCGACATTCGTCATCGGCTGCGACGGCGCGAACTCCTTCGTGCGCCGGACCATGGACTGCGCCCAGACCGACTACCACGCCACCCATCGCTCACTGATCGTCGACATCCAGCCCTTCGTGGAGAAGGAGGAGCTGTCCGGGCGGGACGCCTTCATCCACGCGGGTATCCGCAACCCCTTGACATTCGTGCCGATGACCGGGCCGATCGTGCGCTTCGAGGAACTGCTGCGCCCCGACGACTCCGTCCGTACCTTCGAGAGCCTCGATCACGTCTACGAGATGCTGCGGCCCTGGCTGAGCCCGGACGAGTACCGCATTCTGCGAGCGGACGTGTACGAGTGGGACGCCGTCGTCGCCGAGCAGTGGCGGTCCGGCCCGCTGTTCCTTGCCGGAGACGCGGCGCACGAGATGCCCCCGCACCTGGGCCAGGGCATGGCCTCCGGCATCCGCGACGCCATCAATCTGGCCTGGAAGCTCGGCCGTGTCGTGCGCGGTGAATCCCCGGGCGAGCTGCTGAACACCTACGAGTGGGAACGCAAGCCGCACATGACCGAGTTCGTCAAGCTCGCCGCGCAGATGGCCAACGAGGTCGAGGCCATGGAGTACCTGCAGGGCACTGACGACTCCGCTCAGGTGCCCGTCACCCGGCGCGAGACGCTGCGCCCGCGCCTGGGCGAAGGCGTATGGGCGCACCAGGACGAGAGTGCCGGACGCCTGAGCGCCCAGCCTGTCCTGCCGGACGGACGGCGCCTCGACGACGTGGTCGGCTACCGGTTCGCGGTCGTGGCCGAACCGGAGTGCGCTGCGCGGATCGACGCGGCGACCACCGCATCCCTCAAGGCCATGCGCGCCCAGGTCGTCGTCGCCGACTCCGACGACGCGCGGGACTGGCTCAAGACACTGAACGCGACCGCCGTCGTCATCCGGCCCGACCGATTCGTCTTCGGTACCGCCACCGACGCGTCAGGGCTCAACGCTCTGCTGGCCGACCTGCAGACCGCCCTGAACGAAACGGCACGGTCATGAGTCCGACGGTCCGACCGGCCCGCACACGGGTGAACGGAGCCCCTGTACCACCGTCGCCGCTCACCTACGTCGGCGACCCGGACGAGGCCACCACGCTCGGCGACATCCTGCGTACCCGCGCCGCCCTCAGCCCCGAGGCGACCTGCCTGACTCTCGACGCCACGGTGCGGACCTACGCCGACATGCTGGCCGCGGCCGAACAAGCCGCGGCCGCACTGGCGGCGCTGGGCATCCGGCAGGGCAGCAAAGTGGCCGCGCTGTTGCCCAACTCGACCGAGTTCCTCGACATCTGGTTCGGCGCCTCGCTGCTGGGCGCGGTGTTCGTTCCGATCAACACCGGGCTCAAGGGTGAGGGCCTGCGCTACATCATCGAGCACAGCGAGGCGGAGTTCATCGCTCTCGACGCTTCCCTGGTCGACGCGCTCACCGCCGCCGTCCCCGCCGGACACGGGCCGCAGCACCGGTACATTCGCGGCCGGACGGACCCGCCGCCCGGCTACGAGTCCCTGGCCGCCCTGCTGGCCGGGGCCCATCGCCCTGCCCGTCCCTGCGCGATCAGCCCCGGCGACCTCGCCTCCATCCTCTACACCTCCGGGACCACCGGCCTGCCCAAAGGCGTGATGAACTGCCACAACTCGTTCGCTGTCGCAGCCCACGAGTACACACGGCGTTACGTGCGCATCCGCCAGGACGACGTCCTGTACACAAGCCTCCCCCTCTTCCACGCCAACGCACAGTCCCTCACCGCGGTCGGCTCCCTGGTGTCCGGCCGGCCCATGGTGGTGGCCCCGCGCTTCTCCGCCTCGCGGTTCTTCGACGACATCCGCACCCACCGCGCAACCGTGTTCAACTACATCGGCGCGATGCTCACCATCCTTGCCAAACAACCCGAACGGGCCGACGACGCCGACAACCCCCTGCGGCTCGCGATCGGCGGAGCAGCCCCGGCCGACCTGTGGCGAGCGTTCGAGAAGCGCTTCGGCCTGACCGTCCTGGAAATCTACGGCCTCACCGAAAGCGCCACGTTCTGCCTGGCCAGCCCTCCGGAGGACATCAGGACCGGCATGATCGGCAAGGAAACCAGCTGGTCGCAGGTCAAGATCGTCGGACCCGACGGCGACACGCTGCCCGACGGACAGACCGGCGAGATCGCCATCCGCAGCAAGAAGCCGGACACCATGTTCCTCGGCTACTACAAGAACGAGGAAGCCACCCGTAAGGCCGTGCGCGCGGGCTGGTTCCATTCCGGCGACCGGGGCCGGCGCGATGAAGACGGGTACTTCGTCTTCCTCGACCGCCTGAAGGACTCCATCCGGCGACGCGGAGAGAACATCTCGTCCTACGAGATCGAACGGATCGTCAACACCCACCCGCAAGTGACCGAAAGCGCGGTCATCGGCGTGCCCTCGGACCTCGGCGAAGAAGACGTCATGCTGATCGTCGTTGCCAAGGACGGCGACATCGACTGCGACGGACTCATCGAGTTCTGCGGGCAGCGGATGGCCGAGTTCATGGTGCCGCGCTACATACGCCGCGTCGCGCACCTGCCCAAGACTGCCACGCAGCGTGTCGAGAAGTACCTCCTCCGGCAGGACGGCACGAAGGACGCCTGGGACCGGTACAGCACACCCGCATCCACACCCCCCGTACCCCCGCACCCTCAGCAGCAGGAGATCGGATGACGCGCACCTTCGTGATCGGGGTAGGCCTGACCACCTTCGACAAGCCAGGAAAGAAACCCGGGGACTACCCGGACTGGGTGCGCGAAGCCGGTACCGCGGCGTTGCGCGACGCGGGCGTGGCCTACGAGCAGGTCGGACAGGCGTACGCCGGTTACGTCTACGGCGACTCCACCGCCGGCCAGCGCGCCGTGTACGAACTCGGCCTGACCGGTATCCCCGTCGTCAACGTCAACAACAACTGCGCGACGGGTTCGACAGCGCTCTACCTCGCCCGCCAGGCCGTGGCCCACGGCATCGTCGACTGCGCGCTCGCCGTCGGCTTCGAACGGATGCAGAGCGGCTCCCTCAAGCCGATGTACACCGATCGCACCAACCCTCTCCAGCGTCACATCGACCGTATGAGCGAGATCCATCCGCCGGAACCCAGCCCGTTCTCACCGCAGCTGTTCGGCAACGCCGGACGTGCGCACATGGAACGCTATGGTTCCAAACCGGAGCACTTCGCCTGGATCGCCTGGAAGAACCACAAACACTCCGTCAACAACCCCTACGCGCAGTTCCAGACCGAGTACACCCTCGAAGAGATCACTGCCTCCCGGATGATCCACGAGCCCCTCACCAAGCTCCAGTGTTCGCCCACCTCTGACGGCGCCGGGGCCGTCGTCATCGCCTCCGAAGCCTTCGTCGACCGCGCAGGATGCCAGGACCGCGCCGTGGAGATCACCGGCCAGGCCATGGCCACCGACCTCGTCTCCAGCTTCGACGCCACTGCCGACCCCATGCGTATCGTCGGATACGACATGACGAAGCTGGCGGCAGCGCAAGCGCTGCGCCAGGCGGGACACAGGCCCGAGGACATCGACGTCTGCGAGCTCCACGACTGCTTCAGCACCAACGAACTCATCACCTACGAAGCTCTTGGGTTCGCCGACGAAGGAAACGGCCACGACCTCGTGGAGCGCCGGGCCACCACCTACGGCGGCGACGGCCCCGTGGTCAACCCGTCCGGCGGCCTCATCGCCAAGGGACACCCCCTCGGAGCCACCGGTCTCGCCCAGTGCGCCGAACTGACCTGGCAGTTGCGCGGCGATGCCGGTCCCCGCCAGGTCGACGGCGCACACGTCGCCCTCCAGCACAACCTGGGCCTGAACGGTGCCGCAGTGGTCACCGTGTATGAGAGGGTCGCCTGACCCTTCACCTTTCGTTCGCACTCCCGCGCGCACGACGCCTCACGCCGGGAATCCGGCTGCGGTCGGCAGCCGGATTCCCAGGTTCGGTCGATCAGGGCTCCGAGCCCGACCGGAACATCCTGTCCGTCGCCCCCCACAACGGGGCAGCGCGACAATCCGCCACGGTGAGGAGACAAAGGAACGTGTCCATAATGGAACAGCGTGTAGCGATCATCACCGGAGCGGCTCGCGGCATCGGTGCCGCCACCGCCATCCGGTTGGCCGAGGAGGGCCGGGCCGTCGCCGCAGTCGACCTCGACGCGGCGGCCTGCAAGGACACCGTCGAGAAGATCACCGCCGCCGGTGGGAAGGCCCTCGCCGTTGGCTGCGACGTCGCCGACGAGGCGCAGGTCGAGGCGGCGGTCACGCGCATCGCCGAAGAGCTCGGAGCACCGACGATCCTCGTGAACAACGCGGGTGTGCTGCGCGACAACCTGCTGTTCAAGATGAGCGCCACCGACTGGGACACCGTCATGAACGTCCATCTGCGGGGGGCGTTCCTGATGGCCAGGACTGCCCAGAGCCACATGGTCGGGGCCGGCTTCGGCCGCATCGTCAACCTGTCCTCCTCCTCGGCACTCGGTCACCGCGGCCAGGCCAACTACTCCACCGCGAAAGCCGGCCTGCAGGGTTTCACCAAGACCCTGGCCAAGGAACTCGGACGATTCGGTGTCACGGTCAACGCTGTTGCGCCCGGACTCATCGCCACCGACATGACCGCCGCCGTCGCCCGCCGCCTCGGCAAATCCTTCGGCGACTACCAGACCGAGGCCGCACGTCACATCCCCGTGCAACGCATAGGAAGCCCCGACGACATCGCCAACGCCGTCGCGTTCTTCACCGCCGACGCGGCCGGCTTCGTCTCCGGCCAGGTCCTCTACGTCGCCGGCGGACCACTCGACTGACAGACCCGTCGCTGGCCTGCACCGCCTCTGGCGGTTCCGGCGGATCGCCTCGGAGTACCCGGGCGAGCCGTCCCGGCATACGGATGAGGAAACGGGCCTCTGGGGGGCCGTGCTCCCCGCGGTGGTCAGGGCCGAGACGGCGGGCCTTGCGTCGGCGGCGGCGCCGTCACCGCCGTGCAGAGCCGGGCTGAGGCGGACCGACCACGGCCGACACCGCCTCGCTGTCTGTGGGAGGCCGGCGCCTTCCCGTGCGGCTTCTGCCTGTCCGGCCGCCTGTCCGCGCTGTGCGACCTGCCGAGGGTGAACCCGGAGCCCGACGCGCATGAGGTCCGGGACGCGCTGGTGGGCAGCGCGCGCCGTTGCACCGGCTCCGCGGACCCGGTCCGCGGCAGTCGTGACGGTCTCGCCATGAGCTGCGACGAATCAGGGTGGTGATGCCGTCACCAGTGTGAGCCACGCCTTCTCGCACAGCCCGCCGCAGCCGACTGTTGATTCAGCAAGTCCGAGACCAGCAGAAAGGCGCAACAGCCGTGGAGCCCAATCAGGTGGCGATGACGTCGTCGCCGCCGAAGCCGCCGGGGGCAAGGCATTCGCCGTGTCGGCGAACGCGCGGACCGGGGCAGCGAAGCTGTCCGACACAGTGGAGCAGTTCGACACCATTCACTGCGTCGTGACCTCAGCGGCAGCGCTCCAAGACATCCCCAGTCGCCGACCTGACCGACGACGACATGACGACTACATGCTGGGCGTCAACCTCAAGCGAACTCGGGCGCTGTCCAAGGCATCACTCGCCTGTCGGCCCGGAAGCTCGGCCTGCGCGGCATCACGGTGAACGAGGTCGTTCCCGGTGCCGTCGACACCGAGATGTTCACCACCGGCACGTCCGAGGAGCGGATCGCTCGCATGGCCGCCGTGACGCCGGCGCGGCGGCTCGGCACCGGAGATCTCGCGGGCCTCGTCGCCTACCTGGCCTCTCCCGCCTCTGGACGGGTCAACGGCCAGGTCATCAGAACCAATGGAGGAATCGCCTGATGCCCACCACCGAGCAATCCGACAGCCTCGTCGTCATCGTCACCGGGGCCGGCAGCGGTATCGGCCGCGCCGTCGCGGTGGAGCTCGCTCGCGCAGGTCACATCGTGTACGCCGGGATGCGCGACCTGGACGGACGCAACAGCCGGCGGGCCGAGGATCTGCGCGAGCTCGCATCCGCCGAGAACGTGCGCCTGATGGCGCTCGAACTGGATGTGCTGTCCGAACCCGGCTGCCGCAGCGCCGTCGACGTCGTCCTTGGCGAGTACGGGCGGATCGACGTCGTGGTCAACAACGCCGGCATGCTGATGGCCGGCGTCGCCGAGGGGTTCACCCCGGATCAGTTCCTGCGGATCCTCGACACCAACGCGGTGTCCTGGCTGCGAGTCAACCGCGCGGTGCTCCCGGTGATGCGCCGCCAGGGCTCAGGGACGCTGGCCTACATCAGCAGCACGACCGCCCACCTCGCCGAGCCGTTCATGGCGACCTACATCGCCAGCAAGGCGGCGGGCGAGTTCCTCGCCGAGTCGATGGGCCTGGAAGTGGCGCCTCTGGGCATCGACACCGTGATCGTCGTACCGGGCGCCTTCACCGAGGGTACCGAACACTTCGCGCACAGCAACCCGCCTGCGGACGCGGCCGTCGTCACCCAGTACGCCGGCCTGCCGGACCGAGTCGCGCAGATCCCCGAGCGTCTGCACGCCATCGACCTCGCGAACGACGGCTCACCCGCGCAGGTGGAGTCCGTCGGCCGGGCTCTGGTCGAGGTGCTCGAGAAGCCCCAAGGCAAGCGCCCCCGCCGGGTCGTGGTCGACGCGCAGCGCAAGGGCGTCGAGGAGCTCGACGCCGTGCGAGCAGCCAAGCAACTCACGTTCTTCCGCCAACTGGGCATCGACGACCTCCTCACGGTCGCCGTGCCCACCACCACCATTGAGGAGAAGCGATGACACGCACCATCGAGGACCTGATCGGAACCTTCTACGCGGCGTTCAGCGGCAAGCCCGAGCTCCTCGACGACATCGTCGCCGACGACTGGGACGACATCCCGCTGGGTCCGGGCCAGCCCCCCGGCCGAGCCGGCGCCGCTGCGCTGATCAAGGGCATCGGTGAGGCCTTCAGCGACTTGCGCATCGTGGTCCACCAGATCGTCGACGGCCGAGGCCCCGACGGCAACGGGTTCGTCGGCGTGCGCGGCGAGATGCGCGGCGTGCACAGCGGCGAGACCTTCGGTGTCCCGGCGACCGGGCGGGAGTTCCAAGTCCGGATCCACGAGTTCCACGAACTGGTCGACGGACGCATCGTCCGCACCTGGCACTTGGAGGACTGGCTCGAATGGTTCCGGCAGGTCGACGCCTCGCCTGCCCACTGAAGCAACGACACGAGAGAGCACATCCATGAAGGCATTGCAGTACACCGCATACGGCCACAGCCCGGTCCTCAACGATGTTCCCGAGCCGGTCCCCGGGCCGGGCGAGGTCCTGGTCCGGGTCGCGGGGGCGGCCCTGAACCCGCTCGACGTCAAGATCGGCGCGGGCCACGTCCAGGAGTATTTTCCGATCACCTTCCCCTCGACCGTGGGCACTGATCTCGCGGGTACGGTGGAGCGACTCGGATCCGGTGTGGCGGGCTGGAGCACCGGCGACGCGGTGCTCACCCGCACCGACCCGACCGCCGGTGGAGCTGTCGCGGAATACGCTGTGGTCCCAGCGACGAGTCTGGTGGCAGCGCCGACCACGATTCCGCTCGACGCCGCCGCGGGCCTGGCCACCGCCGCGGCGACCGCATGGCAGGCAGTCACCGAGATCGCAGAGCTGAAGTCCGGCCAGAAGGTGCTCGTGCACGCAGGCGCCGGCGGCGTCGGCAGCTTCGTCATCCAGCTGGCCCGTCGCGCTGGTGCACACGTTGTGACCACCGCGTCCAGTGCTGCTGCCGAGATCGTCCGGAAGCTCGGGGCCGATGAAATCATCGACTACACCAGCGTCGACTTCCGGACGGCAGTATCCGATGTCGATGTTGTCGTCGACTCGGTCGGTGGTGAGACCGAGGCTCGGTCGCTCGATGTCCTCAAGCCGGGTGGTCTGCTGGTCAGCCTCCCCGTCCCGCCGGACTTCGAGCGGGCCGCCGCTCGCGGGCTCCGCGCCGAGTTCGTCTTCCACGCTTCCGACGCCGAGCGACTGGCGAAAGTCGTCGCGGTAGCGAACGAAGGCTTCGACATCGTCGTCGACCGCACGGTCCGGCTCAGTGGTGCTGCGGACGCGTTCGACTATGTCGCCCAGGGCCACGCCAAGGGCAAGGTCATCGTCCAGCCATGACGCACCGCAGCCGTCGGGATGAGGGACTCCCTCGTCCCGACGGCTTTCCCCCTTTTTTTCCGGGCCGACAACGGCTGTGCCAAAGCCAGTGCTCTGGTCGAAGGACATGGAAGGGCCTGGGCCTGGTGATCGGCCCATGACACGGCTGGCTGGGCCCCGGCAGGAGTCGGTGTCCCCATCGCCGTAGGCACGCCGGTGGCGGGGATGCTCGACACGTTCGACCGCGGCTACGGAATCTACTGCCTCCAACAGGCAACGTTCGCCCCGTCGCGACGCCCGGCACTCCCCCAAGCTGCTTCGAGCAAGGGGTACCCCCAGAGCATGCACCGGACGCCGCTCCTTGACGGGCAAACGTTGCCTGCCGGGGCACTACGCCGAGTACGTCGTGGTAGACGAGACCCCGCTCGCGCCAGTAGACGGACACATTCCGCTGACCGCGGCAGCGGCTCCGCCCCTGAGCGCAATCACGGCGCAGCAGATGGCTGATACCAGACAAGAGCGTGTCGGGATTGGTCCCAGCCAGTGACCGATCCTTCGTAGCGGCCCATGACGCACGTCTGGTGACCGAGCTCGGCGGCTATTGGCACGCGATCGCTGACGCGGCCACAGTCGGGACGGACGCGATGCATCTCGTGCACGATTGCGAAGCCTACGTGGGCGTGCGCCCCAGGCGTGGGCCGGAAGCGAAGCGAGGCATCGAGGGTCTCGGCGGTCCGCGCCGTTGCCGATGACGGCGCGAACCCCGCTCGGCTTCTCGACCGGGTAGCGCACGGCGAGTGCGAGACCCGGATCACGGTCGCCTGGGCGATGCCCCTGCCTCTGTCCACTCGGGTCAGGGCAGGGGGATCCAAACCACACGGGGGTTCACCGGAAACTTCGCGGACAAGGACGCGGCGGCGAGGGCGATCCAGGGGCACATCGCGGATCCACTCGGCCTGGACGTCGAGACCGCGGCGGCCGGCATCCGGCGGATCGTCGACTCGCAGATGGCCGATACGCTGCGCGAGCTCACCATCGACAAAGGAACGACCCGCGCGACTTCACGCTCTACGCTTACGGTGACGCCGGACCGCCGCACTGCGCCGGGTTCGGCGCCGAACTCGGGGTCCGCCAGATCGTCGTACCGGCGACGTCCATGGTGCATCCCGCTATGGAGCCCTCGCCCCCGACGTGCAGCTCTCGTTCCAGCAGAGCATCCTGCCGACCGACGCCAGATGGGACGAGCCCGGCGCGCAGCAGCCCGAAGAAGCCTTCGTTGACGGTCGGCCGGTTGCCCGGAGACCGGGCAACCAGAACGCCGCGCTCAGCGAAGAGTCGACTCGCTCTGCTTCGCAGCCCCGATGTCCTGGCTGCCCAGAACGGCGAGCAGTTTCAGCTTCTCCGCCGAGTCGCCGCCCACCGGAGCGGTGAACCACAGCAGCCGCTGCGAACCATCCTCACTCAGCAGGCTGAGGCAATCGAGTTCGATCGCGCCGAGGTCCGGGTGCATCAGCCTCTTTCGGTCGGCCCGACGTACTGCGACCTCCTGATGAGCCCACAGGTCGGCGAACTCGCTGCTCGCCGAGACCAGCCGCCGGATCAGTCCGCGCACTTCACTGTCGCCGCCGCGGCGGGCCGAGACCGCTCGCAGGTCGGCCACCAAGACCCGCGACTGGTGACCGTGTTCGTCGGGGTGGTACCGCAGCCGGGCCTCAGGGTCGGTGAACCAGCGGTACACGAAACTGGCCTCGACGCCTTTCTTCCTGGGGATCGGTCCGAGCAGCGCAGCAGCGAGGCGGTTCTGTACCAACGTCGCGTGCAAGTCGGTGATCACTGCCGCCGGGGTGGCCGGCAGGCGTTCGAGCAGATCGAGCATCCCCGGGTGGACGTGCGCCGACGGTCCGTGCCGCGGTGGCAGCGGACGACCGGCCAGAAAGTACAGATGCGCACGCTCATCCTCCGTCAGCCGCAGAGCCCGCGCGAACGCGGCCACCATCTGCTCGGACGGCTGCGCGCCCCGGCCCTGCTCCAACTGGTTGTAGTAGTCAACCGAGGCGCCGGCCAAGACAGCCACCTCGTCGCGGCGCAGCCCAGGCACCCGGCGTCGTGTCGACTCAGGAAGCCCCACCTCGCCGGGGCGGATGCGATCGCGTCGCGACTTCAGAAACTCACCGAATGCAGCCAGATCCATACCGACCATTCTGAACCGACTTGCCGCGCCAAGGCAGGGGACGCTGTTACCACCCTCAGCGCATGGCGATGTCCGGTCCGGCCCCCGGTCCTCTCTGGCTGGGTGTCGCGGCTCGGCTGGTCCGACTGGCGACGCCACCACCAAGCCCGGTCCCGCACCAGCCACTACCGGCGACAAGCCGCATCCCGGACATGAAGCTCACGATCTACAGCTGGAGTACTAGTACTCCAGTCGCAGATTGCTATTTCCGCTGGTCAGGAGCGTGCCTGTGAGTGTACTCGCCTGACGTGCTGTCAGGCGGTGTGAGTTCGTGACGTCGGGTACGGCAGACCGTTGTGGCTTGTCATGCAAGACGATGTGCAGCTCGATGTCTGTTGAAGCAGCGCTCGTTCACGTTGCGCCGCCGGTAGGTCTCCCGGTCGAACCCTGGCGGTCGGGGGCCGCTACCCGTTCAACATCAAAGCCGGCGGCCCGGTCAGGGTCTGCGCCCCTTCCGCGACCCCGACGCCGTCGAGGATGCCGAGGACGACTGATCCCGCGCATCCGACCCGTTGGGCCGCTCGCTGTACCCCGTGCAGGCCGGGTGCCGCCGCTCCGGCCCGAGGTGATGCTCGTCAGCCCGCGGGTGTGCCGATCTGGTTGCGTTCGAGCACGGAGCGCAGCCTGGAGAGGGCCTGTGCGGCGGCCGTCGCTGAGGAGTTGTCGAGAGTGCCTCCGATCAGCTCGGCCACTTTGGTGGTGAAGGTTTTCTCTGCTGCGTCAACGAGCTGGGTGCCGTTGTCGGTCAGGGCCAGCAGCGAGGAGCGGCGGTCGGCTGGGTTCGGCTGCCGGGCGGCCCAACCCTGCTTCTCCAGACGGTCGATGGTTTTGCTGGTCGCCCCGATACCGATGGCGAATTCGGCGGCGAGGTCCGCCACGCGGGACTCTGGGTGGTCGCGCAGGTAGCGCAGGGCCTCGAACTGCGAGGTGACGATCCCGTGCCGCTCGCGGAGACGATCGTTGAGGGCGTTGTACAGACGCGTCTCGCATCGGACCAGGTCGGCGAAGAAGCCCGGGAGGTCGACCGTCCCGCCGCTCGATGTGGATGCCATGGCATATAGTCTACGTTAGATTCCACGGCATATAGTTCCATGGAAGTTACCTACGGCGGGAGCATACCCATGAGCAAGGAACAGCGCGCGAAGGTCGACGCGATGCTGCGGCAGCCCCGACCCGAGGGTCCCCGGTCGGTCGAGGCGATCCGAGCCGGATTCAAGGCGCTGATGGCCCAGATGACTGTGCCCGACGGCATCCGCACCACGCAGACGACGCTCGGCGGCCGACCCGCACTGTATGTCGAGCCGGACAACGGGCCGCGCGCCGGGACGATCCTGTACTTCCATGGCGGCGGCTGGGTGTCCGGCTCTCCCGAGACCGCCCTGTCGCTGACGGGACACCTCGTGGCCAAGACCGGCTTCGGGGCGTACTCGCTGGACTACCGGCTTGCCCCCGAGCACCCGTTCCCGGCCGCAATCGAAGACGCGCTGAGCGCCTACCGCTCCCTCCTCGACAGCGGCACAGACGCTTCGACCATCGTGTTCGCCGGCGACTCCGCCGGCGGCGGCCTCACCGTCACCACCTGCCTCGCCGCCCGCGACGCGGGCCTCCCGCTGCCCGCCGCCATCGTGGCGTTCTCCCCGGGCCTCGACGCCACCCGAACCGGCGAGAGCATGGACACCAAAACGGGCATCGACCCGATCTTCACCCGCGAGGCTGTTGAACACACCGGAGCCATGTACCTCGCCGGAGCCGACCCGCATCAGCCCCTGCTCAGCCCGGCCGTCCTCGCCGACCTGACCAGCTTCCCCCCGATGCTGATCCAGGTAGGCACCAACGAGATCCTGCTGGACGACTCCACGCGCCTGGCCGCGCGTGCGAGGGCAGCCGGAGTGGACGTCATCCTGGATATCACCGCCGACGTGCCGCACGTGTTCCAGTCATTCGCCGGCGTCCTGGACGAGGCGGACGAGGCACTGGACCGCGCAGCACTCTTCCTCCGCCAGCGCATCCGCGCCGCGAGCGCGGCGCACACGTCAGCAGGGTAGGGCCAGCCCTGGCCTCACTCGGGCCGCGACCTCCACCCCCGGTCGTGCTCGCCATTCCCTTCCAGGCGGTCGGCCCGGGGCCCGTTCCTCCCCTTGGGCCTCCCGCCCGAGTCACCGAGAAGCGGCTCCTCCAGGAACTGACACAGCCAGTCTCGCCATCGCTCGACCCGCTTCTGGGCGCCTTCGCTCTGCCGGTCACGAAGCCGTCCGCGCAGCCCTCCGGGTCACCTGATGGCCTTTCAGCTCTTCAGAGCCAGCTTGGCTTCCACCAGGCGCGCAGAGCCGGACGTTGGGCGAGCTTGGCCTGCTTGGGGCGGGGCCCGCGTTCATAGGCGACTGCATCGGCCAAGGCTGCTCAGTAGCGGTTCCGGCCACCGTTGCGGACGATCTCGCGGGAGACGGTCGAAGGGGCGCTGCGATGTAGATCGCAGCGCGAGGAACGCACTCGGAGGCCCGAACGAGTTCGTCGAAGGCGGGCTCGGACGAAACCCCGGCGCCGGCCTGGCAGGGTCAGGTGCCGGTGCTCAACGCGGGCTGCGTCGGCTCCGGTAGGCCGCGACGCTGGCCCGGTGTGCGCAGGTTCGGGTGCAGTACTGCTTCGAGCCGTTGCGCGAGAGGTCCACGAAAGTGGCCCGGCAGGTCGGCCCGGCACATACGCCGAGACGAGCGGGACCGAGCGTGGCGATCACGGAGGCCAGTGCGCTGAGCGTAGTCGCGGCAAGGTGCGCCGAGCAGCGGTCGGTGTCGGAGGTCACCTCGGTCCACCAGCGGTCGTTCTCGTGGCGCAGTACCGGGGTGGCGCGGCTGCGACGCAGACCAGCATTGATCAGAGCCGCAGCTTCGACCGCGTCCGTGTTGGCCCGTTCGAGCACCTGACGCACCGTCTCGCGCACCGCGCGGACTTCCGCCAGGTCGGCGCGGGTGAGATGCCGCGGACCGGTCCCTTGGTTCGCGGCCGAACTCGGAGGCTCAGCCGCGGGATGGTCGTCAAGGAAGTTCCGGAGCTGCTCCACGGTCTCGAGCGCGTCCTCTCCCTTGATCGGCCTCAAGGTGTTGGCCAGGTCGACGGCCGTCTGGACCACCAATGGGCTGTAATACGCATCCTGCATTTGACGTGTCTCCTCACTGCCCATAACGTTACACCCAAAGGAGCTTTAGCATGTCACAAGATACTCGGCAGGGGACGACGCCGCAGGCGATCCCGTCTGGAGGGGCCCCGGCACCGGAGCGAACCGACGCCCCGGACGGGCGTCGGCTGGGGCTGACTTTGGGGATGCTGGTGCTGCCGATGTACGTGGCACTGGGAGCGCCGTCGGTGGCCCTGCCGGCCATCGGCCGCGCACTCGCGGTGCCGTTCGGGGCCACCGCATGGATTCTCGCCGCGTGGTCGCTGACCTCCGCGCTCGCGATGCCGGTCGCGGGTCGGCTGCTGGTCCGCTGGAGCCCCTTCCAGGTCCTCGTCGCCGGGGTCGTGGCGCTCGCCGCGGGCTCCGTGCTCGCCGGAGCCGGGCCGACACTGTCCGTCGTGATCGTCGGCCGACTGATCGGCGGCGCCGGGGCGGGCGCGACCGTGATCGCCGTCTTTGCCGCGGCCACCGCCCTTCCCGGGCGGCAACGGATCCGCGCCCTGGGAATCATCGCGGCCGCCAGCGCGACGGCGTCGGGGTGCGGGACACTGTTGGGCGGGGCGGTGACCGCATGGCTCGGGTGGCGTGCCGTGCTCGCGATCCCGGCCCTCGCGCTGCCCCTCCTGCTGGCCGCATTGCCGAGTAGGCGCGCGCTGGCTCGGAGCGGTAGCGGCGAGCGGAACGGCTCGACCGGGCGACTCGATATCGTCGGCGCGGCCGTGCTGTCGGTACTCGCCGGCTCCTTGATCACGTTGCTGCAGGCACACTCGGTCGGCCTGCCCGCTCCGGTCACGCTCGTCGTGGCTGCCGCCGGGGCGCTCGCCGCCGTGGGACTGTGGTGGCGCGTGCGAAGCACGCCCGACGGGTTCGTGCCTCGGCGGGTGATCGCATCCCGCGGCTTCCTGGCGGCCGGGCTCATCGGCGGGACCGTCTTCGCCGGCTACTACGGGGTGCTGTTCCGCGCCCCGTCCCTGATCGAGCAGGCCACGGGCGGTGGCCCCCTGGAAGCCGGCGTGCTCTTGGTCCCGGCCGCCGCCTGCTCGGTGCTGGCCGGGCGGCTGGTCGGCACCTTGACCGACCGGTTCACCGGCTGGCAGGTGTCGGCCGGGCTTGCGGCGCTCACCGTCGTCGGCGTGCTCGTGGTCGCGATCTTCACCGGGCCGATCCCGATTGTCGTCGGCACGGCGTTGACCGTGTGCGGGTTCGCCGGCGCCCAAGCCGTACTGGTGAGCCTCGCGCCGGACCTGGTCGCCGCGGACGACCGCGACACCGCACAGGGCCTGCTCAACTTCATGAACGCCCTGGGTGGCGGGATCGGTCCGGCCGCTGTCGCGGGTCTGTCCGGCATCGTGCCGGTGCCGGTGGCCCTCGCCGTGCTCGCGGCACTCCCCCTGGCCGGACTCGTCCTCAGCCTGACCCGGCGCCCTACCGCCGACCGCCGCCCCGAACCCGACGCCACCCGTGGGAGCCCGCGATGACGGTCCACCTGCCTCTGATCCGATAACGCCTTGACCAGTAAGGAGCGTTGCCATGTCCGCCGAGCCATTCGAGGTCAGCATCACCGAAGCCGAGATCGCGGACCTTCGTGAACGATTGCGACGGACACGGTGGCCCGAGCGCGAGCCGGTGGACGACTGGTCACAGGGTTTGCCGCTGGCGTATGCGCAGGAGCTTTGCCGCAGCTGGGCCGAGGACTACGACTTCGGGTTCGCCGAGCGGCTGAACGTGTTCCCGCAGTACCGCGACACGATCGACGGGCTGGGCATCCACTTCCTGCACGTCCGCTCGCCGGAGCCGGACGCGTTCCCGCTCGTGCTCACGCACGGGTGGCCGGGTTCGGTGCTCGAGTTCCTGGAGGTCCTCGGCCCGCTGACCGACCCGCGCGCGCACGGCGGTGACCCGGCGGACGCGTTCCACGTGGTCGCGCCGTCGTTGCCCGGGTACGGCTGGAGTGACAAGCCGTCGACGACCGGGTGGGGCATCACCCGCACCGCGCGCGCCTGGGACACGTTGATGGTCTCGCTGGGTTACGAACGGTACGGCGCGCAGGGCGGTGACTGGGGTTCGGCGGTGTCCGCGGTGCTGGGCGAGGTGGCGCCCGAGCGGGTCGCCGGCGTGCACCTGAACCTGGGATCCGTGGCGGCGGACACGTTCGACGACCCGACGCCCGCGGAGCTGGCGAATCTCGAGGCCGAGAAGGAGATGCAGCGCACCGGCCGGGGGTACTCGGCGATCCAGGCGACCCGGCCGCAGACGCTCGGCTACGGCCTCACCGACTCCCCGGCGGGGCAGGCCGCCTGGATCGCCGAGAAGTTCTGGGCGTGGACGGACAACGACGGCCATCCCGAGGACGCGTTGTCGCGGCAGACGATCCTCGACGAGATCTCGGTCTATTGGTTCACCGCGTCGGCCACGTCGTCGGCGCGCCTGTACTGGGAGAGCTTCGCCAACTTCCGGGACAAGGTGACCGCGCCATCCGGGCTGTCGGTCTACCCGCGCGACATAACCCGCCCGTCGAGGCGGGAGGCCGAGCTGCGGTTCACCGACCTGCGCTGGTTCGAGGAGCTGCCGCATGGTGGCCACTTCGCCGCGCTGGAGCAGCCGGAGTCGCTGGTCGAGCAGGTGCGCGGGTTCTTCCGCCTGTTCCGCTGACTGTCCGTGCCTGAAGGGTGTCTATATGCCAATCAGGCTGCTGAGCTGGATGTTTCCTGTGGAGGAAGAAGTCGTTGGGGTGGCGTGGTGTGGTACTCGTTGAGCAGGCCGCCGAGTAGCTGCCGCCGTCGGACCACGGCAGCGGGCAGGGGGATGACGCTCGGGCGGTCGTCTGGGGCTCGTAGGCCGAGGCCGCGGTGGGCCCGTCCGGTGTTGCAGTGCCCGGCGTACGTGGCCAGGACCGTACGTAGGTGTCGTTCGCCGGTGCTCAGAATTCGGCGGGCGGCCAGACCGGAGCGGCGCAGGACGCGCCGGATCGTGGCGGCGGCGACCCGATGGCCAAGTCGTCGGAGTTCGCCTTGGATTGACGTATCGCCAGGTCGGGTTCTCGCACGCCAGGCGCTGGATGAGCGCAACTGTCCCTTCCGGCAATGGTGGCCGACCGGATCTGACCGCCGTCCGGCGCCACTTCCAGCGCACCGGACGACGGTGCCAGTTCGGCAGGGTGCCCGGAGTGACCAGCCGGTGGCGGCGTAAGACGGGTGGCAGGTGCCGTGCGAGAGCGGAGAGCACGGCACGATCAGCCCAAGGTGGACTGGGCGAAGGCCGACCGGTGAGCAGGTGGAGCTCGGCCTCGGACATACTGCCCTTGAGGCCGAAGCAGCCGGTCGTTCATATCCGCCAGGTCGTAGACGCCGTCGAGGTCGACCACCAGGGTGTCGGTGAGCCCGGCCAGCTCCAGCAGCCGGGCGATGTCCGCGTTCGAGCGGGCCAGGCGGGAGACCTCCAGACCGAAGACCGCGCCGGCTTCGGCCAGACAGACCTTCGCGACCACCTCGTGAAAGCCACCGCGCTCGCTCCCGAACCGGCCCGAGACACACCAAGGCGGTGCCGACCACGATGACTTGCTCGGGCGGCCAGCCCAGAGACACCGCCAGCTCTGCGAGCGCGTACTGACGGGCTGTCGATTCCACGTGCTCTCGGAGCTGCAGCATCGTCGACTGGCGCAGGTAGATGATGGCCAGCCGGGAGCGGTGGGAGGCGGTGATCTTCGATTCTCCGTTCATGGTCGCCTCCTCTCGCCCGCAGCGATGCCTCGACCATGTTCGCCAGCACCGCCACGTCCTGGGCGCGATCCCAGCCGTCGTGCTGCGCACCGACCGGTGACCGGTCGGTGCGGGCCCGGTCTACCGGTTCGCGGCTTCGCGAGAGGCGATCCGGTTCGTGCGACCGACCGCGCGGCCCACGGCGTTGCGCACCGCGAGGCCCGGCCGGGTGCGGGGCACCATGAGCCTGGAGAGCAGGCCGACGCGTCGCTGCCGCGGGCCTACCTCACGGCGGAGCCGCGACTCGTAGGCGGTGAAGGCGCGGGCGTGATCACCGGGATGGGCGGCGAGCTCTTCTGCGAGGGCGTACGCGCCCGCCATCGCCATGCTGGACCCGTCGCCCAGCAGGGCTGTCGCCGCCGCCGCGTCCCCGAGCAGTACGACCCGTCCGCGGGACCACGAGGGCATCCGGACGGTGGTCAGGGGGTCGAAGAACGGAGCCGGGTGGTCGAGGAACGCCGCCACGAGTTCCGGTGCCCGCCACCGCACGTCGGCGTAGGCGTCGGCCACGGTCTGCTTGTGAAGGGCGATGTTCTTGCGGTCGTGGGGCGCTAGCTGTGCGGCCCGGAAGGTGAAGATCGCGAGCGGAGTGGTCCGCGAGGGGTGGAGGACCAGCATCCGGTTCGGCGCGGTCAGCATCGTCATCTCGGTCGGGTCCTCGATGGCGTCGGGTTCCAACGGGACGGTCGCGCCGTACAGGCCCAGGTCGCTCGCGAACTGCCGCTCGGGTCCGAACACCAGGCGCCGTACGGTGGAGTGTATCCCGTCGGCACCGACTACCAAGTCGAAGCGCCGTGGCGCGGACCGCCGGAAGGTGACGTCCACCCCGCCTTCATCCTGGTCGAGAGCGGTGACCGTGTCGTCGAACAAGAACTCGGCCTCGGTCTGCGCCGACCGGTGGAGCACCTCGGACAGGTCAGCTCGGGTCACCTCGACCGTCGGAGCCTTGTCCGAGGTGAGCGGGAGTTGCAGGATCCGCCTGCCGCCGGGGTCGAGCAGGGTCAGCGACCGATTGCGGGTGGCGAGCCCGCGGAGCTGCGGAAGGATGCCCATGCGCTCGGCGACCGGGATCGCGGGCCCCTTCACCACGATCGCGCTACCACCGGAGCGCAGTTGCCGGGCGTGTTCGACGACCGTCGGCCGGTATCCATTCCGGGACAGCCAGTACGCGAGTGCCGGCCCTGCGATTCCGGCACCGACTATCAGCACCTCGGGCTTCTTCATGACGATGACCTCTAGGAGTGTCGATGACCAGGTCCGCGGCGAGTGCCGGGCCGGGGTTCAGGGAACGGCGGCACGGGGCAGCGCTAATCGGGTCAAGGTACGATCAGTTTCGTACCTCAGGGGAGCACATCCTTGAGGTACGATGCAAGTCGTACCTGAAGGGGGTGCCGCGTGACCGGGAGAAACCTGGTCGGCCCGGAGGCCGATGCGCTCGATCTGGGTGCGGTATTTCGCGCCCTCGCCGACGAGCACCGTCGTTCGGTGATGACGGAGTTGGCCGCCGACCGCAGCGACAGCGAGCGGGGCTGCAACTCGTTCAATCTTCCGATCTCGAAGCAGACCCAGACCCACCACTTCCGGGTCCTGCGCGAGGCAGGTCTCATTGACGAGATCGACTACGGCAACCGCAAGGGCATCCGACTACGACGCGCGGACATCGAGAAGAGATTCCCCGGGCTGCTCACGCTCCTGGGCGCAGAGTCCCCGGGCGGTACTGCTCCTCGCTGAACACAGCTGAGCACACCGGAAGGAGTCCGAGTCGGCCCTGAGCCGCGAGCTCGACCGGATCCAGCTCGCGACCGGCTCGCAGGTAGCCGAGCACGACGCGGACACGAATGGATCGGTGTCGCTCCGACCACCGTCCCGCGCTCGTGATCGGCGCCGAGCACTTCCGCGCGCTCCACTGAGGTTTCCTCAACCTGCGCGCGGAGCAGGGCCACTTGGGGTGAGGGCGGGGTCCGGGCGTGGAGAAGCTCCTGTTAGACAGGTGCGTATCGAGTCCGAGCCGTCCTGCCAGGAACTTTCCGCATGCTTGCCTACCCGGCCGGAGTCGATCTGTCCACCTCCGCTCTGCGCTTCCTCGCCCGTGAGCTGACCGCACGTCGTCTTGCGCAAGGGACACGATGGCGCCGGCTGGCCGCCGGACGGCAGGCGCTGCTCGTGCTGGCCCATCTACGATCCGGCCATACCTACGCCCAGCTTGCCGCCGGATTCGGTGTGGGCACCACCACCGCCTACCGGAACATCGCCAAGGCCGTCGACATCCTGGCCGCTCTGCCTCCAACCCTCGCCGAGGCGGTGAGGACAGCTTCCGGCGCGCTGCTGCACCGGCTGCCCCTGCACGTCCTGCGACAGTTACGGCTGCTCGTACGCCCCGACACGGTACTGCGTTGGCACCGCGACCTCGTCGCAACGCCGCCATACCTCCTCCTGCCGGCCCAAACGCCCGGGACGACCGCGCACCGTGCGCTCGATCCGCATCCTGGTGCTGCGGCTGGCGAAGGAGAACCCCGCACCAGACGACGGTGCCAGGCCAGCAGCGTGCCTGGAGTGACCAGCCGATGGCAGCGTAATGCGGGTGGCAGGTGCCGTGCGAGAGCGGAGAGCACGGCACGAGCAGCCCATGAGAGCCGCGGCCGCTCGATCTGCCGACGCAGCACAGCGACCTCATGGCGGAGAGCGAGGATCTCGGCGTTGTTCGCGGGGGCGGACCGGCCCAGTAAGAGCAGGCAACCAAGCAGTCGGCAGAAGATCAGGTAGAGCAGTCGCAGACCCACAATCATTGATCATGCCCATACTTGGACGATCGCAGGTCAACCACCGTACGCCAATAAAAACACCCTTCAGGGACGTCCACGGCCGACACGCCGACTTCGGGAACCGCTGGTCGGAACACGCCTCTGTTGAGTCAGACCGTGGCCGGACGCCGGGCCGGCGGCACACCCCGAGCGGGCCAGCCCCGGGGGGCGGCAGGAACCTCACGAGCCATCCAACCCAGCGTCCTACAGCACGCTACGAGCGGCCAACCCGACCGCGCACCGCTATAGCCAATACGAGTCGGGAACCTCACCGAGTCACAGGTCGCCCGCCCTGACCAGTCCCGAAGGCGTGGGAGCTGTCATGAAGAGGCCTCTGCGTCCTTCAATCCGGGATAGACGTCGACGGAGTGGAGCCAGGATCATCCCGGCTCCACTCCAGGTGCGGGCACTGTAGGTCTTCAGCGATTCACCCTCGGTTCGTGGCATGTCCCATCAGGTGCGGGTCCAGCGTTGGTTGCTGCCGTTCGAGCAGGAGTAGAGCTGGACCAGGGTGCCATTGGCGGTGCCGCCTGCGACGGCGTCGAGGCAGAGGCCGGACTGGACGCCGACGATGGATCCGTCGGAGTTGAGGCGCCACTTCTGGTTGTCGCCGCCCCAGCAGCCGTAGATCTGGACCTTGGCGCCGTTGCCGGTGCCGGCGGCGTCCAGGCACTTGTCGCCGTAGACCCTGAGCTCGCCGGCGTCGGTGTACGTCCACTGCTGGTTGGTGCCGCTGTGGCAGTCCCACAGGTTGACCTGGGTGCCGTCGGTGGTGCTGGTGCCGGGCACGTCCAGGCAGCGGCCCGAACCGACACCCTTGATCTGTCCGGAATCCGCAGGGGGCGTGGTGGAGCCGCCGTTGAGTGCGCCCAGGACGGCGGTGTAGGCGGGCTTCTTGCTGCCGTTACCGTTGAACAGCAGCGGCGTCTGCTCCGATCGCCAGGAGTCGGTGTCGCGCACCCCCCAGACGGTGATGCCGAGGCAGCGCGGGACGGCCAAACAGTCGTTGGTCACGTTGGCGTAGGTCGTGGCCGGGGCGCCCTGGATGTCGAGTTCGGTGAGAGCCACGTCGACACCGAGGGCGGCGAAGCTCTGCAGGGTGGTACGGAAGTTGCTGTTGTACGGGCTGTCGTTGTTGAAGTGCGACTGGAAACCGACGCAGTCGATCGGCACGCCGCGCTGCTTGAAGTCTCGGACCATGGCGTACACGGCCTGGGTTTTGGCCCAGGTCCAGTTCTCGATGTTGTAGTCGTTGTAGCAGAGCTTGGCGGCCGGGTCGGCGGCGCGCGCGGTGCGGAAGGCGACCTCGATCCAGTCGTTGCCGGTGCGCTGCAGGTTGGAGTCGCGCCGGGCTCCCGAATTGCCGTCGGCGAACGCCTCGTTCACGACGTCCCACTGAGCGATCTTGCCCTTGTAGTGGGCCATGACGCCGTTGATGTGGTCGATCATCGCCTGGCGCAGTGTGCTGCCGCTGAGGCTCTGCATCCAGCCGGGCTGCTGGGAGTGCCAGGCCAGGGTGTGACCGCGCACCTTCTTGCCGTTCTGCACCGCCCAGTTGTAGACGCGGTCACCGGCGCTGAAGCTGAACTGGCCCCGCTGCGGTTCGGTGGCGTCGATCTTCATCTCGTTCTCGGCCGTCACCATGTTGAACTCACGGCCCGCGATCGTCGTGTACGCCGAGTCGCCCAGTCTGCCGGAGGCGATGGCGGTGCCGAAGTAGCGGCCGCTCTGTGCCGCCGCGGCGCCGAGCGTGCTCTCGGCGGCGTGTGCGGTCGGCGGCGTGACCAGTGCGGCGACCGTTGCGAGGACGCTGACGACCAGCGCCAACAGCAGGCCGCGGAACTTCCGGCGGCTAACCGGTCTGGGAAGGGCATACGAGCCCATGACTGTGCCTCCAAGTAGGAATCACGGAAGGAATGCAGGCGCAGGGGGGTGCCTCGTCCGCTCCCCCTCGGCGGACGGACACCGGAACGTGACGGGGGTGGCGCAGGCTTTGGTGCGCGGAACTGTCGTGCGGTACCGACACGGTTCGAGATCTCGAACTATGACCGGCTTCTCAAGCAGGGATGATTGAGGCATTGACGATGACTCGTCAACACTCCTCGCAGAAGAAGTTTCCGTTCCTCGTCCGAAAATTTCCGGACCCCGGCGAGCCCGACGGCGAACCCCCGTCGTCGCCGGAGGCGCTATTTGTGGACAGATCGGCGACAGGCCTTGACCAACGGGCCCCACATTCCTAGCTTGTGGCGCCAGAGCATCCGGAATTTCTTCGAAATGTTCCGTGATTGCTCCTGCCCCCGGGCACGTCCGCTCCGCGGTTCATCGGGGTCACGTCACCACCGCCCCCAAAGGAGGCCCTCTGATGTGGTTTCGCCACCCGCCCCCGGCCCGTCCAAGACGCTTACTCGCCGTCCTTGCGCCTTTGCTGCTCGTGGCCACCTTCCTCGGTGCCCAGCCCGCCGACGCGGCGACCGTAGACCCCAACGCCTCGTATGTGCTGGTCAACCGCAACAGCGGCAAGGCCCTGGACGTCTACAACATGGCGACCGGCGACGGCGCCCGCATCACCCAGTGGACCAGGAACGATCAGAACCAGCAGCAGTGGCAGTTCGTCGATTCCGGGGGCGGCTACTACCGCATCAAGTCCCGCCACTCGGGCAAGGTGCTGGACGTCTCCAACCGGTCCACCGCGAACGGTGGTTCGATCGTCCAGTGGGCCGACCTGAACGGCACCAACCAGCAGTGGCGGCTGGCCGACAGCCCGGATGGATACGTGAGGCTCATCGCGCGCCACAGCGACAAGGCCCTCGAAGTACAAGGTGCCTCCACCGCCGACAACGCGAACGTCGTCCAGTACGACGACTGGGGCGGCACCAACCAGCAGTGGCAGCTCGTCAAGGTCGGCGGCAACGACCCCGGCGCGTGCGATCTTCCATCGACCTACCGGTGGACATCAACGGGCGCGCTGGCGCAGCCCAAGCCGGGGTGGGTCTCGCTCAAGGACTTCACCGTCGTCCCCTACAACGGCAGGCAACTCGTCTACGCGACGACGCACGACACGGGGACGACATGGGGTTCGATGAACTTCGGCCTGTTCACCAACTGGTCGGAGATGGCATCGGCCGGCCAGAACACGATGTCGGCTTCCACCGTCGCGCCCACGCTCTTCTACTTCGCACCGAAGAACATCTGGGTGCTCGCCTACCAATGGGGTGGCACCGCCTTCTCCTACCGGACGTCGAGCGACCCCACCAACCCGAATGGCTGGTCGTCCCAGCAGGTGCTCTTCTCCGGAAGCATCTCCGGCTCCGGAACCGGGCCCATCGACCAGACGCTCATCGCCGACGGGACGAACATGTACCTGTTCTTCGCCGGTGACAACGGCAAGATCTACCGGGCCAGTATGCCGATCGGGAACTTCCCGGGCAGCTTCGGCACGAACTCGACAGTGGTCATGAGCGATACGACGAACAATCTGTTCGAAGCCCCGCAGGTCTACAAGCTCCAGGGCCAGAACCGCTACCTCATGATCGTCGAGGCGATCGGCTCGCAGGGCCGCTACTTCCGCTCGTTCACGGCCACCAGTCTGAACGGCTCGTGGACGCCCCAGGCCGCGACCGAGAGCAATCCCTTCGCCGGCAAGGCCAACAGTGGCGCCACCTGGACCAACGACATCAGCCATGGCGAACTGATCCGCACCAGCCCCGATCAGACCATGACCGTCGATCCCTGCCATCTGCAGTTGCTCTACCAGGGTCGCAGCCCCAACTCCGGCGGCGACTACGGCCTCCTGCCCTACCGTCCGGGTCTGCTGACTCTGCAGCGCTGACGGCGTGACACGAGTCGAGACGGTGGGGGTGAGCGGGGTCGGGGACCGGCGCGGTGGCTGATGCACCGATTCCGGTCCCCGGCCTCCTCAGTGCTGTGTGCCCGGCATCGTGGCCCAGAACGCGCACTGGTGTTCCGTCGAGTACCGGTCGTCGTCGATCAGGGCACTTCTGCCCCGGCCCGCAGCGACAGCATCAGGCCCTTGCCGCTGTGATAGCCGGGCCAGACCATCTGCCCGGCGGCCCGCCGGCCGGTCTTCGTGAAGGCGCCCCAGTACCGCGTCATCTCGTGGGCGAGGCTCTCCGCACTTGTGGCCACGACAGGGGGAATCCCAGGTCAGGTCCCTGCGGGGCGTGAGGTGGTCGCGTGGTGTGCCCCTGGGTCGAGACTGGAATCGTCGGCATCTTGCACCACTCCCGGGAGGCGATCACCATGCGCTCCTCCGCCGACCGAGGACGCGTCTACCGCCGCTGCGGCTGCCGCGATACCAACCGCCGCCAGCTCGGAACCCACTGCCCCCGACTGGCCACCGACGGTGAACACGGAAGCTGGACTATCGCCGTCGACCTCCCCTCCCCCGACCACAAGCGCACCACCGTCCGCCGCGGCGGCTTCCCCACCAAGGACACCGCCCGAACCGCGCTGCGGCGCATGCTCGAAGGTGAGGCCGACGGGTTCACCGCCGATCCCAACCAGACCGTCGCCGACTACCTCACCACCTGACTCGAAGGGAAATCGTACGTACTCAAGCCGACAACCGTGGCCCGCTACCGGGATTACGTCCCCCACGACCTCATCCCCACGCTGGGCACATTGAAGCTGGACGAGCTCGGTCACCGCCACATCGCGGGATTCGCGCACTCTCAACTCGACGCCGGCCGCGGCCGGGTCACCGTGTACCGCTGCCTGGCCACGCTCTCCAGCACCCTGGGCGACGCGGTGCGCCAGCATCGCCTCGCCCACAATCCCGCACGCCCCGCCGTCATCCCCCGCCCCGCTGCACCCGAACGCCATGTGTGGACACCCCAGGAGACGGTCCGGTTCCTGGACTACTGCCACGACGCCGACCCTCCCTCATCGCCAATCTGTGCGAGCTCCTCATCGGCACCGGCATGCGCAAGGGCGAGGCCCTCGGCCTGCACTGGGCCGACGTCCACACCGACGAACAGGTGCTCTACGTCCGCTACACCCTCTCCGCCATCAACAACTCCCGCCTGGTCATCACCCCACCCAAAACCCGCGCCAGCAAGAACTGAGTCGCCCTCTCACCACGTGTAATCAAAGCTCTCGAACAGCGCGCCACAGCCACCCGCACCCATATCAAGACCCATCAGATCTGTTCACCGATCTCGTCTTCTGCCGACCCGACGGACAACCGCTCCGGCCCCAGACCGTCCTGGACCGATTCCGCAAACGCGCCAAAAAAGCCAAGGTGCCCCGCATCACCCTGCACGATCTGCGTCACCTCGCCGCCACGCTCACCCTCACCGCAGGCGTCCCCCTCGCCATCGTCTCCAAGACTCTGCGCCACTCCACCCTCTCCACCACCGCCAACATCTACAGCCACCTCACCCAGCAAGCCGCACACGACGCCGTCAACGCCATCGACACCACCCTCACCCAAGCCGACGCCCGCAGCAGCCGCCATCCACACTGGCCCGCCTGGCTGCGACCACACCGCGACCACACCAACCAGCACCACAGCCCGCTCAGAGCGCTCTACTCCCCCGCCCTGGCACACACTTCACCCTCCGCGTCCCAGCCCCAGGGAACGCATGCGACCACCATGCGACCACCACGCCGAAACACACGGAAAGAGGCCGCCTCCGCTACCCGCGGAAACGGCCTCCGACCTGCGATGATG
Source organism: Streptomyces sp. S465 (assembly GCF_026898115.1). Classification (GTDB taxonomy): domain Bacteria; phylum Actinomycetota; class Actinomycetes; order Streptomycetales; family Streptomycetaceae; genus Streptomyces; species Streptomyces luomodiensis. The sequence continues at coordinate 2,002,852 of NZ_CP114036.1, forward strand.
CTGGTCGGGACGACAGGATCTGCGACCCCTTGCCCCCCGCCGAGACGTCAGCAACCGGGCGTCAGCCGACTACGCTGAAGTCCTGACCGAAGAGGGCGCGGTGGTATGCGACTTCCGGTTTGCGCACTCCATCCCGATGTTGTTGCCGGGTGGGGTCTCCGTTGTTGCGCTGTGGGACCAACCGGTTGGTTTCCGCTCGCTCTTCGAGATGCACGACGAATGGATCGCCTTACCTCGCCAGCACCTCCCCGAAGGTGATATGGGTGATATCTGTCGCAAACTCTCTTTTGGTTCCTCCGCGCTACCCAACGTACCGAAATGCAACGTCCAGTTGATCCCCAACAGCATGACGAGGGACACTACCTGGCGGACCGAGTGGCACCCGCTTCGGCATCCTCCCGCGCAGGTCATCGGAAGCCATCTACCCATGCATTACTGGGCAGTTGACCTCAGGGTTTCGTGGTAGCGTCCTTGATCGGAGGGACAGTGCAACCTGGAAGGGAATTCGTGAACACGGAGAAGATCACCGCTCGCCGCCTCTCGCTGGAAGAGGTGACGAAGCTCAGCGTGAAGGACAGGCTGTTCATTTCCGCCGACACGGCACAACTCAAGCTTCCCGACTGCTATGTCCCTGCTTTTCTGACCAAGTCCGGTGAGGATTTCGAGGGCGGCTCGATCACGGCGAGAACCGTGTTCCAGGAAGAAGTCTCCTGCCTTCCCGACGACGAGAGTGACGCCGGAGTCTACTTGGCTGACGAGAACGGCTCGGTGACCATCGAGGTCCTCCAGTCCGCCGGTGTCGTGCTGGACCTGGCACTTTTCGTCCCTGGTGGGGACAAGGGCGCCCTCACGGCCCTTTACGCCGCGGCCCGGCAGGCCTTCGGCGCCGACACCGTACAAATCTGGCGCCAGGGCCTCAAGGAGGTTCCCGACGTGAAGGTCGACATCTTCGAGGAGCAGATTCCCCGGGGGCGCAAGGGGACCGACAACCCCAAACGTGACCGTCGCGCGTTCGACACCTACCCCACCCGTGCAGACTTCATCGAGTTCTCCGCGGGGTGGAAGCCGGTCATTGAAATTCACAGGCCGATTGTTGACGACACCCCCACCATCTGAGGCGGCGTTACTGAATTCGGCTCGTCAGGGTGATGTGGGGGTGTCCAGGGGCAGGCCAGTCGCACCTGGGTGACATACTTTCCGGCACCGACAGGAAGCCGCCTGGCCCTATACCCTCAGCGGGCGGACGCCAGCAAGGCGCCCGCCCGTCCGCATTCCTGTCAGGGGAAGCAGCCGGGCGGGCTCCGTGCATCACACGCTACCGGCCTCCGCAGGCCACCGTCCGTACTTGATCGCCTCCACCAGGGGGCACCCGCGAAACGTCACCCGATCGAGGGGGCGGCGCCACTTCATACCGTTCCTCTCCAGCTCCGCCCCGACCCATCACCCACACGGCCCGAAAGTGGGGCCAGGCGAAACCGTTCCAGTGGGGCCAACACACGCCGTCGAAAACGTGAAGCGGGCCAGGGCGTCGGCCCCTCGCCAGCAGGCGTGGTTCGCCGAGCGGTGGGCCCGAGCAGTGCGCTCCCCGGCCCGCCTTGATCCCGGGCTCGCCCTTCGTGCCCTTCTTCGCGCTGCGAAACAGCTCGTACACCGTCCGGGCCGTCACGTCCTCCTCATCTAGATCGACCTCGCGCAGAGCTGCTGCGGACCCACCAGGTTGCTGGTGCCGCTCAGGCGCTGCTGTTCGGCACGGAGCAGCGCCACCAGGATCCATGCCTCGCGGCGGGCCAGCTCATCCAGCGGATGCCGCCAGGCCGGCAGGTAAATGAGTTTGCACGGGTCCGAGTCCAAAGACCTACCCGTGCGTCGCATTGACCTTCGTAGCGACGCTGCCGAGCCTGCGGCTCAGCGTGACGCCCCAGTTCTGAGCGACCTTTCCGAGCCGTTGGTGGCCGACCACGTGCAGCTGGTGTCCATGGCGCCCTTCCTCGGTGAGGCTGTCGCCCAGCTTGTACGCCACCTCGATGGTGCGGTTGGAGCCTTCGGGCGCGAGCGTGGCGGATCCGTACCTCGGCAGGAGCGGGAAGCAGGAACCGGGATGAGCGAGGTGGAGCGCATCCGTGAGGGTCGTCTTTCCGGCGCCGTTGGCACCGATCAGCACGCCGAAACGGCCGGGCAAGTGGCTAACCATCTCCCCCTCCGTACTCGCCCGGAACCCGCTCTGTCCTTGCCGGAAACTTCATCCGTGCAGGTCACGCCGCATGCCGGTACTCGTGGAGGATGCCGCCGAGGCGATCGTGTCGACGTATGTCGAGGCGGGTTAACGTGTTGGGATCGTCGATCGGTGGGGGCAAGGGGTGCAGCGGTCTGGCGTTCGCGATGCCCTGGTGTGGTCGGTGTCCGTTGTAGAACTGCTCGAACTCGCGCAGGGTGTGGAGGAGGTGCCGCTGGTTCCAGATCAACGTCCGGTCCAGGAGCTCGCGGCGACAGGTCTGTATCCACCTTTCAGTGATCGAGTTCATCCTTGGCATCTGGATGCCGCCGAGCACGGCGTCGATCCGCGCGTCCTTGAGGACGGCATCGAAGAGTTCGGGGAACTTCCCGTCCCGGTCCCGGATCATGAACCGTGCCCGGCAGCCGAGGTCTTCGAGGCCCATGACGAGGTTTTTCGCCGCTTGCGCTACCCAGGAGGCGATCGGATGCGTCGTGGCGCCCAGGACGCGGATCCGGCGACTGCCGTGTTCGATCATCACGAGCACGTATATCCGTATCCCCGACAGGGTGACTGTTTCCATGAAGTCGCAGGCCAGAAGCGCCTCAGCCTGGGAACGCAGAAAACTGGCCCAGGTACTGGAGTTCCGCTCGGGCGCAGGATCGATGCCGGCCTCCTTCAGGATTTCCCAGACGGTGGACGCGCCCACCCTCACCCCCAGCACGAGCAACTCGCCGTGCAGGCGCCTGTACCCCCAGCTCGGGTTCTCCTTCGCCAGCCGCAGCACCAGGATGCGGATCGAGCGCACGGTGCGCGGTCGTCCCGGGCGTTTGGGCCGGCAGGAGGAGGTATGGCGGTGTGCGACGAGGTCGCGGTGCCAACGCAGCACCGTGTCGGGGCGTACGAGCAGCCGTAACTGTCGCAGGACGTGCGGTGGCAGACGGTGCAACAGCGCCGCCAGGAACGCCCGATCGCTCGGCGTGAACCGGATCTTGTCTTTGCCAAGTTGTCGTTCCAGCACGGTGATCTGGTGGCGCAGAGCGAGGATCTCCGCGTCCTTGTCCCGATCGGCCATCGGCAGCAGGCGAAGCATCGCGAACGCGTTCGACACACCCAGGTAAGCCAGTCGCAGCAGCACGACCGATCATCATGACGCGCTGACGGCAACTGCGCGAGAGCGCGAGCTCGAGCGACCGCGGCCAGATTTCGGGAAACCCGAAGGACCGCCCCCACCAGGGCGGATGAGGTTTCCGGCAAGGGCGACCACCAGCACGGACAAGGGCCAGTCTTCGACGGTCCAACTCAGTTCTCGTCATCCCAGGAGCCGAACTGCTGACGACCGATTTCCGGGCTGGCTCCGCCCGTAGCCCGGTCCTTGACCTGCAGCTTCAGCGTCAGCTTGTGCCCGCTGACCGAGGAGTGCGATCCGCCCACTCCCACGGTCGCCACCCCGAACCGGTTCATCGAGGACCACCGCGGCGCCTTCGGCGTCAAGCGGCTCTGCGAAGTCCTGGAGGTCGCCCGCTCCTGTCCAGCCGCGAGACGCCCCCTCACTCGCTCCAGCGATCTGAAAACGACCGCGCGTTCAGGGTGTCGGGGTGGTCGGGTCCCAGGACACGCGCCCGGTCAGTGGCTAGTGGCCAGACAGTGAGCTTTCTGGTCGCGCTGGCGAGGAACGCACCGTCCGGGCTGAAGGCGAGGGAACTGACGGCGCTGTTGGTGCCGGTGGTGAGGACCGCGATGCTCCTGCTGCTGACCGTGTCCCAAAGGGTGACGGTGCCATCGAGGAAACCGCCCGCTAGGACCCCGTTGTGCCCGAACGCGACGCAGGTCACGCCGGCGCTGGGTCCGGTGATGGTCGCGGACGTCTTGCGAGCTGCGATGTCCCAAAGTGTGATCCGCCCATCGCTGCGGAGGCTCGCCAGCGTCTTCCCATCGGAGCTGAAGGCCAGGGGTTGCCCTGCGGGGGAGTTTGTTTCGGTCAGGGTGGCTATCTCTGCTCCGGACGACGTGTCCCATAGCTGAAGCAGGCCGTCGTTCACCGTGTTGTTCGGGTTGCCGTTCCCACTGGCGCTGGCCAGAACCTGCCCGCAGGGGCTGAACGCCACCTGCGCGACCCAGTGTGCGTCGCCGGTGGCCAGGGTGGCCATGCTGGTGCGGGTGGCCACGTCCCACAGCCTGATGGCTGGCGCGTCATAGGTTCCCGCCAGCATTGCGTCGGTTGGGGAGAAGCACACGGAAGCGACCGACCCGTTCCACTGGGTCCCGTCGAGGTAGGGCAGGACGGTCTCTGAGCCATCCGCCACATCCCAGAGACTGATGGTCCCGTCACCGTTGCCAACGGCCAGGTCGGTTCCGTCCGGGCTGAACGCCACGGACAGGGCGGCGGAAAAGCGAGGGTTGAACGCGAGGACCTCAGCGAGGGGTTTTGCCCACGGGTTGACAACCTGGTGGGACAAGGACCTGACACACTTCTGGGTGGCCAGCTCCCATAGTCTGACCGTGCCATCCTCGCTGGCGCTGGCCAGCAGCGTGCCGGATGGATTGAAGGCCACCGAGTGCAGAGGAGCGTCACGGCTGTCGAAGAGGGTCGCCGGGGCCCCAGGAACGCAGAGACGGCTCGAACGCCGCTCGTGGCCGGGCTGCTTAGGGGTTCGGGTGGTCGTCGGGTCCGGGCTCGGCGGCCTTTGGGCGTCGACCGTCGCCTGCCACGTGACGGTCAGGTCGGTGCCGCCGCTGTCCCAGGAGTCCGGGTCAGGGGCCTGTTGGGACGAGGTCTCCGGTTCGTCCGCCGGTTCCGGTACGAACGGGACGGCGCGATTGCGGAGGTGGAGATGGTGAGTGACAGCGTTCTGTGCGAACTGCTGTGGTTCTGGACTGCCGCGTCGGCGCATGCGGTTATGGACTCTTCGCCATGTCGTCTCCAGGCTTACGGTGACGTCCGCCCCAGGGATTCCGGTTTCCAGGATGTCGATCAGCTCGCCCGTGAATTCCGGAAAGCGCGCACCCTGCAGGACGAACGATCGTCTCGTCGGCGGGGCGGAGGTCAGGACGCAGTCCCCGTAGCGGTCCTCGGTCCCCTCCTGATCGTCCCCCTCACCGCTGGAGTCCTCGGGTTCTTCCAGGGCACGGGCCAATTCCGTGCGGGTGGGGGCAGCATCGCTGGACATGCCGCCAGCTATGCCGCTGTAGCAGCAGTCCAGCACCGTGACGCGGTGTTTAGCCCGATAGCCGCTCTGCCGGATCACGTCGCGTAACTGAAGGTAGGGCAGGGTGCCGATCTGTGGATAGTCGGCGTCAGCGGCTGTCAGTGCCAGGTACAGCCGCTCGCTGCGGTCCCGGAGTCCGTGTCCGGCGAAGTACACCACCAATGTGTCCTCGGCGCCCAGCGCGGCATCCCTGACCGCTCCCAGCACCTGTTCGACCGGGGCCGTGGAGCCGATCACCGTGACGTGCTCCTCGGCGAGGCCCCAAACCGACGGATCGCGCAGCAAGCCAGCCAGGTGACGTGCTCCGGCTGCCGCCGCCGGCATCGCCTGCAGGTCAGCGTGTGCATAGTCATCGATCCCGATCAGCACCGCCCGACTCTTGCGCGGATCAGGAACCGTCACCGTCCCCCGCCCCTGCTTCGCCGTCGGTATCTCCCTCACCGTCTCCGAGACCACCCAGGAGGCGAATGAGGCGGGCTGTGTCCTCAGCAGTGCCGTCCTCGATTACCAGGCGGACGCCGTTACGCTCGATCACCATCCGGGCAGCGTGCCGCTGGCGGGGTGGGAGGGAAGCACGGAAGCTGAGGTGAGAATAAATTAGGCCGGCGGCCGAGAACCCGCTGCTCAGCGTCAGGCTGATCCAGCCCAGAAGTTCCCCGGACATCGCCCCGTCCACCGGGGCGGGACGGACACGGTCGATCGTCAGGTGGGGTCCCACGCTGCGGTCCTGGGTCAGCCAGTCCGCGAAACGACCGGTCAGCTCCGCGACCTCGTCACCGGAGTCCGACACGGACGACCCGCCACCACCTATCCGCACGCGCACCATATCGCCCCAGTTTCCCCGGAAGGCGATCTCCCCGTTACGCAACCCGCACCACTCCCGTCATCCGAACAGGACCGGACTCGCCCCCGTTCATTCACGGCAGCGATGCTAACCAGATTCAGGACCAACTGTTACAGAGCGCTGAGGGGCTTACGCAGCTTCTGAGGTTTTCGTTTCGGGGTGACGTCATGGCAGCGTCCAGGTAAGGCCGGTCTGGGCGATGAAGCCGTCGAGGAGGCCGGGCCGGTGCTGCATCTTCTTCAGCCGGGTGCGGGTGAAAGCCGCGAGGGCGTCGACGGTGCAGGCCGCAAGGTTGCCCAGTTCGTTCTTCACGTTCGCCCACACACCTTCAGCCGGGTTCAGGTCCGGCGCGTAGGCCGGCAGGCGGAAGACGGTCAGCCACTGCTCCCGGGCGGCCAGTAACTCTGCGCTTGCCGAAAATGTCGTCCGCCCTGGTAGGAGGGGATGTGCGCGGTGCGCCGGAGATCGACCGGCGAAGTCGCCAAAACAGGCGCTCTCGCGAGGCTGGCGCTCACCGCAGCAAGATGATCGACCGTGCTGCTGCGACTGGCTTACCTAGGCGTGACGAACGCGTTCGCGATGCTTCGCCTGCTGCCGATGACCGACCGGGACAAGGACGCGGAGATCGTCGCCCTGCGCCACCAGATCACCGTGCTGGAACGCCAGCTCGGCAAGGACAAGATCCGGTTCACACCCAGCGATCGAGCGTACCTGTCGGCGCTGCTGCACCGGCTGCCACTGCACGTCCTACGACAGTTACGGCTGCTCGTACGCCCCGACACGATACTGCGTTGGCACCGCACCCTCATCGCGCGCCGCCATGCCGCCTCCTGCCGGCCCAAACGCCCAGGACGACCGCACACCGTGCGCTCCATCCGCACCCTGGTACTGCGCCTGGCGAAGGAGAACCCCAGCTGGGGATACCCGACGCCTGCACGGCGAGCTGCTCGTGCTGGGGGTGAAAGTGGGCGCGTCCACCGTCTGGGAAATCTTGAAAGAGGCCGGCATCGACCCAGCACCCGAGCGGAACTCCAGTACCTGGGCCACCTTCCTTCGCGGCCAGGCTGATGCCCTGCTGGCCTGCGACTTCATGGAAACAGTCACCCTGTCGGGGATGCGGATGTACGTGCTCGTGGTGATCGAACACGGCAGTCGCCGGATCCGCATCCTGGGCGCCACCACGCATCCCACCGCCTCCTGGGTGGCGCAAGCGGCGAAGAACCTGGTCATGGACCTCGAAGACCTCGGCTGCCGGGCACGGTTCATGATCCGGGACCGGGACGGGAAGTTCCCCGACCTGTTCGATGCCGTCCTCAACGACGCGGGGATCAAAGTCGTCCTCAGCGGCATCCAGATGCCAAGGATGAACTCGATCGCTGAAAGGTGGATACAGACCTGTCGCCGCGAGCTCCTGGACCGGACCTTGATCTGGAACCAGCGACACCTCCTCCACACCCTGCGCGAGTTCGAGCAGTTCTACAACGGACACCGACCACACCAGGGCATCGCCAACGCCAGACCGCTGCACCCCTTGCCCCCGCCGATCGATGACCCGGACACGTTAGCCCGCCTCAACATACGTCGACGCGATCGCCTCGGCGGCATCCTCCACGAGTACCGGCACGCGGCGTGACCTGCACGCATGAGGTTTCCGGCAAGGGCAGTGGTACTCGTTGAGCAGTCCGCCGAGTACCTGGCGGCGCCTGACCGCGCCAGCGGTCAGGCGGATGACGTTCGGGTCGTCGTCGGGTGCTCGTAGGTCGAGGCCGCGGTGGGCTCGTCCGGCGTTGTAGTGCTCCGCATACGTGGTGAGGACGGTGCGCAGATGTCGTTCACCGGTGATGAGGAGTCGGTCGGTGCATTCGGCGCGGGCTGTGCGTATCCATCGTTCGGCGAACGCGTTGGACCGTGGGCTTCGCGGCGGCGTCGGGATGACAGCTGTACTGTTGCCCGCGAAGACGGCGTCAAACACGGCGGTGACATTGCTGTCCCGGTCACGGATGAGGAACCGGAAGCACCCCGCCCCTTCCTCGAGGTCCATGAGCAGATTGCGGGCGAGTTGGGTGACCCATGTCCCGGTGGGACGTGCGGTGACACCCAGGACATGAACGCGCCGGGTTTTGATCTCCATGACGAAGAACACGTAGAGGCGTCTGAGGAAGACGGTCTCCACGTGCATGAAATCGCAAGCAAGCAGCGTGTGGGCCTGGGCTCGCAGGAAGGAACGCCAGGTCTGCTGGCTTGCTCGCTGCGGTGCGGGCGGCAGACCGGAGCGGCGCAGAACGCGCCGGATCGTGGCGGCGGCAACCCGATGGCCAAGCCGTCGAAGCTCATCTTGGATCTGACGTATCCCCAGGTCGGGTTCTCTCTCGCCAGGCGCTGGAGGAGCGCGACTGTCTCTTCCGGCAACGGCGGACGACCGGATCCGACCGCCGTCTGGCGCCACTTCCAGCGCACCAGACGGCGGTGCCAGGTCAGCAGGGTGCCCGGCCTAACCAGCCGATGGCGGCGTAAGACGGATGGCAGGCGCCGGGCGAGAGCGGAGAGCACAGCACGATCAGCCCATGAAAGCCGCGGCCGCTCGACCTGTCGACGCAGCACAGCAACCTCATGACGAAGGACAAGGATCTCGACGTTGTTCGCGGCGGTCGAGCGGCCCAGCAAAAGCAAGCAGCCCAGCAGGCGGCAGAAGATCAGGTAGAGAAGTCGCAGACCCACGATCATTGATCATGCCCATACTTGGGAGATCGCAAAGCCTCAGGTCAACCACCGTACGCCAATAAAGACACCCTTCAGGGTTCGAACCCGCGTCCAGGGTCGTACGGGGACGGTGAAGCGGACGCCGTCGGCGGAGGCGACCAGGCCGCCGCCCCACGCCCTCACGACGTCGATCTCCGCTTAAGCCTCGATGAACAAGGCCGTTGGCCGTCGAGATGTTCTACCGGCGGACCGGCTGCCTGAGCTCGGCGCCTGCAGCCTGGCAGGTGTTACGGCTGCGCCACCAGCACAACGCTGCTCACCTCATGCACCCGCCCGGCATTCACCGGATCTCCCACCGTTACCCGCCAGGTTCCCGGACCGGGCAGCATGAGGTGGGTGTCGTAGCGGCCGTCCCCGTGATTGCGCAGGATTTTACGTCTGCCAGTGTGGCCCGTCTCCACATCCACGGCGCTGGCGGACAACAGCAGCCTGTCGTCATCGGCCGCCACTTCCACACGACATTCCGTCCCGTCGACCACATCAGGCACGTCCACGGTCAACTCCTGCCTGCCGTCTAGGAACTCCCGTGGATCGCGCGCAGTGAGCAGGGCTTCCACCTGGTTGAGCAGTGCCCGTTCGTTCTGTAGCGCCCCATGCTTCTGGGCAAAGAAGCGGACGCTGGAATCATCCGTCGACTGGACCGGAAAGCAAGAGAACCGAGGGACAGTACCGTCGCCGAAGTGATTGGTCCCATCCAGATCCCACAAGCCATCGAGGCCATCGGCAGTGAGCTGCGCCGACTGGCGTGTGGGCTGGCGGTAGCCGCCGAAGGCGTGCACGACGTAACCGCCGCCATGAGCCTGGTCCAGTTCCTCGTGCAACCGCAACGCGTCGACGGCCAGATTCTGGTCCACACCGGACAGACAGACCCGGCCCAAGAGAGAACGCAAGCCGTCAGTGCCGACGAGGCACCGCCAGGTCGGCAAGAGCTGATGCAGCGATGGCATGGATCGTGCCAGCCGAGTGAACGGCTCGGACAGCCTGCCCAACCGCAGCGCCAATCCCTCATGCAGCAAGGTGAGCGCGTTCACCGACCCCCGGTAGGGCGTTCCGATGGTGACGAGGCTGCGGGCGTTCCGGCTACCGCCCAGGATGTCCAGGTAGTAGCGAGCCACCAGGCCCCCCATCGAGTGGGCTACGAACACCACCCGCGCCGTGGGGTCGCCCGTGCGGGCGCGCCAAGCGACGAGTGCCGGTTCCACCCGCGCAGCGAGCCTGCGCGCGTTCAGCCGGACCGAAAGCCGCCAGTCGTATGGAAAGGGCAGAAGGTTGCCGTTCCTCTCGGATACGCCCAACCGCCGCTCCAGGAAGGTTAGGAGCGCGCCGTAGCCGTCGATCGCGGAGACGCCTGGCAGGATGTGCAGCCCCTTGATCAAATTCACGGCCTCGACACCGTCCCTAGGGCTGTCGTCTCCGATGTCGCGAGGCAGGGCCAGCGCCCGCACCTCGTTCAGTCGGCCCAGCGCATGCCGTCCGGCCACCGCTAGGGTGTGGTTCCACACCTCGTGCCCGTCCTTGACCAGGACACTACCCATGATGCCGGGCAGGACCACGACCAAATCCGTCACCGGAAGCGTCGGCACCAATTCCCCCTATTGCTCACTTCGCCGTACCATGCGGTTGGTTGGCGGCAGATCCACATGCTATGGCTGCACTCTCGGCTAGGTCCCTCTTAGGGTGCAGGGTGCACGAGTCCGTCGACAAACGGTGGGGTACGGCAACGGGGAGCACCACAGTGCGGTGGCGCGTATGAAGGACGACGGCAGCTTCGTCCTGGTCGGCGTCGGTGACTACCAGGACACGAGCTGGCCGCGACTGAGCCATGTGCCAGCCAGCGTGGAACGGCTGTACCGGCTGTTCCGTTCCCTCGGGTACGAGCACGAGCTGCCGGACCTGGCCGCTGGCGGCGACTTCGCCACCATCACCCAGCGGTTGCGGGCCTGGCACGGTGGCGGTTCGCGACTGGTCATGTACTGGACGGGGCACGGCTGTGCTGACTCGGGTGAGCACTTTCTGATCACCGCCGACTCCCCTGGTACCCGGCTGGACGAGCTCAGCGCGATCACCGGGAAGGCTCTGGCCCGGTTCCTGGCGCACCGGGAGTTCCACGAAGTCCTAATTCTCCTGGACTGCTGTGCCGGCGGGGTGGCTGCCTCCCGGGTCGCCGCCGAGATCTGTCAGGTGTTGGACCACACCAGTGCCGCCGGGCCCGAGCGGCGGTTCGCCGTGATCGCCTCGACCCGCGGCTACGACAGTGCCGAGGACGGGCTGTTCGCGGAAACACTGGAGCACGTCGTACTACACGGGCCCGAGGATCGGCGATGGACGGAACACGACGAGACCATCCGCTCCGACGAACTGGCCGACGCGATCACCCGGGTCGTGTCGAACCGCGACGCCGCGACAGCCTTCCGTGCGCAGGGCGCGCCCGTGCCGGCACTGCGCAACCCGCTGCATCCGTCGGCCAACGTCCCCGACGAGGATGTGGAGACCAAGCGACTGCGGCGGCTGCGGTCGGCGGATGTGGACCAGCACCTCGTGCTCTCGGCCCGGGGGATCGAGGTGGGCGAGACCGGCTGGTACTTCTGCGGCCGCGAGCGCTTGCTGCGACGCACCATCGACTGGCTGGAGCGCGCCGAGCGCGGGCTGTTCGCGGTCACCGGATCGCCCGGTACGGGTAAGTCTGCGCTGCTCGGCCGGATCGCCACCCTCTCGGTACCCGCGCTGCGTTCTGTCGCCGAAGGAGAGGGCGCGCTCAACGGCACACCCAACTCATTGCTGCCACCTCTGGGCTCGATCGATCTGGCGCTGTCCTGTAGGAACAAGACCCTGGACGACTGTCTGCGCGCCATCGCCGACGCCCTGGACCTGCCCAGGCGCGGCAACGGCTGGTTGCCAGCGGCGCAGGTGGTGCGACAGGTCAGCGAACTGGGCCGGCGGGTGACGGTCGTCCTCGACGGGCTGGACGAGGCAAAAGCGGCCGAGGCCGTGCCGATCGCCGCCGATCTTCTACGCCCGCTCGCCGATCTGCCCGGTGTACGGGTTCTGGTCGGCACGCGCCCGCACCGGGCCGGCGGCACGACGGTCACCACCAGCACCGGCCCTCTACTGCAGACGCTCGCTCCCGATGAGACGGCGGTGCTCGACGACGAGCCGGAAACTCGCGCCGACCTCATCGCGTACGCACAGCGGCGGCTGCTGGGCGCTGAGTACTCCCCGCTGCGCGGCCAGGAGGCACTCGCTCAGGGCTGGGCGCTGCGGATCGCCAACGCCAGCGGCGGGATCTTCCTGTACGCGCGGGTCGCCACCCGTGCCGTGCTGGGCGCGCTGGCGCGGTCCGGCGGCGCAGGTGACCGGCCCGACTTGGACCGGCTGGTGGCCGGCAACCTCACCGCCGTGCTCGATGAGGAGTTCGGGCGCTCCCCTGATCCCGAACGGCTGAGGGATCTGCTGCGCCCGTTGGCCTGGGCGGAGGGTGCCGGGTTGCCGCGCCGGGACCTGTGGCCGGCACTGGCCGAGGCGCTGTCCCGCCGCGGGGCCTGCTATGGGGACAAGGACATCGCCTGGGTGCTGGAGCACGCCGGGTTCCATGTGGTGGAGTCAGGTGAGTCGGGCCAGACCGTGTATCGCCTCTACCACCAGGCACTCATCGACCACTTCCGGAACACCTCGCCGTGGGATTCGCACACCCGGATCACCCGAGCACTGCTGGCGACGCTGCCCGGACGTGGACCCGCCGCCTGGCAGTCCGCCCACCCCTACCTACGTAGGCATCTCCCGGCGCACGCGCTCGTGGCGGGCCTACTGCCGGAGGTGATGCGTGATGTCGGCTTCCTCGTCTGCGCCGACCCCACACGAACCGCTGCGGCCGTACGATCCCTGGCCGAGCGGTTCACACTGCCGGTGGCTCGCCTGTATCTGCGAGCCGCACATCGTTTGCCTTCCCTGTCACCGCAAGCGCGGCTGCGTACGCTGCTGATGACGGCGATGTTCGAGGAACCCGCTCTCATCGGCTGGTTCCGGGGCCACGCCACCGTGCAGGCAACGTTGGAGGCCTCCTCGACACCCCCGGACGACTTCAGCGTCGTTCTGCACGGGCATTCGGGTCCGGTGCTCGCCCTGCAGACCCTCGACGGGGGCGACGGGCGGGACGTTGTCGCTTCGGCGAGCGGGGACGGGACGGTACGGCTGTGGGAGCCAGACACCGGTGAGACACAGATGGTGCTAACGGGCCCGCAGACAACCGTGACGGCGCTGACCCGGCTCACCGACGCCGAGGGGCGTCGGCTGCTGGTCGCAGCGGCCGGACGCGACCTGCACGTGTGGGACCTGGACAACGGTGAGGGGGTCGCCGTCTTGCGCGGCCATTCGGACACGGTGCTGTGCCTCACCGCCTTCGACGGCGGCGACAATCCCCTGCTGGTCTCCGCAGGCGAGGACCGCTCCATACGTCTGTGGCGCACCGACGACTGGAGCGCGACCGTGCTGACAGGCCATGTTGGACGAGTGACCGCGGTGGTCCCAGCACCACTACCAGAAGGGCGCCGGTTTCTCCTGTCCACGGGCGCCGACTGCGCCGTACGCCGCTGGGACGTGGACGGTCCGGAGGCTGCCGGAGTGCTGCGGGGGCACACCGGCACGGTCTACGCACTCGCGTCCCTGGGCGCCTCGGACGAAGGGACCTTCGCGGTGTCCGGCGGGGACGACGGCACTCTGCGGGTGTGGGACGTGGAACGGCTCGTTCTGCAGCGGGTAGTCCCCGGGAGGGTGCGCGAGGTGCGGGCTCTATCACCGTTCACCGGGCGGGACGGCCGCACCCTGCTCGCGGTGGCGGGACGGGGATCGCGGATCACCGTCGTCGACCCGTACACCGGTTCCCTGCGGCGGGTACTGACAAACCGCATGACCGCCCTGCCTGAAGAGTTCGGCTCGCGAGCGGCCACGGGCACCCAGGTGGTCCCGGTGGACTGGGAGGGGCTGTCGCCGCGCCAGCAGGGACAATACCAGGGGCACTACATGGTCTCCGGTGGATCATACGCGCTCGCCCCACTGCGGACCGGTCGAGGCAAGGACCTCTTCGCCTCCGCCGGGTGGGACGGCGCGATACGTCTGTGGGCCTCCGACAGCGGCGGCTCTTCCGAGCAGCCGAACTACGACAACCGCCGCGCACACCGGGTCGCGGCCTTCCCGCACCCCCTGGACGGCTTGCCTTGGGGTCTAGCCGTGGCGGGGGCCGGGGGCGGCGCATGGCTCACCGACGCGCGGGGACGGGAGCGGACCAGACTGTGGCCAGCCCACCGCCTGATCGACCACGTCACCCCACTGGTACTGCCGGATGGTCGGCCAGTCGTCGTCCTGGTGGAGCATGAGGGCCATCGGTTGCACCTCGTGGATGTCGAAACGCGCGAGGAGATCACGGCCGGTGAAACCGTGGCGGGGCTGCATCAGCTCAAGGGGCCGGTGGCCTCGCTACGGACCGCCGAGGCGCCCGGCTGGATGACAGCTCTGGTGGTGAACTACGACGACGCCCCGCCTCAAGCCCTGCTGTGGCTGCCAGGTGACCGTACCCAGGTCCTCGACGGACTGAAGAAGGGGCCGGTCATGATGGCGGTGCCTTGCGTACGCTCTGGGACGAAAGCATTCCTGGCCGCGGTCACCAACGGCGGGGTGATTCTGCTGCACGGCACGTCTGCCCTCTGGGCGGAAGGAGTGGGCGAAACGACCTGTCCTCCCGTGCCCGGTCTATCTCCCGTGGCCGCGCGTACGCCGTCCGGGCACTGGCAACTCGCGGTGCCGGTGCAGGGCCCGGACGGCTTCCGGGCCGCACTGGAACTCTGGGACCTGCACAGCAGTGACGGTAAGGATCCCGACCGCCAACTTCGCCATGACGGAGCCCCCTTCACTCACCTGGCCCGGTTGGTCCGCTCTGATCAAGATCTCATCGTCGCCGCCTGCTCCGACCACACTCTGCGCGTCTGGAACCCGACTCATCCCCACCGGGAACCACTTACGATCCCACTGCCCGGCCCAGTTGGCGACCTGACCACCAGCACCCCCGACCGCGTATACGTCCTGATTGACGAGCACTGGTTCGCCTTGCGGCTGACGGGCTTGGGTGCCGTGCTGTCGGGGTGAGAACACCGTCGTCACCCGCCCCACCCCCATAGCGCTCCAATGGCTTCACCAGGCCTGACCTGAGGCAAGACACCTGACCAACAGGTATCCGGCATGATCCATCCTCCTGCTGGTCCGACTTGCCTACCTCATCGGCACGCGAATCTTCGCGTGGCTGTTCCTGATGTCTCGATCTTCTGCGGCCTTCGGCACGAGCTCGCGGTTCTGCGTCGACAGGTCACCGCGCCCAAGCCTGGCTGGCCGGACCACGCGCTGCTCGCCGTTCTGACCCGACTGATCCGCCAAGCCCTGCCCGAACGCCGGATCGTCTCCCCGCGCACCTCTGCTGGCCTTACCCTTGCCGCAAACCACATCCGTGTAGGTCATGCCCCATGTGGATATTCGTGGAGGATGCCGCCAAGGCGATCGTATCGGCGTATGTCGAGGCGGGCTAACGCGTCGGGATCGTCAATCGGCGGGGCAAGGGATGCAGCGGTCTGGGGCTCGCGACGCCCTGGTGTGGTCGGTGTCCGTTGTAGAACTGCTCGAACTCGTGCAGGGCGTGGAGGAGGTGACGCTGGTACCAGATCAACATCCGGTCCAGGAGCTCGCGGTGACAGGTCTGTATCCAGGGCTGAGTGGTTAGCAGTAAGTAGCAGCTCGGTGAACGAAACTAGGGGAGGAGCCCACGTCTCAGGGGAGGAGGCATGTGGCCCCCGAGGTCTGGGCTGACTGACTTCAGGGAAGGAAATACGTGCGCAAGCACCGATTACGCAATAGAGTGACGCTCGCTGCTGGCACGGCTCTTCTGCTGCTCGCTTCAGCGAATGCCACCGCTGCATCGGCGGAGGAGGACAATCCCGATCCGCCCATCGAAAAGCTCACAGATACTGAACCGCCTGCACCGTCGGTAGAGGGCCCCGGTACACCGGTCGCGCCGGAAGGCGAGATGCCCCCCGAGGACCAAGCGTCCATCAAGGCCGGCCCCCACTACCACATGTACACCGATGATTCCGACAACGGTGGCTGGGTGGAGTTTTTTACCGTCGGTGACGAGGTCCGGATGGGCGACCGGACGTCGGACGGCCGTGGCGTCGAGATCGACGTCTGGAACGAGTCCTCGGCCCCGGACAGCTACGAGTTCGGGTGGTACGAAGGCCGCGGCAAGGGAAAATGGCAGTACTCCAAGGCGAGCATGGGGCAGCCATGGAACATGGCTGAGGGCGACTGCTTCAAATTCCGTATTTCGACTGGTGGACAACGGCAACGTCGTCTCTGGTTCGACGGACTACGCACAATGGTGGAACAGAAACGGCGCCGGCCAGGGCGGGAACTGTGACAGCGTAGAGTAAGTCAACAGCACGTAGCGCGGCGGCGAGGATTCCAGATGTTCCTTGCCGCCGCACCTGCAGAGGACCCAGTCAAATGACCACGTCAAGGCGCCGACGCCGGCGAACCCGTCCCGCACGAACCGTGCTGTTCCTTTTGTTCTCCGCGCTCGCCATCGTCGCTGTGCTCACCATGTACGCCCTGAAGAATAAGCCCACGTACGAGAACAAAGGCCTTGGGGCTGACGAAAAGGTCATGATGGACACGGTGTGGCTGATCGCTGATGACACTGGATATTTAGCCGATGCCAGCCGCAGCAGGATCAATACGCTCATCGACGGGTGGCGCGCCCAGTGCCGCCGTGGCGATGTTGAGAGAGTTAAGGCCATCGAGCGTACGCCCGGCGTTGGCCGGCTGACTGGTACTGAGCGTAGTAAGATTCTCAATTCTTACAAGGACCTGTGCTAAAAAGCCGTATCTCAACCGATCTTGAAGCGTGTGGATCGAGCGGAGTTCCTGGTCGGGTGATCTTCCGGCGGTACGCGTATGGTGCGCCGGGACGGGCGCGAGCCGATGGACCTGGGGGGCCGCAATCGGCGCGCTGGTCACTGAGCGGGCCTGGGAACTCCCGGCCGCCGGTGCCTTGCCGCAGGAGCAGTTGGCGGCCATCGGCCCGGAGCTGACCGGGCACGGCGCCGCGATCGGCTACGACGCCGACACCGGACGGCTCACCGTGTGCCCGGAGTCGTCGGCCTGGGCGGCGAAGGACCGGCTGGAGCAGGCTCGCGTCATTGCGGCCGCCAACGAGTCGGTCGGCCGCACGGTTCGTGCGCGCCCTGAAGATCCTCGCCCCCGGAGCGGTGCGGGTGCCCGTGCGGTCCGAGCGCCGAGGAGGCCGACTGCGGGGATGAGGCCGGGGTCAGGCCGCCGGCAGCTGGGAGGACGCGGCCTGGTCGGTGGGATGGTCCAGCTGCTGCTGGCGGCGGCGCTGTTCGTTGCGGTGCCCTTCGACGCGCTGGGTGAACAGCTTCAGCGCCTCGTCCTCCGGCCGGGCCCGTCCTCGCTGTACGGCCCGATGCCGAGCCGGACGGCGTTCGTTTCCTCCCCCGAGGAGGGCGGACGAACGGCGGCACCAGCTGGCGAGGTGGACGCCTACGCCTTGATCACCGGGCCGTCGCTCCTGCATCCGTCTGGGGTACGCCGGAGCTGTTGCTGGTGGTGGTCAGCCGGGGCGGGGTGTCTGTCAGGATTGGTGGACACACCCGATCGTCACCTGACGGGCTCCTCTGTGGGCTCCGGCGTCGACAGCGGGTCGGAACCTTCGCAATGCGCCAACTCGTCTTCCAGGCCCCGGCCCGGTCATCGCGAAGGTGCTCGGCTACTACGCCAAAGCCGCCACGGCTGGTCAGGGAAGCCTCCCGTGCCCTCCTTCTGTCTGGCGCCTTCGTCGTCCTGCTGGGCTCGGGCGGCGCCGGCGCACCGACGCCGTGCCGGGGAGTGCGAAAGGTGTGGTGCGGCACGTCCGGGATGACGCGTCACTGGCCAGCGGGCTGTCAGAAGTCGTATGGCTTCCCGGTGTTCCAGTTCAGTACGTCGGCCTCGGTCCAGCTGAACTGCTGCTTCTCGCCCTTCATGACGACGGAGTAGTAAGGGTTCTCCTGGCCGTCCGCGCCGCGCAGTGCGATGGCGAGCGACCGGGCCGTCTGGTTCTCCGAGCCGTAGTCGAAGAGGTTCACCGCGCTGTATGCCGTGCCGCCGGGCTGGAGTGTGATGCGCTGGTCGCCGCCCGGGTTGTCCTTCTTCGAGTGCGGCAGTGCGGTGTCGTCGTCGCCGAGTTTCACGGCGGGGTAGGAGGTGACCCAGCATGGCGTGGTGCCCTCGTTGGACGCGGTGATCAGCAGGTGGTCGCCCTGCTGTCCGGCGAACCGGTGCACCGCGGTGACCAGCAGCTCATCGCCGCGGCACTGCTGGGCGGCGGCCGCTGTGTCCTTGCTCGCGACCTCCTCCGTCCCGCCTGAGGCGGTCGCCGAGCGCGTGTCCGCCTTGGTGTCACCGCCGCCGTTGGCCTGCTCCGCGCCCCCCTTGCCGTCCCCGTTGAACGCGGACTGGCTCTGCGCGGTACCGGCGGCGTTGTCGCCCGACGCCTTCGAGTCGCCGTCGGCGCCGCCGCAGGCGGTCAGGCCCAGCGCCAGCGCGGCGGTGACGGCGGCCAGGGCGGCGGTACGGATCCGGGACGTACGCATGATCGGGCTCCCTTGGGTTTGGTGCGGGAGCTTCTTCGGCTGGTTCCCGCAGTGTGGACACCACTTTCCCCGGGCCCACTGACGTCTCGGAAACGTCTCACTCACGTCCGGCAAACGAACCGCGCGCGAACGGAAGAGACTGAGCCGCGGGCGGATAGTCCGTCTCCGTCCGCGCTGTTCCACGGTGCCGTCCGTGTGGCTGGTGGACGCTATACTTGATCTTGACGAGGTCGCCCGAACCCCGGGTAGCCGACCACGCGTTGGTGGTCCAAGGAAAGACGCCCCGCTTCCTGCGGGGAGATGCAGGTGCAAGGCCTGCCCGGCGCTCAACAAGACGGGCCCACCCTGCGTGCGGGGTGGGCCCGTGCACGATACGTCCTGAGGACCGCTCAGCCCACGGGCCAGGCGGCACGAGGCGATGACACAGGGCGGATGCCTCCGCTCAGGTGGTGAGCCTCATCGATCGACCGCACGCCGGGCGAGCTCCTTGAGCTCTATACGCGCGGCGGGTGTGCCCGACGGGCCGCACCAGTACGGGTGCCCGGCGATCTGTACCGACAGCTCCTGCAGGCGCCGACGGCTCCTCGCGGTGCTCGCCGTCGGACCGGATTCCGCGAGCTGCCAGTACGTGCGGTACCAGGCGGTCTGCGCCTCCACGAGGTCATGAGGGAAGTCGTGCTGGGTCATACACCGCATTAGATCGCTTGTTCGAATATAGAGGCAAGCAGGCACCCGGTACACGTGCAGCATGAGGCCGGCGGGAAGGCCTTCGGCGATATCCCCGCGGGCTTGAGGACAGCTGGAGCCCCGCTGTCGCGTATCCACTATGGGGTGACAGTCCCTGGGAAATGACCTTGTGTGCGCGGCGGCCGGCTGGAGAAGCGGCGGTCGCCCCGAACCATGGGCCTACCCCGCGAACTCCCTGATCGCCCCGCTCATCACGGCAGCCATCATCCTCGCAGGCATTCTCGTTTGCCTCACACGACAGGACCCTTTGCGGTCCCCTCACTGAGGAAGAGCCATGAGCACAAAGCTGCACCCGTACTTGCGAGCACTGGCGAGACATTCTCCCCAGCTTCGGTCACCGCGACGGCCTGGTCGAGGTGATGCAACTCAGCCAGGGCGGGGTGTCTGTCAGGGTGGTGGGCATGGCGAATGAGGCGACGACGCATGACGAGCGGCTGCGGGACCTGGAGGCGGAAGCGTTCCGCACCGGGCGGACGCTTGCGGAGCACAGCGAGCAGCTGGCGACGTTCCGTGAGCAGCAGCGTGCGGCGTTCGGGAACATCGACTCGCTCGCCGATGCCGTAGGGGCGCCGGGTGGCCGGTCGATCACTCAGCGTCTGGACACGATCGAACGAGTTCTGTTCGCTCTTGCCCGTGCGCAGGGCATCGACCCCGACACCGTCCCCTGACCTGGGCGACCCGATCGTCACCTGACGGGCTCATCTGTGGGCTCCGGCGTCGACAGCGGGTCGGAACCTTCGCAATGCGCCAACTCGTCTTCCAGGCCCCGGCCCGGTCATCGCGAAGGTGCTCGGCTACGGCCTTGGGGAACATCGGTACAGCCGTTGGCGCTGATATTGATCAAGGGGTCTAGCTGCGGATTTCCGTGTTCGGGTGGGGCTGAGTCTGGAGACGGTTGCGGAGGTCGATCTCCTCGGGGGTGAGCGGGTCTTTGGCCGGCGGATGCGGACGGGCTTGGGTCGCAGCGGCAGGGCGTCGTCCGCCGCAGCCTCCTCGGCTTCGGCCAGCGCTCGGTAGAGGGAGGCGACCGATGGGTTCTTGCCCGTGTTCTTCCCGGTCTTTATGACCAGCTTCTTCGCGATCTCGGGGACGGGGACGCCCTTGTCCTTGAGGGCGACGGCGAAGGTGAGCATGTCGTCATCGATGACCTTCGGCCGTCCGCCATGGTTGTCCTTGGCCGCTGCGGTGACCTGGCCTTCGAGGGTCTTCTCCCGGATGTAGTTGCGCTCGATCTGTCCGGCGACGGCGAGCGCGGCGAAGAACATGGCGCCCATGCCGTTGGGGTCGTAGATGCCGGTGAGCGGGCCGGTGAGGAGTTCGAGTTGGATGCCGCCGGCTTGGAGTTCGGCGGACAGCGTCATCAGCTCGGCCGCGTTGCGCGCGAGCCGCTTGAGCTCGTGGACGGTGAAGATGACCGGCGTCTCGGGTGCGGCCTCCTTGAACTGGCGGGCCAGTGCGAGCGCCTTCTCCAGTTCGGGCCCGGCTGTGGGGACCATCCGTACAGCCAGTATCGATGAGATTGATCATGGTCGCGTAGCAGGTCAGACACTCGATCGCGGGATCTTCGGTCGTGGGGAACATCGGTGCAGCCGCTGACGCCAAGCACTTGATCTTGATGGTGCGGGCTCGAGTGTCCGGGACTATAGGGGGCGGACCCGCTGGCGCGGAGCCCTAACGCCAATCTCGGTCAGCCCCTCTTGGGGGCCGAGAAAAATTCATGTGAACCAGCGTGCAGGCACGGTGCCTTACCAGGGTGAAGGTAGCCAGCAGATGCCCCAGGAGCGGACATGGTCTTTCGAGAGATCCGGACAGCATTGGGCGGCACCCTGAGGGGACGGGTGAGTGGGATGTGGCACACGATTCGGACGTGGATTGAGGGCAGGAACGCCGTGGCGTTCGAGCGTGAGCGGCGCTCGACGTTGCTCGCGGTGCCGGCGACCCTTCATCAGGGCGGGAGAATCTACGATCAGCGGACTGACGGCAGCGTCCTGGAGATCGCCGTTCCCACCCCAGGACATTCGGGTGTCATCATCGGTGAGAGCGTCCGGCAGCACAGCACCGCATCGCCCCCTCCCGTGCTTCCCTCATCCTCCCGTCCCGCCCTTTCCGGTACCGAGGAGCAGTGATCTATGTCCGTCCTCCGTCCTCCATCACAGCCCCTGGTCGGCGAGGCTTTTCGTATCCCGGAGGGCACATCCCTCCACAGGGTTCACTACGAACGGCGCGGTCCGACCGCGTTCAACCCTGTTGTCGAAAACAGTCACTTCTTCGGCGAGCGCTTCGACGGCACGCCTGCGGATCCGTACCCCTTCCTCTATGCGGCCTTCACTCCTGAAACGGCGCTTGCGGAGACGGTGCTGCATGCCGTTCCCTTCGACGAGGGAGGAGCGCGGCTGATCTCGCCCAAGATAATCTCGGGACGTCGCCTAGCCGAGTTGAAGACCACTGAGCCACTGGATCTCCTCGACCTGACGAGCGCCGCTGCCCTTGCTCGTGTCGGTCAGTCATCTTGGCTCGTACTTGCCGACAGCGGTGAATACCGTCATACGCGGGCCTGGGCTGCGCTGCTGCGCGAGCACAACCCCTGGGCCCAGGGGTTCGTGTGGCCTTCGTTTTGTAGTCACCCAGAGCACATGGTGGTGCTCTTCGGCGACCGGTGCCCCTCCAACATCCTGGTTGAGGTCAAATCCGCACCGCTCAATCCGACGCGGGCGAACGATCTCTTGCGAGCGTTCCGAGCTCAGATTCCTCACCAGGACCCGCCTGGGCCCCTTGATGAGGCCCTACCCATTAGCGAGCCGCCCCAGCCAGCGAAAGAGAAGGAGGGTGACGACTTCGTCTCCTTCTTCAAGGCTCACTTCCCGCAGGTCTGTCGCATCCTCAACGCGCGACAGAACGACTGGGAACTGGCGCAGGATGCTGCCAGCCGGGCCTTCCAGATCGCTCACCGCAGATGGCCAGACGTACGCGCCCACCCCAACCGCGTCGGCTGGGTCGTCAAGACTGGCCGACGGATCCTCATGAGGGTGCACCGCATTCAGGCAAAGCACCCAGAACAGCATCTGGGCGACACCGATCTCAATGTGTCGTGCGAGGACCTGGATCCTGCGACCACGACGGTGGAGAAGGTGGCCCTCCGCGCCGCGATCAGGAACCTCGCCCGGGACAAGCGCGAGTGCTTCGTCATGCACTACGTGCTCCATTACTCCGTGGCAGACATCGCTGAGTTCGTGCAGATCCCACCCGGCACGGTCAAGAGTCGACTCAGTGCAGCACGCAGGGACCTCAGGGACGCACTCGGTCACGATTTCCGCGAGGGAGGCACACGATGAAGCCCAACGCCGAAGTCCACGTCGAAGGATTCAACCGGGCGATGTCCGAGGAAGAGGTGCTCAGCCACCTCGCCGAGCTCAGGCACCGCGCCGCCATGCACACGCCCATCCTCGACGACGACGACTATGAAGCGGCCATCGACGAGGCAGCTCGTGAGATCGCTGGGGAACCAGTCCTCTGACGACGCCCGGAAACGGAAAGAGAAGAGGACCCAGCCCGGGGCCGGATCACTGGGCATTTCCATCCCGGACCTGCGCCAGCAGCTGGGCGACGACGTCGGTCGTGCCCTCCTCGGTCTGCTGGACCAGATCGTCCAGCACGCGGTCCTTGTCGAGGACTTGCCGGGTGAGCCGTTCCATCGGCTCCGGGTCGGTGCCACTGCCAGGGCGGGTGATCCGTGCGCGGACCGGTCGGCGGGGGCCGACGACGTGCGCCCCTGTCGGGGCGTCGGCTTCCTCGGCCTCGGCGAGTGCCCGGTAGACGGAGGCGACCGAGGGGTGCTGTCCGGCGTTCTGGCCGGTCTTGATGGTCAGCTTCTTGGCGATCTCGGGGACGGGGACGCCGCGGTCTTTCAGCGCGAGGGCCAGCAGAAGGGAGTCGTCGTCGATGACCTTCGGTCGTCCGCCGTGGGTTGCCCTTCGCGGCGGCTGTGACCTGCCCTTCCAGGGTCTTCTCCCGGATGTAGTTGCGCTCGATCTGCGCGGCGGCGGCCAGGACGGCGAAGAACATCGCACCCATGCCGTTGGGGTCGTAGACACCGGTGAGCGGGCCGGTGAGGAGTTCGAGCTGGACGCCGGCGGTCTGGAGCTGGCCGGAGAGGGCCATCAGCTCGGCGGCGTTGCGGGCCAGGCGCTTGAGCTCGTGGACGGTGAGGATGACCTCCTGATCGGGGGCGGCCTCCCTGATGTCGTATGCCAGCTTCAGCGCCTCCTCCAGCTCGGGGCGGACCTTGACGCGGGTGGAGATCTTCTCGGAGAAGATCAGCTTGCAGACCGGTTCGAGCGCATCGAGCTGTGACTGGAGTTCCTGCTGCGCGGTCGAGCAGCGGGCGTATCCGATCCGGATCGGCAGGGCGACCGGTATCCCTGGGGCTCGACGAGCGGGCCCGACTTCCACGGCCGCCCGGGGCCGCGGCTGACGGGGACGAGGACTTCCAGTTCCTCCCGGAGGGTGGGGACGAGGATGAAGCGCGGCGTGTGGTACTTCGCCGCGGTCTTCCCGGCGCGGGTGCGGCACGGACTCCCCGCGCGGGATTCACACTTCGGACAGTCGTTTCGTTCTACCGCGTTTGCGGCTTGATCGGGCGTGAGATGCACCCCGGCAGTCTGTCAGAACTGTTTCGCAGAAGTCCGGAGTTCTGAGAGGTCTTTTGCGAACGGCGACCTGGGGGAACGTGATCGCTGCCGGGGCTCTTGCAGAACTCTCGCATCTGTTCATTTGTGAGAATGCCGAGAAGTCGAACGTGCAACCGAGCGGGCGTCCGATCGGAGCGGCTTGCCGGACGCCACGTCACGGCGAAGACCAACCTGTGTGCTCAGGAGGGCTGACGGAGTGCGCTGACCAGTGCGCGCGGGTCGTCGGCGTGGAAGCGGATGGTGTGGGCCTTTTCCGCTGCGCCGAGCGGGCGGGTGAAAGGGAGCGGCCGGTTCAGCTCCAGGGTCACCGAGGTCTGGCTGCCCACGATCAAGTCGAGGACCCCGTCCTCGGAGAGGGTGACCAGGCGGCCTTCGGGATAGCGCCGGTCGACCCGGACCGAAGCGACCGCGTCCTGCGGTACGGCAAGGTCGAACAGAGCTCCGTAGCGGATCCGCAGTGAGCCGTCGGGGTGCACGACGTGCGGCCGGGTGACGCAAGCGGCGTGCAGGGCCAGCACAAGGACGACGCCGTACAGGTCGAGTACCAGGATCATCCGGTGGACCGCTGGCCAAGGGATGAGGAAGGCCAAGCCCACCGTCTCGATGACCATCACGAAGAGCAGCCCGTACATCATCGCGGTCTGAGGCCCGGTGTACGCGACAGCGAGGTCCCCAGGGCGCACCCCGTGCGTGCCGCGCCGGACCCACCACCCCAGGGAGGCGAGGGCGCGCAGTTCGTGGAGGATCAGGCGGCGGACCGTCACCGGCACTGCCTCCTGTACGGCGGCCTGCCGCGCCGCCTGGCGGTCCGCGCCGCGGGTGCGCGCGGCGACGTACAGCGAGCGCAGCACCCAGGCCTCCAGCAGCAGCACCGCGAGCACCAGCGCCTCGGCGCCCGCCAGCGCCCACCCGGGCGGCCGGACCCCGACTATCAGGCAGGCCGCCAGGGCCAGTTCCCCCGGCAGCACAGCGGCCACGGCGACCCGCGCCGCTCGTACGCCCCTTGGTCGGCCGCTCATCCCCGGCCCCTTTCCATGAACGCGTCCATGAGCCGGCCCACGACTTCCGCCTGCGCGGGGGCGTACTCGGCGAGCAACGCCTCCTTGAATCCGGTCACGATCGCCCCGTCCTCGGGGATTGCGGCGAACAGTTCCTCGGGGACGGCTGCCATCAGGTCAGCTGCCAGGGGTGCGATCCGCGGATCGTCGGCGGGGGCTTCGGCGAGCGCGTCGAGGCGCTCATACAGTTCGACGACCGCGGGATCGGCGATCAGAGTTTCGAGCAGCGCGAAAATCTCTTGGTTACCGGTGCTGGTGGCGTCCATCAGCGTGAGGTACTCGCGGTCCTTGGCCGCGCTCGGCGAATCTGTTCGGGGGGCCTGTGCCAGCAGTGCGGCGAGGGCGGGTGAGACGGGCCCGGTCGCGCCGGGCGGCTCGGCGAGCAGGGCGCTGAGCCGGCGGCGGCGCACCCGGATAGCGACCTCCTGGCGGGCCAGGTCGGCGTCGAGTTCTTCTAATATCTCGGCCAGTTCGCGCCCGGCATCGTCGGCGAGGGCGTCACGCACTTCATCGAGGCTGAGGCCGAGTTCGGTAAGCCGGCGCACTCGGGCGAGCAGGACGGCATCGCGGACACTGTAGGCCCGGTAGCCGTTGGGGCGCCGCTCCGGTTCCGGAAGCAGACCGACATGGTGGTAGTGCCGGATCGCCCGGGTGGTGAGCCCCACGAGCGCGGCGATCTCTCCGATTCGCATGCCGCCAGTAGAAACCCTGCCGTTGCGTCAAGGTCAAGCGGTGAAAGTATCGTCGGGCGCAAAACGATTCAAGCGCGTCTACACATCGGAGTGGTACTGAGCTTGCCGAAAATGTCGTCCGCCCTGGTAGGAGGGGGTGTGCGCGGTGCGCCGGAGATCGACCGGCGAAGTCGCCAAAACAGGCGCTCTCGCGAGGCTGGCGCTCACCGCGGCAAGATGATCGACCGTGCTGCTGCGACTGGCTTACCTAGGCATGACGAACGCGTTCGCAATGCTTCGCCTGCTGCCGATGACCGACCGGGACAAGGACGCCGAGATCCTCGCCTTGCGCCACCAGATCACCGTGCTGGAACGCCAACTCGGCAAGGACAAGATCCGGTTCACGCCCAGCGATCGAGCGTACCTGTCGGCGCTGCTACACCGGCTGCCACTGCACGTCCTACGACAGTTACGGCTGCTCGTACGCCCCGACACGATACTGCGTTGGCACCGCACCCTCATCGCGCGCCGCCATGCCACCTCCTGCCGGCCCAAACGCCCAGGACGACCGCGCACCGTGCGCTCCATCCGCACCCTGGTACTGCGCCTGGCGAAGGAGAACCCCAGCTGGGGATACCGACGCCTGCACGGCGAGCTGCTCGTGCTGGGGGTGAAAGTGGGCGCGTCCACCGTCTGGGAAATCTTGAAAGAGGCCGGCATCGACCCAGCACCCGAGCGGAACTCCAGTACCTGGGCCACCTTCCTTCGCGGCCAGGCTGATGCCCTGCTGGCCTGCGACTTCATGGAAACAGTCACCCTGTCGGGGATGCGGATGTACGTGCTCGTGGTGATCGAACACGGCAGTCGCCGGATCCGCGTCCTGGGCGCCACCACGCATCCCACCGCCTCCTGGGTGGCGCAAGCGGCGGAAGACCTCGTCATGGACCTCGAAGGCCTTGGCTACCGGGCACGGTTCATGATCCGGGACCGGGACGGGAAGTTCCCCGACCTGTTCGATGCCGTCCTCAAGGACGCAGGGATCAAAGTCGTCCTCAGCGGCATCCAGATGCCAAGGACGAACTCGATCGCTGAAAGGTGGATACAGACCTGTCGCCGCGAGCTCCTGGACCGGACGTTGATCTGGAACCAGCGGCACCTCCTCCACACCCTGCGCGAGTTCGAGCAGTTCTACAACGGACACCGACCACACCAGGGCATCGCGAACGCCAGACCGCTGCACCCCTTGCCCCCGCCGATCGATGACCCGGACACGTTAGCCCGCCTCGACATACGTCGACGCGATCGCCTCGGCGGCATCCTCCACGAGTACCGGCATGCGGCGTGACCTGCACGCATGAGGTTTCCGGCAAGGGCAGTGTTGTTCACCGGTGATGAGGAGGCCGTCGGTGCACTCGGTGCGGGCTGTGCGTATCCTGTGCCGCTCGAAAAGTCATCGCCGCGGACAGGCAAGGCGTGACCAGGCCGCTGAGACCATGTCCGCGCGATCGTTTCCTTGCTGTACAAGGTGACCCGGAAGCTGCTGACCGTTCCAGCGGTGCTCCTCCGTCGCGGGACGGCGAAGGACGCAGAATTGCTGGTGTTGCGGCACGAGAACGCGGTCCTGCGCCGCCAACTGGCCGGCCGGTCCGCTATGAACCCGCCGACCGGCTCTGGTTCGCAGCCCTGTCCGCACTGATCCCCCGACGCCAGTGGCGTGAGGCCTTCCCTGTCACCCCGGGCACCTTGCTTACCTGGCACCGCAGGTTCATCGCCGCAAAGTGGGACTACACCGCGCGCCGACGCGCGGGACGACCGCCCACCCCGGCCGCGATCAAGGCGCTCGTCATGCGGCTGGCCCCAGAGAATCCGCGGTGGGGGCACCGACGGATCGAAGGGGAGTTGGCCCGACTCGGGCATCGGATCGCCGCCTCGACGGTCTGGGAGATCCTGCATGCAGCGGGCTTCGATCCGGCGCCATGTCGTTCAGGTCCCACCTAGCGCGAGTTCTTGACCGCGCAAGCCGAGGGCATCATCGCCGCAGACTTCTTTCACATCGACACCGGGCTCGGCAGACGGCTTTACGCGCTGGTGTTCCTCGAGCACGGGACCCGGCGGCTGCACATCACCGGGTCACCGCCCGCCCCACACGGGACTGGGCGGCACAGCAGGCGAGGAATCTCACCGCTGACCAGGGCATACGCATCGAGACTGTGCACTTCTTGCTGCGTGACCGCGATGGCAAGTACGGCGAGGCCTTCGACGCCGTCTTCCAGGCCGAGGAGGTGGAGATCCTCAGGAGTGCGCCACAGGCTCCCCGGATGAACGCGCACTGCGAACGCATCATCGGCAGCATCCGACGCGAAGCCCTCGACCACATCCTCATCATGAACGAAGCTCACGCCCGCCACATCCTTGGGGCCTACGAGCGGCACTACAACGAACACCGACCCCACCAGGCCCGCAACCAGCTACCACCCAACGCTCACGCACAACCCGCCACAGCGCATGGCCCGGCCACCAGCAAAGTTCTGCGCACCCGAGTCCTCGGAGGCCTCATCAACGAGTGCAGATACGCGGCATGACGTGCAGCGACAAATTTTCGAGCGGCACACGTTGCCGTCAGCACTGCCGTCAGGGCAGCCGCGAAGCCCCACCGGAAAGAAAATCCGGCGAGACCTCGGCCGCATTACCCGGCGATTTTCGAGTGGGCGACATCGAGTGCCCAGCGCATGAATTCGGCAGAGATGCTCTGAATCCTGGGGCTAATGCTCACTGAGGCTTCACCCCAGCCACCGTCACCAGAAATGGTGACAGCGACGAGTGAGCCGAAAGCACTTCTTTCAGGGTCAACGAATTCGATCACCCGCTCACCTGATGTCACGTCATCGAAGTCAATGACGTCGAATTCCTTTCCCTGAAATGTATCTCTTGACATCTCACACCTCCTGTCAGTCGAGGAACCCGGAGAAGGCCCCTGACTGGGAGAACCTCGCGCCCAGTCCGCTTGGCAACCGGATATCCACCGTGTCCTGCCATTGGCCACCAATACGGCCGTAGCCTGGAGACGAGACCGAACCCGAGTTCGTCAGGATCTCGTCGAGCATGTCCTGGCCCGCCGCGTTCCAGCCAGCCGGATTTTGCTTCCCGGCGGGAAGAGGCCAGCCATTCGGATTTCCATTCCTCCCCGCATGCTTTGCCAGCGCACGACCAGCAAGCGTGTACTCACCCCGCTTGTCAGAAGGATCAATCTTGGCGCCAGACTGCGATGCTACATCGACGTCGATATTGCAGTTATGAACCAAGATCGGCGTCATACCGGCGAGTACATAGTACGTGTGGATGCCGCTGACGGTGAGGTCATGGGTGCGTTGGCGGCGTTCGAAGTAGCGAACACTCTGAACCTTTGCCGTGTCACCGTTCGAAGTTCGGAGGGTCATGCCAGGCTTCAGGTCTCCGGCGTCGACCCAGCGATCCTCGCTCTCTACCCAGAAGGGATGCGTGACTGTGGAGATGAGGGCCGCGCTCTTCTCAGCATCACCAGTGGTGATTGAGAGATCGACGAACTGCTTGTCTTCTTCGGTGACGATAGTGCCGATGACTTTGCGTGCAGTGGTCTTGCCGGTGTCAGGGTCGGTGACTTTTACCTTGTCCCCGGTTTCAACGTCTTCGATGGGTTTGGCAGAGCCGTCGGCGAGGAGGACGTCAGTGCCTGGAACGAAGCTGTGACATGCGGACTCCGACGCCCGCCCCGCAGGTTGCTCGGCCGATTCCTTATCGCGCCCCCTCCACGCCTCGACTCCTTCTTCTGCCGCTTTTCTGGCCCCACGAGCGGCAAGTTTCGCCTTGTTGTAGCCAGTCATGTCGATGGCAGCCTGGGTGCAGGGTCCCAGGTCCCATGTGGCGTAGCACGTTCCTACGGCAGCGAGCGGGTTGAGCTCCTTGAAGCTGGTTTTTGCTACCTTGAGCCACCAGGGGTCGGGCAGATTCTCCCGCCTCGTTATATGGTCCTGAACCAGGTAATCGACACGTGAGCCGTACCCGGTGGTGAGCTTGCCGTTATGGCATACGTAGCCGCAGCGGTAGTCGGCCGTCGCGGCCGCACCCGCGCTACTGCTTCCGCCGCTGGGGTAGTGGTTTTCGGGTGGGGCGCCGTGGCCTGCGTTCCCACCGTTGGTCGGCATGCAGTGACCGTTTCCGGGGTCTTCGCAGAGTCCTGTCGGGTCGCTGAAGGTGAGCGGGTTGTTGTTGGCATAGGCGTACCCCTGCATCTGCTGGGTGTCGCCCGGCTCCATGACGGGATCGACCGATAGGAATCGTCCGATGGTGGGGTCGTATTCGCGGGCCCCCAGGTGGGTGAAGCCGGTGGTCTTGGTGTCGTCGGTTCCGCCGACGAAGCCCTTGGTGCCGGGCCAGTCGGTGGGCTGGGTGCCGCGTACATCGCCGAACGGCAGGGTGCGGCGCTGGGTGAGCTTCTGGGTGGCGGTATCGATGGCGAGTTGTGCGGTGCCGTGGTGGTCGGCGAGGGTGAGGGAGACGGTGCCGTCGTCTTCCTGGACGGCCTGGTTGCCGCCGCCGAGGTCGATGTAGCGGGTTGCCTTCGGTGTGGTGGATCCCTTGGGCAGGGTGATCTCGGTATTGCCGAGGTAGAGGGTGGTCTCGGTGGCGCCGCGGCCTATCAGGCGGTTGCCGTCGGCGTCGTAGAGGTACTCGGTGACCTTGTCGCTGCCGCCCTCGACCGGCTCAGTCGCCTTGGCCAGGTGACCCTCTACGTCCCATGCCAGCGTCCCGGTGTCGCCGCCGAGAGTGCGGGTGGTGGCGTTTCCCGCCTTGTCGTACCCGAAGGACTCCTGCGAGGTGCCGTTGGGGCCAGTTGCCTCGACAGAGGTGAGGGTGTGCGGCTGGGCGCCACCCGGCTCGGGGTAGCCGTAGGTGCGCTTGGTGTCCTTCTTCGCGTCGCCTGTGGGGTTGTGGAGGGTTTCGGTGCGGCGATTGCCGACCTGATCGTATGTGTAGGAGTGCCAGTACGCGGCCGGACCGCCCAGCACGCTGCCGCTCGGTGCAGCGGCGCAGTTGGTGTCGCCTTGGGTCCATGCCTCGGTCAGGCGCCGCAGGTAGTCGTAGGTGAAGCACTGGTTGTCGGTGCCGGAGCGGGATACGTCCGACACGGACAGGACGTTGCCTGCTTCGTCGTAGCGCAGACTGTTGAATTGATCGACGCCTGCGATGTCCTGCCGGTCGACGCGGGCGGTGGCAAGGCGCTGCGTGCCCCACTCATAGGTGTTCGTGGCCCACGTCTTCTTGCCGCCGTTATGCGACAGTTCGTATTGCAGGGGTTTGCCGGTGAGGCTGTAATTGATCGTCGACTTCAGGCCCTGGCTGCCGTCGATCGCGACGGGACGCAGCGTTTCGTCTTCATAGGTGGAGACGACCGTTGTTGCCGGCAGCGCTCCGGCCTTGGGGTAGCCAGTACCTTCGACGAGGCCGGAGACCTTGTAGGAGGTCGTGGACAGATAGGTCCCCTGCAGTGCTCCTTCGGAGGCGGGGATGGTGACGGAGGAGCGAAGCGGGCGGTACAGGCGGTCGTAGGCGACGACCTTGGAGGTGTAGGCCTGACTTCCCTGGTAGCGGGTGGATTCAGCCAGGTATCCCTTGGCTTCGCGGACAGTGTCGTACACCCACTTCGCCCGCAGCTCACCGCCGGGTGAGTCCTTGTGGAGTTCGGTCCGGCGGCCGAGGCCGTCGTAGACATAGGCCAGGGTGGTGTCACGCGCGTCCGTTGTGGAGGTCAGCTGACCACGGTCGTCGTAAACACTCGTGCTGGTGCCTTTGTCCGGATCAGTGGCTTTGGTAAGGCGGCCAAGCAGGTCGTAGGCGTAGGTCCAGCTGTTCTTGGCGGGGTCGGTGACCTTCTTGAGCTCGCCGCGGGGTGTGTAGGTGTAGGTGGTGGTGTCGTAGGCGGCGTCGGCGGTGCGCTGGTGGTGCTGGCGCAGTTCAGTGGTCTGGCCGCGGGCGTCGGTGAGGGTGGTGGTGGCGGTGCCGCCTACGGGTGGGATGACAGTGGTGCGGTCACCGCCGTAGATGGTCTTGGTCACGCCCAGGACGCTGCCGCCGTCGCCATTTCCGGCGATCTGCCGTGCCTCGGTCTGTCGGCCCAGGCCGTCGTAGGCGTAGCGGTTCTGCGTCTCGACGCTCAGCGCGTCCTCGGGCTTGAAGAGTGCGGTCGCTGGTTTGCCGTCCGTGTAGTACGTGGCGAAATCCTTGGACTTCAGGCCACGCTCGTCATAGAAGACATCCGTGAGCAGTCGGCCACCGTCCGGGCCGGGGGCTTGTGTCTGCCGCTCGCGCAGGAGGCCGTCATAGAGGGTGTAGGAGGTGCGCTGCGCGCCGTTGTTACCCAATGTCTTGGTGCCGACGGCGACGGGCTGGTTCTCGCCGACGTGGTAGGTGAACTCGTAGGTGGGGGTCTGGCCGGTGAGCCGGTCCGCCAGCCACACCTTGGTGGAACGGCCCAGCGCGTCGTAGGCGTAGCTGGTGGTCTTGTCGTTGGTGTCGGTCTGCTTCAGGGGCAGACCACGTAACACATCGCGCGTGGTGGTGGTTGTCTGTGCGGTGCTCGCGTCGCCTGCCTTGGCGGGTGGCGACGTCACCTTCGCCGTGGTGGGGATACCCGTGGCGGGGGTATAGGCGGTTGTGGTGGTGCGGCCGTCGGTCCGGGCGGTCCGCTGGAGCGCGCCGGCCGCGGTGACGGTGATATCGGCCGTCAGGTCGGTGTTGGTCAGGACGCGTCCGTACGAGTCGTAAGTGGACCCGGACTCCGTGTAGACCGCAGTGGTGCCGTCGTACTTCTTCAGCACCGCCGTCCCGGTGGTATCTCCTGTGGTCGGGGCCGCGCCGTAGGCTCCGCTGTCGTAGGCCGTGCGCGTGTCGGAGATGACGTCGTCCGGTCGGCTGACGGCAGCGTCACATGCCTGGGCGACTGTCTCCACCCGTGCGGGGAGGGTGAGGATGTTCTTGTCGGTGTTGGTGGCGTAGGTGGTGCGGGTGCATGTGTTGTCGGTGGCGGTGTCGTTGTCGCCGAAGTCGTCGACCTGGGTGACGCGGCCGGCGACCGTGTCGTAGCTGGTGGCACCCGACACGGTCCGCCACTTTCCTCCGGCTCCGTCGTCCAGGGAAGTGAAGGTTTTGCTGTGGGCGGTTCCGGTGAAGTTGGCAGTGACCGTGCCCCAGTCCCGGACCTTCATGGCGGTCTCGTGGTACCAGGGACGGTTCACTGTCTTGGCCAGGACCTTGCCGCCCGGACCGGAGTAGCTGACGGTCTTGTAAATGAACCCGGCCGCCGAGGGATGGTCGGTGATCGGGTCACCCTCGCCGTCCTCCAGAGAGACGCTGACGCTCTTGGTGCCGCCGCTGGTGTCCTTGCGGTCGCCGTCCATGCCGCGCAGGAAGTACGTGTCCTGCTGCGACTTCATCACGGCCGCCCCGCCCTGGCCACCGGTCTGTACCCGTACCTGGCCATAGCCGCGCCACTGTGACCAGGTCTTGAACTTCTCCTTGGTCAGCCCGTCGTCATCGTCGAAGTGCCAGGCCGCGCCGCCCTTGTAGTCGTAGGCGGTGACCTGGTCAGGGGCGCCGCCCGTGCGGTCGGTGGTGGTCACAGAGGTGACCACGTACTTGTTGAACCACTGCCGCTCGGGGTCGTCGCTCGTGCTGCCACCGATGTATTGCGGGAAGCACCGGGTGGTGTTGGTCTGCGGGGTCG
Organism: Streptomyces sp. S465; assembly: GCF_026898115.1. GTDB lineage: Bacteria > Actinomycetota > Actinomycetes > Streptomycetales > Streptomycetaceae > Streptomyces > Streptomyces luomodiensis. Next base: position 2,036,486 of record NZ_CP114036.1, read on the forward strand.
GCAGGGCGTCCCAGTCGCAGGCCTCCACGGAGTAATCGACGTCGATCTGGCCACCGGATTCGTCGGCGACGGTCGAGAGGCGGTCCTTGATGAAGGGCGCGTAGCCATCGCCGGTCTTGTCAAGTCGATTGGCCAGCTGGGTGTAGGCGAAGGTGGTCTTCGGCAGTGTGATGGCCGGGTCAGCGCTGTGTCCGGTGCGCTGGATGGACTCGAGCTCCAGCTGGTAGTCGGTGTCAGCCTTGCCCCACCGGTGTTCCAGCTTCCATGAGTCGACGCTCTGATACATACCGGCGTCAAGGACCTGCGTGGTGATCTGCGTCAGGCGCTTGCGGGTAAAGAAGACCGGGGAGAGGCGGCCCTCGTCGCAGTCCTCATCCGCTGTGCAGTTCAGATCCCAAGGGGTGTCGTACCAATAGAAGGCGTCCTTGTCGATGGCTGCGCAGTCCGTCTGTGCGTCGGGCAGGCAGCGCTCGCTGCTGGTGAAGTCGACCTTCGCCAAGGCTTTAGTGCCGTACATCGACGACGACCGCAGTCCGTATTCGATCCGGTCCAGCTCGCCGCCGCGGACATAGCGGGTGTTGTCCTTGGCTTTGAGGTTCCGGCCGTAGGAGTTGGTCTCCTTGTCGTAGTAATAGGCGATGGCGTTCCCATGTGGGTCGACGACATAGTCGAGATTCCATCGCCATGCCTGTTGACACCAGGAGTCGGCGAACGTCGCCCCATGACACGGTTCGCCGGAGCCGTTCCCGAAGACAGGAACCGTCCAGGTGGAGTCGGTGGTTTCCTTGCCGTCGGCCCATCCCGGCAGCCGGTTGTAGCCGAAGTAGTAGCGCGTCCCCTCGGGCGTGGTGACCCGCCAGTACTCGTCGTTCCGTGCGCCGTTGTCGCGCACGTTGGTGTCCGAACCGTGGAGCCGGTCGATCTTCGTGCCGTCGTCGCTCTTCAGTTTCCAGGAATCGGTCCCGTTCGGTACCAGTTCCCCGCCCTTGCCGTTGAAGGACATGAAGGCGTTGTCGTAGGCCCAGCACAGGTCGCCTGGTTTACTTCCGTCCGCGTTCTTCACTCCGTCGTCCGCGCACGGCTTGTAGCGGCGCTCGATGAAGCCCGGCCAGAGGTCGAAGCCGTCGCCCACCCAGGACGACTGGTTGTTGGTGTTCGCGGTACGGCCGTCGACACCACCCGAGGAGTACGAAAGGCCCACAGCCGGCGACAGACCACCCGGCACCTCCGGAACGGACATGCCGTACGACCAGGTGAAGTCCCCGGTATTGAGGTTGGTGTTCCACGCTGCCGACGGCGAGAGGGAAGTGGCCTTGTAATCGCCCTTCTCCCCGCCCTCTTCAGCCACGGCCGCCAGCACCGTGGGCTCGTCCGCGCGCAGAGCCAGCTCGGGACTGGTGAGGATCTGCTGCTCAGCGTCGTTGACGGTTTCGACGGGCTTGGCTGTGCTGCACTGTTGCCGGTCAGGGGTGGTCAGGACGCAGGCTGGCAACTCGACCAGGGTGAGCCGAGAGGCGTAGTTGCCACCGTATGCCCCGGCGAATGCGGAGTAGTCGACGCGGGCCCGCACCCGGCTCGGTCCGGCTTGCTTCACCTTCTTGTCGTCTGCCTTCGGCTGCAAAGTGAACAGCAGACCGTCGACGCCCGCGTTATGCGCCGCCTTGCGTCCCACCACGCTGACCGCGACGTGATCCGGGGCTGCTTCTGCGCCTCTCCGTGTATCCGCAGCCGCAGCTAGTGCAAGGGGCAGACCTGGGGCCCGTACCGGCGACACCCCGGCCTTCGCACCGGCTGCGGGGAGCGTGACCACTGTTGATGCCGCATTTGGCCATGTGGCACGAGGGGCGGCCTGGGGGGTCGGCGGCCCCTTCATGACGGTACGTGGTTTGACCATGGCGATCGTTCCGGGCACCGGCTTCTCCGCGCTGGGAAGGCCAGGGCGGCCCTTGCCGGTGTCATCGGCAACGGCGGGCTGGACCACACCCTGAAGCAGAGCCGCGATCATGATCACAGCCGAGGCCAACGCGACACGAGGCCGGAGAGTCCGTAACCGCCTGCTCGATCTGCCGTTCATCCCTGTCCTTCATCCCTCACTGTGAGCACCGCCGGACGAATACGCCGTGCGGTGAGGCAGAAGCTGGTACGTGGGAGCCGCAATGCCTGATGGTCCGGGGAACACTCGGCCACTCTTGGCGAAGGTCAGTCGCCGCCGGGAACGTCCGTGGCCATATCCGGTGTACCGGCCGCGAGCTGCGATACCTGTGCGTCGCTGAGTGCCCCTTGAAAGGCCCACACGTCGGAGACGGCGCCGGGCCAGTACTCCCCCCAGGTGGTACCCGTCTTGGCGCGGCCGAGTTGGAGCGGTTGCGTTGCCCTGAAGGACAGCGCGTTCTCCGACCACGACATCCGGTCACTGCAAGCCGTGTCGTCCGCGTCGCCGTTGCCGTCGACGTCCGCGCAGACGGTCTCTTCCAACTCGCCATTTACATACAACGTGAGTTGCTTGGCGAATCCGTCGTACACCAGCGCCAGGTGTGTCCAGTCGGCTGGACTGTAGAACTGTCCGTTCTCGACCTGCGTGACCGTGGCGTCCTTGCTGTCCTCGTTCGCCATGGAAACCCGCCACCGGCCCGGGTCGGTGTCCGGAGTCGGGCTCGGTACATACCGCACCGCAAAGGCATTCTGCTGCGCGCCCGGTGCGCTGAGCAGCGCCGCTTCGTCCTTCGGTACGGCCGCGGCTTGTGCCCATGCTGTCACTGTGAAACTCGCGCTCGTGTCCACCGGCACTGCGGATGTCGCGGCGTAGTCGTCGATACCGTCGAGCAAGAGGCCACCGTCGACCCAGCCCGCTCCGACCTGTGCGCCGCCGTTGAGCGTCATGTCGTTGCCGGATGCAGAGGCGTCCGGTGTGGTCGGTGGCGAACCGGCCGGCTGCTGGAATGTCCAGCGTCCCTTGACCAGCGCACGCTGCTTGAACAACTGCTGCGCCTCGGTGGCCGAGACCGGGCGGTCGAACAGCCGCACATCGTCGATCATGCCCGGGAAGTGGTTGTCGACCCGTCCGCCGTAGGAGCCGGCGCCTATGTACATCGACTGATCCGCATAGAACGCACCGGCCAGTTCAGTCGATCCGGCCTTGGCCCCGTTGAGGTACAGCGTGAGGACGTTGGCCACCGTGTCGTGCACTCCGACCAGATGCGCCCACTCCCCGGCTCGCGCCTGCGTCCCGTCCGGTTGCATGGCCCGGATCGGTGTCGCGTCGGCGGTGTCGGCGGAGTACTGGTTGACCGCCCACCGGTCGTAGGCCTTGGAGTAGTACAGCTCGAAGCCTGGGGCGTATTCCCCGGCCTGGGCTGTGATGATCGCGGCGCCGTCCGGCTTCTTGTCCAGCTTGGCCCAGGCCGAGACCGTGAAGCTGCGCGAGGTATTGACGTGCGGAGCGCGCTCCTGGCCGATCTTCGCGTATCCGTCCGTGCCGTTGAACCGAGTGGCCTTGCCCGCAACTCCGGCCGCTCCCGTGGTGACGCCGCCCACGTACTTCGCGGGGATGACTCCGCCGTGTCCCTTGATGTCGGTGGCGCCGGCTTCCTCATCGAGGTGGAAGACCGCAACCGCCGGGCGACCAGGGTCACCGACGGTCTGGTGGGCGTAGAGCGTGTCGACCTCGTCCTGGGCGACGGGCTTGTCGAAGAGCTGCGTCTCGTCGATCGTGCCGGGGAAGAAGTCCTTCGCATTTCCGCCGGACGCGCCCGCGCCTATCATCAGGCCCCGACGGGCGTTCCAGTCGATGTCGTGGGAGGCCGTGCCCGTCAGCTTGCCGTTGACGAACAGCTGCAGCTTCTTGTCCACACCGTCGTACGCGCCGACCAGATGGGTCCACACCCCGGCCTTCACCCCGCCCGGTGTGCCGGCCATCGCCCGCACGATCGTCGCGCCGGGCTCGTCATCGGCGAAGGAGTTGAACACCCACCGGTCGTACGAGGCGGAGTAGTACAGCTCGAAGCCGGCGGTCTGGTTGCCGACCTGGGAGGCCACCATCGCCGCGTGGTCGGGCACCTCCGACAGCTTCACCCACGCCGATACCGAGAACCCGCGAGTGCTATCGACCACGGACAGGTCGGTGGACGCATAGCTGTCCGTGCCGTTCAGCGACAGGCCCGTGCCGACAACGCCCTCCGCCCCGGTGGCGGCACCACCGTGCAGAGCGAGCGTACGCGGTGGCGTCGAACCGTCCGCCTGGGCGGCGCCGGGCTTCTCGTCCAGTTGCCACGTCGCCCGCTCCGGCTGCCCGGCCTTCACCCGGAACTGGTAGGTGCGGATCTCCGATCCGTTCCCCGCCCCGTCGAACGCCTGGGCGGTGACGAAGTTCAGGCCCGGCTTCGCCGGGAGCACCTTGACCGACCGGGCCGCACCGGCGGAGGTGGACACCTGGTTCGCCGACACCGGATCGCCGTTGAAACCCCACCGGTACCGCGTCACATCAGTGGAAGACGAGTCCAGTTCGAACGTGCCGTACTGGCCCACCCCGTCCAGCCACGGGTCCTCAAGATCCTCCGGGTCCGACGCCGGATACTCGCCCGACGCGACCGCGGGTGCCTTCGGCACCGAGGTGTCGTAGACGAAATAACACCCCGTCGCCCCTCCCGCGTACGACCACGGCGAATACTGCGCACCGTCGTAGGAGCGGACATACCAGTGCACGGTCTTGTTCGCCGGAATCGAGGACGGCAACGCGATCGCGAAATCCGAGCCCGACCTCTTCGACGACGACAAGGCCGGTTTCCAGCGCGCGATCAGCCCCTTGCCGTCGCCCGCGTCCCACTTCGCCTGGAACTGCACCGCGACGCTGTCGCGGTCCGGGTCGGTGACGTTGTTGGCGTAGACCTTGCCCAGGGTGCGCACCCGCGCCGCGTCCCCCGGCTTCTTGCAGGTGCCCCCGTACTCCATAGTCAGCTGCGACATCCTGACCTGTCCGGGCGGGCGGTTGTACTTCACCCGCAGATACGCGTCATCCGAGAACCGCTTCCACCCATACCGGTCACTCTCGCTGGACGCCTGCAGGCCGAACGTCATCGTCGACCACTTCTTGTCCGCGGCCTCCTGCACCGCGGACCGCACGGAGAACTCCGCGTCCTTCGCCGCACAGCCCTCATAGCCGTAAGCGAACGACTCCGTCTTCAGATGATCGATCCAGAAGCCATCCGCGTTCTGCGAGTTCCACGTCGTCGAGGAGGAGATCCCCTTAGTGCGCCACAGCTGCACACCTCGCGCGTCACACGACGCGGACCACGTGTTCCGCACCACGAACTCCGCCGACAGCACCGACTTACCCGCGAACCGCGATGTCGGTATCCGGTAGAAGAGGCGCTTGGTGTCCTGCGGCTGGCAGTACGCCCAGCCGCAGTAGCCCATCCCGCCGTCGGAGTCACCGTTGAACTTCCACTGCGGTGACGACGCCCAGTACTTCGACGCCATCGTCCACGCCGACGCCTTCGGCGAGTACCACTGAGGGTCGATGAACACCGGATACACCGTGCCAGCGCCCTTCAGCACATCGGCATCCGGCTTCAGCACCAGCTCATCCTGCGCCGCCGGCACCTCCACCCCCACCGGGGCCAGCTTCCCCGACTCACCCGCGGCCGGCTCTTCCCCATCGTCGGCTTCGGATACGTCAGCGGCCTTTACGCGTGTGCCGGCGGGCTCCTGTGCACCGGGACCGGGACTGGAATCCCACATTACGGGCTGGGGCGCTTCGAACACCGCGCCGCCCGCGCCCTTGTCGGTGGCCTCCACCCCGCCGGTGCCGGTTTCCTGGACGTCCAGGCCACCCGCGTCGAGCTTCAGCCGTAACTCCGCCAGTTCCTCACTGGCCGCGGCTTCAGCCGACTTCACCACCAACAGCTGGGTGAACCCGTCCTCCTGGGCTCCCATCCGCAGGTCCACATCCGGCAGGACGTCCGGATAGGTGGCCGTGTCCCCCTCTAATCGCGGGGCCGGCAGATCCGTCGGCCAGGACAGCGCCAACTCACGCCCCGCCTTCGTCATCCGCACCAGCGGCACACTCCCGCCACCGGAGAACTTCAAGTCCACCGTCGTCGCCCTCGGCGCAACCATCCCGTCGCCGGTCTTCACCAGCACGGTGTCGATGGCCTTCCACTCACCATCCACGCGCGCTCGAACAGGACGCAAATGCTCCCTGGCTTCCAACTTCCCGTCAGGAGTGGCGAACACCTCGCTGCTCTCACCCCGCAGTGAGGTGATCTCCACCGGCTTGCCCTCACGCTCAGCAGCCGCACGCGCCAGTTCCTCGCTCACCGCGCTCTTCACACCGCGCGCGTCCTTGGCCACCGGCGCGGTGCGCACGTCGCCGCCGTGTGCACCAGCGTGCGGGAGCGCTCCCAAGATGACCGAGGTAACCAACGCCACCCCGGAAACGCGCGCACACCGCCGAATACCCAAAGGCATAGCAGACTCCCCCCACAAGGCCTCCCCAGACCTTGCTCAGTTATGAACAATTCTCGATGGAATCGTGAACGCGAGAGTAGACATCATCTCGCACACCAGTCCAGGTAGCCAAAAAAGAACATCGCTCAACATTTGGAGCAATAACCACATCGCCGCGCGGTGACGTGCGCCACACCTGGCACCGATAGGGAACCACTGCCTCAAGCCGACTCGACACTGCCCTTGCCGGAAATCTCATCCGCCCTGGTGGGACCGCTTGTTCGGGTCCCCGAGATCTTGGCCGCGGTCGCTCGGTCCGACGCTCTGGCGCAGCTGCCGTCAGCGCGTCATGATGATCGATCGTGCTGCTGCGACTGGCTTACCTGGGTGTGTCGAACGCGTTCGCGATGCTTCGCCTGCTGCCGATGACCGACCGGGACAAGGACGCGGAGATCCTCGCCCTGCGCCACCAGATCACCGTGCTGGAACGCCAACTCGGCGAGGACAAGATCCGGTTCACACCCAGCGATCGGGCGTACCTGGCAGCGCTGCTGCACCGTCTGCCACCGCACGTCCTGCGACAGTTACGGCTGCTCGTACACCCCGACACGGTACTGCGTTGGCACCGCGATCTCGTCGCACACCGCCATATCTCCTCCTGCCGGCCCAAACGCCCGGGACGACCGCGCACCGTGCGCTCGATCCGCATCCTGGTGCTGCGGCTGGCGAAGGAGAACCCGAGCTGGGGTTACAGACGCCTGCACGGCGAGCTGCTCGTGCTGGGGGTGAAGGTGGGCGCGTCCACCGTCTGGGAGATCTTGAAGGAGGCCGGCATCGACCGGGCGCCCGAGCGGAACTCCAGTACCTGGGCCAGCTTCCTTCGTGGCCAGGCTGATGCCCTGCTGGCCTGCGACTTCATGGAAACAGTCACCCTGTCGGGGATGCGGATGTACGTGCGATGAATACGACTTGGCAGTCTGACCGGCGCCCCGGCCCCCACATGGGGCCGGGGCCCTGCTCGTGCGGGGAGGGTGCCGGACGGTTACTGGCCCCCGGTGGGCTCTGACTCCCAGAAGTTCCGCAGACCTTCTTCCATTTCGGCTTTCAGTTCGGTCAGCCGCGAGAGCAACGCCTGCTCCTGGGCGGATAGGTAGTCCCCGGACTTGATCTTTGCCAGCAATCCGTCAATGGCGTTCGACAGAACACTCACGCAGATGTTGGCCGACGTGTTGAAGCCGTCGGCATACTCATTGTCGAGAACACGGCCTGCGCCGGTTCTCATCACGTCGCCCAGTTCGCGCATGACACGATTGCCAATCGACATGTTGCCCCTCGCATTCATCTCAACACCGCGTTGATGACTCGACGGCGCATGAGGGGCGGCACCTGCTCACCGCGCCGAAGGAAGCTGCGGCTGCATGACGATCACAGCTGCACCAGGCTCAGGAAACCGCTCTCAGCCGAGCCGGTCATGCCCCCGTGAGCCATGTCTCCAAGGTTTCGCTTCAATTCTGAACGGGAGGTGCCCCGAAGCTAAGCGAACCCACATTTCCAGCTTGAACTACGCTGCGCTGCACGCCCCCGCTGATGGTGTTGCGGACGTCCATGGCGTGTTGATCAGTCCTATCAGGTACCAGTTCGTCCAGAAGCGCCCACATTTCGGACGCAGCAGCCGGGTTAGCCACAAAATGCGCCGCAGTCGCGTACGCCACTCCGCCTCGACATCCAAGGCGGTCTGCTCGTCGCTGGCCTCTATTGCCGCCGCCAGTTCTCCGCGCGAGGTCTCTAGTTCTCCCTCGATCACGTCTTCCTCACCGCCGCCACGACGTGAGAACAAAACGATGCGGTCACGAGCTTGCGTCCAAGAGTCTGCTGCCATCTGCTGAACGAATGCCGTAGCCCCTGCGGCAGCGAGTGCCGTCAACTCCGCCTCCATCAAATCCCCTTTGCAAACAGGTGAAGCAGCCACCGTACCCCCGGATGCTCGACGACCCGAGCGCCAACTTCACTCGCCCGAGTGGCGGCGCCTGCTCACCAGTACAACCGGGATCGCGGGACCTTGATCGTCTTTCCTCCGTCCCACTTCCTGATGATCCATGTGGACCGTGCCCAGCCGATTGCAGCGACGGCGCCCAGCAGCAACGCAGCGAGTGCGCCCCACTGTTGACGCCCAGGCAACACCCACCCATGCATCTGCTCCCATACGGCCGCAGCCCCTGCGAGCAGCATCAATGGGACCGCAATACGTCGCCGCCAGCGAGCAACGGTCACGTATTGACTGGCCCGACGCTGGCCCTCCGCAGCTTGGAAGGCCTCGGCGTCCATGATTCTCTGCTGCCGCTGCTCCCAACGACGCTGCGTTTCCCGCGGCTCGGGACTGATGGGATCTCCACCGAACCGCACCTCCCGGATATTTTGCGCCTGCACGACATTTCTGGCGTTGCCACTGAACTCATTGCGTGTGCTCTGCTGTTCGTGCATTAACTGAAGGCACGTCAGGCTTCCGAGTGATCACCATCGGAGGATCCCTGCCCCTGTCAGAGACCGGCGCAGCGTGGCCGCCGCCAGTGTGGTCCCCCGTACTACGACGCGATGCGCATCGACGACGCGTGGTACAGCGGCGACCGGAAGCGCCTCGCAGGCGTCTACGCCAACCACCCGTGCCCCAGCGGACACCCTCGACCACCTCGGCCACACCGACGCCATCCATGACAACGACCAAGCCCGACGTACATGGCAACAAGTGCTCGAACTGTACGAGGCACAAGCCGAACCTGTCGAAGAGCAGACCCGGGCCCCGGATCGCCAGGCATCGGCGCCGCCACGGTGGAGTCACGCAACTCCCCACCGGAGGTGAACGGTGACTTTTCAGTCTCCTGAACGAGGTCGCGTGTACCGGCGTTGCGGCCGTCGGGCCGCTACCACCACTGCTTGCTCCTCATCGCCGACGCCTCCTACTCGATGGCAACCCGCGACCTGATCCGCGCCCCCCGAGGGGCGCGAACGGCGCACGGCCTAGCAATGAAATGCGCCGAGTGTTGAGTGCGTGCCCCCTTGTTGGCGCCACTCAGCGATGCTGTGCTGAGACTGCAGCAGACGCGAATCACCGTTGGGCAGGCATGCGTCCAGAGGGAGTGATCTTGACACTAGAGGGCACTGCCTCGAATTACCAATGCGATCCCGAACGTGCTGGTTCCCGCCCTCCGCTACCCGGTGGCTGGCCTATTCGCAGCTTTCTGGGCAGGCTGCAGGAGAACATCCGGGCGGACATTCTCCAGCTCGGGACCCGCCGTCACTTCTCGCCGGAGGAAATCCTCCTCCAGGAGGGCGACCGTTCCCAGTATGTGATTTTGCTGCACTCCGGGTTCGTTAAGGTCACCGCTCAGATGGAGAACGGCCGTGAGGCCCTTCTGGCCATCCGGGCCGGCGGTGACATCGTGGGCGAGATGGCCGCCCTGGATGATGCTCCGAGATCGGCGACTGTCACCGCATGTGGGGAGATTTCAGCCAACGTCGTGGAATGTGAAGATCTGCAGCTCTTTCTCCACTGCCATTCCGACGCTGCAATCACACTCACCGGCATGGTCGTCGAGAAGCTGCGGTGGGCCAACCGCCGCCGGGTGGAGTACGGCGGGCTCCCTGTCAAGGCACGTCTTGCACGGGTGCTGTCGGAACTCGCGGCGTCGCACGGCCATCCAGTACGCCGGAGTCTCGTCATCGGTGTCGCCCTGAGTCAGCCGGAACTGGCCGCGCTGACCGGCTCCTCGGAGGTCACGGTCCACAAGGCGCTCAGAGAGCTGCGCCAAGAAAGGCTGCTCGCCACCGGTTACCGCCGCATCACGGTACTCGACCTGCCGGGACTTCGTCGGACCGCGGGCCTGCCCGACCCTCCGTCCCGCCATCCCTAGAACCCGTATTAATAGGGTTTTCGCCAAGTTCTCCACGATCTGCTTGCACAGTTGATGCCCGGCTCGCGGCAGCGAGTCCATAACCCGTCACTTCACCAGACAGGTGTCGCATGGCATCACAGGACATCATCACGCGCCATCTCTGCTTGGCTGCTGACGTAGAGCGGTACAGCAGGCTGGACATCCCACAGCAGGAGCGGACGCAGGCCGAACTCGTCGGGGTGCTCGACAGGGCAGCGGCTCTGAGCAGTCTGGACAGGCTCTCCTGGAATCGTCAGCCACAGGGCGACCAGGAGTTCGCCGTGCTGCCCGTCGGCACTCCGGAGCAGGTTGTGCTCGGTGAGTTCGTCAGGAATCTTACGGTTGCCCTCAAGGAGTGCAACGCTCATCGTCCACGTAAGCAGCCGATGAGGCTTCGGCTGGCCGTGGACATCGGGGTGGCAAGGACCGCAGCACTCGGGCACAGCGGCCCCGCACCGATAGCCGTCGCCCGATATCTGAACGCACCCCCGCTGAAGTCCGTGCTGAGCGGGACCCGCACCACGGACCTGGCCGTCATCGTCTCGGACCGGCTCTACCAGGACGTCGTCCAACATCACAGCCACGGGTTGGACCCGGACCAGTACGTCAAGGTGCACGTGCAACACGACGAGTTCGCCGCATACGGGTGGATCCAGATCCCCGAACACAGTAAGGCCGAGATCCACGGCCTTGCCCTGAACGGTCGCCCAGTGGCAGGCATGGCGGACGGAAAGCGGGAGGACCCCAGCATGAACACACCCGAAGCGATCGCGGCGCTGGCCGGTAGTGCTGTCGTAGGCGCCATGGCCACTGACGCCTGGTCTTTCGTACGGGACCGGTGCGCCGCGCTGCTCGACCGCCACGCGCCCGAGGAGAGGCCGACAGTTCTGGATCTGTTCGAAGGCTTCGACCGGTGCCTCTCCACTGTGGAGGGGGAACAGCACGACAGCCTCGCCGCTATGTTCGCCGACCGCGCCGCCACCGCTCTGGCACCCATCGCGGCACTTTCCGGCGAAGCAGCCGACGAAGTGCGAGCCCTCGCTGAAGCAGCGGACTCCGCGCGTACGGACAGCGCCCCCCGCAACGCCATCAGCGTCCGCGACGTGCGAGCCAAGGGGGACTTCATCCTGGGCGGCCGCGACACCAACGTCTACAAGGGGGGACAGCGGTGACATTCGATAGTGATGAACCCGAGGGCTTCGAAGGGACAGCAGTCCAGAGGATCTCGGTCGACCGCTCGTCCGCGGAAAGGGATCTGGTGGTAGCGGGCCGCGACGTCACCATCAAGAACATCGTCTCGGGCCTTGCCATGCTGCGTCCACGCTCTGTCGACCGCAGCCGCATCCTCCGCCAATCACTGTTCGTCCCGCCGCCCATGCGGTTCGGTGGGCCGGTACCGGAGCCGTTTCCTGTTGCTGACCCGAACGGGGGTAGCGTCCTCGCACTCCTGGGCAAGGAGTCCTCCGGCCGCCGCACTGTGGCACTGGACCTGCTCGATGCGACTTTGGGCGACAAGGACCGCGAAATCTTCGAGTTGTACCCGGACTGGGATAAGCCCGATGTCGATCGCATCCCCTGCGACTCCCACACCGGATATCTTCTGAACCTTGCTGGGGTCAAGGAGCCACTCGACAAGGAGTTCCACGACCGGCTTGCCGAGTACGCCATGCGGGCCCACAGCACCGATACCCTCCTGGTCGTCGTCGCCACTCCGCGTGTCTGGAACAGCACCGCCGTGAACAGCCGGACCTCACCGGTCAGGATCATGGAGTTGGGCCGGCCTTCCGCGCTAGAGGTCGCCCGTCGGCGGATCGAAGCCGATGACGAGCGTGCCGGGCGTGCCTCATGGCTTACGGACGACTCCAGTGTGTTCGCTGGTCTGCTGCACGGAGACGAGCCGCCTGCCCAGGCCGTACACCTGGCCCATGTCGTCCTGCGTGCGGAGGGCCCCGGGGACACGGATGCGCTCGATGGGTTCATGGGCTGGAAGCACAAGCTCACCGACTGGTTCGGCTCCACCGACCAGGAGGCGCCGGAACGGCGGGCTCTCCAGATTGCCGCCGCTTTCCTCGACGGCGCCCGGGCCCGCACCGTCCTCGACGCCGCTGACGCCCTCCTGGCCGACCCCGAGATCCACTGGCCAGTGCGGCACGGCGGTCCGCTGGGGGGTGCGGGCGGCAGCCAACGCTGCTCCGACGCCGAACTCGACTATTCGTCGGACGGCACCGTCTCCATCACGAAGCATCACCCGGGTATAGACCGGGCTCTGCTCGGGCACGTCTGGCGGGAGCGGCCTCAACTCGTGCCCGTCTTGACCCGCTGGCTCTCAGCGATCAGCCAGCCACAGGGCATCGCCGACACCTGCCTCCCCAGGCTGGCTGGGGTCCTGACGACTCTGGCCGAGTCCGAAGGCGCCGACGTTGTTCTCGGCCTGACGCAGGACTGGCTGCGCAATGGCAGTGTCCGCTACACGCAGCTCGCGGTCGACGTGCTGGACCAACTCGCGGTCAACCCCGTTCTGGGAGCAGAAGTCCGTAAGGTCCTCGCTCAATGGGCTCAGGGCACCAACACGCCCGAACGCCAGTTGGCCGTCGCAGAGGTGTGCAGAAGGAAGCTGGCTCGTGAATACACCAGCGTCGCCCTGACCAGGCTGAAGTACGTCCTGGAAAGCACCTGGAAAAAGAAGGCACGAACACCTGATGCCGAAAAGGTACGCACGGTAGCGCTGACCACGCTGAAGTCCCTGCTGGGCGACACCGATCTCTCTGCGCGAGTACTGAAGACGCTCGTCGACTGGACAACATCGGAGAAGAACGCATTGGAGAAGCTGGAGTTCAGCCGCACCGCCTTCCTCGACGTATTCGCTCTGGACGACAGCGAATCCTCCACGTCACCGGTCCACCTCCTCCTCATGGCAGAAGCGGAACACGGCGAGGCTGTCCGAGAGTTGCTCCGTCAAGGTTGGCAGGCCACATGGCACCGTGCTCAACTACGCGAGCGGGCGGCGGAGGTACTCGGTCAGTGGTGCGACGCAGCCGAAACCGGTGAGCTGCCTGGAGACGCCGTGGAGGAAGTCGTCGCCGTCATTTTCTCGGCCCAGGCCGATGTGATGGGCGGCGAACTCGACAGACTCATCGCTGGCACGGCGCCGTTCCGAGCCCAGCTGCGTACGAGGCTTTTCCACGTTGTCAGGGAGACGGCAGCCCGCCGGGCAGCGTCCAGCGCTCACAGCGCCGCATGAGACCGCGCCTCTTCCGCCGGCGCGACGCCGGTCCCACCAGGCACGAGGCCCGGCCTTTCGGTAGGTCCTTCGCCGCCCAGTTGCCCAGCGCGGACCACGGTCTCTATTTCGACGTGCGTTTCGCATACGACTGGACAGCAGAGTCATCACACCCGGCTCCGCTCCTCCACGGCGACGCCGTGGCACGGTCACTGCTGACGGACCGTGCCACGGAAGCCCTATGCAGACATCCCATCCGCATGGCCGACACCGCAGAAACAGCCGTCAACCGCATGCTCAGCGAAGAGATCTGTGACGATCAGAGGCTGCGCGTGACCGGCCGGGTCACGGTGGTTGTCGCTGAGGACACACTGCTGGCAGCCCGCCGCCGGAGCGAGGCCGCCGAACGGCACCGCGTGGAGGAGGCAGCCCACGTCTCACGCCTGGAAGTGCTCCGCGACCTCCTGCTCGACGGCGGACTCGGCCTGGTGTGGTGGATCGACAGGTACGCGGATCTGCAGTTCTCAGCCGGAGACCCGAAGACCAAGACGGAGTCGGTCATCGGTGCCTTCCGACTCGTGACCGATGCCCTGCATGCCGATACGACCTTCAGCCAGCGCGACAAGAACGCCCTGATGAGAGCCCGAGTCGAGGAACTGCTCGGTGCTTTCCACAACCCAGACACAAGAATGCGCGCGATGGATCTTCTGGAGACCGTCCTGAACCTTCTCGCGCCCGAGTCGGCGGACCCAGAACAGGCAGAGGCAGAACAGCATAAGGACCTGGTCCCTGTACCCGAACCACCTTGATCTCACGCACCGTCCCGGTCGGCCGGTCCCCGGCAGCACCAGATGCTGGGTACCGGCCATACCGCGACGCCTCGCGAGCGCGCCACCCCGGTCACCGGGGCAACGAATGACGTATACGAATTCTCCCTTGCCAGGCGCTGGATGAGCGCGACTGTCTCTTCCGGCAACGGTGGTCGACCGGACCTGACCGGCGATTGGCGCCACTTCCAGCGCACCAGACGGCGATGCCAGGCCAGCAGCGTGCCAGGGGTGACCAGTCGATGGCAGCGTAAGGCGGATGGCAGGTGCGGCGCGAGATCGGAGAGCACGGCACGATCGGCCCATGAATGCCGCGGCCGCTCGACCTGTCGACGCAGCACAGCCACCTCATGGCGAAGCGCGAGGACCTCAGCGTTGTTCGCGGCTGTCGATCGGCCCAGCAAGAGGAGGCCGCCCAGTAGTCGGCAGAAGATCCGGTAGAGCAATCGCAGACCCACGTTCAACGATCAGGCCCATATTCGGGCCATCGCAAAGCCCCAGGTCAGCCGCCGTAGTGCAGCAATGACACCCTTCAGGGTGGTTCGCGCTGCGCCAGCAGGCGGCGGCGCTGGACCGCGTCGGCCCCGCGCCAGCGGGGGTGGTTCCATGAGCAGACCCCGGCCGCCGTCGGCCTGCTAGGGCGCGTATCGAGTCGTGATCAATGGGTGGTCCGGGTGAGGTCTTTGATCCAGATCATCGAGGCTCGTAGGTGGAGGCCAGCGAGGTAGCTGTCCGGGGTCTTGTCGTATCGGGTGGCAATGCCTCGCCAGGCCTTGAGCTTGTTGTTCAGGCGTTCGACGGTGTTCCTTTCCTTGTAGAGAGCGGTGTCGTGGCTGACGGGCCGACCGCCCCTGGAGCCCTTCTTCTTCCGGTTGGTGGCCTGGTCCTTCTTCTCCGGGATCACTGCCTTGATGCCGCGTTGACGCAGGTGGGCCCGGTTGCCGCGAGACGAGTAGGCCTTGTCCCCAGCGACCGCGTCCGGCTGGGTGCGGGGGCGGCCGACGGGGCCGCGGACCCGTAGCTTCTTGAGCACCGGGATGAACTGCGGGCTGTCCGCGGCCTGGCCCCCAGTCAGCACGAACGCCAGCGGGCGGCACTTGCGGTCGGCGGCCAGATGGACCTTGCTGGTCTGCCCACCCCTGGAGCGTCCGAGGAGAGCGGCCTTCAAACGGAGTCTTCGCCGACGCCGGATACGCCGTCGCTCCTCCCGCTCGGGATCTGCTGTACCATCCTGCCCGCTTTGTTCTTCGAGGCTGCCCCCTTTTGACCCGGCCTTCTCCTCCTCGGCGGCAGTCTTCTCCAACGCAGTGACGACGTCCTCGCCCAGGTGCATCCCGGCGGCATCATGATGTGCCCGCACGGTGGTGGAGTCGATACTGACCAGGGACAGGTCCACCTCACCCCGCTTCGCCGCTTCCGCGATCAGGCCATCCAGCAGGGCCTCGAAGACGCCGGCGTCATGCCACTGCCGGAAGCGGTTGTGCACGGTCGACCAGGCGCCGAACTCCTGCGGCATCTCCCGCCACTGCCCGCTGATCCCCAACCGTCAGATCACACCCTCGAACTGCTGCCGCAGCCGCTCGGGGTACGGGCCGTACTCGCCGATCGGCAGGTACGGCTCGATGAACTCCCACTCTGCGTCTGTCAGTTGCACTCGCGTCACGCAAGAAGATCTACCGGACCAGACCTCGCCGCGAGAGTGAATCCCGCAGATTGATCACAACTCGATACGCGCCCTAGTCGGCCCCGCGCCAGCGGGGGTGGTTCCGCGACACGTCGGGCTCCGATGCCAGCGCAGCGTCGGCCCCTGAGGGTGTCAATATTCGGATCAGGCTGCTGAGCTGGGCGTTCCCTGACGATGGTGAGGCAATCGGAGTGGCGTGGTGTGGTACTCGTTGAGCAGTCCACCGAGTACCTGGCGGCGCCTGATTGTGCCAGCAGGTAGGGGGATGATGTTCGGGCCGTCGTCCGGGGCTCGTAGGTCCAGGCTGCGGTGGGGCCGTCCCACGTTGTAGTGCTCGGCATACGTGGTGAGGACGGTGCGCAGATGTCGTTCGCCGGTGATCAGGAGTCGGTCGGTGCACTCGGTGCGGGCTGTGCGTATCCATCGTTCGGCGAACGCGTTTGACCGGGAGCTCTGCGGCGGTGTCGGGATGACGGCTGTGTCGTTGCCGGCGAAGACGGCGCCGAATGCCGTGGTGAACTTGCTGTCCCGGTCACGGATGAGGAACCGGAAGCACCCAGCCCTCTCCTCGATGTCACGAGCAAGTTGCGGGCGAGTTGGGTGACCCATGCGCCGGTCGGGTGGGCGGTGACACCCAGGGCGTGCACGCGCCGGGTGGCGATCTCCATGACGAAGAAGACATAGAGACGCTTGAGGAAGACGGTCTCCACGTGCATGAAATCGCAAGCGAGCAGCGTGTGGGCCTGTGAACGGAGGAAGGAGCGCCAGCTCTGCCCGGAGGCGCGCTGCGGTGCGGGCGGCAGACCGGAGCGGCGCAGAACGCGCCGAACCGTGGCGGCGGCGACCCGATGGCCAAGCCGTCGCAGTTCACCCTGGATCCTGACGTATCCCCCAGGTCGGGTTCTCTCTCGCCAGGCGCTGGATGAGCGCGACTGTCTGTTCCGCCAGCGGTGGTCGGCCGGGCCCGACCGCCGTCTGGTGCCACTTCCAGCGCACCAGACGGCGGTGCCAGGTCAACAGTGTGCCCGGCGTGACCAGCCGATGGCGGCGTAAGGCAGGTGGCGGGCGCCGGGCGAGAGCGGAGAGCACGGCACGGTCAGCCCATGAAAGCCGCGGCCGCTCGACCTGTCGACGCAGCACAGCGACCTCATGCCGAAGGACAAGGATCTCGACGTTGTTCGCGGCGGTCGATCGGCCCAGCAGGAGGAGGCAGCCCAGTAGTCGGCAGAAGATCAGGTAGAGCAGTCGCAGACCCACGATCAGGGATCATGCCCATACATAGGCGATCGTAAAGTCCCAGGTCAACCACCGTACGGCAATAAAGACACCCTTCAGGCTTCCTCCGTCTGCTGATCGATGACCCGCCCGTGGCCGGCCAGGAGGGTACCGGCTTCGGTGAGCGTCGCCCCGCGCGGACCACGAAGGACCAGCGACGCCTTCGACTCCCGCTCCGCCCGCGCCACCTGCTGCGTCACCGCCGCGGGTGACAGCCCGAGCGCGTGGGCGGCCGCCGTAAGGGTGCCATGGCGTTCGATCAGCGCGAGCATCCGGAGCTGTCCTGGATCGATCATCGCGCCGCCGTGGGTCAGGAGCTGGAACGCCTCGGCCGCGTCGACCAGTTGGATGCCCGAGCGGTCGCCGACCCAGTCCGGTGGGAGCTCCTCGTCCCTGAGAGCGTATGCCTTGGCCTTGTTCATCGCCACGACACTGGTCGACATGTCGATGACCAGTGGCGAGCCGCCCGACCGGGGAGCGGCGAAGGCCAGGGGGTTCGTGTCCAGCACCGGCGTTGTGCCACCGGTGGCCGAGACCACGGGCGTACGGGTCGTCGAGGTGGCCAGAGCGAGCAGGCCCGCCTCGGCGGCACGTCGTACGTAGTAGCCGGCCGCGCCGAAGTGGTGCGAGTTGCGTACGGCGACCGCGCGCTGGCAGATCCGGGGCGGCCGGGCACAGTCGCAGGGCCCGGCCCGGACGGCATAGACCGCACGCGGGGCCCTCTCCGCGCAGACGGAGATGACCCGTGAGTCGACCATCCAAACGCTCGAGTCCTGCAGCGCTCTCCGCGGCAGTAGGTGATTGACAGACCTCCTCGTTGTGAAGTGGCCCGCCGAATCGGCGGGCCACTTCACTCAGGCGCGGGCTGTCGCTGTTCGCCCTCGCCCGAGAAAAATCCGCTCAGCTCCCCTCGCCCACCCGCCTGCTCAAGACATGTTCGCCTCGGCGGCATCCTCCGCGAATATCAACGTGTGGCGTGACCTACACGGATGAGGTTTCCGGCAAAGGCAACGCTCGTCCGCTTGGCACACTATTTTTCGCCGAGAAACCCCCGCCCACTGTCTCACCACAGCGCTCCAGAGCCAGATACGGCACTCGCACCCTGGGAGTGACCTATCTGCCGGCGGACGCCAAGGGGCTTTGCCTCGCCTTGACGCAGGTCGCTCGCAACGACCAGGACGCCCGCACACGGCCTGCCTGCGAAAACCGACTCAGCGACATCACCGACAGTCCCCCCATCCCTGTCGCATGGGGAGCGCGACTCCGTGCTCCCACCCTGAAAGGAGGCCGGGAGCCGACAAGGGTCCTTATGCCTCTCGATGCAGAGAGCACCTGAATCGATGGGGTGACCGCATGGGCCCACGGTTGACGACGGCAGGTAAGGGCGCGGTACGGCGCTGTTCATCTACCGGATCGGGTGACGGACGAATCGGGCACCGTTGACACGTCTGCGAGTTGGGAGCACGAGGGCTCCCAGAGGGCTCCCCATCGCTCCCAGCCTGGAAACGGTTAAGGCCGTCCCCGCTACCCGCGGAAACGGCCTC
Organism: Streptomyces sp. S465; assembly: GCF_026898115.1. Classification (GTDB taxonomy): domain Bacteria; phylum Actinomycetota; class Actinomycetes; order Streptomycetales; family Streptomycetaceae; genus Streptomyces; species Streptomyces luomodiensis. The sequence continues at coordinate 2,055,409 of NZ_CP114036.1, forward strand.
CGACCTGCGATGATGCTGGTCGGGACGACAGGATTTGAACCTGCGACCCCTTGACCCCCAGTCAAGTGCGCTACCAAGCTGCGCCACGTCCCGGTGCTCGTTCGGTTTGGGCTTTTCCCTCGCCGACCGCGCATGAAGAACAATACCGCACTTCAGGGGGTGGTCGCTGCCACCGGGGGTGAAGATCGGGAGGCCGACGGGATCACCTGCGGGTTTCACTTACTGCGCGTTGGCGATTACCCATTGTCATCGGCGGCGGTGCCGCCGACCGCCGTGGCCGGCCCAGCGCCGCTACGGGGCGATCGACGAGCGTCTCGCGGGGCGGGGGCTGGGCCCGGCGGCGGCGCGCGGGGGTATCTGCGTTTTTCGGCGCTGAGGTGCGATGTGGTGGTTCAGAGGTGTTTTTCCAGCCAGGTCAGCAGGTCCTGCTGGACCTCGTCCCGGTTGGTCTCGTTGAGGATCTCATGCCGGGCCCCCTGATACCCCTTCCAGCTCAGCTGCCGCGTGCCGCCGTAGCGGAAGTCCTCGAGGAGTTCGTAGACGAGCGTCATCCCCTGGTTGCACGGGTCCTCGGTGCCCACTGCCAGATGCACCGGCAGCGTGGTGGGGATACGGGACTGGTGGCGTGGGTCGTTGATCTTACGGACGCCACGGACCCAGTCCAGGGACAGACCGGCGCTGAACGCGAAGCCGCACCGCTCGTCCGCCGCGTACGCGGCCACCTCCGCCGCGTCGCGCGAGAGCCACTCGAAGCCCGTCTTGAACTCGTACGGATCGTTGAACGAGGCGAAGAGCGTGGGGGTGAAGGTGGACGGGGCGGTCCGGCCCCGTTCCGCGATCTCCTGGCCGATGCGCTCCAGCGCCTCCTCGGTTTCGCTCCCCGGCAGTGAGCGGAAGGTTCCGGAGAGGATCAGCCCGGCCAGCTCCTGGCCGTACTCCTGGGCGCAGTCGCGGGCCAGCATCGAACCCATGCTGTGGCCGAGCAGGAACAACGGGACGCGGGGGTGCGCGGTCCGGGTGCGGTCGCCGACGGTGCGCAGGTCCGAGACGATCGCCCGCCAGCCGTCGCCCTCCTCGCCCACGACGCCGAAGCCGCCCGTCGACTCGGCGGTGGCCCCATGGCCGCGGTGGTCCGAGGCGACCACCGCATAGCCGTGCGCGGCGAGGAAGCGGGCGAACCGGTCGTAGCGCCGGGCGTGTTCGGCGGCGCCGTGGGCGATCTGGACGATCGCGCGCGGGGTGCCGCTCTCCGGCAGCCAGGTGTAGGTCGCGACCTGCACCCCGTCGGGCATGGGCAGGTGGTCGGTGCGGTGGGTGATACCGCCGTCGGGCATGCCTTTTCATCTCCTGGTGCGGGTTGGAGTCCGGGTGAATCGTTGCGGTCGGGAAGCCCACTCTCCCTTCGCTGGAGCCGCAAGCCAAGGGCATCGACGCGGTTCTGTCCTCCGGGGCGTGGGGTGTGTAACGCTCAAACGCTTGGCGTACCACCTGGCAACTCCTGATCCCTGCACATCCCTTGTTCCAGGAGGACCGTTTGGACACGCACAACGCTCCGCTCTCCGCCCATTCCGCTTCCGCCCTGTCGCGGCGGCGTTTTCTCCAGGCCGCCGCCGTGGGCACCGCCGCCACCACGGCCGCACTGCCCTTGGAGTCGGCCACCGCCGCGTCGGGCCGGCCGGTCCCGCTCTCCTTCACCGCCGCCACCAACGGCGCCGCGACCCTCTCTCCCTCCGGCGACCGTCTGATCGCCGAGGTGCAGAACGTCCTGTGGTCGGTCCCCCGTAAGGGCGGCGAGGCCGTCCCGCTCACCCCGCCCGATCTCGAGCCCACCCGGCCGGTCCACTCCCCCGACGGCGAGCTGCTGGCCGTCTGCGCCTACCGGGGCGGCGGATTCCATATCTGGACCCTCCGCCCCGACGGCTCCGGTCTGCGGCAGCGGACGGACGGTCCGTGGGACGACCGGGGTCCGGCCTGGTCGCCGGACGGCACCCGGATCGCCTTCGCCTCCGAGCGCGGCGGCGACCCTGTGGCGGGCAGCCCGTACCGGATCTGGGTGCTGGAGTTGGCCACCGGCGAGCTCACCCGGCTCACGGGGGTGGGCGGCCAGGACGGGCCGCTCCAGGACGGCGCCTGGGAGGACTTCGACCCGGCCTGGTCCCCGGACGGCGAACGGGTGCTGTTCGTGCGCGGTGCGCTCGCCGGGACGGCGCTGGACGCCCGTACGGTCGCCTCCGTACGGGCCGACGGCGCCGGTCCGGTCACGGTCGAGCACACCGACCCCACCACCGGCGGCCAGGTGATGACGCCGTCCCTGTCGGCCGACGGCCACCTCGCCTATCTGCGGACCACGGCCGCTCCCGCCGCCTCCTGCGCGCTGGTCGTGGCCGGGGAGCCGGTGGCGGTCACGGGGGATGCGCAGCCCGTGCCGCCCCGGTGGGTGTCGCGGGAGGAGCTGCTGCTCACCGTCGACGGGCGGTTCCGGGTGTTCCGGGTGTTCCGGGGGGACTCGGTGATACGGGCGGGAGCGGCCGGTGCCGCCGGTAAGGACGCTGCCGATCGGGGCGCCGTCGGAGAGGAACCCGCCGGGGAACGGTCAGCCGGGGAGCGGTCAGCCAGGGAGGAACCCACCGGTGAGCAGCCCGTCGCCGGTAGTCCCGTCCGTAAGGGCCTCGCGTATGAGGAGATCCCCTTCTCCGCCTCCCTCCCGGTCGACCGGCCCCGGTACCGGGTCAAGCGGTACGACGTCGACGGGGGCGGTGTGCGGCCGGTGCGCGGGCTGCATCTGCCCGCGCTCTCCCCCGACGGCCGTAAGGTGGCCTTCGCCGCCCTCAACTCCCTCTGGGTCGCCGATGTCGCCGGCGGCCGCGCCCCGCGCCGGGTCGTCCGGGCCGCCCCCACCCGGTATCTGCTGGCCCCCACCTGGACGCCCGACGGACGTGCCCTGGTGTACGCCGACGACCGCGACGGGCTGCTGGCCGTGCGGCGCCGGGACCTCGCCTCGGGCGAGGAGACTCTGCTGGCCTCCGGCGGCAGGGTGCACCCGGCGCTCGCCCCCGACGGCAAGCGGCTCGCCAGTGTCGACATGTCGGGAAACCTGGTCCTGCGCGATCTCGACGCCGGTACGGAACGGGTGCTCGCCGCGCCGATGGGCGCCGGCGGGCTGCCCGGCCGGCCGAGTTGGTCGCCCGACGGCCGCTATGTCGCCCTGTGCGACCGAAACCGGCTGAACCAGCGGTTCCGCGAGGGCTACAACCTGATCCGGGTGATCGACACCAGCAGCGGTACGGCCAGGCAGTACGCCGTCGCACCGCACACCTCCCTCTCCGACCGCTATGACTCCGGACCGGTCTGGTCCCCCGATGGCCGCCATATGGCGCTCATCGTCGAGTCCGCCCTGTGGCTGCTGCCGGTCAGCGCCGACGGCACCCCCGACGGGACGCCGCGCCGGGTGACCGACGAGGCCGCCGACCACCCCTCCTGGTCCGGGGACTCCCGCCACGTCCTGTATCTGTCGGCTGGGCGGCTGCGGCTGCTGGACGTCGCGAGCGGCACCGCCCGGACGGTCCGCGTCCCGCTGGACCACCGACGACCGAGCCCCGCGGACACCGTCGTCCACGCCGGACGGTTCTGGGACGGCACGGGAGGCGACGGCACGGGAGGTGACGGCGGCGGCGGTCGTGACGGCCGTAAGGGCGGCACGGTCCGCGAGGACGTGGACATCGTGGTACGCGGCGGACGCATCGCGGCCGTGACGGCGCACCGGGCCGGGCGGCCCGCGAAGCGGCGCGTGGACGCCTCCGGCCACACCGTCGTCCCGGGGCTGTGGGACGCCCATACGCATCCCTGGCAGTACACCTACGGCGGCCGTCAGACCGCCCTCCAGCTCGCCTACGGCATCACCACCGCGGTCTCCCTCGGCGGCTTCGCCTATGAGCAGGCGCGGCTCAGGGAGGCCGTCGCGGCGGGGGCTCTGGCCGGGCCTCGGCTGCTGACCACCGGCGAGCTGCTGGACGGACCGCGCGTCGCGTACAGCATGGGCCGGGCGCATCGCACCCGGGACGGTCTGCGGCGCTCCCTGGAGCGCGGTGCCGCCCTCGACTGGGACTTCGTCAAGACGTACGTCCGCGCACCGGGGTGGATCATGGAGGAGGCGGCCCGGTTCGCGCACGAGCGGCTCGGTGTGCGTACCGGCAGCCATCTGTGCTCACCGGGCATACAGCTCGGACAGGACCTGACGACCCATCTTCAGGCCACCCAGCGGCTGGAGTACGGCCACGCCACGACGGCCACCGGGCACTCCCGCCAGGATGTGACGGAGATCTACACCGCGACCTCCGACTTCCGGCTCATCGCCACGCCGTTCACGGCCGCGCCCCTGGTCGGGGCGGACCCCTCGCTGGCCGAGGACGACCGGGTCACCCGGCTGATGCCGCCCTGGGACACCGCGTTCGTGCGGCAGCTCGCCGGGACGCCCCCGACCGAGGCGCAGCTGACCACGCTGCGCACCGAGGTCGGGGTCTACCGGAGCGTGCTCGCCGGGGGCGGGGTGGTCGCCCTGGGGACGGACCAGCCGCTGGTGCCGGTGGGTCTCCATCTGCATCTGGCCCTGCGCGCCCTGCACCGGTTCGGGCTGTCGCCGCAGGAGGCGCTGCGCACGGCGACCGTCCTGCCGGCGCGGGCCTTCGGCGCCGACCGCGACCTGGGGACCCTGGAGGTCGGGAAGCTGGCCGATCTGACGGTGGTGGACGGCGATCCCTTCACGGACTTCGACACGCTGGTACGGACGGTGTCGGTGCTGCGGGGCGGGGTGCCGTACGAGCGGCGCGAGCTGGTCGGGTCCTTCCCGGGGGCCGGTGCCACGGCGGCACCGCACGGGAGGCCGGCGGAGGAGTGGCTGGAGGTGGGGCGGCGGCTGCGGCGCGATTCGTGCTGCGCGGTGGAGGGCTGATGAAGCGTTGGTGGAGCACCCCGCCGGGGCCGCTGGTGACGGCGTGCGGCCGTCGCACCTCACCGCGCCGCCGACAGCGCGGCCGTCAGGACGGCGGGGGCCTCGGCCAGCGAAGGGCCGTACCAGGTGAGGTGGCGGCCGCTGACCAGGGCCGCCGGGAGACCGGGGAACGCCTCGGGGCCGTCGTCGGCGGTGAAGCGGTACGGCTCGTCGGGCAGCACCACCAGATCCGCGTCCCGCGCCGTCAGCTCCTGGATCGGGACGCGGGGGTAGCGCTCGGGATGCGCGCTGTAGAGGTGCCGGACGCCCAGCCGGGCCAGGACGTCACCGGCGAAGGTGTCCCGGCCCAGCACCATCCACGGCCGCCGCCACACCGGTACGACCGCGTGCCGCGCCGGGCCCGGGGCCCGTACGTCCGCCCAGGCAGCCTCGGCCGCGTCCAGCCAGCCGGGCCGGTCCAGTCCGCAGCCGCGCACCAGGACCCGGGCCAGCTCGGTGAACGCCTGCTCCAGCGTGCGCACTTCGGTCACCAGGACCTCGAGACCCGCGGCGCGCAGCGCGGCCAGGTCGGACGGGCGGTTCTCCTCCTCGTTGGCGATCACGAGGTCCGGTGCGAGGGCGGCGATCCGGGCGGTGTCGGGGTTCTTGGTGCCGCCGATCCGCTCCGCGGCCAGGCCGGGCGGATGCGTGCACCAGTCGGTCACCCCGGTCAGCAGCTCGGGCGCGGTGGCGGCGACGGCCTCGGTGAGCGAGGGCACGAGGGACACCACGCGCCGTACGGGGGTGCGGGGGCTCATCGCTCCACCGTACGACGCGGCGGCCCTCGGCTCACCGGGACAGCGGGACACCGTCAACCGCCGGACCGGTCCACGCCGCCTCGGGCGGCACCGGCCCGCACCACCACGTACGGCGCCGCGGCCCGGAGCGGGTGCTCCGGGCCGCGGCGCCGTACGTACGTGGTGATGCGGTGGGTCAGGACACCACCGGGTGGATCAGGACGCCACCGGGTGGATCAGGATGCCACCGGCGCCATCTTGTCGACGATGCCGGGGTGGGCGTCCATCCACTTCTGGACACCCTTCTCCTCATTGCCCTTACCGGCCTCCTGGACGGCCTGTTCCAGACTCGCCAGCTCCTGGTTGGTCATGTGCCACTTCTTCAGCCACCCGTAGAACTCCGGGTACTTCTTCGGGAAGGACTTGTGGCCGAGCGAACGGATCTCGTTGTTGGCCCCGAACGCCTTCTTCGGGTCGGCGAGCCTGGTGATCTGGTACTTGCTGTACGCCCAGTGCGGGGTCCACAGGACAACCGCGACCGGCTCGTGCTTGGCGTACGAGCGCTCCAGCTGCGCGAGCATGGCCGGCGAGGAGCCGTCGCTGACCTTGTACTCCTTGTCCAGGCCGTACGCCGGCAGCACCTTGTTCTTGAGCATCTTCATCTGACCGGTGCCCGGTTCGATGCCGATGATCCTCCCCTTGAAGGTGGACCCCTTGCCCTTCAGATCCGCCAGGGACTTCACGTCCTTGACATAGGACGGCACGGCGATATCGAGAGAGGTTTTGTCGTACCAGGGACCAATATCGACCAGATTCTCCTTGTACTTGTCCCAGTACTGTTTCTGGCCGACCGGCAGCCAGGCGTCGAATTCCACGTCGACCTGCCCGCTGCTCATCCCGGTGAACATGGAGCCGACGTCGTACTGCTTGATCGACGGCTTGTAGCCGCGCCGCTCCAGGACGTTCTTCCACAGGTAGGTGGTGGCGACGTCCTCGTCCCAGGGAAAGTAGCCGATCTGGGGCGCGGCTCCGGCGTCCTTGCCCTTCTGCTCGGCGCCGGGCACCGGGGCGAGCTTGTTGAGCATGCCGGGGTTCTTCTTGAGCCAGGCGCGCACGCCCTCCTGCTCCTTGCCCTTACCGGCGTCCTGGATCGCGGACTCCAGGCTGGTGAGCTGCTCCTCGCTCAGCTTGAAGTTCTTCATCCACTGGGCGACCTGCGGGTTCTCCTTGGAGAAGCCCTTGCGCGCGATGGTGTCGATGTGGTCGCCCTTGCCGAAGGCGCCCTTGGTGTCCTTCAGCTTGGTGAGCTTGTACTTGTCGTACGCCCAGTGCGGGGACCACAGGGTGACCGCGATCGGCTCCTGCTTGGCGTAGGAGCGGTCCAGCTGGGAGAGCATGGCCGCGGTGGAGCCCTTGACCAGGGTGAAGTTCTTGTCCAGGCCGTAGGCCGGCATGACCTTGTCCTGCATCAGCTTCATCTCACCGGCGCCGGGCTCGATGCCGATGATCTTCCCCTTGAAGGTGGACGACTTCTTCTCGAGGTCGTCCAGGGTCTTCACGCCCTTGACGTACGAGGGCACCGCGACCTCCAGGGAGGTGGGGCCGTACCAGGAGCCGAGGTTCTCCAGCTTGCTCTTGTACTTGGACCAGTACGCGGCGTGGGTGGCCGGCAGCCAGCCGTCGGTCTGCAGGTCGATGTTGCCGGCGGCCATACCGGTCCACAGCGCGCCGACGTCGTAGGACTGCACCTTCGGCTTGAAGCCGCGCTGCTCCAGGAGCTCCTTCCACAGGAAGGTGGAGGCGACGCCCTCGTCCCAGTTGATGTAGCCGAGGTTGACCGACTGGCCCTTGCCGACGTTGGCGGAGACCTTGGCGCCGTCCTCGTCGCCGGAGAAGATCTGCATCCCGCCGGCGACCAGCGCCAGGACGACGACGCCGACCATGGCGACGGAGGTCGCGGGGCGCCAGCGCAGCACCTTGAGGCCGCTGACCGCCCTGGCCTGCTCCTTGGCCAGCGCACGGCGGGCCAGCGGGGAGACGCGCTGATTGAGCGCGCTGGTCATCCGGTCCAGGTACATGGCCAGGATGACCACCGCGATACCGCCCTCGAAGCCCATGGCGACGTCGACGGAGCTGATCGCCTGGAAGACGGTGGAGCCCAGGCCCTCGGCGCCGACCATGCCGGCGATGACGACCATGGACAGCGCCAGCATGATCACCTGGTTGACGCCCGCCATGATGGTGGGCAGGGCCAGCGGCAGCTGGACGCGCAGCAGGGTGCGGCGCGGATGGGTGCCGAAGGCGTCGGCCGCCTCGACCAGCTCCGCGTCCACCTGGCGGATACCCAGTTCCGTCATGCGGACGCCCGGGGGCATCGAGAAGATGACGGTGGCGACGACGCCGGGGACCACCCCGAGGCCGAAGAAGAAGATGCCGGGGATCAGGTAGACGAAGGCGGGCATCGTCTGCATGAAGTCCAGCACCGGGCGGATCACGGCGCTCACCGCGCGGTTGCGCGAGGCCCAGATGCCCAGCGGCACCGCGAGCACGATGGTGATCACACCGGCGACCAGCACCAGTGCGAGCGTGTTCATTGCCTCGCCCCACAACTCGATCGAGTCGATGACCGCGAATCCCACGAAGGCGAGCACGGCGGGCAGCAGCCCGCGCAGCCACCAGGCGAGCAGCGCGAGGATGCCCGCGAGCAGCAGCGGCTCGGGGGCGCTGAGCACGCTGTTCACCGCGTCGTACATGCCCTGGACGACGGTGGAGACGAAGTCGAAGAGCCAGCTCAGATTGTCTCGGAGCCAGTTGACGCCGGAGTTGATCCAGTCGCCGAGCTGAAGCCTAGGCACCGGTGATCACCTTCTTCGCGGCCTGGGGCACGTCCGGCCCGCCGCCACCCGGTGGCATCACCCCGTCGGGTCCGGTGTCCGGATCGCCGAGGACGGCGAGCAGCCGGGCGCGGGTGACCACGCCCACGAGCCCGCCGTCGTCGCCCGTGACGGCGACCGCGACGCCGCTGCGCGAGCAGGGCCCGAACAGCTCGATGATCGGGGTGTCCGTGGTGACGGTGGCGGGGGCGGCCGCCAGCACGTCCTGCTCGGTACGGAGCGCGGTGCCGTCGTCGGTCTCGGTGCCCAGCACCTCACTCGACTCGGCCATGATCGCGCCGGCGGTGAGCACCCGGCTGCGGTCGACGTCCTGGGTGAAGGAGGCGACGTAGTCGTTGGCCGGAGTGACCAGGATGTCCTCGGCGGTGCCTATCTGGACGATCCGGCCGTCGCGCATCACGGCGATGTGGTCGCCGAGCCGCATGGCCTCGTTCAGATCGTGGGTGATGAAGACGATGGTCTTCTTGAGCCGCTTCTGGAGCTGGAGCAGCTGGTCCTGCATATCGCGGCGGATCAGCGGGTCGAGGGCGCTGAAGGACTCGTCCATCAGCAGCAGATCGGCGTCGGTGGCCAGCGCGCGGGCGAGGCCGACGCGCTGCTGCATACCGCCGGAGAGCTCATCGGGCCAGGACTTCTCCCAGCCCGCCAGGCCCACCAGCTCCAGCGCCTCGGTGGCGCGCCGGATGCGCTCCTCGCGGGGCACGCCCTGCACCTCGAGGCCGTACGCGGCGTTCTCCAGCACGCTGCGGTGCGGGAAGAGGGCGAAGTGCTGGAAGACCATGCTGATCTTGTGGGAGCGCACCTGGCGCAGGTCCCTGGGGCTGAGTGCGGTCAGGTCGTCGTCGTCGAAGAGGACGCGTCCCGCGGTCGGCTCCAGCAGCCCGTTCAGCATGCGCAGCAGGGTGGACTTACCGGATCCGGACAGGCCCATGACGACGAAGATCTGGCCCTCGTCAACGGCGAAAGAGGCGTCGATGACCGCTGCTGTCGTACCGTTCGCGCGAAGCTCGTCGCGGTCCGCGCCGCCCTCGAGCTTCGACACCGCCTCGTCAGATCTTCTGCCGAATACCTTGTACAGGCCCTCGGCTCGCAGTTTGGCCACGTGTACCTCTCAGATAGCACCAAAAAACGACCCGCCACCCCCGCCGGCGGGTCGTGGAGCGGTGCGGTATCGGACCGCGGGCCGCCGCAATAGTTGAATTACTGAACGGGTCCGCTCCGGACGCGCGCCTGCCCCGATCGCTATGGCGCAAACCAAACAGTGACCCAGTTCACATTATCGCTCTATTGCCGTCAGTGCGGTAAGGCATGATCGGGGACGTGACGCGACGCCTGATGCTCCTCGACACCGCCTCCCTCTACTTCCGGGCCTACTTCGGTGTGCCGGATTCGGTCCGGGCCCCCGACGGCACCCCGGTGAACGCCGTGCGCGGGCTGCTCGACTTCATCGCCCGGCTGGTCCAGGACCACCGCCCGGACGACCTGGTGGCCTGCATGGACTTCGACTGGCGCCCGGCCTGGCGGGTCGAGCTGATCCCCACGTACAAGGCCCACCGGGTCGCCGAGGAGGCCCCGGCGGGGGCCGGGGTGGACGTGGAGGAGGTGCCGGACACGCTCTCCCCGCAGGTCCCGGTGATCGACGAGGTGCTCGACGCGGTCGGCATCGCCCGGGTGGGCGCCGCGGGCTACGAGGCCGACGATGTGATCGGCACGCTCACCGGACGGGCGGCCGGTCCGGTCGACATCGTCACCGGCGACCGCGACCTGTTCCAGCTGGTGGACGACGAGCGCGGGGTGCGGGTGCTCTACCCCGTCAAGGGCGTGGGCACCCTGCTCCTGGTCGACGAGTCCTACGTGCGCGAGAAGTACGGGGTGGCCGGCTCGGGGTACGCGGATCTGGCGCTGCTGCGCGGCGACCCCAGCGACGGACTGCCGGGCGTGCCCGGGATCGGCGAGAAGACCGCCGCCAAGCTGCTGGCCGCCCATGGCGATCTGGCCGGGATCATGGCCGCCGTCGACGATCCCACCGCCAAGCTGACCCCCACCCAGCGCAAGCGGCTGGCCGAGGCGCGGGCGTATGTCGAGGTCGCTCCGAGGGTGGTGCGGGTCGCCCCGGACGTGGCCCTGCCGGCCTTCGACCCGGCGCTGCCGCGGTCCCCGCGCGACCCCGGGGCCGTGGCGGCGCTGGCGGAGCGCTGGGGCTTGGGCGGATCTTTGCGCAGACTTCTTTCCACCCTCGAGGGATGAGCTGTTAGGTTAGGTAACCCTAACTCTTTTTGATCAGGGAGGCCGCTATGGCAGACCGTCCGGCCCGCAGGACGCGCACGCCGCACCGCGCACAGGTGGTGCGCACCGACCGGCTCACCCCGCATATGGTGCGGGTCGTCCTGGGCGGCGACGGCCTCGCCGAGTTCCACGCGGGCGAGTGGACCGACCACTACATCAAGCTGCTCTTCCCGTCCGGGGGCGCCACCTACCCCGAGCCGTTCGACCTGGAGAAGATCCGCGCCGACTTCCCCCGCGACCAGTGGCCGGTCACCCGTACGTACACGGTACGGGCCTGGGATCCGGCGGCCCGCGAGCTGACCGTGGACTTCGTGACCCACGGCGACCAGGGGCTCGCCGGACCGTGGGCCGCCCGGGTCCAGCCGGGCGAGGAGATCTACTTCATGGGGCCGGGCGGCGCCTACGCCCCCAGCGCCGAGGCCGACTGGCATCTGCTCGCGGGCGACGAGAGCGCGCTGCCCGCCATCGCCACCGCACTGGAGCGGCTCACCGCCACCGCGCCCGGTACGGACGGCGCGACCCAGCCGCCGGTGCACGTCTTCATCGAGGTCGCGGACGAGAAGGACGAGCTGAAGCTCACCGTGCCGGACGGAGCCGAGGTGAGCTGGCTGCACCGGGGCGGCGCACCGGTCGGCGAGGCGCTGGTGGCGGCCGTCCAGGGGCTGGAGTTCCCGGCCGGCCAGGTGCACGCCTTCGTCCACGGCGAGGCGGGCTTCGTGAAGGAGATCCGCCGCCATCTGCGCGTCGAGCGACAGATCCCGCGCGAGTGGCTGTCCATCTCCGGCTACTGGCGGCGCGGCCATGACGAGGACGGCTGGCAGGCGTCGAAGCGGGAGTGGAACCGGCAGGTCGAGGCCGAGCAGGAGGGGGCGGGCTCCGACGAGGCCGCGGCGTAGCACACCGCGCCGGCGCTGACGCGTACGACGGGCGGGTGGACTGCTGATGGCGTCCACCCGCCCTTTTGCGTCCCCACGCACCTACGCACCCACTGGGCCACGCGCCCACCCGCGCACTCGCACGCTCGCGCGTTCGCGGCCCCGAGGAGCGCACAACGGTAGGTATTACGGCGCCCAGAGTTTTTAACCCTACTTACACATAAGCCCCTCGATGCACCAATTGCACCTGTCGCATCCTTCACCCGATCGCTTAAATCGGTGACAGCGAGATTGACGGCGCCCCGTGCTCTGGCGCCGAGTCGCTTCCCATCGAACGACCCGCCCCCAGGTGCCGGCCCCGAGGCAACGGGTCTTTCACGCGCCCTTCCCCGCCCCCGCCGGGGCCTCCCACGCGGTCGCGGGCCGCCTCAGCCATCGGCTCGCCGCCCGTGCGCATCCCCGGCGGAGCGGTACGACCGAAGGAGAACGATCATGGCAACCATCACTTCGCTGGTGGATACGACGACCACCACCAACCAGGGCAAGCCCGGGGACACCGTCCAGATCAACGGCACCGCCATGGCCACCACGACGAGGGTCAACTTCGGTTCGGCGGCGGTCACCCCGGCGTCCGTCACCGCCACCCAGGTCACCTTCGTCGTGCCCAATTCGGCGCCGTGTTCCGGCCAGGTCTCGGTCAGCGTCACCAGCAGCGCCGGCGCCACCAGCAACGCCCTGCCGTTCTTCGTCATCGCCTCGCCGACGACCACGGCGCTGAGCGTCGGCTGCGTCCCGGCCGCCACCGGTGGCGCGGTGACACTGTTCGGCACCAACTTCCTGACCGGAACACAAGTCGGAGTCGGCACCGTCGGCAATGTGGCGGTCACCCCCACCCAGTCCACCCAGGTCGCCTTCACCGCACCGGCCAACCCGGGCCAGGTCGGCACGGTGTCGACCCAACCGGTGACCATCACCACCGCCGGCGGAACCAGCCCATCGGGCACCACTCTGATCGACTACTACCTCGCCCCCGCCATCACCACGGTGGCGCCCACGACCGGCACGGCGGGAGACACCATCACCATCACCGGAACCGGCTTCGTGAACGTCGCGAACGTCACCTTCACCGACAGCGCGGCCGCCACCGCCACCGCGGTCTTCACACCCATCAGTGACACCCAGCTCGTCGCCACCGTGCCCGCCGGACTCGCCCTCGGCGCCGGGACCATCACGGTCGCCACCTGCGGCGGCACCTCCAACGCCGTGGCCTTCACCGTTACCTGACCGTCCGGGACGACCGGGCACCGACGGTACGCACGACCACCGAGTCGCCGCCGTCCGCGTCGTGTGACGCGGACGGCGGCGGCGCCCCGCGCCCTGGCCGACGATCGCCGGCCGGGGCGCGGCCGTCCCAGGCGGTACGAGAAGGAGAAGAGCATCATGGCCCCCGTAGTGACCAGCATCAGTCCCACCCAAGGTGCTCCAGCAGGGGGCACCTTCGTCACCCTCACCGGCTCCGGTTTCACCGGCGCCACCGCGGTCAGGTTCGGTCCCAACCTGGCCACCGACGTGGTGGTCGTGAGCGCCGCGCAGATCACGGCCAGGACGCCCGCGGGGAGCGGCACGGTGAAGGTCACGGTCACCGGGCCGACGGGGACCAGCACCCAGAACGTGTTCTTCACCTATACGACAGTGGCGGCCCCGGTCCTCACCTCGCTCAGCCCGACTTCGGGCCCCACCACGGGGGGCAACACGGTCACCCTCACCGGCACCAACCTGGCCGGGGCGACCCAAGTCCTCTTCGGCCCCAACCCCGCCACCATCCTCACCAACACCCCCACCCAAATCACCGTCACCGCCCCCGCCGGACCACCATCCTCAGTCAACGTCACCGTCACCACCCCCAGCGGCACCAGCAACCCCCTCCCCTACACCTACACCCCCACCCCCACACCCACCCTCACCACCCTCAACCCCACCTCAGGCCCCACCACCGGCGGCAACACCGTCACCCTCACCGGCACCAACCTCACCGGCGCCACCTCGGTGACGTTCGGGCTGAACCCGGCGACGATCCTCACCAATTCAGGCACCCAGATCACCGTCAGCGCGCCCGCCGGGCCACCGTCCTCGGTCAACGTCACCGTCACCACCCCAGGCGGCACCAGCAATCCGCTGCCGTACTTCTACATCGCCGCCCCAACCGTCAGCGATCTGTCGCCGCATTTCGGCCCGGCCGCCGGGGCCAACACCGTCACCGTCTTCGGCAGCAATCTGACCCTCACCAGCGCGGTGAGCTTCGGGGCGAATCAGGCCACCGCCATCACCGTGGTCTCCGACAGCCAGTTGACCGCGACCGCGCCGGCCGGGTCGGGCACGGTCGTCGTCACCGTCACCACCCCGGGCGGCACCAGCACGGCGGCCACCGGGAATCCGTACTACACCTATCTCGGGGCACCCATCCTGACCAGCCTCAATCCCGCCCATGGCTCGGACTTGGGGGGCGACTCCATCGTGCTGGTCGGCAGCAATCTCACCTACACCGACGCGGTGACCTTCGGCGGGGTCCCGGCCTCGTTCTCGGCGATCTCCGACACCCAGGTCGTCGCGACCTCCCCGCCCGGGGCGCCCGGCACGGTGAACGTGGTGGCCCACACCCCGGCCGGGAACAGCAACGCCCTGCCCTACGTCTACGACCCCGCCTGATGGGCGGGACCGCCCGTCAGCCGGTCCCGCCCGTCAGCCGTCAGCCGTCAGCCGTCAGCCGACCGAGGAGTACGCCACGACCCCGCGCAGCAGCCCGTCCACCGCACGGCGGGCGTTGCGTGCCACCGTGCCCTCCGGGGCCGCCGCGGCGATCTGGCCGAGCACATCGATCAGCTGCTTGGTCCAGCGCACGAAGTCACCGGCGGGCATGTCGATTTCCCGCAGCACCTCATCGAGCCCGTGTCCGGACGCCCAGCGGTAGGCGGCCCAGGCGAACCCCAGATCCGGCTCACGCTGGCCGACGCCCTCCGTCTGGTTGATCCGGTGATCCTCCTCCAGGGCGTCCAGCCGCCCCCAGATGCGGACCATCTCGCCGAGCGCGTCCTTGGCCCGGCCGGCGGGCAGCTTGGGCGGAAGCGCGTCATCGGCCGACCGCGCCTCGTAGACGAGCGCGGAGGCACAGGCCGCGAGCTCCGCGGGGGCCAGCCCCTCCCAGACGCTCTCCCGCAGGCACTCGCTGGCCAGCAGGTCCAGCTCGCCGTACAGCCGCGCCAGCCGCTTGCCCTCGTCCGTGACCTCGTCGCCGCGCAGATAGTCCAGCTCGGTCAGCAGGGAGCAGATCCGGTCGAAGGTGCGGGCGATGGTGTTCGTACGGCCCTCGATGCGCCGCTCCAGCTGCCGGGTGTCGCGCAGCAGCCGGTGGTAGCGCTCGCCCCAGCGGGCGTGGTCCTCGCGGTCGGCACAGCCGTGGCAGGGGTGGGCGCGGATGGCCCGGCGCAGCCGGCTGATCTCGGCGTCGTCGGCCGCGGGCGAGCGCTCCTTGCGGTGGCGCCGCATCTCGTGGTGACCGGCCTTGGTGCGCAGCGCGGAGGCCAGATCGCGGCGGGACTGCGGGCTGCGCGGATTGAACGACTTGGGGATGCGCATCCGGTCCAGCGGCTCGACCGGGACCGGGAAGTCGATCGCCGCCAGCCGCTTGACCTGCCGCTCGGCGGTGAGCACCAGGGGCCGTGGCCCGTCGTGGTACTCCATGCCGCGGTGGCCACCCACCCGCCCGGCGGACAGCCCGGGGTCCAGCACCAGCGCGAGGCCGGCGAACTTGCCGGTGGGGACATGGATGACATCGCCGGGGCGGAGCTTCTCCAGGGCGACCGCGGCGGCCGCGCGCCGCTGGGCCGCGCCCTGCCGGGCCAGCTCGGTCTCGCGGTCCTTGAGCTCGCGGCGCAGCCGGGCGTACTCGTCGAAGTCGCCGAGATGGCAGGTCATGGATTCGCGGTAGCCGGCCAGCCCCTCCTCGTTGCGCTGCACCTGCCGGGAGATCCCGACGACCGCCTTGTCGGCCTGGAACTGCGCGAAGGAGGTTTCCAGCAACTCGCGCGAGCGGTGCCGGCCGAACTGGGAGACGAGGTTGACCGCCATGTTGTACGACGGTTTGAAGGAGGAGCGCAGCGGATACGTCCGGGTGCCGGCCAGCCCGGCGAGCGCGGCGGGGTCCATGGCACGCTGCCACAACACCACCGCATGGCCCTCGACATCGATACCGCGCCGCCCGGCCCGGCCGGTCAACTGGGTGTACTCACCGGGGGTGATGTCGACGTGCTGCTCGCCGTTCCACTTGACGAGCTTCTCCAACACCACCGAGCGGGCGGGCATGTTGATGCCGAGGGCGAGGGTCTCGGTGGCGAACACCGCCTTGACCAGGCCGCGGACGAAAAGCTCCTCGACGACTTCCTTGAAGGTGGGGAGCATTCCGGCGTGGTGGGCCGCGATGCCCCGCTCCAGGCCCTCCAGGAATTCGAAGTACCCCAGCACATGGAGGTCTTCGTCGGGGATGCCGGCGGTGCGCTCCTCGACGAGGGCCCGCACCTGGCCGCGCGCCGCCTCGTCGTTGAGCCGCAGCCCCGCGTGGAGACACTGCTGGACGGCGGCTTCGCAGCCGGCCCGGCTGAAGATGAAGGTGATGGCCGGAAGCAGCCCCTCGGCGTCGAGCCGGTCGATGACCTCGGGCCGGCCGGGGGTCCAGATCCGGCTGCGCTGACGGCGCTCGCGCTCCCGGTCGGCCTCCCGCATGGTGCGGCCGCGGCGCTTGTCGCGGCCGAAGCTGGGGCGGCTGTTCTCCATCCGGGCCAGCCGGACCAGATCGGGGTTAACCTCGCGGCGTCCGCCCTGGTCGCCGTCGCGGCCGCTCTTCTCCTCGAACAGGTCGTACATCCGGCGCCCGGCGAGGACGTGCTGCCACAGCGGCACCGGGCGGTGCTCGGAGACGATGACCTCGGTGTCGCCACGGACGGTGTCGAGCCAGTCTCCGAACTCCTCGGCGTTGGAGACGGTCGCGGAGAGTGACACCAGCGTCACCGACTCGGGGAGGTGGATGATGACCTCTTCCCAGACGGCGCCGCGGAACCGGTCGGAGAGGTAGTGGACCTCGTCCATCACCACATGGCCGAGGCCGAGCAGTGACTGGGAGCCGGCATAGAGCATGTTCCGCAGCACCTCGGTGGTCATGACGACCACCGGGGCATCGGAATTGACGCTGTTGTCCCCGGTGAGCAGGCCGACCCGGTCGGCGCCGTAGCGTTTCACCAGGTCGGTGTACTTCTGGTTGGACAGCGCCTTGATGGGCGTGGTGTAGAAGCACTTGCGGCCCTGGGTCAGCGCCAGGTGGACGGCGAACTCGCCCACGATGGTCTTGCCGGAGCCGGTGGGAGCGGCCACCAGCACGCCCTTGCCGGCCTCCAGGGCCTTGCACGCCTCGATCTGGAAGGGGTCCAGCTCGAAGTCGTACATCTCGCGGAAGGGGGCCAGCGCGGTGGCCTGCTCGGCGGCCCGGACGCGGGACGCCGCATAGCGCTCGGCGGGAGATAGCTCGTCGGTCATCGTATCTACGAGCCTACCGGCCGCCTCCGACAGCGCACGCGATCTTTATCGGGGCTTTGTTCGGGCCACCGGGTGGGCCACCGGGCCGCCCACCGGGTGGGCGGCCGGGCACGGCCGGGTGCGGCTAGGTGATGTCGTCGTAGCCGTTGCGCCGGGCGTTACCGGAGTCGTCCCCGTCGGTGAGCTCCGGCGCGGCGCTGGGCGCGCCGATGGCCTCGGGCGTGAGGTCCAGCTCGGACGCCTCGTCGTCGCTCAGGCCGAAGTCGGGGTCGGCGGCCCTGCGGCGTGCCTTGCGCCGGTCGTTGACCAGGGCGACGGCGACGGCCCCGAAGTAGAGCACGACGACCGGCCCGGCCAGGGCGAACATGCCGATCGGGTCGGTGCTGGGGGTGGCGACGGCACCGAAGACCGTGATGCCCATGATCATGGCGCGCCACCAGCCGAGCATCCGGCGTCCGGTGAGGATGCCGGTGAAGTTCAGCAGGATCAGCAGCAGCGGGAGCTCGAAGGCGAGCCCGAAGACGACGACCATGCGGGCGAGCAGGTCGAGGAAGTCGTCCAGCGGGAGGAGGTTGTTGGCCCCCTCCGGGGTGAAGCCGATGAGGACCTTGGCGCTGGTCGGGAGGATCATGTACGCGAAGTAGGCGCCACCGACGAACAGCGGTACGCCCAGGCCCACGAAGAACAGGCCGTACTTCTTCTCGTTGCGGTGCAGTCCGGGGGCGAGGAAGGCCCACAGCTGGTACAGCCAGACCGGGGTGGCCACCACCAGACCGGTCGTGAAGGAGACCTTCAGCATGATCGTGAACGGCGACAGCAGACCGTTCACGGTGAAGTAGGCACAGTCGTGGCCGTCGCCGCCCTTTTGTGAGAGGTCGGAGAGCGAGACCCCACCACAGCCGACGGAGTCCAGCACCGGCTGCATCAGGAACTTGGCGATGTCCATGTAGTAGAACATCGCGACGATCGTGACCACGCAGATCGCCAGGACCGATTTGAGCAACCGGTTGCGCAGCTCACGCAGGTGCTCGGACAGGGGCATCCGCCCCTCGGGGTCCTTCTCCTTCTTGCGGGCAGACTTGAGCACCCACGTCCTCATCTCGTGCGTCCAGTGGCGGCCGTCCGTGCCGCCTTCACGTGGCCCTGGGTCAGCGCTTGGTGGTGTCGCTCGGCTCCGACACCGGGCGCGAGCTGGTCACGTCGCCGGGCGCGGCCTGGATCGTGCGGTGGGTGGCGTCGTCCTGACCGGGGTTGGGCGGGTCGGCCGGCGCGCTCTGCTGCTGGCTGTCCGACTTCATCGCCTTCGCCTCGCTCTTGAGGATGCGGGCCGACTTGCCCAGCGAGCGGGCCATGTCCGGAAGCTTCTTCGCACCGAACAGCAGCACGACGACGACAAGGATGAGGATGATCTCGGGAGCGCCGAGCCTTCCGAACATAAGCGTCTACCTTCTCACCGAGGCGGCTGGGGGTGGGGCTGCCCGACCGGTCGGACAGGTGTCCGGCAGCCGTGCTGTCAGCGATCGTAGCGCGCGGGGGTGAACCGGAGGCAATCCCCGTGCGGACTCCGGGTTGCGGCCCTCCGCCTCGCTGCCAGGGCCACGAACTGTCAGCGTACCCCCCTTGGCTGTGACGCAGCAGAGCGCCCGTCGGCCGCCGTCCGACCGGAGAATCGGCCACGGACCGTGACCGCCGCCGACGCGGAGTGGCCCCTACCCCCGGCGCAGACCGTCGACGTGGGCCCCCAGTGGAGCCGAGGCCCGCTCCAGGTCCTCGGCGGCCCGGGTGATCCGCTGCGAGCTGTCCGAGACCTGTCGGGCCAGCCTGCGGACCTCGGCGTAGACCCGCACCGAGAGCACGGCGAGAACGGCGATTCCGCAGAAGGCGAGGGCGAGGGCGAGCATCGGCCAGAGCATGCGCCAGAGCCTAGACCGTGGAGTGCAGGCGCAGCGTACGCACCCCGCCGCCGGTGAGCAGCTCCACGATCCGCTCCCCCGCCGGCTTGCGCACCGCGGTTCCGCAGTCGGGGCAGGTGAAGGAGTAGAAGGTGGTGCGGTCGCTGGCCCCGATCGCCAGCCGCAGCGCGCCCGCGGCCAGCTCGAACCGGCCACGGCACTCCGGACAGGCTGCCTTGAACACCACCGAAGCGGCGCTCCCCCGTGCGGTCACTGCGTGTGTCCTTTCACTCACCGTACGCCGCGAGCGCCTGTCGCGCCGCGTCCCGGGCACTGTCCGCGAGCCCCTGCGGCGAGACGATCCGGCCGTCCCGGCCCAGCCGCAGGGCCAGCCGCCGCAGCGAGCCGGGGTCGGGCGCGCGCAGCGTGATCCTGAGACCGCCGTCGGGCAGCTCCTCCGCGCTGTCGTGCGGGTAGTACTCGGCGACCCAGCGCCCGCCGGGGCCGACCTCGACGACCACCTCGGGGTCCTCGGCACCGGTCTGCACCAGCCCGGTGGCCAGGTCCGACAGATCGCGCAGCTCGATCGGCGGCGGATCGGACGCCTCGTCGAGCAGCTTGATCTCGGCCACCCGGTCGAGCCGGAAGGTCCGCCGCGCCTCGGAGAGGCGGCACCAGGCCTCCATATACGTACGCCCGACGGCGAACAGCCGGATCGGGTCGACCTCGCGCTCGGTGATCTCGTCACGCGCGGGCGAGTAGTAGCGCAGCCACAGCCTGCGACGCTCGGAGATGGCGCGGTCGACCTCGGCGAAGACGCCGCCCTCCGACTCGAAGATCACCGAGAGCCGGGAGCTGGCGCCCGCCGCCTCGCCCGCCGCGGCCTCCAGCTTGGCGGTGGCCCGCAGCAGCGCGTCCCGGTCGCTCTCGCGCAGCCCGGGGAGGGTCGCGACGGCGCGGGCGGCGACCAGCAGCGCGGTGGCCTCGTCGGCGGCCAGCCGCAGCGGTTCCGCGACGTCATCGGGGTTGTGCCACCAGATCCGGTCACCGTCGGTGTCGATGTCCAGCAGATCGCCGCCGCGGAAGCTGGTGCCGCACAGCGGCAGCACATCGAGGTCGGCGATCAGCTCGTCCTCGCTGATGCCGAAGGCCCGTGCGACATCGGCGACGCGGGCGCCGGGGCGCTCGCGCAGATAGGTGACCAGGGAGAGCATCCGGCGGGTCTGGTCAATCGCGTTTCCGGCCATGGTGAAGTCGCTCCGTCCCCTCAGTCCTTGGCGACCGCGCGCAGCCGGTCCACGACATCCGCCCGCAGCTCGTCGGGCGCCAGTACGACCACGTCCGGGCCGAACTCCACGAGCCAGGCGTCCAGACCGTGCCCATAGGGGATCTCCAGCTCGTCCCAGCCGTCGCCGGCCGCCCGGGTGGACAGCGCCTTCGCCCGCAGCGGATAGCCGTGGCCGGAACGCAGCCTGATCCGGGCGGTGCCGGTGGCGGTCTCGCCCGCCCAGGTCTCCACGGTCTCCCGCACGGTGACGTGATCGGGCACCTCGGCGGTGAACGAGCCGGACCGCAGCCGGACCCGGCTGGTGATCCGGGAGAGCCGGAAGACCCGCTCGGCGGCGCGCTCACGGTCCCATCCGGCGAGGTACCAGTGACCGCGCCAGCACTCCAGGGTCCAGGGCTCGACCTGCCGCTGCTCGGGGCGCGCGGCGTTCGCCTTGCGGTAGTCGAAGACGACGGGGCGGCGGTCGCGGCAGGCGAGCATCAGCGGCTCGAAGGCGCTCTCATGGACCGGGATGCGCGGCTCCAGCGCGCCGTGTCCGGGTGTGTCGTACGGGTCCTCGGCGACCGGCATCCCGGCGGCGCGCAGCTTCTGGAGCGCGCCGCTGGCGGCGCCCGCGAGCCGGGCCTGCTGCCAGACCTTGGCGGCGAGGCCGAGCGCGGCGGCCTCCTCGGCGTCGAGGGTGATCGGCGGGAGGCGGTTGCTGTCCCGGCGGGCGAGATAGCCGATCTCGCCGTCGATGCCCTCCACCGTCTCGATGACCAGGCCGAGTTCGCGCAGATCGTCCTTGTCGCGCTCGAACATGCGATTGAACGCCTCGTCGTTGGCCGCGTCGGCCTGGAGGTACGCCTCTATGGAGCCCCGCAGCTCCCGTTTGGTCAGCGGACGCCGCGTTCCCAGCAGGCACAGGGCCAGATTCATCAGCCGCTCGGCCTTGGCAATCGCCATCGACGCCCTTTCTACGTGACCTTACGCACGTGACCGTACCGCTACCGGGACGCACGGCAAAAGCCGAGGGCCCCTGCCCGGCGGCAGGAGCCCTCGGCGCGGCGGGCGCCGGTCTCAGACGGAGACCAGGTCGCAGACGAAGATCAGGGTCTCGCCCGGCTTGATCCGGCCGCCACCGGCGCCCTGGTCCCCATAGGCGAGGTGCGGCGGAATGATCAGCTGCCGGCGGCCGCCGACCTTCATGCCCTGGAGGCCCTGGTCCCAGCCGCTGATGACCTGGCCCACACCGAGCTGGATCCGCAGCGGGGTGCCACGGTTGTAGCTCGCGTCGAACTCCTCACCGGTGCTGAAGGCGACGCCCACATAGTGGACGGCGATGTTGTCGCCGGCCTTCGCCGCGGGGCCGTCGCCCTCCCAGATGTCCTTGATCTCCAGCTCGGCCGGCGGCTCGCCGCCCGGGAAGTCGACCTCGGGCTTCTCGATGCTCACGAAATAGCTCCTTGTGATGTTGTGGGCAACCCGCACAGGCTACAGAACCGCCAGGATGTCCACGGAGAAGACCAGCGTGGAGTTGGCGGGGATGCCCTTCTGGGCCGCCTTGCCGTAGCCCAGGTCCGGGGGTACGACGATCATGACCCGGCTGCCCACCTTCTTGCCGGTCAGCCCCTGCGACCAGCCCTTGACCACCTGCTGCAGCGAGAACTGGGCGAGCTCACCGCGCTTGTAGGTGGAGTCGAACTCCTTGCCGCCGTCCCACAGCACGCCCCTGTACTGGACGAGCAGGGCGTCGGTCTTCTTGACCTCCTTGCCGTCGCCCTCGATGACGTACTCGGAGACGAGCTTCTTGGGCGCGGACTTCTTGGGGACGGTGATGGTGGGCGCCTTGCCGTCGGTGTTGGTCGACACCTTGGGCAGGTCGGGGTCGGTCTGCTCCACCTTGCTGCCCTTGGCCGAGCTCTTGGCGTCGTAGGCGTTCACGATGTCGATGACGAAGACCAGCGTGTCGGTGCCCTTGATACCGGCCTGCGGCTGGCCCTGCTTGCCGTAGGCGTACGCGGGCGGGACGGCCAGCTCCAGCCGGCTGCCCACGTTCCGGCCCAGCAGTCCCTGGTCCCAGCCCGGGAGGACCTGGCCCTGGCCGACCGGGAAGGCGGCGGTCTTCTTCTTGTCGAAGGTGTTGTCGATGGCCTTCCCGGTGTCCCAGATCTGCGCCAGATAGTTGATCTGGAGCCAGTCGCCCTTGACCGTCTTCCGGCCGTCTCCCTGGCTGATCGTCTTGACCGCCAGATGGCTCGACGGCTCACCCGTGCCCTTGGCGACCTTCGGCTTCTCACCGAACTTCTTACCGCCGGTAATGGGCGGCACCGGTCCGGAGACGATCTTGCCGCTGGGGGCCGGTGAGGGACTCTGGCTGGTCGGCTCCTGGGACGGGCTGCTCTTGTCGGACCCTGATTTTTCGTCACCGCAGCCCGCGAGCGTGAGCAGGCCCGCGGGTACGGCAAGGAGTACGGAGCGTCGGCGCACGGAGTCCTCGTTAGGTAGATCTTGTGATGGCCAATGCGCGCCACTCTACGACGTAGTACGGGCCCCGTCCGGAGAACGCACGGGGCCCGTGGCCAAGGTAAGCCGTACGCCGGTCACATGCCGGCGATGAGTTTCTCCACCCGGTCGTCGACCGAACGGAACGGGTCCTTGCACAGCACGGTGCGCTGTGCCTGGTCATTGAGCTTCAGATGCACCCAGTCGACCGTGAAATCGCGGCGCTGCTCCTGGGCCCGGCGGATGAAGTCGCCGCGCAGCCGGGCGCGGGTGGTCTGCGGTGGCACCGACTTGCCCTCGAAGATTTTCACGTCGTTGCAGACCCGGGCCGCCTGGCCGCGCTTCTCCAGCAGGTAGTAGAGGCCGCGGCGGCGGTGGATGTCGTGGTAGGCGAGGTCTATCTGGGCGATACGCGGATGCGACATGGTGATGTTGTTCTTGGCCCGGTACCGCTCGATGAGCTTGTACTTCATCACCCAGTCGATTTCGGTCTCGATCCGGTCGAGCTCCTCGGTGCGGATCGCGTCCAGGGTGCGGCCCCACAGCTCGAGGACGCGCTCGACCATGCCGGTGCGGATGCCACGGCGCTCGCAGAAGTCGACGGCCTTCTCGTAGTACTCCTGCTGCACCTCCAGGGCGGACGCCTCGCGGCCGCTGGCGAGCCGCACCTTGCGCTGCCCGGTGGTGTCATGGCTGACCTCGCGGATGGCCCGGATCGGGTTCTCCAAGGTCAGGTCGCGCATCACCGTGCCCGCCTCGATCATGCGGAGCACCAGGTCGGTGGCGCCGACCTTGAGCAGCATGGTGGTCTCGGACATGTTGGAGTCGCCCACGATGACATGCAGCCGGCGGTAGCGCTCGGCGTCGGCGTGCGGTTCATCGCGGGTGTTGATGATCGGCCGGGAGCGGGTCGTCGCGGAGCTGACGCCCTCCCAGATGTGCTCGGCGCGCTGGCTGACGCAGTAGACCGCGCCGCGCGGGGTCTGCAGGACCTTGCCCGCACCGCACAGCAGCTGCCGCGTCACCAGGAACGGAATGAGAATGTCGGCGAGCCGGGAGAACTCCCCGTGCCGCGCCACCAGATAGTTCTCGTGACAACCGTAGGAGTTGCCCGCGGAGTCGGTGTTGTTCTTGAACAGATAGACGTCGCCCGCGATTCCCTCCTCGTGCAGGCGGCGCTCCGCGTCCACGAGCAGACCCTCGAGAATGCGCTCGCCTGCCTTGTCGTGGGTGACCAGCTCGGTCACGTTGTCGCACTCGGGAGTTGCGTATTCCGGGTGCGAGCCCACGTCGAGATAGAGGCGGGCACCGTTGCGCAGGAAGACATTGCTGCTGCGGCCCCAGGAGACGACACGGCGGAAGAGGTACCGCGCCACTTCGTCAGGAGACAACCGGCGCTGTCCCCTGAATGTGCACGTGACGCCGTACTCGTTCTCCAGCCCGAAAATGCGGCGGTCCATGCCTGAACATTACGCCTGATGGCGTGGTCTGAAACCGGGTTCGACGGCATGGTTGCGATCATTTTCCTCCCCAGGTTCACCCGGGGTTCGGTGTGTGGTCGGCCGCACGACCGGACGCGGGCCCTCCAGGAGGAACCGCTGGGCGGCCAACAGCACCGCCAGCGCGGCCGCTCCACCGGCCGCCGGCACCGCGAAACCGGAGACCACTCCGCCGAACTGGACCACGGGCCCCGCCACCGCGGAGCCGAGCGCGTTGCCCACCACGAAGGTGGTCACCAGCCAGGAGAACGCCTCGGTGACCGTGCCGGACGGCGCGTGGCGGTCCACGACGACGAACGCGCAGGCCAGCGCCGGGGCCAGAAACAGGCCCGCCACCGCGGCCAGGACGGTCATCGAGGCGACGCCCGGCACCAGCATGAGCGGCAGATAGCCGAGCGCCAGCGCGGCCACGAGCAGCCGCAGCCGCCGTTCGGGCGCGCCGGGCCAGGTGCGGGCGCCGTAGCCGATGCCGCCGACCAGCGCGCCCGCGCCGAGGGCGGACAGCAGCGCGCTGGAGACCAGGCCGCCGCCGTGCTCGTCGGCGTACGCCACCGCGGCCACCGCGATCGCACCGAGGGCGAGCCCGATGAAGAAGAACGAGCCGAGCAGCACCAGCAGCCCGGGCGAGCGCAGCGCGCCCAGCCAGTGCGCCTCGCGCGGCGCGGAGCGCCACTGCCGGGACGGCCGCGAGACCACGACGGACAGCGCGCCGGCGACCCCGATGACATTGATGACCAGCAGCGCGGCCGCCTCGGACCACACGGCCACCACGAGGGTGACCAGCAGCGGACCGACGGCGAACATCACCTCCTGGGCCACCGCGTCCAGCGCGTACGCCGCGTGCACCTGGTCCTCGCGGCGCAGCACCGACGGCCACAGCGCCCGCAGCCCGCCTTCCAGCGGCGGGGTGAACAGACCGGCGACGAGCATCGCGGCGTACGCCACGGGCAGCGGTTCGAGCCCGGTGACGGCGAACAGGACCATGCCGAGCGCGGAGGCCACGGCGGCGGGGAGCATCACCCGGGGCTGGCCGAAGCGGTCCACGGCCCGGCCCAGCAGCGGCTGGCCCACCGCGTTGGCCGCGCCGTAGACGGCCGACAGCGCCCCGGCGAGGGCGTAGCTGCCGCCCTCGGAGCGGGCGAAGAGCAGCACGGCCAGGGCGGCGGTGGCGTTCGGCAGCCGCCCCAGGAGTGTGCCGACGAGCAGCCGTGCCGCGTGCGGGGTGCGCAGCAGTTCCCCGTAGCCAGCCGCCATTGCCTGCCCCTTCCTGCGGATTCCCGCGATGCGTCTCGGTTCATCGCGGGTCGTGAGGACGTTGTACGTATAACTTCCGGGGTCATACGTACCATGGCCGCCACCGCGGGTCCACTCGCGGGCCGGATCGAGCAGCCGGTGGCGACAGCACGGCGCGAAGGGGAGCGGAGGCGATGGTGGCGAGCGCGGACCACGCCCGCCCGGCGGGCGGGGCCGCCGGGAAGGGGTCCCCGGGGACCGGCCGGACGGGCGAGCCCACGCGGCGCGGGGGCCCGGCCGGCGGGGCGGCTCCGGGGCGCCCGGCGCCGGGCCGGGCGACGAACCGGGCGACGAGCCGGGACGTGGCGCGGGCGGCGGGCGTGTCGCAGGCGACCGTGTCCCTGGTGCTCGGGGAGAAGTGGTCCGGACGGGTCTCCGAGCGCACCGCCGAGGCCGTACGCGCCGCCGCCCGCGAACTGGGCTACCGCCCCAACCTCGCGGCCCGCAGCCTCCGCCTGGGCCGCACCAGAACCGCGCTCCTGGTGGTCCCCGCCCTGACCACCGAGTTCTTCGCCCGCGTCTACACGGGCGCCGAGCGGGTCGCCGCCGACCACGGCTTCGGGGTGGTGCTCTACCCCTCGCCCGAGGGCGTGGGCCCCGCCCGGGACCCGTTCGACCCGGCGCGCGCCTCGCTCGACGGGGTGATCGCCTCCTCCATGGCGGCCGACGCGCTGGCCGCCGTGCGCGGCGGCGGACTGCCACTGGTGATGCTCGACAGCGACCCGGACGACGCGGCCGCGGCGGCCACGGTCAACCTGGACATCGCGGACGGGGCGCGGCAGGCGGCGGCCCATCTGCTGGCCCTCGGACACCGCCGGGTGGCCCATCTCGCGGCGGCGGTGGACTCCTGGACGTTCCGGGTCCGCGCCCGCGCCCTGGCCGAGGCGGTGGGCGAGGTCCCGGGCGCCACCGTGTGCGCCGAACCCGCCGGGCTGAGCGTCGAGGAGGGCCGCCAGGCCGCCGAACGCGTCCTGGGCCGCCCCGGCCCCCGGCCGACCGCGCTCGTCTGCGACGACGACATCCTGGCCGCCGGCGCCTGCAAGGCGGCCCGGCGGCTGGGGCTGCGGGTCCCGGCCGACATCTCGGTGACCGGCTTCGACGACCTGGCCCTGGCCACGGCGGTGGACCCGGAACTGACCACGGTCCGACTCCCCGCGGAAGCGGTGGGCGCGGCCGGTATGCGGGCCCTGCTGACCCTCCTGGACGGCGAAACCCCCCAGGACACCACACTCCCCGTCGAACTGATCCCCAGAGCCTCCACGGCCCCACCACCAGCGAACTGACCGACGCGGGGACCGCCGCAGCGGTCCCCGCGTCGGCCACGGAACCGACCGGCGCCAGGACAGACCGGCACGGCTGACCGGCCGGGAACCACCGCCAGGTCGACCGGCGCGGGAACCACCCATGCGGTCGGCGGGCCCGGGAGCCGCCGCTGCGGTCGACCCACCCCCAGGCCGCCGCTACGGCCCCACGGCCCCGCCACCACGCACCTGACCGAAGCGGGGACGACCGCCCACGGCTGACCGGCCGCAACACCACCCCTGCGGCCGACCGGCCCAGGAACCACGGCCCCATAACGCCCGCCGCCGCCCCGGTGGCCCGGGGCGGCGGCGGCGGTGGTGGTAGCGGTGGTGGACGGTCCGCGGTGCGGGGCTCAGTCCTCGGACTCCTCGGTCCCGGAGGACTCGGACGCGGCATCCGATGCCTCCGAGTCCGCCGCGCTCGCCGCGGACTCCAGGAGCCGGGAGAGCTGGCCGCCCAGGACGCGCTTGAACTTGCGCTTCTGGGGGCGGGTGCGGTCCAGGACCGCCACCTCGAGCTGCTCGGCGGTGAGGCTGCGCTCGCCGCCGTTGTTGTCGCGGGAGAGCGAGTCGACGGCCAGCTTGAGGGCTTCGGCGAGGGTCATGCCGTCCCGGTGCCGCTGGTCGAGATAGCTGCTGATCTGGTCGGCGTTGCCACCGACGGCGACCGAGCCGTGCTCGTCCACGATGGAGCCGTCGTGCGGGAGGCGGTAGATCTGGTCGTCCTCGGGGCCCTCCCCGACCTCGGCGACGATCAGCTCGACCTCGTACGGCTTCTCGGCGGCGCTGGAGAAGATCGTGCCCAGGGTCTGGGCGTAGACATTCGCCAGCCCACGGGCCGTGACATCCTCACGGTCATAGGTATAGCCACGCAGGTCGGCGTAACGGACACCGCCGATCCGCAGATTCTCGAATTCGTTGTACTTACCGACCGCCGCGAAGGCGATCCGGTCATAGATCTCACTGACCTTGTGCAGCGCGCGGGACGGGTTCTCCGCAACGAAGACGATGCCGTCGGCGTACTGCAGCACGACCACGCTGCGGCCGCGCGCGATGCCCTTACGGGCGTATTCCGCGCGGTCGGCCATGGCCTGCTGAGGAGAAACATAGAACGGCGTCGTCACCGGCTGTCCGTCCCTTCTGTCATTGGCGAATGCATTCCGGTTGGACCGTCCTCTCAGAGCAGGCCGGCGCGGGGGCCGTCCGGCTCTTCGAGGCGCCGTTCATGGATGGCGCGGGCGAGATCGGCCACCTCTGCCTCGCTGAACCTCTTGAAACCGTCTTCGGTGATGGATGTGACGATCGGAAAAATACGGCGGGCGAGATCCGGCCCACCGGTCGCCGAATCGTCGTCGGCGGCGTCGTAGAGCGCCTGGAGCACGGCGGTCGCGGCCTGCTCCTCGGTCAGGTCATCGCGGTAGAGCTTCTTGAGCGCACCCCGGGCGAACATCGAACCCGAGCCGGTGACGGCGTAGCCGCGCTCCTCCGAACGCCCCCCGGTCACGTCGTAGGAGAAGATGCGCCCCTTCTCCCGGTCGACGTCCCACCCCGCGAAGAGCGGGACCACGGCAAGGCCCTGCATCGCCATGCCGAGGTTGCCGCGGATCATGGTCGACAGCCTGTTCGCCTTGCCCTCGAGCGAGAGCACGGTGCCCTCGACCTTCTCGAAGTGCTCCAGCTCGAGCTGGAAGAGCTTGACCATCTCCACGGCGATACCGGCGGTCCCCGCGATGCCGACGGCCGAGTACTCGTCGGTGGGGAAGACCTTCTCGATGTCGCGCTGCGCGATGACATTGCCCATCGTGGCGCGGCGGTCACCGGCGAGCACCACGCCGCCGGGGAAGGTCACCGCCACGATCGTGGTGCCGTGGGGTGCCTCGATGGCGCCCTGCACCGGGGGCAGCGGACGGTTCCCCGGAAGCAGCTCGGGCGAGTGGTCGCCCAGGAAGTCCATGAAGGAGGACGAACCCGGCGTCAGGAAGGCAGCTGGTAGACGCCCGGTGCTACGAGTGTTGGCTTCCACGCGTTTCCTTCCACGTATGTCGCAGCCCGCCTTATCACGTCGGGCTGATCCTTGAACTGCCCCAGTGCCGCGTTGCAGCTGAAGCACAGTACGCCCCGGACCCTACCCTTCTCATGGCAGTGATCCACATGTGCGGCCGGGGCAGCAAGGCATATACAGCAGACGCCTTGCTGCTCGGCAACCAGCGCGTCTGACTCCGCTGGCGTGAGGCCGTACCTGCGCTTGAAATAGCTGACCCGGTTCCGCTCTGCCCTGCACGCGCAGCAATAGCTCGCCCAGCCGTCCGACGAGGACTTGTTGCGCTCCCATTCGGAGTGCGGCTTCACCTCTTCGCACTGCGGACACCGTTCGCGTCCAGGCGGGGCCGGAGCCTTCTTACGGACCTTCTTCCCCTTGGCCTCCTGGCGTTGCCGGTAGTACTCGGCAGCGCACTCCCGGCAGTACGCCTGGAGGCCATCGGGCATGGACGTGTTGCTTGCGAAGGCAGCGCACGGCAGATACTGCTTGCAGCGCGAACAGCGCCTCGCTTCCGTCTCTTCCATCACTCCGAGCAATCTCGCGACTTCACCTTGCAATCCAAGGCAAAATCACTCTCCGCCCTTCTGAACAAAGGACCTCACGAAATCCTCTGCGTTCTCCTCCAAGACGTCGTCGATCTCGTCCAGCACGGAGTCGACGTCGTCGGAGAGCTTCTCCTGCCGCTCCTTGAGGTCCTCCGCGGCCTGCGCGTCCTGCGCCTGCTCCTCGACCTCCTCGGTCGAGCGCGACGCCTTCTGCTGCCCGCCGCCGGTGTCCTTGGTCGCCATATCCCTCACCCCGCTCGGTTCGCCCGCTGATTCGATCGGTCTCAAGATCAGACCCTACAAGCCGGGTCCGACATCGGCCTCCCACTCGCTACAACGCGCGGAGGCCACCTCGATGATTCCCGGCCCGGGGGCATTTCAGCCGCCCGAAAGCACCCGCACCAGGTCCTCCGCCGTGCGGCAGCGGTCCAGCAACTCCTTGACGTGGTTGCGGGTGCCGCGCAGCGGCTCCAGCGTGGGGACCCGTTGCAGAGAGTCACGGCCCGGCAGGTCGAAGATCACCGAGTCCCAGGAGGCCGCGGCGACGTCGTCGGCGTACTGCTCCAGGCAGCGGCCGCGGAAGTAGGCGCGGGTGTCCTCCGGGGGCTTGTTCTGGGCCCGTGCGACGTCCTGGTCGTCCAGCAGCCGCTTCATCTTGCCGCGGGCCACCAGCCGGTTGTACAGGCCCTTGTCGGGGCGTACGTCGGCGTACTGGAGGTCCACCAGATGGAGCCGGGCCGCGTCCCACTCCAGGGCGTCGCGCCGGCGGTAGCCCTCCATCAGCTCCCGCTTGGCGATCCAGTCCAGCTCGCCGGACAGGCTCATGGGGTCGCGCTCCAGCCGGTTCAGCACGTCCTCCCAGCGGGTCAGGACGTCCCGGGTCTGCTCGTCGGCGTCCGCGCCGAAGCGGTCCTCGACATATTTGCGGGCCAGCTCGAAGTACTCCATCTGGAGCTGCACCGCGGTCAGCGTACGGCCGCTGCGCAGGGTGACGAGACGGCGCAGAGTGGGGTCGTGCGAGACCTGGTGCAGGGTGCGCACCGGCTGGTCCACCGCGAGGTCCACGGCGATGAAGCCGTCCTCGATCATCGACAGCACCAGGGAGGTGGTGCCGAGCTTGAGGTAGGTCGACAGCTCGGAGAGGTTGGCGTCCCCGATGATCACATGCAGCCGGCGGTACTTCTCGGCGTCGGCGTGCGGCTCGTCCCGGGTG
This sequence comes from Streptomyces sp. S465, assembly GCF_026898115.1. GTDB lineage: Bacteria > Actinomycetota > Actinomycetes > Streptomycetales > Streptomycetaceae > Streptomyces > Streptomyces luomodiensis. The sequence continues at coordinate 2,086,327 of NZ_CP114036.1, forward strand.
TTGATGATCGGGCGCTTGAGCGTGGTCTCCAGACCGACCTCGACCTCGAAGTAGTCGGCCCGCTGGCTGATCTGGAAGCCGTGCTCATGGCCGTCCTGGCCGATGCCGACGCGTCCGGCGCCCGCGACGACCTGGCGGGAGACGAAGAAGGGCGTCAGATGGCGCACGATGTCCGAGAAGGCGGTCTCCCGCTTCATCAGGTAGTTCTCATGCGTGCCGTAGGAGGCGCCCTTGTTGTCGGTGTTGTTCTTGTAGAGGTGGATGGGCTGGCCGCCGGGCAGCTCCGCGGCGCGCAGCGCGGCCTCGGCCATGATGCGCTCACCCGCCTTGTCCCAGAGCACCGCGTCCCGGGGGTTGGTGACCTCGGGGGCGGAGTATTCGGGGTGGGCATGGTCCACATAGAGCCGTGCGCCGTTGGTGAGGATCACGTTGGCCAGGCCGATGTCCTCGTCCGTGAGCTGGCTGGCGTCCGCGGACTCGCGCGCGAGGTCGAAGCCGCGGGCGTCCCGCAGTGGGTTCTCCTCCTCGAAGTCCCAGCGGGCGCGGCGCGCCCGGTGCATCGCCGCCGCGTAGGCGTTGACGACCTGGGACGAGGTGAGCATGGCATTGGCATTCGGGTGCCCGGGGACGGAGATTCCGTACTCCGTCTCGATTCCCATTACGCGCCGTACGGTCATGCGGCCCTCCTTGCCCGGCGCCGCCCCCGGCTGGGGTCGGCACTCAAGTACCGCTGCGTTTCCGGTCCGTGTGCGGCCCCCGATCCCCCATGCCGCGCGTGTGCGGTACCGAAGAGCCTAGAACGGCCAAGCGGTGCTGCGGAGATCATTTCAGTCATTGCTCCGGTCGGGCTCGTAGGACTCATACGAAGAATGCGGTCCGAAAAGCGCATCCGGCTGCGGATGCCCCGTCCAGGACATCCGCAGCCGGACCGCGGTGTTACAGGTACTGACCGGTGTTCGCCACCGTGTCGATGGAGCGTCCGGTGTCCGCGCCCTGCTTTCCGGTGACCAGGGTGCGGATGTAGACGATCCGCTCGCCCTTCTTACCGGAGATCCGGGCCCAGTCGTCCGGATTCGTGGTGTTGGGCAGGTCCTCGTTCTCCTTGAACTCGTCCACGCACGCGGCGAGCAGGTGGGAGACGCGAAGGCCCTTCTGGTTGTGGTCCAGGAAGTCCTTGATCGCCATCTTCTTGGCGCGGTCCACGATGTTCTGGATCATGGCGCCGGAGTTGAAGTCCTTGAAGTAGAGGACTTCCTTGTCGCCATTGGCGTAGGTGACCTCCAGGAAGCGGTTCTCCTCGGACTCGGTGTACATCTGCTCGACCACCGACTGGATCATCCCGCCGATCGCGGCCTTGGGCGACCCGCCGTGCTCGGAGAGGTCGTCCGTGTGGATCGGCAGGGACTCCGTCAGGTACTTCGAGAAGATGTCCTTGGCGGCCTCGGCGTCCGGACGCTCGATCTTGATCTTCACATCGAGGCGGCCGGGGCGCAGGATCGCCGGGTCGATCATGTCCTCACGGTTGGAGGCGCCGATGACGATCACATTCTCCAGGCCCTCCACACCGTCGATCTCGGAGAGCAGCTGCGGGACGATGGTGTTCTCCACGTCCGAGCTGACCCCGGAGCCACGGGTGCGGAAGAGCGAGTCCATCTCGTCGAAGAAGACGATGACGGGTGTGCCCTCGCTGGCCTTCTCCCGGGCCCGCTGGAAGACCAGCCGGATGTGCCGCTCCGTCTCGCCGACGTACTTGTTGAGCAGCTCGGGGCCCTTGATGTTGAGGAAGAAGCTCTTCCCCGCGGGCTTCCCGGTCACCTCGGCGACCTTCTTGGCAAGGGAGTTGGCCACGGCCTTGGCGATCAGCGTCTTGCCGCAGCCGGGCGGGCCGTACAGCAGCACGCCCTTGGGCGGCCGCAGTTCGTGCTCCTTGAAGAGGTCGGGGTAGAGATAGGGGAGCTCGACCGCGTCGCGGATCAGCTCGATCTGGTTTCCCAGACCGCCGATCTTGTTGTAGTCGATGTCCGGAACCTCTTCGAGGACGAGCTCTTCGACCTCGCTCTTCGGGACGACCTCGTAGACGTAGCCGGACCGGGGCTCGAGCAGCAGGGCGTCACCGGGGCGGATGGTGGTGTGCAGCAGCGGCTCGGCCAGCCGCACCACCCGCTCCTCGTCGGTGTGCCCGATCACCAGGGCGCGCTCGCCGTCCTCAAGGACCTCCTTGAGGGTGACGATGTCCCCGGCGCGCTCGAACTCCATGGCCTCGACCACATTGAGCGCCTCGTTGAGCATGACCTCCTGGCCGCGCTTGAGGTCGTCGAGCTCGACACTTGGGCTGACATTCACGCGGAGTTTACGACCACCGGTGAAGATGTCGGCGGTACCGTCCTCGTTCGCCTGCAGAAAGGCACCGAATCCGGCCGGCGGCTGCGCGAGCCGGTCGACCTCCTCCTTGAGGGCCACGATCTGGTCGCGGGCCTCACGGAGTGTGTTCGCGAGCCGCTCGTTCTGTGCGGACACTCCCGCCAGATTGGTCTGCAGCTCGACGATCCGCTCTTCGAGAATCCTCGTATGACGCGGAGAGTCGGCGAGCTTGCGGCGCAGGACGGCGATTTCCTGCTCGAGATAGGCAACCTGGCCGGCAGGGTCGTCAGACCCCCGCCCCGGCCGGATGCCGCGGTTGATGTCGTCGTCGTGGGCTGCCACGGTCCTCACCTCCTCCAAGGGGAGCTGGACGCTTCCTGACCCTACCTGGGCCGGTGCGGGTTGAAACCCCTAGATCACAAACCCGGTCGGCGTGTGTCCGATCTTCACCCTTGCGCACTCCCTCACGCCAGGTGAATACCCACCCAACAACATCGGAAAGCGACCGGTTGTATCGTCGACACGGTCAACACCCGTCAGGGTTGGCGATATTTAGACAATGTTGAATGGCGTATCGAAGGAACAGCAGGGGGCACACCGTGCGGAACGAGGAGCTCGGCGATCTTGAAGTCTGGATCGACCAGGATCTGTGCACCGGCGATGGCATCTGCGCCCAGTACGCTCCCGAGGTCTTCGAACTCGACATCGACGGTCTAGCCTACGTCAAGAGCGCCGATGATGAGCTGCTCCAGGACAAGGGCGCGACCACACCGGTCCCCCTGGCGCTGCTGACCGAGGTCAGGGATTCCGCCAAGGAGTGCCCCGGCGACTGCATCCATGTACGGCGCGTCACCGACCGGGTCGAGGTCTACGGCCCGGACGCGGAGTGACGCCCCGCGAGTAACCGCTCACACACTCCCCGGCACCGGCAGTGCCTTCAGTACGAACTTGCCGTCCCGCCACTGCCAGTTGACCTTGCGCTGGCGATCCGGACAGCAGCGCGGGACATCGGCCGACGAGTATCCCAGCAGGGTGGCCGAAACCGTCTTTCCGCGCACCGCGAAATCGCGGACGCTCATCCCTTCCTTCGGGTCGACGAACGTGGCCACCACACGGGGCGCGGCGCCCGCGCGGGCCGGCTGGGAGAGCACATACACGCCGCTGGGCGGGGTACCGAAGGCGGAGGGGCAGCGCACCACGGCGACGGTCTCGGGCCGCCCGTCCCCGTCCAGGTCCGCCGAGGCCCGGTCGGTGACATCGGGCCTGGAGCGCCCGCAGTCCACCGGGTAGTCCGCGGCGCGGGGGTCGGGGGCCTGTCCGGCCGGAAGGCCGCCGGTCCGGGGGGCGGAGACGGCGGCGGACGTGGTGGCCTTGGCGCCGGTGGGCTCGAGGACCGAGGCCCCGGCGATGACGGCGGCCACGGCGGCCGCGGTCGCGACCCAATGCACCGGACGGGGACGGGTGTGCGCGAGATCCGGGCCCAGAGGCTGCACGCGGGATGACTCCATGTGAGGGCTGCGGCGGGAGATGCCCCGCATCGTGCCACATTTCACAGCGGCGCGGCCACCGTTCCCGCACGGGGAGTCCGGTGGCCGCGCCGAGCCGTCACGGCGGTGTGTGGTGCCGGTGTCCGGCGGGTGGCCGTCAGGCCGTCAGGCGTCGCCGGAGGGGGCGTCCGGGCCGCTGGATGCGCCCTGAGCGCCTCCTGGGGCGTCCGTGGCGCCGGTGCCCTTGGGGGTGTCCTTCGCCGTCCCCCAGCCCACGTAGTCCTCGCCGTAGGCCCCCTTGGCGGGCCTGCGGCGGCGCATCGGGGGTTCCACGCCGTCCGCGAGACGGCGAGCGGTGAGCAGGAAGCCGGTGTGGCCGATCATGCGGTGGTCGGGCCGCACCGCGAGGCCCTCGACGTGCCAGGTGCGCACCATGGTCTCCCAGGCGGACGGCTCGTTGAAGGTGCCGTGCTCGCGGATCGCCTCCACGGTGCGGGCGAGCTGGGTGGTGGTGGCGACGTACGCGCACAGGATGCCGCCGGGGACGAGCGCCTTGGACACCGGCTCCAGGCACTCCCAGGGGGCGAGCATGTCCAGGATCACGCGGTCCACGTCGGTGTCGCTGAGGTTGTCCTGGAGGTCGCCGACGGTGAGCCGCCAGGCGGGGTGCGGGGCGCCGAAGTAGCGCTCCACGTTCTGGGCGGCGATCTCGGCGAAGTCGGCCCGGCGCTCGTAGGAGTGCAGCATGCCCTGGTCGCCGATGGCCCGCAGCAGGAAGGTGGAGAGCGAGCCGGAGCCGACGCCCGCCTCGACGACGCGTGCGCCGGGGAAGATGTCGGCCATCGCCAGGATCTGCCCCGCGTCCTTGGGGTAGACCACGGCGGCACCGCGTGGCATGGACAGAACATAGTCGGGGAGCAGGGGACGCAGCGCGAGGTACGCGACGTTTCCCGTGGTACGCACGACGGTTCCCTCGGGGGCGCCGATCAGCTCGTCATGAGGGAAGGACCCCTTGTGGGTGTGGAAATTCTTCCCGGCCTCGAGCGTGAAGGTGTAGTGGCGTCCCTTGGGGTCGGTGAGCTGGACCTGGTCCCCGACCTGGAAGGGCCCGCGACGGCGGGCGGCACCGGTCGGTTCGGACATGTGAACAGCCTACCGGGCGCTTCCCCGTGCCCGGACCACGCCCGGGGACCGGCCTCACGGCCTCAGCCCGAGGGCGTCCTGGCCATGGCCGCCACGAAGGCGCGCTCGACATCGGCCGTGGAGAGCACCCCGTAGACCTCGCCGGTCTCCTCGACCACCAGGTACTCGGTGGCCGGGGTGGCCCGCAGGGTGTCCAGCAGCTCCTCGCCGGTGAGCTCGGCGGAGACCCGCATACCGTCCTTGAGGTCCTGGGCGAGACCGCTGACCGCGACCCAGGGGCGGCGGTGCTCGGGGACGCCCACGATGGCCGCCTCGCGCACCACGGCGGTCGGCGTGCCGTGGCCGTCCACCACGACCAGGGCGCGGGCCCCGGCCTCGTTCGCCCGGCGCAGCGCCTCCGAGAGCGGGGTGTCGGCCGCCACGGGGACGGCGCGCCGGGTGAGCGTACGGGCGCGCAGGTCCGGCAGCCGCTCCCGCAGCCGGGCCATGCGCAGGCTGTTGCCCGCGCCGGTCCAGATGATCGCGGCGAGTATGGCGGCCAGCAGCGCGTCGGTGAGCGAGTCGACACTGCCGAAGCTCTGCGGCTCCTCGCCGAGCCCGCCCGCCTGGGTGAGCAGCGGCAGCCCGACGAGCACCGCGACGGCGAGCGCGCGGCCGCTCCAGGCGGCGGCGACGGTGCCGGTCATCGGCCGGCCGCTGAGCTTCCACACCACGGCGCGCAGCATCCGCCCGCCGTCCAGCGGCAGGCCGGGGAGCAGGTTGAACACGGCCACGATCAGGTTGGAGATCATCAGCCCGGCGAGCAGCACCCCGGGCACCGTGCCGGGCTCCACGAGCAGCATGCCCAGGTAGAACAGGCCCGAGAGGACCAGGGAGAGCAGCGGGCCGACGAAGGCGAGCACGAACTCCCGGCCGGGAGTCTCGGTCTCCTTCTCGATCTCCGAGACGCCGCCGAAGAACTGGAGCTGGATCCGGCGCACCGGCAGCTTGAAGCGGAGCGCGGCCACGGTGTGGGCGAGCTCGTGCACCAGGACGGAGGCGTAGAAGGCCACCGCGAAGAAGAGCGAGACCAGATACCGGGCGGCGCCGAGCTCGGGCAGCACCCGGTCCAGCTGACCGCCGAAGACCCAGGTGATGAGGGCTGCGACCAGGAACCAGCTGGGCGAGACGTACACGGGCACGCCGAACGGCCGGCCCATGAGAAACCCGCCGCCCACCTCGCGTGGGCGCGGCTGTTTGCCGTCCTCGGGCTCGGTCGCGCGGTCCGATTCCCCGTTGTCGGACTGCCGCTGCCCGCTGTTGTCCACGGTGTCCCCTCGTCGGATGCTCGGTCGCACCCCTCTTTTGATACGGTCCCCACGATCATGCAGTGCGAGGGGCTCGGACGTCGATGGTATGCGTCCGGCTGTCGGTGGCGGGTCGTAGGGTCTTCGCCATGGGAACCACCACCGGAGCCACCGCCGGGAAGGCCGAACCGGCGGACGGACCACGGAAGTCCGCCCGCGCCGCCTCGTTGTCACCGTCACGGGCGGCCGATTTCATGCGGTGCCCGCTGCTGTACCGCTTCCGAGTGATCGACAAGCTGCCGGAGAAGCCCAGCGCGGCGGCCACCCGCGGCACGGTGGTCCACGCGGTGCTGGAGCGGCTCTTCGACGCGCCGGCCGCCGAGCGCACCGCGCCGCGGGCGCGGGCGATGGTGCCGCGGGAGTGGGAGCGGCTGCTGGCGGCCAAGCCGGAGCTGGCGGAGCTGTTCCAGGAGGAGGGCGGCGGCCCGGCGCCGGAGCGGCTGGCCGAGTGGCTGGCGGGGGCCGAGGCGCTGGTGGAGCAGTGGTTCTCGCTGGAGGATCCGGCCCGTCTGGAGCCCGCGGAGCGGGAGCTGTTCGTGGAGACGGAGCTGGAGTCCGGGCTGACGCTGCGCGGGATCATCGACCGGATCGACATCGCTCCGACAGGTGATGTACGGATCGTGGACTACAAGACGGGAAAGGCCCCCGCTCCGCAGTACGCGGGCGAGGCCCTGTTCCAGATGAAGTTCTACGCCTTGGTGCTGTGGCGGCTGCGCGGGGTGATCCCGCGCCGGCTCCAGCTGGTCTATCTGGGCAGCGGCGATGTGCTGACGTACGACCCGGACGAACGGGATCTGCGGGCGGTGGAGCGCAAGGTGCTGGCCCTGTGGGAGGCGATCCGGCTGGCCACCGAGACGGGTGCCTTCGTCCCGCGGCAGACCAGGCTCTGCGGCTGGTGCGACCACCAGGCCCACTGCCCGGAGTTCGGGGGCACGCCGCCGCCGTACCCGTTGGCGGTGGTCCCTGTTCAGTCCGGGCCGTCCGGGCAGTCCGGCAGAATGGACGCGGTCTAGCGAAGGAGTTCCCCGTGGCGATCCGTGTCCTACTGGTCGATGACCAACCGCTGCTGCGCACCGGCTTCCGGATGATCCTGGAGGCGGAGCAGGATCTGGCGGTCGTCGGCGAGGCGGGGGACGGTCTCCAGGCGCTCGACCAGGTGCGGGCGCTCCAGCCCGATGTGGTGCTGATGGACATCCGGATGCCGCGGATGGACGGCGTGGAGGCGACCCGTCAGATCACCGGTCCGGGGCGGGACGGCCCGGCCAAGGTGCTGGTGCTGACCACCTTCGATCTGGACGAGTACGTGGTGGAGGCGCTGCGCGCCGGGGCCAGCGGCTTCCTGTTGAAGGACGCGCCCGCCACCGAGCTGGTGCAGGCCATCCGCGTGGTGGCGGCGGGCGAGGCGATGCTGGCGCCCAGCATCACCCGCAGGCTGCTCGACAAGTACGCCGGACACCTGCCGTCGGGCGAGGAGCCGGTGCCGGACACCCTGCACACGCTGACCGAGCGCGAGGTCGAGGTGCTGAAGCTGGTGGCCCGGGGGCTGTCCAACGCGGAGATCGCCGCGGATCTGTTCGTCAGCGAGACCACGGTCAAGACGCATGTGGGCCATGTGCTGACCAAGCTGGGGCTGCGCGACCGGGTGCAGGCCGCCGTCTACGCGTACGAGAGCGGGCTGGTCCGCCCCGGCGCGCAGTAGCGGCGCCGGGGCGGGACGGCCCCGGTTCGGGTCAGCCGTCGGACGACGTGCCGACCTCCCAGAAGCGGAAGACCGTCGAGGAGTCGAGGGTCCACTGCAACCCGGTGATGTCGTGCTGGGCCACCGCGTACTGCTTGCCCTGCCACAGCGGCAGCATCGGCACCTCGTCGGCGACGATGTCCTGGATCCGCTGGAAGGCGCCGACCGTGGCCTCCCGGCTGGGCTGCTCGGCGGTGGCGGGGATGAGCTGCGCGGTCAGCCGTGGCGAGGTGTAGTGGTTGGACAGGACGTTGCCGGCGCCGAAGAACGGGGCGACGAAGTTGTCCGGATCCGGGTAGTCGGGCACCCAGCCCTTCACATAGACGCCGTACTTCCCGTCGGCGACGCCCTTCTCGTACGCGGCGACGTCCACGCTCCGCACATCGACGTCGAACAGCCCGCTGGCGTTGAGCTGCTTGGCGATCTCGCGCAGGCCCGGGAGGGTGCCGGGGCCGTAGCGGATCGGGGTGCCCCACAGCGTCAGCTCGACCTTGCCGGTGATCCCCTCCTCGCGCAGGGCCTGCTTGGCCTTACCGGGCTGCGGCTGGTCGCCGTACTTGTCGTAGAAGGCGGTGTTGTGGCCGGTGATACCGGCCGGGACGACCGAGTACAGCGGTTCGGCGGTGCGCTTGTAGACGTCCCGCACCAGGGTGGAGCGGTCGATGAGGTAGGCCATGGCCTTGCGCACTCCGAGCTTGCCCGCCACCGGGTCCTTCATGTTGAAGACCAGGTGCTGGACCTCGGCGCCGGTGCCCTCGACCACGTTCAGGTCCTTGCCGCCGCCGAGGCTTCGTGCCTGGAGGTCGGCGAGGTCCCGCATGGCGAGCCCGCGATAGGCGAGGTCCACATCGCCCTGCTGGACGGCGGACTTCAGCCGCTCCTGCCGGCCGTGGAAGAACTTCATGGTCATTCCGGAGTTCTTCGGCCGGGCGGGCCCCCGGTAGCCGTCGTTGAGGGAGAAGTCCGCCTCGTCCTTGGTGAAGGAGTCCAGCTTGTAGACGCCGGAGCCGACGGCCGTGTGGTCGGTGCGCAGCTTGTCGGCGGGGTATTCGCGGTGGTCGACGATGGAGCCGGCGCCGGAGGCGATCTTCTGCGGGAAGGTCGCGTCGGCGTGGGTCAGATGGAAGACGACGGTCCGCTTGTCCGGGGTGTCGATGCTCCCGATGGAGGTGAGCATCAGCGCCGGACCGTTCTCGTCGTTGATCCGCTTGGTGCGCTCGAAGGAGAACTTGACGTCCTCGGAGGTGAGCGGATGGCCGTCGGAGAACGTCAGGTCGTTCTTCAGGGTGCAGGTGTAGACCCGGCTGGCGTTGTCCTCGAAGGCGCACCTCTCCGCCGCCTCCGGCTGCGGAGAGGTGCTGCCCTTCGGGAAGCTCAGCAGGGACTGGAAGACGTTGTTGAACAGCAGCCAGGAGCCCGGGTCGTAGCCGGAGGCCGGGTCGGTGGCGAGCACGTCGTCCGACATCCCCATGACCACGTGCTCGCCGCTGCCCGCGGCGTCGTCGTCCGCACTGCCGCATCCGGTGAGCAGGGCGGCGGCCAGTCCTGCCCCGAGGGGAGCTGCCAGCCACTGATCACGTTTCCTCAACGGTGGTCCTCACACATTCGTCGTTCTGGTACGTGCCCCCCTTGGTGTGCCCCCGCCCTCCTGTGCCGCCCCCCTTGTGCCGCCGTCAGCTCTTGCCGAGCTCCCACAGCTGGAGCATGGTCGAGGAGTCGAAGGCGTACTCGGCGCCGATGACGTTCTTACGGGCGGCCACATAGGTGTTGCCCTGCCACAGCGGCAGATAGGGCACATCTTCGGCGACGGCGTTCTGGATGGACTGGAAGTCCTTCTCGGCGAGGCTGCGCTGGGCCTCTTGCCGGGTCTCGGGGATCAGCTCGTCCTGGATGGTGCTGTTGCGGTAGGGCGAGTTGAGCCAGTTGTCCTTGGTGAGGAAGGGGGCGGTGTAGCTGTCGGGGTCCGGGAAGTCGGGGAACCAGCCGACCCCGGAGGCGGAGAACTGGCGCTTGATGAGCGCGGGGCGGTACTCCCGCCACGGGTAGCCCTTGATCGTGATGTCGAAGAGGCCGCTGTCGTTGAGCTGCTTACGCAGCTCCTTGAACTCCGCGGCCGTCTCCGGACCGTAGTGGTCGGTGGTGTAGGTCAGCGTCAGCTTCACCGGGGTGCTGATGCCGGCGTCGTGCAGCACGCTGCGGGCGGCGTCGGGGTCCGGGTCGCCGTACTCGTTGTGGAACGAGTTGATGTGCGAGGTGATGCTGGTGGGGATCAGCGAGTAGAGGGGCTCGGCGGTCCGCTTGTACACGTCGCGCACCAGCGCCTGGCGGTCCACGAGATGGGCGATGGCCTGCCGGACGGCCTTCTCCTTGACCACCGGGGCGTTGGTGTTGAAGATCAGGTAACGGATGCCCTGCCCGGAGGACTCGAAGAGGCGGACGCCCTCGACCTCGCCCTTGCTGAGCTTGTCGATCTGCTCGGGCGAGAAGCCGCGGTGCACCACGTCGATGTCGCCCTTGGCCAGTGCCTGCTCCATGGTGGAGGTGGAGTCGTAGAACCGCATCTCCGCCTTGTCGGCCTTCGGCTTCAGATCTCCCTTGTAGTGGGGGTTCTTGGTGAAGACGACCTTCGTCAGCCGGTTGTTCCTCACCTCGGTCTGCGCGCTGTACGGACCCGAGCCCGTCATCTCCCAGCCCTTGCGCAGCGCGTCGCCCCGGTAGACCTCGCTGTCCAGGATGGCGGCGGCCGGGGTGGTGAGTTTGGACGGGAAGGTCGCGTCCGGCTGGGAGAGGTGGATGACGATCTCGCGGGCGCTGGGGGTCTCGATCCTGTCCACGTTGGAGAGCAGCGACTTGGTCCCGTTGGGATCGTCGATGCGCAGCACGCGGTCGAGGGAGAACTTGACGTCCTCGGAGGTCAGGTCGTGGCCGTTGGAGAACTTCAGCCCGCTGCGCAGGGTGCAGCGGTACTGCTCGCTCTGTCTGTCCGCGAAGCCGCACCTCTCCGCCGCGTCGGGTATCGGTTCGGTTCCCGAGCGGGGCAGTCTCATGAGCGTCTGGAAGGTGTTGTGCAGCACGCTCCAGGACGCGAAGTCGTAGGCCAGGGCCGGATCCAGCGGCGCGGGCGCCACCTTGGTCGCCTCGATGCGGTCCGTGCTGCCCAGGACGATCGTCTTACCGTCCGAGCCCGAGCCGTCGGTACCACCGCACGCGGCGAGCGTGGAGATCAGGAGGCCGGCCACAGCCGGCAGCACCAGCGACTTGCGCGTCATTGTCGGGAGTCTCCCTGCCATCGGTCAGCTACTCGCGACGAGATTAGACCGAGGCGCCAGTCATGCTCAGACACAACGAAGTTGAGGCGATATCACGCCCCGATAACGAGCGCCCGTCGACCGATATCCGAACACGGTCGCGATTCACGCGACATGCCACCAATCCGGACACATGGGTTCGCCCAAATCGCACCAGACGGGACGCGCGGCAGCCATCCGGCGCACACGTCTACGGCATATGCAGTGATAAACATCACGTTCCGATGTCGCCGACGGAACGTGAAAAATGAGCGCGCGCTATTCAGTCTGCAATTTACAGAAATACGCTCGGTGCGCGTTCAGTGCATTGCAGTGACCAGAGTACGCAGAAAAGAAAGATCCACTTCTTCGAGCGAACCGATGACCGTACGCCCCGCCACGGGTTCGATCGGCACCACGGACGGCACCGCGACCACCTGGCACCCGGCCGCCTCCGCGGCCCGTACGCCCGTCTCGGTGTCCTCGATGACCACGCACCGCCCCGGCTCGGCGTCCAGCCCGGCCGCGGCGAGCAGATACGGGTCCGGATGCGGCTTGGTCCGCTCGACCTCGTCGCCCGCGACCGTCAGGGAGAAGTGCTCCGGGCCCAGCGAACGCAGGATCCGGTCCATCACCCGCCGGTGGGAGGCGGAGACCAGGGCGGTGGGGACGCCGTGCGCGGCCAGCTCGGTGAGCAGCCGGCGGGCGCCCGGCAGCATCGGCACACTGCCGTCGAGCAGTTCGGTGAAGCGGCTGTTGAGCAGGCCGGTGAGCTCGGCGAGGGCGATGTCGGCGCCGGTGGCCTCGATGAGGAACTGGGCGCTGCGCGACATCGGGCCGCCGACGACGACCTGGCGGTACTCCTCGGCGAGCGCATGGCCGAGCTCGGCGAAGATGGCGACCTCCGCGTCCCACCAGATGCCCTCGGTGTCGACCAGGGTGCCGTCCATGTCGAGCAGAACGGCCTGTAGGGCTGAGCCTCCACCCGTAAGGGTATCGACGGCGGGGATGCTGCTGGTCATCCGAACACCTCCGGGTGAGGGACACGGAGGCCGGCCCCCTTCCGCTGACGGGAAGGCGACCGGCCTCTACCGGATCGACCAGTCTACGTGGCACCACGCCGACGCGCCTCATGGCCACCGTAAGGCGGCCTTCGCGTGGCGGCCGGCGGACTACCGCGCGTTGAAGTACTTCGCCTCCGGGTGGTGGATCACGATGGCGTCCGTGGACTGCTCGGGGTGGAGCTGGAACTCCTCCGAGAGCTTCACCCCGATCCGCTCCGGCCGCAGCAGATCGGCGATCTTCGCGCGGTCCTCCAGGTCGGGGCAGGCGCCGTAGCCCAGCGAGAAGCGGGCGCCGCGGTACTTCAGCGCGAACATGTCCTCCATCTGGTTCGGGTCCTCACCGGCGAAGCCCAGCTCGGCGCGGACCCGGGCGTGCCAGTACTCGGCCAGCGCCTCCGCCAGCTGGACGGACAGCCCGTGCAGCTCCAGGTAGTCGCGGTAGGAGTCGGAGGCGAACAGCTCGGCGGTGGCCTCACCGATCTTCGAGCCGACGGTCACCACCTGTAGCCCGACCACATCGGTCTCGCCGGACTCCTCGGGCCGGAAGAAGTCGGCCAGGCACAGCCGGCGGCCGCGGCGCTGGCGCGGGAAGGTGAAGCGGGTCCGCTCACTGCCGTCCTCGTTCAGCAGCACCAGGTCGTCGCCCTTGGAGACGCACGGGAAGTAGCCGTAGACGACGGCCGCCTCCAGCAGGTTCTCGGTGTGCAGCCGGTCCAGCCAGCCGCGCAGCCGGGGCCGCCCCTCGCGCTCCACCAGCTCCTCGTAGCCGGGCCCCTCGCCGGTGCGGGACTGCTTGAGCCCCCACTGGCCCTTGAACAGCGCCCCCTCGTCCAGCCAGGAGGCGTAGTCGGCCTGCTGGATGCCCTTGACCACGCGGGTGCCCCAGAAGGGCGGCGTGGGGACGGGGTTGTCGGTGGCCACGTCGGAACGCGCCGGGCCCTCCTCCGGCTCCGGCTCCCGCACCTGGGCGGCGCGCTGGGGGACGCGGCGCTGCCTGAGCTCGGGGAGCGTGGCGCCGGGCACGCCCCGCTTGACGGCGATCAGCGCGTCCATCAGCCGCAGCCCCTCGAAGGCGTCGCGGGCGTAGCGCACCTCGCCCTCGTAGATCTCGTGCAGGTCCTGCTCGACATAGGCCCTCGTCAGCGCGGCGCCGCCGAGGATGACGGGGAAGCGGGCGGCCAGCTTGCGCTGGTTGAGCTCCTCCAGGTTCTCCTTCATGATCACCGTGGACTTCACCAGCAGCCCGGACATGCCGATCACATCGGCCCGGTGCTCCTCGGCGGCCTCCAGGATCGCGGAGACCGGCTGCTTGATGCCCAGGTTGACCACGTTGTAGCCGTTGTTGGACAGGATGATGTCCACGAGGTTCTTACCGATGTCATGGACGTCGCCGCGGACGGTGGCGAGCACGATGGTGCCCTTGCCCTCGTCTCCTTCGCCGTCGGCGGTCTTCTCCATGTGCGGCTCGAGGTACGCGACCGCGGTCTTCATGACCTCGGCGGACTGGAGGACGAACGGCAGCTGCATCTGGCCGGAGCCGAACAGGTCGCCGACCACCTTCATGCCGTCCAGCAGCGTGTCGTTGACGATGTCGAGGGCGGGCCGCTCCTGGAGCGCCTCGTCGAGGTCGGCTTCCAGGCCGTTGCGCTCGCCGTCGATGATGCGCCGCTTGAGGCGCTCCTCCAGGGGCAGCGCGGCCAGCTCCTCGGCCTTGCCCGCCTTCAGCGACGTGGCGGTGGCGCCCTCGAAGAGCTGCATCAGCTTCTGCAGCGGGTCGTAGCCCTCGGCACGGCGGTCGTAGATCAGGTCCAGGGCCGTGGTGACCTGCTCCTCGTCGAGCCGCGCGATCGGCAGGATCTTGGAGGCGTGCACGATCGCCGAGTCCAGGCCCGCCTTGACGCATTCGTCGAGGAAGACGGAGTTGAGCACGATGCGGGCGGCCGGGTTGAGGCCGAAGGAGATGTTCGACAGGCCGAGGGTGGTCTGGACGTCCGGGTGGCGCCGCTTGAGCTCGCGGATCGCCTCGATGGTGGCGAGGCCGTCCTTGCGGGACTCCTCCTGACCGGTGCAGATGGTGAAGGTCAGGCAGTCGATGAGGATGTCCTCCTCGCGGATGCCCCAGTTGCCGGTCAGGTCGGCGATCAGCCGCTCGGCGATCTCCACCTTCTTCTCCGGCGTCCGGGCCTGGCCCTCCTCGTCGATGGTCAGCGCGATCAGCGCCGCGCCGTGCTCCTGCGCGAGCCGGGTGACCTTGGCGAACCGGGACTCGGGGCCGGCGCCGTCCTCGTAGTTGACGGAGTTGATGACCGCCCGTCCGCCGAGCTTCTCCAGACCGGCCTGGATGACGTCGACCTCGGTGGAGTCCAGGACGATGGGGAGGGTGGAGGCGGTGGCGAACCGCCCGGCCAGCTCCTCCATGTCCGCGACGCCGTCCCGGCCGACGTAGTCCACGCACAGGTCGAGCAGATGGGCGCCCTCACGGATCTGGTCCCGGGCCATCTCCACGCAGTCGTCCCAGCGGCCCTCCAGCATGGCCTCGCGGAACTTCTTGGAGCCGTTGGCGTTGGTGCGCTCGCCGATCGCCAGGTACGAGGTGTCCTGGCGGAACGGCACGGTCTGGTACAGCGAGGCGGCGCCGGGCTCGGGGCGCGGGGCGCGCTCGGTGGGGGCCAGCTCGCGGACCCGCTCGACGACCTGGCGCAGATGCTCGGGGGTGGTGCCGCAGCAGCCGCCGACCAGGGAGAGCCCGTACTCGCGGACGAACGTCTCCTGGGCGTCGGCCAGCTCGCCCGGGGTGAGGGGGTAGTGGGCGCCGTCCTTGCCCAGCACCGGAAGGCCCGCGTTGGGCATGCAGGACAGCGGGATGCGCGAGTGGCGGGCCAGATAGCGCAGGTGCTCGCTCATCTCGGCGGGGCCGGTGGCGCAGTTCAGACCGATCATGTCGATGCCGAGCGGCTCCAGCGCGGTGAGCGCCGCGCCGATCTCGGAGCCGAGCAGCATGGTGCCGGTGGTCTCGACGGTGACCGAGCAGATCACCGGGAGGTTGGCGCCGGTGGCGTCCAGGGCCCGGCGGGCGCCGAGGACCGCGGCCTTGGTCTGGAGCAGGTCCTGGGTGGTCTCCACCAGCAGGGCGTCGGCACCGCCGGCGATCATGCCTTCGGCGTTGGCCTGGTAGGCGTCGCGGAGCGTGGTGTAGGGGGCGTGGCCCAGGGTGGGCAGCTTGGTGCCCGGTCCCATCGAGCCGAGCACCCAGCGCTGGCGTCCGTCGGCGCCGAACTCGTCGGCGACCTCGCGGGCGATCCGGGCGCCGGCCTCGGAGAGCTCGTGGACGCGGTGGGGGATGTCGTACTCGCCCAGCGCCGCGTGGTTGGCGCCGAAGGTGTTGGTCTCGACGCAGTCCACACCGGCGGCGTAGTACGCCTCGTGGACCGAGCGGACGATGTCCGGGCGGGTGACGTTGAGGATCTCGTTGCAGCCCTCGAGCTGCTGGAAGTCGTCGAGACTGGGCTCCTGCGCCTGGAGCATCGTCCCCATCGCGCCGTCGGCGACCACCACGCGGGTGGCCAGCGCTTCGCGGAGCGCGTCGGCTCGGGCGGCGGATGTGGGCGATGGCGTGTGCGAGGCCATGGATGTGCTCCCTGGAGTGCGACGGCTGTCGGCTTTGCGCCCCCGCTGGGGAGGGCGCACCACGCCAGGGTAGCTGCCAGTGGTCATGTGCCGATGGTCGTTCCATCAGCCGGGACGGGGGCCGGGCGGCCGGGCCCCCGGTGCTCCGTCGGCCATCGGCGGATGCACTGCGGTACCGCGGGGTCGGCATGGACCGATAGTGTTCAGCATTGTCGAACCGCAGTCAGGAGGTGGGCGATGGCCCGGAACATCCAGTCGTTGGAGCGCGCCGCCGCGATGCTACGCCTGCTCGCCGGTGGTGAGCGCCGTCTGGGACTGTCCGACATCGCCTCCACCCTGGGGCTGGCCAAGGGCACCGCGCACGGCATCCTGCGCACCCTCCAGCAGGAGGGCTTCGTCGAGCAGGACGAGGCGTCCGGCCGCTATCAGCTCGGCGCGGAGCTGCTGCGCCTGGGCAACAGCTATCTGGACGTGCACGAGCTGCGCGCCCGCGCCCTGGTGTGGACGGACGACCTGGCCCGCGCCAGCGGCGAGAGCGTGTACCTGGGCGTGCTGCACCAGCAGGGCGTGCTGATCGTCCACCATGTCTTCCGGCCGGACGACAGCCGCCAGGTGCTGGAGGTCGGCGCGATGCACCCGCTGCACTCCACGGCCCTGGGCAAGGTGCTCTCCGCGTACGACCCGGTCGCCCACAGCGAGGTGACCGAGACCGAGCGCCAGGCGTTCACCGCGCGCACGGTGACCGGGGAGCCCGAGTTCGAGGGCGTGCTGGACCTGACCCGGGCGCGCGGCTGGGGCTCGGATGTGGAGGAGACCTGGGAGGGCGTGGCGTCGGTCGCGGCGCCCATCCACGACCGGCGCCGGCTGCCCGTGGGCGCGGTGGGCATCACCGGGGCCGTCGAGCGGGTGTGCGACGACGGGGAGCTGCGCTCGGAGCTCGTGGCCGCCGTACGGGACTGCGCGCGCGCCGTCTCCCGGGACCTGGGCGCCCTGCGCCGTTTCTGAAGCGTGTCCGGAATCACGTCGCGTACCGCGCGTTGAACCGTGCCGACCAGGGGTGATCCACCCCTGATCCGCCCCCCTGTCCCTGCATGACCTGCTTCATCACGGTTTCACATAGGCGCGACTTTTCCGCACACGACCCTTGACGGGGTCTTCAGCGTGAAGAAAACTGCCGTTCATCGGTCGGCATTGTCGAACACCTGACGACAATATTCGCTATGGTGGACTCGCCGCGGGCCGACCAACGCCCTCCCACGAGGGCGCGGACCGTCCGGCACAACCCGGGGGGTTCGCCTTCCCCTGGACGAAGGACAAAGGAGTCGCGGGTGTCCAGCTCCGACATCTTCATCGGCGAGACCATCGGTACCGCCGTACTCATCCTGCTCGGCGGTGGTGTCGTCGCCGGCGTGAACCTGAAGCGATCCAAGGCGTTCGACGCCGGGTGGGTCGCCATCGCCTTCGGGTGGGGTTTCGCCGTCCTCACCGGCGCCTACATCTCGGCCCCGCTCTCGGGGGCCCACCTCAACCCGGCGGTGACGCTCGGCCTCGCCATCGAGGGCGGCACCGAGTGGAGCGACGTGCCCGTCTACTTCCTCGGGCAGATGCTCGGCGCCCTCATCGGCGCGACGCTGGTCTGGATCGCCTATCTCGGCCACTTCCACGCCCATCTCACCGACCGCGAGATCGTCGGCGGTCCGGGCGCCCAGAACACGGCCGCGGCGGACCGGCAGACGGCCCCCGGCCCCGGCCCGGTGCTGGGCGTCTTCTCCACCGGCCCGGAGATCCGCAACACCGCGCAGAACCTGGCCACCGAGATCATCGCCACCGCGGTGCTGGTGCTCGCCATCCTCACTCAGGGGCTCAACGGCGACGGCAAGGGCCTGGGCGTCATCGGCGTCCTGATCACCTCCTTCGTGGTGGTCAGCATCGGCCTCTCGCTCGGCGGCCCGACCGGTTACGCCATCAACCCGGCGCGTGACCTCGGCCCCCGGATCGTCCACGCCCTCCTGCCGCTGCCCAACAAGGGCGGCTCGGACTGGGGCTACGCCTGGATCCCCGTCGTCGGTCCGCTCATCGGCGGCGCCATCGCGGGCGGGATCTACGAGATCGCCTTCGCCTAGCCACCCCCACCACTCGCAGGAGAGCAGCAGACCATGACCGACACCCACACCACGAGCGCTTCCTCGCACGGCCAGGGGCCGTTCATCGCGGCCATCGACCAGGGCACCACCTCCAGCCGCTGCATCGTCTTCGACCGCGACGGCCGCATCGTCTCGGTGGACCAGAAGGAACACGAGCAGATCTTTCCCAAGCCCGGCTGGGTGGAACACAACGCCACCGAGATCTGGGAGAACGTCAAGGAGGTCGTCGCCGGCGCCATCACCAAGGCCGGGATCACCGCCGTCGACGTCAAGGCGATCGGCATCACCAACCAGCGCGAGACCACCCTGCTGTGGGACAAGAACACCGGTGAGCCGGTGTACAACGCCATCGTCTGGCAGGACACCCGCACCGACGCCCTCTGCCGCGAGCTCGGCCGCAACGTCGGCCAGGACCGCTTCCGCCGGGAGACCGGCCTCCCGCTGGCCTCCTACTTCGCCGGTCCCAAGATCCGCTGGCTGCTCGACAACGTCGAGGGGCTGCGCGAGCGGGCCGAGGCGGGCGACCTGCTCTTCGGCACCATGGACTCCTGGGTCATCTGGAACCTGACCGGCGGCGTCAACGGCGGTGTGCACGTCACCGATGTCACCAACGCCTCCCGCACCCTCCTGATGAACCTGCACACCCTGGACTGGGACCAGAAGATCCTGTCCTCGATGGACATCCCGGCCGCCGTGCTGCCGCGGATCCGCTCCTCCGCCGAGGTGTACGGGCACACCGCCGAGGGCGTCCTGGCGGGCGTGCCGGTCGCCTCCGCGCTGGGCGACCAGCAGGCGGCCCTGTTCGGCCAGACCTGTTACGCCGAGGGCGAGGCCAAGTCGACCTACGGCACCGGCACCTTCCTGCTGATGAACACCGGCGAGACGCCGGTCAACTCCTACAACGGCCTGCTGACCACGGTCGGCTACCGGATCGGCGACGAGAAGCCGGTCTACGCCCTGGAGGGCTCGATCGCGGTCACCGGTTCGCTGGTGCAGTGGATGCGGGACCAGATGGGTCTGATCAACAGCGCCGCCGAGATCGAGACCCTGGCGAGCTCGGTGGAGGACAACGGCGGCGCGTACTTCGTACCGGCCTTCTCGGGCCTGTTCGCCCCGTACTGGCGGTCCGACGCCCGCGGCGTGATCGCGGGCCTGACCCGCTATGTCACCAAGGCGCACATCGCGCGCGCGGTGCTCGAGGCCACCGCGTGGCAGACCCGCGAGATCGTCGACGCGATGACCAAGGACTCCGGGGTCGAGCTCACCGCCCTGAAGGTGGACGGCGGTATGACCTCCAACAACCTGCTGATGCAGAGCCTCTCGGACGCCCTGGACGCACCCGTGGTGCGCCCGATGGTCGCCGAGACCACCTGCCTCGGCGCCGCCTACGCCGCCGGTCTGGCCGTGGGCTTCTGGCCGGACACCGACGCGCTGCGCGCCAACTGGCGCCGGGCGGCCGAATGGACCCCCCGAATGGACGCGGACGTTCGCGACCGCGAGTACAAGAACTGGCTCAAGGCCGTGCAGCGGACCATGGGCTGGATCGAGGACGAGGAGTAAGCAATGACCACCCTGCAGAGCGTTCCGTCACTCGGAACGCACCCGGCTGCCGGTTCGAACCCGAGCCGAGCCGAAACCCGGGAACAGCTCTCCAAGGCGACGTACGACCTCCTGGTGATCGGCGGCGGCATCCTGGGCATCACCACTGCCTGGCACGCCGCCCAGTCCGGGCTGCGGGTGGCGATGGTGGACGCCGGTGACTTCGCCGGCGCCACCTCCTCCGCCTCCTCCAAGCTGCTCCACGGCGGCCTGCGCTACCTCCAGACCGGCGCGGTCAAGCTGGTCGCCGAGAACCACTTCGAGCGGCGCGCGGTCTCCCGCTCCGTCGCCCCGCACCTGTCCAACCCGCTCACCTTCTACCTGCCGGTCTACAAGGGCGGTCCGCACGGCGCGGCCAAGCTCGGCGCGGGCGTCTTCGCCTACTCGGCGCTCTCGGCGTTCCGTGACGGCGTCGGCCATGTCATCGGCGCCGACCGGGCCGCGCGCGACGTCCCGGAGCTGCGCACCGAGAACCTCAAGGCGGTCGCGGTCTACGGCGACGGCCAGATGAACGACAGCCGGATGGCCCTGATGACGGTCCGGGCGGCCGTGGAGGCGGGCGCCACCGTCCTCAACCACGCCGAGGTCGTGGGCCTGCGCAAGAGCGACGGCCGGGTCACCGGCGCCGAGCTCAAGGACCGCACCGACGGTACCGAGTTCGGGGTGAGCGCCCGTCTGGTACTCAACGCCACCGGCCCCTGGGTGGACCATCTGCGCCGGATGGAGGACCCGAACGCGGCGCCGTCGATCCGGCTGTCCAAGGGCGCCCACCTGGTCCTCAAGCGCACCTCCCCGTGGCGGGCCGCGCTGGCCACCCCGATCGACAAGTACCGCATCACCTTCGCCCTCCCCTGGGAGGACATGCTGCTGCTGGGCACCACGGACGAGGAGTTCGAGGGCGACCCGGCCGATGTCGCGGTCACCGAGAAGGACATCGCCCAGATTCTGGACGAGGCCGCCTTCTCCATCCGCGACCAGCAGCTCTCCCGCGATCTGATCACCTACTCCTTCGCCGGCCTGCGGGTGCTGCCCGGCGGCCCCGGCGACACCGCCAAGGCCAAGCGGGAGACCGTGGTCACCGAGGGCCGGGGTGGGATGCTCTCCATAGCCGGCGGCAAGTGGACCACCTTCCGCCACATCGGCCGCACGGTGATGAACAAGCTCGCCCAGCTGCCGGGCCGGCCGCTCGCCGACGACATGGAGCCGGTCAGCCGGCTGCCCAAGCACATGCCGCTGCCGGGTCTGGCCAATCCGCACGCCGTCGAGCACCGGCTGCTGGTGGACGGCGGCACCCCCGGCCCGCGCATGGCCGCCGACACCGCCCGCCATCTGGCCACCCACTACGGCTCGCTCTCCTTCGACATCGCCCGGCTGGCCAGCGGCGATCCGGCGCTCGCGGAGCGCATCCACCCGGACGCCCCGGAGATCTGGGCGCAGGTCGTCTACGCGCGGGACTACGAGTGGGCGCGCACCGCGGACGACGTACTGCGCCGCCGCACCACCCTGACCATCCGCGGCCTGGACTCCGAGGACATCCGGAGCCGGGTCGAGGATCTGCTGGCCAAGCGACCCTGACCCCCGCGGGGCCGCTTTCCCAGGGCCGGACGGCCGGGTGTGAAGAAACGTCTTCTCACCCGGCCGTCCGGCCTGCTAGTTTGAGACGGCAACCAATGTCAGGAGGGGGTGAGCGCACGATGCCCTACGCGGAGCACGCCATCTCGCTCACCGCCCGGCGCCATATCGATCTGCACCGCGTCTCCAGCGCGATCTGTCAGGGCCGCTGACGGCTTTTCCGCCGCCCGGCCCTTTCTCTTCACTCTCTTCCTGCCTGGAGACTTTCCCCATGCTCGGCTCGCGCCGTCGTTATGCCGTGTTCACTTTTGTCACCGCCCTGTCCCTGGCCGCCACCGCCTGCTCGTCCTCCGGCGCGTCCGGCACGGGGAGTTCCACCCCGCACTCCGGCGGCCATCTGACCTTCGCCCTCGCCTCCGACCCGATCTGCGTCGACCCGCAGCAGCAGGGCAACAACGACGCGATCTACCCCGCCCGGCAGTTGGTCGACTCCCTCACCGACCAGGACCCGAAGACCGGGAAGATCGTGCCCTGGCTGGCCAAGAGCTGGGAGGTGAGCAAGGACGCCACCACCTTCACCTTCCACCTCCGCCACGGCGCCACCTTCAGCGACGGGACCCCGGTCGACGCCCGCGCCGTCAAGGACAACTTCGACGGCATCGTGCGGCTCGGCGCCAAGTCGGTGCTGGGCGCCAGCTACCTGGCCGGGTACCAGGGCACCACCGTGGTCGACGAGGACACCGCGCGGGTGCGGTTCAAGGAGCCCAACGCGCAGTTCCTCCAGGCCACGTCCACCTTCACACTCGGTCTGCTCGCCCGGTCCACGACCCGGCTGCCGGCGGCGAAGCGCTGCACCGACCACATCGTCGGCTCCGGTCCCTTCACCCTCGTCGACTACACCCCGAACAAGTCGGTCGAGGAGCGCCGCCGCTCGGGCTACACCTGGGGCTCGTCGCTGTGGCGCAAGAAGGGCCCGGCCTATCTGGAGCGGATCTCCTTCAAGGTGGTGCCCGAGTCCGGGGTGCGCACCGGCTCCCTCCAGTCCGGGCAGGCCGACGCCATCGGCGGCGTGGCGCCGCAGGACGAGGCCGGGCTGAAGAGCACCGGATTCACCCTGCTCAGCCGCGCCAACCCCGGAGTGCCGTTCGCCCTGACGGCCAACACCGCCCGCCCGCTCACCCGGGACGCCAGGGTCCGCCAGGCCATCCAGCTGGGCGTGAACCGCAAGGAGGTGGTCGACACCGTCCTCAGCCCCCGCTACAAGCCGGCCACCAGCTCGCTGGCGTCCACCACCACCGCGTACAAGAACCTCGGCGACCGGCTGGCTTACGCCCCGGACCGGGCCAAGAAGCTGCTGGAGCAGGCGGGCTGGAAGCCCGGCCCCGGCGGCATCCGGGTGAAGAACGGCAAGAAGCTCTCCCTCACGGTGGTGTGGGCCACCAACTTCGGCCCCAACCAGACCGCGCTGGAGCTGATCCAGCAGCAGCTGAAGAAGATCGGCGTGCAGATCAAGCTGAAGTCCCATTCCATCGGGGACTACGTCGAGGTCCGGCAGAAGGGCGACTACGACTACGCCTGGGGCAACACCACCCGCGTCGACCCCGACATCCTGCGCACCTCCTTCTCCAGCGAGGGCCTCAACCTCTCCCGGCTGCACGACTCCGCCCTCGACTCCGTGCTCGACGAGCAGTCGGCCACGGCCGACCCCGCGCGGCGCGCCGAACACGCCGCCCGCGCCCAGGCCCTGGTGCTGGACAAGGGCTACCAGGTGCCGGTCTTCGAGCTCACCACCGTGATCGGGGTCTCGGACAAGGTCCACCACCTGGACTTCGAGGCGTCCTCCCGGCTCCAGTTCCACGACACCTGGCTGTCCTGAAGCGCTGTCCGGAACCACGCGAGCGAAAAGAGCGAACTCCCATGCCGCGCTACCTTGTGCAGCGGCTGCTCCAGGCGGTCTTCGTGCTGTGGGCGGCCTTCACCACCTCCTTCGTCGTGCTGTATCTACTGCCCGGCGACCCCGTGTCGATCATGGCTTCGGGGGGCGGTGACACCAACGATGTGAGTCCCGAGCAGATCGCCGAGCTCAAGCGGACCTACGGTTTCGACAAACCGCTGATCGAGCAGTACGGAGACCGGCTGTGGCACGCCCTGCGGGGCGACTTCGGGATCTCCGTGCAGAACGGTGACCCGGTCACCCGGCTGATCGCCGACCAGCTGCCCGCGACGCTCCAGCTCACCTCGGCCGCGCTGCTGCTGGCCACGGTGCTGGGGGCGGGCGTCGCCCTGGCGGCCACCTACACCCGGCGGCGCTGGCTGCGGCAGGCCCTGCTGTCGCTGCCGGCGCTGGGCGTCTCGGCGCCGACCTTCTGGGTGGGCCTGATCCTCGTCCAGGTGGTGTCGTTCCGCTGGGGGCTGCTGCCCGCCATCGGCAACGAGGGGCCACAGAGCCTGGTCCTGCCCGCCATCACCCTGGCCATCCCCACCTCCGCCGTGATCGCGCAGGTCTTCGCCAAGAGCCTGCGGACCGCGCTGGCCGAGCCGTACGTGGAGACGGCGCTGGCCAAGGGGGCGAGCCGGCGGCGGGTGCACTTCGGGCACGCGCTGCGCAACGCCTCGATCCCGCCGCTGACCGTGGCCGGGGTGCTGGTCGGCAATCTGCTGGCGGGGTCGGTGATCGTGGAGACGGTGTTCTCCCGGACCGGTATCGGCCGGATCACCGCCACCGCCGTGACCGCCCAGGACATCCCGGTGGTGCAGGGTCTGGTGGTCTTCGGCGCCCTGGCCTTCGTGCTCGCCAATCTGGCGGTCGACCTGGTCGTCCCGCTGCTCGATCCGCGCGTCACCGGTGCCGCGGCCCCGGCGGTGACCCGATGAGCCGCCGCGCCGCGGTGCGGTTCTGGCTGCACCGGCCCGGTCTGGTGGTGGCGGTGGCCGTCCTCGTCCTGGTGCTCCTGACGGCCTTCTTCCCCGGCCTGTTCACCGGGCGGGATCCGCTGTCGGGGGTGCCGGCCGAACGGCTGCGGCCGCCCAGCCTCCACCACCCCTTCGGCACCGACCAGTTGGGCCGCGACCTGTTCGCGCGGGTGGTGCACGGTTCGGCGCTCTCGCTCAAGGCCACCTCGCTGGCCGTGGCGGTGGGCCTGGTCGTCGGTTCGGCGCTCGGGCTGCTCGCCGGGTACGTGGGCGGGCTGCTCGACGACGTCCTGATGCGGATCGCCGATGTGCTGCTCGCCATCCCCGGCCTGCTGCTCTCCCTCGCCCTGGTGACCGCGCTCGGCTTCGGCACCGTCAAGGTGGCCGTCGCGGTGGGCGTGACCAGCGTCGCGAGCTTCGCCCGGATCATGCGGGCGGAGGTGCTGCGGGTCCGCGAGGCCACCTATGTCGAGGCGGCGCGGTCCTCGGGTTCGGGCCCGCTGTCGGTACTGCTGCGGCATGTGCTGCCGAACGCCTCGGGGCCCGTACTGGTCTACGCGGCCGTGGAGTTCGGCACCGTGGTGCTCGCCGTCTCCGCGCTCAGCTTCCTGGGCTACGGGGCCGAGCCCCCGGCGCCGGAGTGGGGCTCCCTGGTCTCGGGCGGCCGCGACTACCTCGCCACCGCGTGGTGGCTCACCACCCTGCCGGGCCTGACCATCGCCGCCACCGTGCTGGCCGCCGGCCGGGTCTCCCGGGCGCTGGACGGCGAAGCCAAGGAGCTCTCCCGATGACCACCGACACCGCACCCCTGCTGTCCGTCCGCGGCCTGAGGGTCTCCTACCGCGCCGGCGACGGCGCCCCGCCCGCCGTGCGCGGGGTGGACCTCGACATCGCCCCCGGTGAGGTGGTCGCCCTCGTCGGCGAGTCCGGTTCGGGGAAGTCCACCACCGCGCACGCGGTCATCGGTCTGCTGCCGCCCGGCGGGCGGGTGGACGGCGGCCGGATCCTCTTCGACGGCACGGATCTGGCCGCGGCCGGGGACCGGGAACTGCGGGCGCGGCGCGGCCGGGACATCGGACTGATCCCGCAGGACCCGATGGTCTCGCTCAACCCGGTGCAGCGGATCGGGCGGCAGGTCGCCGAGGTGCTGCTGATCCACGGCCTGGCGGACCGGGCGTCCGCCCCCGCCGAGGCCGTGACGATCCTGGGGCAGGCCGGACTGCCGGACCCGGAGATCCGGGCCCGGCAGTATCCGCACGAGCTGTCCGGGGGCATGCGGCAGCGGGTGCTCATCGCGATCGCGGTGGCGGCCCGCCCCCGGCTGGTGATCGCCGACGAGCCGACGAGCGCGCTGGACGTCACCGTGCAGCGGCGCATCCTGGACCACATCGAGACGCTCACCCGCCAGGCGGGCACGGCCGTACTGCTGATCACCCACGATCTGGGGGTCGCGGCCGACCGGGCCCGGCGGATCGCGGTCATGTCGGAGGGCGAGATCGTGGAGTCCGGCCCGGCCCACCAGGTGCTGACCGCGCCCCGGCATCCGTACACCCGGCGGCTGCTGGCCAGCGCGCCGAGCGTGGCGACGGAGCCGGTGCGGGTGCGGGTACGCGAGGCGGCGGCCGGGGAGCCCGCCGCCGAGGGCGCCGATCTCGTCGTCGCCGAGGGGCTGGTCAAGGAGTTCGCCCCGCGCGGCCGGGCGCGGGTCCGCGCCGTGGACGGCGTGGACTTCCGCATCCGGCGCGGTGAGAGCTTCGCCCTCGTCGGCGAGTCCGGTTCGGGCAAGTCCACCACGGCCCGCATGGTGGCGCGGCTGACCGATCCCACCGAGGGCCGGATCCGGTTCGACGGCCAGGACATCACCGCGCTGTCCGGCGCGGCGCTGCGCCGGCTGCGGCGCCGCGTTCAGCTGGTCTACCAGAACCCGTACTCCTCGCTCGACCCCCGCCGGTCCGTCGCCGACGCCGTCACCGAGCCGCTGCGCGCCTTCCGGGTCGGCGACCGGGCGGCACGGCTGCGGCGCGCGGCCGAGCTGCTGGACCGGGTGGCGCTGCCCGCGACCACCCTGCGGCGCAGGCCCGGTGAGCTGTCGGGCGGTCAGCGGCAGCGGGTCGCGATCGCCCGTGCGCTGGCCCTCAGCCCCGATCTGGTCATCTGCGACGAGCCGGTGTCGGCGCTGGACGTGTCGGTGCAGGCGCGCATTCTGGAGCTGCTGGCGGAGTTCCAGCGCGATCTGGGGCTGAGCTATCTCTTCATCTCCCATGACCTCGCCGTCGTACGGCAGATCGCCGACCGGGTCGGGGTGATGCGCGGCGGCAGGCTGCTGGAGACGGGCACGGCCGACGAGGTCTTCGCCTCGCCCTCCCACCCGTACACCGAGGAACTGCTCGCCGCGATCCCCGGCGGGCGCCACGCGGCCCCGGCCCGATCCGCCTGACTCCCTCCCTCAGCCACGAGAGGCGTGCCCCGATGTCCTCCGACGTTCCGCTGTCCGTACTTGATCTCGTCCCCATCAGCTCCGGCTCCACCGCCGCCGAGGCGCTGCGCAACACCCTGGATCTGGCGCGCCGCACCGAGGCGGCCGGCTACCGCCGCTACTGGCTGGCCGAGCACCATCTCAACCCCGGTGTCGCGGGCACCTCCCCCGCGCTGGTCATTTCGCTGGTCGCCGGGGCCACTGAGCGCATCCGGGTCGGCTCGGGCGCCGTACAGCTGGGCCATCACACCCCGCTGTCGGTGGTCGAGCAGTTCGGGCTGATCGACGCACTGCACCCCGGCCGGATCGACCTGGGGCTCGGCCGCTCGGGCGGCGTCCCGCGCACAGCGGCCGCTGCCCCGGCCGAGGGGTCCGGGAAGACCGGGGCCGAGGAGGCCGGGAGGGCCGAGGAGGCCGGGAGGGCCGAGGAGGCCGGGAGGGCCGAGGGCACCTTCACCGACAGCGGGCTCTACCTCCCGCCGAAGTACACCGGTTTCCCGAAGCTGCTGGCCTCGCCCCGCTTCCGGCTGCACCAGGAACTGCTGCGGCAGCCGGGCGCCACCACACCCGAGTACGCCGAGCAGATCGACGACATCCTGGCCCTGCTGGCCGGCGAGTACCGCTCGGCGGACGGGGTGGAGGCGCATGCCGTTCCCGGCGAGGGCGCCGACGTCGAGGTGTGGATCCTGGGCAGCAGCGGCGGTACGAGCGCGGAGACGGCGGCCGCGCGCGGACTGCCGTTCGCCGCGAACTACCACGTCAGCCCGGGGTCGGTGGTGGAGGCCGTGGAGGCGTACCGCAAGGCGTTCCGCCGCTCCCCCGCGCTGGCCGCACCACGGGTGCTGGTCTCGGCCGATGTGGTCGTCGCCCCCGATGACGCGACCGCGCGCCGGCTGGCCTCCGGGTACGGGCTGTGGGTGCGCTCCATCCGTACCGCCGAGGGGGCGATTCCGTTTCCGACGCCCGAGGAGGCGGCCCGGCACCGGTGGTCGGACGAGGACCGGGCGCTGGTGGCCGACCGGGTCGACACCCAGTTCGTGGGGGCGCCGGAGACGGTGGTGGAGCGCCTGGCGGCGCTGCGCGAGGCGACGGGCGCGGATGAGCTGCTGATCACCACGATCACGCATGGCCACGAGGACCGGGTGCGCTCGTACGAACTGCTGGCCGAGGCCTGGGCGAAGCGCGCGTGACCGGGCGCGGGCGGGGTGTTCCGCCGCGCCGCCCGCGCCCCGATGACCGATGACGCCGGAGAGATCCGGACAGATCAGCCCGATGCTGGAAGGACACCATGAAGTTCTCCGTACTGTCCCTGATCAGCCATGCCCCGCATCCATTGACCGGTGAGCTGCCCCCGGCCGCCGAGCGGTTCGAGGACGTCCTGGAGACGGGGGTGGCCGCCGAGCGGCTCGGTTTCGACGCGTATGCCGTCGGGGAGCGGCACGCGGGGCCGTTCCTGTCCTCGAGCCCCACGGTGGTGCTGGGCGCGCTCGCGGCCCGCACCTCCCGGATCAAGCTGCTCACCGGGGTGACCGTGGTGGCGATCCTGGACCCGGTGCGGGTCGCCGAGGACTACGCGACGCTGGACCAGATCTCCCGGGGCCGGATCGAGCTGGTGGTGGGCAAGGGCGCGGAGGCCGGGCACTTCGATCTCTTCGGCCTCGACGAGGACCGGCAGTGGGATCTCCAGGCCGAGAAGTACCAGCTGCTGCGGCGGCTGTGGAGCGAGGAGAACGTCACCTGGGAGGGGGAGTTCCGGCCGCCGCTGAAGGGGGTGACGACCGTGCCGCGCACCTACGACGGGCTGCCCAGGATCTGGCACGGCTCGGCCACCAGCCGCAACTCCACCGAGCTGGCCGCCCGGCACGGCGATCCGCTGTTCACGGCGAACGCCATCCAGCCGCGCTCGGCGTACGCCGAGCTGATCCGCCACTACCGCGAGCGGTTCGAGGCATACGGGCACGACCCGGCGGCCGCGTATGTGGCGGCCGGGTCCGGCGGGCTGTTCATCGCCGACACCACCCAGCAGGCGATCGCGCAGTACAAGGACTACTACGAGGCGCGGGTCCGGCAGAGCTTCAAGCCCCATCTGGCCGGCAAGCCGGGCTACAACACCCCGTTCCGCACCATCGAGGACGCGATCGAGAACGGGCCGCAGCTCATCGGGAGCCCGCAGCAGATCATTGACAAGATCCTCGCCTATCACGAGGTCTACCGGCACGACCTTCAGTCGATCACGGTCGACGGCATCGGGCTGAGCCGGGCCCGGCAGATCGAGACGTTGCAGAGGTTCGCCGAGGAGATCGCCCCGGTGGTGCGTCGGGAGGCCCCCAGCACCCTGTGGAGCTGAGCCGCATCCCTCCCCCAACGTCCGTCGCACGGAGGCGAGTTGGCGGGCCCCTTCCCGGGGGCCGCCACCTTACTCGCGCGTTAAAAATCAGCTGAATCGCTCTTGCCTTCTTCGGCGGTGCGCGCATCAATGACATCGCCCGTGGATGACGGGCAGTCAGGAACCCCCCACACACAAGCCGCACTTCCCCCACTCCGGAAGGCAGTCCCATGAGACGGATCAAGCTCGGGATCAGCACGGCAATGGGAGCAGCAGCACTGGCCGCCGGCGCGCTCGCGCTGGCCCCGACCGCGACCGCGGTCACCCCGACGACCGCCACCCTGACGGCCGATTGCGGGACCTTCGGATCGGGTCTGGCCACGCTGACGGCCACGCAGAGCGGGACGTCCGCGACCATCACCCTGTCCTCGTCGGCGATCACGTCGCCGATCGACGTCGCGGCGGGTTCGGTGAGCTCGACGCTGACGCTGTCGAAGAACGGCTCCGGGACCACGACCTTCACCGGCAATTCCAGCCCGGCGCTCCCGGCCGGCTCCGCCGTGAGCACCGGCCCGCTCAAGGGCACGGTGGCCGCGGGCGACGTCCTGGAGGCCACGTCGCTGAAGCTGGTGATCTTCGGCCTGATCACGGTGAACTGCACCGCCACCTCGGCCCAGTCGCCGGGTCCGTTCACCTTCTGAGCCGCCCACAGCCGACCGGCGGCGTCCCCGGCGGACGCCGCCGGTCCGGTCACGTCATGGCGCGCGCCATAATGGGCCCGATACATCGGAGGTTTAACTCCCGGGGAGGTCCACCATGGCGGTCACCGACGAGGCGATCGAGAAAATCAAGGGCATGATCGTCTCGGGTGCGCTGCGCCCCGGCGACCGGCTCCCCAAGGAGAGCGAGCTGGCCGCCGAGCTCGGACTGTCCCGCAACTCGCTGCGCGAGGCCGTGCGGGCGCTGTCGCTGATCCGGATCCTGGACGTACGGCAGGGCGACGGCACCTATGTGACCAGCCTCGACCCCCAGCTGCTGCTGGAGGCGCTGAGCTTCGTCGTGGACTTCCACCGCGATGACACGGTGCTGGAGTTCCTGGCGGTGCGGCGGATCCTGGAGCCCGCCGCCACGGCGCTGGCCTGCACCCGGATCAGCGACGCCGAACTGGACCGGCTCCAGGCGCAACTGGACGCGCTCGGGCCGGCGCCGTCCGTGGAGGAGCTGGTCGCCGGCGATCTGGAGTTCCACCGCGGCATCGTCCAGTGCTCGGGCAACTCGGTGCTCTGCTCACTGCTCGACGGGCTCTCCGGGCCCACCACCCGGGCCCGGGTGTGGCGCGGGCTGACCCAGGAGGACGCGGTCAGCCGCACCCTCACCGAGCACCGGGCGATCCTGGCCGCGCTGCGGGACCGCGACGCGGAGGCGGCGCGGTCCTGGGCGACGGTGCACATCGCGAGCGTGGAGCAGTGGCTGCGCGCCACGCTGTGAGTGCTCCCGGGCACGGGCGTCAGAGGCCCTCGGGGCCCCTGGGCCTACGGGCCTACAGGCGGAGGCGGTAGGAGCGGGCCGCGGTGCCGCCGAGGACGGCGGCCCGCTCGTCCTCGCCGAGCCCGAGGGTGGCGCGCTCCGCGAGGGACACCACCTCGTCGTAGGTCGCGGCCAGGGTGCACACCGGCCAGTCGGAGCCGAACAGCACCCGGCCCGGCCCGAAGACGTCCAGGACGTGCCAGGCGTACGGGAGCACCTGCTCGGGCCGCCAGCCGTCCCAGGCGGCCTCGGTGACCAGTCCGGACAGTTTGCAGTCGATGTTCGGCAGGGCCGCGAGCACGGCGAGCCGCCGGGCCCAGGGGTCGCGCTCCCCGCCGGCCACGGGCGGTTTGGCGGCGTGGTCGAGGACGAAGCCCAGCTGGGGCAGCTCGCGGACGGCGTCGATCGCCGCGGGAAGTTCCCTCGGGGTGATCAGCAGGTCGTAGACCAGGCCCGCGTCGGCCACGGCGGCGAGCCCGCGGCGGACGTCGTCGCGGGCCAGCCACCGCCGGTCCGGCTCGTCCTGCACCTGGTGGCGCACGCCCACCAGGTGCTCGCCGCCGGGCCCGGCGGCCAGTTCGGCGAGCACCTCGCCCACCCCGGGGTGGGTGAGGTCGGCCCAGCCGACGACGCCGGCGATACGGTCCCAGCCGTCGGCCAGGGCGAGGAGTTCCCGGGTCTCCTCGACGGAGGAGCTGGACTGGACGACGACGGTGGCGCCGATCCCATGGGCGTCCAGGTGCGGGGCGAGGTCCTCCGGGGTGAAGGTGCGGCGGATGGGGTCGGCCCACGGGCCGTCCATCCAGGGCTGTGCACGGCGGGTCAGGTCCCACAGATGGTGGTGGGCGTCGATACGGCGCGGCACGGGCACTCCTTCGGGTCGCCTTCGGGTCAGGCCGGCCGGACCGGCAGCGGGATGTCGTCGTCGAGCAGACCGCGCCGCACCAGGGTCCGCCACAGTTCGTCGGGGATGTCGCGGGTGAACAGCTCGGCGTTGTCCCGGACTTCGGCCGGGGATGCGCAGCCGACCAGCGCCGCGGCCACCGCGGGATGGCCGAAGGGGAAGCGCAGCGCTGCGGCCCGCAGCTCCACGCCGAACTCGGCGCACACCGAGGCCAGCCGCCGGGCCCGCTCGATGAGCTCGGCCGGCGCCCGCCGGTAGTCGTAGTGGGCCCCGGGGCCGGGGTCGGCGAGCAGCCCGGAGTTGTAGACCCCGCCGGCCACCACGGAGGTGCCGCGCCGCTCGCACACCGGCAGCAGGTCGTCGTAGGCGGTGCGCTCCAGCAGTGTCCAGCGGCCCGCGCACAGCACGACGTCCACGTCGAAGTCGGCGACGAACCGGGCGAGCACATCGCTGTGGTTCATGCCGAAGCCGATGGCCCGGACGAGCCCTTCCGCCTTCAGCTCGGCCAGTGCCGCGAAACCCGTCTCATGGACCTCACGGATGTGGTTCTCCGGGTCGTGGAGGTAGACGATGTCCACCGCGTCGACCCCGAGCCGCTCCAGGGAGGACTCCAGGGTGGCCCGGATGCCGTCCCGGGTGAAGTCCCACTCCCGGACCCGGTCGGGGGTGGCCGCGAACCCCTCCGCCTGGCCGGGCTCTCCCAGGAAGCGGGGCCGCAGCCGCCGCCCCACCTTGGTGGAGAGCGTGTACCCGGCGCGGTCGCGCCCGGCCAGCACCCGTCCCAGCCGTTCCTCGGAGAGTCCGACGCCGTAGTGCGGCGCGGTGTCCATATAGGTGAGACCGGTGTCGAATGCCGCCCTTACGGTCTCCCTGGCGCGCTCCTCCGGCACCGCCTCGTAGAGATTGGCCAGCGGCGCGCAGCCGAGGCCCAGGGGTGGCACCCGCACTCCCGAGCGCCCCAGTTCGCGCGGGCCGCTCGGGGCCCGTCCGCCGTCGACCGCCATGGCTCCCTCCTGCCCGTTGCTCAGTCCTGCTTCTCGCCGCCGGCATAGCGGGAGATGATCAGGGCGACGATGATGATCGAGCCATTGATGAACTGGTTCCACAGCGGCGGTACCCCGCCGAGGGTCATCACATTGACGACCAGTTGCAGAGTCAGCACACCGGTGAGCGCGCCGAAGAGCGTGCCCCGACCGCCCTTGAGGCTGATCCCGCCGATGACCGCCGCGGCGAACACCTGGAAGATCCAGCCGTTGCCCTGGGTCGCCGCGACCGAGCCGTAGTGGCCGGTGTAGAGGACGCCCGCGAAGGCGGCGAGAAGGCCGCCGACGCTGAGCACGATCCAGGTGATCCGGTCCACCCGGATGCCCGCCGCCCGCGCGGCCTCGGGGTTGCCGCCGATCGCGTACAGCGCGCGTCCGTGCCGCAGATAGCCCAGCGCCAGGCCGCCGACCGCGTACAGCCCCAGGCAGATCCACACGGCGGCGGGCACGCCCAGCCATTCGGCCTTGCCGAGGTAGCGGAAGGATGCGGGGACGTTGACGATCGACTGGCCCTCGGCGACGCCGACCTGGAGTCCGCGCAGCATGGTGAGCATGCCCAGGGTCGCGATGAAGCCGTTGACCCGCAGCTTGAGGATCAGGAAGCCGTTGGCCGCGCCGATCAGCGCCCCGACCGACAGACACAGCGGGATGGCGGTCCACACCGGCAGCAGCCCCAGGCCCTCGAACCGCGCCCCGTGCTCGGGCAGCACGAACCATAAGGCGATCACGGGCGCCACGGCGATGGTCGACTCCAGCGAGAGGTCCATCCGCCCGCTGATCAGGATCAGCGCCTCGCCCAGCACCAGCAGCCCCAGCTCGGTGGACTGCTGGACGACGCCGATCAGGTTGTCCTGGGTGAGGAAGGCGGGTGAGACGATGAAGCCGATCACCCCGAGGACGAAGATCACGGGGACCAGCGACAGATCGCGCCAGCGCGCGAGGTCGATCCGCGGCCGGCCCCGCCCCGCCGGGTCGTCGGCCACCGCCTCGGCGGTCCGCCGCCGTGCCGTATCGGTCATGGCTGCCTTCCTTCCGTGCGGTCTCCCGTGTCCCCTGCGCCCCTTGCATCCCCTGTGCCGCTTGCGTCCCCTGTGTCTCCCGCCGTGCCGTCCGGGCCCGTGGTGCCGGGTCCGGTCATGCCCTCCATGGCGGCCACCAGCTGACGGTCGCTCCAGCCGCCGCCGAACTCCGCGACTACCCGTCCGTGGAAGAACGCCAGGACCCGGTCGCAGATCCGCAGGTCGTCCAGTTCGTCGGAGACGATGACCGCGCCGCTCCCGGCCGCGGCCACGTCCCGTACGACGCCGAGCAGCGCGTCCTTGGACCTCACGTCCACCCCGGCGGTCGGGCGGATCGCGACCAGGACGCTGGGCTCACGGGCCAGCGCCCGCGCGATGACGACCTTCTGCTGATTTCCGCCGGACAAACCCGAAACCGGCTGTGAGGGGCCCGAGGTCTTGATGTCCAGGGAGGTGATCATCCGCTGGGCGAAGGCGCGGGTGCGGGAGGGCAGCACGGTGCCGTAGGGCCCCAGCTGGTCGGTGACGGTCAGCGTGGCGTTCTCGGCGACGCTGCGGCCCAGGACCAGGCCCTGGTCGTGCCGGTCCTCCGGGACGTAGCCGATGCCCGCGTCGACGGCGTGCGGCACGCTGCCGGGGCGCACCGGCCGGCCACGCACCGACAGCCGGCCGCCGGCCGGTGTGCGCAGCCCCACCAGGGTCTCGCCGACCGCCGTGTTGCCGCTGGCCGTGGCCCCGGCCAGACCGAGCACCTCGCCGGGGCGCACCACCAGGTCCAGCGGCTCGAACTCGCCCTTGCGGACGAGCCCTTCGGTGCGCAGCACCGGCTCCCCGCCCGGGGCGGCGTCCTTACGGGTGACGCGAACCCGGACGGCCGCCCGGGAGTCACCCCCGGACGCCGCGCCGTCGTCCCCGGTCATCGCCGCCACCAGCGCCTCCTTGGGCAGCTCGGCGACCGGGGCGGTCAGCACGTGCCGGGCGTCGCGGAAGACGGTGACGGTGTCGCAGAGTTCGTAGACCTCCTGGAGGTGGTGCGAGATGAACAGGAAGGCGACCCCCTGGCGGCGCAGCTCGCGCAGCTTGGCGAAGAGCCGCTCGATACCGCCCGCGTCGAGCTGGGCGGTGGGCTCGTCGAGGATGATCAGCCGGGCGCCGAAGGACAGGGCGCGGGCGATCTCCACGAACTGCCGCTGCTCGACGCCGAGGTCCTTCGCCCGCGCCCGGGGGTCCACCGCCACGCCGTACTCGGCCAGCAGCGCACGGGCGTCCTCGCGCAGGGCGTGCCAGCGGATGCGTCCCGTGCCCGGGAACCGGTTGAGGTACAGGTTCTCGGCGACCGTCAGCTCCGGGACCACCATCGACTTCTGGTAGACGCAGGCCACCCGGCGCTGCCAGGCGGCGGTGTCGCCGTAGCCCGGGGCGGGCTCGCCGGAGAAGGTCACCTCGCCCTCGTCCGGGCGCTCCATGCCGGTCAGGACGGACACCAGGGTGGACTTGCCCGCCCCGTTGCGCCCGACGAGCGCATGGGCCTCCCCGGGCCGTACGGCCAGCCGGGCGTGGTCCAGGGCGACGGTGGGCCCGAACCGTTTGACGATGCCCCGGGCCCGCACCACGGCGGGCTGCTCGACCGCGGCCATGGTCACTTCTTCTCGAGCTGGTTGGCCCACAGCTTCGTGTCGTCGACGTTCTCCTTGGTGACCAGCGGCGCCGGGAGCTGGTCCTCCAGGCCGTTCCCGATCTTGACGATCTCGGAGCCGTGATCGGTGGGGCCCGGGGTGAACGTCTTGCCGTCCAGAGCCGCCTTCGCGTAGTTCAGGGCCCACTGGGCGTAGAGGTCGGCGGGCTGGGAGAGGGTGGCGTCGATCTTCCCGGAGCGGATCGCGTCCAGCTCCTCGGGGATCCCGTCGTTGGAGATGATCGTGATGTGCTTGGCCGAACCGGCCGGTTTCAGCAGCCTCTTCTGCTCCAGCAGCGCGAGGGTGGGCTGGAGGAAGGCGCCGCCCGCCTGCATATAGATGCCGTTCACGTCCTTGTGCTGGGCCAGCAGGCTCTGCAGCTTGGCGGAGGCCACATCGCCCTTCCAGTCGGTCGGCAGCTCATGCACCGTGATGCCGGGGTACTTCTTCTTCATGCAGGAGGCGAACGCCTGCGAACGGTCCCGGCCGTTGATGGAGCTGAGATCGCCCTGGAGCTCGGCGACCCGGCCCTTGCCGCCCAGCTTCTCACCGAGGTACTCGCACGCCTTGGTGCCGTACGCCCGGTTGTCGGCCCGCACCACCATGTAGACCTTGCCCGAGTCGGGGCGGGTGTCCACGCTCACCACGGGGATCTTCTTCTCCGCCAGCTGTTCCAGGGTGGCGGAGACGGCCCCGGTGTCCTGGGGGGCCATGATGACCGCCTTGGCGCCCTGGTCGGTCAACGCCTGGACGTTGGCGACCAGTTTGGAGATGTCGTTCTGCGAGTTGGACAGGGGCAGCGCGGAGACCGTGCCCTTGTCGATGCCCTTCTCCAGGTACTGCTGGTAGGAGTTCCAGAAGTCGGTGTCCGTCCGCGGCATGTCGATGCCGACCTTGCCGCCGCCGGCGCCGTTGCTCTCACGGTTGCAGCCGGTGAGCGCCGCGACGGCCAGCAGCACGGCGCAGGCGGCGGTGCCGGTGGTGCGGAGTCTCGTCATCGAGTCCCGTCCTTGGTCGTTCCTGGTCGAGTCGTCCGGGTGGCGCTGCTCCTCGGCGGTTCGGCGGGGTGGACTGGAGAAGGCGGTGTCTCAGGAGGAGGCGGGGCGCAGCCGCAGGCCCTGCATCCCTCCGTCGACGGCCAGCGCGGTGCCGGTGACGGCCGCGGCGGCGGGGCCGGCGAGATACGCGACGGCGGCGGCCACCTCGTCGGCGGAGACCAGCCGTCCGGTGGGCTGCCGGGCCTCCAGGGCGGCCCGCTCGGCCGCCGGATCGGGAGCCTGGTCGAGCAGCCGGCAGACCCACGGGGTGTCCACGGTGCCGGGGTTGACGCAGTTGACGCGGATCCCCTCGCGGATGTGGTCCGCCGCCATGGCGAGGGTGAGTGACAGCACCGCGCCCTTGCTGGCGCTGTAGGCGGCGCGCTGCGGCAGTCCGGCGGTGGCGGCGATCGAGCAGGTGTGGGTGATGGAGACGGCGCCGGGCCGGTCGGCCGCGGCGGCGCGCAGATGCGGCAGCGCGGCGCGCGCGGTGCGGACCAGGCCCAGCACGTTGATGTCCAGCAGCCGGTGCCACTCCTCGTCGGAGTTGTCCTCGACGGTGCCGATCGCGCCGACGCCCGCGTTGCCGACGACCGTGTGCAGGGCGCCGAATTCGGCCACCGCCGCGTCCACCGCGCCCCTGATCGCCTCGTCGGAGGTGACATCGGCCTTGAGCGGCAGCGTGCCGTCCGGGGCGCCCGACGGGTCGCGGTCGAGCACGGCGACCCGCGCGCCGCGGTCGCGCAGCGTGGCGGCGATGGCGGCGCCGATACCGGAGGCGCCGCCGGTGACGAGCGCGGCCAGCCCTTCGAAGTCCCCGGTGGTCACTGGTGGTCCTCCTGTCGTACGGACGGTTCGTGCGCGGACGGTTCGTGCGCGGACGGATCGGGTGCGGGCGGTCCCTGTGCGGGCTGCCGGGCGAGGCGGGTCCGCCATTCGGGCCCGTCCGGATAGCGGTAGGCGGCGATCGACTCGGGGTACATACGAGCGGAGAAGCCCGGCGCGGTCGGTGCGCGGTAGCGGCCCGCCTCGATCACCACCGGGTCGGCGAAGTGCTCATGGAGGTGGTCGACATACTCGATGACCCGGTCGTCCCAGCTGCCCGAGACGGCCACGAAGTCGAACATGGCCAGGTGCTGGACCAGTTCGCACAGCCCCACGCCGCCCGCGTGCGGGCACACCGGACGTCCGTACTTGGCGGCGAGCAGCAGGATCGCGAGGTTCTCGTTGACCCCGGCGACCCGCGCCGCGTCGATCTGGACGAAGTCCACCGCCCCGGCCTGGAGCAGCTGTTTGAAGACCACGCGGTTGGCGACGTGTTCACCGGTGGCGACCCTGACCGGCTGTCCGGCACGGATGGCGGCGTGCGCGAGGACGTCGTCCGGGCTGGTGGGCTCCTCGATCCAGTGCGGGTCGTACGGCGCCAGGGCGCTCATCCAGCGCACCGCCTCCGCCACGTCCCAGCGCTGGTTGGCGTCCACCGCGATACGCACACCGGGACCGACCGCCTCGCGCGCGAGCCGCAGCCGCCTGAGGTCCTCGTCGAGATCGGCCCCGACCTTGAGCTTGATCTGGCCGAAGCCGTCGGCGACGGCCTCCTGCGCCAGCTTGACCATTTTCTCGTCGGAGTAGCCGAGCCAGCCGGGCGAGGTGGTGTAGGCGGGGTAGCCCCGCTCGCGCAGGCGCGCGGCCCGCTCGGCGCGGCCGGGCTCGGCGGCGCGCAGGATCGCGAGCGCCTCGTCGCGGGAGAGCGCGTCGCTGAGGTAGCGGAAGTCGACCAGCTCCACCAGCTCCTCGGGCGACATCTCGGCGAGGAACCGCCACAGGGGCTTGGCGGCGTGCCGGGCGGCGAGGTCCCAGGCGGCGTTGACCACCGCCCCGGCCGCCATATGCATGACGCCCTTCTCCGGTCCGAGCCAGCGCAGCTGCGAGTCATGGGTCAGCTCACGGTGCAGGGCGGCGAGGTCGGCGGCGGTCAACGGCACGGGGCGGCCCACCACATGGGAGCGCAGGGAGCGGATGGCGGCCGCGGTGACATCGTTGCCGCGGCCGATGGTGAAGACGAAGCCGTACCCCTCGCACGCCGTCCCGCCGGACGCCGTCCCACCGAACGCCGTCTCCTCGGACGCCGTGCCCTCCTCGGCGTCCGTGCGCAGCACGACATAGGCGGCGGAGTAGTCGGGGTCCGGGTTCATGGCGTCCGAGCCGTCGAGCTGCTCCGAGGTGGGAAATCGGATGTCGTGGACCTCGAGCTCGGTGACGGACGGACGCAGACTCAACGGGAACTCCCTAAACGATGCGCGCGAGAGAAGATCGGACCTTTCGCGGTGATCCGATGTATAGCGCCGCCCTAACGGTTTCGTCCAGGGGTGTGGCGGACATTTCGAAGGACAGATCGGATGAATGGAGGAACGCTCTGGTGCGGGGGCTGCGGCCGGAGACCCGGAAAGCCGTAGGCTTGGGTGGCACGCAATGGGAACTGCAGCTGGAGGCGGAATTGATCGGTCCGCCCCGGCCGGAAGGAGGCGCTGGGTGATCGAGCTTGAGGGGGTTCCCGAGCTGATCGACCCGGTCATGATCTGTGCCTTCGAGGGCTGGAACGACGCCGGAGACGCCGCCTCCACCGCGGTCGGGCACCTGGACCGGGAGTGGAAGGGCGAGGTCTTCGCCTCGCTCGACGCCGAGGACTACTACGACTTCCAGGTGAACCGGCCCACCGTGGCGCTGGACGGCGGGGTGCGCAAGATCACCTGGCCGACGACCCGGCTCTCGGTGGTCCGGGCGGACACCGGGGAGAAGTCCCGGGACCTGGTGCTGGTGCGCGGTATCGAGCCGAGCATGCGCTGGCGGTCGTTCTGCAACGAGATCCTCGGCTACGCCCATGAGTTGGGCGTGGAGATGATCGTCATCCTCGGCGCACTGCTCGGCGACACCCCGCACACCCGGCCGGTGCCGGTCAGCGGCGTCACCTCCGATCCGGACCTGGCCCGCAGCCTCGACCTGGAGGAGACCCGCTACGAGGGCCCGACCGGGATCGTCGGAATCCTCCAGGAGGCTTGCACCCACGCGGGCGTTCCGGCGGTGAGCCTGTGGGCGGCCGTGCCGCACTACGTCTCGCAGCCGCCGAACCCGAAGGCCACCCTGGCGCTGCTCAACCGCCTCGAGGACCTCATCGCGGTGCGCATCCCGCTCGGTGAGCTGACCGAGGACTCACGGGCCTGGCAGCTCGGCGTGGACCAGCTGGCCGCCGAGGACAGCGAGGTCGCCGAGTACGTCCAGTCGCTGGAGGAGGCGCGGGACACCGCCGAGCTGCCGGAGGCGTCGGGCGAGGCCATCGCCCGCGAGTTCGAGCGCTATCTGCGGCGGCGCGACGGCCAGCCCGGCCCCGGCGGCCACGCGACCGAGACCGGCGGTCTCGCGGACGGCCGGGAGGGCGGCACGGCGGGTCCTGGCACCGGCTCGGGCACCCCGTACCTACGCGACCCCGCCGGCGGCCAGGGCCGGCCGCGCAAGCCGTCCGCCAAGGACGACGAGGCGGACAAGGGCGACGCCGAGGACACGGACGGCACCGGGGCCGACGCCAAGGAGCCGGACGACAACGCCCAGGACACCGAGGACCGGGACGACTCGCACGGCGACCAGGGGGACGAAGGGGACCAGAGCGGCCAGGGGGACCAGGGGTCCGACTCCGGCCAGTAGCCACGGCCCCGCCGCCGTACGGCATACGACGCGCCGTACGGCATACGACGGGCGGCACGGCACACCGCGCGGCACACCTGGAACAGCGCTGAGCCCGCGCCGGGACGATCCCGGCGCGGGCTCTTGTTCTTACGGTCGCGGTGTGCCGGCGACGCGGCCGCGACGCCGCGTCAGAGGGCCACGCCCAGCAGCGCGTCCACGGCGCGCGAGACCAGTCCGGGCGCCCCCTCGTCCGTACCGCCGGCCGACGTCTGCGCGGCGGCCCAGCGGTCGACGGCGGCCAGGGCGGCGGGTGAGTTCAGGTCGTCCGCGAGCGCCTCGCGGATCTCCTCCAGCAGCACGTCGGCCGAGGGCCCGTCCGGCCGCGAGACGGCGGCGCGCCAGCGGCCGAGGCGCTCCTCGGCCTCCCGCAGCACCCCGTCCGTCCACTCCCAGTCCGCGCGGTAGTGGTGGGCCAGCAGCGCGAGCCGGATGGCCGCCGGGTCCACCCCATCGCGGCGCAGCGCCGAGACGAAGACCAGGTTGCCCTTGGACTTGGACATCTTCTCGCCGTCCAGGGCCACCATCCCGGCGTGCACATAGGTCTTGGCGAACGGCCGCTCTCCGGTGAGGACCTGAGCGTGCGAGGCGCCCATCTCATGGTGCGGGAAGGCCAGATCCGATCCGCCGCCCTGCACGTCGAAGCCCATGCCGAGGTGGTCCAGGGCGATGGCCACGCATTCGATGTGCCAGCCGGGGCGGCCGGAGCCGAGCGATCCGCCGTCCCAACTCGGCTCGCCGTCGCGGGCGGCCATCCACAGCATCGGGTCGAGGGGGTTCTTCTTGCCGGGGCGCTCGGGGTCGCCGCCGCGCTCGGCGGACAGCAGCCGCATGGCCTCGGCGTCGAGCCGGCTGACCGAGCCGAAGGAGGGGTCGGACTCCACGGAGAAGTAGATGTCGCCTTCGAGCTCATAGGCGGCGCCCAGGTCGCGCAGCCGCTCCACGAGCGGCACGATCCCGGGTATCGCCTCGACGGCGCCGATGTAGTGGCGCGGGGGCAGCATCCGCAGGGCCGTCATGTCCTCGCGGAAGAGGGCGGTCTCGCGCTCGGCGAGGGCCGTCCAGTCGTCGCCGTTCTGCTGGGCCCGCTCCAGCAAGGGATCGTCGACATCGGTGACGTTCTGGACGTAGTGCACCTGGCGCTTGGTGTCGAGCCATACGCGCTGAACGAGGTCGAACGCGTTGTAGGTCGCCGCATGACCCATGTGGGTCGCGTCGTACGGGGTGATCCCGCAGACGTAGATGCGCGCGACGGGGCCGGGGGTCAGGGTGATCCGTCCCCCGGTCGCGGTGTCGTGAATGCTCAGGTCGCGGCCACTGCCGGGCAGGGCGGGAACCTCAGAAGCGGGCCAGGCATACATGCAATGAGCGTAACCGGATGCAGCGTCCGTATACGAACCGGACCAGCCGTGTTGGCCGGATAGGCGGTCTTGCGCAGACGCCCGTGAGCTGCTTGCGCTCCTTGATCCGGGGACGACGGCGTCCCCACAGGGACGCTCCGGACCCCGGAGCGGGGCGGTCCGCTCAGACCGGCGGCCAGGGGATCGCAGGCCACTGACCGCTGGGCTCGGGGTGCTTCCGGGTCCGCAGCAAAGTGGCCACACGGGCCCGCAGCGCCTCGATCTCGGCCCCGGTGATCAGCTCCGCCAGCCGGGCGCCGAGCGGGCCGCCGTCGGCCAGCCGGTCCGCCAGCCGGCCCAGCACCTCGAGCACGTCGTCCGGCAGCGGCTCCCCGGCCCAGCCCCACAGCAGGGTGCGCAGCTTGTCGTCCGCGTTGAAGGTGACACCGTGATCAATCGCATAGAGCCGGCCGCCGGCCGCGGGCAGCAGATGGCCGCCCTTGCGGTCGCCGTTGTTGATCACCGCGTCGAGCACGGCCAGCCGGCGCAGCCGTACGTCGTCGGCGTGCACCAGCAGCGCGGTGCGGCCCTCGCCCACCTCGGCGTAGCCCACCGCCTTCCAGCCGGGCCCCGGATCGTCGCCCTCGACGAGCGCGAGCAGCTCGGTACCCCGGGTCTCCCCGGACCCGTGGGCCCCGTCGGCCTCTGCCCCGTCGGAGGCCGAGGCCGCCTCGACCTCTATCCAGAGCTGGCACATCCCCTGGCCGTACGGCCCGTCGCGCAGCACGGTGGGCGGGACCAGCCCCCAGCCGGTGGCCTCGGAGATCTCGTACGCCGCGACCTCGCGCTGGGCGAGCGTGCCGTCCGGGAAGTCCCACAGCGGCCGCTCCCCGGCCACCGGCTTGTAGACGCAGGGGGCGCTGTGGCCCTCGTACTCGACCGTGCAGTACAGCACCGCGTTGGACGCCTCCCGGACCCGGCCGCGCACCGTCAGCTCACCGAGAGCCAGCAGCTCGGACGGGGACGGCGGCGTCAGGCTCCGCGGCGGTATCCGTTCTGGCGCGGACATACGTGTCCCTCCGGGTCGAGCGGCAGACTGCACAGCGGGCAGGGCGGGCGGCCGGCGTTGACGACCTCCAGGGCGCGCTTGGCGAAGGCGCGCGCCTGCGTCCCGGTGAGCCGTACCCGCAGCATGGGCGGGCCGTTCACATCGTCTTGGAGCAGCCGCTCCTCGGCCTCGGCCAGGTCCTCCTCGGACTCGGCCTCCAGCTCGACCAGCGCCTGTGCCTCGACGATCATGCGCTGTTCCTCGCCGTCCCAGGCGAGTGCCATGGTGCCGACCCGGAACTCCTCCTCGACGGGGACTTCCAGCGGTGCGGTGTCGGTGAGTTCGGCCGGTGCGACGGCGGGGACCGGGGCGTTTCCGCCGGTGCGCCGCACCACTTCGTCCAGCAGCTCGTCTATCCGCTCGGCCAACGCGGCGACCTGCGTCTTCTCCAGCGCGACGCTGGTGGTCCGGCCACCGGCGGACGCCTGGAGGAAAAAGGTACGACGACCAGGCAGCCCGACCGTACCGGCGACGAAACGGTCCGGCGGGTCATAGAGGAACACCTGACGGGACAACGTCCTGCTCCATTTGGTTCGACTGCTCGGCTGACTGACTGCTGACCGCTGGGTGTCACGACCGCCCGGTCACGGCTGTCACGGCGCGCTCGCACCGCGGCACCACCCTACTGCGCACGGAGATCACGGTGCTCCCGCGTCGCCGCCGACCGCCGCGTCCCCGCCGCGGTCCGCGGGGGTCTCCTCGCGCGGCACCAGTCCGGCGAAGTCGCCGGTGTCCCCGAGCCGGACGAGGAAGGGCCGGGTCGGGGTGTAGCGGATCGCGGTGACCGAGCAGGGCTCGACCGAGATCCGCTGGAAGAGATCGAGATGCAGTCCGAGGGCGTCGGCGACCAGCGCC
This sequence comes from Streptomyces sp. S465, assembly GCF_026898115.1. Lineage (GTDB taxonomy): Bacteria > Actinomycetota > Actinomycetes > Streptomycetales > Streptomycetaceae > Streptomyces > Streptomyces luomodiensis. The sequence continues at coordinate 2,129,657 of NZ_CP114036.1, forward strand.
TTGATGAGGTCCCCGTGGGAGCACATCAGATAGACCGCGTCGGCGCCGTGCTCCCGCTCGATCCGGGCGTTCCACTCGCGCACCGCCTCGACCGCGCGCGCGTGCATGGCGCGCATGGACTCGCCGCCGGGGAAGGCGGCGGCGGACGGATGCTGCTGGACGACGTTCATCAGCGGTTCATCGGCCAGCTCGGCGAGCTTGCGGCCGGACCAGTCGCCGTAGTGGCACTCCCCGATCCGGTCCTCGGTGTGCAGCGGCAGTTCGGGGCGGGCGGCGAGCAGCGGGGCCAGGGTCTCCTGGCAGCGCTGGAGCGGGCTGGTGACGGCGGCGGCGAGGGGCAGCTGGGCCAGCCGGCCCGGCAGCGCCGCGGCCTGGGCCGCACCGCGCTCGTCGAGGGCGACACCGGGTGTCCAGCCCGCGAGGACGCCCGCGGTATTGGCGGTGGACCGGCCGTGCCGGACGAGGATCAGCATGGGCATGCCTGCCACCCTACGACCCCGGCGGCCGCCGCTCGCCCGGGTGCGCACCGGCTCCCGGTCCGGTCCCCCGTGCGGATCCGCGTCACCCGAGGCACAATGCCCGGCGTGATCGTGGATTGTGCCATCTACCGGGACGGGTGCCGCACCGAGGGACCCGCCGACTTCTCCGACGCCCTCGATCAGGCGCGCGCGAGTGGGGACGCCTTCTTGTGGATCGGGCTGCATGAGCCGACCGAGAACGAGTTCGAGCTGGTGACCAGCGAGTTCGGGCTGCATCCCCTGGCCGTCGAGGACGCCCTGAGCGCCCACCAGAGGCCGAAGCTGGAGGTCTATGACGATTCGCTGTTCCTGGTGCTCAAGCCGGTCCAGTACGACGAGAAGGCCGGTACCGTCACCGCGGGTGAACTGATGGTCTTCGTCGGTGACTCCTTCGTGGTGACCGTACGGCACGGCCAGGCCAATCCGCTCGGCTCGGTGCGCGACCGGCTGGAGAAGGCCCCCGAGGTGCTCCAGCACGGGCCGACGGCCGTGATGTACGCGGTGTCCGACGCGGTCGTGGACCACTATCTGGACGTCGCCGACGGTCTGCACGCGGATCTGGAGGAGCTGGAGACGGAGGTGTTCGCCCCGAACGGGACCGCCGGGCAGAACACCGCCGGGCGGATCTACGCCTTCAAGCGCGAGGTGATGGAATTCCGCCGGTCGGCCGGGCCGTTGGCGGACCCGATGGAGCGGCTCGCGGGTACCGGGGTGCCGTTCGTGCACGAGGGCTCACGGCCGTTTTTCCGCGATGTCAGCGACCATCTGACCCGGGTGAACGAGCATGTGGAGGGGCTGGACCGGCTGCTGTCGGACATCCTCTCCGCCCATCTGGCACAGATGGGCGTGCGGCAGAACGACGACATGCGCAAGATCTCGGCGTGGGCGGCGATGGCCGCGGTGCCGACGATGATCGCCGGGATCTACGGCATGAATTTCACGCATATGCCCGAGCTGAGACAGCCCTGGGGGTACCCGGGGGCGCTCGCGCTCATGGCGGGCGTGATCGTCCTGCTGTACCGCTGGTTCAAGCGGCGCGGCTGGCTCTGACCCGGCGCCGCCGCCCCGCCGGGCCCCGTGCTCAGACCAACTCGGGCGCCTCGGAAGCGGTCTGCGCGGACCCGCCCAGCGCGTTCCGCCGCTCGGGCATCCGCAGCGCCACCATGCGCCGCCAGCCGCCCAGCCGCTCATACCCGTACAGGGCGTGGATCCCGGCCGCGAGCAGCGCGCACTTCGCCCTGGACCAGCCGAGAACGCGCCCCATATGGGCCATCACGGCGAGGCTGACGTCCCGGTACACGGCGATCTCGACGAGCGCGCTCTCCCGCAGGGCCCGCTGGATGGTCCGGCCGTACCCGGCGGCGGCCAGGCGCAGTAGCTCCTCGTGGCAGTAGGCGAGATGGTTGTCCTCGTCCTCGGCGATCATGCGCACCGCGCGGCCGAGGTCGGGGTGGTCGCCGAAGTACCTGCGCAACATCACCATCTGCGCGGAGGCGCGCTGTTCGGTGACCCGGCTGTGGGTGAGATAGATCACGATGTCGTGCTCGGTGAGCCGCTCGTCGCGGCGCAGCTTGTCATGGGCGAGGCCAATGCCCCGCGCCTCCAGCAACATCGTGTAGTCGGCCTCGGGCGGCACCTCCATGGGCTCCAGAGCGCGCTTGCGGAGCAGTGCGTTGAAGATCCGGCCGTGTTTGTCCTCGTCGGCGCCGTGGCGGGCGATCTTGGGCGCGAGGTCGCGCAGACTCTCGGGCACGAGGGCGGCGATCCGGCCGTTCTCCCAGCCTCCCTGGGCCTCCCCGCTGGCCGCGACGGAGCAGAAGAGCCGGAACGACTCGTCGTTGTCGAGGATCTCCTGGAACACGCTTTTCGCCGAGAGCATCGCCGCCACCTCCGTGCGCTGGTCGTGCGCTGCCGTACGCCGCCGCGCGCTTGTCGTCCGTTAGCCGTGCGTTTGCCGTGCATGTGTCGTGCACTCGTCGTGCCGACGTCCGCGTCCGCGCGGGGGCAGCGCAGAAGACAGCGCAGAAAAAGTCAACGGCCCCCTCGGCGCGGCGGCAACAGCTCAGGCGCCCGGTTCGGCCGGACGGGGGACCTCTCGGGCACCGCGTCCGCGTAACCCCTGGGCGCCGGCGGCGTTGTGCTGGACGACGGCCGTGGCGGGGAAGACCCCCGAGCCCCCACCACGGCCGCTGAACCTTCCCGGCACGGCCTCGCCGGGGTTACGCGAGCCCGGCCCGCTCCAGGGCCTCGACGCCCGCCCGCAGCCCGGCCAGCCGCTCCTCCAGCGTGAAGCCCGAGGGGTTGAGCGACAAGGTGGTGACCCCGGCCTCCGCGTACGCCTGCATACGGTCGGCGATGCGCTCCACGGGGCCGAGCAGTGCGGTGGAGTCGATCAGGTCGTGGGGCACGGCCGCGGCGGCGCCCTCCTTGTCCCCGGAGAGGTACTTCTCCTGGATCTCGGCGGCCTCCTTCTCGTACCCCAGGCGCTGCGCCAGCTTGTTGTAGAAGTTCTGCTTCGCGCTGCCCATACCGCCCACGTAGAGCGCGGTGTACGGACGGAACTGGTCGGCCAGGGCGCGGACGTCGTCGCCGAGGGCCACGGGGACGGTGGGCACCACGTCGAAGCCGTCGAGGTCCTTGCCCGCCGTGGCCCGGCCCGCGCGCAGATGGCGGAGGGTGGTCTCCTCCGCGTGCTCCGGCGCGTAGAACAGGACCAGCGCGCCATCGGCGATCTCGCCGGTCTGCTCCAGGTTCTTCGGGCCGATGGCCGCGATGTAGAGCGGGATGTGCTCCCGCACCGGGTGGACGGTCAGCTTGATGGGCTTGCCGGGGCCGCCGGGCAGCGGCAGGGTCCAGTTCTGGCCCTCGTGCGTCAGCCGCTCGCGCGACATCGCCTTGCGGATGATCTCCACGTACTCGCGGGTGCGGGCCAGCGGCTTGTCGAACCGTACGCCGTACCAGCCCTCGGACACCTGGGGCCCCGAGACGCCGAGTCCGAGGCGGAAGCGGCCCCCGGAGAGGGTGTCGAGGGTGGCGGCGGTCATGGCCGTCATGGCCGGGGTGCGGGCCGGGATCTGGAAGATGGCGGAGCCGACGTCGATGCGCTCGGTCTGCGCGGCGACCCACGAGAGCACGGTGGCGGCGTCCGAACCGTAGGCTTCGGCGGCCCAGCAGACGGCATAGCCGAGCCGGTCGGCCTCGCGGGCGACCGCGAGGTTGTCCGCGTCCATTCCGGCGCCCCAGTAGCCGAGGTTGATGCCGAGCCTCATACGCACCCCTTACTGATCAGTAACGTCGCTGTTGCGGGGACTCTAGCGCGCACGGCCGGGATGCGTCAGGGGTGGGTTATCCACAGGCTGCCACGGGGCGCATTCCGGCCAGTAATCTCGACGTTCATGGAGCTAAGGCACCTCGGCCGCACGGGCCTGCGCGTTTCCCGGCTCGGGCTCGGCACGCTCACCTGGGGGCGGGACACCGACGAACACGACGCCGCCGATCAGCTCAAGACGTTCTGGGAGGCGGGCGGCACGCTTGTCGACACCGCGGATGTGTACGCGGACGGCGGCGCCGAATACCTCCTGGGGCAGCTGCTGGAGGGGCTGCTGCCGCGGCGCGATCTACAGATCGCCACGAAGGCCGGCAGCGTGCCCGATCCCGACCGCCGCTTCGACGGTTCGCGCGGCCATCTGCTGGCCGCGCTGGACGCCTCCCTGGAGCGGCTGGGCACAGACTACGTCGACCTGTGGCAGGTGCACGCCTTCGACCCGTTCACCCCGCTCGAGGAGACCTTGCAGGCGCTGGACATCGCGGTCAGCAGCGGCCGGGCCCGCTATGTGGGGGTGTCCAACTTCAGCGGCTGGCAGCTCGCGAAGGCCGCCACCTGGCAGCTGGCCTCCTCCGGGGCCCACACCCCGCTGGCCAGCACCCAGATGGAGTACTCGCTGCTTCAGCGCGGTGTGGAGCGCGAGGTGCTGCCCGCCGCCCTCGACCTCGGCGTCGGGCTGCTGCCGTCCTCGCCGCTCGGCCGCGGTGTGCTGACCGGCAAGTACCGCCATGCGACCCCCGCCGACTCGCGCGGCGCCTCCGAGCTCGCGGCCTTCGTCGCGCCGTATCTGGACGAGGAGGCGGGCCGGATCGTGGAGGCGGTCGCCATAGCCGCCGACGGCCTGGCCACCACCCCGCTCAACGTGGCACTGGCCTGGGTCCGCGACCGCCCGGGTGTGACCGCGCCGATCGTCGGCGCGCGCAACGCACAGCAGCTCAGGGCGGCGCTGTCGGCGGAGAGCCTTAGTCTTCCGGACGAGATCTGCCAGGCGCTCGACGATGTGTCGGCGCCCGTGCACCGCTATCCCGATCAGGACTGGAGCACGCTGTGAGTACCGACCGCCTCGCCGGCGAGGCCGCATCGGCGCCCGAGGAGGCCGGCCCGAAGCCCGAGCCGGCGGAGCCGGAGCACACCGGCCCCCCGGAGCCGGGTTCCCCCGGCGAGCCCGCCCCGGACGGCCCCGGCACCGCGGAGGCCCCCGCAGAGGCGGGCCCGAGTGACGCGGCGGCCCCGGCCACCGGGACGCACCCGGACCCGGACCGCACCGGAGCCGCGCCGGGCGACCACAGCGAGCCCGGCGCCGCGGACGCCCCCGCAGGGGCGGACCCGGACGACCCGGCGGCGGCCACCGGTCGCGCCGACGATGCCGAGGCCCCCGCTGCCGGGGGCCCGCACGGCGCCCGAGGCGCCCACGGCCAACAGCCTCCGGCAGGCGCTCCCGACGGCCCCGCCACAGAAGCCGGCCCCCACAGCACGGACACCGGCCCTGGGCAGACCCCGCCCGCCGGGCACGGCTCCGACCCAACGGCAGACCAGGACGGCCCCGAGGACGCGACAACGCCGAGCCCGGCCGAGGCGAGCGGGGACACGGCCCCGGACACGACAGCCGAGGCTTCCGCGCCCACCGGACAGGGCGCACCCGGCACCGCTGAAGCCTCCGCCCAAGCGGGCCCCCACAGCACGGACACCGGCCCTGGGCAGACCCCGCCCGCCGGGCACGGCTCCGACCCAACGGCAGACCAGGACGGCCCCGAGGACACGACAACGCCGAGCCCGGCCGAGGCGAGCGGGGACACGGCCCAGGGCGGACCCGGCGGCCCCGAAGGGAGCCCACGCCGCGCGAGCGGCGAGGGTGCGGAGGGTCCGGCTGCCCCCGGTGGTGGGGGCGGAGCGGTCGGTAAAGGCAAGCGGTCGGCGGCGGCCGAGGCGCTGGCCGCCGCCGTACGGGCCGTGGAGAGCGGTGAGCGGTCGGCCGCGTCGTTCTTCAACGACGCCCCGGCCTCCCGACCGGCGGCGCCCGCCGCCCCCGCCGCGCCGGTGCGCGAACAGCCCCGTGCGGCGGCCCCCGCCCCCGCCCCCGTGCGGCGGCCGTCGGCCCGCCCGGCGCCCGGCCCCGGGGGCGAGATCCCCGGCAGCGGCGACGTCCGGCAGGTCCTCGCGGCGGGCGGCGCGCCCGAGACCCTGGCCGCAGCCGTCGTCGAGACCCTCGGGGAGCGCGCCGCCGAGGCGCTGCGCGCGGACCCCTGGCGGCTGCTGGCCGTCCCCGGTGTACGCCCGGACCACGCGGACGGCTTCGCCCGCACTCTCCTCGGCCCGGCCTGTGAGCCCGGCGACGAGCGCCGTGCGCTGGCGCTCACCGGCTGGCTGCTGGAGCGCGCCGCCCTCGAGGGCCACACCGCGCTGGAGTCGTCCGCGCTGCGTGAAGCCCTCGCCAAGAGGTCCGTGCCCGATCCGGACGAGGCGCTGCGCACCGCTATCGCGGAGGGCGCGGTGCTGGTCTTCCAGGACGCGCTCGACGCCCCGGCGGGGTCCCGCTCCCCGGCCGCCGGCGAGGAGGACGCCGAGCAGCCGGTGCGGGTGCTGCTGGGGCTGGACCGCTATGCCCTGGCGGAGGAGAGCCTGGCCGACGGTCTCGCCCGGCTGGCGAGCACCTTCGCCACCCCGCCGGGCGGTGCGGCGGCCGATGCCACGGCCGATGCGGCGCCCGCGGGCGAGCCCACCGCGAGCGATCCCACCGCGCCCGGCTGGGAGAGCGCGGCCGCCGCGGCGCCGACCGCCTCCGCCGCGGAGCTCATCCGCACCGTCGCGGCCCACGGCCTGGTCGCCCACAGCGGTGGCGAGGCGGCGCGCGCCGAACCGGCGGCGCTGGTCGCCGCGGCCCGTGCCATGGGCCTGCGGGCCTACGCGGCCGCACACAGCGAGGACGGCAGGCGGCGGCTGGCCGCGGCGCTGGGCGAGGCCCCGGGCGCCGGCCCGGAGGCCGCCTCGGCGGCCGTCACCGTCGCCGGGCTGCTGGCCGACTCCCAGGGCCCCGGGCGCGACGAGGAGGGGGCGCTGGCGCTCGATCTGCTCGCCGTGCTGGACGCCCCGCAGCTCGATGTGGAAGCGGCCGCGATGCTCGTCGAGTCGCTTCCGGACGGCGCCCGTCTGGTGCTGAGCGGGGACCCCGGGGTGCTGTGGTCGGCCGGTCCCGGCCGGGTCTTCGCGGATCTGGTGGCGGCCCGTCGCTGTCCGCAGGTCGTCTCCCGCACCCCCGATCCGGGTCCCATCGGCGAGCTGGTCTCGGGCATCGGGATCGGCGAGCTCAATCAGGTGGAGGCGCCCGGCAAGGAGGTCGTGATCGTGCCCGTGCGGGACGCGGGCGAGGCGGTGCACCGCACCGTGCAGCTCGTCGCCGACTCGGTGCCCCGTGCGATCGGCGTCCCGGCGGAGCAGACCCAGGTGATCACCCCGGGCCACGGCGGCGCGGCCGGCACCCGTGCGCTCAACGCCGCCCTGAAGAACCGCCTCAACCCCGGCCCCGGCCGGTTCGGCGGCTTCGACCCGGGCGACCGCGTGGCGTACACCCCGGCCCCGGGGCGTACGGTGCCGGGCACCGTGGTCTCGGCCGACGCCGAGGGGCTGCGTCTGGACTGCGCGGGCGCCCCCGTGCTGGTGCCCCGCGAGGAGGTGGGCGAGCTGGTACGGCACGGCTGGGCCGTCACCGCCCACCAGGCGTGCGGCACGCGCTGGCCCGCGGCCGTGGTGGTGCTGCCGGGCGACGCGGCGGCGGGCCTGACCCGCGCCTGGGTCTACACGGCCTTCGGCCGCGGTGAGCGCCATCTGTCGGTGGTGCACGGCGCGGAGGCGGCGCTGCCACGGGCGGTGGCGGAGATTCCCTTCAAGGAGCGCACCACCCGGCTGCGCGCCCTGCTCCAGGCCCAGGTCCCGGCCGAGTCCGCCGGCTGACCAGCGACCCCGGTCCCGGCCCGGTCCCCGGCCGGACCCCTGGTACGCCACGGCCCCGGACCGCTCGCCTCGTAGCCGAGCGGTCCGGGGCCAGGCAGTCCGGGGGGGCCGCGGTGCTCAGCTGCCCGGCTCCAGCACCTCCAGGTCGTCCTCGTCCTCCTCGTCGAGCTCCTCTTCGTCCAGCTCCTCGTCGAAGACCGAGCTCACATCGAAGCGGCACACGACCATATGCGGATCTGCCTGATCGAAGGGGGCGGACAGCCACTCCCCCGGTTCCGGGGGCTCCTCGTCCGCCACCACCCAGAGCGTGGAGTCGCCCTCCTCCAGGCCGAACTCCTTGTGCCGAGAGGCGATCTCGTCCGCCTCGAACTCGCCGAAGACCACACCCAGCGCGGTGTGCACACTCTCCCCGGCGGCCGCCCCGCCGCCCTGCCCGTCGTTCCCCGTGTCGATGTCCGGATCCAGGTCGGCGATCCGCTGCGCCTGCGAGAGCAGCCGCTGCGGTTCGACGACGACATAGTCCCTGCGGATCAGCACGCTCAGCGCGCTCGGCTCCTCCGGCCCGGCGTAGGCGGGGAGGCTGTCGTCACCAGGGATCTCGAAAGGCGTCACCTCGTCGTAGGCGTCATAGAGCAGTTCGTCGTAGACCTCGGCTGCCGCGGCCAGTTCGTTGAACGCGGCATAGACGGCCGGGTCGCCTTCCCCCGACCGGCGTTCGACAGCCTCGAGGTGACGGTCCAGTGCGGCTTTCACCGCTTCGGCGGCGGCGCGTACCTCGGCAGCGGATGGCTGCGCAGCATCAGACATAGTGCAGACGCTATCCGTAGCAGGGCAGTTCCCGCACAATAGATGCGATGCCGGAATACGAATTCTGTGATGTGTACGTGCCGCGCGGTGTTTCCCGCAAGGCCACGACCCGCCTGCTCACCGACCATGCCGAGTACGGACACTGGGAGTTGGACCGCCTGAGACTCAACCCCGACGGCAGCCGCAGAGTGCGATTGCGGCGCCGCATCATCCGCCAGCTCCGGGCCACCTGGTAGCGGGCCGGGACGGACGACACCGAGCGGGCCCCGCTTGTCGCGGGGCCCGCCGGACGTGACGCCACGGTCACCCGGAGTACGAGGTCCGGTGTGTGCCGCGCGGTGTGTGAGGTGTGGTGTGCGGTGCCTGGTCAGCGCTGCGCCGCACGGGCCCGCCGGTAGAGCACCGTGCCCGCGAGCAGCATGCCCGCGGCGGCCGGAATGGCCAGCTCCACGGGGCCGGCGCCGGTCTGTGCCAGCTGCTCCTTGCTGCCGAGGTTCGCGGACGGGTCGAGGCCATGGACTCCGGTCTGGTCAGCCTGGTGCCCCGGCGAGGAGGAGCCGGGGTCCGAGCCACCGCCGGGGTTCGAACCACCGGAGTCGCCAGGGTTGCCGGGCTCGTCCGGGTCACCGGGGTTGCCCGGGTTCCCGGGGTTGCCCGGGTTACCGGGCTCGCCAGGGTTGCCGGGGTTACCAGGCTCACCCGGATTTCCGGGGTTGCCGGGCTCACCCGGGTTACCAGGCTCTCCGGGATTCCCAGGCTCGCCAGGGTTACCGGGCTCACCGGGGTTACCGGGCTCGCCCGGCTCCTCCGGGTTCTCCGGAACGGCCGGGACCAGCTGGCCGCAGTCGCCACCGCCGCTGCTGTTGCCGGTCCCGATCACGTTGATGCCGTTCCCGCAGACGTTGACCGGGACCTCGGCCGGAACCTGGATGTTGTTGCCGGAGCCGATTCCCGGCGAGCCGCCGGTGCTGCCCTGCGCCTGCGAGCCACCGGTCTGCGCACCGCCGCCGGACGAGCCGCCCGAACCACCGCCGGACCGGTCGCCGCACTGCCCCCCACCGGCGCCATTGAGGAAGCCGACGACGCTCACCGTGTTGTTGCACAGGTTCACCGGCACCCGCACCGGGACCTGGATGTTGTTGCCCGAGACGACACCCGGCGAATGGGCGGCGCCGCCGTCCGCCCCCGAACCCGCCGCCTGGGCGTAGCCGCCGGTGACGGCGAGAACGCCGCTCGCCGCGGCCACGGTGATCAGGCCCTTTTTCGCAACCTGTCGCATAACTTTCTGCTCCCCTAGCCTTCCGTCCGGCCGGAGTGCGCGCGGGCGGTCTCGCCCGCACCCCCATCCCCGGGCGCCCGGAGCGCGCACACTCCGAGACCGCCCGGTTCGCACTCCGGTGGACCGTGACCCGATGTCACGTGATCGATGCGGTAGTTGCCGAAGGCGGGGCACAGCACCACCCCCTTGTCGGCATCGCGGCCCGGTTACGGGCCGCACACCCCATGTAACGAGGAAGGAGCAATCAAGCTATCAAGCTACGACACCATTCACCCTTTTTGGTTCCTTCGGTATGTGTGATCGATTAGGCCGATCGTGCGGCCCTCAGCAGGCGTCCAGGAACCGGTCCAGCACCCTGACGCCGAACTTCAGCCCGTCCACCGGCACCCGCTCGTCGACCCCGTGGAACATCCCGGCGAAGTCCAGCTCGGGGGGCAGCCGCAGCGGCGCGAAGCCGAAGCAGCGGATGCCGAGGTCGTCGAAGGACTTCGCGTCGGTACCGCCCGAGAGGCAGTACGGCACGGCGCGGGCGATCGGGTCCTCGGCCTTCAGCGCCGACTGCATGGCCTCGACCAGCGCCCCGTCGAAGCTCGTCTCCAGCGCCTTGTCCGCGTGCACGTCCTCCCGCTTGACGCGCGGGCCGAGGATGCGGTCGAGGTCGGCCAGGAACTCCTCCTCGAACCCCGGCAGGAAGCGCCCGTCCACATGCGCGGTGGCCTGCCCGGGAATGACGTTGACCTTGTAGCCGGCGCTGAGCATGGTCGGGGCGGCGGTGTTCTGCAGCGTGGCCCCGATGATCTTCGCGATGCCGCCGAGCTTGGCGAGCGTCTCCTCCATGTTCTCCGGGTCGAGCGGGGTGCCGAGCGCGTCGGACAGCTCGTCCAGGAAGGACCGCACGGTCTTGGTGACCCGCACCGGGAACTTGTGCCGCCCGAGCCGCCCGACGGCCTCGGTCAGCTCGGTGATGGCGTTGTCGTTGTTGGTCATCGAACCGTGCCCGGCGGTGCCGTCCACCGTGAGCCGCATCCAGTGCATGCCCTTCTGGGCGGTCTCGATCAGGTAGAGCCGCAGGTCCTCGTTGACGGTGAACGAGAAGCCGCCGACCTCGCCGATCGCCTCCGTCACGCCCTCGAACAGGTCGGGGTGGTTCTTGACCAGGTGCTTGGCACCGTAGACGCCGCCCGCCTCCTCATCGGCGAGGAAGGCCAGCACGATGTCGCGCGGGGGCTTGCGGCCGCTGCGCAGCCGGTCCCGTACGACCGCGAGGGTCATCGCGTCCATGTCCTTCATGTCCACCGCGCCCCGGCCCCAGACGCAGCCGTCCGCGATCTCGCCGGAGAAGGGGTGGTGGGTCCAGTCCTCGGCGTTGGCCGGTACCACGTCGGTGTGGCCGTGGATGAGCAGCGCCGGGCGGGACGGGTCCTCCCCCTCGATCCGCGCCACGGTCGACGCCCGGCCCTTGTGCGACTCGAAGATCTTCGGCTCGAGCCCCACCTCGGCGAGCTTCTCGGCGACGTACTCGGCGGCCGCGCGCTCACCGGGGCCGGAGTGGTCGCCGTAGTTACTGGTGTCGATCCGGATCAGGTCACGGCAGAGGTCGACCACCTCGTCCTCGCCGCTGACCGTCCCGGTCGTCGTCGCGCCCGAAAGCGACTCACTCACGATGCCTCCTTGTCGTTGCGCTGCCGCGAGAAGCCCAGGTACGGCCCGCCCACGGCAGGGGTCACCTGCCCCATCCTCCCCCGCTCGCCCGCCAAGCCCAAGGCAGCAATACCGCCGTCATGTCCCCGTCACACACCCACGCCCCCGTCCCGGCCGGGGACCGGCCCCGGTACCGCCCTCCGGGGCGTGAGCTGCCGTGATCGAGCACGTCCCGATGTTTGCTATGGTTTTCCATGTCGGAACGGCCACGGGCCGACCGGCAGACACCTGGTCCGGGTGGCGGAATGGCAGACGCGCTAGCTTGAGGTGCTAGTGCCCTTTATCGGGCGTGGGGGTTCAAGTCCCCCCTCGGACACAAGAGTGAACAGGCACGCGAACGGTGCCGACCGGAATCCGGTCGGCACCGTTCGCGTTTTCGTGCGGTCCGGATGCCGTCTCCCCCCTCCTCCCTCCTCTCCCCCAACGCCGCAGCGTACGGCCATCTCCTGCTCGGGCAGGGCGACTTGACACGGGGTCCGCGCCTGGGGAAGCCTTCCCTTACGCGATATGACATTCATATTCATCTGGAGGTGATGCGCGGACATGCGCACCGCGTTCGTCGGCAAGGGCGGCAGTGGCAAGACCACCCTCTCCGCCCTCTTCGCCCAGCACCTGGCCCGTTCGCACGCCCCCGTCGTGGCGATCGACGCCGACATCAACCAGCATCTGGGCACCGCCCTGGGGCTGGACGGGAACGCGCTGCGCGAGATCGTGCCGCTCGCCGACCGCACCGCCGAGATCAAGGAGTACCTGCGCGGCGACAACCCGCGCATCGCCTCCCTCGACGCCATGGTCAAGACCACCCCGCCGGGACGTGGGTCCCGGCTGCTGCGCCTGCTCGGCTCCGACCCGGTGCACGCCCGGCACGTACGGGACGTGGACGGAGTGCGGCTGATGACCACCGGGGCGTTCGCCGAGGAGGACCTCGGCGTGGCGTGCTACCACTCCAAGCTCGGCGCCGTCGAGCTGTATCTGAACCATCTGGTGGACGGCGCCGGGGAGTACGTCGTCGTCGACATGACCGCCGGTGCCGACTCCTTCGCCTCCGGGCTGTTCACCCGCTTCGACATGACCTTCCTGGTCGCCGAACCCACCCTCAAGGGCGTGTCCGTCTACCGCCAGTACAAGGAGCACGCCGCCGAGTTCGGGGTGCCGCTCGCCGTGGTCGGCAACAAGGTGGCCGGCGAGGACGACCGGCTCTTCCTCAAGGAGCACATCGGGGACGACCTGCTGGTGTGCCTCGGCCACTCCGACTGGGTCCGCGCCCGGGAACAGGGCCGCGCCACCGGGGAGCTGGAACCCGAGCACCGCCTGGCCCTGGAGCAGCTGCGCGCCGCCGTGGACTCCCGGCCCAAGGACTGGGACACCTTCCAGCGGCAGGCCGTCTCCTTCCATCTGCGCAACGCCCGTGCCTGGGCCGATCGCGCCACCGGCCAGGACCTGAGCGCCCAGGTCGATCCCGCGTTCCGCCATGGACCGGCCGCACTCGCCGACGCCGCCGCATCGCACTGACCACCGCCCGCCGTCTTCACGACCCGACCGATTGGGGCACCCTTCGCATGTCACTGACCGTCTCCCCCGAACTTCTGGCCCAGGCCGAGCAGGGCGAGGTCTCCGAGCGGGACTTCGTCGCCACCGTGCGCGACTCACTGCCGTACGCCTATGACCTCATCGCCCGTCTGGCGGACGAACTCCGTTCCGGGGACGCGGAGTTCACCGACAACCAGACCCCGCCGCCGTCCGAGGCCGAGCGGGGGCAGCTGCTGCGCGCCCTGGCCAGCGACGCCATCCGCGGCAGCCTGGAACGCCACTTCGGCATTACCCTCGCCTTCATGAACTGCCATCGGGTGGCCGCGTTCCGCCCCGGTGCGGAAGAGGGTCCGGCCTACGCCACCTTCGTCTCCACGCGGTCCCAGATCCTCAACCAGTCGCCCGAACTCCGCGACTGCTGATCCCCGGTCGCCCGAGAACCCGCGCAGCCCCAGGCCATTGGCCTGGGGCTGCGCCTACGTGATCCCGTAGTGCCCGCAGGCGGCCCCCATCCGTACCGTCATTGGTGTCCGGAAACGCGGAGCCGATTCCGGACCGGTCGAATCCCTCGTCATCATCGGGAAGGGAAAGCCATGCCGGTAACGGTCGAAAAGAACACGGTCTGCCTCGTCTGCGACAGCGAGCTGGAAATTGAGAACGGCGCGGAGACGGGCGAGATCATCGAATGCGGGACGTGCGGTCAGGAGCACGAGCTGACCAGCGGGGCCGACAACGGCTACCAGGTCGCGCTGGCGCCGGAGGTCGAGGAGGACTGGGGCGAATGACCGTCGCAGCCACCGACGTCCTGCTGTCGGTGACCGTGCTGCGCCCCGACGAGCGTCGGCTCCTGGACGCCTTGCGCGCCCAGGGGCTGACGGCCCGTCCGGTGCTGCCGCCGGACATCGCCGAAGTCCTCTCGGACGAAACGGCCCGACCCGAGATCGTCCTGCTCAGGAACCTGTCCCACCGTGAGGCCATCGGTACCGCCCGCCGGCTCGAGCAGGCCGGGATCGAGACCCTGAACAGCCCCTCGGCCATCGAAGTGTGCAACGACAAGGGCCTTCAGGCCCTGCTCTTCGCGCGGCACGGCGTCCCCCACCCGGTGACCCGGCACGCGTTCAGCTACGACCAGGTCCGCTCCGCCGTCGTCGAGCTCGGCCAGCCGGTGGTGGTGAAACCGCCCTCCGGCTCGTGGGGGCGCGGGGTCACCCGCCTGGCCGACGAGGGCGAACTGGAGGCGTGGACGGGCGGGCGGGAGTCCGCCGACGCGGCCGGGAAGCTCTTTCCCGTGCTGGTGCAGGAGTACGTGGACAAGCCGGGCCATGACCTGCGCGTCGTGGTGATCGGGGAGACCCCGGTCGTGGCCTTCCGCCGGAAGTCCGACAACTGGCGCACCAATACGCATCTGGGCGCCGAGGTGGAACGCGTCGAGATCACCGCGGACATCGAGCGGCTGTGCGCCCTGACGGTTTCCGCCCTCGGCCCCGGTTTCTACGGGGTGGACCTGGTGGAGGACCGCCTCACGGGTGAGCTGACGGTTCTGGAGATCAACGCCAATCCGGAATTCGCGCGCTCCTCCGAAGCGCATGGCGTCGATGTGGCAGGCCGTTATGCCGAATACGTCGCCGGTCTCCTCGGCTCCCGGCGGCTCTCGGTGGCCGCCTGAGCCATCACGCCACCGGCATCAGTAACACCACGGGGAATCTCCAGAACCACTGTCACCTTTTCAAGGGGATATTTCATGGAACAATACGACGCTGCGCTCGTTCTGACCCGGGTACTGACCTCCGGTGTCGTGATGAGCATCGAGAAGAACGACAAGGAGCTGCCCTCTCTGGAGAGGCTGCTGGCCAAACTCGGCGGCCGTGCCAGGGTGGTTCTGGTCAACAGCCGGACGGCCGCGATCCACGCGGCGCTGTGCGGCCAGGGCATCGGGCACGGTGACCACGCCGTGCTGCCCGAACTCGATCGGCGCGACCGCTCCTTCGTCAGCTGGCTCGGCGTACAGGAGGCCGTCCAGGAAGCCGGATCGGAGGCCGGCGGACCGGCCTTCGACCTGTTGAGCCTCACCCCCGAGAACGCCGGCCGGTTCCGGGAGGCCGCCGCGGCCGCAAGCGCTCCGGCGCTGGCCGTGGACTTCACCGGGCTCGGCTTCGGGCCGGCGGCGGCCCTGCTCACCGATGACGAGCGGATCTGGGCGCGGGCCGAGCGGCTGAAGATATTCGGCGCCTTCGATCTGCGCACGATGTGGACGCAGGAGGAGGCCGAACCCGGCCTGGCCCCGGGCGTCCAGTTCAACTACCGGCTCAGCCCGCTGGTCGCGGCCTGCATCCGGATGGCACTCAGGCAGGTCGGCCCGCGTACGCCCGTCAAGACCGGAGGGACCAACTGATGATCACGGACTTCCCGTCGGCTCCGCTCCCGCTGCCCGACCCCGCGGAGGTCGCGGCCGAACTCGCCGAATTCGGCGGCGGGGCGATGATCCCCAAGGAGATGCGGCGCACCATCTTCCCGGTGATCACCAAGGAGGATGTCTTCACCATGCTGCTGGCGCAGCGGTCCGCCCCGGACAAGGTGGTGGCCGACTTCGCCGAGAGCTACCGCGCCTACGTGGGCGCCCACCGGGCGCTCCCCACCGCGAGCGGTACCTCCAGCCTCCATCTGGCCCTGATCGGGGCCGGTGTGCAGCCCGGTGACGAGGTGATCGTCCCCGCCTTCACCTTCATCGCCACCGCGCAGGCGGTCGTGGCCGCCAAGGCCGTGCCGGTCTTCGTCGACATCGATCCGCGGACGTACTGCATGTCGGCCGAGGCCGCCGAGGCGGCGGTCACCGAGCGCACCCGGGCCATCATGCCGGTGCATGTCCACGGGCTGCCCGCGGACGTCGCCGCGCTGCGCGCGGTCTGCGGCCGGCACGGGCTGGCGCTGGTGGAGGACGCCTCGCACGCCCACTCCGCGAAGATCGGTGAGCAGATCTGCGGCTCCCTCGGGGACGCCGCCGGACAGAGCCTGATGGCGGACAAGAACTTCCCGCTCGGCGGCGAGGGCGGTATCGCCTTCTTCGCAAGCGACGAGGCGTACGACCGGACGACGGAGTTCCTCGACCGGAACGGCATCGACTACGGGATGTCCTGGGTGGCTGCCGCGTTCGGCGCGAGCCAGCTGGCCCGGCTGCCCTACTACGACGCGATACGGGCCCGCAACGCGGCGCTGCTGGCCGACGCGCTGCGGGAGACCGGTCTGTTCACCCCGCCGTACGTGCCGGACGGCCACGTCCACGCGTACAACATGTACCGCGTCAATCTGGTGCCCGAGGCCGTCGGCCTGGAGGACCTGCCCGTCTGGGCGGTGAAGGAGGCCGTGCACGAGCTGCTCACCGCCGAGGGCGTGCCGGCCCGCGAGTGGCAGAACACCCCCATCCCCTGCCACCTGCCCTTCCGGGAGCGGGCGGGCTTCGGCAACGGCTACCCGTTCACGCTCAACCCGGCCGCGGTCCGGGACCACGAGCCGCAGGACTTCCCGAACGTGGTCGCCATGCTGGACCGCACCGTGGTGCTCTGCCGTGAGCTGCGCTCCCCGGTGGAGTACGAGCGGGCGACCCGCTACGCGGACGCCTTCCGCAAGGTCGCCGCCCGTCCCGACGCCATCCGCAAGCTCGTCGCCGAGCGTGAGTACCGGCGGCCCTATGAGAAGGCGGCCCGCCTTGGCTGACAACGACCGGCTGCGGGTGGCCGTACTCGGCGCCAGCGGCTACACCGGTGCGGAACTGGTCCGGCTGCTGCTGGACCACCCGCGAGTGGAACTCGCCTATCTGTCCTCGGAGCGCTACAGCGGGCACCCCATCACCTCCGTGCTGGCCGGGGTGCGCAATCACCCCGCCGCCGCCGGGTTACGGTTCCAGCCGCTGGACGCCTGCGACGAGGTGGACGTGGCCTTCGGCTGCCTGCCCACCGGGGCGCTGCCGCCGCGGATGCCCAAGCTCTCGGAGCGGGCGGAGCGGGTGATCAACCTGGCCGGGGACTTCCGGCTCACCGACCCTGAGGAGGCCGCCGCCCACTATCCCGAGTCGGCCGGGTGGGACCAGCCGTTCCACTACTTCGTCCCGGAGTTCTCCCCGCCGCCCGCCGACGCCCGGTTCATCAACCTGCCCGGCTGCATGGCCGTCACCACGCTCTACGCGCTGCAACCGCTGGTCGCCGCCGACCTGGTGGGTGACGAGGTCGTCGTGGACGCCAAGACCGGGGCCAGTGGCAGCGGAGCGAAGTCCTCGGAGCACCCCGCGGAGCGGATCGGCAACTTCCGGGTGCACAAGCCGTTCGGGCACCGGCACGCCCCGGAGATCGTGCAGGCGCTGCACACGTTCTCCGGCCGCGCCCCGCGGCTGCGGTTCTCCACCTACAGCCTGGACGTCTCGCGGGGCATCCTGATCTCCGCGTACGGTCCGCTGCGCCCGGAGGTCTCCCGGCTGGACGTCAAACGTGCCTACGGCAAGACGTACGCGAAGACCCCGTTCGTCCGGGTGCGCACCGCGCTGAAGACGCCCGGGGACTTCCCGATGCTCAAGAGCGTGGTCGGCTCCAACATGGCCGAGGTGGCGGTGTCGGTCCGCGAGGACCGGTTCGTGGCCGTCGCCGCGCTCGACAACCTGCTCAAGGGCGCGGCCGGACAGGCGGTGCAGGCCCTCAACCTCCTCCACGGATTCGAGCAGTCCACAGCCCTTCCCTTCACGGCGGTGACACCATGAGCGGACGGCCCCTGTATGTGATCAAGGTCGGCAGCAGCACCCTGCTGCATCCCCAGGTCTTCGACGAGATCGCCGCCGTCCGCCGGCGCGGGGCGCGGGTGCTGCTGGTGGCCGGGGGCGCCGAGGGCATCGAGCGCCACTACCGGTCCATCGGCCGGGCCATGCCCGAACTCACCCTGCGCAACGGCGACACCGTGCGCTACTGCCCTCCGGCGGAGATGCCGCATATCGTCGCCGCCTACCAGCAGGTCACGCTCCCCATGGTGGAAGCCGGCCTCACCGCGCTCGGCCTGGCGGTCTTCACCGCCGTGGCGGCCCACGGCGGCCTGGTGACCGGGGTCGTCAACCGTCCGCTGCGGGTGATGGCGGACGGCCGGTCCAAGGTGATCAGGGACCACCGCGCGGGCACGGCGGAGGGCGTGGACACCGAGCGGCTCACGGCGCTGCTGGACGCCTACGACGTGGTCTGCCTCTCCCCGCCGGTGCGGGACACCGCCGGCGGCAGCGAACTCAACGTCGACGCCGACGTGCTGGCCGCGACGCTGGCCAACGCGCTGGGCGCGGACCATCTGCGGCTGGTCACCGGGACCGCGGGGATCCTCACCGACCCCGCGGACCCCGGCTCCACCCTGCGCGACGCGTTCCCGGGCACGGCCGCCCAGTACGCGGGCGGCCGGATGAAGCAGAAGGTGCGGGCGGCGGAGCTGGGGCTGCAGGGCACGGCGGACGTCGCGGTGACCGGGCCGCACACCATGGCTGATCCGGACGGCTGGACCCGGTTCTGGGCGGCCGAGGAACCGGCCGCGGACCTGGCCCTGCTCAGCCGGACCGTGCAGATCCCCTCCACCTCCTACGACGAACACGAGCTGGTGGACTACCTGGTGCACTGGTGCCGGCAGCGGGAGCTGCGGGCCTGGCGCGACGAGGCCGGCAACCTGGTCGCGGAGCGCGGCACGGGACCGCGCACCCTGCTGCTCCTGGGCCATCTGGACACCGTCCCGTTCACCTGGCCGGTGCGCTGGGAATCCGGCGCCGCGGATGACGCGGGCACGGATGACACGAGCACCGGGGACGCGGTGCTGCACGGGCGGGGCAGCGTGGACGCCAAGGCGTCCATGGCCGCCTTCCTCGACGTACTGGCCGACGCGACCGTCCCCGAGGGCTGGCGGCTGCGCGTCGTCGGCGCGGTGGAGGAGGAGGTCTCCTCGTCCAAGGGGGCCTTCCACGTACGCGACCACTATCCGGCGGACGCGGTCGTGGTGGGCGAGCCGAGCGGTTCGGCCGCCCTCACCCTCGGCTACTTCGGGCTGTTCAAGCTGCGGGTGACCGCGACGGTGCGCAGCGGCCACTCGGCCGGCTTCCAGGCCCGGTCCGCGCCCGACCACCTGATCGAGTCGCTGGAGGCGATCCGGGCGGCCGTGCTGAAGGAGGCCGACGACGCCCTGAGCGCGGTCATCGACGTCAGCTGCTCGGCCGATGCCGGCAGCCAGTCGGCCACCGCGATCCTCAACTTCCGGGTACCGCCGGCCGCGGACCTCGACGCGCTGCGCGCCAGGGCCCTGGACGCGGCGGGCGAGGACGTGCGGATCGAGTTCCTGCGCGCCACGCCGGGCTTCACCGGCCCCCGCTCGACGCCGCTGGCCAGGGCCTTCAGCCGCGGTTTCGGCCGCAGCGGCATCCGTCCCCGATTCCTGCTGAAGAAGGGCACATCCGATATGAACACCCTGGCCACGACATGGCGGGGGGTACCCATGGTGGCCTACGGACCGGGCGACTCGGCCCTGGACCACACCGAACACGAGCACATCGACGCGGCCGAGTACCGCAGGGCCCGCACCGTGCTGCACGAGGCGGTCACCGGGTTCTTCGCGCTCAGCGGCGCGGGAGCCGACGACGGCGGGCGCGCCGCCCGGACCGGGGAGGAGGCGGCATGACGGCGACCGTCACGGAGGCCGGGCCGCACGGTGTCGGCGGAGCCGTCGCCGAGCGACCCGCCCCCCACCGGACCCTCCCCGATGTGCTGCGGGAGCGGGCGCTGACCGCCCGCCGCATGGTGATCGACATGGCCGCCTCGCCGACCGGCTGCCATCTCGGCGGCAGCCTGTCGGCGATGGACATCCTGATCGCCGCGCTGGACCGGACGGCCTCGTCCGACGACGGCAGCCAGGTGGTGCTGAGCAAGGGGCACGCCGCCGCGGGGCTGTACGCGGCGCTGTACGTGACCGGAATCCTCCCGGAGGACCCGGTGCCGCACTACGGCGCCCCGACCCACCACTTCACCGGTCATCCGGGGCCCGCCGTGCCGGGCGTCCGCTTCCCGACCGGAAGCCTCGGCCACGGGGTGCCCTACGCGCTGGGCTGGGCCCTGAGCCGCAGGCTCTCCGGCTCGGGCGGCCTGGGCATCGCCGTCGCCGGGGACGGCGAGCTCCAGGAGGGGCTGGTCTGGGAGACCTGCCAGGTCGCCGCCGCGCAACAGGTCGGCAATCTGGTGCTCTTCGTGGACCGCAACGGCGGCCAGAACGACGGCCTGGTGGCGGACATCTCCCCGCAGCCGCGGCTGGCCGAGCGGTTCGAGGCGTTCGGCTTCGAGGTGCGCGAGGCGGACGGGCACGATGTGGCCGCCCTCCGGGAACTGCTGGAGCCGGACCGGTCGGCCGCCACACGGCCGTTGGCGATCATCGCGGACACCGTCAAGGGCAAGGGGCTCCGCCCGGTCGAGGGCAAGGCCGCCTCGCACTACGTGACCATCGACGCCGCGCGGGCCACCAACTGGAAGAGGATCGTGCGATGACACTGCCCGGACGTACCGCCTACCGCGAGGAACTGACGAGCATCGCCGCGGACAACCCCCGGATCCTGTGCCTGGAGGCCGACCTCGGCGGCCGTTCCCACCCCTTCGCGACCGCGTATCCCGACCGCTTCTTCAACGTCGGCATCGCCGAGGGCGCCATGGTCGACATGGCCGCCGGGCTGGCGGCCGGCGGCTACCAGCCCTTCGTCTCCACCTTCGCGCCGTTCGCCGCGCTGCGCGCGGCGGAGAGCCTGAAGCTCGCCCTGGGCTACCTGGGCGCCGGTATCACCGTGGTGGCCCCGTACGCCGGGGTGTCCGGCGGCTGGTTCGGCACCACCCACCACTGCCTGGAGGACTTCGCCGTCGTACGGGCGATACCCGGCGTCACGATCGCCGCCCCCTACGGGGAGCAGGAGATGCGCGCGGTCATCCGCCGGGCCGCGCGCACCGGCACCCCGCACTACGTGCGCACCGGGCGCAACGCCGCCCCGGTGAGCCTGCCGTGGCAGGGGACGGACCCGCCGGTGGTCAACTGGGACGACGCGGGCGCGCGGCCGGACCGTACCTGCCTGGTGTCGGTCGGTGAGGTCGGCACCGAGCTGTGCCTGGCGGTGCGCCGGGCCGACCCCGGGCTCGCGCACGCGCATCTGTGCTTCGTCGACCAGCCGCATCTGGAGCTGGCCGCCGCGGAACTGGCCGGGCGGTACGACAGGTTCGTCGTGGTCGAGGAGCACCGGCCCGCCGGGAGCGTCGGCTCCGCGCTCGCCCTGCTGCTGTCCGGGCGCGTGGTGCGCTCGGTGAACGCGGGCGAGGGCTGGCCGAGCCGGGGCGGCAGCCATGAGCAGGTGCTCGACCAGCTGGGACTGAACGAGGCCGCGGTGTGGGAGGCGCTGGCCCCGTGGGAGGAACCGCCGCTCGCGGGCGGGACGGAGATGGGGACGGTAAACGGGATGGGGAAGGGGAAGTCGACATGAGTACGCAGCACCGGGTGGGGCTGGGGCAGGGGACCGCGATCTACGTGGGCGCGATCCTGGGCGCCGGCATTCTGGCGCTGCCCGCGCTCGCGGCGCGGGCGGCGGGCCCCGCCTCCCTGCTGGCGTGGCTGGCGCTGCTGCTGTTCTGCGTACCGGTGGCCACGAGCTTCGCCGCGCTCGGCGCGCGGTACCCGGACAGCGGCGGGGTGGCCACCTTCGTGTCCAAGGCCTTCGGGTCACGTCTGTCCGGCGCGGTGGGGTACTGGTTCTACTTCGCCCTGCCCGCCGGGGCACCGGCCACGGCCTACGTCGGAGGCCAGTACGCGGCCCACGCGCTGGGTGCCGGACAGCGGGTCACGCTGGCGGTGGCCGCGGGCCTGCTGCTGGCGGCGTTCGCCAGCAACGCGGTGGGGCTGCGGATGTCGGCCCGGGTGCAGCTGGTGCTGGTGGGGCTGCTGGCGGTGCTGCTGCTGATCGCCGTGCTCACCGCGCTGCCCCACGCCCGCACCTCGAACCTCACCCCCTTCGCGCCGCACGGCGGGGCGGCCATCGGACAGGCCGCCAGCCTGCTGTTCTTCACCTTCGCGGGGTGGGAGGCGGTCACCCATCTGTCCGGTGAATTCCGCGATCCGCGCCGGGATCTGCGCCGGGTCACGGCGGCCACCTTGGTGGTCATCGGGGTGCTCTACCTGGGTCTCGCGGTGACCTGTGTGCTGGTGCTGGGGCCCGAACTCGCCGAGTCCGACGCCCCGTTGACGCTGCTGCTCCAGCGCGGTATCGGCTCGTCCGCCTCCGCCATCACCGCGGTGATGGCCATGCTGCTCACCTTCGGCACCATGAACTCCTACCTGGCCGGGGCCTCCCGGCTCGGGGCGGCGCTCGCCCGGGACGGTGTGCTGCCGGCCCCGCTCGCCAAGGGCCACCGGCCCGGTGAGGTGCCGCGCCGCAGCCTGGCCCTGCTGTTCGTGCTCAGCGGGCTGGTGTGCGCCTTCGCGCTGCTGACGGACACCGGTCTGGGGAAGGTCATGCTGGCCGCGTCCGCGTGCTTCATCGCGGTCACGGTGGCCGGTCTGGTGGCGGGGGTGCGGCTGCTGCCCCGGGGCAGCGCCGTGTGGTGGGGCGCGGTCGTCGCGGCCGCGGTGATGAGCGTCGTCCTGGCGTTCTCCGGGTGGTTCCTGATCCTTCCGGTGGTGCTGGGAGCGGCGGCGGTCGGCGGGCAGTGGTGGTCGGCGCGGCTCCGGGAACGGGTGCGGACGGCCGGCTCGCCGAAGTCCGAGGCGCCGAGGATGGTGAACGCCTGCGCGCCGCTGCCGGAGCGGGCAGAGTAAGTGGCCGGAAGACGTCCGAGGAGGGTGCAGTGGATCTGGGGCTGAAGGGGCGGGTCGCGCTGGTCGCGGCCGGTACGAGCGGCATCGGGCTCGCGGTGGCCCGCCGGCTGGCCGGGGAGGGCGCCACCGTATCGGTGTGCGGGCGCTCCCCCGCCCGGCTGCGGGAGGCGTTGAGCCTGCTGGAGGAGGAGGCGCCCGGGGCGGTGCACGGGAAGGCGCTGGACGTCACCGATCACGCCGCGGTGGAGGGCTGGGTCGAGGAGGTGGCCGGTCTGCACGGCGGGCCGCATGTGGTGGTCGCCAACGCGGGGAGCCCGCCGGAGGGGGGTGCCGAGCGGTTCGGCGTGCCGGACTACCGGGCGGCGGTGGAGCTCAACCTGCTCTCCGCGATCACCCTGACCCGGGCGGCCCTGCCGCATATGCGGCAGGCGGGCTACGGCCGGATCCTCTTCGTCACCTCGCTGGCCAGCAAGCAGCCGATTCCCGGGCTCGCGCTGTCCAACACGGTCCGCCCGGCGGTGGTCGGTTACGCCAAGGCGCTGGTGCACGAACTCGCCGAGGCCGGGGAGCGTGCGGTGACGGTCAATGTGCTCGCCCCCGGTATGACGCGTACGCCCACGCTCCAGGCGTGGGCGGAGGAACTCGAGGGCGGTGTGGAGCGGTTGAGCGCGGACATTCCGATCGGGCGGCTGGCGGAACCGGACGAGGTGGGTGCCGCCGCCGCCTTCCTCGCCTCGTCGCTCGCGGGAGCCACCACCGGAGTGGTGCTGCCGGTGGACGGCGGCGCCACCCGCGGCCTGCTCTGAGAGTGGGCCGGTGGCGCCGCTCGTGCCGTCGGGTCAGGCGGCCACGGGGGGACGTCCGTGCAGGGCCACGGCGAGTTGGGCGCGGCGGCTGATGTCGAGTTTGCGATAGATCCGGGTGATGTGCTGTTCCACGGCGCGCGGGGAGACCCGCAGCCGCTCGGCCATCTGCTGGTTGGTGAGACCGTCGAGCATCATCCGGGTCAGCCGACGCTCGTGGGCACTCAGTTCGCCCGCCTCGATCTCCGGCCGCCCCGCGTCCGGGACATGGGGGCCGGCCGGCGCGGCGGAGCCGCCGGTGAAGACCTCGTCCAGCTCCCTGGCGCGGGTGCTCAGGACGATGCGTTCCCGGACGTAAGGGTCCCCGCCCAGCACGCTCCGCAGCGCGGCGTGGTCGTCGACCTGGAGCAGCAGCGTGTCGCCCTGCCCCCCGGCCCAGGCCCCTCCGTACAGCAGGATCTTCTCGTGGGCCATCCGCCGCCAGTACAAACGGTGGCTCGGCCGCGTACGGCGCAGGTCCTCTCCCGTGCGCAGTTGGCGTTCTACGAAGAATCTCATCGTTGCTCCCGGTGCCAGGACGGTGCCCACGGGGCCCGGACGCTCCGTGGTACTGCGCCCGTAGCGTCCAGCGACGGACTCCCCAACGCTTCCCGTCCCGATACCGGCCGACCGAACACCTGTCGGTAATGGTTATATTTTTTTCGCTGACTGGTCGTTACAGTTAGTACATGAGCGCTCGCCGAGGGGGCACAGGTTGACGGAGCAGAAGCGGGACCCGGTCCGGTTGAATGTGCTCGGCTCGCTCGAATGCCTCACGGACGACGGGACTCAGCTTCCGCTCGGCGGGCCCGTCCATGAGCGGGTACTCGTCGCCCTGCTGCTCTCCCCCAACCGTGTTCTGCCGGTCAGCCGGCTGGTCGAGGCCGTCTGGGACGAGGATCCGCCCGCCACCGCCTCGCACCAGGTGCGCAAGGCCGTCGCCGCGCTCCGCCGCCGCATCCCGGCGGGGCATGAGCTGATCCTCACCGATGGTCCCGGCTACCGGGCGGTGGTGGCACCCGAGCGCCTGGACCTGAGCATGTTCACCGAGGGGCTGCGGCGGGCCCAGCAGGAAGCGGCCGAAGGGCGCACCAGGGCCGCGGTCGACACCCTGAGCACGGCTCTCGCACTGTGGCGCGGCCCGGTTCTGGCCGGGGCCGGCGGTGCGGTGATCGCGGCCGCCTCCGCCGCTCTGGAGGAGCGCCACCTGGCGGCGACCGAACAGTACTACGAGCTGCGGCTGTCCCTGGGCGAGAGCGGCGAACTGGTCGGGGACCTGCGCGATCTGATCGGCTCCCACCCCTTCCAGGAGACGCTCCGCGGACTGCTGATGCTCGCCCTGTACCGGTCGGGGCGGCAGGCGGAAGCGCTGGCGGAGTTCGACTCGGTGCGCAAAATGCTCTCCGTGGAGCTGGGCATCGACCCGAGCGAGCGGCTGACCGCCCTGCACGAGGCGATCCTGCGCAACAGCCCCGAACTCGCCGCCCCCAGCCGTCCGGCGCCCGTGCCCCCGGCCACCGCGGCGGCCGCCACCCCCACCGGCCACTCACCGCCCCCCTTATCCGCTCCCTTACCCACCCCGCCCCCACCGGCGCCGACCGGCCCGCACTGCTGCACCCTGCCCTACGACCTGCCGGACTTCACCGGCCGGGACCGGGAGCTGCGGTATCTGCTGGAGGGCTCCTGGGGGCCGGACGGCCAGGGCGGTCCGGGTCCGCGCCCCGGACGCGGCCCGCGCATCGTGGCCATCGACGGCATGGGCGGCACCGGCAAGACCTCGCTCGCGGTGCGGGTGGCCCATCAACTCGCCGACTACTGGCCCGACGCCCATCTCTACGTCGACCTGCGCGGTTTCACCCCAGGCGAGCCGCCGCTCCAGCCCGGCGCGGTCGCCGAGGCGATGCTGCGGACGCTCGACGTGCCCGGCGAGCGCATCCCCGAGGACGAGGCGGGGCGGCTCGCCCTGTGGCGTACCACGGCGGCACAGCACCGGCTGGTACTCCTCCTTGACAACGCTGTCGACAGCGCGCAGGTCCGGCCGCTGCTGCCGGGCACCTCCGACGCCCTCGTCCTGATCACCAGCCGTTCCCGGCTGGTGGAACTGGACGGGGCCCAGTGGATCTCCCTCGGGATGATGCCCCCGCAGGACAGCACGGCACTGGTCGCCAGGATGCTCGGCGAGGAGCGCATGGCGGCCGAGCCGGTGGCGGTGGCCGAGCTGGCGGAGTTATGCGGCCACCTGCCGCTCGCGCTGCGGATCGCCGCCGCCAGGCTCCGCAACCGGCCGCGCTGGACCGTCCGCCACCTGGTCGACCGGTTGCGGGACGAGACCCGCCGCCTGGACGAACTGCGCTCCGGGGAACGGGGCGTCACCGCGACCCTGACCCTGTCCTACGAAGGGCTCGCCCCGGCGCACCGCACCGCCTTCCGGCTGCTGGGCAGGCATCCGGGCGCGGACGTCGACCCGTACTCGGCCGGCGCTCTGCTCGGCACCGACCCGAGCCGGGCCGAGGAGGTGCTGGAGCATCTGCTGGACACGCATCTGATGCAGCAGCACGAGACCGGCCGCTACGCCTTCCACGACCTGGTGCGCAGTTTCGCGCAGTGGCTGACGAAGCAGGAGGGCCAGGAAGAGAACACGGCGAACGAGACGGCGGACGCCACGGCGGATGCCACGGCCACCCAGCGGCTGCTCGACTACTACCTGGCCGCCACCGAAGCGGCCTGTGACATCGTTTTCCCGGGCCGGGCGCCACTGAGCGCCGGACCCGACGGACCGGTCCTGCGGCCGGCCGCCGTGGTCCCGCCGCTCCAGAACATCGCCCGCGCCCGGGAGTGGCTGGACCGGGAGAAGGACAGCCTGCTGGCAGCCGTCACCCTCGCGGACCGCCAGGGCCTGTACCGGCACGCCGCCGAGCTGGCCCGCAACGTCGTCTTCCAGCTCGACAGCCGGGGGCGCTACGAGGAGTTCCGGCAGGTGGCGGGCGTCGCGGTGACCGCCTCACGGGCGCTGGAGGACCGGTCCCTGCTGGCCCTGAGCCTGTCGAACCTGGCGGTCGCCGACTGGAAGCTGGGGCGCTTCCCGGAGGGGCTGACGGCCGCGGAGGAGAGCCTGGGGCTTTCGGTGTCGCTGGGGGACCGCAGGGGGGAGGCCAAGAGCACCGGAATGCTCGGGCTGTTGCTGGCCACGGTCGGCCGCTTCGACGAGGCGCTGCCCCACCTGATGCAGTCGATCTCCCTCAAGAGGGAGCTGGGCGCCCCGCGCGCGGAGGCCGAGTCCCTGACCAATCTCAGCTCGCTCTTCGAGCACCTGGGCAGATACCGCGAGGCCGCCGATGCGGCGCGGCGTGCGGTCGAGCTCAACCAGCGGATCGGCGCCCGGGACAACGAGATGGTGGCCCTGACCGACCTGGCCCTCGCCCTCATCGGCCTCGGCGCGGACGAGGAGGCCCGCGCCTGCCTGGACCGGGCCCTGGAGATGAGCGACGACTCGGACTCCCTGGGGGACGTGGCCCTGGTCCTCGCGCTCTCGGCCAAGGTACGGCGCCGCCTCGGCATGCCCGCGGGGACCCCGGACCACGCCGAACGCGCCCTGGAACTGGAGCGCGAGAGCCGCGCGCCGATCCGGCAGGCGACGGTCAAGAACATCCTGGGCCGGCTGTGCGGCCACCGGCGTGACCACACCACCGCCCTCCAACTGCACACCGACGCCCACCGGATCGCCTCGGCGGTCGGCTACCGCATCGAGATGGCGCGCGCCCTGTCCGGTATGGCCCAGGCTTGTGAGGCGCTCGGTGACGCGGCGGCGGCCGATGACCACCGCCGCAGAGCCGACGCGCTGTTCGACCAGATGGGCGTGGCGGAAGCGTTCCGCCGGCACGGTTGACACGCCGGTGCGGCATCAGGCGGCGGCGAAGGCCGGCCCCTCACCCGAGAGGGGAGCGACGGCCGGCCCCTCACCGGAGGCGAGGACATGGCGCGCGCTGGGGTGCCCGGTGATGGCCGTCGTCCGGTACTCGTGCGCCGCTCCGGCAGTGGAAGCGAACGTCATCGCCGCGATGAGTCCGACCAGTGTGGCGCGCGTGGCTCGCATGAGTGGTACCCCCTCAATCGGTGACCGCTGTTGACATCTCCGATGCTGTCCGCGGCCGTTCCCGAACGCGTCCGGTCTCGTTACCGGCCGCCGCACGCCGTGGCGTGCCGCAACGGGAACCCGCGGTATCCGGCGGCGGACAGGGGCGGCGTACCGCCCCGGCCCGCCGGCCGGTCCCGGCTCACAACGGGCCCATCAGACCCAATCCGGCGTCGGGGGAACAGGGGCGCGAGGCGGAGTCGTGGTGGTGGCCGGGTTCGCAGTCGCGGACCACGACGGTGACGGCCTCGACCGGGCAGCCGGCCACCCGGGATACGGTCGCGGCCAGCTCGGACACCAGGACGGCGCGGCGTTCCCGGTCGTTCCCCTGCCACCAGTCGACGGTGACCACAGGCATGTCGGTACTCCTCAGGAAATAGGTAGGGCGGATGGCACAGGCCCTGAATGGCGCGGCTCGCCATGAGGGTCAGCCATCCTCCCGACCCGGGTTCCTGAACGGTTCCCGCGCCGTTCCCTCTCACGGAGGCGGGACTGGGTACCGCGGATACCCCTCTCTTCCGCACCGCGTCCGTACGCGGACATCACCGTCGCGGCGGGGGCGGCCGGCGGCCCCGGCGCTCATCGCACCCGGCGGTCCCGGATGGCCGCGCCCCTGCTGGGCGACCGGATCGCCGTGGTGGGGGCGGGGATGGTGGGTGCCTGCGTCGCGGCGGTGCTGGCCCGGGGCGCTGGCCGGCGCCCCGGCTGGGCGGCCCGCAGCTGTGGATCCTGCACGACCGGGACCCCGATCCGCTGGACCGGGCGGCCGTGCGGATGCCCCGGACCACCACCGACGGCAGCCGCGTCACCATCGCGACGGCGCGGGGCGACCTCGCCCGGCTGACCGGGAGCGGCGGGACCGCATGGACCACTGTCTGCCGCATCTGGACGCCGTGGTCCAGCGCACGTGACCGCGCGCTACCGCCGGATGGGCGATCAGTGCACATATGTCCGAGAATGGTGGTGCCCGTGACGTCCCCCGCGACGTCCCGACGGACGACGATCAAGGGTAGGGATCATGGACCTGGAGATCGAGCTCAGGGTGGACGGGACCGAGCACCGCCTCACCGTCGACACCCGTACCACGCTGCTGGACGCCCTGCGCGAGCGGCTGGGGAACACCAGCCCCAAGAAGGGCTGCGACCACGGACAGTGCGGCGCCTGCACCCTGCTGCTCGACGGCCGCCGGGTCCTCGGCTGTCTCGCGCTGGCCGTCGCCCACCAGGGCTCGGACATCATCACGGCGGCGGGACTCGCCGACGGTGAGCTCCACCCGCTCCAGCGGTCGTTCATCGCGCACGACGCCTTCCAGTGCGGCTACTGCACACCCGGTCAGATCGTCTCGGCGGCCGGGATGCTGCGGGAGGCCGGGGCGGGCTGGCCGAGCGCCGTGAGCAAGGACCCGAACGCCACCGAGGTGGTGCTGGACGACGAGGAGATCGCCGAGCGGATGAGCGGCAACCTGTGCCGCTGCGCCGCGTACGCCAACATCGTCCCGGCGATCGCGGAGGTGGCGCACCGATGAGGCCCTTTCGCTACGAGCGCGCCGGCGGGGTGTCAGCGGCCGTCACCACCCTGGTCCGGGAGCCCGAGGCGGCCTATCTGGCCGGGGGCACCAATCTGGTCGATCTGATGCGGCTGGAGGTGACCACCCCGGAGGTGCTGATCGACGTCCGGCGGCTCACCTCCGACCGGATCGAGGAGCTGCCCGACGGCGGACTGCGCATCGGCGCGGCGGTGACCAACAGCGATCTGGCCGCCGACCCGCGGGTCCGGCGCCGCTATCCGGTGCTCTCCCAGGCGCTGCTCTCGGGCGCCTCGGGCCAGCTGCGCAATCTGGCCACCACCGGCGGGAACCTGCTCCAGCGCACCCGCTGCCCGTACTTCCAGAACGTCACCACCCCCTGCAACAAACGCGCACCGGGCTCGGGCTGTTCGGCACTGGAGGGCTACCAGCGCGACATGGCGGTCCTCGGCGCCTCCCCCGCCTGCGTGGCCACCCACCCCTCCGACATGGCGGTCGCCCTGGCCGCACTGGACGCGGTGGTGGCGGTGGCCGGACCGGACGGTCAGCGGCGGATCCCGCTGACCGAACTGCACCGGCTGCCGGACTCCGCCCCCGAGCGCGACACCGTGCTCGAGCGCGGTGAGCTGATCACCGATGTGGAGCTACCGCCCCCGCACGCCGCGACCCGCTCCCGCTACCGCAAGGTGCGCGACCGCGCCTCGTACGCCTTCGCGCTGGTCTCGGTCGCCGCCGCGCTGGACGTCGCCGACGGGGCGGTACGGGACGCGCGCATCGCGCTGGGCGGGGTGGCGCACAAGCCCTGGCGGGCCACCACCGCCGAGGCGGCGCTGCGCGGCGCGCCCGCCACCCGGGAGAGCTTCGTGGACGCGGCCGCGGCCGAACTGTCCGGGGCGCGGCCGCTGCCGGGCAACGCCTTCAAGGTGCCGCTCGCCCGCAACACGATCGTCGCCACCCTGCTGGAACTGCTGGAGGAGGCGCGATGAGCGACGTCACGGCCCGCCCCCGCGCCATCGGTATCCCGATGGATCGCGTCGACGGCGTGCAGAAGGTCACCGGCACCGCCACCTACGCCTATGAATGGCCCCTCGATCAGCCCGTCTACCTCTATCCGCTCCAGTCCACGATCGCCTCCGGGCGGGTGACCGGGGTGGACAGCGCGCTCGCGGAGGCGGAGCCGGGGGTGCTGGCCGTGCTCAGCCACCTCAACGCCCCCACGCTGACCCGGCCCGACGATCCGGAGCTGGCCGTCCTCCAGTCCGACGAGGTCGCCTGGCGCGGTCAGTTCATCGGCGCGGTGGTGGCCGAGAGCCTGGAGACCGCGCGCCGCGCGGCGGGGCTCGTCCGCGTCACCTACGAGAGCAGGACCCCCGATGTGGTGCTGCGCGCCGACCGCGACGACCTCTACACCCCGGCGCACGCGGCCACCTTCGGCACCGGCGGCGGAGAGCTCCAGGACGGCTCGCCCGCCGACAGCCTGCTGGGGGACGTCGAGACGGCCCTGGCGGCCGCGCCGACCATGGTGGACGCCACGTACACCACGCCGATGTACCACAACAATCCGATGGAGCCGCACACCGCCGTCGTCACCTGGTCGGACGGGGAGCTGATCGTGCGCTGCTCCACCCAGGGCGTCTCCTTCAGCCAGGCCCTGATCTCCGGGGTGCTGGGTCTTGAGCCGGGGCGGGTGCGGGTGGTCTCCCCGCATGTCGGGGGCGCGTTCGGCTCGAAGGTCTACCCCCACTCGTACGCCGTCCTGGCCGCGATGGCGGCCCGGACCGTCCGCCGGCCGGTCAAGTTCACCCTCACCCGCCAGCAGATGTTCGCCCTGGTCGGGTACCGTCCCGCGTCGATCCAGCGGATGCGGCTGGGCGCCGACCGGGACGGCAGGCTGATCGCGCTCGCCCATGATGTGATCGAGCAGACCGCCAAGGCCAAGGGGTACGCGGAGCAGGTGGCCGTCTGCTCCCGGATGATGTACGCGGCGCCGCACCGGCGCACCACCCACCGGCTGGCCCCGCTGGACGTCCCGGTGCCGACGATCATGCGGGCGCCGGGCGAGGCGCAGGGGATGTACGCGCTGGAGTCGGCCCTGGACGAGATGGCGCTGGCCTGCCGGCTGGACCCGGTGGAGTTCCGCATCCGCAATGAGCCGGAGGTGCATCCGGAGTCCGGGCTGCCGTTCTCCAGCCGCCATCTGGTGGCCTGTCTGCGCGAGGGCGCCCGCCGGGCCGGATGGGAGCGGCGCGATCCGGCCCCCCGGTCGCGGCGCGAGGGGCGCTGGCTGGTGGGCACCGGCGTGGCCGCCTCGACGTACCCCTCCCCCCGCTTCCCCGGGAACGCGGCCACGATCCGGATCGGCCCGGACGGCCACTACACGGTGCGGATCGCCGCCGCCGACCTGGGCACCGGCACCTGGACGGCGCTCACCCAGATCGCCGCCGACGCACTGGGCGTCCCGGTCGGGGAGGTGGAGATGCGGATCGGGGACACGGCGCTGCCGGCCGCGTCGGTCGCCGGGTTCTCGGCCGGCATCAACAGCTGGGGCAGCGCGATCTGGGAGGCCGCGGACCGGCTGCGGGCCCGGCTGCGGACCGAGCACGGCGGTATCGCGCCACCGGGCGGCCTGGAGGCCACTGCGGAGCTGCCGGGCGGCAACCCGGACGCCGAGCGCTACGCGATGCACAGCTTCGGCGCCCAGTTCGCCGAGGTACGGGTCGACCAGGACACCGGGGAGGTGCGGGTGGCGCGGCTGCTGGGGATGTTCGACGTGGGCCGGGTCATCAACCCCAAGACGGCGCGGTCCCAGCTGATCGGCGGGATGACCCAGGGGATGTCGATGGCGCTGTACGAACACAGCGTGCTCGACCCGCGGTTCGGGCATGTGGTCAACCAGGACTTCGCCCAGTACCACATCGCCTCCCACGCCGATGTGCACGCCGTCGAGGCCCACTGGCTGGACGAGTCCGACCCGCACACCAACCCCATGGGCGCCAAGGGCCTCGGTGAGGTGGGCATCGTCGGCACGGCCGCGGCCATCGCCAACGCCGTGCACCACGCCACCGGTGTCCGGGTCCGCGAACTGCCCATCACCCTCGACAAACTGCTGCCCTGAGCCATGGCCGGGTCCGGTGCACCGATCCTGGTGACCGGCGCCGCCGGGAGCGTCGGGGCCGTCGGCCGCGGCGTGGTGGCGGAGCTGCGCCGGCGCGGGCTGCCGGTGCGCGCCCTGGTCCACCGCGAGGACGAGCGGGCGGCGGCCCTGCGCGCGACGGGCGCGGAGGTGGTGGCGGGCGATCTGACCCGCGCCCCGGACGTGGTCCGCGCGCTGGACGGCTGCGGACGGATGTACTTCGGCATGAGCGTGTCGCCGCGCTACCTGGAGGCGACGATGACCACGGCGGTGGTCGCCCGCGCCTCCGCACGGCTGGAAGCGCTGGTCAACATGTCGCAGATGACGGTCTCCCAGATGGACCTGACCAGCACGGCGGAATCCACCCAGCACCGTCAGCAATGGCTGGCCGAACACGCGCTGAACTGGTCGGGACTCCCGGTCACGCACATCCGGCCCACCGTCTTCATGGAGAACCCGCTGTTCGAGGTCTTCGTCTACGCCTCGATCGCGCAGGAGGGCACGATCCGGCTGCCGTTCGGCACCGGGCGCACCTCCCCCGTCGCGGCGCGGGACGTGGCCGCGGTGGTGGCCGAGGTCCTGGCGGACCCGCCCGCCCACATCGGCAGGGTCTACCAGCTGACCGGCCCGGCCTCGCGCGATATGACCGCCATGGCCGAGGAGTTCAGCAGTGCGCTGGGGCGTCCGGTCAGCTATGTGGACGTCTCCTACGAAGCCTGGGTCAACCACGACCTGGGAGCGCTGGGCCTGCCCGCCCATGTCGCCGACCATCTCGCCACGATGGCGCGGCTGCACGCGGAGAACCGCTACGACCGGGTGACCGACGACATCGAAAGGATCACCGGAAGGCCCGCGACGGGGGTGCGGGAATTCGTCCGCGACCACCCCGGGAAGTTCACGGAAGGAGCGGGGTGAGCGGCGAGGCGGCAGCCTCCCGCACGGTGCCGGCCCGCCGCTTCACCGCGCCGGCGGGGCCGGCCGCCCCATGGCGTATCCGACCGGCTGACGACCGGCGCTCACGGCGGACCTGCTGCCGGACCCGCGTCCCCACCGGCAGGCGGCCGGGCCGCGGACGGCCGAGCCCGAACGGCGAAGGAGCGGACGGGTCAACGGCGCGGCGGGGACACCGGATCAGCCCATGGGCGCACCGCCGAGCGGCGCCCGCCGACTGACCGCGCCCGGCGGGCAGCCGATGGGGCGTCAGGCGGCCGGGCACCGCCCGGTACCGCCGGGTCTGCGGGGGCCGGTTCAGTTCGCGGGGGCGCCGCGGCGGGGTGTGGGGCGGCCGGTGGGTGGCACGCGGAGGCAGCCGTCCGGGCCGCAGGTGGCGGTGCGGTCGTACAGATCCATCAGGCGGCGGGCCGCGCGGGCGATGTCGTAGCGGTCGAGGGCGTCCGGGACCGGGTAGCGCAGGGGGCCCGCGGCGGCCTGCCGGCGCAGGGCGTCGGCGAGGGCGGCCGGGCCGGGGGCGATGCGGCGGGCGCCGGGGGCGGCGCCGGCGGGGAGTTCGTCGAGGGCGGGGCAGACGGTGTGCAGCACCGGCAGCCCGGCCGCGAGCGCCTCCAGCGCCGCGAGGCCGAACGCCTCCTCGACGGAGGGCGAGACCAGGACGTCCATGGCGGCCAGCAGTCCGGGCAGCCCCGCGGGCCGGTCGTCGGCCGGGGCCACCGCGCCGTCGCGCTCCCCCAGCAGCCGGACCCGGTCGGCCACGCCGAGCCGGGCGGCCAGGTCCTCCAGCGCGGGGCGCTCGGGGCCGTCGCCGACCAGCAGCAGCCGGGCGCCGGGCACGTCGGCGACGGCCCGTACCGCCGCGTCGAACCGCTTGTCCGCCACCAGCCGGCCGACCCCGCCGACCACGAAGGCCCGCTCGGAGATGGCGAGACGGGCGCGGGCGGCCGCGCGGGCGGTCGGCTCGAAGTGGAAGTGGCGGGCGTCGATCCCGTTGGGCACCAGGTGGATCCGGGGGTTGGGCACCCCCAGGTCGCGCAGCCGGTCGGCGACGGCGGCCGAGACGGCGACGGTCGCCGAGCCCAGCCGTTCGGCGGCGAGGTAGCGGGCGCGGAGGGCGGCGGTGAGCGGACGGCCGTCGATCCGCCGCTCACCCAGGCTGTGTTCGGTGGCGATCACCGCCCGCACCCCGGCCAGCCGCGCGGCGATCCGGCCGAGCACACAGGCCCGGTAGAGGTGGGTGTGCACCAGGTCGTAGCCGCCGGACCGGATCATCCGCGCCAGTCTGGGTACGGCGGCGAGCTGCCGCGCACGCCCGCCACCCGGGAGCCCGCCGCCCAGAGGCTCACCGCCCAAGGGCTCGCCGCCCAGGGGCAGATGGGTGACGGGGACGCCGTCCGCGCGGATGCCGTGCGCGGTGGCGCCGGGGCCGGAGAGGGCGATGACGTCACAGCGCACCGGCACATGGCGCAGGAGCAGCCTCAGTTGCTGTTCGGCTCCTCCGGCCCCGAGGCGGGAGATGATGTGCAGAACTCTCATCGGGCGACTGCGCCCCATCTCGGTGTGCCAATGTGACGTCGATCGGCTCCGACCCTGCCAGACGTCGGGATGTAAATCACGTAAGACGCGCACCGCTGGGCCGTCGGAGTGGACATCTCACGGACCGTCAACAGGGCGCGCCGAATTTCCGATGTGCGCCGCCGCGCCCCGTGCGATTGTTACCTTCTCATCTCGCGCGATGACCTGAAGAATGAATGACCCATATGGGCCATCAGGACGCGACATTCGGTTCCAGCCAGACCCGCGGGAGTGCCCAGATGTCTGCACCGACCCCCGTCAGAGATTCCCCCCGGAAAACCGGCGCACGCCCCGTGCACGCCGGGCCGCCGCCCGCGCGTACGGCGTCGGATTCCCGCGTTCCGCACCATCGCCCCGCCCCGGTGTACGAGTACAAGCGGTACAGCGAGTTGGCGGGCCCGCTGACGGAGCCCCCCGCGAACCGCCCCTACCGGGTGCGCTGCCGGAGTCTGCTGGCCCAGGAGCCGCACCGGTTCCGGGCCGCGCTGCTGCTGTGCGCGGCGCCGGTGTGCTCGGCGCTGCTGCTGTTGTGGCTGCTGCGCCCCGACCACTGGGTGCGCCGCGACTACGCACCGGCGTGGCAGTGCGCGGCGGATGTCGCGATGCTGGTCTCGATCGCGCTGATCGAGAGCTTCCGCCTGTTCACGGTCGTCTCCAACGCCCATGCCACCCTGGTGGCGCGGGATCCGGTGCCGGTGGTGCCGGAGCCGGGGACCCGGGTGGCGTTCCTGACCAGCTTCGTGCCCGGCAAGGAGCCGATCGCGATGGTCCGGGCCACGCTCGAGGGAGCGGTACGCATCCGGCACACCGGGCCGCTGGACGTCTGGCTGCTCGACGAGGGGGACGACGACGAGGTCAAGGCGCTGTGCGCGCGGCTGGGCGTACGGCACTTCTCCCGCAAGGGCGTCGAGAAGTGGAATCAGCCCAAGGGCGCTTTCCGGGCGCGGACCAAGCACGGGAATTACAACGCCTGGCTGGACGCCCATGGCGACGCATATGAATTCATGGCGTGTGTGGACACCGACCATGTGCCGCTCCCCAACTTCCTGGAGCGCATGCTGGGTTACTTCCGGGACCCGGATATCGCCTTTGTTGTCGGACCGCAGGTCTACGGGAATTACGACACCCCGGTCACCAAGGCCGCCGAAAGCCAGCAGTTCCTTTTCCACGCGCTGATCCAGCGGGCGGGAAACGCGTATGGCGGCCCGATGTTCGTGGGCACCAACAATGCCGTACGGATCAGCGCGCTGCGCTCGATCGGCGGACTGTACGACTCGATCACCGAGGACATGGCCACCGGTTTCGAGCTGCACCGCCGCCGCAACCCCGCGACCGGGAAGAAGTGGCGCTCGGTCTACACCCCCGACGTGCTGGCGGTGGGCGAGGGACCGAGCGCCTGGACGGACTTCTTCACCCAGCAGATGCGGTGGAGCCGCGGCACCTACGAGACCCTGCTCAAGCAGTTCTGGAAGGGCCTGTTCACCCTGTCGCCGGGCAAGCTGCTCAACTACTCGCTGATGATCGCGTACTACCCGATGACCGCGCTCAACTGGATGCTCTCCGCGCTGTCCTGTGCGCTGTTCCTGATGCTGGGCGCCGCCGGGATCCACGTCCCGGCCGAGATGTGGATGATGCTCTACAGCGACGCGGCGATGCTCCAGATCGGCCTGTACGTCTGGAACCGGCGGCACAACGTCTCCCCGCACGAGCCGGAGGGCTCCGGCGGGCTGGCCGGGATGCTGCTCTCGGCGCTGTCCGCCCCGATCTACGCCAAGTCGCTGTGCGACGCGGCGCTGCGGCGCACCAGCCGGTTCGTGGTCACGCCCAAGGGCGACTCGTCCAGCCCCGACCGGCTCTCCACGTTCCGTATCCATCTGCTGTGGGCGGGGGTGTTCGGCTCCTCGCTGATCGGTTCGTTCTTCCTGGGCCACACCCATGCGGTGATGCGCGTCTGGGCGGTGCTCGCCCTCGCCCTGTGTCTGGCCCCGGTGGCGATCTGGTCGGTGGGGCTGGTACGCCGCGGGCGACGGCGCCCGGCGCGCGGAACGGTGCCGTCGGCGCGCGCGGACAGCCCGTGCCCGGCGGCGGCCAAGGAGAAGGACAAGGAGAAGGCCCCGGTCTGCGCGCTGTGACCGGCCGGCAGGGCGGGCCGTGGCACGGGGCGCCCCCCTTCGCCCCCTTTGAGGTCAGGCCCTAGCGGTGGTGGCCGGCGTTGCGGGCCAGGTCGAGCGCGTACGCGGTCCACCAGTGGCCGGCCGGGGGGCCGCCGTTGCAGGTTCCGTCGGACTCCCCGGGCCGTTTGATCCACAAGTACGCGTCCACCCGGGGGTCACCGGTGTGGGTGCTGGGCGGTTCGCCCAGCGCCCGCCCCGGTGGGTTGCACCAGGAGTTCCGGGCCCTGACCCCGTGCCGGGCCGCGCCGCGCGGCCGCAGCGGCCCGTTGCCGTTCCGGCTGGTGTCGATGACGAAGTGGGTGCCGTCCAGGGCGCGGGAGAGCCGGTGGCCGTACGCCCTGATGACCCGGGTCGGCTGGAAGTTGGCGACGTTCAGCGCGAAGCCGTCCGCCTGCTCGATGCCGCCCTCGCGCAGCGGCTTCACCAGCCGGGCGGGGTTCTTGATCCAGCCCGGGTTCCCCGCGTCCACGTACACCCGGACGTGGGGCAGCGCGGCGAACATGGCGACCGCGTCGCGGATCATCGCCAGCCGGGCGGTGCGCAGCCGGGCGGGCACACAGCCGTCGACGATCTGGGCCACCGCGTCGGGTTCCAGTACGACGATCGCTTTTCGATCGCCGATGCCCAGGGTGATCTGCTCGATCCACTTCCGGTATTCCCTGCCGTCCTTCGCGCCGCCCGCGGAGTACCGTCCGCAGTCGCGGTACGGGATGTGATAGGGCACCAGGACGGGGGTGGACCCGGTGCGCGCCGCGGATTCCGTGATGAAGCGGACCCGTTCGCGCGGCGGCGCGGGGCCGAGCCACTCCGCGACCGGCTGCTGGGCGATCCGCCGGATGAGCTCGGCATCGCCGTTCTTCCCCGCCCTCTCCCGCTCATGGGCCTGCCGGGCGGCCGGGCTGTCCGGGTTCACCCAGAGCCCGCCCCGCCGCGGGGAGTCGAACCATTGGCATCCGCTCAGCGGAAGCGTCGCCATGACGCACACGGCGGCACACACCCCATGCCGCACAACGGTCTTTCTGGCACCTTTCTCGCGCATGCGTCGAATCATGGCACCGCGTGCCGCCGGTTCAGCGGACGCGGCGCTCGTGGTCTCCGATGTCGTGCCCCGCGCCCGGCCGGCCGTCGCCCGCGTCGCCCCCGTCGTCCTCCGGGCGGCCGCCCGCGTCGCCCTCCGGGTGCCACAGCGGATGCTCATGGGCCGCCCACGCCCGCTCGACGCTGCCGGTGCGCATACCGCGCCGGGCCTCCGGATCGGCGAGCGCCTTGCCGATGTGGCCGAGCAGGACGACGCCGACCGCCAGCGCCAGCCAGTCGTGGACGAAGGTGGCACTGGTGCGCCACACCAGCGGAGCCAGTCCGGTGAACCACATGAGCAGCCCGGTGCCCGCCATCACCAGCACCGCGCCCGCGAGGTATCCGGCGTAGAGCTTCTGCCCCGCGTTGAACTTGCCCGCGGGCCGCTCCGCACGGCGGTGGTCGCGCCGCAGCGCCGCGCGCAGCCAGCGGCGGTCGTGCGGGCCGAACCGGTTGAGGCGGGTGAGGTCGGCGCGGAAGGCGCGGGAGGCGAGCCCGAGCAGGGCCGGGAGGGGCGTCAGGATGCCGGACCACTCGTGGACGGTGACCACGAGCGCGCGCCGGCCCACGAGTTCGGCCAGCTGGGGCAGGTACAGACAGGCCGCGCTCAGCACGCACGCCCCCAGCAGGGCGGCCGTGGTGCGGTGGATCCAGCGCTCGGCGGGGCTGAACCGGAGCACCCGGGACCCGGACCGGGATCGGGACCCGGACCAGGGCCGGTCGCCGTGCTCAGGCGGTGGGGTCATCGTCACGCCCGTTCGACCTGCCGACCCAGGCGTCGACGTCATAGCCCCGGTCCTCCCAATAGCCGGGCCGCACCTCATCGGTGACGGTGATACCGGAGAGCCACTTCGCCGACTTGTAGAAGTACATGGGTGCCACATACAGCCGCACCGGCCCGCCGTGCGCGTGCCCGAGCGGCTCGTCCCGCAGCTTCAGCGCGACCAGCACATCCGGGCGCCGGGCCTGGTCGAGCGTCAGGCTCTCGGTGTACGCGCCGTCGAAGCAGGTGAAGCGGACGGCCTTGCCCCGCGGGCGCACCCCGGCCGCGTCGAGCAGCGCCGACAGCCGCACCCCCTCGAACGGGGTCGCGCGCACCCGCCAGCCGGTGACGCACTGGACGTCGCGGACCAGACGGGTCTGCGGGAGCGCGCGCAGATCGGCGAGGCGGTACTCGGCGGGCTTGTCGACGAGCCCGCCGACGGTGAGGCGGTAGCTGCCGGCGTCCTTGTGGGGCACGGAGGAGGTGACGGAGTAGTAGCGGAATCCCCCGCCGTTGGGGAGGAGGCCGGTCACCCCCGTCGGGTCCTTGTCGGCCACCGCGCCCAGCGCGGTCTCCAGCCGGTCCTGCAACCAGGGCGCCGCGGCCATCGCGCCGGCGCCGAGGCCGAGCATGCCGAGAACGAGGCGCCGGCCGACGGGGGCGCCCCGGCCGTCGGCTCCGGCACCGGTGTTGGGGTCCATGGACCGATGAGAGCACCGGGCGGGGGCGACGCGCCATCTCCGCCGGGGATTCGTCAGCGTTCCGTAAGACTCCGTCGTGGCCTACGAGGCGTCGAGCGAGGCGAGCAGTGCGAGGGCGTCGGCCGAGGGGCTGCCGGGAGCCGCGTGCAGGAGCAGCGTCTCCAGTCCGTCGGAGCCGGCCACCTGGAACTTCTCGACCAGCAGTTCCACCGGGCCGATCGTGGGGTGCCGGATGCGGAAGGTGGTGTCGCGGGCGGTGCGCACGTCGTGGCGCGCCCACAGCACGCGGAACCGCTCGCTCTTGACGGAGAGCTCACCGATCAGGGTGTGCAGACGCTCGTCGTCGGTCTCGGTGCCGATCTGGGCGCGCAGGTGCGCCACGGCGGTGGCCGTGTACTGCTCCCAGTCGTCGTGGTAGTCGTGTGCCGCCTGCTCGGTGAAGAGCGTCCGCAGCCGGTTCGTCCCCGGCTCCATGTCCGGCGCCAGGGCTCGGGCCAGCCGATTGGCGGCCAGCACGTCGCTGTACTTGTTGAACACCATGGCGGGCACGTTGACAGTGCGCAGCAGCAGGCCAAGGCTCTGGGGTACGCGCGCGTCCGTCCGGTCCGGGCGGCGGCTCGGCTTGGGGCCGGCCAGCGACATCAGATAGGCCGTGCCTTCCGCGTCCAGCTGGAGCACATCGGCCAGGGCGTGGATGACCTGGGCCGAGGGGTTGCGGTCGCGGCCCTGTTCCAGGCGCAGGTAGTACTCGACGCTGATCCCGGCCAGCATCGCCACTTCCTCGCGGCGCAGACCCGGCACCCGCCGCGGCCCGTGGCCGGCCGGCAGGCCCGCCTCCGCCGGTGTGACGAGTTCACGACGGGCCCGCAGGAAGTCTCCGAGAGCGTTGTCCACCCGTTCAGCCTAGGCGGCCGCGACTCCCCGTGGGTGTCCCCGCCACTACCAGGAACAGCGGGGACTGGGACCCGGCATGCGCCCGGGTGACAGTGACGGCATGACGAAGACATGGTTCATCACGGGGGTCAACAGCGGGCTCGGCCGGGAGCTGGCGGAGCAGCTCCTCGCGCGCGGCGACCGCGTCGCGGGAACGGTCAGGCGGCAAGGATCGGTCGATGACCTGCGGGACACGTACGGCGACCGGTTCTGGCTCGGCCACCTCGACATCACCGACCTGGCGCGGGTGCGGGAGGTCGTCGACGCCGCCTTCGGCGAGCTGGGCCGTATCGATGTCGTCGTGATCAACGCGGGCTACGGGCTGTTCGGCGCTGCCGAGGAATGCACCGACGAACAGATGGTCCACCAGATCACCACCAACCTGATCGGCTCGATCCAGACGGCGCGGGCGGCGCTGCCGCATCTGCGGGCGCAGGGCGGCGGCCGGATCATCCAGATCTCGTCGGTCGCCGGTCTCGCCGCGCACCCTGGTGCCTCGCTCTACCACGCGGGCAAGTGGGGCGTCGAAGGGTTCATGGAGGCCCTCGCCGGTGAGGTGGCGCCGTTCGGCATCGAGGTGACGCTGGTCGAGCCCGGTGGTGCGCGGACCTCCTTCGCCGGCAGCAGCCTGGCGCTGGGCCGGCCGCTGGCCGCTTACGACGGCACACCGGCCGCCGCGGTACGCGCCTTCAAGGACACCGCCGTCCCGCTCCCCGGCGATCCGGCCAAGGTCGCCGCGAAGGTCATCGACAGCGCCTCCCAGCGGCCCGCGCCGATGCGGCTGGTGCTGGGCAGCGACTCCTACCAGGGCGCCACCGCCGCGCTGCGCAACCGTCTCGCCCACATCGCACCGCAGCGGGCCGGCGCCGCCGAGACCGACGCGGACACCGACGGGACCGCCTGAGCGATCCCGCCGCCGCCGGCCGGGTGCCCGCCCGGCCCGCAACCATGGGGTCGGCCGGGCCGTCCATGGCGTCGGTCTGACCGTCCGCCGGAGGTCAGGACACCGCCTTGGCCGCCGCGCGGCCCGCCGTGCGGCCCGAGAAGAGGCAGCCGCCCAGGAAGGTGCCCTCCAGGGAGCGGTAGCCGTGCACGCCCCCGCCGCCGAAGCCCGCCGCCTCCCCGGCCGCGTAGACGCCGGGCAGCGGTTCGCCGCCCTCGGTCAGGACGCGGGAGGAGAGGTCCGTCTCCAGGCCGCCGAGCGTCTTGCGGGTCAGGATGTGCAGGCGCACGGCGATCAGCGGACCCGCCTTGGGGTCGAGGATGCGGTGCGGGGCGGCGGTGCGGATCAGCCGGTCGCCCAGATAGTTGCGGGTGCCGCGCAGGGCGGTCACCTGGAGGTCCTTGGTGTAGGGGTTGGCGATCTCGCGGTCCCGGGCGACGATCTCCCGCCGCAGCCCGGCCTCGTCGATGAGCGGCTCCTTGGTGAGCTCGTTCATCCGCCGGACCAGCGCCGTCAGCGACCGCTCCACGATGAAGTCCGCGCCGTGGTCCATGAACGCCTGGACCGGGCCCGGGACGCCGGCCCGCGCACGGCCGATCACCTCGCGGACGCTCTTGCCGGTGAGGTCCGGGTTCTGTTCGGAGCCGGAGAGCGCGAACTCCTTCTCGATGATCTTCCGGGTGAGCACGAACCAGGTGTGGTCGTAGCCGGTCCGCATGATGTGCTCGAGCGTGCCGAGGGTGTCGAAGCCGGGGAAGAGCGGCACCGGCAGCCGGTTGCCACGGGCGTCGAACCACAGCGAGGACGGGCCGGGCAGGATGCGGATGCCGTGCCGGGGCCAGATCGGGTTCCAGTTCTCGATGCCCTCGGTGTAGTGCCACATCCGGTCGCGGTTGATGATCCGTCCGCCGGCGGCCTCGGCGATGCCCAGCATCTTGCCGTCCACATGGGCCGGAACCCCGGAGATCATCCGCTCGGGCGGGGAGCCGAGCCGCTCGGGCCAGTTGGCGCGGACGAGGTCGTGGTTGCCGCCGATGCCGCCGGAGGTGACGATCACGGCTTGGGCGCGCAGTTCGAAGGCGCCGGTGACCTCGCGGCCGCTGGCGGTGCCGCGCTCGGCACGGCTGGGCTCCAGGATGTCGCCGGTGACCGTGTCGACCGTGCCCGCGCTGCGGCCCAGCCCCGTCACCCGGTGCCGGAAGCGCAGGTCGACCAGGCCGCGGGCGGCGGCCGCGCGCACCCGCCGCTCGAAGGGGGCGACGACGCCGGGGCCGGTGCCCCAGGTGATGTGGAAGCGGGGCACGGAGTTGCCGTGCCCGGTCGCGTCGTAGCCGCCGCGTTCGGCCCAGCCGACGAGCGGGAACAGCCGCAGCCCCTGGGCGTGCAGCCAGGACCGCTTCTCGCCCGCCGCGAAGTCCACGTA
This sequence comes from Streptomyces sp. S465, assembly GCF_026898115.1. Lineage (GTDB taxonomy): Bacteria > Actinomycetota > Actinomycetes > Streptomycetales > Streptomycetaceae > Streptomyces > Streptomyces luomodiensis. The sequence continues at coordinate 2,172,774 of NZ_CP114036.1, forward strand.
CGCCTCGGCCCAGCGGCGCGGCCAGTGGTCCTCCTCGCGGTCGAACCCGGCCGTGCCCAGCCAGTCCTGCCAGGCGAGGTCGCGGCTGTCGCGGATGCGCAGGCGGCGCTGCTCGGGTGAGTCGACGAGGAAGAGGCCGCCGAAGGACCAGTGGGCCTGGCCGCCGAGCGACTGCTCGGGCTCCTGGTCGAGCAGGATCACCTTGCGGCCGGCGTCGGCCAGTTCGGCGGTGGCCGCGAGGCCCGCGAGCCCCGCGCCGACCACGATCACATCCGCGTCGTACGCCATGGTGTGGTGTCCCGTTCTCGTGAGCCCGCCGACGCCCGCCGGCGGTGTCGTGACCGCGATCCTGCCTACCGGCCAGTACGGCGTCAACCCGCGGCATGGGAGCGGTTTCCGGCCGCTCCCATGCCCGTCGGTGTGGTGCCGACGGCGCGGCGAAACCTCGGCGCCGAACAAAAGGGCACAATCGTTCACTGATATTGGACAGGGTTTGGCTGACGGTGCATCATCATCGACCATGGCTGACAGCTCCGTTGAGCGTTCAGGGCCGACCCCCACCGTGGGACGCCGCGTGGTGAACCCGACCCTCGTCACGCCCGGCCCGCAGCCCCTGGAGGCCGGACCGCCCGCGGACGAGGCGCCACAGGTGCTCCGCGGCGAGGTGATCGGGCCCCGGCACGCCCGCCACCGCCCGGTGGACAACCGGCGCAAGGCAGCCGCCGGGGCGATCCTGCTGTCCGCCACCGGCGCCGCCACCGCGCTCCTGATGTTCCTGGGCAAGGACGCCCGCGAGGCGTCGGCCGCCCCCGAGCACCACACCGCCACGGCCGCCCCCGACGAGCCGGACAGCCAGGCCGTCCCGTACGCCGAGGCGGCGGTGGGCGACACCCCGCTGCGCGGTGCGCGCGCCGAGAAGTCCGAGCAGCCCGAGTCGCGGCGGCCCGCCACCGCGCAGCCGACGGCCCAGGCCCCGGCCGACGGCTCCACCCCGGCGGCCGGGCCCCGGACCCCCTCGTCCGGCGGGAACCGCTCCGCCCCGTCCTGGCCGGACCGGGCTTCGCAGGGGTCGGGGCGGTACGAGGACTGGCAGGACGCGGCGGAGGCGTTCGACCGCTGGGTCGAGCAGCAGGCGAGGCAGTACGCCGACGACGGCGGCTCCGGGCCCTACGGGACGGGCCAGGGCGACGGGCGCGGTCGGCGCGGGCACGGCGGCGGCTACGGCGGCTATGGCGGCGGCCACGGGGGCGGGAACGGCCACGGGGGCGGCTACGGCGGTGGCCACCGCCGCTGACCGCGTCCGCGATCTGCTTGTATGGCGGTATGCCTGATCAGGAACCGCGTTCCGCCGACGAACTACTGGACATCGTGGACGAGCGGGACCGCGTGGTGGGCCAGGCCCGACGCGGTGACGCCATGGCCCACCGACTCCGGCACCGCTGCGTCTTCATCCAGGCGCGGGACGCCCAGGGCCGGATCTTCGTCCATCGCCGCACCGCCGAGAAGCTGGTCTTCCCGTCGCTGTACGACATGTTCGTCGGCGGGGTCGTCGGCGCGGGCGAGAGCTACGACGAGGCGGCGCTGCGCGAGGCTGAGGAGGAGCTGGGGGTGCGGGGGCTGCCCGCGCCCGTGCCGCTGTTCTCCTTCCTCTACGAGACGCCCGAGCACACCTGGTGGAGCCGGATCTACGAGGTGCGCTGCGAGCTGCCGGTCGATCCGCAGGTCGAGGAGGTCGCCTGGCACACCTTCCTCACCGAGGAGGAGCTGACCCGCCGGCTGCCCGAGTGGGAGTGGGTGCCGGACGGGCGGGAGGCGTACCGGCGGCTGGTGGAGTGGCGCCGTGAGAGGCTCGAAGCGTGACCGAGTCCGCCGAACCCACCGAATCCGCCGAACCCGCCGAGCCCGGCTCTCCGGAAGCCTCCGGGCCCGCCGATGCGCGTGGCGGCGGTCTGGCCTCCGTCGTCGCGGAGGTGCGGCTGTGGTTCGCGCCCGAGCGGCTGCGGACGGAGGGCGACACCCCCGACTACCGCTTCTCGCTCGCCAACGAACGGACCTTCCTGGCGTGGCTGCGCACCGCGATGGCGCTGGTCGGCGGCGGATTCGCGGTCGACCAGTTCCTCCCGGGGACGGGCCGGCCGCTGCGGCTGGCCCTGGCCCTCATCCTGCTGGCGGGCGGTGCGATGTGCGCGCTGCGGGCCATCAACCACTGGATGCGCTGCGAGCGGGCGATGCGACGCGGCGAGGACCTGCCGGTGTCCCGGTTCCCGGTGGTGCTGGCCGTCGCGGTCGGGGTGGTCGCGCTGCTGATGGTGATCGTGGCCGCCTTCGGGTGGGGCGGGTGAGCCGGGAGGTGTGAGGCGATGCCCGAGGGGAACAGAACGGACGGAACACGAACGCAGGACCGGGACCCAGGGCTCCAGCCGGAGCGGACGCGGCTGGCCTGGCGGCGTACGACGCTGGCGTGCGCGGTGGCCGCCTCGCTCGCGGGGCGCCAGACCTTGCACGGCGGTGCCGACCCGGCAGCGCTCGTGATCCTGGCCCTGGTGGTGCTGGCCTGGCTGGCCTTCCTGGTGTCGGCTCACCGCCGTATCCGGGCCATGAACGCGTCACGGCCGCCCGCCCTGTCCCCGCGGACGGCCGCGGCCGCGGTCACCTGCACCCTCGCCCTGGCCCTCCTGGGAGCGGCCACCCTGCGCTGAGCCCCACCCAGCGCTTCACCCCCGCCCGGGGCCGCCCGGATCGCTCAGTCCACCGTGATGGCGATCTTGCCCCTGACGTGGCCCTCCATGCTGAGCCGGTGCGCGTCGGCCGTCTTCGGGAGGGGGAAGACCTCGGCGACCTCGACGCCGAGGGCGCCGCGCTCGGCGAGGTCGGTGAGGTCCTGGAGGTCGTCGGGGTCGGGGCGGACGAAGACGTAGTGGCCGCCGAGGCCAAGGACCGCGGGGTCGGCGATGGAGGCCAGGCGGCCGCCGGGGGCGAGGAGTTCGGGGGAGGCGGTGAGGGCGTCGCCGCCGACCAGGTCGAATACCGCGTCCACCCCGTTCGGGGCGAGGGCGCGGACCCGGTCGGCGAGTCCCTCCCCGTACGTGGTCGGTTCGGCGCCGAGCGCGCTCAGGTACGCGTGGTTGCGCTCGCTCGCGGTGCCGATCACGCGGGCGCCCATGTGCCGGGCCAGCTGGACCGCCATCGAGCCGACCCCGCCCGCCGCCGCGTGGACCAGGACGGTGTCCCCCTCACCGGCCTTCAGCGCCCGCGTCAGTGTCTGGTAGGCGGTCAGGCCCGCCAGGGGGATGCCCGCGGCCTGTGTGAAGGAGAGGTTCCGCGGTTTGCGGGCGAGGGTGCGGATGGGCGCGGCCACGTACTCGGCGCAGGTGCCCCGGGAGAGGAAGTCCTCCCGTACGTACCCGATCACCTCGTCGCCGGGCTGGAACTCCGTCACCGCCGGACCGGTCCGCTCCACGACCCCGGAGACGTCCCAGCCGGGGATGACCGGGAAGACCGCGTCCAGGAAGGGGTCGAGGTAGCCGGCCCGCGTCTTCCAGTCGACGGGGTTCACGGCGGCCGCCTTGACCCTGATCAGCACGGTGTCGGGGCCGACCTTGGGCTCCGGCCGCTCCCCGTACTCCAGGACCTCGGGGCCGCCGTAGCTGCGGTAGCTGATGGCCTTCATGGTGGTACTCCTCGCCTTTCTCGTGTTGCTCGTGTTGGTCGCGGGTCTCGCCCCCTCGCTGTCGCCGAGACCCACTGGACTACATACCGACTGGTCGGCATCATGTGGTGGGACGGTCCGCCCGTTTCCCCTACCCGAGTACCGAGGAAGAGGCGCGATGAACGCAGGCAATCCCCCAGGGCTCGACCTCGAGCGGCTCCGTGCCCACCTCGACCGCGAACGGGCGGGGCTGGTGCGCGGGCCGCTGAGCGCCGAGCTGATCGAAGGCGGCCGTTCGAATCTCACCTACACCGTCACCGACGGCGCGTCCCGCTGGGTCGTCCGGCGTCCGCCGCTGGGCCATGTGCTCGCCACCGCCCATGACATGGCGCGCGAACACCGGGTGATCAGCGCGCTGCACCCGACGTCGGTGCCGGTGCCGGAGCCGGTGCTGCTGTGCGAGGACGAGACGGTCATCGGGTCGCCCTTCTACGTCATGGAGTTCGTCGAGGGCACCCCGTACCGCAGCGCCGGGCAGCTGGCCGCGATCGGGCCGGAGCGCACCCGTGAGGTCGTCCTCTCCCTCGTCGATACGCTGGTGGCGCTGCACTCCGTCGACCCGGCCGAGGTCGGGCTCGGCGACTTCGGGCGTCCGGAGGGGTTCCTGGAGCGGCAGCTGCGCCGCTGGGGCAAGCAGCTGGAGGCTTCGCGCAGCCGCGAGCTGCCGGGGATCGACGAGCTGCACACCCGGCTCGCCAAGGCGCTGCCGGTCTCCCCCTCCCCCACGGTGGTGCACGGCGACTACCGCCTCGACAACGTCCTGGTGAACGCCGACGACCGGATCACGGCGATCCTCGACTGGGAGATGTCCACGCTCGGCGATCCGCTGACCGATCTCGGGCTGATCGTGATGTACAGCGGTCATCCGCAGCTCGCCGACGCCCCCATCTCCTCCACCCAGGGCGCCCCCGGCCACCCCGCCACGGACGAGCTGATCCAGCGCTATGCCGAGGGTTCGGGGCGCGATGTCGGCGCCGTCTCCTGGTACACCGCGTTCGCCTACTTCAAGCTGGCGGTGATCCTCGAGGGCATCCACTACCGCTTCACCCTCGGTCGGACCGTCGGTGCGGGCTTCGACCGCATCGGCGACATCGTCCCCGCCTTCATCGACCACGGCCTCACCACCCTCCAGGAGAGCTGATCCCGCATGGACTTCGCATTCGACGCCAGGACCGAAGAGCTGCGCGCCAAACTGCTCGCCTTCATGGACGAGCACGTCCATCCGGCGGAGGCGGTCGTGGAGGAGCAGCGGGCCCGGCTGGACTCCCCGTGGCTCACCCCGCCGATCGTCGAGGAGCTCAAGGCCGAGGCCCGCCGCCAGGGGCTGTGGAACCTGTTCCTGCCCGACGCCGAGTACGGCGCGGGGCTGACCAATCTCCAGTACGCCCCGCTCGCCGAGATCACCGGTCACAGCCCCCAGCTGGCCCCCACGGCGCTGAACTGCGCCGCCCCCGACACCGGCAACATGGAGGTGCTCGCCCAGTTCGGCGACGAGCGGCAGCGCAAGCAGTGGCTGGAGCCGCTGCTCGCGGGGGAGATCCGGTCGGCCTTCGCGATGACCGAGCCCGAGGTGGCCTCGTCCGACGCGACCAATATCGAGACCCGGATCGAGCGCGATGGCGACGACTACGTCATCACCGGGCGCAAGTGGTACATCTCCGGGGCGATGAACCCCGACTGCAAGATCTTCATCGTGATGGGCAAGACCGACCCGGAGGGCGCCGATGTGCGCCGTCAGCAGTCGATGGTGCTGGTCCCGCGCGACACCCCGGGGGTCGAGGTGCGGCGGGCGATGCGGGTGTACGGCTACGAGGACCACTACCACGGCGGCCACGCCGAGGTGGTCTTCGACCGGGTGCGGGTGCCGGTGAGCAACCTCATCGGGGAGGAGGGCGGCGGTTTCGCCATCGCCCAGGCCCGTCTCGGCCCCGGCCGGATCCACCACTGCATGCGGCTGATCGGCATGGCCGAGCGCGGGATCGAGCTGATGTGCCGGCGGGCCGTGGACCGTACGGCCTTCGGCAAGGCGCTCGGCCGGCAGGGCCAGGTGCAGGAGTGGATCGCGGACGCGCGGGTGGCGGTCGAGCAGCTGCGGCTGCTGGTGCTGAAGACGGCCTGGCTGATGGACACGGTGGGCAACCGCGAGGCCCACACCGAGATCCAGGCGATCAAGATCGCGACCCCGCGCACGGTGGTGGACATCCTGGACCGGGCGGTGCAGCTGCACGGCGCGGGCGGGGTCAGCCAGGACTTCCCGCTGGCCGAGCTGTGGGCCGCGGCCCGTACCCTGCGGCTCGCCGACGGCCCGGACGAGGTGCACCAACGCTCGCTGGCCCGCCGGGAGTTGAAGCGCTACCAGTAGACCAGTAGACGCTGACGGAAACGGGTGTGGGGCGCCTGCCGGGCAGGCGCCCCACACCCGTGGGTGTCACGATCCGCTCAGGGCCGCAGCGCGCGGAGCAGCAGGTCGGCCAGATGGTCGGCGACCTCCTGGGCGCCCAGCGGCCCGCCGTGCCGGTACCAGGTGCCCAGGTGGTGGACCGAGCCGAAGTGGTAGTCCACCACCAGATCGGCCGGGGTCCGGGAGCTGAACACCCCGGTCCGCTGGCCCTCCTCGATCAGCGCGCGGAACCGCTCGTGGTAGCGGCGGCGCTCGGCGCGCACCTGCTTGTGCTTCTCCGGGCTGAGTTGGTGCATGGACCGGAAGAAGATGGTGGCGTCGTCGAGGTTCTCGATGGTGGTGACCACGACATCGGCCGCCGCGTCGCGCAGCCGCCGCTCCACCGGCGCGTCCGCGTCCGCGAAGGCGTCCAGGCGCTCCTGCTGGAGCCGGAGCACCCGGCCGTAGATCTCATGGAGCAGATCGTCCTTGGAGCCGAAGTAGTGGTAGAGCGCGCCCTTGGTGACGCCTGCCGCCTCGACGATCTCCTGTACGGACGTCCGGTCGTAACCGCGCTCGGCGAAGAGGCGGGTGGCAGCGGCCAGCAGCCGCTGTGGCACCGGCTGTCCGCCGCCGTCGGTCGCTCTGCCCATGGTCGCCACCCGTTCTCTTCCTCTTTTCTCTTTCCCTCTTATCCTCGCAGCTCGCGCCGGAGGATCTTGCCACTGGTCGTCTTCGGCAGCTCGGGCAGGATCTCCACCTCGCGCGGGTACTTGTACGCGGCCAGCCGCTCCGCACAGTACGCGGACAGCTCGTCCGGTGTGGCCTCGGCCCCTGGCCGGAGACTGACATACGCCTTGACCGTCTCGCCGCGGTAGGCGTGGGGTTTGCCGACGACGGCCGCCTCCCGCACGGCGGGGTGGGTGTAGAGCACGTCCTCGACCTCGCGCGGCCACACCTTGAAGCCCGAGGCGTTGATCATGTCCTTCTTGCGGTCGACCACGTACAGCCAGCCGCCCTCGTCCATGAAGCCGATGTCGCCGGTGCGCAGCTCGCCGTCGGGGAGGGCGGCCGCGGTCGCCTCCGGGCGCCGCCAGTAGCCGGGCACCACCATCGGGCCGCGGACGACGATCTCGCCCTGTCGGCCGAACGGCACGTCCTCGCCCGCGTCGTCCACGATGCGCACCACGGTGTCGGCGCCGGGGACGCCGACGGCGAGGGTGCCGGAGGCCGGGTCGACGGGGGCGCGGACGCCGGGCGGGACGCTGGCGCAGGGCGCGGTGCACTCGGTGAGCCCGTAGCCGTTGTGCAGATACGGGCCGAGGGTGGTCTGGAACCGTTCGACCAGCGCGGGCGGCAGCGGGGCGCCGCCGGAGGAGATGATCCGGAAGGACGAGAAGTGGTCGCGGGTGGCCTGCGGATGGGCCATCAGCGCCATGAAGGCGGTGGAGGGGCCCACGGTGTAGACGGGACGGTACTCGGCGAAGGCGTCGAGGACGACCCCGGTCTCGAAGCGGTAGGTCAGGGCGAGGGTGCCCGCCCCGGCGATGCACGCGCACAGCTGGCAGACCATGCCGGTGATGTGGAAGAGCGGGGCCAGCGCGAACAGCGTGGAACCGGCGGGCAGCTCATGGAGGAGGTGCTGCCGGTCGGCGTTGTAGGAGATGTTGCCGTGGGTGTTGGTGGCTCCCTTGGGGGTGCCGCTGGTCCCGGAGGTGTAGCTGATCAGCGCGATGTCATCGGGGCCCGGTGCGGCGAGGGACGGCGGGCGGGCTCCGGCGCGGGCGGCGACGAGGAGGTCCTCGGTGTCCTCGGGGACGGGGATCGGCGCATCGCGCAGCACCCGCTCGTCGTCGCGGGTCTGGAGGTCGCGGGCGTCGGCGGTGAGCGCGATGCGCACCGGGGACGCGGCGGCCGTCTCGCGTATGTAGTCCTCCCAGGCGTGGCGGGCGCAGACCAGGGCGCTGACCTCGGCGTCGCCCAGGATGTGCGCCAGCTCCGCGCCCTTGTACATGGGGTTGACGGGGACGACCGTACCGCCCGCCTTCCACGCGCCCAGCAGCGCGAGCACGAAGTGCGGGGTGTTCTGGAGCATGATGGCGAGCCGGTCGCCGGGCCGGAAGCCGCGTTCGGTGAGATGGCCGGCTATGCCGTCGGAGAGCTCGTCGACCTCCTGGTAGGTCAGCCGTCCGTCGAAGTAGGCGAGTGCCGGGTGGCCGGGTGAGGTGCGCACGGCGTCCCGGAACGCGTGCAGCGGACTCGGCCTCGGGGTGATCGGCCGGCGCTGTGCCTCAGTGAGTTGCGCGAGCCATGGCTTGTCCTGGTACGAGGTCATGGGGTGCGGCCCTGTCTGGTGGGGGTGAGGGTGGCGGTGGGAGAGGTACCGGGCGCGGAGTCAGCCGGATGTCCCGGAGGCCCCGGATGTCCCGGAGGCACCGGGTGCCGCTTCGATCGCTTCGAGCTTGCGCTGGAGCTTGTTGATACCGCCCAGCCAGCGGTCGGTGTCACCGGCGCGGGCCGCGTAGTGGCGGGCCACCTCGGGGTGCGGAAGGATCAGGAAGCGCTCCTCGGCGATGCCCGCGAGGACGGCGTCGGCGACCTGTCCTGGTTCGATCGCGGTGGGCGCCAGCACCAGCTCACCGGCGGTCCCGGAGGCGGTCAGCATGTCGGTGCGCACCCCCTGCGGGCAGACGGCGTGGACGCCGATGCCGCGGTGGCGGTAGGTGGCCGAGAGCCATTCGGCGAAGGCGAGCGCGGCGTGTTTGGAGACGCTGTACGGCGCCGAGCCGACCATGGTGAGCAGTCCGGCGGCGGAGACGGTGGCGACGAAGCGGCCGCTGCCGCGCTCCAGCCACTCGGGCAGCAGTTCACGGGCGGCCCGCACATGGGCCATCACATTGACGTCCCAGGACTGCTGCCACAGCTCCTCGTCGGCCTCCGGGCCACCGTCGTGGCCCACGCCGGCGTTGGCGCAGAAGATGTCGATGGTGCCGTCGAGCGCCTCGCGGGCCGCGGGCACGACACCGGAGGCGTCACCGGGGACGGCGGTCGCGCCGATCTCCTCGGCGACGGCCTTGGCCTTGGCGACGTCGAGGTCGTTGACCACGACCCGGGCGCCCTCGGCGGTGAAGCGCCGGGCGAGGGCGGCGCCGATGCCGCCGCCCGCTCCGGTGACCACGACATGCGCCCCACGCACGGTACCCACGATCGCAACGCTCCTCGGATCGGCTCGGTTCTGTTCGGCTCGGTTCCGATCGGCTCGGTTCCGTTCGGCTCCGCAGCGCAGACTAACCAGTCGGTATGTGCGAACGGAAGAGGTCCCGCCACCTCCCCGCGAATGACCGGTGGGTTACCGGCCGGGTCCGTTCTTGCGCATGACGCTGCGCCAGCGGGCGTTCTCCCCGGCGAGCGCGTTCCACAGCACATTCAGCGGATGACCGGCGTCCTGCGCGGTCCGCTCCCCGGCCCGTACGAACACCCCGACCAGCACTTCCAGCTCCGGCTCCATGCCGTCGGTCAGCTCCAGCGTGCGCAGCCCGGCGCCGGCCCGGATCCGCCCGTCGGCCACCGCGTCGCCGATGCCCTCGGTGACCAGCACTCCGCCGCGCAGCACGCCGGAGGAGAGCAGCTCCAGGCCGTACTGCACATTGTCGATCTCGGCCGCGATGTTCAGCTCCTGGCGGTAGCGGCCGCCGAACCAGCCGCGCAGGAAGCCGGGTATCAGACCGTCGGCCGACACGGCCAGCGGCAGCCGGGGCAGCTCGCCCACCGGGACCGAGGGGCCCGGCAGTTCCCCGGCGTCCAGGTTGGTGACCAGGGACAGCCCGCTGCGCCGCCACTCCATCACCTCGAAGCCGTCGAGCCGGCCGTCGCGGCCGGCCGTGGTGAGCACGCTGCCGCAGACCAGGTCGAGTTCCTTGGCGTCGAGCCGCTGCAACAGATCCCGGGTGCGCACATGCTCGACCTTGAGCTCGACCCCCCGGCGGTCGAATTCCCCGGCCACCAACTCCACCGCGTTCAGCAGAAAGCCGAGGGTGTATCGGGTGGAGCCGACGCAGAGCCGGCTGCCGAGACGGCGGCGGGCGTCGTACAGCTCCTCCCGCCAGTCTTCGAGGGTGCCGCGCGCGAGTGTGGCCAGTGACTCCCCGGTCGCGGTGAAGAGCACATTCCGGCTGCGGCCCCGTTTGACCACCAGCGGCTCACCGCACAGCGCGCCGAAGTTCCGGTTCAGGGTGTCCAGTTGTTTCTGCACACTGGACTGTTCCCGCCCCAGCAGCCGGGCGGCGCCCAGCGCGGTGCCCGTCTCATGGACCGCGAGCAGCGTTCTGAGCTGGTCCATCGTGGTGTCCAGCAGCGCCGTCGGGTACTGCCACCGATCCTTTACAGGCATTCCGGCCTTCCGCTCGAAGAGTATTCGGCACCCCAATGACGTTTCCGTCCGCAGCATAGTCCAGCGCACTTTGGGTGAACTGATCCCGAGAACAGCGGCGATATTCTTCCGATGGATATTCGGGAATTCTGTATCCCCCACGTATCCCCCGGCGGTTACGGAGTCCTGCATTCCAGGTTCCGCCCGCCCATTCCGGGTAAGTCGAACGGCTGGCCGATTGTCCGACGGCGACCGTATGCGTGTCGTATGGCCAGCGCTCAGGGCAGTTGGGACGATACACGCACAACGGACCATTCGAGGGGAAGCAGCAATGACGGGGATGAGCGTACGGCCGTACTGGGAGCTGAGATTCGACGCCGACGGGGACGTCGACGTCCGGCAGCTGGACCGGCTGCTGGAACAGACCGCGCAGCGGGAACTCACGGATCTGGTGGTGTTCTCGCACGGCTGGAACAACACCCGGGCGATGGCCACGCGGCTCTACGACCGCTTCTTCGCGCCCTTCCCGGAGCTGCTCGGCGAGACGGGCCCGGCACGCCTCGGCTATGTGGGGGTGGTGTGGCCGTCGATGCGGTTCGCCGACGAGTCGCTCGCGGGCTTCCCCCGCGAACCGGTACCCGGTGCCCGCCCGGGGCTCGACGCGGAGACCCGGCGAGCCCTGGAGACGGTCTTCCCCGGGCGGCAGCAGATCGTGGCGCGCCTGGCCGAGCTGCTGGCCGAGCGGCCCGAACGGCTCGCGGCGCTGGACGAGTTCGCGGTGCTGATGCGCGGGCTGGTCGGGGTCCGTGGGCTGTCCGGCGCGGCCGGCCACGCGGCGGACACAGACGCGGACACGGACGCCGACGACGTACCGGCGATGTTCGGGGAGGACGTGGCGGAGGTCTGCGAGCGGTTCGCCGCCGCGCTCACCGAGGCGCGCGGGAAAACCGACACCGAGGACCGCGGGAGGACCGGCACCGAGGACCGCGCCCTCCTCGACAGCGGGCTCGACGGGCTCTGGGACGGGGCGCACGAGCTGCTCCGCCAGGGCACGTACTACGTGATGAAGCGGCGGGCCGGCACGGTCGGGCGGGAAGGTCTGGGACCGGCGCTCGGCGCGCTGGCGGCCGCCCGGTCCGCGCCGCGCCTCCATCTGATCGGCCACAGCTTCGGTGGCCGGCTGGTGTCGTACGCGCTGACCGGGCTGCCCGGGAGCGCCACGGTGGCATCGGTGACCCTGCTCCAGGGGGCCTTCTCGCACTACGCCTTCGCCGAACGGCTGCCGCACGCCGCAGGGCGCGGCGGTGCGCTGCGCACCGCCCCGCACCGGGTGGCCGGGCCGGTGGTGTCCTGCCACTCGCGCCATGACACCGCGCTGGGCCTGCTGTACCCGGTGGCGTCGCGGGTGTCCGGGGACGATGCCTCGCTGTTGCCGGGCGACACCCGCTGGGGGGCGATCGGGTACGACGGCATCCACGCGGTGGACGGCTCCCGGCGCGTGGACCTGGCCGAGGCGCTGGACGGGCCGTTCCCGGCCGGGGGCTGTGTGAGCGTCGATGTCTCGGAGGTCGTCCGGCACGGCGTGCCGCCGGCCGGCGCGCACAACGACATCTGCCATGCCGAGCTGGCCCAGGTGGTGCTGCGCGCCGGCCGGATCGGGGACGGGTAGCGGTTCCGCGACGGCCGGGGCGGCGGCCCTGTCACGGCCGGGAGGGGCGGGACCTCGTCGGGTGCGAGGTCCCGCCCCGGTGGCCTCAGCGGTGGGCCGGGAACTCCACGACCTGCTGGTAGGTGGGCCGGTTCTGCCAGCTGATCTTGTTGTGGGTCAGCCCGCCGACCGGCCGCTGGATGATGGCGTCGGCGCACCACTGGTCGCCCGCCGAGCAGTTGTCGTCGCCGGGGTAGACCTGGGCGGGGGTCTTGGCCACGGCCGTCCTCAGACTCGTCAGCAGGGCGTCCCGGCAGGCGCTCAGCTCCCCGCCGCCGCAGTACGGCCGGGCCAGCGGGCCCGCCACGTCCTCGCCGAGGACCGTGCGCAGATCCTTGTCGACATAGGACCACCAGCCGTACTGGAAGGAGGACCCGGCGTGCGAGCCGGTGGGGCCGTGCCCGGCCGAGGGCGCTTCGTCGACCGTCAGATTGGCGCGCAGGGCGTCGTAGAGGTCATCGCCCAGTCCGGGTCCGAACTCGGCCTCGACCAGCAGCGGCCACCAGGCGTCCATGATCCGTACGGCGTCGGCGTGCCCGTAGGTGTGCGAGCCGGCGCTGGTCTCGCGGCGCTGTGCGCCCGCCGCCGCCCAGGACTCCAGCCGCTGCACCGCGGTGGCCAGGCCGGGGTCGTCGATGGGCTGCGAGCGCAGCACCTTCAGCAGCTCCGGCAGCACGTCCTCGCCGCGCAGATCGGTGACGGCGGCCTCGGCCATGGCCCGGGTGAGCGCGGCGCGGGTGACCCCGCCCTCGCGGACCAGGGCGCGCACCCGGTCGTCGAGGAGGTTGCCGCGGTGCACCGAGCCGTTGCCGAAGCCGGCCGCGCTGTAGCCCTTGGCCAGCTTGTTGTTCCAGCTGATGTAGTAGTCCTGGTCGATGGACTGCGGATGTTCGGCGGGCGGGGTGGCGGCGGCGGTGTTGGCCGTGGGGTCGAAGTCCCGCCACTCGTACGCGGTCTGGGCCCGGACCGGCAGCGAGGAGTCCACGTCCGCGGCGCGCACCGGGTTGAGTCCGCTGTTGTAGTAGGCGGTCTGCCGGGAGTCGGCGTAGAACCAGTTGAAGGTGTAGTTGATGTGCTGGGTCGCGCTCTGGAAGGACGCGGCGTCGGTCACGTAGCCGGGGTCGTTGAGCATCTGGAAGCCGATGATGGAGTCGGCCTCGTGGCGGTAGGTGGAGCGCAGCACGGTATAGGCCACCGGTGTGCCGTCGACCGTCGCGCGGTGGGTCACCAGTCCGTAGTTGGTCCGGTAGACCTGCATCCGGTACGAGCCGGCGGCGGTGGAGTCGGCGAGGGTGGGCTTCCAGGCGTTGCGCCGCTCCAGCTTCTCCATCGGCAGACAGGCGCCGTGGTAGCGGTAGTACGTGGCGTCCTTGGACGGCGCGGAGCCGTCCGGGGAGCACAGCTCGACCGCGTAGGTGTCGGTGATGTCCTGGGCGGAGGTGGTGGCGCTCCAGGCGTAGTCCTGGCCGCGGCCGAGCTGGACGTACATCCCCACGCCCGCGAAGGAGGCACCGCGGGCGCTGATCCCCGGGCCCTGGAGCTCCTGGAGCATCAGCAGCTGCGGGGCGAAGTAGCCGGTCTGCGGGCCGAAGACGGCCATCGGGTGGCCGCTGGCGGTGTACTTGCCGGAGACCACCAGCGCGTTGGACATGCCCTTCTTGCGGCTGAACAGATCGCGGGGCAGCACCCCGTCGTCGTAGATGCCGCGCAGCGGTTCGAGTGACGCGGGGCCCTCGGCCTCGGTGCGGTCCTTGCTGTCGGCTTTGCCGGCTGTGGTGGCGCCGCCCTCGCGGTCGTAGACGAGTTGTTCGGCGGTGACCGAGCCGGGGTCGGGCAGCGCGACGCCCTTGGGCGTGGCGGGCTTGTCCGCGTACGGGAAGCTGCCGTCGCGCACGGTCAGCACCGCCTCGGGGTCGTTGCGCTCCCGGAAGGACTCCCACACCTCGGTGCCCTCGGCGAGGCCGTACTTCTGCTGGGCGGCGAGCAGCGAGAGCGCGCCCTCCACCTCGCCGCCCCCGCCGTTGCCGAAGAGGGCCCCGACCACGGAGGCGAGGGCGATCAGGTCGGTGAGCTTGAACGGCTGGATCTCACCGGCGTTGGTGATCGCGTCGATATGGCCGGTGAGCACGTACTCCCCGGGGAAGTACCGGCCGTCCTTGGCCTTCTTGGCGTAGGCGTTGATGCCGTCGACATACGCCTGGGCGTCGGCCAGCGCCTGGCGTCCGCGCTCTCCGCCGTGGCCGAGGATGTAGTCGATCTGCGCCTGGTAGTCGGCCTCGGTGTACGGCGCCTGGCGGAAGAAGTCCTGCTCCAGGCCCTGGTTGGCGGCGGCGCCGCCGGCGAAGGAGGTCAGTTCGCCGCGCCCCACGTGGCGGAAGAGGTCCATCAGCCACAGCCGGTCCTGGGCCGCGGCGTATCCGGCGCCGAACTCGGTGCCCTCGCGGGTGGTGCCCTGGATGTGCGGGACACCGGTCTTCTTGTCACGGGTGATCGTGACGTCGTCGCGTGGCTTGGTCACGGAGGCGACCTGGCCGGCGGGGACGCCGAAGGAGGAGTCGTTGAAGAAGTCGGTCAGCTTGTCGTCGGTGAGGGCGGGGTAGCCGCTCGCCAGGTCGCCGTAGCGGCCGAGTTGGTCGGTGCTGTGCTCGGGATGGGTGCCCAGCACCCGGTTGGCGAGGATGTCGGCGAGCGTGGCGTTGCCGGTCGCACCCGGCGGGAGGATGTCGGAGCACTGGCCGCCGCAGTAGTCGGTGGCGGCCGCCGCGGCGGGCTCCGCACGGGCCGGCTGCGGCACCGGGGCCGCGAGGGCGACGCCGAGGCCGAGTGCGGCGGCCGCGGCGAGCACGGTACTGGTGAGCTTGCGGGGTCTGATGGGCCTGGGGGTTCGTCGTCGCATGTGCGCTCCTCCCGGTTGCCGTCGCGACGGAGGTTACCGGCGGTATTACCGGCCCGGAAGATGAGCGGACGTCAACTTCGTGGCCACGGCGGCCGAGTGAGGACTGCCGGAGAAGATCCGGGGAATTCGATGGATCCGGATCGCGCTGCGTTACGTCCATTCGACAACGAGTCGGGTCCGCACTCGCGGAGGTGGTAAGAAGTGGCCGGTTTCAGAGCACTTGCACGTGAGGTTCGCAATCCACGCAGACACATCACCGCCCGGCGCACATCGCTGCGCAAATGCCTGGAGCGGTTCGCGCCGTACGGGCACCGGGCGACCTGGCACCATCTATGCGCCCGTTCCGGGATCATCCCGGAGGACCGTAGGCCGGACCCCCTGCGGCTGCTCACGGCCCTGGCGGAGCTCGAGGAGGCCCGCACGCTGTGGCTCGCGTACGAGGCGGACTTCGCCGCCCGGCGCCGGCAGGAGAAATTCCTCGGCATCCGCCAGCCGAGCGCCGTCGACGACTGGCATCTGCGCACCTGGGGCGGATGCGACATCATTCCCTGCGAATCCCCCCAGGCCCATCCCGACGGCCGCCTCGCCGACGTGCTGCGACGGCTGATCGCGGCGATGGAGTCGGGTCCGGGCTCGGCCTGTCCGGTCTGCGCGCGACCGGACCTGGTCTGGCGCGAGGACCTGGACCGCTATCCGTCGGCCGGGCCGGTCTGCCAGGACTGCGGCATCGTGGTGCCGCTGCCGCTGCTGACCACCGAGGCCCTGGCGGCGGCCCGGCGCGCGGCGCGGATGAGCCGGTACGCCACCGTATGACACCCGGCCTTCCCCGGCCGGAGGAGCGCTCGCCGGAGTCCCCGCACCGGGCGGCCGGCGAGCGCCGACATCCCTGACGACCGCGTCGGCGCGGGCCGCGTTGACAGGGCGCCGGGCAGCCGAGCATGCTGAGCAGTCGCTTAGTACGTGGCTGCCCGGGAGGCACGCATGACAGAGCCCAGGATCTTCACCTCGCCCGATGAGCTGCGGTCCGCGGCCGGCGCGGAACTCGGCCCCAGCGACTGGCTGGAGATCGACCAGAAGCGCATCGATCTGTTCGCCGACGCGACCGGCGACCACCAGTGGATCCACGTGGACGCGGAGAAGGCGGCGGCCGGCCCGTTCGGCACCACGATCGCGCACGGCTATCTGACGCTGTCCCTGCTGCCGTCGTTCACCCCGCAGCTGCTGCGGGTCGAGGGTGTGCGGATGGGCATCAACTACGGCGTGAACAAGGTCCGCTTCCCCTCCCCCGTCCCGGTGGGCTCCCGGCTGCGCGCCACCGGCCGGATCGTGGAGGTCGCCGAGGTCAAGGACGGGGTGCAGATGACGCTGACGGTGACCGTGGAGCGGGAGGGCGGCGACAAGCCGGTGTGCGTGGCGGAGTCCGTGGTCCGCTACTACGGCTGACGGTTACCGCTGCCGGTGGCCCCTACGGCCGGCGGCCCTACCGCTGACGGCCCCTACGGCTGCCGCCCCGAGGCCCCCACCATGCGCAGCACCAGACCCGCGTAGAGGTCGCCGACCTCGTCGGGGGTGCTGCGCCCGCGGGCGTTGAACCAGCGGGCGACGTCGATGCACAGGGACAGCACGGCGACCGTGGTGCCGCGCACGTCCGCGACGTCGAAGACGCCCTCCTTCACCCCGTCCTCGATGATCGAGCGCACCGCCCCGTCCGTGGCCCTGCGGACGGCGATGACCTCGGCATGGTGCTCCTCGGCGAGCGCGCCGAGCTCGTACTGCACCACCCGCGCGGTCGTATGGTGCTCGGCGTGCCAGCGGACGAAGGAGCGCACCGCCTCGGCGAGCCGCTCGGCCGGGCTGCCACCGCCGTCCCGCGCCCGCTCCACGATCCCCAGGGCCCGCTCATGGCCGACCTTGCTGATCTGGTAGAGCAGCTCTTCCTTGGTCTTGTAGTGGATGTAGAGGGCGGCCGGGCTCATTCCGGCGCGGCTCGCGATGTCCCGGGTGGTGGTGGCGTGGTAGCCGCGCTCCGCGAAGGCGTGCACGGCGGCGCTCACCAGCCGCCGGGCGGCGTCAGGGGTGATGTCGCCCCAGGGCTCGGCCTTGCCCCCGGTGTTCTTCGGCTCCGCGTCCATGGCGGACACCCTACACGGAGAGTGAGCAAGCGCTTAGGAGATGTCCGGATCGTCGTCCCGCCACTCGGACTAGGATCCCCCCCATGTCACAACTGGTCCAGGTCAACTACCGCAAGTACGACGGCACTCTGCACTGGAATCAGCGGATGCGCAGACTGGGCGAGGACGACCACGGCGTATGGCTGGGGCTGCCGGCCGGGGCGGTGACGCGCAAGGGGTACCGTCCCCCGATCCTGCTCGAGTGCGCGCATGTGCTCCTCTTCCCGCGCGACGCGTGGTGGACGGCGGTGTTCAACGCCCCGCCCCGGGAGACCGAGATCTACTGCGACATCACCACGCCGCCCGAGTGGGTCTCCCCCTACGAGGTGACCATGGTGGACCTGGACCTCGACGTCATCCGCGAGCGGACGGACGGCGCGACCCGGATGGTCGACCAGGACGAGTTCGCCGAGCACCAGGTGCGGTACGGCTATCCGGCGGACGTCATAGCGGAGGCCGAGGCGGCGGGGCGGTGGCTGATGGAGGCGGTCGACGGGCGCGCCGAGCCGTTCGGGACCGCCTGCGGGCAGTGGCTGGGCATGGTCGACGGCGAGCGGCGCTGACGGCCCCACCAGGGACGCGGCCTCACCGGGGACGCGGCCTCACCGGGGGCCGCCACCTCAGCGGGGACGCAGCCTGACCGGGGGCCGCCACCTCAGCGTTGGACATCGCCTCACCGGTGGGCGCCACCCCACCAAGGGACGTCGCCTCGCCGGGAAACGTCGTCTCACCCGGGCGGGCGGCCCGTGCCGGGCGCGGCCGAGGACCCTTCCGTATGCCGCTTCCCCGGCACGGGCGGGCCCCCGGCGGGGTCCGCGGCGGGGTCCGCGGCCGAGCGTTCGCGCAGTGGCCGTACGGCGATCGCCGCCGATATCAGGAGCAGTCCGCCCAGCATGACGAAGGGGGCGGCCGTGCCCACGAGCCCCGCGAGCACACCGGCGGAGGCGGGCGCGGCGACCTGGCCGAGGCGGTTGCCGGTCAGCCGCAGCGCGAGGGCCGTGCTGCGCGCCCCCTCCGGGGCGGCCTGGACGACGGTCGTCATCGACAGCGGCTGTCCGACGCCGAGGCAGAAGCCGAGTCCGGCCAGCAGCACCCCGAGCGCCCAGGCGGGCACCGGCAGGGCGATGCCCGTGCACAGCAGCGCGGCGCCCAGACAGCTGACGGCCATCAGGACGGTGCGGCCCATCAGCCGGATCATCGGGGTGATGGCGAGCCGGCAGACCACGGTGGCGGTGGCGCGCAGGCTGAGCAGCACACCGACGACCGCGGGCGAGATCCCGCGCTGTTCGCCGACCACCGGCAGATAGGCGGTGAGGATGTCGGTGGCGGAGAGCACGGCGAGGCTGATGAACATGCCGGAGGCGACACCGCGGGTGGTCAGGATCCCGCGCACCGGCACCCGCCGGGCGGCGGTCTCCCCGGCGGGCGCGGCCGTCGCCCGCGTACCGTCCGGGCGGCGCTCGATGCGCCACAGCGAGGTGACGGAGAAGGCCGCGAGGGCGGCGGACACGAACAGCGCGGCCGCGCTGGTGCGCCCCATCGCCCCGTCCTGTTCGGAGACCACCAGCCCGGCCGCGATGGGCCCGATGAGCTGGCCGAGCGAGGCGCCGATGGTGAAGTGGCCGAAGTTGCGGTCCTGTTCGTCCGGTCCGCTCTGGCGGGCCACGATGGACTGGGCGCCGATGACGAACGACAGATGGCCCAGGCCCATCACCCCGCTCCACGCGGCCATCTCGGGCAGCGAACCGGCCGTGCCGCTGAGCGCACAGCCGGTGGCGATGAGCGCGACCCCGACGGGCAGCAGCGGGGCGCACCGCCCGTGGTCGGTGCGCCGTCCCAGCGGTACGGCGGCGAACAGCGGCAGCAGGGCGTAGACACCGGCGATCACACCGACCGCGCGGGCGTCGGCGCCGAGTGCCAGCGCCCGGTAGGAGACGGCCGGCCGCGCCATGCTGACCGCCCCCTGGGTGAACGAAAAGGCGATGACCAGGCGCAGCAGCCAGCCCCTCCCGGGCTTCGAACTCTCCATGGATCAGATGATGCCGAAGGCCAGAGCCGCGGCGAGCACCACCAGCGAGGTGAGCGCCGCCCATTTCACGGTGAACCGGGTGTGGTCGCCGAATTCGACCTTCGCCATGCCCACGAGGACGTAGACGGCGGGGACCAGCGGGCTCGACATGTGCAGGGCCTGTCCGGTGATCGAGGCGCGGGCGATCTCCAGCGCGGAGACCCCGTGCGCGGCCCCGGCCTCGGCGAGGATCGGCACGATGCCGAAGTAGAAGCCGTCGTTGGACATGAAGTAGGTGAGCGGGATGGACAGCACACCGGTGACCACGGCCATGTGCGGGCCCATGCCGTCGGGGACGCTGTCGACCAGCCAGCGGGCCATGTGCTCGACCATGCCGGTGCCGGTGAGGACGCCGGTGAAGACGGCGGCGGCGAAGACCATCCCGGAGACGTTGACGACGTTCTCGGCGTGCGCGGCGATCCGGGCCTTCTGGTCGCTCATCTGCGGGAAGTTGACGGTGAGCGCGATCGCGGCGGCGAGGAGGAAGAGGACCGGGATCGGCAGGACTTCCATGATCATCAGGGTCAGCAGGGCGATGGTCAGGGCCGCGTTGAACCAGTAGAGCTTGGGGCGCAGGGTGGCGCGGTGGGGGTCGAGCCCCTTGAACTCGTCGTCCTCGGAGGCGCCGGAGACGCCGGAGACGTGCGAGCCGTGCGAGCCGTCCGAAGCGTCGGAGGCATCGGAGGCGTCCGAGGCGTGTGCCGCGCGGCCGCCCTTGGCGGCCTTGCCGCCGCCCTCGCCCTTGGTGCCGGAGCCCGCGCCGACCAGCACCTGCTCGGGGTCGCCCGCGGTGACCTCGTCCAGCGTCAGCACGCCCAGGCGCTTGCGCTCCCGCAGACCCAGGCCGTAGGAGAGGGCGATGACGAAGAGCAGTCCGACCGCGAGGGCCGGGATCATCGGTACGAAGATGTCGCCCGCGTCGACCTTGAGCGCGGTGGCGGCACGGGCGGTCGGGCCGCCCCAGGGCAGCGTGTTCATCACGCCGTTGGCCATGGCCGCGACACCGGTCATCACCACCAGGCTCATCTTCAGCCGCCGGTAGAGCGGCACCATGGCCGACACGGTGATCATGAAGGTGGTGGAGCCGTCGCCGTCGAGCGAGACGACCGCCGCGAGGATCGCGGTGCCCACCACGATCCGCATCGGATCCGCTTTGCAGAACCGCAGGATGAGCCGGACGATCGGATCGAAGAGGCCGACGTCGATCATCACCCCGAAGTAGATGATGGCGAACATCAGCATGGCGGCCGTGGGGGCGAGATCGCCGACGCCGTCGAGAACGTAGTCCCCGAGATGCGCCCCCTTCCCGACGAGCACGCAGAACAGCGCGGGGATGAGCACCAGGGCACCCATCGGGGACATCTTCTTCATCATGATCAGGACAAGGAATGTCGCGATCATGACGAAGCCGAGGACGGTCAGCATAGTTGGCTACCTCACGTTCGCCTTCGAACTCCCCCAGTTATTGGCGGTCGAGGTGACGTTAGGTGCGGCAACTTTCCGTTAACAAGACCTTGACATGCGAGCAATAAGCGCAAAACCCCAGGTCAGTGCAGTGGTGTCAGCGCAGTGGCCTCAGCGTGGCGGCATGGGCGAGACCTGCACCGGATGACCGTTGAGCACCGCCGTACCGGAGAGCGGGTCCAGCCGTGAGCCGTCGATGAGCTGGTTGACGTTGACGCCGGGACGGGCCCCGGCCACGGAGAGCCGGACACCGGGACGGTCATGGCCCCAGCCGTGCGGCAGGCTCACCACGCCGGTGCGTACCGCGTCCGTCACCTCGACCGGCACCTCCAGTTCTCCGCCGTCGCCCTTGACCCGCGCCAGGCCGCCGTCGGCCAGGCCCAGCCGGGCGGCGTCCTCGGGGTGCACCTGGAGGGTGCAGCGGTTGCTGCCGCCCATCAGGGCCGGGACGTTGTGCATCCAGCTGTTGTTGGACCGCAGATGGCGGCGGCCGACCAGCAGCAGCCCCGAGGGCCGGTCGGCCAGCGCCCGGCGCAGCCGGGCCACATCGGCGGCCAGCGGCTCCGGGCACAGCTCGACCGTGCCGCTGCGGGTCTTCAGCAGTCCGGGCAGCCGCGGCCGCAGCGGCCCCAGGTCGATGCCGTGCGGATGGGCGAGCAGCTTCTCCAGGCTCAGCCCGTCGGGATCGGCGCCGAACCCGTCGCCGTACGGCCCCAGCCGCAGCATCATGTCCAGCCGGCGCTCGGCGCCGTCCACCCCGGTCAGCCGCGCGGCCAGCCCGGCGGGCTCGCGTCCGTACACCGGGGACGCCGGATCGGCGGTCTCCTTGCCGAGCGTCTGCTCGATGGCCAGCGCGTCCACGGCCGCCGGGTCGGTACCGCCTCGTCCGCTCACGCACAGCACCAGCCGCGCCAGGATCTCGCACTCGCTCATCCGGTCCGCCTCCAGCGGGATGGCGGGGCGGCTGTAGCGGACCTGGTTGCGCACGGACAGGCTGTTGAAGGCGTAGTCGAAGTGGGGGCTGCGGCTGGGCGGGGGCGGCGGCAGCACCACATGGGCGTGGCGCGAGGTCTCGTTGAGATACGGATCGACGCTGACCATGAAGTCGAGCCCGGCCAGCGCCCGGTCGAGGCGGTCGCCGTCCGGCGCGGAGAGCACGGGGTTGGCCGCGATCGCCAGCAGCGCCCGTATCCGCCCCTCGCCCGGTGTCTCGATCTCCTCGGCGAGCGCGGCGACGGGCAGTTCCCCCTTGGCCTCGGGGTGCCCGCTGACCCTGCTGCGCCAGCGGCCCAGCGCGAACCCCTTCCCCGGCCGCGCCGGGCGCTCCCGCCGGCCGGTCGCGCCCAGCGGGAACATCATGCCGCCGGGCCGGTCGAGCTGTCCGATGAGCACGTTGACCACATCGACCAGCCAGCTGGTGAGGGTGCCGAACTCGACCGTGGTGGAGCCGACCCGCCCGTACACCACGCCCCTGGGCGCGGCGGCCAGCTCACGGGCGAGGGTGCGGATCTCCTCGGCGGGCACATCACACGCCGCGGCCACCGCCTCCGGCGGGAAGTCCTCGGCCAGCCGCCCCACCTCCGCCACACCGCTGATGTGCTCGGCGAGCGGGCCCGGTGCCACCAGGTCCTCGGCGAACAGCACCTGCACCATGGCGAAGAGCAGCAGGACGTCCGTACCGGGCCGGATCGCCACATGGCGGTCGGCCAGCGCGGCCGTACGGGTGCGCCGGGGGTCGACCACCACCAACCGGCCGCCGCGCCGCCGCAACGCCCGCAGCCGGCCGGGGAAGTCGGGGGCCGTGCACAGACTGCCGCCCGAGTCCAGCGGGTTGGCGCCGAGTATCAGCAGATGGTCCGTACGGTCCAGATCGGGCACCGGGAGCGCGCCCGCGTCGCCGTACAGCAGCCCGCTGGAGACGTGCTTGGGCATCTGGTCGAGGGTGCTGGCGGTGAAGACGTTGGGGGTGCGCAGCGCGCCGAGCAGCTGCGGCGGATAGAGCCCTCCGGCCACGGTGTGCACGTTGGGGTTGCCGAGCACGATCCCCGCCGCCTGCGGTCCGTACTCGCGCAGCAGGGGCGCCAGCCTCTCCTGGACGACGGCGAACGCTTCGTCCCAGCCGGTCTCCTCAAGGCGCCCGGCGCGGCGCACGAGGGGACGCCGCAGCCGGTCGGGGTCGGCGTCGAGCTCCCCGAACGAGGCGCCCTTGGGGCAGATGAAGCCACGGCTGAAGACGTCCTCCCGATCGCCGCGCGCCCCGGTGACCCTCCCCTCGTCGATCGTCAGGGTCAGCCCGCAGGTGGCCTCGCAGAGCGGGCAGATGCGCAGGGCGGTGCTCATGGGTCCCTCCCGGGGACGGCGGCGAGGCGGCGCTGACGCGCGGGACCCGCTCACCATACCGACTGGTTGGCATGCCGGGGAGGCATCGACGGGAACTCCCGCCCGGCACGGCCCCGCCGCCCGGCCCCTCCGCCGCCTGCCCCGGATCGGCCCAGCACCCGGGCCGGCCCAGCACCCAGCTCAGTCCAGCACTCGGGCCAGATAGGCGCGCAGCAACTCCTTCGTCTCCGCCACGATCGCCGGATCGCCCTCCGGGTCCATCCGGAACGCCAGTTGCAGCAGCGCGTCCGCCGCCTCGACCGCGAGCAGGAACGCCACCCGCAGCCGCTCCTCGGCCACCTCGACCGTGCCGTCCCCGCCGTCCCCCAGCCGGTCGGCGAGCAGCATCCGCAGCCGGTCGGCGACCAGATGGTTGGGCTGGTCCGGCCGCGCGGTCGCCGGGACCGGATGGCCGAACTCGATGAGCGCGAAGCCGGGCGCCCCGCGCTTCATCGCCAGATACTCGTCGACGACCACGTCCATCGCCTCACGCCAGCCGCCGCGCCCGGCCGGCCCGGAGTCCGAGGCGGCCAGCCGCCGGGTGATCCGCGTGGCGTACTCGTCCAGATTGCGGTGGGCCAGGGCCTCGGCCATCGCCCGCTTGTTGGAGAAGAAGCGGTAGACCGAGCCGATGGGCACATTGGCGCGCTCGGCGACGGCGCGGGTGCTCAGCTCTTCGTAGCTGATCTCGTCGAGCAGTTCGGCGCAGGCGTCCAGGATCCGGCCGAGGCGCTCGGCGCTGCGACGCTGGACCGGAGGGCGGCGGAGGGGCGGTATGGGCACGCCACCATCCTGCCCGATCATTGACGCACCCGGGTTTCGATTCCTATCGTCTGACAGAGGAATCGAGCGGTGTGGCGGAGCGGCGGGAGCGCGCGATGGGCGACGGCACGGGGATCGAGCAGGCGCGTAAGACGGCCCAAGGGCTGGTCTACGCCTCCGGATTCGGCAATGAGCACAGCAGCGAGGCCGTGCCCGGCGCACTGCCCATCGGCCGCAACTCCCCCCAGCGCGCACCGCTCGGGCTCTACGCGGAGCAGCTGAGCGGCACCGCCTTCACCGAGCCGCGCGCCGCCAACCGGCGCTCCTGGCTGTACCGCATCCGGCCCTCCGCCGCGCATCCGCCGTTCACCCGGATCGACAATGGCGCGCTGCGCGGCGCGCCCTTCACCGAGACCGCGCCCGACCCCAACCGGCTGCGCTGGGATCCGCTGCCGGAGCCGCCGGAGGGCACCGACTTCCTCACCGGGCTGTGGACGCTGGGCGGCAACGGGGACGCCACCCAGCGCGCCGGCATGGCCATCCACCTCTACGCGGCCAACGCGCCGATGACCGACCGGGTGTTCAGCGACGCGGACGGCGAGCTGCTGATCGTTCCCGAACGGGGCGGGCTGCTGCTGCGCACCGAGTTCGGTCTGCTGCGCGCCGAGCCGGGGCATGTGGCGCTGATCCCGCGCGGCGTGCGGTTCCGGGTGGAGCCGCTCGCCCCTTCCGTGCGCGGCTATGTGTGCGAGAACTACGGCCGCCCCTTCACCCTCCCCGACCTCGGCCCGATCGGCGCCAACGGGCTGGCGAACGCCCGGGACTTCCTGGCCCCGGTCGCGGCGTACGAGGACGTGGAGCGCCCGGTGGAGGTGATCAACAAGTTCTGCGGCAATCTGTGGGCCGCGACGTACGACCACTCGCCGCTGGATGTGGTCGCCTGGCACGGCAACCATGTGCCGTACGTGTACGACCTGCGCCGTTTCAATGTGCTGGGCACCATCAGCTACGACCACCCGGACCCGTCCATCTTCACGGTGCTCACCTCGCCCTCCGACACCCCCGGGCTCGCGGGCGTGGACTTCGTGGTCTTCGCCCCGCGCTGGCTGGTCGGCGAGGACACCTTCCGGCCGCCGTACTTCCACCGCAATGTGATGAGCGAGTACATGGGCCTGATCGAAGGCGCGTACGACGCGAAGACCGGGGGCGCCGGGGGCTTCGTACCGGGCGGGGGCTCGCTGCACAACATGATGTCCGCGCACGGCCCCGACCACGAGACCTTTCTGCGGGCGAGCGCGGCCGAGCTGGCGCCGCACAAGGTGGACGACGGGCTGGCCTTCATGTTCGAGACCCGCTGGCCGGTCGCGGCCACCCGGCAGGCGCTGGAGGCGGACCACCTCCAGGGGCGCTATGACGACGTATGGCAGGGTCTGGAGCGTCATTTCCGCCCCTGAAACGCCACGTGAACGACGCCGTGCGGCCGTTGCCGTACGACCGCGCGGCGCGGCCGCTGCCGTACGACCGCCCCGCGCGGCGGTTGCCGTACGACCGCCCCGTACGGCCGCTCCGGCACGGCCGCTGCCGTGACGCGTGGCTCGTGACTCCTGACTCATGACCGGAGACCGCGTGACCGCCTTCGCCCCCGACTCCCTCACCCTCAACCGCAAGTTGCCGCTGTGGTACCAGGTCTCGCAGTCGCTGCGGGCCTCCATACTCGGCCGGCGCCCGCACGACCCGCTGCGGCTGCCGACCGAGGACCAGCTCGCCGAGCACTACGGCGTCAGCGTGCTCACCATGCGGCAGGCGCTCAAGGAACTGGAGGCCGAGGGGCTGATCAGCCGCCACCGCCGTCGCGGCACCTTCATCGAACCGAGCGCGCGGCGCGGCGCGCCGGTACGGCTGCTGGGATCGGTGGACGCGATCGTGGCCCAGCAGTCGGGCGAGCGGACGACGGTGCTGGAACACGGCCCGGCGCCGGTTCCGGCGGAACTCGCGGAGTACTTCCCCGGCCTGGACGAGGCGACCGTCTACCGCCGGCTGCGCCGGGACGGCAGCGGCGGCGAACCCACCAACTGGGCGGAGAACCTGGTCCGCCCCGAGCTGGCCGACCGCATCGACCTCGCGGACCTGGCGCGCTGGCCGATGACGAAGGTGCTGCGGGACGTGGTGGGGGTACGGATCAGCCGGATCACGGACACGGTGGAGGCCCGGCTGGCCGACCCCGAGACCTCCCGCCTGCTCCAGGTCCCGCTGCTCAGCCCGATCCTGTACTACACGGGGGTGACCTACGACGAGAGCGGCCGCGTGGTGGACGTGGCCCGCATCCACTACCGGGGCGACCGGTTCTCGTTCTCGGTAACCGTCGAGGCCGACTGACCCGCCCCCGCGCAGCGGCCACGCCGCCACACCCCCCGCCGTCGCCGTCGCCGTCGCGGGGGGGCGGGACGCGGACACCGATGTGCGGGTGCCGCCGGTCCGACCGGGCGCCCACCCCGCCCGCCTCCCTCGCACCGCGCGGGCGGCGCACGTCCGACAGTGGCAGCCGGACAGGCGGGACAGGCGATCACCGTCGAGGCCGACCGGCACCCCTCGGCCCCGCCGGGCCACGCCGCCACACGCCCCGCCGTCGCCGTCGCCGTCGCGGCGGGACGCGGACACCGATGTGCGGGTGCCGCCGGTCCGACCGGTGACCGGCATGGTGACGGCGGGCACATGGCCTTGGGGGTGGGGGCCGCATCGATACCATGCCGGGCGTGGGAGAACGTGAGGCGCCGCTGCTGGGGGACCTGATGCCGTGGGCCGTGGGGCCGCTGCGGCTCGGGCGGGCCTGGGTCATGGGGCCGGACGCGGTCTCACTCAGAGCGCGCTGGGAGCGGCTGACGGGGGCCGAGGACGAGGCCGCGCGGGCCGCGCTGTTCCGGCCGACCCGCGCCCGTACGCTGCACAGCTCCGTACCGCAGCTGCCCGGCCAGACCACCTCCACCGCCCGGCTGGCGCGGGCGGACGGACCGTGCCCGCAACCGGTGCGGATCGCGCACGGGCCGTTCGACCAGCAGTGGCTGATACCGGATCACCGGCTGATCGACGCCGCCCGCCCCGAGCTGTGGCGGGTGGCCGACGACCGGCAGATCCATGTGGTCGAGGCCGCCGGGCCGGACCCGGACCCGGTGCTCAGCTTCTCGGCGCTGCTGCCGGACGGCCACTCCCCCGCGGGCCGCCCCGGCCGTATCCGTCCGCTCTACCGCCGCCCCGGCGGGCAGGAGCCCAATCTCGCTCCCGGGCTGCTCGCATACCTCACCACCCGGCTCGGCCGCGCGGTGAGCGCCGAGGACTTCCTGGCGTGGACCGCCGCCGTGGCGCGCGGCGCCCCGTGCGCCGTGCCGCTGACCGCCGACCCCGGGATGTGGGAGTCGGGCGTGGCGCTGGGCCGCCGTGTGCTGTGGCTCCACACGCGCGGGGCGCACAGTGGTGAACGCCCGCGCATGCCGGGTGGCCGACGCCCCTACGTCCGTGCCGCGCTTCCGGCGAGCGGGCTGCCGGACTCCCTGGACTACGACCCGGACGAGGAGGCCCTGCTGCTGGGTGAGGGCCGGATCTCGCCGGTGCCACGGGTCGCGTGGGAGTTCCGGGCGGGCGGGGTGCGCGTACTGGAGACGTGGTTCGAGCGGCGCACCGCCCGGCAGGAGCCGGGCACGCTGGAGGCGGTCGGCCCGGCGGACTGGCCGCCCGCGTGGACCTCGGAGCTGCTGGAGCTGATCACCGTGCTGGCGCTGCTCGCCGGGCTGCGCCCGGAGCTGCGGGCCGCCGCCGACCGGCTGGCGGACGGCCCCCTGATCGAGGCGGCGGAGCTACGGGAGGCGGGGGTGCTGCCGGTGCCCGGCACTGCGCGGCGCCCCGCGTCCGTACTGGACCATCACGAAGAGGGCCCGGAGGGTCAGTTCGCCCTTCTGTGAACGGACCCGCCCCGCTTCCACGAGGGGTACGGCCGCCTCCACGAAGAGTTCGGCCGCACCCACGCGGGGTACGGCCGAACGGACCTCTCGTCGGCATCCCACAGCGACAGCGGTATGGGGTGGATCACAGCACGGAACTCACCGGCTGGAGCGAACCGGATGACCCCGTGCCTGCCCGGGATGACGAACGAAGACGCCTACGGGCCGGCCGGGTCAGCCGTGGTTGCCGAACAGCGAACGACGCAGCCGGCGCAGTGGCGCGAACAGCGACACCCGCGCACCCCGGCTGTTCTTCGCGCGCGTGTGATCGTGCGCGATCAGCTCCTGCATCAGCACCGCGGCGCTCTCCGCCTCCCGCTGGGGGACGGCAGGGCCGCCCAGCACCGCGAGATGGCGGTCGAGGCGCGCGCTGGACGCACCGCTTCCGCATTTGATCGCAGGCACTCGTGGCCTGCTCCGTACCGTTATCTGCTCCATGACACTCCCCACCCGTACGAGGGCACCCGCCCCGGGCAGAGTAACCCTACCTCCCCGAGCCGTCACCCACGCATCCCAGGTTCCGGATTCACCACCACGTCAAGGGTGTTGACAATACCTTTCGCGCGCAAACACATTCTCGGCCCACCGCTCCATCCGTCCATCTGTCTACCCATCGCACCCCTTCACCAGGCTCGAACACGCCTGCGAGGAGACCCCGGCGGCCGGGGCCTCCTCCGTGCGGTGGTGGCGTGGCGCGATCAGGCGGCCGAACTGAAGACCGGGAGGTAGCCACCGGACTGACCGGCGGCGGTGGGGTGGTAGGACTCGTCGATGGGGATGGTGACGCTGTTCAGCCAAGCGCTGCCGGAGCAGATCTCATGCCCGGTGAAGGTCGTGGTGACGTCGCCGAAGCTGAAGCCGTGGTCGGCGGCGCGCTTGGCGGTGACGGAGTTGAGCACGTCGGCGCCGCTGTTGATCGCGGCGCGCTCGGTCTCGCTGAGACCCAGTACGCAGGAGCCGCTCAGCTTGTAGAAGCGCGGGTAGCCGAGGACGACGACATGGGCGGACGGGGCCTTGGCGCGGATGGCGTCGTAGACCTGGTCCAGCTTGGCGGGCAGGGTGTTCTGGACGAACGTCTTGGCGCTGTTGACCGCGTTGACGCAGGTGGACTCGGACTGGAGCACACAGGTGGTCATGATGTCGGCGAAGCCGGCGTCATTGCCGCCGATGGAGATGGAGACGAGACCGGTGCCGGAGTTCAGCGGACCGAGCTGATTGTTCAGCACATCGCCGGTCTTGGCGCCGGAGCAGGCCGTGAAGGCGAAGCTGGAGGGGGCGTGCGCGGCGGCCCAGAGCGCGGGGTACGCCTTGGTGCTGCGCTTACAGCTGCCGCTGGCGCTGTCGTAGCTGCCCGCGCCGACGCCGGATGAGTAGGAGTCACCCAGCGCCACATAGGCGGGGCCCGCGCTGTTCTCGTGGGCATGGGCGGCGCCGGCCCCGGTGAGGGCGAGGACGGCACCGACGACGAACGAAGCCACCGTCGCCGTGAGTCTGGACAGTTTCATTCGATCTCCCTAGCAGGATCACTGCTGTGCCGATATGAGGCGCGATGACCCGAAAAGGTGTCATCGCGTTCGTTCGAAACCGTCAGTCACGCCGCACGGGAGCGTTTCAGCGGAGTGACATGGCTATGTCATCCCGCTCAAGCGGCCTATCTATGCGAGTAGTTGGCAAAAATCTTTCGATACGCGGCCGATACCGCCACAGGGCGGCCAGTATCCGGACGAGTCACTCCGCGGGATGCGTGAACGCCCCCATTCCGGTGGGGTCCGTGGAACAGCTCGGTAAACGGCCGCAAACCCTGGTGCGCCCTCGCCCCCGGTCCTGGATCATGGGGGCGGGTGCGCTGACCGACGCACCGGCCCCCCCGTTCTCAGGAGGCAGACCCTGCCTACGACACCCGCCGAAAAGTCCCTCCCGATCCGGCTGAACGTCGATGACAGCGATTCGCCGTCGGATGTCGTCGACGCGCTCTTCCTGGGGCGCTTCGCGACCGGTGAGCAGCCGTACGCCCGCAGCCACTCCGTCGACCGGGTGAAGTCGGGTGCCACGCTGCTGCCGCCGTCCGCGACCGTGCTGCGGGCGGCCCGCGACGACGACCGCAGCGCGACACTCGCCGAGGGCGACGGCTGGACCCTGCTGATCTCCCGGTGGAACCGGGGCGCGGATGTGACCGTGACCGCCGTCGAGGACGCGCTGGCCGAGAAGGTGCTGCGGCAGGCGGTCGACGGCGCGGAGGACGAACCCGAGCCGCAGCCGGAGAACGTCTCGATGGGCTTCTGGTACGTCTCGCCGCGGCGCGGACCGCACCGCACCACGCGGCAGATCTCGGCCGGGACCTGGGAGGAGATCCGCGGCAACTACACGGCGCCGGTCGCCGAGGCCATGGACGGGCTGATGAAGGTCACCCCCGACGACATCGCCGGCCGGCTCCTGCTGCTGCACGGCCCGCCCGGCACCGGCAAGACCTCGGCGCTGCGCACCCTGGCCCGGTCCTGGCGGGACTGGTGCCAGGTGGACTGCGTCCTGGACCCGGAGCGGCTGTTCACGGACGTCGGCTATCTGATGGACATCGCGATCGGCGAGGACGACGGCACCGCCAAGGGGCGCTGGCGGCTGCTGCTCCTGGAGGACTGCGACGAGCTGATCCGCGGCGAGGCCAAGCACACCGCCGGGCAGGCGCTGTCCCGGCTGCTGAACCTGACGGACGGTCTGCTCGGCCAGGGGCGCAATGTGCTGGTCGGGGTGACCACCAACGAGGACCTGGAGCGGCTGCATCCGGCGGTCGTCCGCCCCGGCCGGTGCCTGGCCCGGATCGAGGTGGGCAAGCTGACGCGGGCGGAGGCGGTCAACTGGCTGGGCACGGAGACCGACGACCGGGAGGGCGTCGTCGGACGGGACGGGGCGACGCTCGCGGAGCTGTACGCGCTGCGCCGCGGCACCCGGCCCGCCTCGGTGCCGTCACAGTCGGGGGACGCGGACGCGGGGCTGTACCTGTGAGACGCGCGGGCCGGTGAGACAGGCGGGCCGGTGAGACGCGCGGGCGATGAGACGGGCTCGCCGGCGGGCCCGTCTCAGCCGTACAGCTCCCGCAGCCGTACGGACAGGCAGGTCACACAGCCCTCCATCTTCTCGAACTCGCTGATGTCCACCGGCACCGGCTCATAGCCGAGGTCGGCGAACAGCTCGGCGGTGCGCGGCGCGCTCCGCGCCATCAGCAGCTTGCCGCCGCCGAGCAGCACCACATGGGCGCCGGACTCCTCGGGCACGGGGAGGAAGCGCGGAAACGCCTCCGGGTCGTCGACCAGCGGCGGATAGCCGATGACGGTGCCGTCCGGCAGCGCGGTGACCGCCGACTTGAGGTGCAGCACCTTGCTGACCGGTACGGCCACCACCCGCGCGCCCAGCGGCTCCAGCGCGGCGCGCAGCTGGCGTACGCCGTCGCCGTTGGTGCGCCCGCCGCGTCCCACGTAGAGGGTGTCGCCGATCTTCAGCACGTCCCCGCCGTCCAGCGTCCCCGGCTCGCGGATGCGGTTCAGCGAGCAGCCGAGTCCGGTCACGGCCTCCTCCGCCGTCACGGTCTCGGGCCGGCGGGAGTCGGCGCCGGGGCGGGCGATCACCGCGACGTTCCGGTGGACGACCATGGTGTCCTCGACGAACACCCCGTCCGGGCAGTCGTCCAGCGGCGGCAGCTCCACCGTCTCCCAGCCGTGCGCACGCAGCGCCACGACGTAGACCTCCCACTGCCGCAGCGCCAGCGCCGCGTCGACCGGTGTGCGGTCGATATGGGTGACGAGCCCGTCGGCGAGGCGGGGACTGGGGCGTCGGACAAGGGCTTTACGGCTGGTCATGGCTCCAGGATGACAGGCTCAGGCGCCGTCCTGGTCACCGTAGGCGGCCCGCACGGCGTCCTCGACGGCGGCGAGCGCGGCCGCGCGGTCCAGGCCCAGGCGCCGCGCCCGCTGGGCGTACGTCCGGGCGGCCTCGGCGGCCTGGCGCCGGGCCGCGTCGCCCGCCGCCGCGATGAAGGAGCCGTGGCGGCCGCGGGTCTCGATCACACCGTCCGCCTCCAGCGCCCGGTACGCCTTGGCGACGGTGTTGGCCGCCAGCCCCAGCTCCTCGGCGAAGCCGCGTACGGTGGGGAGTTTGTAACCCACGGGGAGCGCGCCGGAGCGGGCCCGCTCGGCGATCTGCGCGCGGATCTGCTCGAAGGGGGCGGCCGCCGCGTCCGGGTCGACGGTGATCTGCAAGGCCACGTGGGGCTCCTGGGGCGTGCGTACGGTGTGGTGGTGTGTGGCCCCCATTGTCTGCCACGCCGAGGGCCCGCGCACCGCCGGTGATCCGGCGCATGAGCCAGCGGTGAGCTTGCGCAGGCGCCAGCGGTGATCCGACGCACGCGCCGCGGGTGGTCCGGCGTATGAGCCGCCGGGGGCCCGGCGTATGCGCCGCGGGTGATCCGGTCCCCATACCGTCGGTGATCTAGCCCACGAGCAGGGCGAATTGGGAGGCGGGCGGAGCTGACAGGCCGTAGCCTGCGAAACCATGACCCTGACTGTGCGCGATTTCCGTGCCGCCGACGCGGAGTCCGTCGCGGCAGCGCGTCGCTCCGCCTTCCCCTATCTGGTGACCACCCCGCGGACGGTGGTCTGGGCGGTGGAGAGCGCGCCCGTGGCACGGCACTACCGGCTGCTGGTCGCCGAGGCCGACGGGGAGGTGGTGGGCGCGTCCGAGGTGGGCGTCTTCCACGACAGCGACGAGCCCGGCCTGGCCTTCGCCAATACGACGGTGAGCACGCGGGCGCGCGGCCGGGGCGCCGGCTCGGCGCTGGTGACCGCCGCCGAGGAGTACCTGGCCGGACTGGGCACCGCGAAGGTCTTCGCCTGGACGCTGGACGAGCCGCACGCGGTGACGTTCGCCGAACGCCGTGGCTACCGCCGTGGCCGCGCCTCCCGCGTCCAGCGGCTGGACCTGACGGCGGCCGCGCTGCCGCCGCTGGACGCGGACGGCCTGCCGGACGGCGTGGAGCTGCGCACGGCGGCGGACTTCGCGGACGATCCGCGCCCGCTGTACGAGGCGGACGTCGAGTGCACACGGGACGAGCCGGGAGATGTGGCGACGACCCGGCCCCCGTACGCCGAGTGGCTGGCCGCCACCTGGGAACACCCGGCGCTCGACCGCGAGCTGACCTCGGTGGCCGTGGTGGACGGCGCCGTGGCGTCCTACAGCGTCGCCCACACCGACGGCCGGGGCCGCTACTGGTCCGGCATGACCGGCACCCTCCGCGCCTTCCGCGGCCGCGGCCTGGCCAAGCTCGCCAAGAACGACTCCCTGCACCGCGCCCGGTCGGCGGGCTGCCGGGAGGCGTTCACCGGCAACGACGGCGACAACGAGCCGATGCTGGCGATCAACAAGTGGTTCGGCTACGAACCGGCGCACATGGAGTGGCGCTACGTCCGGGAGCTGGCGGCGTAACGCCGTCAGCCGCCCTTTTCCTGTCAACCCCCCACTGACCAAGGGACATCGATGTCTGCCATGACCCCATCCGTCCACCCGCCCAGACGCACTCTGCTCGGCACCCTCCTGGCCGTCGCCCTCACGGCGGCGGTACCCCTCCTCCCGAACGGCACGGCCTGGGCGAACGACAGCGCCTCCGCCGACACGCTCAAGGTGATGGTCGTCGGCGACTCGATGACCCAGGGCCACGAGGGCGACTACACCTGGCGCTACCGCCTGTGGCAGTGGTTCCACGAGCAGCACGTGGCCGTGGACTTCGTCGGCCCCTACACCGGTACGACGTCACCCGACGCACCGGCCGCTCCCCAGCCGCCCCGGCTCCAGGGCGAGCCGGAGCCCGCCCCGGCCCCGCCCAGGACCGACGGCGGCTACGCCAAGGACGCGGAGGCGTTCGACAGCGACCACTTCGCGGTGTGGGGCCGGCAGGCCGCCCAGGACAAGGCGCTGATCAAGGAGCAGGTGGCGAAGTACCAGCCGGATCTGCTGCTGGTGGGCCTGGGCTTCAACGACATGGGCTGGTTCGTCAGCGACGCCCAGGGCACCCTGGAGAGCGTGAAGACGCTGGTCGACGAGGCCCGCGCCGCCAAGTCCGACGTCAAGTTCGCCCTGGCCAACGTGCCGCAGCGGGCGAAGATCGAGGGCCGGGACGACCTGATCGCCAACACCGACACCTACAACCGGCTGCTCGCCGAGGCGATCCCGGCCTGGCACACCGCCACGTCCCCCGTGAAGCTGGTCGACTGGCAGGGCGACTACGACTGCGCGCCCGAGAGTTGCCCCGCCGGCTATGACGGCCTGCACCCCAACGCCCTCGGCGAGTACCAGATAGCCCACGCCTTCGAGACCACCCTGCACACCGAATACCACCTCGGCACCGACGTCCCGGACGTCCCCGGCACCGTCGCGCCCCGCCCCACCTCGACACCGGCCGACGTCAAGGCCACCTCGGCGGACAGCGGCATCGTCGTCACCTGGGACCCGGTCTACGGCGCCTTCGGCTACGACGTCCGCGCCCGGCTCGTCGGCTCCGCCGACTGGGGCGGCGCACACCACGTCACCGCCAACCGCTACGACACCACCTGGACGACCGAGGGCCAGACCTACGAGTACCAGGTCCGCACCGACAGCGGCGAAACGCTGAAGTCGGAGTGGTCGGAGGTCGTCAGCGCGACCGCCCACCCGAAGACAGCCCCCGGCCCCGCCGACATCGCCACCCGTCCCACCGCCACCGGCGTCGACGTGACCTGGAACCCCCCGACCGGCCCGTACACCGACACCATCGACCGCTACGAGGTCCTCACCTACGATCTCGACACCCCCGGCGCGTTCCCCGGCAGCGTCGGCACCCGGGACACGTCCATCCACGTGGACGGCCTGACGCCCGGCCACCGCTACGCGGTCTCCGTGGCCACCTGGAACGCGGCCGGCGGCGGTATCCCCAGCGGCGGCCCCCAGGTCGTCATCGGCGCGGACGCCGCGTCGGCGGCAAGCTGACCGTCCGATAAACGCGCTGTCGCGCGGTCACGGCACTAGCCCAGCGGCGTCAGGCGGTCGGGGCCCTCCGGGTCGTACGCGATGGCGTCGCCGGGCTCGTGCCAGTGGACGGTGAAGCGGTGGCCCGCCCGGTAGGCCTCCAGGCCCGCGCGGCAGTACGCCACCATGTCGTCCGGCAGCGCGTCCAGCGGGAACCAGCCCAGCTCCGAGCACTTCTCCGGCTCCCGGTTGACCGGCTCCCGCCCGCCCTCCCCCGGATCTCCCAGCTCCGCCTCGAAGAACCACCCCGTACGGGGCGCCCCCGTCGGCGCCTTGTGCTGCATCACGAGGACGACCCGCACCTCGTCCGGGGTGAGGGTGAGGCCGATCTCCTCCGCCGTCTCGCGGAGGAGTGCGGCACGGACGTCCTCCCCGTCCTCGACATGGCCGGACGGGGCGTGCAGCAGCCCGTCCGCGTAGCCCGTGTTGGCGCGGCGGGCGAGGAGGACCTCGCCGCCGCGGCGCAGGATCAGATGGACGTCGACGATCTCGGTGTGGCGCCGGGCGGGCGCGAGGTCGGCCACCAGGACATACCGCTCGTCGTGCACCACCCGCCCCCACAGCGCCGCGTCCGGCCCGAGCTGCTCGACCGACAGCCGCTCGGCCAACGGCCCGACCAGCCCGGACAGCTCGGCGGCGGACAGACCGACGGGGCCGGACCGCTCAGCGACGGACAGGCCCACAGGATCGGACCGCTCGGCGACGGACAGGCCCACCGAGTCGGACTCACCCCAGCGGCCCTCGATCAGCACCAGCCGCCCGCCCGGCCGCAACAGCCGCGCCCAACGGCCCAGCACCGCCCGCTGATCGGGCAGCAGCCACAGCAGATGCCGGACCAGCACCACATCGAAGCTCCGCTCCGGCACGGGCGGCTCCGCCGCGTCCCCGACGAGCACGGTGGCGCCCGTCCCCGCGAGCTTCTCCCGGGCCAGCCCGGCCATCCGGGACGAGCGGTCGACCCCCGTCACCCGGTGCCCCGCCTCGGCCGCGAGCAGGGCGAGGCTTCCGGTGCCGCACCCGAGGTCGAGCACATCGCCGGGCCGCTCGGGCAGCCACCCACGCAGCCGGGCGGCCCACGCCTCCCGGACGGCCGGGTCACGCAGTCCGTGATCCGGCTCGTCGTCGAAGTCCCCGGCGGCGGCGTCCCAGTAGGCGGTGGTCGAGCTGTCGTCACGCATAGCGCGATGGTCGCATCCGCCACCGACAACGCCTCCCTTTCTCACCGTGGGGCGGCTTCTTACCGTGGGACGGGCCGCAGCACGAGGGTGACGAAGCCCAGCGTGCCGCGATAGCCGTTGAGCCAGCCGGTGCGGTGCTCGGCGGCGGCCTCCAGCACATCGGCGCTCACCGGGTCCTCGGGGTGGTCCAGCGCCCACTGGGCGGTGGCTCCGCTCCAGGCCCACTCGAAGTCGTTCCACTCCTCCGGCGTGCTCACATGGCCGTGGACCGGCACCCAGCCGTCGGCGACGACGCGGTCAACGGTGGTGGCCAGGTCGTCGTAGTCGTCCGGGGCGACTTCCAGGACGTCAAGGGTGGCCGTATCGGGGGGCCGCTCCCAAAAGCCCTCGCCCACGATGACGCGCCCGCCGGGGGCCAGATGCGCACGGGCCGCCGCGAGAGTGGGCAGCAGACCGCCGAAGGCGTGGGTGGCGCCGACACTTAGGACGACGTCGAAGGGGGCGGACGCGGTGTAGGCCGAGGCGTCCTGCCGGTGGAGGACGAGCCGGTCGCCGGCTCCCATACGCGCCGCCGCCTCGCGGGCCCGCGCGAAGCCGGCGTCCACGACGTCGACTCCCTCGGCCGTCACCCCCGGACGCCCGGCGAGGGCCCGCAACAGCCACTCCCCCTCCCCGCAGCCGAGGTCCAGAACACGCTCATCGCCCCGGGCCAGGGCACGGTCGAGGAGTTTCGCCACGGAGGCGTCACTGAGCGGGCCGACTATGGGGTGGGCGGCGCGGGCAGGGCGAGCAAACGATTGACGATCCATCCGAGGGATCCTGGCATGCGCCCCGCCCCGGGGCATCCGTATTTCCTTGCCATGGCGGCGCCTTTGACGGGCGGAACGTCAGAGGTCGCCCTCCCGTTCGTGGACCTCGCGGGCTCGGGCCACGGCCTCGGCCGCCGCATGGCCCGCGCCCCGAGGTCGATGACCCGTGGCCGCCGTCGACGGCCCGCCCCTTGCGTCGTCGATCGCCGCCAGGACGTCCGATGCGCTCAGGCGGGCACCGGCCTCGGCTTCGGCACGAGCCGCAACCTCGGCAAGCGTGGGCCCGTGGGCATGCCGCAGCTGCTTCACAGGTCCGCCCGGTCGCGGTGGCGCGGGCAGCGGCAGGGCGGGAACTGGCTCGACCGCAGGGGTGCGAGCTTGTCCTTGACCACGACGAC
Organism: Streptomyces sp. S465; assembly: GCF_026898115.1. Classification (GTDB taxonomy): domain Bacteria; phylum Actinomycetota; class Actinomycetes; order Streptomycetales; family Streptomycetaceae; genus Streptomyces; species Streptomyces luomodiensis. Next base: position 2,210,104 of record NZ_CP114036.1, read on the forward strand.
CACCTTGGCGACTTCCTGCGTGACGACCGCGCCGTCCGGCGAGACGCGGTAGACGCGCATCGTCATCCGTGGAGGGGCGGGTTCGCTGTGTGGGAACACGTTGACCTGTCTTTCCGGTCGGCCAATTACGTTGAGTGCCCACAGCGTTGCGCTCCGGCACGTAGGCTGGAAAGAGGCGATACGTCCCAGCCAAGATCGCGGGACGAAAGGGGATGGACCGATGACGTTCCAGCCACGCGAACTGTTTCCCGACCGCTCCGCACGTGACCTCTTCGGCGCGGAGATCCGCCGCCACCGCGAGAAGGCGGACATGTCGCTGCGGCGGCTGTCAGAGGTGCTGAACTACAGCAAATCGCACCTGGCCCGGATCGAGGCAGCGGAGTCCCTGCCGTACGACGACCTTCCGGCCAAGCTGGACGCGTGCTTTGGGACGGACGGCATGTTCGCGCGAATCTATGCGCTGGCGAAGAACGAGCCGTATCCGTCGAAGTTGCGCCGTGTGGTGGAAGTTGAGAAGCGCGCGGTCGCCATCGAGCAATACGCGTGCGCAACCATCCCTGGCCTGCTCCAGACTCCCGAACTCGCGAAGGCATCGCTACGCATCGGCAACCGGTTCGCTCCCGAGGCGGAGATCGAGGCGTGGACGAAGGCCCGCATCGCTCGACAGGCGCGGTTGGCCGAACCACGGCCACCGCACTGTTGGTTCATCGTGGACGAGGCGGCATTGCGCCGCGCGGCGGGCGGACCTGACGTGATGCGCCGCCAGATGGCGTCCCTCCTTGAGCGCGGGACGCAGCCCTACGTAACCATTCAGGTCCTGCCGTTCAGGGCGGGCCAGCACGTGGAGGCGGGCGGTTCCTTGCTGCTCTACACGCTGCCGAACGAGCCACTGCTGGCCTATGAAGAAGGCAGCCGCTTCGGGACTTTCATCGAGGACCGGGACCGAGTTGCGGAGCGCCGGAAGAACTACGATCTGCTCAGGGCAATGGCCCTCTCGCCCCTCGACTCCGAGGCGGTGATCCGAGCCGTGATGAAGGACTGGACCTCATGGGAACCGCCCCAGACCTGAGAACCGCTTCGTGGCACAAGAGCAGCTACAGCAGTAACGGGGGCGGCGAATGCGTGGAGGTCGCCGACAACCTCCCCGGCATCGTCCCCGTCCGCGACTCCAAGAATCCCGACGGGCCCGTCCTCATATTCCCGAACGACTCCTGGAGCACCTTCATAGCGAGCCTGAAGAGTCCTCACCGCAGCAGCAGCTGAAGTCCGCCCAGCACCGTGGCCGCGATCACCAGGCGCTCGAAGAGCTTCTGGTTGATCCGGTCCACGCACGCCTTGCCGATGAACGCACCGGGCAGGACGAAGAGCGCCAGCAGCGCGTCCAGCGACAGGGAGCGGGCGTCGATCAGGCCGAGGCCGACGCTGAAGGGCACCTTGGCCACGTTCACGATCAGGAAGAACCAGGCCGAGGTGCCCAGGAAACCCAGCTTCCGGAAGCCGGCGGAGAGCAGGTAGAGCGACATGACCGGGCCGCCCGCGTTGGCCACCATCGTCGTGAAGCCGCCGAGGACACCGTACGAACCGGCCTTGAGCCGTGCGCCCGCCCCGTCCGTGTCCGGGGCCGCCGGGACCGCCGGGGTCTCCGCACGTGCCGCCGTGCGCCGTCGCCACAGCGTGACGCCCGCCATCAGCAGCAGGATCGCCCCGATCGACGTCCGTACCGCCGCGTCCCCGGCCCACAGCAGGAACACCGTCCCCACCACGACCCCGGCCGCGACCGCCGGGAACAGCCGCCCCAGGGTCCCCCAGTGTGCGTGCCGCCGATAGGTGCTCACGGCGAGCACATCACCCACGATCAGCAGGGGCAGCAGCACACCGGTCGACTCCCGGGCCGGAAGCACCGCCGCGAAGATCGCGAGGCTGACGGTGTTGGCGCCGCTGACGGCGGTTTTCGAGAAGCCGACGAGTATGGCCGCCGCCGCGAGCGCGGCGAACTCCCAGAGGGTAACGGTGTACATGCCACGGAATGATGGCAGGCCGCCGCGTACCCGCCGCAGCCAGGGATCTCAGCGCACCCAGCCCATGAGCGGCTCGGTGTCGAGCGTGACGCCGACCGGCGCGGGCAGCGTGAGGGGCTTACCGAACGGCACGGTCTTGGTGCACTCGTAGCGGACGCCGTCGGGCTCGCTGAACACGGTGACCTCACCGGCCTCCCGGTCGACCAGCAGGTAGACCGGAATGCCCGTCTCGGCGTAGGCCCGTGGCTTCTCCACCCGATCCCTGCGGTCGGTGTCGGAGTCGTAGGAGGTGACCTCCACGACCATCAGGACGGAGTCGGCATCGGCCCACTCCCCCTGGCCGACGAACGCGTCACTGTGGGCCAGCGTCCCGTCGGGGCGCGCATGGCCATTGCGGTACGTCTCGACTTTGAGGCCCTGGTCGTGCAGCCACAGTTCGGGATGGGCCTGGATGCAGATCCGCGCCAGCCACTGAATGATCCGCCCGTGATCGCCGTCCGGCACCGGCGTGACCCCGATCTTCCCGTTGATGAACTCCCACCGCACTCCCTCCGCCACGCGGGCCGCCAGCCGCGCGTACTCCTCGAACTCCTCCGGCAGCATCTGCGGACGATCGTGGGTCGCGGTCATGACCGAGAGCCTCCTTCGGGTGCGGTGCGCTCTCAGCGTAGTCGTTCTCAGTGGCCACCACCTGTGAGACCGAGGCGCACGCATGGTGACAGGACGAACTCGGGACGGGCTGCCGGAGCTGGTGGACTGGTTCGAGGAGGAGTACGGGCCGATCGCCGAGGACGGAACTCCGCCTCGCGTACGAGACGATGGAGCTGCCCGCCGACGACGATCAGCGCCTGGTGGTGCACATCCCCGCCGACGACGCCTCGGCCGCCGCCCTGGACCGACTGACGGGCCGCTGCTCCGGCGCGCTGCGTGCGGTGTCCGGCTGAGGCCCGTCCGCCGGGCAGGCTCATTCGTCCAGGTAGTGGAAGCCCGGATGCGGATGCATCAGGAAGTCGTGGTGCGAGATGTTCCAGGCGTACGCACCGGCCATCGCGAAGGCGACGCGGTCCCCCGCCCGTAGCTCCGCGACCGGGACGCGGCGGGCCAGGACGTCCTTGGGGGTGCACAGCTGGCCGACCAGCGTGACCGGCTCCTCCCGTACGGCCGGGCGCGCCCAGGGTCGGGGCCAGGTGTCCACGGGGAGCACCTGGAAGGGCTGGTCGTGCTGTTTGGTCGCGGGGGTGCGCAGGTGGTGGGTGCCGCCGCGCAGCACCGCGAACGCCTCACCCCCGCTGTGCTTGAGGTCCAGCACTTCGGTGACGTACCAGCCGCAGTGGACGGTCAGCGCCCGGCCGGGCTCGATCCGCAGGGTGAGGCCGGGGTGGCGCAGGGCGAGGTCCGCCATGCCCTTGCCGTAGGCGGCCCAGTCGAAGCGGCGGTCGGGGTGGTCGTAGTCCACCCCCATCCCGCCGCCGACGTTCACCTCGGTGAGCGCCAGACCGTGGCGCTCGGACAGCTTCCGCGTCCAGTCGGCGATCACGGCGGCCACCGCGACCTGGGCGGGGGCGTCGAGGCCGCTGGCGAGATGGGCGTGGATGCCGCGCAGGCGGAGGGGGCCCGCGCGGGTGAACAGGGGCAGGCAGTGCTCCACGGCCTCGGGGTCGAGGCCGAAGGGGCTGGGGCGGCCGCCCATGGCGAGCGCCGCGCCGCCCAGCTCGTCACCGGGCACCGGGAGGTTGACGCGCAGCAGGACGTCCACGTCCCCGGCCCCCGTGTCCCCGGCCCTCACGTTCCCGGCTCGCGCGTCTTCCGCCGCCCTGGCCAGCAGCCGCAGCTCCTGTTCGCTCTCCACATGGAACCGCTCCACGCCCAGCGTCAGCGCCCGGCGCAGCTCGCCCTCGGTCTTGCCCGGTCCGCCGAAGGCCAGCGGCATCCCGGGCACGGCCGCGCGGACATGCTCCACCTCACCGCCGGAGGCGACCTCGTAGCCGGTGACGTGGGGCGCGAGCGCCCGGAGGACGGGCGGGGCCGGATTGGCCTTCGCGGCGTAGTAGAGCTCCAGGCCCGGCGGCAGCGCGTCGCGTACGGCGCGTGCGTGGGCGCGGAGCGCGGCCAGGTCGTAGACGTAGGCGGGGAGGTCGTCGCTGGTCAGCGCCGTGGCGAGGGTGTGGACGGGGGTGGTGATCAACGGCTGCTCCCGGGGTGGATGGCATGGGCCGCCTCGGCCACGTGGGTCGACTCCGACACCTGGGTCGTGTTCGACACGTGAGTCGTCTTCGAGGCGTGGGTCGACTCCGACGCATGGGGTGTCTCCGACGCATGGGGTGTCTCCGACACATGCGCCGCCTCCGACACGTGCGCCGCCTCGGACAGCAGGGCGGAGGCGAGCGGGCTGGCGATACGGACATAGCCCGCGTGGCGGTCGGCCTGACGGGCCCAGCGGGTGAGCAGGTTGGCCTTGGCGGGCAGCGGCACACCCGCCACGAGGGCGCGCAGCGCGGGCGGGTGATCGTGGGCCGCGGAGCGCTCGCACAGCACCCGGCGGACCGCCGACCACAGCGCGGGCTCCAGACGCGGACAGCGGTCGGCGAGGGCGGCCACCATCTCGGCGACATGGTTGACCAGCAGGCAGTACACCACCCGGTCCCAGCCGCGCTCCCGCTCGTACGTCAGCGGGCGGGCCACGGCCTCGGGCAGCGCCGCGAGCGCGGCGGTGTGCTGCTCGGGCACCAGCTTGGTGCCCTCCAGGTCGCGGAAGAGGACCTGCCGGGGGGTGCCGTCGGCGGGGTCCACGCCGATCACGACGTTCTGGAGATGGGGTTCGAGCACCACGCCGTGGTCGAAGTAGGCGGCCAGCACGGGCGGTACGAGAAGGTCCAGATACGCCTGCCACCAGGCGGCGAGCCGGTCGGGACCGGCGCCGGGGAGGAGCCGGGAGATCTGGGCGCCGCTGGTCGGGTACTCATCGGCGACGGCCGCCGCGAGCACCGCGGTCAGCCCCGGCCGCAGCCGGGCGGCCAGCCCCTCGCGGACGATCACCCCGAAGCCCTCGGTCAGCTGCTGCTCACCGCCGAGGTCAAGGCTCCGGTACGCGGGTTCGCGCAGCAGCTCGCAGCCGGGGAAGCGGGCGGCGAGGTCGGCGGCGACCGGTTCCAGCAGCCGGGTCAGGGCGACGGCGCCGGACAGCTCGTAGTCGGCGTTCTTGCGCAGGCAGTTGGTGATCCGCACGTTCAGGCTGAACTTGAGGAAGTCCCGGCCGTCGTACAGCGTCCGGACCGACGCGGTCGGCGCGAAGTCCCGGCCGCCGGGCCCGAGGTCCAGCACATCGCCACGGCCGATCGCCGCCCGCAGCAGATGGTGCTCGCTCAGCATGGCGTACTGCCAGGGGTGCGCGGGCAGCAGGCGGTAGCCCTCGGGGACCTGGCGCTGCCGGTCCAGCGCGGCGAGGGCCCCGGGGCGCGCGGACTCCTCGCGGACGTATGCGTGGCGTACGGCGAGGTGGCGCAGCGGGAAGCGCGCCCCGGCCTCGGGGGCGAACCGCGACCAGGAGTCGGCGCTGCCGGTGCGGGCCTTGGGGGTGGGGTGGAAGCGGTGGCCGAAGAGCAGGGACTGCTCGGAGGCGAGATAGGCGAGATGGGCGCGCTGGGTGTCATGGGCGCTGTCGGCGGCGGGTGGGGTGTCCCGGTCCCGGTTCCGGTCCCGCTCCTCCGCCGTCTCCAGGGCCGCCGTCATGCCCGCGTGGCTGGAGGTGACCTGGTCCAGGAACTCGTCGTTGTGCACACCCGTGCGCAGCTGGAGCTCCCGGTGGATGCGCTCGGCGAGTTCGCGCCAGGACATCTCGGTCCAGGTGCCGTCGCGCTGTTCGCTGACCGGCCCGGTGAAGCGGTGCGCCCCGATGAGGGAGGTGCGCCGCAGCCGGACGCGCAGCAGCGCCCCGCAGCGCGGCAGCCTCAGCCGAAGCCACCCGTCGGCCACGGCGGTCTGGTGCTCCGGCCCCGAGACCTCACGGAGCAGACAGTTGAGGAGGGTGTGGGCGGTCACGTGGTCGGCGGAGGCCACGGCCGCGGCGGGCGAGGAGGTCATGGGCATGAGGCGGCTCCAGCGGGGGCGGAGGAGGGTGCGGAGGGAGGTGCGGGGTGGAGGGTGGGAGAGGTACGGAGAAGGTGGGCCGGTCGGGGCGCGCCGGTCATCTGCCGCTTCCCCGCAGCAGATAGTTGGGCCCGGTGACGTAGTGCTTGTTGATGTCCGCGGCGCCCGAGTGCTCCTTGGTGAACAGGGTGCCGGCGGTGACCATCGCCTTGACCGGCAGCCGCGCCGCCTCCAGCACCCGCGCCCGCAGCAGGGCGGCGGACGTCCCGGGCCGGGTGGCGGCGAGCCGGTCGACGGCCTCGGTGAGCCGGTCACGCAGCCGCCGCAACAGGGTGTCGAGCGGGGCCCGGCCAAGGCGGGCGAGTTCGAAGACGAGGGCGGCGGCGCACAGATGGACGGTGATGGTGGTGAACACATCGGCCACCGGGCCGTCGCCGGGCGTCAGGATTCTGCGGTCGTCGAAGCCGCACAGGTCGGCGGCGGGTCCGCCGCCGATCACGGCGGCGAGCCGTACCGCGTGGACGCGGGGGCCGTCGTGGTCCTTGATGAGCAGCCGCAGCCGGGGCACCGCACACCCCTCCTCGAAGACCAGCGAGGTGTTCTGCTGGTGGGACTCCAGCGCGATGCCGTACCCGAAGAGGGTGGTGTGGAAGTCGAACAGCAGCGTGAAGTAGTCGTCGAGCAGGGCGAGGACGTCACCGCCGTAGTGGCGCTCGGCGAGCCCGTCGATGACGAGCGTGCCGTCCGGGGCGGGGGCGAGCAGCCCGGCCAGCGGCACGATCGTGGCGTTCTCCAGACCGGGCGGGTAGCGGCGCACGAGCGTGGCCAGCAGCTCGTGCCCGGCGTGCAGATGGGTGGTCTCGTCGGCGAGCAGCACGGTGGCGCGGAACCTCGGCTCGCGCTCGATCACGGCTTCCACGAGCCGCTGGGCCACTTCACCGTCGGTGAGGGTGCCGGGTTTGATGGACCGCCGGTTGCGTTGCCCCAGCGTGGAGGTGGTGAGCGGCAGCTTGAGGTGGACGAGGGGGTCGTCGGCGACGGCCACGGTCCGCATGGAGAGGGTGGGCCGTACGTCCAGCAGACCACGGTCGGCGAGCCGGGCGGCACCCTCCAGCCCGGCCGTGCGCAGCGCGGTCTCCAGCGGGCGGCCGACGGTGAGCGGATGCACCGGGAAGGTCAGCCACCCGTCGGCCGTCCCCTTCCCCGGTCCGAGATCGAGCCCGAGATCGAGCCCCAGCTCACCGGGTGTCGGCCACCAGACGGGCAGCCGTGCCAGGTCCCCGCTGACCGCCTCGCGGGGGAGGACGAGCCAGCGCAGCGGGAAGGTGGGGTGGAACTCGGGGGCGTGGGCGCGTAATTGGTCCTCGGTGAAGACGGCCCGGCCCCGGCTGGTCGGGTAGACCGGGTGGTCCCGGAAGGCGGCGAGCGTGTCATACGCCACCGCCCCGGACATCCCCGTCCACCGCTCACCGTGGCGCGCGGCCAGGTCGGCGACGACAGCGGGCCGGACGCGGGTGTGCAGCCGCATGGCGTCGAGGGCCTGGTGGCATTCGGTGACGAAGACGTCGTACAGCGCGCGGTCGTCGACCGGAACGGCCGCCCGCAGCCGCCCGAGGACGGCGTCGAGGCCGGTGAGCGGTGCGGTGCGGACGGGATGGTCGACGGGACTGCCCCCAGCTCCGGGCCCGGCGGCGGCGCCGGGGGCGCCGGAACTGCCGGGGACGACGGGAACGCCGGGGACACCGGAAGTGCCAGGGGCGCTGGGGACACGGGGGACGCCGAGCGACCCGGATTCACCCGAGACGCCGAGCGGCCCAAGCCCGGCCGGGGCGCCCGGCGCCCGGGGAACGCGACCTCCGGGAGCGCGGTTCCCGGGCCCGGCGGCCGGGCCGGGCCCGGCCGAGGGGGCGGCGTCCCCGGCGCCGCCCCCAACCGCGGCACCCGACGCCCTGCCCGCGCCCGCACAGCCCACGGCCGCGCCACCCGCACCCGCGCCCACACCACCCACAGTCGCGCCACTCGCACCCGCGCCCCCCACAGTCGCGTCTCGCGAGGGGGCGGGTACCAGTCGGGGCGGGCGGCGGGCGCGGATGGCGCACTGGAAGCCCTCGGGTTCCACCGGCAGCAGCACGCTCTCGCCCCCCTCCAGCGCGATGCGCAGCCAGTCGCCGTCGGCGCGCCGCACCGTACGGGCGCGGCTGCGCAGCTTGTAGGCATCCTCTCGGAGGAGCGTGTCGAGCACCCGTCCGAGAAGCTCCCGCTCCTCTTCCGCTGTTTCCGCTGTTTCCGCTGTTTCCGCTGTCACACGATCTCCCATCGGTGGGCCGCGAGGAACTCCGCCACCGCCGCGTCGATCCGCCCCTGGTCGGTGCCGGTGGCCCGGAGCACGCCGAGGAAGTCGCGGTTGGTGCGGTGGAGCGGGTGTTCCTCGCCGATTCCGCGCAGCGGCCGGTAGTCCAGCCGTACGCCGTCGCGTTCGGTCACACTCGCCGGAGGGGCGGACGCGAGCCGTCCGGCCCGGTCGGCCATGACGTACTCCATGCGGACCCGGCCGTCGGTCCGTGCGCCGAGGTCGTCCGGCAGCGGCTCGCCCAGGTGCGTACGGAGGATGTACTCGAACAGGGGGATGTCGAGGAGCTCGGCGAGGACGAGGTCGCACTGGTCGCCTATGGCACGGTAGTTGACCTCTATGAGGCGCGCCCGGTCGCCCTGGACGACGTACTCGGTGTGGCACACGCCGAACCCGACACCGAGCGCCCGTAGTTGGGCCAGCACCTGGTCGGTGTGCGGCTGCGGGGGCGGGGCGGGCAGCAGGTGCAGCCGTTCCTCGATGAAGTGCGGGGGTGGCGACAGCTCGGTGCGGAAGGCGCCCAGGACATGCAGGGTGCGGCCGTCGCCGAGCGTTTCCAGGGTGCGTAGTTCGCCCTCGAGGAACTCCTCGATCACCAGCGCGGCCCCGGGCCGCCGGGCGCGGATCTCCCGGCAGCGCCGGATCAGTTGGTCCGCGTCGGCGACGAGGACGACGTCCTCGCTGGCGACGCCCTCGCGTGGTTTGACCACACAGGGGTAGGGCGCGTCGAGTCCGGCGAGGGTGGCGGGGTCCTGCCCGGTGGCGAGTTCGGCGGACCAGACGGGGTCGGCGGCGTCCGGGCCGGCGGCGGCGAGGGCGCGGCGCAGTTCGGCCTTGTTCTTCGTGCGCAGCGCGGCGCGCCAGTCCTTGCCGGGGAGGCCGAAGTACGCGGCGGCGAGGGCGGCCTGGGTCTGGAGGTGGTCGCTGTTGGTGAAGACGGCGTGGGGACGGCCCTCGGCGGCGATACGGCTGATGACCTCGGCGAAGTCCCGCACCTCACAGGGGACGACATCGAGCGCGGGGAACGGGGCGCGCCGCCGTCCGTAGGCACGTTCATGGGCGTCGGGCTGGTCGGTGAGGAGGGTGACCGCCAGGCCGAGCCGGGCCGCCGCGGGGAGGAAGCCCTCGGTGACGGAGTCGGTGGGGTTGAGGGCGAGGAGGTGGAGCCGAGGCGGCCCCGAGGCAGGGGAGGAGGACGGCCGGGACGCCGCGTCGAGATCATTCTCGTTCACGGCCCGAGATTAGGTTAGGCATGCCTAATCTTGCTAATTCGACGGCCCGGTCCGCCCGTTTGGCCCTGATTAGCCGTCAACGATCGTCACCACTCCGCATCGCCCCTCCGCATCGGCCCTCCGCGTCGGCCCTCCGCGTCACCCCCCGGCGTCGACGAGGTGGTCCGTCAACGGGGTAGCCCGATGCCGCGCTGGCGGACGCGGCGCGCGGTGAGCCGCTCGTCCGGGTCCTGGGCGCGCAGCGCGGCGAGTTCGTCGCCCAGGAGACGGCCGAGGCGGCCGAGGAAGGCGTCGGCGGTGCGGGAAGCGTCAGGGGTCCGGGCGGTGTCCCCGTCCGCCTCCCGGTCCGCCTCCCCGTCCTCCTCCACGATCCGGTCGACGATGCCCTGGGCGAGGAGGTCGGCGGAGCGTACGCCCTGGCGGGCGGCGACCTCGTACGCCCGCTCCGTGGTGCGGTGGAGGATCGCGGAGGCGCCCTCCGGCGGCAGCGGCGACAGCCAGGCGTGGCGCGCCGCGACGACCCGGTCGGCGGGCAGCAGCGCGAGCGCGGCGCCACCGGCGCCCTGGCCGAGCAGCAGGCAGAGGGTGGGCGCGGGCAGGGTCACCATGTCGGCGAGGCACCGTGCTATCTCCCCGGCGAGCCCGCCCTCCTCGGCCTCGCGGCTGAGCGCGGCGCCCGCGGTGTCGATGACGGTGAGCAGCGGCAGCCCGAGCTCGGCGGCGATCCGCATCCCGCGCCGCGCGGTCCGCAACCCCGCCGGCCCCAGCGCCTGCCCCTCCCCCGGCCCGTCGGCCGTGTCGCCCTTACGGGCACTGCGCCGGTTGTGGCCGAGGACGACGCAGGGCGTCCCCCCGACGCGGGCGAGCGCCAGCAACAAGCCGGGATCGTGCTCGCCGGCCCCCGTGCCGCTGAGCGAGCTCACATCCTCGGCGGCGACCCGCAGCAGATCCCGCAGACCGGGCCGTTCGGCCCGCCGCGACGCCCGGATCGACTCCTCGGCGGACGGCACCGCCGCCCCCACCTCCGCGTCGTCGGGTGCCCCGCCGCCCCCTCCCGCCCCGGCGAAGGCAGTGGCCCCGGCCTGATCGTGCTCGGCCCCCACGCCCCCGCCGCCCCCGGCCGCCTCCGGTGTGGTGGCACGCGCGACCGACGCGCCAGCCCCGGCCGCGACATCCCCACGCCGACCGCCCGCTCCCGCCCCGGGCAGAGCGCCGGAGGGCGGGACCGGCGTCGGGGCTGCCGACCCCGCCTCCACGGCATCGGCACCACCCGCGTCCCGCTCGGCGCCGCGCCCACCAGGCACCACGTGCCCGTGAACGGCCGACGAGGACCCGGCCTGCGGATCCCACCGGCCCGCGCCACCACCGAACGCCTCCGCCTCACCACTATCGGCGCCACGAGCGACCGTCGGGCCGCAGCCGGCCGCGACATCCCCACGTCGCCCCGGCGTCCCACCAGGCGCGTCACCCGGTGTGCCGGGCGCGGACCCGGTGGAGGCCCCGCCTGCGTCCCTCGGCTGGTCGGGGGCGAGTGCCGCACCCGCCGTGGGGGCGGGCCCGGACGCGGTGTCCGCACCTGGCCCGAGCGCCTCCGCCTCCGGCCCGGCGCCGGAGGCGGAGGCGGAGGGCGGGGGCGCCCCGGTCTCCGGACCCGTGGCGGGGCCGGCCGCGGCGTCGCCCGCGCAGAGAACCCTCAGCACGCGTGCCGCCACGCCCGGCAGGCGGCTCAGCGGGAGGACCGCGTCGATCAGGCCGTGGCGCATCAGGTTCTCGGCGTTCTGCACACCGGGCGGGAACTCCTCCCCGTACAGGGCCTCGTGCACCCGCGGGCCCATGAAGCCGATGAGGGCGCCCGGCTCGGCGGCGGTGACGTGGCCGAGGGAGCCCCAGGAGGCGAGGACGCCGCCGGTCGTGGGGTGGCGGAGGTGCACGAGGTACGGCAGGCCCGCCGCCTTGTGGTCCGTGATCGCCGCGGCCACCTTCACCATCTGGAGGAACGCGACCGTACCCTCCTGCATCCGGGTCCCGCCCGACGCCGGTGCCGCCAGCAGCGGCAGTCGCTCCGCCGTGGCCCGCTCCACGGCCCGTACCAGCCGCTCCCCCGCGGCGACGCCTATCGAACCGGCCAGGAAGCGGAACTCGCAGGCGACCAGCGCCACCCGGCGCCCCTCGATACGCCCCTCACCGGTGATGACCGACTCGTCCAGCCCGGTGCGCTCCCGGGCCCGCTCCAGGTCGGCCCGGTAGTCGGGGTCCTCCGTGGTGATCTCCACCGGCTCGTCCCAGCCGTACCAGCTGCCGGGGTCGACGACGGCCTCGATCAGCTCACGGGCCGAGGCGCGGGAGAGGCGGGAGGCGCGGGAGACGCGGGGTGAGTTCGTTCCGGTCATGTGTGTCACCTTTCCACGCTGCCGAGCCTGCGCAACCATCGGCGATCACCTTGAGTACCCCCGGGACCGGCCCAGGACCGGCCCAGTCTCAGCTCCGCCTGAGCTGCTCCTTAACGGCGCCATAAGTGCGGTGGACCGGCCGGTGGGCGGGGCTAGCGTGCTCCGCGTCACCCCCACCGAAGGAGTCCCCGACGATGACCGCTCGTGCTACCGCTCGCCGCAGAACCGCCCGCATCGCCGTGCTCGGGACGGTGCCGCTCGCCCTCATCGCGCTGAGCGCCGACCCGGCCTCCGCGCACGGTTCGATGACGGACCCGGTCAGCCGGGTGTCGGCATGCTTCGCGGAGGGGCCGGAGAGCCCGGACTCGGCGGCCTGCAAGGCGGCCGTCGCGGCAGGCGGCACCCAGGCGCTCTACGACTGGAACGAGGTCAACATCCCGGACGCCGCCGGGCGCCACAAGGAGATCATCCCGGACGGGAAACTGTGCAGCGCGGGCCGCGACAAGTACCAGGGCCTGGACCTGCCGCGCGCCGACTGGCCCGCCACCGCCATGACGGCCGGTGAGCACACCTTCAGCTACCGGGCCACCGCGCCCCACCGGGGCAGCTTCGAGCTGTACATCACCAAGGACGGCTACGACCCGACGAAGCCGTTGACCTGGGCCGACCTGGAGGCGGAGCCGTTCGCCAAGGTCACCGACCCCACGTTGCGGAACGGCAGTTACGTCTTCACGGGGAAGGTGCCCGACAAGTCGGGCCGCCATCTGATCTACAGCATCTGGCAGCGTTCGGACAGCCCGGAGGCGTTCTACACCTGCTCGGACGTGACGTTCGGCGGAGACGCGGCCGGGACGGGGACGAACTCCGCACCCGCCGCCGTCGCGCCCGATGACACGCAGATAGCGGAGGGCGCCGAGAAGTCGACGGTCGACCACCACGGGCACGGCGGTGACGGCGGCGCCGAGGCCACCCAGCAGCCGAAGACGGCGGACGAGAGCGCGGAGGGGACGGACACCAAGGCCAAGAGTGCCGAGGCCAAGAGCGCCGAGGCCATGGCCGCGAGCACCGGCCCGCGACAGGACGGGAGCGCCGCCGACGGGCAGCGGCTCGCCGAGACCGGGGGCGACGGCTCCACCACCCCCATGGCCCTCGGCGGCGCCGCGGTCCTCGCCACCGGCGCGGCCGTGCTGTTCGCCGTCGGCAACCGCCGCAAGGCCGTACGCCGCGGCCGCGGCTGAGGCTGTCGCCGGCGCCGAGGCGCCAACGCCGAAACGGAGCCGATGAAGCGGAGCCGGTTCCGGGGCCTACGGCAACCCCGGGACCGGCTATCCGCGTTTCGTCACTCCGACAGGGGCCCGTCTAGAGCTCGTCGTCGGCCAGCGCCGCGTCGAGGGCCGCCGTGAGCCGCAGCAGCCGCGCCCGCAGATCGATCGCCTCCTCGGCGTCGAGGCCACTGGCCTCGATCGCCTTCAGGGGGACGACCTGGGCGCGCTCCTTCAGCGCCGTCCCCTCCGCCGTCAGCCGGACCGTCACCGAGCGCTCGTCGTGCGCGCTGCGCTCGCGCTGGACGAGTCCGGCCGACTGCATCCGCTTGAGCAGCGGCGAGAGGGTACCCGAGTCCAGCCGCAGGAACTCCCCCAGCCGTTTGACCGGCATCTCCCCGTGCTCCCACAGCACGAGCATCGCCAGGTACTGCGGATAGGTCAGCTCCGTGTCGCGCAGCACCCGGCGGTAGAGGCCGTCGAAGGCGCGGGAGGCGGCGTGCAGGGCGAAGCAGAGCTGCCGGTCGAGCCGGAGCAGCTCGTCGGCGGGAGGCAGCGGCGCCTCCGGGGCGGTGGTGCGGTCGGTCGTGCGGTCGGGCTGATGCGGCATGTATCCAGCGTACCCTTTAGTTGTGCGCAACTTAATTGTGTGCTGTACTTCCGTCCGGAGGCAGGGCGCACCGAGCACCCGCCTCCCTCCGACTGCCGGAACACGAAAGGGATGGTCTTCATGGACGCGCTCTACACCGCGGTGGCCACGGCCAACGGACGCGACGGCCGGGCCGTGAGCTCCGACGGACAGCTCGACCTGCCGCTGGCCATGCCGCCCGCCCTCGGCGGCAGCGGCCAGGGCACCAACCCCGAGCAGCTGTTCGCCGCGGGCTACGCCGCCTGTTTCGCGTCCGCGCTCGGCCTCGTCGGCCGCCAGGCCAAGGTCGACACCAAGGACATCTCCGTCACCGCGGAGGTCGGCATCGGCAAGGACGAGGCGGACGGCGGCTTCGGGCTCAAGGTGACGCTGCGCGTCGAGCTGCCGAGCGAGCTCGAGAACGAGACCGGCCGCAAGCTGGTCGAGCAGGCGCACCAGGTGTGCCCGTACTCCAAGGCGACGAGGGGCAACCTCGAGGTCGAGCTCGTCACCGAGTGACCGGGTAACACCCGGCAGCCCGGCGGACGGCGCGCCCTGCCCGTACGGAACGAGGCAGGGCGCTCATCCACGCGCGGCCAGGCGTCAGTCGTCCGCGGCGAGGCCGACCAGGGTGTTCACCTTCGGAGGAACGTTTACGCCGTTTTCACGCCACGTCCAGGAACCCGGCGGGCCGGATCGCGGAGTCGCCGAAGCGGGCGCGGGCCCGGTCGGCGGCGGCCTCCAGGCGGCGTGACTTCTCGTCGGCGGGGTCGAACGTCAGCTGGTGCGGGGCGAGTTCGGCATCCACCAGCCCCTCGACGCGCAGCGCCACCGACCGCACCCGGGCCCGCTGCAACCCGAGCGCGTCGTGCAGCGCGTACGCGGCGGTGGTCAGCGCCGGGGTGTGCGCGGTCGGCTCGGTCAGGGTGCGGGAGCGGGTGGTCGTGGAGCGGTCGGCGTAGCGGACGGTGAGGCTGAGCGCGGTGGCGACCTGGCCGCTGGTGCGCAGCCGGACGCCGAGCCCGTCGGCGAGGGTGAGCAGCGCGCGGCGCCTGCGGACCGGGTCCAGCTCGTCGTGCCGGAAGCGGTGTTCCGCGCCCATCGCACGGGCGGGGGCGTTCGGGGTGACCGGCGCCGGGTCGACACCGCGCGCCCACGCGTGGACGCGGCGCGCGGTCGCCACGCCGAGGATCCGCTGGAGGGTGGACAGCGGCGCGGCGGCGATCCGTGCGGCGCTGTCCAGCCCGTACGCACTCAGGGTGCGCGCGGTCGCCGGGCCCACCCCGGGCAGGGCGGTGGGCGGCTTACGGGCCAGGAACGCGGCCACGGCATCCGGATCGCCGGGAACGGTACGGACGGAACCGGCCGCACGGCCGGCCCGGCCGCCCTCGGGGCCGGAGGCGTCGGACTCCTGGGCGGCCATGCGGGCGAGCATGGGGTTGGCGGCGACGCCGACGGTGCAGTCCACGCCGTACCGGGCCAGCGCCCGGACCCGTACGATCCCGGCCAGCCCGGCCGCGTCCCGCCCGAAGTACCGCAGCGCACCCCGCACATCGGCCAGCGCGGCATCGGGCGGCAGCGCCTCGACGACCGGCGTCAGCTCCCCGAGCAGGGTGAGCAGGCCCTGATAGACGTCCTCCCCGGGCGCGGGATGGAACCGCACGTACAGCACATGCGGCACGTCATCGGACCGTTCCGGACCGTCGGCCCGCCCCCGGCCCGCGTCGCCCGCCCCGCCGGCCCCGCTCCGGGTCCGGCCACCGGCCGGCGCGTCCTCGCCCGCCTCGTCCTCCGGCGCCCCGGCCGCCGCCCCCGCGTCCGCCTCGTCCTCCGGCGCCCCAGCCGCCGCCCCCGCGTCCGCCTCGTCAGCGCCGCCCGGGGTCCGGCCCCCGCCTCCGCCTCCGCCCGCCTCGTCGTCGAACTGGTCGAACTCCTCGGCGCCACCGCTGGGTTCACCGGCCGCCGAACCCGCCGCCGCACCGTCAGCGGGCCCCCCGGGTGCGGCGGCACCGGCCGAGGGGTCGGCCGGGCGCGCGACGGGGGCGGCCGAGGAGACCGCACCCGTACCGCCGGGGGCGCCCTCCCCCGCCACGACCGACGACTGGCTCGGCGCGGGCGGGCGGGCATCGGCCGCATGGCCGGCCTCCGCCCCGCCCCGGGGCACCGCGCCATCCAGACGCATGCGCTCCCCCGGCCCGGCCCCGCCCCGCGCCCCGGGTGCGAGTGGTCCGGCCGACGCCGGTGGGGGTGCGGTGGCCCGGACGCCGAGCGGGACGACGCCGACCAGGGACATGGCGGACGGGACCGCACCACCACCGGCCCCGAGCGCGGGCCCGCCCTGGCACGGCCCGACCCGCAGCACGGGCGACGTGGCGGCGGACGTACGGCGGGGCTGCCGCCCCTTCGGGGCGTTCATCCCGCGCTCCCCGGACTCGCGTGCCACAGCTTGCGGCCGGTCGCGGCCTGGTCGCCCGCCGGCCGGAGGTCGGCCCAGGGGTGCATGGCGTAGCCGGTGGGCATCTCGATGCGGCGGTCGGAGCCGGAGTCCGCCCCGGCCGTCTCCGGGCCCGCCCCGGCCAGTTCGGCGGCGACCGCCTCGAGGCCGCCCTCCTTCCTGAGCCGGGCCAGTTCGGCGAGGTTCCACACGGCCGAGCCGACGACGCTGAGGCTGCGCGGGCCGCGCCGCTGGACCACCCCGCGCACGAGCAGCAGCCAGGAGTGGAAGACGGTGTGCGCGCAGGCCGCGTGGCTGTCGTCGAAGAAGGCGCAGTCGACCAGCCCCGTACCGTCGTCGAGCGTGATGAAGATGACCCGGCGTCCCGAGCGGATCGGCGGGGTCTGGGTGGCGGCCTTGGCGCCGGCGACGAGCACCGTCTCCCCGTGCGGCGCGTCGCGCAGCCGCTTCGCGGGGATCGCGCCCAGCTCCTCCAGGAAGTCCCGGTGGTCGCCCATCAGATGGCGGGAGACGTCCATGCCGAGGATGCCGAGTTCGGCGCCGAGGCGTTCGTCCGCGTCGAGGTCGGGGAGGCCGGCGGGGGCGGCGGGGCCGGTTTCGGCCAGCGGAAGCTGGCCCTCGGCGTTGTGCCGGGCGGCGGCGCCCCGCTGCTGGCGGTGCAGTTCGGCGATCTGTAGCAGCAGGTCGCGGCGGCTCGCGCCGAACGCGTCCAACGCGCCGACCTGGGCCAGCCGTTCGGCGACCGGCCGCCCGGGGTGGGCGCGCAGCCACAGGTCCTGGAGCGAGGAGTACGGCTGTCCGGCCACGATCCGCTCGGTCTCGGCCTCGCTGATGCCGTGGACGTCGCTCAGCGCCAGCCGGATCCCGACGCCCTCATGACCGTCTTCATGACCGTCCCCATGACCGCCCTCATGACCGCCCTCATCATTGGCGTCCTCTTTATTACGGCTGTCATGAGAACCGCCAGACGTCAGTTCGATTCGATAGGCGGCCCCCGACCGGTTCACGTCCAACGGCAGGATCGGCACCCCGCGCCGCCGCGCGTCCGCCAGCAGCAGCCGCTTCGGGTACATCCCGGGGTCATGGGTGAGCAGCCCGGCGTAGAAGGCGGCCGGATGGTGCGCCTTGAGCCATGCGGACTGGTACGTCGGGACCGCGAAGGCGACGGCGTGCGCCTTGCAGAAGCCGTACGAGCCGAACGCCTCGACGATCTCCCAGGTGCGCTCCCGTACCTCCGGCGCATAGCCCCGTTTCTCCGCCTCCGCGTGGAACCAGGACCGCACCCGCCCCTGCCGCTCGGGGTCGGACAGCGCGCGCCGCGCCTCGTCGGCGAGGTCCCGTTCGCAACCGGTCATGATCGACACGATCTTGATGATCTGCTCGTGGAAGACCACGACCCCGTAGGTCTCGCGCAGCGCGTCCGCCAGGTCCGGATGCGGATAGCGCGCGGGTTTGCGGCCGTGCCGGGCGTCGATGAAGGGCCGGACCATGTCGGCGGCCACCGGACCCGGCCGGAAAAGCGATATGTCGACCACGAGGTCGTGGAAGGAGGTGGGCTGGAGCCGGCCCAGGAGATCACGCTGACCGGGCGATTCGATCTGGAAGCAGCCGAGCGTCTCGGTGGAGCGGATCAGGTCGTAGGTGGCCGGATCGCCGGGCCGGACCTGACCGGGGTCGTCGAGATCCACGTCCCGCCCGGTGGTCCGGCGGATCTCCGCGACCGCGTGCGCCATCGCGGACTGCATCCGCACACCGAGGACATCGAGCTTGAGCAGTCCGAGCTCCTCCACGTCGTCCTTGTCGAACTGCGACATGGGAAAGCCCTCGCCGCTGGTCGGCACGATGGGGGTACGGGCCGGCAGCCCGGCGTCCGAGAGCAGCACTCCGCAGGGGTGCATGGCGATGCCACGGGGCAGCCCGTCGAGCGCCTCGACCAGTCCCCAGAACCTGCTGAAACGTTCCTGTCCCGCGGTCGCCTCGCGGAGCGCCCGCAGCTCGGGCAGTTCCTCCAGCGCCGCGCGGGCATCCCGGGCGCGGATGTGCGGGAAGGACTTGGCCAGCCGGTCCACCTCGGCCGGGTCCATGCCGAGCGCCGCGCCCACGTCCCGTACGGCATGGCGCACCCGGTAGGTCTCCGGCATCGAGACGGTCGCGACCCGCTCCGCCCCGAACCGCTCGAAGATCGCGCGATAGACGTCGAGCCGCCGCGCGGACTCCACATCGATGTCGATATCGGGCAGCGCGGCCCGCCGCACCGACAGGAAGCGCTCCATCAGCAGGCCGTTGGCGACGGGGTCGGCGTGGGCGATGCCCAGCAGATGGTTGACGAACGACCCGGCGCCGGAGCCACGGGCGGCCACCCGGATGCCGAGCGCACGGGTGTCGTCCACGACCTGCGCGACGGTGAGGAAGTACGAGGCGAAACCGAGCCGTTCGATGGTGCGCAGCTCGTCCTCCAGCCGCTCCCAGCGCGCCCGGTCGCGGTCGTACCCCCGCAGCACCATGGCGGCGGCGCAGCGCGACCGCAGCACCCGCTCGGCGCTCCGCCGCCCGGCCCCGACCAGACGGGGCTCGGGGAAGTGGACGCTGCCCAGGCCGATGTGGCCCTCGGGATCGACCAGACACCCGGCGGCGGTGCGCCGGGTCTCCTCCAGCAGCCGGTACGCGGCATCCCGCCGCATCCCGGCCGCCGCCACGATCCGCTCGGCCGCCTTCGCCATGTCCCGGGGGCCCTTGAGCCAGCGCTCACCGCTGTCGAGCGCGCCGGGGTCGCGCGGGTCGATGGGAACGAGCCGGCGGGCCGCGTCCAGGACATCGGCGACCGGCCCCTCCCCCGGGTCCGCATAGCGGACGGCGTTGCTCAGCACGGCCGGTATGCCCTGTTCTGCGGCGAATCCGACGGTACGGGCGGCGAGCCGCAGCGAACCCGGGCCGGTGCCGGCGCGGCCGTGCCAGACGGCTTCCAGCCGCAGCGCGTCACCGAAGAGTTCCCGCCAGGGGGTGATCAGCTGCTCGGCCCGGTCGGGGCGTCCGGCGGCCAGGGCCCGGCCGACGTCGGAATCCGGGCCGAGCAGCACGGTCAGCGGGGCGAGCGCGCCGGCGGCGCCCACCAGATCGCGCCAGTGCAGCAGGGGCGGCCCGGCACCGTTGGTCCGGGCGGTCCCGGGGTGGGCGAGCCCCGCATGGGCGGCGGAGACCAGCCCGCACAGCGCGGCCCAGCCCGCCGCGCCGTCCCGGGCGAGGAAGACCACCCGGGGCGCGGACTCGTCGATGAACGCCCCGCCGCGCACCGGCGTCCGGCGCCGGGCGGTACGCCCCGGCTCCGGGGCCTCCATCCGTACGGCGAGGTCCACCCCGAAGAGCGGCCGCACCCCCGCACGCTCACACGCCCTGGCGAACCGCACCGCCCCGGCGAGGCTGTCGCGGTCGGTCAGCGCGACCGCGTCCATGCCACGCTCGGCGGCGCGCTGCGCCAGCCGCTCCGGGTGCGCGGCCCCGTACCGCATGGAGAACCCGGACGCGGTGTGCAGATGCGTAAAGCCCGGCATCCACACCTCCCGCTGCTCGCACCCCCTGCCCGACCCTGCTTGTCCCACGCCCCACCATAACCCCATTCTCGAACAGGAGTACGAGTTGGTTCGGCGGCCTTCTTCATCCACCATAAGCACATAAAACGACACCAAGTTCCGCGTGTCGCCTTCGGAAGCGGCGGAGCCGGGACGCGACAGCCTCGCCGGGGCGGCGCGCGGCGTTCCGCATCGAAACATCCGCCGCACGCGACAATAAGCCACCGAACGACTACGTGTAGCGACCGGAAGTGCTCGATTGGCGTGCGCTCTTGACGCGTACCGCGTAAGGCTCCGTCCGGTATCTGCAACCATGAGCAAGGGAGTGTTCGACATGCGGAAGACCACTGGGGCGATCGGGCTGGGAGCCGCTCTGACCGTGAGCGCCGTGCTGGGGATCGGCACGAGCGGCACGGCGAACGCCGAGCCCGTCAAGCCGAAGAGCCTGTACCCTCCCTCCGCCCTGGTCCTCACCGTCGGCTACGGGGCCGACGCGGCCACGGCCAGGGTCCAGCGGGCGGTCACGCTGAGCTGTCGCCCCACCCCCAGCGGCACCCACCCGGCCCCCGCCCAGGCATGTGCCGAACTCCGTTCCGTGAACGGCACGTTGGGCCGGCTGCGGACCGGGGCGGAGCCCGGCCGGGTGTGCACCAAGGAGTGGCGTCCGGTCACCGTCACCGCCGAGGGGGTCTGGGACGGCCGCCGGGTGTCGTACGCGCACACCTTCGCGAACAACTGCTTCAAGAACGCGGCCCCGACGGTGATCTTCGAGTTCTGACCGGCTGAGCCCGTCCGACCGGCTGAGCCCAGGCGAGTTCCGGCCGGCCGCACCACAGAACAGGCCCCCGGACACCCTCCACGGGTTCCGGGGGCCTGCTGATGTTCTGTTCGTACCGCTCTACCCGGCCCTTCAGCCGATCTCGGCGCCGAACGCCTGGAGCGCCTCCGGCACCGGCTGGAAGAAGGTCTCGCCGCCCGAGGAGCAGTCACCGCTGCCGCCGGAGGTCAGGCCCAGCGCCGTGTCGCCCGAGAAGAGCGCGCCGCCGCTGTCGCCGGGCTCGGCGCAGACGTTGGTCTGGATCAGCCCGGAGACCGACCCCTCCTGGTAGTTGACGGTCGCGTCGAGGCCGGTGACCTCGCCGTCGTGCACCTGGGTGGTGGAGCCGCTGCGCGTCACCGTCTGACCGACCGTGGCGTCACCGGCCTTGCTGATGGCCTGGGTGCTGCCGTTGTAGAGGTCGACCTCGCTCGGGTGGTCGGTGTCCGCGGTGTACTTGACCAGCCCGTAGTCGTTGCCGGGGAACTCGCTGCCCGCGTTGGTCCCGATCTCGCCGCCGCCCTGCGAGTCCGACCAGCTGCTGATGGCCTCGGTGCAGTGACCGGCGGTCAGGAAGTACGGCTCGCCGTCCTTGACGACGTTGAAGCCGAGCGAGCAGCGTCCGCCGTCGCCCCAGATGGCGTCGCCACCCGCGATGAAGGTGGAGAACTTCCCGGCCGAGCGCTTCACCTCGACCTTGTCGCCGAGCGCGTCGGTGACCTTCTGAAGCGCGCTCAGCCGGTCGCCCTTGACGGTGCTGTCCGCGGTGACGACGACCTTGTTGCTTCTGGGGTCCACCGACCACGAGGTGCCCGGAATGGTGGCCTTGTCCTTCAGCGTCTGACGCGCCTTGCCCAGCTCGGCCAGGGTGTACTTGACCAGCTTGGCCTCGGCTCCGGCCTCCCGGACCCGGTCCACGGCGGTCTCGTCGACCACGTTGACGACGAGCTTCTTGGCCTTGGCGTCGTAGTACGAGCCCGCCGTGTCGCTCTTGAGCGTGGCGGTGAGGGTGTGGGCGAGCTTTCCGGCGGCGGTGACCGAGAGGGTCTCCGGCTGGGCCTCACCGGGCGCGGCGTTGGCGCTCTGGAGGGTGATCCCCGTGGCGACCAGGGCCGCTATGCCGGCTCCGGCAATGGCGACACGACGCTTCGGTATGCGGCGGTGCTTCAACTCTCTGCCTTCCAGTGGGGGGTTGGGCCGTCGGCAGTGGGGTGCCAGGGCCCGGAGGGCGTAACGACATGCCGCTTCTCCCCACGCGGGGCGCGTTCATGCCAAATTGCGCCGTCGAGTATTCCCATCACGACCGGGCGCGCACAAGGGGGCGTTCACCTCATGGGCGTGAAATGTACCCTGCGGCCCCGAGTCCGGACATGCCGGGGCCCGCACACCTCATGGGTGTACGGGCCCGATCAGGCGCATCCGAACGGAACGTCACACCTCGCGGATCTCCCCAGCTCAGCGCCCCGCCGGCAGCTCCTCACTCCCGGCGGGGCGCTCCTCACGGCCCCCTCTCGCGGCTCACCGGTCCACGGTATGCGCCTCCGGTTCCGGCTCGCGCTCGGTGATCCTCGGCATCGCCGGCCGGGCGGACTGCGCGGACTGGGCGGGTGCGGCCTCCCGCTCCGGAGCGGCGGCCGGGGCGCCGCCCGCCGCACCGCCCGCCACGCCGCCGTCCGTCCGGGCCGCCCCCTCCGGGAGCTCCTGCTGTCCCTTTTCCAGGAAGCGCAGCAGCTCGACCGGGATGGGCAGCACCAGCGTGGAGTTCTTCTCGGCGGCGACCGCCATCACGGTCTGGAGCAGCCGCAGCTGGAGGGCCGAGGGGGTGTCGGCCATCTGCGAGGCGGCCTCGGCCAGCTTCTTCGACGCCTGGAGCTCCGCGTCCGCGTTGATGACCCGGGCGCGGCGCTCCCGGTCGGCCTCCGCCTGGCGGGCCATCGACCGCTTCATGGTCTCCGGCAGCGACACGTCCTTGATCTCCACCCGGTCGATATGGACGCCCCAACCGACGGCCGGGCTGTCGATCATGAGCTCAAGGCCCTGGTTGAGCTTCTCGCGGTTGGAGAGCAGATCGTCCAGATCGCTCTTTCCGATGATCGACCGCAGCGAGGTCTGGGCCATCTGGGAGACGGCGAAGCGGTAGTCCTCGACCGCGACGAGCGCGTCGGCCGGGTCCACGACCTTGAAGTAGACGACGGCGTCGACCCGCACCGTCACGTTGTCCCGGGTGATGCCCTCCTGGGCGGGCACGGGCATCGTCACGATCTGCATATTGACCTTGTAGAGCCGGTCGACGAACGGGGCGATCATGGTGAAACCCGGCCCCCGGATATCCGAGCGCAGCCTCCCGAGCCGGAAGACCACCCCCCGCTCGTACTGCTTGACCACCCGGGCCGCGGCCAGCACGCCCAGGACGCCGAGGCAAGCCAGTACCACTACCAATGTCACGAGCGCGTCCACCATCACGGCCACCTGCCGTCCGTATCGCGAACAATGCCCCGTATGGGGTACTGATGTCCACGATAGTCCGCCGGTCGGACAGGGGGGAGAGCCGCGGAAAGCCCCCGCCCGGTGGCCCGGACGGGGGCTTCTCAGCAGGCTGCTCAGCCGGCGATGATTCGGCGACGATTCGGCGATACGGCGCCGATCAGCCGATCAGCGAACGGGCGCCGATCAGTACACGCTCACGCCGTACGCGTTCAGCGCCTCGACGACCGGCTGGAAGAACGTGGTGCCACCGGAGGTGCAGTCGCCGCTGCCGCCGGAGGTGAGGCCGAGGGCGGTGGTGCCGGCGTAGAGCGGGCCGCCGCTGTCGCCGGGCTCGGCGCAGACCGTGGTCTGGATCATGCCGTAGACGATGTCACCGCCGCCGTAGTTGACCGTGGCGTTCAGCGCGGTGACCCGGCCGCTGTGGATGCCGGTGGTGCTGCCGCGCCGGGTGACCGTCTGGCCCACGGTCGGGTTGGCGGCGGAGGTGATGTCCTGGCTGCCGACGGTGCCGGAGGGGGACACCGAGCCGCTGTACTGGACCAGACCGTAGTCGTTGGTCGGGAAGCTGGAGCCGGCCGTCGGGCCGATCGTGGAGGTGTGGCTGGAGTTCGACCACCAGGTGCCCGCACCGTCGGTGCAGTGACCGGCGGTGACGAAGTAGTTGGTGCCACTGCTGCTGCGCACGTTGAAGCCGAGGGAGCAGCGCCAGCTACTCGCGTAGATCGCGTCGCCGCCCGAGATCAGCTTCTGGATCTTGCCGGGGGTCCGCTGGACCTCGATCGCGTCGGCGCTCGCACCGGCGGTGTTCTTGATCTTGGCTATCTCGCTCTGGGACACCGTGCTGTCGGCGGTGACGACAAGCTTGTTGGTCGCCTTGTCGACATACCAGGCGGTGCCCGCGACATCGGCCTCCAGGACGGCGTTGCTCGCCGACTTGGCCTCCGCCGCGCTGAAGGTGCGGGCGTTGTCGCTTCCGGCGTAGGCGGCGGGGGCGGCGAGCGCCGTTCCGGCCACCAGGGCGGAGGTCGCGGCGATCAGGGCGATGCGTCTCGCCTGCTTACCGTGGGGGGCGTTGCGCTTGATCCTCAACTCTTCCTCCGTGGGAATCGGGGGTCCGCTCGAGTGGGCAGGCCCGTGAGGCGCAGTCAGAGAGCACGCCGAATAGTCCCATTCGACGTGCCCCTGACAAGCGCTTCCGGAAGTATTCGTGGCCATGGGCGCACCGCGCAAGAGGACAATTCGGAACAGCCGCCTGGCACACGCCACATAGCCCCGGCGGGTTCAGGCCGCCGGGGCTTGTGCTCCCATCCCCTTGGGGTATCCCATGAGACGGATGCGCGGGCGATCAGGTTCCGTTGTGGCGCGGGCGGATCACACCCCTTCGGCCATCCCGGTCCCGGGGCCGCTCAGTCCCCCTCCCGCCGCTCCCCCGGATAGGGAAGTCCCAGGTGGTCGCGGAGTGTCGGACCGGTGTACGCGGTGCGGAACGCCCCGCGCTCCTGGAGCAGCGGCACCACCCGGTCCACGAAGTCGTCGAGCCCGCCGGGGGTCAGATGCGGTACGAGGATGAAGCCGTCGGCGGCGTCCGCGGCGACGTATTCGGCCATCTCGGCGGCGACCGCCTCCGGGGTGCCGATGAACGACTGCCGCCCGGTCGCCTCGATGACGGTCTGCCGGATGGACAGCCCTTTCTCCTCCGCCAGCGCCCGCCACTTGGCGGCGACGGCCAGCGGGTCACCATGCCGCACCCGGCCCTGGGCCAGCTGGGCGTCGGGGTCCGGGTCGATGTCCGGAAGCGGCCCGTCGGGGTCGTAGCCGGACAGGTCCACGCCCCAGATCTGCTCCAGGGTGAGCAGCGCGGTCTGGGGCGAGACCTGCTGCCGCCGGATCTCGGCGGCCTTCTCCCGGGCCTCGGCCGCGGTGTCGCCGAGGACCAGGGTCACCCCGGGCATGATCTTCAGTTCCTCCGGGGCGCGCCCGTACCGCGCGAGCCGCCGCTTGACGTCGGCGTAGAAGGCGCGCCCCGCCTCCAGTGAGCCGTGCCGGGTGAAGATGACGTCGGCGGTGGAGGCGGCGAACTCCCGCCCCTCGTCGGAGTCCCCGGCCTGGATCACCACCGGATGGCCCTGCGGTGAGCGCGGCAGGCCGAACTCGCCCTCGAGGGTGAAGTGCCGGCCGGTGTGGGCGAACGCGCGGGGCGTACCACCCGGCGTGCCACCCCGCAGGCCGTCCGGCGTGCCGTCCGGGGTGCCCTTCGTCCCCTGGGAGTCCCACAGTTCGCGGGCGACGGCGACGAACTCGGCGGCCCGGGTGTAGCGGTCGGCCCGGTCCAGGAAACCGCCGCGCCGGAAGTTCTCGCCGGTGAAGGCGTCGGAGGAGGTGACCACGTTCCAGGCGGCGCGGCCTCCGCTGAGGTGGTCCAGGGAGGCGAACCGGCGGGCCAGCTCATAGGGTTCGTTGAACGTGGTGTTGACGGTGGCGGCCAGCCCCAGCCGTTCGGTGACGGCCGCGAGCGCGTTCAGCACGGTGATCGACTCGGGCCTGCCGACCACGTCGAGGTCGTGGATGCGGCCGTTGTGCTCGCGCAGCCGCAGCCCCTCGGCGAGGAAGAAGAAGTCGAACAGGCCGCGCTCGGCGGTGCGCGCGAGATGTTCGAAGGAGGAGAAGTCGATCTGGCTCCTGGACCGGGGATCGGCCCAGACCGTGGTGTTGTTGACCCCGGGGAAGTGGGCGGCGAGATGGATCCGCTTGCGCTGCCGGCTCATCGGGCGGCCTCCCTCTCCAGGGCGTAGCGGTTGGCCGGGCGGGACAGCCCCAGGTGGTCGCGGAGCGTCGCACCGGGATAGAAGGTGCGGAAGAGCCCTCGGTGCTGGAGCAGCGCCACACTGCCGTTGACGAAACGCTCCAGGTCATGGCGCGGGGCGACGGGGGTGATGTGGAAGCCGTCCACGGCGTCGGCGGTATGCCATCCGGTGATCAGCTCGGCGAGGTCGACCGGTCCCCCGCGGTACAGCGGCGGTCCACCGGCCGTCGCGGGCGGCCGCACCAGCGGGGCGTCGGCCGGGGAGCGCCCGGCCGCGCCCTCCCCGTCGGCCAGGTCCACGGCGACGGCGGCGAGCACGGTGAGCGCGCCGGCCTCCCGGCCGTACCCCACCGCCCGGCTCCGCAGCTGGTCGCGGAGGCGGCCCGCCTCCTCCGGGGAGGTGGCGTGGACGTACACCACGTCGGCGTGCCGGGCCGCGGTCTCCCAGGTCACCGGGTCGGTGGCGGCGACGGCCACGACCGGGTGGCCCTGCGGGGGCCGGGGCACGATGGCGGGGCCGCGCACCGTGAAGCGGGGCGACTCGAAGTCCACGTAGTGCAGTTTGTCGCGGTCGATGAAGCGGCCGGTGGCGGTGTCGCGGATCTCCGCGTCGTCCTCCCAGCTGTCCCACAGCCGGGCCGCCACATCGGCGACCTCCCCCGCCTCGGCCCACAGCTCCCCGGCGGGGGCGGCCGGGCGGCGGCCCACCAGCCGCGCCTCCGCCTCCGTGGACGACACCTCGACCCGCCAGCCCGCCCGGCCGCGGCTCACCCAGTCCAGGGTGGCCACGGCGGAGGAGACGTGGAACGGTTCGGTGTGGGTGGTGGTGACGGTCGGGACCAGCCCGATCCGCCCGGTGGCGGGTGCGACACGCGAGAGCACGGCGAGCGCGTCCAGCCTGCCGCGGCCCGGCCCCGGCGGGCCGAAGGTGTCGTCCAGGGTGACGAAGTCGAGTGTGCCGCGCTCGGCGAGGCGGGCGAGGTCCACGTAGTACGGCGCCTGGTACTGCCCGTCGCCGTCGATGGCGGCAGCCAGGTGCAGGGTGCCGGTCGGTACGGCCATGGTCAGGGCCTTCCTCGGTCGGGGGCGGGGGTCACGGCTTGGGCAGACCGGGCGGGTTGATCTCGGACTGCTTCACCGCCTCACTGGAGAGCCCCCACCGCTTCAGAACCTTGGCGTACGAACCGTCCTCGATCACGTGGTCGATGGCCGCGGCGTAGGCGTCGACCAGCCCGCTGCCCTTCTTGGTGGTGGCCGCGATCTTGCCCTGCACCTGGTCGCCGCCGCCCGAGAAGCGGCCGATGATCTGGGTCTGGCCGGTCGAGGCGACGTGGTAGGCGGAGGTGGGGTGGGGGCCGAAGTAGGCGTCGATACGGCCGGACTGGAGGGCGAGGTAGTAGTCGGTGTCCTTCTGGAAGTACTTGATGTCCACGGGCTTGCGGCCCGCCTTCTCGTTCTCCTTGCTCCAGTCGACCAGGATCTTCTCCTGGTTGGTGCCGGAGGAGACCGAGATGGTCTTGCCCGCCACGTCCTTCGGGCCCCTGACCCGCCACGACGTGCCCTTCTTGGCCTCGAAGGCGAGGTCGTCCAGCCGGTAGGTGGCGAAGTCGTACTTCTCCTTGCGCTCCTCGGTGACCGTCACATTGGAGAAGACGGCGTCGAACTTGGAGCTGTCGAGGCCCACGAAGAGGTTCTCCCAGGAGACCGCCTGGAAGTCGACCTTGAGCCCGAGGGTGTCGGCGACCAGCGTGGCGATGTCGATCTCCGAGCCGATCCGGGTCTTGTCGTCGGTCGCGTAGAAGCCGAGCGGGGCGGCGGCGTCGGCGCTGCCGCCGATGCGCAGGGTGCCGCGCTCGCGGATCGCGGCCGGCACCTTGGCCGCGATCGACTCGACCTTCTTGCCTCTGATGCGGTGCTGGTCGGGGCCGATGTTGATGGCGTTCTTCCGGTTCTTGGAGCCCACCGTCTCCTGGACATCGCCGTCGCCGCAGCCGCCGAGCAGGGCGGAGGCGGTGAGGGCGGCGACGGCGGTGACGAGGGTGCGGCGGGTCTTCACGGGGTGCTCCTTGCACAGAGGGACAGCGGCGTACGTGACCATCGGCGGATCACAGGACCTTGGAGAGGAACGCCTTGGTGCGTTCATGGCGCGGGCTGTCGAGCACCTCGGCGGGCGTGCCCTGCTCGACGATCCGGCCGCCGTCCATGAAGACGACGGTGTCGGCGACCTCCCGCGCGAAGCCGATCTCATGGGTGACGACGATCATGGTGGTGCCCCGGTGGGCCAGGTCCTTGATGACGTCGAGGACCTCGCCGACCAGTTCCGGGTCGAGGGCGGAGGTCGGCTCGTCGAAGAGCAGCAGCTCGGGTTCCAGGGCGAGGGCACGGGCGATCGCCACCCGCTGCTGCTGTCCGCCGGAGAGCTGCCGGGGGTACGCGGACGCCTTGTCGGCGAGACCGACCCGGGCGAGCAGCGTCCCGGCGGCCTCGACCACCTGCTTCCGGGGGCGGCGCAGGGCCGAGACCGGCGCTTCGACGATGTTCTCCAGCACGGTCAGATGCGGGAAGAGGTTGAAGTTCTGGAAGACGAAGCCGATCCGGGTGCGCTGCTTGAGGATCTCGCGTTCGCGCAGCTCGTAGAGGCGGTCGCCCTGACGGCGGTAGCCGACCAGCGAGCCGCCGACGCTGATCCAGCCGCTGTCCACCTTCTCCAGGTGGTTGATGGCGCGCAGCAGGGTGGACTTGCCGGAGCCGGAGGGGCCGAGGACCACGGCCACCTCCCCGGAGCGCACCTCCAGGTCGATCCCGCGCAGCACCTCCAGCGGCCCGAAGCTCTTGTGGACGGAGCGGATGTCGACCATGGCGGTCATCGGGTGGCTCCCCGCGAGAAGTGGCGCTCGACGAATGTCTGCACGATCGAGAGCACGGTGGTCAGGATGATGTACCAGACGGTCGCGACCATCAGCAGCGGCACGACCCGGCCGTTGCGTCCGTAGATGACCTGCACCTGGTAGAACAGCTCGCCGATCGCCATGACGGAGACGATCGAGGTGCCCTTGAAGAGCGAGATGACCTCGTTGGCGGCGTTCGGCAGGATCGAGCGCATCGCCTGCGGGAGCACGATCCTGCGCAGCTGCCGCAGCCGGGGGATGCCGAGCGCGGCCGCCGCCTCCAGCTGTCCGCCGTCGACGGCGAGGACTCCGCCGCGCACGATCTCCGCTGCGTAGGCCGCCTGGTGGAGGGCGAGTCCGAGGACCGCCGCGCTCATCGCGCCGACCAGACCGGCGGTGTCGAAGGAGAAGAAGCCGGGGCCGAAAGGGATGCCGAAGTCGATCCGCTGGTAGAGATAGGTGAGGTTGAACCAGAAGAGCAGCTGGACGATGAGCGGGATGGAGCGGAACGCCCAGATGTAGGTGAAGGCGACCGACTTCAGGAACGGGCTCTTGGACAGCCGCATGAAGGCCAGGACGATCCCGAGGGCGAAGCCGAGCGCGGTGCCGTAGAAGGTGAGCTGGATGGTGATCCAGACCGCCTTGAGGATGGTCGCGGTGGTGAAGAAGTCGGCGAAGACGTCCCATTCCCAGCCGGGGTTGGTGACCAGGCCGTGGGCGAACTGGGCCACCAGGACGGCGGTGACGACCACCGCGGCCCAGCGCCAGGGGTGGCGTACCGGGACGACCTTGAGGGCGGAGTAGTCCTCGCGTGCGGCGCCGCCATCGGCGGCCTTGCCGACAGGCGGATCGGACGTCAGCGACATGGAGGGTCCTTCAGGGGGGAGCGGAGGGTTTTCCGGGGGCGGAGGGTTTTCCGGGGGATGCTCAGAGCTCAGGCGATGCGCGGGACTCGGACGGCGAGCGGGACTCGGACGGCGAGCGGGACTCAGACGGCGAGCGAGGCGCGACAGGACAGGTCGCGCAGACAGCGCAGCAGTGCGCGGGCGGTCGCGTCGTTCTGCCGGAACGCGGGTGCGTTGGTACGGGGCCGGGCGAAGGCGCCGGAGGCGCGGGCGTCGGTGTGCGGGCCGAGCGCGAAGCGGCGCGGATGCGGATGGCCGGCCCGGTCCAGGACCCGGGCGTCGGCGGGGCTGACGGCGAGCAGTCCGGCCGGGGTGGCGGCGGCGCCGTCGCGGTGCAGGGAGCGCAGCAGGCTGTCGCGGGAGCGGTCCACGGTCGGCTCCGGCAGCCGGGCCTCGACCAGCGCACGGGCCTCGACGGCGTGGCCGGGCACACTGGCGGAGCTCGCCCGGAACACCCCGCGCAGCGGATCGGCGGTCACGGTCGTCTCGGCGCCGAGGAAGCGGACCACTCCCGCGCGGGAGAGCGCGAGCAGCTGCTCAAGCCGTGGGCCGGGCGGTCCGGAGGCGAGGAAGCTGAAGAAGCCGTGCCACCAGCCGCCGATGTCGCCGAGCCGGGTCAGCTGGCCGTAGACGGACAGCAGGGCGAGGAAGACGGCCAGGTCGGGGCTGTGGGCGGGGTCGTGGCGGCGGGCGAGGTCGGCCTCGATATGGGCGCGCAGCCCCTGCTGGAGGGCCTCCTCGGTGGGGAACCGCAGCCCGGTCAGGGGGCGGTCGAGGGCGTCCAGGCCGAGTCGGTCGGCCGGATCGGGGACGGCCGCCGTGACCAGGGCGTCCAGTGCGGGACTGCCGGGCGGGCAGGCGGCGTACTTCTCCTCGAACGCGGACCACTCGCCGGCCGTCCGCTCCGGATGGGCGGTGAACAGCCGGTGGTAGTGGGCGAATCCCAGCTCCTTGGTGATCAGGGGCCAGATGTCGCGCCGGAAGTCCGGCCGTTCGGGGCGCGACAGCAACGCGTCGACCTGGGCGGGGCCGAAGAAGCGCGGCACTGGGGGCCGTTCGCCGTCCAGCGAGTAGCCGATCTTGGCGTGGTACGGCACACCGCGCCGTGAACCGGCGTACAGCACGGGCTCGCGGCCGGAGGGGCGGTACACCAGCTCCCCGTCCGGGCCGCGCTCGTAGCGTCCGCCGCGCCCCTCGGTGAGCAGCAGCATCAGATCGACGAAGGCCAGGCCGAGGCCGCGTACGAGCACCGGTTCCCCGGGGCGCAGTCCGCTCAGGTCGCTGTCGGCGGTGTACTCCGGCGGGAGGTGGACGAGTCCGTGCTCGGCGGCGAACGCGCTGAGCGCCCGCTGCTCGGCATCGGGTTCGGCGTCGAGGTGGCCGAGGGTGAGGACCACGGCGTCGGCGGTGATCGGGGCGGTCCGCCGCTCCAGCCACACCTGCTGGCGTCCGTCGCGCGGCCCGGTGACGCGTACCGCCCGGTCCCGGTGCTCATGGACGGTGGTGCCGGGCGGCAGGGCGGCCACCGACCGCTCGTACACCCAGCGCAGATAGGCGCTCTGGAGGCGTCTGGTGGCGAAGCTCTGCCCGGTCAGGGCGGCGGCCTCGGCGGCGAGTTCGGGCGGCAGGGCGGGGGACACCTCTCCCGCGCGGACCTGTCCGGCCCATTCGGCGAGGGAGGGGCCGGGACGCAGCGGGCCTTCGCGCTCCACCGACTCGTCGGTGAACATGGTGACGTCCTCGGCCATGGAGTTCATCCACAGCAGCGGGGACTGGTCCGGCCGCCAGATACGGCCGCCACCGGGCGGGTGGGGGTCGACCAGGTGCAGCTCGAACGGGACGCCGTCGCCGTACAGTTCGGGGGCGTTGGCGGCGATGCGCTCGATCAGACCGGTGGCGCGGGGGCCCGCGCCGACGATGACGATCGTGGCGGGCGATCGGGAGGGGTGGTCCGATGTCGCGGACATGCGAGGGCTCCGTGAGTTCTGAAGTGAACACACGCATGGCCCGCACACACGGCCGAGCCCCTCAGCTCGGCATGGGCCCGAGGCTAAGGCGTCCCCACCGTGCGCTGTCAAGACCGTCCGAACTGTGAGCAGTGCGTCTCACCACGGTTGACGTGCAAGCGGAAGGCTGCTCCACTTGGACCATGGACTCTTGGCAGCGACTGGTCACGCGCGACCACATCGACTTCGGTCGGGTGTGGTCCTCGTCCTGTTCGGGCTGACCGCCCGCCTCCGCTGCCCTGGGGGAATCCCCCGGATTCCTCCGGAATTCCCCGGAATTCTCCGGGAATACCCTCCTCCAGCGCTTCGAGGCTTCGCCCGCCCGCCGGTTCCCTCCTCCGGTGTGGCCGCCGCATCCCCGCGTCGTCACGCGCCATCGGCCCTCGCGCACGCATGACCGCAGCACACGTTTGACGCCAGCACACACGGTTCAGCACACCCCTCCCCTCGGGTGCCCCGGCACCGCCTAGCGGCTAGCAGTCGCAGCCGCAGTCACAACCGTCGCAGCAGTCACAGCAATTGCAGCAGTCGCCGCAGTTGCCGCAGCAGTCACAACAGTCACAGCAGTCATCGCACTTATGGCACAGGCCCTCGCGCGGCTGCCCGGTCCACGGGTCGTGGTACGGGTCCCGGCAGCACACCTGGCAGGTGCAGCACAGCCCGGTCCACACCAGGCAGCCGGCGATCAGCCCCCGGCGCCGGTGCGGCGGCTCCGGAGGCGCGCCGCCGGGGCCGCCCGGGGTGATCCACGGCGACTGCGGCGGCGGCCCGTAGGAGGACTCCGGGCCGCCGGAGCCATGGCCGGTGTGCGCACAGCCGCCGGTGCCGAAGGCCCGGTCGACCGCGCGCTCCAGCTCGTGGACCAGCAGCACATGGGCGAGCCGCCCGGACCCCTTGTCCGCGAACCGGGTGTCCTTCAGGGCCAGCCGCACCCCGTGCACCGCGTCGTCGCACAGCCTGCGGACCTCGGCGAGAGAGGTGCCGGTGGCCGCGATCGGGTTCCAGGCGCCGGTCCGGGCGTCCTCGGCCAGGTCCTCCACCGCGTCCAGCAGATGGGCGAGCCGTCCGAAGAGCCGGCCCGCCTCCTCCAGCGGGGTCCGGTTGCCGGGCCGGCCGGCCAGGACGGCGGTGTGCCCGAAGGCCGCGGCGGTCGCGGTCTCGGTCGGCTCGGTGATGGTCAGCAGTGAGGTGCCGGGGCCGGCCTGGGACTCGAGCTCCGGCTGCCGGCCGACCGCGTCGAGCAGCAGGGCGGTGTCGAAGCCGAGCGCGGCGCCGCCGCGCTCCCCCGCCCGGTCCCACCGCCCGGCCACCCGGCGGGCGGCCGCGGCGACCGGCCGCCGGGCCAACGCCCCGTCGCCGTCCGCGACATGGTCCCGTACCTTCGCCGAGGCCAGCACCAGCGAGACGGTGGCCGCCAGCCGCGCCCCCTCGCCCTGGGCGACCGACGCCGTCCGCATCCCGCGCAGCGGACAGGGCCCGGCGGTGCGCCGCCAGCCGTCCGAGCGCCCGGCCTGGGCCTCCACCAGTACCGAAATCACCAGGCCGTCGTAATTGGTGGCGATGCGGGCGAACTGCCCGTGTTCACCCCGCAAGGCGAGGCACAGCCCGCACAAATGCGCCATCCACTCGGTGCGCAGGTTTTCCGACAGCCGATGGCGGCAAGGCCGGATAATGCCAAACACAAAGATCCCCGTTCACCCATACGTCCCCGACGTCACCCGTCCGGCCGCGGCGGAGTCTACCCAGCGCTCCGTCAGCCTCCATAAGCAGGGGGAACTCTGATATGGCGCCAGTCGTTGTGCACCAGTAACGTCACGAATCCCCTGTGCGGCCGCAATCCACGTGGCAGACCATCCGCATCATGGACGACCATAGAGGGGCGGACACTACACACCATCAGGGAGAGAGAGGAGGCGTCCATGGGATCGGTACGCAAGGCAAGTGCCTGGCTTGGCCTCGTCGACGACAGCGATGACGAGCGCTACTACGACGACGACTACGCCGAGGGACCCGAGCCCGGCGACTCCTGGGTGACCGACCCGCGAGCGCGGGTGGCCGACCAGACCGCGCAGGACCCCGGGACCCGGATCGCCACGGTCACCCCGGAGGGGTTCCGGGACGCGCGCGGCATCGGCGAGATGTTCCGGGAGGGCGTCCCGGTCATCGTCAATCTGACGACGATGGAGCCCGCCGACGCCAAGCGCGTGGTGGATTTCATGGCCGGGCTGATCTTCGGGCTGCGGGGCTCGATCGACCGCGTGGCCAACCGCGTCTTCCTCCTCACCCCGCCGGACTACCAGATCATCAACGGCCAGGTCGGCCACGCCACGGGTTTTTTCAACCAGAGCTAGGCCCGCGCTGCGGGGCTCACCGGAAGGCGTCGATTCCGGTGAGCGCCTTGCCCAGCACCAGCTGGTGCATTTCGACGGTGCCCTCATAGGTGAGCACCGACTCCAGATTCGTGGCGTGCCGCATCACCGGATACTCCAGCGAGATCCCATTGGCACCCAGAATCGTCCGCGCCGTACGGCAGATCTCGATCGCCTCCCGCACATTGTTCAGCTTGCCGAAGCTGACCTGCTCGGGGCGGAGCCGTCCCGCGTCCAGCCGCCGCCCCAGATGATGGGCGAGCAGCACCCCCTTGTGGAGCTCCAGCGCCATATCGGCCAGTTTGGCCTGGGTGAGCTGGAAGCCCCCGATCGGCCGGCCGAACTGCTCGCGCTCGCGCGCGTAGTCCAGCGCCGACTCGAAGGCGGAGCGGGCCGCCCCCATCGCGCCCCAGACGATGCCGTAGCGGGCGTGGCTCAGACAGCTGAGCGGCCCCCGCAACCCGGTCACCTCGGGCAGGACGGCGTCGGTCGGCAGCCGCACCTCGTCCAGGACCAGTTCGCTGGTGACCGAGGCGCGCAGCGACCACTTGTGCTTGATCGCGGGGGCCGAGAAGCCGGGCGCGTCGGTGGGGACGAGGAAGCCGCGGATGCCCTCGTCGGTGCGGGCCCACACCACGGCGACCCCGGCCACCGAGCCATTGGTGATCCACATCTTGCGGCCGGTGAGCACCCAGTCCGAGCCGTCCCGCTTGGCGTAGGTGCGCATACCGGAGGGGTCGGAGCCGTGGTCGGGCTCGGTCAGCCCGAAGCAGCCGATGACCTCGCCGGAGGCCATCCGGGGCAGCCACCGCTGCTTCTGCTCCTCGGAGCCGAAGCGGTGGATGGCGTACATGGACAGGGAGCCCTGCACCGAGATCAGGGAGCGGATGCCGGAGTCGGCGGCCTCCAGCTCCAGACAGGCCAGTCCGTACTGGATCGCGCTGGCGCCCGCGCAGCCGTATCCGGTGAGGGACATGCCGAGCGCGCCGAGGGAGCCGAGCTCCCGGGCCAGCTCGCGGATGCCGGGCACCTCGCCGCGCTCGTACCAGTCGGCGATCTGCGGCAGGACGCGGTCGGCGGCCCAGCGGCGCATGGTGTCGCGGACCGCGAGGTCCTCGGGGTCGAGCAGATCGTCGAGCCCCAGCGGGTCGCGCGGGTCGAACGGCGGCAAGGTACCAGCGGACATGGGCGGCGGCCTCCGGTGGTTGCGGGTCCGGTACACCGGGCGCGTACCGGCCGCCGGGGCGCGTCCTGTCGCCCGGCGGCCGGGGTGGTCAGCCCGGTCGGTCCGACGCTACGGCCGGGTAACCCCCGGCGTCCAGACCCGCTCCCGCCAGGTCATCGGGGTCGGTCGGGGTCCGGTCAGGACTCGGCGGCGACGGCGGTGCGGTCATACCGGGCCGGGGCGTCCGGATCGCCCGTCCCCTGTCCGTCCGCCTCCTGTCCGTCCGCATCCTGTCCGTCCTGGCCCTGGGCGGCGCCCGGGTCGGACTCGTCGTCGCCGGCGCACTCCATGACCTTGGGCAGCCGCAGCGCGGCCAGCGCGCCGAGCAGCAGCAGACCGGCACTGACCGCGAGCGTGACGTGCAGACCGTGGACGAAGGCGGTGCGGGCGGCCGAGCGCAGGGCCTCCCCGGCGTGGCCGCCGAGCCGGTCGGAGACCTTGTACGCGGCGCCCAGCGACTGGCCCGCGTCGGCGCCGGCCGAGGCGGGGACGCCGGGCACCGAGGACACTCCGGGCTTGTAGGCGGCGTTCATCACGCTGCCGAGGAGGGCGATGCCGATACCGGCGCCGAGCTGGTAGGAGGTCTCGCCGATGGCGGCCGCGCCGCCCGCCGAACCGGTCGACGCCTCGTTGAGCATGGACTCATAGGCGCTGAAGAGCGTGGTCTCCAGGCCGAAGCCCAGGACGACGAAGCCGCCGACGAGCACGGCGGGCCGGTCGGACTGGCCCATGGCGGTGAGCGAGAGAACGGCGAGGGCGGTGAGCGCGAAGCCGACCGCGACCATGACCCGGGGGCCGAGCCACTGGAGCATCCGCGAGCCGACGAGCCCGGCGGCCATGGCGGCGAAGGTGAGCGGCAGCAGCCGCAGACCCGTCTCGAGCGGGGTGAGCCCGAGCACGAGCTGGAGGTACTGGGCGGCTATGAGCTCCAGGCCGACGAGCGCCAGCAGGGCGAGGACGATACAGCCGACGGAGATCGAGAAGGCGGGCCGGGAGAACAGCTTGAGATCGACCAGCGGATGCGTACGGCGGCGCTGGCGGCGGATGAAGAGCACCAGCAGCACCACCCCGAACAGGGTCGGGGCGGCGGTCACGACGTTCAGCAGCCCGGCGCCGCTGCCCACCCGCTTGACGCCGAAGACGACGCAGAACAGCCCGCACGCGGCCATGACCGCGCCCAGCACGTCCCAGGGCCCGTTCCGGTCGCCGGTGGACTCCGGCAGCAGCCAGCGGCCGACGGGCAGCGCCACGACCATCAGGGGCAGGTTGACCAGGAAGACCGAGCCCCACCAGAAGTTCTCCACCAGAAAGCCGCCGAGCAGCGGACCGACGGCCGCGCCGACGGCGGCGACCGCGCTCCATATGCCGATGGCCAGCGCCCGCTCCCGGCGGTCCGGGAAGACCTGGCGCAGGATGGACAGCGTCGCGGGCATGATCATCGCGCCGCCGACGCCCAGCAGCGCGCGGGCCACGATGAGGATCTGGGGGCTGGGGGCGAAGGCGGCCAGCGCGGAGGCGGCGCCGAAGAGCCCGTAGCCGAGCAGCAGGACGCGCCGTCTGCCGACCCGGTCGCCGAGGGTGCCGAAGAGGATCAGCAGCGAAGCGCAGACCAGTGGATAGACGTCCACGATCCACAGCAGTTCGATCGCGCCGGGGCGCAGATCCTCGGTCACGGCCGGGACCGCGACATGGAGCACGGTCGCGTCCACGGCGACGAGCAGCAGGCTGACGCAGAGCACGAGGAGCACGATCCAGCGGTTCGCCCCGCCGTTCGCCCCGGTGCCGCGCCATTGCCGGGGAACGCCCGCCGTCCGCCGATTGCCGGCCGTGGTCGTCCCGGACATGTACGCACCTCCCTGGGTCTTGCGCTCGCGGTCCGCCGCGCTGGGGCGGAACGTCACGTCGGTGGGGACGTCCGGGTGACCCGGTGGCGAAGGCGCGAGTGAGACGTCAGGGTACGCGAGTCCCCGCGCGGACCGTGTGCCGCAGGTCATGTTGGGCCCATCGCCCGGATGGCTTACGGAGGCGTACGTTCCGCACTTCCCCTTTTGTCCCCCGTCGCTCTGCCGTTCCCCGCCGTCCCTCCCGTGTCCTCACGGTGGCTGTTTTCCGTTCGTCCGCCGTTGTCCACAGCCCCCGCGAGCGGTCGTCCACAGCCCCCGCGAACAGCGCGGACCATCCTTGATAATCGTCGCCGTGACTGATCTCGCCCCGACCGACTGCGCGCCACCCGGCGACGGCGGCAGACCGGGCCGCACCACCGGCCCCACGCCGCGCCGGGCCGCTTCGGCGTTGCTCGCGTATGCGGGGACGCGCCTGCTCGGGCTGGTGGTTCTCGCGGTCTGGGGCGCCTTCGCGGACAAGAGCCCGCACCAGCTGCTCGCGGCCCGCTGGGACGCGCTGTGGTACACCCGCATCGCCGAGGAGGGGTACGGCTACGCGCTCCGGCTGCCCGACGGGTCGGTCCACTCCGACCTCGCGTTCTTCCCCCTGCTCCCCGCGCTGGAGCGAGTGATTTCAGCCATAGCCCCGCTGACCGCGGCCGACGCCGGTCTGCTGGTGAGCTGGGTCACGTCCCTGCTCGCCGCCTGGGGGATCTTCGCGATCGGCGATCTGCTCCACGGCCGGCGGGTGGGCCTCACGCTGGCCGCGCTGTGGGGCGTGCTGCCGGTCGGGATCGTGCAGTCGATGGCGTACTCGGAGTCGCTCTTCACGGCACTGGCCGCCTGGGGGGTGTACGCGGCGCTGACCCGGCGGTGGCTGTGGGCGGGGCTGCTCGCGGCGCTGGCGGGGCTCACCCGGCCGGTGGGGGCGGCGGTGGTCGCGGCGGTCTGGGTGGCGGCCGCGGTGGAGCTGCTGCCCGGCGGGCGGTGGCGGCGGGCGGGAGGAATGGATCGGGGCCTGCTCGCGGGCGTCGTGCTCGCGCCGCTGGGCTGGCTCGGCTATGTGACCTGGGTGGCCTTCCGGACCGGAAGCGTCACCGGCTACTTCGACGTCCAGAACGGCTGGGGAAACGGCTTCGACGGCGGCCTGGCCTTCGCACGCTTCATCGGCGGGCTGCTGACCGGCCCGCCCTTCGTGGACGGGCTCGGCCTGCTGCTCGGCGTCGGGGCGCTGCTCTGGCTCTACGCCCGCT
The DNA here is from genome assembly GCF_026898115.1 of Streptomyces sp. S465. Lineage (GTDB taxonomy): Bacteria > Actinomycetota > Actinomycetes > Streptomycetales > Streptomycetaceae > Streptomyces > Streptomyces luomodiensis. The sequence goes on from NZ_CP114036.1 coordinate 2,248,727, forward strand.
GTGTGCGGCAGCGCCAGCCGCTGCCGCTGCTGGCCTACGGCGGGGCGGTGCTCGCCCTGGCGCTGACCGCGAAGGGGTACTTCGGCTCCAAGCCCCGGCTGCTGCTACCGGCCTTCCCCCTGCTGCTGCCGGCCGCGGTCGCCCTGGCCCGGCTGCGGCCGGGGCGCGCCGCGCTGGTGCTGGGCTCGGTCGGGCTCGTCTCCGCGCTGTACGGGGCCTTCTGGCTGCACGGCTCCGGGCCGCCGTGATCCGACCATCCCGGCCGGATCGCCGAGCGCCCGCGGAGAGCCGCGTCCGGCCGCCCGGCGACGCCCGGGGAAACAACGAGGAACGCCTCGGCTAATACGCGATAAACACCCCCTGTAAGAATTCCATAAAGGCCCTGGGACACGCCCATTGCAAGGGCGGGTCACAAAAGTCCGGGAGCTCGCGCATTCCTGGGAAAGGGCACGGCCAAAAGCCATGGGCGAGACGCACTCCACATCACATCGTCATCACAAAGCGACCTGATCGACCGAACCCGCCTGTCACGCAATGTAACGTCGATTAGGTGCGTACCGAAGACAGGCTCCCGGCGACCGAGGAGCGACGGCCCGATCTCATGCGACCACGCATGACCCGAACGCGCTTCTGGCTGCTCGGGACCACCATTGCGGTCTACGCGGCGACCGTGATCGGGGTGCTCACCACCTCATGGCTGGTGGAGCTCGACTGGCAGGTGATGCTCTTCCGGCCCTACAAGCAGTGGCCGGAATTCCACACCTTCCTGGACTATTTCGTCGTCATGGGCCAGCGCGGCCCGACCGCGGTGGCCGTCGCCGCCTGGCTGGGGTGGTGCTGCCACCGGCAGCGCACCCTGCGCCCGCTGCTGGTGCTGGGCACCTCCCTGCTGCTGCTGAACGCCACCGTGGGCGCGGTGAAGCTCGGCTTCGGCCGGCTCGGTCCGCACTACGCGACCACCGTCGGGTCCAATGAGATGTGGGGGACCGGCGATATATTTCCTTCCGGTCACACCGCGAACGCCGTGGTCACCTGGGGCGTGCTCGCCTATCTGGCGACCACCCCCCTGGCCCGCAGAGTCGCCTCGCTGATCGCCGCGGGGTTCGCCTTCGGCGTCGGCATGACCACCGTCTACCTCGGCACCCACTGGCTGAGCGATGTGGTGCTGGGCTGGGCGGCCGGGGTGCTGGTGCTGCTGGCGCTGCCGTGGCTGGAGCCGGCCATGGCCCGCGCCGAGGTGCTGCTGCTGACCCTGTGGCGCCGGGTGCGCGAGCGCCGGGCGGCCGCGCCGGTGCCCACCGGGCCGCCGGTCGCCGGGACCCCGCTGGCCACCCCGCGTGCCGCCCGCGACGACGAGCTGCCCGCCCGGGAGACCGTGGCGGTGATCCGGCCGGCCGCCGCGGCCGGCCGCGGCCCCGACGGACGGCCCCACCACCCGGTCCGCCAGCACACGGTGCGCTCCGAGCGCACCCCGGTCACCCCGGTCGGCAGCCGCCGGCCGCCGCACGCCGACCGGGTGCCGCGCACCACGGCGCCCTTCGGCCCGCCCGCCGGCCGCGGCCGGACGCCCGCGGGGGGCTGAGCCGCCGCACCGGGCCGCGGGGCGGTACGCACACCCTTCCCCGCTTCCCAGCGCCGGTCGATTCGCGCACCACGGCCCCGGACGCTCCGCCGAGAGCGTCCGGGGCCGTGGTGTGTCCGGGCACGTGACGTGTCCGGACAGGTGGCGTGTCCACGCAGGTGCCGTATCCGCGCAGGGCGGACCGGCGCGCCTCGGACAGCCGGGCCGGACCGGGCCGGTCAGCCGCGCCAGCAGCGCTTCACGGTGCCGTCGTCCACCTCGAAGTCGATCCGCCCGCGCACGTACTCCATCGTGATGATCGCGCCCGGCGGAAGCGACCGTACGGTGGTCCAGCCGCGGGCGCGCGCCCTCTCCTCGGCGGTACGGGCATCGAGACCCACATAGCTGTCGAGATCGTCGTCGGGTTCGGCCGGAAGGTTCGGTACAGGTCCCATGACAGCCACCGTAGGTGGCTCCATACGAGTGGCAAACCCGGAGTGCCCATGGACTGGCACCGCCTCATGTGCCTCGTGTCCGCCATTCGTCACACTTGTGTCACAGAAAACACGCCCGGGTTTGTCGGCGACTTCGTCACTCTTCCGGGGCTTGTGTTGACGTCTCGAAGATGACGGCGAGTTTCCGTCGATATCCCGCGCCAAACCACCGGCTCCGGTATGGACGGCGGGCCTTGGCGAGATCCTTCGAACAATTCGCACAGCTGCCGGAAAAGCGATGTCCGGACCCTCCGGAACACACACTTCCGCCACACATCGCCGAAGCCGAACCCGAAGGCCGGAGCCGAACCCCAAGGTTTACGCCCAGCCGGACGCGGTACCCGCCGCCACCGGAGACCACATGACTGACACATCCGATGAGACCCCCGAGAAGACGGCGGCCGGCGACCTGACCCCGCTGGCACTTCTGCGCGCCGCCCGTGAACAGCTCGTCGAGCTGACGGGCCTGGCCCCCGAGTCCGTGCCCCGCCTGGAGCGGACCGACGAGGGGTGGGTGCTGGAGGCCGAGGTGGTGGAGCTGGCCCGGGTGCCGGAGACGATGAGCCTGATGGCGCTGTACGAGGTGAGCCTCGACCCGGACGGCATCCTCACCGGATACCGCCGCCTCCGCCGCTATGAGCGCGGACGGAGCGACCGCGCCTGACGGCGGGAGCCCCGGACGCCCACGAAACCCAAGACCTTGAGACCTGAACCCCGAAACCCGAGAGGAGCACATCCGACATGACCACTGTTGTCCCGGCACAGCAATCCAGAGGCGGTGGCGGCTCCAGCGGCCTGTACGACGTCCTGGAACTCATCCTCGACCGGGGGCTGGTGATCGACGCGTTCATCCGCGTCTCCCTCGTCGGCATCGAGATACTCAAGATCGACGTCCGGGTCGTGGTGGCCAGCGTCGACACGTATCTGCGGTTCGCCGAGGCGTGCAACCGGCTCGACCTGGAGTCGGGGCCGAACAAGTCCCCCGGACTGCCCGAGGTCGTGGAGGGCATCACCGAGGGCGGTGCGCGTTCCAAGACCAAGGGCGCCCTCTCCGGCGCGGGCGAGACCGTCTCCAAGGCCGCCCAGTCCGTGGCCGAGGCGATCCGGCCGGCGGAGGAGGACGACGAGGAGCCGCGCCGCCGGCGTCCGGCCCGTAAGGCGGCGCCGAAGAAGTCCGAGGAGTCCGCATGAGCACGTATGTCTACGGCATCGCGCGCGGTGAGGTCGCGGATCTGGACGATCGGCTGACCGGCATCGGTGACCCCCCGCTGCCGGTCCGGGCGCTGAACGAGGGCGAGCTGGCCGCGATCGTCAGCGACTGCCCGGCGGAGCTCAAGCCCCGGCGGCGCGATCTGCTGGCCCATCAGCATGTGCTGGCCGAGGTGAGCGGCTCCCATCCGGTGCTGCCGATGCGCTTCGGCAGCGTGTCCTCCAGCGACGAGGACGTCCGCAGCGTGCTGGCCGAGCACGCCGACCGCTACCAGGACCAGCTCAGCCGGCTGTCCGGCCGGGTGGAGTACAACGTCAAGGCCGTGCACGACGAGGACGCGGTGCTGCACCAGGTGCTCGCCGAGGAGCCGGACCTGCGGGTGATGGCGGAGGCCAACCGCGCGGCGGGCGGCGGCACCTACGAGGAGCGGGTGCGCTTCGGCGAACGGGTGGCCGAGGCGGTACGGGCGCACGAGGTGCGGGACGCCAAGCTGGTGGAGGAGGCGCTGGCCCCGACGGCCGAGGACGTGCGCCCCGGACCGGAGAGCGGCGGCTGGTTCCTGAGCCTGTCCCTGCTGCTGGACAAGGACGCCGCGGATCCGCTGCTGACGGCGGCCGCCGATCTGGAGAAGGCCCATCCCTGGCTGAAGCTGCGGCTCAACGGCCCGCTGCCGCCGTACAGCTTCGTCGAGTCCTGATGCTGATGATCGGCTGGGTGCTGAGGCAGGTCGTGGCCGCCGCGGAGCGGGAGTACTACGACCCGGCCAACATCCAGCGCGCCCTGGCCGATCTGGAGAACCGGCTCGACCTGGGCGAGATCGACGAGAAGGAGTTCGAGCGGCAGGAGGACGCGCTGCTCGACCGGTTGGAGGAGGCGCGCCAGTGGGCGAACGGGACTCTGTGACCACCCGGGGCGGTGTGGCCCCGACGGCCGGCGCGTATGGCTCTCCGGCCTCGTCGTTCGGCTCCTCGGGATCGTACGGGGTGGCCAACCGGGGCGAGGGCGGGGCCAACCTCGCCGACATCCTGGAGCGGGTGCTCGACAAGGGCGTGGTGATCGCGGGCGATATCCGCATCAATCTGCTCGACATCGAACTTCTCACGATCAAGCTGCGGCTGATCGTGGCCTCGGTCGACAAGGCGAAGGAGATGGGCATCGACTGGTGGGAGCACGATCCGTCGCTCTCCTCCCGCGCCCGGACCGACCGGACCGAAGTGACCGACCAGGCCGCCCGGACCGACCGGGCCGAGGTGCCCAGCGGGGAGAACGAGGAGAAGACCGCATGACCGAAGGACTGCGGTACGCCTACGCGGTGGTACGCGACACCGGTACGCCGGACGCCGCCCCGGACGTGCTCGCCGCCCTGGAGGGGGTGCCCGGAGTGGCGGGCGAACCGGTGCGCGCCGTACGCCATCTGGGCCTCGCCGTCCTGGCGGGCACCGTGCCCGCCGAGCACTTCGACGAGGGCCCGCTGCGCGAGCGGCTGGAGGACATGGCATGGCTGGAGCGGGTGGCGCGCGCCCATCAGCGGGTGGTCGACACCGCGGGCGCCGAGTCCTGCGTCATACCGGTCCGGCTGGCCACCGTCTGCCGTGGTGAGGAGGGGCTGCGGCGGATGCTCGCCGACGGGCGGGAGCGGTTCGCCTCGGCGCTGGACCGGCTGGAGGGCCGGGTCGAATGGGGCGTCAAGGCATATGCCGAGGCGCCCCCGCCCGAGGAGCCGCCCGCCGGGGAACCAAACGCTGCGACCGCCCTGTCCGGCCGTGACTACCTGCGCCGCCGCAAGGCACAGCGGCACGCCGCCGAGCAGCGCTGGGGCCATACGGAGGAGGGTGCGCGGCTGGTGCACGACACCCTCGCCGGGCTGGCCGAGCGGCACCGGCTGCATCCGCCGCAGGACCCGAAGCTGTCGGGGGTGTCCGACCGCAATGTGCTGAACGCCGCATATCTGGTACGGCGCGAGGACAGCGCCGGTTTCGCCCAGCGGGTCGGTGAGCTGGCCGGGCGGGCGGCCGGGCTGCGGGTGGAGCTGACCGGCCCGTGGGCGCCGTACTCCTTCACCGCCCCTGACGAAGCCGAGGGCGCGGGGGCGGGCGGATGACGACGGCCCCGGCCGACCGTCCCCTGGCCCATCAGCAGATCGCCCTGGTGGATGTGTTGGACCGGCTGCTCGCGGGCGGAGTGGTGATCACCGGTGATCTGACCCTGCGGATCGCCGACGTCGATCTGGTCCGTATCGATCTGCGCGCGCTCATCAGCTCGGTGAACGCCAATGTGCCGTCGCCCTGGGAGGAACCATGAGCGGAACCGTGAGCCACAAGCTGGAGCTGGACCAGGACACCGTCGAGCGTGACCTGATGAAGCTGGTGCTGACCGTCGTCGAGCTGCTGCGCCAGCTCATGGAGCGGCAGGCGCTGCGCCGGGTGGACCAGGGCGACCTGACGGAGGACCAGGAGGAGCGGATCGGGCTGACGCTGATGCTGCTGGAGGACCGGATGGGCACCCTCTGCGCGCGCTACGGCATCGCGCCCTCGGAGCTCAATCTGGACCTTGGGCCGCTCGGTCCGCTGCTGTCCCCGGGGGAGTGACGGTCAGGGCAGCTCCACGGTTCGCCGCAGCCAGCGGACGATCATGACGGTACCCGTCTCCAGGACCGAACCCGCCCAGGACACGTAAGGAGCCTCGATGGCGACAGACACCGCGCGGGCCGTCGGTCCGGTCCGGGTGACACGGCAGGGCAGTGTGCTCGTGGACTGGCTCACCACCACCGACCACAAGAAGATCGGGCATCTGTATCTGATCTCGTCCTTCGGCTTCTTCCTGGTCGGAGGCGTCCTGGCGCTGGTGATGCGCGCGGAGCTGGCCCGCCCCGGGCTCCAGATCGTCTCCCAGGAGGAGTTCGACCAGGCGTTCACCCTGCACGGCACGATCATGCTGCTGCTGTTCGCCACCCCGGCCTTCGCGGGGTTCGCCAACGAGATCATGCCGCTCCAGATCGGCGCGCCGGATGTGGCCTTCCCACGCCTCAACATGCTGTCGTACTGGCTGTATCTGTTCGGCGGGCTGATCGTGGTGGCCAGTCTGCTGGTGCCGGGGGGCGCCGCGGACTTCGGCTGGACCGCCTACGCCCCGCTCAACAGCGCGATCCGCTCCCCCGGTATCGGCGCCGATATGTGGATCATGGGGCTGGCGCTGTCCGGCTTCGGGACGATCCTGGGCGCGGTGAACTTCCTGACCACCATCATGGCGATGCGGGCGCCGGGGATGACGATGTTCCGGATGCCGATCTTCACCTGGAACACCCTCTTCACCTCGATCATGATCCTGATGGCGTTCCCGGTGCTGGCGGCGGCGCTGCTGGCGCTGGAGGCGGACCGGCGGTTCGGGGCGGTGGTCTTCGACGCCCGGTACGGCGGACCGCTGCTGTGGCAGCACCTCTTCTGGTTCTTCGGCCATCCCGAGGTCTACATCATCGCGCTGCCGTTCTTCGGCATCATCACCGAGATCATCCCGGTCTTCTCCCGTAAACCGGTCTTCGGCTATGTGACGCTGATCGGCGCGACCATGGCCATCACCGGACTGTCGATGGTGGTCTGGGCACACCACATGTTCGCCACGGGATCGGTTCTGCTGCCCTTCTTCTCCCTGATGTCATTTCTGATCGCGGTGCCGACCGGGGTGAAGTTCTTCAACTGGATCGGCACCATGCTGGGCGGCTCGGTGTCCCTGGAGGCGCCGATGCTGTGGGCGGTCGGGTTCCTGGTGAGCTTCCTCTTCGGGGGGCTCACCGGCGTCATCCTGGCCTCACCGCCGATGGACTTCCATGTCACCGACACCTACTTCGTCGTGGGCCACTTCCACTACGTGGTCTTCGGCACCGTCGTCTTCGCGATGTTCGCGGGGTTCTACTTCTGGTGGCCGAAGTTCACCGGGAAGCTGCTGGAGGAGCGGCTGGCCCGGATCCACTTCTGGACGCTGTTCGTCGGCTTCCACACCACCTTCCTGGTGCACCACTGGCTGGGGGTGGAGGGGATGCCGCGCCGCTACGCCGACTATCTGGCGGCGGACGGCTTCACCGCGCTCAACACCGTCTCCACCATCGGCTCCTTCCTGCTGGGCATGTCGACCCTGCCGTTCCTCTACAACGTCTGGAAGACGGCCAAGTACGGGAAGAAGATCGAGACGGACGACCCCTGGGGGTTCGGCCGCTCCCTGGAGTGGGCGACCTCCTGTCCCCCGCCCCGGCACAACTTCACCACCCTGCCGAGGGTCCGCTCCGAGTCGCCCGCCTTCGATCTGCACCATCCGGAGGTGGCCGGCCTGGAGCAGGGGAAGGACCAGCAGCTGAAGCCGCGGGGGGCGATCGGCCCAGGGCCCGAGCCAGGCGGTCCCTGAGCCTCGAGCCCCCGCCGAAGCCCCCGTCAGGATCAGACCGACGCCTCGATCCGCACCGCCAGGTCGTTGCCACGGGTGTAGTACGGCCGGGCCTGTACCTCCCCGTGCGGGCCCGTGACCGTCCGCGGCGGATAGGTGAAGATCTCCTTCTTGTCCGCGATGTCGTCCAGGATGCGGGCGAGCCGCGCCGGGGCCATGCTCCCGTCCGCCGGGCGCAGCCACAGGTCCCACACGTCCGCACCGCCGTCCCAGCTCCGCGCCAGCTCGGGGTAGGAGAGCGTGAAGGAGAAGTCCGGGCCGTCCACCTCCAGCGGCGCCGTCCGCACCGGGGCGGTGCCCCCGCGGCGGCGGGCCTCGACGACCGCCTCGGCCAGCCAGTCGGAGGGGTAGGCGACGCGGTGCAGCCGCCCCCGGACGGTCATCGTGTCGTCCCCCAGGCGGATCTCCCCGGCCTCGGCGTGGGGCGCCCGCCGCCAGCTGCGCAGCGACAGATTGCCGTGCTTGGTGGCGTACGGGATGCGGACGGACAGCGGGGAGGTGCTCGGCCCCGGCCGGCGGTCGACGAGCGAGCGCAGATCGTTCAGGCCCGGGGCGAGCCGCCGCGGCTCCGCGTCCCCGTACGCCACATGGACGTCCCAGCGGCCCTCGGGCAGGGCGACGGTGCTGGGCAGGGCAGCCTGTAGCCGGCCGTCCGCGGTGGGGCCCAGCGGCAGCCGCACCTCCCCGTCGGGGGCGTCCGCCGCGCCCCGGCGGAGCAGCACCAGCGCACCGCTCCAGTCGTCGTGGCCGCCCGGGGCGGGACGGGCCCCGTCGGCGATGTGGAAGGTGAGCCCGCCGGCCGAGTCCGCCACGCAGTCGGCGCGAGCCGGGGCGGTCTCGTCGGCCTCACTCATCCCGTCCTCCTCGAGGTGCTGGGCTGCCTCCACTGTTGCACTCATGCGACACGCACCTTCCGCAGGGAGTCCTTGGTGGTGAACGCGCCGCTGAGCAGGGAGCCGCGGGTGCGGTGCCAGGACTCCCGCAGTCCGCTGCGGGCGATCAGACCGGAGAACAGCGTCTCGTAGCGCCCGGCCACCCGGGAGGGGTCGAAGCGGGCCGAGTCCTTCAGCGCCGCCTGTCCCATCTGCTGGCGCAGCTCGTCGTTGTTGATGAGGTCGAGGAGGGCGGCGGCGATGGCGTCGCTGTCGCCGGTGGGCACGAGCCGGCCGTCCACGCCGTTGTCGATGATCTCCGCGGGTCCGTGCGGGCAGTCGGTGGCCACCACGGGAAGGCCGCAGCGCATCGCCTCCACGATGGTCATGCCGAACGACTCCAGGCTGGAGGTGACGGCGGCGATGGAGCCCTTGGCCCACTCGGGGTCGAGCGGATTGGCCGGACCCATCAGGAAGACGTGGTTGTAGAGGCCGAGCTGGTCGATCAGGGCGCGCAGCTTGGCGTACTGGGCGCCGCCGCCGTAGATCCGCAGCCGCCAGTCCGGGCGGGCCTCGCTGACCTTGGCGAACGCGCGTATCAGCAGGTCGTAGCGTTTGACCGGGGCCAGCCGGCCGGCCGCGACCACCCATTTGCCGGTGCCGTCCGCGGGCGCCAGACCGGGCTCGGGCACGCTGTTCGGCACCGCCTCGACCCGTACGCCGGGCAGCCGCATCTGGTCGCGGTAGGTCTGCGCGTCGGCCTCGGTCACGGTGGTCACCGCGTCCAGCCGGGGGTAGACCGCGCGCAGGGCCCGCTTCAGCCCCTTGGAGTGGGTGCTGAGCGTCAGATGCTCCTGGCCGACCCGTACCGGACCGCGGCGGGCCTCGCGGGCGATGTGGACGTTGAGCCCGGGGCGGGTTCCGACAACGATATCGGCGTCCAGCCGGCGCAGATGGTCCGCGATACGGCGGTCGGTGAGGGCGCTGTACTGCTTGTAGCGGCCCTCCGCCGCCGGGAAGACCCGCGCCGGGCGGCTGTGGTCCGGGTCGTCGCCGTCGTAGGACGGGCTGTTCTTCCGGATGTCCACTAAGTGGCTGAGCCGCACATGCGGACCGGGATCGAAGATCGGCTGGTCGCGGTGGCGGAAGACCGACACGATCTCCACATCGTGCTGTTCCCCCAGGGTGCGGGCGAGGTTGTACGTGGTCCGGATCGTCCCGCCGATCCCGTACGCGTTATGAATCAGGAAAGAGATGTGCATCCGGCCCCGTATCCCACTGCTTCCCCGCGGACGGGTCTCGTCCGCCTACCACGGTGTTAGACGGCGAAAAGTGGGACAGGGTTGGGCGTCATCACCTTCTTGTGTCCCAACAGATGTGAAATCGGTAGCGACTTGAGGGAACCATCCGGCCCGACGGGCCATCGGGCCCCGGCGCGGCCCAGGGCGCGTGACCCCCGCCCCGCATGGCCCGTTGTCTACGTATGAGCCGGGAACCGCCCGGCTCACACCGAGACCGAGGAGCCACCCGTGCCGCGCATGCTCGACGTCAGCGATGACGTACGCGCCGAGATCGGCGACGAAGAAGCCGACCGGCTGCTCGCCGGGGACAACGCCCCGGGCGCTTACGACTGCACGTCCTGCCGCACGCCCGGCAACACCGAGCAGGAGCGGACCAGCACCGTGCTCTTCGTGGGCCAGGAGACGGCCGTGCTGGCCTTCGCCCACGCCACCTGCGTGCCCTCCCAGGTCGTCCCGGTCTCCGAAGAGCAGCTGCGCGGCGCGGTGCGGTCCATCACGGGCGAGGACGCCGCGCCACTGACCGCCGAGGCGCCGCCCGCGCCGCCCGCGCCATACGCTTCCGTATCGCACGCCTCCGTACCGCAGGCTTCCGCGCCGTACATCCCCGCCCCGGCCGCGCCACTCGCCCCCGCCTCGCACACCTCCGCGCTGCTGACCGCCGAGGCGCCGCACGCGCCGGTGGCCCAGCAGGCGGTGCTCGGGGTGACCAGCGGGGTGGTGCTGGTCGGCCAGGAGGCGTGCCCGGCGCTGGTGGTGGAGCCGACCGCGCCGATCGTCCGCCCCGGTTCGGCCGGCCACGCCGACGACTTCCTCCAGCTCCTCATCGAACAGGGCTTCGCCCCGGTGGTCGATCTGGGCCGGCCGCCCGCGCCCAACCCCGGCTGGTCGGTGCTGCTGGCCATGGGGCGGCTGCACGCGGTGCTGATGCCGGGGCCGAACGGCGGCGGCCCGGTGGCCTGGTGGCAGGCGCACAGCCCAATGCCGCTCAGCGACGGCTGGCGGAGCGCCGTCGGCCGCTCCCGGAAGGTGCTGATCTACGGCGCGGCGGCGGGCACGATCGGCACCCAGCCGCGCGAGGACCAGCTGCGCGCGGCGCTGGACCGGGCCGCGGCGCGCGGTGCGCTGGTCGGCGCGTCGATGCCGCTCGCGGGCACATGACCGCCATGGCCGCCGCCGTCCCGGAGCTCCCCCCGCAGCTCCCCCCGGACCTCACCGACCCTTGGTGGGCAGCCCATTCGCCACCGATGCCGCATCCGACGGGCGGCCGGGTCGTTGGCACATACGTGCACGCATACGACCTCTCCTACCGCTCCCCTTCATACGGCTGCATTCCGGCCATGCGCCCCGCGCTGGAGGCAGCGCCCGACCCCTGGCGCCACTCCGCCACGCCGATCTACGACGCGTTGTACGCGGAGTACCGCAGGCTGTTCCGGGCGCTGCCCGGCGACCGTTCGGACGAGGAGAACATGGAGTTCGTGGCGTTCGCCGCCATCGGCCGGCCCCGGGGCCTCACCGGCGGCCACGGCCGCCCGGACGGCCACAGCGCAGCGTGGCACACCGACGAGCTCTACTACCGCGGCTACGTCCCCGCCCTGCCGCCCGGCCGCGGCGAGGAGCGGGGGCACACCTACTGACCCCGGGGGCACACCCACCGGTCCCCGCGCCCGCCCGCCCGCCGCACGGGCGGAAGGCGCGGACCCGGCCGGGAGCCGGGGCGGGCTGACCGGCGCGCGGCCGCTACTTCTTGCGGCCGCGCTTCTCGCGCACCCGCACCGAGATCTGCAGGGGCGTTCCCTCGAAGCCGAACTCCTCGCGCAGCCGCCGCTCGATGAAGCGCCGGTAGCCGGCCTCCAGGAATCCCGAGGCGAACAGCACGAACCGCGGCGGCCGGGTCCCGGCCTGCGTCCCGAACAGAATCCGCGGCTGCTTGCCGCCGCGGATCGGATGCGGATGGGAGGCGACGATCTCACCGAGGAAGGAGTTGAGCCGCCCGGTCGGAATCCGGGTCTCCCAGCCGGCCAGCGCCGTCTCGATCGCCGGGACCAGCTTCTCCATGTGGCGGCCGGTGCGCGCCGAGACGTTCACCCGCGGCGCCCACTGGATCTGCCCCAGCTCGGTCTCGATCTCGCGCTCGAGGTAGTAGCGGCGCTCCTCGTCGAGGGTGTCCCACTTGTTGTACGCGATGACGAGCGCGCGCCCGGCCTCGACGGCCATCGAGATGATCCGCTGGTCCTGGACGCTGATGGACTCGCTGGCGTCGATCAGCACGATCGCGACCTCCGCCTTCTCCACGGCGGCCGCGGTGCGCAGCGAGGCGTAGTAGTCCGCGCCCTCCTGGAGGTGGACCCGGCGGCGGATACCGGCGGTGTCGACGAACTTCCACGTGACGCCGCCGAGTTCGATCATCTCGTCGACCGGGTCGCGGGTGGTGCCCGCCATCTCGTTGACGACCACCCGCTCCTCGCCCGCGACCTTGTTGAGCAGCGAGGACTTGCCAACGTTCGGGCGGCCGATCAGGGCGACCCGGCGCGGTCCGCCGACCGTCGCCCCGAAGGTCTGGGCCGGGGCCTCGGGCAGCGCCTCCAGCACCGCGTCGAGCATGTCGCCGGTACCGCGGCCGTGCAGCGCGGAGACCGGGTACGGCTCGCCGAGGCCGAGCGACCACAGCATCGCGGCGTCCGCCTCACCGCTGGGCCCGTCGACCTTGTTGGCGCACAGCACCACGGGCTTCCCGGCCCGGCGCAGCAGCTTGACCACGGCCTCGTCGGTGTCGGTGGCGCCGACCGTCGCGTCCACGACGAACACCACCGCGTCGGCGGCCTCGATGGCGAACTCGGCCTGGGCCGCCACGGACGCGTCGATGCCGAGCACGTCCTGCTCCCAGCCGCCGGTGTCGACCACCTTGAAGCGGCGGCCGGACCACTCGGCCTCGTAGGTGACCCGGTCGCGGGTGACCCCGGGGCGGTCCTCCACGACCGCCTCACGGCGGCCGAGGATGCGGTTCACCAGGGTGGACTTGCCGACGTTGGGGCGGCCGACGACGGCCAGTACCGGCAGCGGGCCGTGCCCGGCCGCGGCGAGGTCGCCCTCGACCTCCGTCAGGTCGAAGCCCTCTTGCGCGGCGAGCTCCATGAACTCCGCGTACTCGGCGTCGCCAAGCTCCCCGTGCTCGTCGCCGCCGCTGTGGATCTGGTCGTTCATGAAGATTTCCTCGTCGTCCCTCAGTGCCGCGGGCCGCCGCTATGGGCTCGCGGGTCTCATGTCTGGTCTGGGCGCCCGGTCAGCCGCCGGGCGGCGTCCAGATGCGCGCCCAGCCGCTTCCGGATGCGCTCGGTGGCCTGGTCCAGGGCCGCCCGGGTGCGCCTGCCGCTTCCGTCCCCCGCCTCGAAGGGGTCGCCGAACACCACGTCGATCCTGCCGCGCAGCCGGGGCAGCGCCCTGGTCCGCCCGTCGCCGCGCGGCTCGGCGGTGCCGAGCACCGCCACCGGCACGATCGGCGCACCGGAGCGCACGGCGAAGTACGCGAGCCCCGAGCGCAGTGAGGCGAAGTCGCCGTCGCCCCGGCTGCCCTCCGGGAAGATGCCCAGCACCCCGCCGCGCTCCAGCACCCCCAGGGCCTGGCCGATCGCGGTGCGGTCGGCGCTGGTGCGGTCCACCTTCAGCTGCCCGATACCGCGCAGGAACGGGTCCAGCGGGCCGGTGAACGCCTCCTTCTTGACCAGGAAGTGCACCGGCCGCGGCGAGGTGCCGATCACCATCGGACCGTCGACGTTGTGGGAGTGGTTCCCCGCGAGGATGACGGGCCCGGCGGACGGGACGCGCCAGGCGCCCAGCACCCGGGGCCGCCACAGCCCGTACATCAGGCCGATGCCGATCCGCCGGGCCGCGGCGGCCCCGGCCGCGCTGGGAAGTGCCGCGTCGGTGGCGCTCACGCCGCGGTCCGCTTCTCCTCGACGAGGGTGACGACGCACTCGACGACCTGGTCGAGGGTGAGGTCGGAGGTGTCCACCTCGACCGCGTCGTCCGCCTTGGCGAGCGGTGAGGTCTTACGGCCGGAGTCCAGGGCGTCCCGCTTGGCCAGCGCGGCCTGGGTGGCGGCCAGGTCGCTGGCCTCCTTGCCCTTCAGCTCGCCGTTGCGGCGGGCCGCCCGGACCTCCGGGGAGGCGGTCAGGAAGATCTTGAGGTCGGCGTCCGGGAGGACCGTCGTGCCGATGTCCCGGCCCTCGACCACGATGCCGCGCGGCGCCTCGGTGGCGATGGTCCGCTGCAGCTCGGTGATCACGGCCCGCACCTCGGGCACCGCGCTGACCGCGCTGACCCGCGAGGTGACCTCCTGGGTGCGGATCGGCCCGGAGACGTCGGTGCCGTCGACGGTGATCGTCGGGGCGGCCGGGTCGGTGCCGGAGACGATGGTGGGCTTGGCGGCGGCGTCGGCCACGGCGACGGCGTCCTCGACGTCGATGCCGTTGGTCACCATCCACCAGGTGATCGCCCGGTACTGGGCGCCGGTGTCCAGGTAGCCCAGGCCCAGCTTGGCGGCGACGGCCTTCGAGGTACTGGACTTGCCCGTGCCTGCGGGGCCGTCGATCGCGACAATCACTGCTGCCGGGGCGGTCCGGGCGGCGGTTTCCACGGTGACAGACACCTTTCATGTGCACGGGGCTGAGTTGAACGGGGCAGGTGAGCCTCGGACAAGGTTACTGGCTTCGTCCGGGCGGCTTCGCACCGCTGGGGGACGGTCCCCGGGGCCGGGGCGTGCGGCGGCCGTCCCGCACCGCTACTGCCGGATGGACCAGCCCCGCTCCCGCAGCGCCTTGGTGAGCGCCGGGGCCGCCGAGGGCTCGACCATCAGCTGGATCAGACCGGCCTGCTGTCCGGTGGCGTGCTCGATCCGGACGTCCTCGATGTTGACGCCCGCCCGGCCCGCGTCGGCGAAGATCCGGGCCAGCTCGCCCGGCTGGTCGCCGATGAGCACCGTCACGGTCTCATAGGCGGCCGAGGCGGCGCCGTGCTTGCCCGGCACCCGCTCGCGCCCGGCGTTGCCCCGGCGCAGCACGTCCTCGATACCGGCCGCGCCGTGGCCGCGTTTGGCCTCGTCGGCGGACTGGAGCGCGCGCAGCGCCCGCACCGTCTCGTCGAGGTCGGCGGCGACGGCGGCGAGCACATCGGCGACCGGGCCGGGGTTGGCGGAGAGGATGTCGATCCACATGGCGGGGTCGGAGGCCGCGATCCGGGTGACGTCGCGGATGCCCTGCCCGCACAGCCGCACGGCCGTCTCATCGGCGTCCCTCAGCCGCGCGGCGACCATGCTGGACAGCAGGTGCGGGGTGTGCGAGACGAGCGCCACCGCCCGGTCGTGGGCCTCGTCCTCCATCACCACGGGCACGGCCCGGCACAGCGCGACGAGCTCCAGCGCCAGGTTGAGCACCTCGATATCGGTGCCGCCGGTGGGTGTGAGCACCCAGGGCCGTCCCTCGAAGAGGTCGGCGGTGGCGGCCAGCGGCCCGGAGCGCTCCCGGCCCGCCATCGGATGCGTGCCGATGTAGCGGGTCAGATCGCAGCCGAGGGCCTCCAGCTCACGGCGCGGGCCGCCCTTGACGCTCGCGACGTCCAGGACGCCGCGGGCCAGGCCGCGGCGCAGCGCGTCGGCCACCGTGGGGGCCACGTGGGCCGGCGGCACGGCCACGATCGCCAGGTCCACCGGCCCGTCCGGCTCGCCTTGCGTCCCGGCGCCGAGCGCCTCCGCGGTGCGGGCCTGGTCCGCGTCGTGGTCGGCGAGGTGCACCTGGACCCCGCGGCCGGCCAGGGCCAGCGCGGCGGAGGTGCCGATCAGGCCGGTGCCGATGACGAGGGCGGTTCTCATTGGGCGATGTCCTTGCGGAGGGAGGCGGCGGCGCCGAGGTAGACATGGGCGACGTCGGACTTGGGCAGGGGCGTCTCGACATGCGCCAGGATGCGGACGACCCGGGGCATGGCCCCCTCGATGTCCAGCTCCTGGGCGCAGATCAGCGGTACGTCGGTGATGCCGAGCTTGCGGGCGGCGACCGCGGGGAAGTCGCTGTGCAGATCGGGGGTGGCGGTGAACCACACGCTGATCAGGTCGTCGGGGTCGAGGTCGTTGCGCTCCAGGATGGCGGTCAGCAGCTTTGAGACCTGCTCGTGCATGTGCTCCGGCTCGTCCCGCTCCAGCTGGACGGCCCCGCGGACCGCTCGTACCGCCACGTCTCGCTCCCTGTCGCGCTGTGCCCGTCTGCGTCGGGCGCGGCCGCGTCGCGGGCCGCGCTCACGATCAGCCTAACGAGCGGGTCGGACAGACTCCCGGGGCGACCGCTGGGCGAGACGCGACGAGACCGGCGAGACGCGACGAGACCGTACGAGCCGCCGGCGGCCGGGCCGATCAGCGACTCGGGGGTCGTCAGTGGCTCTTGGACCGTCAGCGGCTCGGGGACCTCAGAGGCTCGGGGACCTCAGAGGTCGACCTCGCGCATCAGCATGCCGACCTCGGTGTTGGTCAGCCGCCGCAGCCAGCCGGACTTCTGGTCGCCGAGCGCGATCGGTCCGAAGGCCGTCCGCACCAGCTTGTCGACCGGGAAGCCGGCCTCGGCGAGCATCCGCCGCACGATGTGCTTGCGGCCCTCGTGCAGGCTCACCTCGACCAGGTAGTTCTTGCCGGTGTTCTGCACCACCCGGAAGTGGTCGGCGCGGGCGTAGCCGTCCTCCAGCTGGATGCCGCTCTTGAGCCGCTTGCCGAGGTCGCGCGGGAGCGGGCCCTGGATCGCGGCGAGGTAGGTCTTGGTGACGCCGTAGCGGGGGTGGGTGAGGCGGTGGGCCAGCTCACCGTGGTTGGTGAGCAGGATGATGCCCTCGGTCTCGGTGTCGAGCCGGCCGACGTGGAAGAGCCGGGTCTCGCGGTTGGTGACGTAGTCGCCCAGGCACTGGCGGCCGTCGGGGTCCTCCATGGTGGAGACGACACCGGCGGGCTTGTTCAGCGCGAAGAAGAGGTACGACTGGGTGGCCACGGTCAGCCCGTCGACCTTGATCTCGTCCTTCTCGGGGTCGACGCGCAGCCCCTGCTCGGTCACGATCTTGCCGTTGACCTCGACCCGGGCCTGGTCGATCAGGTCCTCACAGGCACGGCGCGAACCCATACCGGCGCGGGCGAGGACCTTCTGGAGCCGCTCGCCCTCCGGCTCGCCGAAGGTCTTGGGCAGCGTGATCCGCGGCTTGTCGTGGCGGGCGCGGTTGCGCTCCTCGATCTGCGCGTCGTACTCGCGCGGACGGGCCGGGGCCGACGTCCGGCCACGGCCGCCGCCTGCCTTGGGACCACCCTTGGGGCCGCCCTTGGGCCCCGCCTTCGGGCCGCCCTTCGGTCCACCCTTGGGACCCGCCTTGGGGCCCGCGCTCGGGCCGCCGCCCACGTCGTAGCGGCGCTCCTCGGGGCGGGGGCGGCCGGCGCGCTGCTGCTTCTCGTCGCGCCGGTTCCCCGCGCCCCGGTAGTTCTTGCCGCCGCTACCGCTGCCCCTGCTGTTCCTGCCGCTGCTTCGCATCACGTTTCCGTCTGAGAGTGGCCGCTGCCGGCTCGGTGTTCTACATCGTCGTGCGCTTCGTCGCCGTCGATGGCGTCCGGATCGAACGACGGCACGCCCTCCTGGGACTCGCCCTCGACCGCGTCCGCCTCGGGGAGGAACGGCGCGAGCTCCGGAAGCTCCTCCAGGCCCCGCAGGCCCATCCGCTCCAGGAAGTAGTTCGTCGTCCTGTACAGGATCGCACCTGTTTCGGGTTCCGTGCCCGCCTCCTCGACCAGACCCCGCTGGAGGAGGGTCCGCATCACGCCGTCGCAGTTGACGCCGCGGACGGCCGAGACCCGGGAACGGCTGACCGGCTGACGGTACGCGACCACCGCGAGGGTTTCCAAAGCGGCCTGGGTGAGCCGGGCCTGCTGACCGTCCAGGACGAACCCCTCGACGGCGGCGGCGTAGGCCGGGCGCGTGTAGTAGCGCCAGCCGCCCGCGACCAGCCGCAGCTCGAAACCGCGGCCCTGTGTCGCGTACTCGTCGGCCAGCTCGCGCAGCGCGTCCGCGACGGCGCGGCGCGGCCGCTCCAGCACCTTGGCGAGGTGCTCCTCGGTGGCGGGCTCGTCGACGACCATGAGGACGGCCTCCAGGGCGGGCTTGAGGTCCAGCTCGGCGACCCCGGAGAGCCCGGCGGGTGTCCGCTGCTCACTCAACTCGGTACCTCCTCCTTCTCGTTCGGGGGCGTGGCCGTCTCCTTACCGGGCGTGGCCGCCTCCTTACCGGGCTCGGCCTCCCGGGGCCGGGCCTTGCCCCGGGCCTGGGCCTCCTGGTCGAACTCGTCGGTCACCAGCGGCTGCCGCCCCTCCTCGCCCGTCCAGCGGACCATGAGCGACCCGAGCGCCTCCGGCTGGTCGAGCAGGACCGCGCGCTCCCGGTAGAGCTCCAGGAGCGCCAGGAAACGCGCGACGACCGTAAGGACGTCGGGAGCGTCCTCGGTGAGCGTGCCGAAGGTCGCCTCCCCCAGCTCCCGCAGCCGTGCGACCACCACCTCGGCCTGCTCCCGGACGCTGACCAGCGGGGTGTGGATGTGGTCGACGTAGACCTGTGGCTTGGGTTTGGGCTGCATCGCCTTGACGGCCAGCTTGGCGAAGCCCTCGGGGCCGATGCTGATGACGACGTCGGGGAGCAGCTCGGCGTGGTGCGGCTCCAGGCCGACGGTACGGGGGTGGCGGGTGGCCTCGGCGGCCAGCCGGTCGCTGAAGATGTCCGCGATCCGCTTGTACGCGCGGTACTGGAGCAGCCGGGCGAAGAGCAGGTCGCGCGCCTCGAGCAGGGCGAGGTCCGCTTCGTCCTCGACCTCGGCGGCGGGCAGCAGCCGGGCCGCCTTGAGGTCCAGCAGGGTCGCGGCGACGACGAGGAACTCGGTGGTCTGGTCGAGGTCCCAGTCCGGTCCCATGGCGCGGATATGGGCCATGAACTCGTCGGTGACCTTGGAGAGGGCGACCTCGGTGACGTCGAGCTTGTGCTTGGAGATCAGCTGAAGGAGGAGGTCGAAGGGGCCCTCGAAGTTGTCCAGCCGCACGGTGAACCGATTGCCGTCGTCGTCACCCTCGACGTCGTCCTGGTCGCCCCCCTGGGTCCCCTGAGTCCCCTCGCTCCCGTCGGCCCCGTCGGTCCCGGCCCCCGTCGCCTCCCCGCCGTGCCCGCCCGCCGAGGGCGTCACATCGACGTCGGCCCGTGCGTGCACCGGCTCCGGCTCGCCCGCCGCAGCGCCCTCACCATGGCCCCCGGCCGTCGCACCGCGCCCGGCGGGCGTGCCGCCCGGCACGGCCCGCTCCCCCGGGGCGACGGTCCGTTCCTGGCGCGTGGTGCGCGGCTGAGCGTGGGTCCTTCGTCCGGCTCGGGTCTCCGCTTCCGTGGCCCCGGCCGCCGGGGCCGGAGCGGCGGGCTCGGTCACCGCCGGGGACGCCTCGGGCCCGGCGGCCGCCCCGTAAGGGGCCCCGTGCGCCGCACGGGCGCCGTCCCGCGGCCCGTCGGCCACCAGGGGCGGCGCTGCCGCCTCAGCCGTCGCCGGGTGCGGATCGGCCGCCGTCGTCGTACGCGTGGCGGGCTCGCTGCCCGGAGTGGCGCGGGCCGCTTCGGCGGGGTCCGTCCGCGGGGACGGGGCGTCCGACGCGGGGGGCGGCGCGGCGGGGTGCTGCGCGGAGGTGGTGGACCGGTCCGGCCCCGTGGTGTGCGGCCGGGCGCCGGGGCCTCGGCCGAGGGTGCGGCGAGGGGGGCGGGGCGGCGGGGCGGGGGCGTCGTTCGTCGGCATCGCGGTCCAGGGTGCTCAGGGCCGGGCGGGGCAGCCCGTACGACCGGGCAGGCTATCGCCCGGCCCGGTCAACGGCCGCGCAGGCGGCGCACCAGGATGCTCGCGTCGCCCCGCGACTCGAGGTCGGCGAGGACGACCGCGACCGCCTCGCGGACGATCCGGCCGCGGTCGACGGCGAGCCCGTGCTCGCCCCGGAGCACCAGACGTGCGTGCTCGAGGTCCATCAGCTCCTCGGCGGAGACATAGACCGTGATCTTCTCGTCGTGGCGCTCGCGCCCGCTGGGCCGCCGGTTCGCCGTACGGGCGCGCCGGCGGGCCGGGGCGCTCTGCTCGGCCGCGGCCGAACCGGTCCGGGCCGGGCGGCCCTTGGGCCGGTCCCCGGCCGCGGGGCGCCGCTCGCCGACCGCGTCCTGGGGGGCCGCCGCCTCCCGTCCGGTGTGTTCGCCCGAGCCGGACTGCTCACCGTCCGGGCGCTGCTCCTGCCCTTCGCCCGGCTCGGTGCCCGCCTCGGGGCCCGCGGCGGGCGGGGGCACCCGGGGGCCCTCGCCGTTCGTCTGGCGGCGTCCGGAGGCGGGAGAGGAGGACTGGAGCGCCATCCCTCCCGTGGTGCGGAACAGTTCGTCGGCTCCCGGCAGACTCACTCGGCGTGACACCGGGCGAGCACCTCCCTGGCGAGCTGACGATAGGCGGCGGCGCCGACGGAGTTGGACGCGTACGTGGTGATCGGCTCACCCGCGACCGTGGTCTCGGGGAAGCGGACCGTACGGCCGATGACCGTGTGGTAGACGTGATCGTCGAACGCCTCGACCACTCGGGCGAGCACCTCGCGGCTGTGCACGGTGCGCGAGTCGTACATCGTGGCGAGGATGCCGTCCAGCTCCAGGTCGGGGTTGAGCCGCTCCTGGACCTTCTCGATCGTCTCCGTGAGCAACGCCACACCGCGCAGCGCGAAGAACTCGCACTCCAGCGGCACGATCACCTTGTGCGCGGCGGTGAGCGCGTTGACGGTGAGCAGACCGAGCGAGGGCTGGCAGTCGATGACGATGTAGTCGTAGTCGGCCATCAGCGGCTTGAGCGCGCGCTGGAGGGTCGACTCCCTGGCGACCTCGCTCACCAGCTGCACCTCGGCGGCCGACAAGTCGATATTGCTGGGCAGCAGGTCCATATTGGGCACGGCCGTCTTCAGCAGCACCTCGTCGGCCGACATGCCCCGCTCCATGAGCAGGTTGTAGACCGTGAGGTCGAGCTCCATCGGGTTGACCCCGAGGCCGACCGACAGGGCGCCCTGCGGGTCGAAGTCGACGAGCAGGACCCGGCGGCCGTACTCGGCCAGGGCGGCGCCCAGGTTGATGGTGGAGGTGGTCTTGCCGACCCCGCCCTTCTGGTTGCACATCGCGATGATCTTCGCGGGACCGTGGTCGGTCAGCGGACCCGGGATCGGGAAGTACGGCAGCGGGCGCCCGGTCGGGCCGATGCGCTCGCGGCGCTGGCGGGCAGCGTCGGGCGCGAGCGTGGCCGCGTATTCGGGGTCCGGTTCGTACTCCGCGTCCGGGTCGTAGAAGTGCCCGTCGGGGAGGTCGTCGTAGTCGGCGAAGCGGGCGGGATCCGTGCCCCCCTGGTCGCCGGCCATGGCGTTCACGTGATGGCCGTCCATGCTGTGGCTCTGGTGGGCTGTCGTCATGCTCTGGTGGGTTGCGAAGGTGCGGACAGCGACGGAGCCGACAGCCTCGAGCCCCGAGGGACCCTGGCCCCGCGCAGCCGATCCTGGTTGACCACCCCCGGGAGAAAATGTCGACTCATTCACAAGTCGTCCTACCTCCTTGGTGACCAGGAAATTTCTCTATAGGTCAGCGTGACACCATGCCGACGGTTGGCGACTCTATGGCGTGTCGGCGGTCCGCAGCAACACAATCCACCGGACACGGCACGATGTGTCGGCAATCGAACACCCCGATGTCAAGGGCGTGTGACCGGTGCCGCGGAGATTTCACCACCCCACAAAGCGTCTGAATAGTTGCCTTTAGGGCGAGTTGGCCGAGCCATGAGCCGCGCCCGATATGGGACACAGCGGACACGCCCGCGGCCGGGCCCCGCCCTACGGCAGAACCCGGCCGGATGTCCATCCTTGACTTGTCGTTGACGGTCCGGGTTGACCGTCCGGCAACCGGCGTTCACCGGCCCGGACAACCGGAATTCACCCGCCCCGGCACCCCTCAGCCGATCAGCGAGTCAGCCGATCGGTGAGTCAGCCGATCAGCGCGCTCAGTTCGACGGCGGGCAGCTCGTGCGCCTCGGCGACCGGGCCGTAGACGACCTGCCCCTCATGGGTGTTGAGCCCCTTGGCCAGCGCGGCGTCCCGGCGCAGCGCGTCCCGCCAGCCGCGGTTGGCCAGCTCCACGATGTACGGAAGCGTCGCGTTGGTGAGCGCGTGGGTGGAGGTGTTCGGCACCGCGCCGGGCATGTTGGCGACGCAGTAGAAGACCGAGTCGTGGACCGTGAAGGTCGGCTCGGCGTGGGTGGTGGGGTGGGAGTCCTCGAAGCAGCCGCCCTGGTCGATCGCGATGTCGACAAGGACACTTCCCGGCTTCATCCGGGACACCATCTCGTTGCTGACCAGCTTGGGCGCCTTGGCCCCCGGGATGAGCACGGCACCGATGACCAGGTCGGCATCAAGGACGGCCTTCTCCAGCTCATAGGCGTTGGAGGCGATGGTCTGCACCCGGTTGCCGAAGATCCGGTCGGCCTCGCGCAGCTTGTTGATGTCCTTGTCGAGCAGCGTGACGTGGAAGCCCATGCCGATGGCGATCTGGGCGGCGCTCCACCCGGAGACGCCACCGCCGATGACGACGGCCCGCGCGGCGGCCACCCCCGGCACCCCGGCGGGCAGCACACCGCGACCGCCGGCCGACCGCATCAGGTGGTACGCGCCGACCTGCGGCGCGATCCGGCCCGCGACCTCGGACATCGGCGCGAGCAGCGGCAGCGCGCGGTGGGCGGTCTCGACGGTCTCGTAGGCGATGGCGGTGGTGCCGGACTCCAGCAGCGCGTCCGTGCAGGCCCGGGAGGCGGCCAGGTGCAGATAGGTGAAGAGCGTCTGGTCCTTGCGCAGCCGGTGGTATTCCTCCGCGATGGGCTCCTTGACCTTCAGCAGCAGGTCGGCGGCGGCCCAGACCTCGTCGGCCGTGTCGAGGATGCGCGCGCCGGCGGCGATGTACTCCTCGTCCGTGATGGAGGAGCCGAGGCCCGCGCTCTGCTCCACGACGACCTCATGGCCGCCTCGGACCAGCTCGTGCACACCAGCGGGGGTGATGGCCACACGGAACTCGTTGTTCTTGACCTCGCGGGGAATACCGACCTTCACGTCGATCACGGTCCTTGGATGGGGGGAAAGGAACATATCGCCACAGCCAGTCATAGGCCGCCACAACATCGACCTTAGACAGGCAAACCGGAACGCGTCCGCATGCCGGAGACGACCGCAACATTCGCGGTACAGCCAGTCTAATGAAGGAGGTCACCCTGTCTAGCCTTGCAATGCATCAATCTTTTGGGAGACCGCTACTTGTTTCGTAGGTCGACTGGGTTTCCCTTGTCCTTCCCGAGTGACGGAACCATGTCGTCCGGTTCGGCCTCGTCGATCCTCTGGGCGGTGCGTCGCAGCGACCGCGCCACCGCGGGGTCCCCGCCCAGCCGGTCGATCGCGTCCGCCGCGTGGTGCGCCACATCGGCGTGCAGCCGCGTATCGCCGCAGGTCCGGGCGGCCGCGGCGGCCTCCGTCCAGATGCGCAGCGCCTCCCTCGGCCGGCCCGTGCGCTCCTGGGCGCCGGCGGCACCGCTGAGCGCCCGCGCGTACCCCGGCCGGTCCCCCGCCCGGCGGCAGGCGGCCGCGGCGGCCCGCCAGTCGCGCAGCGCCTCGCCCCACCGCCCGGCGTAGCCGTGGACGGTGCCGAGCCGGGCGTACAGCCGGGCGGCCGCGGGCAGATCGCGGCGGCTCAGCCGCAGCTCCAGGGCCCGTCCGTACCAGTCGGCCGCCCGGTGCCAGTCCTCCAGCTCCTGGTACGTCCCGCCGATCGACTCCAGCGCCCGCCCGGTCGTATACGGATCGCCCGAGGCGCGGGCGGCCTCCAGGGCGCTCTTGTAGCGGGCGAGGGCCTGGTCCACCCGGCCCGCCCCGCCGTCCAGATCGCCGAGGTTCAGCAGCGCGGCCGCCCGCTCCACCGGCAGATCGCGCCGCCCGGCCACGTCCAGCACCAGCTGATGCAGGCCGTACAGCTCCGGCGCGGCGCCCTCGGCGCCCCGGTGGGCGGTGAGGGCATGGGTCAGCGCGGCCACCAGACGGCGGGCCAGGGTGTCGAGCCGACCGGTCTCCACGGCCGTCCGGGCGGCCTCGAGCAGCGTGGGCAGCCGCGCCTCGAGCCAGGCGGCCGCCTCCGCCGCCGACTCGAACCGCAGCGGCCTCGGCATCTCGGCCAGCCTCTTCCGGCCCGGCGAACCGGGGGGCTCGGCGGCCAGTCGGCAGGCGCGCAGCTGCCGTACGGTGCGCTCCAGCATCCGCGCCCGCGCCAGCTCCACCTCCGCCGGGCGCTCCACGGTCTCCAGCAGCTCCCGCAGCAGCGGATCGAGACAGCCGGGCACCAGGTAGCGGCCGGGCTCGCGCGGGCGCAGCATCCCGTACGCGGCGAAGCCCTCCAGCGCCGCCTCGCCGTCCGCCACCGAGCATCCGGCCAGCGCGGAGGCGGTCTGCGCGTCGACCGATCCGCCGGGCGCGAGCACCAGCAGCCGCAGCATCCGGGCGGTGGCGGACGGCAGCGCGGCGTAGGCCAGCCGGAAGGCGCGGTTCAGCGGGCGCGCGCCATGGTCGGAGTCCCTCTCGTCCGGCGGCAGTTCGCGCAGCCGCGCCAGGACGTCGGCGACCGACGCCTGGGGACGGGCGGCGAGCCAGCCGCCGATCAGGACGAGCGCGGCGGGCTGGCCCGCGCACTCCTCGACCAGGGACTGCGCGGCCACCGGATCGCAGGTGATCCGGGTGGGACCGGCGTACTGCGCCAGCAGGCCGACCGCCGCGCTCACGTCCAGCCCGCCCACCGTGCACGGCCGCACATCCGGCACCCCGGTCAGCGGTCCGTGCGAGACGGCGACCACCAGGCAGCCGGGCTCATCCGGCAGCAGCGCGTCCACCTGCTCGGCCCCGGCCACGTCGTCGAGCAGCAGCAGCATCCGCCTGCCGTCGAACGCCTCGCGCAGCCTCGCGCTCAGATCGTCCTCGTCCGCCCCCGGCGGGGCGCTCGCCCCAAGCCGTCCGAGCAGCTCACGGGCGGTGCGCTCGATGGGGACGGGGTCGCCGGCGGAGGTCGTCAGCCGGGCGCTCAGCACACCGTCGGGGTAGTCGTCGGCGAGCCGCCGGACGAGCTCCTCGGCGAGCGCCGTACGGCCCCAGCCGGGGCGGCCCGCGATCAGCAGCACCCGGCTGCGGGCGGCCTTGCGGCCGGCGAGGGTGTCCAGGCCCGCGCGCTCGATATCGGCCCGCAGCGAGAGCAGCTCCCGCCGCCGCCCGGCGAACCCCCGCCCCACCGTGGCCGCCGCCGCGAACAGCACGGCCCGGGTCGCCCCGCTCCACACCCCGCCGTCCTGGCCCCCCGTGCGCCCGGCCGCGCCGCTCGCGGAGCGCTGCCGGGGCGGGGTGTCGGCAGGGGGTGTCCGGTCGTCCGGCGCCGGACGGTCCTGTGACGCACGGTCCTGCGCCGGACGGTCCTGTGACGCACGGTCCTGCGGCTGCCGCCCGGGAGCGGACGAAGTGGAAGAAGTAGACGAAGCGGGCGCGGCGGGCGGCGGCTGCCGCTTCCGGGGGGCCGTCGGCTCCCCATCGGTGTCGACCGCCTGCTCCGCCACCGGCCCACTCCCGTCCACCTGCGCGTTCGAGCCCGTCGCGGCCATGCGATCGGGGTGACTATGAGCGTAGTTCACTCCGCGTCAGGTAACCGGCACTCCCGGCCCACGGCCCGCCCCGAAAATCACTCCATCGGATCTTCACCAGCCGCCGCCCCCCCCAGGCGCGGGCCTGCGCCTCGGCAGACGCGGGCCTACGCCTCGAAGGGGCGGGCCGGCCAGGGCGCGTCGGCGGGGCGCAGGGAGTCGATGCCATCGCCGGCGAGCGCGGCCTGGAGCGCCAGCGCACCGACCGCGAGGCAGTTGTTGTGCAGTTCGCCCGCGAGGACGCCGCGCACCAGCTCCTCCAGGGACACCCGGGCCAGCTCCATGTCGGCCTCCTCCTCGGAGACCTCGAACCGCTCGCCCTCGGCCGCGGAGATCTCCCGGGCCAGGAAGATCCGTACGGCCTCGTCACAGCCGCCGGGCGAGGTGTAGACGTCCACCAGGACGCGCCAGTCCTCGGCCTTGACGTGCGCCTCCTCGTACAGCTCCCGCTGGGCGGCGTGCAGCGGGTTCTCACCGGGGATGTCGAGGAGACCGGCCGGGATCTCCCACAGCCGCCGGCGGACCGGGTGCCGGTACTGCCGCAGCACGATCACCCGGCCGTCCTCGTCCAGGGCGAGGACGGCGACGGAGCCGGGGTGGACCTGGTAGTCGCGCTTGGCCCGGCCGCCGTCGGGCATGACCACCTCGTCCGTGCGCACGCTCGTCTTGTTGCCGGTGAACGGCGTGGCGGTGGCGGTGACCTGCCATTCCTCGGGGGTGTCCTGGATGCGCATGCTTGCCTCAGCGTCCTTTCCGCGTGCGGTTGACGGGGCGGTGGGGCCGCGCCGGCCGCCCGCCCCCGTCAACCGTAGCGGTCAGACCTGGCCGCCCCGCGCCTGAGCTGCCGTCTGTCGCTCGACCGCGGCCTTCACCAGGCCCGCGAAGAGCGGGTGCGGACGGGTCGGACGGGAGCGCAGCTCGGGATGGGCCTGGGTGCCGACCAGGTACGGGTGGACCTCGCGCGGGTACTCCACGTACTCCACGAGCTTGTTGTCCGGGGAGGTGCCGGAGAAGACGATCCCGGCCTTCTTCTCCAGCTCACCGCGGTAGGAGTTGTTGACCTCGTAGCGGTGGCGGTGGCGCTCCTCGACGTACGGCTGGTTGTCGTAGACCTCGCGGACGATCGAGCCCTCGGCGAGCTTGGCCGGGTACATGCCCAGCCGCATGGTGCCGCCCATGTCGCCCTCGCCCGCGACGATGTCGAGCTGCTCGGCCATGGTGGAGATCACCGGGTCGGTGGTGGCGGGCTCGAACTCGGTGGAGTTGGCACCCTCGATGCCCGCCAGGTTGCGCGCCGCCTCGATGACGATGCACTGGAGTCCGAGGCAGAGGCCCAGCAGCGGGATCTTGTTCTCCCGGGCGTAGGTGATCGCGCCGACCTTGCCGATCACACCGCGGTCGCCGAAGCCGCCGGGGATGCAGACCGCGTCCACGCCGTCGAGCTGCTGCCGGGCACCGGCCGCCGTCTTGCAGTCGTCGGAGGTGACCCACTTGATCTTGACGCGGGCGCTGTTGGCGAAGCCGCCGGCGCGCAGCGCCTCGGTGACGGAGAGGTAGGCGTCGGGCAGGTCGATGTACTTGCCGACGAGCGCGACGGTGACCTCGTGGTCCGGCTGGTGGACCCGCGCCAGCAGGTCGTCCCACTGGGTCCAGTCCACGTCGCGGAAGGGCAGGTCCAGCTTGCGGACGACATAGGCGTCCAGGCCCTCGGAGTGCAGCACCTTCGGGATGTCGTAGATCGACTTGGCGTCGATGGCGGCGACCACGGCCGCGTCGTCCACGTCGCACATCAGCGAGACCTTGCGCTTGATGGAGGTCGGGACCTCGCGGTCGGCTCGCAGCACGATCGCGTCCGGCTGGATACCGATGTTGCGCAGCGCGGCCACCGAGTGCTGGGTGGGCTTGGTCTTCAGCTCGCCGGACGGGCCGATGTAGGGCAGCAGCGAGATGTGCACCACGAAGACGTTGTCCCGGCCGACCTCGTGCCGGACCTGGCGGACGGCCTCCAGGAAGGGCAGCGACTCGATGTCGCCCACGGTGCCGCCGACCTCGGTGATGACGACGTCGACGTCATCGGTGGCCATGCGCCGGATACGGTGCTTGATCTCGTTGGTGATGTGCGGGATGACCTGCACGGTGTCACCGAGGTACTCACCGCGCCGCTCCTTGGCGATTACGGTGGAGTAGACCTGGCCGGTGGTCACATTGGCCGAGCCGTCGAGGTCGACGTCGAGGAAGCGCTCGTAGTGGCCGATGTCCAGATCGGTCTCGGCACCGTCGTTGGTGACGAACACCTCACCGTGCTGGAAGGGGTTCATCGTGCCCGGGTCCACGTTCAGGTACGGATCGAGCTTCTGCATGGTGACGCGCAGACCGCGCGCCTTCAGCAGGGCCCCCAGGCTGGAGGCGGTAAGACCCTTGCCGAGTGAGGAGGCGACACCCCCGGTGACGAAGAGGTGCTTGGTCGTCATGGGTTTAGCGGCAATGGCCAAGAGGGAGCTCCCGTGGTCGCGTCGTGAGGGTGCGCACGGCAACCGCCCCGGATACCGGGGGCGCCGTCGCTGAGGTTCGGGGGTTTCGTGCCCGCCGCTCCACGGGCTACCAGGGTATCAGCGCCCCGGAGCGGCCGCTGCTGACCTGGTTCCCGCGTTCGGTCTGCGCAATCGTCCGGATACCATCGGTGACCGGCCACCCGATCGGCCGCGCGCTGCGAGCCACGATGTGGACTGACTCCAGCGGATCACCGTCGTCCGTCGTATCCTCATCGGACGCACGCATGCGAGCGACCCCGGCACGGCACCACCAGCACGCCCCCGGAACAAGTAGCTCGTCAGAATTTTCCGAGACCGTAAGCAACGCCCTCCGGGGCGATACGGCCGTTCGAATGGGGAATGCACGTGGCCGGGCGTATCGAGGATTACGCACTGATTGGTGATATGCAGACCGCCGCCCTCGTCTGCAGAGACGGGACGGTCGACTGGCTGTGCCTGCCGCGCTTCGACTCCCATGCCATCTTCGCCGCTCTGCTGGGCACCGAGGAACACGGCTTCTGGCGCCTGGGCCCCGCCTCCCCCGCGGGGAGCGAACCGCCCGCCGCCGACCGCCGCCGCTACCGCGGCGACTCGCTGGTCCTGGAGTCGGAGTGGGACACCCCGCGCGGCACGGTCCGGGTGATCGACTTCATGCCGCCCCGGGACGGCGCCCCGCAGCTGGTGCGGATCGTCGAGGGGGTCAGCGGCCGGGTGCCGATGCGCTCCGCGCTGCGGATGCGCTTCTCCTACGGCTGGGTCGTGCCGTGGGTGCACAAGGTGGACACCCGCACGGTCGCCGTGGCCGGTCCGGACTCGGTGTGGCTGGACACCGAGGTCGACACCTACGGCAAGGACCTGACCACCTACTCCGACTTCACGGTGGGCCCCGGCGACCGGATCGCCTTCACCATCAGCTGGCAGCCCTCGCACAAGGAGCCGCCCGCCCTGCCCGAGCCGGAGACCGCGCTGGAGGCCACCGAGGCGTTCTGGCGGGAGTGGGTCGAGCACTGCACGTACCACGGCCCCTACCGGGACGCGGTGGTCCGCTCACTGATCACGCTCAAGGCGCTGACCTACGCCCCCACCGGCGGCATCGTCGCGGCGCCCACCACCTCGCTCCCCGAGGAGATCGGGGGCGTCCGGAACTGGGACTACCGCTTCACCTGGCTGCGGGACGCGGCGATCACCCTCTCCTCGCTGCTGCGCACCGGCTACCGCGAGGAGGCCCGCGCCTGGCGCGAATGGCTGCTGCGCGCGGTCGCGGGCGACCCGGAGAACCTACAGATCATGTACGGCATCGCGGGCGAGCGGGAGTTGGCCGAGGCGGAGCTGACCTGGCTGCCGGGCTATGAGAACTCCCAGCCGGTCCGGGTCGGCAACGGCGCGGCGGGCCAGCTCCAGCTGGACGTCTACGGCGAGGTCACCGAGGCGCTGCACCTGGCCCATATGACCGGGCTGGCGCGCAACGACTACGCGAGCGTGCTCCAGCTGAAGCTGATCCGCTACCTCGAGGAGCACTGGGACGAGCCGGACGAGGGCATCTGGGAGGTGCGCGGGCCGCGCCGGCACTTCGTGCACTCCAAGGTGATGGCCTGGGTCGCGGTCGACCGCACCGTCAAGCTGATCGAATCCGGCGATGTGGACGGGCCGTTGGAGCGCTGGCGGGAGCTGCGCGAGATGATCCACCGGGACGTGTGCGAGAAGGGCTACGACGCCGAGCGCAACACCTTCACCCAGTCCTACGGCTCCAAGGAGCTGGACGCCTCGCTGCTGCTCATCCCGCAGATGGGCTTCCTGCCGCCGGACGACAAGCGCGTCATCGGCACCATCGAGGCGATCCAGCGGGAGCTGTCGACCGAGGACGGTTTCGTCATGCGCTACCCCACGGCGGGCGAGGACGCCGGGGTGGACGGTCTCGAGGGCGACGAAGGGGCCTTCCTGGCCTGCTCGTTCTGGCTCGCGGACGACCTGGCGATGATCGGCCGGGTGGACGAGGCCCGCAGGCTCTTCGAGAAGCTGCTCGCGCTCCGCAACGACCTCGGGCTGCTGGCCGAGGAGTGGGACCCGCGCAACCAGCGCCAGGTGGGGAACTTCCCGCAGGCGTTCAGCCATGTGCCGCTGATCGACACCGCGCTGCGGCTGACGGCGTCCGGGGCGTACGGGGGCTAGTGACCGGGGGTTGGCCGCGCGGGCGGCCAACCGCCACCGGGCGCGGTGTCCGCGTGGACACCGCGCCCGGTCATGCCGGATGAGCGTCTTAGAACGGGGTCAGGGTGAGCGTGATCCCCGTCGGGGCGGTGTCCTGGATGTAGGACGCGAACTCGGCCACGTCGTCGAAGGCGAAGCCGTACGCCTTGCCGTCCACGGTCGCCGCGTGCATGGCCTTGGCGTAGTGGTTGGTGACGTCCTCGCCGTAGAAGGCGGCCGGGTCGGTGGTCGGCTGGGCGTCGGCGTTGTGCAGCGTGGTGCGGTTGAAGCCCGCGCCGAGGATCGCCGCGACCGGGCCCGTCGTCCCGTCGTTGGGGGCCGCCAGGGCGCCGTCGCAGAACAGCACGTCCTTGGTGGAGGGCTTGTCGAAGGAGACCGACGCCGGGCCGGTGAAGGAGAACTTCCCGTCGGTCACCCGGCCGGTGAACTCGCCCGCGTTGGTGGTGACCTTGAGGTCCTTCGATCCGTAGGTCTCCCAGACCTGGTCGATGTACGACGCGAAGTAGTCCTCCGCGAACACTCCCGCGCCCATGCCGTGGCCCGGGGCGATCACCCGCAGGTTGTCCCCGACGATCAGCGGCTTGAAGGCCTCGACGGCGGCGATGTCGGAGAAGACCTTGTCGCGGGCGCCGTCCTTGAGGGTGCCGGTGGTCTGGTCCTGGGCGCCGGTGAGGTGGATCGACAGCGGGACGCTGAACATGTCCACCATGGTGGTGTTGCAGAACATCCCCGAGGAGTTGTACGTGAACTCCGCGCAGTCGTGCAGGATGTCGTAGTTCGGGTCGCCGGACACCCAGCCGGCCGGGTACTGGAGCGCGGCCTTGCCCGCCCCGTCCTCGACCACCTTGAGCTTGAGCTTCGAGCCGAGGGCCACATAGATCCGGCCGGACATCTCGGGCAGGTTCAGCTTGGTGTCGCCGCCTCCGGACAGCGGGATCGCGTAGTCGGTGAAGCCGTCCGAACCGTTGTCGGAGAGCGCGACGGGGACGGCCTCGCCCTCCGGGGTGACGTGGACCTGCTGGTCTCCCGCGTTGCCGACGATGTAGAGCCACACCGACCCGTTGTCGTACTGGCCCGTCTTGTTCACGACGGTCAGGGGCAGCGAGGCGGCGGCCCTCGCGCTCGGCGCACCGCTGGCGCGGCCGCCGGCGAAGGCCAGGCCGGTTCCCGCGGCGGCGGCGGAGGCCGCGATTCCACCCAGCAGCTTCCTGCGACTGATCATGATGATGGTGCTCCTCGGCGTAGTGGGGGTTGCCGGGAAAATGGCGTGGGGGGTGACGAGACGCGCAACTGAGAGCGCTCTCTCGTCCCTCTGCCCAGCACCCTGCCGATCAACGGCCGGGCCCGTCAACCCTTTCGCTCAGAATGGTCTGCACCAACTCGTCGTAGACGCTGAGGACATGGGCGACGGTGTCGTCCTCCGTCGGCCAGCCGGCCGTCCGCGCCCGCCCGGCCGCGGCGAGCCCGGCCCGGCGCGCCGGGTCGGCGAGCAGCCCGGTCACGGCGCCGGCCAGGGCCTCCGGGTCGCCGTACGGGACGAGTTCGGCCGCGTCCCCGACCAGTTCCGGCACCCCGCCCACCGCCGTGGCCACCAGCGGCACGCCCGCGTGCAGCGCCTCCTGGGCCAGCAGCGACCGCGCCTCCCAGCGGCTGGAGAGCACCGCGACATCGGCGGCGGACAGCAGCTGCGGCACATCGTCACGCCGGCCGAGCAGCCGCACCGGCAGCCCCTCCAGGGCGATCCGGCGCTCCAGCACCGCACGGTCCGGCCCCTCCCCCGCCACCACCAGCAGCGGCCGCGGCTCCAGCCCGCGCCAACGCCGCGCCGCGTCCAGCAGCGGGCCGAAACCGGCCGCCGCGTCCAACCGGCCCGCCGTGACCAGCAACGGCCGGTCCAGCACGCCCAGTTCGGCCCGGATCTTCTGGCGGCGGCCGTCCCCGCTCTCCGGTGCGCGGCGCGGTGCGGGCACCGCGACCGGGGCCAGCCGTGCGTCGCGCGCACCGCGGGCGCGGGCCCGGTCCACCAGGTCCGAGGAGGCCCCCAGCACGATCGCCGCGGTCCGCGCCACCCGGCGCTCCATCAACCGGACCAGACCGGCCCGCGCCCCCTCGACGTCCACCCGGGTGTGCCAGGTGACGATCAGGGGCACATTCCGGCCACGCAGCGCCACCGCGGCCAGCAGCCCCGGACGCAGTCCGTGGGCGTGCACCAGGGCCGCCCCGGCGGTGGCCGCGCGCAGCGACGCCACGCTTCCGGCGTCCGTCAGGGCGTCCAGCCCGGTGAACCCCGCTCCGGCCTGCGTGAAGCCGTAACCCTGCTCGGCGCTCCAGGGCCCGCACACGGTCACCCGCAGTCCCCGGGCCACCAGCCCGGCCGACAGCGACCGCACATGCACCCCACTGCCCGAACTCCCGCCGCCCAGCACCTGGACGGCGTGCAGCGACGACTGCCCGTGCGGCGGGACCGGGGTGTTGCTCACGCGGGCGGAGCTCCTGAGGCGATATCGGAGAAGGGGACGGCCCAAGAATGCCAGCACTCGCCGGGCCCTCGTCGCAACGCTCCCAGGCGACGTCCGCCCCGGGCTCGTTCGTACGTCCGCGACGCAACCCTTTCGGGTGAAGGATCAACGTCCCGCGCGGGCCGCCTCCAGGAGCTCTTCCGCATGCGCCCGCGCCAGTTCGGAGTCCTCCTGGCCGGCGAGCATCCGCGACAGCTCCCGCACGCGGTCCTCGCCCTCCATGGCCTTCACCCCGCTGCGGGTCACCGCCCCGTCGTTGGTCTTCTCCACCACCAGATGCCGGTCGGCGAAGGCCGCGACCTGCGGCAGATGGGTGACCACCACGACCTGCGCGGAACGGGCCAGCCGCGCCAGCCGACGGCCCACCTCGACCGCCGCCTTGCCGCCGACGCCCGCGTCCACCTCGTCGAAAAGATAAGTCGGCACGGGATCGGAGCCCGCGAACACCACCTCGACCGCGAGCATCACCCGGGACAGCTCACCTCCGGAGGCGCCCTTGGCGATCGGCCGGGGCGGGGCGCCCGGGTGGGGGGCGAGCAGCAGCTCGACCTCATCGGCCCCATGCGGCCCGAACCCGACCGCCCGGCCACCCACCTCGATGCCCTCTCCCTCGGCGGCCTCGTTCTGCCGGATCGCGAACGTGACCCGCGCGTGCGGCATCGCCAGGGAGGCCAGCTCGGCGGTGACCGCCTCGGCGAAGCGCCCCGCCGCCTCCGTACGGGCGTCGGTGAGCGTCTGCGCCAACTCGCCCAGTTCGGCACGGAGCGCGTCGCGCTCGGCGGTCAGCTCGCCGATCCGGTCGTCGTCACCGTCCAGCTCGGCGAGCCGGGCCGCGCCCTGCTCCGCCCAGGCCAGCACATCCGCGATGGTCTCCCCGTACTTGCGGGTCAACTGGGCCAGCGCGGCCCGGCGCTCCTCGACGGCCGCCAGCCGCAGCGGGTCGGCGTCGAGATCGTCGGCGTACCCCGCGAGCTCTCCGGCCACATCGGACAGCAGGATGCCGACCTCGCCGATCCGGTCGGCGAGCCCGGCGAGGGCCGGGTCATGGGAACGCACCCCCTCCAGCGCACGGTGGGCACCCGCCACCAGCGTGGCCGCGTCCACACCCTCCGGGTCCTCCGGATTCCCGGCGAGGGCGGCATGCGCGAGCGCGGCGGCGGAGGCCAGGGCCTCGGCATGGCCGAGCCGCTCGGCCTCGGCCGCCAGCTCGGCGTCCTCGCCGGGCAGCGGCTCGGCGGCCGCGATCTCTTCCAGACCGAAGCGCAGCAGATCGGCCTCCTGGGCCCGTTCCCGCGCCCGCGTGGTCAACTCCTCCAACTCGGCCGAGACGGCACGCAGCCGACGATAAGCCTCCGCGTACTTCTCCAGCGGCCCGGCCACCGCGTCCCCCGCGTACCGGTCCAGCGCCTGACGCTGCCGGGCCGGACGCAGCAGACCCTGCTGATCGGTCTGGCCGTGCACGGCCACCAGATCGTCGGCCAGCTCGCTCAGCAGCCCCACCGGCACCGAACGGCCACCCACATGGGCCCGCGACCGCCCCTCGGCGGAGAGCGTACGGCTGATCAGCAGCGCGCCGTCATCGAGCTCGGCCCCCGCCTCCTCGGCTCTCACGGCCACCGCCGAACGGGCATCCACCGTGACCCGCCCCTCGACGACCGCCGCCTTGGCCCCGATCCGCACCAGGGCGGCATCGGCCCGACCGCCCAGCAGCAACCCGAGGCTGGTGACGACCATGGTCTTGCCCGCGCCGGTCTCACCGGTCACCGCGGTGAAGCCGGGCGACAGCTCGACGACCGCGTCGTCGATGACGCCCAGCGCACGTATCCGCATCTCCTCCAGCACGTGCAAGACCATACGAGGTTTGCCCGGCCCGACGCGACGAAGGGGCGCCACTTCCGAGCCCCACCGCACATATGCCCGGCCCCAGGGCCGCACCCGCGCCGCCGGGCAAACCCACCACCAGACAGACGCCCGGAGCCACCGGGGGGGGGCAGCCGCCGACGAGACGGGAGGGGGCGGGGCCGCACCCACCCCCGCCCAGCACCCGCGCCACCGCGCGGGTCCGGGGACGGACAGGCGCCCGGAGCCACCGGGGGGGCAGCCGCCGACGACACGGGAGGGGGCAGGACCGCACCCACCCCCACCCGGCACCCGCGCCACCGCGCGGGTCCGGGGACGGACAGGCGCCCGGAGCCACCGGCGGGCGGCCGCCGACGAGACGGGAAGGGGCGGGGCCGCACCCACCCCCGCCCGGCACCCGCGCCACCGGGCGGGTCCGGGGACGGGCAGGTGCCCGGAGCCACCGGGGAGCGGCCGCCGACGAGACGGGAGGGGCGGGGTCGCACCCACCCCCGGCACCCGCACCGCCGGGCGGACCCGGCACCGGACGGCGCCGGGGACCACCGGGGGGCGGCCGCCGACGAGACGGGAGGGGGCGGGGTCGGAGGGGCGGGGTCCTGGACGCTTACGTGTATTTGTGGCGCCAATCTCCGGCCCACCCCACGCTCAACTGTCGTCGGCGCCGTAAATATACGGTCCAGGACCCCGCCCCGGAGGCCCCGCACCCGCACCCACCACACAACCGACCGCGCACCCCACGGCAACCCCGCCCCCGCACCCGCACCCGCACCCACACAACCCACCGCGCACCCCAGCGCAACCCACCGCGCACCCCAGCGCAACCGACCGCGCGCCCCCAGGGCAACCCCCTAGTGCGGCGCCCCCCGCCACCCCGCCACCGGAAGCGCGAACTTCGCGACCAGACGGTCCGTGAACGACGCGTGGTGCAGCCGCGCCAGCCGCACCGGTACCGCACCCCGGCGCACCTCCACCCGCGCCCCCGCCGGCAGCTCCACCGTGCGCCGGCCGTCACACCACAGCACCCCATGCGGCGTCTGCGGCTGGACCTCCACCGCGAGCACCGACTTCGGCGACGCCACCAGCGGCTTGGCGAACAGCGCATGAGCGCTGATCGGCACCATCAGCAGGGCCTCCACCTCGGGCCACACCACCGGCCCGCCCGCCGAGAACGCGTAGGCCGTAGAGCCGGTCGGGGTCGCGCAGACCACACCGTCACCACCGAACCGGGAGACCGGACGGTTGTCGACCTCCGTGACCACCTCGAGCAGCCGCTCACGCGCCGCCTTCTCGACCGACGCCTCGTTCAGCGCCCAGTCCGTGTGCACGATGTGCCCGTCGGTGCGGACGAGCACATCGATCGTCATCCGCTCCTCGACCTCGTACTGCCGGGTCACCACCCGGTCCACGACCTTGTCGAGGTCGTCCCGCTCGGCCTCGGCCAGGAAGCCGACCCGGCCGAGGTTCACCCCGAGCATCGGCACCCCCGAGACCCGGGCGAACTCCGCGCCGCGCAGCAGCGTCCCGTCCCCGCCGAGCACGACCAGCAGCTCGCAGCCGTCCAGGACGTCACAGTCCGCGTCGACGCGCTCGACGGCGGGTGGCAGCGGCAGGTCCGCGGCCTCGGCAGCGAGTACCCGCACCCCGATTCCGCTGCGCAGCAGCCCCTGGACGACCAGCTCGGCGCTGCGGATGGCCGCGGGGCGGCCGGTGTGCGCGAGCAGGAAGACGGTGCGGTCCGCCGCCGGCTCGACCGCCGGTGGTGGCACCATCGACGCCAGCGGAGCCACCGACGCCGAAGACTCCCACGCTTCGGGCACTGCTTCCTTCTCCTGCGCTGCTTCTGAAGTGGTCAACTGGGCCCCTCCGCCACTGCACGGTCAACATCGGCCGGGTCCAGTGCCGGCGCCCCGGCGCGCATCCACAAAAAGTACTCAACATTACCCGACGGTCCCGGAAGCGGGCTGGCCGTCACGCCCAGCACCCCCAGTCCCAGTTCCGCCGCCCGCTCCGCCACCGTACGCACCGCTTCGGCGCGCAGCTCGGCGCTGCGGACCACTCCCCCGCTGCCCAGCCGCTCCTTGCCGACCTCGAACTGCGGTTTGACCATCAGTACCAGATCGGCGTCGGGCGCGGCGCACCGCACGAGGGCGGGCAGGACCAGCCCGAGCGGGATGAAGGAGAGATCGCCGACGACCAGGTCCACCGGTGTCCCCCCAATCCGCTCGAGTGTCAGCTCGCGTACGTTCGTACGGTCGTAAACGCTGACGCGTTCATCGTTCTGGAGCGACCAGGCCAGCTGGCCGTAGCCGACATCGACGGCGAGCACCCGCGCGGCGCCCGCGCGCAGCAGAACGTCCGTGAAGCCTCCGGTCGACGCACCCGCGTCCAGCGCCCGCCGCCCGGCGACCTTCAGCCCCGCCCCGTCGGCCGGGCGGACCGGGCGGACCGGACGGACCCCGGGCTCCTGCCCAGCGCCCGAACCGGCACCCGCACCCGCACCCACACCCACACCCGCACCGGCACCCGCCCGATACTCCTCACTGAAGGCGTACAGCGCGCCCGCCAGCTTGTGGCCGCCGCGCGAGACGTAGTCCGGATCGCTGTCGTCCTTGATCACGACGACGGCCGCGCTGGTCTCCACCTGGGTGGCGGGCTTGGTCGCCACCGCCCCTCCGACGGTGACCCGGCCCGCGCTGATCAGCTGGCTCGCATGCTCACGCGAACGCGCCAGCTTGCGGCGCACCAGCTCCGCGTCGAGTCGTACGCGTCGTGGACGGGTCACTGCCACGGGTGGTTCAGCTCCTGAGGTCGTTTACGTCGTGATGCGGCGAACGGTTACATCGCAGCAGGGGGCTGCGGACCGGGCGCCGGCGGTCCGGGCCGCCGGTCGAGTGCTGTCAGCGTGTCGCGCAGGCCCCGGTGGACATCCTCGTACACCTCCAGATGTCCGCTGGTCGCGAGGTGGTCGGCATCGGCCAGCCGGTCGAGCCGGGCGTCCACCTCGGGAACGCCGGTAGGTGTGCGGTCCACGCCGAGCGGCGCCGGATCAGCGGCCCCGAGCGGCTCCGGCACAAGGTCCGGCGCCGGCTCCGGTACCGACTCCGCCGCCGGATCGGACTGTGGGCCGGGCCGTCCGGCCGGCATCGGCTCGCTCATGGCCCCGACGCTACCGCGAATCCCACGTTCTCCGGCGTACGAGACCTGCGGTAACGTCGTCCGCGATGGCGACCTTGGAACAGTGCCGCGGCGCACTCGAGAAGCTGGCGGAGAACCTCGCGGGCGCGAACGGGGACCTCCGCAGCGCCGCCGCGCTCGATCGCTCCGTCAGCTGCTGGATCACCGACCTGGACACCACCTTCGTCGGGCGTCTCGTGGACAGCCGGATAGAGGATGTGACGGCCGAGCCGGGCCCGCCGGCCGAGCGAGCGCAGATCCGGCTGACGATGACCGGCGACGACCTGGTGGCCCTGGTCGACGGCGAGCTGCACTTCGCACGGGCGTGGGGCAGCGGCCGGATCAAGCTCGAGGCCGGTCTGCGCGACCTCCTGCGGCTACGGAAGCTGCTCTGATCCAACCGGAAGCGCCCCAACCGGACCTGAGCGGAAACACCCCAAGCGGAAACCGGACCTGAGCGGAAACGCCCCAAGCGGAAACCACACCGACCAAAGACCCAGCAGAGACTCGCCAGGACTGGCCAGGACTCGCCAGGACTCGCTAGGACTCGCTCGCCACAGCCGCCAAAGACACCTCGGCGGCCCGTGCCGTACGGGGCTGGCGGGCAGCGGGGATGACCAGCGGCGTCCCCGTCTCCGGGTCGTCGATCACCTGGCAGCGCAGCCCGAAGACCCGCTCCACCAGCTCCGCCGTGACCACGTCCCCCGGCGTCCCCTCGGCGACGATCTTCCCGCCCCGCATCGCGATCAGATGCGTGGCGTAGCGGGCGGCGTGGTTCAGGTCGTGCAGAACGGCGACGAGGGTGCGGCCCTGTTCCTCGTGGAGCTGGGCGCACAGGTCCAGCACATCGATCTGGTGCTGGATGTCCAGGTAGGTCGTGGGCTCGTCGAGGAGCAGCAGCGGGGTCTGCTGGGCGATGGCCATCGCGATCCACACCCGCTGGCGCTGTCCGCCGGACAATTCGTCGACATAGCGATCCCTGAGTTCCGCCACCCCGGTCGCCGCCATCGATTCGTCGACGATCCGCTCGTCCGTCTCCGACCACTGCCGCAGCAGCCCCTGGTGCGGATAGCGGCCGCGGGCGACCAGGTCGGCGACCGTGATCCCGTCCGGCGCGATCGAGGACTGGGGCAGCAGCCCGAGCGTGCGGGCGACCTTCTTGGCGGGCAGCGTGCCGATGGCCTGCCCATCCAGCAGCACCGATCCGGCCGAGGGCTTGAGCATCCGGGACAGGGCACGCAGCAGAGTGGACTTGCCGCAGGCGTTCGGTCCGACGATCACCGTGAAGGAGTTGTCGGGGATGACCACGGACAGCTCTTCGGCGACCGTGCGCCGGTCGTAGGCGAGGGTCAGCCCCTCCGCGGTGAGCCGCTGCCGCCCCCGCGAGCCCCCGCTTCCACTCCCACTCCCACTACCGCTACCGCTACCGCCCCCACTGCCACTGCCGTCTGCCACGGTCTGCCGGGTGTCCTTGTCCATGTCGTCTTCCGTCCGGGTCGTGTCCACACTCGTCATATCCGCCCCGCCTTGCGCTCGGTCACCAGCAGCCACAGCAGATAGGCGCCGCCCAGCATCCCGGTGAGCGCCCCCACCGGAAGCTGATCGGCCCCGAAGGCGCGCTGTGAGGCCCAGTCGGCGGTGATCAGCAGCCCCGCGCCCATCCAGGCCGACGGCAGCAGATTCGGGCCCGCCGAGCGGGTGAGCCTGCGGGCCAGCTGCGGGGCGACCAGCGCCACGAAGGCGACGGGCCCGGCGGCGGCCGTGGCGGCCGCCGTCAGCAGCACGGCCGAACCCATCAGCACCATCCGCGTCCGCTGCACCCGCACCCCGAGCGCGTAGGCGCTGTCGTCGCCCATCTCCAGCATCCGCAGCCCGCGGGCGTGGCCGAAGACCACAGGCAGCAGCACCACGCAGACGGACAGCAGCGGCCAGACCTGGTTCCAGTCCCGCGCGTTGAGCGATCCGGCGATCCACACCACCGCGCGGGTCGCGTCCACCACGTCGGCCTTGGTGAGCAGATAGCCGTTGACGGCGGTGAGCATCGCGGACGCGCCGATGCCCACCAGCACCAGCCGGTACCCCTGTACGCCCCGCCGCCAGGCCAGCGCGTAGACGCCGAGTCCGGTCAGCAGGCCGCCGCCGAGCGCACCGGCGGCGACCTCGGCCGGACTGCCCTGGAGCAGGACGATCACGGTGAGCGCCCCCGCCGCCGAGCCCTGGCCGAGACCGAGCACATCCGGACTGCCCAGCGGGTTGCGGGAGATGGACTGGACGATCGCCCCGGCCAGCCCCAGGGAGGCGCCGACCAGCAGCCCCACCAGTACGCGCGGCAGCCGCAGATCGTTGACGATGAAGTCCTGGGCCATCGTGCCGTCGCCGAACAGCGTGCGCACCACGTCGACGGGGGCGATGGGGTAGTCCCCGGTGCCGATCAGCACGACGCTCATCACCAGCGCCAGCGCGATCAGCAGCGCCCCCACGACCATGCCCCGGACGTCCAGGCGCAGCGAGAGGCCGCCACGGGTGCGCAGCACGGCTCCGCGCGTCCCGGGCTTGCTGGTGCGCTTGCTCGCGTTCACAGTTCGGCCATCCTTCGGCGACGTACGAGGTAGATGAAGAGAGGTCCGCCGATGAAGGTGGTGACGACGCCGACCTGGAGTTCCGCGGGCCGGGTGATCACCCGCCCGATCACATCGGCGCCCAGCAGCAGCACGGGCGAGAGCACGGCGGCGTACGGCAGGATCCAGCGCATATCGGGCCCGGTGAGCGCGCGCACCAGATGCGGCACGATCAGCCCGACGAACGCGATCGGCCCGCAGGCGGCGGTCGCGGCCCCGCACAGCAGCGTGACCGCGCCCATGGAGAGCGCCCGGGTGCGGTTGAGGTTGGTGCCAAGCGCGCGCGCCGTGTCGTCGCCGAGGGCCACGGCGTTCAGCGAACGGCCCAGCGCGACCGCGAGCACCATGCCGACCAGGAGGAACGGCGCCACCTGCCGGACGACGCTCATGTTCGCGGAGGCGAGCGAACCGACCGTCCAGAAACGCATCTTGTCGAGCGCCGCGGTGTCCAGCAGCTCAACGGCGTTGACGTATCCGTAGAGAGCCGCGTACACCGCCATACCGGCGAGCGCGAGCCGCACCGGGGTGGCGCTCCGGCTGCCGCCGAGCGCGTACACCAGCACGGCCACGACGGCGGTGCCGAGGAACGCGAACCACACATAGCCGGTCAGGGAGGTGACGCCGAAAAAGCTGATGGCCGAGACGACGGCGGCGGACGCGCCCGCGTTCAGCCCCAGCAGTCCGGGGTCGGCGAGCGGGTTGCGGGTGAGCGCCTGGATGACCGCACCGGCGAGGCCCAGCCCGGCGCCGACGAGCAGACCGAGGATGGTGCGCGGCAGCCGTACGTCCCGGATCACCACATCGGTGTTGTCGCCGGTGTAGTGGAACAGCCCGTGCCACACCTGGTCCAGCGGAATCGGTTTGGCGCCGATCGCGATGGACGCCGCGGCGATCGCCAGCAGCACGCCCAGGGAGACGACCAGGCCGGTCGCACGGAGCGCGGTGCGCCGACGGGGCGGCGCGCTCGCTGTCTCGGTCCCGGCTTTCACCGGACTGACCACGGTCACGCGGAACTCCACCTCATAGCACGGCCGATCATGACTTAGGTTAGGTTACCCTAAGTCTTACTGGCCGTATCCATGCGGGATCACCGGAGTTCGTGGCCGGGCTCACAGCCCCCAGCCGCCCAACGCAGCCGCCGCCGGCCGCGCAACGCCGCCAACGCCGCCAACGCCGAGTCTTCCCCGCGTCCGCCGAGTCTTGCCCGCGTCCGCGCTCGGCTCACAGCCCCAGCCGCGCCAGAGCCTTCCCCGCGTCCGCGTCGCTCACACCGTCCCCCGCCTCGGCCCACGCCGCCGCGCACAGCGCCCGCAGACCGTCCAGCGGCTCATCGCCGTCGCCCTCCAGCACCAGCGCCCCGCCGTCGGCCCGCGCGACCCAGCCGCCGCACCGGAAAGCGCCCGCCGCGCCCGCCGCGCCCGCCGCGCCGTCGTGCTCCACCTCCGGCTGCGGGGTGAGCAGCCCGCGCAGGTCGCGGTCCACATACGCCGGCCGGTACTTCGGCTCGGCGGCCAGCAGCTGCGCGGGCGTGGTCACCCCGGTCAGCACGAGCAGCGAGTCCACCCCGCCCGCGTACGCGCCCTCGATATCGGTGTCCAGCCGGTCCCCGACCACCAGCGGCCGCCGGGCGCCGGTGCGCAGGATCGTCTCCCGGTGCATCGGCGGCAGCGGCTTCCCCGCGGCCTGCGGGGACGCGCCCGTCGCGATGCGCACGACCTCCACCGCCGCGCCGTTGCCCGGTGCGATGCCCCGTCCGCTGGGAATCGTCAGATCCAGGTTGGAGGCGAACCACGGCACCCCGCGCGCCACCGCGTACCCCGCCTCCATCAGCCGTGCCCAGGGCATCTCCGGCCCCCCGTACCCCTGCGCCACCGCCGCCGGGTCGTCGTCCGCCGAGTCCACCGGGGTCAGCCCGCGTTCGCGCAGCGCCACCCGCAGCCCCTCCCCGCCGATCACCAGCACCCGCGCCCCCTCCGGCAGCTGCTCGGAGATCAGCCGGGCGACCGCCTGCGCGGAGGTGATCACATCGGCGGGGGCGGCGGGCACCCCGAGCCGCGTCAGATGCTCGGCCACCACCTCCGGCGTCCGCAGCGCGTTGTTGGTCACATACGCCAGCCGCATCCCGTCGTCCCGCGCGGTGACCAGCGACTCCACCGCATGCTCAATGGCCTCGCCGCCCGCGTACACCACCCCGTCGAGGTCCAGCAGGGCCGTGTCGTACGCCTCGTGCAGCGGCCGTCGACTGGATTCGGGCCGGGTGCGGACGGGCTGGTTCATGGGGGCCACTCCTCGCAGATCTGTGCGCTTCTCCCCCGATCATCGCGTATCGCCGCGCGGGGCATAACATTCACTGATGAGCATTCCAGGGCCTGGCGGACAAGGTCTCCAGCTCACTCCCTTCCGGGGGCTGCGCTATGTCGCGGAGCGGGTCGGCAGCCTCGCCGCCGTCACCTCACCTCCCTACGACGTGGTCGTACGGCCCGATGGTCTGCGCCGGCTCGAGGCGGAGGACCCGTACAACATCGTCCGGCTGATCCTGCCCCAGGCCGGCACCCCGGCCGCCCGCCACCGCCAGGCCGCCGAGACGCTGCGCCGCTGGCAGGCCGACGGAGTGCTCGCCCCGGACCCCGAGCCCGCGCTCTACGTCTACGAGCAGCGCGACGGCCGGACGCTCCAGCGCGGACTGATCGGCGCACTGCGGCTGAGCCCGCGCGAGGAGGGCATCGTCCTCCCCCATGAAGAGGTCATGCCGCATGTCGTCGAGGACCGCGCCGATCTGATGCGCGCCACCGCCGCCCATCTGGAGCCGCTGCTGCTCGCCTACCGCGGCCACGAGAACGGGCCCTCGGGGAACGGACCGAACGGACCAGCGGAGAACGGAAGCGCAGGGAACGGCACCACGAGGAACGGCACCACGGGGAACGGACCAGCGGAGAAGGGCACCGGCGGGGCCGCGCGGGTCATCGAACGCGCCATCCGACGCGCACCGCTGCTCTCCACGACCACCGAGGACGGCGTCGACCACCACCTCTGGCGCGTCACGGACCCCGCCGACCTGG
Organism: Streptomyces sp. S465; assembly: GCF_026898115.1. Taxonomy (GTDB): domain Bacteria; phylum Actinomycetota; class Actinomycetes; order Streptomycetales; family Streptomycetaceae; genus Streptomyces; species Streptomyces luomodiensis. The sequence goes on from NZ_CP114036.1 coordinate 2,292,369, forward strand.
TGGAGGTCGCCGCCGACCTCCGCCACCACCAGGCCCTCATCGCCGACGGCCACCACCGCTGGGCCACCTATCTGCGGCTGCGCGAGGAGCGCCGGGAGCCCGGCCCCTGGGACTTCGGGCTCGTCCTGCTCGTCGACACCGCCCGCTACCCCCTCCGGGTCCGGGCCATCCACCGGCTGCTCCGCCGGCTGCCACCGGCCGAGGCGCTCGCCGCGGCACGACGCGCCTTCCGCGTACGGGAGATCGACGGCCCCATGCCGCGCGCCCTGGAGCGGCTCGCCGAGGCGGCCGCGGCCACGCCGCCGAACGCCTTCCTGCTGGCCGGGGACGGCCGCTTCCACCTCCTGGACCGGCCGGATCCGCAGGTGCTGGCCCGTACGGTCCCCGAGGGACGGCCGGAGGCATGGCGGACGCTGGACGCCACGGTGCTCCACCACGTCCTGCTGGACCATCTGTGGCATGTCCCGGACACACCCGAGCACATCGGCTACCTCCACGACCCGGCGGCGGCCGTCGAGCAGGCCGAGCGGCTGGGCGGTACGGCGGTGCTGATGCATCCGGTGTCCGAGGACGTCGTGCACGAGCTGGCGCGGCAGGGCATCGCGATGCCGCACAAGTCGACGTCCTTCGGACCGAAACCGGCGACGGGGCTGGTGCTGCGGAGCCTGACGCTGGGCTGAGCCCTTCGGCCGCGGCGGACAGACGAGTGGGGCGGAACCCTTCCGGAATCCCGCCCCACTCGTGGCGTCAGCTGTCGTCGCCGTCCTTGTCGCGCTCGGCCCGGGGCCCGGACGTCGCCTCCGCCACCGGCTCGGCGTCCTGGTCCTGGTCCTCGGCCTGTTCCTCGCCGGACTCCTGGCCCCGGTCCTCGCCCTCGGCCTCCTCGACCGGCCGGGGAACGTCCGGCTGGGGAACGTCCGGCTGGGGAACGTCCGCCCCCTCCTGCTCGGGGTCGAGGGCGTCCACGAACTCGACCCCGTCCAGCTCGGCGAGCCGGTCCGACGCGTCCGTGGTCCCGCCCTGGTCCGCCTCGAGCGCCTTGGCGAACCACTCCCGGGCCTCGTCCTCGCGGCCGACCCCCAGCAGCGCGTCGGCGTACGCGTAGCGCAGTCGGGCGGTCCACGGCTGGATCGAGTTCGAGGCCAGCTCCGGGCTCTGCAAGGTGACGACGGCGGCCTCGGCCTGGCCCATGTCGCGCCGGGCTCCGGCGGCCACCATCCGCATCTCGACCTGCCCGGCCCGGTCCAGCTTCTGCACCTCGGGCTCACCGGCCATGGCCAGCGCCCGCTCGGGACGGCCCATGCCGCGCTCACAGTCGGCCATCACCGGCCACAGCTCGGAGCTGCCGGTCATCCGGCGCGCGGCGCGGAACTCCGCGAGCGCCTCGGCGTACTTCCCGACGCTGTACGACGCGAAGCCCGCGGCCTCGCGCACGGCGGCCACCCGGGAAGCGAGCCGCAGGGCGACCCGCGAGTACTGGTACGCCCGCTCGGGCTCGTCGTCCAGCAGCTTGGCGACCATGACGAGGTTCTTCGCGACATCCTCGGCGAGCGTCTTCGGCAGGCTCATCAGCTCCTGCCGCACGCTCTTGTCGATCTCCTCGCCGGTGACGTCCTCGGGGATCGGCAGCCGCTTGATCGGCTCGCGGTCGCGGTCCCTGCCGCGCTCATCGCGGCGCCCGTAGCCGCCGGTGCGGTCGTCGCGGCGGTTGAAACCGCCACCGCCGGAGCGGCGGTCGTCCCGACCCCGACCCTGACCGTACGGCCGGCGCGGCCCGCGGTCGTCGCGACCGCCCCGGAAGCCGCCATCACGGTCGTCGCGCCGCGGCCCGCGCGGCCGGTCGTCCCGACGCTCGTCACGCCGCTCATCCCGCCGGAACCCACCACGGTCACGGTCGTCACGGCGGAACCCACCACGATCGTCATCGCGCCGGAAGCCACCACGGTCACGGTCGTCACGCCGGTAGCCGCCCCGGTCGTCGTCACGCCGGTACGAAGTCCGCTCGTCACGGCGCTCGTATCCGCCACTACCACGACCGCCACGGTCGCGGTCACGGTCATCGCGGCGGAACCCACCACGATCGTCACGCCGCTCGTCACGGCGGTCATCGCGCCGGTAGCCGCCACGGTCATCGTCCCGGCGGAAGCCCGGCCGATCGTCACGGTCGCGACGGAAGCCACCCTGGCGGAAGCCACCGTCGCGATCATCCCGGCGCGGTCCGCGCGGCCGCTCGTCACGCCGCTCATCACGCCGGTCATCGCGACGCTCGTCCCGGCGCTCGTAACGGCCGGCAGGACGGCCGCCCCGGTCGTCGCGGCGCCCGTAGCCACCGGGACGGCCTCCGCGGTCATCGTCCCGACGCGGCCCGCGCGGCCGGTCATCCCTGCGATCGTCGCGGCGGTCATCGCCACGGCGGAACCCGCCACGGTCGTCATCGCGACGCGGTCCGCGCGGCCGCTCATCACGCCGGTCATCGCGGCGATCATCACGACGGAAACCACCACGGCCGCCATCACGGCGCGGCCCGGAGCCGCGGAACTCGCGCCGGTCGCCGGCGTCCCGGCGCCGCGGCTCGCGGCCTGTCCGGTCGTCGGGAGAGTTGGTGGACATCGGCGTGACTCCTGTCTTCATGTACTACAGACATTCTCCCGCACCGGACGCACCGATGCGGCTCCAGAAAAAACAAAAGGACCCCTGGTCCCAGCATGCACGCTGGGACCAGGGGTCCTAAAAGATTGTTCGGCGGCGTCCTACTCTCCCACAGGGTCCCCCCTGCAGTACCATCGGCGCTGAAAGGCTTAGCTTCCGGGTTCGGAATGTAACCGGGCGTTTCCCTAACGCAATGACCACCGAAACCCTATCGGGTTCTAGCGAACAAGCACACTCTTCAATTAAGTCAAGTGGAACTGATTCACCGGTGCGACTGTTCGCAACCCGGGAACCACACAGTGGACGCGAGCAACTGAGGACAAGCCCTCGGCCTATTAGTACCAGTCAACTCCACCGGTCACCCGGCTTCCATATCTGGCCTATCAACCCAGTCGTCTACTGGGAGCCTTAACCCCTCAAGGAGGTGGGAGCCCTCATCTCGAAGCAGGCTTCCCGCTTAGATGCTTTCAGCGGTTATCCCTCCCGAACGTAGCCAACCAGCCATGCCCTTGGCAGAACAACTGGCACACCAGAGGTTCGTCCGTCCCGGTCCTCTCGTACTAGGGACAGCCCTTCTCAAGACTCCTACGCGCACAGCGGATAGGGACCGAACTGTCTCACGACGTTCTAAACCCAGCTCGCGTACCGCTTTAATGGGCGAACAGCCCAACCCTTGGGACCGACTCCAGCCCCAGGATGCGACGAGCCGACATCGAGGTGCCAAACCATCCCGTCGATATGGACTCTTGGGGAAGATCAGCCTGTTATCCCCGGGGTACCTTTTATCCGTTGAGCGACGGCGCTTCCACAAGCCACCGCCGGATCACTAGTCCCGACTTTCGTCCCTGCTCGACCCGTCGGTCTCACAGTCAAGCTCCCTTGTGCACTTACACTCAACACCTGATTGCCAACCAGGCTGAGGGAACCTTTGGGCGCCTCCGTTACCCTTTAGGAGGCAACCGCCCCAGTTAAACTACCCACCAGACACTGTCCCTGATCCGGATCACGGACCCAGGTTAGACATCCAGCACGACCAGAGTGGTATTTCAACAACGACTCCACCACAACTGGCGTTGCGGCTTCACAGTCTCCCACCTATCCTACACAAGCCGAACCGAACACCAATATCAAGCTGCAGTAAAGGTCCCGGGGTCTTTCCGTCCTGCTGCGCGAAACGAGCATCTTTACTCGTAGTGCAATTTCACCGGGCCTATGGTTGAGACAGTCGAGAAGTCGTTACGCCATTCGTGCAGGTCGGAACTTACCCGACAAGGAATTTCGCTACCTTAGGATGGTTATAGTTACCACCGCCGTTTACTGGCGCTTAAGTTCTCAGCTTCGCGGAGTCGAAACCCCACTAACCGGTCCCCTTAACGTTCCAGCACCGGGCAGGCGTCAGTCCGTATACATCGCCTTACGGCTTCGCACGGACCTGTGTTTTTAGTAAACAGTCGCTTCTCGCTGGTCTCTGCGGCCACCACCAGCTCCGAGTGCAAAACCCATCACCAGCAATGGCCCCCCTTCTCCCGAAGTTACGGGGGCATTTTGCCGAGTTCCTTAACCATAGTTCACCCGAACGCCTCGGTATTCTCTACCTGACCACCTGAGTCGGTTTAGGGTACGGGCCGCCATGAAACTCGCTAGAGGCTTTTCTCGACAGCATAGGATCATCCACTTCACCACAATCGGCTCGGCATCAGGTCTCACCCACAATGAGAGACGGATTTACCTACCCCTCGGGCTACACCCTTACCCCGGGACAACCACCGCCCGGGCTGGACTACCTTCCTGCGTCACCCCATCACTCACCTACTACAGGTCTGGACCGTCGGCTCCACCACTCCCCTTCACCCGAAGGATCCAGGGCGGCTTCACGGACTTAGCATCGCCTGGTTCAGCGTTGGCGCTTCAAAGCGGGTACCGGAATATCAACCGGTTGTCCATCGACTACGCCTGTCGGCCTCGCCTTAGGTCCCGACTTACCCTGGGCAGATCAGCTTGACCCAGGAACCCTTAGTCAATCGGCGCACACGTTTCCCACGTGTGAATCGCTACTCATGCCTGCATTCTCACTCGTGAACCATCCACAACTCGCTTACACGGCTGCTTCACCCGGCACACGACGCTCCCCTACCCATCACAACAGCCGTTAGGCCTTACGCTGCAATGACACGACTTCGGCGGTACGCTTGAGCCCCGCTACATTGTCGGCGCGGAATCACTTGACCAGTGAGCTATTACGCACTCTTTCAAGGATGGCTGCTTCTAAGCCAACCTCCTGGTTGTCTCTGCGACTCCACATCCTTTCCCACTTAGCGTACGCTTAGGGGCCTTAGTCGATGCTCTGGGCTGTTTCCCTCTCGACCATGGAGCTTATCCCCCACAGTCTCACTGCCGCGCTCTCACTTACCGGCATTCGGAGTTTGGCTAAGGTCAGTAACCCGGTAGGGCCCATCGCCTATCCAGTGCTCTACCTCCGGCAAGAAACACACGACGCTGCACCTAAATGCATTTCGGGGAGAACCAGCTATCACGGAGTTTGATTGGCCTTTCACCCCTAACCACAGGTCATCCCCCAGGTTTTCAACCCTGGTGGGTTCGGTCCTCCACGAAGTCTTACCTCCGCTTCAACCTGCCCATGGCTAGATCACTCCGCTTCGGGTCTTGAGCGTGCTACTCAAACGCCCTCTTCGGACTCGCTTTCGCTACGGCTCCCCCACACGGGTTAACCTCGCAACACACCGCAAACTCGCAGGCTCATTCTTCAAAAGGCACGCAGTCACGAGACACCAGCAAGCTGATGTCCGACGCTCCCACGGCTTGTAGGCACACGGTTTCAGGTACTATTTCACTCCGCTCCCGCGGTACTTTTCACCATTCCCTCACGGTACTATCCGCTATCGGTCACCAGGGAATATTTAGGCTTAGCGGGTGGTCCCGCCAGATTCACACGGGATTTCTCGGGCCCCGTGCTACTTGGGAAACAAGCAAGCAAGCCACCACGATTTCAGCTACGGGGGTCTTACCCTCTACGCCGGGCCTTTCGCATGCCCTTCGCCTATCGCAATGGTTTCTGACTCACCCAGCCGCCGGCAGACGACCGAAGCTCGCTCCCACAACCCCGCATGCGCAACCCCTGCCGGGTATCACACACATACGGTTTAGCCTCATCCAGTTTCGCTCGCCACTACTCCCGGAATCACGGTTGTTTTCTCTTCCTGCGGGTACTGAGATGTTTCACTTCCCCGCGTTCCCTCCACATACCCTATGTGTTCAGGTATGGGTGACAGCCCATGACGACTGCCGGGTTTCCCCATTCGGACACCCCCGGATCACAGCTCGGTTGACAGCTCCCCGGGGCCTATCGCGGCCTCCCACGTCCTTCATCGGTTCCTGGTGCCAAGGCATCCACCGTGCGCCCTTAAAAACTTGGCCACAGATGCTCGCGTCCACTGTGCAGTTCTCAAGCAACGACCAGTCGCCCACCACCAACATGGACTCCGGCCAACCGAGGGTTCATTCCCTCAGACACCCAACAGCGTGCCCGACCCGACCGCACCCGACCATCCCGTTCCACACCCCCGAAGAGGCAGTACTGAAGACACCAGGCCAACGGCCGTGCCGAATAGTCAACGTTCCACCCATGAGCAACCGTGCGAGACACTCGCTCGCAGTCGGCTATGCGCTCCTTAGAAAGGAGGTGATCCAGCCGCACCTTCCGGTACGGCTACCTTGTTACGACTTCGTCCCAATCGCCAGTCCCACCTTCGACGGCTCCCCCCACAAGGGTTGGGCCACCGGCTTCGGGTGTTACCGACTTTCGTGACGTGACGGGCGGTGTGTACAAGGCCCGGGAACGTATTCACCGCAGCAATGCTGATCTGCGATTACTAGCGACTCCGACTTCATGGGGTCGAGTTGCAGACCCCAATCCGAACTGAGACCGGCTTTTTGAGATTCGCTCCACCTCACGGCTTCGCAGCTCATTGTACCGGCCATTGTAGCACGTGTGCAGCCCAAGACATAAGGGGCATGATGACTTGACGTCGTCCCCACCTTCCTCCGAGTTGACCCCGGCAGTCTCCTGTGAGTCCCCATCACCCCGAAAGGCATGCTGGCAACACAGAACAAGGGTTGCGCTCGTTGCGGGACTTAACCCAACATCTCACGACACGAGCTGACGACAGCCATGCACCACCTGTACACCGACCACAAGGGGGCACCCATCTCTGAGTGTTTCCGATGTATGTCAAGCCTTGGTAAGGTTCTTCGCGTTGCGTCGAATTAAGCCACATGCTCCGCCGCTTGTGCGGGCCCCCGTCAATTCCTTTGAGTTTTAGCCTTGCGGCCGTACTCCCCAGGCGGGGAACTTAATGCGTTAGCTGCGGCACGGACAACGTGGAATGTCGCCCACACCTAGTTCCCAACGTTTACGGCGTGGACTACCAGGGTATCTAATCCTGTTCGCTCCCCACGCTTTCGCTCCTCAGCGTCAGTATCGGCCCAGAGATCCGCCTTCGCCACCGGTGTTCCTCCTGATATCTGCGCATTTCACCGCTACACCAGGAATTCCGATCTCCCCTACCGAACTCTAGCCTGCCCGTATCGAATGCAGACCCGGAGTTAAGCCCCGGGCTTTCACATCCGACGCGACAAGCCGCCTACGAGCTCTTTACGCCCAATAATTCCGGACAACGCTTGCGCCCTACGTATTACCGCGGCTGCTGGCACGTAGTTAGCCGGCGCTTCTTCTGCAGGTACCGTCACTTGCGCTTCTTCCCTGCTGAAAGAGGTTTACAACCCGAAGGCCGTCATCCCTCACGCGGCGTCGCTGCATCAGGCTTGCGCCCATTGTGCAATATTCCCCACTGCTGCCTCCCGTAGGAGTCTGGGCCGTGTCTCAGTCCCAGTGTGGCCGGTCGCCCTCTCAGGCCGGCTACCCGTCGTCGCCTTGGTAGGCCATCACCCCACCAACAAGCTGATAGGCCGCGGGCTCATCCTGCACCGCCGGAGCTTTCCACCACCAGACCATGCGGTCAGCGGTCATATCCGGTATTAGACCCCGTTTCCAGGGCTTGTCCCAGAGTGCAGGGCAGATTGCCCACGTGTTACTCACCCGTTCGCCACTAATCCCCGGCCGAAACCGGTTCATCGTTCGACTTGCATGTGTTAAGCACGCCGCCAGCGTTCGTCCTGAGCCAGGATCAAACTCTCCGTGAATGCTTCCGGGATATCCCGGCAAACACTGCACGAGAGCGGAACAGAACCGGAGGAATAATCCAGTCCCGTTCACAGCGTCCTCGCTGTGTTTTTCAAAGGAACCTCGTCCGAGAAGGACGGGGTTATCAACATATCTGGCGTTGACTTTTGGCACACTGTTGAGTTCTCAAGGAACGGACGCTTCCTTCGAAACCCTTTCACCGGTTTCTCCGGGCGCTTCCCTTCAGTGTTTCCAACCTTACCAGATCCGATTTCCGGTCCGTTTCCGTTCCGAATACCGTTTCCGGCCCCCTGCTGGAGCGGGGTGTTTCGCGCCTTCCGGCGTGTCCACTACTTTAGCCAATTTCCTGCCGGGCGCCTAATCGGAGCCCCGGGCCTTGATTTCGCGCAGCGAAATAGGACCCTCTTCGGGAATCGTCGGTAGTGGTTGGCCGCTCCGGAGCTGCGGTGACGTGATCTTCAGATCGCGCCGACAGCGCTGCCCGTCTCAAGCGGCTCGGGCTACGTTAGGCGTCCGGTCCAACGGAGTCAAGTTCCGACCTGACGGCGCGTCGCATTTCGGCGACGCGGGGTGTGGGCCCGGTAGGGGCTCACCGAGGGGTCACCGTCGATCCAGAAGCGCCAGGGGTGAGTTGCGCCCTCGCCGCCCACTCCGGTGCGCGGACCGCTGAGCACCTGGTCGGGCCGGGCGGGGTGGCCGGTGAGTATGCCCAGCGGGGCATCGGCGCCGGCGCAGGCATCGATGCCGTTCAGCCGGCGGTCCACGCCCAGCGCCGTGGCCAGCCGGGCCGGTCCCTTGGCCAGCTCGTGGTCGTTACGGGCCTTCGGCCGGCGCTCATGGGCCCGCTCATGGCCGTGCAGTACCTCGCCCGCGCGCAGCAGCACCCCGCTGGCGTGGCCCTCCGGTCCGCAGACCAGGTTGAGGCAGTGCCACATGCCGTAGGTGAAGTAGACATACGCATGACCCGGGGGGCCGAACATCACGGCATTGCGCTCGGTGCGCCCCCGGTAGGCGTGCGAGCCGGGGTCCGCCGGGCCCGCGTAGGCCTCGACCTCGGTCAGCCGCAGTTCGATCGGGCCGTCCGGGGTGCGTCGCACCAGGACGCGGCCCAGGAGGTCGGGCGCGACCTCGAGGACGGGTCGGTCGAAGAAGGCACGGTCGAGCGGCTGGCGATCAGGTCCTGGTGTCACGCGCCCCGAGCGTAGTGGAACAGATATGAACCGGTGGTTGGAGAGGGCACCGATCCGCTGGGAAGGTATGAGCCGCGGAACCGTCCAGTGCGGTTTCGCGTTCCTACGTGTCAACAGTGATCGAGTGCGATCAGGTCAAGACGCAGTCGCGTCCTTGAAAGGGAGAACATGGGCTTCAAGAAGCTGCTCGCGAGTCTGGGTGCCGGTGGCGCTTCGGTGGAGACGGTGCTGACCGAGGAGAACGTCGTCCCGGGTGGCATCGTGCAGGGCGAGGTCCGGATCCAGGGCGGCTCGGTCGCGCAGCAGATCGAGGGGCTCTCGGTCGGCCTACAGGCACGGGTCGAGGTGGAGGGCAACGACCAGGAGTACAAGCAGGACATCGAGTTCACCCGGCAGCAGCTGGGCGGTGCGTTCGAGGTGCAGCCGGGTGCGGTGCACGCGGTGCAGTTCGGCCTGGAGATCCCGTGGGAGACTCCGATCACCATGTTCCTGGGCCGGCATCTGACCGGGATGAACGTGGGGGTGACCACGGAGCTGGCGATCGCGCGCGCGGTGGACTCGGGCGATCTTGACCCGGTCAATGTGCACCCGATCCCGGCCCAGCAGGCGATCCTGGACGCCTTCGGTGCCCTCGGCTTCCGGTTCAAGAGCGCCGACCTGGAGAAGGGACACATCCGCGGGACGCGCCAGCGGCTGCCCTTCTACCAGGAGATCGAGTTCTACGCGCCGGAGCAGTACCGGGGTCTGAACCAGGTGGAGCTGTCCTTCGTGGCGGACGACCGCGAGATGGACGTGGTGCTGGAGATGGACAAGAAGCCGGGGCTGTTCACCGAGGGCAGTGACACCTACCGGTCGTTCACGATGAACCTGGCGTCCTTCCAGGACACCGACTGGGCCGCGTACCTGAACCAGTGGCTCGCCGAGGTCGGCGGCAAGCGCAACTGGTTCTGAGGGTTCCCTCCGCTGCGATGAACTCCCGCGCGGGGCGCACACCGAAGGCATCGCGGTGTGCGCCCCGCGTCGTACGTCAGGGCCCGTCGTCGTAGCGCACCACCAGCGGCCGCCCCTGCGCCGCCCAGTACGCCTCCGCGTCGGCGAGGATGTCCGCCGCGATCGCGGCGGCGTCGGGGGCCGCGTCGCGGAAGGCCGGCCAGCCCTGGATGTCCAGCAGACAGCCGCTGGGCTCGCCGCCCTCGGCCAGCCAGGACAGATCGGTGAGGCAGTCGGCGAGGGCGTCCCAGTTGCGCCCGTACCAGTCGGGAAAGCGCAGGTCCCGGGCGCAGCGGTCGAGAAAGCCGCTCTTGTCCGTCACGCCGTCGAGGCGTAGGTGGAGGGCGAGGGTCGGGCCGGTCATGGGCGCCATGGTGCCAGCCCGCCGGGTACGGGTCTCGTTAGGCTGGCCGCGGAGATGATCCACTGCGACTTCGAGGAGGTTCTCGACGTGTCCGAGCAGAACCGGCCACCGCTTCCCCATGACTTCCATCCGCCGGTGCCGTCGTTCACGGTGGTGAGCGACGATGTGGAGCCGGGCGGCACGCTGAAGTCCGCCCAGGTGCACGCCGAGGGGAACACGTCCCCGCAGCTGCGCTGGGAGGGCTTCCCGGAGGGTACGAAGAGCTTCGCCGTCACCTGCTTCGACCCGGACGCGCCGACGGGCAGCGGTTTCTGGCACTGGGTGGTGTTCGACATCCCGGCCACGGTCACCGAGCTTCCGGCGGGTGCGGGCAGCGGCGGCTTCGCGGGCCTGCCCGCTGGTGCCGTGCAGGCGCGCAACGACTACGGCACGCGTGACTTCGGCGGTGCCGCGCCGCCGCCCGGGGACGGTCCGCACCGCTATGTGTTCACCGTCTACGCGGTGGACACGGAGAAGCTCGGCCCGGACGCGGATGCCTCGCCCGCGGTGGTCGGCTTCAATCTGCGGTTCCACACGCTGGGGCGGGCCCAGTTGATCGGGGAGTACGAGGTTCCGGCCGCGGGCTGACGCGGCCGAAATTGCGTTGTTCCCGGCCAGGCTCCCGGCCAGAGTTGATCCCGGCCCCGCACATGTCCGGGCGGGGCCGGACGCCGGGATGCGGGGGTGGTCGGGATGCGCGAGACGCTGGTTCTCAATGCGAGCTTCGAGCCGCTGGCGACGGTGACGCTGCGGCGCGCCGTGGTGCTGGTGCTCCAGGAGAAGGCGGTCGTCGAACACGCCCATCCGGGGCTGCGGGTGCGGGCCGCGGAGGTGGATCTGCCGCTGCCGCGGGTGATCCGGCTGTGCCGTTACGTGCGGGTGCCGTTCCGAAGACGTGCCCCGTGGTCGCGGCGCGGGGTGCTGGTGCGGGACCAGCACCGGTGCGCGTACTGCGGCCGCCGGGCGACGACCGTGGACCATGTGGTGCCGCGGTCGCGCGGGGGCGGGGACACCTGGCTGAACACGGTGGCCTCCTGTGCCGAGGACAACCACCGTAAGGCGGACCGGACTCCGGAGCAGGCGGGGATGCGGCTGCTCAAGGCGCCGTTCGAGCCGACGCCTTCGGATGCGCTGCTGCTGGCGCTGGGGGCGGCGGAGCGGGACGGCCTGCCGGAGTGGCTGGCGCTGCCGGCCTGAGGGTCCCGGGGCCCGTCCCGCCGCCGTCCGTCAGTCGATCGTGGGCTGTTCGCGGCGCGGGGCGGGCTCCTTACCGGTGGCGGCGGGGGCACCGCCGCCGTTTCCGCCGCCGGTCAACGGGCCGAAGTTGCCCATGGCCCCGCCGAGTCCCTTGAGGGCGTCGCCGATCTCGCTGGGCACGATCCAGAGCTTGTTGGCGTCGCCCTCGGCGATCTTCGGCAGCATCTGGAGGTACTGGTAGGAGAGCAGCTTCTGGTCCGGGTCTCCGGCGTGGATGGACTCGAAGACCGTACGGATCGCCTGGGCCTCGCCCTCGGCGCGCAGCGCGGCGGCCTTGGACTCACCCTCGGCCCGCAGGATCGCGGACTGCTTCTCACCTTCGGCACGCAGGATCTCGGACTGCCGGACACCTTCGGCCTGGAGGATCGCGGCGCGCTTGTCACGGTCGGCGCGCATCTGCTTCTCCATCGAGTCCTGGATGGAGGTCGGCGGCTCGATGGCCTTGAGCTCGACGCGGTTGACGCGGATGCCCCACTTGCCGGTGGCCTCGTCGAGGACGCCGCGCAGCGCCGCGTTGATCTCCTCGCGGGAGGTCAGGGTGCGCTCGAGGTCCATGCCACCGATGATGTTCCGCAGGGTGGTGACGGTCAGCTGCTCGATCGCCTGGATGTAGCTGGCGACTTCGTAGGTGGCGGCGCGGGCGTCGGTCACCTGGTAGTAGATGACGGTGTCGATGTTCACGACCAGGTTGTCCTGGGTGATCACCGGCTGCGGGGGGAAGGGCACGACCTGTTCACGCAGGTCGACGCGGTTGCGGATCGAGTCGATGAACGGGACGACGATGTTGAGGCCCGCGTTGAGGGTGCGTGTGTAGCGTCCGAAGCGCTCCACGATGGCGGCACTGGCCTGCGGGATGACCTGGATCGTCTTGATCAGTGCGATGAACACCAGCACCACGAGGATGATCAGGACGATGATGATCGGTTCCACAGCGGCTCCCCGTGCCCTTCATGCGGCGGTTCGGATGGTCGGGATGATCAGGTTGGGCGGTTCCCGAGGGTGGAGTCTGTCAGATTCATGGCCGACTCCGCAGCTCAACCGGGTTGTCCTCAGCTCTTGTTGGGACACTTCCGGTACGACGTCTACATGACGACGGCTGTCGCACCGTCGATGTCCACCACGTCGACCTGCTGCCCCGGTTCGTAGCTCTGGCCGGGGTCGAGGGAGCGCGCGGACCACACCTCGCCGGCGAGTTTGATCCGGCCGCCGCCGCTGTGGTCGACGCGCTCGAGGACGACGGCCTGGCGTCCTTTCAGCGCATCGATACCGCTGCGCAGTTCGGGCTGCTGACGGCGGCTGCGGACCGCCATCGGCCGTACCACGGCGACCAGCGCGACGGAGACGGCGCAGGCGACCACGACCTGGAGCACGATGCCGCCGCCGAGCGCGTCGATGATGGCACCGGCCACGGCGCCGACCGCGACCATCCCGAATTCGGGCATCGCGGTCAGCACGAGCGGGATGCCCAGTCCTACGGCGGCGATCAGCCACCACACCCACGGATCCACACGGTCATGGTAGTTGGCGCCGGTCCTCGGGGACAGTGCGCGGATCACCTGCCGATGGCACGGCGGGCGCCGGGGGCGGTCACTTCAGCGGCAGGCCCTGGGCGGTCCAGCGGTCGCCGTTGCGCTCGACGACCAGCGGGAGGCCGAAGCAGCGGGAGAGGTTACGGGAGGTCAGTTCGGTCTCGACCGGGCCGGCGGAGAGCACCCTTCCCTGGCGGATCATCAGCACATGGGTGAAGCCGGGGGGGATTTCCTCGACATGATGTGTCACCATGATCATCGACGGGGCGAGCGGGTCGCGGGCGAGCCGTCCGAGGCGGCGGACGAGGTCCTCGCGGCCGCCGAGGTCGAGTCCGGCCGCGGGCTCGTCGAGGAGCAGCAGTTCGGGGTCGGTCATCATGGCGCGGGCGATGAGGGTGCGCTTGCGCTCGCCCTCGGAGAGGGTGCCGAACTTCCGGTCGAGGTACTCGGTCATGCCGAGGCGGTCGAGGAAGGCGCGGGCGCGGGACTCGTCGACCGCGTCGTAGTTCTCCTGCCAGTGCGCGGTCATGCCGTAGGCGGCGGTGAGGACCGTCTGGAGGACGGTCTGGCTGCGCGGCAGCTTCTCGGCCATGACGATGCCCGCCATGCCGATGCGCGGGCGCAGGTCGAAGACGTCGACGTGGCCGAGCAGCTCGCCGAGGATCCGGGCGCTGCCGGTGCTCGGGAAGAGATAGCTGGACGCGAGGTTGAGGAGGGTGGTCTTACCCGCGCCGTTGGGGCCGAGGATGACCCAGCGCTCTCCCTCTTTGATCGACCAGGAGACCTCGTCCACCAGAGCCCGACCATCGCGGACCACCGATACGTCCAGCAGCTCCAGAACCTCGCTCATGAGCGCGTTGTCTCCCATTGCAGTCTCGAGTCGTGCGTGCGCCTGTGGGCGCAGCCCCCTGGGGAAAACCTACGCCACACGTTGTCGGTACCAGTCCTTAGGCTGGTGCCATGCTCGATGAACCACGTTCAGGGCGCCTCGCAGCTTGGGGAAATGCCCTTCTTGCCGGACTTGTCTCCCCCGATGAGGCCGCGCATCGCATCGCGGGAGAGGACGCGTCGCACCGTGTGGCCGGGCTTCCGGGGGAGTCCGGGCCGGTGGGGCTCACGCTGGCGCTGGGGCGGCTGCGGGCGCTCGGGGCCAAGGGGCTGCGGGTGGCGCTGCCCATAGCGGGGCATCCCCTGGGGCTGAGCGGTCCGCCGGAGTTCAACGCCAAGGCGCTCGACGCGGGCGAGGCGGTGATCGCCACGGGGGTCGCGCTCGGCCTGGTGCCCGAGGTGTCGGCGGCCGGGCCCGAGGGCGATCAGCACATCGAGGTGGTGTGGCGGTGCCAGGGCGTGCGGGAGGCGCCGCCGGCCGATGTGCCGTCGCTGGGCGAGGCCGAGCGGGAGCTCGCCGAGGCGCTGCGGGAGGCCACGGAGGTGCTCTCGCGGCTGAACGTGGCCGGATCGGGCCCGGTGGCGCAGGCGGCCCTGGAGGCGTACCGGGCGCGGGCCGAGCGGGGGCGCGAGGTGCTGGCCCCGGGCTATCCGCCACGGGCCATCCGGGTTCTGGAGCTGGCGCAGCGGGTGGGCGCCCTGGTGGACATCGCGTACACGGCGGGCGGGGACGGCCGGGAGCACGGCGGTGCGGTGAGCGCGTCGGAGATCGCGGCGCGGGCCGAGGCGCTGCGGCCGGTGGAGCGCACTTCGCGGCGGGCGCAGGTGGCGGCGTACAACGCGTATGTGGAGGAGCGGGAGCGGGGCGGTCTCTGACCCTCGCAGGGTGTCTTCCTGGGCTGTCTCCGGGGGCGGGGTGCGGGCTTCCCGGGCTGTCTTCCCGGGAGCGGGGCTGTCTCCC
The DNA here is from genome assembly GCF_026898115.1 of Streptomyces sp. S465. Taxonomy (GTDB): domain Bacteria; phylum Actinomycetota; class Actinomycetes; order Streptomycetales; family Streptomycetaceae; genus Streptomyces; species Streptomyces luomodiensis. Next base: position 2,307,457 of record NZ_CP114036.1, read on the forward strand.
GGGAGCGGGGCTGTCTCCCGGGGCGGGGCGCCGGCGTCCCGGGGGTGCCTTCGCCGGAGTGTCATGGGACCGGCCCCGGAGGCGGGTGCCTCCGGGGCCGGCCGGTGGTGCGTCGGGTGTGTCCGCCCGGACAGGGAATCGTCAGCGGCAGACGCCGGGGTAGGCGAAGTTCATGGCCCCGATCGCGGTAATGGTGTTGCTGCAGACCCCGGCGGGCACGTGGACGGGCACCTGAATGTTGTTACCGGACACGGCACCCGGGGACGTCGTGGCCCCACCGTCGGCCTGGGGGCCCTGGGCGGAGGCGGCACCGGCACCGGCCACGGCGAGTCCGCCGGCCGCGATGGTGATGGCAGCGAACCTCTTGATGTTCTTCACTTCTCAAGACCCTTCATCCATAAGCGTGTCGCTGCGACGGTCCGCCGCAGTACGCCGTGAAGAACGGCCCCGCTCGCGACGAGTTGCGCTGTTCGAGTGACGGCTACACGTTGGTGTGATTGCACGGAGAAACGCTGTTCAGGCTCCGATCCCATGCCTTACGGCCCACAGCGCGGCCTGGGTGCGGTCGGCGAGATCCAATTTCATCAGGATATTGGACACATGGGTTTTAACGGTCTTTTCGGATAGCACCAGGGCACGGGCGATCTCCCGATTGGACCGGCCGTCCGCGATCAGGGCGAGCACCTCGCGCTCCCGCTCGGTGAGTGAGCCGCCGCGCCCCTGGCCGCCGCCGTTCTCCTCCTGGGAGAGCAGCGCGAGGGCCACGTCGGGCTGGAGCAGCACATGCCCGGAGTGGACGGACCGGATGGCGCGGGCCAGCGCCTCGGGGTCCACGTCCTTGTAGACGTAGCCCGCGGCGCCCGCGCGCAGGGCGGGGACCACGGTGCGCTTCTCGGTGAAGCTGGTCACGACCAGCACCCGGGCGGGGTTGTCGAGGTCCCGCAGGGTGCGCAGCGCCCCGATGCCGTCGAGGCCGGGCATCTTCACGTCCATGAGGACCACGTCGGGGCGCAGCTCCTCGGCGCGGGCGATGCCCTCCTCGCCGTCCGACGCCTCGCCGACCACCTCGATGTCGTCCTGGACCTCGAGGAAGGTGCGCAGTCCGCGCCGCACCACCTGGTGGTCGTCGACGAGCAGTACCCGAATCCGCCCCGGGTCAGCCACCGGGCACCTCCATCTCGATCACGGTGCCCTTACCGGGCGCCGACTCCACGGTCAGGCGGCCACCGACGCCACCGGCCCGGTCCCGCATCGACACCAGCCCGAGGTGGCGCCCGGCGCGCCGTACGGCCGAGGGGTCGAACCCCCTGCCGTCGTCGGCGACGCGGAGCCGGGCGCCCTGGCCGTACCGGGCGAGGGTGACGTCGACCTGTTGTGCGTCGGCGTGGCGCAGCGCGTTGTGCAGCGCCTCCTGGGCCACCCGCAGCAGCGCCTCCTCCTGGGCGGCGGGCAGCGCCCGTACGCCGTGGCAGGCGAAGGTGACACGGGCGGAGTGGGCCCGGTCGAGGACCCGCACCTGCGTTCTCAGGGTCGCCACGAGGCCGTCCTCGTCGAGGGCGGCGGGGCGCAGTTCCACGACGGCGGAGCGCAGCTCGTCGGCGGCCTCGGCGGCGAGCTGCGCGACCTGCCGGAGCTCGTCCTTGGCGCGGACCGGGTCGCGGTCCACGAGGGCGGTGGCGGCCTGGGCGGTCAGCCGCAGCGAGAAGAGCTTCTGGGAGACCGCGTCGTGCAGCTCGTGGGCGAGCCTGGCCCGCTCCCCGGCGATGGTGAGTTCGCGGCTGCGCTCGTAGAGCCGGGCATTGGTCAGGGCGATGGCGGCGTGCTGGGCCAGGATGGCGAGCAGCTCCTCGTCCTCGGCGGTGAAACCGCAGCCGCCCTGGGGCTTGGGGCATCGCTTGTTGGCGAGGAACACCGCGCCGAGGACTTCATCGCCGTCGGCAATAGGAAGACCCAGAAAATCAGACATATCGGGATGAGCTGATGGCCATCCACCGAAACGCGGATCAAGTCGTACATCGGCGAGTCGCTGCGGAGTGGCGTCCTTGAGCATGGCGGCGAGAATGCCGTGCTGCCGGGGCAGCGGCCCGATGGCCTTCCACTGCTCCTCGCTCACCCCATCTACTACGAACTGGGCGAAACCTCCGTGATCATCCGGCACCCCCAGAGCGGCATACTCCGCATCGAGCAGCTCACGGGCGGACACAACGATGGTCTTTAGGACATCACGGACTTCCAGATGTCTGCTCATGGCAAGCAGCGCACCGCTCACCCGGCGCAGCCCGGCCTCGGTTCCGCCACCCCGTCCTTTCGTCATGAGCATTACCGTACCGACCGCCATCCGGGGGCCATATCGGCCGGTCGGCGGCCACCTGATAAGACCCGAGCCCTAGGTCGAACGGCGCACTCAAGGCGCCCGAAGGGGCTGTTACAGGAGTGGAAAATACAAACACCCTGTGCATTTGCGTGGGCACACCGCGCAATATGAGAGGCTCCGCGATGTGAGCCCGGACACAGGACCTAAAGCACTTACGAACGTGCTTAGTGGACGTTTCATAGGCGACTGAGCGGGGATGACGGCCGTTCGCATGGGCATGAGCGGCCTACTTATCCACTAAGCAGCATCGTATGTCACTGCTTTGCGACAGCTTTTTGCGGCAGCTAAGAATTTCCCCCAGTCGCACGGCGCCGTAGATCGATGAACGGCGCTCTGCGCGCCGATTTGGCCTGCGACTCAAAGCGATTGGAAGAGGTCTACTCCGCCATGCCCCTGCCCAACATCCCCGGCTACCACCGTCTGACCAAAACGCACAAGTACTCCGCCGCCGGTATCGCGGCCGCCGGTGCGGCCGCCATAGCCTTCGCGGTCGTCCCCGGCGGTGACACCGGTGCCCAGACGACGGCCCAGGACCTGCCGAACAAGCCGGTTGCCCTCACCTCCCAGAAGGCCGACAGCCAGGCGCACCACGAGGTCCTGGTGAAGCAGTCGGCCGCCGCCGAGAAGCAGGCCAAGGAAGAGGCCGCCGCCAAGAAGAAGGCCGCGGAAGAGGCTGCGAAGAAGAAGGCCGCGGAAGAGGCCGCCGCCAAGAAGAAGGCCGCCGAGGCCAAGGCCGCCAAGGAGCGGGCAGTCAAGCAGGCCGCGAGCCGCTCCACCACGCGTGTCGAGACGGTCGCCGCTGCCAAGGACACCAAGAACTACCCGGACAACCTCGACGGCTGGATCCGCGAATCCCTCGACATCATGAAGGAAAAGGGCATTCCGGGGACCTACGAGGGCATCCACCGCAACATCATCCGGGAGTCCGGCGGTAACCCGCGCGCCATCAACCTCTGGGACATCAACGCCCAGAACGGCGTGCCCTCCAAGGGCCTGCTCCAGGTAATAGCCCCGACGTTCAAGCAGTACCACGTCGAGGGCACCTCCTGGGACCCCTACGACCCGGTCGCGAACATCACCGCCGCGTGCAACTACGCCGCCGCGCGGTACGGCTCGATGGACAACGTGAACGGCCCGTACTAAATCCAACGGCCCGTCCCGGACCCGGCGTTCACACGCCGAAGGGCGACGGCACCCCCTGTGTGCGAGGGGTGCCGTCGCTCTTTTCGGTGACGTCAGGACGGTGGTGACGGCCGCGGCTACTTGCGCATGACCTCCGGCTCATGGCGGCGCAGCAGCCGTGCGACCGCGAAGCCGCAGGCGATGCCCAGGACGAGCAGCGCCACCATGTCGATGCCCCACTGCGTCGTGGTGTGCTCCCACAGCGGATCGGTGTCCAGGGGCTTCTTGCTGTCCCACGGCGCCATCATGTGGCCGGAGCCCGGACCCAGGTCCAGCGTGGCGCCGGCCGCGCCGACCGCCCAGCGGGACGGCATCAGCCACGCGAACTGCTCCACGCCCGGCGAACCGAAGATCTTGAACAGCACACCGGTGAAGACAACCTGGACGATCGCGAACATGACCAGCAGCGGCATGGTCTTCTCGGCGGTCTTCACCAGGGACGAGATCACCAGGCCGAACATCATCGAGGTGAAGCCGATCGCGATGACGGCCAGGCAGAGCTCGGCGGCCGGGGGCATCAGCAGGCCCTCTTCGGGCAGCTTGCGCGTCGAGAGACCGATGGCGCAGATGATGATGCCCTGGACCGCGGTGATCACGCCGAGCACGATCACCTTGGACATCAGATACGCGGAGCGGGACAGGCCGACCGCCCGTTCCCGTTCGTAGATCACCCGTTCCTTGATCAGTTCTCGTACGGAGTTGGCCGCACCGGTGAAGCACATGCCGACCACGAGGATCAGCAGAATGGTCCCGGCAGCCTGGTTGAACGAGCCCTTCGGGGCCATCTGGAGGCCGAACTTCGCCGGGATGACGACGCTCACCGCGCCCAGTACGGCGGGCAGGATCGCCATCAGTCCCATGAAGCCCTTGTCCGAGCCGATCACCGACAGATAGCGGCGGATCAGCGTCCACAACTGGGATCCCCAGCTCTGCGGCTTCTGCATCCGGGTCGGCGGGGCCTGGACATGGACGGACTGCGGGGCGACGGAGTCCAGGTCCGCCGCGTACATCTGGTAGTGCTGCGAACCGCGCCAGCGGCCCGCCCAGTCGTAGTCGCGGTAGTTCTCGAACGCCGAGAAGACATCCGCCCAGCTGTCGTAGCCGAAGAAGTTGAGCGCCTCGTCCGGCGGGCCGAAGTAGGCGACCGAGCCGCCCGGCGCCATCACCAGGAGCTTGTCGCACAGCGCCAGCTCGGCGACCGAGTGGGTGACCACCAGCACGGTGCGGCCGTCGTCGGCGAGCCCGCGCAGCAGCTGCATGACATCGCGGTCCATGCCCGGGTCGAGACCGGAGGTCGGCTCGTCCAGGAAGATCAGCGACGGCTTGGTGAGCAGCTCCAGCGCGACGGAGACCCGCTTGCGCTGACCGCCGGAGAGGGCGGTGACCTTCTTCTCCCGGTGGATGTCGAGCTTGAGCTCGCGCAGGACCTCGTCGATCCGGGCCTCGCGCTCGGCCGCGGCGGTGTCACCGGGGAAGCGGAGCTTGGCGGCGTACCGGAGGGCCTTCTGGACGGACAGCTCCTTGTGCAGGATGTCGTCCTGGGGCACCAGACCGATGCGCTGGCGCAGCTCGGCGAACTGCTTGTAGAGGTTCCGGTTGTCGTAGAGGACATCGCCCTGGTTGGCCGGGCGGTATCCGGTGAGCGCCTTCAGCAGCGTGGACTTACCGGAGCCGGACGGGCCGATGACCGCGACGAGGGACTTCTCCGGGACGCCGAAGGAGACGTCCTTGAGGATCTGCTTGCCGCCGTCGACGGTCACCGTCAGATGGCGGGCCGAGAAGGAGACCTCACCGGTGTCGACGAACTCCTCGAGGCGGTCGCCGACGAGCCGGAAGGTGGAGTGACCGACACCGACGGTGTCGGAGGGGCCGATGATCTGCTGCCGGACCGGCTGACCGTTGACATAGGTGCCGTTGTGGCTGCCGAGGTCGCGTATCTCGAAGCGGCCGTCGGGCAGCGCCCGGAACTCGGCGTGGTGGCGGGAGACCTGCAGATCGGAGACGACCAGGTCGTTCTCCAGCGCACGGCCGATGCGCATCACCCGGCCGGCGGCCAGCTGGTGGAAGGTGGTCGGGCTGCGGTCGCCCTGGGCGGGCGCGGCACCGGCCGGGCCGCCGGAGGGGCCGGCGCCGGGGACCTTCTGCGCGGGGTTGTGCTGCGGGGCCTGGGCCTGGGCCTGTGGCTGCTGGGGGGCCTGCTGCTGTGGGATGAACGGCTGCTGCTGGTGCGGGGCCTGGGGCTGCTGCTGCGGCTGGTGCTGCTGCGGCCAGCCTTGGTGGGGCTGCGGTGCGCCCTGCTGGGGCCAGCCGGAACCGGCCTGCTGCTGCGGCTGGTGGGCGGGGGGCTGCTGAGCCTGCTGAGGCATACCCATCGCCGCCTGCTGGCCGTACCCGCCCGTGGCGCCCATCGAAGCGGCACCGTTGCCGGAGACGCTGAGCCGGGGACCGTCGGTGGCGTTGCCGAGATGGACGGCCGAACCAGGGCCGATTTCCATCTGTTGGATTCTCCGGCCTTGCGCATAGGTGCCGTTCGTGGATCCCTGATCCTCAATGATCCAACTGCTCCCGCCCCAGCGCACCGTGGCATGTCGCCAGGAGACCCTGGCGTCGTCCAGCACCATGTCGCCCTGCGGGTCACGCCCCAGGCTGTACGACCTCGACGGGTCAAGTGTCCAGGTCTGTCCGTTCAATTCCAGTACGAGTTCCGGCACTCCACGCCCCACTAGTTGTCCCCCGAGCTACCCCCTGTCACAGGGAGTCTAGGGATGGCGAACATCGTGGGGAACTATTTCAGGCTCAGTCCCTTAACTGAAAGTCGGGTTTTGACAAGACCACATCTCGGGCGGTGTTGACTCATCCGAAAGGCCCTCGGAAAGTGGTAAGCGCTGACAGACAGCCCGGATCGCTGTTTATCCGGGCAACCTGATCGATGCGGACGGGGCGGACGCGCTCGGCCCGATGACCGCCGCGGCGACGGTGCCGGCGGTCGGCGGTTCCGTACACCGCGCGCGGGCCTCGTGGCCGCCTCCTTTCCCGCTCCTGCTCGCCGGGCTGATCCGGGTGGACAACGATACGGTCACGATCGACGGCATCCGCGCTGGTCCGCGCTCGTCGACGCCACGGTGTCCGTCGGCTTCGCCGCGGCACCCGGCCGCTCGCTGCCGGGCGGGCGCGGTGTGGGTGGCCGCCGTGCGGTGAGACGTGGGGATGGGAGACGGGGCACGGGAGGGGCTGGCACCGGGGGCGTGGGGAACGGCACCGCCGATCATGCGAGGGATGACGCCACGGCGACCTGGACATGAACGTTCCGCTTCGGGTGGCTGTCCACGGTGCGGGCTGCCGCGCACCCCGCGCGGACAGCCGGATACGGTGGTAAGACCATGAGCGCATCGCGGAATCTCCCTGTCACCGCCGTCCCGGATGACGATGTCCCCACCCTCCTTGTCAAGATTTTCGGCAAGGACCGCCCCGGTATCACCGCCGGGCTCTGCGACACCCTCGCCGCCTACGGCGTGGACATAGTCGACATAGAGCAGGTCGTCACCCGGGGCCGCATCGTGCTGTGCGTCCTGGTCACAGCCCCCACAGCAGACGGGGTGGAGGGCGATCTGCGGGCCACCGTGCACAGCTGGGCGGAGTCGATGCGGCTCCAGGCCGAGATCATCTCCGGCCGGGGCGACAACCGGCCGCGGGGCACGGGCCGGTCGCACGTCACCGTGCTGGGGAATCCGCTGACCGCCGAGTCGACGGCCGCCATCGCCTCCCGTATCACCGGCACCGGCGGCAATATCGACCGGATCTTCCGGCTGGCGAAGTATCCGGTGACGGCCGTGGAGTTCGAGGTGTCCGGCGCCGAGACGGAACCGCTGCGCACCGCGCTGGCCACCGAGGCCGCCGATATCGGTGTCGATGTGGCCGTGGTGGCGTCGGGGTTGCAGCGCCGGGCGCAGCGGCTGGTGGTCATGGATGTGGACTCCACCCTGATCCAGGACGAGGTGATCGAGCTCTTCGCCGCCCATGCCGGGTGCCAGGACGAGGTCGCCGAGGTCACGGCGCGGGCGATGCGCGGTGAGCTGGACTTCGAGCAGTCGCTGCACGCGCGGGTCGCGCTGCTGGCGGGGATCGACGAGTCCGTGGTGGAGAAGGTACGCGCCGAGGTCCGGCTCACCCCCGGCGCCCGTACGCTGATCCGCACCCTGAAGCGGCTCGGCTATCAGGTGGGTGTGGTCTCCGGTGGCTTCACGCAGGTCACCGACGATCTCAAGGAGCGGCTGGGGCTGGACTTCGCCTCCGCCAACACCCTGGAGATCGTGGACGGCAAGCTGACCGGCCGGGTGATCGGCGAGGTGGTCGACCGGGCGGGCAAGGCCCGGCTGCTGCGGCGCTTCGCGGCCGAGGCGGGGGTGCCGCTGGTGCAGACCGTCGCGATCGGCGACGGGGCGAACGACCTGGACATGCTGAACGCGGCCGGGCTCGGGGTCGCCTTCAACGCCAAGCCGGTGGTGCGGGAGGCCGCGCACACCGCCGTGAACGTGCCGTTCCTCGACACGGTGCTGTATCTGCTGGGCGTGACCCGCGACGAGGTCGAGGCCGCGGACGCGCACGAGGACTGACGGGTCCGGAACCCGCGTCCCGCGTCCCGGCCCGGCGGAACGCGCATCGGCCCCCGGCTCCTCCGTACGACGGCGGAGCCGGGGGCCGATGCGGTGGCGACGTGGTGGCGACCTGGTGGGACCGGTGAGATCACTCGTGGGGCGCCCAGAAACCGGCGAGGCGCCCGCAGCCGAGCTCGACCGACTTCCACGAACCACTGAAGGTCACCACCGCGAACGCGGAGGTGGGGAAGGCGCTGCGGGTCATCCGCTCCCGGGCGCCCTCCTCGGCCTCGCCCGCCAGCGCGTCGGCGAGGCCGTGCATCCCGGGGTTGTGGCCGACGACCAGCAGGTCGGTGATGTCGTCCGAGGTCTCGTTGAGCACCTCGATGAGCTGGCCGACCGGAGCGTCGTACAGCCGCTCCTCGTAGACGGTCTTCGGGCGCCGCGGCAGCTCGTGGACCACCAGCTTCCAGGTCTCACGGGTGCGCAGTGCGGTGGAGCAGAGGGTGAGTTCGGGGGTGAGACCGGCCTCCGCGATCCGGCGCCCGGCGATCGGGGCGTCCTTACGGCCGCGCTCCGCGAGCGGGCGCTCATGGTCGGCCACCTGGGGCCAGTCGGCCTTGGCGTGTCGAAGGAGGACAATCCTGCGGGGCACATCGACGCTCATGCGTCCCAGCTTCGCATGAATCAGTGCATGAGGCGCAGGGTGTTGGAACGACCTTGTCAAACGTGCGCGCACCCGCCATACGGCGGACCTGGCTGGTGGGCGGCCTGCGGCGGTCACAGTGCCGCGCGTCCGAAGGCCCGGTGCAGCAGCTCCACGGTCTGCGAGACCGGCCCGGAGCCGCCGCTCGCGGCGTGGGCGTCGGTGGGTCCGGTGAGCAGGAGCAGCAGCGCCACGAAGGCCAGGACCGGGAGCGCGAGGGCCCACCACGGCAGCCGGACGTCCACGCCGCTGTCCGCCGGGTGTACGGGCCGGGTACGGGTGCGGGCGGACATGGGATCGCCTCCGGGGTCGCCGAACGTGGTGATGGTTCGACAGTACGGAGCGGGCGGGGCCGCCCCCATCCGGTGAGCCACCCAGTTACCCCTGAGCCTGACCCCCTAGGGGATGGTGGGGCCTGCCCCACCATCCGATCCACCGCACCAGGTCAGGGCGCCGGGCCGGCCGGGCCGGCCGGGTCAGGGCGAGGCGATGGTGGCGATCACGGCGATGATCACGGTGATGCCCAGCATTACGCCGAAGATGGTGAGGAGCTTCTTCTGGCCGTTCGGGGGGTTCTCATCGAGCACTGGCATGGCACCAGTGTCCCACTCCCCGTGTGCGACGCCGATCAGGCCTCGTCCTCCAGGGTGCGGGGACGTCCGGCCAGTACGCCCGCGATGATCTGCGGCACCATGAACGCGGCCATCAGCGCGATGGGCTGCCCCCAGCCGCCGCTGTGCTGGTAGAGCACGCCGACCAGCAGCGGGCCCGGGATGGACAGCAGATAGCCGGTGCTCTGCGCGAAGGCAGACAGCCGGACCACGCCCGCGTGGGTCTTCGCCCGCATGCTGATCATGGTGAGGGCGAGCGGGAAGGCGCAGTTGGCGACGCCGAGCAGCACGGCCCACGCCCAGGCGCCCTCGGCCGGGGCCAGCCACAGTCCGCCGTAGCCGATGAGGGAGAAGGCGCCGAGGATGGCGACCAGCACGCCCTGGTGCCGCAGCCGGGCGGCGATCCGGGGCAGGACGAAGGCGAGCGGCACGCCCATCGCCATCATCACGGCCAGCAGCAGACCGGAGGTGGAGGCGGAAACCCCCGCGTCCCGGAAGATCTGCGGCATCCAGCCCATGGAGACGTACGCGGCGGTGGCCTGGAAGCCGAAGAAGACGGCCATCGCCCAGGCGATGGGGCTGCGGGTGATGCGGATCGCGGACCCGCCGGCGGAGGCGGATGTCCCATCGGCGGAGGCGGATGTCCCGCCGGCAGGGGTGGGAGTCCCCGCTCCGGCCGGTGCGTCCGCGCGGGAACCGCCCGCCGCGGAACCCCGCACCACGGAACCACCCGACCCGCCCGCCGCCGGGCCATCCGCCTGCGGGCCATCCGCCTCCGGTCCGCTCGCACGGTCGCGGGCGAGGAACAGCCAGGGCACCAGCGCCACGGCGGCGAGCAGCGCCCACACCGCGAGCCCGGCCCGCCAGGAGCCGCCCAGCGCGTCGGTCATCGGCACGGTGGCCGCCGCGGCGGCGGCCGTGCCCAGCGACAGTCCCATCGAGTACAGCCCGGTCATCGCGCCGACCCGGTCCGGGAACCAGCGCTTGACGATCACCGGCATCAGGACGTTGCTCACCGCGATCCCGGCCAGGGCGAGCGCGCTGGCGGCCAGGAAGGCCACCGTCCCGCCGGCGAGGGGGCGCAGCGCCAGACCGGCGGTGATGGCGGCGAGCCCGGCGCAGACGACGGCTCCCGGACCCCGGCGCCGGGCCAGTCGGGGTGCGGCGAACCCGAAGAGCGCGAAACAGGCCGCGGGCACGGAGGTGAGCACTCCGGCGACGGTGCCGCTCATCCCGAGGTCGTCGCGGACCTCCTCCAGCAGCGGACCGAGGCTGGTGACGGCCGGGCGCAGATTGAGTGCGGCCAGGAGGAGTCCTGCCGCCATGACGCGGCCGCGCCACGGCGAGGCCGCGCGGTGCGGTTTTCCGGGTTGCGCCGGGCGGGGCGCGGAGGCGGCGGTGTCAAGCGTCGCGAGGTCGTCAGACGGGGGCGTGTGCATGCCGACCATCATAGAATCATGGGATGAATGCCGTCCAAACGCCGGTCATGCCGGTCGTGACGGTCATGCCGCCCCAGTGGTGCGCGATCGCCCGGTGACGGCCGGACGGCATGATGGAAGGGCCCGTTCACCCAAACGGCCACCACCGCACCACGCACAGGAGAGTCATGCCGCTGACCTCGCCCCGGCGTTCCGCCCTCGCCGACCAGGTGATCGCCCAGCTGCGCGCCCAGATCACCTCGGGCGAGTGGCCGGTGGGCTCGCGGATTCCCACCGAGCCCGAGCTGGTCGAGCAGCTGGGGGTCGCGCGCAACACCGTGCGCGAGGCCGTGCGCGCCCTCGCGCACAACGGGCTGCTGGACATCCGCCAGGGCTCGGGCACCTATGTGCTGGCGACCAGCGAACTGGCCGGGGTGATGCACCGCCGATTCGCCGGCGCCGACCCCCGTCATGTGGCCGAGCTGCGCAGCGCCCTGGAGACCAAGGCGGCCCAGCTGGCCGCGGAGCGCCGTACCGAACAGGACCTCAAGCAGCTGGACGCACAGCTGGACCGGCGCGAGCGGGCCTGGGAGGCGGGCGACCCGGGCGCCTTCGTCGAGGCGGACGCCACCTTGCACATGGCGGTCGTGGCCGCCTCGCACAACGATGTGCTGGCCGAGCTGTACGCGGATCTGGGCGCGGTCGTACGGGACTTCCTGCGCGCGGACATCCACGGCGGGATGGGCCCGGAGACGCATGTGGACCACGGCCGGCTGGTGGCGGCGATCCGGGAGGGGGACGGCGAGCGGGCGGCGGCCGAGGCCAGCATCCATCCGTTCGGCTGCCGCTTCCGCGGCCGCTGAGCGTGGACGCGTCAATCCCTGAACGCACTCACCGGTGGCTCACCCACGCCTTCCGTATCTCCTTCCAGCAGCGCTCGGCGAGCCGCACGTACTGAGCCGGGCCGACCTCCACCGGGCGGGCGTCCATGTCCGGGTCCCACCAGCGGGCGCATTCGACGTGCAGTTGCACCCGGTCGGAGCGGGGGTTGGGGTTGAAGCAGCTGGCGGTGGCGTGCGAGCCGCGCACCGAGGTGCTGCACGCGGCCTCGCGCCGCCGGGGCCGCTCCTGCGCGGCGGAGCTGGAGGCGGCGATGACCAGCCCCACCATGGCGACGAGCAGCAGCCCGGCCGCGACACGACGGGTCGTCCGCACACGGCGGGTCGTACGCACACGGCGGGTCATACGCACACGCCGGGTCGTACGCACACGAACGGTCGTACGCATGCGGGACCTCCTCGGCCGTGCTGCCGCGCCGCTGTCGCTTCGGTGAGTCGGTTCGTGAGTTCGCCTTCGAACACCTCCACAGTGCGCGCTCCCACCACCCGTACGCGCGTTCTCCTCCCCCGTACGGGTGAACGCGGACGCGGAACGGCCGCCGCCCCGGACCCGCGGTTCGCGGGTGGGACGGCGGCCGTCGCGCGGAGCGTGCCGTGGGCTCAGGCGCCCATCATGTGCACACCGCCGTCGACGTGCACGATCTCGCCCGTAGTGCGCGGGAACCAGTCGGACAGCAGGGCGACGACGCCGCGGCCGGCCGGCTCCGGGTCGGTCAGGTCCCAGCCGATCGGGGCCCGGTGGTTCCACACGTCCGCCAGATCCTCGAAGCCGGGGATGGACTTCGCGGCCATGGACTTGATGGGCCCGGCGGAGACCAGGTTGCAGCGCACGTTCTTCTCGCCGAGGTCGCGGGCGAGGTAGCGGTTGGTGGACTCCAGCGCGGCCTTGGCCACACCCATCCAGTCGTACTTCGGCCAGGCGAACTGGGCGTCGAAGGTCAGCCCGACGATCGAGCCGCCGCGCGGCATCACCGGCAGGCACGCCATGGTGAGCGCCTTGAGGGAGTAGGCGGAGACGTGCACGGCGGTGCCGACGTCCTCCCAGCTGCCCTCGAGGAAGTTGAACGCGCCCTGCGGGCCGAAGGCGATGGAGTGCACCACGCCGTCGAGGTCGACACCCTCGCCCAGGTGCTCGCGCACCTTGTCGGCCAGGCCGTCCAGCTGCTCCTGGTTCTGCACGTCCAGCTCGATCACCGGGGCGGGCTTGGGCAGCCGCTTGGCGATCCGCTCGACGAGGGAGACCCGGCCGAAGCCGGTGAGGATGACCTCGGCGCCCTCCTCCTGGGCGAGCTTGGCGGCGTGGAAGGCGATGGACGACTCGGTGATGACGCCCGTGACCAGGATGCGCTTACCGGCGAGAATTCCACTCATGACGTTCAGTGACCCATGCCCAATCCGCCGTCGACAGGGATGACGGCTCCAGTGATGTACGCGGCCTCGTCCGAGGCCAGGAAGCGGACCGAGGCGGCGATCTCCTCGGGCTGCGCGTAACGCGCGAGCGGTACCTGCTTCACGATGTTCTCGCGCTGCTCGTCGCTGAGCGCGCGCGTCATGTCCGTGTCGACGAAACCGGGCGCGACCACGTTGACGGTGATGTTGCGCGAGCCCAGCTCACGGGCGAGGGAGCGGGCGAAACCGACCAGGCCCGCCTTGGACGCGGCGTAGTTCACCTGACCGGCCGAACCCATCAGTCCGACGACCGACGAGATCAGCACCACGCGTCCCTTACGGGCTCGCAGCATCCCCCGATTGGCCCGCTTGACCACGCGGAACGTGCCGGTGAGGTTGGTCTCGAGGACGGTGGCGAAGTCCTCCTCGGTCATCCGCATCAGCAGCTGGTCGCGGGTGACCCCGGCGTTGGCCACCAGGACCTCCACCGCGCCGTGCTTCTCCTCGATCTCCTTGTACGCCTGCTCCACCTGCTCCGGCTCGGTGATGTCGCACTTGACCGCGAGGAAGCCGGCCGGCGGCTCACCGGACCGGTAGGTGATGGCGACCTTGTCGCCAGCGTCGGCGAAGGCGCGGGCGATGGCGAGGCCGATGCCGCGGTTGCCTCCGGTGACGAGAACCGAGCGGCTCAAGGGACCACCTTCTCTTGTCGATCTTTTGTCGATCTTGCCGATCTTGTCGATGTCGTGGTGCACGTCACAGTGCGTGCCGACGACCCCTACCCTCGCAAACTATCGGTCCGAGGCCCCCGAGGAGGAATCGGGCACCCACAGGGGCGTGTGGCACTCCCTGTCGAGTTCCTACAGAAATCCGGTGCCGGACGGACCCCGCCGCGCCCGTCGGCATCCGCCGCGACATCACCGGAACGGCTGACCGTACCTGCGTCCGTGCTCGACACCCCGGCGGCCCGGACCGGAATCCCGCCCGGGGAGAAAGGTGACCAACAAGCAGGCCGAGCTGTCGTGGTTCAAGAGCAGCTGGGGCGCAGCTGGGGCGCCGTCATCTCCGCCCCGTTCACCCGCGGCTTGCGGGCGGCAAAGGCTGCTGCTCGAGGAAGGCGCGCATCGCGTCGGCGACCGTGTCGAGGTGGCTTTCGAGGAGGAAGTGCCCTCCGCCCGGCACCAGCCGGATCTGGGCGTTGTCGAGGTCCCTCGCGAAGGCCCGCGCTCCGTCGGGACCGAAGATCTTGTCTTCCGCGCCCCAGATGGCCAGCAGCGGTACCTGGGTGGCACGGAAGTACGCGTGGAGCTGGGGATAGAGGGGCGGGTTGGTGGCGTAATCACGGAAGAGGTCGAGTTGGATCCGGTCGACGCCGGGGCGCGAGATCTCACGGTGGTCGGCAGCCCAGGTGTCCGGGTCGATCAGTTCTGGTTCGGCGACACCGTGCAGGTACTGCCAGCGAATGGCTTCCTCGCTCAGGGCCGCACGCAGCGCGGCTTCCGTCGTTGGGCTCGGCGACTGCGCGTAGGCCCAGATGGGGGCCCAGAAGTCGGCGACGAATCCTTCGTCGTAGGCGTTGCCGTTCTGCGTGACGATCGCGGTGATGGCGTGAGGGTGTCGCAGTGCCAGGCGCCACCCGATGGGAGCGCCGTAATCCTGCACATACAGCGCGTACCGCTCCAGGCGCAGTTCGGTGAGGAATGCGTCGGTCACGTCGGTGAGAGCGTCGAAGCTGTAGGCGAACTCGTCGGCCGGCGGCGTGGCGGACTGCCCGAACCCCAGATGGTCGGGGGCGATGACGTGGAATCGGTCGGCCAGTGCGGGAATCAGCTGCCGGAACATGCGTGAGCTCGTGGGATATCCGTGCAGCAGGACGATGACGGGAGCGTCGGCGGGGCCGGCTTCCCGGTAGAACACGCGATGTCCGAGCACGGAGGTGTAGCGGTGTCGCACCTCAGCCATGGGTAACCCCTTTAGTTCCTCTGTGTGGTTAGGTCGGTTCCTCATAGGCTGACCCTGAGCGTGTAACCTGTCAAGCGCTACAAGCTGGTTACAGACGGAGGAAGGGTCGGATGCCCAGCGAGGAGGCGCTGCTCGAAGCGCTCAACAGCACCCCCGTAGTGGACGGGGTTCCGCGCGACCTGTGGCTGGAGGACCCCGCACTGCGCCAGTGGGCGGCACGGCACGGCGGTGACGGCGGCCCCGCGGAGCGGGAGTGGCTCAGGAAGACCCGTGACGTCCTGCAGACGGTGGTGCGCGGTGAGGACGGACCGGAGGTCCTGGCCCCGTTCGTCGCAGGCGCCCGCAAGGTGCCCCGAGTGAGCGAGGACGGCCTGGAGTGGATTCTGGAGGTCGAGGCGGAGCGCCGGCTGGCCGTCGGGCTGATCCTCGCCTGGGCCCGCATGCAGGAGGACTCGCCGGGCAGGCTGCGACCGTGCGCGAACAGCGACTGTCACCTGTTTCTAGTCGACCGCAGCCGTGCCAACACCGCGCGGTGGTGCTCGATGAAAACCTGCGGCAACCGGCTCAAGGCCCGTCGGCACCACGAGCGGCAACGTCGGGCCGGGAGACAGACCGCGCCCGGTGACACCGGAGCGAGGGCGGACCAGCCGTCCTGACCGACCTCTTCGGCGGCCTGGACACCACGCGATGACGGTCATCGCGCAGAGCGGTGTGGCGGTCACCGGCGGTGTCGGTCACCCGTGCGAAGATAACCCTCATGTTTGGGGGAGGGAACGGTCGGCCGCCCGGTCGGAGCGGCCGTCAGACGCTGGCTGACCTGGTACGACAAGAGGCCGCCGCGCGCATGCCGGAGCGCGAGAAGTGGGCGGCGCTGCGGAAGCGGCGGCTGTACTTCCAGCGTCCCGAGAACCCCGGCTTCCTGGTCTCGGAGACCGCCGAAGGCGGCCCACTGGTACCGGTCTTCACCTCGCTCCAAGGGCTCGCGCTGTTCGCGGGGGCGTGCGGCTGGGCGTCCACCACGGCCGAGGACCTGGTGGGCCTGCTGCCCGAGGGCGTACGGGCGTTGGTGGACCCGCTGGGCGAGCACCCCTTCCTGCTGGACGCGCGGACGCTGCGCGACGCGGAGGGGCACGGGGAGGAGGCGGCCGGCCATGGCTGATCCCGACGCGCGGAATGTGAACCGCGCTCCCAGCGAGGGCGGCGAGGACGGCAAATACGGCGGCAACGAGGGCGCCGACGGCTACAAGATCGAGATCGAGTCGGTGAAGGGGCTGATCAGCCCGCTGGAGGAGTCGGTCATCGGCGCGCGGGCGGTGAAGAACGGCCAGGAGAAGCTGACGACGTACCTCCAGCACTGCGGCGCGCCCGAACTCCTGGAGTCGGGCAAGGGATTCATCAAGGCGTGGGGCTTCGGCATGGGCGAGCTGGCCGACCACGCGGACGTGGTGGTGGAGCGGCTGTACGAGGCGGTGGCCGGGTACATGCTGGCGGAGCTGCTCCAGATCAAGAACTTCTGGCCCTCGGACGAAAACATGGCCAAGCTGCCGAACGGCGCGGCGGGCAAGTGGTCGTGGGACAACGTGGGCGCGCCGGAGATGGAGAAGCGCCCGGAGGACACGGGGTTGTCGAAGCTGTCGCGCAAGTGGCTGCGTGAGTACGAGGACGAGAGCTGATGGGCGATCCGGACGCGGGGCGGGCCCCGCAGATACGGATACCGGCGGGCGCCGAGCCCAAGGACCTGATCCCCGGCGATCCGGACCAGATCGACGACCTGGTGCTGGAGCTGCGCGCGTACGCGGGCGCCTTCCAGGACGGCAAGGACAAGCTGCGGCCGCTGGAGCTGGCGGACTGGTCGGGCAAGGGCGCCAGCGAGTTCCGCAAGTCGGTCGACCGGCTGCCGAAGGAGCTGACCTCGGGCCACGACCAGTTCACGCATGCGGCGAGCGCGCTGGCGGCGTACGCGACCAAGCTGCGCTCGGTGCAGAAGAGCTGTGAGCTGATCATCGAGGACGCGGACGCGGCGCGGTCGGCGTCGAGGTCGCACAGCAAGAAGGTCGAGGCCTACAACGACGCGGTCTCGCGCGGCGACGAGGAGTTGCCGGAGAAGCCTTCGGAGACCGATCCGGGCATCGCCGCGATGGACGAGTGTGTCGGTCGGCTGGACAAGCTGATCGAGGAGTTGCAGCTGGTCGTCGACGCGTCGAAGAAGAAGATCGACACGGCGGCGGAGAAGGCCCCCGACAAGCCGAGCAACTGGCAGAAGGTCGGGGACGGCTTCAAGGACGGGTTATGGAAGGTCCACCACGGCATCCTGGGCATGGCCGAGCTCCCCGCCTCGCTCCTCAAGGGCGACGTCAACGACTTCGCGATGCAGTTGGCCGGCATGGTGGACGGCGCGGCGTACGCGGCCCAGCACCCCAAGGAGTTCGCGAAGGCGGTCACCAACTGGGACATGTGGTCCAAGGACCCGCTGCGCGCGGCGGGCGAGATCACCCCGTCACTGCTGCTCGCCCTGGCCACGGGCGGTGCGAGCGCGCTGCGCAAGGAGCTCCAGTCGGGCAAGACCGCCGCCCAGCGGCTGGCGGCCCGTAAGCAGGCGCTGGGCCGGGACGGCGAGGCGTCCGGCCGGGCGGACAGCGAGGGCAGCCAAGACCAGCACACGCGCGACAGACCCTGCGAGAACGACCCGGTCGACGTCGCGACCGGCGAGATGGTCATGCCGGCCACGGACGTGTCCCTGCCCGGGGCGCTGCCCCTGGTCCTGGAGCGCACCTTCGTCTCCGGGCACACCTGCGGCGGCTGGTTCGGCCGCACCTGGGCGGCCACGCTCGACCAGCGGCTGGAGCTGGACGCGAACGGGATCGTGTTCGTCGCGGCCGACGGCATGGTGCTGCGCTACGGCGTGCCGACACCCGGCCAGGACACGTATCCGGTGCGGGGCCCGCGCTGGCCGCTGCACTGGGACGGCACGGCGGGCGGCACGATGCGGGTCGAGATACCCGAGCAGGCCCGCACACTGCACTTCGACCCGCTGGGCGGCCTGGGTGGCAACGAGCTCCCCTTGACGCTGGTCGAGGACCGCAACGGCCGCTCGATCACCTTCACCTACGACGAGGACGGCACCCCGCGCGAGGTGACGCACTCCGGCGGGTACCGCATCGCGATCGACACCGACCCGGAGCTGATGCGCGTCACCGGGCTGCGGCTGCTGGGCGTCGGCGACGCCGAGGGAGGGACCACGCTGGTCTCCTTCGGCTACAACGGCGCGGGTGATCTGACCGAGGTCCACAACTCCGCCGCCGAGCCGATGCGGTTCACCTACGACGACCAGCACCGCATCACCTCGTGGACCGACCGCAACGGCACCAGCTTCGGCTACGTCTACGACCACCGGGGCCGCGTGCTGCGCACCATCGGCTCGGACGACATGATGACCGGCCGCTTCCACTACGACGAGGCGTCCCGCACCACCGTCTACACCGACTCGCTCGGCCACCGCATCACCTACGTCTTCGACGAGGCGTACCGGACGGTGGCCCGCACCGACGCCCTGGGCCACACCACCCACACCCAGTGGGCCCCGGGGCCGCGCCGCCTGCCGCTGTCGGTGACCGATCCCCTGGGCCACACCACACGCTACGCGTACGACGACTCCGGCCACCTGATACGCGTGGACCGCCCGGACGGCACGACGGCCACGGCCACCTACGACACGTACGGCCACCCGCTGGAGATCCGGGAACCGGACGGCGCGGTGTGGCGCCACGCGTACGACGACCGGGGCAACCGCATCCGCACGACGGACCCGACGGGCGCGCAGACGCACTACGCGTACGACGCGTCGGGAAACCTGACGTCGGTCACGGACGCACTCGGCCACACCGTGCACGTGGTGTGCAACGAGGCGGGCCTGCCGGTGAAGATCACCGACGCACTGGGCAACACGACCACCGTCCGCCGGGGCACCCACGGCCGCATCACCCGCGTCACCGACCCCCTGGGCCACATCACCCGCCAGGGCTGGACGATCGAGGGCAAGCCGGCGTGGCGCACCCGCCCGGACGGCAGCCGCGAGACGTGGACCTGGGACGCCGAGGGCAACCTCCTCGAACACACCGACCCGGCGGGCAACACCACCCGCCACACCCACACCCACTTCGACCTCTCGGCGACCCGGACGGAACCGGACGGGGCGAGGTACGCCTTCGCGTACGACACACAGCTGCGCCTGACGACGGTGACGAACCCGCAGGGCCGGACGTGGACATACACGTACGACGGCGCGGGCCAGGTCGTCTCGGAAACGGACTTCAACGGCCGCACACTCACCTACGAACACGACGCGGCAGGCCGCCTGACATCCCGGACCAACGGCGCGGGCGAAACCCTGTCCTACACACGCGACGCACTGGGCCGCACGATCGCCACCCGCACGGCGGACGGGACGGAGACGACGTTCGCGTACGACGCGGCGGGCCGCCTGACCCGGGCGACAAACCCGGACACGGAGCTGAGCCGCACGTATGACGCGCAGGGCCGGGTCCTGACGGAAACGGTGGACGGCCGGACGACGACGTACGAGTACGACGCGACGGGCAACCGCACCCAGCGGATCACCCCCAGCGGCCTGCACTCGGAATGGACCTACGACGCGGCAGGCCGCCCGACGACCCTCAGCACGGCGGACAACACCCTGCACTTCGCGTACGACGCGGCGGGCCGCGAAACCTCGCGGACGTTCGGCGCCGACGTATCGCTGACCCAGACCTGGGACGCCCTGGACCGCCTGACAACCCAGTCCCTCACCCACGCTTCCGGCGCGGAGCGGCTCTTGCAACACCGGGCGTACGCCTACCGCCCGGACGACCACCTCACCGAAATCCGCGAGCTGACCTCCGGCACCCGCCGCTTCGACCTCGACCCGGTCGGCCGCGTGACGGCGGTCCACGCCCACGGCTGGACCGAGACCTACGCCTACGACCCGGCGGGCAACCTGACCCACGCCACGGCCCCTGACCACGCGTCCCCCGGGGACCGCGAATTCACCGGCACGGTGATCCACCGAGCGGGCCGCACGACCTACGAACACGACGCCCAGGGCCGCCTCACCCGCCGCACCCGCAAACTCCTCAACGGCCAGACCCGCACCTGGACCTACACCTGGAACGCGGAAGACCGCCTCACCGACGCAACAACCCCCGACGGCGAGCACTGGCACTACACCTACGACCCCCTGGGCCGCCGCACCACAAAACAACGCCTGACCGAGACCGGCACAGTCGCCGACCGAATCGACTTCACCTGGGACGGCACAAGACTGGCGGAGCAGACGACGCCCGAGGGCGCGACGCTGACCTGGGACTACGCCCCAGACACCCACCGCCCGATAACCCAAACCGAGCACCACACACCGCAAGAACCGACGGAGGAGCCCTCAGCAACCCTCCGCCGCCTGACCGACAAGACCCCCCAATCGGAATACGACGCCCGCTTCCACGCCATCATCACCGACCTGGTCGGCACCCCCACCGAACTGGTCACCCCCGACGGCACCCTCGCCTGGCAACACCGCACCACCCTCTGGGGCACCCCCCTCCCCGCCCCACCCAGCTCAACCGACTGCCCCCTCCGATTCCCCGGCCAATACGCCGACCCCGAAACCGGCCTCCACTACAACTACTTTCGGTATTACGACCCCGAAACCGCCCGCTACACCGCTCCTGACCCCCTTGGGCTTGCCCCTGCCCCTAATCATCACTCCTACGTTGTCAATCCCTTCGCTTCATCAGATGCGCTCGGCCTCGCGCCTGATTGCGACGATCTCGGGGAGGCCTGGCAGACCAAGCCGGTCGAAAGCATTCCCGGGAGCAGCGGATGTGAGGACGTCGCCCGAGAGATCCAAAAGAGAATCGGCGGCGAGAGAATGCGCATCACTGACTCCATGGGCGCCCCCCAGCTTGGCAAATATCGAGGTCAAGATAGCTTCTGGGGTCATCATGATGTCCTCGTAAAGAATGGCCGAGTGTACGATGCCTGGACCGGGCGACACGGAGAGCCTATGGATGAGTACCTAGCCCATTGGGAATATGGCGAATATCTTAGATTCGACCCCGCCCCCTAAGCAGCCGGAAAGGCGTCAGTGATGGATTATCGTCAGCTCTTCACCGACACACACAGGCGGCCAAATGCATACGGTCTCGACGGAAGTTATCACCAATACGTCGCTTTCATTACAGGATGTGATGCCGGTAACGATTGGGGGCTGCTTGTCGGATTTCCAGAATGGCTCGCCTTGAAGGCAGGGACTGAAGCAAACGTTGCCTGGCCATCATTGGTGTTGAAGGTAGCCGAACAATTCGGCGCAGGCGACTATTCCTCCGATGCGAAATCCAACTCGAAAGCAGTCGCTGCCCTCTTCTCCCTTCTCGACGAATTCCTATCCGAACGCGCCGGGGCGAAGGGTGCGTCAAACATCATTTCTCGCTATGTCAACAGGAGACAGGAGGGAACATAGTGGCTATGGGTCCTTCCTGGGCTCCAGAAAACGCATTCCATCTCCGCTAGCCCAAGGCATACACCACATCGCGTTGGAGGGCTCACCCCTCAGTGCATCGGATCGAGCCGTGTACTGCCGGACATCGCCGTCGAGCTGTCCAGCGCGCTGCTGATCCCAGACCGCAGCCCCCAAGCCTAAGGCCGGCCTCCAAGGGAACTTTGGAAACGCTTAATTGGCTGTCAATGACTCACCTCCGTCACTTCAGGGAATGACCACCCACCGAGGGGAACCTATGACGGTAGGCGACAGAAGGCTCATCAGCCTTGTCAAAGAACTCGTTTCAGAGGCGCCAAGAGTGAGAGAGAATGCTTGCGGCACGGTCGCGGACTGGGTGAATTCGCTCAACCCAAGGGAAGCCACACTCCTCGCCATGATCCTCTTTTCTTCCGCCACCATAGAAGAAGACCTCAGTCGCGGGGAAAGCCAACTCCACGCCCTTGTCGAACTAAGTGACACGGGATTCGTTCACACCAAGGACTTTTCACCGCTCTCCTCTCTCAGCAGGAGCGTTCTACAGGACTCAGAAGTCGAATACGTTGACTACCTGACGGCCGAATACGCCGAACCCGGCACCTCGCGTGGGACGGCACCCGCCTCCCAGACCGCTGGAGTAACGTGCAGCAACAGGAAATCCAGAAACTTCTTGACCTGCTTGACGCACGACGAGAACTAGCGCGTCTCTTACTTCGATCAGTCGACAGCCTCACAGATCGAGATCGAATGACCCCATATCGCTGATCTATGCGCCAGGCTGACGCTGTCGGGCCTGGCCGGCGAGCTGCTCGCGCCGCGCCGGCTCGTGGGGGCAATTACCGCGCCCCAGACCGCAACCGCATGGTTCACTGCCGACGGACACCTACACGACCGAAGGGGAGTCGCCCGTGCCGCACGGGATTGATCCGTCCTTCCTCGCGCTGCCCCTGCGGGTGCTCGCCGATGCGGCGCCCACGCGCTCGGGGCCGAGCATGCCGACTTCCGGTTCGAGCGTGTGCGCAGTGCCGCGTACCGGTTGCGGGATGCCAAGCCGGCCGGGACCTCGGACATCACCGATCTGGGGTATGCGGTGCGGGTGGTGCACGGCGGGGCGTGGGGGTTCGCGTCCGGGGTGGATCTGACCATGGACGCGGCGGCGCGGGTCGCCTCCCAGGCGGTGGCGATGGCGAAGCTGTCGGCCAAGGTGATCGAGGCGGCGGGGCCCGATGAGCGGGTGGAGCTAGCGGACGAGCCGGTGCATGCCGACAGGGGCCCCTGCATAAGAGGTCTTCAGCTTGCTGACGGACAGCGGGCTGCCCGCGCACCGCCAACCGCAGGCGGCATCCTGAAGTCCCAGCCCAGACAGGAATTGCGCACCCCACCCGCAGCCTCGTGGAGCGAGCGGCTGCCGGCCGCCGCCGGCGGTCGGCGGGTCAGCGGTCCTCGGGATAAGTCCGCAGGTCCGTGGTCGCGAGGGTCCAGTCGCCGATGGTCACCTCGTCGCCGAAGGCGTAATCGCTACGGGTCCGGTAACGGGGGCCCTCGCCGCCGAGCCCCGGCCCCGGATCGGACAGGGCCGCGATCGTGCCCTTCCGTGGGTCGACGAGGAGATAGAGCGGGATGCCCATCGCCGGGTAGTCGTGCATTTTTTCGACGTAGTCGGTGGAGTGGTTCGACGGCGAGACGATCTCGGCGACCAGGGCGACATCGCGAGGGTGGAACGGTGCCATCGTGTTCTCGGCGAACACCGCATCAGGAACGACGATCAGATCGGGGCGCCGGAGCTTCCCGAGGGAGGCGTCTTCCACCTCACCGCCCGTGTGGGCGACCAGGAAAGGCGGGATCTGCCGGTCGAGCTGCTGGCGGATACGCAGGGCGATGAACTCGTGCGGCCGCGAGGGAGACATCATCATGACGATCTCGTCGCCGCTGATCTCGTAGCCCCGGAACGGGTCCGGGGCGTGCTCGGCGAGCCGCTCCGCGATCTCCCGTAGACGTGCATACTCCACGGCCGACGCTCCTTCACCACGGCGGGCCTGCTCCTCTGTGCCCCCATCATCGCGCACCGCCGGCTCCGGTGTCTCCCGTGACCTGCTGCGACCGGCACCCGACGGGAGCCAAGGCGTATTCGCACCACACCGTCTTACCGACACCCCGCTCCGCCACCCCCCACTTCGACGCGAGCGCATCCACGAGCAGCAGCCCGCGCCCGCACTCCGCCTCGTCCTGGCACTCCCGGAGCACAGGCCGCCGTTCGTCACGAGCGTCGGACACCTCGATACGGGCCGATACGGGGCCGGGACGCCCGTCGCGATCCAGCGGCGGCTGCACGCTGAGCCGCAGGTGGAAGTTCCGGCCGGGCACATGCCCATGGCTCACGGCGTTCGCCGCGAGTTCGCCCGCGATCAGGGCCAGGCCCTGCGAGGCGTCGCTGTCCCGGGGGATGCCCCACTCCTCCAGTCTGCGGACAACGAGGCACCGGGCGAGCCGGGCACCGCGCCGGGAAGAGGTGAAGAACATCTCGAACGTACCGCTAGGGGGATTTTCGCCATTCACGTCACCGAGCGTGGCGAAGCGTGCCTAGCCTGACCAGACGGGCGGCGGGTACGCAGAGTCGCGGTACGGGCACTTCGGGTGCCCGTACGGGAGTCATGCCGTGACGCCGAGGGACGGCGGGGCGTTCTGGCGCAAGGAGGTGGGCGGGCGCATGGCAGGTGACATCGCCAAGTGCATCGGCAGGCAGGTGAAGCTCTTCCGCGAACGGGCAGGGGTCACACAGGCGCAGCTGGGGGAAGCGATCGGGTACAGCGAGGAGCAGGTCTCCTCCGTCGAGCAGGGACGCCGGGTGCCACAGCCGGACTTCCTGGACGCGGCGGACGAGGCTCTGGAGGCGTTCGGGGTACTGCGAGCGGCCAAGGAGGAAGTCGCCAACATACAGCTCCCGGCCTTCTTCCGGGGCGCGGCACGGCTGGAGGCGCAGGCGACCGAGTTCCACGCGTATGAGAACCAGGTGATCAACGGGTTGCTCCAGACCGCTGATTACGCTCGCGCCGTCTTCACCATGCAACGCCCCATACTGGACGAGGAAACCATCGAGCAACGGGTCACCGCCCGGTTGGCCCGGCAGGAACTCCTCACCCGACAGCCCCCGCCCGTCATGAGCTTCGTGATCGAAGAGGTGGTATTGCTCCGGCCGTGCGGCGGAGCATCCGTGCTGCGCGCGCAGTGGGAACACCTGCTCCGCATCGGCCAGATGCGCAACGTAGAGCTTCAAGTCATGCCGACACGGCGGGAAGAACATGCCGGAGCGGGCGGCCCCTTCGCCTTGCTGGAACCCAAGGGGCGCCAGATGATGGCCTACGCAGAGGTCCAGGACATCAGCAGGTTGCTGACGGACCGCAAAGCGGTCCGCACGCTCGAACAGCGCTACGGGATCATCAGGGCCCAGGCTCTCCCGCCACGGGAGTCGCTGGAGTTCATCGAGAAGCTGCGGGGAGAAACATGACCAACAAGCAGGCCGAGCTGTCGTGGTTCAAGAGCAGCTACAGCAGCGGCGAGGGCGGCATGTGCGTCGAGGTGGCCGCCACGCCCGACACCGTCCACGTACGGGACTCCAAGAACCGCCACGGATCGCAACTCGCCTTCCCCATACGCCAGTGGGACGCGTTCATCGGCCGTCTCACGGCTGAAGAGTTCGGCGCGTAACCACCCGTTCGGCCGCCCTGGGCAACCGGGGCGGCCGTTGTCCTTTCGCCACGCAGAGCGCAACGGCAAGCACCGCGCCCCGGGCCCCAGTCAGCATGGTTCACTGCCGACGGACACCACACAACGTACGCGACGAAGGGGAGCCGCCCGTGCCGCACGAGATGGATCCGTCCTTCCTCGCGCTGCCCCTGCGGGCGCTCGCCGACGCGGCGCTCGCGCGCGCCCGCGCGCTCGGGGCCGCGCATGCCGACTTCCGGTTCGAGCGGCTGCGCAGTGCCGCGTACCGGTTGCGGGATGCCAAGCCGACCGGGACCTCCGACGTGGAGGCAACACAAACAGCGAGTTCACCTCATGGACCACTGATTTCTGCGGCGTAGCAGTGGACGCGGCTGATGAATATTCGAGCCACCTGACATCTACGGCGAAGGTGAGATACTAATCAGAGGCGAAATATCCGGAACCTTGATATCCACCAACGACGGGAAGAGCCGGCAATGTCCAGGTTGCTTGAAGCTATCGAAAGGGCGATCAATCGAGGAGGCGTTATCGATTCCTCGTTTCTGTCGCTCATCGGGGACACGCAGAGAGTGGACGATGCACAATCAGAAGTGGGTGTCGAGTCACTTAAGCGGACTTACAGAAGGAGGGTCAATAGATTTTCCCCGGACACCACAGAATACACAGAGATAAGCCGCCTTCTGGAAACCCTAGAGTCTGTTACGACAGATTGCGTCAGATTGCTGCAGCTACATGGCAGCGAAGGCCGGAAGACCCTTCTCCTGGCTGACAAAACCGGCACCAAGGTCCTCTACTGGTCCCCCATGTGGGTAACTCCGTAAGCGGATTTTGTTCGGCTAGGCTCTGACAGCCGCGCCGCTGATCAATGGCGGCGAGCCAGGTTATCAACCCATGGATGAGTACCTAGTCCATCGGGAATATGGCGAATATGATCCGGTGACCTCCGGATTCCCTTCGGAAGAGGCGGAGCGACCGCGGGTCACTCGTTCGTGACGGCCAAAACCATGATCGACGATCGGGTCTGACTGAGGCTGATCGAAACCCGGTCAGCATGCGACGCCCGGGCGCACGGCTCTGTTTGACACCGGTTGAGCGTATGCGATTGATCTTCACGAACGGGTGATCTGCGGACGACGGGCCTAGCTCGTCATCTCGTCCGACGGGCGCGGGGTGATCAACCACGCTGGGTCTCGTCTGCTGGCGGATCTCGCCAATGCCACCGGCCTGACCGCAGCCTTCACCGACGCGCTGCGTCGGCTGTGGCCACGCGGCACCGGGCACGTCCCTGGAAGGATCGCGATGGATCTGGCGGTGATGCTCGCCGACGGCGGCGAGGCCATCACGGACCTGGCTCTACTGCGCGATCAGGCCGAGGCGCTCGGTCCGGTGGCCTCCACTCCGACCGCCTGGCGGCTGCTGGCCAGCATCGATCCTGCCGCCCGCGCGGCACTGCGGGCGGCCCGCGCCGCCGCCCTCGAAGTCGCATGGATACAGGCCACCGACTCCAGCCCTGCGATACCTGCGGCTCACGCGGGCGGACGCGACCTCGCGGGCCTGAACCTGGACATCGACGCCACCTTCGTCACCTGCTAGTCCGAGAAGGGCCAAGCGTCGGCCACCTATTAAACGCGGCTTCGGCTACCACCCGCTGCTGTGCTTCCTAATCAACACCGGAGAAGCCGTGGCCGGAGTGCTGACGCCGGGCAACGCCAGGGCCAACACCGCCGCCGATCACATCGCCGTCCTCGAGCAGGTCCTGGCCCAGATCCCCGATGCCCACCGCCACGGCACCGACATCCTCATCCGCACCGACAGCGCCGGAGGCGCGAAGGCATTCCTGACCCACCTGCGCCACTTACGACGGAGACGACGTTCGCGTACGACGCGGCGGGCCGCCTGACCCGGGCGACGAACCCGGACGCGGAGCTGAGCCGCACGTATGACGCACAGGGCCGGGTCCTGACGGAAACGGTGGACGGCCGGACGACGACGTACGAGTACGACGCGACGGGCAACCGCACCCAGCGGATCACCCCCAGCGGCCTGCACTCGGAATGGACCTACGACGCGGCAGGCCGCCCGACGACCCTCAGCACGGCGGACAACACCCTGCACTTCGCGTACGACGCGGCGGGCCGCGAAACCTCGCGGACGTTCGGCGCCGACGTATCGCTGACCCAGACCTGGGACGCCCTGGACCGCCTGACGGGCCAAACCGTCACCGGCCCGGCCAACGCCCTGATCCAACACCGGGCGTACGGCTACCGCCCGGACGACCACCTCACCGAAATCCGCGAGCTGACCTCCGGCACCCGCCGCTTCGACCTCGACCCGGTCGGCCGCGTAACGGCGGTCCACGCCCACGGCTGGACCGAGACCTACGCCTACGACCCGGCGGGCAACCTGACCCACGCCACGGCCCCTGACCACGCGTCCCCCGGGGACCGCGAATTCACCGGCACGGTCATCCACCGAGCGGGCCGCACGACCTACGAACACGACGCCCAGGGCCGCCTCACCCGCCGCACCCGCAAACTCCTCAACGGCCAGACCCGCACCTGGACCTACACCTGGAACCCCGAAGACCGCCTCACCGACGCAACAACCCCCGACGGCGACCACTGGCACTACACCTACGACCCCCTGGGCCGCCGCACCACAAAACAACGCTCAACCGAGACCGGCACAGTCGCCGACCGCATCGACTTCACCTGGGACGGCACAAGACTGGCGGAGCAGACGACGCCCGAGGGCGCGACGCTGACCTGGGACTACGCCCCAGACACCCACCGCCCCATAACCCAAACCGAGCACCGCACACCGCAAGAACCGACGGAGGAGCCCTCAGCAACCCTCCGCCGCCTGACCGCCAAGACCCCCCAATCGGAATACGACGCCCGCTTCCACGCCATCATCACCGACCTGGTCGGCACCCCCACCGAACTGGTCACCCCCGACGGCACCCTCGCCTGGCAACACCGCACCACCCTCTGGGGCACCCCCTCCCCGCCCCACCCAGCTCAACCGACTGCCCCCTCCGATTCCCCGGCCAATACGCCGACCCCGAAACCGACCGCGACATACATTCAGAACCCCCACACCTGGGCCGACCCCCTCGGACTCGGACCCTGCCCCCCCTTCTGGAGATGCCGCTGGCACGGGCCCAGGTCCGTGGGATATGACTGGTCGAGACCCGATGAGTGTCGTGCCGGACCATGCGACCGTCCGTGAACTTAAGCCAGATCCGAATGGAGGAGCCCAGTACGGACTGGAATATAAGTGGGTCGACTCCGAAGGAAGGACTGTCCGTCTTCGAATCCACGGCCCGGACGGGAACGCACCGGCAGGTTCACACGCCCACATGGGGGAGACGTATCGAATTCAATATGGCGGAAAGTACCAAGACATGATGGGCAATCTGCATCCGAGGAACGTCCACAACCCGGCCAGCCCGCACTACGATCCGCATGCGGCCGACGCCACACATATACCTTGGCCTCGCGATTTCTAGGACCGAGGTCTCTGAAAACACGGCCATAAGAAATGCCAAGAGTCCACCAGGGGAATATCATGGCGGTAGGCGACAGAAGGATCATCAGCCTTGTCAAGGAACTACTTGCAGAGGATCCAAGAGCAAGAGAAGATGCCTGCGGTACGGTTACGGACTGGGTGAACTCGTTCGACTCAAGGGAGGCGACGCTCCTCGCCATGGTCCTCTCTTCTTCCGCAACCACAGAAGAAGACCTTAGTTGCAGAGAAAGTCAACTCCACGCGCTTGTCGAATTGAGAGACACAGGCTTCATTCACGCCAAAGATTTTTCACCGCTCTACTCTCTCAACAAAAGTGTCCTACGGGGCTCCGAAGTCGAATATTTCGAGTACCTAACCACCGAACATATCGAACCCAGCATAGAGCAGGATAATATCGGCGAACAGCGCGCCAGCGTTCGTGAGCGTGCGCCCACTTCTGGTAGGGACCCGGAAGACGTCAGCGACGTATTACCGTCAGCCCTTAGCCGACACACGGGCGACCAAATACATACGGACTCGACGGAAGTTATCGCTAATACGTTGCTTTCATTACCGGTTGTGACGCCGGTAAATGGCCAAATCGACGAGGTCGTTCATCTGTGTCCGAAGAGAGCGATCGCGGCTTTGGAAAAGTACACTGCGGGCGACATTACGGCGAAGGAGCTTACCGAATGGGCGGAGAGGGTGCATTCTCTGGACACCATTGGGGTAGCTGAAGAGCACGAGGATTTACTGCTCCAGTTCCTTTTCGAAATTTCCACTCCAGAGCTATTCAACGAAATCAACGCTGAGATCTGTAGCCGGTGGATCAGTAGGTTGCGCCGCGCGACTTCATGATCCGAAGGATTACTGAGGCGGTTGAGGCGGCATGGACGAAGCCGTTAACTGGTTCCCTTCGCTGGACCGGGACACGCAGAGAGCGGTGCTGCAGGAGGTGGTTCGTTACGCGATGCAGGCGCAGGTAACGGCAGAGGATGGGCGAAATGGCCTGGCGGGTTCATCGCGGCGCCTGCACTCACGATTGGCATAACCTATGAGCGCTACAAGGACGCGTACGGTACGCCTTTTGGCGGATTACGAGTGCTATCCCGTGTGGATGATCACTGAACAGGGACTGGATAACGTAGCGCCCGACTCGCTTCCTCTCAGCAGGCAGCTCATAGAGGATCTGGATCGTTGGGGAGACGAGTACGAAGCGACGTACAACCGGGATGACCCGGCGATCTCCGGATTCCCTTCGGAAGAGGCGGAGCGAAGCTTCGTTGAGCGGGGCCATATGTTGGCTCGCCGTCTGCGCGATGTGCTCGACGAGACCTGGCGCGTCTCCTACTTCGATCAGTCGACAGCCTCACACATCGAGATCGAGTAACCCATCGCTGACCTGTGGGCCGGGCCGGCGCTAGCGGCGGCTGCACTTCCAGCGCCCGGAGAACCCGGGCTTCCTGGTCTCGGAGACCGCCGGAGGCGGCCCACTCTGCCGGTCTTCCCCCAAGGGCTCACGCAGTCCGCGGGGGCGTGCGCTGGGCGTCCACCACGGTCGGAGGACCTGGTGGACCTGCCGCCCGAGGACGTACGGGCGTTGGTGGACCCGCTGGGTCCCTTGAGGCATGGCTGCCGCCGGACGACATGCGCGGACGGATCGAGCAGTGGGACCCTCGGTCTGGTGGCGGGTTCCGAAAGTTCCTCACCTACCTCGACCCCGCCCACAGCCCCAGCAAGACGTCAGCGGCGACGGATGTCGTCAACGTCGAGTTCACCGGCTGGCTCAGGTCGACGCGTCGTCTCCAGCCTCGGCACCGGCCCCCGCCCCGGCCTCCAGCGCGGCGACCAGCCGGTCCAGTGCGGGCAGGGCCTGGTCCAAGGCCAGCCGGTCGGCCTCGGGCAGTTCCTCGACGACCCGGGTGAGGGCGGCCGTGCTGGCGCGGTCGTAGCGCTCCAGCAGCTTGAGGGCATCCGCCGAGGCGGTGAGAACCACGGTCCGGTGGTCGTGCTCGGGGCGGATCCGGTCCACCAGCCGCGCGGCGGACATCGTCCGGACGAGGTTGCTGACGGTGGAGGGCGCCACCCGCAGGCGGTTGGCCGCCGCGCCGGGGCTGAGGCCGTCGGGGGCGGAGGACAGCGCCCGTAGCAGCTCGATCTGGGCCTCCGGCAGGTCCGGCAGCCCCTCGGCGTTGCGGGTGGCGCGCAGCACGGCGCGCCGCAGCGGGCCCAGCAGGCCGCCCAGTCCGGCGGCCACCCGGGTCGCTCCGGCCACTCCCCGGCCGCCGGGCGCACCGCCGCCGTCCTTCCCGCCACCGCTCGCTGCTCTGTCCGTGTTGCGCATGCCCCCATTGTGGGCCCACGGACGCATAGTTTTGTGACAAACATGTTTTGTTGCACAATGAATTCCAGGGCGCGGAACCGGACCGGCCTGAACCACACGCCCGCCGGCCCTCGCCCACCGCACAGCAAGGAGCACCACCATGAGCACCGGGTACGCCACGCCGACCACCGTCGAGAACCCCGTCCCGCCGCAGGACCTGTCCGGCATCGCCGGGCACCGGTTCATCTACACCTATGCCAACGGCTGGCAGTACGAGATGTACGTGAAGAACGCCACGACCATCGACTACCGGATCCACACCGGCATGGTCGGCGGCCGCTGGGTGAAGGACCAGGAAGTCGACCTGGTGCAACTCGCCGACGACGCCTACAAGATCTCCTGGAACGAGCCGACCGGCACCTCGGCGGTCGTCAACGTGCTGCCCGGCCGGCGGGTCCTGCACGGCACCATCTTCTTCCCGCAGTGGATCGAGCAGGAGGGCAGCAAGACCGTGCTCTACCAGAACGAGCACCTGGAGGAGATGCGCGCCTACCGGGACGCCGGCCCCACCTACCCGATCTATGTCGTCCCGGAGTTCGCCCGGATCACCCTGTTCGAGCACGTGGGCGAGAACGACGAGAAGGTCATCGCGGTGGGTCCCGAGGAACTGCCCGCGGGCTTCGCCGACCGCGTCAACTGAGGACGGCGACCGTGACTCCCGCACCTCCGCCGCTCACTTTCTTCGCCCACCTGTCGGTGCACGTGGACGCCCCCTACGACCTCGGGGAGGCGTCCGACGGCCACCGTCGGCTGGTGCCCCTGACCGGGGGCCGCTTCGCAGGGCCGGACGTGCGGGGCACCGTCCTGCGTGGCGGGACCGACAACCAGGTCCTGCGCACCGCCACCCTGACCGAACTCGACGCCCAGTACGCCCTGGAGACGGATGAGGGCGAGCGGATCGCGGTGCACAACACCGGCATCCGCTCCGGCAGTCCCGAGGACATCGCGGCCATCGTCCGGGGCGAGGAGGTGGCGCCGGAGCGGATCTACTTCCGCAGCTTCCCTCGTCTGGCCACCGCCGCCCCCAGGCTGGCCTGGCTCAACGAACGCCTCTTCGTCGCGACCGGGGAGCGCCGGCCGGACAGCGTGGAGCTGGATGTCTTCCTGCTCGGCTGACCACTGACACTGTCCCGAGGACGCCGCCCCGGTAGCACACCGAGGGCGGCGTCTTCGGCTCATGGGCGCCTTGCAGGCACGAATTAACCGGACCCGAGACGGATCGGCATGGTTCACTGCCGACGGACACCTACACGACCGAAGGGGAGTCGCCCGTGCCGCACGAGATTGATCCGTCCTTCCTCGCGCTGCCCCTGCGGGCGCTCGCCGACGCGGCGCTCGCGCGCGCCCGCGCGCTCGGGGCCGCGCATGCCGACTTCCGGTTCGAGCGGGTGCGCAGTGCCGCGTACCGGTTGCGGGATGCCAAGCCGGCCGGGACCTCGGACATCACCGATCTGGGGTATGCGGTGCGGGTGGTGCACGGCGGGGCGTGGGGGTTCGCGTCCGGGGTGGATCTGACCATGGACGCGGCGGCGCGGGTCGCCTCCCAGGCGGTGGCGATGGCGAAGCTGTCGGCCAAGGTGATCGAGGCGGCCGGGTCCGATGAGCGGGTGGAGCTGGCGGACGAGCCGGTGCACAGCGACAAGGTCTGGGTCTCCTCGTACGACGTCAATCCCTTCGATGTGGCCGACTCCGACAAGACCGGGCTGCTCGCGGAGTGGAGCGAGCGGCTGCTGGCGGCCGACGGGGTCGCGCACGCGGACGCGTCGCTGCTGACCGTGCAGGAGAACAAGTTCTACGCGGACACGGCGGGCACTACGACCACCCAGCAGCGGGTGCGGCTCCATCCGCAGCTGACCGCCGTGGCCGTGGACCCGGCGAGCGGTGAGTTCGACTCGATGCGCACCCTGGCCCCGCCGGTCGGGCGCGGCTGGGAGTATCTGACCGGAGGGCCCGGTGCGGGCGGCTGGGACTGGGACGCCGAGCTTGCGGAGATCCCGGAGCTGCTGGCCGAGAAGATGCGGGCGCCCTCGGTCGAGGCCGGGACGTACGACCTGGTGGTGGATCCGTCCAATCTCTGGCTGACCATCCATGAGTCGATCGGTCACGCCACCGAGCTGGACCGTGCGCTGGGCTACGAGGCGGCGTACGCGGGCACCTCCTTCGCCACGTTCGACCAGCTCGGGACGTTGAAGTACGGCTCCGAGGTCATGAACGTCACCGGGGACCGGACGGCCGAGCACGGGCTGGCCACCATCGGGTACGACGACGAGGGGGTGGCCGCGCAGTCCTGGGATCTGGTCAAGGACGGCACGCTCGTCGGCTACCAGCTGGACCGCAGGATCGCCCGGCTGACCGGTTTCGAGCGGTCGAACGGCTGCGCCTTCGCCGACTCGCCCGGCCATGTGCCGGTGCAGCGGATGGCGAATGTGTCGCTGCGGCCCGCGCCCGACGGTCCCTCGACACAGCAGCTGATCGGGGACGTCGAGAACGGTCTGTATCTGGTCGGCGACCGCTCCTGGTCGATCGATATGCAGCGGTACAACTTCCAGTTCACCGCGCAGAGGGCGTACCGGATCAGGAACGGGGCTCTCGCCGGGCAGCTGCGCGACTTCGCCTACCAGGCCACGACCACCGACTTCTGGGGTTCGATGACGGCCGTCGGCGGCCCGCAGACCTACGTCCTGGGCGGCGCCTTCAACTGCGGCAAGGCCCAGCCCGGACAGATCGCGGCCGTCTCGCACGGCTGCCCGTCGGCACTGTTCCGCGGCGTGAACATCCTCAACACCACCCAGGAGGCCGGGCGATGAGCACCAAGCCGCATGAGATCGTCGAGCGCGCCCTGGAGCTGTCCCGCGCGGACGGCTGTGTGGTGATCGCGAACGAGACCTCCACGGCCAATCTGCGCTGGGCGGGCAACGCCCTGACGACCAACGGTGTCACCCGCGGCCGCACCCTGACCATCGTGGCCACGGTGGACGGCGCGCGGGGCACCGCCTCGGGTGTGGTGTCCCGGTCCGCGGTGACCACCGAGGAACTGGAGCCGCTGGTGCGGGCCGCCGAGGCGGCCGCGCGCGGAGCGGAGCCGGCCGAGGACGCCCAGCCCCTGGTGGCGGCCGGTCCGGGGGCGTCCGTCTCGCCCGGCTTCACCGACTCCCCCGCCGTGACCTCCTCCGAGGTGTTCGCCGACTTCGCCCCCGTCCTCGGCGAGTCCTTCGCGGCCGCCCGCGCGGGCGGCCGGGAGCTGTACGGATTCGCCCACCACGAGCTGGTCTCCAGCTATCTGGGCACCTCCACCGGGCTGCGGCTGCGCCATGACCAGCCGACCGGCACGCTTGAGGTCAACGCCAAGTCCCCGGACCGGACGCGTTCGGCCTGGGCCGGGCGGGCCACCCGCGACTTCACCGATGTGAACCCGGCCGCGATCGACGCCGAGCTCGCCCAGCGGCTCGCCTGGGCCGAGCGGAGGATCGAGCTGCCGGCCGGCCGCTACGAGACGCTGCTGCCCCCGAGCGCCGTGGCCGATCTGCTGATCTACCAGATGTGGTCCGCCTCGGCGCGGGACGCGGCGGAGGGCCGTACGGTCTTCAGCAAGCCGGGCGGCGGCACCCGGATCGGCGAGAAGCTGTCCGAGCTGCCCCTCACACTGCGCAGCGACCCGGCCGCGCCGGGGCTGGAGGCGGCGCCGTTCGTGATCGCGCACTCCTCCGGGGACGACGCGTCGGTCTTCGACAACGGCCTGCCGCTGTCCGCCACCGACTGGGTCCGCGACGGGGTGCTCGAGCGGCTGATCACCACGCGGCACACGGCCGGTCTCACCGGGCTGCCGGTCGCCCCCGCGGTCGACAACCTGATCGTGGACGCGGGCGGCACGCGCTCGCTGGCGGAGATGGTCGCCTCGACCGAGCGGGGGCTGCTGCTGACCTGCCTGTGGTACATCCGCGAGGTCGACCCGGCGACGCTGCTGCTGACCGGGCTGACCCGGGACGGTGTCTACCTCGTGGAGAACGGCGAGGTGGTCGGCGAGGTGAACAACTTCCGGTTCAACGAGTCCCCGGTGGATCTGCTCTCCCGGGCCACCGAGGCGGGCCGCACCGAGCGGACGCTGGCGCGTGAGTGGAGCGACTACTTCAACCGGGCCGCGGCGCCCGCGCTGCGCGTGCCGGACTTCAACATGAGCTCGGTCAGCAAGGGAGTCTGACTGGTCCCGCCGGTGCCGCCGGTGCCGCCGGTCCTGCCGCTCCGGGCAGGACCGGCCGCTCGGGAGGACCGGCCGCTCGGGAGGACCGGCCGCCCCGGCCGGACGCCCCGGCCGGACGAATAGACTGGTCCACGCCTGTCCCGATCTCTTCCCTATCCGTTTCGTCTATCTCCAGGAACGCCATGACACGCCTCGGCGAATCCGTCGCCCGCGCCAGTGAGCTCCTCACCCAGGACCTCTCCTCCGACAAGACCGTCGAGCGGCTGCTCGAGGAGACGGGCTCGCGGCGCTATCTCGATCTGACGGACCTGTCGCCGCTGGAGCAGGCCGAGCTGATCGCGTCCCGTACGGTCGAGATCCTGCCGGGTGTGGAGGAGCTGGCCAAGCGGATCGAGGAGCGCGCCGGCGCCGGCCAGGGCCTGGGCATCAAGCTGGGCATCGACCCGACGGCCGCCGATGTGCACCTGGGCCATGTGGTGCCGATGATCATCCTCAACCGCTTCCAGCGGATGGGGCATGACGTCACCCTGCTGATCGGCGACTTCACGGCCAAGATCGGCGACCCGTCGGGCCGTACGGCGGAGCGCCCGCCGCTGACCGACGAGGACATCGCCCGGAACCTCGCGGGCTACCAGGACCAGGTCCGGCCCTTCTTCGACTTCGAGAAGGTCAGCTTCCGGCAGAACAGCGAGTGGCTGGCGCCGTTCACCTTCCCCGAGCTGCTGGGGCTGCTCTCCCAGGTGCCGGTCTCGCAGCTGCTCCAGCGCGAGGACTTCCGCAACCGGCTGGCCGCTGGCTCCGGCCTGACCATGTCCGAGCTGCTCTACCCGATCGCGCAGGCCCTGGACTCGGTGGCCCTGGACTGCGATGTGGAGCTGGGCGGCGCGGACCAGCTGCTCAATCTCCAGATGGGCCGCAAGCTGATGGAGCTGCGCGGGCAGCGGCCGCAGCTGGTGGTCACGATGCCGCTGATCGAGGGCACGGACGGCACCGGCGCGAAGATGTCCAAGTCCAAGGGCAACTACGTCGCGCTGTCCGCGACCGCCGACGACGTCTTCGGCAAGATCATGTCGATTCCGGACCGGCTGATGAAGCCGTACCTTCAGGCGTGGACCGAGTGGACGGACGCGGAGATCGCCACCGTGACCGCCCGGGTGGAGGACCGGTCACTGCATCCGATGGACCTGAAGAAGGTCCTGGCGGGTGAGGTGGTGGCGGCGCTGTACGGCGTCGAGAAGGCGATGGCGGCCCGTGCGGGCTTCGTCGCCCAGTTCTCCAAGAAGAGCTTCGCCGACGTCGGGACGCTGCCGGTGGTCGACGCCGGGGAGCACGGCGCCGAGTCCATCGCGACCGTGCTGAGCAAGGTGCTGGAGTTCCAGCCCAGCGCCTCGGCCGCCCGCCGGGTGGCCAAGCAGAACGGTCTGCGGCTGGTCGTCGAGACCGAGGGCGGTCAGGAGTCGGTGGTGCTGCCCGAGGCCCAGGCGGTGCGCCCGCTGGCCGAGGTGATCGCGGAGACGCTGGCGTCCACCGGGCTCACGGCGGACTCCGGCACGGTCTACCTCAAGGCCGGGCGCAAGATCGCCCAGGTGCGGGGGGTGTAGCCCGCCCGCTCCGCTACGACCCGAAAGCCCCCGTCAGGGGCCGAACCGGCGGCCGGTGCGCGTCTCCAGCACGTGCGCCGGCCGCCGCGCATATGGGCCGTATGCATATGGGCGTATGCACATGAACCGATGCGTATGTGGCGTGTGCGTACGGGCGTATGCGTACGGGCACCCTCACGACGCGCACCCCGCTCCCCGGCCGCCGGCGGTCAGGTCACACCCCGTCTGCGTCCGCCACTGCGGATGGTGTGCCACAGCGGAGTGCCCAGGGCGACGATCACCACGGCCCCCGCCAGCTGGAGCAGATGCCGGATCCAGTCGAAGCCCCCGGTGTGCCGGACCCCGATCCAGCCGGCCACCGCATTGCCCAGCATGCCGCCGAGGATGCCGTAGATGCAGGTGAGCCAGAGCGGAATGGCCTGTTTGCCGGGCAGGATCGCCCTGGCGATCACACCTAGGATCAGACCGACGATGATCGCCCATAGCCAGTTCATGTCGCCTCCTGACACGCGGCGAAGGGATGCGAAGGGACGCACATCCCTTCCAGTGTTCGGCCACTTCGGATACGGCGCACGCCGGAGGGCCGGTACGCCTTCTGGCGCACCCAGGACGACACCCGTCAGGACGCCCCGGTCTCGAACCGACAGCAGGCGCGGCGTAACGTTGAGTACGTCCCAGAGCGGGGGATGCCCGCTCGGCGAGCAGGTGGTGGAACGTGATGCGGAAGCAGGGCGGTACGGAGGTCTTCCGGATCACCGGAGCCCGGCAGGGTCTGGCCGACGACGTACGCGGCCGGCAGCGGCGTTATGTGATCTCGATGTCGGTGCGGACCGTCGCGGTCGTGCTGGCGGCGGTGTTGTGGAACGTGGAGCGGCATGTGGCCATCGTGGCCCTGGTGCTCGGCGCGGTGCTTCCGTACATCGCGGTGGTGATCGCCAACGCGGGCCGGGAGAACGCCACTTCCTTGCCCACCACCTTCATCCCGACCCCGCCCCGTCCGATGCTGATCGCCGGGCGCGGTGAGGAGCCGTCCGATTCCCGTGGGGCGGAATCCGTCCCGGAGGACCTCGGACATATCAGCGAACCTGGACGCGGCGAGCGCGGCTGACCTGCCAGGTTTTCGCAAGCTCAAGAAAACCTCAGATCAATCGCGCAGTTCCGGTGCACCGCGCCCTATCCCTCGTGACATACTGCGTACGCGCTCCGCATCCCCCGTCGGAGCGACGGACCGACGCCGGGCGGCTCCCCCCGTGGCTGCCCGGCGTCGCCATGTCCGGCGGGTCTTCCGTAGAGTCTGCGGTGTGAACACCCCTGAGACCACCGCCGAGACCGACACCCTGATCTGCTCCGCCAAGGGCTGCCGTGCCCCCGCCGTATGGGTGCTGGCCTGGAACAATCCCAAGATTCACACTCCGGAGCGGCGCAAGACCTGGCTGGCCTGCGAGGAGCACCGCGAGCATTTGTCGGAGTTCCTCGGGATGCGTGGCTTCCTCAAGGACGTGGTGACGCTGGAGGAGTGGTCGGCCGCCGACCACTGACACCGGTTCCGCAAGCTCAAGAAAACCTCAGATCAATCGCGCAGTTCCGGTGAGCCGTGCCCGGTGCCCCGTGCCATACTTCCTGGCGTTTCCGAAGCGCGCCCCTGCGGCAGGCCCGCTGCATCCGTTAGCGGACCTGTTGGAGGACCAAGGAGGAAGTGAGTGAGTGGTCGGAACGAGGCGAAGCCTCACGGGCGAAGGTGGACCGATGCCGAGAGGTGGCAGGTCGGTCTGGCAGTGGCGGGACTGTTCGTGGCGATCATCGCCACGGTGGAACAGTTCGTGCGGTAGCAGTCCCGCACATGAGACGGTCGCGACCGGATCCGTACACGCGGAAGCCCGGTCGGCAGATGGACGACCGGGCTTGTGAACCGCATTGAAGGGTCTGCCTCGGGATGCCGCCCGGGTCGGGCCCTTCAGTGTTGACACGAAGAATATATCGAACCCACATCACCGTGGAGCCGGTTCCGGTGGTTCCGGCGGTTCCGCCCAGGCGGCGGGGCCGCCCCGGAAGGAGTCAGCCGCCGATCGGCCGGTGTCAGCCGCCGATCGCCGACATCGGGCGGTCGGGCTGGAGGAACGACGGGTCGTCGAGCCCGGAACCGGCCTTCTTGCCCCACATCGCCAGCCGCCACAGCCGGGCGATCTCCTCGTCCGGGGCGCCGGAGCGCAGCGCTCCGCGCAGATCGGACTCCTCGCGGGCGAACAGACAGGTGCGCACCTGCCCGTCGGCGGTGAGCCGGGTGCGGTCGCAGGCGCGGCAGAAGGGGCGGGTGACGGAGGCGATGACGCCGACCCTGGCCGGGCCGCCGTCGACCAGCCAGCGCTCGGCGGGCGCCGAGCCGCGCTCCTCGTTCCCCTCGGGGGTGAGGGTGAAGCGGGTGCGCAGGCTCGCCAGGATGTCCCCGGCGGTGGTCATTCCCTCGCGCTTCCAGCCGTGCTGGGCGTCGAGTGGCATCTGCTCGATGAAGCGCAGCTCATAGCCGTTTTCCAGGGCCCAGGCGAGCAGCTCGGGGGCCTCGTCGTCGTTGAGTCCGGGCATCAGCACGGCGTTGACCTTCACCGGGGTCAGCCCGGCGGTGTGCGCCGCCTGGAGGCCGCGCAGCACATCGTCATGGCGCTTGCGCCGGGTCAGGGCCTGGAAGACCTCCGGGCGCAGCGTGTCGAGCGAGACATTGACCCGGTCCAGACCTACGTCGCGCAGGGCCTGGGCGGTGCGCTCCAGCCCGATGCCGTTGGTGGTGAGGGACATCTCGGGGCGCGGGGTGAGGGCCGCACAGCGCTCGACGATGCCGACCAGACCGGGGCGCAGCAGTGGCTCACCGCCGGTGAAGCGGACCTCGGTGACCCCGAGCTCGGTGACGGCGATCCGGATCAGCCGGACGATCTCGTCGTCGGTGAGCAGATCCGGTTTGGCGAGCCACTGCAGGCCCTCTTCCGGCATGCAGTAGGTGCAGCGCAGGTTGCAGCGGTCGGTCAGGGAGACACGCAGGTCGGTGGCTACGCGACCATAGGTGTCGATCAGCATGGTGCGGCCCCTCCGCGGTTGGCGTCGCGTGCACTGTGGTCAATTGTCCACGGTGGTCAATTGTCCTTCTCGCAGCGTACGTGACGGGTGTGACAGGGAGGGGCCGCACGAGTGGTTCAAGCGGCTCAGTGGGCGCCGTGTCCGGTGAGCGAGCGGACCTCCAGTTCGGCGTACTTGTCCTTGTCCGGCTCCTCCTTGGAGACCAGGGTGCCCACCCAGCCGAGCAGGAAGCCCAGCGGGATGGAGATCAGACCGGGGTTCTCCAGCGGGAACCAGTGGAAGTCCACATCCGGGAACATCGAGGTCTCCTTGCCCGAGACGACGGGCGAGAAGAGCACCAGGAAGACCGAGGAGATCAGTCCGCCGTAGATGGACCACAGCGCGCCCTGGGTGGTGAACCGCTTCCAGAACAGGCTGTACAGGATGGTTGGCAGGTTGGCGGAGGCGGCGACCGCGAAGGCGAGCGCCACGAGTCCGGCGACGTTGAGATCCCGTGCGAAGACCCCGAGGACGACGGCGACGGTGCCGATGCCGACGGTGGCCCAGCGGGCCGCCGAGATCTCCTCCTTCTGCGTCGCCTGGCCCTTGCGGATGACGTTGGCGTACAGGTCGTGGGCGAAGGAGGACGAGGAGGCGAGGGTGAGTCCGGCGACCACGGCGAGGATCGTCGCGAACGCCACCGCGGAGATCACCGCGAGCAGGATGGCCCCGCCGGTGGAGTTCGCCCCGCCGCCGACCTCCTCGGCGAGCAGCGGAGCGGCGGTGTTGCCGGACTTGTTGGAGGCGATGATGTCGTCGCGGTCGAGCAGCGCGGCGGCGCCGAAGCCCAGCGCGATGGTCATCAGGTAGAAGACGCCGATGATGCCGATGGCCCAGTTGACCGACTTACGGGCGGCCTGGGCGGTGGGCACGGTGTAGAAGCGGATGAGGATGTGCGGCAGTCCCGCGGTGCCCAGCACCAGGGCGATGCCGAGGGAGAGGAAGTCGAGTTTGCTGGTGGCGTTGATCCCGTACTTCAGCCCCGGCTCCAGGAACGACTCCCCGATGCCGCTGTTCTTGGCCGCCTCGCCGAGCAGCTCGGAGACGTTGAAGTGGAACTTCAGCAGCACCAGGAAGGTGATCAGGAGCGTGCCCGCGATCAGCAGTACGGCCTTGACCATCTGCACCCAGGTGGTGCCCTTCATGCCGCCGATGGTGACGTAGAGCATCATCACGACGCCGACGAGGACGACGATGAGGATCTTCCCCGCCTCGCTGGTGATGCCCAGCAGCAGGGAGACCAGCACGCCAGCGCCCGCCATCTGCGCCAGCAGATAGAAGATCGACACGACGATGGTGGAGACGCCCGCGGCGGTGCGCACCGGGCGCTGGCGCATCCGGTAGGCGAGGACGTCGCCCATCGTGTAGCGGCCGGAGTTGCGCAGCGGCTCGGCGACCAGCAGCAGGGCGACCAGCCAGGCGACGAGGAAGCCGATCGAGTACAGGAAGCCGTCGTAGCCGGAGAGGGCGATGGCGCCGGCGATGCCGAGGAAGGACGCGGCGGACATGTAGTCGCCGGAGATGGCGAGGCCGTTCTGGAAGCCGGAGAACTGGCGGCCGCCGGCGTAGAAGTCGGTGGCGTCCTTGGTCTGCCGGCCCGCCCATACGGTGATGGCGAGGGTGGCCAGGACGAAGACCGCGAAGAGCGTGACGATCAGCGGCCGGTTGTCCGAGGTGCTCCCGGCCGCGAGCAGATGGTGGCTCATGGACGCTCCTCCAGAGGGGTCTTGCCCGTACTGGGCTTGTCCAGACGGGACTTGATCGCCTCGGCGCGGGGGTCGAGCTTGGCGGCGGCGTGCCGGGAGTACCACCAGGCGATGAGGAAGGTGCTCAGGAACTGGGCGAGCCCGAACACCAG
Source organism: Streptomyces sp. S465 (assembly GCF_026898115.1). GTDB lineage: Bacteria > Actinomycetota > Actinomycetes > Streptomycetales > Streptomycetaceae > Streptomyces > Streptomyces luomodiensis. The sequence goes on from NZ_CP114036.1 coordinate 2,349,500, forward strand.
GGCCACGTTGACATGGCCGACGACCTTGGTGCCCATGAAGCCGTCCGCGTAGTTGGACAGCAGGACGTAGAGCAGGTACCAGCTGACGAACGCGATGGTGAGCGGGAAGGCGAACGAGCGGTGGGCACCGCGCAGTTCGCCGAACTCCGCGCTCGCTTGCACCTCGGCGTAGGGTGAACGGTCTTGTTGCCGCTGATCGTCGGGGCGATCGCTGGCCGGTGCGGTATCCACGGTCTCTCCTGGTGAGTGGGTCCGAGCGGGGATGGAAACGGCGGCGCGAAGTGATCCGGATCACGCATGGTAGGGCGACGCCGACCCGTACGACAGGGGCCGGTTGATTGAAAGAGGGATAAGAATTCGGCGGAGGGATCGGCTCCGGGTACTGTGGCGGGTTTTCTTCCGGAATGCATTGATGCCCGACCTTGATCAGCGATAGCTTCCTTCGTCATGTACCCGCCCAAGCGCGGACTGCGTTCGGGCGGCCCTCGAGGACGAAGTGGAGACCCCATGCCTCATCCGAGATCGGCTCCTCCAAGACCCGGACGGCGGGCTTTTGACGGCCCGTCGGCTCCGCACGCTCGCATGACCCCTTCACCACTCCCCGCCGTCTCTCCCCCGGTCCCGCGGCGTCCCGGGGCGTCACGACGGCGAGCGGGATCCGCGCCATGAGGGCGCGCACATTCGCTGGTGCGGATGACCCCGGCCGGACCACGGCCGTTGACCCGGCCCCCAGGACCGCCGCCCGCGCCCGGGGGCTCCGCGTCCCCCGAGTGGCGCGCTGAGCGCGCGTCCGCGCCCCCGGTCCGGAACGCTGTCGATCCAGCCCGGTCCGTCGGCCCAGGTCCCCCTCAGCCACGTTCCCGCCACGTCTGGCCCACGTGTCACCCCATCTCACCCCGCCCCACCGCGTCTCACCCACGTCGAGAGAACCGGAGTACCCATGACGCCGCGCCGCACCTCCCTGCCGCTGCGCACCGCCGCGATACCCGCCGCCATGGCGCTCACCACCGCGCTGGCCTTCCTGCCCACCACCGCCACCGCTCTCGGGCGGGACGGCGACGCCACCGCGGCCACCACGGCCACCACGGCCGACGGTCCGTCGCTGAGCTATGTCGTCAACACCCGTCCGGGGCAGGACCCGTCCCGGATCCGCAAGGCCATCACCCAGGCCGGCGGCACGGTGGTGGAGTCGTACGACCGGATCGGCGTCATCGTCGTCCACTCCGCCAACCCGGACTTCGCGAAGACCGTCCGTAAGGTCCGCGGCGTCGCCTCCGCCGGCAACACCCGCACCGCCCCGCTGCCCGCCCAGTCCACCGACGACATCGACACGCCGAAGCTGCTGAGCGAGAAGGAGCGGCAGGCGGTGGCGGCGAAGGCCTCGGCCGGGCAGGACCCGCTGGAGCCGCTCCAGTGGGATCTGCCGGCCATCAAGGCGGACAAGGCACATGAGAAGAGCCTGGGCAGCCGGAACGTCACCGTCGGGGTCATCGACACCGGCGTGGACGACACCCACCCCGATCTGGCGCCGAACTTCGACCGTAAGGCGTCCGTCAACTGTGTGACGGGCAAGCCGGACACCACCGACGGCGCCTGGCGGCCGAGCGCCGAGGAGTCCCCGCACGGTACGCATGTCGCGGGTGAGATCGCCGCCGCGAAGAACGGCATCGGCGTCACCGGGGTGGCCCCGGGCGTCAAGGTCTCCGGTATCAAGGTGTCCACGACCGGCGGGTTCTTCTACACCGAGGCGGTCGTCTGCGGCTTCGTCTGGGCCGCCGAGCACGGTGTGGACGTCACCAACAACAGCTATTACACCGACCCGTGGTACTTCAACTGCACCACGGACCCGGACCAGAAGGCCCTGGTCGAGGCGGTGCGCCGGGCCTCGTCGTACGCGGAGCGCAAGGGCGTGGTCAACGTGGCCGCGGCGGGCAACGAGAACTACGACCTGACCTCGGACACCATCACCGACCCGTCCAGCCCCAACGACACCACCCCCGGCGACCGGGAGGTGGACCCGAGCGTCTGCCTGGACATCCCGACCCAGCTGCCGGGCGTCGTCACCGTGGCCTCGACCGGCGCCAAGGGGCTCAAGTCCTCGTTCTCCAACTACGGCCTCGGGATCATCGACATCGCGGCCCCCGGCGGCGACAGCACCGCCTACCAGAAGCCGGAGCCCCCGGCGACCAGCGGCCTGATCTACAACACGCTGCCGGGCGGGCAGTACGGCTACATGGCGGGCACCTCGATGGCCTCGCCGCATGTGGCCGGCGTCGCGGCGCTCATCAAGAGCACCCATCCGCACGCCTCCGCCGCGCAGGTGAAGGCGCTGCTCAAGGCCGAGGCCGACGACATCGCCTGCCCGACCGAGTACGACATCGACGGCAACGGCACGGTCGACGCGGTGTGCGAGGGCGGTGAGCGGTACAACGGCTTCTACGGCGCCGGGCTCGCGGACGCCCTGGACGCCGTCGAGAAGTAACCGGCTGACACAATGCACGGGCCGCCGGGGCGACTTCGCTTCGGCGGCCCGTACGCGTCCCCCATGAAGCCGCGAGAGGACCTCGTTTCCGTGCACCCCCACGACCCCTGGGGACCGCTGCCCCCACGGCCGGCCTTCTCCCTGCTGATCCGGTTCGTACTGACCGTGCTGCTGCTGCCGGTGTGGTGGGTGCTGGTAGTGGTGATCTTCCTCGCCTTCATCGCCGCCGCCCTCGTGGGCGAGATCCTTACGGTGATCCCCGGGTTCGAGAGGGGCTTCCTCCGGCTGATGGACGCGTTCGGGGACAAGGTGGCGGTGTGGCCCGCCTGGTGCGTGACGCTCCCGGAGCTGCGGCACGAGGGCGACGCGGCCTTCTACCGGGCGCGGGTGGACCACCGCATCGCCACGTGGACCAGCAAGGAGCTGGCCGCCCAGAAGGCGCGGAAGGCACCGCCGCCGGGCCCGCACGACATCACGGTGCGCGAGTACCGCGGGGTGGGCGCGGGCTATGTCGTCCAGGCGGCCCGCGCCCAGGGCTGGGAGCTGAGCCATGACCGCCCCTCGGACCCGCTGCGCGTGGTCCGGCTCAGGCGGCTTCCCGTCCCGGCCTGACGAGCGCCCCTGCCGGCCCGGGGCGTGAGGCCCCGGCGCGTAGCGCCCCCGCCGTCAGCAGCCACTGGGCGGCGGCATAGGTGGCCATGATCCAGAACTGGGGCACCGGCGGCCGCGGCCAGTCGGCGAGCCCAGCCGCGATCAGGGTGTCGGAGAGCAGGAACAGCGCCCCGCCGAGCCCCGTCCACGGGCCCGCCCCGAGTGCGCCGAGGCCCATGGCCGTCAGCAGCAGGCTGTAGCCCGCGACGGGCAGCCGCAGTTCCGGCGCGAGACCGGGCCACAGCAGCGCCACCGTGCCCAGCCAGGCCGCCCCGTATCCGGCGGCCGCCCGGAGCGCCGTACGGCGCCGTACGGCACGGGCGAAGAGCGCCGGCCGGCAGCGGGTGAAGAGCGCCAGATAGCAGAGGTGTCCGGCCGCGAAGCAGCCCATTCCGGCCAGGAACGCGATCTCGCCGCCGATCTGCAACAGCACATCGCCGCCGCAGCCGCACAGCAGCGCGGCGGGGAGCGGCCACGGCCCGCCCCGCACCAGGGCCCAGGCGGCGAGGACGGGCATCAGGGCGGGTTTGGTGAGCCGGCCGGCGGTGGTGGCGCCCGCCAGGAGCGCGCCCAGGTGAACGGCGGTCAGCAGCGCGAAGCAGACCGGCAGGGCCCGCGCCGCGCGCCCGGCGGCGGCCGTCATCCCACGCGCTCGCCGGCCGGCTCCCGGCGCCCGGCCTCCGGGGCCGGTCCTGGCTGCCAGCCCGGCCCCCTGAAGACCCGGCCCGCCCGTTCGCGCCAGTCCCGCGCCGCCGCGATGTCGCGGGCGATGGCCGCGTACTCGTGCGTGGCCACGCGCAGCGGGTTGTAGGTGGCGATGTTCTTCGTCAGACCGTAGACGGGCCGCTCGGTCTCGGGGACGAACGACCGGAAGAGCCGGTCCCACACGATGAGGATGCCGCCGAAGTTGCGGTCCAGATAGCCCCCTTGGGAGGCGTGGTGGACACGGTGGTGCGAGGGGGTGTTGAACAGGAACTCCACGGGGCGCGGCAGGGTGCCGATCCGCTCGGTGTGGATCCAGAACTGGTAGACGAGGTTCGCCGACGAGCAGAACGCCACCGCCGCCGGATGCACCCCGAGCGCGATCATCGGCACGTAGAACGGCCATACCGTCCAGGTGGTCCACGGCTGCCGCAGGGCGGTGGTGAGGTTGAACTTGCGGCTGGAGTGGTGCACCACGTGGCACGCCCACAGGACGCGGACGACGTGGTGCCCGCGGTGCGACCAGTAGTACAAGAAGTCCTGGACGAGCAGCATCAGCGGCAGCGTCCACCACACCACCGGGACGCGCAGCGGGGTGAGTTCGTAGACGGCGGTATAGATCGCCACAATCGGGATCTTCCACACCAGGTCGAAGACGATGCTGCCGAGCCCCATGGTGACGCTGGTCGCGGCGTCCTTCACCGCGTAGCCCTCGGCGTCCTCGTCGGGGTGGAGGCGACAGCTCACCATCTCCACGACGGTGAGCAGGACGAAGGCCGGTATGGACCACAGCACGGCATTGGGCAGATGCGGCATGTCCGCAACATAGAACCGCCCGTAAGGCCACGGCTAGGGTTGGTTACCAACAAGTACGGTAGATGGTGTGTCAACAAGGCGATGGCTGCCCCAGGGGCTTCGCCCGACACCCCGTCAACCCCGAGGCCGCGCACGTCCCGACCGGCCCGCCCGTCAGGGCTGTCGGTGACGGCCCGTATCCTCATGGACCATGCTCGAAGACCCGACGGCAACCGCACCGCACCCCGTCCCGCCGTCCGCATGGCCGGCCAGCTATCCGCAGGGGTACGCGGTCGTCGACGTGGAGACCACCGGCCTCGCCCGCGACGACCGGATCGTCTCCGCGGCGGTCTATCAGCTCGACGCCCGGGGCGCGGTGCAGGACCACTGGTACACCCTGGTCAACCCGCAGCGCGATCCGGGCCCGGTGTGGATCCACGGCCTCACCGCGGAGATGCTCGCCGACGCCCCGCGCTTCCCCGAGATCGCCGGGGAGCTCTCCGAGCGGCTCGCCGACCGCGTCCTGGTCGCGCACAACGCCGCCTTCGACTGGTCGATGCTCGCCCGTGAGTACGCCCGCACCAAGAGCACCGCGCCCGTGCGGCAGCGGCTGTGCACCATCGCCCTCTCCAAGGAGCTGGGCCTTCCCCTGCCCAACCACAAGCTGGAGACCCTCGCCGCGCACTACGGCGTGGTCCAGCGGCGCGCCCACCACGCCCTGGACGACGCGCGGGTGCTCGCCGAGGCGTTCCGGCCCAGCCTCCTCCGGGCCGCCGCGACCGGGCTGCGCCTGCCGCTGCTGGCCTGCCAGCCGCTCACCGAGTGGTCCGACGGCCCGGCGATCGGCCACCAGCGGTCGTACCGGCAGACCTGGCGCCCCAGCCGGAAGCGCCCCGCCTGCCCCTATCCCAACCCCGGGCGCTACGAGCCGGGCGGGCAGCTGGTCCAGGGCATGCGGGTGGCGTTCTCCGGGGACACCTCGGTCGACCGCGAGCTGCTGGAGGACCGGGCGATCGAGGCCGGGCTGCACGTGGCCACCAGCGTCTCCCGGCTCACCAGCGTGCTGGTCACCAATGACCCCGAGTCGCCCACGTCCAAGACCGCCAAGGCCCGCTCCTTCGGCACGCCCATCATCGACGAGGCGGCCTTCATGCAGCTCCTCCAGGACGTCACCCCCGCGCCGCCGACAAACAGGTGAAGTCGGCGCGACGCGCCCGCCCGCCGCTCGCCCGCCACCGCGCGGGGCCGCACGCTGAGGCGCATGGCACGTTGTGAGGTCTGCGGAAACGACTACAGCATGGCGTTCGAGGTGCACGCGCAGGGCAGCGTGCACGTCTTCGACTGTTTCCAGTGCGCCATCCACCGTATGGCGCCCATCTGCGAACACTGCCGGGCCCAGATCATCGGGCAGGGCGTGGAGGCGGACGGCCAGTTCTACTGCTGTGCGCACTGCGCGCGGGCGGAAGGGAAGGTGGGCATCGTCGACCATGTGTGAACCCGGCCACCTGCGTGGATTGTCCCGGGGCCGCCCCCACCGGCCGAGGGACAATCCACGCCGAGTAGGGTCAAGGACGTGTACCGCTTCCTGTTGACCCGGCAGTGGGTGATCCTCACACTCGTGGCCCTGGCCCTGATCCCGACGATGATCAGGCTGGGTTTCTGGCAGCTGCACCGCCATGAACACCGGGTCGCGCAGAACCAGCTCATCGGGGACAACCTCGACGCCCCCGCCGTGGCCGTCGAGAAGCTCACCTCCTCCGGCCGTACCGTCCCGCGCGACGACACCTGGCGCACGGTGACCGCCACCGGCAGCTACGACACCGCCCACGAGGTCGTCGTCCGCCAGCGCACCGGCTCCGACGAGCAGTCCATCGGCTACTTCGTGCTCACCCCGCTGCTGCTCCCCGACGACCGCGCGGTCCTGGTCAACCGGGGCTGGATCCCGGCCGGCACGGACCTCACCCGATTCCCCGACGTGCCGGCCGCCCCCTCCGGCAAGGTCACCGTCACCGGCCGGCTGAAGGCCGACGAGACCACCGGCAACAGCGGCATCAAGGACAAGCAGGGGCTGCCGCCGCGCCAGGTCTCGCTGATCAACAGCGAACAGCAGGCGAAGGTCCTGTCCCGGCCCGTCCTGGGCGGCTACATCGAGCTCACCTCGTCCTCCCCCAAGGGCGGCGGCAAGCAGCCCCAGCCGGTCGCCGCGCCCAACCACAGCGACATCGGCCCGCACATGGCCTACGCCATCCAGTGGTGGCTGTTCTCCGCCGGTGTGCCCATCGGCTGGGTGGTGCTGGCCCGCCGCGAGCGCCGGGACCGCGCCGAGGAGGCCGCGAAGGCCGCCGCGGCCACCCCCGAGAAGGTCCCGGCCACGGCCTCGGCGGACTAGCGTCCCGCTTCCCGGGAAGGCGTCCCGACATGGCTCAGCGCATCGACGACTACGCCCTCATCGGTGACCACCAGACGGCGGCCCTGATCAGCCGCCATGGCTCGATCGACTGGCTGTGCCTGCCCCGCTTCGACTCACCGGCCTGCTTCGCCGCGCTCGTCGGCGACCACGACAACGGGCACTGGCGGCTCGCCCCCAAGGGCGCGGGCGACTGCACCCGCCGCCGCTACCTCGACGACTCCCTCGTCCTGGAGTCGGTCTGGGAGACCGGGACGGGCACGGTCAAGGTCATCGACTTCATGCCGCAGCGCGACCGCGCCCCCGACGTCGTCCGCATCGTCGAGGGCGTCTCCGGCAGCGTCGAGATGCTCGGCGTCCTCCGGCTGCGCTTCGACTACGGCCGGGTCATCCCCTGGATGCGCCGCACCGACGGCCACCGGATCGCGGTCGCCGGACCCGACTCCGTATGGCTGCGCTCGGAGCCCGAGGTCCGCACCTACGGCAAGGACTTCAGCACCCGCTCCGAGTTCACCGTCTCGGCCGGGGACCGGGTGGCCTTCGTGCTCACCTGGCACCCCTCCCACGAGCCCCGCCCTCAGCTCGTCGACCCGTACGACTCCCTCCGCTCCAGCCTGGCGGACTGGCGCGACTGGGCCGCCCGCTGCCGCTACCAGGGCCCGTACCGGGATGCCGTCATGCGCTCCCTGATCACCCTCAAGGCGCTCACCTACGCGCCGAGCGGCGGTATCGTCGCGGCCCCCACCACCTCGCTGCCCGAGGAGCTCGGCGGGGTCCGCAACTGGGACTACCGCTACTGCTGGCTGCGCGACTCCACCCTCACCCTGAACGCCCTGCTGCGCGCCGGCTACCAGGAGGAGGCCGCCGCCTGGCGCGACTGGCTGCTGCGGGCGATCGCCGGCGACCCGGCCGAGCTACAGATCATGTACGGCCTCGGGGGCGAGCGCCGCATCCACGAACACGAGCTCCCCTGGCTGGAGGGGTACGACCGCTCGGCACCCGTCCGGGTCGGCAACGGCGCGGTCGACCAGCGCCAGCTCGACGTCTACGGCGAGGTGCTCGACACCTTCCACCTGGCCCGCGCCGCGGGGCTGCCCGCCGAACCGCACGCCTGGAAGATCCAGACCGCGCTCATGGACTTCCTGGAGTCCGCCTGGCGCGACCCCGACGAGGGGCTGTGGGAGGTCCGCGGGCCTCGCCGTCACTTCGTCCACTCCAAGGTCATGGCCTGGGTCGCCGCCGACCGCGCCGTCCGCGCCCTCGAGGCCCACCCCGAGCTGAGCGGCGACGCGGACCGCTGGCGCGCCATGCGCGACGCCGTCCACCAGGAGGTCTGCGAAAAGGGCTACGACCCCGCGCGGTCCACCTTCACCCAGTCCTACGGGTCCGCCGAGCTGGACGCCGCGACCCTGCTCATCCCCCGCGTCGGCTTCCTCCCCGCCACCGACCCCCGCGTCACCGGCACCATCGACGCGATCCGCCGCGAACTCAGCGAGGACGGCCTGATCCGCCGCTACACCACCGACGGCGGTGTGGACGGCCTCCCCGGCTCCGAGGGCGCCTTCCTCGCCTGCTCCTTCTGGCTCGCCGACGCCCTCCAGCTGGCCGGCCGCCACAAGGACGCCCGGACGCTCTTCGAACGCCTCCTCACGTTCCGCAACGACGTCGGACTCCTCGCCGAGGAGTACGACCCGGCGGCCGGCCGGCAGCTCGGCAACTTCCCCCAGGCGTTCAGCCACATCGGACTGGTGGGGACCGCCCTCACCCTCGCGGAAGGGCCCAGGGCAGACTGACCCCATGGATCTTGGACTCAAAGACCGCGTGTACATCGTCACCGGGGCCACCCGCGGGCTCGGCCTCGCGACCGCCCGTGAGCTGATCGCCGACGGCGCGAAGACCGTCATCACCGGCCGCGACGCCGACACGGCAGCCGCCGTCGCCGCCGACCTCGGCCCGAACGCCGTCGGCGTCGCCGCCGACAACGCCGACCCCGAGGCCGCGGCCCGTCTGATCGCCACCGCCCGCGAGCGCTTCGGCGGCTTCGACGGCATCCTCATCAGCGTCGGCGGCCCGCCGGCCGGGTTCACGGCCGACCTCACCGACGCCCAGTGGCAGAGCGCCTTCGACTCCGTCTTCCTCGGCGCCGTCCGCCTCGCCCGCACCGCCGCCGAGCAGCTCTCCTCCGGCGGCGTGATCGGCTTCGTCCTCTCCGGCTCCGTCCGCGAGCCGATCCCCGGCCTCACCATCTCCAACGGCCTGCGGCCGGGCCTCGCCGGTTTCGCGAAGTCCCTCTCCGTCGAGCTCGGCCCCCGCGGCATCCGCGTCCTGGGCCTCCTCCCGGGCCGCATCGCCACCGACCGCGTACGCGAGCTCGACAGCCTCTCCGGCGACGCGGACGCGGCACAGGAGCGGGCCTCGGCGGCGATTCCGCTGCGGCGGTACGGGACACCGGAGGAGTTCGGCAAGTCCGCCGCGTTCCTCCTCTCCCCGGCCGCGTCGTACCTCACCGGCCTGATGCTCCCCGTGGACGGCGGCGCCCTCCACGGCATCTGAGCGGCTCCACCCCGGCCGCATGGGCTCCCCCCAGCCCCGGTGCCGCCTGCGTCCCCGCCGGACCTCCGGATGCGGACCGTGGACGCCTCCGGCGACCGTCCCCCACCCCACCCCTCCCCGAACCGAGGGGCTCCCCCCGGCCCCCGCTAGCGACGGCCGACGAGACGGGAGGGGACGGGGGCCGCACCCACCCCACCGGACGAAGCCGAGACCGGGCATCGGAACCACCGGGGGCGGTCGCCGACGAGGCAGGAAGCGGCGGGGGCCGCGCCCATCCCACCGGACAAAGCCGGAACCGGTCACGCGTCCGGGACGAAGACGAGAACGAACGGGGCCGCACCCACCCCCCCAAACGCACCCGCCACCGGGCAGGTGTCCGGGGTCACCGGGGGGCGGCCGCCGACGAGACGAGAGGGGACGGGGCCGCACCCACCCCACCGGCGAACCCGGCACCAGGCAGGCACCCGGGACCACCGGGGCGCGACGCCAACGAAGACGAGAACGAACGGGGCCGCACCCACCCCACCGGCGAACCCGGCACCAGGCAGGCACCCGGGACCACCGGGGCGCGACGCCAACGAAGACGAGAACGGACGGGGCCGCACCCACCCCCCGGACGTATCCGCCACGGGGCAGGTGTCCGGGGTCACCGGGGGGCGGTCGCCGGCGAGACGGGAGGGGGCGGGGTCGGAGGGGCGGGGTCCTGGACGCTTACGTGTATTTGTGGCGCCAATCTCCGGCCCACCCCACGTTCAACTGTCGTCGGCGCCGTAAATATACGGTCCAGGACCCCGCCCCGGAGGCCCCGCACCCGCACCCACCCACGCAACCGACCGCGCACCCCACGGCAACCCCGCCCCAGGGGCACCCCCGCCCCGCAGAGCTACCGCGCCCGCTCCGCCCCGTGCCGCGCCACCCGCACCCGCACCTCCGCCGGCAGCCGCTCCAGCCCCGCCGAGCCCCGCGCACGCTCCAGGACCTCCGCCCGCAGCCCGTCCAGCGTGAGCTTCGGCTCCGCGCCCGGCTCCAGCACCAGCCCCATCCGGGCCTCCGGTGTGGTCCGCCGGCCGCGCAGCAGCACATGGGCCCGCTCCACGCCGTCCAGCGACTCCGCGTCCGCCAGCAGCGCCGCCTCCAGGGCCCGCCCCCGCAGCAGCGCGCCCTCGCCATCGCCCGTCTCCACCAGCACCTCATGCAGCCGGCGTCGCCGCAGCTGTGCCAGGAACCAGCACAGCGCGAGCACGAACAGCACCGCCAGCGCCGCGATGACGGCCGGCCACCACCACCCGGCGTCCCGCCAGCGCGTCCGGTCCGCCCGGCTGAGCAGCACATCGTCCCGTCCGTCGAACGGCGGCCACCCGGCCAGGACCACCGCTCCCACCCCGGCCAGCACCAGACCCAGGACGCCCAGCAGCACCCGGTTGACGACGCTCAGCATGGCCCGCTCACCTCGTCTTCGACTTCGCCGACCGCCGGACATGGACGGACAGGGCGGGCCGCCGGGCCAGGCCCAGCTGCCGGATGCCCTCGTGGAGGGCGGCATCCAGATCCGCCCGCACCTCGTCGAGATCGCGGAAGTGGGCCAGCGCGCGGGCCCTGATCCGCCGACGGCCGACGTCGACGCGGGCCGACCGCACACCGGGCACCTCCATCGCCCGGTCCCGCAGCACCAGCCCCGCCGAGGCCCGGTCGATCCCCGCCCGAACGCCATCCGCGCCCCCGGCGCCGGCCCCGGCCGCACCCCCAGCAGACGCCTCCGCACCCGCACCCGCACCCGCACCCGCACCCGCACCCGCACCCGCACCCGCACCCGCACCCGGCGAACGCATAGGGAGCACCCCGCGCATCCCCGGCGTCATCGCGAGGACCACCATCCACACCCCCAGCGCGGCCAGCAGCGCCGCCCCGCCCATGACCCACACGTCGTCCAGCGGCCGCGAGGCGAGTTGCGCGGCGAGCCAATCCCGCCAGCGCATCGCAGACCAGCCCGAGCGCACGGCCGCCACGTCGTACAGCAACAGCCCGGCGACGGCGGCTGTGACCAGGGCGACGATCCCGGCCGGTACCCGCCGCACGGACCAGAAGCGCCTCACCCGAACGGGCGGATCTCCGTACTCCGCGCCGGAGCCCGCCCCCGTCCGCTCCCCCGCGCCGTACGCCGACGCCGACGTGGACTGACGCATCTTCTGGTCCGCGTTCATCGCACCCTGTCCCTCCCCCGCCGCACCTTCTGCTCCGGGCGCTCCCACCGCGGCACATGCAGCCGTTCGACCGTCACGACGACCTCGGGCACCTCCATGCCCGTCAACTCGCCTACCCGTTCGATCACCCGGCGACGCACCGCACCGCAGTGCGCCCCGATGTCCGAGGGATAGCCGAGCTCGACAGCGACCCGGATCCGCGCGACACCCCCGCGCACCACCGCGACAGCGTTCGGCCGAGCGACGGCGGCGTCGGTAAGACCGTCAGCAAGGCCGTCAGCAAGACCGACATCCGCAGCGCCGACGGCACCGGCAGCCCCCACGGCACCCACGGCACCCACGGCACCCACACGCAACGCCTCCCGCGCCGCCCGCGCGGCGATCTTCGCAACGACCCGATCCGCGATCCGCGTCGCACCCCGCTCACCCGGCTCGACCACAACGCGTCCTTACGGTCGTCACGGCCACCTCTGCCGTCATGATCCCTGTCGTCATGGTGTTCATTCACCGCCGCCGTTCGTCACGGCCACGGGAACGGAAGAAGTCGCCCGGTTCCAGATCACCGTCCAGGAACCGGCCGACGATGAACCCGACGGCGCCCAGCGCCGCCACCAGCAGAAAGGCCCCGAAACCACCGAAGTAACCGGCGAAAGCCAGCGCCATCCCCGCGATCATCCCGACCACGGCCATGCTCATCGTGTGCTCCCCTGCTGGAGCCAACCGGAACCGCCTCCGGACTACTGAAGCCGCGGCTCCGGCGCTTCCTCTTCTTCGTCCGGCAACTTCACATCGCTGACCGCGATATTGACCTCGACCACCTCGAGGCCGGTCATCCGCTCGACCGCCGCGATCACGTTCTCCCGCACAGCCCGTGCGACATCGGAGATGGAGACCCCGTAGTCCACCACGATCTCCAGGTCGAGGGCCGTCTGCACCTCCCCCACCTCCGCCTTCACCCCTCGGGTGACCGACCGGCCGCCGGGCACCCGGTCCCGTACGACCCCGAAGGTGCGCGCGAGACCGCCGCCCATCGCATGGACGCCGACCACATCCCGGGCCGCCATACCAGCGATCTTCTCGACGACGCCATCGGCGATGGTGGTACGCCCCCGCGAGGCGGGGTCGCCACCGCTCCGCCGGGTCCGGTCGGGGGTCCCGGGGGCGGTGCCGCCTCCGGCGCCACTCCCGGCACCCAGCGTCTTGGGTGTACCGGCGGCGGGCTCCGTGGCGGGGTTCTCGGGTCGGTTCCGTGGTGCGGTCTCGGACATCACCGATCGTTCCTTCCGAGGCGGAGAGCGGCTGAAGCGGTCAAATCAGCCAAAGCGACCGAAGTACGGTGTTTTCCACTCGCTCTACTTGCCAGCCTAAAGGCGCTTTCCCCGAACCGCTCCGGAGATGCGGCACTCGCGCGATCGATACGGCAGGCTGAGAGCAGGAGCACGTACGGCGCCAAGAGGTGACATGGTGGTCACGGACCGGCTCGCGCAGACCGTAAGGGAGCAGTTGCGGCTCGGCCGGCTGCTGCCCCTGGGTGGGCCGGAGGACGGCTCCTGGATCACCGAGCACGCGGCGAGCGAGGTGCTCGGGCGGGCCGCGCACGAGGTTACGGACGCACGTCTGGAAGCGCTCCGGATCGGCCCTGCCGACCCCGACACCGCCTCCACACCGGCCGTTCCGCCCCCGCCGAGCGCGCTGCCGCCGGGCCCCCTGCGTATCGCGGCGGAGTGCGGCGCGACGCTGGAGGAAGCGCTTCCGGTGACGGCGGACCGGCTGCGCGAGGTACTGCTCGACGAGGCGGCGGACCGGCTGGGCCTCCTGGTGGAGGCAGTGGACGTACGGGTGACGAAGGTGCTGGAGGAACCCCAAACCCCACAACACCACCCCCAGGCGCCGGCGGAACCCCAAACCCCACAACACCACCCGAAGGCGCCGACGGAACCCCAAACCCCACAACACCACCCGAAGGCGCCGACGGAACCCCAGCCCCCACAACACCACCCACCACAACCGCAACCCACACCACGGCCGACCACCGAGCGTCCCGAGCCCCCCGACCGCGCCACCTCCGTGCCCGACCCCGCCACCCGCGCCGCCGCCTCCGTGCCCGGCGTCGCCCGCCTCACGCCCGTGCTGGGCTCGTCCCGCGCCGTACGGATCGAGGGCGCGCACATCCGGATCGAGCTGGCCGTGGCGGCGGGCCACCGCGCCCTGGACGTGGCGAGGGCGGTGCGGACGGCGGTGGCCGAGGCGGTCCCGCCCCCGGAAGACCAGCCGACCACGGTGGCCGTCCTGGTCACCGCCGTGGACCCCTGACCACCCGTGGACCCCCGACCACCCGCACGATCAACGCTCGGCGCGGTGCTTCCGCAGCTCCTCGACGGTGCGTTCCAACTCCGCCACCCGATCGGCCAGCTGCTCGCTCCGCGCCTCGAGCCGACGGTTCTTACGGTGCATCTCCAGGAAGACGTTGACCTTCGTCCGCAGGAGCCAGGGGTCGAAGGGTTTGGTGAGGAAGTCGGCGGCCCCGATCGCATAGCCCCGGTAGGCGTAGTCGGAGTCGGCGTCGGTCCCGGTCAGCAGGATGATCGGCACGTCCTTGGTCTGGTCGAGCCGCTTGATGTTGGCGGCGGTCTCGAAGCCGTCCATGCCCGGCATCAGCACATCGAGCAGAACGACGGCGAAGTCCTGCCGCAGCATCGCCTTCAGTGCCTCCTCGCCGGAGCGGGCGCGGACGAGCTGCTGATCGAGCGGGCCGAGGACGGCCTCCAGCGCGATCAGGTTCTCCTCCATGTCGTCGACGATGAGGATTCCGGCCTTTTCCGACACGGTCGCAGTCACCTCTCCCCCTGCCTCGGCCTCGGCGGAGCGGCCTCGGCGGACACGCTCCCGCCCTGGCCCACACCCTCGTCCTGACCCGCACCCCCGCCCTCACCCACACGCCCAGCGTTGTCACCGCCGCCGTCACCACCGTCGCCCCCGACACCATCCCCGCCGTCATCCCCGGACGTGGCACCCTCACTCCGCGCCCCGCCCGTCGGATCGAGCAGTTCGACGATCGCCGACATCAGCCGGTCGACATCCACGGGTTTGGGGACATAGCCGTTGGCGCCGCTGTCGATGGCCTTCTCGCGGTCGCCGGGCATGACCTTCGCGGTCAGGGCGATGATCGGCACATCGGCGAGACGGGGTGTGTTCCGGATGACCCGGATCGTCTCGTACCCGTCCATCTCGGGCATCATCACGTCCATCAGAACCAGCGAGACGTCCGGGTTGCGGTGCAGCACCTCCAGCCCCTCGCGCCCGTTCTCCGCGTACTTCACCGTCATACCGACCCGGCCCAGCACATGGGTGAGCGCGAAAACGTTCCGGATGTCGTCGTCGACGATCAGGATGCGGCGGCCGTTCAGCACCCGGCCGGAATGTCCGTGCTGCCACTCCTTGAGCTGCGTGGTCTCCGGCCAGCCGTCGCCGCGCCCCTCGGACTCGCCCCCGAATCCGCTCTCGGTCCCGAACCCGCCCTGGGTCCCGGACCCGCCCTCGGTCTCGCCGCCCGGGGCCGGGCCACCGACCCGGGTGTCCGTCTCCCCGAAGATCCCGCTGGGGGCGTGGTCGGCGGTGTCCGGCAGCGGCTCGTCCGGTTGCGGGCGGACCACCGCCGGGACGGTGGAACCGGTGGCCTTGGGGTCCGAGGGGTCGGGCACCGGGGCGACACCCCGGTAGTGGGCGGGGACGTAGAGGGTGAAGCGGGAGCCGACGCCCAGCTCGCTCGCGGCCACGATCCGGCCGCCGAGCATCCCGGCGATCTCCCGGCTGATGGACAGACCGAGGCCGGTGCCGCCGTACTTGCGGCTGGTGGTGCCGTCGGACTGCTGGAACGCCTCGAAGATCACCGGCAGCTTCTCCGGCGGGATGCCGATACCGGTGTCGGTGACGGAGAAGGCGATGACGGCGTCCGCGCCGCGCAGCGTCTCCTCCTCGAACCGCGCCGCCGGGACGCGCTCGACACGCAGCGTCACCCCGCCCGAGGAGGTGAACTTCAGGGCGTTGGAGAGGAGGTTGCGCAGGATCTGCTGGAGCCGCTGCTCGTCGGAGAACATGTCACGCGGTACGTCCTCGCCGACGGCGATCTCGAACGACAGATCCCGGTCGGCGGCGAGCGGCCGGAAGGTGGCGTTCACATAGTCCAGGATCTTGACCAGCGGCAGATTCCTCGGGCGGACGTCCATCCGGCCCGCCTCGATCTTCGACAGATCCAGGATGTCGTTGATCAGCTGGAGCAGATCGGAACCGGAGCGGTGGATGGTCGCGGCGAACTGCACCTCCTGGCTGGACAGCCGCCCCTCGGGGTTGTCCGCGAGCAGCCGGGCCAGGATGAGCAGCGAGTTCAGCGGGGTGCGCAGCTCATGCGACATATTGGCCAGGAACTCGGACTTGTACTGGGAGGCGGTGGCCAGCAGCGCGGCCTTCTCCTCCAGCTCCGCGTTGGAGCGCTGCAGCTCGTCCGAGCGCTGGCGCAGCTCGGTGGTCAGCCGCTGGGACTCGGAGAGCAGCGACTCGGTGCGGGCGTTGGCGATGATGGTGTTGATCGAGACGCCGATGGTGTTGACGAACTGGTCGATGAAGGCCAGGTGGACCTCGCTGAACCGGCTGAACGAGGCCAGTTCGATCACTCCGAGCACCTGGTCCTCGTAGAGGATCGGCAGGATGACCACGCTGGCCGGGAGCGCGGAGCCCAGTCCGGAGCTGATGGTGATGTAGTCGGGCGGAACATCGTTGATGAGGATCCGCTTCTTCTCCAGCGCCGCCTGGGCGACCAGCCCGCATCCGGGAGGACCGGTCCCCGGCGCCGGGCCACCGCCCCGGGTCGCGGACTGATCGGCCCCGGCCACGGAAAGATCGGTCCCGTATCCGGCGATGAGCTCCAGCCCCTGCCCTCCACCGGCCACGCCACCGTCCCCAGTACCGTCATCGGCGCCGGCGTCCGCGACGACCTCCGCACCCACCTCCGCACCCGCCTCCACACCGACATCCGCACCCACCTCCGCGCAGACGTCCGCACCGGCCTCCGTATCGCCGGCACTGAGGAAGAACGCCCCGAATTGCGCGTTGACCAGCGGGGTCAGCTCACGCAGGATCAGATCGGCGACCTCGACCAGATCGCGGTGGCCCTGCATCAGCGAGGCGATACGGGCCAGGTTGGACTCCAGCCAGTCCTTCGCGCGGGTGGTTTCGCGGAGGTTGGCGACCATCAGGTTGACGTTGTTCTTCAGCTCGGCCACCTCGCCCTGCGCCTCGACCGAGATGGACCCGGACATATCACCCTGGGCGACGGCGGACGCGACCTCGGCGATCGCGCGCACCTGGGTGGTCAGGTTGAGGGCGAGCTCGTTGACGCCGGTGGTCAGCCGCTTCCAGGTGCCGTAGACGCCCTCGACCCGGGCCTGGCCGCCGAGGCGGCCCTCGCTGCCGACCTCGCGGGCCACCCGGGTCACCTCGGAGGAGAACGAGGAGAGCGTGTCGACCATGGTGTTGATGGTGGTCTTCAGCTCCAGGATCTCGCCGCGCGCGTCCACGTCGATCTTCTTGCTCAGATCGCCCTCCGCCACGGCGGTGGCGACCTGGGCGATGTTGCGGACCTGCGAGGTCAGGTTGAAGGCCATGAAGTTGACGTTGTCCGTGAGGTCCTTCCAGACGCCCGAGGCGCCCGGCACCCCGGCCCGGCCGCCCAGCTGGCCCTCGGTGCCCACCTCACGGGCCACCCGCGTCACCTCGTCGGCGAACGAGCGCAGCTGCTGGACCATGGAGTTCACGGTCTCCTTGAGTTCCAGGATCTCGCCCCGGGCATTGACCGTGATCTTCTTCGACAGATCGCCGTCGGCGACCGCCGTGGTCACCTGGGCGATGTTGCGGACCTGCGAGGTCAGATTGGACGCCATGAAGTTGACGTTCTCCGTGAGGTCCTTCCAGACCCCGGAGACGCCACGGACCTGGGCCTGACCGCCGAGGTTGCCCTCGGTGCCCACCTCACGGGCCACCCGCGTCACCTCGTCGGCGAAGGACGACAGCCGGTCCACCATGGTGTTGATCGTCGACTTCAGCTCCAGGATCTCGCCCTTCGCCTCCACCGTGATCGTCTTGCCCAGATCGCCCTCCGCCACGGCGGTGGCGACCTGGGCGATGTTGCGGACCTGCGAGGTCAGGTTGTCCGCCATGAAGTTGACGTTCTCCGTAAGGTCCTTCCAGACCCCGGAGACGCCACGGACCTGGGCCCGGCCGCCGAGCCGGCCCTCGGTGCCCACCTCACGGGCCACCCGCGTCACCTCGTCGGCGAAGGCGGAGAGCTGGTCGACCATGGTGTTGATCGTCGACTTGAGCTGGAGGATCTCGCCCTTCGCGTCCACGGTGATCTTCTGCGAGAGATCGCCGTCGGCGACCGCCGTGGTCACCTGGGCGATGTTGCGGACCTGCGAGGTCAGATTGGACGCCATGAAGTTGACGCTGTCCGTAAGGTCCTTCCAGACCCCGGAGACGCCACGGACCTGGGCCCGGCCGCCCAGTTCACCCTCGGTACCCACCTCACGCGCCACCCGCGTCACCTCGTCGGCGAACGCCCGCAACTGGTCGACCATGGTGTTCACGGTCAGCTTGAGCTCCAGCAGCTCACCGGTGGCCTCGACGGTCACCTGGCGGGTGAGGTCACCGCGGGCGACCGCCGTGGTCACCTCGGCGATGTCGCGGACCTGTGCGGTCAGCCGGGAGGCCATGGTGTTGACGGCCTCCGTCACCATGCGCCAGTCGCCGGAGAGCCCCCGCACCTTGGCCCGGCCGCCCAGCCGCCCCTCGATGCCGACCTCGCGGGCGATACGGGTCAGCTCCCCGGTGAACAGCGACAGCTGGTCCACCGTGCGGTTCACCCCGCGCCCCAGCCGCCGCAGATCGCCACGGAGCTGGCGGTTGCCGTCGTGCAGGTCCACCCGCTGGGTCAGATCCCCCGACGCGATGGCGTCCAGCACCCGGGTGGCGTTGCACACCGGCCCGACCAGGGCGTCCACCAGCTGATTGGCCGCGTCCACACTGGTCGTCCAGGCCCCCTGGCCGGGGCTCGCGGTGATCCGCTCGTCCAGCCTGCCCTGGCGCACCACCTCACGGCGCACCCGCTGAAGCTCCCCGGCCAGATGCGCGTTGCGCCCCACGAGCTGGTTGAAGACCCCGGCCATCTCGCCGACGAGGCCCTCGGCCGAGCTGTCCGCACGGACGGTGAAGTCGCCGTCGCACAAGGCGTTCATCGCCGCGAGCAGGGGACGCAACTCCGCCGCCGACACGGACTCCTCACCGCGCGCCAGGCCGGACGGCCGGGCGGATTCCGGATGTTCCACGGTCCGCGCTGAAGACGTGTCGGTGGGGATCGGGTCGAGTGCCATGGCGTCGCCCCTAAAAGATCATTAACATCCCCCTGTTTGTCATAATATGGCACCTAGATGGCCTAAACCGCTCGTATTGTCCTGGAGCCGCACGTGGGGGCCTTGTTTCCTCTCTCGCGTGAGTCCGTCTCGCGGACGACGTTGCCCGGAAGTGTGGGCGCTCCCGGCGCGGCACGCGCCTTCGTCCGTACGGCGCTTACGGAGCAGAGCACGACGGAGACGTACACACCGATCGCCGTCGACGAACGGTCGGTCGACGACGCGGTGCTTCTGGTGAGCGAGCTGGTCACCAATGCCGTACTGCACGCCGGCACCCGGGTCGAGGTCATCTGCCGGATCCAGCCCGGCGGCGCCGACGACGAGGGCGGCGCCGCGGGGCCCGGCGAGACGCCCGGCCCGGACGACGTGCCGAAGCGGCCGGGCGTCGTCGTGGAGGTGGTGGACCTCCACCCCGCCAGCACCGTGTACGGGGGACCGGAGACCCAGCGCCGGGGCCGCGGCCGGGGGCTCCAACTGATCGGGGCGCTCGCCGAGTCCTGGGGCGTGACCTACCACCGCACCCGTAAGGCGGTCTGGTTCCGGCTGGACGCCGAGCGGGCCGGGCCCGCGTACGACACCGTCCCCACCAGCGCGCTCGGCCGTGAGCTGCGGTTCGCCGAGACCCTCGCCCCCATCCCGCCGCGTGAGCAGCGCGATCCCACCACCGAGTGGGTGGACCGCGGCGGGCCGTCCTTCCTCGCCGAGGCCAGTGAACTGCTCACCGGCCAGCTCGACGAGAACATGGTCGCCGCGCTCGCCGGACAGCTCCTGGTCCCCCGGCTGGCCGACTGGTGCGCGGTCTGGCTGGTCACCGAGAGCGGCCGACTCCAGCTCGCCCGCGTCTGGCACGGCGATGAGCGCCGGATCGACGCGCTCCGCGTCGCGCTGGAGCGGCATCCGCCGCCGACCGGGCTCGGCTCGGCGGGCGGTACGCCCTGGCCCTGGCCCGGGGTCGCGGACAGCCACGGGACGGGCGGATCGGCGGTGTGCTTCCCCCTGATCGCGCACGGCCGCAGCCATGGCGCACTCCTGCTCGGCCGGGCCGGCGTGCCGCGGCTGAGCGAGGGCGTGGTGCGGCTCTCGGAGGACGTGGCGCGGCGGGTGGCCCAGGCGGTCGCCACCGCCCGGCAGTACACCCGGCAGGCGACGATCAGCCGGGCGCTGCAACGCCGGCAGCTGCCCATGTCGCTCGCCCATATCCCGGGCGTGGACACGGCGATCGTCTACGAGCCGCACGGCGAGGGCCAGACCGTCGGCGGCGACTTCTACGATCTGTTCCCGATGGGCAGCCGCCGCTGGTGCTTCCTGCTGGGCGACGTCCAGGGCAGCGACCCGGAGGCGATGTCGGTCACGGGGCTGGCCCGCCACCTGGTCCGGCTGCTGGCGCGCGAGGGCCACGGCGTCGAGTCGGTGCTCAGCCGGCTGAACCAGGCGCTGGTGGAGGAGGAGACGGAGGCGGCGGAGATCGGCGGCGAACAGGCCCGCCCGCGCTTTTTGAGCCTGCTCTACGGGGAGCTGGAGCCCGATCCGGAAGGCGGCGGCGCCCGCTGCACGCTGGCGAGCGCCGGTCATCCGCTGCCGCTGCGGCTGACCACCGACGGTGCGGTGGCGCCTGCCGCCACCCCCCAGATGCTGCTCGGCATCGACGAGCATCCCGGCTTCCACGCCGACACCGTGAACCTGGCGCCCGGCGAGACGCTGCTGTGCGTCACCGACGGGGTGACCGAGCGGCGCAACGGCACCCGTCAGCTGGATGACGACGACGGCCTTTCCGAGATCCTGCGGGGCTGTGTCGGGCTGGGCGCCAAGGCCGTCGCGGAGCGGGTGCGGCGCGCCACGCATGACTTCGCCGCCGAGCCGGTCGACGACGATCTCGCGGTGCTGGTGCTGGAGGCGGTGCCGCCGGTGAGCCGCCGCGGCTGCCGTGACGGGGCGGGGCCGGGACGGGACCGAGACCGGGACCGGGACGGGACCGTGTGACAGGGCCGCCCGTGGTGTCCGCCGATGACTGCGCCGGACTTCGCCGGACGTCGCCGGTGACGGAGGCCGTTGAGTGGCACGTCCTCGTTGAGTGGCACGTCCTGCGTCACCGCCACGCACCGGCACTCACCGTCCGGGGCACTCACCGTCCGGCCGGCGCCGTCGGTCCGCCGGCCCGCACCGTCAGTCCGCCAGTCCGACCAGGTCGCGCAGTCGGCGGGCCTGGGCGGCGCGCTCGGCGGCGCGCTGCTCCTCGTAGGTGCGGTCCACGGCACCCCGCAGCAGCGCCTTGGTCTCGATCACGGCGTCGCGTGGCGCGGCGAGAAGGGCCGCCGCCAGGTCCTGGACCGCGCCGTCGAGTTCGGCGGCGGGCACCACGAGGTTGGCGAGCCCGGTCCGCTCGGCCTCCGCCGCATGGACGAACCGCCCGGTGGCGCAGATCTCCAGCGCCCGCGCATATCCCACGAGGCCGACCAGCGGATGGGTGCCGGTGAGGTCCGGCACCAGTCCAAGGCTGGTCTCGCGCATGGCGAACTGTGCGTCGTCCGCACAGATCCGCAGGTCACAGGCGAGTGCGAGCTGGAATCCGGCCCCGATGGCATGGCCCTGGACGGCGGCGACCGACACGATGTCGTTCCGCCGCCACCAGGTGAACGCCTCCTGGTACTCGGCGATCGTGGCGTCCAGCTCGCTGTCGGAGCCGCGCGCCAGATCGCGGAACGACGGCTCGCCGTCGAACCCCTCGGGCGTGAACGCCTGCCGGTCCAGACCCGCCGAGAAGGACTTGCCCTCGGCGCGCAGCACCACCACGCGCACGGTGCCCGGCACCAGCTTTCCCGCCTCGGCCAGCGCCCGCCACAGAGCGGGCGACTGGGCGTTGCGCTTCGCCGGGTTGGTCAGGGTCACCGTGGCGACCGTGTCATCGACGGTGAGCCGAACGCCGTCCTTGTCGAGCAGGGTCACAGGGGCCTCCGGTCGAGTGCGGTCAGTACAAGTGACTGCACAGTAACCACCCGGCCGAACCGACGGTCAGCCGGGTGGCACCCCTGTCCATACCTGCTGGTCGTGCTGGTCCTGGCGGAGCCGGCGGGCGCGATCAGGCCGAGGCGGCCTTCTTGCCCCGTGTGGCACCGCCGCGTCCCCGTAGGGAAACTCCGGATTCGCTGAGCATCCGGTGAACGAATCCATAGGAACGGCCGGTCTCCTCGGCCAGCGCCCGGATGCTCGCACCGGAGTCGTACTTCTTCTTCAGGTCTGCCGCGAGCTTTTCGCGCGCGGCGCCGGTCACCCGGCTGCCCTTCTTCAGAGTCTCGGCCACCCGTGCCTCCTCATGGGAAGTGCGCTCTGGACTCTCATGATCACCCCTATAGGGCTTCCTGGCCACCCATTCGGCAAGGTCTGTGGATGAAGGATTGCTTGAAATCGCGGCACGAGGACCTTCGGAAGCAAGGATTCCGGCGCTGTTCGACCTGACACTCTTTCGTGTTCACCGGCGAAGAGGCAGGTCAGGGCATACGTGAGCAAGGTCGGAGAGATCCAGACCGGCGCACGGCACGCCGCGTGCGCCGGTGGCCCGCGACGCGCCGCGATACCAGCCGTTCTCACTCAGATGATGGATCACGCCTAGGCCGAATGATCTATCGGAAGGGTACGGGGCCGGAGGAACCGGGCTCTTGCCACGGCGTCCGGCGAAACCGGGCCCTTGGGGCGGCCTCAGGCGAGCGCCACGAGGTCCGCGTACTCCTCGCCCCACAGGTCCTCGACCCCGTCCGGAAGCAGAATGATCCGCTCCGGCTGTAGCGCGTCGACGGCGCCCTCGTCGTGGGTCACCAGGACCACCGCACCGGCGAAGGTGCGCAGCGCGCCGAGGATCTCCTCACGGCTGGCCGGGTCGAGGTTGTTGGTGGGCTCGTCCAGGAGCAGCACGTTGGCCGAGGAGACCACGAGGGTGGCCAGCGCGAGCCGGGTCTTCTCACCACCGGAGAGCACCCCGGCCGGCTTGTCCACGTCGTCGCCGGAGAACAGGAACGACCCGAGCGTCTTACGGATGTCGACGAGGTCCAGGTCCGGGGCGGCGGAGCGCATGTTCTCCAGGACGGTGCGGTCCGGGTCCAGCGTCTCGTGCTCCTGCGCGTAATAGCCCAGCTTCAGCCCGTGGCCGGGGGTCACCGCACCGGTGTCCGGCTTCTCGACCCCGGCCAGCAGCCGCAGCAGGGTCGTCTTACCGGCGCCGTTCAGCCCGAGGATGACGACCCGGGAGCCCTTGTCGACGGCCAGGTTCACATCGGTGAAGATCTCCAGGGAGCCGTACGACTTCGACAGCCCCTCCGCGGTCAGCGGGGTCTTGCCGCACGGGGCCGGGTCGGGGAAGCGGAGCTTGGCGACCTTGTCGGACTGACGGACCTCCTCCAGACCGGCCAGCAGCTTCTCGGCGCGGCGGGCCATGTTCTGGGCGGCCACGGTCTTGGTCGCCTTGGCGCGCATCTTGTCGGCCTGGGCGTTGAGCGCCGCGGCCTTCTTCTCGGCGTTGGCGCGCTCGCGCTTGCGCCGCTTCTCGTCGGCCTCGCGCTGGGCCTGGTAGAGCTTCCAGCCCATGTTGTAGATGTCGATCACCGAGCGGTTGGCATCGAGGTAGAAGACCTTGTTGACGACCGTCTCGACGAGGTCGACGTCGTGGGAGATGACGATGAAACCGCCGCTGTAGGTCTTGAGGTAGTCCCGCAGCCAGCTGATCGAGTCGGCGTCGAGGTGGTTGGTGGGCTCGTCCAGCAGCAGGATGTCGGAGTCCGAGAAGAGGATCCGGGCCAGCTCGACCCGGCGCCGCTGACCGCCGGAGAGCGTATGGAGCGGCTGGCCGAGCACCCGGTCGGGCAGTCCGAGACTGGCCGCGATGGTCGCGGCCTCCGCCTCGGCGGCGTATCCGCCCTTGGTGAGGAACTCGGTCTCCAGGCGCTCGTACTTCTTCATCGCGCGCTCACGGGTGGCGCCCTTGCCGTTGGCCATCCGGTCCTCGTTCTCGCGCATCTTACGGAGCACGGAGTCGAGGTCGCGGGCCGAGAGGATGCGGTCGCGGGCGAGGACGTCGAGGTCGCCGGTGCGCGGGTCCTGCGGGAGGTAGCCGACCTGACCGGAGCGGGTGATCGTGCCGGAGGCCGGGATGCCCTCACCGGCCAGACACTTGGTGAGCGTGGTCTTGCCCGCGCCGTTGCGGCCGACGAGGCCGACGCGGTCGCCCTTGGCGATGCGGAAGGAGGCGGACTCGATGAGGACGCGGGCGCCGGCACGCAGTTCGACGCCGGAGGCGGTGATCACGGAAATTACTCCTGGGCAGAACGGACGGCGGACGGGACGCGTCAAAGGGGGCCGCGCGCAGCGCGCCGTACAGGGGTGGAGGCGAGCGACGGGCGGGCGGGCCGACGCCGTCTAATGCACGAGGAGAATTGCCATGCGGACAGTTTAGCGGGGCGGGCAAGTCGATTTTTCCGCGGCTTCCCCCCGCTGCCCGCTCCCCGCGGGCCACTCCCCTCTCCCCCGGCGGCCGCTCTCCTCAGGCGCCGCCCGTGTGCACCTGGAAAGCCGCCCGGCGCACCGCCTTGGCCAGGGCCGGATCGGGGTGGGCGGCGGCCAGCGCCACCAGGACCTGCACGGTACGGGGGTGGCCCACGGCACGTACCTCCTCCAGCAGCGCGGGCACGGTGCCCTGGACGGCGGACTCCAGGTGGCGGACGAGCAGCGGGCTCTCCCCGTGGTCGGAGATGGCCGCGGCGGTGTCCACCCACAGCCAGGTGGCCTCCTCGCGGGTGAGCGCGTCCAGCGCATCGTCCGGGTCGGCCCCCTCGTGCTCGGCGAGCCACAGAAGCGCGTACGGCCGCAGGCACGATTCGTCGACGACGGCCCGTACGGCGGGCTCGGCGGGCGCCCCGACAACGCGCAGCGCCTCGAAGGCGAGCCCGCGCAGCAGCGCGTCGTCGCCGCGCGCCGCGTCGATGAGCTCGGTGACGGCGCTGCCGACCGGTCGGGCGGCCAGCCAGGCCCGGTACTCGGCGCGGGCGGGGCCCGGGGTCAGGCCCGCGCAGCCGCGCAGCATGTCGGCGGCGGGCTGCTCGATGTTCCCGGCCGGGCTCTGGGCGGCGACGCAGATCTGCTCCAGCTTGACCCACACCGCCCAGTTGCCGAGCGCGGTGAGCACGGCCTCGCGGCGGTCGCCCTCGGCGCCGTCCGCCGCGCTCCCCGCGCCCTCAGGGCCGTCCTCGGGGCCCTCCCGCACGGTGAGCGCCCCGACGGACGAGAGGGCGTCCAGGGCCCAGTCGAGCAGCCCCTCCAGGGTGGCGGCGTCCTCGGCGTCATGGGCGCTCTCGGCGCCGTTGGCGGGCTCCCGGGCCTCGGCGGCCTCCTGGGGGACCTCGCACCGCTCGGTGCGCAGCTCGGCGACCCGCTGCCGGAGCATGTCCAGCAGGGTGGCGATCGGCACGGGGCCCGCCGAGAGCTGGAGCAGGGACAGCAGCTGCGGTACGGCCTCGACGACCTCCGCGACCGCCGTCGGCTCGGCCGTGGCCGGGGCGGGGCAGGCCAGGGACCACGCGTCGAGCAGCGCGACCCAGCCGCGCAGCACCGCGCTGTCGTCGCGGTCCCACGCCTGGAGCCGCCAGCCGGGGCGGGTGGTGCCCGCGTGGTGCTCGATGAGGCCGATGAGGCGGGCGCGGTCCCAGTCGCTCCGCACCTCCTGCGGGCTCAGACCGAGCGCCGCCGCGGCGCGGGCGGCGGCCTCGTCGGACAGCGCGCCGGGCGCGCCGTGCTCGGCCGCGGCCCAATGGGCGATCGCCACGGCCCCGGTGAGCCCCGCCCTGGCTCTCCGGGCCAGCTCCGCCGGGGGCGGAGTGCCCTCGGGCGGGCGGGGCGCCGGTCTTGAGCCGCGGTTCACCGCGGGCCGGCGGGCGGTGGCCATCGGCCGGTTGCGGACGAGTCGGAGCCGGGAGTCGCGCGGAGTACGGGACGTCACGGGAGCAGTCTCGCCGTTGACGGCCCGAAAGCCCAATCGGCACCCGTCCGGCGGTCGCCGCGAACGGCGCGCGTCACCTTGCGGACGCTTCCGTCTCCGCCGCACGAACGCCTCCCGCGCCGCCTCGCACGCCCTTCCGCGGTCGCCTCGCACGCCCTTCCGCGGTCGCCTTACGGATCGCTTCCCAGGCGTTAGAGGAACGGCGTCAAAAAGCGCCGCAGGACCTCTTCGTACCCCTGGGGGTCCGCGTTCCACATGGCCGCGTGCGGGGCCTGCCGCACCGTGTGAAGGGTGACCAGATCGCGGCGGCGGTCGGCGAGTTCACGCGAGACGTGCCAGGGCGCGAGGGTGTCGTCGGGGCCATGGGCGATCAGCGTGGGCACGGACAGCCGCTCGGGGTCGGCCACCTCCGGAAGCCTGCTGTCATGGAGTCCGGTGCGCCCCTCGGCGGCCCGCAGGGCGAGCGGAAGCAGGGGGGCGGGGATGCGGCGGGCCGTGGCGAGGGCGCGCAGGGTGGCCTGCCAGTCGAGCACGGGGGAGTCCAGGACGATGCCGCGGACGTGGTGCCGCAGCGCGGAGTTCGCGGCCGTGTGGAGCGCCATGGAGGCGCCGATGGACCAGCCGTGCAGCACGATCCCGGTCGCCCCGTAGCCCACCGCGTAGCGGATGGCCGCCTCCAGGTCGCGCCACTCGGTGTCGCCGAGGTGGGATATGCCCCCCTCGGGGCGGGGGGCGCCGGGGTCCCCGCGGTAGGCGAGGTCGAGCACCGGCACCCGCAGCTGCCGCAGGAAGGGCATGACGACCATAGGGTGCTCACGGGTGGTGCCGAGGCCATGGGTGGTGATCACCCATGTGGAGCGTTCGCCGGGGACGAACCAGGCGGGCAGCGGACCGAGTTCGCCGGACACCTCGACGTCGGCGTGGTCGATGCCGAGCGCGTCCCGCGGATTGCCGATGTGCACCTGCGGGGTCAGCCGCACCCGGGTGCCGGGGGTCAGATCGCCGTGGGCGACCCGCTCCAGGCGGCGTACGACGCAGTCGGCGCCGCGCGGGGCGTCCTCGATGACGGGGCCGACGACGGCGTGGCAGGAGCGGCCGGTGAGGCCGTAGGTGCCGGGGCGCAGCGTGGCGAGGGAGCGGGTCAGGGTGATCTGGCCGGCCGCGGTCGCGTGCACGGTCAGCGGCGGCTCGTTGGGCAGCGGGCGGCCGGGCCCCGGTTTCAGCGCAGCGTCGGTGGCGTACCGTCCGGCCGCCACCGCGGCCGCGCCGACACTCAGCAGGGTGGTGGCGGCCGCAACCGCCGTTGTACGCAGACGCATCCCTCCCAGTGTGGGCGGGGAGGCGGCCTCTGGCCAGCGGGCGTGCCTCGCCGGGTGACCGGCGGACCGGCGGACCGGGACCGGACGTGCCCGGCCGGGTGACCGTACGGGGTCGGGTGACCGATACGGGGTCGGGTGACCGATACGGGCAGGACCGGGCGGGCCCGGCCGGATGTCCGTACGACCCGGGCCGGGCGCGCCGCGGGCTCAGCGCGGCTGGCCGTAGCCGCTCAGCTTCTCCGCGGCCCGCCGCATCTCGTCCGGCGGGATCAGGGAGGGGGTGCGGCCGGGGACGGAGGCCGCGGTGAGCCAGACCTGGCACATCCATTCGAGCTGGGCGGTGCGGTCGTACGCCTGGTCCAGGGTGGCGCCGTGGACGACGGTGCCGTGGTTGCGCAGCAGACAGCCGCTGCGGTTGCGCAGCGCCTCGATCATGGCGGCGGCCAGTTCGTCCGTTCCGTAGAGCGCGTACTCGGCGACCCGGACCGGGCCGCCGAGGGCGGCGGTCATGTAGTGGATCGCGGGGAGCTCGTCGACGAGCGTGGAGACGGCCGTGGCGTGGACGGCGTGGGTGTGGACCACGGCCTGGGCGTCGGTCTCGCGGTAGACGGCGAGGTGCATGGGCAGCTCGCTGGTGGGCGCCAGCGTCCCGAGGACCTGCTGTCCGTCGAGATCGACGGCGACGGCGTCCCGGGGGCCGAGCCGGTCGTAGGGGACGCCGCTGGGGGTCACCAGGACGGTGTCGCCGACCCGGGCCGAGACATTGCCCGAGGTACCGACGACCAGGCCGTCCGCGGTGGTCCTGCGGGCCGTGCGCACCACCTGCGCCCATGCCTGCCGCAGGGGGTGGGTCAGCCGCGGCTGCGGCCGCCGTGGGGATTGCGACTGTGTCACCTGTCCTCACCTCCGTTGGCCCGATCCTCCCAGGCGCCGGGAGGCCGGGCGGCGGCGGGGCCGGAACGGGCTCGCCGGGCGCCTACGGTCGCGCCTCGTGGACAGCCGTCCCGGGTGGGCGGCGGAGGGTGAACGGCGGGCGGCCGCGCGGTCGGGCCACGGGCCGTCCCAGGAGTGCTCGATCGCCACCCAACTCCCTTGCGACACAGGAGAGTAGGCTCGAATTCACTGCGTATTAGCACGCCCGCAACCACGTCATCCCCACGCCCGACTCAGTTCATCTTCCGTTCACCATGCTTCCCTACGTTCACCGAGGCACTACCGACCTTCGAACTGATTGACCGGGTGTATGGAACACATCACGCTTCTCATCGGGATCGTGATCGTCACGGCCTTGGTGTTCGACTTCACGAACGGCTTCCACGACACGGCCAACGCCATGGCCACCACCATCTCCACGGGAGCACTCGGTCCCAGGGTGGCGGTGGCGATGTCGGCCGTCCTCAACCTCGTCGGCGCGTTCCTGTCCGTGGAGGTGGCCAAGACCATCTCCGGCGGGATCATCGACGAGGATTCCGGTATCCGACCCGAAGTGATCTTCGCTGGACTGGTCGGCGCGATCCTGTGGAATCTGGTGACCTGGCTCGCCGGGCTCCCCTCCAGCTCCTCGCACGCCCTGTTCGGCGGCCTCATCGGCGCCACCGTGGTCTCCGCCGGCCTGGACGGGGTCAACGGCGACGCGATCGTCATGAAGGTCCTGATCCCCGCCGTCGCCGCGCCGGTCGTGGCCGGCATCGCCACGGTGGCCGCCACCCGGCTCACCTACCGGCTCGGCCGCGACCGCGCCCCGGAGGACACCGCGAAGGGCTACCGCGCCGGGCAGATCGCCTCGGCCGCCCTGGTCTCCCTGGCCCACGGCACCAACGACGCCCAGAAGACGATGGGCGTGATCACCCTGGCGCTGGTCACCGGAGGCGTGGTGGCACCCGACTCCGACCCGCCGCTGTGGGTCATCGTCTCGGCGGGCCTGGCCATCGCGCTCGGCACCTACCTGGGCGGCTGGCGCATCATCCGCACCATGGGTAAGGGCATCACCGACATCCAGCCGCCGCAGGGCTTCGCCGCCCAGACCGGCGCCGCGACCGTCATCCTCGCCTCCTCCCACCTCGGCTTCGCGCTGTCCACCACCCAGGTCTGCTCCGGCGCCGTCATGGGCGCGGGTGTCGGCCGTAAGGGCGCCGTGGTGCGCTGGTCGACCGCGGGCCGCATGGTGATCGCCTGGGTGCTGACCCTGCCGGCCGCCGGTCTGGTGGCGGGCGGCGCCGCGCTGCTGGCCGACCAGGGGAACGCGGGGATCACGGCGGTCGCCGTGCTCGCCGTCCTGGCCTGCGGGGCGATCTGGGCGCTCTCGCGCCGCAAGCCCGTGGACCACACCAACGTCAACGAGGTCGGCAGCCAGGAGCCGGTCGGCGCCGTCACGGCCGCCCTGCGGTCCGTGGCCCCGCCGCCCGCGGGTCCGGTGGCGCCTGCCGGCCCGGCGGATTCCGCTTCCGTCTCCGCTTCCGTTTCGGCAAGCTCCGAGGTCTCCGGGAAGACCGGCGAGACCGGGGGAACCGCCTCCGGGACCGGCGCCCCGGAGACCACGTCCGAGAACATCCCCACGCCCGCCCCCGCCGCCGCCGCGGCGAGCAGCACCACCCCGTAAGGAGCCGGCAAACATGGACATCGACTGGGCGGCACTCGGCCAGGTCTTCGGCGTCAGCCTCGTGGTGACGGTCGGCATGGTGGGCGTCTTCACCCTGGGTATCGTCGGGACGTCCCGCAAGACGCGGCCGGAGCAGGGCGACACGGCCGCCGTGCCGGGTGGCGCGGCCGACGCCTCCGCGCTCGCGCGCACCGGCGCGTACGCCTGTTTCGCGGTGTGCGCCGCGGTCGTGGCGTACGGCATCTATCTGATCGTCGGCTGAGGATTCCGCCCGCGTCCTCATCGACCTACCGGCCGCCGGACGGTGGCGCTGACCAGCGCCGTCCCTCCGGCGGCCGTTCCGTGTGCGGCGGTCGCTGTGGGCCTCGGCACACTCGGGCGTCCTGGGTCATATGCGAGTTGACGGCCATTCGCGGCCCATGGTGGACTTCCCGAGCCAAACGGCGGCAGGAGAGGAAGCCGGTGAGAATCCGGCGCGGTCCCGCCACTGTCACCGGGGAGCGCCCTCCCATCGCCTGCATGGGGTCACGGCTCATCCGTACGGTTCGTTCCGTGCACGGGCTGGAAGACCGGGAGGGCCGCGGATCCGGGAGCCAGGAGACTCTCACCGCCGGTCACGTCGAACCAGGGCGAGGACCCTGAGTGAGGACATACCGCCATGCCCGGCACCGCCACGCCGCCAGCCCCCTCGGTCCGCTCCGGCTGCCCTGTCTTGCCCACCCGTCTTGTCCTTACCAGCCGCACCGGCTGCTCGGTCGGCTCGGTCGGCGTGTCCCCGCGCCGGGGCATGACGGCGGCCTGACGGATGGCTGCCGACCACGCCTCCTTCGCGTGCGGCGCGGCCCTCGGCTTCCTCGCTGATCTCGCCGTGGGCGATCCGCGCCGCGGCCACCCGGTGGCCGCTTTCGGGTGCGCCGCCGCGGCCGCCGAGCGCCGGCTGTGGCGTGACCACCGCGGTTACGGGGCCCTGCACACCGCGTTGTGCGCGGGCGGCGCGGCCGCCGGTGCCGCGCTGCTGACCCGCGCCGTACGGGCCCTGGGCGGCCGCCGTGGTGCGCAGGCCGCGCTGACCGCTGCCGCCACCTGGGCCGTGCTGGGCGGTACGACGCTGGGCCGTGAGGCACGGGCCGTCGGCGGGGCGCTGGCCGCGGGCGACCTCGAGGGCGCCCGGGAGCGGCTGCCGCATCTGTGCGGCCGCGATCCGCAGGCGCTGGACGGGCCGCAGATCGCCCGCGCGGTCGTCGAATCGGTCGCCGAGAACACGTCCGACGCCGTCGTGGGCGCGCTGGTGTGGGGGGCCGTGGGCGGGGTGCCGGGGCTCATCGGCTTCCGCGCCGTCAACACCCTGGACGCCATGGTGGGTCACAAGTCGCCGCGCTACCGGCGGTTCGGCTGGGCGGCGGCCCGTGTGGACGATGTGGCCGGCTGGCCCGGTGCGCGCCTTACGGCGGCCATGGCGACCCTCGCGGGCCCCGATCCGCGCGGCGCGTGGCGCGCCTGGCGGCGCGACGGCCGGCGCCATCCGAGCCCCAACGCGGGACCCGTGGAGGCGTCCTTCGCGGGGGCGCTCGGCGTACGGCTGGGCGGCACCCTCGCCTATGGCGGCCGGGTCGAGCACCGGCCGGTGCTCAACTCCGGCGGGCGGCCGGTGGCGGCGGCCGACATCGAGCGGGCGATACGGCTGTCGCGGCGCGTGGGCCTCCTGGCGCTCGGTGTGTCCGTGGCGGCCCGGCCGGCCGTCAGGGCGTTGACGGGGCGGCCGCGGGCCGCTGGAAGGGGCGGTGGATGAGCGGGATACACGGTAAGGGCGGCACGGGCGCTCCCGGGGCGCGGGGCGGGGGGCTGCTGGTCGCGGGTACGACCTCCGACGCGGGCAAGAGTGTCGTGACGGCCGGGATCTGCCGGTGGCTCGCCCGTAAGGGCGTCAGCGTGGCGCCCTTCAAGGCGCAGAACATGTCCCTGAACTCCTTCGTGACCCGGGAGGGGGCGGAGATCGGGCGGGCGCAGGCCATGCAGGCGGCCGCCGCGCGCGTCGAGCCGAGCGCGCTGATGAACCCGGTCCTGCTGAAGCCGGGCGGCGACCGCAGCAGCCAAGTGGTGCTGCTGGGCAAGCCGGTGGGCGAGATGAGCGCCCGCGGGTACTTCGGGAAGTACGGGCCGCCGTCATCCGGGGAGAGTCCGTACGCGGGGGGCCGGGAGGCGCTGCTGGGGACCGTCACGGAGTGCCTGGAGGAGCTGCGGCGCACCCATGACGCGGTGATCTGCGAGGGCGCGGGCAGTCCGGCCGAGATCAACCTGCGCCGCACCGACATCGTCAACCTGGGGCTGGCGCGGGCCGCGGGGCTTCCGGTCGTGGTGGTCGGGGACATCGACCGCGGTGGCGTCTTCGCGTCCTTCTTCGGCACGACCGCGCTGCTGTCGGCCGCGGACCAGCGGCATGTGGCCGCCTATCTGGTGAACAAGTTCCGCGGCGATGTGAGCCTCCTGGAGCCCGGTCTGGAGATGCTGCGCGACCTCACCGGCCGCCCGACCGTCGGGGTGCTCCCGTTCGCCCACGGGCTGGGGATCGACGAGGAGGACGGGCTGCGGGTGTCGCTGCGCGGCGCAGTGCGGGAGAGCGTCGTGGCGCCCCCTTACGGTGCGGACGTGCTGCGCGTCGCGGTCGCCGCCGTGCCGCTGATGTCCAACTTCACGGACGTGGACGCGCTGGCCGCCGAACCGGGTGTGATCGTGCGGTTCGTGGACCGGCCCGAGGAGCTGGCCGACGCCGATCTGGTGGTGCTGCCGGGCACCCGGGGCACGGTGCGGGCGCTGGAGTGGCTGCGGGAGCGCGGGCTCGCCGAGGCGATCGCCCGGCGGGCCGCCGAGGGCCGTCCGGTACTGGGCATCTGCGGCGGTTTCCAGGCGCTCGGGGAACGCATCGAGGACGAGGTCGAGTCGAAGGCCGGGACGGTCGCCGGGCTCGGGCTGCTGCCGGTAAGGGTGCGGTTCGCGGCGGAGAAGACCCTGGCCCGGCCGGTGGGCGAGGCGCTCGGCGAGCGGGTGGCGGGCTACGAGATCCACCACGGGGTCGCCGAGCTGCTCGACGGGGCCGACGAGCCCTTCCTGGACGGCTGCCGGGTGGGCTCGGTGTGGGGCACGCACTGGCACGGCTCGCTGGAGAGCGACGGCTTCCGGCGGGCGTTCCTGCGGCGGGTGGCCGACGCGGCGGGCCGGGCGTTCGTCCCGGCGCCGGACACCCGCTTCGGCGAGCTGCGCGAGGAGCAGCTCGACCGTCTCGGGGACCTGATCGAGGAGCACGCCGACACCGACGCGCTGCTGCGGCTCATCGAGGAGGGTGTGCCGGACGGGCTGCCCTTCGTCCCTCCGGGAGCGCCGGGGGGCACGGCGTGACGACCCGACACACCGACACCGACCGCCCATCCACCCCAGGAGGTATCGCCGCGTGACCACCACCTACCCCTTCAGCGCGATCGTCGGCATGGACGGTCTGCGGCTCGCCCTGCTCCTCAACGCCGTCTCGCCCGCCGTGGGCGGCGTCCTGGTGCGCGGGGAGAAGGGCACGGCCAAGAGCACCGCCGTAAGGGCGATCGCCGCGCTGCTGCCCGAGGTGGACGTGGTGGCCGGGTGCCGGTTCTCCTGCGATCCGGCCGCGCCCGACCCGTCCTGCCCGGACGGGCCCCATGAGCCGGCCACGGGCGAGGCGCGCCCCGCGCGGATGGTCGAGCTGCCCGTGGGCGCTTCCGAGGACCGGCTGGTCGGCGCGCTGGACATCGAGCGCGCGCTGTCGGAGGGGGTCAAGGCGTTCGAACCCGGGCTGCTCGCGGACGCCCACCGCGGGGTGCTCTACGTCGACGAGGTCAATCTGCTGCACGACCATCTGATCGACCTGCTGCTCGACGCGGCCGCCATGGGCGCCTCCTATGTGGAGCGCGAGGGGGTGTCCGTACGGCATGCGGCGCGCTTCCTCCTGGTGGGCACCATGAACCCCGAGGAGGGCGAGCTGCGGCCGCAGTTGCTGGACCGCTTCGGCCTCACGGTGGAGGTCGCGGCGTCCCGGGACACCGAGGAGCGGGTCGAGGTGGTGCGGCGACGGCTGGCGTACGACGAGGACCCCGAGGGGTTCGCGGCGCGCTGGGCGGCGGACGAGGACGCCCTGCGGGAGCGCATAGCCGCGGCGCGCGCCCTGCTGCCGCGGGTGCGTCCGGGCGACCGCGCGCTGCGGCAGATCGCGGCGGTGTGCGCGGGGTTCGAGGTGGACGGAATGCGCGCGGACATCGTGACGGCCCGTACGGCGACCGCGCTGGCCGCCTGGGCGGGGCGCACCGATGTGCGGACCGAGGACGTACGGGGGGCGGCGCTGCTGTCGCTCCCCCACCGCCGGCGGCGGGCTCCGTTCGACGCGCCGGGGCTCGACGAGAACAAACTCGAGGAGATCCTGCGCCGGTTCGAGGAGGACGACCCGGAGCCGGATCCGGACCCGGGCCCGGAGGGACCCGAAAGCCCCGACGACGGGCCGGACGGCCGCGGACCGGACGGGCCGGGCGGCTCCGACGACCCCGGAGGCCGCCCCCAGGAGGGCGCGGCGGAGGGGGCGCGGGAGCAGGCGCCGCCCGCCGCTCCCGAACCCGAGCCGTCCGTCCCCGGCCAGCGCACGGGTGAGCACGAGGCGGCCGACCGCGCGACCGACGCGGCCGAAGCGGACGACGGTTCGGGCGGCGGCACGGGCGGTGCCGGCGGCGAGCGGGCGGCCGTGGGCGCCGCCGAGCCGTTCCGGACCCGGCGTCTCGACGTCCCCGGGCTGGGCGAGGGCGCGGCCGGGCGGCGCTCGCGCGCCCGCAGCGCGCACGGCCGCACCACCGGGGCGCGCCGCCCGCGGGGGGCACTGTCCGCGCTGCATCTGACGGCGACCGTCCGGGCGGCCGCCCCGCATCAGCGGGCGCGCGGGCGGCGCGGCCCCGGGCTGCTGGTGCGCCGTGACGATCTGCGCGAGGCGGTGCGCGAGGGCCGGGAGGGCAATCTCGTGCTGTTCGTGGTGGACGCGTCGGGGTCGATGGCCGCGCGGAAGCGGATGAGCGCGATCAAGGGGGCGGTGCTGTCGCTGCTGCTGGACGCCTACCAACGGCGGGACAAGGTCGGGCTGATCACCTTCCGGGGCGCGGACGCCGAACTGGCGCTGCCGCCCACCTCGTCGGTGGACGCGGCCGCGGTGCGGCTGGACCGGCTGCCGACGGGCGGCCGCACGCCGCTGGCGGCCGGGCTGTTGAAGGCGCGGGAGGTGCTGCGGGTGGAGCGGCTGCGCGATCCCTCGCGCCGCCCGCTGCTGGTCGTGGTGACCGACGGACGGGCCACGGAGGCGAGGCGGACCGACAGGTCCAGGCCGGTCGAGCGGGCCGGGCGCGCGGCGCGGATGCTCGCGGGCGACGGGGTCGCCTCGGTGGTCGTGGACTGCGAGTCGGGGCCGGTGCGGCTGGGACTGGCGGGGGCGCTCGCCCGCGAGCTGCGGGGCACGCGGGTGACACTCGACGAGCTGCGCGCGGACAGCGTGACCGAGCTGGTGCGCGATGTACGGACCGTATCGAACACACGGAGGGCCGCCTGATGCCGCAAGGACAACCGACCGTCGTCCCGGACGACGGGCTCACCACCCGCCAGCGCCGCAACCGCCCGCTGGTGCTCGTCCACACAGGTCAGGGCAAGGGCAAGTCGACCGCGGCGTTCGGGCTGGCGCTGCGGGCGTGGAACCAAAACTGGCCGGTCGGTGTATTCCAGTTTGTAAAGTCCGCGAAATGGCGGGTCGGTGAGGAGCGTGCGCTGCGCGTCCTCGGCGACTCGGGCGAAGGGGGGACCGTCGCATGGCACAAGATGGGCGAAGGCTGGTCGTGGGTCCAGCGCGACATGGCTTCCAGCGAGGAGGCCGCACGCGAGGGCTGGGAGCAGGTCAAGCGCGATCTCGCGGCGGAGACATACCGGCTGTATGTGCTGGACGAGTTCGCGTATCCGATGCACTGGGGCTGGGTGGATCCCGACGAGGTGGTGTCGGTGCTCCGGGACCGGCCCGGGACGCAGCACGTCGTCATCACGGGGCGTAACGCACCGGCTCAGCTGCTGGACTTCGCCGATCTGGTCACCGACATGTCCAAGGTCAAGCATCCGATGGACGCCGGCCAGAAGGGTCAGCGAGGCATCGAGTGGTGAGTGTCCCGCGCCTGGTGATCGCCGCGCCCGCCTCCGGCAGCGGGAAGACGACGGTCACCGCGGGGCTGATGGCCGCCTTCGCGGAGCGCGGCCTGGACGTGTCTCCGCACAAGGTCGGCCCGGACTACATCGACCCTGGCTATCACGCGCTCGCCATCTCCTCGGCGGCCTCCTCGGCCGCCTCCTCGGCCGGCCGGTCCCGGGCCCGGGGAGCGCGGCCGGGCCGGAATCTGGATGCCTATCTGTGCGGTCCGCAGCGGATCGCCCCGCTGTTCCTGCATGGGTCGGCGGGCTGCGATCTGGCCCTGGTGGAAGGGGTGATGGGCCTGTTCGACGGGGCGGCCGGGCAGGGCGAGCTGGCCTCGACGGCGCATGTGGCCAAGCTGCTGCGGGCGCCGGTGGTGCTGGTCGTGGACGCGTCGTCGCAGTCCCGGTCGGTGGCCGCGCTGGTGCACGGCTTCGCGTCCTGGGACCCCGAGGTCCGGGTCGCCGGGGTGATCCTCAACAAGGTCGGTTCGGACCGCCACGAGGCGATGCTGCGCGAGGCGTTGGAGGGCTGCGGGGTGCCGGTGTTCGGCGCGCTGCGCCGGACGCGGGCGGTGCGAGCGCCGAGCCGTCATCTGGGTCTGGTGCCGGTGGCCGAGCGCCATGCGGAGGCGGTGGATTCGGTGGCCGTGCTGGCCGCCCGGGT
This sequence comes from Streptomyces sp. S465, assembly GCF_026898115.1. Lineage (GTDB taxonomy): Bacteria > Actinomycetota > Actinomycetes > Streptomycetales > Streptomycetaceae > Streptomyces > Streptomyces luomodiensis. Next base: position 2,386,537 of record NZ_CP114036.1, read on the forward strand.
GCGGGAGGGCTGCGATCTCGACGGGCTGCTGGCGCTGGCGCGCAGCGCGCCGCCCCTGTCCGGGCCGGTCTGGGATCCGGAGGAGGAGATCCGCCGGGCGACGGGGCCCGCCACCGGCGCCGGGGCTCCGGCCGGGCGAGAGGGGCGGCCGGTGGTCGCCGTGGCGGGCGGGGCCGCGTTCACCTTCTCGTACGCGGAGCACACCGAGCTGCTCGCGGCGGCCGGGGCGCGGGTCGTCCCCTTCGATCCGCTGCGGGACGAGCGCCTCCCGGAGGGCACCGGCGGTCTGGTGATCGGCGGCGGGTTCCCGGAGGTCTACGCTCCCGAGTTGTCCGCGAACGAGCCGCTGCGCGCCGCCGTCGCCCAACTCGCCGCGTCCGGCGCGCCCATCGCCGCCGAATGCGCCGGGCTGCTGTATCTGGCGCGTTCGCTGGACGGGGAGCCGATGTGCGGGGTGCTGGCCGCCGAGGCGCGGATGTCGGAACGTCTGACGCTGGGCTACCGTGAGGCGGTGGCCGTCTCCGACACCTCCCTCGCCGCCGCGGGGACGCGGGTGCGCGGCCATGAGTTCCACCGCACCGCCATCGAACCCGGAGCGGGGCCGGAGCCCGCCTGGGGGCTCGTCCACCCGGAGCGTCGCACCGAGGGCTTCGCGCAGGGAGATGTGCACGCCTCCTATCTGCATGTGCACTGGGCCTCGATCCCGGGGGCGGCGGCCCGGTTCGTCGACAGATGTGTGCCGTACGGCGAGTGAACAGAAGCGGTGAGCGGAGACGGTGAGCTGAGGTGGAGGTCATCGGCCGGGCCACGGCCCGCCCCCTGCCCGGGTCACCGCTCGTGGTCGGGGTCGGGGCGAGCCGGGGGGTGTCCGCCGACGAGGTGGCCGGGCTGGTCGAGGCGACTTTGGCGGAGGCGGGCCTGGCACCGCGCGACGTGGCCGAGTTGGCCACGGTGGCGGCCAAGACCGGGGAGGCCGGGCTGCTGACGGCGGCCGGACGACTCGGGGTGCCGTTGCGCGGTTACCCGGCGGAGGCGCTGGCCGCGGTGGAGGTGCCGCATCCGTCCGCGGCGGCGCTCACCGCCGTGGGCACGGCCGGGGTCGCCGAGGCGGCCGCACTGCTGGCCGCCGGTCCGGGAGGCGAACTGCTCGTGCCCAAGCGGAAGTCCGCGCCGCACGGCCGCCCCGCGATGGCCACGTGCGCCGTCGCCCGCCGTCCGGTGGGCGTCCCATCCGCGCGGAGCGGGCAGCGAGGACCTGCCGTCGACCGCCCCGGCTCAGGTCAGTAACGTCTCGGGGCGGAACGGCCCGCTGTCCCCGCTGACCGTGACACCGGCATCACCCGCACCGGCACCACTTGCACCACCTGCGCCAAGGAGACCTCGTGACGACCCCGCCCGCGCTGCTCATCGCAGGCATCGGTACTCGAGACGACAGGCATGCCGCCGCCTTCCACGACTTCGTCAGGGAGCTGGCCGCACGCCACCCGGAGCTGCCCGTGGCGGGTGGCCTCACCGGACCGGGCGGCCACCCGCTGTCCGACGCGGTCGCCCGGCTCGTCGGGGAGGGGGTGACCCGCTTCGCCGTCGTACCGATGACGCTGGTGGCGACGACGCTCGACCCGGCGACGCCACCGACGGACTGCATCGCGGCCGCGCTGGCCCAGGAGGCGGAGCGGCATGCCGACGCCGCGTTCACCTCCGCCCTGCCGCTCGGCCCGCACCCCACGCTGCTGAACGTGCTGGAGCGGCGACTTGACGAGGCGCTGGGCAATGGGCCCCGGCTGCCCTCGGACCGCGCGGAGACGACCGTGCTGCTGGTGGGCGACGGATCGCCGCTCCCCGAGGCCAATGCCGAAGTGCACCGCGCGGCCCGGCTGTTGTGGGAGGGCCATGGCTTCGCGGGCGTCGAGGTGGCTTTCGCCTCGCTCGCCGCACCGGATGTGATCTCGGGGCTGGACCGCTGCGCCAGGCTCGGGGCGCGGCGGGTCGTGGTGCTGCCGTACTTCCTGTTCGCCGGCGACGCCCTGGAGCGGGTGCGGCAGCAGGCGGAGGGCTGGGGGCTCGCCCACCCCGAGGTCGAGGTGGTCGCCGCCGATGTCATCGGACCGGTGCGGGAGTTGGCCGAGCTCGTCATGGAGCGCTATGCGGAGGCGGCCCGGACCACCGGGCGGCCCGACTTCCCCGATGAGCCGCACGCCTTCACCCACCCCGATGCCCACCCCGACGCCGACGCCGTCGCCCACGCCGATGTCCATGCCGATGTCTCCGATGCCCGCTGACGCGTCGGCGGGCCGGCCCGCACACGGGCCGGCCGCCCCGTCCGCCGAGGGCGAGCCCGCCGGGTTCGATCTGCGGCACCACGGGGACGCGGAGGTGCGGGGTGCCGACGCCGCCCTGACCGACCTCGCGGTCAATGTGCGGACCGGTACGCCTCCGGACTGGCTCAAGGCCCGTATCGCCGCGTCCCTCGACGGGCTGGCCGCCTATCCGGACGGGCGGGCGGCGCAGGACGCGGTCGCCGTACGGCATGGGCTTCCGGCCGGCCGAGTGCTGCTGACGGCGGGCGCCGCTGAGGCGTTCGTCCTGCTCGCCCGCGCCATCCCGGCCCGGTGTCCGGTGGTGGTGCACCCGCAGTTCACCGAGCCGGAGGCGGCACTGCGGGACGCGGGGCACACGGTCCGGCGCGTGGTCCTCGAGGAGCGGGACGGCTTCCGGCTCGCCCCGGAGGCGGTGCCGGACGAGGCCGATCTGGTGGTGATCGGCAACCCCACCAACCCCACGTCCGTACTGCACCCGGCCGACACCCTGGCCGGTCTGGCCCGGCCGGGGCGGACGCTGGTGGTGGACGAGGCGTTCATGGACGCCGTCCCGGGCGAGCGCGAGTCGTTGGCGGACCGCGCCGATGTGCCGGGACTCGTGGTGCTGCGCAGCCTCACCAAGACCTGGGGCCTGGCGGGGCTGCGGATCGGCTATGTGCTGGCGGAGCCGGACACCATCACGGCGCTGGAGCGGGTCCAGCCGTTGTGGCCGGTGTCCAGCCCGGCCCTGGCGGCGGCCGAGGCGTGCTGCACCCCGTCCGCGCTCGCCGAGGCCGCACGGGCCGCCGAGCGTACGGCCGCCGACCGGGCCCATCTGACCGAGCGGCTGGCCGAGCTGACGGAGGTGCGGGTGTGCGGTCCGGCGGCCGGGCCCTTTGTGCTGATCCGTCTTCCGGGCGCGGCGGCGATCCGCACCCGGCTGCGGGATCTGGGCTTCGCCGTCCGCCGCGGTGACACCTTCCCGGGCCTGGGACCGGACTGGCTCCGGCTCGCCGTCCGCGACCGCGCCACGACGGACCGGTTCGTCATCGCCCTGGCGAAGGCCCTCGCGGAGGTGACCGCCTGACCCAGTGCCGCGGCCACCGCCTGACCATGTGCCGCGCGGGCGACGCGCGGCACACGGTCGGATGCGGACACGGCCGGCCCGTGCCACCCGGCCTCCTTGGCCCAACGGACCAGGAGGCGTCAGGCGGCGGCACGACGCGTCAGGCGCCAAGGCACTTCAGGGGCGAGACACCTCAGGCGGCACGACGCGTCGGCGGCGTCAGGAGGCGTCGCCGTCGGCGCCCGCGCGCCGGCGGCGGGCCAGGAGGACGGCGCCGCCGCCCGCGGCGAGCAGCAGCGCGCCGCCGCCCACCAGATACGGCGTGGCCGAGCTGCCACCGGTCTCGGCCAGGTGCTCCGGCTCGGGCTTGGGCTCCGGCTTGGTCGGGGAGCTCTCGCTCGGGCTGGGCTCGACCGCCGCGGCGGTGGGCGCCTCGCAGGTCGCTCGGGCGAGGGTGACCTGCCCCTCGACCTCGGAGACGTTCAGCTTGAGCGGGTTCACGGAGACCTTCAGGTTGAGGGCCGTGGCCGCCGCCGTGCGCGAGGTGGTGGCCGTCCGCGACAGATCGAGCCGGACCTGGCCGAGCGTGGGGACATCGACCGTGGTGGTGCCGCTCGTGCTCAAGGTGGCCTTCCGGCCGAGCACGCTGACGCTGCCGAGCAGGTTGGAGTCGGCGGTCGGCCGCTTTCCGGCGGCGCACACCGCCTTCGAGGTCACCTGCTCGACCGTGATCAGCGGCACCGCGGCCAGACCCGGCACATGGACGTGGGCGTTGACGATGTTGGAGTACCCTTCGGCCCGCTGCTTGTCCGCCGCGGCCCGCGCGGTGGCCACATCGGCCCGCAGCACGCTGAACGGGTGGCCCCCGTCCACGCCGTCCAGGGTCGCGGTGAGCGCGGTCTTGCTCGCGGTCGCGGGCGCCTGCACATCGTTCAGCGCGAGCGCGAGCGGTGCCGTGACGGTCTTGTTGAGCAGGGAGACATCGAGGTCGGTGCGGAGCACGACCGCACCCGCCTTACCGGTTTTCGCACCGGTTTCGGCCTGCGCGGTCGCCGCGGGCAGCAGGCCCAGGACGGAGACCGCGGCTGCGGCAGTGGCGGCCGCCAGGCGGCGGGTGGGCATGCCGAAGGAGGTGTTACTGGAACAGGACACGTGAGTTGACCCCCACAGGAGACATGGAGCCGCCGGCGCCTGCCGCGGGGGACTCCACGGGCGCCGACGGCCTCGACCACGCCATATTTGCGCACCGTGGGTAAACGGGCAGACACATGCGGTCCGTTCATCCCAACGGGTGTGGTTCGTCGCTCAGTTCGACCCCCGGGCCCTCTCCAGCACCCCCCGTCCCACCCGTCCCCCGGCGCCGTGTCAGCCGACCACCCGGCCCCGCAGCACGATCCGTCGCGGCGCCGTCAGCACCCGCACATCGGCGCGCGGATCCGTCTCGTAGACGACGAGATCGGCGGGGGCTCCCTCGGCGAGCCCCGGCCGCCCGAGCCAGGCCCGCGCCCCCCAGGTGGCCGCCGAGATCGCGTCCCGCGCCGGGATGCCCGCCTTCACCAGCTCGGCGACTTCCTGCCCGATCAGCCCATGGGCCAGGCCGCCGCCCGCGTCGGTGCCGGTGTAGATCGGGATGCCCGCGTCGTAGGCCGCCCGCACCGTCTCGTACCGGCGCGCGTACAGCCGCCGCATATGGTCGGCCCAGCGCGGGTACCGCATGTCGCCGGCCAGCGCCAGCCGGGGGAAGGTGGCGATGTTGACCAGGGTCGGGACGATCGCCACGCCCCGCTCCGCGAACAGCGGGATGGTCTCCTCGGTCAGCCCGGTGGCGTGCTCGATGCAGTCGATCCCCGCCTCGACCAGCGGGGCGAGACTCTCCTCGGCGAAGCAGTGCGCGGTGACCCGGGCGCCCAGCCGGTGCGCTTCCGCGATGGCCGCCTCGACCGCGCCGCGCGGCCAGCAGGCCGCCAGGTCGCCGGCCTCCCGGTCGATCCAGTCACCGACGATCTTGACCCAGCCGTCGCCGCGCCGTGCCTCCGCGGCCACGTAGGCGACCAGGTCCTCCGGCTCGATCTCGTGCGCGTAGTTGCGGATATAGCGCTTGGTGCGGGCGATGTGGCGGCCGGCCCGGATGATGCGGGGGAGGTCCTCGCGGTCGTCGATCCAGCGGGTGTCGGCCGGTGATCCGGCGTCCCGCAGCAGCAGTGCCCCGGCGTCGCGGTTGGTCAGCGCCTGTTTCTCGCTCTTCGCCTCGCCCACCGCACCATGGGAGTCGAGTCCGACGTGGCAGTGGGCGTCGACGAGTCCGGGCAGGACCCAGCCCTCGATCAGCCGGACGTCCCTGGCCCCGGCCGGCCGCTGGAACGTGATCCTGCCGTCCACCACCCACAGCTCGTCCCGGATGTCCCCGGCAGCGTCGCCGGTGTCCGGCCCGACCAGCACCCGGCCCTTGATGTGGAGTACCGCGCTATCCCTCATGCCACGCACTGTACGAGACCGGGGCAGGGCGCTGACCGGCCAATTCCCGCGAGTGGTGACGGCGCCACTCGAACAACATGCGCAGCGCTGCTACGCTCACGCAACCCACCGGACGCGCGGCAGTGAGGAGGTCCTCGTGAGCGCTCCCGCCGATGACGCGGCCACCGCGGGCACCGCGCGCGCCGCGCGGATGGAGGCGGCGCGCGGGGCGGACACCCCACGGGAGGTGCCGTCGGACGCGTCCGACGCACCGGACGGCCCCGACGGCTTACCGGACGGCCCCGACGGCTTACCGGACGGCCCCGACGGCTTACCGGCCGGCGCACCGGCCCGCTCGCACACCGACTCCCCGACCCGCTCGCACACCGGCCCACAGGCCGACCCACACGCCGACCCAGACACCGACCCGCAGGCCGAGTTCCGGGACTTCTTCGAGCGGCACCACGCCGAACTGGCCCGCCTCGCCCATCTGCTGCTCGGCAGCTCCGACGGGGCGGACGACCTGGCGGCCGACGCGCTGGTGGCGGTCTGGCACCAGTGGGACCGGGTGCGGGCCGCCGACCATCCGGCCGCGTACGCCCGGGGAGTGGTCGCCAATCTGGCCCGGTCCCGGATCCGCAGCCTGGTGCGGGAGCGGCGGCGGGTGGCGCTGTTCTCCTCGCAGCGCGCCGACCACGTGGACGACCCGGATGTGTCCGCCGTGGTGGATGTGCAGGCCGCGCTGGTCCGGCTGCCGTTCCGCAAGCGCGCGTGTGTGGTGCTGCGCCACGCCTTCGATCTCTCCGAGCGGGAGACGGCCCGTACGCTGGGCATCTCCGTGGGCACGGTCAAGAGCCAGACCTCCCGTGGGATCGCCGAGTTGGAGCGGCTGCTCGGCCCTCCGGACGGCGAGGGGGAGCTGCCCACGGCGACGGAGGCCGAGCGGACGGTGCGGACGCTCCGCTCCGGGGGCGCGGGCCGCACCGGGTCAGCCCGCCACTCGGGGCATATGGGCCACGCCGGGCACGCGGGAGGGGGCGGTTGATGATCGAGCATCGCGAGCGCCACGAGGGCCGCGATGTCGTCGCCGAGCTGCGGGCGGCCGCCGGCTCCCACGAGCCGGACCGGAGCCGGATGCTGGCCCGGGTCACGGCGGGCATGGCGGCCGCGGACCGGGGCCGCGACCCGCGGACGAGTCCGCGCCGGCCGCGCTGGACCCACTGGACGCGCCGGACACCCCGGACACGCCGGACGCAATGGACCCGGGTGCTGGGCCCGGTGGCCGGGCTGGCCGCGGCGGTCGCCGCGGCGGGCATCGCGGTGGTGGCCACGGACAGTGCCGAGCCGCCGCAGACGGTGCGCATCTCGGGCGCGCCCTCCGCGCCCGCGGCGGGCGTGGCCGGGCACCCCGGGGACGAGCCCGACGGGGGTTCGCCGGGCGCTGGGGGTTCGCAGGGCGATGCTGAGCGGCACACGCCGAGCGCCTATCCCACCGCGGCCGGTCCAAACCACCTCGCCGAGCCGACCGTGCGGTCGAAGGGCGCCGTCAACGCTCATGCGAATCCGTACTGGGCGCAGAGCGACATCACGCTCTCCATCGGTAAGCCGCTGACCTCGCTGACGGTGGAGCTGCGGGTCGCGGACACCGGGCAGGTGCGGACCACCGGGTCCTGGAGCACGCTGCCGGCCGGTGATGTGACCACGTCCGCCCATGTCGAGGACGGGGTGCTGGTCTACCGCTGGACGCTCCGGAAGGGGGCGACCGTGCCCGCGGGCCGGCAGGTCTTCGCCGGGCAGTACAACCACGCCCAGGGCGACCGGGACACCGGCCGGGACGCGTACTCCGCCTCGGGCAACGGCGCCTCCGGGCCCTTCGCGGTGCGCGGCGACTTCCCTCGGTCCCCCGTGGCCGATTGAATTCGATGCGATCCGCGACAGTGGCATGCGACAACCCGCGACGATCCGGGAGAGGAATTCCACGCGTTTTTCCGCTACTGCTTCCGGATTCGTCTGCCCGCTTTTTTGATTCCTAAACAAAAAAGTTTTCCACGGGGTTTCCGTCTCATAATTCAAACCGGTCACCGGCCGGTTACGCATATGTGACACACCCCACACCGGGTCCGTTTTAGCCCAGTATCTCCCTGACAAATCGCCGTCTTTCGGCGGGCGGCCGCGCGCACGCACGCTCCCGCGTGATAACACACCCACCCCCCTCTCCGTAACCCCTCACCGCGATGCATTTTCAGATTCTGCTGGGTAAATTGAATTTGCATGACCGCCGTACAAGCAGACCTTGTCCGTAGCGATTTGGATTTGCCGGAGGGCCTCACCCTCGACACCCCACGCGTCGAGGACGGAGCCGCGATCTGGCGAATCGCCCGCGACTCCAAAACCCTGGACCTCAACTCCTCCTACAGCTACCTCCTGTGGTGCCGCGACTTCGCCGCCACCTCCGTCGTGGCGCGCGACGCCGACGGCGGACCGGTCGGCTTCGTCACCGGTTACATCCGCCCCGAGCTCCCCGAGACCCTCGTCGTCTGGCAGGTCGCCGTCGACCATGCCTGGCGTGGCCGCCGACTGGCCGCCACCCTGCTGGACGGACTGGTGGGCCGGGTCGCCGAGCTGGGCGTCCGTGGCATCGAGACGACGATCACCCCTGACAACACCGCCTCGAACCGGCTGTTCACCTCGTTCGCCGAACGGCACGAAGCGCCACTCGAGCGTGAGGTGCTCTTCCACGGCGGTCTGTTCCCCGACGGTGCGCATGAGCCCGAGGTGCTCTACCGCATCGGTCCGCTCGGCCCGCGCGCGGACCGGACCTGACTCCCCGCCCCTGAACCCCCACCCTCCTCACCCCCTCACACCCCTCTCCCAGGAGAACGCTGTGACCATCACCCCGCCCGCCCTGAGCGTCTTCGAGGCCCTGGAGTCGGAGGTGCGCAGCTACTGCCGTGGCTGGCCCGCCGTCTTCGACCGCGCGCAGGGCAGCCACATGTACGACGAGGACGGCCACACCTATCTCGACTTCTTCGCCGGGGCCGGGTCGCTCAACTACGGCCACAACAACCCGGTACTGAAACGGGCGCTGATCGACTACATCGAGCGTGACGGCGTCACGCACGGCCTGGACATGTCCACCACGGCCAAACGCGCGTTCCTGGAGTCGTTCCAGAACAACATCCTGCGCCCGCGCGACCTGCCCTACAAGGTCATGTTCCCGGGCCCGACCGGCACCAACGCCGTCGAGGCCGCCCTGAAACTGGCCCGCAAGGTCAAGGGCCGCGAGGCCATCGTCTCCTTCACCAACGCCTTCCACGGCATGTCGCTGGGCTCGCTGGCCGTGACCGGCAACGCCTTCAAGCGCGCCGGTGCGGGCATTCCGCTGGTCCACGGCACCCCGATGCCGTTCGACAACTACTTCGACGGCACCGTCCCGGACTTCCTGTGGTTCGAGCGGCTGCTGGAGGACCAGGGCTCCGGCCTCAACCAGCCCGCCGCCGTGATCGTCGAGACCGTGCAGGGCGAGGGCGGTATCAACGTGGCCCGGCCCGAGTGGCTGCGCGCCCTGGCCGAGCTGTGCGAACGCCAGGACATGCTGCTGATCGTCGACGACATCCAGATGGGCTGCGGCCGCACCGGTGCCTTCTTCTCCTTCGAGGAGGCGGGCATCACCCCGGACATCGTGACGGTCTCCAAGTCCATCAGCGGCTACGGCCTGCCGATGTCGCTCACCCTCTTCAAGCCCGAGCTGGACGTCTGGGAGCCCGGCGAGCACAACGGCACCTTCCGCGGCAACAACCCCGCCTTCGTCACCGCCGCCGCGACCCTGGACACCTACTGGGCCGACGGCCAGATGGAGAAGCAGACGCTGGCCCGCGGCGAGCAGGTCGAGCGGGCGCTGCGCGCCATCTGCGAGGAGCAGCCGGGCACCCGGTTCCGCGGCCGCGGCCTGGTGTGGGGCCTGGAGTTCGACGACAAGCCGCGCGCCTCGGCGGTCTGCCGGCGCGCCTTCGAGCTGGGGCTGCTGCTGGAGACCTCCGGCCCCGAGAGCGAGGTCGTCAAGCTGCTGCCCGCGCTGACCATCTCCCCCGATGACCTGGACGAGGGGCTGCGGACCCTCGCCCGCGCGGTCCGCGAGACCGCATAACACTCCCGCCCCGCAGAGAGAGAAAGGCTAGAACTCACCGTGATCGTCCGATCCTTCAAGGACATCGAGGGCACCGACAGGCACATCAAGTCCGCGTCCGGCACCTGGGAGAGCAAGCGCATCGTGCTCGCCCGGGAAGGCGTCGGCTTCTCGCTGCACGAGACCATCCTCTACGCGGGCACCGAGACGTCGATGTGGTACGCCAACCACATCGAGGCGGTGCTGTGCGTCGAGGGTGAGGCCGAGCTCACCAACGACGAAACCGGTGAGAAGCACTGGATCGCGCCCGGCACCATGTACCTGCTCAACGAGCACGACAAGCACACGCTGCGTCCCAAGACGGACTTCCGGTGCGTCTGCGTCTTCAACCCGCCGATCACCGGACGGGAGGACCATGATGAGAACGGCGTATACCCGCTGATCACCGAGACCGAGGAGGCCTGATCCGATGACCGCGGTCACTGACCTGTACCCGACCCGTGGGTCCGTGGAGGTGGCGACGCCGCGCGTGGACCCGGTGGTGTGGTCCGAGCCCGGGGCCCCGGGGCCGCTGCAACCGTCCGAGCTGAGCGATTTCGATCGCGACGGCTTCCTGGCGATCGACCAGCTGATCACTCCGGACGAGGTGGCGGTCTACCGCGCCGAGCTGGACCGGATGATCGCCGACCCGGACGTGCGCGCCGACGAGCGCTCGATCGTCGAGCCGAAGTCGCAGGACGTACGGTCGGTGTTCGAGGTGCACCGGATCAGTGAGGTCTTCGCCCAGCTGGTACGCGACGAGCGGGTGGTGGGCCGGGCCCGGCAGATCCTCGGCTCGGACGTGTACGTCCACCAGAGCCGGATCAACGTCAAGCCGGGCTTCGGCGCCTCGGGCTTCTACTGGCACTCGGACTTCGAGACCTGGCACGCCGAGGACGGGCTGCCGAACATGCGCACCGTATCGGTCTCGATCGCGCTCACCGAGAACTTCGAGTACAACGGCAGCCTGATGATCATGCCGGGCTCGCACCGCACCTTCCTCGGCTGTGCGGGCGCGACGCCGAAGGACAACTACAAGAAGTCGCTCCAGATGCAGGACGCGGGCACCCCGTCCGACGAGGCGCTCAGCGGCTTCGCCGACAAGCACGGCATCAGGCAGTTCACCGGCCGGCCCGGTTCGGCGGTCTGGTTCGACTGCAACTGCATGCACGGGTCCGGCGACAACATCACGCCGTACTCCCGCAGCAATGTGTTCATCGTGTTCAACAGCGTGGAGAACACGGCGGTCGAGCCGTTCGCCGCGCCGGTCCGCCGGCCGGAGTTCATCGGGGCCCGGGACTTCACGCCCGTACGGTGACGGCCGTTGGCGACCGTACGGTGACGTGACGTCCGTGATCTGAGGGAAGCCGGGGCGCCCGGCTTCCCTCAGGTTTTTTCCGTGCCACGGGCCCCGGCTCCCCCAGGGCTTTCCGCGTCGCGGGGTGTCTCAGCCGGAGAGCGCCGCCAGCAGCCGGTCCACATCGGCCGGGGTGTTGTAGAGGTGGAAGGCGGCACGGAGGTTCCCGGCCCGCGCCGATACGGCGACGTTCGCCTCCGCCAGCCGTGCCGCGGCATCGCCCAGGCCCGGTACGGAGACGATGGCCGAGCCGGGGGCGTCGACGGGCCGGTGGCCGAGCTCGGCGAGCCCGGCGCGGAAGCGGTCGGCGAGCGCGCGGTCATGGGCCGCGATGGCCTCGATGCCCACCTCCTCGAGCAGGGCGAGGGAGTGCCGGGCCGCGACGTAGGAGTACATACTCGGGCTCTCGTCGAAGCGGCGGGCGGAGTGGGCGAGTTCGGCCACCGGCCCGTAGCAGCTGTCCCAGGGCTTCTCGCCCGCGACCCAGCCCGCGAAGACGGGGGTGAGTTCGCCGAGGTCCTCGGGGACGGTCAGGAAGGCGACCCCGCGCGGGCACAGCTGCCACTTGTAGGACACGCAGACGGTGTAGTCGGCCTCGGCCGCGCGCACCGGGAACCAGCCGACCGCCTGACTGGTGTCGACCAGGGTGCGGGCCCCGTGGGTCCGGGCCGCCTCCCGGATGGCGGCGAGATCGGCGATCCGGCCGTCCGCCGACTGGACCGCGCTCACGGCCACCAGCGCCGTACCGGGCCGTACCGCCTCCGCGATCTCCTCCAGCGGCACGATGCGCAGCTTGAGGTCACCGCGCACGGCGAAGGGGTTGACCAGGGAGCTGAAGTCGCCGTCGGCCACCAGGACTTCGGCCCCGGGCGGCAGCGAGGTCGCGATCATTCCGGCGTACACGGCGACCGAGCTGCCCGCGGCGACCTGCCGCGCCGGTACGCCGACGAGCCGGGCGTAGCCGGCCCGGCTCTGCTCGACCGCGTCGAAGGCCACGTCGGCGACGGGCCCGCCGGCGGCCGCGTCGTCCAGGACCGCCTTCATGGCGGCCACCGCCCGTGCGGGCATCAGACCGCTGGACGCGGTGTTCAGATATGTCGTCTGTGGCGCGAACTCGGCGCCGGCCAGGCTCTCCATGCCCATCAACTATGGGCCGGTCGCACTCCGGCGTCCATCGCGTTTTCCTGTCGAATGCCCTCAAGCGATCCTTATGCATCCCCGCTGACCTGCGGTGATGCCAACGCCTGGCGGGCCGGCCACCGGACACGGGTGGGCCGCCGGACGCGGGTGGGATTCCGCGCGTCCGGCGGCCGTGCCGTGGGGTGTCAGCCGCGCTGCTCCCGGACGCCGTTGATGCGCCGGGGCAGCCCGAGCGGGTTCTCCTCGCGCAGCTCCGGCGGCAGCAGGGCGGCCGGGGTGTCCTGGTAGCTGACCGGCCGCAGCCAGCGCTCGATGGCGGTGCCGCCGACCGAGGTAGAGGTCGAGGTGGTGGCCGGGTACGGGCCGCCGTGGTGCTGGGCGGGGGCGACCGCGACACCGGTCGGCCAGCCGTTGACCAGGACCCGGCCGGCCAGCGGGGTGAGCTCGGCGATCAGTTCACCGGCCCGGCCCTCGGTGCCCTCAGCCTCGGCGGCGGAGATCTGGACGGTGGCGGTGAGGTTGCCCTGGAGCCGGCCGAGCACCGCGCTGATCTCGTCGTCGTTCTCGTAGCGCGCCACGACGGTCACCGGGCCGAAGCACTCCTCCAGCAGCACATCGTGCGGGCCGTCCTCGGTGAGCCGCCGCGCCGGGACGGTCAGGAAGCCCGCGCTGACCGTGTGCTCGCCGCCGGCGCCGGGGGTGACCGGGGCCTCCACGTCCGCCAGCTCGGCGCGCTCCTTGACCCCGGCGACGAAGTTGTCCCGCATCCGGTGGTCGAGCAGGACGCCGGCGTCGGTGTTGCTGACCGCGTCGGTGAGGGCCTTCACCAGGCCGTCGCCCGCCGGGCCGGCCGGGGCCAGCACGAATCCGGGCTTGGTGCAGAACTGGCCCACGCCCAGGGTCATGGAGCCCGCGAGCCCCGCGCCGATCTCGTCGCCGCGCTCGGCGGCCGCGGCCTCGGTGACCACGACCGGGTTGAGGCTGCCCAGCTCGCCGTGGAACGGGATCGGCGTGGGCCGGGCGGCCGCGGCGTCGTGCAGGGCGCGCCCGCCGCGGACCGAGCCGGTGAAGCCGGCGGCGGCGATCAGCGGGTGCTTGACCAGCTCGATGCCCGCGTCGAAACCGTGCACCACCGAGATCACATCGGCGGGTACCCCGACCTGCTCCGCGGCGCGGCGCAGCGCGGCGGCGGCCACCTCGGAGGTGGCGGGGTGGTCGGGGTGGGCCTTGACGACGACCGGGCAGCCGGCCGCGAGGGCGCTGGCGGTGTCGCCGCCGGGCACGGAGAAGGCCAGCGGGAAGTTGCTGGCGGCGTAGACGGCGACGACGCCGAGCGGCAGCTTGTAGCGGCGCAGATCGGGCCAGGGCGGGGTCTGGGTGGCGTCCGCGTGGTCGATGCGGACGTCGAGGAAGGCGCCCTCGTCCACCACGGTCGCGAAGGCCCGCAGCTGGTAGGTGGTGCGGGCCAGTTCTCCGGTGAGCCGGGCGGGGCCGAGCGCGGTCTCCGCGTCGGCGGCCTCGACCAGCTGGTCACGGGCCTCGTCGAGCAGATCGGCGGCGGTGCGCAGCAGGGCGGCGCGCACCGTACGGTCGGCCAGGGAGCCGCGCGCGGCGTGGGCCGCGCGCACCACGCGGTCGACCTCCTCCGCCGTGGCTTCGACCGCTACCTGCTCGCGCTGCTTTCCGGTTCGGGGGTCGACGCTCCACACTGGTGCTGACACCGCGGATTCCTCCTGCTGTGGTGTTACCGCTGCTTGCGTCTCACACATCGACGGTGTTCGATATGCTGAACGCTGTCCCGGGTGATGAATTTCCCTGGGACTCTATGGCTGGTCGAACAGAGGGGTCAAGGCGATGTCAGCTGCCGAGACAGGCGGGGCCCAGGTCAAATCGGCGGTCCGCACGGTCGAACTGCTGGAGTTCTTCGCCGGACGGCCCGGAATGCACAGCCTGGCCGCGGTCCAGGAGGCCGTGGGCTACCCCAAGTCGAGTCTCTACATGCTGCTGCGCACCCTGGTGGAGCTCGGCTGGGTGGAGACGGACGCCACCGGCACCCGCTACGGCATAGGCGTGCGCGCCCTCCTCGTCGGCACCTCCTACATCGACGGCGACGAGGTCGTGGCCGCCGCCCGCCCCACCCTGGACCGGCTCTCGGACGACACCACCGAGACCATCCACCTCGCCCGCCTCGACGGCACCAATGTGGTCTACCTCGCCACCCGCCAGTCGCAGCACTATCTGCGCCCCTTCACCCGCGTCGGCCGCCGGCTGCCCGCCCACTCCACCTCGCTGGGCAAGGCGCTGCTGGCCACCCACTCCGATGAGCAGGTGCGCAAGCTGCTGCCGGAGACGCTGAGCCGGCTCACCGAGCACACCATCACCGACCGCGAGAAGCTGATCGAGGAGCTGCACCTCATCCGGGAGCAGGGGTACGCGGTGGACCGCGAGGAGAACACCCTGGGCCTGCGCTGCTTCGGCATCGCCATCCCGTACCGCACCCCCTCGCGTGACGCCATCAGCTGCTCGGTGCCGGTGGCCCGGCTCACCTCCGCCCATGAGCAGATGATCAAGGACGCCCTGTTCGACGCCCGGGACCGGCTCACCCTCGCCACGCGGCGTCTCTGACCCTCGGTGTGACGATTCCGGCGAGCGCACGGAAGGCAGGAGGAACAGGCACATGGAGTACGCACGGCTGGGCACGTCGGGCATCAAGGTGTCGCGGATCTGCCTGGGCATGATGAGCTACGGCAGCCCCGAGTACCGCCCCTGGCAGCTGGACATCGACGACGCGCGGCCGATCGTGCGGCGCGCGGTCGAGAGCGGGGTGACCTTCTTCGACACCGCCGACATGTACGCGATGGGCCGGAGCGAGGAGATCACCGGGGAGCTGCTGCGGGAGCTCTTCCCCCGCCGCGACGACTACGTCCTCGCCACGAAGGTCTACTCCCCGATGGGAGAGGGCCCCAACGACCGGGGGCTGTCCCGCAAGCACATCCTGGCGGGCATCGACGCCTCGCTGCGGCGGCTGGGCACCGATCATGTGGACCTGTACCAGATCCACCGCTTCGACCCCGAGACGCCGATCGAGGAGACGATGGAGGCGCTGCACGATGTGGTGCGGGCCGGGAAGGCCCGGTACATCGGCGCGTCCTCCATGTTCGCCTGGCAGTTCGCCAAGGCCCAGCACACGGCCGGGACCCACGGCTGGACCCGGTTCGTCTCGATGCAGAACCACTACAACCTGCTGTACCGGGAGGAGGAGCGGGAGATGAACCCGCTCTGCCTGGACCAGGGCGTCGGCGTGATCCCCTGGAGCCCGCTGGCGCGCGGGCTGCTGGCCGGGACGCGCGACCGGGACCGCACCGGGCCGACGGTCCGGGCGGGCAACGATCCGCTGGTGGAGAAGTGGTACGCGGACGCGGAGTTCTCCATCGTGGACGCCACCCGCGCGATTGCCGAGGAGCGCGGGGTGTCCCCCGCGCGGATCGCGCTGGCGTGGCTGCTCGGCAGGCCCGCGGTCACCGCGCCGATCGTCGGGGCCACCAGGACCGCCCATCTGGAGGACGCGGTCGCGGCGGTCGGGCTGACGCTCGACGACGAGGAGGTGGCCCGCCTGGAGGCCCCCTACCGCCCGCGCCCCATCATGGGCCACGGCTGACGGGCGGGGTGCACGGGACGGGGCGGGGGTTCACGGCTCAGGAGAGCCTCTCCCCCGCTCGCGTCGTCATCAGTTCATCGTCGAACCGATCTCGGTGCGGTCCATGACCACCAGGAAGCTGGTGACCGGCAGCGAACCGTCCTGCCGCCGCGAGCCGAGGGCCGTGGTGGGATCGGTGGTGACCAGCGGTGGGGTGACCGGGCCGCCCGGCGACCAGCTGTTGTCCCGGGAGACGGCGAGGTGTCCGGTGTCGGCGCTGCCGCGCCCGTTGGAGACCGCGAGGTTGCGGGTCAGGACGGCGCGGGAGCCGGCGAAGGAGTAGCCCTTGCCCCAGTTGGCGAAGGCGGTGGTGCGCTGGAGCCGGAGGGCTCCGGTGTTGCCGCCCGCGTCGAAGCCGCTCTTGGAGTTGTCCCAGGCGGCGGAGGACCGTACGACATGGGCGGGCGAGGGGGCGCCGACGCGGTCGGCGCCGAGCTGGAAGCCGCTGCCGTCGCCCTTGAAGTAGGGGATGTGCCAGCGGTTGCGGCCGTTTCCGAAGGCCCAGGAGTGCTCGATGGTGACCGGGCTCGCCCACATCCACAGGTCGAGGCCGTCGTCGCTGTTGTGGTACAGCCGGGAGCCGGTGACCACGTTTCCGGTGCCGGAGCCGTGGGTGATGGCTATGCCGTCGGCTCGCCGCCCGCCGGTGGCGTCGTCGTGGTTGCCGTAGGAGTCCAGGTTGCGGATGACGTTGTCGTGGGTGTTGTCGCCGCGGAGGGTGAGTCCGGTGTCGCCGTTGCCGTGCGTGCTGAGGTTCTGGAAGACGTTTCCCGCGCAGGAGGTGCAGACCAGGCCGCCGCCCGGGGCGTTGCGCAGTTCGATCCCGGAGACCGTCCAGTAGTCGGCGCTGAGGGAGAGCAGGGCGGAGCCCTCACCCAGCCTGGAGCCGTCGATCCTGACCTTCTCCGCGCCGTACGGCCGCAGTCGGACGCGTTCGCGGGGGGTGCCGCTGACGGAGCTGCGCAGCGTGCTGGAGGGGTAGTAGGTACCGCCGCGCACCTCGATGGTGGTGCCCGCCTTGGCGGCGGAGAGCGCCTTTTCCAGGCTGCGGTACGGGGACCCCAGCGTGCCGGTGTTGCCGTCGCTGCCATGGGTGGCCACATACACGGTGGTGGGCACGGCGCTGGCACCCTCCGGCGAAGCCGTCAGATACACCCCGGCCACGGCCGACGCCACGATCACGGCGCTGCCCAGCGGCAGCGTGCGGTCCTTACGGCGCCGGTGGCGGCCCCGTTTGCGCCTCAGCCTCATGGCAACTCCTGTTCCGCGTCGAGAGAACGAGCCGGAGAATCCGGGCCGGCCCGCTCCATGTCGTCGTTGCCGCCAGTCCAGATTAGGTTGCCGGGCTCCCGAGGATTCTTAGATTACGAAATTCCGATCGCCTCGCGATAGCTTGAGACAACTCTTGATCGTTTTGTGGCCGAGGATGCAACGAGAACCGCGAAGTTCGCGTCGGTCTGTTGCCTCATGGACGATAGACCTTGCCCGGCTCCGGGGTGGCCGGGGCCAGCAGCTGGGAGACCGTCACCACGGTGTAGCCGTCCTTCTTCAGCTTCGCCAGGATGCCCGGCACCGCCGGTACCGTGCCCCGGTAGATGTCGTGCAGCAGGATGATCCCGTCACGCTTCGTCTGGTCCAGCACCCGCTTCTCGATCAGCTTCGAGTCGGTCGTCCGATAGTCCTTCGCCGTCACGCTCCACAACACCTGTGCCACGCCCAGCTCACGGCAGATCTTGATGATCCGCTCATCCGTACGCCCCTGCGGCGGCCGCATCAACAGCGGTTTGGTACCGGTGAGCTCGACGACGGCGTCCTGGACGCGGCTGATCTGCGAACGCACCTCGTCGGAGTCGGTCTTGGTCAGGATCTTGTGCGACCAGGTGTGGTTGGCCACCTCATGGCCCTCGGCCGCGATGCGGCGCACCAGGTCGGGGTGTTTGTCGATGTGGTTCTTGCCGAGCATGAAGAAGGTCGCGTGGGCGTGCTCGCGCTTGAGGATGTCCAGCAGCCGGGGGGTGTTCTCACTGGGCCCCGCGTCGAAGGTGAGGGCCACGCACTTGGCGACGGCGCAGTCGACCGACGCATCCAGCGCCGCGTGCTCGGCGCCCGACGCCGCGTGCTCCCGGGCGCTGCGCGGCGAGGTGGTGTCGTAGGAGACGCCACAGCCGCTGAGGCCCAGCGTCAGACAGACAGCGCCCGCGAGGAGCCCGTACGTGCGGGATATGCGGGATATGCCGCCTTTTTGTTTCATGGAATCCCCGTCATCAGATAGTGCCCGTAAGCGCCGTTGTGGTCAGCAACGGCCAAATGACGCCAACAGGAGTACAAACGCGTACAGTTGGCGGCGCGCAGCGAGCACTATACATGGCAGGTATACATAAAGTTTATAGATGGGTCACAGAAAGGGAGGCCGGGCGGGGCCAGTTACGCCCGGCCTCCCCGCTCTCAGGAGCGGCGGACCGTCACAGACGGCCCGCGCCCGCGCCCCTGGCGACGGCACCGGGCACCGCGCGGGGGTCGTCGACCCGGGTGCGCAGCGTCGGCGTCCAGCCCGCGTCGTCGCCCAACCGCTCCTCGGGAACGCCCGCGTTGTGGAGGGCGAGGAGATCGGCCGGCCGGCCGCCGAGGCGGTTGTTCCGCGCGGTCAGCGCCGTGCCGTTCCACTTCTTGATGATCTTCGCGGGATCGACGGAGGAGGGCACCGTGAAGGCGTTGGCCTCGGCGACCAGCTGGGACTCGATGCCGACGCCCCAGCTGTAGACATAGCCGTCGCGGGGCGCCACGAAGTGGTTGTTGTAGACGTCCACCTTCCCGAACCGCACCCGCGGCGCCCGCTCCACGATGGTGCGGAACAGGTTGTGGTGGAGCGTGACCCGGAGCCTGCCGCGGTCCGTCGCGCCCGCGCTGTCGCTGTTGCCGATCATCAGTGTCTTGTCGTGGTCGGCGAAGACGTTCCAGGATGCGGTGACGAGATCGGCCCCGCGCACCACGTCCAGCTCACCGTCGTGCTGCTGGTAGAGCCGTCCGTAGTAGCTCGGCTGGGCGCTGTCGGGGCGGCGGCCGTCGGTGAAGGTGTTGTGGTCGACCCAGACATGGGTGGAGCCGTACACCACCAGGTTGTCGTACTCGGAGTTCCAGTTGCCCTCGTCGCCGTCGGTCGGGTCCCAGGCGGGGAAGCAGTCGAAGGCGTCCTCGAAGGTGAGATTCTGGACGATGACGTTGTCCGCGCCCCTGACCTGGAGGCTCGCGCCCAGCAGTCGCGCGCTGCGGCCGAGGCCCACGATGGTGGTGTTGGAGCCCACCGTGAGCTGCACGCGTTCGGCCTGCCGGGCGGCGGAGGCGGCGCGGGCCTCCTCCTGCGGGCCGGACGGCTCGGCCTCGCCCCAGGTGGCCGGGTCGTAGGCGGTGAGGTAGGCGTCCAGGGAGTAGCCGTCGGTCGCGTAGTCCGCGCAGGACAGCGGCTTTCCGGCGGCGTCGGTGTTGGCGTCGATGGTGCCCTTGACGTAGATGAGCTTCGGGGTCGGATCGGCGTCGTTCAGCGCCTCGGCCAGTTCCGCCCGGTTGGTGACCGTGTACGTATGCGCCCGGTCGGCCTTGCCGCCGCCGGTCGTACCGCCGTCGGCGGAGGCCCAGCCGTCACCGGCGGGGAGGGCGGCTCGGGCGACGGCGGACGGCGTGTGCGCCGAGGCGGGGACGGTGGCGAGGGCGCCGAGGGCGAGTGAGGCGCAGCCGAGTACGGCGGCGACGCGGGCATGGCGTCCGGGCATGACGGCTCCTGGGGAACGGGGTGGGCGGCGGGAGGGGTTACCAGGTGATCCAGCTGTCCGGGATCGCGTCGTCCAGACGCCGGACCTCGTTCGGGGCCAGCACCCGCGCGTCCTTCAGCCCGCGCGCGACGAGCCGGGCGACCTCGATCGCGCCGTGTGGCTGGAAGTGGGTGTTGTCCTGGAGCCCATCGGGGTAGTTGGGCCACTCCCCCGGGTCGAGCCAGTCGAAGCAGTCCTTGGTGGCCTCGGGCCCGAGCCGCTGCCACAGGGCGAGGCTGGTGGCCTGGACGTCGATCAGGGGCACCTGCTCGGCGCGGGCGAGAAGGCGCACCGCGTCGGGGTAGGCGCCGTGCGTGGGCAGGGCGTTGCCCGCCGCGTCGAAGCGGCGGCGCTCGACGGAGGTCAGCAGCACGGGCCGGGCGCCGCGGTCGCGCGCGCCCTGGACATAGCGCCGCAGATACTCCGGATAGGTGGTCTGCGGATCGGTGCCGCGCGCCGGGTCATCGGTCTTCTCGTCGTTGTGGCCGAACTGCACGAGGAGCAGGTCACCGGGGCGGATGGCGGCCAGGACGGGGGTGAGCAGACCCTCGTCGTAGAAGCTCTTGGAACTGCGGCCGTTGACGGCGTGGTTGGCCACCGCGAACCGGTCCTCGCCGAGGAAGAACGGCAGGGCCATCCCCCAGCCGGTCTCGGGGGCGGCCGAGGGGGCCTTGGCCGCGGCGGTGGAGTCGCCCGCGAGGTAGACGGTGGAGAGGCGGCGGGGACGGGCCTCGGCGGTGCCGGTGGCGGCGAGGACGAAGGGCAGCGCGGCGAGCGAGGCGGCCGCGTGTCTGCGGGACAGGGACATGGCGAAGCGGATGCCTTTCGTACGAAGCGTGCGGGTGCCCGGTGCGAACGGGCCCCGGGACGAGGGGTGCGGGGCGGGGACGGACACGTGCCGGGGCGAGCCGGGTCGAAGGGCGGCAGGGCGAAGAGGTGGCGCGAAGGAGTGGCGCGGCGGGCAGGGCGGGCGGCGGTGGGGCGGCCGTCGGTGGGGCGCGGCCGCCCCGTACGCGCGGACGGCGGCTAGCCCTGGTGCTCCTTCCAGTCCGCCTGCGCCGCGTTGAGCTCCTTCGCGACCTTGTCGCAGAAGGCCTTGGCGGTCATCTGGCCGAGCAGCACCTTCTGGAAGCTGGGCTCGTTGTCGGCCTTGCTGATGTTGTTCCAGTCCGGGAGGTAGTACGGCAGCTGGACGACCTTGGTCCGCGGATCGTTGAGCGACTCCAGCGCGGCCTTGGTCGGCGGGGCCTCGGCGATCCAGTCGTCGTCCGCCGCGCCGACGTTGGCGGGGATCGCGCCGACGTCCTCGTTCCACAGGCTGTTCATCTCCGGGGAGGCCGCGAACTCGATGAACTTCCAGGCCGCCGCCTTGTTCTTGCTCGCCTTGAAGAGCCCGAGTCCGTCCACCGGGTTGGAGACGATGGTGCGCGCCGCTCCGGCCCGCGACGGCGGCAGCGGGATGCCCGCGATCTTGTCCTTGCCGAGCAGCCGTACGTGGTCGACATAGCTGCCGAGGTTGTGCTGGAGCATCCCGATGTCGCCCTGGTCGAACTGGGCGACCATCTTGGCGAAGTCGTTGTTGAGGTCCGCGGCGGGCGTGACCTTCTTGAAGAGCGCGACGTACTTCTCGAGCGCCGCGACGTTCTTCGGGTCGTTGAGCGTGGTCTTGTCGCCGTCCCAGAAGGACGGGATGCCGGACTGGGCGTACATCATGTCCAGCGCCTGGGCGATCGAGCCCGCACCGCCGCGCAGGGTGAAGCCGAACTTGTTGTCGCCCTTGTCGGTCAGCTCGTCGGCGGCCCGGTAGAAGTGCTCCCAGGTGTCGGGGGCCGGCAGCTTCGCCGCCTGGAACAGGTCGGTGCGGTACCAGAGGGTGCCCTGGTTGGCGGAGGTCGGGACGGAGTACAGCTCCTGGTCCGCACCGCCGGCCGCGCGGACGCTCTCGAC
The DNA here is from genome assembly GCF_026898115.1 of Streptomyces sp. S465. Classification (GTDB taxonomy): domain Bacteria; phylum Actinomycetota; class Actinomycetes; order Streptomycetales; family Streptomycetaceae; genus Streptomyces; species Streptomyces luomodiensis. Next base: position 2,408,466 of record NZ_CP114036.1, read on the forward strand.
CATGTTCTTGATCAGCTTGCCCTTGAGGGCGCTGTCGTCGATGCGGTCGGTGACGGGGTCGAGCGCGCCCTGGGCGACCAGGTTGGCCAGATAGGCGGTGCCCACGCCGCCGACGTCGGGCAGGCTGTCGCCGCCGCTCTGGATGGCGGTGTCGTACTTCGACTGCACATTGGTGATCGGGATCGGCACGTACGTGACCGTGATGTCGGGGTACTTGTCCTCGAACTTGGCGATGATCCGCTTCCAGATCTTGGTGCGGGGGCCGCCGTTGTTGTCCCAGAAGGTGATGGTGCCCTTGCCGGAGCCCTCCTCGCCGGTGGTCGAGCCGTCGTCCCCGCAGGCGGTGGCGGTCAGGGCGAGGGTGAGGGCGGCGGTCAGGGCGGCTGCGGTGCGGGTGGCGCCGCGGGTGCGTGGGTTCATGGATATGCGTCCGTCTCGTCGTGGGTTTCGCTTGCGGTCACCGGTCGGCACCGGCGGCTCCGGGGCGCGTCCGCTCCTGCGGCGGTGGCTCCTACGGCGGTGGCTCATACGGCGGCCCCCTTGTCGGAGAGCTGCCCCGCGATCCGGGCGGCGGCGGGGCGGTCCAGACGGCCGTCGGCGACGGCGGTGACGATGCGCCGGGTGACGGTGTCGGCGGGGGCGATCGGCAGCGGCCGCTCCCAGGCGAGGGCCGAGCCCACCCCCGGGTGCTCCCCGGTGCGCACGCACCAGGGGTCGGCCCGGGTGTCGCCGGTCGCTCCGGCGAAGACCAGCGTCCAGTCGTCGGTGGCCAGCGCCAGCCAGTCCGCTGGCCGTCCGTGCACCGCCGCCTCGCCCTCGCCGTCGGCGCTGAAGACGTGCGCGGGCTCGGGACGCCTCGGGAGGGGCCAGCAGAAGCCGCCCGCGTGGCCGGTGGCGCCGATGCCGATCTCCCGGCCGGTCACATTGGTGAGGGCGGAGGTGAAGTCCAGTGCCCAGCACCCCGTGCCGAGGGCCCGTACGGCCACCGTGCGGCGCTCCAGCAGCAGTTGCCGCCCCCCGGCCGTCCACGACAGCTCCTCCACGAACCCGTCGGGGTCGCGCAGCAGCCAGCTGAGATGGCGCTGGCTTCCCTGGTGGTCCAGCCGGCCCGGACCGCCCCGGAAGTCCCGTCCCGCCACCTCCGGGACGGCCATGGACACGCCCAGGTGCGCCGGATGTTCGGCGGGCCGCAGCCCGGTGACGGTGGCGCCGCCCAGGGTGCGCACGGGGTGCAGATACGGGCGTGGCGCGAGCATGCCGGGCAGCTGGGGGCGGTGCACGTACGACCCGACGATCCGGCCCTCATGGCGCAGCACGGTGCAGGGGGGACGGCGGGTGAGGGACGGGGTCAGCGCGTTGGAGGAGGTCAGCCGATTGGAGGGGGTCAGCCGGTTGGGCGGGGTCAGCGGGTTGGGGGTCAGCCGGTTGGGCGGGGTCAGCGGGTTGGGCGGGGTCAGCGGGTTCGAGGGGGTCAGAGGTGTCATGGGTGCGGGACCTCCGCGGGGGGTGCGGCCCAGGGGGCGCGCAGTTCCGAGTACAGGGCGAGGCGCTCGGCGCCGGCGGTGACCAGTCGGTCGATGCCGGTCACCACGCGCCGCTTGGCGGCCCGCGCGGTGACGCCCGCACCGGGCTCGGTGCGCCAGGCGTCCGCGGGCAGCGGGACCGGTGCGGGGGCGGTCCGGACCGCCTCGACGACACGCATGAACGCGCCGGTGCGGTCCGGTGGGACGAGCAGTTCGGTGCCGTCGCGCAGATGCGCGACCAGGTTGTCCAGCAGGTCGGTGCGCGCGTGGTCGGTGGTCTCGGGCGGCGCTCCGTCGCGTTCGACGCGGACCCGGTCCAGCTTGTACCAGAAGGTGATCCGGCCCCGGTCGCCGTGGACGGTCACATACGGTTCACCGGGCTCCTCCGCGCACAGGGTGACGGCGGCGGCGATCGTGGTGCCGCCGGTGGTACGGACGCGTACGCAGGAGGTGTCGTCGGCCTCGATGGCGTTGGCCCGGTACAGCTCCAGCTCGATACCGGCCACGTCCTCGGCCCGGTCGGCGCCGCCGAGGCTCAGGGCGGTGGCGACGGCGTGGGCGAGGGGGTTGGTGAGGACCCCGTCGACGACGTCACGGCCGTCGAGGGTGCGGTGTCCGGCCCAGGGGGCGCGGGTGTAGTAGTCCTCGTCGCGGGCCCACGCCCCGGCCGCGCCGATGCCGCGGATCGCCCCTATGCGGCCGTCGGACACGAGTTTCCGGATGGCGGGCAGGGCCTGGGAGCCGAGCGACTGGAAGCCGATCTGGCAGGCGGTGCCGTACCGGCGCAGCCCTTCGCTCAACCGGGTGAATGCGGCGTACGAGGGTGTGGGCGGCTTCTCCAGCAGAAGGTGCGCACCGCGCTCGGCGGCGGCGAGGGCGAGGTCGGCGTGGGTGTGGATCGGTGTGCAGATGACGGCGATCCGGGCGCCGGTCCGGGCCAGAAGTGCGGGCAGGTCGGCGGATTGCTCGGGCTCGCCGAGCCCGTCGCCCAGCTCCGCCGCCGTGAGGGGACGGAGTTCGCACACTCCGGCGAGCCGGACCTTCCGCTCGGCGGTCAGCCGGCGGATGTTGTCCAGGTGCCAGCGCCCGTGGCCGCGGGCGCCCGCGAGGACGACGGGTATCGGTTCCTCGGCCGGTGCCTTCCCGCGGCTTTCGGGGTGCGCCATGTCCATGCTCGGACCTCCTTGCTCGTTCACGAACGGTTGTGCCGCTGACCAGGTGCGTCGGCTCCGGCCGGCTGTTGACCGGCCGGCTCCCGACCGGGTCGGTCAGCCCTTGACCGCCCCCGCGCTGAAGCCGGTGATCAGCCACTTCTGGATGAAGGCGAAGACGATGACGACCGGCACCGCGGCGATCACCCCGCCCGCCGCGAGCGCGCCCAGATCGACGCTGTCGGCGCCGATGAGGGTGTTGAGGCCGACCGGGATGGTCTGCCTGTCCTGGGAGCTGAGGAACATCAGCGCGAACAGGAAGTGGTTCCAGCTGTGCACGAAGGCGAAGGAGCCGACCGCGATCAGCCCGGGGCGCAGCAGCGGCAGCACCACCGCGCAGAAGGCCCGGAAGCGGCCGCAGCCGTCCACCCACGCCTGCTCCTCCAGCGACACCGGCACGTTCCTGATGAAGCCGCTGATGAGGATGATCGACAGGGGCAGCTGGAAGACCGTCTCCGCGATGACCACGCTCCCCAGCGAGTTGATCATCTGGAGGTTCTTGAAGATCTCGAAGAGCGGCACCAGCATCAGCGCGCCCGGGATGAACTGCGAGGCCAGCAGCGCCAGCATGAAGCCCTTCTTGGCCCGGAAGTCGAAGCGGGCCAGGGCATAGCCGCCGGCCAGCGCGACCGCCGTCGTCATCACCAGCGAGGCGACACCGACGATCATGCTGTTCTGGAAGAAGATCCCGAAGCTGCGCTCGTTCCACACCTTCTGGAAGTGCTCACCCGTGACCGGCCAGGGCACCAGCGCGTTCGAGCCCGCGGGGCGCAGCGCGAACAGCAGCATCCAGTAGAAGGGGACGAGGGTGAACAGCAGGTACAGGCACAGCGGCAGATAGATCTGCCAGCGCGGTACGCCCTGGTCGAGCCCGCGCCGACGCTTCGCGCGGGCGGCGGGCGGCGGGGCGGCCGTGGGGGCGGGCAGGGTGCCCTGCTCGGCGAGTGCGGTGGTCACGTGGGGTCGCCTCCGAACTTGCTCAGGCGCAGATAGAGGATCGAGCAGAAGAGGAGGATCACGAAGGCGACGGTGGTCAGCGCGGAGGCGTAGCCGAAGTCATGGCCGTTGATCCCGGTGTTGGCGACGTACAGCGGAAGGGTGGTGGTCTGCCCGGCCGGTCCGCCGCCGGTGAGGGTGTAGAGCAGATCGACGTTGTTGAACTCCCACACCCCGCGCAGCAGCGTGGACAGGATGATCGCGTCCTTGAGGTGCGGCAGGGTGATGTGGAAGAACCGCCGCGCCCGGCCCGCGCCGTCGACCGAGGCCGCCTCGTACAGGTCCCCCGGGATGGACTGGAGGTCGGCGAGGATGAGGATCGCGAAGAACGGGACGCCGCGCCAGAGTTCGGCGACCACGGCGGCCCAGAAGACGGTCCCGGTGTCGGAGAGCACCGAGGTGCCGTAGGTGCCGATCCCGGCGTCCGCGAGATAGCGGCTGATGCCGGTCGAGGGGTTGTAGAGCAGCATCCAGATGGTGGTGGTCAGCACCCCGGACACGGCCCAGGGCGAGAAGACCAGGGCGCGGGCGAGGCCGCGGCCCAGGAAGGTCTGGTTGACCAGCAGGGCGAGCGCGAGGCCGAGCAGGAGTTGCAGCAGCACCTCGGTGACGACCCATTTGCCGCTGAAGACGAGGGTGTCCCAGAACTGCGGATCGTCGGTGAAAATGCGGGTGAAGTTCGCGAAGCCGGCCCAGCCGTTCCGCCAGGGCTTGGTGACGTTGTAGTGCTGGAGGCTGTAGTAGAGGACGCTGAGCATCGGATAGGCGATGAAGCCCAGCATCAGCAGCCCGGCGGGGGCGATCAGCAGATACGGGAGGCGGCGGGGCGGTCCTCCGGTACGGCGCCGGGTGACCCGGGGTGGTTTCGCCACGGCGTCGGCCATGACTGCTTCTCCGTTCTCAGAGGTGCACGGGCGGGTCTCACAGGTGCACGAGCGGGTCTTACAGGTGTACGAGCGGGCGGGTGAAGCGCTTGCTGTGAAGCGCTTACCGAATAGCGTTCGATATGACGAACAAACCGTGTGCTGATGGATGCGGGCTGATGGATACGGGCTGCTCAGAGGGTGTGCGTCAGCCCGCGTAGGGTTCGGGGACCGCCCCTGGGCGGGCCAGGAAGCGGAAGTCGCATCCGGTGTCGGCCTGGGTCATCTGCTCCTGGTAGAGCGCGCCGTAGCCGCGTTCGTAGCGGGGCGGCGGAGCCGTCCACCGCGCCCGGCGCCGCTCCAGTTCGGCGTCGTCCACCTCCAGCCGCAGCGTCCGCGCCGCGACATCGAGGGTGATCGGATCGCCGTCGCGGACCAGGGCGAGCGGGCCGCCCACGTACGACTCCGGCGCGATGTGCAGCACACAGGCCCCGTAGCTGGTGCCGCTCATCCGGGCGTCGGAGATCCGCACCATGTCCCGCACCCCCCGCTTCAGCAGATGGTCGGGGATCGGCAGCATCCCGTACTCGGGCATCCCGGGGCCGCCGAGCGGGCCGGCGTTGCGCAGCACCAGCACGCTGTCCTCGGTGATGCCGAGGCCGGGGTCGTTGATGGTGGCCTGCATCGCCCGGTAGTCGTCGAAGACCACGGCCGGCCCGGTGTGCTTCAGCAGCCGGGGCTCGGCCGCGATGTGCTTGATGACCGCGCCGTCGGGGCACAGGTTGCCGCGCAGCACCGCCACCCCGCCCTCCTCGGCCAGCGGGTTGTCACGCTCCCGGATCACCTCGGAGTTGTGCACCAGGGCGCCGTCCAGCTGTTCGCGCAGCGTGGTGTGGGCGATGGTGGGGCGGTCCAGGTGCAGGATGTCGGTCAGCCGGGAGAGGAAGCCGGGCAGCCCTCCCGCGAAGTGGAAGTCCTCCATCAGGTACCGGCCGCCGGGCCGCAGATCGGCCAGCACGGGGACGGTACGGGCGATCCGGTCGAAGTCGTCGAGGGTGAGCCGCACCCGGGACCGGCCCGCCATGGCGATGAGATGGATCACCGCGTTGGTGGAGCCGCCGAGGGCGAGCACGGTCGCGACCGCGTCCTCGTACGCCTCCCGGGTGAGGATCTCCGAGAGCCTGAGGTCCTGCCAGACCAGCTCGACGGCGCGCAGTCCGGCGGCGGCGGCCATCCGGTCGTGCCCGGAGTCCACGGCCGGGATGGACGAGGCGCCGGGCACGGTCACGCCCAGCACCTCGGCGGCGGCCGTCAGCGTGGAGGCGGTGCCCATCGTCATGCAGTGACCGGGTGAGCGGGCCAGTCCGCGCTCCAGTTCGGACATCTCGCAGTCGCCGATCAGCCCGGCCCGCTTGTCGTCCCAGTACTTCCACATGTCGGTGCCCGAGCCCAGCACCTCGTTGCGCCAGTGCCCCGGCAGCATCGGCCCGGCCGGGACGAAGACCGCCGGCAGGTCGGCGCTGGCCGCGCCCATCAGCAGCGCCGGGGTGGACTTGTCACAGCCGCCCAGCAGCACGACGCCGTCGACCGGATAGGAGCGGCACAGCTCCTCGGTCTCCATGGCGAGGAGGTTGCGGTAGAGCATGGGGGTGGGCTTCTGGAAGGTCTCGGAGAGCGTGGAGACCGGGAACTCCAGGGGGAAACCGCCCGCCTGCCAGACGCCGCGCTTGACCGCCTGGGCGCGGTCGCGCAGATGCACATGGCAGGGGTTGATGTCGCTCCAGGTGTTGAGGATCGCGATGACCGGTTTGCCCAGGTGCTCCTCGGGGAGGTAGCCGAGCTGGCGGGTGCGGGCGCGGTGGCTGAAGGAGCGCAGGCCCTCGGTGCCGTACCACTGGTGGCTGCGCAGCTCCTCGGGCCGTCTGCGTCTCCTGACCGGGGCGCTTGCACCGGTCCCGGCCGGGGAACCCGTACCCGTCCCGACCGGGGTGCTCATACCGACCACCCTTCGACGATCGCGGCGACCTCCGCGCGCCGGGCTTCGGGCAGCGGCTTGCTCGGGGGGCGGACGTCGCGCCGGCACAGGCCCATGGCAGCAAGCGCTTCCTTGACGACCGTGACGTTGTTGGCGGACTGCCGCTCGGCCCTGAGGTCCTCGAACCGCCGGACCTGTTCCCACACCTTCATCGCGCCCGGATAGTCCCCCGCGCGCAGCGCCCCCAGCATGTCGAGCGAGAGGGTGGGGGCCACGTTGACCAGGCCCGAGGTGAAGCCGGTGGCGCCGACCGCCCAGTACGAGGGCGCGTACAGCTCGGCGAGCCCGGCCACCCAGACGAACCGGTCCAGCCCGGCCTCGCGCGCCACCGCGGCGAAGCGGGTGGCGTCGTGGACCGCGTACTTGAGCCCGATGACATTGGGGCACTCCTCGCCGAGCCGGGCGATGGCCGCGCCCTCGATCAGCGGATTGCGCAGGTACGGCACCACGCCCAGCTCGGGGACGGCCTCGGCGATGGTGCGGTGGTAGTCGATCCAGCCGTCCTGGGCGACGTAGGGGTGCACCGGCTGATGGACCATCACCATGTCGGCGCCGGCCGCGCGGGCATGGCGGGCGGCCTCGACCGCGGTGGCCGCGTCATGGCCGACGCCGACCAGGACGGCGGCCCGGCCGGCGGCCTCCTCGACGGCCAGCTCCGTGACCAGCCGGCGCTCGTCGAGGGTGAGGGCGTAGAACTCCCCGGTGTTGCCGTTCGGGGTGACGGCCTTGACCCCGCCGTCGAGGAGCCGGCGGAGCAGGGCGCGGTAGGCGGTGCGGTCCACCGCGCCCTCGGCGTCGTACGGAGTCACCGGGATCGCCACGACGTCCGCGAGCGCCGTCCTCAGCGGTGAGTAGTCCATACGAACCCTTTCTCTCGATGTCGGCATCGGGCGGGCTGTTCGGATGGTGCTGGGGCCGGCGGCCTGGGCCGCCGGGTGCTACTCCCCCTTGGGGAAGGCGCGCTGGACGAAGGAGGCGATGTGGTCGTGGAGCGCGCGGGCCGCGCCGTCGGCGTCGCCGTCGCACGCGCGGGCCAGGATCTCCCGGTGCTCACGGGCCTCCTGCTCCCAGGAGGGCACCGCCTGCCAGGCGACGGCGGAGACCAGCGCCGCCTGGTCGCGCAGCTCGTCGAGCATCCGGGTCAGCAGGGGGTTGCCGCAGGACCGGTAGAGGGCCCGGTGGAAATCGCGGTTGGCGAGCGACCGGCCGGCCGGATCGGCGGCGGCGTCCGACCGCTCCAGCGCGGCCCCGGCGTCCTCCAGCCCGGCCCCGGCGGCGACGGTCCGGCGCAGCGCCTCGGGCTCCAGGAGCAGCCGCACATCGTAGACGGCGTGCGCCATCGCGGTGTCGACGGTCCTGACGGTGGCCCCCTTGTACTCGCTCATCACCACGAGCCCACGCCCCGCGAGCGTCTTGAGCGCCTCCCGTACGGGCGTCTTGGACACCCCGAACTGCGCGGCCAGTTCGGCCTCCACCAGCGGCTGCCCGGGGCGCAGCTGCCCGGTGAGGATCGCGCGCTTGACCGCCTCCTGCACGTACTGGGTACGGGAGGGGATCGGGCTCGGTGCGATGTCCATGGACGGCTCTCAGGTGGCTCGGATGGCTCGCAGAATTCGCATATCGCGTCTCATATATGACGTACGAAGTACGACGCGATGAAGTTAGGGCGGCCCCGGGGCTGCGTCAACGGTTCTGACGGAAAATCGCGCAGGCCGCCACATGCCGGGCACTCCGAGGATCTGCCAAGCCGTCCCGGGAACCCGCCACCGTAAAAGGGCGGCGGGTTCCGGGCCGGATCTCAGCGCTCAGCCCAGCTCGGCCAGGGCGGTGCGGACCGCCGTGAGGTCCTGGTCCGAGGCCAGGCCCGCGTGGTACAGCCGGATCTCGTCCGCGCCGAGCTCCACCGCGTGGGCCGCGTCCTGGGCCAGCGTGGCCGGGCTGCCGCCCATCCCCGTGACCACCGTGAAGTTGGCGGCGAGCACGGTCCGTTCGGTCCGGTGCGGGGCGAAGGGCGGCAGGATCGCCGAGCGCGCTGCCTCGCCCCCCGTGCACGGCAGCACGACGCCGTCCGCCTGGGACAGCACCTGGGCCGGGTCCACGCCGACGTTGGCGCCGAGCCGGTGCGGGGCCGGGTCGGCGTGCAGCAGCACCCGGAAATCCTTCGCCGCCGCGGCCCTTACGGCGGCCACGGCCTCGGCCCGCAGACCGCCGGCGATCCGGTCCCGCCAGGCCGCGAAGAGCGCGGCGCGGTCGGCGCCGAGCAGCTTGACGACCTCGGCCCACTCCCCCGCGCGGTCACCGCCGTCCGCGGTGGTCCCGCCCGCCCACACCGGGCGCAGGGCGCGCAGGACCGCCTGGCGCAGCTCCTCGGCGTCGGCTCCGAGTTCCGCATAGCCCGCACCGCAGCTCTCGCAGAAGCACAGCGACATCAGGTACTGGCCGGCGCCGCCCAGCGGCACCCCGCCGATCTTGTCGTGGGCGTGCAGATGGGCGAGCCCGTACCAGCCGCAGGACTCCAGCTCCACCCCCCGGGTGCCGGGCCGCACGGCGGCCTCGGCGGCCAGGTCCACCAGATAGGCGCGCACCTCGGGGCGGGCGATGCACGGCGCCCACGGGTAGCGGTCGCCATAGGCGTTGCGCACGGCGATCCGGGGGTGCTCCTCGCCCAGCCGGGAGTTGTGCGCGAGCACCACCCAGGAGTGGACCTCAAGCCCGGCGTCGGCCAGCGCGGCGGCGGCCTCGCCGTACGGGTCGTCGCCCGGCACCCACGACTGCTGGTACGGGCGCAGCTCGCGGCCCCGCCAGCGCTCGGCGTCCGGCGGGTAGAGCACGGCGGCGTGCCGGGCGGTGACGACGCGGTGGTCCGGGTGACGCGGGGTCAGGGCCCGGGTGGAGTGGTAGGCGGAGGCCAGGGTCACCTGCTGGACGCCGAGGTCGGCGATGCGGCGCGCGGCGTCCGGGTCTCCGACGACGTCCCAGGGGTAGACGAACGCGGAGGCTCTCACCGCGCCTCACCGTCTCCGATCAGCGCCATACCGCGCTCGATCAGCTCGGCCAGCTCCTTGACGTGGGCGGGGCTGGGCTCGCTCAGCGGCGGCCGCACCTCGCCCACGTCCAGCCCGCGCAGCCGGACCCCCGCCTTGACCAGCGACACGGCGTAGCCGCGGCCCTGGTTGCGGAGTTCGACCAGCGGCCGGTAGAAGCCGTCGAGCAGCTTGTTGACGGTCGCGTCGTCGCCCGACAGGAGCGCCTCACGGAAGGCGAGGGCGATCTCGGGGACGAAGCAGAAGACGGCGGAGGAGTAGAGCGTCACGCCGATCCCGCGGTAGGCGAGGCCGGTCAGTTCGGCGGTCGGCAGCCCGTTGAAGTAGCGGAAGTCCGCGCCCTCGTCCTCCGCCCGCACCGCGCTCACGATGCGCTGCATCAGGTCGAGGTCGCCGATGCCGTCCTTGAGGCCGATGACGCCGGGCACCTTGGCGAGCCGGGCCACGGACTGCGGGGTGAGGACGGCGTTGTCCCGCTGGTAGACGATGATGTCGAGGTCGGTGGCGCCCGCGAGGGCGCTGTAGTGGCGGATCAGCCCTTCCTGGTCGGCCACCACCAGATACGGCGGCATGGCGAGCAGCCCGTCCGCCCCGGCGCGCTCGGCGAGCTTGGCGTAACGGATCGCCAGCGCGGTCCCGTACCCGGCGCCCGCCACCACCGGCACCCGCCCGGCGGCCTCCTCCACGGCGACCGCGACGCAGTCGTGGAACTCCTCCGGGGTCAGGGCGTGGAACTCGCCCGTGCCGCAGCACGCGAAGACGGCCCCCGCCCCCGCCTCGATCCCGGCGCGCACGTGCGCGCGGTAGACCTCCAGGTCCAGGGCGCCATCGGGACCGTAGGCGGTCACGGGGAAGAACAGCAGACCCTCAAGGCGCTCGCCGAGTGAAGTCGAGGTCACGGGCTTCTCCCTGTCGCGTACACGGACCCGCCGTCAGCCGCCCGACGAAGTGTGCACGTTTCTGATCGTCATCTACATTCGTGAACGCGCTCACCGTAAGGCAGCCCTCTGTCACCGGTCAAGGGTGCGGACGGGGCACGCACCCTTGACGGTCCATCCGTCGATCCTTACGGTGTCCATGAATCTGAACCACATACACGAATAAAAACCCCATACGCCCGCTTCCGCGCATCACACGACCCGATAAGCCCCTTACGGAGGAGATCCGCCCATGCCCGCTCCCCGCACCGTCCTCCTCACCGGCGCCGCCGGCGGCATGGGCACCTTGATGCGCGAGCTGCTGCCGTCGTACGGATATCGGCTGCGGCTGCTCGACCAGCTCCCCATCGAGGGCGAGCCGGACGCGATCACCGCGGATCTGTCCGACCGGGACGCCCTGGGCGAAGCCGTACGGGGCGTCGACGCGATCATCCATCTCGCGGGCATCTCCCTGGAAGCCCCGTTCGAGAAGATCCTGCGGGCCAATATCGAGGGCACGTACAACCTGTACGAGGCGGCCCGCGAGGCGGGCGTCCGCCGGATCGTCTTCGCCTCCAGCAACCACGCCGTCGGCTTCACGCCGCGCCCGGCCGAGACCCCCGTGTCCGGCGACGCGCTCATCCCGCTCGACACCCCGCGCCGCCCCGACACCTTCTACGGGCTGTCGAAGTCGTTCGGCGAGGACCTGGCCTCGCTCTACTGGGACAAGCACGGCATCGAGACGGTCGCCATCCGCATCGGCTCCTGCTTCCCCGAGCCGACGACGGTCCGCATGCTGTCCATCTGGATGAGCCCGGCGGACGGCGCCCGGCTGCTCCACGCCGCCCTTACGGCGGAGAACGTGGGCTACACCCTGGTCTACGGCAGCTCGGCCAACACCCGCCTGTGGTGGGACCTTTCCTCGGCCCGCGCCCTGGGGTACGAGCCGAGGGACGACTCCGAGCCGTACGCCGCGAAGCTGATCGCCGAGCAGGGCGAGCTGGAGCCGGGCAACCCCGACCACGACTACCTCGGCGGCGCGTTCTGCACCAACCCGCCCATCTGGCCGCGTTGAGGCGTTGGGGCGCGGGGTTGTGGTTTACGGGCGCGCTTTTGAGGCGGCGCGCCCTTGAGGTTTCCGGGCGCGCCCGTGCGCGTGGGGGCGCCGCTCACCGAGGCGAGGTGGTTTTGAGCATGGGTCCGGTGGTGGGGGGCGCGGCGCCACCGCCGGCCGCCGGGCCGGTGGGATGTCAGGACCGTGGCGGCTCGGCGATGCGCGGGACCCGGCCCGATCCGGAGTGCGGCCCGGTGGCCCCTGGGGCGGCCCCTCCGGGTACCCCTCCAAAAGATGCTTGATCTGACGCAACTAATTTGTCAAGCAGTTTCCAGAGGGGTACCCCCACCCCTCGGCGGCCCGGCGGCGGCCCTGGCTCCCGGCCACGGAAGCCGCCACCGGCGCCCACACCCACGGGCCCGGCGGACGGCGGCGGCGCCGCGCTCCCCACCCCCGCCGCCGCTGCTCAATTGCGCCGAAGGCGCGAGACGAAGGCCGCACTCAACCGAGCCGCCCAGCCGCAACCGCTCAGCCCACCGCCTTCGCCCACTCCTCCACCGTCGTGACCTCGGCCTGACGCGGGAACACCTTCTCGGTGAGCACCCGGTGGACCTCCTCGTCCGGGTCGGCACAGCCGTCGGCCAGCACGGTGAGCTGGTAGTCCAGGTCGGCGGCCTGCCGCAGGGTGGACAGGACGACGCCGCTGGTCGCGATACCGGCCAGGACGAGGTGGGAGATACCGCCGGAGCGCAGAACCAGCTCCAGGTCGCTCCCGGCGAACGCGCTGACCCGCTTCTTGGTGATCACGGCCTCGTCGGGCCGGGGTGCGACATCGGGGTGGATGACCGCGTTCGGGTCCCCAGGGCTGAACGCGCCCTCGGGCAGGCCGCTGAACGCCTTGTTGCGGTCGGAGATGTCGGAGCGACCGGACCGGAAGCCCACCACGACGTGCAGGACCGGAATCCCGGCGGCACGGGCGGCGTCGATCGCGCGGCGCACGCGCGGCAGGTAGTCGGCATCCCCAATGTGGCTCACCATGGCCGCCTGGAGGTCCATCGCGAGCAGAGCGGTGTTGTTCACGGTCACGTTGTCGACGCCTTTCGCTGCTGTGGTTCTTGGGAAGAGGAGGAATCGCCGGACCCGATACGGCCCAGCGAGCGGTCCACGACCGTCAGCGCCAGGAACAACCCGGCGACGGCGAGCATGAACCAGGCCAGGCCGTGCAGCCCGGCGGTGTCGGCGCGGGCGCCGAAGAAGGCGCCGTTGGCGCTGGAGGCGACCATCGCGCCGACGTAGAGGAAGGTACGGAGCAGTCCCGCCGAGGCGCCCATCCGTTCCGGATCGGCCTGGTGGTACACCGCGTTCTGGAGGGCGAGGTTGTTCAGCCCCTGCGGTACGCCGAAGACGAGCGCGACGGCGATCAGCAGCCACACCGCGCTGTGCGGCTGGAGCAGGAGCAGCAGGACGCATACGGCGATCTGCGCCACACCGCCCACCAGAAGCTTGCCGCGCACCTCGGCGCGGCGCCCGGTCACGGAGGACACCGCGATACCGGTCAGGAACAGCGGCAGTTGGGCCAGCCCCGCCTGGGACGCCGTCAACCCCCGGCCGTCCTGGAGCCACTGGGTGTAGCCGTACAGAAAGACGTAGGAGACGACGGAGGTGAGGAGGGCGCGGCCGTAGGTGAGCAGCAGGGGCGGATTGCCGCCGAACACCCGCAGGTCGATGAACGGCTCATCCGTCCGCAGCTCCCGCACCGCGAACCCGGCCGCCGCCAGCGCCACCAGCACCGGCAGGTACCAGCGGTCGGACCGGGGCTCCATCAGGAACAGCAGCAGCGAGACGAGCATGGCGGCGAACAGCGCCATACCGGGCAGGTCCAGCCGGACGCCCCTCCCGGCCCGCCCCTTCGGCGAAGCCTTGGGCAGCCGCCGGACGCCGAGGACCAGACCGGCCACCGCCAGGGGGATGTTGACGGCGAACGTGGTGCGCCAGCCGCCGAGCCCGATCAGCAGCCCGCCCAGGGGCGGGCCGACGACGGCGACGGTCTGACTGGCGACCGCGAGCGCCGCGAGGATTCCGGCGGGGCTGTCCCGGCCGGTCCGCCGGGCCTCGCTGCGGATGAGGGACATCGAGGCCGGATAGCCCGCGCAGGTTCCGAATCCGAGCACCACGCGGGAGACGATCAGCACGCCCAGGTTCGGGGCCAGCAGCCCGATCACCCCCGCGATCCCCGTCAGCGTCGCCCCGGCCAGGAAGAGGCGGCGCGGTCCGTAGAGGTCGATCAGCCGCCCCACGACCGGCTGGCCTATCGCGGTGGCCAGATAGAGCGCGGAGACCAGCCAGGCCGTCTGCGACGGCGGCGCCCCGAACGCGGCGCCGATGGGCACCAAGGAGACGGAGATGATCGAGGAGTTGACCGGGTTCAGCACCGAACCCAGCATCATCGGGGCCAGGAGCCTCCGGTCGAAGGCGCTCTCCTTGTCCGCGTCCGCCGTGGCCTGTCGTCGTCGTACGAGCCGGGCGAGCCGCGCCAGCCGCGCCAGCCGCGCGATCACGCGCGGGTGAGCCGGTCCAGCAGGGCCAGCGCCTCGAGGATGGTCTGCCGTTCCGCTTCCGTATAGCCGGTTTCCAGGGACCGGGCGAGCCACTCCTCGCCCGCCCGCCGCTTGTCGGCCAGGAACGCGCCGCCGGCTTCACTCACCGACACCAGCTGCCGCCGCCTGTCATGGGGATCGGGGCGCCGCTGGATCAGCCCGCGCTCGTCCAGTACGCCGAGCGTGGCCGCCATCGACTGCGGCCGGACCCGCTCGGCCGCCGCCAGATCACTGGTCGAGGCGGGACCCTCCTTGCTGAGCCTGCTGAGCACGGAGGTCTGGGAGGGGGTGAGCTCCTCGTTGTCGTACGTCTCCTTGAACCGCCGCCGCAACCGGCCGATCACCACGCGGATCTCATGCGCGGCGCGCACGGCGGACGCGGACATGCCGCGAGGGGTTTCTGCCATGCCCCTCACGGTAATTTCTTCAGCCCAGGCTGTCCAGTTGCAACTGAACAGCCTGGGCTGTGCATTTTCAGAGGTTCGCGCTCGCGCCCGCGAACCCTACGAACTCGGCCCACGCATGTGCCGGGAACGTAAGGTTCGGGCCGTCGGTGTCCTTGCTGTCCCGGACGTGCACGGTGCCGGGGCACGCGGCGACCTCGACGCACTCGCCGCCCTCGCCCCCGCTGTAGCTGCTCTTACGCCAATCCATGGCAACTTCGACGCACTGGCCGCCCTCGCCGCCGCTGTAGCTGCTCTTGAACCACACCAGCTCGCGTATGTCCCTGCTCATAGCTCCCCCAGCAACTTCTCGATGAAGATGGACGACTCTCGTGGCGTGAGAGCCTGGGCCCGGATGATTCCATACCGCGCGGCGATGGCGCGGACTTCTTCCCGGTCGGTGAGCAAGGTACTGCGCCCCTGGCCTTCGAGATATGCGATCTGTTCGCTTCCCTTGGGGGTCATCAGCGTGAAAGGTCCGTCTATACCGGCGTTGTCCTCCCGGCTGAGGGGCATCACCTGAATCTCCACATTGCGCTTCTCTCCGACGAGAAGTAGCTGCTCCAACTGTCCACGGAGAACCTGCACCCCGCCGAACGGTCGCCGCAGGACAGACTCCTCGATGACGAAGCCCAGGAGGGGAGCAGGGCGCATACCGAAAATCGCTTGGCGCTCCATGCGTGCGGCAACTCGCTGTTCAATGACCTCTTCGTCCAGGTGTGGACGGCGCATCGTGAACGTCGCTCGCGCGTAGTCCTCCGTCTGCAAGAGGCCGTTCACCACATGCGTGTCGTACACCTGGACCTCAACCGCCACCGCCTCCAACCGCGCCGCATCGCGGAAGAACGCCGGGTACCGCGCGTGCGCCAGCTCCTCCTTCATCGCCCCCAGCACGCCGCCCGCACCCAGCACCTCATCGGCCTTGTCGACCAGCTCCGGCTTGGGAATCCGTCGTCCGCATTCCACCGACGCCACCTGGTCCGCGCTGTACCCGACGAGCGCCCCTAATTCCGCCTGGGTGAGTCCGGCCCGTTCCCGGAACAGCTTCACCTGCCTGCCGAAGCCCCTGAGGAACGGGGACCGTTCCGTACCCGCCATGTCGCATCCCTCCCATCACACCAGGCGTGCACGTACAGGCACTGTCCGTACACGCGCGCTTGCTGGTCAGGCTAGGCACGCCACCGCAAGGCTCGTGCCCATGACGACCGAAAATGCCCCCTCACGAGGGACACACCAGGGACAACCAACGCCCGCGCCCGGCGAGTTCGCCATGCGCTTCACCTCGACGCCGCGCGGTGCGCGCCTCGCTCGGCGGCTCGTGTCGCACCGGCTCGCCGCGTGGGGCTACCCGTACGATTCCGGCCCCAACGAGACCGTGACCCTGATCGCGAGCGAGCTGGCCGCGAACGCGGTACGGCACGGCCGCGTGCCGGGGCGGGACTTCCACGTACGGCTGACCGCACCGCTGGGCGACGCGGGCGGGACGATCCGGATCGAGGTGTCGGACACGCGCACCGAGAAGCGGCCCACGCTCACCGCCGCCGCGCCGGACGCCGAGACGGGGCGCGGTCTGTTCCTCGTCTCGCGGCTCGCCGAGCGCTGGGCGGTCGGGCCCCGGCCCGGCGGCGGACCGGGGAAGACCGTGTGGGCCGAGATCGCGACCGAGACCAAGCCCTCAGACCGCTCCGGCCCGCTCCAGCGCCCGTAGGGCCATCCGACGTGAGATGCCGACCGGATCGGCCACCGCCGACAGCCCGTACAGCACCGTGGCGCCCTCGTGAAGCAGCAGCAGCTCGTCCGCCAGCTCATCGGGGGCGGCCACGCCCGCCTCCTCGCACAGTTGCCACAGATAGGTCCGCAGCCAGCGCTTCTGGCCGGCGACCACCTGCCGGGCCGGATGGTCGGCGTCCGGCAGTTCGGCCGCCGCGTTGACGAATCCGCAGCCGCGTGGGTTCTCGCGGCGCATCCACGCCGCGAGGGCGTCGAAGGTGGCCAGGACGCGCTCCGCCGGGGGCGACTTCTCGACCTCGGCGGTGAGCCAGGCCCGCCACCGCTCATCGCGCTCCCGCAGATACGCGGCGACCAGCGCTTCCTTGGAGCCGAAGCGCTCGTACAGCGTCTTCTTGGTGACTCCGGCGCGCTTGGCGATCAGATCCACGCCGACCGCGTTGATCCCCTGCCCGTAGAACAGCTCGGCGGCGGCGTCGAGGACGCGGCGCGCGGCGGGGGTGAGCGCTTCCCTCTGCGTTCGCATGCCGTGATCACCTCCGATCGGGGTTGACGGAAGGGTATACCGATCTGTTTAGTCTAGTGGACGCGAGGTACTAAACAGATCGGTATACCTGGAACCCGATCCGACCCGGAATGAGGACGACGCCCATGCCCATCAGCACCGCCATCACCTCCATCGGCCTCGTCGTGATGTGGAGCTCCGGCTTCATCGGGGCCGAGCTCGGCACCCGGGAGGCCACCGCCGACACCCTGCTGATGTGGCGATTCATCGCGGCGGCGGCGGTGCTGGGCGGCGCCTGGGCGCTGCTGAGGCGCCGCAAACTCCGCCCGCGCGCCATCGCCGAGCAGGCGGCGATCGGCGCGCTCTCGCAGGGCGGCTACCTGGGCGGTGTCGTCTGGGCGGTCGGGCTCGGCGTCCCGTCCGGCACCACCGCGCTGATCGCCGCGTTGCAGCCGCTCGCGGCGGGCGCGCTGGCCGGGCGGCTGCTCGGGGAGAGGGTCAGCCCGCGCCAGTGGGCGGGGCTGGCCATCGGCCTCGGCGGGGTCGCGCTCGTCGTCCAGGGCGATCTGTCGGCGGGCACCGCGGCCGCCCCGGTCTGGGCGTACGGACTGCCGTTCGCGGCGATGGCGGCGCTGCTGGCCGCGAGCTTCCTCGAACGCAGGGCGCGGGCGCCGCTCGGCCCCGTGGACGCCGTGCCGCTGCACTGCCTCGTCAGCGCCGTGCTGTTCACCGGGGTCGCCCTGGCCGGGGGCCATGCCGCGCCCCCGTCGAGCGGGACCTTCTGGACGGCGGTGGCCTGGACGTTCCTGCTCTCCACGGTCGGCGGTTACGGCTTCTACTGGCTGAGCCTGCGCCGCAGCGGCGTCACCCGCACCAGCGCCCTGATCTACCTCACGCCGCCGACCACGCTGGTGTGGGCGTACGCGATGTTCGGCGACGCGCCGGGGTGGACGGCCCTGGCGGGCATGGCGGTGTGCGTGATCGGGGTGACGGCCGCCACCGCCCGCCCCGTACAGCGCCGCATGCGCCGCCCCGAGCCGTCGGCGCGGCGCGCGGATGATCCGGTCCGTGATCGAGCGGTGTCACGGGTACCGGCCGAGTAGCGCGCGATGCGCGAGGCGTCCGGGGCGCGGACGGAAGTGGGGCGCAGGTCAAGGAACCGTAAAGCGGGGACGTTCGTTACCCCGGGCATGACCGCTATGACACCCGGCTCGAACCTCCCCCTCCCCGTCGCGCGCGTGGCGGTTGACGTGACCGCTCCGGTGCGGCTCGACGTATCGGGCCTGCTGCTGACCGCCAACGGCAAGGTGCGCTCCGACGACGACTTCGTCTTCTACAACCAGCCCGCCGGACCGGGGGTGACCCACCGCGCCGGCACGGCGGGCGCGGGCGACACCATCACCGTGGACACCGGCGCGGTGCCCGCCGATATCGAGAAGATCGTGGTGACCGCGAGCCTGGACGCCCCCGGGGCGACCTTCGCGGGCACCGAGCCGACCGCCACCGTGCGCGGCGCCGACGACGGTGCCGTGATCGCCACCTTCACCCCGCCGCGCCTGGGCAGCGAGACGGCGCTGGTGGTCGTGGAGGTCTACCGGCGCAATGGGGCGTGGAAGGTGCGCGCGGTCGGGCAGGGCTACGCCAATGGGCTGGCGGGCATCGCCACCGACTTCGGGGTGACCGTCGAGGAGCCCTCCGTCCCGGCCGCCCACGCCACCCAGTCGCCGCCCCCGCCGAGCGGTCCGCCCGCCGGTTTCCAGCCCCCGCCGCCCATGCCGACCGCCCCGCCGCCCGCTCCCCCGGCCGCGCCGCCCGCCGCCGCACCGGCCCCGGCCGCCGGGAAGATCAACCTGGACAAGGGCCGGGTCAGCCTCCAGAAGAACCAGACGGTCTCCCTGGTCAAGGGCGGCCGCCCGGTGCTCAGCTCGGTGAAGATGGGCCTGGGCTGGGAGCCCGCCTTCCGTGGCAAGGACATCGACCTGGACGCGTCCGTGATCGCCTTCGGTGTCGACCGCAAGAAGATCGACGCCTGCTTCTTCGGCAAGCTGGCCATCCTCAACGGCGCCATCCAGCACTCCGGCGACAACCTCACCGGTGAGGGCGGCGGCGACGACGAGTCCATCACCGTCCACCTCGGCGGCCTCCCGCCCGAGGTCACCGGCCTGGTCTTCACGGTCAACTCCTTCTCCGGCCAGAAGTTCACCGATGTGGCCAAGGCGTACTGCCGCCTGCTCGACGCCCAGACCGGCGAGGAACTGGTCCGCTTCGACCTCACCCACGCCGAGCCGCGCACGGGCGTGATGATGGCGAAGCTGATCAAGCAGTTCTCGGGTGAGTGGGAGATGACCGCGATGGGCGAGTACGTCGACTCGCGCACCGTGCGCGGCATGGCCAAGCCCGCGGGCAAGGCCCTGTGAGCCATCCCGCCCGCCACGCGTCGGGTGTTTCCGGATAACGGATTATTAAACCGATTGCTAAACTGGGCGCATGCATGAGGAATCAGTGGAGCCGGGGATCGGGGAGGGACCTGCGAAGGCGCTCAGCGTGTCCCTCCCCGAGGGAACGGTGCGGGCGCTGCGGGACCGTGCGGGCAACCGCGGCGTCTCCGCCCTTGTCGCAGCGGCCATCGAGGAGCACCTGCGCAACCAGGCCACGCGCGAGAATCTCGCCGAGTTCGAGAAGGACCACGGCCCCTTCACGGTCGAGGAGCGGCAAGCGGCCGCGGACGTCTGGTCCACGGCCGAAAGCCGGGAGTCCCGTTGGCGCGAGGCCGGCTGACCGGGGGCGGCAGCCTGGTGCTGGACAGCCAAGGGCTGTCGCTCTACCTCGAAGAGGACCGGGCCGTGATGAACATGGTTCGCTCCGCGCTGGACCGCGGCGCCGACCGAGTAGTCAGCGGAGCCACCCTCATCGAAGCCCAGCACAACGGCGTCAAGCGCGCCCGCTGGCACTATGTGCTGTCACAACTGCGCGTCGAGCCGCTCAGCGTCGACTGGTCCAAGGAGGCCGCGCTGCTCCTGCGGGACACCGGCCTGCACGGCCACACATACGCCATCGACGCCATGGTGGCCGTCACCGCGCTCCACCAACCGGGCCCCGTCGTCATGCTGACCTCGGACACGGATGACATGGCAAAGCTGTGTGGAGAGAGGATCACGCTTGTCGCCGTCTGACATGAGGCCGTACGGATCATCGGACGCGGATTGCCACCAAGCCGTGCGGCGGCAGGTCGAGCGGGTCCTTCTCGCCGAGCTGACCGCCCAGTACGAGGCCCAGCACGGGATGCTGAGCCCAGCGGAAGTCAACGCGGCGCGGACACTTCTTCGCGGCCGACCGGTCAGCTGCGCATGCCGGTCTCATGCGCACGGCTCGGCATGCGCTGACCCGGTGACATAGCGGCCGGCGCTGAAACGGAACCCGGGCCGGGGCCGGAGTCGCCGGACAGGCCCGCCACGCGGGCCAGGCGGCGGTAGGAGTCCAGCAGCGCCTCGCGGTCGTAGGTGCTCGTGGTGACCAGCACCTCGTCCGCGTCGCTGCGCTCGATCAGCTCCTCGAGCGCGGCGGCGACCTCGTCCTCCGTGCCGTACAGCTGGCCCCGCAGGCCCCGCTCGTAGAAGCCGCGCTCCTTCTCGGTCATCTCCCGCGCCTCGATCTGCGCCACCGGGGCCAGCGGCGGGAAGACACCGTGGGTGCGGGAGTGGGCCATCGCCCACGCCTCGGGGAGCAGCAGCCGGCGGGCCTCCTCCGTGGTCCCGGCGACCGCGACATTGCCCGAGACGACGACATACGGTGCGGCGGACCACGCCGAGGGGCGGAAGCCCGTGCGGTAGCGGTCGATGGCGCGCAGCATCTCGTCCCGGCCCCGCAGATCGCCGATCACCAGGGCCAGCCCGGCTTCCGCCGCCAGATCCGCGCCGGCCCCGGTGGCCAGGACGAAGACGGGCAGCCGCAGCCCCTCCGCCGGGTGGGCGTGGACCTGGGGGTAGGCGCTCTGCTCACCGGTGAACCAGCCGAGCAGCTCCTCCAGTTGGGCGCCGAAGTCCCGCGCGGCCTCCTTCTCGGCGCCCAGGGCGCGGCGGATGCCGTCGGTGAAGCCGACGGAGCGGCCCAGGCCCATGTCGATCCGGCCCGGGAAGAGGGATGCGAGCACCCCGAACTGCTCGGCGACCACCAGCGGGCGGTGGTTCGGCAGCATCACCCCGCCCGTGCCCACCCGGATGCGGACCGTGGCCGCCGCGACGGCGGACGCCAGCACCGTGGGCGCCGAACCGGCGACGCCGGGCACGCTGTGGTGCTCGGAGACCCAGAAGCGGTGGTAGCCGAGGGCCTCGGACGCTTGCGCGAACCGTACGGTGTCGCGCAGCGCCTGCGACCGCTCCCGGCCCTGGCGGGTGCGGGAGCGGTCGAGGATGGAGAAGGGGGTGGTGCGCAGGCGTGAGGTCACCCTCACGTCAACGTGCGCCCCGGCCGGCGGGATTCCCCCCGGCCGGGTGCCGCGTCAGCGCTGGCGGCGCCAGGGTCCGGTGATCGCGAGCATGATGCCCGGCACCTGGATGTTGGCGAACAGCGTCGATCCGTCGGGCGAGAAGACCACACCGGTGAACTCGCTGAACTCCGGCTCCTCGGCCGTGCCGATGTTCAGCTCGTTGCGCGCGATCGGGTACGTCCGGCCGTCCTCGGTGGCGCCGAACAGGTGCTGGATGCCCTCGCCGTCCTCGGCGATGACCAGCCCGCCGTACGGCGAGACGGTGATGTTGTCCGGGCCGTCGAAGGCGCCGTCCTTCGACGGGTCGGGGTTGACGCCGAGCAGCACCTTGAGGGTGAGGGTGCGCCGCTTGGGGTCGTAGAACCAGACCTGGCCGTCGTGCTGGACCGGGCTCTCCTCACGGGCGTACGAGGAGACGATGTACGCACCGCCGTCCGCCCACCACATGCCCTCGAGCTTGCGCGCCCGGGTGATCTGACCGTCGGCGAACTGCTTGCGCACCGACACGGACTTCGCGTCGCGGTCCGGCACCGGCTCCCAGTCCACGCCGTAGACCGTGCCGGTCTTGGTGGCGCGCGAGAGGTCGTCCACGAAGTTGCCGCCGGAGTCGTAGCACTTGGGCGCCTGGAGCACACCCGCGTCGTCGGCGAGGGTGTCCAGCTTGCCGCGCCCGTGCTCGAAGCCGTGCGGCGGAACCCACCGGTAGAGGAGGCCGTTCGGTCCGGAGGCGTCCTCGGTGAGGTAGAGGTGGCCGCGCTTGGGGTCCACGACGACGGCCTCGTGGGCGTACCGGCCCAGGGCCTTGATCGGCTTCGGGTCGCGGTTGGCCCTGCGGTCGTGCGGGTCGACCTCGAAGACGTAGCCGTGGTCCTTGGTCATGCCGTTCTGGCCGGCCTTGTCCTCGGTCTCCTCGCAGGTCAGCCAGGTGCCCCAGGGAGTGCGGCCACCGGCGCAGTTGGTGGAGGTGCCCGCGATACCGACCCACTCGGTGACGTGGTCGCCGTGCTTGGAGACCTCCACGACGGTGCAGCCGCCGGAGGCCGCCGGGTCGTAGACCAGACCGTCGGTCAGCGGGACCGGATGCGGCCACTTGCTGCGCGGCCCGCTCAGCTCGTGGTTGTTGACCAGCAGCGTCGCACCGCGCGAGCCCTCGAAGGTGGCTGTGCCGTCGTGGTTGGACGGGGTGGACTCGCCGGACTCCAGCGTCGTCTCACCGGTGCGGGTGATGATCTTGTAGCTGAAGTCCTTGGGGAGGGCCAGGATGCCCTTGGGGTCGGCGATGAGCGGACCGTAGCCGAGCGAGGCGCCGCCGTGACCGGGCCGACCCTCGGCACCCGCCGCGGTCGTCCCGGCCGCCTCAGCGGCGAGCGCACCGGGCGCGGTGCCGAGCACCCCGGCACTTCCGACCAGGGCGACCCCGGCCCCGGCCGCGGAATGCTTCGCGAAGTCTCTTCGGCTGAGCGACATGTCTTCTCCCGAACGCAGGTGGTCCTCCGGACTGCGGCCTTACGTTCCCGCCCTCGGCCGAACATCAGTTGAACGGAACGCGACATCAACGGACCAATGGGCCGCCGCCCCCTGATACGGCACTCCCGGAGCCGCGTCCCGCGAGCGGATCGCGTCCCACCGCACGAGGGCGGGCGCCCCCCTCAACGCGCAAGCACCCGCCCACCCCACGAGCGGATGCGCCGCTCAGCCTCACGATGGCGGGTACCCCCTGCCCCGCACGTCGCTCACCCCACGAGCGGAATCGCGACTCACCCCGCAAGCCGACGCGCCCCTCACCCAGCGAGCGATCGCCCACCCCACGAGCAGGATCGCGTCCCACCCCACGAGGACGGGCGCCCCCTCAACGCGCAAGTGGCCACTCACCCCACGAGCGGATGCGCCGCTCAGCCTCGCAAAGGCGGGCACACCCCCTGCCCCACACATCGCACACCCCACGAGCGGAATCGCAGCTCACCCCGCAAGCCGGTGCGCCAGCGAGCGATCGGCCACTCCACGAGCGGGTGCGCCCCCACCCCGCGAACTAGACCGCCACTCACCCCACGAGCGGGCGCCCCCTCAACGCGCGAGTGACCGCCCACCCCACGAGGGCAAGCACGCCGCTCACCCACGAGCGAGCTCCCGGCCCACCACACGAAGCGGAAACGCCCCCACCCCGCGAGCGGAATCGCGACTCACCCAGCGAGGATCGCTCAACCCCGTGAGCGGGATCGGGGCTCGCCCCGCGAGGGCGTGGGCGGCGCTCAGCCTCGGGAGCGGGCCTTGAAGGCGGCCTTGCGGGCCTCCTTGGCGGCCTTCTTGTCCGGATGCAGCCGCCCCATCGCCTCCAGCACCTCCGCGGTCGCCGGGTGGTCCACCCGCCAGGCCGAGTCGAAGAAGCTCCCCGACTGGTCGACCAAACCCCGCACCAGATCCCGTAGCTCCGCCGAGTCGCCCTCGGTGGCGAGCTGGGCCGCCAGGGTGTCCACGGTCAGCCAGAAGACCATCTCCTCCGACGGCTCCGGAACCCCCGCCACCCCGTGTTCGGCCAGCCAGACGCGGGCCAGCCCGCCCAGGTGCCGGTCGTCCAGCACCTCGCGCAGCGCGGGCTCGGCCGCGGCCCCGGCCAGCGAGAGGGTCTGCTGGCAGGTGAGGCGGCGCAGCGGCGCGCCCTCGTCGTCGCCGCGCGCGGCGGCCAGCAGCTCGCGGGCGGCCTCCTCGGGCGTACGGCGGGCCAGCCACTGTTCGGCCTCGGCCTGCGCGGCGGGCTCGGGGTGGCCGGGGAGGGCGGCCAGCAGGACGTCGGCGCCTTGGTCGGCCAGGTCGCCGACGGCCGGGGCGTCGATGCCCGCCTCGACCATCCGGGACCGTACGGCGTAGACGCCGAGCGGGGTGAGCCGGACCATGCCGTAGCGGGAGACGTCCTCGTCCTCCAGCTCCTCGGCCGGCTCGGGCTCATGGACGCGGCCCTCGCCGTCGACCTCCTCGATCAGCGCCTCGTCCACCGGCTGGTAGTCGATGAGGCCGGTCGGGGCGAGCAGCCGGAACTGGTCGTCCAGCCGCACCATCGCCTCGGAGACCTCTTGGAGGACGTCGTCGGTGGGCTCGTCCATGTCCTCGGGGACGATCATGGAGGCGGCCAGCGCGGGCAGCGGTACGGAGGCCGCGGCGGCCTCCTCGTCCAGGGCGGTCAGCAGGTAGAGGTTGCCCAGCACGCCGTCGAGGAACTCGGCCTCCTCCTCCGGGTTCCAGTCGAGCGCGTCGAGGTCCAGCTCACCGCCCTCGCTGAGCTGGTCGGCGATCTCGGCCAGGTCGGGGGCGGCGGCGTCGGCCAGCACCGTCTCGAAACCGTCCAGCCAGATGTCCAGGATGTCGCGGGGGCCGCCCTCGGAGATCAGCCGCAGCTCCTCGCCGCTGGTCGCGACGGACGAGAACGCGTCCCCGGGTGCCGCCGCGCCGTCCGCGCGGTCACCGTGGTCGTCACTGCCGCCGTCGCCGTCACCCTCGTCGTGACCGTCTCCACGGATCTCGACCAGTCCGGTGTCGACGGCCAACTGCCATGCCTGCGCGGTGTGCTCGGGTCCGTCCTCGTCCCCCGCGAGCCCCAGCAGCTCGATCGCCGCCCGCAGCTCGGCCTCCGGCAGCACCCCGTCCGACGCCACCGGCTTCCCCGGCTCGGCCCAGCGGGCGAGCCGGACCGCGCGGGAGAGAAGCGGCGCGGCGAGTGCGTCCCGTGCGAGTTCCGCGTCGGTGCGGAGCCGCACGGGCGGCATGGTGGGGCGCTCTTCTGGCATGGGCGGACGTCACTCCTCGGGGACGCGGCGGTCGCGGGCGCGCATCGGGGCTGTCAGGACCACGGCTATGGGGCTATGGCTGTACGGGCTATCGGGCTATCGGGCTATGGCTACGGGACACGGCTGTGCGGCTGTGCGGACCCGGATGCGCACGGCTGCGCAGGCACGGCCCGCCCCCAGCGTAGACGGAACGGGACGGCACTTTCGTCCCGATGTGGCCCCGCGTCACGGCAAGCGGTGATTTCGGCCAGTGGACCGGCGGTCACCTGCCGGGGCGGGGGTACGGGCGCCGCGCCTCCGTTCACGATCCCGTCCCGCTCCGGCCACGCACCGGACATCCGTCCTCCCTTGACAACGTCCGTGGTGAGGACAGAGATTGACGCGCGTAGAGGCCACCTCCTCGCCCGTTCACTCCTTCCCGGAGGCCACCACCATGTCCCCTCGCGCCCCGCGCGGACCCGTCGCCGTCACCGTCGTCGCCGCCTCCGCCCTCGCGGCCGGGCTGCTCGCCGTACCGTCATCGGCCGCCGCCGCCGAGATCCGCATCCATGACATCCAGGGCAGCACCCGGATATCCCCGCTCGCCGGACAGCGGGTGACCGACGTCCCCGGCACGGTCACGGCGATACGCGCCTTCGGCTCGTCGCGCGGCTTCTGGGTCCAGGACACCGCGCCCGACGACGACCCGGCCACCAGCGAGGCGATCTTCGTCTACACCGGATCGACCACGCCCTCGGTCGCCGTGGGCGACTCGGTGCTGGTCTCCGGAACGGTGTCCGAGTACTACCCGGGCGGCAAGGACGCCGGCGGGCAGTCGCTCACCGAGCTGTCCAAGGCGACCTGGACGGTCCGGTCCTCCGGCAACGCGCTGCCCGCCGCCTACCGGCTCAACCCGTCCACGATCCCCGACCGCTACGCCCCGGACGCCGGCGGGAACTCCATCGAGGGGCTGCGGCTGCGGCCGCGCTCGTACGCCCTGGACCGCTACGAGTCCCTGGAGGGCATGCGGGTCTCGGTCCAGGACGCGCCCGTGGTCGGCGCGACCAACACCTACAAGGAGCTGTGGGTCACCGCCGAGCCCCGCCACCAGCGGACCGCGCGCGGCGGCGCCCTCTACAGCTCGTACCGCGACGCGAACGCAGGACGGGTGAAGGTGGTCTCCCTCCTGCCCTACGCCGAGCACCCCTTCCCGGTCGCGGACGTCGGCGACGCGCTGACCGGCACCACGGCCGGACCGCTGGACTACGACGACTTCGGCGGGTACACGATCGCCGCCACCGCGCTGGGCGGCCTGGCCGACCACGGCCCCGAGCGGGAGAGCACCCGCGCGCAGCGGGCGGACGAACTCTCCATCGCCACCTACAACGTGGAGAACCTCTCCCCCAAGACCGCCCAGTCGAAGTTCGACCGGCTGGCCTCGGGGCTGGTGGAGCACCTCGCCTCGCCGGACATCGTCGCGCTGGAGGAGGTCCAGGACGACAACGGTTCCACGGACGACGCGGTGGTGAGCGCCGACGCCACGCTGAAGAAGCTCACCGACGCGATCGAGGCGGCGGGCGGACCCTCGTACGCGTGGCGCCAGATCGACCCGGTGGACGACCAGGACGGCGGCCAGCCCGGCGGCAACATCCGCGTGGCGTTCCTCTACAACCCGGAGCGGGTCTCCTTCACCGACATCCCGGGCGGCGACTCCACCACCCCGGTGCGGGTCGAGGAGAAGGGCGGCAAGGCCACGCTGTCGGCCTCCCCCGGCCGTATCGCCCCGGCGGACGACGTCTGGAAGGACAGCCGCAAGCCGCTGGTCGGGCAGTTCTCCTTCCGGGGCCGCCCGGTCTTCGTGGTGGCCAACCACTTCAACTCCAAGGGCGGCGACCAGGGCCTGGACAGCCGCTTCCAGCCCCCGGCCCGCTCCTCGGAGACCCAGCGCACCGGACAGGCCGCGACCGTCAACACCTTCGTCAAGGAGCTGCTGAACGCCGACCCCAAGGCGGCCGTGGTGGTCGCGGGCGACCTCAACGACTACCAGTTCTCGCCCGCGCTGGCCGAACTCACCGAGGGCGGTGTGCTGACGGACCTGGTGACCCGGCTGCCGAAGGACGAGCGCTACGGCTATGTCTACAACGGCAATTCGCAGGTGCTGGACCACATCCTCACCAGCCGTGCGCTGAGCCGCCACGCCGACTACGACATCGTCCACGTCAACGCCGAGTTCTCGGACCAGTCCAGCGACCACGACCCGCAGGTGGTGCGGGTGCGGCCCTGACGCCCGGCGTCACGCGGCGGCCCGGCGGGAAGCTGCTTCCCGCCGGGCCGCCGTCCTGCGTCCGGTCTTCAGTTGTGGCTCAGTCGTGGCTCAGTTGTGGCTGTGCAGCGCCTCGTTCAGACCGCCCCAGGAACCCGTGCGGGGCAGCGCCTCGACGGTGCCGGTGACGGAGTTGCGGCGGAAGAGGAGGTTGTTGACGCCGGACAGCTCCAGAGCCTTGGCGATCTTGCCGTCCGGGAGGGTGACGCGGGTGCCCGCCGTCACGTACAGCCCCGCCTCGACGATGCAGTCGTCGCCGAGCGAGATGCCCAGACCCGCCTCGGCGCCGAGCAGGCAGCGCTCGCCGATGGTGATGGTCTGCTTGCCGCCGCCGGACAGCGTGCCCATGATCGAGGCGCCGCCGCCGACGTCCGAGCCGTCGCCCACCACGACGCCCGCGCTGATCCGGCCCTCGACCATGGAGGTGCCGAGCGTGCCGGCGTTGAAGTTGACGAAGCCCTCGTGCATGACGGTGGTCCCCGGGGCGAGGTGCGCGCCGAGGCGGACCCGGTCGGCGTCGCCGATGCGGACGCCGGAGGGGACGACGTAGTCGGTCATCCGCGGGAACTTGTCGACACTGGTCACCGACAGCTGGAGCCCTTCCGCGCGGGCGGCGAGCCGGGCCCGCTCCACCTGGTCGGCGGCGACGGGACCGAGCGAGGTCCAGGCGACGTTGGCAAGCAGGCCGAACTGGCCCTCCAGGCTCACCCCGTGCGGCTTGACCAGCCGGTGGCTGAGCAGGTGCAGCCGCAGATAGACGTCGTGCGCGTCGACGGGCTTCTCGTCGAGCGAGGCGATGACCGTGCGGACGGCGACGACCTCGACGCCGCGCCGGGGGTCCGGTCCGACCGCCTTGAGGGCGGTCTCGCCCAGCAGCTGCGTGGTCCGCTCGGCATCGAGCCGCTCGGTCCCGGCCGGGCCGGGCTCGTCGGTCAGCTCGGGGGCCGGGAACCAGGTGTCGAGAACGGTGCCGTCCTCGGTGAGGGTGGCGAGACCGGCGGCGACGGCGCCGGTGCGGGTGGTGGGTGCATCGGTCATGCTCAGAACGCTAACCGGAGCCGGCCCCGAGAGGCGAACCGGTCTCAACGACCGACACCCACCGCCCCGGCCCCCGGCCCGGCCCGGTCCGCGCCGGCCCGGTCCGGTCCGCGTCGGCCCGGTCCGGGGCGCGTCGGCCCGGTCCGGGGCGCGTCGGCCCACCCCGGCCCATCCCGACCCGATCCACCCCGGCCCGGTTGGTCCGCAGCGGCCCACCCCGGCCCGGACCCCAGCCCGGTCCACCCCGGCCCGCGCCCCCGGTCCGTGCCGGTCCACCCCGGTCCGCGCCGGCCCGCGCCCCCGGTCCGTGCCGGTCCACCCCGACCTACCCCGGCCCGGTCCGGTCCACGGCCCGGTCCGGTCCACCCTGGTCCGCACCAGCCCGCCTCAGCCCGCGCCGGTCCACTCCGGCCCGCGCCAGGCCGTCCCGGCCCGCGCCAGTCCACGCCGGTCCGCCCCCGCCCGCGCCGGTCCACGCGGGTCCAGCCCCGCCCGCCCGGCCCGTGCCGGTCCACTCTGGCCTGCCCTGGCCCGGCCCACCCCGGTCCGCCCCGGCCCGCGCCGGTCCACCCCGGCCCGCACCAGTCCACCCTGGCCTGCCCCGGCCCGGTCCACCCCGGTCCGCGCCGACCCACGCCGGTCCAGCCCCGCCCGCCCCGGCCCACGCCGGTCCACCCCGGCCTGCCCTGGCCCGGTCCGCGCCCCCTGCCCGCCTCGGCTCAGGGCCGCTGTCCGTCCTCGTCCACCAGTGCCTGGTCCACCAGCGCATGCGTGCTGAGCACGTCGCCGGCCTTCCAGCCGTCCTTGTCGTCTGCGTCCGGCTCCGCGTCGTAGCCCGCGATGCCGCGCTCCCCGAGCGGGGCGAAGGTCTCCGGGTCGTACAGCAGTTGGAACTCGGTGAAGCCCTTCTTCCGCACCGTGCCCTGGCCGATCGCCACGGCCTTGCGCCCGAGGTTGTCCGTCACCCGGGCGGCCGTGATCCCCGGCAGGGTCGCCATCGCCCGGAGGACCTTGGCCCGGCCCTCGGGGTCGGTCGGAAACGCCTGGCTCAGACCGCCGAGCAGCCGGAAGTCGTACTGCGCGGAGGTCTCGGAGTCCGGGCGGCCCTCTTCCAGCGTGCGGACCTTCTTCTTCACCCGCTCCGGGTCGTCCGGCAGCGACCGCAGCAGGCGGTACTCCTTCCGGGCCGCGTACGAGGGATCGTCGTACGCCGTCCAGGACTCGGACTCGCGCGGTTCCGGCCCGCCGTCGATCCGGCCCGCGTCCACGTACCTGGTGTAGATCCACTGGCCGTCATGGGGCGTGGGGACGGGGGTCTGCTCCACGGTGTCCGCCGCCTGACGCAGCAGCTTCGCCGCGTCGCCGAGGTCCTTCCCGTCCGCGGCGCTGCCCAGCCGGGCGGTCGCGGTGTAGCCGGGCCGGGCCGCGGGGTCCGCTACGCGGGTGCCCCCGGCCCCGCCGCCCACGACGTCGGCGGCCAGCAGGGCGGCTACGGTCAGCGTCGCGGCGACACCGGCGGCGGCGAGCCGCCAGTCGGCGCGGAAGCGGCGCCCGCGGGCCGCGCCGGTGGCGGCCTGGTGGAGCCGCGCGCGCCCGGCCGCGAGCCGCGCCCGGTCGGGGCGGGGGGCGTCGGCGCGCAGCGCGCGCAGCCCGGTCAGGTCCTGCTGAAGATCATCCATAGCTGACCACCTCCGTGACATCCGTGACATCCGTGGCATCCGTGGCATCGCTGACGAGGGTGGGGTCGGTGCCGAGCGCGGAGCGCACCGTGCGGCGGGCGCGGTTGAGCCGGGAGCGGACGGTCCCGACGGGGATGCCGAGGGCCTCCGCGACCTCCTGGTAGCTGAGGTCGGCCCAGGCGACGAGGAGCAGCACATGCCGGTCGCGGGCGGACAGCCCGGCGAGGGCGGCAGCCAGAGGCCGGCGGGTGGCCTCGGCCGCCATCCGGCTGTCGGCGCGCTCGACCCAGGACTCGGCGACCGGGTCGGTGCCGGTGCGGGCCAGGGCGCGCAGCGCCCGTACCTCGGCACGGCGGTGCTTGCCGATGAGGTTGGCGGCGATGCCGTACAGCCAGGGGCGGGCGGTGCGGCGCCCCTGGTCGTAGCGGGCCCGGACGCGGAAGGCGATGAGGAAGGTCTCGGCGGTGATGTCGTCCGCGGCGCCGTCGCCGAGGCGGCGGGCCGCGTAGCGGTGGATGTCCGGCGCGTACCGGTCGTAGAGCCGCGCGAAGATCTCGGGCCGCTCCAGCGACTGGGCCACGACCGCCGCGTCGTCGT
The DNA here is from genome assembly GCF_026898115.1 of Streptomyces sp. S465. Classification (GTDB taxonomy): domain Bacteria; phylum Actinomycetota; class Actinomycetes; order Streptomycetales; family Streptomycetaceae; genus Streptomyces; species Streptomyces luomodiensis. The sequence goes on from NZ_CP114036.1 coordinate 2,439,263, forward strand.
CGGGCGTGGGGTCGGGGTCGTGGTGCGACGGTGGATCGGGGTCGGTCACAGGGTCTCCGTATCCGGTGCGTCGAGGTGCGGGGATCGGTGTGTCACCCCCTGTTCCCCGATGGCCGGATACGGGTTCACGGCCTGCCCGTCAGCCGGTCGGCCGCCCCTCCGGCCGGGCGCCAGTGCTCAGCCGGTCGCCAGCCCCTCAACCAGCCGCCAGTGCCTCAGCCGGTCGCCCGCCCCTCAGCCGGTCGGCCGCCCCTCAGCCGGTCGGCCGCCCCTCAGCCGGTCACCCGCTCGAACGCCGCCCGCGCCTCGTCCCGGTCGAACGGCCGCCCGGTCAGCAGCAACTGGAGCAGCAGCCCGTCGAACAGCGCCACCACCCCCCGCGCGACGGAGAGGTCGCCGGCGCGGCGGACCAGCAGGGCCGCCGTGTCATCGAGGTACGCGGCGACGATCGGCCGCACCGGGGTGCGCCGCAGGGCGGCGACGTACAGCTCGTACTCCAGCTCCAGCCGCTTCCGGTCCCCCTCCAGCAGCTCCTCCATCAGCCCGGTCATGGCGTCCGCGAGCGGCACCTCGGCGGCCGTGTCCCGCTCCCAGCGCTCCATATCGGCCACCCACTCGGCGCTGACCTGCTCCAGCGCGGCGACCAGCAGATCATCCAGGGACGCGAAGTGGTACGTGGTCGACCCGAGCGGCACATCGGCCGCTGCGGCCACGGTCCGATGGCTGAGCGCTCCGATGCCGCGCTCCCCCACCACCGTGATCGCGGCGTCGATGATCCGCTGCCGCCGCTCGGGGTCGTAGCGGCGTCCCATCAGTGGGCCCCGCTGGAATTGAGCACCACCACTCCCGCGATGACCAGCAGCACCCCGATCACCTTCGCGGCGGTCATCGCCTCCCCCAGGAAGAGCATGCCGATCGCGGCGATGACGGCGGTCCCGACCCCGGACCATATGGCGTACGCGGTGCTGACCGAGATGGTCTTGAGCGTCTGCGCGAGCAGGACGAAGGACACCAGATAGCCCGCGGCCGTGGCGAGCGAGGGCCACAGCCTGCTGAAGCCCTCGCTGTACTTCATCGAGGTGGTGGCGAGGATCTCGGCGAGGATCGCCCCGGAGAGCGTCAGATATCCCATGCGTACGAGCGTACACAACGATGCGTACGGCCGTACATAAAAGCCCCCCAAGGGTCCGGACACGCGGATGGCCCCCGCGCCGCGGCGCGGGGGCCATCCGGGACATCCAGGAGCCGTCAGACGTTGAAGCCGAGCGCACGCAGCTGCTCGCGCCCATCGTCGGTGATCTTGTCCGGGCCCCACGGCGGCATCCAGACCCAGTTGATCCGCAGCTCGCCCACAATGCCGTCGGTCGCGGACTTGGCCTGGTCCTCGATGACATCGGTCAGCGGGCAGGCCGCCGAGGTGAGCGTCATGTCGATGGTGGCGATATTGCTGTCGTCGACATGGATGCCGTAGACCAGGCCGAGGTTGACCACGTCGATGCCCAGCTCGGGGTCCACGACGTCGTACAGGGCCTCGCGGACCTCTTCCTCGCTCGCGGGCTTGGTGGTGGTCTCCACGTTGTCACTCATGCGGTCTTCCCTCCGGCGGTCTCACCCAGTGCCTGTGCCGTCGCGTCCTTCCACGCCATCCAGCTCAGCAGCGCGCATTTCACACGGGCCGGGTACTTGGAGACACCGGCGAACGCGATCGCGTCCTCCAGCACCTCCTCCATGGCGTCGTCCGGCTCGGCCCGGCCCTTGGACTGCATCAGCTCCAGAAAGGTCTCCTGGATCTTGCGGGCCTCGGCCAGCTCCTTGCCGACCAGCAGTTCATTGAGCACGGAGGCGCTGGCCTGGCTGATGGAACAGCCCTGGCCCTCGTAACTCACGTCCTCGATGGTGTCGCCGTCAAGCCGAACCCGGAGGGTGATCTCGTCACCGCAGGTCGGATTGACATGGTGGACCTCTGCGTCGCCGTCCCGCAGCCCCCGCCCGTGGGGGTTCTTGTAGTGGTCCAGGATCACGTCCTGGTACATCGAATCCAGCTTCACGCGGCACGCCCCTACCCGAAGAAGTTCCGTACGTGCTCCAGGCCCTCCACCAAGGCGTCGACCTCGGCCGGCGTGGAGTACAGATAGAACGACGCCCGGGTGGTCGCCGGAATTCCGTAGCGCAGGCAGACCGGGCGGGCGCAGTGGTGGCCGACCCGGACCGCGATGCCCTGCTCGTCGAGCACCTGGCCCACGTCGTGGGGGTGGATGTCGCCGAGCGTGAAGGAGATCGTGGCGCCGCGCTCCTCGGCCGTGGTGGGGCCGATGATGCGCAGCTCGGGCACCTCCAGGAGCCTGCCGACCGCGTAGTGCGTGAGGGCGTGCTCATGGCGGGTGATGTTGTCCATGCCGATCGAGGTGAGGTAGTCCACGGCCGCGCCGAGGCCGACGGCCTGGGCGATCGGGGGCGTACCGGCCTCGAACTTGTGCGGCGCCGGGGCGTAGGTGGACGAGTGCATCGAGACGGTCTCGATCATCTCGCCGCCGCCGAGGAACGGAGGCAGGTCCTCCAGCAGCTCCTGGCGGCCCCACAGCACCCCGATACCGGTCGGACCGCACATCTTGTGGCCGGTGAAGGCCACGAAGTCGGCCTGGAGCGCCTGCACGTCCAGCGCCATGTGCGGGGCGGCCTGGGAGGCGTCGATCACCACGAGGGCGCCGACGTCCTGGGCGCGGCGGACGATCGCCTCGACCGGGTTGACCGTGCCGAGGATGTTGGAGACCAGCACGAACGAGACGACCTTGGTCTTCTCGGTGATGATCTGCTCGATCTCCGACAGGTCGAGCCGGCCGTCCTCGGTGAGGCCGAACCACTTCAGCTTCGCGCCGGTGCGCTGCGAGAGCAGCTGCCACGGAACGATGTTGGAGTGGTGCTCCATCTCGGTGATGACGATCTCGGTGTCCTGGTCCACCCGGTAGGGCTCATCGGCCCAGCCGAGCATGTTGGCGACCAGGTTCAGCGACTCCGAGGCGTTCTTGGTGAAGATCACCTCGTCGCGGCTGGGAGCGTTGATGAAGGCGGCGACCTTGTCGCGGGCGCCCTCGTACAGCGCCGTGGCCTCCTCGGCGAGCACATGGACGCCGCGGTGCACATTGGCGTTGGAGCGCTCGTAGTAGTCGTTCAGCACGTCCAGCACCTGGCGCGGCTTCTGCGAAGTCGCCGCGTTGTCCAGGTAGACGAGCTTCTTGTCGTCGTGGACGGCACGGTCCAGGATCGGGAAATCCTTGCGGATCGCCTCGGTGTCGAGGAGGCCCGGCAGCTGTGTCACTCGGACGCGCCTCCCTTCACGTACGCCTCGTAGCCCTCTTCCTCGAGCTTGTCGGCGAGCTCGGGGCCGCCGGACTCGGCGATCCGGCCGGCCGCGAACACGTGCACGTGGTCGGGCTTGATGTAGCGCAGGATGCGGGTGTAGTGGGTGATCAGCAGGGTGCCGACCTGGCCCGACTCACGGACGCGGTTGACGCCCTCGGAGACCACCCGCAGCGCGTCGACGTCGAGGCCGGAGTCGGTCTCGTCGAGGATCGCAATGGCCGGCTTCAGCAGCTCCAGCTGGAGGATCTCGTGGCGCTTCTTCTCACCGCCGGAGAAGCCCTCGTTCACGTTCCGCTCGGCGAAGGAGGGGTCGATCTGGAGGCGCTCCATGGTCTCCTTGACCTCCTTGACCCAAGTGCGGAGCTTGGGCGCCTCGCCGCGGATCGCGGTGGCGGAGGTGCGCAGGAAGTTGGAGACGGAGACGCCGGGGACCTCGACCGGGTACTGCATGGCGAGGAAGACACCGGCGCGGGCGCGCTCGTCGACGGACATCGCGAGCACGTCCTCGCCGTCCAGCGTCACGGTGCCGCCGGTGATCGTGTACTTCGGGTGACCGGCGAGCGAGTAGGCCAGGGTGGACTTGCCGGAGCCGTTGGGGCCCATGATGGCGTGCGTCTCGCCCTGCTTCACGGTCAGGTCGACACCGCGCAGGATCTCGCGGGGACCGCCCTCGGCGTCGACGGAAACGTGCAGGTCGTGGATCTCAAGCGTGGCCATGGGTGCCTCAGGACTCCTGGGTGACGGAGACGAGCACATCGTCCCCTTCGATCTTTACGGGGTATACGGGGACCGGGCGCGTCGCGGGGAGGCCGGACGGCTTGCCGGTGCGCAGGTCGAAGCTGGAGCCGTGCAGCCAGCACTCGATCTGGCAGTCCTCCACCTCGCCCTCGGACAGCGAGACGTTCGCGTGCGAGCAGATGTCGTTGACCGCGAACACCTCGCCCTCGGTGCGCACGAGAGCGATGGGCACGCCCTCGAGCTCCACCCGCTTGGGGGTGTCCTCCTCGAGTTCGTCCAGCGCGCAGGCGCGTACGAAGGTGTTGGTCATCCTACGGACGCCTCCAGCTCGGCCTCGATCTTGGCGATGAGCCGCTCCTCCAGCTCGGGGATCCCGATCTGCTGGACGAGCTCGGCGAAGAAGCCGCGGACCACCAGACGGCGGGCCTCCTCGGCCGGGATACCGCGCGCCATCAGGTAGAACAGCTGCTCGTCCTCGAAGCGGCCGGTCGCGCTCGCGTGACCGGCGCCGACGATCTCGCCGGTCTCGATCTCCAGGTTCGGCACCGAGTCGACGCGGGCGCCGTCGGTGAGGACCAGGTTGCGGTTGAGCTCGTAGGTGTCGGTGCCCTCCGCGGCGGCCCGGATCAGCACATCGCCGATCCACACCGCGTGCGCCTCCGCGCCCTGGAGCGCGCCCTTGTAGGCGACGTTGCTGCGGCAGTGCGGGGTGTCGTGGTCGATGAAGAGCCGGTGCTCCTGGTGCTGGCCGTTGTCGGTGAAGTACACGCCGTAGAGCTCGGCCTCGCCGCCCGGGGCGCCGTAGACGACGCGCGGGTGGAGCCGCACCAGGTCGCCGCCGAAGGTGACGACCACGGACTTGAAGGTGGCGTCCCGGCCGACCAGCGCGGTGTGCTGACCGGCGTGGACCGCGGTGTCGTCCCAGTCCTGGACGGAGACCACGGTGAGCTTGGCGCCGTCGCCGATCAGGTACTCCACATTGGCGGCGAGCGTGGCGTCACCGGTGTGGTCGATGACCACGACCGCCTCGGCGAAGGCGCCGACCTCGACCACCTGGTGGCCGAAGGCGGTGCCGCCCTCGCCGTGCACGGAGATCCGCACCGGCTCGGTGAGCACCGTCTCCTTGGGCACGGAGACGACCGACGCCTTCTCGAAGGAGCTGTACGCCTGGGCCGCCACCCGGTCCACCGGCTTGCCGGCCTTCCCCAGGCGCGCGTCGTCACGGCCCACGGTCTCGACGGTGACGCCCTCGGGGGCGGTCACCTCGACCTTGACGCCGCCGTCGGCGACAGCCGTGCCGTCGTGGAGACCGCGCAGCCGCTCCAGCGGCGTGAACCGCCAGTCCTCCTCGCGGCCATGGGGCACCGGGAAGTCGGCCACGTCGTACGACGCGGGCGCGCTCACCCGGGCGTCGGTGGGCTGGCCCACCTGGATGACGCCGTCCGTGGTGGATCCGGCCGGGATGGTTTCAGCCATGGCTGTCGTACTGCTCTCTTTCTGCCTGATGGGCCTGAACGGGGTGCCCAGGCGGGGACGGTGCCCCCGCCGGGGCGGGAAGGGGTGGTGGCGTCAGCCGACCGCGCCCTCCATCTGCAGCTCGATCAGCCGGTTGAGCTCCAGCGCGTACTCCATGGGCAGCTCGCGCGCGATCGGCTCGACGAAGCCGCGCACGATCATCGCCATGGCCTCGTCCTCGGACAGCCCGCGGCTCATGAGGTAGAAGAGCTGGTCGTCGCTGACCTTGGAGACGGTCGCCTCATGGCCCATGGACACGTCGTCCTCGCGGACGTCCACATACGGGTAGGTGTCCGACCGCGAGACCGTGTCGACCAGCAGGGCGTCGCACAGCACATTGGACTTGGAGCCCTCGGCGCCCTCGCCGATCTCGATCAGACCGCGGTAGGAGGTGCGGCCGCCGCCGCGCGCCACCGACTTGGAGACGATGTTCGACGAGGTGTGGGGCGCCATGTGCACCATCTTGGCGCCGGCGTCCTGGTGCTGGCCCTCGCCCGCGAAGGCGATGGACAGGGTCTCGCCCTTGGCGTGCTCACCCATCAGGTAGACGGCGGGGTACTTCATGGTCACCTTGGAGCCGATGTTGCCGTCGACCCACTCCATGGTCGCGCCCTCGTAGGCCACGGCGCGCTTGGTGACCAGGTTGTAGACGTTGTTCGACCAGTTCTGGATGGTCGTGTAGCGGCAGCGGGCGCCCTTCTTGACGATGATCTCGACGACCGCGGAGTGCAGCGAGTCCGACTTGTAGATCGGCGCGGTGCAGCCCTCGACGTAGTGGACGTACGCGTCCTCGTCGACGATGATCAGCGTCCGCTCGAACTGGCCCATGTTCTCGGTGTTGATCCGGAAGTAGGCCTGAAGCGGGATCTCCACGTGCACGCCCTTCGGCACGTAGATGAACGAGCCGCCGGACCAGACCGCCGTGTTCAGCGAGGCGAACTTGTTGTCGCCCGCGGGGATCACCGAGCCGAAGTACTCCTTGAACAGCTCCGGGTGCTCCCGCAGACCGGTGTCGGTGTCGAGGAAGATGACGCCCTGCTCCTCGAGGTCCTCACGGATCTTGTGGTAGACGACCTCGGACTCGTACTGGGCGGCGACACCGGCGACCAGCCGCTGCTTCTCGGCCTCCGGGATGCCCAGCTTGTCGTAGGTGTTCTTGATGTCCTCCGGCAGCTCCTCCCAGGAGGCGGCCTGCTGCTCGGTGGAGCGGACGAAGTACTTGATGTTGTCGAAGTCGATGCCCGACAGATCCGAGCCCCAGGTGGGCATGGGCTTCTTGTCGAAGAGCTTCAGTCCCTTGAGACGGAGCTTGAGCATCCACTCCGGCTCGGACTTCTTCGCCGAGATGTCGCGTACGACCTCCTCGGAGAGGCCGCGCTTGGCCGAGGCGCCGGCCACGTCGGAGTCGGCCCAGCCGTACTCGTAGTTGCCCAGACCCTCGAGCTCGGGGTGAGCGGTCTCCGTGGGGAGAGTCATTCGGAATTCCTCCCGGCCGTGCTGGCAGATGCGGTGGTGGTCTTGATGGTGCTGGTGTCGGTCTTCTCGACCTTGCCGGTCTTCGGAATGAACGTCGTGCACACCCCGTCGCCATGGGCGATGGTGGCCAGACGCTGCACATGGGTTCCGAGCAGCTGGGAGAAGACCTCGGTCTCCGCCTCACACAGCTGCGGATATCGCTCGGCTGCGTGGGCGACCGGGCAGTGGTGCTGGCAGAGCTGTTCGCCGACCGGCGCGCTGCGCGCCGTAGCAGCGTACCCGTCCGCGGAGAGTGCGCCTGCGAGCGCCTCGGTGCGGCGGCCGGGGGCGGCGGCCTCGACGGCGCCGCGGTACCTCTCCGCCTGGGCGGCGAGCCTGGCGCGGGCGAACGCCGCGACCGCGGCACGGCCCGCCTCGCCGCCTCCGGCGCTCTGCTCGATCCAGTGCAGTGCGTCGACGGCGAGCTTGTCGTAGGCCTGGTCGAAGGCGTCGCGACCGCAGTCGGTGAGCGCGAAGACCTTGGCCGGGCGGCCGCGCCCCCGCGCCCCGTACACCCTCTTCTCGCGGGGCTCGACGACGCCGTCGGCAACGAGGGTGTCCAGGTGGCGGCGGACGGCCGCCTGGGTCAGCTCCAGCCGCAGGGCGAGCTCCGCCGCGGTGGAGGGACCGTGGTCGAGGATCGAGCGCGCCACCCGGTTGCGGGTGCCGTGCTGCTCTTCCGGCGCTGACGCGGGCACGCCAGTCCGCGCGGCCGCTTCGGCCGCGCGTCCGTTCGGTGCGTCGCTCGCGTATTTCACAACGCCATTGTTGCGTAATTCTCCGGCGAAGGACAACCGAGGGGATCGCCGGTTCCGGTGGAGTACGTCACTTAGGCACGCCTAAGCCCCGAACGGCCCTGGACCATCGTTTCACCTGCTGCTTCACCTGTCGCTCCGCCCGCGCCGCCACCTGAGCCGCGGGCACGGCGCGCCGCTCACCGCCGGTCACCTCCGACACGGGGCACGGCGCCCGGGATTCCGGCCTCCGCCACCGGATGCGCGCCGGACCGGCGGGCGCCATCGCTTTCCGGCCCTGCCGCCCGCGGGGGGCCCCGCGATTCGTAGACTGCCGAGCATGCGAGAAGAGCCCGCGGTCGACATCGTCGGCCTGGTCAAGCGGTACGGCCCGAAGACCGCGGTCGACGGGCTCGACCTGTCCGTCGACCGGGGCACCGTGACCGCCGTCCTCGGCCCCAACGGAGCCGGTAAGACCACCACCGTCGAGACCTGCGAGGGGTACCGCCGCCCCGACGCGGGCACGGTCCGGATACTCGGGCTCGACCCGGTCGCGGACGCCTCGGCACTGCGACCGCGGGTCGGGGTGATGCTCCAGTCCGGAGGCGTTTATTCCGGCGCGCGAGCAGAAGAGATGCTGCGCCACACCGCCTCACTGCACGCGCATCCGGTGGACGTCGGTCTGCTGATCGAACGGCTCGGCCTCGGCTCCTGCGGCCGGACCCCCTACCGGCGGCTCTCCGGGGGCCAGCAGCAGCGGCTCGCGCTCGCCATGGCCGTCGTCGGCCGCCCCGAGCTGGTCTTCCTCGACGAGCCGACCGCCGGACTCGATCCGCAGGCCCGCCGCGCCACCTGGGACCTCGTCCGCGATCTGCGGGGCGACGGCGTCACCGTGGTGCTGACCACGCACTACATGGAGGAGGCCGAGCAGCTCGCCGACGATGTGGCGATCATCGACGGCGGCAAGGTGATCGCCCAGGGCAGCCCGGAGGAGCTGTGCCGCGGCGGCGCCGAGAACACCCTGCGCTTCACCGGGCGCCCCGCACTCGACCTGGCCTCGCTCCTCAAGGCGCTGCCGGCCGACTCCACGGCCTCCGAGCTGACGCCCGGCTCGTACCGCGTCACCGGCAAGGTCAACCCCCAGATGCTGGCCACCGTCACGTCCTGGTGCGCACAGAACGGTGTGCTGCCGGACCGGATCTCGGTCGAACGGCACACCCTTGAGGACGTCTTCCTGGAGCTCACCGGTAAGGAGCTGCGAGCGTGACCGCCACGGGCACTTTCCTCCCCAGGCCGGGGGCGGCCCCGCTCCTCCGGATGATCCGCGCGCAGGCCGCGCTGGAGACCCGGATGCTGCTGCGCAACGGCGAGCAGCTGCTGCTGACCGTCGTCATCCCCTCCCTGTTGCTGGTGCTCTTCAGCACCGTCGACATCGTCGACACCGGCGCGGACGGCAGCGCGGTGGACTTCCTGGCGCCCGGTGTGCTGGCGCTGGCCGTGCTGTCCACGGCGTTCACCGGCCAGGCCATCGCCACCGGCTTCGAGCGGCGCTACGGCGTACTGAAGCGGCTCGCCGTCTCGCCCCTGCCGCGGTGGGGCCTGATGACCGCCAAGACCTGCGCGGTGCTGGTCACCGAGGTGCTGCAGATCGCGCTGCTGACCGCGATCGCGCTGGCCCTCGGCTGGTCGCCGCACGGCGACCCGCTCTCCGTGGCGCTGCTGCTGGTCCTCGGCACGGCGGCGTTCTCCGGCCTCGGACTGCTGATGGCGGGCACCCTGAAGGCCGAGGCGACCCTGGCCGCCGCCAATCTGGTCTTCCTGCTGCTGCTGGTGGGCGGCGGGGTGATCGTGTCGCTGGACAAGTTCCCCGGCGCCGTGCGGGGCGTGCTGGAACTGCTGCCGATCTCGGCGCTCTCGGGCGGGCTGCGGGACGTGCTCCAGGACGGGGGCGGGATGCCGTGGCGGGATCTGGCGATCCTGGCGGTGTGGGCGGTGCTGGGACTGGGCGCGGCCGCGCGCCTCTTCCGCTGGGAGTGACCCGGGCCCCCCTCTGATCTGCGGCTGTGACCTGGGGCTTTACCGAAAGACAACCCCTCGTGAAAAGCTGCACAAGCGGCGGCCTACGATGGGCCCGTGCCGAATTCGCTGAATCCGCTGGAGCTGATCGCCCGGCGCTGGCAGCCCTCCGCGCGTTTCGTGGAGCGGGCCGCGCTGGCCACCGTGGTGATGGCCGTGGTCATCGTCGTGACCGGAGGCGCGGTCCGGCTCACCGAGTCCGGGCTGGGCTGTGACACCTGGCCCAAGTGCACCTCCGGCAGTCTGACGCCGACCTCCGACATGGGCATCCACGGCGCCATCGAGTTCACCAACCGCATGCTGACGTACGTCCTGTGCGTCTTCGTCGGCGTGCTGATCATCGCCGCGCGGGCCCGCACCCCGGTGCGCCGCTCCCTCACCCGGCTCGGCTGGGCACAGTTCTGGATCGTGATGGGCAACGCCGTCGTCGGCGGCATCGTGGTCCTCACCGGGCTCAACCCGTACATCGTCAGCTCGCACTTCCTGCTGTCCTCCGCGCTGCTCACGGTCGCGATGGTGGTCTGGCAGCGGGCCCGCGAGGGGGACGCCGAGCCACGCGATCTCGTCGCCCGCCCGGTGCGCCAGCTGACCTGGCTGCTGGTCGGCACGACCCTCGCGCTGATCCTGATCGGCACCGTGGTCACCGGGGCCGGACCGCACGCGGGCGACGCCCGGGAGGTGCACCGGATCCCGCTGAACTGGCAGGAGATCACCCAGCTGCACGTGGACTTCGTCTACATCGTGCTGGGCCTCACCGTCGCCCTGTGGTTCACGCTGCGGGCCGTGAAGGCCCCCGCCGCGCAGCGCCGGACGGTCCTGGAGCTCCTCGTCGTACTGCTCCTCCAGGGCGTGGTCGGGTACGTGCAGTACTTCACCCATCTGCCCGAGGTGATCGTCGGCCTCCATATGTTCGGCTCCTGCCTGGTGTGGATCGCGGCCCTGCGGGTGCTGCTCGGCCAGCGCGAGCGCGCCGCGCTCCCGGCGTCCGTGCCCACCCCCACGGGCGGCCACGAGGCCGTTCAGCCCGAGCCGGCCGCGTCCAGCCGGTAGACCCGGCGCGCGGTCCCGGCCGCGACCAGCCCGGCGATCCGCTGGGCCTCGGCCCGGGTGCAGATCCCCCCGCCGACCCACTCCTCCGCCAGCCGGGCCATGGCCTGGCCGAACAGCCGGGACGCGGTCACATACAGCTCGGGCAGGGCCCGCGCGCCGGTCGAGAAGAGCAGCTTGCCGAAGGGCGCCTCGCCCAGGGTCTCCTCGGGCCGGAGCCCGGCGTCCGCGTAGACGTGCGGGAAGGCCGCGGCCAGCTGGGCCGCCCGCCGGTGGTGCGGCCGGCCGGGCAGCAGCACCAGATCGGTGCCGAAGCCCGCCGTGGCGCGCAGGAAGCCGGTGAGCGGCTGCGGATCGGCGCAGTGCAGCTGCACCGGAAGGCCGGTCGCGACGGCGCTCCACAGCAGGTGCTGGGCGAGCGCCGGGTCGGGGGCGCGATCCCGGGCCGGGCGTACGGTGAGCGCGAGCCAGCGGGCGGCGGCGCGCCGCACCTCGCGCGGGTCGGGCGGGATCTCGTCGCAGAAGGTGATCCCCATGGCGAAGGCGGTCGCGTGCTGGGCTGCCGCGTACAGCGCCTCGGCGGTGTTGCCGATGAAGGCGTCCACCGTGCCGGAGGTGTCGGCGACCTGCTCGGCCAGCGGCTCCAGGCGGATCACCTCATGGACCGTGCCGTCGGCGGCCGCGGCCAGCTCCTCGGCGGTGCTGAGGTCGTCCCGGGCGCCGGACTCCAGCAGGAAGGTGCCGATGCCGGCGCCGCGCAGCAGCAGCCGCGCGGCGTGGTAGGCGCCCAGCTCACGGCGGCGGGCGAGATAGCTGACGGGCGCGCAGTGGGGTTCCATCCCCAGCAGCGGCGGGCACCAGCGGCGCACGGCCAGTCCGGTCCAGCTGTCGAAGAAGGTGGTGCCGACCGGGGCCGCCCCCGACCCGGCGGCGGCGGCCAGATGGGTTTCGAACGAGCCCAGCCCCAGCTCGCCGTGGACCGTGCCGTGGCTGTGCTGGTCGACCAGCGGCGGCAGGGCGATCCGTCCCGCCACCGGGCCCGGCCCGTCCCGGGGGACCGGGCCGGGCGGGGCGCTCAGGGTGTCCGGGGTGTCCGGGGAGTCCGTCGCCTCGTGCATCGCCATCGATGGGCTTAACGGGCGAAAGGGGTGCGAGGTGTCGCCGGACCCGTTCTCAGGCGTGTCGCGAGGCCGATGCCGGAGGGTTGGGCGTTCCGCCCAGCTGGATGCCCGCCATGCGCGTCCACTCGTACGGACCGGTGCGGACCTTCGCGGCGAGGTCGCCGCCGAAGTCGTCATGGAGGGTCAGCCCGGCGATCTCGGCGGCGCGCCGCGCGCTCTCCTGGGAGGGGGCGACGAGGACGCCCCATTCACCGTCGGTGCCGACCAGGGCGATCCGGACGGCGCCGCGGCCGATATGGGCGATCTGGCCCTCGGCGCCGCCGCCGTGACTCGTGGCGAAGGCCGTGATCTGCCGAGCGAGCCGCTCGGCCCGCTTCTCAGCCTTGGAAGGCTTCGACGGCTTGGCGGGCTTGGCGGAGGCCGCCGATGCGGTCGGCTCGCCGCCCTCGATCGTCTCCGGCTGGGTGCTGTCTGCCATACAGCCGATGCTACCCGCCGGTAATCACCGCAGGAAGGGGTCCACGGCCAGGGCGACGAAGAGCAGCGAGACATAGGTGATGGACCAGTGGAACAGCCGCATCTCCTTCAGCTTCGCGCCCGTGATCTCGGCCTTGGCGCGGGCCTGGAGCCCATGCGCCTCCTTCAGCCACAGCCCGCCCAGCACGGCCGCGACCACCGGGTAGAACCAGCCGGTGTAGCCCAGCGGCCACAGCAGCAGGGAGACGATGACCATGGCCCAGCTGTAGAGGACGATCTGCCGGGCGACCACCTTGTTGCCCGCGAGGACCGGCAGCATCGGCACGCCCACCCGCTCGTAGTCGTCCTTGACCTTCATCGACAGCGGCCAGTAGTGCGGCGGCGTCCAGAAGAAGATGACGAGGAAGAGGATCAGCCCGGCCCAGGAGACCGAGTTGGTCACCGCCGACCAGCCGATGAAGACGGGCATGCAGCCGGCGATGCCGCCCCACACGATGTTCTGCGAGGTGCGCCGCTTGAGCCACATCGTGTAGACGAGGACGTAGAAGGCCAGCGCACCGAGCGACAGCATCGCGGACAGCGGGTTGACCAGCACCCAGAACCAGACCGTCGACCCGACCGCGAGCGCGGAGGCGAAGACGAGGCATTCCCGGGGCGAGACCATGCCGGTCACGAGCGGGCGCTGCGCCGTGCGTTCCATCAGCGCGTCGATGTCCCGGTCGTAGTACATGTTGAACGCGGCCGCGCCGCCGGCCGACAGGTAGCCGCCGACGCAGGTCGCGAGCACCAGCCACAGATCCGGGACGCCCTGGGCGGCCAGGAACATGACCGGCACCGTCGTCATCAGCAGCAGTTCGATGACGCGCGGCTTGGTCAGCGCCACGAACGCCTTGACACGGGCCCCGAACGGCCGGTGACCGGAGCTCGTTTCGCTCGTCTCGAGCACCCCCGCAGGACGGGATTCGACGGCCGTCACGCACACCCCTGGTGGAAGCAAGAACAAGCAAGCACCGGACATGAAGAGCCGGTAAAGACTTGCGCGTACCACGCCACTCTAGACGCAGCGGATGCGCCGCCCGCCGCCGGGGTCCCCCGTGTTGGGGGCGCGCCGCGGGGCGCCCGTAAGGCGGTCACGCCCGGGGCGCGGCAGGGCCGGCACAGTCCGGAACGACACGTTCCGCATCCTCTTCGATGCCCTCCGGACGGACACCGGAGGGAATGCGGCAACCTCGGAATTCGTTCCCTATCCCGTTGGGTGGAACTGAAAAAGATGACCATTGTTCCAGGGGTAGGCTCGACATCGCCGGTGTACATACGGTCACCGGATTTCGACAGTGTGGAGAGGAGCCCTGACTCAGGGTGAGCACCAAGCCGACTACCACAGACCTCGAGTGGACCGATCTTGACCAGCGGGCCGTCGACACGGCCCGGGTCCTGGCCATGGACTCCGTACAGAAGGTCGGTAACGGCCACCCTGGCACGGCCATGAGTCTCGCGCCCGCCGCGTACCTGCTCTTCCAGAAGCTGATGCGGCACGACCCCTCCGACGCCGGCTGGGCGGGCCGCGACCGCTTCGTCCTGTCCCCCGGGCACACCAGCCTGACCCTCTACGTCCAGCTGTACCTGGCGGGCTTCGGGCTGGAGCTGGAGGACCTGCGGGCGTTCCGCACCTGGGGCAGCAAGACCCCGGGCCACCCGGAGTACGGACACACCACCGGGGTCGAGACCACCACCGGCCCGCTGGGCCAGGGCATCGCCAACGCGGTGGGCATGGCGATGGCCGCCCGCTACGAGCGCGGCCTGTTCGACCCGGAGGCGCCGCAGGGCGCCTCCCCGTTCGACCACACCATCTGGGCGATCGTCTCCGACGGCGACCTGGAGGAGGGCATCTCCGCCGAGGCGTCCTCGCTGGCCGGCCACCAGAAGCTGGGCAACATCGTCGCCCTGTACGACGACAACCACATCTCGATCGAGGGCGACACCGCCACCGCGCTCTCCGAGGACGTGCTCCAGCGCTACGAGGCGTACGGCTGGCACGTCCAGCGCATCGAGCAGGCCGAGAACGGCGACTTCGACATCCACGCGCTGTACGCGGCGCTCAAGGCGGCGCAGGCCGAGACCGAGCGCCCCTCGATCATCGCGGCCCGTACGATCATCGCCTGGCCCGCCCCGAACGCGCAGAACACCGAGGCGTCGCACGGCTCGGCGCTCGGCGCCGACGAGGTCGCCGCCACCAAGCGTGTCCTCGGCTTCGACCCCGAGCAGCACTTCGCGGTCGAGCAGGACGTCATCAACCACACCCGCGGACTGGTCGAGCGCGGCCGCCAGGCGCGCGCCGCCTGGGACAAGCAGCTCCAGGAGTGGCGGAACAACAACTCCGAGCGCGCCGCCCTGTTCGACCGGATCACCGCGGGCGAGCTGCCCGAGGGCTGGGAGAGCGCGCTGCCGGTCTTCGAGCCGGGCAAGGACGTCGCCACCCGTAAGGCGTCCGGCCAGGTACTCAAGGCGCTCGGCGGGGTGCTCCCCGAGCTGTGGGGCGGCTCCGCCGACCTCGCGGGCTCCAACAACACCACGATCGACGCGTCCTCGTCCTTCCTTCCCAAGGGCAACCCGCTGCCGGAGGCCGACCCGTACGGCCGCACCATCCACTTCGGCATCCGCGAGCACGCCATGGGCTCGACCATGAACGGCATCGCGCTGCACGGCAACACCCGTGTCTACGGCGGCACCTTCCTGGTCTTCTCCGACTACATGCGCCCGGCCGTCCGGCTCGCCGCGCTGATGAAGCTGCCGGTCACCTACGTGTGGACGCACGACTCCATCGGCCTCGGCGAGGACGGCCCGACCCACCAGCCGGTGGAGCACCTGTCCGCGCTGCGCGCCATCCCGGGCCTGAACGTCGTCCGCCCGGCCGACGCCAACGAGACGGCCATCGCCTGGCGGGAGATCACCCGCCGCCACAGCGCCGCCCCGGCCCCGCACGGCATCGCGCTGACCCGGCAGAACGTGCCGACCTACGAGGCCAACGAGGACGCCGCCAAGGGTGGTTACGTCCTCTTCGAGGCCGAGGGCGGCCGGCCGCAGGTCATCCTCATCGGCACCGGTTCGGAGGTGCAGCTCGCCGTCGAGGCGCGGGAGCAGCTCCAGGCCGCCGGGATTCCCACCCGCGTCGTGTCGATGCCCTCGGTCGAGTGGTTCGAGGAGCAGGACAAGGGGTACCGGGACGGGGTGCTGCCGCCGTCCGTCAAGGCTCGTGTGGCGGTCGAGGCCGGGATCGGCCTGACCTGGTACCGCTACGTCGGCGAGGCCGGCCGCATCGTCTCGCTGGAGCACTTCGGCGCCTCCGCCGACTACAAGGTGCTCTACCGGGAGTTCGGTCTCACCGCCGAGGCCGTGGTCACCGCCGCCCGCGAGTCCCTCGACGCCGCAGGGCGCTGACGCCCCGCAGACGACTTAGTAGCGACGAGTAGGAGAACACACCCCATGACAGACGCACTCAAGCGGCTGGCCGACGAAGGCGTCGCGATCTGGCTCGACGACCTCTCCCGCAAGCGGATCACCTCCGGCAACCTGGCCGAGCTGATCGACCAGCAGCATGTCGTAGGCGTCACCACCAATCCGTCGATCTTCCAGAAGGCGATCTCCGGCGGCGACGGCTACGAGCAGCAGCTGACCGACCTCGCGGCCCGCAGGCTCACCGTGGAAGAGGCCGTCCGCATGATCACCACGGCGGACGTCCGCGACGCCGCCGACATCCTCCGGCCGGTGTACGACGCGACGGGCGGCCAGGACGGCCGGGTCTCCATCGAGGTCGACCCGCGCCTGGCCCACAACACGGCCGCCACCATCGCCGAGGCCAAGCAGCTGGCCTGGCTGGTGGACCGGCCCAACACCTTCATCAAGATCCCGGCGACCGAGGCGGGGCTGCCCGCGATCACCGAGGTGATCGGCCTGGGCATCAGCGTCAATGTCACGCTGATCTTCTCCCTGGAGCGGTACCGCGCGGTCATGGACGCCTTCCTGGCCGGTCTGGAGAAGGCCAAGGCCGCGGGGCTGGACCTCTCCAAGATCCACTCGGTGGCGTCCTTCTTCGTCTCCCGCGTGGACACCGAGATCGACAAGCGCATCGACAAGATCGGCACCGATGAGGCCAAGGCGCTGCGCGGCAAGGCCGCCGTCGCCAACGCCCGCCTCGCCTACCAGGCGTACGAGGAGGTCTTCTCCTCCGACCGCTGGGCCGCCCTGGACCGCGCGAACGCCAACCGGCAGCGTCCGCTGTGGGCCTCGACCGGTGTCAAGGACCCGGCGTACAAGGACACCATGTACGTCGTGGAGCTGGTCGCCCCCGGCACCGTCAACACCATGCCGGAGGCCACCCTGGAAGCGGTCGGCGACCACGGCGAGGTCCGCGGCGACACCGTGCGGGGCACCTACGAGCAGGCCAAGGCCGACCTCGACGCGCTGGCCGGGATCGGGATCTCCTACGACGAGGTCGTCCAGGTCCTGGAGGACGAGGGCGTGGAGAAGTTCGAGTCCTCCTGGAACGACCTGCTGAAGTCCACCGAGGCGGAGCTCAGGCGCCTCGCACCCTCGGAGGCGTGAAAACGGTGAGCAGCAGCAATCCGCTGCGTGACCCACGGGACCGGCGGCTCCCGCGTATCGCGGGGCCGTCCGGCCTCGTGATCTTCGGCGTCACGGGCGACCTGTCCCGTAAGAAGCTGATGCCCGCCGTCTACGACCTGGCCAACCGCGGTCTGCTGCCCCCGGGCTTCTCGCTCGTCGGCTTCGCCCGCCGCGACTGGGAGAACGAGGACTTCGCCCAGGTCGTGCACGACGCGGTCAAGGAACACGCCCGGACCCCGTTCCGCGAGGAGGTCTGGCAGCAGCTGGCCGAGGGGTTCCGCTTCGTCCCCGGCGAGTTCTCCGACGACGAGGCGTTCCAGACCCTGCGGGCGACCATCGAGGAGCTCGACAAGGCACGCGGCACCGGCGGGAACTTCGCGTTCTACCTGTCGGTCCCGCCGAAGTTCTTCCCCACCGTCGTGCAGCAGCTCAAGAAGCACGGGCTGTCGCAGGGGCAGGGCGACTCCTGGCGGCGCGCGGTCATCGAGAAGCCCTTCGGCCACGACCTGGCGAGCGCTCAGGAGCTCAACCAGGTCGTCCACGAGGTCTTCCGGCCCAGCGACGTCTTCCGGATCGACCACTACCTGGGCAAGGAGACGGTCCAGAACATCCTGGCACTGCGCTTCGCCAACACGATGTTCGAGCCGATCTGGAACCGGTCGTACGTCGACCATGTACAGATCACCATGGCCGAGGACATCGGCATCGGCGGGCGCGCGGGCTACTACGACGGCATCGGCGCGGCCCGTGACGTCATCCAGAACCACCTGCTCCAGCTGCTCGCGCTGACCGCCATGGAGGAGCCCGCCTCCTTCGAGGCGTCCTCCCTGGTCACCGAGAAGCTGAAGGCGCTGCGGGCCGTCAAGCTGCCCAAGGAGCTGGGCAAGCACACCGTGCGCGCCCAGTACGCCCGCGGCTGGCAGGGCGGCGAGGAGGTGCGCGGCTACCTCGACGAGGAGGGCATCGACCCCCACTCGAAGACCGACACCTACGCCGCGATCAAGCTGGAGATCGACAACCGCCGCTGGGCGGGTGTGCCCTTCTACCTGCGCACCGGCAAGCGGCTGGGGCGGCGGGTCACCGAGATCGCGGTGGTGTTCCAGCGCGCCCCGCACTCCCCCTTCGACGCCACCGACACCCAGGAGCTGGGGCAGAACGCCCTGGTCATCCGGGTGCAGCCGGACGAGGGCGTCACCATCCGGTTCGGCTCCAAGGTGCCCGGCACCTCCATGGAGATCCGCGACGTGACGATGGACTTCCAGTACGGCGAGTCCTTCACCGAGTCCAGCCCCGAGGCGTACGAGCGGCTGCTGCTCGATGTGCTGCTGGGCGAGGCGAACCTCTTCCCGCGCCATGAGGAGGTCGAGCAGTCCTGGCGGATCCTGGACCCGATCGAGGACTACTGGGACAAGCACGGCAGGCCCGAGCAGTACACGGCCGGGACCTGGGGGCCGAAAGCCGCGGACGAGATGCTCGCACGAGACGGACGGAGCTGGCGGCGGCCATGAACATCGATCTCACGGACACCACGTCCAGCCGGATCAACTCCGCTCTGGTCCAGGCGCGCCGGGCCACCGGTTCCCCGGCCGTGGGCATGGTGCTCACCCTCGTCATCGTCACCGACGAGGGCAATCACTACGACGCGCTGCGGGCGGCGAGCGAGGCGTCCAAGGAACACCCCTCGCGCATCCTGGTCGTCATCAAGCGGCCGGGCCGGTCGCCGCGCGACCGCAAGATGGCCCGGCTGGACGCCGAGGTGCGGGTCGGCGGGGAGACCGGTACCGGCGAGACGGTGCTGCTGCGGCTGCACGGCGAACTCGCCAACCACGCCTACTCGGTGGTCCTGCCGCTGCTGCTGCCGGACGCCCCGGTGGTGGTGTGGTGGCCGGAGGACGCCCCGGAGCACCCCAGCGAGGACCTGCTCGGCCGACTGGCCCAGCGCCGGATCACCGACGCCCAGGCCACCGAGGACCCGGTCGCGGCCCTGGGGCTGCGGGCCGAGACCTACACCCCGGGCGACACCGATCTGGCCTGGACCCGGATCACCCCGTGGCGCAGCGTCCTGGCCGCCGCGCTGGACCAGAAGCACTCCCCGATCACCTCCGCGGTCGTCGAGGGCGAGGCGTACAACCCGAGCAGCGAGCTGCTCGCGCTGTGGCTCGCCGAGCGGCTGGGGGTGCCGGTGGACCGGCAGGTCTCGGAGGGCCCCGGGCTGACCGCGGTGCGGCTCCAGACCGCCGACGGCGTGATCTGCCTGGACCGGGCGAACGGCTCGCTGGCCGAGCTGGCGATGCCGGGCCAGCCGGACCGGCATGTGGCGCTCCAGCGGCGTGAGATGTCGGAGCTGATCGCCGAGGAGCTGCGCCGGCTGGACCCCGACGAGATCTACGAGTCGTCGGTGAAGTTCGGGGTGAGCAAGCTCGGCAACGGCGGGGTGGGCACGCTGGAGCGCGACGCCAAGGCGGCCCCGGCCACTCAGGTGGCACCGCCGGCCCGGTCCGCGGCTTCGAAGGCGAAGGCGCAGAAGGCCAACGCACAGAAGGCCAAGGCGCAGAAGCCCGAGGAGCAGAAGGCCGAGGGCGCGGCCGGGGACGGAAAGGCGGACACGTGACCGCTCCGCAGGTGGTCGTCCACCGCGACAAGGAGCTGATGGCCCAGGCCGCGGCGGCCCGGCTGATCACGAAGATCGTGGACGCCCAGGCCGCCCGCGGCTCCGCCTCGGTCGTCCTGACCGGTGGGCGCAACGGCAACGGCCTGCTGGCCGCGCTCGCCGCCTCCCCGGCGCGCGACGCGGTCGACTGGTCGCGGCTGGACCTGTGGTGGGGCGATGAGCGGTTCCTGCCGGAGGGCCATCCGGACCGCAATGTCACCCAGGCCCGTCAGGCGCTGCTGGACGCGGTGGAGCTGGACCCGGCGCGGGTGCGTGCGATGCCCGCGTCCGACGGGCCCCACGGCGGCGATGTGGACGCCGCGGCCGAGGCGTACGCCGCCGAGCTGGCCCGAGCGGCGCGGCCGGAGAACCACGCCGCGGTGCCGTCGTTCGACGTGCTGCTGCTGGGCGTCGGCCCGGACACCCATGTGGCCTCGCTGTTCCCCGAGTTGCCGGCCGTCCGGGAGACCGAGCGGACGGTGGTCGGGGTGCGCGGCGCGCCCAAACCGCCGCCCGTACGGATCACGCTGACCCTGCCGGCGATCCGCGCGGCACGCGAGGTGTGGCTGCTGGCGGCCGGTGAGGACAAGGCGAAGGCGGTCACGATGGCCCTGTCGGGGGCCGGGGAGCTACAGGCCCCGGCGGCGGGGGCGTACGGCCGCGGCCGTACGCTGTGGCTGCTGGACCGTACCGCCGCGGCGGGCCTGCCCCGCGAGCTGTACCCCCCGGCGTCACCGTAATCCGCATCCGCGCGACGATCCCCCGGGAGCCTCAGGGCCCCGGGGGATCGTCGCGTTTTCGCGTGCCTGCGCGCCTCAGCGGCCGCGCAGCGAACGGTAGGTGGCGACCAGGTGCGCGGTGGAGGTGTCCAGACCCGGCACCTCGGCGCCCTCGGTCAGCGCGGGCTCCACCCGCTTGGCCAGCACCTTGCCCAGCTCCACTCCCCACTGGTCGAAGGAGTCGATGTTCCAGACGGCGCCCTGGACGAACACCTTGTGCTCGTAGAGGGCGATCAGCTGGCCCAGCACCGACGGGGTGAGCTCGGAGGCGAGGATCGTGGTGGTGGGGCGGTTGCCGGGGAAGGTCTTGTGCGCCACCAGGTGCTCGGGCACGCCCTCGGCGACGACCTCCTCGGCGGTCTTGCCGAAGGCCAGCGCCTGGCCCTGGGCGAAGAGGTTGGCCATCAGCAGGTCGTGGTGGGACTCCAGGCCGGGCGGCAGGTCCTCGACCGGCCGGGCGAAGCCGATCAGATCGGCCGGGACCAGCTTGGTGCCCTGGTGGAGCAGCTGGTAGTAGGCGTGCTGGCCGTTGGTGCCCGGGGTGCCCCAGACGATGGGGCCGGTCTGCCAGCCGACGCGATTGCCGTCCCGGTCCACGGACTTGCCGTTGGACTCCATGTCCAGCTGCTGGAGATAGTCGGTGAACCGCGACAGGTAGTGGCTGTACGGCAGGACGGCGTGCGCCTGGGCGTCGAAGAAGTTGTCGTACCAGATGCCCAGCAGGCCCATCAGCAGCGGAACGTTCTCCTCCGGCGGGGCGGTGGCGAAGTGCTCGTCGACCAGGTGGAAGCCGGCCAGCATCTCGCGGAAGCGCTCCGCGCCGATGGCGACCATCAGGGAGAGCCCGATGGCCGAGTCGAAGGAGTAACGCCCGCCGACCCAGTCCCAGAAGCCGAACATGTTGTCCGTGTTGATGCCGAACTCGGCGACCTTCTCGGCGTTGGTCGACACCGCCACGAAGTGCTTGGCGACGGCCTCCTCGCCGGCGCGCAGCCCGGTCAGCAGCCAGTCGCGGGCGGAGACGGCGTTGGTGATGGTCTCGATGGTGGTGAAGGTCTTGGAGGCGACGATGAACAGCGTCTCGGCCGGGTCCAGGTCGCGCACCGCCTCATGCAGATCCGCGCCGTCCACATTGGAGACGAACCGGAACGTCATCGAGCGGTCGCTGTAGGGCCGCAGCACCTCGTACGCCATGGCCGGGCCCAGGTCGGAGCCGCCGATGCCGATGTTGACGACGTTTTTGATCCGCTTGCCGGTGTGGCCGGTCCAGTCGCCGGACCTGACGCGGTCGGCGAAGACGGCCATCTTGGTGAGCACGGCGTGCACCTCGCCGACCACGTCCTCGCCGCCCACCTTGATGTCCGCGGAGTGCGGGGCGCGCAGCGCGATGTGCAGCACCGCGCGGTCCTCGGTGGTGTTGATCCGCTCACCGCGGAACATGGCGTCCCGCAGCTCGGCCACCTTGGTGGCCCGCGCCAGCTCGCGCAGCAGCCGCAGGGTCTCGTCGGTCACCAGGTGCTTGGAGTAGTCGACATGGAGATCGCCGACCTGAAGGGTGAGCCGGCGGCCGCGCTCGGGGTCGCCTGCGAACAGCTCGCGCAGATGCGCGTCGCCCAGCTCCTTGCGGTGTGCGGACAGCGCATGCCATTCCGGCAGCTGGTCCAGCCTGGTGCGGCCTTCCACGTTCATCTCGGACATCAGCCCACTTCTCGTCGGTGCCTGGCCCCCGTGTCCCCCAACCTAATTGATGCCGGACCGCATTCCCGGAACGAGGGCCGCCAGCCCGCAGACGAAGAGCCCCGCGGCCCCCAGCGCGGGCGTGTTGAGCCCCCATGCCGCGGCCATCGCCCCGCCCAGCAGCGCGCCGAGCGGGGCGCCCGCGATCGACAGGGTGCGGAAGGCCGAGCTCACCCGGCCGAGTGTCCCGTCGGGGCTGCGCCGCTGGGTCATCGTCACCTCGATCACGTTCCAGATGATCCCCGCGAAGCCGAAGAGGCCCATGGCGGCGACCGCGACCGGCAGGCTCCGTATCGCCCCGAGGGCGACCAGGGCGCCGATCTGCGCGGTGCCGCACACCGCGAGGGCGCGGGCGTTCCCCAGCTTCTCGGTGAACCGGGCGGCCACCAGCCCCCCGATCACACTGCCGATCCCGTACACGGTGATCACGACGGCGTACCCGGTGTTCCCGGCGTCCAGCCAGCCGGTGATGTGCAGCACCAAGGTGGCGATGAGCGCGCCGATGCCGATGTTGCACAAAGTGGTGGAGGCGCACAGCGCCCGCAGCATGCGGTCCCGCCACAGCACGGCCAGGCCCTCGGCGATGTCCCGCCGCAGCGACCCGCCCGGCGGGCGCGAATCCCGCGGAGGGGGTGTCACCCCCAGCGAGGCGACCAGCGCGGCGGCGACGAGATAGGTGACCGCGTCCGCCGCGTACGGCATCGCGGCGCCCAGGCCGAGCAGCACCGGCACCAGCGGGGCGCCCACGAACCGGCCCATGACCTCCTGGCCGGTCATCAGCCGGGCGTTGGCCCGGCCCAGCGCCTCCTGGCCCACCACCGACGGCAGCAGCGCCGTGGCCGCGTTGTCGAACAGGGTCTGGAGCGTGGTCAGCGCGAAGGCCAAGGCGATCAGCAGCCCGACGGTGGCCCGGTCCAGCCACACCGCGACGGCGAACCCCGCCATCAGGACGGCCCGCACGCCGTCCACCGCCCACATCGCCCGCCGCTGGTCCACCCGGTCGGCGATCGCCCCGCCGATCAGCCCGAACAGCAGCCACGGCAGGAAGCCGCAGGCGGTCACCAGCGAGACCAGCACCGGCGAATCGGTGAGCGAGACGGCCAGCAGCGGCAGCGCCGCACCCCGCAGGGCGTCCCCGAACCGGGAGACGAGCGCGGCCGCCCACAGCCGCCCGAACCCCCCGCGCCACGCGGGCACCGCCGCCTTCCCGGCGCCCCGCTCACCGGCGTCCACCGCGGTCATGACGCTCCCCCCTGGGCCTCGGCCCCGCCCCTGCGATCCAGCACCCCATGACCGTAGCCCGCACCACTGACAACGGCCCGGCCGCGCACCCCTCGCAGGAGGTGCCCGGCCGGGCCGTCGTACCGCGTGCTGTGTCTAGATCTCGCCCCGGAGCTTGGCGAGTGCCTCGGCGAGGATCGCCTCGCCGTCGGCGTCGCTGCGCCGCTCCCGTACGTACGCCAGATGCGTCTTGTACGGCTCGGTGCGCGGCGGGTCCGGCGGATTGTCCCGGTCCTTGCCGGCCGGGAAGCCGCAGCGGGGGCAGTCCCACGTGTCAGGGATCTGCGCGTCGCTGGCGAAGCTCGGCACGGTCTCATGCCCGTTCGAGCACCAGAAGGAGATGCGCAGGCGCGGCGCCGATTCGCCTCGCTCGGCTTCTCCCATCGGCCCCGCTCCGACCCGACTTCCACGGATCGCGTTGCCACTTGCCACGGTCGTAACTCCCTGCGTGATGGTGCCGCGAAGCCTCGATTGGCAGCTCCGCCGCCCGGCGCCCCAGTCTACGTAAGGCCCAACGCGCGTCCAGTGAGAGGAGTTACACCCGCCACCGAGGACGCCATGCCATCATAGGCCGCATATGGGCCCCGCTGGCGACGGTACGTCAGTTATCGGGCGTCAGCCGGGCCCTGAACGGGCCCCGCCGGAGCCTCAGTCGAGCTTCATCAGTAGTCCGAGCACGACGATGCAGACGAACCACAGCAGCCCGACCACCACGGTGATGCGGTCCAGGTTGCGCTCGGCGACCGAGGAGCCGCCCACCGAGGACTGCATCCCGCCACCGAACATGTCGGACAGGCCGCCGCCCTTTCCCTTGTGCATGAGCACCAACATCATCAACAGGAGGCTGAAGATGATGAGGGCGATCGAGAACCCCATGATCACAGCTGGACCAACCTTCTCGGGCTTGAACGGACGTCGGGGGCCGGACGGTGCGCAGCACACCGCCCCGACCCCCGACAGGGTACGACGACCCGCGCGCTAGGGCCTACTCACTGGTCGCGGAAACGAACGATCTTGACGAATTCGTCCGCGTCCAGCGACGCGCCGCCGATCAGTGCGCCGTCCACATCCGGCTGGGCCATGATCGCGGCGACGTTCCCGGACTTCACCGAGCCGCCGTACTGGATCCGGACCTTGTCGGCGACCTCCTGGCCGTAGAGCTCGGCGAGCCGGCCGCGGATGGCCCCGCAGACCTCCTGGGCGTCCTCGGGGGTCGCGACCTCGCCGGTGCCGATCGCCCAGACCGGCTCGTAGGCGATCACGATGGTCTCGGCCTGCTCGGCCGGGACGTCCTTGAGACCGCCGTCCACCTGGGCGAGGGTGTGCGCGACCTGGTTGCCCGCCTTACGGACGTCGAGGCCCTCGCCGACGCACAGGATCGGCGTGAGGTCGTTGCGGAAGGCCGCCTTGACCTTGGCGTTGCACAGCTCGTCGGACTCGTTGTGGTACTGGCGCCGCTCCGAGTGCCCGACGACGGCGTAGGCGCACTTGAGCTTGGCCAGCATCGGGCCGGAGATCTCGCCGGTGTACGCGCCGGAGTCATGCGCGGAGATGTCCTGCGCACCGTACTTGATCTTCAGCTTGTCGCCCTCGACCAGGGTCTGCACCGACCGCAGGTCGACGAAGGGCGGCAGCACCGCGACCTCCACGGCCTCGTGGTCCTTGTCGGAGAGCGCGAAGGCGAGCTTCTGGACGTGGGCGATGGCCTCGAGGTGGTTGAGGTTCATCTTCCAGTTGCCCGCCATCAGCGGGGTGCGGTCACTCACGGGTTCAGTCCTCCAGTGCGGCGAGGCCGGGGAGCGTCTTGCCCTCGAGGTATTCGAGGCTCGCTCCACCGCCGGTCGAGATGTGGCCGAAAGCGTTCTCGTCGAAGCCCAGGATGCGTACGGCCGCGGCGGAGTCGCCGCCGCCGACCACGGTGAAGGCCGGGCTGTCCACGAGCGCCTGGGCCACGGCCCGGGTGCCCTCGGCGAAGTCGGGGTGCTCGAAGACGCCCATCGGGCCGTTCCAGAAGACGGTGGCCGCGTCGGCGAGCTTCGAGGCGTACAGCTTGCGGCTCTCCGGGCCGATGTCCAGCCCCTGCAGATCGGCCGGGATCGCCTCCGCGGGGATGGTCGTCGGGTTCGCCGGGGCCTTGGTCTTCAGGTCCGGGAACTCGGACGCGGCCACGACGTCGACCGGGAGCACGAACTCCACACCGCGCTCCCCCGCCCGGCGCAGATAGTCCTGGACCGCCGGGACCTGGTCCTCCTGGAGCAGCGAGCCGCCGACCTCGTGGCCCTGGGCCTTGAGGAAGGTGTAGGCCATGCCGCCGCCGATCAGGATGCGGTCGGCCTTCTCCAGGAGGTGGTCGATGACGCCGAGCTTGTCGGAGACCTTGGCGCCGCCGAGGACCACCACGTAGGGCCGCTTGACGTCCTCGGTGAGCTTCTTGAGGACGGACAGCTCGGCGGCGATCAGGTTGCCCGCCGCGTGCGGCAGCCGCGCCGGGAGGTCGTACACGGAGGCGTGCTTGCGGTGGACCGCGCCGAAGCCGTCGCCCACATAGAGGTCGGCGAGGGCGGCGAGCCGCTCGGCGAAGGCACCGCGCTCGGCGTCGTCCTTACTGGTCTCACCGGCGTTGAAACGCAGGTTCTCCAGCAGCGCCACCTCACCGCCGCCGAGCGCCGCCACGGTGGCCCGCGCGCTGTCGTCCACGGTGTCGGTGGCGAAGGCGACCTGCTTGCCGAGGAGTTCGCCGAGCCGCCGGGCGACGGGGGCGAGGGAGAACCGGGGGTCCGGGGCGCCCTTGGGGCGGCCCAGATGCGAGGCGACGATCACCTTGGCGCCCTGGTCCAGGAGCTTGCTGATCGTCGGGACGGCGGCGCGGATCCGGCCGTCGTCGGTGATCGTCTCGCCGTCGAGCGGGACGTTCAGATCGGCGCGGACGAAGACCCGCTGCCCGGCGACCTGAAGATCGTCAATCGTCTTCACTGGGTTGACTCCTTGATCATGGATCGGGGCCCGTTACGACGGTGTCGTAGCGGGCCCCGTTTCCTAGCTCATCGGGACAGCGGTCAGAGCCGGCCGCCGACGAAGACGGTCAGGTCGACGAGGCGGTTGGAGTAGCCCCACTCGTTGTCGTACCAGCCGACGACCTTGACCTGCTTGCCCTGGACCATGGTCAGGGAGGAGTCGAAGGTGCAGGACGCCGGCCAGTTGACGATGTCCGAGGAGACGATCGGGTCCTCGGTGTACTCGAGGATGCCCTTGAGCTGGCCCTCGGCGGCCTTCTGGAAGGCGGTGTTGATCTCGTCCCTGGTGACCTCGCGGTCGAGCTCCAGGACGAGGTCGGTGACCGAGCCGGTCGGGACCGGGACGCGCATCGCGATGCCGTCCAGCTTGCCCTTGAGCTGGGGGAGGACCAGCGCGGTGGCCTTGGCGGCACCGGTGGAGGTCGGGATGATGTTCTCGGCCGCCGCACGGGCGCGACGCAGGTCCTTGTGCGGGAAGTCCAGGATGCGCTGGTCGTTGGTGTACGCGTGAACCGTCGTCATCATGCCCTTGACGATGCCGAAGCTCTCGTCGAGGACCTTGGCCATCGGCGCCACACAGTTGGTGGTGCAGGAGGCGTTGGAGATGACGTGGTGGTTCGCCGCGTCGTACTTGTCGTTGTTGACGCCCATCACGATCGTGATGTCCTCGTTCTTGGCGGGCGCGGAGATCAGGACCTTCTTGGCGCCGGCGGCGAGGTGCTTGGCGGCGTCCTCTCGCTTGGTGAAGATACCGGTGGACTCCACCACGATGTCGGCGCCGAGCTCACCCCACGGCAGGGCCGCCGGGTCGCGCTCGGCCATCGTCTTGAAGGTCTGGTTGCCCACCGTGATGGTGTCCTCGGTGTGGCTGACCTCCTGCTTCAGCCGACCGAGGATGCTGTCGTACTTGAGCAGGTGCACCAGGGTGGCGTTGTCGGTCAGGTCGTTGACACCGACGATCTCGATGTCCGCGCCCTGCTCAAGGAGCGCGCGGAAGTAGTTGCGGCCGATGCGGCCGAAGCCGTTGATGCCTACGCGGATCGTCACGAACCGATCTCCTCGTTGGTGTGCCGGTCTGGACGCCGGCGAACGTGTATGGGATGTCCCCGACCGCCTCCGACCCTACCGCTATCACGGGACGTACGTGACATTGGCATCGGCGGCCCATGACCACCGGAAAGTGGTACGGCCCGCCGATTGAGTCACGATTTGTCACGTGCTGTCAACGACGCAGCGTACGCAGCGCGTCGCCCCATCCCCGCACGGCCACAGGCACACCGACGACGGCGAAAGGGGATACCGGCCTGGCCGGTTGGGAGCGGCGCCGGGCACGCGTACGCCCCCGGATCAGCTGAGCGATCCGGGGGCGCGGGGCGGCTTCCGTGGCGTCTACGGGCGGTCAGCCGACCATGCCGTCGGCCATCTCCTCGGTCAGGCTGGACTCGGTGCCGGGGATGCCCAGGTCCTGGGCGCGCTTGTCGGCCATGGCCAGCAGCCGGCGGATACGGCCCGCGACCGCGTCCTTGGTCAGCGGCGGGTCGGCGAGGGCACCCAGCTCCTCCAGGGACGCCTGCTTGTGCTCCATGCGCAGCCGGCCGGCCGCGGCGAGGTGCTCGGGCACCTCGTCGCCCAGGATCTCCAGGGCGCGCTGCACCCGGGCCCCGGCGGCCACGGCGGCACGGGCCGAGCGGCGCAGATTGGCGTCGTCGAAGTTGGCGAGGCGGTTGGCGGTCGCCCGCACCTCGCGCCGCATCCGCCGCTCCTCCCAGGCGAGGACCGACTCGTGCGCCCCCAGCCGCGTCAACAGCGCGCCGATGGCATCACCGTCCCGGACGACCACCCGGTCCACCCCGCGCACCTCGCGCGCCTTGGCCGCGATCTGTAGCCGGCGGGCGGCGCCGACCAGCGCGAGCGCGGCCTCCGGACCGGGGCAGGTCACCTCCAGGGAGGACGAACGGCCCGGCTCGGTGAGCGAGCCATGGGCGAGGAAGGCCCCGCGCCAGGCGGCCTCGGCGTCACAGGTGGCGCCGGAGACCACCTGCGGCGGCAGTCCGCGGATCGGCCGGCCGCGGCCGTCGACCAGGCCGGTCTGCCGTGCCAGCTGGTCACCGCCCGCCACCACCCGCACCACGTACCGGCTGCCGCGGCGCAGCCCTCCGGGGGCCATCACCACCAGGTCCGAGGAGTGGCCGAAGATCTCCAGGATGTCCTTGCGCACTCTGCGGGCCGCGATCCCGGTGTCCAGCTCGGCCTCGATCACGATGCGCCCGCTGACCAGATGCAGGCCGCCCGCGAACCGCAGGATCGCCGAGACCTCCGCTTTCCGGCAGCAGGTCCGGGTGACGGGGAGCCGGGAGATTTCGTCCTTCACCGCTGCCGTCATCGCCATGGGCCGATCCTTCCATGCATCCGAAAAATACGGTCGTACGCGGCCGCCAGAAGCTCCGGGTCGTGCTTCGGGGCACCGTCGGTCGCGGCCACCGGCGCCAGCTCGACCGTGCCGCCCAGCCGCTTGGCGGCGTCGCACAGACTGCTCTGGTCCGGGACGGCGGCCTCGTCGGCCAGCACCACGTCGAAGGCGAGTTTAGGGGCGTGTCGGGCCAAAACCTCCAAATGACGCTGCGGGGAGAAGCCGTCGGTTTCGCCCGGCTGAGGGGCGAGGTTCAGCGACAGCACCCGCCGGGCCTTGGTCTCGGTGAGTGCCTGGAGCAGCTCGGGGACCAGCAGATGCGGGATCACGGAGGAGAACCAGGAGCCGGGCCCCAGCACCACCCAGTCCGCGTCCATGACCGCCTCGACGGCCTCGGGGACAGCCGGCGGATCGGGCGGCACCAGATGGACCGACTGCACCTCGCCGGGGGTGAGGGCCACGGTGGCCTGCCCGGCGACGGTGGAGACCTCGTCCGGACGCGCCGGGTCATGGCCGCGGACGTACGCCTGGAGCTCCAGAGGGACGGCCGACATGGGCAGCACCCGGCCGTGGGCGCCCAGCAGCTTGCCGACCAGGTCGAGCGCCTCCACATGGTCGCCCAGCTGCTCCCACAGGGCGACGATCAGCAGATTGCCGACCGCGTGGCCGTGCAGCTCGCCCTCGCTGGTGAAGCGGTGCTGGATGACCCGCGCCCAGGTCTGGCCCCAGTCGTCGTCGCCGCACAGCGCGGCCAGGGCCTTGCGCAGATCGCCGGGGGGCAGCACGTCCAGCTCGTCGCGGAGCCGTCCGCTGGAGCCCCCGTCGTCGGCCACGGTGACGACGGCGGTCAGATCGCCGGTGATCCGGCGCAGCGCGGCGAGCGACGCCGACAGACCCATGCCACCGCCGAGCGCGACGACCTTGGGCTGAGTGCCCCGGCTCGTGCGCGCCCCGACCAGCCGCCGCAGCCGCCTGGTACGGATGGTCACTCGCGCCCCATGTCCCGGTGGACGACAACGGTCTCCACGCCCTCGGCGGCCAGCCGCGGGGCGAGCCGCTCGGACATGGCGACACTGCGGTGCTTGCCGCCGGTGCAGCCGACGGCGATGGTCACATAGCGCTTGCCCTCGCGGCGGTAGCCCGCGGCGATGAGCTGGAGCAGCTCCGCGTAGCGGTCGAGGAACTCCTTGGCTCCGGGCTGGTTGAAGACATAGCCGGAGACCTCCTCGTTGAGCCCGGTGAAGGGGCGCAGCTCGGGGACCCAGTGCGGATTGGGCAGGAAGCGGCAGTCCACCACCAGATCGGCGTCGACCGGCAGTCCGTACTTGTAGCCGAACGACATCACGGTGGCCCGCAGCTCGGGCTCCTCCTCGCCCGCGAACTGGGCGTCCATCTTGGCGCGCAGCTCATGGACGTTGAGACTGGAGGTGTCGATCACCAGATCGGCGTCTCCGCGCAGCTCGCGCAGCAGATCGCGCTCGGCGGCGATGCCGTCCACGATCCGGCCGTCGCCCTGGAGGGGGTGCGGGCGGCGCACCGACTCGAAACGGCGCACCAGGGCCTCGTCGGACGCCTCCAGGAACAGCACGCGCCGCTTGACGTTCTTGGCGGCGAGGTCGGCGAGGGACTCGCGGAGGTTGTCGAAGAAGCGGCGGCCGCGGACGTCCACCACCACGGCGATCCGGGCCACATTGCCCTGGGAGCGGGCGCCCAGGTCGACCATGGTGGGGATCAGCGCGGGCGGCAGGTTGTCCACGACGAACCAGCCGAGGTCCTCCAGACACTTGGCGGCGGTGCTGCGGCCCGCGCCGGACATTCCAGAGATGATCACCAGCTCGGGGATGGCCGCCACCTCGGCGGACTCTCCCGACGTGCCCGTATTCACCTGCGCTCCGTCTCCGTGGTTCGTGTGTGCGGTCATGGTCTGGTTCCCCCGTTCGACGACGCCGCGCCGGCGGCCTCGTCCTCAATGATCTCTCCTGTGGCGGTGTTCACCGCGGGCGCGGCCGGGGCGGACCCGGCGAGCGCCGCGGCGACCGTCTCGGCCGTCTTACGGCCGACACCCGGCACCTCGCAGATCTGCTCGACCGTGGCGGCGCGCAGCCGCTTGACCGAGCCGAAGTGCTTCAGCAGCGCCTGCTTACGGCTGTCGCCGAGACCCGGAACCGTGTCCAGCGGCCCGGCCTTCATCGACTTGGCGCGCTTGCTGCGCTGGTAGGAGATGGCGAAGCGGTGGGCCTCGTCACGGACCCGCTGGAGGAGGTAGAGCCCCTCGCTGCTGCGAGGCAGCACCACCGGGTCGTCCTCGTCCGGCAGCCACACCTCCTCGAGCCGCTTGGCGAGACCACAGACGGCGACATCGTCGACGCCGAGCTCTTCCAGGGCCCGCTTGGCGGCGGCCACCTGCGGCTTTCCGCCGTCGACCACGACGAGCTGGGGCGGATAGGCGAACCGCTTCGGCCTGCCCTCCTCGTCGACCGGGCCGGCGGGCCCGCCGACGGACTGCCCGTCGGGTCCGGGGACGCCAGGGGCTCCGGGGGTGCCGGTGGTGTCAGGGGCTCCGGGGGTGCCGGTGGCTCCGGTGGCACCAGGGGTGCCGATGGTCTCCTCTTCCCACTCCCCCGTCTTCTGCTTCTCCTGGAGATAGCGGCGGAAGCGGCGGCTGACGACCTCGTGCATGGAGCGGACATCGTCCTGCCCGGCGAAGCTCTTGATCTGGAAGCGGCGGTACTCACTCTTACGGGGGAGCCCGTCCTCGAAGACCACCATGGAGGCCACCACGTCATCCCCCTGGAGATGGGAGATGTCGAAGCACTCGACGCGCAGCGGAGCGGAGTCCAGCCCCAGGGCCTCGGCGATCTCCTCCAGCGCCCGGGAGCGCGTGGTGAGGTCGGAGGCGCGCTTGGTCTTGTGCAGCGCGAGCGCCTGCTGGGCGTTGCGCTGGACGGTCTCCATCAGGTCCTTCTTGTCGCCGCGCTGCGGAATGCGCAGATCGACCCGGGAGCCCCGGCGATCGGCGAGCCACTGGGTGACCGGTTCGGCCGGGTCCGGCACGGCGGGCACCAGGACCTCCTTGGGGACGGCGTCGCCGCGCTCCTCCCCGTACAGCTGCTGAAGGGCGTGCTCGACCAGTCCGGCGGTGTCGACGGCCTCGACCTTGTCGGTGACCCAGCCGCGCTGCCCGCGCACCCGGCCGCCGCGCACATGGAAGATCTGGACGGCCGCCTCCAGCTCGTCCTCGGCGACCGCTATCAGATCGGCGTCGGTGGCGTCGGCGAGGACCACCGCGTTCTTCTCCATGGCGCGCTTGAGCGCCCCTATGTCGTCACGGAGCCGGGCCGCCCTCTCGTACTCCATCTCCTCGGCGGCCTCGTGCATCCGCTGCTCCAGGCGGCGCAGATAGGTGCCGGTGCGGCCGGCCATGAAGTCGCAGAACTCCTCAGCCAGTTCGCGGTGTTCCTCGGCGGTGACCCGGCCGACGCAGGGGGCCGAGCACTTGCCGATGTAGCCGAGCAGACAGGGGCGGCCGATCTGGGCGGAGCGCTTGAACACCCCGGCCGAGCACGTGCGGACCGGGAACACGCGCAGCATCAGGTCGACGGTCTCGCGGATCGCCCAGGCGTGGGCGTACGGACCGAAGTAGCGCACGCCCTTCTTCTTGGCACCGCGCATCACCTGGACCCGGGGAAACTCCTCGTTGAGGGTGACGGCCAGGGAGGGGTAGCTCTTGTCGTCGCGGTACTTGACGTTGAACCGGGGGTCGAACTCCTTGATCCAGGAGTACTCGAGCTGTAGGGCCTCGACCTCGGTGGAGACCACGGTCCACTCCACGCCGGCGGCCGTGGTGACCATGGTGCGGGTGCGCGGGTGGAGGTTCGCCAGGTCCTGGAAGTACGAGGAGAGCCGCTGGCGCAGGCTCTTCGCCTTTCCGACATAGATCACCCGGCCGTGTTCGTCACGGAACTTGTAGACCCCCGGCGACTCGGGGATCTGTCCCGGCTTGGGGCGGTAGCTGCTCGGGTCGGCCATGGTGACCACCCTACTTGCGGGGGGTGACACATCCGGCGCCCTCGGGACGCGGGTTGGTCAAGGTCCAGGGGATTCCGCAGCCGCCCGGATGCCGACCGAGCGCCGGGGCAGGCTTCGGGGCCCGCTCAGGCTTCGGGAGCCGCTCAGGCGTCGGGGCCCGCGACGAGCCGTCCGCCCTCCGCGGTGACCGGGACCGACGGCAGCGGCTTGACCGCGGGCCCCTGGAGGACCTTGCCGGTGCGGGCGTCGAACTGGCTGCCGTGGCAGGGACAGCTGATCGCGCCGTCCTCGACGCTGTCGACGACGCATCCGGCGTGCGTGCACACCGCGCTGAACGCCGTGAACTCACCCTTGGCGGGCTGGGCGACCACCACCCGCTGCTCGCGGTAGATCTTGGCGCCACCGACCGGGACGGCACCGGCCGTGCCGAGGTCGACGGGGGCGGTGGGCGTCGGGGACGCCTTCTTGTCCGATCCGTCCGGGGTGCAGGCCGCCGCCCCGAGCCCGGCGGCTCCGGCCAGCGCGGCGCAGCACAGCACGGTTCGGCGGGAGGCGGGCTGGCGGGACATGTGCGGCTCCTGGGGGTGTGGGGGCCCTCCGACCATACCGGCACAGATCTCTCCGTCCGCCGCCGCCTCCCCGGCTGGGCGAAAACGCTTGCGCAAACGTTTACGTCCGATCCCGGATGCGGTACGTTACGGGCTCCGACGAACCCGATGAACCCCATGAACCCGACGAACCCGGCGACCTCGACGCGGAGGACCCCAGCGGATGGCAACCATGGTCGACGTCGCCCGGCGCGCCGGGGTGTCCGTGGCCACCGTCTCGCATGTGCTCAACGAGACCCGGCCGGTCCGCCCGGACACCCGTAAGGCCGTGCTGGACGCCATCGACGACCTCGGGTACATCCCCAATACGCTGGCGCGCTCCCTGGTGACCGCGCGCACCCGCTCGATCGGTCTGGCCGTCTCGGCGATCAGCAATCCGTACTTCACCGAGATCCTCCAGGGCGTCGAGTCCAGCGCCCTGGAGCGGGGATACGGGCTGCTGATCGCCGATCCGCATGACGACCCCGCGCATGAGCGCAAGGTCGTCCGGCTGCTCCATGAGCGACGGGTGGACGGCGTGATCGTGGCCCCGTCGGCCGAGCCCGCCGGGCTGGTGGAGTATCTGACCCGCCGCGGGATTCCGGCCGTGTTCCTCGACCGGCTGGTCGGCGACTCCCACGACCAGGTGTGCGCCGAGAACGCCCCTCCCGTCGAACAGCTGGTGCTCCATCTCACCGACCTCGGCCACACCCGCATCGGGCTGGTCGCCGGGCTCCCCGGGCTGAGCACCACCAGCGAGCGGATCGCGGGCTACCGGGCCGGGCTGGCGCGGCGCGGGCTGCCGTTCCGCCCCGGGCTGCTGGCGGACGGCCACTCCGAGGCGCGGGGCGCGGAGCACGCCGTCCACCGGCTGCTGGCCGCGCCCGAGCCGCCCACCGCGATCATCGCCGCGAACAACGCGATGACCATCGGCGCGCTGCGCGCCCTGCGGACGGCGGGTCTGAGCGTGCCGGGCGATCTCGCGCTCGTCTGCTTCGACGACTTCTCCTGGGCGGATGTCTTCTCCCCCGGACTCACCGCGATCTCCCAGCCCAGCCGGGAGATCGGCGCCACCGCCGTCCGGCTGCTGCTCGACCGGCTGGAGAACCCGGGGCGGCCACCGCGCACCGTCCGGCTGCCCTGTGCCTTCGTCCACCGCACCTCCTGCGGCTGTGTGGCCGAAGCCCCCGACCGACCGCTCCCCGGAACCCCCGCACAACCCGGAAAGGACCCCGCCTCGTGATCGTCGTCGCCGGAGAAGCCCTGATCGACCTCGTGCCCGAGCGCACGTCGAGCGCCGCGGCGGGCGACCGGCTGCCCGCGCTGCGGCCGGCGCGCGGCGGTGGCCCGTACAACACCGCGCTGGCGCTGGGGCGGCTCGGCTCGCCCACCGCGTTCTGCTCGCGGGTCTCCACGGACGGCTTCGGAGAGGCGCTGCTGGAGGGCTTGCGGAAGGACGGTGTGGACACCGCGCTGGTGCAGCGCGGCCAGGAGCCCACGACCCTCGCGGTCGCCTCCATCGGGGCCGATGGCTCGGCCGGGTACGGCTTCTATGTGCAGGGCACCGCGGACCGGCTCTTCACCCTGCCGCCGTCCCTCCCCGAGGGGGTGCGCGCACTGTCGCTGGGCACCTGTTCCCTCGTGCTGGAGCCGGGCGCGAGCGCGTACGAGGAGCTGCTGCGGCGTGAGGCCGCACGCGGTGTCTTCACCACCCTGGACCCCAATATCCGCACCGGTCTGATCCCCGACGCCGCTGCCTACCGGGCCCGCTTCCACGGCTGGCTGCCCCATATCGGCCTGCTGAAGCTGTCCATAGAGGACGCCAGGTGGCTGGCCGACTCGGAGGACGCGAAGGATGTGGAGACGGCCGTGGGCGAGTGGCTCGCGGCGGGACCGGCGGCCGTGGTGCTCACCCATGGCGGGGAGGGGCTGAGCGTACGGCGCCAGGACGGCTCGGTCTTCTCGGTGCCGGGCGAGCGGGTGGACGTCGTGGACACCATCGGGGCGGGCGACACCGTGAACGCCGCGCTGCTGCACCGGCTGGCCGCACACCAGGCGCTGTCGGCGCCCGCGCTGGCCAAGCTCGACGAGACGGTCTGGCGGGATGTCCTGGCCTTCGCCGGCCGCGCCGCCGCGATCACCTGCTCCCGCGCGGGCGCGGAGCCGCCCTACGCGTCCGAGCTGGTCTGACCCCCCTCGCCGCGACTGCGCCGCGCCCGGTCGGTCCGGGCGCGGCGCATCCGCGGGCGCGGGGCTACTTCGCGGCCGTCCGCTGGGAGGCGACCGTGGTCTTGGCCGCCCCCTTCTTGGCCACGGTCTTCTTCGCCGCGGTCTTCGCGGCCGCCGTGGTCTTGGCGGCGGCCTTCTTGGCGGGCTTGGCGGCGGCCTTCTTGGCGGTCCTGCCGCCCTTGCGCGCGACCGGCACCGTCGCGTCGCTCACCCGGTCACCCAGCATGTCCCGCAGGAACTTCCCGGTGTGGCTGGCCGGGATCGAGGCCACGTCCTCGGGGGTGCCCTCGGCGATCACCAGACCGCCGCCGCTGCCGCCCTCGGGGCCCATGTCCACGACCCAGTCGGCCGTCTTGATCACATCGAGGTTGTGCTCGATGACGATCACGGTGTTGCCCTTGTCGACCAGTCCGGAGAGCACGCTGATCAGCTTGCTGATGTCCTCGAAGTGCAGACCGGTGGTCGGCTCGTCCAGGACGTACACCGTGCGGCCGGTCGACCGCTTCTGGAGCTCGCTGGCCAGCTTGACGCGCTGCGCCTCACCGCCGGACAGGGTCGGCGCGGGCTGCCCCAGCCGGACATAGCCGAGACCGACCTCGTTGAGGGTGCGCAGATGGCGGGCGATGGTGGGCACCGCCTCGAAGAAGTCCAGCGCCTCCTCGATGGGCATGTCCAGCACCTCGGCGATGGACTTGCCCTTGTAGTGCACCTCCAGGGTCTCCCGGTTGTAGCGCGCGCCGTGGCAGACCTCGCACGGCACATACACATCCGGCAGGAAGTTCATCTCGATCTTGATAGTGCCGTCACCGGAGCAGTTCTCGCAGCGGCCGCCCTTGACGTTGAAGGAGAACCGGCCGGGCTGGTAACCGCGGACCTTGGCCTCCATCGTCTCCGCGAACAGCTTGCGCACATGGTCGAAGACGCCGGTGTACGTCGCCGGGTTCGAGCGCGGGGTGCGGCCGATGGGCGACTGGTCGACATGCACCACCTTGTCGACGAGGTCGTCGCCGACGACCCGGGTGTGCCGCCCGGGAACCGCCCGCGCGCCGTTGAGCTCACGGGCCAGATGGGTGTAGAGGATGTCGTTTACCAGCGTGGACTTACCCGATCCGGAGACGCCGGTGACCGCGGTGAGCACCCCCAGCGGGAAGGACACATCGATGTCCTGGAGGTTGTTCTCCCGGGCGCCGTGGACCGTCAGATGCCGCTTGGGGTCCACGGGCCGGCGCGCCGCCGGCAGCGGGATGGCCTTCTTGCCGGCCAGATAGTGCCCGGTCACCGACTCCTCGTTGACCAGCAGCTCGCTCAGCGGCCCGCTGTGGACCACCTTGCCGCCGTGCTCACCCGCACCCGGACCGATGTCCACCACCCAGTCCGAGGTCTTGATGGTGTCCTCGTCGTGCTCCACGACGATCAGGGTGTTGCCGAGGTCGCGCAGCCTGACCAGCGTCTCGATCAGCCGGTGGTTGTCGCGCTGGTGCAGGCCGATGGACGGCTCGTCCAGGACGTAGAGCACGCCGACCAGACCGGAGCCGATCTGGGTGGCCAGCCGGATGCGCTGGGCCTCGCCGCCGGAGAGGGTGCCCGCCGCGCGGTTGAGCGAGAGATAGTCCAGGCCGACGTCGACCAGGAACCTCAGCCGCTCATTGACCTCCTTGAGGACCCGCTCGGCGATGGTCTTCTCGCGCGGGCTCAGCTCCATGCCGCGCAGGAAGTCGGCGCATTCACTGATCGACATCGCCGAGACGTCCGCGATGGACTTGTCCTGCACGGTGACCGCCAGGACGATCGGCTTGAGGCGGGTGCCCTCACAGGTGGGGCAGGGCACCTCGCGCATATAGCCCTCGAACCGCTCCCGGCTGGTGTCGCTCTCCGCCTCCGAGTGGCGCCGCTTCACATACGGCACCGCGCCCTCGAAGGCCGTGGTGTACGCCCGCTGGCGGCCGTAGCGATTGCGGTAGCGGACCTCGATCTGGGTGCGGTGGCCATTGAGCAGCGCCTTCTTGGCGCGCTGCGGAAGCCCGGCCCAGGGGACGTCCGTGCGGAAGCCGAGCGCGTCGGCGAGCGCGCCGACCAGCCGCCCGAAGTAGTCCTTGGTGTGGCCGTGGGACCAGGGGTGGATGGCGCCCTCGTCGAGCGACTTCTCCTCATCCGGGATGATCAGCTCGGGGTCGACCTCCATCCGGGTGCCGATCCCGGTGCAGTCCGGGCAGGCGCCGAAGGGCGAGTTGAAGGAGAAGGTGCGCGGCTCCAGCTCCTCGAAGGACAGATCGTCGTACGGGCAGTACAGATGCTCGGAGAACATCCGCTCCCGCTGCGGGTCGTCCTCGTCGAGGTCCACGAAGTCGAGGATCACCATGCCGCCGGAGAGGCCGAGCGCGGTCTCCACCGAGTCGGTCAGACGGCGCTTGGCGCTGTCCTTGACGGTGAGGCGGTCGACGACCACCTCGATGGTGTGCTTCTCCTGCTTCTTCAGCTTCGGCGGATCGGCCAGCTGGATGGTGGTGCCGTCCACCCGGGCCCGGCTGTAGCCCTTGGTCTGGAGATCGGAGAAGAGGTCGACGAACTCCCCCTTGCGCTCGCGCACCAGCGGGGAGAGCACCTGGAAGCGGCTGCCCTCGGGGAGCTCCAGCACCCGGTCCACGATCGCCTGCGGCGACTGGCGGGCGATGGGGCGGCCGCACTCGGGGCAGTGCGGCTTGCCGATCCGGGCGAACAGCAGCCGGAGGTAGTCGTAGACCTCGGTGATGGTGCCGACCGTCGAGCGCGGGTTCCGCGAGGTGGACTTCTGGTCGATCGACACCGCGGGGGACAGGCCCTCGATGAAGTCGACATCGGGCTTGTCCATCTGCCCCAGGAACTGACGGGCGTAGGAGGAGAGCGACTCCACGTAGCGACGCTGCCCCTCGGCGAAGATCGTGTCGAACGCGAGGGACGACTTGCCCGACCCGGACAGCCCGGTGAAGACGATGAGCGAGTCGCGAGGAAGGTCGAGCGAGACGTTCTTGAGGTTGTGCTCGCGAGCGCCACGAACGATGAGACGGTCGGCCACGCCGGTCGGCACCTTTCTTGAGAGAGACGGGGTGCGCCGAGCCCGCTCGCGGGGCGGCCCTGCCGGATGGAGCAGAGGCGGAGCGGAGCGAAGCCCCCGACCCAGGGTATGGGGGCACGACGGCGATGTCTTAAGGATGCAGCACACCGAGCCTATAGCACGCACATTCGATTCGCGGGAGATGGGAACGGACTTCACCCGATCGTGTGGCGCGCGGGCGCACTCATCGGTACAAGCTTCGCCGGGTGCCCGGGTATTCCCCGCCCCGACGGTCCCTCGCCCCTTCCCCCCGGACTAGGCTGAGGCCATGACCTACAGCGGAGTGGTGACGGTCGGCGGACCGGCGGACGTGCATGAACTGCCCGATCTCATGATCTCGAAGGTCGCGGTGGGCCCCATGGCCAACAACGCGTACCTGCTGCGCTGCCGGGCCACCGACGAGCAGCTCCTGATCGACGCCGCGGCGGAGCCGCACACCCTGCTGTCCCTCATCGGCGAGAGCGGGATCGCCTCCGTGGTCACCACCCACCGCCACCAGGACCACTGGGGCGCGCTGCGCGAGGTGACGGAGGCCACCGGCGCCCGCACCTACGCGGGCCGCTACGACGCGGAGGGCATCCCGGTGCCGACCGACGTCCTGGTCGAGGACGGCGACACACTGCGGGTCGGCCGGGTCGAGCTGACCGCCCGCCACCTGGTCGGCCACACCCCGGGCAGCATCGCCCTGATCTACGACGATCCGCACGGCCATCCGCACGTGTTCACCGGCGACTGCCTCTTCCCGGGCGGGGTCGGCAACACCCGTAAGGACCCCAAGGCGTTCGAGAGCCTGATCAACGACGTCGAGACCAAGCTCTTCGACCGGCTTCCGGACGAGACCTGGGTCTACCCCGGCCACGGCGACGACACCACGCTCGGCGCCGAGCGCCCGCACCTCGGGGAGTGGCGCGAGCGCGGCTGGTAGCGGCACACGCACGGCCCCCGCGCGCCGCGCACCCCCGTACGCCCCGTGACTCCCGGCGGGCCGTGACGGTTGGCGCGTCATGCAGCATGACCGCCCTGTGTCCATGGCCCGCCTCGCCGCCGCCTCCCTGGCCGGCACCGCGATCGAGTTCTACGACTTCTTCGTCTACGGCACGGCCGCCGCGCTCGTCCTCGGCCCGCTGTTCTTCCCCACCTTCTCCCCGCTGGCCGGCACCCTCGCCGCCTTCGGCACCTTCGCCGTCGGTTTCGTCTCCCGGCCGCTGGGCTCGATGCTCTTCGGGCCCATCGGCGACCGCCACGGCCGCCGGCCGGTGCTCATCGCCTCACTGCTGCTGACGGGGATCGCGACCGTCGCCGTGGGCTTCGTCCCGTCCTACGGCACGATCGGCATCGCCGCCCCCGTACTGCTGCTCGTGCTGCGCTTTCTCCAGGGGCTGGGGCTCGGCGGCGAGTGGGGTGGTGCGGTGCTGCTGACCGCCGAGCACGCGCCCGCCGGGCGGCGCGGGCTGTGGTCGGGCTTTCCGCAGGTCGGCCCGGCCATCGGCTTTCTGCTCGCCAACGGCACCATGCTGGCCCTGTCGGCCACGCTGAGCGAGGGCGCGTTCCGGTCCTGGGGGTGGCGGGTGCCGTTCTGGGGCGCGGGGCTGCTGGCGGGCGCCGGGTTGCTGCTGCGGGCCCGGCTGACCGAGAGCCCGCGCTTCCGGGAGCTGGCCGAACGCGACGGCCGGGCCGCCGCGCCGCTGGCCGAGGTGGTGCGCGGCCACTGGCGGCTGGTCCTGCTGACCGCGGGCGGGCTCACGGTGGGCTACGCCGTCTTCTACACGGTCACGACCTGGTCCCTGGCGTACGGCACGGAACGGCTCGGCATGGCGCGCACCACCGTGCTGGGCTGTGTCATGGCGGCCGTGGCGGCCATGGGGGCCTTGACGCCCCTGGTGGCCCATCTCGGCGACCGCTTCGGGCGGCGGCCGCTGTGCCTGGTGGGCTGTGTGGCCACCGCGGTGTGGATGTTTCCGCTGATCGTGCTGTTGCGCACCGGGGAGCCGCCGCTGATGTTCCTCGGCTTCCTGGGCGCGCTGCTCGCCTTCATCACCATGTTCGCCGTGACCTCGGCCTATCTGCCCGAGCTGTTCGAGGCGCGGGTGCGCTGCACGGGCGCGGCGCTCGGCTACAACCTCGCGGGCGTCCTGGGCGGGGCGCTCACCCCGATCGTGGCGACGGCGCTGTCCCACGGCGACGGCCCGCCCTGGGGCGTCGCCGTGTATCTGACCGCCGCCGCGCTGCTGAGTCTGGGCTGCTTCGTGCTGCTGCCGGAGACACGGCCGACGGCCGACCGTCCGGAAGGACGATCGGCCGTACGGCCTCTGGAGGCCGGGGAGGCGGCTGCGTGAGCCGGTCTCCCGGGTCCGGGACGCGGACGTCGCCGCACGCCCTCGGTCGCCGCCGGGCGCCGTCAGGGCGGTGACGCCGCAGGGCCGTCAGACGTCGACGCTGTCCTTGTCCCGGGCCCGGCTCTCCCCGTTCCCCGCCTCCACCAGGGCCTGTTTCCTCGAGGCGTGCAGACTGGTGGCCGTCGTGACGGCGAGCACCGCGCAGATCACCCCGAGCGAGACCGGGATGCTGATCTCCGGGACGTGCACCCCTGACTCGTGCAGCGCGTGCAGCACCAGCTTGACACCGATGAAACCGAGGATGATCGACAGCCCGTACGAGAGGTGGACCAGCTTCTTGAGCAGGCCGCCGATCAGGAAGTACAGCTGGCGCAGGCCCATCAGGGCGAAGGCGTT
This sequence comes from Streptomyces sp. S465, assembly GCF_026898115.1. Taxonomy (GTDB): domain Bacteria; phylum Actinomycetota; class Actinomycetes; order Streptomycetales; family Streptomycetaceae; genus Streptomyces; species Streptomyces luomodiensis. The sequence continues at coordinate 2,481,008 of NZ_CP114036.1, forward strand.
GGCGGTGAAGACGATGTACGGATCCTGGGTGAGGCCGAAGATCGCGGGTATCGAGTCCAGCGCGAACAGGACGTCCGTGGTGCCGATCGCCAGCATGACGATCAGCATCGGGGTCATCAGCCGCTTGCCGTTCCGCACGATGAAGAGCTTGGTGCCGTGGTACTCGTCGGTGGACGGGAACCGCTTCTCGACCGCCTTGAGCAGCCGGTTCTCCTCGAACTCCGCTTCCTCCTCATCGGCCCGCGCCTCCTGGATGAGCTTCCAGGCCGTCCAGATGAGGAACGCGCCGAAGATGTAGAAGACCCAGGCGAAGGTCGAGATGATCGCGGCGCCGGCGGCTATGAAGACCGCGCGCAGCACCAGGGCGATGAGCACCCCCACCATCAGCACACGCTGCTGATAGACCGTCGGCACCGCGAACTTCGCCATGATCAGCACGAAGACGAAGAGGTTGTCGACGCTCAGCGACTTCTCGGTGATGAAGCCGGCGAAGAACTCGCCGGAGGGCCCGCCGCCGGCGAAGACCAGCAGCCCGAGCCCGAAGAGCGCGGCAAGGGCGACCCAGACGGCGGTCCAGATCCCGGCCTCCTTGAGGGAGACCTCATGGGGTTTGCGGCCGCCTATGAAGAAGTCGGCGGCGATGAGGGCACACAGCCCACCAATGGTCAGCCCCCACATGGCCCACGAAACGTCCACGGTTCCTCCGGCATTCGTACGGCAATCTCAGCGTCGTCGCTGCCGGAGGTCTCCTCCGCCCATGGCCGAGCCGTGGACCGGTGCCCCGGGATGCCATCCGGTCTCCTGGGACCGGACGGCATCCGTGGTGACGGGAACACCGCTACAGGAGTACTCCCCTCCGCGTAAAGAAGAGTACAGGAATTCCCATGAGAGAGTAAAGAGATGGGCAAAAGAGCTGGTCAACGCCCATACGACTGGCGGGCCCTCACCATCTGCCGCAGCACCTGGTCCAGCACCTGACTGCCCCGCGGCACCATCGACGGCTCATACGTCCACGCATGGCCCACCCACGGGTCGGCGAGATGGTCGTCGGCGACCGGAGTGAGCCGCAGCAGCGACCGCCACAGCGGATCGAGCACCGGACCGTAGTCCCGCGCGTCCTCACGGTCGGCGACCATCATCAGATGCACGCCCACCGAGGGCCCCTCGTCCGCCAGATAGCGCAGCTGGGTGACGGCCCGGTCGTCGAAGCCGTGCGGGAAGTCATGGACGAGCAGCAGCTGCTCGGCGGTGTCCAGATCGGGCGGCAGCGCGTCCGTGGCACCGCTGCGCATCGCCATCTGCACCAGGTCGACACGCCGGGTCAGCGAGGCGAGCACCGCGGAGACCCCCTGGGCGCCGGCCGCCGGCGGCTCGCCCAGCGCACCCGACCCCACCAGCGGGGCGAGCGAGCCCGCGGCCGAACCCGCCGGGTCGATCACACGCACCGAGAACTCCCCCGCCGGATAGACGGCCAGCAGCCGCGCGGCGATCGTCACCGCCGTGTCCGCAGCCAGTCGGCGCAGCTCGCCGGGGTCGGCCGGCCCCCCGTCGAACGAGCCCGAACGCCCGGCGTCGATCCACAGCCCCCGCTCCAGGGGCAGCCGCACCAGCATGGGGATGCGCAGATCGGCGCGCTCCGGGAGGTGCAGCTCGCCCAGGCGCAGGGCCATCGGCATCTCCATCGGCACCTGGTACGCCTGCCACACCGGGCTGTCCCAGCGGGCGTAGGCGGGCGGCAGCGCGGGCTCCACCACCTCGGCCTCGGCCGTGAGCTGCGCCAGATCGCGGTCGAAGGCGGCGCGGGCCTGCTCGACGAGGTCGGTGTGCCTGGCGCGCGCCTCGGCGCGGGCGGAGTCGGCCGCCGGGCCCACCCGGGTGCGCGGATCGGAGAGCACCCGGTCCAGCTCCTGCTCCATCCGGGACTCCGCGAAGTCCACGGCGCTGCGATAGGCCGCGGTGGTGCGGGCCAGGTCCTCGAACATCCCCCAGACCTGGTTGTAGAGCCGCTCGTCCATGGTCCAGCCGGAGGCGTCGCCCGCGACCGGCCGGGCGGGCTGTCCGGGCGTGGCGGGCGGCACGGACGGCGGGGGCGGGGGCGGCGCGGCCGTACGGCGGCCTGGGTGCTGATAGTTGACGGGCCCTTGGCCGCAGGGCGCGCCCTGCGGCTGCTGCGGCGGGGTCTGCGGCTGGGCGGGGGCCGGGGCGGCACCGCCGCCCGCGGTGGCCGTGCGCACCCGGCCGTCGTCCTCGGAACGGGGCGGGGGCTGGGCGACCGAGCGGGCCATGCCCCGCACCACCGCCTCGTTGATCCGCGCCGCGAGTTCGGCGCCCTGCTCGAGCCCCTGGTCACGCAGCATGGCCGCGAGCCCGTCCGCGTACCCCTGGCCGACGGCGCGCACCTTCCAGGCGCCCTGCCTGCGGTAGAGCTCCAGGGCGGCCACCGCGGACTCCGAGTCCAGGCCGGTGATGGTGTAGCCGGCGATCTCGGTGCCGTCGAGGCCGGTGACGGCGACGAACGGCGCGGCCGTGGCGCCGAACCGGTCCGGGCCGCCGACGCCGGTCGGCAGCGCGAGCAGCACGGTGACCCGGTGGACGTTCTCGGGCATCGCGTCGAGGTCGACGGCGAGCCGGTGGTCGGCCGCCGCCTGTCTGGGCACCTCTATCCCGGCCAGTTGGGGCGAGGCGGGGTGCGCGACCCCTTCGGCGCCGTGCACCGTGCCCCGCTCATCGCCGAGGGTGGCCCCGGCCACGATCGGATGGCCCGCCGAGATCCGGATCTCCAAACGGGTCTGGGGCAGGGGGTGGTTCTGCCCTCGGACCAGCTCGGCCGTCATGGCTTGCGTCCCCTCGTTGTGTTCCGCGGTGTGCCGTGGATCCGCATGCGTGCGGATGGTACGGCGAGCGCGCGGGCCCACCGGGACACACGCGCTCGCCGAACGGCGGATTACAGATGCGGCAGGATATGCGGCATCAGGTCCTGGAAGGTGCGTCCGTTGGCCGGCTCGCCGATCGCCCTCATCTGCCAGGCGCTGCCCGCCCGCTGGACGGTGGCCATGATCTGGGCGGTGTACTGCCCGCCGCCGGTGAGGGTGTAGCGGGCGAGCTCCTGGCCGTTGGTCTCGTCCACCAGCCGGCAGAACGCGTTCTGCACCTCGGCGAAGGTCTGGCCGGTGAAGGAGTTCACCGTGAAGACGATCTTGTCGATGTGGACCGGCACCCGCTGCAGGTCGACCAGGATCGCCTCGTCGTCGCCGCCCTGCCCGGCGCCGCCGACGAGGTTGTCACCGGTGTGGCGGACCGAGCCGTCGTCGCTGACCAGGTGGCGGAAGAAGACGACATCGGTGGGCTGCTTGTCGGCGAAGAGGACCGCCGACGCGTCGAGGTCGATCTCCCGCGTACGGGAGCCGAACAGCCCGCGGCGGGGCGCCGCCTGCCAGCCCAGCCCCATCCGCACCGCGGTCAGGGTGCCCCCGTCGGCCTTCTGTAGGCTGATGGCCTGTCCCTTGGACATGTTGACCGTCACGCGCTGTCCCTACTCTCGTCTCTCGATTCCCCGTGGCCGCCGCGGGAGTGCGGCCGTGGCCGCGCCGTGTGCACGGCCCTGTCGAAAACCCTATGCACTGCGACCAGGACTCCGGCCGGACGAGCGGGCTTTTGTGTCGGTCTTGCAACACAGCGGAGCAGGTGCGGGTTCGCGGCACGGCGGAGCAGCCGTGCGGGTTCGCGGCACGGCGGAGCAGGGGTGCGGCCTTGCGCAGGGGTGCGGCCTTGCGGCACCGCGGGGCAGCCGGGCGGCCCCGCGGCACGGAGAGGGGCGGGCGCCCCGGCGGGTCCGGGGCGCCCGGCCGTCAGGAGACCCCGGCCTCCCGCATCTGCCGCAGCTCCTTCTTCAACTCCGCCACCTCGTCGCGCAGTCGGGCCGCCACCTCGAACTGGAGCTCCGCCGCCGCGGCCCGCATGCGGTCGGTCATCTCCTCGATCTGCTCGGCGAGTTCGGCTGCGGGCCGGTCGGTCAGCACCGGCTCCTTGGCCTTGCCCTTGGCAGCCTTGGCGCCCTTGCCGCCCTTGGCCGCCTTTCCGCCCGCCGCCGCCTCGGGGGTCTTGGCGCCCTTGCCGTCCTTCGTCTTGCGGTAGCCGGTGCCGAGCAGCTCCTCGGTGTCGACGTCCTCACGAGCGATCTGCGCCACGATGTCGTTGATCTTCTTGCGCAGCGGCTGCGGGTCGATCTTGTTGGCCTTGTTGAACGCGATCTGCTTCTCGCGGCGCCGGTTGGTCTCCTCGATGGCCTTCTCCATCGCCGGGGTGACCTTGTCGGCGTACATATGCACCTGGCCCGACACGTTACGGGCGGCCCGGCCGATGGTCTGGATCAGCGAGGTGCCCGAGCGCAGGAAGCCCTCCTTGTCCGCGTCGAGGATGGCGACCAGCGAGACCTCCGGAAGGTCGAGGCCCTCGCGCAGCAGGTTGATCCCCACCAGCACGTCGAACTCGCCGGCGCGCAGCTCGCGCAGCAGCTCGACCCGGCGCAGGGTGTCCACATCGCTGTGCAGATAGCGCACCTGGATGCCGAGCTCCAGCATGTAGTCGGTGAGGTCCTCGGCCATCTTCTTGGTGAGGGTGGTGACCAGCACGCGCTCGTCCTTCTCGGTACGCGTGCGGATCTCGTGGATGAGATCGTCGATCTGGCCCTCGGTCGGCTTGACGACGACCTCGGGGTCGACCAGACCGGTCGGGCGGATGATCTGCTCCACGAAGCCGTCGCCCCGGGAGAGCTCGTACGGGCCGGGGGTCGCGGAGAGGTAGACGGTCTGGTCGACGCGCTCCAGGAACTCCTCCCACTTCAGCGGGCGGTTGTCGAGCGCGGAGGGCAGCCGGAAACCGTGCTCGATCAGGGTCCGCTTACGGGAGGCGTCGCCCTCGTACATCGCGCCGATCTGCGGCACCGTGACATGCGACTCGTCGATGACCAGGAGGAAGTCCTCCGGGAAGTAGTCCAGCAGGGTGTGCGGCGGGGAGCCGGGCTCACGGCCGTCGATGTGCAGCGAGTAGTTCTCGATACCCGAGCAGGTGCCGATCTGCCGCATCATCTCGATGTCGTAGGTGGTGCGCATCCGCAGCCGCTGGGCCTCCAGCAGCTTGCCCTGCTTCTCCAGCCGGGCCAGGGTCTGCGTGAGCTCGGCCTCGATCCCGGCGATGGCCTTCTCCATGCGCTCGGGCCCGGCCACATAGTGGCTGGCCGGGAAGACATAGAGCTCCTGGTCGTCGCTGAGCACCTCGCCGGTGAGCGGGTGGAGCGTGGAGAGCGCCTCGATCTCGTCGCCGAACATCTCGATGCGGACCGCGAGCTCCTCGTAGACCGGGAAGATCTCGACGGTGTCGCCGCGGACCCGGAAGGTGCCCCGGGTGAACGCCATGTCGTTGCGGGTGTACTGGATGTCGACGAAGCGGCGCAGCAGCTGATCGCGGTCGATCTCCTCGCCGACCTTGAGCGGCACCATGCGGTCCACGTACTCCTGCGGCGTGCCGAGGCCGTAGATGCAGGAGACGGATGCCACCACGACCACGTCACGCCGGGTGAGCAGCGAATTCGTCGCCGAGTGGCGCAGCCGCTCCACCTCTTCGTTGATCGAGGAGTCCTTCTCGATGTAGGTGTCCGACTGCGGGACGTACGCCTCGGGCTGGTAGTAGTCGTAGTACGAGACGAAGTACTCGACCGCGTTGTTCGGCAGCAGCTCGCGGAACTCGTTGGCCAGCTGGGCGGCCAGCGTCTTGTTCGGAGCCATGACCAGCGTGGGCCGCTGAAGCTTCTCGATCATCCACGCGGTGGTGGCGGACTTGCCGGTGCCGGTCGCGCCGAGCAGGACGACGTCCTTCTCGCCCGCGCGGACGCGCCGGTCGAGGTCGGCGATGGCCGTGGGCTGGTCACCGCTGGGCTGATAGGGGCTGACGACCTCGAAGGGCGCCACCTTGCGTTCGAGCTGAGTTACGGGCCGCATGTCACCCACGGTACGACTCACCACTGACAACGGCGGGCGTTCCGCCGCGCCGCCCGCTGCCCGGCGCCCGTCCGGATTGGCATGATCACGCGGGCGATGCCGCCCGCCACACGAATTTTCCGTCCATCCGATACCTATCCCCCGCTACCGCGCATCTGGGACCCTCTGCCCGTCCATGAGTCAGACGCACGTCAGACGATGCGAGGAGTCCGTATGCAGATCCGCCCGGCCGCCGCGTTAACCGGCGCGCTCATCGGGATGTCCGCGCTCTTCCTCCCCACGGCCGCGGCCCAGGCCACCGGCCATCCGCACCACCACACGGTCACCGTGGCCCACCGGGGGGCCTCCGGATACGCCCCCGAGAACACCCTGGCCGCCGTCGACGCCGCCGACGACCTGGGCATCGACTGGGTGGAGAACGACGTCCAGCGCACCAAGGACGGCGAGCTGATCGTGATGCACGACACCACGCTGAGCCGGACCACCAACGCCGAGGAGGTCTTCCCGGACCGCGCCCCCTGGAACATCTCCGACTTCACCCTCGACGAGATCGAGAAGCTGGACGCCGGAAGCTGGTTCGGCCCGGAGTTCCAGGGCGAGGCGGTGCCCACCCTGGAGGAGTACATGGACCGGGTTTCGGACAACCACCAAAAGCTCCTCCTGGAGCTCAAGTCCCCCGAGCTCTATCCCGGGATCGAACGCCAGACGCTGCGGGAGCTGCGCAGAGAGGGCTGGCTGGACCACCGGCACAAGCGGCGGCTGATCGTCCAGAGCTTCGACGCCGCGTCCATGCGGACGGTCCACCGGCTGCGGCCGGACGTCAAGACCGGCTTTCTGGGCACCCCGGCCGTCGCCGATCTCCCGGAGTACGCCGAGTTCTCCGACCAGATCAACCCCAGCTACAAGACCATCGACGCCGACTACGTGGCCGCGGTGCAGGCCGTGAAGGGGGCACACGGCAAGCCGCTGGAGGTCTACACCTGGACCGTCAACGACGGCCCGTCGGCGGTCTCGGTCGCGGGCATGGGCGTGGACGGCATCATCACCAACAAGCCCGATGTGGTCCGGGACGCCCTCGACGACGCTTCGTGACCCACCGCTCCTCGAAACGAGGCGCCCCGTCGGCCGAGCGGCCGGCGGGGCGCTGTCGGTGGTGGGTTCTACGCTGAACGCGTGAGCATCGCACAGCGGCAGACACGGCGGGACCCGCGGGAGCGACCCGAGCGGGCGGACGCGCGCGCCTGGGCCTGGGCCGTGCCGGCCACGCCCATCGGCCCACTGCTGCTCGCGGCCACCGACGAGGGGCTGGCCCAGGTGGTCTTCCACGCGGAGGGGGAGACGGCGGCCGAGGCCGTGGCCAGGCTCACGCGCCGCCTCGGCGCCGGGCCCACGGCCGGGCCGCCCGCGTCCTCCGCCGCCGCGGCCGCCCGGCCGGCGCCTCGGTGCGCCGAGCATCTCGCCGCGGCGATACGGCAGGTGGAGAGCTATTTCGCCGGCGAGACCAAGGCGTTCACCCTCCCCCTGGACTGGTCGCTGATCACCGGCTTCAACCGCCGGGTGCTGCGCGAGCTGGCCGCCCATGTCCCCTATGGCACGGTCGTCGGCTACCAGGACCTCGCCGACCGGGTGGGCGAGCCGGGCGCCGCCCGCGCCGTCGGCGTGGCCATGGGGAGCAATCCGCTGCCGGTCGTGGTCCCCTGCCACCGGGTCGTGGAAAGCGGCGGCGGCATCGGCGGCTTCGGCGGGGGGCTGGAGACCAAGCGCGCCCTGCTGGCGCTGGAAGGCGTTCTTCCGCAGCCGCTCTTCTGAATCGTCCGGCCGCCGGCCGGGACGGAAATATCTTGTTCCGGAATTCCTCGGCCGTCTTGTGGCGCTTGCCTTTCGCCCTTATCTTAACAGCGGCCTTCCTGCCCTTCGCGCACTTTCCGCTCTTCGCAGACCTTCCCGCTCCTGGGAAATTCACGGCTCAACTACGTCCCCACAGATGATCGAATTGGAGAGCCATGTCCGGTGTTCTGCTCGCGGGCGGCGCGGTCGCGGCGTTATTCGCCTCCGCCCTTTCCGCCCAGGGGGTTTCCCCGGCCCCCGATGCGCCGTCGGAAAAGATCCAGATAAGCGTCAGAACGGTGAACGGTTCGGGTTGTCCCCAGGGCACCGCCGCCGTGGCCGTGGCCGCTGACAACACGGCCTTCACCGTGACCTACAGCGACTATCTCGCCCAGGTCGGCCCCGATGCGGACCCCACCGACATCCGCAAGAACTGCCAGCTCAACCTGGGTGTGCACGTACCGCAGGGATTCACCTACGCCATCGCCCAGGTCGACTACCGGGGCTATGGCCACCTCGAAAAGGGCGCCCAGGGCACCGAGAAGGCGAGCTACTACTTCCAGGGCTCGGCGGACACCGCGTCACGGACCCATGACTTCAGCGGTCCGTACGACGACAACTGGCAGACCACCGACAGCACCGACTACAGCGCCCTGGTGTGGGCCCCCTGCGGCCAGGACCGGAACGTCAACATCAACACCGAGCTGCGGGTCAGCGCCGGCACCTCCCCCACGGGCAGCACCAGCTTCATGGCCATGGACTCGACGGACGGCGGGGTCAACACCATTTACCACCTCGCCTGGAAGGAATGTTCCTCCTCCGTCCAGTGACACGGTAAATCCACCATCGCACCCAGAACCTCGAACATCGAATGGAGAATCATGTCCGGTGTTCTCTACGCAGGCGGCATGGTCGCGGCGTTATTCGCCTCGACGCTTACTTCCCAGGCATATGCACAACCGCCGTTCGACACCGTGCCACCCGACAAGATCGTGATTACGGTCGCGACCGTCAACGGATCGGGCTGTCCGGCGGGCACCGCGGCGGTCGCCGTTTCCCCCGACAACACGGCCTTCACCGTGACCTACAGCGACTATCTCGCCCAGGTGGGCCAGGGGTCCACGCCGACGGACTTCAGAAAGAACTGTCAGCTGAGTCTGGTCACGCATGTGCCGCAGGGCTTTTCCTACGCCATCGCCAGTGTCGACTACCGTGGTTTCGCCCATCTGGAAGATGGCGCGTCCGCCACCCAGAAAGCGTCGTACTACTTCCAGGGCCAGTCGCAGACCTCGTCCAACTCGCACGACTTCACCGGCGTCTACGACGACAACTGGCAGACCACCAACGTCTCGGACATCGCCACCGTGGTGTGGTCGCCGTGCGGTGAACTCCGCAACTTCAACATCAACACAGAGTTGCGCGTCAACGCCGGAAGCTCCGACACCACCAACACGACGAGCTTCATCACCATGGACTCGACGGACGGCGATGTGAGCACCACCTACCACTTCGCCTGGAAGGAATGCCCGCCGGCCCAGGAGTGACCTCCTGCCCCCGCGCACCGCCCCGGGGCGTCCCCCCTACGGCTCCGGGCGGTGCCAGGCCGGATGCCGGGGGTCGTCCACCCGCACCACCACATCCGCCGCCTCACCGGGTCCCACCTCGTCCTCGTAGCGGGCGAAGGCCGGCAGGGTCCAGTGGTCGTCCTCCTCGGTGCGACGGGCGAGGGCGGCCGGCGACAACCGCAGATGCACCGACAGATCGAACGGGAACCAGTGCCCCAGCAGCAGCGCACCGTGCAGCAACAGCACCCCGCCCCGGGGCAGTTCGGCATACGGGCTGCGGGTGGCCCGGTCGGTCACCGGATCCCACAGGTCGGGCAGCACCCGCCCGGTGCCGCCCGGCCCCGGCTCCAGCGGGGCGAAGACCTCCCGCCACAGGACGCCGGTGTCCAGCCAGCGGTCGTAGTAGGCGTCGGGGTCGCGCTTCCCGTACTCGAAGCGCAGCGAAGCGGGCCGCCAGAACCCCGCCGACGCGACCATCAGCACCGGACGCCCCCGGACCCGCAGCGCCTCCGACAGGCCCCGCGCCAGCTCGGCGGTGGGCGCCGCCGGGGCACCGTCGACGGCCACCCTCAGCCAGGGGCTGCCGTCCGCCGCCGTCAGTCCGGCGATGCGGTCGGCGGTCGCGTCGGTCAGCCGTTCCCAAGTGATCGCTTCGAGCCGCACGCCCCCATCATGCCGTGGCCCCCACGGCATGGGCCGCGGGGCCCGGCTCAGCGGCCCCCGGCAGGTTACGCTCCGGCCATGGCATCTCAGATAGCGCTGCTCCGCGGCATCAATGTGGGCGGGAAGCGGAAGTTCCCCATGGCGCGGCAGCGCGCGCTGATGGCCGAGCTGGGCTTCGGCCGCGTCACCGTCCACCTCCAGACCGGCAACATCGTCTTCGCGGACCCCGGCACCCCGCCCGAGCGGACGGCCCGTACGCTCGAGGACCACTTCGCCGCCGACCTCGGCTTCCCCGTGCCCGTCATGGTCCGTACCCGCGACGAGCTGGCCGCGGTGATCGAGGCCAACCCCTATCCGGAGGCCGCGGCCGAGCCCAGGACCCTGCATGTGGTCTTCCTGGCGGACGTGCCCGCGGACACCGCCGCGCTGGACGCGCTGGATCCGGCCGCCTACGCCCCGGAGGAGTTCCGCCTCGTCGGCCGGGAGATCTTCCTGCGCTGTCCGGACGGGATCGGCCGCTCCAAGCTCGCGGCGAAGGTCACCAACGCCCGGCTCGGCGTGCCGGCCACCGCCCGCAACTGGAACACGGTCACCAAGCTGATGGCGCTGGCCGACATCTGAGTCCGGGTTCCCCTCGGTCCACGGTTCCCTCAGCTCCAGCCGTACCGCCGCCGCAGCCGCATCACCACCAGGTCGAAGCGCGGCCGGTCCAGGGCGCACGCCTCCCGCCGCATCCCTTCCGGGTGCACCCGCAGCACCCGGTCCAGGTCGACCCAGGACTCGCGCCCGGCCCGGTCCCACGGCCCGGAGCCGATCGCCACCCACTCGCGGTCGTCGTCGTGCCGCTTGCTCGACAGCTGCACGGCGAGCAGCGTCCCGCCCCGTTCCCGCGCGACCACCAGCACCGGCCGGTCCTTGCCGCGGCCGTCGTTCTCCTCGTACGGCACCCAGGTCCAGACGATCTCCCCGGGGTCCGGGTCCCCGTCCGGATCCGGTGCGTACTCCGTCCGCACCCGCCCGACCTGGCGCGGATGGGCCTCGACGGTGGCGGCGGGGCCGGTGCTCCCGGGAAGCACCGCGCCGTCCTCGGTCCCCTGCGTTGCGTTGAATGGCCTGATCACGCGCGACACGTTAACCCGTCCGCGACCGCCGGTGACATGGCGGCCCCCTCGGCGTGGAAGGGGCTAGTACGTGCCCGATGTTCTCGACCCAGTGGCGGAACTCGTCAAACGGCGCCATGACCCGGTCGTCGTGCAGACAGTGCGGTCCACGGCCGCCGCGATCATCGCGTACGTCGTCGCTCTCAAGCTCAGCAAGGAACCCGCTCCGCTCACCGCCCCGCTCACCGCCCTGCTCGTCGTCCAGGTCACCCTCTACGCGACCCTCACCAGGAGCCTGCGCAGGGTGCAGGCCGTGGTCGTGGGTGTCCTGATCGCCATCGGCTTCAGCATCCTGGTGGGGTTGACCTGGTGGAGTCTGGGTCTGATCATCCTCGCCGCGCAGACCGCCGGTTATCTCACCCGGGTGGGCGACTGGGTCCAAGAGGTGGCGATCAGCGCCATGCTGGTCCTCGGCGTCGCCCAGGTGACCACCTACGCCTGGGACCGGGTGCTGGAGACCCTCATCGGGGCGGGCGTCGGAATGGCCTTCAACTTCTTCCTCGCCCCTCCGGTCTGGGTCCAGACGGCCGGCCAGTCCATCGAGGACCTGGCCCGCCGGATGCGTCAGCTGCTGCTCCACATCGGCGAGGAACTCGGCAGCCAGGTCGCCGTCGACCGTGCCGCCGCCCGCCTCCACGAGGCCCGCCGCCTCGACCACGACATCGCCCAGGTCGACGCCGCGCTCCGCCAGGCGGAGGACAGCGTGCGGCTCAACCCCCGGGTCAAGGAGGGCCTGCTGTACCGCGTGGTGCTCCGCACCGGCCTGGACACGCTGGAGATCTGCACCGTCATCCTGCGCGTGATGACCCGCACCCTGACCGACCTCGCCAAGAAACGGATGGAAGAGCCCCTCTTCCCCCCGGACGTGGCGGACGCCCTACAGGATCTCTTCGTCCACCTCGCCGCCGCCATCGAGAGCTTCGCCATCCTGGTCACCACCCAGGTCAGCGCCAACGCCGAGGAGGCCGAATCCCGCCTGGCCAGCGAGCTCGTCAAGGCCCACGCCGGCCGCGACCGCGCCGCCAATCTCCTGCTGCGCCGGGTCCAGGAGCACCCCCGCCAGTGGCAGCTGCACGGAGCCCTGCTCGCGGAGATCGACCGCATCCTCGACGAACTCGACATGGAACAGCGCTCCACCCGCCTCATGGAGGAGCTCGACCGCAGCACCCGGGAGAAGCGCGAGCGCTTCCCCCTCCTCCACAAGCTCCAGCGCTATGTCCGGGGCGAGGACACGGACGGCTCCATGAGGACCTGAGCGAGCGCCCCGCCGAGGCCGGCGCGCCCGCGCACCGGCTGCCGGGCGCGGGTCAGCTGAGCGGGTAGCGGTCGCGGGGGAAGACCACGTCGTCGTAGGGCTCGTACAGCTCCACGGAGCGGTGGAACTCGGCGGCGAAGTCGTCGGCGAGCTCCGCGATCGTGGCGCGGCCCTCGATCCGGGCCAGCCAGGACGGCGGGAGGCGGAGGTCGCCGTGGTGGGCGCCGAGGAGGTTGCCGCAGATGGCGCCCGTCGAGTCGCTGTCGCCCGAGTGGTTGACGGAGAGCAGAAGGGCCGCCTGGACGGGGGTGCGCGGCGGCGCCGGCTCATAGCTGATCTTGCCGCCGGGGCCATAGAGGATCTGCTGCGCGGGGGTGCGGGCCAGGGCGCTGTAGACCGCGATGGCCAGGGCCTCCTCGGCGACCCAGCCGCCGCCGAGCGATTCGGCCTTCTCGGCGGTCGGTTCGCCCTCGGCCGCCAGGTCGACCGCTTTGCGGAGGACGGCGGTGGTCTCCTCGTGCCCGGGATAGCGGGCGAGGAGCTCCAGGGCGCGCAGGGTCGCGCCTTCGAGGGACTCGCCGTCGAGCAGGCACGCGATCATGGCGGCCAGGGCCCCGGCCGCGTAGTAGCCCGTCGGATGGCCGTGGGTGATCTGGGCGCAGCGGGCGGAGAGTTCGAAGCAGTCGCGGGGGTCGAGCCCGGTGAGGCCGAACGGCGCTGAGCGCATCACGGTGCCGCAGCCCTTGGAGCCGGGGTTCACCGGGCCGGGGGTGCCGTCGAGGGGGCCGCGCGGGGCCGGGACGTGCTTCGCGGCGAGGCCGGAGAGGCAGGCGTTACCGGGGGCGCGGCGCGCGTACAGCCAGGACTGGGTGCGCAGCCAGCCGGACCGGACCACGTCCCCGGCGCCCTCGGCGGGCGGCGGCCCGGGGTGGTTCTGGGTGTCCAGCCAGCGCAGATAGGCATGGCGGACGATGGCGCTGTCGGACCCGTCGGCGCCCTTGGACGAGGACCTGGCATGGGCCCGTATCAGGCCCTCCGCCGTGAAGAGGGTCATCTGGGTGTCATCGGTGATCCGGCCCACGAAACCGCTGTCGTCCGGGACCAGGGTGGTGACGCCCGCGCCGCCGTGGGTCTCGCGGATCGCCCGCAGGGAGAGGAACTCGATCGGGTTGCCGAGGGCGTCCCCGATCGCCCCGCCCAGCAGGCAGCCGCGGATACGGGCCCGCTTGGCGGCCGATTCGTCCCATGACTGACGGATCACTGGCAGCTCCTCATCGTTCTCGTCTCGCGCCGTCCCGTCCGGACGCCCAGAACATGATCTCAGGTGTCGGGGTGCGTCCCCCGGCGGTAGATTCGACATGGCAGAAACCAGGAGGAATCGGGAACAAACGGGAGATGCGCTGCCATGCCGATGAGGCTGATCCGAACGGGTGATGAACCTCTGCACGCGCGCAGCCCTCTGCGCATGCGGCTGGGGCTGGCCACGTGGGGGCTGCTCTGGACACTCGGCGGCGCCGTCGCCTTCGCGCTCGCGGGCCGGCCGGGATGGGCGGCCGCGTGTGCCGCGCTCGCCGTCGTCACGCTGGTCGATCTGGTCCTGGTCATCCGGCACATCCGGCAGGGACCGCACTATCAGCCCGGCCCGGACGTGCCGCCGTACGCACCGATCATGGAGCGCGGGAATCGCGGGCGGCGCTGAGCGCCGTGGCCGCCGCTTAGGCGGTGACGGGATATCGACGGCCGGGAGCGCCGCGTTCCGGGAGATACTGCCGAGTACCAGCTGCATACCTGCTGAGTACCTGCCGCGACAGGGGGCCGTCATGGGGGTGCTGGCGATCGGCGTCGCGCTCTGTGCGCTCGGGCTGCTGTTCTCCGGAACCGGAGAGCCGTACGGGCGGCGGGAGGCGCGGCGGGGCCGGGCGGCCGACCCGTACGACATCGCCCGGCAGCGTGGGGTGGCGCTGGGCCTGGGCGGAGTGGTGCTGTTGGGCGCGGTGGTGCTCGGCGGGTTCGCCCTCTGGCGCTGACGGAATCCCCGCCCCGCTCATCCGCGCCCGCTCCCCGGCCCCGCTTGCCCGTCCCCTATCCGTCCCTTCCGCCCTTTTCGCCGAACCGGGCCGCCTCGACGAAGTCCGGACGGGGGTCGAGCGCCGCCGCCAGCCGGAAGTGGCGGGTGGCCTCGGCCGGGCGGTTGGCCCGCTCCAGGGTGCGGGCCAGGGCGAAGTGGGCGAAGGCGTTGTCCGGCTCGCGCTCCAGGACGAGCTGGAACTCCAGCTCCGCCGAGCGCAGCTGCGCCGCGCCGAAGAAGGCACGCGCCCGCAGCAGCCGGGCCGCCGTGTTCTCGGGGTGGGCGCTGATGACCGAGTCGAGCAGCTTCACGGCGCCCCGTGGGTCTCGGGCGGCGAGCAGCTGCTCCGCGGCGCGGTAGTCGATGACATGGGTCTCGGGCGTGGGCTCGCGCACAGCCGTTTCCTTCCCCGGGTACGTGCTCGGTGATGAGGCGGTGGATCGGGTGAGGGGATGGGGGGAACCGTCACGGTGATCGTTCAGTGATCGTTCGTTACGGGGAGCACAACAAGCACCCCGCACGTCGCATTCCCCGCCGCGCTCGCCCGCACGCTCCGCACCACGCCCCCGCTGGTCCCGCGCGCCCCGCACCACGCCCCCACCCGGGCCGCACGCTCCGCACCAGCCCCCGCTGGCCCCGCGCCGGCCGCCCGCTCAGTTCCGCGTGCCGGCCGCCCGTTCGACCAGATCCGCCCAGACCTTTCCGACCTGCGGCTCCAGCGCCTCGATCGGGCCATTGTTGTCGATCACGACATCGGCGACCGCCAGCCGATCCGCACGCGTGGCCTGCGCCGCCATCCGGGCCCGCGCCTCGTCCTCGGTCATGCCGCGCAGCCGTACCAGCCGGTCGAGCTGCGTCTCGGGCGTGGCGTCCACGACCATGACCAGGTCGTAGAGCGGGGCCAGCTGGTTCTCGGCCAGGAGCGGGACGTCGTGGACGACGACGGCGTCCGGGGCGGCCGCCGCCTGGAGCTCGGCGGAGCGGTCCCGGACCAGGGGGTGGATGATCGCGTTCAGCGCGCTCAGCCGCTCGGGGTCGTTGAAGACGATCCCGCCGAGCCTGGGCCGGTCCAGGCGGCCGCCGGCGGTCAGCACCTCGGGGCCGAACTCGGCCACGACGGCGGCCAGTCCCGGCGTCCCCGGCTCGACCACCTCCCGAGCGATCCGATCAGAGTCGATCAGCACCGCTCCGTATGAGGTCAGGATGCGTGAGACCTCGCTCTTGCCCGCGCCGATTCCGCCCGTGAGCCCCAGCTTCAGCATGGGGCCCACGCTATACGGCGCGGCGGCGGAGCCATCGCTCAGGCTCCGCCCTCGCCCTCCCGCTCGGCCAGGAACCGCTCGAACTCCGCCCCCAGCTCCTCCGCCGAGGGCAGCTCGGCCGGCTCCGCGACCAGATTGCCACGGCTCTCGGCCCCGGCCACCGCGTCGAACTGGTGCTCAAGCCCCCGGACGAGCGCGACCAGCTCCTCGTCCCCCTCCGAGATCTGCCGCTCGATCTCCTCCTGCGTCTTGAGGGCCTCGTTGCGCAGGGTGTGCGCCGGCCCCGGCAGGACCAGACCGGTGGCCGCGGTGATGGCCTCCAGCGCGGTGAGCGCCGCGTCCGGGTAGGCCGACCGGGCCAGATAGTGCGGCACATGCGCGGCGACGCCGAGCACGTCGTGGCCCGCCTCGGCGAGCCGGTACTCGATCAGGGACTCGGCGCTGCCGGGCACTTGCGCCTCGTCGAAGTAGCCGCGATGACCGGGCATCAGGTCGGTGCGGTTGCCGTGCGGGGTGATGCCGACCGGACGGGTGTGCGGAACGCCCATGGGGATGCCGTGGAAGTTCACCGCGAGCCGCACCCCCAGCCGCTCGACCAGCTGACGCACGGCCGCCGCGAACCGCTCCCACTCCACGTCCGGCTCGGGCCCGGCGAGCAGCAGGAACGGGGCCGCGGTCGCATCGCGCACCAGATGCAGCTCGATCTTCGGGGTTTCGTAGGCGGTCCAGCGGTCGCGCTGGAAGGTGAGCAGTGGGCGACGGGCCCGGTAGTCCACCAGCCGGTCGTGGTCGAAACGCGCGACGACCTTGCGCGGCAGGCCGTCGAGCAGCCGCTCGACGATCTGGTCCCCGGTCTCACCGGCGTCGATATAGCCGTCGAAGTGGTACAGCAGCACCAGCCCGGCCGAGTCCCGCGACATTATCGCGTCGACCTCCGCCAGTCCGCTCGGCTCCCATGCGTACAACTCCTGCGGATCATGCACTGTGACCGCTCCTCCTCGGGTTCGCATCGAAGAACACCGAACGGGGGCGGGGGCATTCCCCGAGCGGGAGGTCCGATCGCCCGGACGGCGGTGAACCGCGCTTCGGCGATGCCCACTTGGGCGGTACGGCAGCGGCCCGATCCCGACGTCGGCGCACGTCGCGGGGTTGACGGCGCTATCCGGCACACCTATCTTCGCGAGCCGTCAGCGGTTCACCATGTCATCCGGCGTTCACTGATCAGAACCGGGCGATCGCGCCGGCTGGTCACGGCACAGGAAGGCAGCCCTATGCACTCCCCCGGCCGCACCCCCACCCGATTACGCACCCTCCTCACCGCCTTCGCCGCCGGACTGATCGCCACCGGCGGGCTGATCGCGGCGGGCACCACCGCGCGGCAGGCCCCGGCCGCCACCGCCGCCCCGATCTCCGTCTTCGACACGGACGGGCTCAGGGAGGCCCTCGACGCGGCCCGGCCCGGCGATACGATCCGGCTCGCCGACGGCAGCTATCACGGCAGCTTCGAGATCACCGTCTCCGGCACCTCCGGCTCGCGGATCACCCTCACCGGCTCGCCGAAGGCGGTCCTCACCGCGCGCGACGGCTATGGGCTGCGCCTGAACGGCGCCTCGTACTGGACCGTCGAGGGGATCACGGTCCGCGGCGACCGGGAGGGCATCAGGATCGACGATGCCCGGAGCGTGACCGTGGACTCGGTTTCGGTCAGCGTGCGGCGCCCCGAGCACGCATAAGGCCGCACCAGGCACCCCAAACCGCCCGCGCATAAGGCCCACTCCCCCGACCAGCCGAGCACGCGTAAGGCCCGCTCCCCAGGGGGAGCGGGCCTTACCGGCTCAGCTGGTGCCGACTAGCGGCCGCTGGTCAGCTCTGGCCGCCGGCCAGCTTCTCGCGGAGCGCGGCCAGCGCCTCGTCCGAAGCCAGGGCGCCGGAGTTGTCGGCCGACTCCGAGGAGTACGAACCGCCACCGGACGCCTGCCCGCCCTGCGACGGGGCGGCGCCGCCCGCCTCGGCAGCGGCCTGCTCGTCGGCCTCGCGGGACTTGATGACCTGCGCCTGGTGCTGCTCGAAGCGCTGCTGCGCCTCGGCGTACTGGCGCTCCCACTCCTCGCGCTGCTTCTCGTAGCCGGGCAGCCAGTCGTTGGCCTCCGGGTCGAAGCCCTCGGGGTAGATGTAGTTGCCCTGGTCGTCGTAGGACGCGGCCATGCCGTACAGGGTCGGGTCGAACTCGACCGCGGACGGGTCGGCACCGAAGGACTCGTTGGCCTGCTTCAGCGAGAGGCTGATGCGGCGGCGCTCGAGGTCGATGTCGATGACCTTGACGAAGATCTCGTCGTTGACCTGGACGACCTGCTCCGGGATCTCCACGTGGCGCTCGGCCAGCTCGGAGATGTGGACCAGACCCTCGATGCCCTCGTCCACGCGGACGAACGCACCGAACGGCACGAGCTTGGTGACCTTACCCGGGACGACCTGACCGATCTGGTGGGTCCGGGCGAACTGCTGCCACGGGTCTTCCTGGGTCGCCTTGAGCGACAGGGAGACGCGCTCGCGGTCCATGTCGACGTCCAGGACCTCGACCGTGACCTCCTGGCCGACCTCGACAACCTCGGACGGGTGGTCGATGTGCTTCCAGGACAGCTCGGAGACGTGGACGAGACCGTCGACGCCGCCCAGGTCCACGAACGCACCGAAGTTGACGATGGAGGAGACGACGCCGGAGCGCACCTGGCCCTTCTGAAGGGTGGTGAGGAAGGTCTGGCGGACCTCGCTCTGGGTCTGCTCCAGCCAGGCGCGGCGGGACAGGACCACGTTGTTGCGGTTCTTGTCGAGCTCGATGATCTTCGCCTCGAGCTCCTTGCCCACGTAGGGCTGAAGGTCGCGGACGCGGCGCATCTCCACCAGGGAGGCGGGGAGGAAGCCACGGAGGCCGATGTCGAGGATGAGACCACCCTTGACGACCTCGATGACGGTACCGGTGACGATCCCGTCCTCTTCCTTGATCTTCTCGATGGTCCCCCAGGCGCGCTCGTACTGGGCGCGCTTCTTGGAGAGGATCAGCCGGCCTTCCTTGTCCTCCTTCTGGAGAACGAGGGCCTCGATCTCGTCGCCGACGGCCACGACCTCGTTGGGGTCGACGTCGTGCTTGATCGACAGTTCGCGGGAGGGGATGACGCCTTCGGTCTTGTAACCAATGTCGAGCAGGACCTCGTCCCGGTCGACCTTCACGATGACGCCGTCGACGATGTCGCCGTCGTTGAAGTACTTGATCGTCTCGTCGATCGCGGCGAGGAAGGCTTCCTCGGAACCGATGTCGTTTACCGCCACCTGCGGGGTGGTGCGGGTTGCCTCGGTGCTGCTCGTCATGTGGAAAAGGGCTCCGGTACGGACATGAAGTCGTAGGTACTGCTACGCCAAGGACCCTTATCGCACCGCCGAAGCCGGACAGCCTTGGAGGCGTTCCACTCTTTCCGATTTGCGAGTGATCGAAAAGTGTAAGCGCCTCGACAACCGAGGGGACATACAACAGATGCGAGTGCGGCCTGCTCCGTCCGAGGCGCACAGGCCCGCAGCGCAACTTGTAGCATACGGGGGCAGCCGGGCATGGTCAATGCACGAAGAGCGCACGCGGGGACCAACGCCCCGAACCCGGCAAATTGCACGGTCCGCGCGGCGACGCGGTCCTCGCCGCGTCCCGCACCCGCAGGTCGAGACAGAGAGTACGACGACACCCGAGATGGTCCAAGAACACGAGCCCAGCACCGCTGGGGAGGCCGCCGAGCCGACGGCCACCCGCCGGATCGCCGACGAGGCGGAGAGCAGCCGGGCCAGCCGGGGATGGTGGGACCGCAACGCGGACGAGTATCAGGAGGAGCACGGCGCCTTCCTGGGCGACGACCGGTTCGTCTGGGGCCCGGAGGGACTGGACGAGGCGGAGGCCGGGCTGCTGGGTCCGGTGGAGGCGCTCAAGGGGCGCGACGTGCTGGAGGTGGGCGCGGGCGCCGCGCAGTGCGCCCGCTGGCTGGCGGCCCAGGGGGCGCGGCCGGTGGCGCTGGACCTCTCCCACCGGCAGCTGCGGCACGCACGGCGGATCGACGCGGAGGCCGCCGCCTCCGGGGCCCCTGAGGGGTCCGGGGTGGCGCTGGTACAGGCCGACGCCACGGCCCTGCCCTTCCGGGACGGCTCCTTCGACCTGGCGTGCTCCGCGTACGGGGCGGTGCCGTTCGTGGCCGAGCCGGTGCGGGTGATGCGCGAGGTGCGCCGGGTGCTGCGGCCGGGCGGCCGGTGGGTCTTCGCGGTGACGCATCCGATCCGCTGGGCGTTCCCCGACGAACCGGGGCCCGAGGGGCTGTCCGTCGCCGCCTCCTACTTCGACCGCACGCCCTACGTGGAGCAGGACGAATCGGGCCGGGCCGTCTATGTGGAACACCACCGGACGCTGGGCGACCGGGTACGGGACGTGGTGGCCGGGGGCTTCCGGCTGGTCGACCTGGTCGAACCGGAATGGCCCGAGTGGAACCACCAGGAGTGGGGCGGCTGGTCCCCCCTGCGGGGGAACCTGATCCCCGGCACGGCGATCTTCGTATGCGAGCGGGACTGAGGCGGAAGCGTTGACGGCGTCGAACGTCCCCGCGGGCCCGCGCACCGAGGCCCTCGACCGCCTGCCCGTCAAGGACGCCGTGCCCGAGCTGCTGCGCGCGCTCGACGAGCGCGGCGTCGCGGTGCTGTGCGCGCCGCCGGGCACCGGTAAGACGACGCTGGTGCCGCTGGTGCTCGCCGGGCTGGTGGGCGGTGGACCGGTGCGGCGGGTGCTGGTCGCCGAGCCGCGGCGGATCGCGGCACGGGCCGCCGCGCGGCGGATGGCGTGGCTGCTGGGCGAGCGGACGGGCGGGAAGGTCGGCTTCACCGTGCGCGGCGAGCGGCAGGCCGGGCGCGGCACCGTGGTCGAGGTGGTCACGACCGGTGTGCTGGTGCAGCGGCTGCACCGCGACCAGGAGCTGACCGGCGTCGATGTGGTCGTGCTCGACGAATGCCACGAGCGCCACCTGGACGCCGACACGGCCGCCGCCTTCCTGCTGGACGTCCGGGCCGCGCTGCGCCCCGACCTCCGGCTGATCGCCGCCTCGGCGACGACGGACGCGGAGGGCTGGGCGCGGCTGCTCGGCGAGGGCGGGCCGGACGGCGGGGACGGCCCTGGGGAGCCCGCGCCGGTCGTCTCGGCGCCGGGCGTGTCCCATCCGGTGGAGGTGGTGTGGGCGCCGCCCGAGCGTCCGGTGAGGCCGCCGCACGGGATGCGGGTGGACCCCGCCCTGCTGGACCATGTCGCGGCCGTGGTGCGGCGGGCGCTGCGCGAGCGGGAGGGCGATGTGCTGTGCTTCCTGCCGGGCGTCGGGGAGATCGCCCGGGTGGCCGGGAAGCTGGGCGGGCTCGCCGGGGCGGAGGTCCTCCAGGTGCACGGGCGGGCGCCCGCCGCCGTCCAGGAGGCGGTGCTCGCGGGCGCGGACGGCGGACGGCGGCGGGTGGTGCTGGCCACCTCGGTCGCCGAGTCGAGCCTGACCGTGCCGGGCGTGCGGATCGTCGTGGACTGCGGGCTGGCGCGGGAGCCCCGGATGGACCACGCACGCGGACTGAGCGCGCTGACGACCGTAAGGGCGTCACGGGCCGCCGCACGGCAGCGCGCGGGCCGTGCCGGGCGTGAGGCGCCCGGGGTGGTCTACCGCTGCTGGCCGGAGGCGGAGGACGCCCGGCTGCCGCGTTTCCCGTCCCCGGAGATCGCCGGCGCGGACCTTACGGCGTTCGCGCTACAGACGGCGTGCTGGGGCGATCCGGACGCCTCGGGTCTGGCGCTGCTCGATCCGCCGCCCGCCGGGGCGATGACGGCCGCACGCGGGACGCTGGCCGCGATCGGCGCCGTGGACACCGCGGGACGGGCCACCGAACGCGGCACCCGGATGGCCCGCCTCGGCCTGCACCCGCGCCTGGCGCGGGCCCTCATCGACGGCGCGGAGGAGGTCGGCGCACGGCGGGCGGCCGAGGTGGTGGCCCTGCTGAGCGAGGAACCCCCGCGGGAGTACGGCGACGACCTGGCCGCCGCCTGGCGCACCGCCCGCCACGGTGGCGACCCCTACGCCGCCCGCTGGCGCCAGGAGGCCCGGCGGCTCGAACACGCCCTGGCCGCCGAGGGGCTCGCGGGTGCGGACGGCGCACGCGGCGGTGACGGCCTGGCGCGCGGCGAGGACGCGGTGGCGGGGCTGATGGCCGCGCTGGCGTTCCCGGAGCGGGTGGCCCGGCGGCGGGGCGAGCGGGCGTATCTCATGGCCGCCGGGACGGGCGCGGAGCTGGGCGACGGCTCACGGCTGGGCGCGGCCCCATGGCTCGCGGTGGCCGTCGCGGACCGGCCGGTGGCCGCCGCGTCGGCGCGGGTGCGGCTCGCGGCCGTGACCGACGAGGACACCGCCCGGACCGCGGCCGCGGCGCTGGCCTCGGACGGTGCGGAGGTCCGCTGGGCGGACGGGGACGTGCTGGCGCGCCGGGTGAGCCGGCTCGGCGCGATCGAGCTGGTGTCCCGGCCGCTGGCCGACCCCGGTCAGCACGCGGTGCGGCGGGCGCTGCTGGAGGGGCTGCGCCGCGAGGGGACGGGGCTGCTGCGCTGGTCGGCACAGGCCACGGCGGTACGGCAGCGGATGGCGTTTCTCCACCGGGAGCTGGGCGGGGCCTGGCCGGATGTCTCCGACGCGGCGCTGCTGGACCGCGTGGACGACTGGCTCGGGGTGGAGCTGGCGCGCGCCCGCAGACGTGCCGACCTGGAGCGGGTGGACGCCGGGGTGGCGCTGGCCCGGCTGCTGCCGTGGGCCACCGGCGAGGCCGCGCGGTTCGAGGAGCTGGCGCCGGAGCGGATCGAGGTGCCGAGCGGTTCGCGGGTGCGGGTGGACTACGGCGGGGACCGGCCCGTGCTGGCGGTCAAGCTCCAGGAGCTGTTCGGCTGGCAGGAGGCGCCCCGGATCGCGGGCGGCCGGGTGCCGCTGCTGGTGCACCTGCTGTCCCCGGCGGGGCGTCCGGCCGCGGTCACCGCCGATCTGGCGTCGTTCTGGAAGGACGGCTACCGCTCGGTGCGGGCCGAGTTGCGCGGCCGGTATCCCAAGCATCCCTGGCCGGAGGACCCGACGACGGCCGAGCCGACCCGGCGGACCAACGCCCGCCGCTGAGCCCGCGCCGGCCCCTACCGGCTTCGCCGCCACGAGCGAATCCCGGGGACGGATGGTGACGCGGGGGCCGGTACGGGCCGTGGCCGGTGCGCGGTGCGGCCGCGGGCCTCCAGCAGCAGGGCGAGCGCGAGCAGGGCCGTCCCGAGGATCAGGAAGCCCCACGGCAGGTAGGTCGTGAGCGCGAGGACCAGCTGGCGCTGGGACGTGACCAGGTCCACGGTGTGCCGGACGTAGTCCTCGCGCATCTTCACATGGCCGGAGAAGACGGTCACCCGGTCGCGGTCGCCCAGCAGCGTGCCGCCGCGCAGCTCCTCCTTGTGGATCTCCTCTCCGTTGACCGGGGCGCCCGTGGTGGGCTCGACCCAGAACATCCGCTTGGTGCTGTACCAGCGGGAGGTGCCGGCCTTGGCGACGGTCTCGGGGGTGACGCCGTCGACCGGCATGGTCTTGGGCAGCGCCACCTTGGTCCAGGGGATGGTCTGTTCGAAGTAGTAGACCTTCAGGCCGCGGAAGGTCCGGGTGCCCTTGTAGTGGATCGGGGCGGAGGTGCGGGTCTGGGCGTCGAAGTAGCGGTAGTCGCGCTTTTCGGTGAGGAACGGCCATTTGTACTCGATGCCGTCGCGGCGCACCGAGTCCCCGTCGACGTGCTCGCCGCCGGCGTGCACCGGGTCCTGGGAGTGGGCGTCGAAGACATAGCGCTCGGGGATCTTGGAGACCATCTTGCCGTCGGGCCCGGCGACGTACGACAGGGCGTCCCAGACGACGACATCGCGCCCGGTCTCCTTCCCTACCTTCCCGGCGGCCGCCACATTGCCGCGCAGGGTCTGCACGATGCTGACCTTGGAGACGGTGTGGGGCTTCATGGTGCCGTAGTCGAGCAGGGTGGCCGGACTCGCCTCCAGGACCGCCGTCTGGTACTCGCTGGGCGGGATCTTGGCCAGCCGGGGATAGGCGTACCAGCGCAGCAGCGGCGCGAGGGCGGCGAAGAAGACGGCGAAGGCCAGCAGCACCAGGCTTGCTCTGCGGCGCATGGCGGATGTCCCTCCCTCAGGGGTGCTCGGGGACCGTGGTGAGCAGGGGGTCCGGGGAGGTCTCCCCGCTGGGCACGCCGATGGCCGTCACCGTCAGGACGATGGCGAGGGCGGCGGCGAGTCCGATCGCGGCGGCGACGAGGGCACGCATACGGGCCTCCTCGTGGGTCCGGTACGAGGCGCTGCCTGACGCTTCGTCAGGGATGGGGCACCGTAGCAACGGGGGCCGCAGATGAGAACACGAAGGCGGGAAAGCGTCGCACCGCCCCTGGACCCGGCGGGGCCCAGGGGCGGTGCGAGGAAACTGCCCGGTGCGCGGAGCGGCGCTTACGAGGCGGGGGCCTGGGTGACCGTCAGCTCGACGTCCAGCACCGCGCCGCCCTCCGTGGTGAGCCGGAGCAGGAAGGTGCCCGCCTGGTCATCGGTGAGGATCTTCGGCAGCGTGAGCTGCCCGGAGGCGTTGGTCTTCAGGCCGGTCAGGGTGCGGACCGGCTTGCCCGCGGCGTCCAGGAAGTAGGGGCCCTTGTCGTTCGCCTCGGGCTGTTCGGCCGAGGTGATCATGGTGGCGGTCACCGGCACATCCGCCGTGGCCTTGCCCTTGTTGGTGGCCGTGACGGTGAGCGCGTCGGCGAAGGAGCCGCCGGTCTGGGCCGTGAGCTTCTTGTCGCCGATCCGGGCCAGCGCATCGGCCTGCGGTACCGGACGGGCCGTGACGGTCGCGGCGAATTCGACCGGGGCGGCCTCCCGTCCCACGGCGGTGGCGCGCACGGTGAAGGCGCCGGCCTTCTCGCCCGCGAGCAGCTTCGGCGCGGTGGCGGTGCCATCGGAGCCGGTCAGCACGGTGGCGGAGGTGACGAGGCCGAGGAAGCGGGCGTCGGTCTCGCCCAGGATCTCGTACCGAACCTTCGCACCGGCCACCGGCTTGCCCGCCGCGTCCACGGCCTTGACCTGCGGCGACTGGGCGAAATTGGTGCCCGCGACGGCGGACAGCCGCTGCGCGCCGACGGTGGTGAGCTTGCTGGTGCCGCTCGGGGTGGTGGGCGGAGTGGTGGTGGGCGGCTTGGGGGCCGGGGTCTGGGAGCCGGGGGTCCCGTCGTCGCCATCGGCCGGAGGGGTCGGGGTGGAGCTTTCGGAGTCCCCGTCGGGCTTGGGCAGGGTGTGGGCGTCGTGCTCCCCGCCGTTGCCGGTGTCCTTGCCCGCTCCGCTGCCCTTCCCCGTGTCCTTGTCCTTGTCGCCCGAGCCGCCACTGGACTTGTCGCCCGAGGGCAGCACACCGGTGCCGTCGGGGACCTCATGGGTGCCGCGCTTGTAGTACTCGAACCACGACAGGACGGTGTTCAGATACTCCTGCGAGTGGTTGTAGCCGAGGATCGCGCTGTCCAGATCGGCCTTGACGGACAGGTCGCGGCCGCCGGCGCAGAGGTAGCTGCCCGCGGCGAGGGCCGCGTCATAGATGTTGTTGGGATCCTTCTCACCGTCACCGTTGCCGTCCCGGCCCCAGCTGGCCCAGGTGGACGGGATGAACTGCATGGGGCCCACGGCCCGGTCATGCGTGCTGTCGCCGTCGTAGGCGCCGCCGTCGGTGTCCTTGATCAGTGCGAAGCCGTCGCCGTTGAGCACCGGGCCGAGGATGGGCGAGACGGTGGTGCCGTTCGCGTCCACATTGCCGCCGCGAGCCTGGCCGGACTCGACCTTGCCGATCGCGGCGAGCAGCTGCCAGGGCAGATTGCAGCCGGGGTTGGACTCCCTCAGGGCCGCTTCGGCCTTCTTGTAAGCGGCGAGGACGCTCGCGGGTATGCCCGCCTCGGGCTTGGTGCTGTTCCCGAGCCCCGGCAGGTCGACCGAGGAGCCCGGCTTGTCGGGGGTGACCAACGGCGGCAGATCGGTGTGGTACGACGAACCACCGTCAATGGGGGTGTCGTCGGGCGCCGGTGCCTCCCCGGCCCGCTGCTCCCGGTTCCGGTCACCATGGTCCGAATTGGCGAACCCGGGCGCCTGAGAGGCGGTGAGGGCGGCCATCGCGGCCGCCGCCACCGCTGTCGTGGCCGCCCCCTTACGCAGTCGTCGGCCGATAAGCGGTGCCATCCGAGTGTCCCTCCCGTGTGAACACAGTGCGCTCCCCCGCGCGTCAACCCTGGTGACACTACGACAACTTATGGCCCGGAGCTACCGGTGCAAACACCGCGTCCGCGGATCCCTCAGTGAGCCGCCGACTCCCAGTCGGCGCCCGAGCCGACCGACACGTCCAGCGGGGCGCTCAGCCGGAAGGCGCCCTTCATCTCACGGCGCACCAGCTCCTCGACCCGCTCCCGCTCACCGGGGGCGATCTCCAGCACGATTTCGTCGTGCACCTGGAGCAGCATCCGCGAGGAGAGCTTCTCCTTGGTCAGCGCCGCGTCGACCTTCAGCATCGCGATCTTGACGATATCGGCGGCGGTGCCCTGGATCGGGGCGTTGAGCGCCATCCGTTCGGCCATCTCGCGGCGCTGGCGGTTGTCGCTGGTGAGGTCCGGAAGATAGCGGCGGCGGCCGAGCATGGTCTCCGTATAGCCGGTGGCGCGCGCCTCCTCGACGACCCGCTGAAGATAGTCGCGCACCCCGCCGAACCGCTCGAAGAAGTTCTCCATCAGCTTGCGGGCCTCATCGGGGGTGATGCCCAGCTGCTGGGAGAGGCCGAACGCCGACAGGCCGTACGCCAGCCCGTAGGACATGGCCTTGATCTTGCGGCGCATCTCCGGATCGACCGCCGCCGGCTCGACCGCGAAGACCTGGGAGGCGACCGTGGTGTGCAGATCCTCCCCGGAGGTGAACGCCTCGATCAGGCCCTCGTCCTCGGAGAGATGGGCCATCACGCGCAGCTCGATCTGGCTGTAGTCGGCGGTCATCAGCGACTCGAAGCCGTCACCGACGACGAAGCCGCGCCGGATCGCCCGGCCCTCGTCCGTGCGCACCGGGATGTTCTGGAGATTGGGGTCGGTGGAGGAGAGCCGGCCGGTGGCCGCCACGGTCTGGTTGAAGGTGGTGTGGATGCGGCCGCCGGGGGCGATGGTCTTGATCAGACCCTCGACGGTGGAGCGCAGCCGGGCCTGCTCACGGTGGCGCAGCATGATCACCGGGAGTTCGTGGTCGGTCTGCGCGGCCAGCCAGGCCAGCGCGTCGGCGTCCGTGGTGTACCCGGTCTTGGTCTTCTTGGTCTTGGGCAGGCCCAGCTCGCCGAAGAGCACCTCCTGGAGCTGCTTGGGCGAGCCGAGGTTGAACTCATGGCCCACCGCGGCGTGCGCCTCCTTCACGGCATGCTGCACGGCGGCCGCGAACTGCTGCTCCATGCGCTCCAGCCAGGAGCGGTCGGCCGCGATGCCCGACCGCTCCATCCGGGCCAGCAGCTCGGAGACCGGCAGCTCCATGTCGTGCAGCAGCCCGTCCGCGCCCACGTCCTTCAGCCGGCCGCCGAACGCCTCCCCCAGGTCCAGGATCGTCCGCGCCTTGATCATCAGGGCGTCCCGCTCGGCCTCGTCATCGGCGCCGAAGGCCAGCTGCCCGCCGTCCGCCGCCACCGCGGGGGACAGCTCACGGCCCAGGTACTCCATCGACAGGGCGTCCAGCTCGAACGAGCGGCGGCCGGGCTTGACCAGATAGGCGGCGAGGGCGGTGTCCATGGTGACGCCCGCGACGGACCAGCCGTGCTCGGCGAAGACCCGCATGATCCCCTTGGCGTTGTGCAGCACCTTGGGGCGGTCCGGGTCCGCGATCCACTCGGCGAACGCCCGCTCGTCGGCCTCGTCCAGCTGCGCGGGGTCGAAGCTCACGGCGGGTCCGGAACCGGTGGCCAGCGCGATCTCGCTGACGCTGCCGCTGCCCAGCGCCCAGGTGTCCACGGTGGCCAGGCCCAGCGGTGCGGCGCGGTGGCTCTCCAGCCAGGGGGCGAGCTCACCCGCGCCCAGCGCCACCCCGTCGACCGCGACGCCCGGCTCCGCGGCCGCGGGCTCCTCCTCCGCCGCGCCCGGGTCGGCGGCCATGATCCGGTCGCGGAAGTTCTGGTGGCGGAACTCCAGCGCGTCCAGGATCACCGAGAGCGCATCCCGGTCGTACGGGGCGCGCGCCAGCCCCTCCGGACCGGTGGTGAGCTCCACGTCCCGCACCAGCTCGGTCAGCCGGCGGTTGAGCTTCACGGACTCCAGGTGGTCGCGGAACTTCTCGCCGACCTTCCCCTTGACCTCGTCGGCCCGCTCCACCAGCTCTTCGAAGGAGCCGAACTGGTTGATCCACTTCGCCGCGGTCTTCTCGCCGACGCCCGGGATACCGGGGAGGTTGTCCGACGGGTCGCCGCGCAGGGCCGCGAAGTCGGGGTACTGGCGCGGGGTGAGGCCGTACTTCTCCTGCACCTTCTCGGGGGTGAACCGGGTCAGCTCGGACACGCCCTTGGTGGGGTAGAGCACCGTGACATGGTCGGTGACCAGCTGGAACGAATCCCGGTCGCCGGTGACGATCAGCACCTCGAAGCCCTGCTCCTCGGCCTGGGTGGCGAGAGTGGCGATCACGTCGTCGGCCTCGAAGCCGTCCACCGCGAACCGCGTGATGTTCATGGCGTCGAGCAGCTCGCCGATCAGCTCGACCTGGCCCTTGAACTCGTCAGGGGTCTTGGAGCGGTTCGCCTTGTACTCCGTGAACTGCTCGGAGCGCCAGGTCTTGCGCGAGACGTCGAACGCCACGGCGAGGTGCGTGGGCCGCTCATCACGGAGCGTGTTCGCCAGCATCGAGGCGAAGCCGTAGATCGCGTTGGTGGTCTGGCCGGTGGTCGTGCTGAAGTTCTCGGCCGGCAACGCGAAGAACGCCCGGTATGCCAGGGAATGCCCGTCCAGCAGGAGCAGGCGGGGACGGTCCTCCCCCGTGCGGTCGGACGCGGGCGCTGCGGTCTTCTTCGATGCTTTCTCTGCCACGCCCCCGATCCTGCCACGCCCCACCGACAATGCTTCCCGCCCCGGCCACCGGGACCAGGCCGGGCACATGATCGGACGGGCACATGACCGGCACATGACCAGGCACCTGACCCGACACTTGAGCCGGACGCATGACCGGACCGGCCGCGGTCCGAACCAGAGAGGCGGACCACCGGGACCGGCCCGCCACCCCGGACGCCGGTGACCCGTGACAGGATCGGACCCACAGGTCCACGCACCCGCACAGGTCCCGCAACGCTCGAACCCGAAGGGGAGCGAGATGGCAGCCAAGCCGCCCGCAGGCGATCCGGTCCAGGACGCGCCCGAGGTCACACCCCCACGCCACGCCGCCGCCGGACTGCCGGCCGTAGGGCATTCACTGCGCGTCGCCCAGCAGCAGATGGGCGTGCGCCGCACCGCGCTCACCCTCCTGCGCGTCAATCAGAAGGACGGCTTCGACTGCCCCGGCTGCGCCTGGCCCGAGCCCGGCAAGCGCCACACGGCCGAGTTCTGCGAGAACGGCGCGAAGGCCGTCGCCGAGGAGGCCACCCTTCGCCGGGTCACCCCCGACTTCTTCGCCGCCCACCCGGTGGCCGACCTCGCCACCCGCAGCGGCTACTGGCTCGGCCAGCAGGGCCGGCTGACCCAGCCCATGTATCTGGCCGAGGGCGCCGAGCGGTACGAGCCGGTCACCTGGGACCGGGCCTTCGACATCATCGCCGACGAGCTGACCGCGCTGGACTCCCCCGACCAGGCGGTCTTCTACACCTCGGGCCGCACCAGCAACGAGGCGGCCTTCCTCTACCAGCTCTTCGCGCGCGAATTCGGCACCAACAACCTGCCCGACTGCTCCAACATGTGCCATGAGTCCTCCGGCTCGGCGCTCACCGAGACCCTCGGTGTCGGCAAGGGCAGCGTGCTGCTGGAGGACCTCTACCAGGCCGACCTGATCATCGTGGCCGGGCAGAACCCCGGCACCAACCACCCGCGCATGCTCTCCGCCCTGGAGAAGGCCAAGGCCAACGGCGCGCAGATCATCTCCGTCAACCCGCTGCCCGAGGCCGGTCTGGAGCGGTTCAAGAACCCGCAGAACGCCCGCGGCCTCGCCGGCGGCGGCACCGCGCTCACCGATCTCTTCCTCCAGATCCGGCTCGGCGGCGACCAGGCCCTCTTCCGCATCCTCAACAAACTTCTCCTCGAAGCGGCCGACAGCGCCTCCGGCGCGGGCGAGGGCGCCATCGACGAGGCGTTCATCCGCGAGCACACCCACGGCTTCGAGGAGTTCGCCGCCGCGGCCCGCGCCGCCGACTGGGACGAGACACTGCGGGCCACCGGCCTCGACCGCGCCGACATCGACCGCGCGCTGCGCATGGTCCTCGCCTCGAAGCGCACCATCGTGTGCTGGGCGATGGGCCTGACCCAGCACAAGCACGCGGTGCCCACCATCCGGGAGGTCGTCAACTTCCTGCTGCTGCGCGGCAACATCGGCCGCCCCGGCGCCGGGGTCTGCCCGGTGCGCGGCCACAGCAATGTGCAGGGCGACCGCACCATGGGCATCTTCGAGCGCCCCGCCCCGGCCTTCCTCGACGCCCTGGAGCGCGAATTCGGCTTCGCCCCGCCCCGTGAGCACGGCCTCGACGTCGTCCGGGCCATCCGCGCCCTGCGCGACGGCCAGGCCAAGGTCTTCTTCGCCATGGGCGGCAACTTCGTGGCGGCCACCCCCGACACCGAGGTCACCGAGGCCGCGATGCGCGCCGCGCGGCTGACCGTCCACGTCTCCACCAAGCTCAACCGCTCCCATGTGGTCACCGGCGCACGGGCGCTGATCCTGCCCACCCTGGGCCGCACCGAGCGCGATCTCCAGGGCGGCGGACCGCAGTTCGTCACCGTCGAGGACTCCATGGGCATGGTGCACGCCTCCCGCGGGCGCCTGGAGCCCGCCAGCCCCCACCTGCTGTCCGAGCCGGCCATCGTCTGCCGGCTGGCCCGCCGGGTGCTCGGCCCCACGAGCCGCACCCCCTGGGAGGACTTCGAGAAGGACTACGCGGCGATCCGCGACCGCATCGCCGCCGTCATCCCCGGCTTCGAGGATTTCAACGCCCGGATGAGCGACCCGGCCGGGTTCGCCCTGCCGCACGCCCCGCGCGACAGCCGCAGCTTCCCCACCGCCACCGGCAAGGCCAACTTCACCGCGGCCCCCGTCGAGTACCCCACGGTGCCCGAGGGGCGGCTGCTGCTCCAGACCCTCCGCTCCCACGACCAGTACAACACCACCATCTACGGCCTGGACGACCGCTACCGCGGCATCAAAGGCGGCCGCCGGGTGGTGCTGGTGCACCCCGAGGACGCCCGGGAGCTCGGGCTCGCCGACGGCGGTTACGCCGACCTGGTCAGCGAGTGGACGGACGGCACCGAGCGGCGCGCCACCGGCTTCCGCGTGATCCACTACCCGACCGCACGCGGCTGCGCCGCCTCGTACTACCCGGAGACCAACGTCCTGGTCCCGCTGGACGCCACCGCCGACACCAGCAACACCCCGGCGAGCAAGTCCGTGGTGATCCGTCTGGAACAGACACCCCCGGCCTAAGCGTTTGCTCAGTCCCCTGGTAAGAAGGTGGCCACCACCAGCCAAGACCAAGGTGGCCACCACGAGCAACCGAACGGAGCCGGTCCGATGGGCGAGCAGACCAGCGTGAAGTTCCCGCAAGAGGTCATCGACGAGTACGCGGCGCTCGGTGTGGACCTTCCCGCGCTGTTCTCCGCCGGACACCTCGGCACCCGCATGGGCGTGCAGATCCTCGAAGCCTCCGCCGAGCGCGTCGTGGGCACCATGCCCGTGGAGGGCAACACCCAGCCCTACGGACTGCTGCACGGCGGCGCCTCCGCCGTCCTGGCCGAGACCCTGGGCTCGGTCGGCTCGATGCTCCACGGCGGCAGCGAGCGGATCGCGGTCGGCGTCGACCTCAACTGCACCCACCACCGCGGCGTCCGCTCCGGCCTGGTCACCGGCGTCGCCACCCCCCTCCACCGGGGCCGCTCCACCGCGACCTACGAGATCGTCATCAGCGATGAGCAGGACCGGCGGGTGTGCACCGCCCGCCTCACCTGCCTGCTGCGCGAGATCGACAACGCCGGCCGCGCCAGGACGGTCGCCGAGATCACCGACGCCAAGGAGCGCACGCAGGCGTGACGCCCGGCGGGCCGGACGCGCCCGCGCCGTCCGGCCCGGCCCTCTCGAAGGCCGGGCCGGACTTCTTTACGGCCGGAAGGACTTCCTTACGGCCGGAAGGACTTCCTTACGGCCGGCCCCGCCCAGCAGGGGAAGCCCCGCTCGCGGCACCGGACCGATGTCGACGGTTGTAACACTCCGTAACGCCGACGCAATGCGAGATCGCGTTTTCAGCGACCGGAACGCCACTCCGAACTCGATCTTTTCGCGCTGATCCGCGCACGGCGCTCCGCACTTCGCTCGCCAGTTCCCCACACTCCTTAGCGGAACTGCACCTTCTCAGTATCCGGACCTGATAATCGATCCAGGTATGCCCTATTCATCCTTTCCGTTCCGCTACACGGACACCCAGAAGTGACGCGCGTCATAACAAGACAGTCACATCATGGCCTGCACCTCTGCCCCCGGTCGCGCCCCACGCTTAGAGTCACAGCCAGTCACGACCCCGTGGGGTGTACGCCGCACCCGCACGGCCATTCCAGGTTCATCCGGCGAGGACACGGCATCCCGTGAACTCGGGTGCCGAGCCAGGGAAAGGATTCCTCGTGCGACACCGTTCCTTGCTCATCATGACCACCGCGATCACTGCGGGCGCCCTCACCCTCAGCGCCTGCGGGTCGCGGGACAACAAAGACGACAGTGGCGGCAAGGACAGCAAGACGACCGTGGTCATCGGTGTCGACGCCCCGCTCACCGGCTCGCTGTCCGCCATCGGCCAGGGCATCAAGAACTCCGTCGACCTCGCGGCGCGCATAGCCAACAAGAACAACGAGGTCGACGGAGTCACCTTCAAGGTCAAACCCTTCGACGACCAGGCCGTGCCCTCCTCCGGCAAGGCAAACGCCACCTCGATGGTCGACGACGAGGAGATCCTCGGCGCGGTCGGCCCGCTCAACTCGGGCGTCGCCCAATCCATGCAAGGCGTCTACGCCAGAGCCGACCTCGCCCAGGTCTCCCCCGCCAACACCAACCCGGCCCTCAGCCAGGGCGACGACTGGGCCTCGGGCAAGAAGTCCCGCCCCTTCAAGACCTACTTCCGCACCGCGACCACCGACATCATCCAGGGCCGCTTCGCCGCGCAGTACTACTACAAGGACGCGAAGAAGCGGAAGGTCTTCGTCATCGACGACAAGCAGGCCTACGGCAACGGCCTCGCCACCATCTTCGCCGAGGAGTTCAAGCGCCTCGGCGGCAAGGTCGTCGGCCGCGACCACCTCACCGTCAAGGAAACCGACTTCTCCGGCATCGCCAACAAGGTCAAGTCCTCCGGCGCCGACTCCGTCTACTTCGGCGGCCAGTACCCCGAGGGCGGCCTCCTCTCCGACCAGGTCAAACAGGCCGGCGCACAGGTCCCGGTCATGGGCGGCGACGGCATCTACGACCCCGCCTTCATCAAGGCGTCCAGCACCAGCAACGACGGCGACCTCGCCACCTCCGTCGGCTACCCGGTCGAACAGCTCGACTCCGCCAAGACGTTCGTGAAGAACTACGCGGCCCAGAACTACGACGACCCCTACGGCGCCTACGGCGGCTACTCCTACGACGCCGCCTGGGCCATCATCCAGGCCGTCAAGGCCGTCGTCGACGACAACGACGGCAAGCTCCCGGACGACGCCCGCGCCAAGATCACCGAAGCCCTCGGCGACGTCTCCTTCGACGGCGTCACCGGCAAGGTCTCCTTCGACAGCTACGGCGACACCACCAACAAACAGCTGACCGTCTACCAGGTCACCAAGGGCGCCTGGAAGTCCGTGAAGAGCGAGACCTTCAAGGACTGACCACCCGGCGGCGACTCGCACACCCACGAAACGAAACCGCGCGAGGGCGTACACCATCGCCCTCGCGCGGCGTCATATCCGACACGCTCATCGGAGGCCCTGCGGTGCACGAACTGCCGCAAACGCTGGTCAACGGCCTGACCCTCGGCGCCCTCTACGGCTTGATCGCCATCGGGTACACCATGGTCTACGGCATCGTCCAGCTCATCAACTTCGCCCATGGCGAGATCTTCATGATCGGGGGCTTCGGCGCCCTCACCATCCACCTCTGGCTGCCCAGCGGCACCGCACTCGCCCTCGCCCTGCCCCTCATGCTCATCGGCGGCATCATCGCCTCGGTCGCCATCGCCACCGCGGCGGAACGCTTCGCCTACCGCCCCCTGCGCGGCGGCCCCCGGCTCGCCCCCCTGATCACCGCCATCGGACTGTCCATCGCCCTGCAACAGGCCATCTGGGCCTTCTACCCGGACGCCAAGAAACCCCTCAGCTTCCCCCAGTTCGAAGGCGCCTCGTTCGAAATCCTCAGCAACCTCCACATCCAGCGCGGCGACGCCTTCCTCCTCATCGCCGCCCCGCTGTGCATGCTCGCCCTCGGCCTGTTCGTCTCCAAAAGCCGCGCCGGCCGCGCCATGCAGGCCACCGCGCAGGACCCCGACACCGCCAAACTCATGGGCATCAACACCGACCGCATCATCATGATGGCCTTCGCCATCGGCGGTGCCTTCGCCGCCGTCGCCGCCCTCTCCCACGGACTCAAATACGGCCAGATCAACTTCGAAATGGGCTTCATCGCCGGCCTCAAGGCGTTCACCGCCGCCGTGCTCGGCGGCATCGGCAACATCTACGGCGCCATGCTCGGCGGCGTCGTCCTCGGCATCGTCGAAGCCCTGGCCATCAAATACATCCAGGACATCCCCGGGATGGACCAACTCGGCGGCGGCGCCTGGAAGGACGTATGGGCCTTCGCCCTGCTCATCGTCGTCCTGCTGGTCAGGCCACAGGGCCTGCTCGGCGAACGCGTAGCGGACCGGGCGTGAGGGAGTGAACCGATGACCACCGACAAGACCCAGCCCACGCCCACGAACACGACCCAGGCCGGCACCACCACCCCGCGCACCACCTGGCTCCGCGCCCTCACCGCGGCCGGCGGCGTCGCCGCCGTCGCCTCCACCTTCCTCGCCTGGACCTGGACCGCCGAATTCCCCGGCGACCTGACCGTCTACGGCTACCCCGGCGGACTCCAGCTCCTCACCCTCGTCCTCGGAACCGCCACCGCCGTCTTCGCACTCGCCGCCCTCGGCCTGAAGGGCCTGCGCTGGCTCACCCCCAGCGGCTCCACCCAGGCCCTGCGGCTGCTGGCCCTCGGCACCTTCGCCGTCACCTGGTTCACCGTCATCACCATCGCCGTCGACCTGAACGGCCTGGTCAACCTCGAACCCGGCGGCTGGATCGCCGCCCTGGCCACCGCCGCCCCCGTCGCCACCACCTTCCTCCTCCCGGACGACACCCACCCGCTGCGCCGCCCCGCCGAACTCCCCTCCTGGGCCGACATCCTGATCATCGCGGCCGTCTTCGCCCTCGGCCTCTACGTGGTCAACTACGGCATCCAGACCGACGCCGACCACCCCGAACCATTCCTCGGCTACCTCATCGCCATCGGATTCGCCGCCGTCGCCCTCGCCAAAGCCGGACTCATCAGCCGGATCAGCGAACTCACCAGCGCCTACCGTTCCACCACCCTGGTCGCGGCGCTCATCACCGCCATCGTCTTCCCGTTCTTCCAGGACAAATCCAGCTTCACCGAACTCGGCGTCAACATCGCCATCTTCGCGACCGTGGCCCTCGGCCTGAACATCGTCGTCGGCCTCGCCGGCCTCCTCGACCTCGGCTACGTCGCCTTCCTCGGCGTCGGCGCCTACACCGCGGCCCTGGTCTCCGGGGCCACCGCCTCCACCATCGACGTGACATTCCCGTTCTGGGCCGCCGTGCTCACCGGCGGCGCGGTCTCCCTGATCTTCGGCGTCGTCATCGGCGCCCCCACCCTGCGGCTGCGCGGCGACTACCTCGCCATCGTCACCCTCGGCTTCGGAGAGATCTTCCGGCTCGCCATGCTCAACCTCGACGGCACCTCCGGCCCCTCCGTCACCAACGGCCCCGACGGCATCCCCAACATCCCCCCGCTGGAGATCTTCGGGTTCAACTTCAACGACGACCACAGCTTCGCCGGACTCACCCTCGACGCAGGCGGCAACTACTACCTGCTGATGCTGCTGGTCACCGTCCTCGTCGTACTGATCTTCAGCCGCGCGGGCAACTCCCGCATCGGCCGCGCCTGGGTCGCCATCCGCGAGGACGAGACCGCCGCCACCGCCATGGGCATCAACGGCTTCCGCGTCAAACTCATCGCCTTCGCCCTCGGCGCCACCCTCGCCGGAGTCGCCGGCACCGTATGGGCCCACTTCCAGTCCACCGTCGTCCCCGAACAGTACGTCTTCGCCGGCCCCGTCCCGCCCAACTCCACCTTCCTGGTCGCCGCCGTCATCCTCGGCGGCATGGGCACCATCGGCGGCCCCCTGCTCGGCGCCACCCTGCTCTACCTCATCCCCAAGAAACTGGAATTCCTCCAGGACTACCAGCTCCTCGCCTTCGGCATCGCGCTCATCCTGCTGATGCGCTTCCGCCCCGAAGGGATCATCCCCAACCGGCGACAGCAGCTCGAATACCACGAGACCGGCCAGCTCGACGTCCCCGGCGCCACCGGACTCAAGGACGCCGCCATCGGCGTCACCAAGGCGGAGGCATGACAGCGATGACCACCACCACGACCTCCCCCGTGCTCACCGCCACCGGCGTCACCATGCGCTTCGGCGGACTCACGGCCGTACACGCCGTCGACCTCGACGTCCACCCCGGCGAGATCGTCGGCCTCATCGGCCCCAACGGCGCCGGCAAGACCACCTTCTTCAACTGCCTCACCGGCCTCTACGTCCCCACCGAAGGCAGCGTCGCCTACCAGGGCACCGTCCTGCCGCCCAAACCCCACCTCGTCACCCAGGCCGGCATCGCCCGCACCTTCCAGAACATCCGGCTCTTCGCCAACATGACCGTCCTCGAAAACGTCCTCGTCGGCCGCCACACCCGCACCAAAGAGGGCTTGTGGTCCGCCCTCCTGCGCGGTCCCGGCTTCAAACGCGCCGAGACCGCGTCCAAAGCCCGCGCCATGGAACTCCTGGAATTCACCGGCCTCGCCGACAAGGCCGACCACCTCTCCCGCAACCTCCCCTACGGCGAACAGCGCAAGCTGGAGATCGCCCGCGCCCTCGCCAGCGACCCCGGACTGCTGCTCCTCGACGAACCCACCGCCGGAATGAACCCCCACGAGACCCGCGCCACCGAGGAACTGGTCTTCGCCATCCGCGACATGGGCACCGCCGTACTCGTCATCGAGCACGACATGCGCTTCATCTTCAACCTCTGCGACCGGGTCGCCGTACTCGTCCAGGGCGAAAAGCTCATCGAGGGCACCTCGGACGTCGTCCAGAGCGATGAACGCGTCATCGCCGCCTACCTCGGCACCCCCTTCGAAGGCGCACCCGGCGCGGAGGAGGCCGCCGAGGTCACGGCCGCGGAGGCCGGGACCGCGCAGGCCAGGGCCAGGCAGGACGAGGCCCACCCGGGCACCACAGCACGTACGGAGGACCAACAGTGACCGCACTGCTCGAGGTCGAGGACCTCCGGGTCGCCTACGGCAAGATCGAGGCCGTCAAGGGCATCTCGTTCAGCGTCGAGGCCGGCCAGGTCGTCACCCTCATCGGCACCAACGGCGCGGGCAAGACGACCACACTGCGCACCCTGTCCGGCCTCCTCCAGCCCCTCGGCGGCCGGATCCGCTTCGACGGCAAACCTCTGAAGGGCGTCCCCGCGCACAAGATCGTCGCCCTCGGACTGGCCCACTCGCCCGAGGGACGGCACATCTTCCCCCGGCTGACCATCGCCGAGAACCTCCAGCTCGGGGCCTTCCTCCGGAAGGACGCGGACGGCATAGCCGCCGACACGCGCAAGGTCTACGACCTCTTCCCCATCCTCGGCGAACGCCGCGGCCAGGCGGCCGGCACCCTCTCCGGCGGCGAACAGCAGATGCTCGCGATGGGCCGGGCGCTGATGTCCCGCCCCAAGCTGCTGATGCTCGACGAACCCTCGATGGGCCTCTCCCCGATCATGATGCAGAAGATCATGCACACCATCGCCGAGCTCAAGGCCCAGGGCACGACGATCCTGCTGGTCGAGCAGAACGCCCAGGCCGCCCTGTCCCTGGCCGACCAGGGCCATGTGATGGAGATCGGCAAGATCGTGCTGTCGGGCACGGGAGAGGCACTGCTGCACGACGAGTCGGTGCGGAAGGCGTACCTCGGCGAGGACTGACGCCCGGACACAGCGGAAGGGCCCGCACCGCCTCATCCGGCGGTGCGGGCCCTTCCGCCGCCTCGTTCCCTACTGCTCCTTGGCGGCCTTCTTCTCCTCCGCGTCCTCGATCACGGCCTCCGCCACCTGCTGCATCGACATCCGGCGGTCCATCGAGGTCTTCTGGATCCAGCGGAAGGCGGCGGGCTCGGTCAGCCCGTACTGGGTTTGCAGGATCGACTTGGCCCGGTCCACGAGCTTGCGGGTCTCCAGCCGCTGGGAGAGGTCGGCGACCTCCTTCTCCAGGGTCTTCAGCTCGGTGAAGCGGGAGACGGCCATCTCGATGGCCGGGACCACATCGCTCTTGCTGAACGGCTTCACCAGATACGCCATCGCCCCCGCGTCCCGGGCCCGCTCGACCAGCTCGCGCTGGGAGAAGGCGGTCAGCATCAGGACGGGGGCGATACGGTCCCCCGCGATCCGCTCGGCGGCGGAGATACCATCGAGAACCGGCATCTTCACATCGAGGATGACGAGATCGGGGCGGTGCTCCTGGGCGAGCGCGACGGCCGTCTCACCATCGCCCGCCTCGCCGACGACGGAGTACCCCTCCTCCTCGAGCATCTCCTTCAGGTCGAGGCGGATGAGGGCCTCGTCCTCGGCGATGACGACGCGGGTTGTCTGCGGTGGGACGTGCGACTGCGCGTCGGGGGCGTCAGCGGTGCTCACTGTGCTCCTCGTTTTCCTGGCAGGTGGGCCACCACGAGCCTACCGATGTCCTGTATCTTTGACGCACGGAGGGGCTAGACTAACCTTCAGATTGCAGGGGCTCCGGTAGTCCAATCGGCAGAGACGATACCCTCAAAAGGTATTCAGTGTGGGTTCGAATCCCACCCGGGGCACTTTTCCTTAGGTTCCAAGGTCGCCAGCGGATATGGGGATCTTCCCTCAATGAGGTGAACAATCCTTCGAATGGGCGCGCATCGGACGCGTCACGGTCACACTCGCATGTGTGTACGACCTGGAAACACGCAAACGCGTTCTTGCCCTGGTGCGCCAAGGGCGCAGCCTCAACTCCATGAGCAAGCAGACGGGGACATCCCGATACGCGACACGCGACGCACGTCGGGCCGAAGTACTGAGCCCAGTACTTCGGCCCCCGGGGAGCGAGGCGCGGTTACCTCAGGTCGTCCGCGCCGATGTGGTGGACGCGGACCAGGTTGGTGGAGCCGGAGACGCCGGGCGGGGAGCCGGCGGTGATGATGACGAGGTCGCCCTTGCGGCAGCGGCCGAGGCGCAGCAGTTCCTCGTCCACCTGGGCCACCATCTCGTCCGTGGAGTCGACCTTCGGGCCGAGGAAGGTCTCGACACCCCAGGTGAGGTTGAGCTGGGAGCGGGTGTTCGGCTCGGGGGTGAAGGCCAGGAGGGGGATCGGGGAGCGGTAGCGGGAGAGGCGGCGGACGGTGTCGCCGGACTGGGTGAAGGCGACGAGGAACTTCGCGCCGAGGAAGTCGCCCATCTCGGCCGCCGCGCGGGCCACCGCGCCGCCCTGGGTGCGGGGCTTGTTGCGTTCGGTGAGCGGGGGGAGGCCCTTGGCGAGGATGTCCTCCTCGGCGGCGGCGACGATGCGGCCCATCGTCTTGACGGTGGCGATGGGGTACTTGCCGACGCTGGTCTCGCCGGAGAGCATCACCGCGTCCGTGCCGTCGATGACCGCGTTGGCGACGTCGGATGCCTCCGCCCGGGTGGGGCGGGAGTTGTCGATCATCGAGTCGAGCATCTGGGTGGCGACGATGACCGGCTTGGCGTTCCGCTTGGCCAGTTTGATGGCGCGCTTCTGGACGATGGGCACCTGTTCCAGCGGCATCTCCACGCCGAGGTCGCCGCGGGCGACCATGATGCCGTCGAAGGCGTCGACGATGTCCTCGAGGTTGTCGACCGCCTGCGGCTTCTCGATCTTGGCGATGACGGGGAGCTGGCGGTCCTCCTCGTCCATCACCCGGTGGACGTCCACGATGTCGTCGCCGTTGCGGACGAAGGAGAGGGCGATGACATCGGCGCCGGTGCGCAGTGCCCAGCGCAGGTCCTCGATGTCCTTCTTGGAGAGCGCGGGGACGGAGACGGCGACGCCGGGGAGGTTGAGCCCCTTGTGGTCGGAGACCATGCCGCCTTCGATGACGATGGTGTGCACCCGGGGTCCGTCGACGTCGACGACTTCGAGGGTGACGCGGCCGTCGTCGACGAGGATGCGCTCGCCCTTGCTGACGTCGCCGGCCAGCCCCTCGTAGGTGGTGCCGCAGCGGAACCGGTCGCCCTCGATGGGTTCGACGGTGATGGTGAACTCGTCACCGCGTTCAAGGAGTACGGGACCTTCACGGAAGCGGCCGAGTCGAATCTTCGGGCCTTGAAGGTCGGCGAGGATGCCGACGCTGCGGCCGGTCTCCAGCGAGGCTTTGCGCACTCGCCGATAACGCTCCTCGTGCTCGGCGTAGGTGCCGTGGCTGAGGTTGAGGCGGGCCACGTCCATTCCGGCTTCGACGAGTGCCTTGATCTGCTCGTACGAGTCGGTGGCGGGTCCCAAGGTACAGACGATTTTTGCTCGGCGCATGGTGCCGAGCCTATGACTTACCGACGAGTAAAGAACCGTGAACTCCACACTCCTCCATGGCCTTTGGATGGCAGGTTATTGACAACTAATGAAACGTGCACGGGGGTGCTCCGATGAGCGTTCGCGAGGGCGGTTCACAGCTCGGGAGGGGTCATCGTAAAGCGGGCGTTGACCTGTGCGTACACCGTCTGGCGCTGCGGTTCGAGGTCGAGTGCGGCCACGGCGTCCTGGTCGGCGGGGCCGCCGTAGCCCGACCGGCGGCGCGGGGCGGCGACGGCGACGGGCTGGAGCGGGCCCTGCTCCGCCTCGAGGTCGGCGAGCTCGACGAGCGCGACCAGCCGGGCACCGAGTGCTCCGGCGTACTCGCGGGCCCGCTGCACCGCCTCGCGCACCGCCTGCTGCCGTGCCCGGCCGTGGGCGGGCGAGTCGGGGCGCAGTCCCCATCGGGGGCCGTCGACACGGGTGAGTTCGAGGTCGGCGAGGCGGGTGGTGAGTTCGCCCAGTGCGGTGAAGTCGGTGAGGGTCGCGGTGAGGTGCACCCGGCCGTGGTAGGCCCGTACGCGCTCGTGGCGACCCTTGGGGGCCAGTTCGGGGGTGACCGAGAAGGCGCCGGTCTCCAGCTTCTCGACCGCCTCGCCGTAGGACTTCACCAGCTCGCGGACTTCGTTGTTGCGGCGGGTGAGGTCGTCGAGCGCGGCGCGCCGGTCGGCGCCCCGGGCGCTGACGGTGATGGTGATCCGGGCGATCTCGGGGTCGACGTCGAGGCGCGCCTCGCCGAGGACGGCGACGCGCGGGGTGTCGGGGGTGCCGTAGGGCTGGGGCGCGGCGGGCGGCTGGGCGGGCTGGTTCATGGGGCGGGCTCCTGGTCGGGTGTTACGGGGGGTGGTGTTCGGAGCGTACGGCGCGCGGCCCCTCGGCGGGGCGGGGCGACCGGGCCGGGTGGGCTGCCGATGCGCCGGCCCGTCAGCCGGCCCGTCCGCTGACGCCCCCTCATGCGCGGGGGCTCTCACGCGTGGGGGCGGCAACCTGATCGCAACCTGCCGGGGGTGGTGCGGAGTGGTGCGGCTGCGCCAGAATCTACGCGCGTTGTGCCCGGTCGGCGGGCTGTCGACGGGTTGTGTACCGCAAGGGGAGACATAGAGATGCCGCTCAACCGTAGGACGTTCCTGGGCCGCTCGGCGGCGACGAGCGCGGGGGTCGCACTGGCCGGGGCCTCGGCCTCCACCGCTGCCGCCGCGCAGGCACGGGGGCACCAGGGCCCCGCCGGCCACCGGAAGCGGTACGCCTTCACCGTGATGGGCACGACCGATCTGCACGGCAACGTGTTCAACTGGGACTACTTCACCGACGCCGAGTTCGATGACACGGCGCACAACGACGTGGGCCTGGCGAAGATCTCCACGCTGGTCGACCAGGTCCGCGAGGAGAAGGGGCGTCGCAATACGCTGCTGATCGACGCGGGTGACACCATCCAGGGCACCCAGTTGTCGTACTACTACGCCAAGGTGGACCCGATCACGGGCGCGGACGGTCCGGTGCACCCCATGGCGCGGGCGATGAACGCGATCGGCTATGACGCGGCGGCACTGGGCAACCATGAGTTCAACTACGGCATCCCGGTGCTGCGGAAGTTCGAGGAGCAGTGCGACTTCCCGCTGCTGGGGGCGAACGCGCTGGACGCGAAGACGCTGCGGCCGGCCTTCGCGCCGTACTGGATGACGCGGCTGCGCACCCCGTTCGGGCGGGATGTGAAGGTGGCGGTGCTGGGGCTGACCAATCCGGGCATCGCGATCTGGGACAAGGCCAATGTGCAGGGGAAGATGACGTTCCCGGGTCTGGAGGAGCAGGCCGCGAAGTGGGTGCCGCGGCTGCGGTCGATGGGCGCGGACGTGGTGATCGTCTCGGCGCATTCGGGGACCAGCGGCACGTCCAGCTACGGCGACCAGGTGCCGTATGTGGAGAACGCGGCGGCGCTGGTGGCGCGGAAGGTGGCGGGGATCGACGCGATCCTGGTGGGCCACGCGCATGTGGAGATACCCGAGTCACGGGTGGTGAACGAGGAGACGGGGCGCGAGGTGGTGCTCTCGGAGCCGCTCAAGTGGGGTCAGCGGCTCACCCTCTTCGACTTCGAGCTCGCGTGGGAGCGGGGCCGCTGGCAGGTGGCGTCGGTGTCGGCGGAGGTGCTGAACTCCAACACGGCCGAGGAGGACCCGCGGATCGTGCGGCTGCTCGGCGATGAGCACAAGAAGGTCGTCGGCTATGTGAACCAGACCATCGGCACCTGCTCGGTGGCGATGGCGGCCACCGAGGCGCCCTACAAGGACGAGCCGATCATCGACTTCATCAACCATGTGCAGTCGGAGACGGTGAAGGCGGCGCTGGCGGGGACGGAGTACGCGGCGCTGCCGGTGCTCTCGCAGGCGTCCTGTTTCTCCCGGACGGCGGCGATCCCGGCGGGGGAGGTCACGATCCGGCAGGTGGCGGGGTTGTATCCGTTCGAGAACACCCTGGAGGCGCGGGTGCTGACGGGTGCCCAGCTCAAGGAGTATCTGGAGTTCTCGGCGCGCTACTACGTGCAGACCCCGGCGGGCGGTGAGGTGGACCCCGAGAAGCTGACGAACGCCTCGGACACCCCGGACTACAACTACGACGCGGTCGGCGGGCTGACGTACGAGATCGACATCGCGAAGGCGCCGGGGTCGCGGATCGCCGGGCTGAGCTTCGAGGGCAAGCCGATCGACGAGAAGGCGGAGTTCGTGCTGGCGGTCAACAACTACCGGGCGAGCGGGGGTGGCAACTTCCCGCATGTGGCCTCCGCGAAGCAGGTGTGGGCCAATTCGGAGGAGATCCGGAACACGATCATCGCCTGGGTGCAGGCGGAGGGGACGATCGATGTGTCGCGGTTCGGGTCGGTGGACTGGAAGCTGACCCGCGACGGCGTCCCGGTGTTCTGAGGGGTCGTCGGACGGGTCCTGCCCGGAGCAGGACTGACGCGCATGTGACCGCCGCTTCATGGGAAGCGGCGGTCTTCTTCTTTTTCGGTGCGATGGGCGCGGCGGGGCGATGTGAAAGATTCCCGAAACCAAGCGTTGACGAGCCCACAATATTGTCCCACACTTTTGCCCCATCGACTCGGGCGTCGCGTCGGAGCACCGTCCGCGCGCCGACGAACCCAGACCGACAGGGAGCAACGCATGTCTCACTTGCCCGGCGCCCCTCCGCCACCACAGCCATCGGATCCCCTCGCCGAGCGTCCGCGGCGGCGACGGTGACCGCCACCGGCCGGGCGACCGCACCCAGCGGATCCGCCTCCGGCGCCCACGACACAGTCCGCTGGTACCGACAGGTGGACGCCACGGCATGGCGAGCCCTCATCGCGGGCGGCGGGGCGTGGCTCTTCGAGGTATTCGACGTCACACTGCTGTCCCTGACCACCCCCGCACTGCTGGCCGATTTCAGTACCACCAAGGCGCAGATCGGTCTCATCGGCACTCTTCAAGCCGTGGGGATGCTCGTCGGCGGTATC
This sequence comes from Streptomyces sp. S465, assembly GCF_026898115.1. Taxonomy (GTDB): domain Bacteria; phylum Actinomycetota; class Actinomycetes; order Streptomycetales; family Streptomycetaceae; genus Streptomyces; species Streptomyces luomodiensis. The sequence goes on from NZ_CP114036.1 coordinate 2,525,519, forward strand.
ACCGGGGGCGCGATCGCCGACCGCGTCGGCAGGGTGAAGTCCCTGAGCCGCGCCACCGCCGTATACGCCCTCTTCACGGGCCTGGCGGCGCTGGCGCCCTCCTTGGGCGTCTTCGCGTTGCTGAGGCTCCTCGCCGGCCTGGGACTGGGCGCCACCTGGTCGGCGGGCGCCGCGCTCATCGCCGAAACCTGGCCCGCGGAGCACCGCGGCAAGAGCGGCGCTCTGATGCAGATCGGATGGCCGCTGGGCAACCTGCTCGGGTTGGGTGTCGCGACCGTGGTCACCGCGTCCAACGGGGGAGACCTGCACCACGGTGGTTGGCGGATCCTCTACGCGATCGGGGCGCTGCCGCTGCTGCTCGCTCTCTACATCCGGGTGGCCACACCGGAATCGCCGCATTGGTCGAGGGATCACACATCGGAGAGCTCGCGCCCCCGGGCCCGCACCCTGCTCGCCCGGGGAACACGTCAACCGCTGCTGCTCGGCCTGGTGTTCGTGCTGGTGCTGCAGTACATGTTCTGGGGCGTGGTCTCCTTCCTGCCGACATACCTGGTCGAGGTCGACGGGCTCTCCATGGCCAAGAGCCTGGCGTTCCTGCTCATCCAGCAGGCGGGGGTGGCGGTGGGAATCATCGCCTATCTGGGGGTCGGGGACCGATGGGGCCGCAAGCCGGTCTTCATCGCCTATCTCACCGTGACCGTCTGCGGCATACTCCTGCTGATCAGCACACGCTCACATCCCGCCGCCCTCGTCGCCGGCCTCCTCGCCGGGACGGGAGTGAGCGGAATCCTCGCGGGGATCGGCCCCTGGACCGCCGAGCTGGTGCACCGGTCGCCCATCCGCGCGACCGCCATGTCCGTCATCTACCACGGTGGGCGCATCGGCGGCGCCGCCGCGCCGTACATCATCGGCACCCTGGCCGTGGGGACGACCGGATTCAAGATCGGACTGCTGACCACCGCGCTCGCCACGGTCGCGGCCATCGTCGTCATGTCGTTCGCTCCCGAGACCAAAGGCCGGGAACTGACCGCGAACGCCGCCGTCCGCGCCTAGGACAGGTGCCGCGCCCGCCCAAAACCTCCCCCTGCCGCTCCCCTCCCGTTCAAGGATCCCCGCCTCTCATGTTGAGCACCATGCAGGACGTTCCCCTCACCCTCGCCCGGATTCTGATCCACGGCTCGACGGTGTTCGGGAACTCCACCGTCACCACCTGGTCCGAAAGCCACTCACCACGGCGCCGCGGCTACGCGGAGACCGGCGCACGTGCTGCCCGCCTCGCCCACGCACTTCGCGAGGAACTCGGAATCCGCGACGGCGACAGGGTTGCCACGTTCATGTGGAACAACGCCGAACACCTGGAGGCATATCTCGCCGTCCCCGCGATGGGAGCGGTGCTGCACACCCTCAACCTCCGGCTGGCACCACATCAGCTCTCCTGGATCGTCAACGACGCCGCCGACACCGTGATCATCGTTGACGGATCGCTGCTGCCGCTCCTCGCTCCGGTACTGGCCGGACTGCCCTCGGTCGAGCACCTCATCGTCGCGGGCCCCGGGGACCGCTCCGGGCTCGACGAGGCCCGCGCGGCCCGGCGCCGGGCCGGCCGCGGCGTCCATGTCCACGACTACGAGGAACTGATCGCGGGGCGGCCCGAGGAATATCCCTGGCGGGAGGAGATCGACGAGCGATCGGCCGCGGCGCTGTGCCACACCTCCGGCACCACCGGAAACCCGAAAGGCGTCGTCTACAGCCACCGTTCCATCTACCTGCACTCTCTGCAGTTGCAGGCCGCCGACGCCTTCGCCCTCGGCTCCGCGGACACCGCGCTTCCCGTGGTCCCGATGTTTCACGTCAACGCCTGGGGCATCCCGCACGCCGCCTTCATGACCGGTGCCTCCTTGCTGATGCCGGACCGGTTTCTCCAAGGAGCGCCACTCGCCGACATGATCGCCGCAGAACGGCCCACTGTGGCGGCCGCGGTACCGACCGTGTGGGCCGCCCTGCTCACCGAACTCGACGCGCGACCGCGCGACGTGTCCAGCCTGCGCACGGCGGTCGTGGGCGGTTCCGCATGCGCCCCGTCACTGATGCGCGGCCTCGAGAGCCGGCACGGCGTACGGGTCCTCCAGGCTTGGGGGATGACCGAGACCTCGCCCTTGGGGACACTGGCCCGGCCACCCGCCGGCGTCGACGACGAGCAGGCGTGGAAGTACCGGGTCACCCAGGGCCGTGTCCCGGCCTCGGTCCAGGTCCGGCTGGTCGGCCTCGACGGAGCCCCGGTCCCCCACGACGGGCGCACCAGCGGTGAGCTCCAGGTGCGCGGCCCGTGGATCACCGGCTCCTACTACGAGGGGGCCCACCCGGCGACGCCGTCGGACCCTCAGACCCCCGAAGCGCATGAGCGGTTCGACGGGGACTGGCTGCGCACCGGGGACATCGCGACGCTGACCCCGGACGGCTATCTCACACTCACCGACCGCGCGAAGGACCTCATCAAGTCAGGGGGCGAGTGGATCTCCTCGGTCCAGCTCGAGAACCACCTCATGGCACACCCGGCGGTGGTCGAGGCAGCCGTCGTCGCCGTCCCCGATGAGCGTTGGGGGGAGCGCCCGCTGGCGGCGGTCGTGCTCCGGCCGGGTGAGGACATCGCCTTCGGGCCGCTGCGCGACTTCCTCGCCGGGCACATCGCGCCCTGGCAGTTGCCGGACCACTGGGTCCGCCTGCCCAGCCTTCCGAAGACCTCCGTGGGCAAACTCGACAAAAAAGCGCTCCGGGCTCGGTACGCCGACGGCGAGCTGGACACCGTTCGCGTCCCCGGGCGCCGGGAGCGGGGGGTCTGAAGGGGCGGAGGGCTCTGCCCGCTCACGGGTTGGCCTGTCCGGCGGCACATGGGACAGGCGAACCCGCCCCTGGCCGGCTGGAGGAGGTCCCTCAGGCGAAGTCGCCGTCCGGGAGCTGCATGATGCCGCTTCTGGTGTGCCTCAGGTGGCGGCGCATCAGGTCTTCGGCCCGGGTGCCGTCGCCGTCGAGAATCGCCTCGGCGAGGCTTTGGTGCTCGGTGACCGAGTATTCCCGCATGCCGGTCCTGTCGTGGATCGCCGCCGCCGAGCGGAACTGGATGCGGAAGGTCTGGATCTGGAGCTGGTCCACCAACTCCTCCAGGCGCGGATGGGCGCTCAGCTCGACGATGGTGCGGTGGAACCGGATGTTCTCGTCCATGTAGACCGGCAGTTCGGCGGTGCGGGCGACCTCATGCATGGATTCGAGTGCCGCCACCAGGCGATGACGGTGATCCGTTTCGCCGATCCGTTGGGCGGCGAGGCGGGCGGCGAGCCCTTCGAGAACCTCGCGCAGTTCGTAGAGCTGAGCCACGTCCTCGCGGGTCAGCCGGCGGATGGAGGCACCCCGATGCGCTTCGATCTGCACGAAGCCGTCGCTGCGCAGCCGGGACAGCGCCTCGCGCAGCGCGTTGCGTCCGACGCCGAGTTCCCGCATGAGGTCGGCCTCCACAAGGCGCTGACCGGGGACGTAGCGGCCGGTCTTGACCCCCTCCCGCACGGTGGCGACCACCCGCTCGACGGCGGATGACGCCCCGCGACGCCCCCCGCCGGTCACTACTTGCTCGGTCACTTTCGGTTCCTCTCGCTCGATGGGGGCCGGTCTTGCCGGGCCCGGCACGCTGTCCATATTTTGCCCCCTTGCATCATCCTACAATTTCGCCCTACCATCGCCGGGAAATGAAACGTCCTCGAGGAGGTGCCGATGAAGACGTTGGTCGAGAAGGTGTGGGACGCCCATGTCGTGCGGCACGCCGAAGGCGAACCCGACCTGCTGTACATCGACTTCCACCTGCTGCACGAGGGCTCCAGCCCCCAGGCGTTCGCCGGGCTGCGTCAGACCGGCAGGCGGGTGCGGCGCCCGGAGCTGACCATGGCGACCGAGGACCACATCGTCCCGACCCTCGCCATCGACCGCCCGGTCGGAGACCCGGTGGCCCGCATGATGATGGACGCGCTGCGGAGCAACTGCGCCGAGTTCCACGTCCCGCTGCACCGCATGGGCTCGGCGGACCAGGGGATCGTGCACGTCATCGGCCCGCAGCTGGGGATCACCCAGCCCGGTATGACCATCCTGTGCGGCGACAGCCACACCAGCACCCACGGCGCGTTCGGGGCGCTGGCCCTCGGCATCGGCACCAGCGAGGTCGAGCATGTGCTGGCGACCCAGACGCTGCCCCTGCAGCGGCCGAAGACGATGGCCGTCACGGTGAACGGCCGGCTGCCCGCCGGAGTCACCGCGAAGGACCTGATCCTGTCCGTCATCGCGAAGATCGGCACCGGTGGCGGCCAGGGCCACATCATCGAGTACCGCGGTGAGGCGATCCGGGCGCTGTCGATGGAGGGCCGGATGACGGTGTGCAATATGTCGATCGAAGCCGGCGCCCGAGCCGGGTTGATCGCCCCGGACGAGACGACGTTCGCCTACCTGGCGGGCCGGAGGTACGCCCCGAAGGGCAGGGACTGGGAGACATCGCTGGAGCGCTGGCGCTCCCTGGCCACCGACGAAGGCGCCGCCTTCGACACCGAGGTCGAACTGGACGGCTCCGCGATGTCGCCGTACGTCACCTGGGGCACCAACCCCGGCCAAGCGGTACCGCTGTCCGGCACGGTCCCCGCCCCGGACGGCTTCGCCGACCCCCACAAGCGCACCGCCGCCGAGCAGGCCATGGCCTATATGGGGCTCTCCCCGGGCACACGGATGCGGGACATCGCCGTCGACACCGTCTTCCTCGGGTCGTGCACCAACGGGCGCCTCGAGGACCTGCGGGCCGCCGCCGAGATCCTGCACGGCAAGAAGGTCGCACCGGGGGTGCGGATGGTCGTCGTCCCGGGATCCATGAGCGTCAAGGCCCAGGCCGAGTCGGAGGGACTGCACGAGGTCTTCCTCGCCGCGGGCGCGCAGTGGCGGGCGGCCGGCTGCTCGCTGTGCGTCGGCATGAACGACGACCGGCTCGGGCCCGGACAGCGCTGTGCCTCCACGTCCAACCGCAATTTCGAGGGTCGTCAGGGCAAAGGCGCACGCACTCATCTGGTCTCTCCGGCCACCGCCGCCGCCACCGCCGTCACCGGCCGTCTGACCGCCCCCGCCGACCTGGACGCGTGATCACCATGCAGCCACTGACCGTGCACACCGGATCCGCGGTGCCCTTGCGCCGCAGCAACGTCGACACCGACCAGATCATCCCGGCCCGGTACTGCCTGACGGTGTCCCGCACCGGATTCGCCGACCATCTGTTCCACACCTGGCGCCAGGACCCCGATTTCGTACTCAACCGGCCCGAGTACACGCACGCCTCCGTGCTGCTGGCCGGGCCCGACTTCGGCACCGGCTCCTCCCGGGAACACGCCGTATGGGCCCTCCAGGACTTCGGCTTCCGCGTCGTGGTGTCCGCCCGCTTCGGCGACATCTTCCGCGGCAACGCCACCAAATCGGGCCTCCTCCCCGCCCAACTCGACGAGGACGCCGTCCTCGCCCTGCAGCAGCGCGTCGAAGCGGACCCCGCCCAACCGGTCACCCTGGACGTCATCGAGCGCCGGGTGCGCTGCGCGGAGCTGGATCTGCCCCTGGAGATCGACGACTTCACCCGCCGACGGTTCCTCGAAGGGCTCGACGACATCGACCTGACCCTGCGGCATGCCGCCGCCATCACCGACTACGAGGCCGGGCGGCCCGCGGGGCTGCCCGCCGTCCTGGCCTGAGGAGCGAGACCATGAGCACTTCCCCCGCGGCCCGACTGCGCCGGCTGATCGCCGGCGAGGAACTGATCGTCGCTCCCGGCATCTACGACGGTCTGACGGCCGCCCTGGCCGAGCGTCATGGCTTCCCCGCGGCTTACGTCAGCGGCGGGGCGGCGTCCTGCGCCGTCCTCGGGCGCCCCGACCTCGGTCTGATGACGGCCTCGGAGATGATCGCGCACACCTCCCGGCTGCGCTCGGCGACCTCGCTCCCGCTGGTGGTCGACATCGATACCGGTTACGGCAACGAACTCAACGTCCGCCACACGATCGAGTCCTACGTCCGGGTCGGCGCGGCCGCGGTGCACCTCGAGGACCAGGTCTTCCCCAAACGCTGCGGCCACCTGTCCGGCAAGGCCGTCATCCCCACAAAGGACGCCGTCTCCAAGGTACGAGCGGCGGTGGCCGCCCGCGCCGACGCGGACCTGGTGGTCATCGCCCGCACCGACGCCCGTGCGCCGCTGGGGTTGCGGGAGGCCATCGACCGGGCGAACCGCTTCGCCGACGCCGGTGCGGACATGGTCTTCATCGAGGCACCCGAGAGTGTCGCGGAGATGGAGGCCATCGCCGAACGGGTCGAGGTCCCGCTGGTCGCCAACGTACTGGCCAACTCCAGGACGCCGGTGCTGTCCACCGAGGAACTGGCACAGCTCGGCTTCCGGCTGGCCCTCTACCCGGCCATCACCGCCGGCGCCGCGGTCACCGCGGTGGACACCGCGCTGGCGACCCTCGGCGAACGGGGCCGCCCTCCCGAGCAGGACGCCCACGGGCCCGCCGCCCTGTTCGACATCGTCGGACTCGACGACTGGCTGGAATGGTCCGAGCACTACACGGGCACCAGCGCCGCCAAGCCGCACGCCCCTGAGTGAGCCCGGCCGGCAGATCGCCTTCGAAACCTTCCGGCACCGCACCTCGCGCGAAGAGAGACCGAACGGAATGAGCGCATCGCACCGCCCCCGGAACACCGGCGCCCCGGCAAGCGACCCCACCGGGCCGACCGGCAGGCTGGCCAGCTGGCTGGCCGACACCACCCTCGACGACATCCCGGCCTCCGTACGCGAGCGCGCCAAGCACCTGCTGCTCGACGGCGTCGGCTGCGCGCTGGTCGGCGCCCAACTCCCCGTGTCCCGCACCGGCGTCGAGGCCGTCACGGCACTGGACGACGCCGGAAGTGCCATGATCATCGGTTGGGACGGCCGCACCACCAGCGCGCCCTCGGCGGCGATGCTCAACTCCAGCTTCATCCAGGGATTCGAGCTCGACGACTACCACCCCCTCGCCCCGCTGCACAGCAACTCCCTCGTCCTGCCCGCCCTGCTCGCCGCCGCATCCCGCATCGGAACGGTGTCGGGCTCCCGCTTTCTGCTCGGCGCGATCCTCGGCTACGAGACCGGGCCGCGGGTCGGGCTGGCCCTGCACGGTCTGGAGATGCTGTCCCGTGGCTGGCACTCGGGCCCGGTGTTCGGCACCCACGCCGCGGCCGCGGCGGCCGGGGCCCTCTACGGCCTTGACGCCGCGGGATTCGAGGACGCCCTCGGAATCGCCGGCACCCAGTCCGGCGGGCTGATGGCCGCCCAGTTCGAATCGATGGTCAAGCGGATGCAGCACGGCTTCGCCGCGCGCAACGGCCTCACCGCCGCCGCGCTCGCCGCCTCCGGATACGTCGGCATCAAGCGCGTCTTCGAGCGCGAGTACGGCGGCTTCCTGGCCACCTTCGGTGAAGGACACAGCCCCGATGCCCGGCAGATCGCCGACACCCTGGGCAGCGTCTGGGAGACCGAGCGCATCGCCGTCAAGGCGTACGCCGCCATGGGCGGCCTGCACGCCGCCATCGACGCCGCTCTGAAGCTGCGCAGGGACCTTCCGCTGTCCGTCGAGAACATCGAGCACATCCGTATCGACGTCGCCGAAGCCGCCTTCCACCACGGCGGATGGCAGGCCGTACGCCCCCTGGAACCGATCGGGGCCCAGATGAACCTCGCCTACGCCGTGGCCGCCGCGCTGATCGACGGAGCCGTCCTCATCGACCAGTTCACCGATGAACGGATCAACCGCGACGACGTCTGGTACCTCATCGACCGGACCGAAAGCCGCCACGAAGCGGCCTACGACCAGCTCCCGCACGACGAGCGGCTGACCACCCGGCTCCGCCTGACCCTCAAGGACGGCAGCCGGCACGAAACCCTCGTCACCCACCCCCGCGGCACCGGCGACCGCCCCCTGAGCAACACCGACATCGTCGCCAAGTACCGCGATCTGACCCACGCGGTCATCACCCCGGACCGGCAGGCCGCCATCGAACACGCCGTCCTCGGCCTCGACGGCCTCGAGGACATCACCGCACTGGCGGACCTGCTGTCCCCCGCGGCGCGCCCGGCGCTCGGCTGAGGGCCTTCCCGAGAGGTGCACCGGAGCACCCGCCCACCCCGGATACGAACGGAGGCGCCGGCCTCATGACCACACCCGCCGACACCCTGTCCGCCTCGCCCGCGGGACCGACGGCCGAACTCGCCCGGTTCGTCTCGCGACTGCGCTTCGAAGATCTTCCGGCCTCCGTGGTGACACGGCTGTCGCAGTGCCTGCTCGACTTCATCGGCGTAACCGTCGGCGGCAGCGCCCAGGCCGACTCCAGCCCGGCCGTCATCAACGCGGTGCGCAGCCTCGCACCGCCTGACGGCCCGGCCACCTGCGTCGGCCACGAGCGCGGCTACCCGTGGCAGTACGCCGCACTGCTCAACGGAGCCTTCGCGCACAGTCTCGACTTCGACGACACCAACATCACGAGCGCGCTGCATCCCGGTGCTCCGGTGATACCAGCCGCCCTGGCCGTCGCCGAGCGCGAAGACGCCACCGGAGCCGAGTTCCTCACCGCGCTCGCCGCGGGCTACGAGACCTGCTGCCGCGTCGGTGCCGCGCTCGGGCAGAGCGCCTACGACCGCGGGTTCCACCCCACCGCCATCGCGGGCCTGTTCGGCGCCGTGGCGGCCGGGGCGCGGCTGATGAACACCACCGCCGAACAGCTCACCGGCGCCTTCGGAGTCGCCGGCTCCATGGCGGCCGGGTCCATGCAGTACCTGAAGAACGGGAGCTGGAACAAGCGGCTCCATCCGGGGCTCGCCGCACACAACGCCATCCTGTCCCTCGCCCTCACCGCATCCGGATTCCACGGTGCGGAGCAGGCTCTGGAAGGACGCCATGGGCTGCTCAACTCCTACAGCGATGCCCCGCGCCCCCAGCTGATCACCGACGGCCTCGGCGAACACTGGCTGCTGTCCGACACCGGCATCAAGCCCTACCCCGCCTGCCGCCTCGCCCACGGAGCGATCGACGCGGCCCTGCGGCTGCGCCAGTGCCTGGGCGGAGCCATCCCGCCGTCCGCGGAGATCAGCGTGCGCGTCTCACCGCGGGCCTACGCGATCGTCGGTACGGACGAGTCATGCAAGACCCATCCGGCCAACACCGTCGACGCCCAGTTCAGCGTCTACTTCCAGACGAGTGTCGCGCTGCTCGACGGCGCCGTCGACTGGTCGAGCTACCAGCGCCTGGGCGACGCCGACGTCCTGGCCCTCACCAAGCGTCTCCACGTCACCGCCGACGACCGGGTTCCCGACGCGGGAGCTGTCCTCACCTGCTGCCTGGACGACGGCCGGACATCCGAGATACGCGTCGACCAGCCGTCCGGCGAACCCGGCGGCGACCTGCCGTGGGAGCCGGTCGAGGCCAAGTACTACGCACTCGTCCGCACCATCTACGAGGAGGAGCAGGCCCGCGGAATCGTTCAGCAGGTCAGAACCTTGCCGGAAGGGGTGCGCATCCGCTCGCTCGCCCGCCGCCTTCGTACGTGACGCCCCCTCGCCCCCACGCGGTCAGGTTCGGGTGCGGGCGAGGGGGCCGCGCTGGTCGGGGAGGTGCGGGCTGCCGATGACGGTGCCGCACCGCCCCGACGGCTGGAGGCCGAAGGTGGTGAACGCGGTGCGGGACGGCAGCCGGTAGGCGGGCTCGGCGAGCAGCGAGTTGAGGATGACGGCGGAACGCCATGCGGCGAGGCCGAGGTCGGGCGTGCCGACGCCGTGGGTGTGGCGTTCGGCGTTCTGGACGTACACCGAGCCTTTGATCATGGGGTCGAGGACCAGGCGGTGGTCGGCGTCGACGCGGGGGCGCTCGGAGGCGTCCCGCCGGATGTAGGGGTCGAGGGCGGCGAGGAGGGTGTCGACGGGGCGCTCGCGGTAGCCGGTGGCGAGGACGACGGCCTCGGTGGTGTGGCGGGCCCGGGTGCCCTGCTGGATGTGTTCCAGGTGGAGTTCGAGGCGGGCTGCGGCGATGCGTCCTGCGGTGCGGACGGTGACGCCGGGGGTGAGGACGGCGCCGGGCCAGCCGTCGGCGTGCTGGGCGCGGCGGTAGAGCTCCTGGTGGATGGCGTCGATGGTTTCGTGGGCGATGCCCTTGTAGAGCTGCCATTGGCGGGGCAGCAGCTGGTCGCGGACGGGTTCGGGCAGGGTGTGGAAGTAGCGGGTGTAGTCGGGGCTGAACTGCTCGAGGCCGAGTTTGCTGTATTCCATGGGTGCGAAGGCGGGGGTGCGGGCGAGCCAGTGGAGTCCCTCGGCGCCGAGGGGGCGATTGCGCAGCAGGTCGAGGAAGACCTCGGCGCCGGACTGGCCGGAGCCGATGACGGTGACGTGGCCGGTGGCCAGGAGCCGTTCGCGGTGTTCGAGGTAGTCGGAGGAGTGCAGGACGGGGACGTTGGGGGCGTCGGCGAGGGGGCGGAGGGGTTCGGGGACGTACGGTTCGGTGCCGACGCCGAGGACGAGGTTGCGGGCGTAGGCGCGGCCGGGGGTCCGGCTCTCCTGGTCGGTGGCGGTGGGGTCGGTGGCGGTGGGGTCGGGTGTGTGGGGGTCGGCGGCCGGGCCGAGGCGGGTGTAGTCGATTTCGAACAGTTGGTGTTCGTGGTCCCAGCGGACGGCGTCGACGCGGTGGCCGAAGTGGAGTCCGGGGAGTTGTTCGCTGACCCAGCGGCAGTAGGCGTCGTATTCGGCGCGCTCGATGTGGAAGCGCTCGGCGATGTAGAAGGGGAAGAGCCGCTCGTGGGCCTTGAGGTAGTGGAGGAAGCTCCAGGGGCTGGTGGGGTCGGCGAGGGTGACCAGGTCGGCGAGGAAGGGGACTTGGATGGTGGCGCCGTCGATGAGGAGGCCGGGGTGCCAGTGGAAGGCGGGCCGCTGTTCGTAGCAGGCGGTGCGCAGGGCGGGGACGCCGTGGGCGAGGGCGGCGAGGGAGAGGTTGAACGGGCCGATGCCGACGCCGGCCAGGTCCAGGGGCCGGTCGGCGGTGGGGGCGGGCTCGGCGGCGGGGCGGGTGGGGGGTGCGGTGCTCATGGGGTGGTGTTGCCTTCCACGAGTTCGAGCAGCCCGCGCAGGTCGTCGGGCTGGGTGTGCGGGTGCAGGACGGTGGCCTTGAGCCACAGTCCTTCGGGGGTGGTGGCGCGGCCGAGGACGGCCGTGCCGTGGTGGAGGAGGCGGCGGCGCAGTGCGGCGACGGCGGCGGGTGGTGCCCCGGTGGGGCGGAAGAGGACGGTGCTGAGGGTGGGGCGGGCGTGGAGTTCGAGTCCGGGGCGGGCCTCGATGAGGTCGGCGAGGTGCTGGGCGGCCGCGCAGACGTGGTCGACGAGGTCGCCGAGGCCGCGGCGGCCGAGTGCCCGCAGGGTGACGGCGATCTTGAGGATGTCGGGGCGGCGGGTGGTGCGGAGGGAGCGGCCGAGCAGGTCGGGGATGCCGGCGTGGGTGTCGTCGTCGGCGTTGAGGTAGTCGGCGTGGTGGGCCAGGGGGGTGAGGGCGGCGGTGTCGGGGACGGCGAGGAGGCCCGCGGCGACGGGTTGCCAGCCGAGTTTGTGCAGGTCGAGGGCGACGGTGTGGGCGCGGTCGAGTCCGTGGAGCCGTTTGTGGAGGGTGTCGCTGAAGAGGAGGGGTGCGCCGTAGGCGGCGTCGATGTGGAGGGTGGCGGAGTGGTGGTCGCAGATGTCGGCGATGTCGGGGAGCGGGTCGATGGCTCCGGTGTCGGTGGTGCCGGCGGTGGCGACGACGAGGGTGGGGGCGGCGGGCAGCCGGTCGAGGGCGGTGTGGAGCGCGGCCGGGTCGAGGACGCCGGTGGGGGTGGGGAGGGTGTGCGGTGCGGGGAGTCCGAGGAGCCAGGCGGCGCGGTGGATGCTGTGGTGGGCGTTGGCGCCGTGGATGATCCGCGGTGGCCGGCCGCCCGCGGCTTCGCGGGCGAGGAGCAGGGCGAGTTGGTTGGACTCGCTGCCGCCGGTGGTGACGAGGGCGTCGGGGGCGGGGCCGTGCGGGTGGACGAGTTCGGCCAGGGCGCGGCAGGTGAGCGCCTCCAGTTCGCAGGCGGCGGGGGCCTGGTCCCAGGAGTCGAGGGAGGGGTTGAGCGCGGAGACCGCGAGGTCGGCGGCGGTGGCGACGGCGAGTGGCGGGCAGTGCAGATGGGCGGTGCAGCGGGGGTCGGCGGGGTCGGCGGCGCCGTGGGCGAGGGCGCGGACGAGGGTGCGCAGTGCGTGGTGGGGCCCCTCCCCTTCGTCGGGGATGAGCGGCCGGGCCGCCTCCCGTATCCGCCGGGCCACCGCGGCGGGTCCCCCGGCCGGGAGCGGTCCGCCGCGGTCGGCGGCGCCGTGGGCGAGGGCGTGGAGGACGGTGTCGAGCAGCGGGCGGAGCGCGCCCGGTCCGTCGTGGCCGCCGGCGAGGAGGCGGGCGGTTGCGGATGCGGGCTCGGGCATGGGGGGTGCCCCTAGGGGGTGTGGTGGACTCGGGCGGGTGGGAGTGTCGGGCGGCGGTCAGGGGTGCCCCAAACTACTTCGCACTGCCGTGGTCGGGCCGGGGTCGGCGGGAAGTGCACCCGTACGTGGTACGGCCCGGTGGTGCGGATTGATCCGCACCACCGGGCCGTCCGGAGGCCGCCGCTGTCAGGTCCTGGCCCGGCCCTGCCGCCGGGGGGCCGGGGTGCCGGTGTCGGCGCCGGTGAGGGCGGGGTGCCGGTGGGGGTGGGCGGGGGTGCGGGAGCGGTAGACGACGTAGGGCCTGGTGAGGTAGCCGATGGGGGCGGTGAAGGCGTGGACGAGGCGGCTGAAGGGCCACAGGGCGAACAGGGCCATGGCCAGGAGGGCGTGGAGCCGGTAGGCCAGGGGGGCGTGGGTCATGGCGGGCACGTCGGGGTCGAGGGTGAACAGGCTGCGGACCCAGACGGAGACGCCCTGCCGGTAGTCGTAGGCGCGGTGGCCGGCTCCGGTGGCGGTGGCGGTGAGTCCGGCCAGGAGGACGGCGGCGAGCAGCGGGTAGAGGGCCTTGTCGGTGCGGCTGGTGGCCGCCCGGACGGCTGGTACGCGCAGCCGCCGGTGGAGGAGTATGCCCAGGCCGGCGGCGGTGGCCAGACCGGCGGTGCCGCCGACGAGCAGGGCGCCCGCGTGGTAGAGCGATTCGCTGACGCGCAGTCGTTCGGTGAGGGCTTCGGGGATGAGCAGGCCCACGACGTGTCCGGCGATCACGAAGAGCAGTCCGTAGTGGAAGAGGGGGCCGCCGATGGCGAGCAGCCGGTGTTCGTGGAGCTGGCTGGAGCGGGTGGTGAAGCCGAAGCGGTCGTAGTGGTAGCGCCAGGCGCTGCCGCCGGTGAAGAGGGCGAGCACGAGGTAGGGGAGGACGCCCCACAGGGCGGTGTCGAGGTGGTTCATCGGCCGGTTCCTTGCGCGGCGGAGGGGGCGGCTGAGGGGATGGCGGAGGGGTTTGCGGAGAAGGGGGCCAGGCCCACGGTTTCGGTGGGCGGTCCGCCGCGGGCGAGGGCGAGGGCCTGGGCGCGGTCGGCGGGTGAGGGTCCGGGCAGGGTGTCGCAGACGGCGCGCAGGATGTCGGCGTACGGGCTGCCGTGGTCGGTGAGGGCCATCCTGAGCAGTTCCAGGGCGGCGCGGTGGTCGCGCAGGAGCGCGCTGCCGGGGTCCGGGCAGCGGGCGGCGAACTCCAGCAGGAGGGGCAGGTGGTCGGGGAGTTCGTTCTCGGGGGGTGCCCATCCGTGGGCGCGGTAGTGGGCCTTGAGGGCGGCGAGGGCGGAGCCGCGGCGGCGGGTGTCGCCGTCGGTGTAGTAGGTGAGGTGCAGGGTGCGGCGGCGGCTGCGGTCGAAGGTGCGGACGTAGGCGGAGGCCAGGTCGAGCACCGGGATGCCGTCGACGGCGGCGCAGAACCGCAGCAGGGGCGCGGCGGCGGGGGTGGCGAGTTCGGTGAGGCAGTCGCGTACCAGTGTGTGGCGGGCGGGCCAGTCGGGTCCGGGGTAGCCGAGGAGGAGGGCGGCGGCCTGGTGGAGGGCGGGGGTGGCGGGGGTCACCGGGTGTCCCCGTTCCGCTTCGGGAACAGTCCGGCGGGGCGGCCGCGGCCGTTCCAGTTGAGCAGGTTGATCCGGCCGGCGAGGCCGGAGGCGGCGCTGGCGGGTTCGGGTGCCGGGGGTGTGTGGAAGGCGTCGGCGCCGGGCGGGCCGTAGGGCATCATGCCGGGCAGTCCGTCGCCGTCGAGGCTGCATGAGTCCAGGGGGGCGTCGCCGCCGGGACCGGTGGTGTAGCTGGTGGGAATGACGTAGCGCTCCTCGTACTTGGCGAGGGCCAGCAGCCGGTAGAGGGCCTCGATGCCGTCCTGGTCCAGGCCGACGGCCGCCGCGATGGCGGGGTCGCGTTCCTCGCCGAGGTTGATCCGGCGCATATGGCTGCGCATGGCGGCCAGCCGGCACAGGGCGGCCTCGACCGGTTCGGGGTCGCCGGCGGTGAAGAGTTCGGCGAGGTAGCCCAGGGGGATGCGCAGGCTGTCGATGGCGCCGAAGAGGTTGACGGGGTCCTCGCCGTCGTGGCCGGTGGCGGTGAGCGCGTCCACGACCGGGGAGAGCGGGGGGACGTACCAGACCATGGGCATGGTGCGGTATTCGGGGTGCAGTGGCAGGGCCACCCGGTAGCGGGTGATGAGGGCGTGCACCGGGGAGCGCCGGGCGGCCTCGATCCAGTCGTTGGGGATGCCGGAGTCGGCGGCGGCGCGGGCGACGGCGGGGTCGTGGGGGTCGAGGAAGCAGCCGAGCTGGGCCTCGTAGAGATCCTTTTCGTCAGGGGTGGCGGCGGCCTCGCCGACCTTGTCGGGGTCGTAGAGCATGACGCCGAGGTAGCGCAGCCGTCCCACGCAGGTCTCGGAGCACACGGTGGGTTCCCCGGCCTCGATGCGCGGGTAGCACAGGGTGCACTTCTCGGCCTTGCCGCTGCGGTGGTTGAAGTAGATCTTCTTGTACGGGCAGCCGCTGACGCACATGCGCCAGCCGCGGCAGCGGTCCTGGTCGACCAGGACGATGCCGTCCTCGATCCGCTTGTACAGCGCGCCGGAGGGGCAGACGGCGACGCAGGAGGGGTTGAGGCAGTGCTCGCAGATGCGCGGCAGGTAGAACATGAAGGCCTGTTCGTACTCCAGCCGGACCTGTTCGCTCATCTTGGCCAGGACGGGGTCGCCGGCGATGTGTTCGGGGCCGCCGCCGAGGTCGTCGTCCCAGTTGGGTCCCCAGGTGACGGTGGTGGGCCGGCCGTCGATGAGGGAGCGGGGCGGGGCGGTGGGCACGTCGTCGCCGAGCGGGGCGGTGGTGAGGGTGTCGTAGTCGTACGTCCAGGGCTGGTAGTAGTCGTCCAGCCGGGGCAGTTCGGGGTTGGCGAACAGCCGGGCGAGGCGGCGGGCCCGGCCGCCGGTGCGCGGCACCAGCCTGCCGCCCTTGAGGTGCCAGCCGCCCTTCCAGGTGTCCTGGTCCTGGTAGCCGCGGGGGTAGCCCTGGCCGGGGCGGGTCTCGACGTTGTTGAACCAGACGTATTCGGTGCCGGAGCGGTTGGTCCAGGTCTGTTTGCAGGTGACCGAGCAGGTGTGGCAGCCGATGCACTTGTCGAGGTTCATGACCATGGCGACCTGGGCCATCACCCGGGGGGTGCGCGGGCGGTGACGCGGCATGTCAGTACTCCACGTTCTGGGAGCGGCGCCGGATGACGGTGACCGCGTCCCGCTGGTTGCCGGTGGGGCCGTAGTAGTTGGGGGCGAAGGAGAGCTGGGCGTAGCCGCCGATGAGGTGGGTGGGTTTGATGAGCAGTTTGGTGAGGGCGTTGTGCACTCCGCCGCGGCGGCCGGTGGCCTCGGACTTGGGCACGTTCACCAGCCGTTCCTGCACGTGGTACATGAACACGGTGCCGGTGGGCATGCGGTGGGAGACCACGGCGCGGGCGACCACGACGCCGTTGGCGTTGACGGCCTCGATCCAGTCGTTGTCGGATACGCCGATGGCCTGGGCGTCGGGGACGCTGAGCCAGATGACGGGGCCGCCGCGGGCCAGGGTCTGCATGATCAGGTTTTCCTGGTACTCGGAGTGGATGGACCACTTGGAGTGCGGGGTGACGTAGCGGACGGTGACCGCGCGGCCGGTGTCGCCGTCCGCTCCCGGCGGGGCCTCGCCGAGGGCGGCCAGGTCCAGCGGGGGCCGGTAGACGGGGAGTTGTTCGCCCAGTTCGGCCATCCAGGCGTGGTCGAGGTAGAAGTGCTGGCGGCCGGTGAGGGTGTGCCAGGGTTTGCGGTGCTCGGTGTTGATGGTGAACGGCGCGTACCGGCGGTCGGGGGCCTCCTTGCCGGACCATTCGAAGCTGGCGCCTACCTGGACGGGCCTGGCCTGGGTGTCGGAGAACACCACCCGGCGCTCGGCCACCGAGGCGCCCAGTGCGGTGAGGCCGGAGTCGGGGCCGCAGCGCTCGGCGAGCCGGGCGAACCCTTCGGCCGCGATGCGCCCGTTGGTGGTGCCCGACAGGGCGAGGATGGCCTCGCACAGCTTGGCGTCGGTGTCCAGCAGGGGCCGGCCCGCCGCGGCGCCGCCGGTCGCGGTGCCACAGCGGTCGGCCAGCCAGGCGGCTTCCGGGTCCGGGTGCACGGTGATGCCCTTGACCTGCATGCCCGCCTGCTGGGCGAGCGGGCCGAAGGCGGCGAGCCGGTCGGCGACGGCGGTGTAGTCGCGGGTCACCAGGGTGACGTTCGGCAGGTTGACGCCGGGTGCGGCGGGGGTGTGGCCGTCCCGCCAGTCCGGTACGGTCCCGCCGGGCTGGGCGGTCTCCCCGGGGGTGTCGTGCAGGAGGGCGGTGGCGACCAGGTCGTGGGCGGTGTCCAGCCGTCCGGCGGCCAGTTCGCTGAGTTTGCGGGCGAGGCCGTGGAAGATGTCGAAGTCGGTGCGGGCCTGCCAGGGCGGGATGATGGCCGGGGTGAAGGCGTGCACGTAGGGGTGCATATCGGTGCTGGACAGGTCGTGCTTCTCGTACCAGGTGGCGGCGGGGAGCACGAGGTCGGCGAAGAGGGTGGTGGAGGTCATCCGGAAGTCCAGCGCGAGCAGCAGGTCGAGCTTTCCGCGGGGCGCCTGGTCCTGCCACGTGACGTCGGCCGGCCGGCCCTCCGGCGGGGTCTCCTCGGCGGTGGCGTTGTCCTGGGCGCCCAGCAGATGGCGCAGGAAGTACTCGTTGCCCTTGGCGGAGGAGCCGATGAGGTTGGCCCGCCAGACGGTGAGCACCCGGGGCCAGTTCTCCGGCGCGTCCGGGTTCTCGCAGGCGAACTCCAGCTCGCCGGAGGCAAGGTGGTCGGCGAGCCACTCCCCCGCCGGCCGTCCGCTCTCCTTCACCCGGCGGCCCAGTTCCAGGGGGTTGGCGGAGAAGGTGGGGTAGGAGGGCATCCAGCCCAGCCGCATGGACTGGGCGACCAGGTCGGCGGTGTGGCGGCCGGTGAACAGTCCCCGGCCGGTGGGTGAGGCCAGCGCGTCGGCCCCGTACCGTTCGTAGCGCCACTGGGAGGTGTGCAGGTACCAGTACGGGGTGCCCGCCATCTGCCGGGACGGCCGGGTCCAGTCGGCGGCGGTGGACAGCTGCTGCCAGCCGGTGAAGGGGCGCACCTTCTCCTGGCCCACGTAGTGCGCCCAGCCGCCGCCGTTGACGCCCTGGCAGCCGGTGAGCAGCAGCAGGGTGAGGAAGGAGCGGTAGATGGTGTCGGAGTGGAACCAGTGGTTGGTGCCGGCGCCCATCACGATCATGCAGCGGCCGCGGGTCTTCTCCGCGGTGCCCGCGAACTCCCGGGCGGCGCGGATCACGGCGGCGGCCGGGACCGAGGTGATGGCCTCCTGCCAGGCCGGGGTGGGTGCCGCCGAGGCGTCGTCGTAGCCGCTGGGCCACTGTCCGGCCAGGCCGGGGCGGTCGACCCCGTACTGGGCCAGGAGCAGGTCGAAGACGGTGGTGACCAGGCGTCCGCCGATCCGCCGGGCCGGGACGGCGCGCCGGGTGGTGGCGCCGGGTTCGTCGAAGCGGGGCAGTTCGACCTCGACGGCCTGGGCGCCGGGGGTGCGGTGGAGGGTGAGCCGTGGGGTGATGCCGCGCAGGTCCAGGTTCCAGCGGCCTTCGCCGCCGTCGGCCCAGCGGTCGCCGAGGGTGCCGTTCGGGACGGCGGGGCGGTCGGTCCCGGCGTCGTGGAGCACCGGCATCCAGCGGCGGGCCGCCCGGTCCACATGGGCGGCCAGGTCCGGTTCGGTGGCCTCCAGGTCGGCGGCGGTGAGGAACCGGCCGGGGGTGTGGGATCCGGGCCGCTCCCGCTCCTCCAGCTCGACCAGGAAGGGCAGGTCGGTGAAGCGCCGGGCGTAGTCGGTGAAGTAGGGGACCTCGCGCTGGACGAAGTATTCCTTGAGGACGACGTGTCCCATCGCCATGGCGACCGCCCCGTCGGTCCCGGGGTGGGGGTGCAGCCATTCGTCGGCGAACTTGGTGGCGTCGGCGTAGTCCGGGGAGACCACCACCACTTTCTGTCCCCGGTAGCGGGCCTCGGCCATCCAGTGGGCGTCGGGGGTGCGGGTGACCGGCACGTTCGAGCCCCACAGCATCAGATAGGCCGCGTCCCACCAGTCGCCCGATTCGGGGACGTCGGTCTGGTCGCCGAACACCTGGGGGGAGGCGATCGGCAGGTCCGCGTACCAGTCGTAGAAGGAGATCATCGGGGCGCCGATCAGCGCCATGAAGCGGGCGCCGACGGCGTGGGAGGCCATCGACATGGCCGGGATGGGGGAGAAACCGGCGATCCGGTCCGGACCGTGGGCGGACAGGGTGTGCACATGGGCGGCGGCCGCGATCTCCAGGGCCTCCTCCCAGCCGATCCGCACCAGCCCGCCCTTGCCGCGGGCCGACTGGTAACGGCGCCGTTTGACCGGGTCCGAGGTGATCTCGGCCCAGGCGGCCACCGGGTCGCCGAGCCGGTCGCGGGCCTCCCGGTAGAGCTCGACCAGCACCCCGCGGGCGAGGGGGTGGCGCACTCGGGTCGGCGAGTAGGTGTACCAGGAGAAGGAGGCGCCGCGCGGGCAGCCCCGTGGTTCGTACTCGGGGCGGTCGGGGCCGACCGAGGGGTAGTCGGTCTGCTGGGTCTCCCAGGTGATCAGCCCGTCCTTGACGTAGACCTTCCAGGAGCAGGATCCGGTGCAGTTGACGCCGTGGGTGGAGCGCACCACCCGGTCGTGCGCCCAGCGTTCGCGGTACGGGGAGTCCTCCACGGTCTGGTCGGTCCGGTAGACGGCCCGCAGATCGGTGCTGGCCGGGAGGCGGCGGAGCGATGTCCCGGCCGCGAGCAGTCTCTCGGTCACCGCCGCGGCGACGGCCCCGGCTCCCCCTGGTGCTGTGCGGCTTCGTGCTGTGCGGCGCGCCACGGTCCCGCTCCTTCGGCTGTGGCTCCGTGCCGAAGGGTCGGCCGGGGCTTCGAATGCGTGCTGCGCGTCAGCATCACTCGGGCATCGGCCGGGCCGTATGAGCCCATTAAGTCATTTAGCAACCCCTAGATCGGTTTTTTCTCGCGGTTTGCCGAGCTTGCGCCGGGCATGTGCGCCCAAGGCGGCGCCACGGTGAACAGGAGTTGACGGCACATCATTTTTGCCTGATAGGCAAGCGGGGAGACCGCACCGCATCGGTGCCGGGCGTCCGCCGGCCGGGGTTTCACTTCTCTTGACCCGGCTTCTGGCCGGAATTCAACCCCGCCGGGCGAGGCCGTCGCGCATGGGTCAACCCGGCCGCGACCAGCGCCCACATACCCAGAGCGACCCAGGCGGCGACATGTCCGAGGGCCACCAGGCGGCGGATTCCCTCGGTCTCGCCGAGGGCCGCCGTGGACACGGCGTACATGCCCGTGGGGAACACGATGGTCCAGAAGGCCGGCTCGTACCCCAGGGGCACCCGGTGCACCAGATGCCGCCAGACGCCGGCGGCCAGCAGCGGCGGCAGCAGGCAGGTGGCCCAGCCCCACAGGGCGAGGAGGACGACGCGGAGCACCGGCCCCGGATGCGGGGCGCCGAGCCCCTGGTGCGCCAGCCGGGCACCGGCGAGGAGGCTGATCGCGCAGGCCCCCATCGTGATCCAGTAGGGCGGCGCCAGCTCCCGCGGCCGTATCCCGAACCGGGTCAGCCGGCCGGCCACCACCGTGGCCACCGCCGCGTACAGCAGCACTCCGGCCGCCCAGCCGAACGCCTCGGCCGGCCGGGCCCGGCCGGGCGCCAGCGCGGCCGCCGCCAGCACGGTGGACTGGAGGCCCACCACGCACAGGAACCAGGTGCCGTCCGCCCGCCGCACCATCCCGCCCGCTCCGAGCCGGTACGCCAGCCGCGCCACGCACCCCAGCAGGACGGCACAGGCGGGGACGGCCATCATCGGCAGGGCCACGGCGGCCGCCCGCCACGGCCCGGACGCCAGCCGGACGGCGAGCACGTCGGAGCCGGCGACGAAGGTGAAGAAGCCGAAGAGCCGTCCGGGATCCCGCAGGTCGGCGGCGACCTCGCCCGGATACCGCGCCACCCGCCACACCAGCCCCGCCAGCAGCCCGCCGTAGACCACCACGGCCACCGCCAGCAGGGCGTCCGACAGCCGTCGGGCGCCGCCCGCCGCGAGTGCCTGGGACACGATTCCGGTCGCCATCACCGGGGCGAAGGCGCTGGGCGGGAGGTTACGCGCGGTAACGCTGGGCATGGTCCGTATCACGCCAGCAGGCTGCCACCGCACCGGCGGCCGGGGGCCGCGGCCGGGAAGGCCGGGCCGCGGCGGGGATGTCTTTGGCCACCGGTTGCACAAGAGTCTCACAAGCCCCCTTGGCGGACGCTTTAACCAGCGCAGACCGTTCCCATAGCCGAGGGGCCCGGGGCCGGCCGTGGAAACGGGCCACGATGGCGTGAAGGACGCCTTCGAACGCCCGTCCGCCCAGCTCAGGGCCGGTTCGGCGGGCAGTTTTCGGCCGCCCGCCCCGCCGCGCCTCGCCGACCGCCCCGCCTCGCCGGGCCGGCCGCCGTGGCTATCCCTCCTGCTTCCGGCGTACGGCCAGGGCGCGCCGCAGATCGTCGAGCTGATCGGCGAGCCGACGGCGCAGGGCGGGCTGGGCGTCGGGGTGTGCCAGGCACTCCTCGCCCAGCCGCAGGGTTTCGGGGTCCACCGTGCTCGGGAAGCCGAAGCGGGCCACGGTGTCGGCGATGGCGGGGCCGCGGCGGGCGCCCAGCGCGGTGGCGGCCGGGAAGTAGCGCGGCACGTAAGCGGCGAGGACGTCGTGGTGCTCGGGCTGCCAGAAGCCGGTGAGGGTCGCGGTGACCAGGTAGTTGGAGAGCTCGCCCGGCTCGGTGTCCGCGCCCCGGCCGTCCCCGGCACCGTCCTCCGGGCCGTCCTCCACGCCGCCGAAGAGGGTCCGCCAGGCGGCCTCCTTGGCGTCCGCGTCGGGCAGCGCGGCCCGGCAGCGGGCCGCGCCCTCCTGGCCGGTGGCGCTGGAGTCACGGGCGAGTTCGGCGTCGATGTCGGCGGGGCCGACCGCGCCGAGGACGGCGAGCCGGCCGAGGATCTGCCAGCGCAGCTCGGGGTCGAGGGCCGGGCCGCCGGGGACGGTGTCGCCGTCGAGCCAGTCGCTCAGCTCGGCGGGGGCGGTGGCGCTGCCGATGAACGTGCGCACGGCGGCGAGCCGCAGTCCGGGCCCGGAGCCGTCCTCGGTGCGGCGCAGCAGATCGCGGCAGGTGGCGCTGATGGTGGCCAGGGCCGCGGGGCGCTGGTCCGCGGGGAGGTAGCGGTCGGCGATCTGGGTGCGGGCGAAGGCGAGGACGCCCTGGACGATCGCTATGTCGGTCTCGTGCGGCAGATGGGCACGGGCGGCCTCGAGGTACTCGGCGGGCCGGAGGTCGCCGTCGCGCACCATGTCACGGGCGGCGTTCCAGACCACGGCGCGGCTGACGGCGTCGGGCAGGCCGGACAAGGAGCGGACGACGGCCTTCCAGGAGCCGGGGTCGAGCCGGATCTTGGCGTAGGTCAGGTCGCCGTCGTTGAGGAGCAGCAGATCGGGGCGGGGCCCGGTGAAGGAGAGGGTGAGACCGGACTCGACGCCGTCGAGCTCGGCCTCCACGCGCTCGCGCAGCACCAGCTGGTGCGGGGCGGCGGGCGCGTGGTCGTACAGGCCGATGGCGATGCGGTGCGGACGGCTGACCGGACCCGCGTCGGGACCGCTCCCGTCCCGCCCGTCCCCGTGCGGGCCACTGCCCTGGTGCCGGATCTCGGCGCTCCACCGGTCGCCGTTGGCGCTGATGGCGGGGGTGAGGGTGTCGACGCCGGTGGTGCGCAGCCAGCGGTCGGCCCAGGCGTGGACGTCGCGGCCGGAGGAGCGGGCGAGGGAGTCGATGAAGTCGGCGAGGGTGGCGTTGCCGAAGCGGTGCCGGGCGAAGTGGTCGTTGATGCCGTCGAGGAACGTCTTCTCACCGAGCCAGGTGACGAGCTGGCGCAGCGCGGAGGCCCCCTTGGCGTAGGAGATGCCGTCGAAGTTGAGACGGGCCGCGGCGGTGTCGGGGACGAGTTCGGGCGCGGGGGCGACCGGGTGGGTGGAGGGACGCTGGTCGGCGTCGTAGCCCCAGTTCTTGCGGCGGACGCCGAAGTCGGCCCAGGTGTCGGTGTAGCGGGTGGTCTCGGTGAGGATCTGGTAGCCCATGTACTCGGCGAAGGACTCGTTCAGCCAGATGTCGTCCCACCACTTCATGGTGACGAGGTCGCCGAACCACATATGGGCCATCTCGTGGGCGATGACCATGGCGCGGGTCTGGCGCTCGGCGTCGGTGACGGCGGAGCGGAAGACGAATTCGTCGCGGAAGGTGACCAGGCCGGGGTTCTCCATGGCGCCGGAGTTGAATTCGGGGACGAACGCCTGGTCGTAGGAGTCGAAGGGGTAGGGCTCCTGGAAGATCTCGTGGTAGCGGTCGAAGCAGCGCCGGGTGATCTCGAACAGTTCGTCGGCGTCGGCTTCGAGGTAGGGGGCGAGCGAGCGGCGGACATGCAGCCCGAAGGCCAGTCCGGCGTGCTCGGTGCGCACCGAGTGGTACGGGCCGGCGGCCAGCGCCATCAGATAGGTGCTGATGGGCGGCGTCGGCGCGAGCTGCCAGCGGCCCTCCTCGGGGGCGCCGACGCGGGTGGCGACGCCGTTGCCGAGGACGGTCCACTGCGGCGGGGCGGTGACCCGGACGTCGAAGACGGCCTTGAGGTCGGGCTGGTCGAACGCGGCGAAGACGTCGTTCGCGTCGGCCATGCAGCACATGGTGTAGAGGTAGGTCTCGCCGTCGGCGGGGTCGGTGAAGCGGTGCATGCCCTCGCCGGTGTGGGAGTAGCGCATGTCCGCCTCGACCCGCAGCTCGTGCTCGCCCTCGGTGAGCGCGGTGAGCGGAAGCCGTCCGTCGGCGAGTGCCTCGGCGGCACCGGTGAGGTCGAGCTCGCGGCCGTCGAGCACGGCCCGGTGGAGTGCGGCCGGCTGTAGCTCGACGAAGGTGTCCGCGCCCGCCTCGCGCGCGCTGAAGCGAATGGTGGTGGTGGAGCCGAAGAGCTCCTCCCCGCGGGTGAGGTCGAGTTCGATGGTGTAGCGGTGGACCTCGATGAGGCGGGCTCGGATCTGCGCTTCGTCGCGCGTCAGTACGGACATGGAGACATGCTGCCCTACGTGCGGCGGGCCGCACACGGGTGGGAAGTGGTTGCCCGGCGCGGCCGGGCCCCGGACGCACTACCGGAGTGCGCCCCGGGGGTGCCCAGCCGGGGGCACGCCGCTCATTGACCACGGCCGCATGGGGCCCGGCGCCGTACGAATGCGGCCGCGTGAACGGACCTACCGCCGCGGCCGGGCGGGCGGGGAGCAGCTCCTGCCGCGCAGTGGCCCAGACCGGCGTGGTCGCTCCGCGTCGGCGCCGAGCAACGTGTCGTCGCTCCGAGCCGGGGTCAGGAGCGGGCGATGGTCTCGTGGTGCCGGATGACCTCGGCGATGATGAAGTTGAGCAGCTTCTCGGCGAAGCCGGGGTCGAGCTTGGCGCTCTCGGCGAGCTGGCGCAGCCGGGTGATCTGGCGGGCCTCACGGGCCGGGTCGGCCGGGGGGAGCCGGTGGGCGGCCTTGAGGTGGCCGACCTGCTGGGTGCATTTGAAGCGCTCGGCGAGCATGTGGACCACGGCCGCGTCGATGTTGTCGATGCTCTCGCGCAGCCGGGTCAGCTCGTCGAAGACGGCCGGGTCGATGCTCTCGGTGTCCCCCGGCGTCACCGGCTGGTCGGCGGTGCGGTCGCTCGTGCTGTGCGTCATGCCTCCAGAGCCTACTTTTCCCGGGGCCGGCTCGGCTCCGGGTCCGGAGTGCGGACGGAGCGCGGACCGCCCCGACCCCTGTGGGGGGTTCGGAACCGGCCCTGCGGGGGGCCGGAACGGGGGCGGGGCGGTCGCGGGGAGGGCCGCTCCCGGTACGGCGCCTCACCATGGAGGAGGGGCCTGGGCGGGGAGAGGTTCCCTTTCGGGCCCGGCTTTCCCGCGGCCGCTTCCGGACAGAGCCACGCCCCGGCCGGGCTCGCGGCAGCCCGCGCGACCGGGAAGCGGACCCCTGCCGCGCCGGGCCCAAGCCACTCCGAGCGGGATCGTCCCGAACGAGGCCACTCCGGCCCCGAGCCCCTCCGGACGGAGCCGCGACCGGACGGAAGCCGTGCCGGACCCGAGCCGCTCGGACGGAGCCACGCCCCGGCCAGGCTCGCGGCAGGCCGCACGGCCGGGAAGCGGACCCCTGCCGCGCCGGGCCCGAGCCACTCCGGACGCAGCCGCGACCGGACGAAGCCGAGACCGGACGGGAGCCGTGCCGGACCCGAGCCGCTCGGACGGAGCCACGCCCCGGCCAGGCTCGCGGCAGGCCGCACGACCGGGATGGGGAACGTACCGCGCCGGGCCCGAGCCACTCCGAGCGGGATCGTCCCGGGCCCGAGCCGCTCCGGACTAGGGTTCCGGCATGATCGCGACGCTTCAGTGCACCGTCATCGACTGTCCCGACCCCGCCGCGCTGGCCGCCTTCTACGGGCGGATCCTGGGCTGGCGGGTGGACGACAGCGATCCGGAGTGGGCGACCCTGACGGCCGAGGACGGCCGGCGGCTGGCCTTTCAGCTCGCGCCGGATCATCAGCCGCCGCGCTGGCCGGACCCGGCCCGTCCACAGCAGATCCATCTGGACTTCGACGTGGAAACGCGCGCGGACGCGGAGCGGGCGCAGCGGGAGCTGATCGGGCTCGGGGCGACGTTTCTGCACGACAGCGGTGGGGAGCGCAGCGGCTTCCGGGTCTTCAGCGATCCGGCGGGGCATCCGTTCTGCATCTGCTACGGACAAACCGGATAGATCTGAGAGGTCTGACAGACCCGACAGGGCAGGCAGAGCCGACCGGGGCCGCCCGAAGGCCGGGTCCCGGTCGGCTCTGCCCTTGTGCTGAGGCGGGGCCGCTGACGGGTCAGCCGTCGAGCTGGGTCGCGGCCGCCTTGATGTCCTCGGCGAAGGTGCTCACCTCGGTGTAGACGCCGGGCTTGCCGGGCCGTGCGCAGCCCTCGCCCCAGCTGACGATGCCGACCTGGATCCACTGGCCGCTGTCGTCCTTGCGGAACATCGGGCCGCCGGAGTCGCCCTGGCAGGTGTCCACGCCGCCCTCGTCCACCTTCCCGGCGCAGAGCTCCTCGTCGGCGACGAGCTCGTCGTACGCGGCCTTGCAGGTGGCGTCGTCGACGAACGGCACGGTGGCCTTGAGCAGGTAGCGCTGCTGGTCGCCGCCCTCGGCGTCGGCGCCCCAGCCGGCGATGGTGAAGTCGCCCTCGTTGTAATCCGTGGTGTCGGCGATCTTCAGGGTGGGCTGGTCGATCGGCTCGGCGAGCTTGATGAGCGCCCAGTCCTTGCCGGTGCCGTTGTAGCCGGGGGCCTGGAGGACCTCGGTGGACTTGACCTCGATGGCGTCCGGGTCCTGGAGGTCGACGACGCCCGCGGTGGCGGTGATGGAGGTGTCGGCGCCGCTGCCGTCCACACAGTGGGCGGCGGTGAGCACGATGTCCTGGGTGTAGAGAGCGCCGCCACAGCCCATGGACAGCCGGACCATGAAGGGGAATTCGCCCTGGGTGGCGCGGGTGCCGCCGACGACGGAGGGGCTGGGCTCAGGGCCGGTGGGGGCGGCGCTGGCACTGCCGGGGGTGAGGCTGAAGGCGGCGAGGGCGACCGCGCCGAGGGCCGAGGCTCTCTTGATGTGCTTCCAAGGGTTCCGCAACGGACTTTCCTTTCGTGGGGGGTTGTGCGCTATGTCAAGCACATGCCAACTCAGGAAATCCGGAATCGGCTCCGAAATCCCGTGGCCGAGCTGATAAAGCGCCCTGTGATTATCCGGAGCCGATGATCCGGATGACAAGGGTTGGTTTCCGGCCAGCGCGGCCTCCCCACCGCCGCGGCGAACGGCCGTAAGGTTGACGCCAGACAGGGCGCGCGGCGGACGACGGCACGGGGGTGACGGCGTGGCGGCACCGGGCAGCGACATCGAGCACGGCTATCCCCACCTGGACACCGTCCGGGCCGCGATCACCGCGCTCTACCACCGGCTGTCCCGCGACACCGTGGACACCTTCGGGCTCAGCGTGCTCCCCGGCGATGTGGCCTTCTCCGACCAGGACGACCTCTACCTGGGCGTGCAGCGGGTCGCCCGGGTCATGGTGCAGCATCTGCGGCTGCCCGAGGCCCGGATGATCGTGAGCTTCCGGGAGATGCGGCATGCGGGGAATGTGGACCTCGCCGCGGGCCCGGAGTACTTCATCGAGCTCAACTCCCGCTTCAAGACGCACCGCAGGGACATCGGCGCGGCCCTCGCCCATGAGGTCACGCATGTGTATCTGCACCGGCTGGATCTGTCGTTCCCCGGCACCCGCGACAACGAAATCCTCACCGACACCACCGCCGCCTATCTCGGCACGGGCTGGCTGCTGCTCGACGCCTACCGCCAGGACTCGCTCACCAGCCAGAAGCTGGGCTATCTGACGCCGGAGGAGTTCGGCTATGTGCTGGCCAAGCGGGCGCTGCTGTTCGCTGAGGACCCGTCCCCCTGGTTCACCTCTCCCCAGGCGTACGAGGCGTACGCCAAGGGGCTGGAGCTGGCCCGCCGCGACCAGGCCCAGCCGCCGCTGGCCGCGGCCGGCTGGACCGGCCGCCGCCGC
Organism: Streptomyces sp. S465; assembly: GCF_026898115.1. GTDB lineage: Bacteria > Actinomycetota > Actinomycetes > Streptomycetales > Streptomycetaceae > Streptomyces > Streptomyces luomodiensis. The sequence continues at coordinate 2,552,876 of NZ_CP114036.1, forward strand.
TACGCCAAGGACCGCCGGTCGGCCCGGTCCGACGCCCCCTCCCCCACCACCGGAGGCGACTACTCCTTCGACGGCGGCCCTCCGCTGAGCGTCTCCTTCCCCTGCCCGACCTGCCGTCAGCGCATCCGGGTCCCGGTACGCGGCCGGCTGCGGGCCCGCTGCGGGCTGTGCCGGACGGTGCTGGAATGCGACACCTGACGCGGCCCTGACGCAGGTACCACCTGACGCGGCACGGCCTCACGCCGTACGACCTGACACGGCACGACCTGACGCGGTGCCACCTCACCCCGTGCCACCTCACGCCGGCCACTCGACGCGGGACGGCACCCGACGCCGGACCGGCCGGTCGTCGTGCGCGCTTCGAGCGTGCTCGACGTCGTACGCTCGCCTGCATGAGTCCCTCCATCGCCACCAACACCCGTGTCGGCCTCGACGAGCTGCTGGAGTTCGTACGCCCGCGCCACCGTGCGCTGCTGATGACCCGCCGGGCCGACGGCTCGCCCCAGGCGTCCCCGCTGACCTGCGGAGTCGACGACTCCGGCCGTATCGTCGTGTCCACCTACCCCGAGCGCGCCAAGGTGCGCAACGCCAAGCGCGACCCGGCCGTGAGCGTCGTCGTGCTGTCCGACGAGTGGAACGGCCCCTGGGTGCAGATCGACGGCACCGCCGAGGTGATCGATCCCCCGGACTCCGTGGAGCCGCTGGTCGAGTACTACCGCAACATCGCGGGCGAGCACCCGGACTGGGACGAGTACCGCGAGGCCATGCGCAAGCAGGGCAAGTCGCTGATCCGTATCACCCCCGAGCGCTGGGGTCCGGTCGCCACCGGCGGCTTCCCGGCCCGGCTGGTGGAGAGCGGGTCCTGAGACCTCGGCACCGCGCCGCCCGCCCGTGAACGCCATACGGCGCCCGCCCCCGAGGAATGGGGGAAGGCGCCGTACGGCCGGTCCGTACGCCGTTGTACGGACGTCAGATCCGGGACCTCCGGGAGAGCCCGGAGGGTCACCCGCGGTGAAGCGCGGTCAGACCGCGAGGGCCCGGTCGGTGGGGCGGATCGGGGCGGGCAGCTCACTGGCCCCGGTCAGGTAGCGGTCCACCCCGCGCGCCGCGGAGCGGCCCTCGGCGATGGCCCAGACGATCAGCGACTGGCCGCGGCCCGCGTCACCGGCCACGAAGACACCGGGCACGTTGGTGGCGAAGTCGGCGTCGCGCGCGATGTTGCCGCGCTGGTCCAGCTCCAGACCGAACTGCTCGACCAGGCCGTTCTTCTGGTCGGTGCCGGTGAAGCCCATGGCGAGGGTGACCAGCTGGGCCGGGATCTTCCGCTCGGTGCCCGGCTTCTGCTCCAGCTTGCCGTCCTTGAACTCCACCTCGATCAGATGCAGCCACTGGACGTTGCCGTCCTCGTCGCCCTCGAAGTGGGTGGTGGAGACGGAGTAGAGCCGCTCGCCGCCCTCCTCGTGGGCCGAGGTGACCTTGTAGAGCATCGGGAAGGTCGGCCAGGGCTGGTTGGCGTTCCGCTCGTCGCCGGGCTTCGGCATGATCTCCAGCTGGGTGACGGAGGCGGCACCCTGCCGGTGGGCGGTGCCGACGCAGTCCGCGCCGGTGTCACCGCCGCCGATGACCACGACGTGCTTGCCCTCGGCGGTGATCGGGGAGGTGGTGAGGTCGCCCTCCTGCACCTTGTTGGCCAGCGGCAGGTACTCCATCGCGAAGTGGATGCCGTTCAGCTCCCGGCCCGGCACGGGCAGGTCGCGCGAGGTGGTGGCGCCGGCCGCGATGACCACGGCGTCGTACCGCTTGCGGAGCTTGGCGGCGTCGATGTCGCGGCCGATCTCCGTCTCGGTGCGGAACTTGGTGCCCTCCGCGCGCATCTGCTCGATACGCCGGTTGATGTGCCGCTTCTCCATCTTGAACTCGGGGATGCCGTAGCGCAGCAGGCCGCCGATGCGGTCGGCCCGCTCGTAGACGGCGACCGTGTGGCCGGCCCGGGTCAGCTGCTGGGCGGCGGCCAGGCCGGCCGGTCCCGAGCCGATGACGGCGACGGTCTTGCCGCTGAGCCGCTCCGGCGGCTGCGGGGTGACATCGCCGGCGTCCCACGCCTTGTCGATGATGGTGACCTCGACGTTCTTGATGGTCACCGGCGGCTGGTTGATGCCGAGCACACAGGCCGACTCGCACGGGGCCGGGCACAGCCGCCCGGTGAACTCCGGGAAGTTGTTGGTCGCGTGCAGCCGCTCGCTGGCCTCGCGCCAGTCCTCCCGGTAGGCGTAGTCGTTCCACTCGGGGATGAGGTTCCCCAGCGGACAGCCGTTGTGACAGAACGGGATGCCACAGTCCATGCACCGGCCGGCCTGCTTGCTGATGATCGGCAGCAGCGAACCGGGGACGTAGACCTCGTTCCAGTCCTTGACGCGCTCGCCCACCGGACGGGTCTTGGCGACCTCGCGGTCAGTGGACAGGAAGCCCTTGGGGTCAGCCATTGATCGCCGCCTCCATCATCTTCTCGTGGGTCTCGGACTCGGAGAGCCCGGCACGCTCGGCGGCTTCCTTGGCGGCGAGCACGGCCTGGTACGTAGCAGGGATGATCTTGCTGAAGCGCGGGAGGGCGGCCTCCCAGTCGTCGAGCAGCGCACCCGCGACGGTGGAGCCGGTCTCCTCGTGGTGGCGGCGCACCGCGTCGTGCAGCCACCGCTTGTCGGCGTCGTCGAGCCCACCGACGGCATCCCGGAGGTCGCCGTTGACGTTGTCCCGGTCGAGGTCGATCACGTATGCGATACCGCCGGACATACCCGCCGCGAAGTTCCGGCCGGTGGGTCCGAGGACGACGGCGTGGCCGCCGGTCATGTACTCACAGCCGTGGTCGCCCACGCCCTCGGAGACGACCGTGGCGCCGGAGTTGCGGACGCAGAACCGCTCGCCGACCCGGCCGCGCAGGTACATCTCACCGCCGGTCGCACCGTAGGCGAGGGTGTTGCCCGCGATGGTCGAGTACTCGGCGAGGTGGTCCGCGCTCCGGTCCGGGCGGACCACGATCCGGCCACCGGAGAGGCCCTTGCCCACGTAGTCGTTGGCGTCGCCCTCGAGCCGCAGCGTGACACCGCGGGGCACGAACGCGCCGAAGGACTGGCCGGCCGAACCGGTGAAGGTGATGTCGATGGTGTCGTCGGGCAGGCCCGCGCCGCCGAACTTCCGGGTCACCTCATGGCCGAGCATGGTGCCGACGGTCCGGTTGATGTTGCGGATCGCGACCTGGGCGCGGACCGGCTGGGCGGCCTCGGCGCTCTCGGCGTTCAGCGCGTCGGCCGCCAGCTTGATCAGCTGGTTGTCCAGCGCCTTGGCCAGGCCGTGGTCCTGCTCGACCGCCTGGTGGCGGACGGCGCCGTCGGGCAGCTCGGGCACGTACAGCAGCGGGGCGAGATCCAGACCTTGCGCCTTCCAGTGCTGTACGGCGCGGGTGGTGTCCAGCAGCTCGGCGTGGCCGATGGCCTCGTCCAGCGTGCGGAAGCCCAGCTCGGCGAGGAGCTCGCGGACCTCCTCGGCGATGAACTCGAAGAAGTTCACCACGAACTCGGCCTTGCCGCTGTAGCGCTCGCGCAGCACCGGGTTCTGGGTGGCGATGCCGACCGGGCAGGTGTCCAGGTGGCAGACGCGCATCATCACACAGCCGGAGACCACCAGCGGCGCGGTGGCGAAGCCGAACTCCTCGGCCCCGAGCAGGGCGGCGATGACCACGTCACGGCCGGTCTTCAGCTGGCCGTCGGTCTGCACCACGATACGGTCGCGCAACCCGTTGAGCAGCAGCGTCTGCTGGGTCTCGGCGAGGCCGAGCTCCCAGGGGCCGCCCGCGTGCTTGAGCGAGGTGAGCGGCGAGGCGCCGGTGCCGCCGTCGTGGCCGGAGATCAGCACCACATCGGCGTGTGCCTTGGAGACGCCCGCGGCCACGGTGCCGACGCCGACCTCGGAGACCAGCTTGACGTGGATGCGCGCCTGGGGGTTGGCGTTCTTCAGGTCGTGGATCAGCTGGGCCAGATCCTCGATCGAGTAGATGTCGTGGTGCGGCGGCGGGGAGATCAGGCCGACGCCCGGGGTGGAGTGCCGGGTCTTGGCGACCCACGGGTAGACCTTGTGGCCGGGCAGCTGACCGCCCTCACCGGGCTTGGCGCCCTGGGCCATCTTGATCTGGATGTCGTCGGAGTTGACCAGGTACTCGCTGGTCACACCGAAGCGGCCGGAGGCCACCTGCTTGATCGACGACCGCCGGGCGGGGTCGTGCAGCCGGTCGGAGTCCTCGCCGCCCTCACCGGTGTTGGACTTGCCGCCCAGCTGGTTCATGGCGATGGCGAGGGTCTCGTGCGCCTCCTGGGAGATGGAGCCGTAACTCATGGCGCCAGTGGAGAACCGCTTGACGATCTCGCTGACCGGCTCGACCTCGTCGATCGGGATCGAGGGGCGCTCGTTCTTGAAGGAGAACAGGCCGCGCAGCGTCATCAGCCGCTCGGACTGCTCGTTCACCCGGCCGGTGTACTTCTTGAAGATGTCGTAGCGACGCGACCGGGTGGAGTGCTGGAGCCGGAAGACCGTCTCGGGGTCGAAGAGGTGCGGCTCGCCCTCACGGCGCCACTGGTACTCGCCGCCGATCTCCAGCGCCCGGTGGGCGGAGGGGACGCCGGAGGCGGGGTACGCCTTGGCGTGGCGGGCGGCGACCTCCTTGGCGACGACGTCCAGGCCCGCGCCACCGATCTTGGTGGCGGTGCCGTGGAAGTAGGTGTCCACGAAGGACTCGTCCAGACCGACGGCCTCGAAGACCTGCGCGCCCCGGTAGGAGGCCACGGTCGAGATGCCCATCTTGGACATGACCTTCAGGACGCCCTTGCCGAGCGCCTTGATCAGGTTCTTGATCGCGATCTCGGCCTCGACCCCGGGCAGGAAGGTGCCCGCCCGGACCAGGTCCTCGACCGACTCCATAGCCAGGTACGGGTTGACGGCCGCGGCCCCGTAGCCGATCAGCAGCGCGACATGGTGCACCTCGCGGACGTCGCCCGCCTCGACCAGCAGCCCCACCTGGGTGCGCTGCTTGGTGCGGATCAGGTGGTGGTGGACCGCGGAGGTGAGCAGCAGCGAGGGGATCGGGGCGTGCTCGGCGTCCGAGTGGCGGTCGGAGAGCACGATCAGCCGGGCGCCGTCCTCGATGGCGGCGTCGGCCTCGGCGCAGATCTCGTCCAGCCGGGCGGCGAGCGCCTGACCGCCGCCGCCGACCCGGTACAGGCCCGAGAGGGTCGCCGCCTTGAGGCCGGGCATGTCGCCGTCGGCGTTGATGTGGATGAGCTTGGCCAGCTCATCGTTGTCGATCACCGGGAAGGGCAGGGTCACGCTGCGACAGGAGGCCGCGGTCGGCTCCAGCAGATTGCCCTGCGGGCCCAGCGAGGAGATCAGCGAGGTGACCAGCTCCTCGCGGATCGCGTCCAGCGGCGGGTTGGTGACCTGCGCGAACAGCTGGGTGAAGTAGTCGAACAGCAGCCGCGGCCGCTCGGAGAGGGCGGCGATCGGCGAGTCGGTGCCCATCGAGCCGATCGGCTCGGCGCCGGTCTTGGCCATCGGCGCGAGCAGGACGCGCAGCTCCTCCTCGGTGTAGCCGAAGGTCTGCTGGCGGCGGGTGACCGAGGCGTGGGTGTGCACGATGTGCTCGCGCTCGGGCAGGTCGGCCAGGCCGATCAGACCGGCCTCGAGCCACTCGCCGTACGGCTGCTCGGCGGCCAGCTGGGCCTTGATCTCGTCGTCCTCGATGATGCGGTGCTCGACGGTGTCGACCAGGAACATCCGGCCCGGCTGGAGCCGGCCCTTGCGGACCACCCTGGCCGGGTCGATGTCCAGGACGCCGACCTCGGAGGAGAGCACGACCAGACCGTCGTCGGTGACCCAGTAGCGGCCGGGGCGCAGACCGTTGCGGTCCAGCACGGCGCCGACCTGGGTGCCGTCGGTGAAGGTGACACAGGCCGGGCCGTCCCAGGGCTCCATCATCGTGGAGTGGTACTGGTAGAAGGCGCGCCGGGCCGGGTCCATGGAGGGGTGGTTCTCCCACGCCTCGGGGACCATCATCAGCACCGAGTGCGGCAGCGAGCGGCCGCCGAGGTGGAGCAGCTCCAGGACCTCGTCGAAGGTCGCCGAGTCGGAGGCGTCCGGGGTGCAGATGGGGAAGATCCGCTCCAGCGCCTTGTCCCCGAACAGGTCGCTGACCAGCTGGGACTCCCGGGCGCGCATCCAGTTGCGGTTGCCCTGGACGGTGTTGATCTCACCGTTGTGGGCGACGAAGCGGTACGGGTGGGCCAGCGGCCAGCTCGGGAAGGTGTTGGTGGAGAACCGGGAGTGGACCAGCGCGATGGCCGTGGCGAAGCGGCGGTCGGAGAGGTCCGGGAAGAACGGCTCCAGCTGCCCGGTGGTCAGCATGCCCTTGTAGACCAGGGTGCGGGAGGACAGCGAGGGGAAGTAGACCCCCGCCTCGCGCTCGGCGCGCTTGCGCAGCATGAACGCCTTGCGGTCCAGGGCCACGCCGGTGCTGGTGCCGTCGGCCACGAAGAGCTGACGGAAGACGGGCATGGTGGCGCGGGCCCCGTTGCCCAGCAGCTCGGGGGCGACGGGCACCTCGCGCCAGCCGAGGACGGTGAGCCCCTCGTCGGCGGCGAGCCGCTCGATCTGCTCCACGGCGGCCGCGCCCTCGGTCTGCCCCTCGGGGAGGAACGCGATACCCACCGCGTAGGCACCGGCCTCGGGCAGCTCGAAGCCGGTCACACTGGCCCGCAGGAAGGCGTCCGGGACCTGGACGAGGATGCCCGCGCCATCGCCGGAGTCGGGCTCGGAACCGGTGGCGCCGCGGTGCTCGAGGTTCCTCAGCACGGTGAGAGCCTGCTCCACGAGCTCATGGCTGGCCTCGCCGGTGAGGGTCGCCACGAAGCCGACGCCACAGGCGTCGTGCTCATTGCGCGGGTCGTACATCCCCTGTCGGGCGGGGTGGGATGCAGAACGCATCGGCTCTCCCGTCGTCGTCATGGCATTGTGCGTGTGCCGAGGGACGACGTTGGCCCTCCGCGAAATTTCATGCAGGTTACATGATGAGCAGCTTCTCGGAAACCGGAAGTTCCGTTTCATCATGCGGACACCCCGGAGCGAGGTGACGTCAGGCGATGCAGGCGATACGGGCAAGAACGGACCGAGCGACCGACGTCGCCAAGGCGCTGATCGGGCGACACTGCCCAAGCGCTTCGGGCTTATGCCCGCCTGTAAAAGGATCGAAACCGTCGAGTAACGGCGTAATTATGCGGCTCGCCGTATGGTATGTCATCCTACGGCCGTTCCGAAGAAAGTGCCCAGGGCGTAGGTCACACCCGCCGCCGCACCTCCCAGCGCCAGCTGCCGCAGCCCGCTGTACCACCAGGAGCGGGCGGTCACCCGCGCCACCACCGCACCGCAGCCGAACAGCCCGATCAGCGCCAGCAGCACGGCCGGCCACAGCGCGGTGGCGCCCAGCAGATACGGCAGCACCGGCAGCAGCGCACCCAGCGCGAAGCAGCCGAACGAGGACACCGCCGCGACCAGCGGCGACGGAAGGTCGTCCGGGTCCACGCCCAGCTCCTCGCGGGCGTGTATCTCCAGCGCCTGCTCGGGGTCCCGGGACAGCTGCTCGGCCACCTCCCGGGCCAGGGCCGGCTCCACACCGCGCGACTCATAGAGCGCCGCCAGCTCCTCCAGCTCGTCCACCGGGTGCTTGCGCAGCTCGCGCCGCTCCACCTCCAGCTCGGCCTGGACCAGATCGCGCTGGGAGGCGACGGAGGTGTACTCACCGGCGGCCATGGAGAAAGCACCGGCCGCCAGTCCCGCCAGACCGGTGATCACGATGGTCTGCCGGTCCACGGCACCGCCGGCCACACCGGTCATCAGCGCGAGGTTGGAGACCAGTCCGTCCATGGCACCGAAGACGGCCGGACGCAGCCAGCCGCCGTTCACATCACGGTGGGTGTGGTTGTCGCGGTGGGCGATATGCGGGGACTCGGTGCTGTCGATGACGGACATATGAAGATGTGCTCCCTTCGCGAAGGGTGTGGCGATGCTGCGCTCACTCCAACGGTTCGAAGGTACGCACGGATTCCCCTGCTCCGCCAGCAAGGAAGGCCGAACTTACCTCGCTGACCTGCGGAAACGTAAAGAGGCCGCCGAACCCCGAGGGGGTCGGCGGCCCGTTGGGCGCACGGTGGCGCGGGTCAGGGTTTCCGGGAGGGCTCCGCCTCGGCGGCCACCGCACCGGTCGTGTCCGCGGCCGGCTTGTCCGCGGTCGTGTCCGCATCGGTCGCGTCCGCGGCGGGCTTGTCCGCGTCGGTCGCGTCCGGCTTGGTCGTGTCCGCGGCGGCCTCGTCGACAGCGGCCGTGTCCGCCGCCGCCGTGTCCGCCGCCGCCGTGTCCGCGCCCGGCCCGTCCGCGCCGTCGCTCTTCTCGGCCGCGTCCCCGGCCGCCGCGGGCTCCACGACCGCCTCCCGGCCGGGGGCCTTCTTGGCGGAGATCACCATGTAGGCCACCGCGCCCAGGAAGACCACGATGGACGTCCAGTCGTTGAGCCGCAGCCCCAGCACATGGTGGGCGTCGTCCACCCGCAGGTACTCGATCCAGAAGCGGCCCACGGTGTAGGCCGCGACATAGAGGGCGAACGCCCGGCCATGCCCCAGCGTGAAGCGACGGTCCGCCCAGATCACCAGCAGGGCCACCCCGACGCACCACAGCGACTCGTACAGGAAGGTCGGGTGGTACGTGCCGGCCACCCGGCCCGCGTCGGCGTCGCCGTCGATCTTCAGCGCCCACGGCAGCGTGGTCGCCTTGCCGTACAGCTCCTGGTTGAACCAGTTGCCCCAGCGCCCGATCGCCTGGGCGAAGGCGATACCGGGCGCGATGGCGTCCGCGTACGCCGGGAGCGGGATGCCCCGGCGGCGGCAGCCGATCCAGGCGCCCAGCGCACCCAGCGCCACGGCCCCCCAGATCCCGAGGCCGCCCTGCCAGATCTTGAAGGCGTCCACCCAGTCACGGCCGTCGGTGAAGTACAGCTCGTAATCGGTGATGACGTGGTAGAGGCGCCCTCCGACCAGGCCGAAGGGCACGGCCCAGACGGCGATGTCGGCGACGGTGCCGACCTGGCCGCCCCGGGCGACCCAGCGCCGCCCGCCGAGCCAGACCGCGACGAAGACGCCGATGATGATGCAGAACGCATAGCCGCGCAGCGGGACCGGACCGAGATAGATCACGCCGGACGACGGGCTGGGAATGTAAGCGAGGAGGTCCATGGCAGGACCGACGCTACCGTGCCGGGCGGGAGATGCGGCAACCCACCCGGCACAACGGCTGCATAACGAGGGTCAGTCGCGGGTCGCCGCGAGGACCATGCGCTTGAGCTTCTTGGGGCTCAGCGGCTTGTCGGGGTCGCCGTACACGGACTTCCCGTCCAGCAGCACCGTCGGGGTGGAGGCGTAGCCGGAGTGGGTGAAGACGTCGTTGGACTTCCGTACCCAGGTGTCGTGCCGGCCGTCCTCGACGCACTTCCGGAAGGCGGGGGTGACCAGCCCGGGGACCGTGCCGGCCAGCTTGATCAGCCTGCTGTTGTGGGCGTAGGCGTCCCGGGTTTCCTCGGGCTGATGGCGGTAGAGCACATCGTGGTACGCCCGGAACGTGTCGGGGTCCCGGTCCTGGGCGCAGGCCGCCGCGTTCGCCGCGCGGAGCGAACCGGTGCCGCCGAGGTTTCCGTCGATGATCGTCACCAGGTGGTACTCGACCCTGAGCCGGCCGTCGTCCTGGAGCTCGTGGACGGTCTTGCGGAAGACGTCCTCGAACTGCTTGCACCCAGGGCAGCGGAAGTCCTCGAACACCGTCAGGGTCGCCGGGGCGCCCTTCCCCGATCCCTTGCTCGATTCCCCCGGCTCGCCCGGCTCCCCCTTCTTCCCCGAGGGGATCACCAGACGTCCCTTGCCGGCCGCTCCGCGCGGCGGCACCACGGCGCTGCCCGACTTGCCCGAGTCGTCATCGGTTCTGGACGCGAACATGCCCACCCCCGCGGCCACGGCGAAGACGGCCACCACCGCCCCCAGGACCCCCAGCGTCCGCTTCCTCTTCGCGCGCGCCCGCTCCCGTTCACGCTGTTCCCGCAGGCGCTCACGGGCGCCGCGCTTTCCCTCACCACGGTTTCTCTGGCTCACGCCCTCGCCTAACGAGGCGGAGGAGCACCGCTGAGCTCCTCCGCCTCGTTGTTCCCTCCAACGAGTGACCCTCCAACGGCCGACCAGCGGCCGATCGGCGGCCGGTTAGCGGCGGCCGGCGCGGACGCCCTCCGCCAGGTCACCCGCGAGCTCGCGCAGCCCCGCCAGACCGGCCTCGGTGTCGCCGTCGGCGTCCAGCAGCCGCTTGACGAAGGCCGAGCCCACGATGACGCCGTCGGCGAACCCCGCGACCTCCGCCGCCTGCGTGGCATTGGAGACGCCGAGCCCCACGCACACCGGAAGCGAGGTGGTGCGACGGGTGCGCTCCACCAGCGCGCGCGCCTCCTGTCCCACCGATTCCCTCGTTCCGGTGACGCCCATCAGGGACGCCGCGTAGACGAAACCGCTGCCCGCCGCCGTGATCTTCGCCAGCCGCTCGTCACGGCTGCTGGGCGCGACCACGAACACGGTCGCCAGACCGTGCTGCTCGGCGGCCTTCCGCCAGATCTCCGACTCCTCGACCGGCAGATCGGGCAGGATGCAGCCCGCGCCGCCCACCTCGGCGAGATCGGCGGCGAACCGCTCGACGCCGTACCGGTCCACGGGGTTCCAGTACGTCATGCACAGGATCGGCGCACCCGTCCGGGCGTGCACCTCCCCCACCGTGCGGATCACATCGCGGATCTTGACCCCGCCGCGCAGCGCGATGTCGTCGGCGGTCTGGATCACCGGTCCGTCGAGCACCGGGTCGCTGTGCGGCAGGCCGACCTCGACGATGTCGCAGCCGCCCTCGATCATGGCGGTCATCGCGTCCACCCCGCCGTCGACGGAGGGGAAACCGGCGGGCAGATAGCCGACGAGCGCGGCGCGTCCCTCGCCCTTGGCCTTCGCCAGGACCGATCCCAGCAGCTCCAGATTTCCGGCCATCACTTCTCCCCCTGGTCGTGTCGCTGCTCGTTCCGCTGGTCGTCCCGCCGCTCGTCCCGGTCGTACAGCCCGAAGTACCGGGCCGCCGTGTCCATGTCCTTGTCGCCGCGCCCGGAGAGGTTGACCAGCACCACGCCGTCGCTCCCCAGCTCACGGCCGAGGTCCAGGGCGCCCGCCAGCGCGTGGGCGCTCTCGATCGCCGGGATGATGCCCTCGGTCCGCGACAGCAGCCGCAGCGCCCGCATCGCCTCGTCGTCGGTGACCGCCCGGTACTCGGCGCGGCCGGTGTCCTTCAGGTACGCGTGCTCCGGTCCGACGCCGGGGTAGTCCAGTCCGGCCGAGATCGAGTACGGCTCGGTGATCTGGCCGTCCTCGTCCTGGAGCACATACGACCGGGAGCCGTGCAGGATGCCGGGCTCGCCCTGGCTCAGCGTGGCCGCGTGCTCCCCGGTGGCCACCCCGTGCCCGGCGGGCTCGAAGCCGACGATCCGCACGCTCTCGTCCGGCAGGAAGGCGTGGAACAGCCCGATCGCGTTGGACCCGCCGCCCACGCAGGCCGCGACCGCGTCCGGCAGCCGCCCGGTCCGCTCCAGGATCTGCCGCCGGGCCTCCACGCCGATCACCCGGTGGAAGTCGCGCACCAGGGCCGGGAAGGGGTGGGGTCCGGCCACGGTGCCGAAGAGATAGTGGGTGCGGTCCACATTGGCGACCCAGTCCCGGAACGCCTCGTTGATGGCGTCCTTCAGGGTGCGGCTGCCGGACTTCACGGCGATGACCTCGGCGCCCAGCATCCGCATCCGCGCCACGTTGAGCGCCTGCCGCTGGGTGTCCACCTCGCCCATGTAGATGGTGCACTCGAGCCCGAACAGCGCACACGCGGTGGCCGTGGCCACGCCGTGCTGACCGGCGCCGGTCTCGGCGATGACGCGGGTCTTGCCCATGCGCTTGGTGAGCAGGGCCTGCCCCAGCACGTTGTTGATCTTGTGGGAGCCGGTGTGGTTGAGGTCCTCCCGCTTGAGGAAGACCCGGGCACCCCCGGCGTGCTCGGCGAACCGCGGCACCTCGGTCAGCGCGCTGGGCCGGCCGGTGTAGTTGACCATCAGGTCCTCGAGCTCGGCCGCGAAGGCGGGGTCCGCCTTGGCCTTCTCGTACTCGGCGGCGACCTCGTCGACCGCGGCGACGAGCGCCTCGGGGATGAACTTGCCGCCGAAGGCGCCGAAATACCCCTCGGCGCTGGGCACCTGACCCTCCGGGTCCGGGATGAAGAAATCAGAGGACATGCGATGTACTCCTCGTTCGGGGCATCGCCCCGCAACAGGTGTGATGGGTGTGGGGAACCGTGTCCGAGCGGGCCGACGGGGCACGTCGCTGCCGAGACGTCGAGACGTCGATAGACCGATACGGCGATAGGCGATACGGCGATACATCGACAAACGACACCTCCCGGCGGTGGCCGGGGGCTGTCAAACCCCTAAAAGGCCCCGCTCAGCGCGTTGCCGCCCGGCGCCATCGACGCCCGTTGATCTGCCCCGGCTCACATCCGATGTGGTAGCGCACGCGCCGCCCCCGCACCCGCCGCGCGGGCGCACGGCAGCCCCGGGGCCGACAGCCCCGGGCCAGGCGCGCGTACGTCTCCATGGTCCGCCGTTCCCGTCTCGTCAGTCCCGGCCGTGGCGCAGCGCCGGATGGGCGCCCGCGGCCACCAGGTCGGCCACCGCGGCCTTGGGGTCGCGTCCGGTCACCAGGGACTCGCCGACCAGCACCGCGTCCGCGCCGTCGTTCGCGTAGGCGATCAGGTCGTGCGGTCCGCGCACGCCCGACTCCGCGATCTTGACGATGTGGTCCGGGATCTCCGGTGCGATCCGGGCGAAGTTCGAGCGGTCCACCTCGAGGGTCTTGAGGTTGCGCGCGTTGACCCCGATCACCCGGGCCCCCGCGTCGACCGCACGGGCCACCTCTTCCTCGTCGTGCACCTCGACCAGCGGCGTCAGCCCGATCGACTGGGCCCGCTCGATGAGCGAGACCAGGGCCTCCTGCTCCAGGGCGGCGACGATCAAAAGGATCACGTCGGCGCCGTACGCCCGCGCCTCCCACAGCTGGTACGAGGTGACGATGAAGTCCTTACGGAGCACCGGGATGTCGACCTTGGCCCTTACGGCCTCCAGGTCGGCCAGCGAGCCGCCGAAGCGCCGCTGCTCGGTCAGCACGCTGATGACGGCCGCGCCGCCCGCCTCGTAGTCGGCGGCGAGCCCGGCGGGGTCGGCGATCGCGGCGAGCGCGCCCTTGGACGGGCTGGACCGCTTGACCTCGCAGATGACCTTGACGCTGTCGCCCTTGAGGGCGGCGGCACCGTCCTTCGCCGGCCGCGCGCCGGCCGCCCGCTGCTTGAGCTCGTCGAGGGTGACGCGCGCCTGCCGCTCCGCGAGGTCGGCACGGACTCCGTCGATGATCTCGTCGAGCACACTCACCGAGCGGCCCCCTTCCGGGACGGGGATGAAGCTTCTGATCGGCGCCGGGCGGGGCGGTCCACCGCGTCACCCGGCACTGCGATGGTAGCCGCCGTAAGGCCGATGTTTCGCATCCGGTTGACGCAGATGCCCACCACGTGGACATACAGAACAGCGGTCATGGCGTCAGCAGTCCCCCGAACGGAAAATTCCGGACAATGGTGAAAACCAGGGCCGCCCCGCCGAGCGCGCCCGCGTGCCAGAGCCGCGCCGCCGGGAAGCGGCCGCGCACGCACCACACCACCCAGCAGACGGCGAAGACGGCGTAGCAGCCGACGGCGAGGGCGTTGTCGCGCAGGGCGGCCGGCAGATCGCCGTGCACGAGGGCATGGGCGCCGCGCAGCCCGCCGCAGCCGGGGCAGTACAGCCCGGTGAGCCGCAGCAGCGGGCAGACGGGATAGTGACCGGGCTCCCGGGGGTCAACGGCGCCGACGTAGCCGAAGGCGGCGAGGACACCCGCGAGCACGCCGAAAGGGGCGGCGAGGCGCCGCACCAGGGGAACCGGGACGGCCGGCGGTGGTTCGGTCACACCGCCGAGTCTGCCCGGGGAGCCATCGAGGCGCGGCCCGGGGCCTGTGCACCGGCCTCCGAACGGCTCAGTGCCGAGCGAGGTGGAGGCGGCCGGAGCCCCGGACCGCGCCCCGGCTCACTGCTGGGTCTGCGCCTGCGCCTGCGGCTGCGACTTCGCCGCGGGCTGCGGCTGCGGGTGCTGCGACTTGGGCATGCCCAGCCCGGCCGCGCGCATCGCCGCGCCGACGACGCCGCCGAGGGCGATGATCACGATGCCCGCCCAGAAGCCGACCGGCTTGGCCGCCACGGTGAACGCGCCGGCGACACAGAATCCGATGAAGGCGATGGTGACACCGGTCCAGGCGGCCGGGGTGTGTCCGTGGTTGTGACCCGCCATGAATACTCCTCGTAGCTGTACTGCGCCTGGTCCGGGCGCCCGGGGGCGAACGCTCCCACGCCATTGTCCCCGACGCGCGAAACACCCTTGAGCGGGGGTGGACCTTGCGGTGCGAGAGGGGAGGGCAGGCGGGTGGGCGGCCCGGACGGATGGGCGGGTGGGCGGCCCGGACGGGCTCCCTAGGCGCCCCGGACGGGCTCCCTAGGCGCCCCGCTCGGCCTCCTGCCGCACCGGGGCCTCAACCGGGGCCTCAACCGGGGTCTCGGTCGGGGTCTCGGCCGGCGCCTCGGTCGGGTCCTCGCCCCGGTCCAGGGCCTTCCACAGCTCCTCGGGGCGGTCCGGGTCGGGGGCCGGTGCGCCGCGCCGGACGCGGCCGCGGCCCGCGGTGCCCGAGCGCTCGTACCGCCCGGACATGGCGGGCCAGTGGCGGCCGTACCCCAGGGCGAGAACGCCCGCGAGCAGCAGCAGCACCCCGCCCGCCGCCGCGACCCACGGCCAGGTGGTGTACGCCACGTCGTGGATCGGGCTGTGGGTCAGTCCGCTCACCTTGGACGCCTTCTCCTCCAGCGCCGCCTTGTCGGAGGCGCCGAGGACCGAGCTGATGACGATGCCCGCGCCACTGAGGGTGAGCAGCGCCGCGACGACGACGCGGCCGATGCGGCGCACGGCGAAGACCGCGACCAGCGCGGCGAGGCCGACGACCGCGAGCGCGCCGGGCAGCCCTGTGATGTCATCGCCGTTGGCGCTCTGCGGGAGGGAGCCCTGGGCGACTGAGGCGGTGCCCTCGGCCCACTTGCGGCTGGTGGCCAGCAGAACGAGGGCGGCGCCGAGCGCACCGGCGAGCAGGGCGATGGCAAGGCTGCTTCGGCGGCCGCGCGCGGCGGGGGCGGAGGGCTCGTTCTCGGCCCTGGGCTGAGGTACGGCTGCTGCAGTCACGCCTACCACTATCCCCCACCGGGGTACGGGGCCGTTCCCGGGGATACCGGACCGACGAACCGTTCCCGGCGATACGGGACCGTCGGACCGTTCCCCGGGAATACGGGACCTACCGCCCCAGCCGGTTCGCCGAGTGCACCGCCCGCAGCACCGCTGCCGCCTTGTTGCGGCACTCCGCGTCCTCGGCCACCGGGTCGGAGTCGGCGACGATCCCCGCGCCCGCCTGGACGTACGCCGTGCCCTCGCGCAGCAGCGCGGTACGGATGGCGATCGCGGTGTCGGAGTCGCCCGCGAAGTCGAGATAGCCGACACAGCCGCCGTACAGCCCGCGGCGGCTCGGCTCCAGCTCCTCGATGATCTGGAGCGCCCGCGGCTTGGGGGCGCCGGAGAGGGTGCCCGCGGGGAAGCAGGCGGTGAGCACGTCGAAGGCCGTACGGCCCTCGGCGAGGCTGCCGGTGACCGTCGAGACGATGTGCATGACATGGCTGTAGCGCTCGATCGACATGAAGTCGACGACCTCGACGCTGCCGGGCTCGCAGACCCGGCCCAGGTCATTGCGGCCGAGGTCGACGAGCATCAGGTGCTCGGCCCGCTCCTTGGGGTCGGCGAGCAGCTCCTCGGCGAGGGCGGCGTCCTCCTGCGGAGTGGCGCCCCGGTGCCGGGTGCCGGCGATGGGGTGCAGCATGGCCCGGCCGTCCTCGACCTTGACCAGGGCCTCCGGGCTGGAGCCCACCACGTCGAAGCCCTCGAACCGGAAGAGGTACATATAGGGGCTCGGGTTGGTGGCGCGCAGCACCCGGTAGACGTCGAGGGCGCTCGCGGAACACGGCGTCTCGAACCGCTGCGAGGGGACGACCTGGAACGCCTCGCCCGCGCGGATGCGCTCCTTGATGTCGTCCACGGCCGCCATGAAGTCCTCGCCGCCCCACAGCGCGGTGTACTCGGGCAGCTCGGAGTCGGGCAGCGCGGCGGGGTCGGTGGGCATGGGGCGGACGAGGTCGGCGGCCATCGCGTCGAGCCGCGCCACGGCGTCCGCGTACGCCTCGTCCACGCCCGTTTCGAGGTCGTTGTGGTTGATCGCGTTGGCGATCAGCAGCACGGTGCCGTCCCAGTGGTCCAGCACCGCGAGGTCCGAGGTGAGCAGCATGGTCAGCTCGGGCAGCCGCAGATCGTCCCGCCCGTGCTCGCCGACCTTCTCCAGGCGGCGGACGATGTCATAGCCGAGGTAGCCGACCATGCCGCCGGTGAACGGCGGCAGCTGGACCAGGCCCCCGAGGTCACGGGGGGTGTGCAGGGCCTCGACGGTGGCGCGCAGCGCCTGGAGGGGGTCGCCTCCGGTGGGAACGCCGACGGGCGGGGTGCCCAGCCAGTGGGCGCGGCCGTCGCGCTCGGTGAGGGTGGCGGCGCTGCGGACGCCGATGAAGGAGTAGCGGGACCAGGAGCGGCCGTTCTCGGCGGATTCGAGCAGGAAGGTGCCGGGCCGCTCGGCGGCCAGTTTGCGGTAGAGGCCCACGGGGGTGTCGCCGTCCGCGAGCAGCTTGCGGCTGACGGGGATGACGCGGCGGTCGGCCGCCAGCTTGCGGAAGGTCTCGAGATCCATCGTGACAGCGTCCTGGGTCGAGGGCCGGGAAGCCCGGCGGGGCACGGGGACTGGGTTGGATGGTGGCCGGGTCGGATGGCGGCCGGTCGGTGGCTGGTCTGTCGCCGGTCTGCGGCCGGTCTACTGGCCGAGCGGGAGCACGTCGGCGTCGAAGCAGGTGCGGTCACCGGTGTGGCAGGCGGCGCCGACCTGGTCGACCTTGACGAGGATGGTGTCGGCGTCGCAGTCGAGGGCGACGGACTTGACCAGCTGGACATGGCCGGAGGTGTCGCCCTTGACCCAGTACTCCTGGCGGCTGCGGCTCCAATAGGTGCAGCGGCCGGTGGTGAGGGTGCGGTGCAGCGCCTCGTCGTCCATCCAGCCGAGCATCAGCACCTCACCGGTGTCGTACTGCTGGGCGATGGCGGGCAGCAGCCCGTCGGCACCGCGCTTGAGGCGGGCGGCGAGGGCCGGGTCGAGGGCGGAGGGGCGGTCGGAGCCGGTCATGCGACCATTCTGCACGGCCGGGCGGGCGTCCCCGCGAACAATCCCTGTCCGGCCGGCCCGCCCGAGCCCGATGACCGGGTTGTCGGTGGAATGGGGCATGCTTCGGACATGACGTTTCCGCCGCCGTCGAACGACCCCAACCGGCCTGGAGACGGCGGGGGGTTCGGTCCGCCGCCGCAACCACAGCCACAGCCACCGCAGCAGGGCTTCGGGCCGCCGCCCCCGGCGGACCAGCCCGCTCAACCGGGTCCGCCCGCGCTGCCGAGTGGCGGTTTCGGCCCGCCCCACCCGCCGGTGCCGCTGCCCGGCGGTCCGCCGCCGGGCGCTGTGCCGCCGGGCTCCATACCCCCGGGCGCGATGCCGCCCCCTCCCCCGCCGCCCGGCAGCAGCGGCTCCAAGGTCACCGCGATCGTCATCGCGGCGGTGGTGGCCGTCGCGGTGGTCGTCGGCGCGATCGTCATCGGGACGAAGGACGACGGCGGCGGCAAGGAGACGTCGGCCGACGCCGGCCCGTCCGCCTCCGCCTCGGACAGTCCCCGCTCCTCGCCCTCGGACGCCGGGCCGTCCGCCTCCGCCGCCCCGCCGGGCTCGGAGGACCCCGGCCAGGGCGCGCCGCTGGGCGGTGGGAGCGATGTCCCCGACGGTGATCCGGACGCCTCGGACTCGGCGGACCCGGGCGCGTCGGAGTCCGCCGCGCCCGGTGACCGGGTGCCGTATGTGGTGCTCGATCCCGGCCAGTGCTTCGACCATCCGGCGCTGGACAGCAGCGTCACGAAGATCGAGAAGCGGTCCTGCCGCAGCCCGCACGACGGCGAGGTGATCGCCAATGAGACGCTGAGCGGTGACTTCTCCTCCGAGAAGGCGATCCAGTCCAAGGCGCTCTCGCTGTGCGGCACGGACGCCAAGAACCGGCTGAAGAGCATCCCCAACGACGGCCGGATGTACTACTACTACGCGCTCTATCCCGCCCTGAGCACCTACACCGTCCAGGGCGAGGACCAGGTCTCCTGCGCGCTCACGCTGAGCGCCGGCCCGGACGGCAAGAAGCTGAGCGAGCCCCTGCCGGGGTGAGCCCTGGCCGGGGTGGGCCCGGCGCGGTGGCGGGGCCGCCTCAGCGGCGATTCTCATGGCCGCGGGCGGGTCCCGGCCGTAGGGTGGCCGTATGTCCACTCACGCGAAGCGCGAACGCCTGCTCCTCGCCGACCTCTTGGAGAACGCGGGCCCCGGGGCCCCCACGCTGTGCGAGGGCTGGACCACCCGCGATCTGGCGGCCCATCTGGTGGTCCGCGAGCGCCGCCCCGACGCGGCCGCCGGGGTGCTGGTCAAGCCGCTGGCCGCGCGGCTGGCCCGGGTGCAGGAGGAGTTCGCGGCGAAGCCGTACGAGGAGTTGCTCCAGCTGTTCCGCACCGGTCCGCCGCGGATGTCGCCGTTCGCGCTGAAGCAGGTGGACGAGGGGGCCAACAGCTTCGAGTTCTACGTCCACGCCGAGGATGTGCGCCGGGCCCGGCCGGACTGGACACCGCGCGAGCTGGACCCCGTCTTCGCCGACACGCTGTGGTCCCGGATCGAGCGCGGCGCCCGGGTGTTCGGCCGCCGCTCCCCGGTCGGCCTGGTGCTGCGCCGTCCGGACGGCCGTACGGCGGTGGCCCGCCGAGGCGTCCCGGTCGTCACGGTCACCGGCGAACCGGGCGAGCTGGTGATCTTCCTCACCGGCCGTCAGAAGGCCGCCCGGGTCGAGCTGGAGGGCGACAAGGAGGCCGTGGCCGCGGCGCAGGAGGCCAAGCTCGGCATCTGAGCGGCCTCGTCGGCCGGCCCGGCCCCCTGTGGTCACCGCGCCCGGCCGCACCGGGCCCGTGAGAAACCCACGAGCCCCGCCCGCCCGCGCGGCGGGCGGGGCGTCGAGCGGACTCCCTAGCACGTCTCGCGGACGTAGTCCTCGCTGTCGTCGGTGGAGACGTCCACGTCCCGCAGGACGACGCTGAGCCGGTCGCCCCAGCCCTCGCACGCCTTGGCGAAGCCCTCCTCGCCGTACTCGACGACCACGACGTGATCGTCGTACGCCTTGGCGAACGCATCGCACTCGTCGTACTGGCCGCACTCCTCGACCACCGCGAAGTCCAGCCCGGCCGCCTTCCGGCCGGACAGCAGCTCGGCGGTGTTCTTCTGACCGATGGCCAGCCCCTGGGCGTGGGCGTGCTCGGACAGCAGGGCGATGAACGCCTTGGCGTCGTTGGGGGTCAGCAGGTCCTGGGAGCGTTCGTAGCTGTCGTAGTTGTCGGGCTCGATGGCGTCGAAGCCCTTGTCGGCGCAGCCGTCGATCCATGTGTTGACCTTGTCGGCCACGCGCTCGCGCTTCTTGGCGGTGCCGATGTCGAGCAGCGGCTCGTTCCAGTCCTCGTCGATGACCAGATCGCCGTTCTTGTCGCGCAGCAGCAGGTCGTCCGGCCACTGCTTGCGCTCGCCCGGCTGGACCTGGAAGGCGTTGACGTAGCAGATGTTGTAGAGCCCGTCCGCCGGGGAGTCCGCGCGGTCGCGGCTGACGATGTCGACGCCCTTCGGCGGGGTGTACTCCCCGCCGATCTGGTAGTCGAAACCGCCGTGGACGGGCGGCAGCGCCACTTCGGACGCGTCGGCCCCGTTGGCCCCGTTGGACAGGGACACGGCCACGACGGCGGCGGCGACGGCGGCCGCCGCCACCGAAGCGACGGCCCAGCGGCGGCGAAGGCGGTGGGCATGGCTGGCGGGCATGAAAGCTCCAACACTCGCGGGCAACGACCCCGCCTCGGACGGCATCCGCCGTCCTGGCGACTGAGTCCGGGCTCGGGACCGGAACCGGGTCCCCTACCGGCTGGGCGCGCCTCTTGCCTCTTGGGCGGCACCGGGCTGGACACCGGTGCGACTGCTGCGATCAAAGCGGGCCCCGGCAACGGCGTCAAGTCGGCAGGCCACGGGACCGGACCCGCCGCCTCCGGGCCGGCTGAGCCGGCGTCAGCCCCGCGTCGGCCCGCGCGTCGAGCCGGCCGGGGAACGCCGGCGCTGGACGCCGGCGCTGCGCGCCCGTGCCCCTACTGGGCGCTCGCGGCCGGGCGGACCACGATCTCGTTGACGTCGACCTCGGCGGGCTGACCGATGGCGTAGGCGATGGCGTCCGCGATCGCGGAGGCGGGGATGGCCACCGAGCGGTAGGTCTTCATGGCCTCGCGGGCGCCCTCATCGGAGATGGAGTCGGCGAGTTCGGACTCGGTCACGCCCGGGGAGACCAGGCTGGTCCGGATGTCACCGGCCGACTCCTGGCGCAGCCCCTCCGTGATGGCGCGGACGGCGAACTTGGTGGCGCAGTAGACCGCGGCGGTCGGCACCACCTCGTACGCGCCGACCGAGGCGATGTTCACGATGTGCCCACCGCCCTGCTCCTTCATCACCGGCAGGGCCGCGGCGATGCCGTACAGCACCCCGCGCACGTTCACATCGAGCATCCGGTCCCACTCGTCGACCTTCAGCGCCTCCAGCGGCGAGAGCGGCATCACCCCGGCGTTGTTGACGATCACATCCACCCGCCCGAACCGCTCCCGGGCGGCGGCCACGAAGGCGCGCACGTCCTCGGCCGAGGTGACATCGAGCCGCTGGTACGCGGCGGTGCCGCCGTCGGCGGTGATCTGCGCGGCCAGCTCCCCGAGCCGCTCGGTCCGGCGCGCCCCCAGGTGGACCCGGTGCCCGTCGGCGGCGAGCCGACGCGCGGTCGCCTCCCCGATCCCACTGCTGGCCCCGGTGATGAGCACGACCTTGCCCGTGACGTTGCTGGCGTTCATGGCGGTATCCCTCTCGATCCTGCTGCCGTTCGCTGTCCTGCACCACCGAGTCTGCGCAGGTCAGCGCCCCTATACCAGGACGCCCTTCTCCTGGGTGCGCCACACCCAGTCGGCGCTCCGGATACGGTCGCACCTCGATCGCGCGATAGCTGAGCGCCGTAGATCACGAAAGGGAGCACGCAGACCATGGGCCGGAAGCACTCCTACCGCACCACCGTCCGCTGGACCGGCAACACCGGTTCGGGGACGAGTGGTTACCGCGACTACGGGCGGTCGCACGACGTCATCGGCGACGGCAAGCCGACCCTGCGGGCCAGTGCCGATCCCGCGTTCCTGGGGGATGCGGAGTGCTGGAATCCGGAGGAGTTCCTGCTGGCCTCGCTCTCCCAGTGCCACATGCTGACCTACCTCTCGGTATGCGCCCGGGACGGGGTACGGGTCACGGCGTACGAGGACGTCGCCACCGGGGTCATGGAGGAGGCGGCCGGGCACAGCGGGCGCTTCACCGAGGTGGTGCTGAACCCGGTGGTCACCGTCGCCGACGCGGCGATGGTGGAGCGGGCGCGCGCGGCGCACAGGGACGCGCACGAGGCGTGTTTCATCGCCAACTCGGTCAACTTCCCCGTCCTGCACCAGCCCACCGTCCGGGTCGGCTGAGCTCAGGCCGCCGTCGGCGGGGCCCCGTCGCCGAGCAGCCGGGCACGGGGCGCGGTCAGCGCCCGCGCAGCACATGTGGCGCAGGTCACGGGAACCACCTCCGGCGTGCGGAGAGGCACGGGTGTGAGGTGTAAACGACATGACTGAGGGTGTGCGGGCGCGGATTCGGGCGGGTGACCGCGAGGCGTTCGCAGAGCTCTACGAGAGTTACGCGCGCACGGTGTACAACCACGCCTACCGGCTGACCGGCGACTGGTCGGTCGCCGAGGAGGTGATGGGGGACACGTTCCTCGACGCCTGGCGTAACCGGGAGCAACTGGAGCCCGGCGACGGCACGCTGAAACCGTGGCTGCTGGGCGTGGCGACGAACAAGGCGCGGAACGCCAACCGGGGCATCGGCCGCCGGCTGGCCTTCCTGGCCCGCCGCCCCGCCCCCGACCCGGTGGCGGACTTCGCCGACGAGGCCGCCGGGCGCATCGACGACGCCCGCCGGCTCGCGGCCGTACGCAAGGTGTACGGCCGCCTGCGGCGCGGCGAGCAGGAGGTGCTGGCGCTGTGCGTATGGTCCGGCCTGGATTACGCGCAGGCCGCGCAGGCGCTGGGGGTTCCGGTGGGGACCGTGCGCTCGCGCCTGTCCCGCGCCCGCGCCCGGCTGCGGAAGCTCGCCGAGCAGAAACTCGCGGAAGAAAAGAAGGAACCGCGACCTCGCCGCGGAGAGGTACGGAGCGAGGCCGCGTTCGCGGCCCTGCCCTTTCAGGAACTTCAGGAGGAACCCCGATGAACGCCGCCGGCTCCGGTCCCGCACGGGCCGGGCACGAGGAAGCGGAGCGCGAGGAACTGGCCCGGCTGCTTCCCGCCCCGGCCGAACGGGACGTTCCTTCCGAGCCCTACCTCCACCACAAGGACCGTTTGATGCAGCACATCGATGACGACCAGAACCGCACCACCCCCGCGCCCGCCCAGAAGGTCCGGCGGCGGATGCTGCGCCCGGCGCTGCTGATGCCCGCCGCGGGCCTGGCGCTGGCCGGGGCGCTGGCCGTCACCCTCACCGCGGGCGGGGAGTCCGGCAACGGCTCCGGCCAGCCCCGGGAGAGCGCCGCCGTCCTGCTCGACCGGATCGCCGGCGTCGCCGAGAAGACGGACGTCAAGCCGGTACGGGAAGACCAGTTGGTCTACGTCAAGAGTCTGATGGCGGGAGCCGAGCTGAAGGAGGACGGCTCCTCCAAGCTGGACCCGCTGCACGAGCGGGAGATCTGGAAGTCACAGATCTCCAAGCCCGTGATCAAGATCGGCCTGATCCACGAGGACGGGGCCTACTTCCCGCTCAACGAGGGGGGCCCCGGCACTCCGGCGGGCGTCCACCGGCCGACGTACCTCTGGCTGTCGTCCCTGCCCACCGACCCGGACGCCCTCCTCAAGGAGCTGTACCGGATGACCGAGCCGGAGGAGGGGCACGAGAAGGCGCAGGCCGTCTTCGACCTGATCGGCGAACTGCTGTCGGAGAACGTCATGCCGCCGGAGAACGCCGCCGCCATCTACAAGGCCGCCGCGAAGCTCCCCGGGGTGAAGCGCGTCGACGACGCGGTGGACGCGGCCGGGCGGCACGGGGTCGGCATCGCCCGTACCGACAAGTGGGCGTCGACCGCCACCGAATGGGTCTTCGACCGGGACAGCCTGGCCTTCCTCGGCGAGCGCCGCTACCGGACGGAGGACGTCGGGGCGGGCAAGAAGGGCGACATCCTGGAGAAGTTCGCGGTCCTGGAACGCGGCATCGTCGACGCGTACCGCGAGCGGCCGGACTCGGACACGAAGTAGGCGGGCCCCGGGGGTGGGGCGGACCGTGCTGCGGTCCGCCCCGCCCCCGGCCGTTGGGCCAGGGCCCTTCCGGCGGATCTCGGCCGGAGGAGGAGCGGTGTCGCGGGCCCGCGACGATCCACCGGACAGGGCCTAGCGGACCGGGTGCCCGGCCCTCCGCAGTTCGTCCTTGACCTGGCCGATCCGCAGATCGCCGAAGTGGAAGACGGACGCGGCCAGCACCGCGTCCGCGCCCGCGGCGATCGCCGGCGGGAAGTCGGCGAGCTTCCCCGCGCCGCCGCTGGCGATGACCGGGATGGTGACGTGCTTGCGGACGGCCTCGATCATGGCCGTGTCGTAGCCGTCCTTGGTGCCGTCCGCGTCCATCGAGTTCAGCAGGATCTCCCCGGCGCCCAGCTCCGCGGCGCGGTGGGCCCACTCGACGGCGTCGATCCCGGTGCCCCGGCGGCCGCCGTGGGTGGTGACCTCGTAGCCGGAGGCCGTCACCGTCCCTTCGGGACAGGCGCGGGCGTCGACCGAGAGGACCAGGACCTGGCTGCCGAAGCGCTCGGCGATCTCGCGGATGAGTTCGGGGCGGGCGATGGCGGCCGTGTTGACGCCGACCTTGTCCGCCCCGGCGCGCAGCAGCTTGTCGACGTCCTCCGGGGTGCGGACGCCCCCGCCGACCGTCAGCGGGATGAAGACCTGCTCTGCGGTGCGGCGGACCACGTCATAGGTGGTCTCGCGGTCGCCGGAGGAGGCGGTGATGTCGAGGAAGGTCAGCTCGTCCGCGCCCTCCTCGCCGTAGACCTTGGCCATCTCGACCGGATCGCCCGCGTCGCGCAGATTCTGGAAGTTGACGCCCTTGACGACCCGGCCGTTGTCCACGTCCAGGCAGGGGATGACTCGGACCGCCAGGGTCATGACTGTCGTGCTCCTCGGAATGCTTCCAGTTCCACTTCCACCAGGACCCGCGAGTCGACGAAGCCGGACACCACGACCAGCGTGGCGGCGGGGCGCACGGCGTCGAAGAGCTCCTTGTGGGCGCGGCCCACCTCGTCCACGTCGCGGGCGTGGGTGATGTACATACGGGTGCGGACCACCGATTCGACGCCCAGGTCGAACTTCTTCAGGACGTCCAGCGCATGGCGGAAGGCCGCGAGGGTCTGTTCGTACGGATCGCCCTCGCCCTCCAGCACACCGCGCTCCGCGAGCGGCATCGTCCCGGAGACGAGCACCAGGTCACCGGCCTCCACGGCCCGTGCGAACCCGATGTTCTCCTCCCAGGGGCTCTCGGTCTGGACCCGCCGCGCGGTCTCGGGTGAGGTCATACGGATACCGCCTCCAACGCCTCTTCCAAGGTGAACGCCTTGGCGTAGAGCGCCTTGCCCACAATGGCGCCCTCGACACCTTCCGGTACCAGGGTCGCAAGGGCGCGCAGGTCGTCGAGGGAGGAAACGCCGCCGGAGGCGACGACGGGCTTGGTCGTCGCGGCGCAGACGTTGCGCAGCAGCTCCAGGTTGGGGCCCTGGAGGGTGCCGTCCTTGGCGATGTCGGTGACGACGTAGCGGGCACAGCCCTCGGAGTCGAGGCGGGCCAGGGTCTCGTACAGATCGCCGCCGTCACGGGTCCAGCCGCGGCCGCGCAGGGTGGTGCCGCGCACGTCGAGGCCCACCGCGATGAGGTCGCCGTGCTCGGCGATGACCTTGGCGACCCATTCGGGGGTCTCCAGGGCGGCCGTGCCGAGGTTCACCCGGGCGCAGCCGGTGGCCAGGGCGGCGGCCAGCGAGGCGTCGTCGCGGATGCCGCCGGACAGCTCGACCTTGAGGTCCATGGCACGGGCCACCTCGGCGATCTGCGCGCGGTTGTCCCCGGTGCCGAAGGCGGCGTCGAGGTCCACCAGGTGCAGCCATTCGGCGCCCGCGCGCTGCCAGGCCAGGGCGGCCTCCATCGGGTCGCCGTACGACGTCTCGGAGCCGGACTCGCCGTGCACGAGGCGGACGGCCTGGCCGTCGCGGACGTCGACGGCGGGGAGGAGTTCGAGGCGGTGCGTGGGCATGCGGGCAACCTTCGGTCGGTCGTGCGGGCGGGTGGGAGCCGGCGCGGGCCGGTCAGAGCGTGTCGAGCCAGTTGCGGAGCAGCCGCGCTCCGGCGTCACCCGACTTCTCGGGGTGGAACTGGGTGGCCCACAGCGGGCCGTTCTCCACGGCGGCGACGAACGGCTCGCCATGGGTGGTCCAGGAGACCTTGGGAGCGGGGATGTGCGGGTTGGTGACCTCCAGCTCCCAGGTGCGGACCGCGTAGGAGTGGACGAAGTAGAACCGCTCGCCCCCGTCCAGCCCGGCGAACAGCCGCGAGTCCTGGGGCGCCGTGACCGTGTTCCAGCCCATGTGGGGGACGACGGGGGCGCGCAGCGGCTCGACCGTGCCGGGCCACTCCTCCAGGCCCTCGGCCTCGACGCCGTGCTCGATACCGCGCCCGAAGAGGATCTGCATGCCGACGCAGATGCCCATGACCGGGCGGCCGCCGGACAGCCGGCGCCCCACGATCCAGTCGCCGCGCGCCGCGCGCAGCCCCTGCATACAGGCGGCGAAGGCGCCGACGCCGGGGACGAGGAGGCCGTCGGCGGCCATGGCCGCCTCGTAGTCGCGGGTGATCTCGACCCGCGCGCCGACGTGGGCGAGGGCCCGCTCGGCGGAGCGTACGTTGCCGAATCCGTAGTCGAAGACCACGACGTTCTTCGGCGTCTTGGTGGGCACGGGCTTCATGGGGGTGTCGTCGCTCAATTCCACACCTCGAGCCGCAGGACCCCGGCGAGCAGCGCCATCGCGGCGCCGACGCCGAGCAGCGTGATGATGCTCTTGGACATGCCCTGCTTGACGAAGGAGATGACCCCGCCGAGCAGGAACAGTCCGAGGAGGATGAACGCGGTCGACAGGCCGTTCACGTTAGAGGGCGCCCTTCGTGGAGGGGAGGATTCCGGCGGCCCGGGGGTCGCGCTCACTGGCGTAGCGCAGGGCCCGCGCCAGGGCCTTGAACTGGCACTCCACGATGTGGTGCGCGTTGCGCCCGTAGGGGACGTGGACGTGCAGGGCGACCTGCGCCTGGGCCACGAAGGACTCCAGGATGTGCCGGGTCATCGTGGTGTCGTACGAGCCGATCATCGGCGCGATGTTCTCCGGCTCGCTGTGCACCAGGTACGGGCGGCCGGAGAGGTCGACCGTCACCTGGGCCAGGGATTCGTCGAGCGGCACCGTGCAGTTGCCGAAGCGGTAGATGCCCGTCTTGTCGCCGAGCGCCTGCTTGAAGGCGGCGCCGAGCGCGAGGGCGGTGTCCTCGATGGTGTGGTGGGTGTCGATGTGCAGGTCGCCCTCGGTCTTGACGGTGAGGTCGAAGAGGCCGTGGCGGCCGAGCTGGTCGAGCATGTGGTCGTAGAAGCCGACCCCTGTCGACACATCGACCTGGCCGGTGCCGTCGAGGTCGATCTCGACGACCACCGAGGTCTCCTTGGTGGTGCGCTCCACGCGGCCTACGCGGGTCATGCGCTCTTCTCCTTCATCAGCTCGCGTACCGCGTCGAGGAACGCGTCGTTCTCGGCGGGGGTGCCCGCGGTGACCCGCAGCCATCCCGGTACGCCGTTGTCACGGACCAGGACGCCCCGGTCCAGCAGGCCCTGCCACGCCGCGTGGGCGTCCTCGAAGCGGCCGAACTGGACGAAGTTGGCGTCGGAGTCGGTCACCTCGCAGCCGATGGTGCGCAGCTCGCTCACCAGCCGGTCACGCTCGGCCTTCAGCGCCTCGACGTACCCCAGCAGCGTATCGGTGTGCTCCAGGGCGGCCAGCGCGGTGGCCTGGGTGATGGCGGACAGGTGGTACGGCAGGCGGACCAGCTGGACGGCGTCGACGACCGCCGGGTCGGCGGCGAGATAGCCCAGCCGCAGCCCGGCCGCGCCGAACGCCTTGGACATGGTCCGCGAGAGCACCAGCCGCGGCCGCCCCTCGATCAGCGGCAGCAGCGACGGACGGTGGCTGAACTCCCCGTACGCCTCGTCCACGACGACGAGTGCCCCGGCGGCGTCCGCCCTGGCGGCCTGCGCCGCGTCGTGGAGCGCCAGCACCGTCTCGGCCTCGACGGCCGTGCCCGTCGGATTGTTCGGCGAGGTGATGAACACGACATCGGGGCGGTGCTCGGCGATGGCCTGACGGGCGGCATCGACATCGATGGTGAAATCGGTGTTCCGGGGACCGGAAATCCAGCCGGTGCCGGTGCCACGGGAGATCAGCGCGTGCATCGAGTACGAGGGCTCGAAGCCGATCGCGGTGCGCCCCGGCCCGCCGAAGGTCTGGAGCAGCTGCTGGAGCACCTCGTTGGACCCGTTGGCCGCCCACACGTTCGCGACGCCGACCTCGAGACCGGCCGTGCGGCTGAGGTAGCGGGCCAGCTCGGTGCGGAGCTCGACCGCGTCCCGGTCCGGGTAGCGGTTGAGGTTCCGGGCCGCCTCGGCGACCCGCTCGGCGATCCGCGCGACCAGCGGCTCGGGCAGCGGATAGGGGTTCTCGTTGGTGTTCAGCCGTACGGGCACATCGAGCTGCGGGGCGCCGTACGGGGACTTGCCACGGAGCTCGTCCCGGATCGGGAGATCGTCAATGCGGGTCACTTGCTCGGTGGCACCTTCCAGTCGAACCTTGCCTTCACCGCGGCGCCGTGCGCGGGCAGATCCTCCGCCTCGGCGAGCGTCACCACATGGCCGGCGACCTCGGCCAGCGCCTCCCGGCTGTAGTCCACCACATGGATACCGCGCAGGAAGGACTGCACGGACAGCCCCGAGGAGTGGCAGGCGCAGCCGCCCGTGGGCAGCACATGGTTGGAGCCCGCCGCGTAGTCGCCGAGCGACACCGGCGCATAGGCCCCGACGAAGATCGCCCCGGCGTTGCGCACCCGGGCCGCGACGCCCGCCGCGTCCTGGGTCTGGATCTCCAGGTGCTCGGCGGCGTATGCGTCCACGACGGCCAGGCCCTGCTCCAGACCGTCGACCAGCACGATGCCGGACTGCCGCCCGGACAGCGCCGGAGCGATCCGGTCCGCGACGTGCTTGGTGGCCGCGACCTGGACCTCCAGCTCCTTCTCGACCGCGGTGGCCAGCTCCTCGGAGTCGGTGACCAGCACGGACGCGGCCAGCGGATCGTGCTCGGCCTGGCTGATCAGGTCGGCGGCGACGTGCACCGGGTCGGCGGTGGCGTCGGCGAGGATGGCGATCTCGGTCGGCCCGGCCTCGGCGTCGATGCCGATCCGGCCCTTGAGCAGCCGCTTGGCCGCGGCGACCCAGATGTTGCCCGGCCCGGTCACCATGGAGACCGGACGGCAGTCCTCGGTGCCGTAGGCGAACATGGCGACGGCCTGGGCGCCGCCCGCCGCGTACACCTCCTCGACGCCCAGCAGCGCGCACGCGGCCAGGATCGTGGGGTGCGGCAGGCCGCCGAACTCGCTCTGCGGCGGGGAGGCGACGGCCATCGAGCCGACCCCGGCCTCCTGCGCGGGCACCACGTTCATCACCACGGACGACGGGTAGACCGAGCGCCCGCCCGGTACGTACAGGCCGACGCGCTCGACCGGCACCCAGCGCTCGGTGACCGTGCCGCCCGGCACCACCTGGGTGGTGTGGTCGGTGCGCCGCTGCTCGCGGTGGACCAGCCGGGCCCGCCGGATGGACTCCTCCAGAGCGGCCCGCACGGCCGGGTCCAGCTCGGCGAGGGCGCGCCCCAGCGCCTCCGCGGGGACCCGCACCCGCTCTATGGTGACGCCGTCGAACCGATGGGCGTACTCGATCAGCGCAGCGGTACCACGATGGCGCACGTCGTCGCAGATGGGCCGGACCTTCTCCAGGGCGGCCTCGACATCGAGCTCGGCACGGGGCAGCAGGTCGCGGTCGATCCCGCCCTCGGGGAAGGCGGCGCCGCGCAGATCGATACGGGAGATCACGCGCCCAATTGTCTCAGACCCGCCACGGCGCCCCTCCCCCCGTATCAGCCAGTGATACGGACCCCCTAAGTTGACCCTGACCGTTGGCGTTCAACCGGTTACTCAGCGGGAATGTGGTCCGTACGGGGACACGGAGAATCAGGAGGGGACACGGCTGTGACCGAGCCGCACGATGGCGATCCACCCCCGGGTCTCGATCTGACCACCGCCGAATGGGGCATGTGGCAGGCGTTCCGCAACGGCAGCACCCATGATCTGCGCACCTCGCACCCCCAGCGGAACGACCCCTCCGGCCCGTACGCATGGGGGCCGGAGCGCAGTGTCCGCGCGCGTGTCGTGGCCCTGCTGCTGCTGGACGGGCCGCCCGCGCAGCCGGGCCGGGTGTCCGCGCTCAAGCTCAACGGGGTGCACATCACCGGCACGCTCGACCTGGCCGGCGGCAACATCGAGCCCTATGTGGAGCTGAAGAACTGCCGCTTCGAGCGGGAGGTGCTGCTCCCCGAGTCGCAGTTCACCACCCTGCGCCTGGTGGGCTGCGCCCTCCCCCGGCTGGAGGCGGCCCGGCTGCGCACCGAGGGCGATCTGCATCTGCCGCGCTGTGTGGTCGAGCACGGCATCCGGCTCACCGACGCCCATATCGGCACCGATTTACTGCTCAACCAGCTGATCGTGCGCCGTGACCGCCGGGGCATGTCGATCAGCGCCGACGGGCTGTCCGTCGCCCAGGACTTCCAGGCCGACATGATCGAGTCGTATGGCGAGCTGAGCCTGCGCGGGGCGCAGATCGGGGTGTCGCTCAGCCTGCGCGGCAGCCGGCTGCGCAACCCTTACGGCCGCCGCGCCCTCAACGCGCCGCAGCTGACCGTGGAGCGCAGCCTCTACCTCACCGCGGGCGGGGTGAGCACATATTCCAGCGGCTCCACACCGCCGTACGGCACCGCCTCCACCCCGACCCGCGGCACCCGTATCCAGCGTTTCGAATGCGAGGGCGGCATCCGGCTCGACGACGCGCGGATCGGCGACGCCATCGACTTCGACCAGGCCCGCTTCATCATGGAGAACGACCAGGAGCTCTCGCTGCGCCGGGTCCAGACGCCCGAGCTGCGCTTCCTCGGGGAGCGGCCACAGCGCGGACGGGTGATCCTCTCCGGCGCCCGGGTGGTCAACCTGGTCGACAAGTCGGTGAGCTGGCCGGGGCCGGGCGGGCTGACCATGGCCGGGTTCAGCTACGAGTGTCTGATCCCGCGCGGCCACTTCCCGCTGTCCCGGCGGCTGGAGTGGGTGGCCGCCGCGACCCCCGAGTACGCGCCCGAGCCGTACGAGATGCTGGCCAACACCATGCGGGCCAGCGGCGAGGACGCCGACGCGCGCGAGGTGCTGCTCGCCAAGCAGCGCCGCCGCCGGGAGACGCTGCCGCTCGCCGGGAAGGTGTGGGGCTACCTCCAGGACTGGACGGTGGCCTACGGCTACCGACCGGGCCGGGCGGCGGTGTGGATGGCGGTGCTGTGGGCGGTCGGCTCGGTGTTCTTCGCGCACAACCGGCCGGAGGCGATGAAGCCGGACGAATCCCCGCACTGGAACGCCTCGCTCTACACCCTCGACCTGCTGATCCCGGTCATCGACCTGGGCATGGACGGCTACTGGAAACCCGAGGGCCCGGTCCAATGGGCGTCCATCGTGATGATCCTGCTGGGCTGGGTGCTGGCCACCGCGGTGGCCGCCGGCGCCTCACGACTGCTGCGGCGCCAGTGAAAGGTGGCGCGCGGGGCCATTAGGCTTACGCCCCGTGACCTCCGCGCGCCTTCCGCTCTTCCCGCTGAACACGGTGCTGTTCCCGGGGCTCGTCATGCCCCTGAACGTCTTCGAACAGCGGTATCGCTCCCTGATGCGCGACCTGTCGGCGCTCCCCCAGGACGCGCCGCGCCGGTTCGGGGTGATCGCGATCCGGGACGGCCACGAGGTCGCCCCGAGCGCGATCGGCCTCCCGGACTCCGTCACGCTGCCGGACCCCGGCCCCACGGCCGGGTTCGGCCCCGACCCCGCCAAGTCCTTCTATTCCGTGGGCTGTGTGGCGGACGCGGCCACCATCCGGGAGCAGGAGGACGGCACCTTCGAGGTGCTGGCCACCGGCACCACCCGGTTCGAGCTGCTCTCCGTGGACTCCTCCGGCCCCTATCTGTCGGCCGAGGTCAAGGAGCTGGAGGAGGAACAGGGCGAGGGCGCCGGGGCACTGGCCTCAGGGGTCGTACGGGCCTTCCGGATGTACCAGAAGCGGCTCGCGGGCGCCCGTGAGCGGACCCTGGCGGCCGAGCAGGACCTGCCGGGCGAACCGTCCGTCCTCTCCTATCTGGTGGCGGCGGCGGCCGTGCTCGACACGCCCGCGAAGCAGCGGCTGCTCCAGGCGCCGGACACCGCGA
The DNA here is from genome assembly GCF_026898115.1 of Streptomyces sp. S465. Lineage (GTDB taxonomy): Bacteria > Actinomycetota > Actinomycetes > Streptomycetales > Streptomycetaceae > Streptomyces > Streptomyces luomodiensis. The sequence continues at coordinate 2,585,124 of NZ_CP114036.1, forward strand.
GCCGGCTGGCCGAGGAGCTGAAACTGCTGCGCGCCGAGAGCGCGGTCATCGGTAAGCTCCCGTCGCTCCCCGCCGTCGACCTGACCCGCCGTCCCACCAGCCCCAACTGACGCAGACGAACCGACGCAGACGAACCGACGCAGAGAATCGACGCGGACCAACATGGCCAAGAAGTCCAAGAAGACCTCCGCGGGCACCCCCGCCACCACCGCGCTGACGGCCGCGGGCACCGACTTCACCCTGCACTCCTACGAGCACGACCCGGCCGCCCCCTCCTACGGCGAGGAGGCCGCCCAGGCGCTCGGCGTCGAACCGGGCCGGGTCTTCAAGACCCTGGTCGCCAGCGTCGACGACCGCCTTACGGTCGCCATCGTCCCGGTCTCGGCCACGCTCGACCTCAAGGCACTCGCCTCGGCGGTGGGCGGGAAGCGCGCCACGATGGCGGACCCCGCGGTGGCCGAGCGCACCACGGGCTATGTGCGGGGCGGGATCTCCCCGCTCGGTCAGCGCAAGCGCCTTCCCACGGCCCTGGACGCGTCGGCCACCGGCTACGAGACGATCTGCGTCTCGGCGGGCCGGCGCGGGCTGGAGGTCGAGCTGTCGCCCAAGGACCTGGCGTCGCTGACCGACGCGGTGCTGGCGCCGATCGCCCGCACCTAGGGCGTGTTTCGAAAGCAGCGCCGTCCGCCCGGAGGGCGGGCCCCGCGGCGTCTGGTGCGTGTGATCGCAAGGCGGAGGGTCGTCCTCGTAGTGGGCCAAGCGCGCGTGCCAGGCGCCGCGGGGCAGGCGGGACTTTCGAAACGCGCCCTAGGGGCCCGCCGGCAACCGGCAGGGGCGCGGGCCCCGGGCGAGGGCGCTCAGGCCCTGAGCGGGCCCTGTGCGGTCCCCGAGCCCCCGGGCCCTCGCCGAACGGCGCCTAGCGCGCTCCCGAGCCCGCCGCGGGCGGCAGGGCCGGCTCCGGGTCGCGGGGGCCGAACAGCCCCGTCAGCGCCAGGTGGATCACCATCGCCGCCACCGACCACGACAGCAGCGCGCCCTTCGCGCCCAGCTTCAGCGGTCCGTCGAAGGTGACGCCCTTACCGGCCGACTTTGCATGGGCCACGACGTCCGAGGTGGGTCCCAGCCATACGCCCAGCCGCCAGGCGATCACCGAGGCGAGCACCCCGCCGATCGCCAGCCCGACGACCAGCGCGATACCTCCGCGGCGGAAGAGCAGAAAGACGACGACGGCCGAGACCACCCCGAAGGCGAGCCCGAGCAGCGTGAACACACCGTCCGCGCCGATCGCGTCCTCACCTTCCGAGTTCGCCAGATAAACGGCGGAGCCGTCCGAGACCAGCGGCACCTTCGGCGCCCACCACAGCCACAGCAGCCCGAGAAGCACCCCCGCGACCGCCACCGCGATGGCGACCAGCGACGCCTGCACCAGTTCGGCGCGCAACTCGGGCCCCGGCTCGGACTGCTCCGAGTGCTCCGAGTGGTCGGGGTGGCCAGGGTGGTCGGGATGACCGGACTGCCCGGGATGGCTGCTTTGCTCCGGGTGCCCGGAATGTTCGGGGTGCGCGTACGGCTGCCCCTGGGACGGCGGCCGGCCCCCGGCAGGATCATCGTGCGGCGAAGGCTGATCATGTGGCGTCAACGGTGCGGTCACCCCGTCATCGTGCCAGGCGGATGGCGTACATCGGTCGGCGGGAGGTTCACTGCGGCGCGTCACCGCACCGCCGCCCGCCGATAGGCCCAGGTCGCGGCAGCGAGGGACACCACGGCCACCCCCGCGCACACCCCGAGGTCGGCACAGATCACCCACCAGTCGGGCTGCCCGTCGAAGGACCGCGCCAGGGCCTCCACACCGTACGTCGAGGGCAGCAGATCGCGCACGTACGACACTACCTGCGGCATCCGGGCCGCGGGCAACACGCCCAGCAGCAGCGCGGCGGACATCCCCAACTGCCCGCACAGCGTGGCGAGTTCCTGGCGCGGCGCGAGCAGCCCCAGCGCGGCGCCGAGTCCGGCGAGGGCGGCGCCGGAGAGCGGGATCACGGCGAGGAGGATCCACAGATGCGCCATGGGCAGCTGGAAGAGGGCACTGCCCATGACCGCGGTGACGGCGGTCCCGGGCACGGTGAAGGAGGCGTACGCGGCGGCCGCCCCGAGCACCACGGCCGCGGGCGGCACCGGCAGGGTCGCGTAGTGGTCGAGCCCGCCGCTGGCCCGCAGCTGGCCGAAGTACTGCGCGAGCAGGTTGAGCGCCACGAAGGCGACGACGAGCACGCTCGACCCGGCCACCACGGACCGCGCCTCGTTTCCGCCGTCCACCACCCCGCGCATCAGGATCATGATCCCGACGGACTGGAAGGTCGCCACGAACAGCAGGGGTATCCGGGCCACCCGGGCCCGCGAGAGCTGGGCGCGGTAGACCGCGGCGAGCGCGGGGAAGAGCCGTGCCCGCGCCGCCAGGGGCGCGGGCACATCACCGGCCCCGCCGGACGCCCCCGACGTACCAGAGGCGTCAGGAGCACCGGAGACACCCGAGGTACCGGAGGCACCGGGCACACCTGTGGTCCCGGACACACCGGACAGGGCGGGCACGACACTCACGTTGCGCTGCTCCTTCACCTACACGGGTCTACGGTTCTACGGCTTCACGGTTCTACGGCTGCATGGCTCCACGTCCCGAAATACGGTCACGGCCACCGGCGCGTTCACCGGAGCGCCCCGGCCATCACGCCTTCACCAGCCCCTGCGCGCCCTCCGCACGGCCGCCCAGGGCGAGGTACACATCCTCCAGGCTCGGCGTGGCGAGAGTGAAATCGTCCAGCGCGGCGAAGGCGGGACCACCGGTCACGGTGGCGACGGCGGCGCGCGCGTCGTCCGGCGGGAGCCGCAGCGTCCAGCGCCGCCCCAGGGCGCCGTCCGCGGCCCGAGCCGCCTCGGCGGCCTTCCGCAGGGCGGCGACCCCGGGCACGTCCAGCGGCGGCTCGGTGCGCCACACCAGCTCCAGCCGCACCTCGTCGGCCACCAGCGCCTTGAGCCCGGCGGGCGTGTCGCAGGCGATCACCCGGCCGCGGTCCAGCACGGCGACCCGGTCCAGAACCGTTTCCGCCTCGATCACGTTGTGGGTGACCAGCAGCACCGTGACCCCCCGCTCGGCCCGCCGCCGGTCCACGGCCGCCCATACGGCGCGCCGGGCCACGGGGTCCATCCCGGTGGTGGGCTCGTCCAGCACCAGCAGCGGCCGCTCCCCGACCAGCGCGGCGGCGACGCAGGCCAGCCGCCGCTGTCCGCCGGAGAGCTTCTTCAGCGGCCGCCCGGCGAGTCCCCCGAGCCCCAGCTCCTCGATCACCGCGTCCCGCTCCGCGCGGGCCGCGCGGTTGTCCAGCCCGCGCAGCCGCGCGGTGGTCTCGGCGGCGAGCGAGACGGTCAGCTCGTCCAGCGCGGTCGAGTCCTGGCCGAGATAGCCCAGCAGCCGGGCGGCGCGCTCGGGGTGGCGTACCAGATCGTGGCCGAGCACCCGCACCCTGCCCTCGTCGGGCCGCAGCAGGCCGGTGAGCTGCCGTACCAGGGTGGACTTGCCGGCGCCGTTGGGCCCGAGCAGCCCGAAGACCTCGCCGCGCACCACATCGAGGTCGATGCCGTCGCTGGCCCGGACGGCGGGCGTGGCGGGCGCGCCGCGTCGGCCACGCGCCGCGGGATAGGTCTTGACCAGGCCGCGCACGGTGCACACCACATCGCCGCTCGTCGCCTGTTTCGCGCCCGTCCTCACGAGCTATGAGGGTACGCGCCCAAACACCCACACCTGCGCCCGGGGCCCACGCCCTCGGCGGGAGAACGGCGGGAAGGCTTACTCCCCGGCCGGTGCGTGCTCCGCCGCCGAACGGACGTCGATCTCACGCCAGAAGCCCGCCCGGATCGCATAGCGGTCGTGCTCGTCGATCTGGTCGTCCTTGTGGGCCAGCAGCCCGAAGCGGGCCGCGTAGCGCAGCAGTTCGCCGTCGATACGGTGCGGGATGCGGGGGTACTCGGTGGAGAGCTGGTGCAGATGGCCCGGATCGGCGAGCCGGTCGGCCCAGCGGCGGGCGAAGACCTGGCCGACCTCGAAGGGGTCGCCGCTGACGGCGGTGATGTCCTCCTCGCGGTCGGCCCAGCGCTGCTCGGCGCTGGTGAGCTGGGCCAGCATGGGGAGATTGGCGGTCTCCGGCGGCTCCCCCACCCCGGTGCCGGGGCCGCGGTCGATCCAGCCCTTGTCGGAGGACCAGCGCAGGGTGGCACTGGCGGCCTGCTGCCGCTCCGCCTGGCCGCCGGGCACGGCCGGGCCCCGGCCCAGGTCGGCGAGGTCCTTGGGGGTGGGCACGCCCCGGCCGGCGCCCCCTGCCGCGGTGTCCGGGCCCGCCCCGGGGGCCGCGGCGGCGGGACGGCCGGGAGCGGCCGCCGGGTCGGTCACCCCGGCGCCGGTCCTGGCGGTGCCGTTGCGGCCGGGGGGCGCCTCGCCCGCGCCGGGCGGGGCGGCCGCGGCGGCGGCAGCGGCGGCCGCCGCCGTCTCCGGCAGCGGGGCGGAGAGGATGGCCGCGATCTCCGGGCGCGGCTCGGAGACGGGCGCGCAGGGCCCGGGAAGCTCCTTGGCGCGCACCGCCCGGGTGATCCAGGCGCGGTCCAGGACACGCCGCTCATCGGCCTCGGCGACGAGGTCCTCGGACTGGTTGTAGTCGCCGTCGGCGGCCTGGACCGCCCACAGGTGGACGGCGACGCCGTGTTCCTTGGCCGACATCAGTCCGGGCAGCAGGTCCCCGTCGCCGGTGACGAGCACGATGTCGGAGCAGGCGCGGTTGCGGGCGAGCTCGGTGAGCTCGGCGTGCATGGCGGCGTCGACGCCCTTCTGGGCCCAACGGCCGTCACTGCGGGTGAGCGCGCCCAGCCGGACGGTCACCCGGGGCATCACGCGCAGCCTCCGGTGCTCGGGCTGCGGGACGCGGTCGGGGGCGCCGTCGAACCAGTAGATGCGCAGCAGCGGACGCTCGGTCTCGGCCTCGGCCCGCTCCCGCAGGCCCTGGATGAGGGTCGCGTGGTCAACGGAAATACGCGATCGGGCGGGCTCCCCGGCCAGCAGGCTCGCGGCGGCGCCCAGCAGATACCCGGCGTCCACCAGGACGACGCAGCGGTCCACGTTCCACCCTCTTTCCTGACGGTCCAGTCCTCGGTCGCCCCCCGCACACAGCCATGCCCCGGATCTCCCCTTCGGCCTTCCTTCGAGTCTGCCCGACCGTACGGGGGGTTATCAGTCCGAACTGGATCACCGGCGTGGCGGATACGGCCTACCCGCCAACACCCTCCTTCTCACTCACGGTAATTGCCCGAAATGCACGGGTCACCGTGGCGTGTCACTGTTCTTCCCGAAGGGATTCTCACCGGAGGGCCCTTCATCGGGGGACTCTTCGCCGGGGGCTGATCCCAACTGGAGGAACACCACCATGGGCAAGAACAAGAACCGCACTCGCAAGCAGCAGCAGGAGCAGGGCATGGCCGACCGCCCCGCCGAGCAGCAGTCCTCGATGGACGCGCAGTCGCAGGCGATGCGGTCGGAGGGCAGCCCGTCGACGGCGCGCAAGACCCGGCAGAAGAGCTTCGGCCACAACTGAGGCACCGCGCGGCGGCACCGGCCGCCGCGACGGCGGGCCGCGCGGCAGCGGCCCCGGGGCGCGCCCGTGCCGGGCGCGCCCCTCGCGCTGAAAGGGGCCGGGTCAGCGGGGCGAACGCCGGCCAGGCCGGGCGGTCACCCGGCCAGACAGGACGCCCCCAGCAGCACCTTGAGGTCGCCGAAGAGCGCCGGGTCGGGGGTGACGCGGTGCCGGTCGAGCCGCAGCACGGTGGTCTTCCGGGCCCCCTGGAGCTTGATCCGCACCTCCGTGGAACCGCGGTGGTGGGTGAGCACCTCGCCGAGCTTCTCGACCAGCGGCGGGGTGACCTTGACCGTGGGAATGGTGATCGTCACGGGTGCGTTGGCCGACGCCTCGGACAGATCGGGAACCATCAGCTCCATGGCGACCAGCCGGGGCACGTCCTCGCGCTTGTCCAGCCGGCCCTTGACGAAGACGACCGCGTCCTCCACGAGCTGGGTGGAGACCAGCTGGTAGGTGGCGGGGAAGAACATGCACTCGATGGAGCCGGCCAGGTCCTCCACGGTGGCGATGGCCCAGGCGTTGCCCTGTTTGGTCATCTTGCGCTGGAGGCCGGAGATGATGCCGCCGATGGTGACGATCGCACCGTCGGCGTGCTCGCCCCCGGTGAGCGCGGCGATCGCGGCGTCCGCCTTCTCGTTCAGCACATGCTCGATGCCGAACAGCGGATGGTCGGAGACATACAGGCCCAGCATCTCCCGCTCCTGGGCCAGCAGATAGGCCTTGTCCCATTCGACGTCCGAGAACTCGACGTCGAGCCCGAAGCCCGGCCCGTCGCTGTCCCCGCCGTCGCCGCCCATGCCGCCGAAGAGGTCGAACTGCCCCTCGGCCTCCTTGCGCTTCACCGCGACCACATTGTCGATCAGCGCCTCGTAGTGCGCCATCAGCCCCTTGCGGGTGTGGCCCATCTCGTCGAAGGCACCCGCCTTGATCAGCGATTCGGTGGTGCGCTTGTTGCAGACCACCGCCTCGACCTTGTCCAGGTAGTCCGGGAACGAGGCGTACTTCCCCTTGGTCTTACGGCCGCGGATGATCGCTTCCACCACGTTCTGACCGACGTTCCGGACCGCCGTGAGACCGAAGAGGATCACATCATCACCCTGGGCGGTGAAGTTGGCCTCGGACTCATTGACGTTGGGCGGCAGCACCTTGATGCCCATGCGGCGGCATTCGTTCAGATAGACCGCCGACTTGTCCTTGTCGTCACGGACCGAGGTGAGCAGCGCCGCCATGTACTCGGCGGGGTAGTTGGCCTTGAGGTACGCGGTCCAGTAGGTGACCAGGCCGTAGGCGGAGGAGTGCGCCTTGTTGAACGCGTATCCGGCGAACGGGACCAGCACGTCCCACACCGCCTGGATGGCCTCGTCGGAGTACCCCTTCTCGCGGGCGCCCTTCTGGAAGTTGACGAACTCCTTCTCCAGCACCTCGGGCTTCTTCTTGCCCATCGCACGGCGCAGCAGGTCGGCCTGGCCGAGCGAGTAGCCCGCGAGCACCTGGGCGGCCTTCTGCACCTGCTCCTGGTACACGATGAGGCCGTAGGTGATGCCGAGGACCTCCTTGAGCGGCTCCTCCAGCTCGGGGTGGATCGGGGTGATCTCCTGCTGCCCGTTCTTCCGCAGCGCGTAGTTGATGTGCGAGTTCATGCCCATCGGGCCCGGCCGGTAGAGGGCCGAGACGGCGGAAATGTCCTCGAAGTTGTCGGGCTTCATCATGCGCAGCAGGGAGCGCATGGGACCGCCGTCGAACTGGAAGACGCCGAGGGTGTCACCGCGGCAGAGCAGTTCGAAGGTCTTGGGGTCGTCCAGGGACAGATCGAGCAGCTTCAGATCGATGCCCTTGTTGGCGCGAACCATCTTGACGGCGTCGTCCATGATGGTGAGGTTGCGCAGGCCCAGGAAGTCCATCTTCAGCAGGCCCAGCGACTCACAGGTGGGGTAGTCCCACTGGGTCACGACCTGGCCGTCGTTCTTCGGCGAGAAGACCGGGACGTGGTCGGTCACCGTCTCGCTCGACATGATCACGCCGGCGGCGTGCACACCCATCTGGCGCACCAGGCCCTCGATACCGCGGGCGGTGTCGATGACCTTCTTGACATCCGGCTCGTTCTCGTACATTCCGCGCACCTCGCCCGCCTCGCTGTAGCGGGGGTGGCTGGAGTCGGTGATGCCGGAGAGCGGGATGCCCTTGCCGAGGACGTCGGCGGGCATCGCCTTGGTGATGCGGTCGCCCATCGCGTACGGGTAGCCCAGCACACGGGCCGAGTCCTTGATGGCGTTCTTGGCCTTGATGGTGCCGTAGGTACCGATCTGGGCGACCTTGTCGGCGCCGTATTTCTCGGTGACGTACCGGATCACCTCACCGCGCCGACGCTCGTCGAAGTCGATGTCGACATCGGGCATGGACACGCGCTCGGGGTTGAGGAACCGCTCGAAGATCAGCCCGTGCTCGACCGGGTCGAGGTCGGTGATGCCCATCGCGTACGAGACGATCGAACCGGCCGCGGAGCCTCGCCCGGGGCCGACCGCGATGCCGTTGTTCTTGGCCCACATGATGAAGTCGGCGACCACGAGGAAGTAGCCCGGGAACCCCATCTGGATGATGACGTCCATCTCGTACTCGGCGAGCTTCTGGCGGTCCTCGGGGACGCCGCCGGGGAAGCGGCGGGCCATCCCCTTGCGGACCTCCTCCTGGAACCAGGTGACCTCGGTGTACCCCTCGGGGACGTCGAACCGGGGCATCAGGTCACGCTTCTCGAACCACCCGGTGGTGTCGATCTGCTCGGCGACCAGCAGGGTGTTGGCGCACCCCTGCTGCCAGGCGTCGGAGGAGTCGATGGCGTACATCTCCTCCGTGGACTTCAGGTAGTAGCCGGAGCCGTCGAAGCGGAAGCGGTCCGGGTCGGAGAGGTTCTTGCCGGTCTGGACGCACAGCAGCGCGTCGTGCGCCTCCGCCTCACGGGAGTACGTGTAGTGCGAGTCATTGGTGACCAGCGGCGGGATGCCCAGCTTCTTGCCGATCTCCAGCAGCCCGTCGCGGACCCGGCGCTCGATCTCGATGCCGTGGTCCATCAGCTCCAGGAAGTACCGGTCCTTGCCGAAGATGTCCTGGTACTCGGACGCGGCCTTGAGGGCCTCGTCGAACTGGCCGAGCCGCAGCCGGGTCTGCAGCTCGCCCGAGGGGCAGCCGGTGGAGGCGATCAGACCCTCGGACCACTGGGCGATGGTCTCCTTGTCCATCCGCGGCCACTTGACGAAATAGCCCTCCATATAGGCGTCCGAGGAGAGCCGGAAGAGATTGTGCAGACCGGTCTTGTTCGCCGCCCAGATGGTCTTGTGGGTGTAACCACCGGAACCGGAGACGTCATCGCGCTTCTGGTGCGGCTGGCCCCACTGCACACGCCGCTTGTAGCGCCGCGACTCGGGCGCCACATACGCCTCGATCCCGATGATCGGCGTGACCCCGGCGCCCGTCGCCTGCTGGTAGAAGTCGTAGGCGCCGTGCAGGTTGCCGTGGTCGGTCATGGCGATGTGGGTCATGCCCATCTCATTGCAGGCCTTGAACATGTCCTTCAGCCGCGCCGCACCGTCCAGCAGCGAGTACTGGGTGTGGACATGCAGGTGCGTGAAGGGCGGCTTCGTCACGGTGGAGGACCTCCGGCGAACAATCGATGACGGCAAGGCGAGACAGCACCGAAGGTTACCCCTCCGCACCGACAGGAGCCCGGCACTCACGAGTAGCCTCGGGCGTTGATCCCGACGGGGCGTCCGGTCCTCCCGCGCACCCGGCGGACCGGAACATACCCTGTCGTATCTGCCATTCCGATCAGATCCCTCATGCCCCCAGGAGGCGCTCCGCGATGTCGACCCAGCAGACCCAGGCGGAACAGCGCGGCGAGCACATCCTCGCCGTTTTCGACACCGCCTTCGGCGAGCTGCTCGCCGCCGACCCGGCCGCCTTCCGCGTCAAGTTCCGGAAGATGGCCGCCTCGGCGTTCGCGTTCTACCGCGGCACCGCCTGCCTGTTCTACGCCGATGTGGAGCGGGAGCGCGCCGGCGGTCCGTACCTGGACGACCGCACCAGCCGGGTGTGGATCCACGGCGACCTCCACGCCGAGAACTTCGGCACCTACATGGACGCCAACGGCCGGCTGATCTTCAACGTGAACGACTTCGACGAGGCGTACGTCGGTCCCTTCACCTGGGACCTGAAGCGCTTCGCCGCCTCCGTGGCGCTCATCGGCTACACCAAGGCGCTCAGCGACGAGAAGATCACCGAGCTGGTGCGGACGTACGCCGGCGCGTACCGCGAGCGCATCCACGCCCTGGCCACCGGCGCCAAGAACGACGAGGTGCCGCCCTTCACCCTGGAGACCTCGGAGGGTCCGCTGCTGGACGCGCTGCGCGACGCCCGCTCGCTGACCCGCTTCGGGCTGCTCGACTCGATGACCGAGATCCGCGACTTCGAGCGGCGCTTCTCGGCCGGCGGCGGGTCCATCGAGCTGGACGCGGCCACCCGCTACAAGGTCCTGGCCGCCTTCGACGGCTATCTGGAGACCCTCCCGGAGTCCAGTCTCGCGCGTCCGGACTCCTACCGCGTCAAGGACGTCGTGGGCCGCCGGGGCATCGGCATCGGCAGCGCCGGGCTCCCCTCGTACAACATCCTTCTGGAGGGCAACAGCGACGCCCTGGAGAACGATGTGGTGATCTACATGAAGCAGGGGCAGACCCCGGCGGTCTCCCGGCACATCACCGACGAACAGGTGCGGTCGTACTTCCACCACGAGGGCCACCGCACGGTGATCTCCCAGCGCGCGCTCCAGGCCCACGCCGACCCGTGGCTGGGCTGGACCGAGCTGGACGGGGCGGGGCAGCTGGTCGCCGAGGTGTCGCCGTACGCGGTGGACCTCGACTGGTCCGACATCGACGACCCGGCCGAGATCGCGGCGGTCGTGGCCGACCTCGGACGGGCCACGGCCGCCATGCACGCGGCCGCCGACGACCAGAGCGGCCACTCGCTGGTGCCGTTCTCCACCGAGCGCGCCATCGACGCGGTGATCGCCGCCGACGAGGACGGCTTCGCCGATCTCCTGGTGGACTTCGCGCACTCCTACGGCGCCCGCGCCCGCGCCGACCACCAGATCTTCGTGGACCTCTTCCGCAACGGCCGCATCCCCGGCCTCTGACCGCCCAGGGGGCCCATGACCGCCCCCGGTGACCGCACGGTCGCCGCCCCCCGCCGACTGCTCTATCGTTACCGGGCATGTGGCCTGGAGAGCAGCCGCCGGGGGGCGAGCAGAATCCGCAGCGGAATCCGTACCAGCAGCCGGGGTACCAGCAGCCGGGCCATCCGCCGCCCCCTGCTCAGCCTCCGGGCTTCCCGCCCGCTCCCCCGCCGCCGCCCGGCCCGGTCGGCGCGCCCGGCCCGGCGGACCGGCAGCGCCGGAGCGGGCTCACGGCCGTCGTGGCGGTGACGGTGGCCGCCGCCGCGCTCGCGGGCGTTCTGGTGATCACGGACGAGGACACGGGTTCGAAGGACTCCGCGGCCGATGTCGTCCAGGGCGGCTCCGACGGCTCCACGGACGCGGACGGCTCCGGGGGCTCGCAGAAGCTCGTCACGCCCGCCCACAGCTCCGGTCCGAGCGGCACCACCGTGGTGGTCGGCGAGGCCGGTTCCGGGCACACCCTCGACGTCTACGAGGATCTTCGCTGCCCGCCGTGCGCCGCCTTCGAACAGGGGGTCGGGCCCACCATCGCCAAGGACATCAAGGACGGCACGTACCAGGTGTCGTTCCACTTCGCCGCCATCCTGGACGAGACCATGGGCGGCAGCGGCTCCGCGAACGCCCTGAGCGCCCTCGGGGCGGCGCTGGACGTGAGCACCGACGCCTTCCTCGACTACAAGGCCGCCCTGATGTCGTCGAAGAACCACCCCGTGGAGTCCAAGGACTCCTACGCCGACGACGACTATCTGCTGAACGTCTCCCAGGAGGTGTCCGCGCTCAAGACGAACGCCTCCTTCCGGGCGGCGGTGCGCGAGGGCACCTACGACCCCTGGGCGAAGCAGGTGATCGCCGACTTCGACGCCTCCGGGGTGAACGGCACGCCCACCGTCGAGCTCGACGGCTCCCCGCTCCAGGCGAACGGCTCCGCCCCGGTGACCGCGACGGAGTTCACGAAAGCGGTGAACAAGCAGCTCAAGGGCGGATAGCCGGCCGCCATGGCCGGTTCTTCACCTGGTCCATACGGGCGAACGTGGCAGAATTCGAAGGTATGGACGGCACCGGACCGCAGCTGAGGGCAGTGCGCGCGGCGCTCTTCACCGCGCTGTGCGTCACGCTGTCCTCGGCTTCGCATGTCCTGCTGTCGCGGGTCCCGCTGCCCCTGGGCACCGTCGCCGCGCTCTCGGTGGCCGTCTTCGCCCTCGCCTACGCCCTCGCGGGCCGGGAGCGGGGCTTCTGGTCCATCGCCGCCCTGCTGATCCCGCTGGAGCTGGCCGCCGACACGATCTTCACCACCGGCCAGCAGGCGTGCTACGGACAGTCCGGCGGCCCCGTGGCGGGCTCGCTGCGCTCCATGGGGGTCACCGTCCTGTGCGGCGGCGGTGACCTCGGCGGTCCGCTGCCCGCGGTCTCCCGGAGCGGCGTCGGCACCCCGCTGGCGGCCACCGTGAGCTCCTCCACGCCCTGGCTGCTGCTCGCCGCGCATATCGCGGTGGGTCTGGTCGCCTCGGCCTGGCTGCGGCGCGGCGAGGCCGCCGTGGGCCGTCTGCTGGGCTCCCTGGCCGCCTTCGCCTTCCGGCCGCTGCTGCTGGCCGCCGCGGGCCTGGCGCCGGCCGGGGCGCTCCCGCACCGGCGCCCGGCCCCGCGGCCCGTACGGCCGGTGCGCCCGGCGCCGGCGCTCCCCCTCCTCGTGCACTCCGTGGTGCGCCGCGGACCGCCCTGCTCGGCCGCTGCCTGAGCACAGCGTTCCCCACCCCGTACGCATCACCGACGACGCACACCCACGGAGATCGAATCCATCATGAGCAACCGCAACAGCCACCAGAACAAGCAGGCCGCGCGCGAACGGCTGCGCGCCGAGCGTGAGCGCCAGGCCAAGCGGGAGCGGACGCGGCGCCAGCTGTTCGTCGGCGGCGCGGTCGTCGCGGTCCTGGCGATAGCCGGCGGCATCGGCTACGCCGTCACCAACATGCACTCGGACGACGCCAACAAGAAGTGGCGGGCGGCGGCCGAGAAGGAGGCGTTCAAGAAGCCCGCCCACACCAGCGGCTCCCAGGGCACGACGGTCGTCATCGGCGACGAGAAGGCCAAGAACACCCTGCACGTCTACGAGGACATGCGCTGCCCGGTCTGTGCCCAGTTCGAGGAGTACACCGGTAAGACCGTGCTCAAGGACATCAAGGACGGCACCTACAAGGCGCAGTTCACGATGGGCACCTTCCTCGACGACAACAAGCAGGCGCCCGGCGCCGGCTCGAAGAACGCCCTGAGCGCGCTCGGCGCGGCCCTCAACGTCAGCCCGCAGGCGTTCCTGGACTACAAGGCGGCGCTGTACGCCCCGAAGAACCACCCCGACGAGACCGACGACGCCTTCGCCAGCGACCAGAAGCTGATCGACATCGCCCAGCAGGTCAAGGAGCTGAAGGGCAACACGGCCTTCGAGAAGGCCGTGAAGAACGGCACCTACGACCGGTGGGCGCTGGCCATGTCCAAGTCGTTCGACGACACCAAGGACATCACCGGCACCCCGTCCTTCAAGCTCAACGGGAAGAAGCTGGAGGTCAACGGCAACCCGCCGATGACCCCGGACCAGTTCACCCCGCTCATCGAGAACGGGCTCAAGAAGTAACGGCCGACGCTGTTCCCGGCCGGATCGGCGGGCGTGTCCCCACAGGGCACGCCCGCCGATCGCGCTCGCCGGCCCGGCGGCCCGCTCAGAGGTCGGCCAGGAAGCCGAGCGCCACCCGCCAGGCGGCCTCGGCGGCCTCCTTGTCGTAGTCCGGCAGCTCGGGGTCGGTGAAGATGTGCCCGGCCCCGGCGTAGCGGAAGACCTCCACATCGGCGCCCGCCCGCCGCATTCGCAGATACCAGGCGTTGAGCCAGTCGTGCGGCTCGAACGGGTCGGGGTCGGCCACGTGCAGCTGCACCGGCAGCTCGTCGGCCGCCGCGTCGTCGGCGATGTCCGAGGTGCCGTGCAGCAGAAGCAGTCCGCGCGCCTTGTCGTCGGCCAGCGCCAGGTTCTGCGCGAGGGAGCCGCCGAGCGAGAAACCGGCGTAGACCAGCCCGCGGTCCGAGTACGGCGCGGCGGCGGTGACGGCCCGCTTCAGCAGCTCGTCGCGGCCGATCCGCTCCTTGATCACCATGCCGTCCTCGACGGTGTCGGCGGTCTGCCCCTCATAGAGGTCGGGCACGACCACCTCATGCCCGGCCGCGCGCAGCCGGTCGGCCGCCTCCCGCACGGCGGGCCGCAGTCCGTACGCGGAGTGGAACAGAACAATCGTCGAGGTACCGGCCACCGCTGTCACTTCCCCTTGCGTGGGTCTTCCATGGGTTTTCCACGGGTCTTCCGTGGGTTTTCGCGAGTTCTTCCGTGGATCGTCCTCTCCCATCGTGCCAGTCGCGGTCTGAGCGCACCCGTTCCGGGGAAGGCGGGACAGGGCACCCGGGAGTCTCCCGAAGGAAGGATGAGGTAGGTGTCCATGGAGGACGTGCTGCGTCCGCTCGTCGTCATCGGCGGCTCACTGGCCATCACGCTGTTCATCGGCTGGGCCGTCGACTGGCTGCTGCGACGGGCCGACGCCCGGCACCCGGAGACCCCCCTGTGGGACCGGCTGCGCCGCTGCCGGCTTCCGCTACAGGTGACCGTGTGCACGGCGCTGCTGGGCGGGTCGTACGACAAAACGGAGGCGGAGGTCGTCCACGAGCACGGGACGGCCATCGGCCGACTGCTCGCGCTGGTGCTGATCGCGGCGGCGGCCTGGCTCGCGGTGCGGGTCTCGTCGGCCATCGTGGAGTCCTCCTACTCCCGCTACGCCTCCAGCGCGCACGACCCCGCGCGGGTGCGCCGGGTGCGCACCCAGGTGACGTTGATCCAGCGGGTGGTGGCCGCGATCGTCGGCGTGGTGGCGGCCTCCGCGATGCTGCTGACCTTCCCGACCATGCGCACGGTCGGCACCTCCATGCTGGCCTCGGCCGGCATCCTCGGCGTCGTCGCCGGTGTCGCCGCCCAGTCCACGCTGGGGAACCTTTTCGCGGGGCTCCAGATCGCCTTCGGCGACATGGTGCGGATCGGCGACACGGTGGTCGTGGACGGCGAGTGGGGCACGGTCGAGGAGATCACGCTGACCTTCCTGTCCGTGCGGACCTGGGACGAGCGGCGGATCACCATGCCGGTCTCGTACTTCACCAGCAAGCCGTTCGAGAACTGGTCGCGCGGCGGCACCCAGAAGGTGGCCACGGTCTTCTTCCACCTCGACCACAGCGCGCCGGTCGAGGAGATGCGGGAGCGGCTGCGCGAGATCGTAAGGAAGTCCCCGGCCTGGGACGGCCGGGACTGGAACCTGGTGGTGACGGACACCACCCCGAGCACCATCCTGGTACGGGCGCTCATCACGGCGCGGGACCCGGACGACGCGTGGACGGTGCGCTGCGAGGTGCGCGAGAAGATGATCACGTGGCTGCGGGACACCCACCCCTACGCCCTGCCGCGCATCGCCACCGCCCCGGCCGCCCAGCCCCCGCAGGCGCTTCTGGAGGGCGAGCGCGGCCATGACCGCCGCGGCCGCCACGAACACTTCGCCCGCTTCGAGGACGGGCTGCGCAAGGACGCCCAGGGCCCGGGGCGGGACTACTGAGGGCGCGCGGCGCCCCGGGCCGCGCCCGCCGCTGCCACCGCACCGCCCGCTACAGCGCCCGCCGCATCGCGCGGTGCGGGATGCCGCTGCCCTCGTCGAACTCGGGGCCGTACGCCGCGTAGCCCAGCCGCTCGTAGAAGCCGAGCGCATGGGTCTGGGCCTCCAGATAGACCTCGGCCAGGCCGCGCCGGCGGGCCTCCGCCTCGACGGCCCGGACCAGGTCGGCCCCCAGCCCGGTGCCGCGTGCCGCCCTGGCCACCGCGAGGCGGCCGAGGACGGCGGTGGTGGCGCCGTCGACACCGGCGTGGGCGTACTTCTTGTCCGCGGCGGCGCCGTGCAGAAACCGGACGGTGCCCACCGGACGGCCCTCGGCGTCGGTGGCGAGGAGGTGGACGGCGTGCGCGTCGTACGCGTCCATCTCCTCCTCCTCGGGGATGCGCTGCTCCACCACGAAGACCTCCCGGCGCACCGCGAAGCAGCCGGACAGGTCCCCGTCGGCCACCACCTCGATCACGCGCTCTCCGCCTTCACGATGTCCAGCGCCCCCCGCAGGTCGTCCGGGTAGGCGCTCTCGAACTCGACCCATTCACCGTGCGCGGGGTGCTCGAAGCCGAGCCGCACGGCGTGCAGCCACTGCCGGGTCAGCCTCAGCCGCTTGGCGAGCGTCGGGTCCGCGCCGTAGGTGAGGTCGCCGACACAGGGGTGGCGGTGGGCGGCCATGTGCACCCGGATCTGGTGGGTGCGGCCCGTCTCCAGCTTGATGTCCAGCAGGCTCGCGGCCCGGAACGCCTCGATGAGGTCGTAGTGGGTGACGCTCGGCTTGCCCTCCGCCGTCACGGCCCACTTGTAGTCGTGCTGCGGATGGCGCCCGATCGGGGCGTCGATGGTGCCGCTCAGCGGGTCCGGGTGGCCCTGGACCAGCGCGTGGTAGCGCTTGTCCACGGTGCGCTCGCGGAACGCCTGCTTGAGCACGGAGTACGCCAGCTCGGACTTGGCGACGACCATGAGCCCGGAGGTGCCGACGTCCAGTCGGTGCACGATCCCCTGGCGCTCGGCGGCGCCCGAGGTGGAGACCCGGAAGCCGGCGGCGGCGAGTCCGCCGATCACGGTGGGTCCGGTCCAGCCGGGGCTGGGGTGGGCGGCGACGCCGACCGGCTTGGAGACGACCACGATGTCCTCGTCGTCGTGCACGATCTCCATGCCCTCGACGGGCTCGGCGACGACCTGCACCGGCGGCGCGGCCCGCGGCATCTCGACCTCGAGCCAGGCACCCCCGGAGACCCGGTCGGACTTCCCGGCGACACTGCCGTCGAGCTGCACCTTTCCGGCGGCGGCCAGCTCGGCCGCCTTGGTCCGGGAGAAGCCGAACATACGGGCGATCGCGGCATCGACGCGCTCGCCTTCCAGACCGTCCGGTACGGGCAGGGTGCGGATCTCGGGAATCGTACTCACCCGACGAGTATGCCGGACCGGGCGCACCGGTTCGTACGCCCGTCGGATACCAGCCGGTCCGCCCCCGTCCTGGCCGGACCGGTGCCTCCCCGGTCCCGTCCCCGGACCGCCGCCGGGTCAGTCCTTGTGGACGGTGCCGTCCGGGTCCAGGCCGCGGAAGGACAGGATCACGATCAGGAAGCCGCCGCACACGATGGCCGAATCGGCGAGGTTGAAGACCGCGAAGTGGGCGGGCGCGATGAAGTCCACCACCGCCCCCTGGAAGTCCCCGGGCGCCCGGAAGACCCGGTCGGTGAGATTGCCGAAGGCCCCGCCGAGGAGCAGACCGAGCGCGATGGCCCAGGGCACGCTGTAGAGCTTGCGGGCCAGCCGCGCGATCACCACGACGACCCCGACCGCGATCACTGTGAAGACGATGGTCATGGCCTCACCGAAGCCGAAGGCCGCGCCCCGGTTGCGGATCACCTCGAACTGAAGCCAGGTGCCGATCACCTCGACCGGAGCGTGGTGCTCCAGCTTCGCGACCACGGCCAGCTTGCTGATCAGGTCGACCAGATAGGCCAGCGCGGCGACTCCGAGGAGCACTCCGACCCGCCGCCGCCCTCTGTCCGCCGCGGTCTCCTCGGCTCCGGCTCCGGCAGCGCTGGTCCCGGCGCCCCCTTCCGCCTTCCCCGCGTCCGGCGTACCGATGGCCTGCTCCGCCTCTGTCACGTGAGTCCCTCAACCTCTCCGGGCCAGTCTCCCCCTGTGAGGGACGAGGGTACGGCACACACGTACGGGCGTCAGCGGCGCTCCTGGCGCTGCTTGCATTCGACACACAGTGTGGCCCTGGGGAACGCCTGCATCCGGGCCTTGCCGATCGCGTTGCCGCAGTTCTCGCACAGCCCGTACGTCCCGGTGTCCAGCCGCTCCAGGGCCCGCTCGGTCTGGAGCAGCATCTCGCGGGCGTTCCCGGCCAGGGCCATCTCGTGCTCACGGGTGATGTTCTTGGTGCCGGTGTCGGCCTGGTCGTCGCCGGCGCCGTCACCGGAGTCGCGCATCAGCCCGGTGATCGCCTGCTCGGAGGCGAGGATCTCGGTGCGCAGCCGGCCGGCCTCGGTCAGCAGCTCGGTGCGCGCCTCCTCCACCTCCTCGGCCGACCAGGGGTCCTCACCGGGGCGTACCGCGAGCTCGCCGGGGTCGGCGGGCGCGCCCGCCGCTCGGGCCTTGGGCAGCGGGGGCGCGGTCGTCGTGGGCTTCTCGTCGGTCGGCGCACCATCCGGGGTCTTCTTCGCAACCACTTTCCTGGCTCCCGTCTTCTTCGCGGGCACCGCCTTGCCGGCGGGCGTGGCCTTCCTGGCCGTGGTCTTCCCGGCCGTGGTCTCGTCGGCCACGGTCTTCCCGGCTGCGCCTTCCTCGGCGGGCGCGGCCGTCTTGGCGGATGCGTTCCTCCTGGCGGGTGTGGCCGCCTTCTTCCTCGGTGCGCTCTTCTTCGCGGACGCGGCCTTGGCGGGGCCCTGCGCGGCGGCCCCGTCGGCCGCCGCGGTCTTGTGCGCGGCCTTCTTGCCCGAGGCGCTCTTCTCGGCGGGCGCGGCCTTCGTCGCCTTCGCCGTGCTCTTCTGCACGGCGGTCTTCCTAGCCACCATGGCCGCGGCCCCTTCACATATTGTGATCTTGCTCGCGAATCGTTCCGGAACGATAAATCGACTCCGGGCGGGCGGCAACGGGGCACGCCGCCCGATTCGCCCGGCTTGTCGCTACGACAACCCGGTCTCCCCCGTTGTGCCCCACTCCGCGCGCCGTAATCCGTCCGGCATCCGGTACCGGGGAGTGACCCAGCGTGACGACCGTGCCCACGGCACCCGGCGTAGCGCCATTCGGGTCAATCCCCGGAGCCGGCCGTCCCCCACTCGGCGCAGCGCCTTATTCGGTCGGCCCCGGTCGTCCCGGCCCCGTACACTGGGCGCAGCGAAAGGCGTGGATGGGGACGAGTAGCGTCGTAGGCGGCCCAGAGCGACCCGGGGACGGTGTGAGCCCGGGGGCGAGCGCGATGTGAAGGATCACCCCGGAGCCGCCGGAAGAACCCCCGCCCTGGGCCAGTAGAACCGGCATCGCGATCCCAATGAGGGGGCCGGGAGCTCACCCGCTGCCGGTCAAGGAGGGTGGTACCGCGGGAGCGCACGGCTCTCGTCCCTCCGACGGAACCGGAAAGAGCACGTGTCCGCCGGAGGAAGAAGAGCCCCGATGACGCCGCAGTACCGCCAGGTGCCCGCCCAGGTCGACCTGCCCGCCCTCGAGCACGCCGTGCTCGACTTCTGGCGGGAGAACAAGATCTTCGCCCGTAGCCTCGAGCAGTCCGAGGGACGGCCCGAGTGGGTCTTCTACGAGGGCCCGCCGACCGCGAACGGCATGCCCGGCGCCCACCACATCGAGGCCCGCGTCTTCAAGGACGTCTTCCCGCGCTTCCGCACCATGCGGGGCTACCACGTCGACCGTAAGGCGGGCTGGGACTGCCACGGCCTGCCGGTCGAGCTGGCGGTCGAGAAGGAACTGGGCTTCAACGGCAAGAAGGACATCGAGGCGTACGGCATCGCCGAGTTCAACGCCAAGTGCCGGGAGTCGGTCACCCGGCACACCGACGCCTTCGCCGAGCTCACCACGCGGATGGGCTACTGGACCGATCTCGACGGCGCGTACTGGACCATGAACCCCGAGTACGTCGAGTCGGTGTGGTGGTCCCTGAAGGAGATCTTCAACAAGGGGCTGCTGGTCCAGGACCACCGGGTCGCCCCCTGGTGCCCGCGCTGCGGCACCGGACTGTCCGACCACGAGCTGGCGCAGGGCTACGAGACGGTCGTCGACCCCTCGGTCTTCGTCCGCTTCCCGCTGACCTCCGGGCCGCTGGCGGGCCGGGCGTCGCTGCTGGTGTGGACGACCACGCCGTGGACCCTGGTCTCCAACACCGCCGTGGCCGCGCATCCCCAGGTGCGCTACGTGGTCGCCACCGACGGCGCGGAGTCGCTGGTCGTCGCGGAGCCGCTGGTGGAGAAGGCGCTCGGCGAGGGCTGGACCGTCACCGGGGAGTCCTTCACCGGGGCCGAGATGGAGCGCTGGAGCTACCGGCGCCCCTTCGAGCTGGTGGAGATCCCCGACGCGCACTTCGTCGTCAACGCCGACTATGTGACGACCGAGGACGGCACCGGTCTGGTCCACCAGTCCCCGGCCTTCGGTGAGGACGACCTGAAGACCTGCCGTGCGTACGGTCTGCCGGTGGTCAACCCGGTCCGCCCGGACGGCACCTTCGAGGAGGGTCTCGGCCTGGTCGGCGGCGAGTTCTTCAAGAAGGCCGACGAGGCGCTGACGGCGGACCTCCAGGAGCGCGGTCTGCTGTTCCGGCACGTGCCGTACGAGCACAGCTACCCGCACTGCTGGCGCTGCCACACCGCGCTGCTCTACTACGCCCAGCCGTCGTGGTACATCCGCACCACCGCGATCAAGGACGCGCTGCTGCGGGAGAATGAGAAGACCAACTGGTACCCCGAATCGGTCAAGACCGGTCGCTATGGCGACTGGCTCAATAACAACATCGACTGGGCGCTGTCGCGCAATCGCTACTGGGGCACCCCGCTGCCCATCTGGCGCTGCGCCGAGTCCCATCTCACCTGCGTCGGCTCCCTCGCCGAGCTCTCCGAGCTGACCGGCACCGACCAGAGCGGACTGGACCCGCACCGGCCGTACATCGACGAGATCACCTTCACCTGCGCCGCCGACGGCTGCTCGCTGACGGCCGAGCGGGTGCCCGAGGTCATCGACGCCTGGTACGACTCGGGCTCGATGCCGTTCGCGCAGTACGGCTACCCGTACCGGAACAAGGAGCTCTTCGAGCGGCGCTACCCGGCGCAGTTCATCTCCGAGGCCATCGACCAGACCCGCGGCTGGTTCTACACGCTGATGGCGGTCGGCACGCTCGTCTTCGATAAGTCCTCGTATGAAAACGTGGTCTGCCTCGGTCACATCCTGGCTGAGGACGGGCGGAAGATGTCCAAGCACCTGGGCAACATCCTTCAGCCGATCCCGCTGATGGACCAGCACGGCGCGGACGCGGTGCGCTGGTTCATGGCCGCGGGCGGCTCGCCGTGGGCGGCGCGCCGGGTCGGGCACGGCACCATCCAGGAGGTCGTGCGCAAGACGCTGCTCACCTACTGGAACACGGTCGCCTTCCAGGCGCTGTACGCCCGCACCTCGGGCTGGGCGCCGTCCGGGGCGGACCCGGCCCCGGCCGAGCGGCCGCTGCTGGACCGCTGGCTGCTGGGCGAACTGGGCACGCTCACCGAGCAGGTGACCGAGGCGATGGAGGCGTACGACACCCAGCGCGCCGGAAAGCTGCTGTCGGCCTTCGTCGACGATCTGTCCAACTGGTATGTGCGCCGCTCCCGCCGCCGCTTCTGGCAGGGCGACGCCGCCGCGCTGCGCACCCTGCACGATGTCGTCGAGACGGTCACCCGGCTGATGGCACCCCTGGTGCCCTTCATCACCGAGCGGGTCTGGCAGGACCTGGTGGTCCCGGTGACCCCCGAGGCGCCCGCCTCCGTGCACCTGGCCACTTGGCCGGAGCCGGACCGGTCCATGATCGACCCGGTCCTCTCGGAGCGGATGGCGCTGGTGCGGCGCCTGGTGGAGCTGGGGCGCGCGACCCGCGCGGAGTCCGGTGTGAAGACGCGCCAGCCGCTGTCGCGGGCGCTGGTCGCCGCGTCCGGCTTCGAATCCCTCGGCACCGAACTGCGCGCCCAGATCGAGGAGGAGCTCAACGTCTCCTCGCTCGCATCGCTGAGCGAGGTCGGCGGCTCGCTGGTGGACACCACCGCGAAGGCCAACTTCCGCGCGCTGGGCAAGCGTTTCGGCAAGGGCACCCAGCCGGTCGCCAAGGCGATCGCGGATGCGGACGCGGCCGCGCTGTCGGTGGCGCTGCGCGAGGGCACGGCGTCGGTGACCGTGGACGGCGAGCAGGTCTCCCTCTCCCCGGACGAGGTCATCATCACCGAGACCCCGCGCGAGGGCTGGTCGGTCGCCTCCGACGCGGGTGCCACGGTCGCCCTCGACCTGGAGATCACCCCGGAGCTGCGCCGCGCGGGTCTCGCCCGTGACGCGATCCGGCTGATCCAGGAGGCCCGTAAGAACAGCGGACTGGACGTGGCCGACCGGATCGCGCTGCGCTGGCGGTCGGCCGACGAGGAGCTCCGCCAGGCCCTCACCGACCACGCCGAGCTGATCGCGGACGAGGTCCTCGCGACCGACTTCGCCTCCGGCGACGGGGAGGAGGGCTACGGCGAGGAGTTCACGGACACCCCGCTGGGCCTCACTTTCCGCCTTCGCAAGGCGTAATACCGCACGGGGTTCGGTACCCCACCCCGCGAGCGCCGGACGGGCTGGAACCAGCCCGTCCGGCGCTCGCGACGTCCCGAACAAGGGGCAGGCAGGGGAAAGCGTCCCACCCGCACGGCAAAGGGCCGGGCCCGGGAGCTTGCCGCTCCCGGGCCCGGCCCTGGTGATTGCCGAACGCCGCGCGCTATGCGTACCGCGTCAGTTGTCGTCCTCGTCGATGAGGAAGCCCCGCATCGGGCTCGGCGCCTGCTGCATCGGCTGCGGGCTCTGCGGCCGCACCGGTGCCATCGGCTGGGTCATCGCGGGAGACATCTGCTGCTGTCCGCCGTAGGACGGCGCTCCGCCGTTCTGACCGTGGCCGCCCATGGACTGGTTGCCGCCCATGGTGTGGCCGCCCATCGTGCCGGCGCCGGCCGAGGCCATGGAGCCGCTCATCGACGGGGACGGCGGCAGCGAGGCGGTCGCCGGAGTACGCGGCGGGGCGAGCGAGTCGTCGGCCTGGTTCTCCAGCTGGCGCAGCTGGCTCTCCAGGTACGACTTCAGCCGCGTGCGGTACTCGCGCTCGAAGCCGCGCAGGTCCTCGACCTTGCGCTCGAGCGTGGCACGGGCGGACTCCAGGGAGCCCATCGCCACACGGTGCTTCTCCTGCGCGTCCCGCTCCAGCGCGTCGGCCTTGGCGCGGGCATCCCGCTCCAGGCCCTCGGCGCGGCTGCGGGCCTCGCCGACGATCTTGTTGGCCTCGGAACGGGCCTCCGCGATCGCCTGGTCAGCGGTCTGCTGCGCGAGCGAGAGCACGCGCGCGGCGCTGTCGCCGCCCGGACCCTGCCCCGGCTGCGGCAGCTGCGGACCACCGGGGCCGCCAGGACCGCCGGGGCCACCGGGCCCACCGGGACCGCCCATCGGGCCACCCATGGGACCGCCGGGACCCATCGGGCCGTTCTGACCCATGGGGCCGTTCTGACCCATCGGACCGTTCTGGCCCATCGGGCCGGGGCCACCCTGCTGCATCGGTCCGGGGCCGTTCTGGCCCATCGGACCGGCCGGCAGCTGCGGGGCACCGCCCGGAAGTTGGGGCGGCCCACCCATCTGCTGCTGCTGGCCGGGCGGCACCGGCTGCGGTCCCGATATGGCGGCGGGCACGGGTGCGCCTGGCCTCTCCTGCTGTTCGGGAGGCTTGCGCATGCCTTGTTGCTGACTCTGGGCGGCGGCACGCGTCGCGGCGGCCAGCTTGGCGCGCAGGTCCTCGTTCTCCCGCAACAGCCGGGTCAGTTCGGCTTCGACCTCGTCGAGGAAGGCATCGACCTCGTCCTCGTCATAGCCTTCTCGGAGGCGGACGGTCGTGAACTGCTTGTTCCGCACGTCCTCGGGGGTCAACGGCATCTCTACTTCACCTCA
Source organism: Streptomyces sp. S465 (assembly GCF_026898115.1). Taxonomy (GTDB): domain Bacteria; phylum Actinomycetota; class Actinomycetes; order Streptomycetales; family Streptomycetaceae; genus Streptomyces; species Streptomyces luomodiensis. The sequence continues at coordinate 2,608,856 of NZ_CP114036.1, forward strand.
ACGTAGTCGTCGGCAATCGGCAAGACCGTATCGTTCACACCCTGCTCGCAAAATTGCTCACGACGGTGATCAGGATCCAGACGATGATCATCAGCACGAAGAAGGACAGGTCGAGCGCCACACCCCCGAGACGCAGCGGCGGGATGAACCGCCGCAGAAGCTTGAGTGGCGGATCGGTCACAGTGTAGGTGGCCTCGAGGAGGACCACCATCGCTCGACCGGGTTGCCACGAGCGCGCGAACTGGAAGACATAGTCCATAACCAGCCGGAAGATCAGCACGATCAGGAAGCAGTAGAGCGCGATGTAGATCACCTGTAGTGCGATGCCCATCCCGCGCGTCCCTCTCCCCTGGTTCGTACTGGCCTTACGGCCTCGGATGACTCGGTGTTGCCGGTTTGCCGTTTTTGCGTCTCAGCTCTGGTTGAAGAACCCGCCCTCTGCGATACGGGCCTTGTCCTCCGCCGTGACATCGACGTTAGCAGGAGACAACAGGAACACCTTCTGCGTCACCCGCTCAATGCTGCCATGGAGGCCGAACACCAGACCGGCGGCAAAGTCGACAAGTCGCTTCGCATCCGTGTCGTCCATCTCCGTCAGATTCATGATCACGGGAGTGCCCTCACGGAAGTGTTCCCCGATAGTACGGGCCTCGTTGTAGGTCCGGGGGTGGAGTGTGGTGATGCGGTACGGCTCCCGCTCGGACACAACCTTGGGCATGATCACGGGCGCGTTCTTCTCCAAGTTCTGACGTTCAGGTGTGATGGACGCCACGGGGGCAATTCGCGCGGGTCGCCCGGTTTCCACCGCAAGGGGAGTTGGCTCACGCTGCGCGGGAGGATGGACGACTCGCACGGATTCGCCCCTTTCCGGCCGTGGTTCGGTCTCCACTACCTGATGTCGCCGACGGTCCCGCTCCCGCTCGGGCTCCGGCTCGGGCTCGAACTCGTCGTCGGGGTCGAATCCCCGGCCGTCGTACCCATCGTCCTCCACGAGGCCGAGGTAGACCGCCATCTTGCGCATCGCGCCGGCCATTCTCTGCGTCCTCCGCTCTGTGGTGGATCGGCTCCGCCACCGGATGCCATGGATCCACGTGGCCCGCCCGCCTTTTGACGGGAATGACCATATTTTCTGCTGTGGTCCGACTTCTTCGCGACGTTACCGGAGCCTGGGTCGGACTCCGAGTACCGCAGTGCCGACGCGCACATGTGTCGCCCCCGCCGCCACCGCTTCCTCGAGGTCCGAGCTCATCCCCGCCGAAACCATGGTGGCAGCCGGATGGGCCACGCGCAGGCGGGACGAGATTTCCATCAGCCGGTCGAACGCCGCCCGCGGCCGCCCTTCATAAGGGCCCGTCAGCGGGGCGACGGTCATCAGACCGTCGAGCCGCAGCCCTTCGGCCTCGGCCACGGAGTCGGCGAGCCGTGCCACTCCGTCCGGTCCGACGCCTCCGCGCCCTCCCCGTTCGTCGGAGTCCGCGTCGAGCGCGACCTGAATCAGGACGCCCAGCTCCCGTGCGGCCCCCACGGCCGCACGGGAGAGCGCGTCAACCAATCGCTTACGATCGACAGATTGCACCACATCGGCATAACTCGATACCGAACGAACCTTATTGGTCTGCAACTGTCCGACAAAGTGCCAGATCAGTGGCAAATCCGCGCATTCCGCGGCTTTGGGAGCTGCTTCCTGATCGCGGTTCTCGGCGACATGCCGTACGCCGAGTTCCGCGAGCAAACGGACATCGCTCGCCGGATAGGTCTTGGTGACCACGATCCGGGTCACCTCTTCGCGCTTGCGACCGGCCGTGGCACAGGCGGCAGAGATACGTTCCTCCACCCGGGCCAGATTGGCGGCCAGTTCCGCCTTGCGATCCGTCACGACTCAGCCGCCCAACCAGACATAGCTCGCGAGCCGCCCCGTGATGCGCTCGCGCCGGTACGAGAAGTGGTCCGCCGACTCCAGGGTGCAGATGTGAGATTCTCCATCCGCCTCGTCCATCCGCACACCGGACCGGGTCAGTTGGGCCCGGACACCGGCCACCACGTCCACCGCCGGGGTACCCCAGCTGGTTTCGGCCCATGCCTCGGGCACCGTCGCGGCGACATCGGCGCGCATGTCCGCGGGAACCTCGTAGCAGCGGCCGCACACCGCGGGGCCAATACGGGCGACGATCCGGGCAGGCTTAGCGCCCTGTTCGGTCATCGCCTCCACCACCGCCGGGACCACTCCGGCGACCAGACCCGGCCGGCCGGCGTGGGCGGCGCCGATGATCCCGGCCACCGGATCGGCCAGCAGCACCGGGGTGCAGTCGGCGGTGAGGACGGCCAGGGCGAGACCTTGACGCCGGGTCACCACCGCGTCCACCGCCGGGATCTCCCCGTCGGCCCACGGTCCGTCGACCACCGCGACGTCCCGGCCGTGCACCTGGTTCATCCATACGACCGCCGCCGGGTCCAGGCCCATCGCCTTGGCGGCCAGTTCCCGGTTGGCCCGTACGGCCTGGGGGTCGTCGCCGACCGCCCCGCCGAGGTTGAGCTCGTCATACGGAGCGGCGCTCACCCCGCCCCACCGGTCGGTGAAGGCGAAGTGCGCGCCGCTCGCGTCGTGCTGTTGCGCTATCACGTCTGGTTCGCTTCAAAGTCGCCGTCGAGCCATACCGGACGGCTCACTTCAGGAAGTCCGGAACGTCCAGCTCCTCGGCCTGGCTCTCCGGGTAGGGACGAGCCGGGGGGACCTGGGGGTGCGGGGCGGGCGCCGGGGGCGGCGGCACCTCGGCGACCGGGGTCGGGTCCGCCGGGGCGGGCTCCTCCTCGCGCGGGGTGACGCTGCCGAGCCCGCCGAAGGACGGGCGGCTGTTCTCCGAGCGGGACGACGGGCCGCTCGAGGAGGCGGTGGCGCTCTCGTCGCGGCTGCCGCCGTAGGAGCCGAGCACCTTGTCGCGGTTCTTGGCGGGCGGCTGACCGCCGTCGAAGCCCGCCGCGATCACGGTGACCCGGACCTCGTCGCCGAGCGCGTCGTCGATCACCGCGCCGAAGATGATGTTGGCCTCGGGGTGGGCGGCCTCGCTCACCAGCTGGGCGGCCTCGTTGATTTCGAACAGACCGAGGTCGGAACCGCCGGAGATGGAGAGCAGCACGCCCCGGGCGCCGTCGATGGACGCCTCCAGCAGCGGCGAGGAGATCGCCATCTCGGCCGCGGCCACCGCGCGGTCGTCACCGCGCGCCGAGCCGATGCCCATGAGCGCCGATCCGGCCTCGGACATCACGGACTTGACGTCCGCGAAGTCGAGGTTGATGAGACCGGGGGTGGTGATCAGGTCGGTGATGCCCTGAACACCGGAGAGCAGCACCTGGTCGGCCGACTTGAACGCGTCGAGCACGCTCACCTGACGGTCCGAAATGGACAGCAGTCGGTCGTTCGGGATCACGATGAGGGTGTCGACCTCGTCCCGCAGACCCGCGATGCCGTCCTCCGCCTGATTGGCGCGGCGGCGGCCCTCGAAAGTGAACGGACGGGTGACCACACCGATCGTCAGTGCGCCCAGCGAACGCGCGATGTTCGCGACCACAGGCGCACCGCCGGTGCCCGTGCCGCCGCCCTCGCCCGCGGTCACGAAGACCATGTCGGCCCCCTTGAGGACCTCCTCGATCTCCTCGCGGTGGTCCTCGGCGGCCTTCCGGCCGACCTCGGGGTTGGCGCCGGCGCCCAGGCCCCGGGTGAGCTCGCGGCCGACGTCGAGCTTGACGTCCGCGTCACTCATCAGCAGGGCCTGCGCATCGGTGTTGATCGCGATGAACTCGACGCCCTTGAGCCCGACCTCGATCATCCGGTTGATGGCATTCACGCCACCGCCGCCGATGCCGACGACCTTGATGACTGCGAGGTAGTTCTGCGGTGCTGCCACGTCGAAGGCCTCTCGCCTCGAGTTACGTGTCGCCACCCCGCCGTTGCCGCGGTGCGCCGACTGATGCCGAATGGGACGGTTCCGATTGCCGACCCCAACCCTAACGCTGAAGTTTAGGGTTACCAGTGCCTCTGTTTCCCGGACTCTTCGGAACAGGACACTAAGTCGACAAGTGGCGCGCGTTCAATGAACACGCCGAACCTCCCGCTTTTCTTTTCACCCTATGTGATCACCCAGTGGGCTAGCCAACCAGGGTGCTGGCCTGCCGCTATCACGTCAACTGCGAGACACCGCCGGGGCGCTCGGCGCTTGGACGTCGAAGTGGTCGGCGTCCGGCCGCGCTTTCATCAGCGCGGTGAGCGTCTTCGCCTTCGCCTCGCCGCGCTCTCCGCTCCCCCAGGCGACCGTACGGCCGCCGGTCAGCTCCAGGGTGATCGAATCGTACGAGCGGACCCGGAGGGAACGGGTGTCCCGGTGGACCTTCTCCGGGAGTTGGGTGACCACCCGGACCGCCTCGCGGCGCAGCCTGGCCGCGCCGAAATGGCGCGAACTCGGCGACCGGTCCGGCTCCATTTCCAGCAGCGGAACCCCCTTCGGACGCTTGCTCACGGTGGAGAACAGGACTCCCCCGGCGTCCACTTCGTGGAACTTCCCGTCCTCTTCGACAATCGCTTCGGGCTCGCGTTCCGTCACCACCAGACTGATGGTGTGCGGCCATGACCGGGATACGTCCACTTTCGCAATCCGCGGCAGTCGCTCACGCAGCCGGTGTTCGATCGCTCCGGTGTCCACCGCCGCCAAGGGGGTGTTCATGGATACGTCGGCGGCGTCGCGCACCTCCTCGGCGGTGAGGACGGTGGTGCCGGCGACCCGCACCCGCTCGGTCCGCAGCCAGCTCGAGCCGTAGAGCAGCCAGCCGCCGCCGGCGCCGAGCAGGGTCACCGCCACCGCGGTCAGCAGCAGGGTGCGCCGGCCGGGCAGCCGGATCCGGCGGCGGGCGGCGGGACGGCGTGGGGGCGGGCCGGACGGCGACGTCCTTCGTGCACCGCGCTCGGCGGTCGACGGTCCGGCCACGCTCCCTGCCTCCTCACGCCTGGCGGCGTGCGCTGATCGCCTCGTACACCATGCCGACCAGCAGCTCGTCGGCGTCCCTGCGGCCGAATTCGGCGGCGCGCCGGGACATCTCGTACAGCCGGTGCGGGTCGCCGAGCACCGGCAGCACATTGCTCTGCACCCACTCGGGGCTCAGCTCGGCGTCGTCGACCAGCAGCCCGCCGCCCGCCTTGACCAGCGGCTGGGCGTTGAGCCGCTGTTCGCCGTTGCCGATCGGCAGGGGGACGTAGGCGGCCGGGAGCCCGACGGCGGACAGTTCGGCGACGGTCATCGCGCCCGCGCGGCAGAGCATCATGTCGGCCGCGGCATACGCGAGGTCCATCCGGTCCAGATACGATACCGGGATATACGGCGGCATTCCGGGCATGTGGTCCACGCGCGGCAGTTCGTTCTTCGGGCCGACCGCGTGGAGCACCTGGATTCCGGCGCGCTGGAGGAACGGCGCGACCGTCTGGACCACCTCGTTGAGCCGGCGCGCGCCCTGCGAACCGCCGGAGACCAGCAGCGTCGGCAGGTTCTGGTCGAGCCCGAAGGCCGCGCGGGCCTCGGGGCGGACCGCCGCCCGGTCGAGGGTGGCGATGGAACGGCGCAGCGGGATGCCGACGTAGCGGGAGTTGCGGAGCTTGCTGTCCGGCGTGGAGACCGCCACGTACTTGGCGTAGCGCGAGCCGATCTTGTTGGCGAGCCCGGGGCGGGCGTTGGCCTCGTGGACGACGATCGGCACCCCGAGCCGCTTGGCGGCCAGGTAGCCGGGCAGGGCCACATAGCCGCCGAAGCCGACGACGCAGTCGGCCTTGGTGCGCTCCAGGATCTGCTCGGCGGCCTTGATGGTGCCGCGCAGCCGCCCGGGGACGGTGATCAGCTCGGGGGTGGGCTTGCGCGGCAGCGGTACGGCCGGGATGAGGCCGAGTTCATAACCACGCTCGGGTACGAGCCGGGTCTCGAGCCCGCGCTCCGTACCGAGCGCCGTGATCCCCACGGTCGGGTCCTGCCTGCGCAGGGCGTCCGCGAGGGCGAGCGCGGGCTCGATGTGGCCGGCGGTCCCCCCACCGGCGAGTACGACATGCACCGAAATTCACCGCTCTCCGGACGGCCGTCCCTTGACGGGCCGTCTCATCGTCTTCCGTCTCACCCGAGCCAGCTTCTTCCGCAAAGCAGGCTGCCGCATGGCCAGTGCCGCCCGCGCGGCGGGCTCCGCCCGTGCGAAGGCGATCAGCAGGCCGACGGCGAACATGGTCGGCAACAGGGCGGACCCTCCGTAGGAGAACAGCGGGAGCGGAACCCCGGCGATCGGCAGCAGACCGAGCACCGCGCCGATGTTGACCACGGCCTGGGCCGTGATCCAGGTGGTCACGCCTCCCGCGGCATACCTCACGAAGGGGTCCTCCGTGCGTCCGGCCACGCGGATACCCGCATAGCCTAGAGCCGCGAAGAGAACGAGAACCGACAGCGTCCCCGCCAGGCCGAGTTCCTCCCCGGTAATCGCGAAGATGAAGTCGGTATGCGGTTCGGGTAGTTCGCCCCATTTCTCCATACTCGCCCCAAGTCCCGAGCCGAACCATCCGCCGTTGGCGAGCGCGTAGATCCCGTGCACCGCCTGCCAGCACTGATCGTTCGTCCCGGGCTCGGTGGCGCCGATACAGGCGAGCCGGGACATCCGGTTGGCGCTGGTCTTGATGAGCAGCACGCCGATGACCCCGGCGAAGGCGAGAACGCCCACGAAGAGCCGGGTGGGGGCGCCGGCCAGCCAAAGGAGGCCGAAAAGGATCGCCGAGAGGATGATCGCGGTGCCCATGTCCCCGCCCAGCATGATCAGGCCGAGCAGCATGGCGGTCGCGGGCACCAGCGGGACCAGCAGATGCTTCCACTGGACCAGCAGCCGCTTGTCCTGTTTGCGGGCGAGAAGATCGGCGCCCCACAGGACGAGCGCGAGCTTGCCGAACTCGCTGGGCTGGAGCAGGAACGGACCGCCGAAGGAGATCCAGTTCTGGTTGCCGTTGACCGCGATGCCCATGCCCGGGACCTGCACCAGACACATCAGGAAGACCGAGACCGCGAGCAGCGGATAGGCGAAGGCGCGGTGCAGTTTGATCGGCATCCGCACGGCGAGCAGCATCAGCGCGCCGCCGAGTGCGGCGGCCAGGAGCTGTTTGCGAAAGAAGTACGACGGCGAGAGCCCGGATTGCAGCGCCTTGATCTGGGAGGCGGAGTAGACCATGACCAGGCCGAGCACCAGGATCAGCAGTGAGCCGCCCAGCAGCAGGTAGTACGCCGTGAGCGGCCGGTCCCAGGCCCGCCGGAGGCGCTGGTGGAGCCCGCGCAGCCGGTCCAGGACGTTTCCCCGCACCGGGCGGCGCGGAGGGCGGGAGACGCCCGCTGCGCCGCGCGGGCGGGCCGGAGACGCCGCCCGGCCCTTGGCCCGCACGGCCTCCCGCACCCGCGGGGCGCCGCCCGAACGCGGCCCGGGGCGGCCGGTGCCGGGGCGTGCCGTCCGGGACCGGGGCGCGGCGGGCTGGTCAGACGTCATGTCGTATCCCCTCCAGTTTCCCCGCGCGGGCGGTCCATGCGGGGACCGGCGGGCTACTGATCGTCCGTGACCCGGCCGGAGGCCAGGTCACGCACTGCCGCGGCGAAGGCGTCGCCCCGCTTGTTGTAGTTGGTGAACATGTCCATCGAGGCACAGGCCGGGGCCATCAGGACGGTATCGCCCGGCCGGGCGAGCCGCGCCGCTTCGCGCACAGCCGCCGCCATCGCCCCAGTGTCGGTCCGGTCGAGGTCCACGACCGGGACATCCGCTGCGTGTCGCGTGAGCGCTTCGCGGATCAGGGCGCGGTCCGCGCCGATCAGCACGACGCCGCGCAGCCGCTTGGCCGCCGTAAGGACGAGTTCGTCGAAGGTGGCTCCCTTGGCGAGGCCCCCCGCGATCCACACGATGTGCTCATAGGCGCCCAACGACGCCTCCGCGGCGTGGGTGTTGGTCGCCTTGGAGTCGTCGACGTAGGTCACCCCGTCGACGTCCGCGACATGCTCCACCCGGTGCGGATCGGGGCGGAAGGCGCGCAGGCCGTCCCGTACGGCCGTCGGCGGGACGCCGAAGGCGCGGGCCAGGGCCGCCGCCGCGAGGGCGTTGGCGATGTTGTGCGGGGCCGGCGGGTTCACATCACTGACCTCGGCGAGCTCCTGCGCCTGCTTCTGCCGGTTCGGCACGAAGGCCCGGTCGACCAGGACGTTCTCCACGACGCCGAGCTGGGAGGGGCCGGGGGTGCCGAGGGTGAAGCCGATGGCCCGGCAGCCCTCCTCGACGTCGGCCGCGCGCACCAGGTCCTCGGTGGCGGGGTCGGCCACGTTGTAGACGCAGGCCACCTGGTTGCCCTCGTAGATCCGGCCCTTGTCGGCCGCGTACGCCGCCATGGAGCCGTGCCAGTCGAGGTGGTCGGGGGCGAGGTTGAGCACCGCCCCGGAGTGGGCGCGCAGCGAGGGCGCCCAGTGCAGCTGGTAACTGGAGAGCTCGACGGCCAGCACGTCGTACGGCTCGTCGCCCAGCACGATGTCCAGGAGCGAGACGCCGATGTTGCCGACGGCGGCGGTGCGCAGCCCGGCCGCCTCCAAGATGGCCGCCAGCATCCTTACGGTGGTCGTCTTGCCGTTGGTGCCGGTGACCGCGAGCCAGGGCGGGGCGTCCGCGCCGCGCAGCCGCCACGCCAGTTCCACATCGCCCCAGACGGGCACGCCGGCCTCGGCGGCGGCCAGGAAGAGCGGACTGGTGGGCTTCCAGCCGGGGGTGGTCACGATCAGCTCGGTGGACTCGGGGAGCGTCTCCCCGTCGCCGAGGCGGACCGTGATGCCCAGCGGCTCCAGTTCGGCCGCCTGGGCGCGCTGTGGCGCGCCGTCGCTGCCGTTGACCACGGTCACCGAGGCCCCGAGGCCCCGCAGCGCACGCGCTGCGGGGACCCCGGAGACGCCGAGTCCGGCGACGGTGACCTGCCGTCCGGCGAGGTCGGACACGTCGAGGGAGGCGGCGTCGGATGTCACGAGGCCCGCCACCCCGCGTAGAAGATGCCGAGGCCGACGATCACGCACATGCCCTGGATGATCCAGAACCGGACCACCACAAGGACTTCGCTCCACCCCTTGAGTTCGAAGTGGTGCTGGAGCGGCGCCATCCGGAAGACCCGGCGCCCGGTCGTCCGGAACGAACCGACCTGGATGACCACGGACATGGTGATCAGGACGAACAGCCCGCCGAGGAGGGCCAGCAGCAGCTCCGTACGGGAGCAGATGGCCAGGCCCGCGAGCGCGCCGCCGAGCGCGAGCGAACCGGTGTCCCCCATGAAGATCTTGGCCGGCGAGGTGTTCCACCACAGGAAGCCGAAGCACGCGCCCATCAGGGCGGAGGCGACGACCGCGAGGTCGAGTGGGTCGCGGACCTCGAAACAGGAGGCGGGGTTGGTCAGGGTCTGCGCGTTGGCGCAGGACTCCTGGTACTGCCAGACGCCGATGAAGGTGTAGGCGCCGAAGACCATCACGGAGGCGCCGGTGGCCAGACCGTCGAGACCGTCGGTGAGGTTCACCCCGTTCGACATCGCCAGGATCATGAACAGCGCCCAGATCGCGAAGATCACCGGGCCGAAGGACCAGCCGAAGTCCTGGACGAAGGAGAGCCGGTCGGAGGCGGGCGTCTGCTGGCGCGCGTCGGCGAAGTTCAGCGCGAGGATCGCGAAGGCGATACCGACGATCAGCTGACCGGCCATCTTGGCCTTCGCCCGCAGACCCAGGCTCCGCTGCTTGACGATCTTGATGTAGTCGTCGAGGAAGCCGACCAGGCCCATGCCCGCGAACAGGAAGAGCACCAGCACACCGGAGAAGGACGGCGGCTTGCCCGTGATCACCTTCGCCAGGGCGTAGGCGATCAGCGTGGCCAGGATGAAGGAGATACCGCCCATGGTGGGCGTGCCCTTCTTGCTGCCGTGCGTCCGCGGACCGTCGTCCCGGATGTACTGGCCATAGCCCTTGCGCGCCAGCAGCTTGATCAGCAGCGGCGTGCCGATCAGGGTCAGGAAGAGCCCGATGGCTCCCGAGAAGAGGATCTGCCTCATGCCACCCATCAGAGGACGCCCTCACCCTTGCCCTCGAGCAGCGCCTGCGCGACCCGCTCCAGCCCCACCGACCTGGAAGCCTTCACCAACACGACGTCCCCCGGTCGCAGCTCGCTGCGCAGCAGATCGACCGCTGCCCGCACGTCGGACACGTGCACCGACTCCTCACCCCACGAACCCTCGTTCTTGGCGCCCATGTTCAGCCAGCCGGCCTCCCGGCCGCCGACCGCCACGAGCTTGCTGACGTTGAGCCGGACGGCCAGCCGCCCGACCGCGTCGTGCTCGGCCAGTGACTCCTCGCCCAGCTCGGCCATCGGGCCGAGCACCGCCCACGTGCGACGCCCCGGTGTGGCAGCGCCCATGGCGACCAGTGCGCGCAGCGCAGCTCGCATGGACTCGGGGTTCGCGTTGTAGGCGTCGTTGACGACCGTCACGCCGTCCGAGCGCTCGGTGACCTCCATCCGCCAGCGGGAGAGCTGCCCCGCCTCGGAGAGCGCCACGGCGATCTCGTCGACGGACATGCCCAACTCATGGGCGACGGCGGCCGCGGCGAGCGCGTTCGACACGTGGTGCTCACCGTACAGGCGCATGGTCACGTCGCTGCACCCGGTAGGGGTGTGAAGTGTGAAGGCGGGCCGGCCGCCGTCGGCGAGCCGGACATTCCCGGCACGCACATCGGCCTCCTCGGCCTCGCCGAACAGGACGGTACGGGCCTTGGTGCGCGACGCCATGGCGCGCACCAAGGGGTCGTCGGCGTTGAGCACCGCCACCCCGCCGTCCTCGGCCGCCGGCAGCGCCTCCACCAGTTCGCCCTTGGCCTCGGCGATCTGCTCCCGGCCGCCGAACTCCCCGATATGGGCGGTGCCGACGTTGAGCACGAGTCCGATACGGGGCGGGGTGAGGTCCGTCAGATACCGGATGTGGCCCTTACCGCGGGCACCCATCTCCAGCACCAGGTGCTGGGTGGTCTCATCGGCGCTCATCGCGGTGAGCGGCAGACCGATCTCGTTGTTCAGCGAGCCCGGCGTCCATACGGTCGGGCCGCGGCGCTGGAGCAGCTGGGCGATGAGGTCCTTGGTGCTGGTCTTGCCCGCGGAGCCGGTGAGCGCGACCACGGTGACACCCAGCCGCTCCACGACGGCGCGCGCGAGCGCCCCCATGGCGGCGATGACATCGGGCACGACGATCGCCGGTACGGGAGCGTCGGCGGTGCCGACGGGACGGGCGGCCAGAACCGCCGTGGCGCCGGCCTCGACCGCGCTCCGCGCGAAGTCGTGGCCGTCCGCGCGCTCCCCGGGGAGCGCGGCGAAGAGGCTGCCGGGCCGCACCTCGCGGGAGTCGATCACGACAGGGCCCGTGACCTTCAGGTCCGGGTCCGGTATGTCGTGCGGCTGTCCACCGACTAGGCCGGCGATCTCGGTGAGGGACAGTGCGATCACTGATCACCTCCGGCCGTGCGGGAGAGCTGCCTGGAGGGTGCTGGTGCGCGCATGGCGGTCTGTCATCCCTGGTCGTCTTGGTGTTTGTCCCAGTGCTGTGCGCTCGCCCCGGGGCACGAGGCATCGCGCCTGTGGGCTCGCTCACTGAGCTCGATGGCTTCGCGGAGTACCTGTCGGTCGTCGAAGGCACGGACCACGCCGGCGATGTCCTGGCCCAGCTCATGGCCCTTGCCCGCCACGATGACGGTGTCACCGGGCGCGGCACGGGCGACGGCGGCCGCGATGGCGTTGGCCCGGTCCTCCTCGACCAGCACATCACCGCGCTCGTGGGCGGGCACCTCGGCGGCACCCGCGAGCATGGCGGCGAGGATCGCGAGCGGGTCCTCGGAGCGGGGGTTGTCGGAGGTGAGGACGGCCGTGTCGGCGTACCGGGCCACCGCGGCGCCCATGGGGCCGCGCTTGAGCCGGTCGCGGTCCCCACCACAGCCGAGAACGGCGTGCAGCTTGCCGTCGGTCACCTTACGGAGCGCACGCAGCACCGACTCCACGGCGTCGGTCTTGTGGGCGTAGTCCACGACAGCGAGGTAGGACTGGCCCACGTCCACCCGCTCCAGCCGGCCCGGTACGCCGGGGACGGCGGCGATGCCGTCGGCGGCCGTCTGCGGGTCGATCCCGGCCACGGCGAGCGCCACCACGGCGGCGAGCGCGTTGGACACGTTGAAGGGGCCCGGAAGGGGCGCGGCGGCCCGTACGGACTGGCCGTCCGGACCGAGGACGGTGAAGGTCGAGCCGAGCGGGCCGACCTCGACGTCCGCGGCGCGCCAGTGGGCGTCGGGGTGGCCCTCGGCGGAGAAGGTGGTGACGGGGACCTCGGACTGCTCGATCAGCCGCCGACCGTACTCGTCGTCGTAGTTGATCACTCCGGCACGGCTGCGGGCCTTGGTGAACAGCTGGGCCTTGGCCTGGAAGTAGTCCTCCATGCCGGAGTGGAACTCCATGTGCTCCGGGCTGAGGTTGTTGAAGACGGCGACGTCGAAGACGCAGCCGTCGACACGGCCGAGGACCAGGGCGTGGCTGGAGACCTCCATGACGACCGAACGGACGTCGCGCTCGCGCATCACCGCGAACAGGGCCTGGAGATCGGTGGCCTCGGGGGTGGTGCGCTCGGACTTGATGCGCTCGTCGCCGATCCGCGTCTCCACGGTGCCGATGAGACCCGTAAGGCCGCCGTCGTGCTTCGCGGCGGCCCTGAGGCCGCCCTCGATGAGATACGCGGTCGTGGTCTTGCCGGAGGTGCCGGTGATCCCGATCTGCAGCAGGTCGTGACCCGGCTCGCCGTAGATCGTGGCGGCCAGCGCGCCCATCCGGCCGCGCGGGTCCTCCGCCACCAGGACCGGCAGCCCGGTGGCCGCGGCGCGCTCGGCGCCGGCCGGGTCGGTCAGCACCGCGACCGCGCCCAGGTCGGCCGCCTGGGCGGCGAAGTCCGCGCCGTGGAGGCGGGCACCGGACAGCGCGGCGTACACATCGCCGGGACGTACGGCCCTCGAGTCATGGGTGATCCCGGTGACCGCGGCCCCCTCCGGGGCCTCGGGGGCTTCGACGCCCAACTGCTCCGCCAGCTCCGCGAGCGGGATCGGGCGGACCTGGAGAGGGCGGGGCGCTCCCGGGTATTCCACAGAAACGTCCTTCTGAGGGGTTTGGGACTGGTCAGCGTGGGGCACGGCGGTGAGCGTACCCGGCACACCCGCTCCCCCGCGAAATGAGACGGGGAAGCGGGCCCGTACCGGACCGTGGTTCCCGGGGTCCGGCGTGATCGTCATCACTACTGGGTCCGTTCACTGGCCCGGGTCATAGCTCACGGCGAGCCGTTCCGGCTGCTTCCCGGACGGCCGGACCTGCAGGGCCTTCAGACCGAACTCCATGACCTTCTTGTAGACCGGCCCGCAGACCTGACCGCCGAAATAGCTGCCCTTGGTCGGGTTCTGAACGGCACAGTAGACGGTCAGCCGGGGTTTGTCGGCCGGGGCGAAGCCGGCGAAGGACGCGGTGTAGCCGCGGTAGCGGCCGGTCTTGGGGTCCACCCGGTTGGAGGTGCCGGTCTTGCCCGCGACACGGTAGCCGGGGATCTTCGCCTTGGTACCGGTGCCCTCCTCGTCGTCGACGACCGACTCGAGCATCTTGGTGAGGGTCTTCGCGGTCTCCTTACTGACGACACGGGTCCTCTTGGGAGCGGGCGCGGCCGTGAAGTCGCCGTCCGGCCCCCGGGTGCCGCGGACGAGAGTGGGCGCGATGCGCTCACCGCCGTTGGCGATGGTGGAGTACACCGAGGCCGCCTGGACTGCGTTGAGCGACAGCCCCTGGCCGAAGGGAATCGTGTACTGCTGCGAGGCGCTCCAGTCCTGCGGCTGGGCCAGGATGCCCGGGGTCTCGCCGGGGAAGCCGAGCCCGGTGGGCCGGCCGATCCCGAACTTCCGCAGATAGGAGTAGAGAACCCGGTTCTTCTCCTGCTTGGTCTTCCCCAGCTGCTCGGTGGCGAGGATGGTGCCGATGTTGCTGGACTTGGCGAGCACGCCGTTGAGCGTGAGGTACCAGGTCGGATGGTCTATGTCGTCGGCGAAGGCCCGGTCCGCGCGCCGCAGCCGGTTGGGGACCACCACATGGGTGTCCCACCGCGCCGCGCCCTCCTGGAGGACGGCGGCCATGGACATCAGCTTGCTGACGCTGCCGGGCTCGTAGGCGTCGGAGACCGCGGCGTTGCCCAGGTCGTCGGCGTCCGACGTGGTGATGTCGTTGGGGTCGAAACCGGGCGCGTTGGCCATCGCCAGTATCTGCCCGGTGCGGGTGTCCTGGACGATGACGTAGCCGCGGTCCGCCCCGGACTTCTCGACCTGGTCGGCGATGGCGCTCTGGGCGGCCCACTGGATGTCGCGGTCGATGGTCAGCTCGATGTCGCTGCCGGGGACCGCGGGCTGCTCCTTGACGTCACCGGTGGGCACCTGGTGGCCACCGGACTGGGCGTAGACGCGCCTGCCGTCCTTGCCCGCGAGCTTCTTGTTCAGCTGCTGCTCCAGCCCGGCGGCGCCGCGGCCGTCGGCGTCCACGAAGCCCAGCAGCCCGGCGGCCAGGTCCCCGTTCGGATAGACCCGCTTGCTGTGCGCCTCACGGTTGACCCCGGCCAGGACATTGGTGCCCTTGCCCTTGGCCGCCGAGTCGTCCAGGGCGCTCTTCAGGTCCTTGATCTGGTTCCAGACCTGCGGGGACTGCTGCCGGGCCAGCACCACGTACTTCGACGTGGGGTTGTCGGTGAGCTTCTTCTCCAGGTCCGCCTGGTCCTTGCCGAGGATCGGCGCGAGCAGGGCCGCGGCCCGGCGCGGCGCGTCACGGGTCTTGGCCGTCTCGGGCGTGAGGAGGTCGGGGGCGGCGGTGATGTCGTACGCGTCCACGGTGGTGGCCAGGTCGACGCCGTCGCGGTCGGTGATGGAACCGCGCTCGGCGGACAGCGTCACCGGGATGTAGCGGTTGACGTTGGCCTTGGCCGCGTAGGCGCTGGCGTCCACGGCCTGCACCTGGAGCAGCCGCACCACGAAGACCAGCATGACGAGGGTGAGTCCGAGGCTGATCAGCCGCAGCCGGGGGCGCGGGCTGCCCAGCCGCAGCGGCTGGGGGCCACCGGGGCGCGGGCGCCGGGCCGGACGGCCGGACGGCCCCGCAGGGCGCCCGTCGGCGCGGCGCGGCGTGCCCTTGCGCGGGCGGCGGTCGCCGCCCGGCCCGGCCGGGCCGGGCACCCTGCGGCGGCGGGGGTCCTGGGGCCCGGTCACGCGACGACCGCCCTCGGTCCAGCGGCCGCCGTCGGTCCAGCGGCCGCCGTCGGTCCAGCGGCCGCCGTCGGTCCAGCGGCCGTCCACGGTCCAGCGGCCGTCCACGCAGCGTGTGCGGTGGTCGGCGCGGACGGGCTGGACGGGGCGCGGGCTGGGGATCGCGTCACCGTGTCACCTCCTAGGGGGCCGGGGTGGACTTCGCGGAGGCGGAGGCGGAGGCGGAGGGGGCGGCCGGCGAGGCCGGAGTGGCCGGTGCGGCCGGCGACGCGAGGACGGACGGTACGGGCGCCTTCGACGGCGTGCGCGCGAGCGCGGAGGGCGGCGCGGGCCTGGGGGCGCCGAGCACCGAGGGCTGCTCCGTGGCGGGGGTGGGCACCCCGCTGACCGTGCCGTCCGGGTTGAGGAAGGCGGGATTGCCACCGGGCACCATCCCCAGCTCACGGGCGCGCCGCTCCAGCTCGCCGGGTGCGGAGAGCTTGTCGACGTCCTGCTGGAGCGCCTGGCGCTCGTCGGTGAGCTCCTTGGTCTGCTTCTCGAGCCTGCTGAGCTCGAACGAGCCCTGGTTGAGGGAGGAGTTCAGCAGCAGCAGCGCGATCAGGCCGGAGCCGAGCAGGACCACGACGAGCAGCACGAAGGGCGTGCGCTTGGCCGTGGTCCCCCCCGGCGCCGGCCGGCCTTTCGCCCCCGCCCCCCGCGTGCTCAAGGTGCCACCTCTTCCCGGATGCGCTCGGCCGCCCGGAACCGGGCCGGAGCGGCTCGGCGGTTCTCGGCGATCTCCTCCTCGGTGGGCAGCTCCGCGCCACGGGTGAGCAGCTTCAGCCGGGGCTGGTAGCGCTCGGGGACAACCGGCAGCCCGGGGGGTGCCGTATGGCTGGCACCGGCCGCGAACACCTGCTTGACCAGGCGGTCCTCCAGCGAGTGATACGACAGCACGGCGATCCGCCCGCCCACCGCGAGCGCCCCGACGGCCGCCGGAATAGCCCGTTCCAGGACCGCGAGCTCGCCGTTGACCTCGATGCGCAGCGCCTGGAAAGTGCGCTTGGCCGGGTTGCCGCCGGTGCGCTTGGCGGCCTGCGGCAGCGCCTCACGGATCAGTTCGACGAGCCGGGCGCTGGTGGTGAACGGCTCCTTGGCGCGCTCGCGCACCACCGCGTCCACGATCTTCTTGGCGAACTTCTCCTCGCCGTACGCCCGCAGGATGCGCACCAGCTCACCCGGCGGATAAGTGTTGAGCACCTCCGCCGCGCTGACCCCGGTGGTCTGGTCCATCCGCATGTCCAGCGGGGCGTCCTGGGCGTAGGCGAAACCACGCTCGGCCTCGTCCAGCTGCATGGACGACACGCCGAGGTCGAAGAGGACCCCCTGGACGCGCGGCACACCGAGCCGGTCGAGGACCTCGGGCAGCTCGTCGTAGACCGCGTGGACCAGCGTCGCCCGATCGCCGTACGGGGCGAGCCGCTCACCGGCGAGCCGCAGCGCGGCCGGGTCGCGGTCGAGGGCGATCAGCCGGGCCTCGGGGAAGTCGCGCAACAGCGCCTCGCTGTGGCCGCCGAGGCCCAGGGTGCAGTCGACCACGACCGCGCCGGGCTGGGCGAGAGCGGGGGCCAGCATGTCCAGACAGCGCTGGAGCATGACGGGAACATGGAGAGCGTTGCTGCTCATTGCGCTGCTCGTGCGCCCTTCTTAGGGTCGGGCGAGGAAGGCACGCACCTCCGGGTCCCCACCCGCTCTGAAGGGGAAGCGGCCTACTGGCGCCGGGGAAGTGACGTCAGGCGACCGGAGCGGGAGGAGGCCGAGGGGTACGTACGCACCGCGCTCACGCGAAATTCCGGGATCCGAGGGGAGCGTCACGCCTCCCACTTCGCGCCACTTTAGTCCACTCGTCCCTTCGGTCAACCAACCGGCCAGCGCGTCCCGGCCCAGGGGTGACATCACCTCCCCCGTGCGCCACACAGCGCGGCCCACGGGTTGTGGATTGCCTCACATCACCCCTTCGGCCCACCCGGTTGCCCTCGTTTGCACTACCTAAAGAGAAGACAAAATCCCCTGGTGAGAGGTAGCGTCATAGCCATGTCGATATCAGCGCCGCAGCCGAACCCGCCCGCCGACCGCGACGCCCGCACGGGAGAGACGGTCACCGACAGCCTTGTGGAGGCCAACCGCAAGTACGCCGAGAAGTTCACCGACCCCGGGATGGACGCGCGGCCCGTGCGGCGCGTCGCCATCGTCGCGTGCATGGACGCCCGTCTGGACCTGCACGAGGCGCTCGGCCTGGAGCTGGGCGACTGTCACACCATCCGCAACGCGGGCGGTGTGGTCACCGATGACATCATCCGATCCCTGACCATCAGCCAGCGCGCGCTCGGGACCCGCAGCGTCGTGCTCATCCACCACACCGGCTGCGGTCTGCTGAACCTCACCGAGGACTTCCGGCACGAGCTGGAGGAAGAGGTGGGCCAGCGGCCGTCGTGGGCGGTCGAGGCGTTCCGGGACCTCGACGCCGATGTCCGCCAGTCGATGCAGCGGGTGCGCACCTCGCCGTTCCTGTTGCACACCGACGATGTCCGCGGTTTCGTCTTCGATGTGACGACGGGTCTGCTGCGGGAGGTCACGCCGCGGGCGTGAGACGACGCCGAGGGGGTTGCTGAGGGGATTCAGCACGATTCAGCACCCGAACTCGCACAAGCGTGACAAATAACCCCGGGTTATCCACAGCCGAGTGACGCGAGGCCGCGGAGACCGCAAGAATGCATAGGTGACATCGCCCCCCGCGACCACGCGGGGGACCGATGGCGGCGTTTGCGGTGGGCCGGTCCGTTCCGAGGGCAGCGGCCCTGAGAACGGGCCGAGGAGGGCCGGGTGACGACCTATGACGAGCGAGCGAGCCTCAGCGATCTGACCACCACAGCTGAGCGGGTCCGCCGGTCGGTGGAGGGTGTGATCGAGGGCAAGCCCGAGGTCGTACGGCTTTCGCTGACCGTGCTGCTCGCCGAGGGGCATCTGCTGATCGAGGACGTCCCGGGCGTGGGCAAGACGATGCTGGCCAAGGCGCTCGCCCGGTCCATCGACTGCTCCGTGCGGCGGATCCAGTTCACCCCGGATCTGTTGCCGTCCGACATCACCGGCGTGAGCATCTTCGACCAGCAGCGCAAGGAGTTCGAGTTCAAGCCGGGCGCCATCTTCGCCCAGATCGTGATCGGCGACGAGATCAACCGCGCCTCGCCCAAGACCCAGTCCGCGCTGCTGGAATCGATGGAGGAGCGCCAGGTCACCATCGACGGGCAGAGCTATGAGCTGCCCAACCCGTTCATGGTGGTGGCCACCCAGAACCCGGTCGAGATGGAGGGCACCTATCCGCTGCCCGAGGCGCAGCGCGACCGCTTCATGGCCCGGGTCTCCATCGGGTATCCCAGCCCGCAGGCCGAGCTGGCGATGCTGGACATCCACGGCGGTGTCTCCCCGCTGGACGACATGCAGCCCGTCGCACACGCCCATGAGATCGCCAAGCTGGTCGAGACGGTGCGCACGGTGCATGTCGCCGAGGCCGTCCGGCGGTACGCGGTAGACCTGGTGGCCGCCACCCGCAACCACCCGGATCTGCGGCTGGGCGCCTCGCCCCGGGCCACGCTGCATCTGCTGCGGGCCGCCAAGGCGTCGGCCGCGCTGGCCGGGCGGGACTTCGCGCTGCCGGACGATGTGCAGTCCCTCGCCGTCCCGGTGCTGGCGCACCGGCTGCTGCCCACCGCGCAGGCCCAGCTGAACCGGCGCACCTCGGAGCAGGTCGTCGCGGACATACTCCAGCGCACCCCGGTGCCCGCCTCCGGCCCGCGCGGCGCGGGTGCGATGCCGCCGCCCATGCCGCCCATGCCCCCGGCCGACTACGGCCGGCAGCAGCCGGGCGCGCGGAGGCTGTGATGACCGCAGGGGGGACGGGCATGGGGCCCGAGGGCACCGGCGGCGACGGCGACGGGGAGCGCTCGGGCGGGCTGCGGGCCGCCCTCGCCGGTCTGACGACCCGCGGCCGTTCCTTCCTGGCCGCGGGGGTGGCCGCCGCGGTGTGCAGCTACGTCCTGGGCCAGGCGGATCTGCTGCGGGTCGGGCTGCTGCTGGCCGCGCTGCCGCTGGTCTGCGTGGCCGTGGTCCACCGCACCCGGTACCGGGTGGTGGGCAGCAGGCGGCTCACGCCCGCGCGGGTCCCGGCGGGCACGGAGGCCCGGGTGCATCTGCGGATGGACAACGTCTCGCGGCTGCCCACCGGGCTGCTGATGCTCCAGGACCGGGTGCCCTATGTGCTGGGGCCGCGCCCCCGGTTCGTGCTGGACCGGGTGGAGCCGGGCGGGCGGCGCGAGGTGTCCTACCGGGTCCGCTCGGATCTGCGTGGCCGCTATCCGCTGGGCCCGCTCCAGCTGCGGCTGAGCGATCCCTTCGGGATGTGCGAGCTCACCCGCGCCTTCAGCGCCTATGACACGCTCACGGTGGTGCCCCAGGTCGAGCCGCTGCCCCCGGTGCGCCTGACCGGTGAGGCCGCGGGTTACGGGGACGGACGGCACCGCTCGCTGGCGCTGGCCGGTGAGGACGATGTCATTCCGCGCGGCTATCGCGTCGGCGACGATCTGCGCCGGGTGCACTGGCGGTCCACCGCGCGCTACGGGGAGCTCATGGTCCGCCGGGAGGAGCAGCCGCAGCGGGCCCATTGCACGGTGCTGCTGGACACCCGGCGCACGGCCCACCACGGCTCAGGGCCCGGCTCGGCCTTCGAATGGGCGGTCTCCGGGGCGGCGTCGGCCGCGGTCCACCTGCTGGAGCGGGGCTATGCGGTCCGGCTGCTGACCGACTCCGGAAGCTCGGTGCCGGGCCCGGACGGCGGCGGTGGGTTCGCCGGTTCCAGGCACGACTCGGCGGAGACGGCCGGGCTGATGCTGGACACCCTCGCCGTGGTGGACCACTCCGACGGCGGAGGGCTCTCGCCCGCCTATGAAGTGCTGCGCGGCGGCGGTGAGGGACTGCTGGTGGCCTTCCTGGGCGATCTGGACGAGGAGCAGGCGGCGATGGCCGCCCGGATGCGGCACCGCACCACGGCGGCGGTGGCGTTCGTGCTGGACGGCGCGGCCTGGTCGCGCGGGGCGGGGTTCGGGGACGGACCGGAGCTGCGGGAGCGGCTGCGGCGGCTGCGCGAGGCGGGGTGGACGGCGCTGCCGGTCGGTCCGGGGGCCTCGCTGGCACAGCTGTGGCGGCAGGCCGACGGCCAGGGCGCCACCCGGGCGGACGCCGAGGGCCCCGCGGTCGGCGGTATGACAGGGAGCTGGGCATGAGTGGAAGTGTTCGGCTCGCGATATGCGCGACGCTGGCCACGGTGGCGGCGGCCGGTGCGCTGCTGCCGCTGGTGGATCCGGCGAGCTGGCTGCTCCAGGCCGTCCTGCTGCTGGCGGTGCAGAGCGCGGCGGGTGTGGCGGCCCGCCGGGTGCCGCTGGCCCGCCCGCTGACGGTGGCCGTGCAGGCTTTGGTGACGCTGCTGCTGCTCACCGTGGCCTTCGTGCGCGAGCAGGCGCTCGGCGGGCTGCTGCCGAGCCCGCAGGCGTTCCACGAGTTCGCGCTGCTGCTGCGGGACGGCGCCGACGACGTGGGGCAGTACGCGATCCCCGCGCCGCTCACCGACGGCATCCGGCTGATGCTGGTGGGCGGGGTGATGGTGATCGGCCTGGTGGTCGACGCGCTCGCGGTGACGTACCGCAGCGCGGCCCCCGCCGGGCTTCCGCTGCTCGCGCTGTACTCGGTCGCGGCCGGTCTGTCCGACGGCGGGAACGACTGGCTGTGGTTCCTGCTGGCGGCGGTCGGCTATCTGCTGCTGCTCCTGGCCGAGGGCCGGGACCGGCTGTCCCAGTGGGGCCGCGTGTTCAGCGGGGGCGCCCCGCATCCACCGGGGATGCCGCCGTCCGGCCTGGCCGGGGCCGGCGGCGGCCCGGCGCTCGCCCCGGTCCGCACCGGCCGCAGGATCGGCGCGCTGGCGCTCGGCATCGCGCTCGCGGTGCCCGCGGTGCTGCCGTCCCTGGACGGCGGGCTGCTGGACCGGCAAGGCAGCGGCGGCGGGTCGGGCAGCGGCGGCGGCACGATCTCGGCGGTCAATCCGCTGGTGTCGCTCCAGGACAGCCTGAACCAGCCGGAGAACAAGGAGGTGCTGCGCTATCGCACCTCCTCGCAGACCACCCAGGACCTCTATCTGCGGATCGTCGCGCTGGACCAGTTCGACGGCACCTCGTGGAAGTCGTCCGAGCGGCATGTCACCGATGTGCCCAGCCAGCTGCCCTCACCGGCCGGGCTCGGCCCCTCGGTCAGGGTCTCCTCGATCGACACCTCGATCACGGCCGCCGAATGGTACGCGCAGAACTGGCTGCCCCTCCCCTACCCCGCTTCCCGGGTCGAGATCGACGGGCGCTGGCGTTATGAGCCGGAGGGCCGCACGCTGGTCGGCGACCGCGGCCAGACCACCCGGGGCGCGCGCTACCGGGTCACCAGTCTGCTGGTGGAGCCGACGGCCGAGCAGCTGGCGGACGCACCGGCGCCGCCTTCGCGGCTGCGGAGCGAGTACACCAAGGTGCCGGATTCGTTGCCGCCCATGGTGGCCCGTACGGCGCGGGAGGTGACCGCCGGCGCGGCCAACGCCTACCAGAAGGCGGTCAAGCTCCAGGACTGGTTCGCGGTGAGCGGAGGGTTCCGCTACGACACCCAGGTGCAGTCCGGCAGCGGCTCGGCCGCCATCGTGCGGTTCCTGAAGCAGAAGGAGGGCTTCTGCGTCCACTTCTCCTTCTCGATGGCGGCGATGGCCCGGACCCTGGGCATCCCGGCTCGGGTGGCGGTGGGGTTCACCCCCGGCACCACCGAGGCGGACGGTTCGGTGTCGGTGGGCCTGAAGGACGCGCACGCCTGGCCCGAGCTGTATTTCGAGGGCGTGGGCTGGACCCGTTTCGAGCCCACCCCGAGCCGTGGCACCCAGCCCGACTACACGATCGACCAGACGCCCTCGGGCGACCCGTCCGACGAGCCGACGGACGAGCCCAGCGCGTCCTCGGAGCCGACGGCCGCGCCGACCGCCTCCGAGAGCTGCACCGCGGAGATGAAGAAGCTGGGCACCTGCGGCGGCGCCGCGGCCCAGCAGCCGGACAGTGGCGCCTCGGGCGGGGGCTGGTCGGCGACCAAGGTCACCAGCTGGAGCTCACTGGCGGTGCTGCTGGTCGTGGTGCCCCTGCTGCCCATGCTGTGGCGGCGGCGGATACGGACCCGCAGACTGGGCGGCTCGGGCGGGCGCACGGAGCAGGACGCGGCCGACCGGGTCCTGGCCGCATGGCGGGAACTCACCGATTCGGCCTGGGACTTCGGCGTGCTGCCGGACGACTCGCTGACCTCGCGCAGAGCAGTGGCCCGCATGGTACGGATCGCCGATCTCGACGACGAGTCGGCCCATGCGGCGCAGCGGGTGGCCACGGCGGTCGAGCAGGTGCTGTACGCACCGCGGCCGCGTCCGGCCGCCGGGGTCGCGGACGACGTCCGGCTGGTGCTGGCCGGTTTCCGGGCCAGGGCCGGGCGGCGGGAGCGGCTGCGTGCGCTGCTGGCCCCGCGGTCCGCGGCGCAGCTGATGTGGGCGGCCGGACAGCGCTGGTCCGCGCTGGTCCAGCGGTGGGGAGCCCCTCGCTGGGCCCGCTGGGCCGCCCAGCTGCGGGCCCCTCGGGGCCAGGGGAGCTGATCCGCGGCCGCCCTGAGCCCCTGCGGTATGCGCGGGGGCTCAGGGCGGCCCGAGGCGCGCCTCGGGCCGCTGCGGGACTCCTCGTCCTCGGGGTCCTCGGGATCCTCGGGATCCTCGGGATGTCGCGTTGCGTTCCGGGCCTCGGGGTCGCGGGCACGGTCGGAAGGCGAAGAAGAGGCCGTCGAGAGGCTGTGCGGCGGTGGGAAGGGCCATGGCACGGCTGAGGGGCGGTCGCCGGTCGGCGACCGCCCCTCAGCCGTTCATCCGTGAATGCTCAGTGGCCGAATGCTCAGTGGCCCTGCTCGTCGCGGCGCCGCTGCCACCGCTCCTCGATACGCGTCATCATCGAGCGGCGCTGACGCCCCTGACGGCGGGGAGCCGCCCCGCCGCCGCGCTGTGCCTCACCGGGTTTAGGAGCCTTGCGCCAACCGGTCACCGCGAGCACCGCGCATCCCAGCATGATCAGGAAGCCCACCACGCTGATCCAGATCTGGGGAACGATCACTCCGACCATGAGGAGTGCGATGCCCACGAGAAAACCCGCGACCGCCTGGTAGACCCGTCGCCGGGTGTACGTACGCAGGCCGCTTCCCTCAAGCGCTGTCGCGAACTTGGGATCTTCGGCGTACAACGCTCGCTCCATTTGCTCGAGCATGCGCTGCTCGTGCTCCGAGAGCGGCACGGAGTCCTCCTACTCGTCGGTCGCGGGGGGCGACCGAATGCGACCCTTTCAGGATAGGCAGGGAATCGCCCCCGTGAAACCCGCCCCTCAGCGCCAATTCGCCCACCCCCGCAAGCGGGGCGAAAGTTGACGCTGAGACGTCCATTCCCCTCCCGCCGATTGGCCATGCCGGACGGTGTACCTCGATCATACGGGGCCGGACGTCCGATCGGGTGTGCTGTGGCCTACTCCACCGCTCCGCCCGCCGCCCGGCGGGACGCGTGGTGATCAGTCACGCTCGGCGAGAACGTGCAGCTGAGTGGCGACGGAGCGGAACGCGGGCAGCTCGGCGGCGGCCTCCTCCAGCTGCAACAGGGCCTCCAGCGCCCCGGGCTCGGTGTCCACCAGCACCCCGGGGACGAGGTCGGCGAACACCCGCACCCCGTGCACCGCGGCGATCTCCAGCCCGGCCGCGCTCACCAGCTCGGACAGCTGGTCGGCGGTGAAGCGGCGCGGCATCGGGTCGCCGGAGCCCCAGCGGCCCTCGGGGTCGGTAAGCGCTTGCCGCGCCTCGCCGAAGTGCCCGGCCAGGGCGCGGGCCAGCACGGCGCCGCCCAGGCCCGCGGCGAGCACACTGAGGGTTCCGGCGGGGCGCAGGGCCGCCGCCGCGTTCCCCAGGCCCTCGGCGGGGTCGTCCACGTACTCCAGCACGCCATGGCAGAGCACCACGTCGTAACAGCCCCGCTCGACCACGTCGAACAGCCCGTGGGCATCGCCCTGGACTCCGCGCACCCGGTCGGCGACCCCGGCCTCGGCGGCCCGCCGCTCCAGCGCGAACAGCGCGTTCGGGCTCGGGTCGACCACGGTGACACGATGGCCGAGGCCGGCCACGGGGACGGCGAAATTACCGCTGCCGCCGCCCGTGTCGAGAACGTCCAGCGCCCCATGCGCGGCCCCGCCCTCCGCGGCCCTGCGGCCCGCGGCCTTGGCCCGCCGTTCCAGGGCGTCTTTCAGGACCTCCCAGACCACGGCGGTACGGAGGGACGCCCGGGGGCGCTGCGGGTCTGACACGGCGGGTGGCTCCTCGGCGCGGTGCCGCCACCGCCCGGAGGCGGCGACGACGGCTTACTGACGTCGGTGCTCCCAGCCTATTGCCTCCACGGGCCGGGCCGCGCCCACCGGCCACCGGCCGCCGGGCCGCGCTCAGGCGTCCGACGGGCCCGGCCCGCCATCGGGCGGGGTCCGGTGGGGCAGGGCGGGCTGGAGCGTCAGCATGCGTTCCACCAGCCGCAGGAACATCGCGGTGGCGCGCAGCAGATCATCCGCGTCCCGGTGGCTCGCCGCGCCCGGTATCCCCGCCTCGGCGCGGGCCCGGCGCTCGGCGCCGGAGGCGAACAGCGCGCTCCACTCGGCGAGTTCGGGAGCGACCTCCGGCAGCACCTCCCAGGCGCTGCGGATCCGGGCGCGGCGGCGCGCGGTGGACTCGGGACGGCCGCGCACGGCGAGCACGGCGGCGGCCGTGCGCAGGGCGGCCAGATGTGCGGCCGCGAAGCGCTCGTTGGCGGTTTCGAGCGCGGTGGCCTCGTCCAGTCCGTGATGGGCCTGGGTGAGCAGGTCGACGGCGGCGGGCGGGGCGGACGCGCGGCGCAGCACGGGGTGGACATCGCTCGCGGGTCCGGTCAACGAGGGGGCAGGGGCGGCACGGTGCCGACGCGCTGCGGCGGTACTGGCCATGACGAACCTCCTGTCGTCGCGTGGCGGCCGGTCGTGTGGTGGAGCGACCGCCGTATGGGGCCATCGTGGGGCACACCACTGACAATCGACCCTGACCAGTGCGTATGCCCCCGCTGCCGGGTCCTTGGCCGCGATCGGCAGGTGTGGTCGCGGTGCGGTCGGTGGAGCGGTCGGTGGAGCGGTCGCGTCCGGAACTGAGGCTGTGAGCGGGAGCACATCGACAGCGGGCAGAATCGGCGCCATGGACAGCAGCAGCACGCGCCGCCAGGCCACACGGCAGAAACTCTTCGAGGCAGCGGTCACCCTCATCGCCGAGCAGGGCTTCTCCGCCACCACCGTCGACGAGATCGCGGAGCGGGCGGGGGTGGCCAAGGGCACGATCTACTACAACTTCGCCAGCAAGACCGTGCTCTTCGAGGAGTTGCTGCGGCACGGCATCGAGCTGCTGACCGCCTCGCTCCAGAACGCCGCCGACGAGAACGCCGAGCGCGGCGGCAGCCATGTGGACGCGCTGGACGCGATGATCCGCGCCGGACTGGACTTCATCTCCCGCTATCCGTCGCTGACCCAGCTGTACGTGGCCGAGCTGTGGCGCACCAACCGCGCCTGGCAGGCCACCTTGATGAGGGTCCGGCAGCGGGCCATAGCGGCGATCGAGGCCGAGCTGCGGGCCGGGGTGGCCGCGCATGAGTTCAGCGGGGACATCGACATCCCGCTGACCGCGTCGGCGCTGTTCGGGATGGTGCTGGTGGCCGCGCTGGACTGGCAGTCCTATCAGCCGGAGCGGTCGCTGGAGGATGTGCACGCGGCGCTGTCGCGGCTGCTACAGGGCCGCGTCGGCGGGACGGTGGCTTCCGGATAGCGGCTCCGGAAGCGGCTTCGACCGTCGAAGGGCATCGGCCGCCGAACGACATCGGCCATCGAACGGCAGAAGGCGCTGTTCCGGCAGATCGACCCCCATCGACCTGACCGGAACAGCGCCTCCCCCCGTAACTCCCCCGTACTTCCCCCGTTGGAGGCTCCTGGTTCCTGAGACTCCCGGTGACTCCCCACCATTCCGTCCGGGCCGCCGCGCCGTTCCGCCGCCCCGTGCCGGCGGTGCGGCGTGCGGCCCTTCCGTGTGCTCCACTCTCTCGTCCGCGCAGGTGGCGGCCCATCCGCGCGACTACTCATCTCCCCGCCTGAGTACCTGTACTCAGGTGTGCGCGCTGATCCTCAGGCGCCGTGCCCCGGTTGTCAGTGGGTGCGGATAAAGTCGCGGTCATGGCACGGATTGCGGTGATCGGCTCCGGGATGGGCGCCATGGCGGCGGCCGCCCGGCTTGCCGTGGCGGGCCACCGGGTGGTGGTGTACGAGCGCGGGCGGACCCATGGCGGCGGGGTCGGCCGCTTCGAGCGGGACGGATTCCGGTTCGACACGGGTCCGGGGCTGCTGCACCTGCCCGCCGTCTACCGAGACCTGTTCGTGAAGACGGGCAAGCAGACCCTGGAGCAGAGCGTCGAGCTCGTCCAGGTCGACCCGGCGAGCCGGCACCTCTTCGCCGACGGCACGGATGTCCGGCTGCCCAATGCCTCGCGTGCGGGGGTGCTCCAGGCGCTGGACGGCGCCTTCGGCGCGGGCGCGGGCGAGCGCTGGAGCGATCTGGTCAACCGGGCGCGCGAGGTGTGGGACGCCACCCGCAGGCCGCTGCTGGAGGAGCCGCTGCGCGCCGACTGGCGGGTCCTGGGCCGCGATCCCTATCCGGCCGCGCCCGTGCGGCGCGGCTGGCTCGGCGGCCTGTTCGGCCGGGGCGGCGCCGACGGCCCGCCCACGCTCGCCGGAGTGGCCCGGCGCGAGTTGGGGGACCCGCGCGCCGCGGCCCTCCTGGAGAGCCATGCGCTGGCGCACAGCCTCGATCCGCGCTCCGCCCCCGCCGCGGCCACCGTGCTGCCCTATATCGAGCAGACCTTCGGCACCTGGTATGTGCGCGGCGGTATGCGGGCGCTCGCCGACGCCCTCCATGAGCGCTGCCGTCAGCGGAAGGTGGAATTCCGCTTCGAGGCCGAGGTCACCGGCATCGTGGAGAAGGACGGCCGGGCGGCGGGTGTGGAGCTGGCCGACGGCACTGTCGCGGAGGCCGACGCGGTGGTCTCGGGCACCGACCCGGCGCTGCTGCCCCCGCTGCTCGGCGGGCAGGAGCCCTGGCGTGCGGAGGACGTCCGGCCGGAGCCGGGCGCGGGAGGCGGCGCCCCGGGGCGGCTGACCGTCTTTCTGGCACTGCGCGGCGCCCGCCCCGGCGACACCGCGCACCGCACCGTGGTCCACACCCCGGACCGGGAGGCGGAGTTGACCGCCGTCTTCGGCGACGGCCACGGCCTCCGCGAGCCCTGTGCGCACCCCACGGTGACCGTGCTGCGCCCGGACGACCCCGCGGTGCGCCCGGACGAGGACCACGAGGCCGTCACCCTCACCGCGGTCGTCGCCCCGCACGGCCCGGTGGACTGGACGGACGGCGCGGCGGCTGAGCAGGACGCCCAGCGGCTGATCACCGCCGCCGAGGCCGCGATACCGGGGCTGCGGGACCGGATCCTGTGGCACGAGGTCCGCACCCCCGCCGACACCGGCGCCGAGACGGGCGCCAGGGGCGGTGGCGTCCCGGGCCCCGCACTCGCCGGAGCGGACGGCGCGTTTCTGCGGCCCGCCAATGTCACCCGGGTTCCGGGGCTGTATCTGGCGGGCGGCTGGGCCCATCCGGGTGGCGGGCTCGCCCACGCCGGGATGTCGGGCGCGCTGGTGGCCGGGCTGATCGTCGAGGGCGAGGACTGGCGCGGCTCCCAGTAGCGGTACCGACCAGCAGCGGCACCGGTTCAGTGGCCGTACCGGCCGGTTGCCGTACCGGTCAGTGGCCGCGCCAGCCGGTGGCCGCGCCGGTCGGTACCGCCAGCAGCGGCACCGGTCAGTGGCGGTACCGCGCCTCAGTAGCGGTACTGCTCGTCGAAGCCCTGGGGGTAGCCCGGGTGCTGCTGCTGGTACGGGTACGCCTGCTGGTCCGCCGCAGGGGTGGCGTCGCCCTCGCGCTGCTGCGGCACCCAGGGCCCGCCGGGCCCCATCGCGTCGTACGCCGGGTCCGGCGAGGGGTAGGAGGCGTCGGCCGCCCAGTGGTCGCCGCCGAGGGTCCCGCCGTCCCCGCCGCCGTACGGATCCTGCTGGCCGTACGGCGCGTACTGCTCGGTGTACTGCTGATGGCCGTAGGGCTGCTGCTCGTAGGGCTGGGCCTGGGGCTGGGCGCCGCCGTACGGGTCCTGCTGACCGTAGGCCGCGTACGCCTCGTTGCCGTAGCCGTACTGCCCGGCCTGGGTCTGGTCCGCGTAGATGTCCTGGCCGCCGTAGCCCTGGCCCTGCTCCTGTCCGTGGCCCAGCCCGTGGTCCAGCCCGTGGTCCTGCTGCGAGCCGTAGCCGCCGTAGGTCTCGTACGCGCTGTAGTCGCCGGCCGCGTTGTCGCTGTAGGGGCCGGAGGCCGGGGTGAAGGGGGACGGCTCGTCGTAGACGCCGTACTCGCTGGTCTCGTCGGGCATCGGCTGCGGCTGGTACGCGGCCGGCTCCGGCTGGGCCGCCGGGACCGCCTCCAGGCCCGACACCTCGAGGACCGGCTCCTTGTCGGCGTCGTCCGGCCGGGGACGCTTCTCCCCGCGCCCGAGCAGCCCCGGCAGCCCGCCGCGCAGCGCCCAGCCCGCGGCGAAACCGCGCCGGAAGGAGAGCGTCACATAGGTCTGGCCTATGGCGAAGGCGATCGCGCCCACCCCGATCACCGGAACCGACGGGATCAGCACACCGACGACCACGCCCAGGAAGCCGCAGAAGGCCAGCAACCGCCAACGCAGCCGCGCCTTGTACTGGAGGAGGACCTCCCCCAGCAGCCACAGCGCGACGACGCCGAAAGCGATGTAGAGGACCGTCCAGCCCATGCCCGCCCCTCTCAATGCGGCCGCCCGTCGGCTGCCGTCATCAGGACCGCTGATGCAGTCCCAGATTCTTGTAGATCTCCAGCGTCGCCGTGGAGTGGTTCAGGGTAATGAAGTGCAGCCCGGGGATCTCCTCGGCCATCAACCTCGCGCACAACTCCGTGGCGTAGTCGATCCCGATCGAGCGTACAGCCGCCGCGTCGTCCTTCACCGCCAGGATCCGGTCCGCCAGTTCGGGCGGGAACGCGGCATTGCTGAGCTGTGCGAACCGCTCGATCTGCTTGATGTTCGTGACGGGCATGATCTCAGGGATGATCGGTGTCGTACAGCCCGTTGCCGCGACCCGGTCGCGCAACCGCAGATAGTCCTCCGGATAGAAGAACATCTGCGTGATGGCGAAGTCGGCGCCCGCGCGGCACTTGTCGATGAAGTGACGGATGTCGGTGTCCCAGTCCGTCGACCGGGGGTGCATCTCGGGGAACGCGGCCACGCCGACGCAGAAGTCCCCGGACTCCTTGATCAGCCGGACCAGCTCGGCGGCGTAGGTGAGACCGTCGGGGTGCCGGACCCACTCCCCCATCGGATCGCCCGGCGGATCGCCGCGCAGGGCCAGCATGTTCCGGATCCCGGCGTCGGCGTACTGCCCGATGATGTTGCGCAGCTCGGCCCGGGAGTGGTTGACCGCGGTCAGATGGGCGACGGGGGTGAGCGTGGTGTCCGTCGCGATGCGCTCGGTGGCGCGCACGGTGCCCTCGCGGGAGGAACCGCCAGCTCCGTACGTCACGGAGACGAAGGTGGGCGAGACGGCTTCCAGCCTGCGGATGGCGTCCCACAGCGTCTGCTCGCCCTTCGCCGTCTTGGGAGCGAAGAACTCGAAGGAATACGACTGCTCGCCGGACGCGAGCAGATCGCGCACGGTTCGTGCGCGATCGGTCCTGGTGGAAGCGGTGCCTAGGGCCATATGAGCAGGCTATCCACCCGGCTCGCCCACGCCCACCCGGTCACGGAGATATGGGGGATTTGCCAGATTTCTGTCCGTAGTGCGGACAGTTCCGTACGTTCTCGACCGTCGGACGAACCGAGCAGAACCGAGCCGGACGGGCGGCCGGGCCGGGGCCCCGGCCTGCGCCGGTAGCGGCCGGATCCCGGCCAGGTCAGGCCGCGCGCACCCGCTTCGCCAGCTCCGCCGTCGCCGCCGCCGGGTCGTCGGCGGCCGTGATGGCGCGGACCACGACGATGCGCCGGGCGCCCGCCGCCAGCACCTGATCGAGGTTGGAGGCGTCGATTCCGCCGATGGCGAACCACGGCCGCTCGGTGCCCAGCGCGGCGGCGTAGCGGACCAGGGACAGCCCCGGGGCGGGGCGGCCGGGCTTGGTGGGGGTGGGCCAGCACGGGCCGGTGCAGAAGTAGTCCACACCGGGCTGGACGGCCGCCGCGTCCACCTCCGCCTCCGCATGCGTGGAGCGCCCGATCAGCACGTCCTCGCCGAGGATCGCGCGCGCCGCCGGGACCGGCAGGTCGCCCTGGCCCAGGTGGAGCACGTCGGAGCCGATGGCGTGGGCGACGTCCGCCCGGTCGTTGACGGCGAGCAGCTTTCCGTGCCGACGGCAGGCGTCCGCGAAGACCTGGAGGTGCTCCAGCTCTTCCGCCGCCTCCATCTCCTTGTCCCGCAGCTGGACGATGTCCACCCCCGCGCCCAGGACGGCGTCCAGGAACTCCGGCAGGTCGCCCTGTCGCTTCCGTGCGTCGGTGCACAGATAGAGGCGGGCGTCGGCCAGCTGCTCACGAGCGGTGGTGGACATGGGTAGGTCCCCCTGGGGGTCGGTGGCGTACGGGCCGTGAGCGGAGCCCGGCCCGTACGCCCGTGGGCGATACGAAAACGACAAGCCCTGCAGAAGCCTTGCACGAGCCCTGTGGAGCCCTGTGCCGGGGGCTCAGTGCGAGCCGTGTACCGGCTTCCGCGCGAGCCCTGCGCGCCCTGTACGAGCCTGTACGAGCCCTTCAGGAGCTCCGCGGAAGCCGCCGGTGGCTGGCGGGAGCGGCGTCAGACAGCCAGCGCCTGCGCGCGCCGCTTCACCTCCGTGCCACGATTCTCGCTCAGGGCCTGTGCCGGGGTGCCGGGCAGGCTCGGGTCGGGGGTGAAGAGCCACTCCAGCATCTCTTCGTCGCTGAAACCGTCGTCCTTCAAAAGCGTCAAGGTCCCCACGAGGCCCTTGACGATCTTTCCGTCACCGATGAACTCCTCGGGCACTTGGAGCACCCGGTTCTCGCCACGGCGCACCGCGATCAGCTGGCCCTCCTTGACCAGCTGCCGGACGCGTGTCACCTCCACACCGAGCCGCTCGGCGACGTCGGGGAGGGTGAGCCAGTCGGGGACGAGAGCATCGATCTTCGCGTCAATCTCGGTCACGGAACAAGCCTGCCATCTGGGACTGACAGTGGGTAGCCGGGCGCCCGCCGCGCGGGCCGCCCCGCCCCGCCCCGGACGCCCGCCCGGCGACCGGCCGGCCCGTCAGCGGACGGCCGACTTCAGCGGCACCGAGGGGTCCATGGCCCGCGTCCGGTCCAGCCGGGCGCCGCGCTCGATCAGCTTGCGCCCCTGGGCCAGATCGCGCGGACGGCCGACGGCCAGCAGGGCGACCAGGGCGCCCTCGCGCAGCCAGCACACCGACCAGGCGGCACCGGCCGGATCGCCGCGCCAGACCAGTTCGTCGGCCTCCGCATGATGGCCGGCGTACTGCACGAAGCGCCCGAACTGCTCGGACCAGAAGTACGGCACCGGGTCGTAGACCACACCGGGGAAGTGGGCGGCC
Organism: Streptomyces sp. S465; assembly: GCF_026898115.1. Classification (GTDB taxonomy): domain Bacteria; phylum Actinomycetota; class Actinomycetes; order Streptomycetales; family Streptomycetaceae; genus Streptomyces; species Streptomyces luomodiensis. The sequence continues at coordinate 2,641,111 of NZ_CP114036.1, forward strand.
GTCCGGTTCCCCACCACATTGGCGGCGACGGTGCGCGGCCCCTGGAGCGCGTTGTCCCAGTGGTGCACCAGCAGCCGCGTCCCGTAGCGGGCGGACGGGAAGGAGGCGCAGTCGCCGACCGCGTAGACGTCCGGCACCGAGGTGCGCAGCCGGTCGTCCGCGGCCACGGACCGGTCCTCGGCCAGCGCCACGTCCGAACCAGCCAGCCAGTCCGTGGCCGGCCGCGCCCCGATCCCGACGACCACCGCACCCGCCCGCAGCCGGGTGCCGTCGTCGAGCAGCAGCCCGCTCCCGTCCACGGCGGCCACCCGGGCGCCCGTCATCAGCGTGGCGCCGCAGTCCTCGTACCAGGCCGCCATGGGGGCGGCGACCTCGGCCGGGAGGGCGCCCGCCAGCGGTCGGTCCGCGGCCTCGACGACGGTCACGGCGCACCCCGCCTCGCGCGCCGCCGTGGCGAACTCCGCGCCGATCCAGCCCGCCCCCACGACCGCGATCTCACGCTGCCGGGCGAGCACCGGGCGCAGCCGTTCGGCGTCGTCCAGGGTGCGCAGCAGGTGGACGTTCGGCACGTCTTCGGCGCCCGGCAGCGGGATCGGGTCGGCGCCGGTGGCGATCACCAGGACGTCGTACGGGACCGGGCCGGTCCCGGTCTCGACCACCCGCTTGTCCGTGCGCAGCCCCGTGACCGGGACGCCGAGCCGCAGCCCGATGCCCAGCCCGGCGAAGTCCACGTCGAGCGTCGATCCCTCGGCCTTACCGAGCAGCACGGCCTTGGACAGCGGCGGCCGGTCATAGGGCTGGTGCGGCTCCGCGCCCAGCAGCACGACCTCCCCGGCCCAGCCCTGCTCGCGCAGCGCGACGGCGGTCTGCACGCCCGCCATCCCCGCGCCGACGATCACCACCCGCTGTCCGCCGCCATCCGAGGACGCCTTCGTCCCCGTCGTCGTCTTATCGCTCACACGATCACTGTATGGCGGCAGGTGGAGCGGACCGCAGAGCACGGGACGAGATCTCGGGCACAGCACGGAGGGCAGGGCGAACGGCCACCCTTCCGACCGATTCGGACCTCGTACTAGGGTGGCGGGACGAAGCACTCGCGGGAGCCCGGACGCACCGGGCTGAGAGGGAGGCTGGCACGGCCTCCGACCGTACGAACCTGATCCGGGTCATGCCGGCGAAGGGAGGGGCGGCGTGTCCACGCACGCACCAGGTCACGACGGACCGCACTCACCAGGTCACGACAACGACGGACCGCACTCACCAGGTCACGACAACGACGGACCGCGCACAACCGGTCAGGACAACGACGGACCGCGCACGCCAGGTCACGTGGACGACGGACCGCATACACCGCGACCCGGCGGCGGACCGCCCGGCGGGGCCTATGACGCCCTCGTCGTCGGGGGCGGCATCATCGGCCTGGTCACGGCCTGGCGAGCGGCCCAGCGGGGCCTGCGCACCGCCCTCGCCGACCCGGCGCCCGGCGGCGGAGCCGCCCGTGTCGCGGCCGGGATGCTGGCGGCCGTCACCGAGCTCCACTACGGCGAGCAGACCCTGCTCGGCCTCAACTTGGCCTCCGCACGCCGCTATCCGGACTTCGTGGCCGAGCTGGAGGAGGCCGGCGGCCAGGACGTCGGCCACCGGGCGTGCGGCACGCTCGCCGTCGCGTTCGACTCCGACGACCGCGCCCATCTGCGTGAACTCCACACGTTCCAGCAGGGGCTCGGGCTGGACTCCCAGTGGCTGACGGGGCGGGAATGCCGCCGTCTGGAACCGATGCTCGCGCCGGGCGTACGCGGCGGGCTGCGCGTCGACGGCGACCACCAGGTGGACCCGCGGCGGCTGGCGACGGCGCTGCTCATCGCGTGCGAGCGGGCCGGGGTGGTCCTCCACCGCGCCCGTGCGGAGCGGCTGCTGCTGGACGGCGACCGCGCCACCGGGGTCGAGCTGACCGGGGACACCCGCCTGGCCGCCGAGCAGACCGTGCTCGCCGCCGGCAGCCTCAGCGGACGGCTCGCGGGCGTCCCCGACGACGTCCTGCCACCCGTCCGCCCGGTCAAGGGACAGGTGCTGCGGCTGTCGGTGCCCGAGCGCTACGCGCCGTTCCTCTCCCGGACGGTACGGGCCGTGGTGCGCGGCGGGCCGGTCTACCTCGTACCGCGCGAGAACGGCGAGCTGGTCGTCGGCGCGACCACCGAGGAACTGGGCTGGGACACCACGGTCACCGCGGGCGGCGTGTACGAACTGCTGCGCGACGCCCATGAGCTGGTGCCCGGCATCACCGAACTCCCGCTGGTGGAGACGTGCGCCGGACTGCGCCCCGGCTCCCCCGACAACGCCCCGATGCTCGGCCCGACCGCGCTGCCGGGGCTGCTGCTGGCCACCGGCCACTACCGCAACGGCGTCCTGCTCACCCCGATCACCGGCGATGTCATGGCCGAGGCACTGACGAGCGGAGAACTCCCGCCCGAGGCCCGGCCGTTCACCCCGCGGCGCTTCGCGGCCCCGGCCGTCCCCGACGCGTCCGCCGCCGCGCCCTCCCCAGCACAGGAGCAGCACACATGACCGTCTCCGTCAACGGCGAGCCCCGCGAGATCCCCGACGGCACCACCCTCGACCGGCTCGTCGCGACCCTCACTCAGGCGCCCTCGGGCGTCGCCGCCGCCGTCAACGAGACGGTCGTCCCGCGTACCCAGTGGCCCGCGACCCCGCTCGGCGACGGTGACCGCGTCGAGGTCCTCACCGCGGTCCAAGGAGGCTGATCCCCCCATGGCTCCCACCACCACGACCACTACGGCCAACACGGGCACCACGTCCGCCGCCCCCGCCGCCGCCCTGGCCGACGGCGCCGCGCCGCTCGCCGCCGCCGACCCGCTCACCATCGCCGGGACGACGTTCGGCTCCCGTCTGATCATGGGCACCGGCGGCGCCCCCAGCCTGGAGGTCCTGGAGCGCTCGCTGCTGGCCTCCGGCACCGAGCTGACCACCGTCGCGATGCGGCGGCTGGACCCCACGGTGCAGGGGTCGGTGCTCTCCGTGCTCGCCCGGCACGGCATCCGCCCGCTGCCCAATACCGCCGGGTGTTTCACCGCCGGTGAGGCCGTGCTGACCGCCCGCCTCGCCCGGGAGGCCCTGGGCACCGACTGGGTCAAGCTGGAGGTGGTCGCCGACGAGCGCACCCTGCTCCCCGATCCGATCGAGCTGCTGGACGCCGCCGAAACCCTGGTCGACGACGGCTTCACGGTCCTCCCGTACACCAATGACGACCCGATCCTGGCCCGGAAGCTGGAGGACGTCGGCTGCGCCGCGATCATGCCCCTCGGCTCCCCGATCGGCTCCGGGCTCGGCATCCGCAATCCGCACAACTTCCAGCTGATCGTCGAGCGCGCCACCGTGCCGGTGATCCTCGACGCGGGCGCGGGCACGGCGTCGGACGCCGCGCTGGCCATGGAGCTGGGGTGCGCGGCGGTGATGCTCGCCTCGGCGGTCACCCGGGCGCAGGAACCGGAGCTGATGGCCGGGGCGATGCGGCACGCGGTGGCGGCGGGCCGGCTGGCCCACCGGGCGGGCCGTATCCCCCGCCGCCACTTCGCCGAGGCGTCCAGCCCGGCCGAGGGCCTGGCGGCCCTGGACCCCGAGCGCCCGGCGTTCGGCTGATCCGCGTCCGGCGGGTCCGCGTCCGGCGGGTCCGCGTCCGGCGGGCCCGCGTCCGGCGGGTCCGCGTCCGGCGGGCCCTGTCCGGGCCCCGCGCCGCCCCTCTACGGTGGATTGAGGGGTCAGCGCACACTGCGGAGGTGGTCGCCGTGACCGTGACCGTGGCCGACCGGATCGAGCGCGAGGTGTTCGTACGAGCGCCGATCGACCGGGTGTGGCGGGTGCTGACGACGCCCGAGCACATCCGCGTCTGGTACGCCCCCGGCGGCTGCGAGATCGATCCGCACCCCGGCGGGACGCTCCGGTTCCGCTGGGACGAGCACGGGGAGTTCCACGGCCAGGTCGAACGGGCGGTGCCGGACACCCTCTTCCGCTTCCGGCTGGCCCTGGAACCCGATCACGCCCCCTCGGACCCCGGGGAGGCGACCGTGGTGGAGTTCGCGCTCTCCGCAGAGGGGCGGGGCACCCGGCTGCGGTTCGCGGAGAGCGGTATCCGCGACCTGGCCGTCCCCGACGACGCCAAGGCCAAGCACGCCGAGTACGCCACCCTGTCGTGGACCTCCGCGCTCGAGGAGCTGGCCGCGATCGCCGCCGCGTCGCACAACTGACGTCGCACAACTGACACCGCACAACGGACATCCCGCAACGGACATCGCGCAATCGCACAACGCCACATCACCCAGCGGACATCGCACGGCTGACATCGCGCAACCGACTCACCGGTGTCACCGTTCCGCTGCAATACCCGCCCCACCTGGGCAGCCGGTCCTGGCTCAAAGCGACGCCTCGTAGACTGCCCCCCGTGGATACGACCCTCCAGGACCCCCTCGTCGGGCAGGTGCTCGACGGCCGCTACCGCGTCGAGGCGCGCATCGCCGTTGGCGGGATGGCGACGGTCTACCGGGCCGTCGACACCCGGCTCGACCGGGTGCTCGCCCTGAAGGTGATGCACCAGAGCCTCGCCTCCGACGCCGCCTTCGTCGACCGCTTCATCCGGGAGGCGAAATCCGTCGCGAGGCTCGCGCACGCCAATGTGGTCGCCGTCTACGACCAGGGAACGGACGGCGACCACGTCTATCTGGCCATGGAGTACGTCGCCGGCTGCACCCTGCGCGATGTGCTCCGCCGGCGTGGCGCCCTGCACCCGCGCGCCGCGCTGGACATCCTGGAGCCGGTGCTGGCCGCGCTCGGCGCGGCCCACCGGGCCGGTTTCGTGCACCGCGACATGAAGCCGGAGAACGTGCTGATCGGCGACGACGGCCGGGTCAAGGTGGCCGACTTCGGTCTGGTCCGGGCGGTGGACACCAACACCAGCGCCTCCACCGGAGCCGTCCTCGGCACGGTGTCGTATCTCGCGCCCGAGCAGATCGAGCACGGCACGGCCGACACCCGCGCCGATGTCTACGCCTGCGGTGTGGTGCTGTACGAGATGCTGACCGGTGCCAAGCCGCACACCGGCAGCACCCCGGCGCAGGTCCTCTACCAGCATCTGAACGAGGACGTCCCGCCGCCGTCCGCCGTCGCGCCCGAGGTCGCCCCGGAGCTGGACGCCCTGGTCGCCTCGGCCACCGCGCGCGCCCTCGACGCGCGCCCCGCCGACGCCGTCGCACTGCTGGGCGCGGCCCGCGCGGTGCGGGACGCGCTGACCGACGCCCAGCTGGACGCGGTGCCTCCGCAGGCCAAGGAGGACACCTCGGAGGGCGCGGAGAACCGTACGACGGTGATTCCGCGCCCGGCGGCCGCGGTCGACGACCAGGAGGCGCTGAACCACACCAGCCGTCTGGAGCTGCCCCCGGAACCGCCCCGGCGCGAGCGGTCCGACCGGCGCGGGCGGGGCCGGATGCCGCGCCGCGGGATCGTCACGATCGTCGCCGCGGTGCTGCTGCTGATCGGTCTCGGCGTCGGGATCTGGTACATCAGCGTCGGCCAGTTCACCGAGGTCCCGCCGGTGCTGCGGAAGACCCAGGCGGAGGCGGAGAAGAAGCTGCACGACGCCGGTCTGGACGTGAAGGTCGTCAACGAGTTCAGCGATGTCGTCCCCAAGGGCCAGGTCATCGGCTCCAAGCCCGGACCGGGCGAGCGCGTCCGCGACAGCGTGACCATCCGGGTCTCCCAGGGGCCGCCGCGGGCCGAGGTGCCCAATGTGGTGGGCATGCCGCTCGCCGACGCCAAGCGGAAGATCGCGGACCAGGGGCTCACGGTCGGCACGGTCACCCGCCGCTTCAGCAGTGAGACGGCCCAGGGCTCGGTCCTGTCCACCAGCCCCGGCGCCGGCTCCGTACGCCGTCCCGAGACGTCGGTGTCGATCGTGGTCAGCAAGGGCGAGCCGGTCGACGTCCCGGATGTGGTGGGCGATTCGGTCGCCGAGGCCCGGTCCGCGCTGGAGGACGAGGGCTTCAAGGTCAAGATCGCTGAGCGCCAGGTGTACTCGGAGGAGGACAAGGGCTCGGTCGCCGCGCAGTCGCCGTCGGCGGACGGCCAGGGCGCCAAGGGCGACACGGTGACGCTGACCCTCTCCAAGGGCCGGCAGATGATCGAGGTGCCGGACGTCACCGGGCTGAAGGTCGACGAGGCCACGTCGCAGCTGGAGGAGGCCGGCTTCGAGGTGAAGGTCGACAAGGCGCTGTTGTTCCCGGGGGACACGGTGAAGGACCAGTCGGTGAACGCCGGTGACAAGGCGCCCAAGGGGAGCACCATCACCATCACGCTGAGCGGCGGCGTGTTCTAGGGCGTCGGCGGCTTCGCGGCTGCCGGACGGCGATGGCCGTGCCATCCGTCCGGCAGCCGGCCCCCTCCCCCGTACCGCGACGGCTCGCGGAAGCGCTGGTCGGGCAAGGCTCCCGTGGCCCGGTGCACCCGGCGGGGGCGCCTCAAAGCGGTGGCCGGGGACATCCGAGCCACGAAAAGCAGGCACCCTTGTTCTGTGAGTACGCATCGCATCCGCAACCCCATCGGAGGCCATGTCCGGGTGGCCGGTGGCCTCGCCACCGTCGGCATGGCACACGCCGCCGACATCGGCGCCGAGACCGTCCAGGTCTTCGTCGCCAATCCGCGCGGCTGGGCCACCCCGGCCGGTACGCCCGCCCAGGACGAGGCGTTCCGGGCCGCCTGTGCCGAGCGGTCCATACCGGCGTATGTCCACGCCCCGTACCTGATCAACTTCGGCTCGCACACGGAGGCCACCGCCGAACGCTCCGTGGCATCCCTGCGCCATTCGCTGCGGCGCGGCCGGGAGATCGGGGCACTCGGCGTCGTCGTCCACACCGGCTCGGCGACCGGGGGACGCTCGCGGGCCACGGCGCTCGCGCAGGTGCGGGAGCGGATGCTGCCGCTGCTGGACGAGCTGGTCCGGGACGACGACCCGTGGCTGCTGCTGGAGCCGACCGCCGGTCAGGGCACCTCGCTGTGCTCGTTCGTGGCGGACCTGGGCCCGTACTTCGAGGCGCTCGACCGGCACCCCCGGCTCGGTGTCTGCCTGGACACCTGCCATGTGTTCGCGGCGGGCCATGATCTCGCCGCGGCGGGCGGTGTGAAGCAGACCCTGGACGAGCTGGTGGCCGTCACCGGCGAGGGGCGGCTCAAGCTGATCCACGCCAACGACTCCAAGGACGTGGTCGGCGCCCATAAGGACCGGCACGCGAACATCGGCGCCGGGCACATCGGGGCGGAGCCGTTCCGTGAGCTGTTCGCCCATCCCGCGACGGAGGGGGTGCCGCTGGTGATCGAGACGCCGGGCGGTACGGAGGGGCATGCGGCGGATGTGGCCCGGCTGAAGGAGTTGCGCGCCGGGGTGGTCTGAGCGCCCGGGAGGCGCCGGGGGGCGTCTTCAGGGCCTGGGGCCCTTCTGACGGATCTCCGCGGGAGAGGGCGCCCTAGAGCTCCGGGCCGTCGCCCGGCTCCTCCTGGTAGGAGTAGCGCTGTTCCGCCCAGGGGTCGCCGATGTTGTGGTAGCCGCGCTCCTCCCAGAAACCACGGCGGTCGGCGGTCATGTACTCGACCCCGCGCACCCATTTCGGGCCCTTCCAGGCATACAGATGGGGCACCACGAGCCGCAGCGGAAAGCCGTGCTCGGCGGTGAGCGGCTCCCCGTCCTTGTGCGTCGCGAACATCGTGGTTTCCGCCAGGAAGTCCGACAGGCGTAGATTCGAGCTGAACCCGTATTCCGCCCACACCATGACATGGGTGACGTCCGGCGCCGGCGGTGCGAGTTCCGCGATCTCCCGCGCGGAAACCCCGCCCCATTCGGCGCCGAGCATGCTGAATTTGGTGACGCAGTGCAGATCGGCCACGACCGTCGAGTACGGCAGAGCGGAGAACTCCTCATGCGTCCAGCAGTGTTTTTCGCCGTCCGCCGTGGCGCCGAAGACCCGGAACTCCCATCGGTCCGGCTTGAACTTCGGCACCGGCCCATAGTGCGTAACCGGCCAACCGCGCTGCAGTCGCTGCCCCGGGGGCAGCTTCGCGAGCTCCCCCTCGCGGCTTTCCGACTGACCCATGGACTCCATGGTCTCAGACCGCCGGGGGTGGTCGTGACCAGGGCATCGGACGCCGGGACAACCCGTACTAAGCGTGCACTTACTGGACGCCCTACCAGGCGCGATGCGACGATGCGCGGAACCTGCCGTTCCCGATCGGATTGGAAGGAGCCCCTCCGATGCAGGGTGACCCCGAGGTCCTCGAGTTCCTCAACGAGCAGCTGACCGGCGAACTGACCGCGATCAATCAGTACTTTCTGCACTCGAAGATGCAGGACAACTTTGGCTGGACTCGGCTTGCCAAACACACCCGGTCGGAGTCTTTCGATGAGATGAGGCATGCGGAGACGCTCACCGACCGGATCCTTCTCCTGGAGGGCCTGCCCAATTACCAGCGGCTCTTCCATGTCCGGGTGGGCCAGACGGTGACCGAGATGTTCCAGGCCGACCGGCAGGTGGAGGTCGAGGCGATCGACCGTCTCAGGCGGGGCATCGAGCTGATGCGGTCCAAGGGGGACATCACCTCGGCCAACATCTTCGAGGACATCCTCGCCGACGAGGAACTCCACATCGACTATCTCGACACCCAGCTGGAGCTGATCGAGAAACTCGGCGAGGCCCTCTACATCGCCCAGCAGATCGAGCAGCCGAGCGACTGAACCAGGACGCCGGTCAGGCAGGTCAGACAGGTGAGTCCGGTCAGCCCCGTCAGTCCCGTCAGGCCGCTTCGGCCGCCGCCGGGACGGAGGCGGCAGCGGTGGCCGCGGCCGTGGCAGTGGCCGTCGTCAGGACGACCGGGTCCAGCGCCTCGCGCCGGGGGCAGGCGCCGCGGCCCAGCAGCGCCTGGATCTTCCGCACGCACGAACCGCAGTCCGTGCCTGCCTTGCAGGCACCGGCGATCTGGCGCGGGGTGCACGCGCCCGCCTCCGCGTGCTCACGCACCTGCCGCTCGGTGATGCCGAAGCATGAGCAGACGTACACGGGCTCTCCAGCGGTGGCGGTGATCAGTGAGGTAACCCTTACCTTACCTGCCGCACCGGACCCCCACAACGCACAGGGGGCGCGGATCCTTGTGATCCGCGCCCCACCTGCGTCTTTGCGATCTTCGCCGGGTGCCTACTGGTCCCGGTACATCTCCGCCACCAGGAACGCCAGGTCCAGCGACTGGCTGCGGTTGAGCCGCGGGTCGCAGGCCGTCTCGTAGCGCTGGTGCAGATCGTCGACGAAGATCTCGTCGCCGCCGCCCACGCACTCCGTGACGTCGTCGCCGGTCAGCTCCACATGGATACCGCCCGGGTGGGTGCCCAGCGCCTTGTGGACCTCGAAGAAGCCCTTGACCTCGTCCAGCACGTCGTCGAAGCGGCGGGTCTTGTGCCCGGACGCCGCCTCGAAGGTGTTGCCGTGCATCGGGTCGCAGACCCAGACGACCTGCGCACCGGAGGCGGTCACCTTCTCCACCAGGTTGGGCAGCTTGTCGCGGATCTTGTCCGCGCCCATCCGGGTGATGAAGGTCAGCCGGCCCGGCTCGCGGTCCGGGTCGATCCGCTCGATCAGCGTCAGCGCCTCTTCCGGCGTGGTCGTCGGGCCGAGCTTCACGCCCACCGGGTTGCGGATCTTCGAGGCGAACTCGATGTGCGCCCCGTCCAGCTGCCGGGTGCGCTCACCGATCCAGACCATGTGGCCGGACACGTCGTACAGCTCACCGGTGCGCGAGTCGGTGCGGGTCAGCGCCGTCTCGTAGTCGAGGATCAGGGCCTCGTGCGAGGAGAAGAACTCGACCGTCCTGAACTCCTCCGGGTCCACCCCGCAGGCGTTCATGAAGGACAGCGCCCGGTCGATCTCGCGCGCCAGCGCCTCGTAGCGCTGGCCCGACGGGGAGGACTTCACGAAGTCCTGGTTCCAGGCGTGCACCTGGCGCAGGTCCGCGTAGCCGCCGGTGGTGAAGGCCCGCACCAGGTTCAGCGTCGAGGCCGACGCCTGGTACATGCGCTTGAGCCGCTGCGGGTCCGGGATCCGGGCCTCGGGGGTGAACTCGAATCCATTGACGGAGTCGCCGCGGTAGGTGGGCAGGGTCACCCCGTCCCGGGTCTCGGTCGGCTTCGAGCGCGGCTTGCTGTACTGCCCGGCGATCCGGCCCACCTTCACCACCGGGACGGATCCGGCGTAGGTCAGCACGGCGCCCATCTGGAGGAGCGTCTTGAGCTTGTTGCGGATCTGGTCGGCGCCCACGCCGTCGAACGCCTCGGCGCAGTCCCCGCCCTGGAGCAGGAACGCCTCGCCCCGCGCCACGGCCCCCAGGCGGTGCCGCAGCGCATCGCACTCGCCCGCGAAGACGAGCGGCGGATAGGACTCGAGCTCAGCGATCACATCGCGCAGAGCCGCTCGATCCGGCCAGTCGGGCTGCTGCGCCGCGGGAAGAGACTGCCAGGTGTGGCCACCGGCGTGGGTTTCAGCGTTCACGGTCACCCGCACAAGGTTACGGGGTCCGCACCGCCTCCCAGCGCGCTGCCCACAGGGTGAGACATCTTCCGCCACGCCGTGGGCTCTCGTCCCGCCCCTCCCCCGCGCCTCCGCTCCCGCCCCGCACATCCGCGGCCCCGGGCGCAAGAACGACCGCTCGGGCATCCTGCGACCGGTTATGGCCATGTCGTGAAGAACACGTGATGGAATCGCGCCCTCCTCGGACGCTGTCCGTGCCGGTCCACCCCGGGCCGGCACGGACACCCGAAGGAGTGCGCCATGAGGAAGCCCAGGCATCTGAGGAAGGTGCTCCGCTCCACCGCCACGGCCGTCGCGGCCGCCGCCTCGCTCGTCCTGCTGCCGTTGGCCGCCGCCCCCGCCCAGGCGGCGCCCTCGGCCATCGCGTCCGGGATGACCTGGACCGTGCTCGCCAAGGGCGACGGCACGGTCCGGGTGGGGGCCGACGCCGCGACCGACGCCTACAACGGCGACACCGCCGCCACCGCGACACTGCCCCTCCTGTGCCTGAGAGTGAACGGCAGCGCCGTGCCCAGCGGGATCACACCGGACTTCTACGCCGGCTGGTCCCGCGGCACCGTCGCCGCGACCCCGCCGGTACTGGGCCGGACGCTGACCAGCCGGGCCGTCGCGGACGCCCTGTGCGCGCAGTACTACGGCCCGGAGTGGCGCATGGCGGAGTTCCACGACGGCCGCTACGGCAGCGCTCTGGAGTTCAGCGGCGGCTGGTCCTTCTGGGCGTACGGCTATGTCCCGGACGGCAGCCGCTTCTGGACCGCGATCGACGACCAGCCCGCAAATCCTTGGAATTGATCCGTTGCGGCCGCAACCGGTCCTGTAGGGTCTGGCACATGTTCGCGCGACTGACCATGACCTGGTGGTGGACCGCTCATCCGGCGGCCCGCTGAATCGCGCACTCCCAGACACCGCGAAGGCCGCCCGAGGGGCGGCCTTCGGCGTTTCCGCGGGTCGTTCCTCATTCCGGAAGGACTATCCGCCATGCAGAACCCTGCTCAGGCCGTCGTCGCACGGCTGCTCTCCGACGACGCGCCGCCCTTCGCCCTGCTGCACCGCCGCACCCCCGGCCGGGCGTCCGACACCGTCGAGGTGCTGCTCGGCCCGGTCACCGAGGTGGAGCGGCTGACCGACATCCCGCTGCCCGCCGGCGCGCCGGAGGACGGCGCCCCGGTGGTGGACGCGCTCGCGCTGGTGCCGTTCCGGCAGATCCGGGAGCGGGGGTTCGAGGTGCGCGACGACGGGACGCCGCTGGCCGTGCTGCGGCCGCGGGAGACCGTCGAGCTGCCGCTCGCCGAGGCGCTTGAGGCGCTGCCCGCGCACCGGGTGCGGGTCGAGGACGGGGCGTTCGACGTGGCCGACGACGCCTACGCCGACATCGTGCGCCGGGTCATCGAGGACGAGATCGGCACCGGTGAGGGCGCCAACTTCGTCATCCGGCGGACGTTCCGGGGCGAGATCCCGGGGTTCGGCAGCAGCGACGCGCTCGCGCTCTTCCGGCGGCTGCTGGCCGGTGAGCGGGGCGCCTACTGGACGTATGTGGTGCGGCTGCCGGACGGGCGGACGCTGGTGGGGGCCAGCCCGGAGGTGCATGTGCGGGTGTCCGGGGGGACGGTCGTGATGAACCCGATCAGCGGCACGTACCGCTATCCCGAGGGCGGGCCGAGTACGGCGGGGCTGCTGGAGTTCCTGCACGACCGCAAGGAGGTGGAGGAGCTGTCCATGGTCGTGGACGAGGAGCTGAAGATGATGTGCACCGTCGGCGACATGGGCGGGACGGTGATCGGGCCCCGGCTCAGGGAGATGGCGCATCTGGCGCACACCGAGTACGAGCTGCGCGGCCGTTCCTCGCTCGACGTCCGGGAGGTGCTGCGCGAGACGATGTTCGCCGCGACGGTCACCGGATCGCCGGTGCAGAACGCCTGCCGGGTGATCGAGCGCTACGAACCCCTCGGACCGGACGGGGCCGCGCGCGGCTACTACGCGGGCGCCCTGGCGCTGATCGGACGGGACGGCGGCGGCGCCCAGACCCTGGACTCGCCGATCCTGATCCGCACCGCCGACATCGACGCCGCGGGATCGCTGAAGGTGGCGGTCGGCGCGACGCTCGTGCGCCACTCGGACCCGCGCGGCGAAGTGGCCGAGACGCACGCGAAGGCGGCCGGGGTGCTGACCGCGCTGGGCGTGCGGCCGGCGCCGGTACGGCCCGAGGCGCGGGGCCCGCGGCCGCGGCTCGCGGACGATCCGCGGGTGCGGGCGGCGCTGGACGCGCGGCGGGCGGACCTGGCGCCGTTCTGGCTGCGGATGCAGCAGACCCCGTCGTCGGCGGACGGGTCCCTGGGCCGGAAGCTGTCCGGGCATGCCCTGGTCATCGACGGGGAGGACACGTTCACCGCGATGCTCGCGCATCTGCTGCGCACCTCGGGGCTGACGGTGACCGTGCGGCGGTACGACGCGCCGGGGCTGCGGGAGGCGGCGCTGGCGCATCAGGGGCCCGTGGTGCTCGGCCCGGGGCCGGGCGACCCCGGCGACACGACGGACCCGAAGATGCGCTTCCTGCGGGGGCTGACCGCGGAGCTGGTGGCCGGGCACCGGCACGGGCTGCTGGGGGTGTGCCTGGGCAGCGAGCTGATCGCGGCCGAGCTGGGGCTGGAGATCGTGCGCAAGGCCGTGCCGTTCCAGGGGGCACAGGAGCGGATCGACTTCTTCGGGCGCGAGGAGACCGTCGGCTTCTACAACACCTTCACGGCACGCTGCGACGAGGCGGCCGAGACGGAGCTGGCGATGCACCGCGTGGAGCTGAGCCGGGACCCGGTGACCGGCGATGTGCACGCGCTGCGCGGGCCGGGTTTCGCCGGGGTGCAGTTCCACCCGGAGTCGGTGCTGTCCCGGGACGGGGCGGCGCTGGTGGCGGAGCTGCTGGCGGCCGTGCTGGTCTGACGGGTCCGGCCGGTCCGCCGCGGGCGTGACGATGGGCCGGGTGCGGGGAACGCGCCCGGCCCATCGCCGTACTGCACCCAGACGGCCTCAGCCGAAGAAGACCTCGGCCTCGGCGTAGAGCGAGGGATCGACCGTCTTGAGCCGTGCGGTCGCCTCGGCGAGCGGGACCCGGACGATGTCGGTGCCGCGCAGGGCGACCATCTTCCCGAAGTCCTCGTCCCGCACCGCGTCGATGGCGTGCAGCCCGAAGCGGGTGGCGAGCCAGCGGTCGAAGGCGCTGGGCGTGCCCCCGCGCTGGACATGGCCGAGGACGGTGGTGCGGGCTTCCTTGCCGGTGCGCTTCTCGATCTCCTTGGCCAGCCACTCGCCGACGCCGGAGAGCCGGACATGGCCGAAGGAGTCCAGCGTGTCGTCCTTGAGGACCACCTCGCCGTCCTTGGGCATCGCGCCCTCGGCGACGACCACGATCGGGGCGTAGCGGATCTGGAAGCGGGATTCGACCCAGGCGCAGACCTGGTCGATGTCGAAGCGCTGCTCGGGGAGGAGGATCACGTTGGCGCCGCCGGCCAGCCCCGAGTGCAGGGCGATCCATCCGGCGTGACGGCCCATCACCTCCACGACCAGGACGCGCATATGCGATTCGGCGGTGGTGTGGAGCCGGTCGATGGCCTCGGTGGCGATGTTGACGGCGGTGTCGAAGCCGAAGGTGTAGTCGGTGGCGGAGAGATCGTTGTCGATGGTCTTGGGGACGCCCACGCAGGCGATCCCGTAGTCGCCGGAGAGCTGGGCGGCGACGCCGAGGGTGTCCTCGCCGCCGATCGCGATCAGCGCGTCGACCTCCTGCTTGACGAGGGTCTCCTTGACCCGCCGGATGCCGTCCTCGCTCTTGAGGGGGTTGGTGCGGGAGGAGCCGAGGATGGTGCCGCCGCGCGGCAGGATGCCGCGCACCGCGCGGATGTCGAGGGGGACGGTGTCGTTGTCGAGAGGGCCGCGCCAGCCGTCCCGGAAGCCGATGAAGTCATAGCCGTATTCCTGTACGCCCTTGCGCACGACGGCGCGGATGACCGCGTTGAGCCCGGGGCAGTCACCGCCGCCGGTCAGCACTCCGACCCGCATCGTTTCTTCCCTTCTCCCGTGAAATCCCGTGATTGGGCCCGGTATGGAATGCCACGCTAACGGTGATCCAGGTCACACGGGATGGGGCGTCGGCCGATTTCCGTGCGCGCCAAGGGAGTTGGTTTTGAACTTCACTCGTACGAGCGGTTGCGCGGTGTCGACGTGCTCAGCCGGACGGCGTCAGGCGTCGTCCAGGCCGCGCTCGATCGCATAGCGGACCAGCTCCACGCGGTTGTGCAGCTGAAGCTTGCCGAGGGTGTTCTGGACGTGGTTCTGCACCGTGCGGTGCGAGATGACCAGCCGCTCGGCGATCTGCTTGTACGACAGCCCCTTGGCCACCAGCCGCAGCACCTCCGTCTCGCGCTCGGTCAGCCGCGGGGCGGCCGGCTGATCGGCGGCGGTGGGGGCGGGCTCGCCCGCCAGCCGCCGGTACTCGCCGAGCACCAGGCCCGCGAGCCCCGGGGTGAACACCGGGTCGCCGGCCGCCGTGCGGCGCACCGCGTCCAGCAGCTCCTCGGTGCTGGCCGACTTCAGCAGATAGCCGGTGGCCCCGGACTTGACCGCCTCCAGGACGTCCGCGTGCTCACCGCTCGCGGAGAGCACCAGCACCCGCAGCCCGGGGCGGTCGGCGACGACCTCCTTGCACACCTCGACCCCCGGCAGACCGGGCAGGTTGAGGTCGAGCACCAGGACGTCGGGGCCGGTGGCCTTGGCCCGGCGGACCGCCTGCGGTCCGTCCCCGGCCGTGGCCACCACGTCGAACCCGGCCTCGGCCAGGTCCCGGGCCACCGCGTCACGCCACATCGGATGGTCGTCGACCACCATCACCGTCACCGGCCGGCCGTCCAGCTCAGCGGTCATCGCGCCGCTTCCCCCTTCTCCTTCTGCTCCGCCTTCTCCGCCGGCCGCTTCGCCGACGCCTTCGGCACCGTCAGCTCCACCTCGGTGCCCTGGCCCGGGGCCGAGATCCACTCGGCGGTGCCGCCGAGGTCGCGCAGCCGTCCCCGGATCGACAGGGCCACCCCCAGGCGGCCCTCCGCCTCCGCGTCCGCCAGCCGCCCCTCGGGAATGCCGGGGCCGTCGTCCCGTACGGTCACCATCACCGCGTCCGGCTCGTCCTCCAGCAGGATCCAGGCATGGGCCTCCTCCCCGGCGTGCACCCGCACATTGTCCAGGGCCGCACCGACGGCGGCGGCCAACTCCCCGGCGGCGCCCGCCGGGAGGAGCACCGGGGCGCCCGGTTCGGAGAAGGTGACCCGGGAGCCCGCGTGCGGTGCCAGCAGGGCCCGCAGATCGCAGGGCGCGCCATCGGAGCGCTCGGGGCCGGGCGGACAGGGCGGGGCCGACGCGTCCGCCGCGCCCGGGAGGCCGTACGGGTCCGGTGCGGTGTCCGCCGCCCCGCGCGGCGGGGTCACCAGACCGGTGGAGACCAGGGTGCGCAGTGCGATCTCCTGTTCCCCGGCCATCCGGCCCAGTTCGGCCGCCTCACCGCCGATGGCGGCGCCGCGCCGCTGCACCATGGCGAGCACCTGGAGCACGCTGTCGTGGATGTCGCGGGCCAGCCGCTCCCGCTCCCGGGTCGCCGCCTCGATGCGCAGCGCGCGGGCGAGGGTGCGCTCACTGGCGCGGGCCACCTCGACCACATAGCCGATGGCCACGCTCGCCACCCACACCAGCATCAGCATGTGGATGGTGTCCTGGGCGAAGGTGCCACGCTCGATCACATTGGCGGCGCAGACGACGGCGGAGGCCCAAGCGCCCCAGCGCCAGCCGCCCTTGATGGCGAAGCCGAGGACCGCGCCCATCGTCCATATGGACGGCAGGGTGGGCGTGCCCTCGGCGATCCGGTCGTGGTTGTCCACGAGCGGGGTGAGCAGAATGCCGGCCACCGCGATGCCGAGGTCGCCGACGAGGAACCGCCGGGTGCAGCGCTCGGCCGAGGAGACCATCCGGAAGGTGAGCGCGGTCCACAGCGTCAGCACCGCCATGTAGACGGCCGCGCCGAACGGATGGTCGTAGTCGTCGTACGCGTAGACGCACAGGCCGAGCGCGTAGAGCAGAGTGAGCACCCGGTAGGCGGTCAACGCCTGCCACAGCGGCTGCTCGACGGACATGCGCACCACACGTCCAGGCCTGGACCGCTCCGTCAACGTCCCCCCTCCCCCGGTGCCGGCGCCGCTAGGCGTCGGGCTTGTGCTTGTCCTTCTCCTTCTCCGCCTGCTTCCGGGCCGCCTCCGCCTCCGCGATCTGCCGCTTGGCGGCGGTCGCGTAGATGTCCACGTACTCCTGACCGGAGAGCTTCATGATCTCGTACATGACCTCGTCGGTCACCGAGCGCAGGATGAAGCGGTCGCCGTCCATGCCGTGGTAGCGGCTGAAGTCCAGCGGCTTGCCGATCCTGATGCCGGGCCGCATCAGCTTCGGCATGACCTTGCCGGGGGGCTGGATCTTCTCGGTGTCGATCATCGCGACGGGGATCACCGGCGCACCGGTCGCGAGCGCGACCCGGGCCAGACCGCCCGGCTTGCCCCGGTAGAGCCGGCCGTCGGGCGAGCGGGTGCCCTCGGGGTAGATGCCGAACAGCTCACCCCGCTCGATCACCTCGATACCCGCCTTGATGGCGGCCTCGCCGGCGCCGCGCGAGCCCGAGCGGTCCACCGGGAGCTGCCCGACACCCTTGAAGAAGGCCGCCGTCAGCCGCCCCTTGACCCCGGGGGTGGTGAAGTACTCCTGCTTGGCGATGAAGGTGACTTTGCGGTCGAGCATCGCGGGCAGGAAGAAGGAGTCGGAGAAGGAGAGGTGGTTGCTCGCGAGGATGGCCGGACCCTCGGCCGGGATGTGTTCCAACCCCTCCACCCAGGGCCGGAAGGCGAGCTTCAGCGCTCCCCCCACCGACAGCTTCATTGCGCTGTAGAACAACCGGGACCTCCTGTATCCGACGAGGAGACCTTAACCTGCCTACCCCCTGTGCGGCGCGCCGCGTACGCTGAGGACCTCGATACCCGCTTCCCCGCTTCCCCAGTGAATGGAGATCCGTGGTGCCGCTCCTGCCCGGAGCCGAGCCGTTCCGCCACGACGGCGGCGAGATCGGCGTCCTCGTCTGTCACGGCTTCACCGGTTCCCCGCAGTCCGTGCGGCCCTGGGCCGAGCATCTGGCGGCCCGCGGTCTGACCGTCTCGCTGCCGCTGCTTCCCGGCCACGGCACCCGCTGGCAGGATCTCGCCGTCACCGGCTGGCAGGACTGGTACGCGGAGGTGGACCGCGAACTGCGGCGGCTGGTCCGGGTGTGCGAGCGGGTGTTCGTCTGCGGTCTGTCGATGGGCGGGGCGCTCGCGCTGCGGCTGGCCGCCCTGCACGGTGCGGCGATCAGCGGCCTCGCGCTGGTCAATCCGGCCAACAAGGTGCACGATCCGCTGGCGGTGGCGCTGCCGGTGCTGCGTCATCTGGTGCCCTCGGTGAAGGGCATCGTGAGCGACATCGCCAAGCCGGGGGCGCGGGAGTCGGGCTACGACCGGATACCGCTGCACGCCGTGCACGCGATGCGCCGGCTGCTGAGCGTCGTCGACGCGGAGCTGCCGCAGGTGACCCAGCCGCTGCTGGTGATGCACAGCCCGCAGGACCATGTGGTGCCCCCCGCCGACTCCGAGCGCATCCTGAGTCAGGTGTCCTCGCGGGACATCACCGAGCGGCTGCTGGAGCGCAGCTACCACGTGGCGACCTTGGACCACGACGCCGAGTTCATCTTCGAGCAGACGGACACGTTCATCACCCGGCTGACGGCGGGTATGGGTCAGGACACCCGGACCGGCCTCGGGAAGGGCAGCGGAAAGGAGGGGGCGGCGGCCAGTGGCTGAGCGCGACTCGAATGAGAACGAGGCGGACGCGCGGCGCGATGACGACGCCGCCTTCGCCGCGATCGTCGCCGCGTACGGGGAGGAGCCGCAGGACCCGCCGGGCGCCGAGCGGTGGCCCGCCGCCGAGAACCTCGACGAGGAGCCGTACCGGGACCGCCGGCCCGGCGCCGCGGACGACGACACCGACGACGGCACCGATACCGACGCCGACGCCGAGGGCTCCGGTGAGGGCGCGGCGACGGGCGGTCTGACCAAGCCCGACAAGCCGGTGGGCAGCTTCATCGTCTACGCCCCGGGCGTGGGGCCCCGCGACTGGGAGCCCGACGAGCCGTCCGAGGACGATTTCGACGAGACCGACGAGGGCCATTTCGTCCCGCGCGAGCCGCCCCCGCTCCCCGAGTCGGACACCACCTCCCGCTTCGCCTGGCTGGGGGTGCTGGGCGGACCGCTGCTGCTGCTCGGTGCGGTGATCTTCCAGGTGGAGATGGTCTGGTGGATCACGACGCTGGGCGTCGGCGGCTTTCTGGGCGGCTTCGTCACGCTGGTGCTGCGGATGAAGGACGACGACGAGGACGAGGACGACGACCCGGGGCGCGGCGCCGTCGTCTGACCCCGGCGCCCCGGCGCCCCGGCTCCCGGAAGGGTCCTGGCCCCCGTCGGCTGCCAAAGAGCCCTGGCCGGCCCCGGCTCAGACCGGGGCCACGCGCGGCAGCCTGAGCGCGGCCAGGACCGGAAGGTGGTCGGTGGCCGCTTCGAGGTCCGCGTCGGCGACGCCCGGCAGCCCGGCCGGAACGCCACAGCCGATGATCTCCACGCCCTCGGAGGCGAAGACGGCGTCGATGCGCCGGCGCGGGTCCCCGGGGGTCGAGGTGGCCTCGCTCCCCCAGGGCTCGGTGGCCCAGCCGTCCCGCAGCTTCCCCGCGATCCGGCGGAAGGCGCGGCCGTCCGGACGGTCGTTGATGTCACCGGCCGCGATGGCGTACGGGACGTCCAGCGCGGTCAGGTGGTCCAGCAGCATCCCGGCCTGGTCGTAGCGCTCGGCCTCCGCGAGGCTCAGATGGCAGCTGACCACGCCGAGCCGGACGCCGCCCGCGTTCCCCGGGCCGCCGGTGTCCCGGTGGCCGCCGCCAAAGCGCAGCACGGCGGTCGCGAACCCGCGCCGGTGCAGCCCGGGGACGCGGGGCAGCAGGGTGTCCTCGGCGTGCTCCACCTGGGCGCGCAGCGAGGTGAGGATCATCGGGCCGGCGGCGGTGGCCCCGCCCGTGGTGTAGACGAGGCCGGTCTCCCGGGCCAGCCAGGCGGCGGCCTTGCGCCAGCGGAAGAAGCGCGGCGCCTCCTGGACGCACACGACGTCCGGGGCGCAGGCCCGGATCACCCGGGCCAGCGCCTCGCGGTCGTCACGCATCGAGCGGATGTTGTAGCTGAGCACCCGCACCACCGCCGCGTCCGGGCCGGTGCTGGATCGTGGCAGGTCCGCGAGCGGCACGATGTCGGTCCCCCTCGCCCCTCAGCCCTGGCGGGCCAGGTCGGCGGCGCCGACGAGCCCGGCCTTGCCGCCGAGCTGGGCGGCGAGCACCTGGGCGTGCGGACGCCACTGGTTGCCGACCAGCCAGCGCCGGAAGGACTTGCGGATCGGCTCCAGGACGAGATCGCCCTCGTCGGAGACCCCGCCGCCGACGATGAAGGCGGAGGGGTCGAAGAGCGAGGCGAGGTCGGCGAGCCCGGCCCCGGCCCAGCGGGCCAGCTCACGGAAGGAGTCGACGGCGACGGCGTCGCCCTGGCGGGCGGCGTCGCTGATGTGCTTGCCCTCGATGCCCTCCGGGGTGCCGTCGCCGAGCCCGAGCAGGACCGTGGCGTTCTCCGGGGTGGCGGCGGCGCGCTGCTTGGCGTAGCGGACCAGCGCGCGGCCGGAGGCGTACTGCTCCCAGCAGCCCTGGCTGCCGCAGCCGCACAGCAGACCGTCCGGGACGACCCTGATGTGGCCGAACTCGGCCGCGACGCCGAAGCGGCCGCGGTGCAGCCGGCCGCCGATGATGATGCCGCCGCCCAGGCCGGTGCCGAGCGTGATGCAGACGACGTCGTCATGGCCGACGCCGGCGCCGAAGCGGTACTCGCCCCACGCGGCGGCGTTCGCGTCGTTCTCCACCACGACCGGCAGGCCCACGCGCTGCTCGACCTTGTCCTTGAGCGCTTCGTGCCGCCAGTTGATGTTCGGCGCGAAGAGCACGGTGGCGCGCTTGTCGTCCACGTACCCGGCCGCACCGATGCCGACGGCCTCGATGTCGTGTCCCTCGCTCACGATGCGCACCGCGTCCGCGATGGCATCGACGACCCCCTCGGGGGTCCGCGGGGTCGAAACCTTGCTCGTCTCGAGAATCGTGCCCTCTTCGTCGACCACGCCGGCCGCGATCTTCGTGCCGCCGATGTCGACGCCGATGGTGAGTCCCATGAGTCCCTCAGTTATTTGGTCGAACCCCGCCGAGGCTAACGGTACCGGAGGTAGCGCTCAGTCGAGGTCGATGTGTTCACTACTCGAACTCTTGCCTTCGTCGCCACGGCCCTTCGCATCGCCGTCGGCACCCTGGGTCCAGCGCCGCTCCTGGCCGGTCACGGCGGCGCGATAGGCGGCGAGCAGCTCGGAGCCGGCGCTGGCGAGGTGCTCGAAAACGTCTGGGTTGCGCTCTATGACCGGCTCCACGGCAGCCTTGGCCTGTGCGATCAATTGTTGTACGGCCCCTTGAACCGCCGTCCCGGCGATCGGTGCCTGGATCCCGGCGACCTTGTCGGCGAGCGCGTCGGCGAGCTTGAGGAACTCCTCGGCGACGCTCCCCGGCTCCTCGGCCGTCTGCCGGGCCCGCCGCCGGGCGCGCTCGGCGGCGAGGTCCTCGGCACAGGCGCGCTCCCAGGCGTCGGGGTCGATCTCGGTGACCGGTACATCGGTGACCGGGGGTTCAGCGGGGCGCTCGGTGGCATCGCTCATGGCGAACTCCTGGCGGCGGGGATGCTGGCGGCCCGTTGCGTTCATCCGGGCTTGTGACCGACGTTACCCGAAGGAGGGGGCGCGGTCAGAGCCCAGGACCGGCCGGGACGGGAGCCGGGTTCACGGCCGCTTCGGCCACAGCTCGGGGTCGGGGGCGAAGCGGACCTCGAGCCGGCCGTCGCGCAGCCCGGCACCGGCGACGGTGCAGCGGCGCAGGGCGGACGGCAGGGGCAGCACCCGGTGGAACGCCCCGACGGTGACGATCAGTTCATCGCCCCGGCGCACCAGTCCGAGCCCGTCGCGGTCGGCGCCGGGCAGCGGCAGCCGCCACAGCAGCACCCCGTCGTCGGCCAGCCGGTCCTCGACGGTCCAGGGGTCGGGGGCGGGCCGGTCGGGCCGCGGCTCGGGGGCCCCGACGGCCCCGGCGAGCGCGGCGAGGCCGACCGGGGCGCGCCCGGCGTCGCCGCCGGGCCCGGCCGGATCCGCCTGCCGCGCGTCCCCGGCGCCGAACGCGTCCCCGGCGCCCCGCGGGTCGCCGAGCCCCGGCACCTCGCCCAGCCCCTGCGGATCGCGGCCCAGATGCGGCAGTTCGCGGACCGGGACGGCGGGGGCCCACTGCTCGTACAGCTCCTTGAGCGCGGCCTGCTGCTGACCGGAGAGCGCGGCGAGCCACGGGTCAGAGGTGGCGGTGGGCAGCAGCCGGTTGGCGATGACCGCCTCCACCCGGCAGCCGTGCAGCGCGAGGCCCGCGCGGGCGGTGCGCAGCGCCCGGTCGGCGAGCGGTCCGGGCTCCACCACCAGCCGTACCGTCGTGGCCTCGGACTCGATCACCGACTGGACGGCGGCCAGCTCCCGCTCCCAGCGCTCGGCCGTCTCGTACAGCTTCTGCGCGGGCATGGCCACCCCCGCCAGCTGGGCGAGCATCGGCCGCAGCGCGCGGGCCGCCTGCCGCTCGGCGGGCAGCAGCCGCCGCAGATAGCGCCGCAACTGCTCGGGCAGCGCGAGCGTGGTGACGGTCTCCGGCGCGGGCGGCATGTCGACGACGAGGACGTCCCAGCCGGCGCCGGGCGGGGCGGCCTGGGCGGCGCGCAGGGCACGCAGCAGCGCGACGGCCGCCACGCCGGGGAGGACGGTCAGCTCCTCGTCGTCCAGCGGGGTCGCGCCGAGCATGTCGAGCAGACCGTGGCCGCGCTCCTGGAGGGCGGCCAGCTCGCCGCGGAACCACTCGTCCGTGACGACCCGCGCGACCCACAGCCCCGGGGCGAGCTCGACGGGTACGGACCACGGCAGCCGGTCCGCCGGCCGCCCGGGGGCGGACCGCAGCGGGCCGGTCCCGAGCAGCGCCTCCGGGGTGCCGTCCGGGTCGGCGGTGAGCAGCAGCGTCCGCCGCCCCTCACGGGCGGCGGCGAGGGCGGTCGCGGCGGCCACGGTGGTGCGGCCCGCGCCGCCGGTTCCGGTGACGAGGACCGTACGCATGAAGGAAGCCTCCGGCAGGTGATGCGTCAGACTGTCAGGAGGCTGTCAGGCGCCCTCGACGCGCTTCTTCAGGCCCGCGAGCGCGCGGTCGATGATGACCTTCTCGGCCTTGCGCTTGATCATGCCCAGCATGGGGATCTTGACGTCGACGGTGAGCTGGTACGTCACCTCGGTGCTCTTGCCCCCGGCCAGCGCCGACAGCCGGTAGGAGCCGTCGAGGGAGCGCAGCATCTGGGACTTGACCAGGGACCAGCTGACCAGGTCGTCGCCGGTCCAGGTGTACTGGAGGACGTAGTCGTCCTTGATCGCCCCGGCGTCGAGCAGCATCCGCACCTGCTCGGCGCGCCCGTGGTCGTCCTTGGTGAGGATGTCGGCCTCCTTGACCTCACCGGACCACTCCGGGTAGCGGTCGAAGTCGGCGATCACCCCCATCACGTCGGCCGGTGCCGCCTCGATCGTGATGCTCGAGCTGGTGTGTTCCGCCATCGCCGTGGCTCCTCCGTACCGGTCCGCCGCATGGGATCTCTGCCGCTGAAGGCTACCGCGCCCGGATCACCACTCCAGGGCCCAGGGGGTGCCCGAGGAGGCGAAGTGTCCGACATTGACGCACTCGGTGGCACCGATGCGCATACGGCGCGCGAGCGGCTGGTGGACATGGCCGAAGAGGGCGTACTTGGGCCGGACGGTGTGGATCGCCTCCAGCAGGGCGGCGCTGCCGCGCTCGAAGCGGCGGGCGACGGTGTCGTAGCAGAGGTCGGGCACATCCGGCGGGATGTGGGTGCAGAGCACGTCCACCTCGCCGAGCGCCGCGAGCTTCGCCGCGTAGGTCTCGTCGTCGATCTCGAACGGGGTGCGCATCGGCGTGCGCAGCCCGCCGCCCACGAACCCGAAGACCAGCCCGCCGATGTCGACGCGCTCACCGTCGAGGACGGTGGTACCGGGCCGGGCGTACTCCGGCCACAGGGCGGGCATGTCGACATTTCCGTAGGTGGCGTACGTCGGGGTGGGGAACGCGGCGAACAGCTCGGCGTACTGCCGGCGGACCGCGGACTCGATGGCCGCGTTGCGGTCGAGCCCCGCCCACAGCCGGTTGCCGAACTCCCGGGCCTCCTCGAAGCGGCGGGCGGTGCGCAGCTCGACGATGCGGTCGGCGTTCTCCACCCCGAAGAGGTCGGGGAAGATGCCACGTGAGTGATCGGCGTAGTCGAGGAAGAGGATGAGGTCGCCGAGGCAGATCAGGGCGTCCGCGCCATCACCCGCCTTCTCGAGGTCCTCACTGTTGCCATGCACGTCACTCACCACGTGGACTCGCATGCGTGTCACCCTAAGACGTAAGGGTCCGCGCCCGTAAGGTGTTCCGCCTGCGTCTCCCCGCGTCCACCTGCGGTTCCCGGGCGGTCGCGGCGTGCGTCGACTAGTCTGCGGGCAGTGTGAAGGCGGTGTGTGACGCATCGAACATCTGGGCGGGAACCCCTATCCCGGAAGCGTACCGATGGGTAACGTCCGGGCCGTCCACCACCCCCCATGCCCTGTAGCGGCGCCGGCGCCCCACGAGGAGCAGCAGTCTTGCGCGAGTTCAGCCTTCCGGCCCTGTACGAGGTCCCGGCCGACGGCAATCTGACGGATCTCATCCGCCGCAATGCCGCCCAGCATCCCGATGTCGCCGTGGTCGGCCGCAAGGTCGACGGCCGTTGGGAGGACGTCACCGCGACCGAGTTCCTGGCCGAGGTGCGCGCCGCCGCCAAGGGTCTGATCGCGGCCGGGGTGGAGCCGGGCGACCGGGTCGGGCTGATGTCGCGCACCCGCTATGAGTGGACGCTGCTGGACTTCGCCATCTGGAGCGCGGGCGGGGTCACCGTGCCGGTGTACGAGACGAGTTCACCGGAGCAGGTCCAGTGGATCCTCAGCGATTCGGGCGCGGTGGCCGCGCTGGTCGAGACCGGGACCCACGAGGCCGCCGTGGAGTCCGTACGGGACGGCCTGCCCGCCCTGAAGCACGTGTGGCAGATCGAGGACGACGCCATCGGGGCGCTGCGGAAGCTGGGTGCGGACGTGCCCGAGGAGAAGGTGGAGGAGCGCTCCTCGATCGCCACCGCCGACTCCCCCGCCACCATCGTCTACACCTCGGGGACCACGGGCCGCCCCAAGGGCTGTGTGCTCTCGCACCGCAGCTTCTTCGCCGAATGCGGCAACGCGGTGGCGCGGCTCAAGCCGATCTTCCGCACCGGTGAGTCGTCGGTGCTGCTGTTCCTCCCCGAGGCGCATGTCTTCGGGCGGCTGGTGGAGATCGCGGCGGTGCTGGCGCCGATCAAGCTCGGTCACGTACCGGATGTGAAGTCCCTGACCGAGGAACTCGCCGCGTTCCGGCCCACGTTGATCCTGGGCGTGCCGCGCGTCTTCGAGAAGGTCTTCAACGCGGCGCGGGCCAAGGCCCAGGCCGAGGGCAAGGGCAAGATCTTCGACAAGGCGGCCGACACCGCCATCGAGTACAGCAAGGCGCTGGACACCCCGGGCGGTCCGTCCCTCGGACTCCGGTTCAAGCACAAGCTCTTCGACCGGCTGGTCTACGGCAAGCTGCGGGCCGTGCTGGGCGGCCGCGCCACCCACGCCATCTCCGGCGGGGCGCCGCTGGGCGCGCGGCTGGGCCACTTCTACCGGGGCATCGGCTTCACGGTGCTGGAGGGGTACGGCCTGACGGAGTCCTGCGCGGCGACCACTTTCAACCCCTGGGACCGGCAGAAGATCGGCTCGGTCGGACAGCCGATGCCGGGCTCGGTGGTGCGCATCGCCGACGACGGCGAGGTGCTGCTGCACGGTGAGCACCTCTTCACCGAGTACTGGAACAACGAGGCGGCCACGGCGGACGCGCTCTCGGACGGCTGGTTCCACACCGGGGACGTGGGCACCCTCGACGAGGACGGCTATCTCACCATCACCGGCCGGAAGAAGGAGATCATCATCACCGCGGGCGGCAAGAACGTCGCCCCGGCGGTGATCGAGGACCGGATCCGGGCCCACGCCCTGGTCGCCGAGTGCATGGTCGTCGGCGACGGCCGCCCCTTCGTGGGCGCGCTGATCACGGTGGACGAGGAGTTCCTGCCGCGCTGGGCGGCCGAGCACGGCAAGCCCGAGGGCGTGACGGTGGCCGAGCTGCGGGAGGACCCGGAGCTGCTGGCCGAGATCCAGCGGGCGGTGGACGACGGCAACGCGGCGGTGTCCAAGGCGGAGTCGGTGCGCAAGTTCCGCATCGTGGCCACGCAGTTCACCGAGGACTCCGGGCATGTGACGCCGTCGCTGAAGCTCAAGCGGAATGTGGTGGCGAAGGACTTCGCCACCGAGATCGAGGCCATCTACCACGGCTGACGACGGCGGGGCCCCTGGGCCCGGCCTAGGGCCGGCCCGGGCCCGGCCCAGGTCAGGCCCGAGGCCGCTCCGTCACAGCAGCGACTTCAGGCGGTCGGCGAGCAGATCCCAGCGCCAGCGCTCCTCGACCCAGGCGCGGCCCCGCTCGCCCATGCGGCGGCGCAGCTCGGCGTCCTCCAGGAGCGTCACGATGCGCTCGGCGCTCTGCTCGGCGGAGCCGCCCCGGACCACCCACCCGGTCTCCCCGTCCAGCACCGCGTCCGGCGCTCCGCCCGAGTCCCCGGCGACGACCGGCAGCCCGGTCGCGGACGCCTCCAGATAGACGATGCCCAGGCCCTCGACGTCCAGTCCGCCGCGGCGGGTGCGGCAGGGCATGGCGAAGACGTCGCCCGCGCCGTAGTGGGCGGGCAGCTCCTCCCAGGGGACCGGGCCGGTGAACCGTACGGAATCGGCCACGCCCGTGGTCTCCGCGAGCCGGTGCAGATCCTTCGCGTACGGCCCGCCGCCGACGATCAGCAGCACGGCGTCCGGCACCCGCCGCAGGATCCGCGGCATGGCCCGGATCAGCGTGTCCTGCCCCTTGCGCGGCACCAGCCGGGAGACGCAGACCACCACGGGCCGCTCGGCGAGGCCCAGCCGGGCCCGGATCTCATCGCCGCCCGAGCCGGGGTGGAAGGTCTTCTCGTCCACACCGGGCGGGAGTTGGACCATCCGGGCGGCGGCCCGGGGGTCGAGCGCGGCGGCGATCCGGGAGCGGGTGTACTCACCGAGATAGGTGATGGTGTCCGTGGCGCCGCCGATCCGCCGCAGCAACCCCCGGGCGGCGGGCAGCTGCGCCCAGGCCGCCTCGTGGCCGTGCGTCGTGGCCACCAGCCGCCGCGCCCCCGCCCCGCGCAGCGCGGGGGCCATCAGCCCGAGCGGCGCGGCGGCGCCGAACCACACCGAGGTGCAGCCGTGCTCACGCAGCAGCGCGACCGCGCGGCGGGTGACGCGCGGGGTGGGCAGCAGCATGGTCGTCCGGTCACGGACGACCTGGTACGGCTGCTCGGCGTCGAATCGGGCGGTGGCCTCCGCGCCCTCCTGGCCGCGCTTCCAGGTGGACGCGTAGACGACGATCCGGTCCGGGTCGAGGCGCAGCGCGATGTTGTGCAGGAACGCCTGGATGCCGCCGGGGCGGGGCGGAAAGTCGTTGGTCACGAGCAGCGTCTTGTCCATCGTGGCCGACAGTACCGGGTACGGCACCGCGCTCCCGCCCACGGCCGGCCGCCCCGGGACCTCCCGGACCTGCGGGGGGCAGGCCCGGGTCGGGGTTCAGTCCAGCTTGCTCGCTACGTACTTTCGCCACAGCGCCGTGAAATCCGCCAGGTTCGTCCCCAGCACCTCGTCCAGCGCGGCCTCCACCGCCCCCGCGCGCTCGGGCGCCCGGCCCACCGTGCGGTAGAACTCGACCAGCTTCTTCTCGCCCCACCGGTCCGCGATCAGGCGGCAGGCGAGCCAGCCTTGTTCATAGGCGCGGGAGAGGCTGTCGGAGTCGCTGCCGAAGCGGAAGTCGTCGTCGCGCGGCAGCGTGGCGGGCAGGTGTCCGGCGGCGACGGCCTCGGCGAGTTCCGGGGCGACTTGGCGCGGGGGGCGGCCCGGGGCGCGGTAGCCCACCCAGTCGGCGAAACCCTCGGAGAGCCAGAGCGGGGTGGCGGCGGTGGTGGCGGTGCGGGTGGCGACATGGGCCGTCTCATGGGTGATCACGACGTTCCGGCCGAAGTCGCCGAGGACCTGGTACGCCTCGGGGTTGACGATCACGCGGTCGGCGGGGGCCTCGTCCCCGGACCCGCCGACCTCGCCGGTGGTGACGGCGGCGATCCCCCGGTAACCGTCCGCGGAGGCGCCGAGCAGGGCGGCCATATGACCCAGGGAGGCGGGGACCTCGACCACGACGCGTCCGGCCCACGCATGGGGCCAGACCCGGTCGAGGGCGGGCACCGCCCGGTCCGCGGTGTCGGCGAGCGCGCGCAGCACCCGCCGGTCCTGGCCGACGCCGAGGACGAGGCTGTGGGCGCCGCGGACGACGTCGACCGTGCCCTGGTCCCACAGCTGCTGAAGACCGCGTTTGCCGTCCACCACTCCGTCGTCGTTCGCCACGTACCACCGCCCGCCGCGCTGGGCGAGGGTCAGGTACTGGGCGGAGACCAGCGGCGCGGTGTCGTACCCCTTGAGCCGGTAGCGGAGTTCGACCTGTGCGGCGAGGCGGCGGCCGGTGACCCGCGCGGGCTCGAAACCGCCGGTGCGCACCAGGCGGTAGGTCCAGGAGTCCAGCGGTACGGCGGACATCTGCCGGAACACCCGCCGCTGCTCGGCCCGGTAGCCGGCGGAGCCGCGGTCGACGGTGGCGAGGAACGCCTCCGCGTCCCGGTTCCGGACCGCCGCGGCCCGCTGGTCGAGCATGCGCTGCACGGCCCGGCCGTCGCGCCCCTCGGGGTCGTCGGGCGCGGGGACGGCGCCGCAGCCGCTCAGCGCGGTCACGGAGAGCGCGGCCGCCAGCGGCAGGCACAACAGCGCCCGCCATCCGCCCGATCTCCACCGACCCGCCACGTCTTAGATCGTACGAGCCCGCGCGCCGGCTTCAGACGCGTGTGATGGAAGAGATCGGCAACATGCCGACGGGGTCATAGCGGACCCGTGCCCCGGGGTAAGGGGCGTGGATCACTTGCCCGTTGCCCGCGTACAGGGCGACATGACTGGCGTCGGAGCGGTAGACCACCAGATCGCCGGGGCGGGCCTGGGACAGCGGCACCGGCTGCCCGGCGTGCGCCTGGGCCTGTGAGGTGCGCGGGATGGCCACTCCGGCGCGGGCGTACGCCCATTGGGTCAGCCCGGAGCAGTCGAAGGCGGCCGGGCCGGCCTGGCCCCAGGCGTACGGCAGCCCGAGGGCCGCCCGTGCCGCGTCGACGGCCGCGGCGGCCCGCCCCGAGGACGGCGCGAGATCCGGCCCGCCGGTGAGGCCGCCGGGGAACTCGCCCCAGCCGGAGCCGGATCCGGAGCCGGAGCCGTGCACGGAACCGGGACCGGGACCGTGCACGGAACCGGGGGTGGGGCCCGGCAGCCCGCCGGCGAGGGCGCCGGACCCCCGTTCGCCCGCCCGCGAGGCGCGGCGCGCGTACGTCTCCCACTCCCTGGGCGGCAACTGGTGCACCAGCCGCCGCGCCGTGGCCAACCGGCGCTGGACGGTCCGCTTGTGGCGGGCCACGGCCCGGCGGCTGTGCTCCAGCTTCACCAGCTTGGCGGCGGCCTCCGCCCGTTCCTGCCGCAGCGTCCGCTGCGCGCCCTGGAGCACCCGCAGTTGGGCGGCCTGGCGGCTGGTGATCCGCTCCAGTGTGGCGGCCTTGTCGAGGTACTGGGCCGGGTCCTCGGAGAGGAGCAGGATGAGGCCCGGGTCGATCCCGCCGGAGCGGTACTGATCGCCCGCGAGGGCGCCGAGCGCCATCCGCATCCGGTTGACCCGCCCCTGGCCGCGGGCGACCCGGTCCTGGAGCCGGTCGACCTGGCGGCGCAGGCCCTGGGCGCGCGTCCGAGCCGCGTTGTAGCGCTCGGTGGCCCGCTCCGCCTGGGCGTAGAGGGTGGCGATCCGGTCGCCGGGGGACCGGGACGCGGGACGGCCCGCCGGGTCATGCGGTTCGGCACCGGCCGCCACGGCGGCCAGTGCGGCGGCGGAGGCCACCACGGCGGCCGAGGCGGCGGCCGTGACAGTGGCCCGGCCGGACCCGGGTTTCGCGGCGCGGTGGCGACGGGACGCCATGGGAAGCCGCACTCCTTTCCGCAGTGTCGGGCGAGAACTGCGGGCAGACAGTAGCCGGGGGGCTACGCACGGTCCAACGGCCGTGAGGTGCGGACAAGCTGACGCGCCGCCGACTGACGCAGGTCACCGGCGGGGCGGAGGATCAGCGAGGGTGCTGGAGATTCGCCCGAAAGGATGGCCTTTCAGACGGTTTGAAACCCGGTTCGAGACCCGGTTCGACCCGGTTCCCGGCTCCGGTCAGACCCGGACGCCGAACTGGAACGGCATGTTGTCCATCGACTCGTAGCGCACGTTGGCACCGGGCTTGGGCGCGTGCAGCACCTGGCCGTTGCCCGCGTACAGACCTATGTGGTGCAGGTCGCCGTAGAAGAGCACCAGGTCACCCGGCTTGAGCTCACCGCGGCCGATGCGGGTGCCGGCGTTCGCCTGGTCCTGCGAGATACGCGGCAGCTGCACACCGGCCTGCTGGTACGCCCAGCCGGTGAGGCCGGAGCAGTCGAACGAGGACGGACCGGTGGCGCCCCACACATAGGGGGTGCCGATCTTCGTCTTGGCGGCGGCGAGCGCGGCGGCGGCACGCTGCGAATCGGGCACCTCGCTGCCCAGGTCGACACGGTCGCTGGAGCGGTTGGCGCGCTCCGCGTCCTGGGCCGCGATCTGGGCGCGCTCCTTGGCGGTCAGCGTGTTGAGGAGGTTCCGGGCCTTGGAGAGCTTGCCCTGGATCTCGTCCTTCTTCTTGCCGAGCGCCGTACGGGTGTCCGCCAGGTCCTGGAGCTTGGTGGACGCCTCCTGGCGCTGCTGCTTCAGGGTGCGCTGCTTGTCGGCGATCTTGCGCAGGGACTCGGCCTGCTTGCCGCTCAGCTGGTTGAGGGTGGACGCCTTCTCGAGGTAGGTGTCCGGGTCGGAGGAGAGGAGCAGCTGCACCGAGGGGTCGATACCGCCGGAGCGGTACTGCGCGGTGGCCATCGCGCCCAGGCCGTTGCGCAGCTTGTTCAGCTCCTCCTGACCGCGCGCCACCTTGTCCTGCAGCTCGCCGACCTGCTTCTCCAGCTTCTGCTGCTTCTCCTTGGCGCCGTTGTACTTCTCGGTCGCCTGCTCCGCCTCTTCGTAGAGCTTGTCGACCTGCTCCTTGACGTCCTTCTTGTCCTGCTTCGGAGCGGCCTGGGCGGCCTGGGACGTGAGAGCGACGGCAGCGGCCGCGGTCGCGGTGAGGACGGTTACCCGAGTGCGGCTCGGCTGCTTGGGTCGACGGTGGGACGCCACGAAGGCGAGCTCCTTCTTCCTCCAGCCGCCTACCGGGAGTTGGGGGGTTGTGAAGCCCCGGCTCCGCGACAGGGCGCGGACTCGGCGGTACCTCCGCTGTCACCCCGGATGGGTGATCAACCGCGCGAAGGTTCGAGGCGACCATAGTGACCTCGCCGTGATCCGTTCAAATCCCGACGGCAAAAAAGTTGCTCCGGAAGGGCATCTTTTACAAACAACACACGGGCAGTGACGGCCGATTGACGCTCCGCCGACATCAGAAGTGGTGCGGTTCCGACTTCTGAAGTGATTCGGACGTACCGGGCCTCAGGTACGGGCAAGTCGCTTCAGCAGCAGCGCGGATGCCACGGGGCGCGCTCCGGCGCGCGCCACTCCGTCGGCCACCTCGCGATCGGTGGAGACCACCACCACCGGCCGGCCCGGCGGCTCCGCCCGCACCAGCTGCCGGATCAACTCGTCGGCCGTCACCCCCGGCTTGCTGAACAGCACCCGCACCCCGCGCGGCGGTGCGAGCAGCACCGGCGCGGCCAGCTCCGCCCCGTCGAAGACACAGGTCATCTCCGCGCCCGTCTGGGCCGCGAGCACCGCCAGACCGCCCAGCAGCCGCAGCCGCTGCTTCTCCAACGGCATCGTCGGATAGCCGGTCTTGGTGACGTTGTAGCCGTCCACCACCAGATGCGCCTGCGGCAGCGCGAGCAGCTGGTCCAGCAGCGCCGGATCCATCTCCGACAGCGCCCGGGTCGCTATGTCCTTCGGCGTCATCTTCCCCGGCTCCACGGCGGCCACCGTGTCCGCCGGGCGCGTCGACGCGGGCGGCAGGGCCAGTTCCCGCCGCAGCCCCTGCGCCGCGTCCAGCACCGTGTCCAGCAGCAGCCGCAGCCGCATGTCCTCCACGCTGCGCCCCTCGCGCGCCGCCCGCCGGCTGGCCTCCAGCGCCGACTCCGCCTCCGCGAGCCGGGCCCGCAGCCGCCGCGCCTCGCTGTCCGCGGTCGCCTGGCGCGCCGTCGCCTCCGACCGCACGGACTCCAGCTCCGCCTCGACCTTGCGCAGCGCGGCCGCGCCCCGCTTCACATCGCTCAGCGCGCTGCGCAGCTTGCGCTGGAGCACATCGTTCTCCTTGCGGGCCGCCTCCAGTTCGCCGCGCGCCCGCTCCGTCTCGTGACGGATGGCCGCCTTGGCCTCGGCGAGCTGGTCGCGCAGCCGCTGGAGCTCGCGTGCCGCCTCCTCACCGGCCCGCTCGGCGGAGGCCCGCTGGGCCTCCTCGCCCGCCGCCTCGACCAGCTTGACCCAGCCCGCCGGGCGCAGCACATACGCCACCGCCGCGACGTCCACCGGGTCGGCCGCGGCGGGCGGCGAACCGCTCTCGATCGCCTCGGACAGCTCCGGCTGGGCCTCCCGCAGCCGGCTCGCGATCCGCTGCCGGAACAGGGGGTCGCTCTCCACCGCGGCGGCCATCGCGTTGCCCGCGAACTTGGCGCGCCGGGTCGGGGTGAAACGGGCGTACTGCCGCAGCTGGGTGGGCAGCTCGGTGACCGTCAGCCCGCCGAAGGCATCGGCGACCAGCGCCACCACCCGCCGCCGCACCCCCTCCGGCAGGGGGCGGTCCAGCGCCTCGGTGACGCCCTCGGCATCACCGGCCGCCCCGGGGCCACCGGTCCGCTCCACCACCTGTCATCGCTCCGTTCTCAGTCGCCGGCGCCGCTGCTCGGACGGTCCACGAGTTCGATCTGGTCGACCGCGTTGCACCAGCGACAGCGCACTGACTCAATGGTCTCACTGAGCACCTCGCGCTCCTCGACACTGGGTTCCCCGGCCAGGTCGAGATGCACATACTCCACGGCCCTCGTCGCACGGGTCACATCGAAGCGGGTGAGGTTGCCGCACAGCGTGCAACGCCAGCGGGTCTCGGCGGTCGGCTGGGGAACGGCCATGATTGCGGATCCTCGCTTCTCGGCTGTCGGCGGCGTCCTGTAACCCTACGGCCTGAGCCCTGGCCCGTGCCCGGCCCGTACCGCCGCCGCGTCCCGGCGGGAGCGCGGCGAGGCACTCTGTGGAGGTTGTGCCCGGTACGCCATGATCTGACCATGATCGAGACGTCGGCGGGGCCCGGCCGTCCCTGGGTGACGTACGGCCTGATCGTCAGCTGCTGCCTGCTCTTCGTGCTCGGACCGGCCTCGGGGCTCAACCCCGGCTATGGCTCGGGCGGGGAGCTGGTGGCGGCCCAGTCCGCGTACTTCGAGCGCTGGGGGGTGGTGCCCAGCGCCCTGTGGGGCGGCGCCCCCGATGCGCCGCTCGCCCCGCTGACCGCGCTGTTCGTGCACGGCAACTGGCTGCATCTGCTCGGCAACATGCTGTTTCTGTACGTCTTCGGCGCGATGACCGAGGAGCGCATGGGCCGGTTCCAGTTCGCCGTCTTCTACGTCGCCACCGGCTATCTGGCGCTGCTCGGCTACGCCGCCGCGCACCCCGACTCCACCCAGAGCCTGGTGGGCGCCTCCGGGGCCATCTCCGGGGTGCTCGGCGCCTTTCTGTGGCTGTTTCCCCGGGCCCGGGTGACCAGCCTCTTCCCGTTTCTGTTCTTCCTCCCGCTGCGCTTCCCGGCCTGGGCGGTGCTGATCTTCTGGGTGGCCCTCCAGTGGCTGGCCGCCCGCGAGGCCGACGACCGTCCCGGGGTCGCCTATCTCGCCCATCTCGTGGGCTTCACACTCGGCTTTCTCTTCGCGTGGGCCCGGTTCGGGGGGACGCGTAGAGTGGGCGGCGCAGCCAGGTCCAGCGAGGGAGAAAGCCAGCCGTGATCACATCGATCGTGCTCATCAAGACCAGTGTGGACCGGATCCCGGAGATCGCCGAGAAGATCGCCGCGCTGGACGGTGTGAGCGAGGTCTACTCGGTCACCGGTGCGCACGATCTGATCGCGATGGTGCGGGTGGCCCGCCACGACGACCTCGCGGACATCATCCCGGGCCAGATCAGCAAGGTGCCGGGGGTGGCCTCCACGGAGACGCACATCGCCTTCCGGACGTACTCCCAGCACGACCTGGAGGCCGCGTTCGCCATCGGCCTGGACAGCTAGGCCCAGTCCGGACAGGCCCGGTCCGGACCTCCCCCGGCGCCGCCCAGGGGCTCAGCCGCGGTCCGGGACGCAGCGGCCGTCCTCGGTGCGGTAGCTCCACCGGGCACCGTCGCGTACGAGCTCCCGCACGGCGCGGACGAACCGCTCCACATGTTCGTCCGGGGTGCCCGCCCCGAAGCTGACCC
Source organism: Streptomyces sp. S465 (assembly GCF_026898115.1). GTDB lineage: Bacteria > Actinomycetota > Actinomycetes > Streptomycetales > Streptomycetaceae > Streptomyces > Streptomyces luomodiensis. Next base: position 2,675,773 of record NZ_CP114036.1, read on the forward strand.
GGATCGCGTTCAGCGCACGCTCCCCCGGCGCGGCCTCGGGCGCACCGCATTCGCCCGGCTCGTCGGGCTCGCTGTCCAGCAGGGTGCGGACCAGCGGATGCGCGCAGAAGAGCCCGTCGCGCACGCCGATGCCGTACTCCGCGGAGAGCGCCGCCGCGAAGTGGGAGCTGTTCCAGCCCTCCACCACGAACGAGAGCACACCGACCCGGGGGGCGTCGTCGCCGAACAGCGACAGCACCCGCACCTCGGGCACCTCGGCCAGCCCCGCCCGCACCTTGGCGATCAGCTGCCGCTCACGGGCCACCAGGCCCTCGAAACCGGCCTCGGTCAGCGCCTTGCACGCGGAGGCGATCGCGTAGACGCCGATGACGTTCGGCGAGCCGGCCTCGTGCCGGGCGGCCGTGGTGTGCCACTCGACGTCGATCCCCCCGTCGTCCCGGCGCGCCACCTTACGGCTGGCGCCACCGCCCGCCAGATACGGCTGGGCCTCCCGCAGCCAGTCGGCCCGCCCGGCCAGCACACCGGCCCCGAAGGGCGCGTACAGCTTGTGCCCGGAGAAGGCCACCCAGTCCACGTCCGCCGCCGCGATGTCCACCGGGTGGTGCGGGGCCAGCTGCGCGGCGTCCAGCACGATACGGGCGCCGTGGGCGTGCGCCGCGGCGGCCAGCTCCCGCACCGGCCACAGCTCACCGGTCACATTGGACGCGCCGGTCACGCAGACCAGCGCCGGGCCCTCGGCGGCCCGCCCGGCGAGCGCCGTCTCCAGCGTCTCCACCGCCTGCCGCGGGGAGCGCGGGGCGCTGAGGTAGTGGACGGCGATGTCCGCCCGCTGCCGCCAGGGCAGCAGCGAGGCGTGGTGTTCGGTCTCGAAGACGAAGACCTGGGTGCCGCGCGGCGCCACGGCGGCCAGGAGGTTGAGCGAATCGGTGGTGGAGCGGGTGAAGACGACCTGGTCGTCCGCGCGGCAGCCGAGGAAGGCGGCGACGTCCTTACGGCTGTTCTCGAAGAGGTCGGTGGACAGCTGCGAGAGGTAGCCCGCCCCGCGGTGCACGCTGCCGTAGTAGGGCGCGTAGGCGGCGATGTCGTCCCAGACCCGCCGCAGGGCGGGCGCGCTGGCGGCGTAGTCGAGCGCCGCGTAGGTCACCTCGCCGCCGGTGACCAGGGGCACCAGGACATCGCTGCCGAGCACGGGCAGCGGCTCACAGGCGGCGGAGGAGGAAGCGGCGCAGGAGTCGGCGGAGGCGAGGGCGGAAGGGCGCGTGGACATGACGAGGTCTCCCGGAAGGGTCGAAGGCGTGACGCGCCACGGGAACGGCGGCGGTGAACCAGCCGTCGGGGCGCGGAAAGGTCGCTCGACGCACGGCACCACCGCGCGGAGCGGACAAAAGAGAAACGGGCCGCTCGGCCCTAGCGCATTCGCTGCATCACGGAAAAGCTCCCTCGACCACCAGGACCCCTAGTGCGAGGGGTCCGCGCTTGCCACCGGCCTTGTTGCCAGGCGGCCTGGTCATCACCCGGGGCACCCCGCCACGGACGGAGGGTTGCCGGACAGCGGGCCGGGGCCGTAGTCGCTGTCGCTCGTGACCTGGGCAGGAGTATGCCATGCCGAACGCCGACGCCCATGTTCTGTCCGCATCCCGGACAGAACATGGGCGTCGTCAACCGAACACGGGCGGCGTAAGGAGGCCGCCGGGGTCCGCTCAGGCGTTGGTGGCCCGCACCCACCGCTCCAGGGCGTCGCGCGCCGCGCCCGAGTCGATCGACTCGGCGGCTTGCTCGACCCCCGCCGCGATCCGCTCCGTCAGGGGCTTGTCCCCCGGCTCCGGTTCGAGCGCCACGAGCGCCGCCGCCGAGTTCAGCAGCACCGCGTCCCGGACCGCGCCCCGCTCGCCCGCCAGCAGCCGGCGGGCCACATCCGCGTTGTACGAGGCGTCGGCGCCGCGCAGGGCCTCCACGGGAGCCAGCCCGATGCCCACGTGCCGGGGGTCGAAGGTCTCCTGGCGCACGGCGCCGTCCCGGACCTCCCACACCTGGGAGGTCGAGGTCACGGTCAGCTCGTCCAGTCCGTCGTCGCCCCGGACGACCAGCGCGGAGGAGCCGCGCTCGGCCAGCACCCCGGCCATGATGGGCGCCATCCGGGCATCGGCCACCCCGGTCGCCTGGCATGTGACCCGTGCCGGGTTGGTCAGCGGGCCGAGGAAGTTGAACGGGGTGGCGACGCCGAGCTCGCGCCGGGCCGCCGCGACATGCCGCAGCGACGGGTGGAACTTCACCGCGAAGCAGAAGGTGATGCCCGCCTCCTCCGCGATCTCGACCACCCGCTCCGGGCTGATGTCCAGATTGACGCCGAGCTTCTCCAGGACGTCGGAGGCACCGCTGGCGGAGGACGCGGCGCGGTTGCCGTGCTTGACCACCCGTGCGCCGGTGCCGGCCACGACCAGCGCGGACATGGTCGAGATGTTGACGGTCTTGGCGCGGTCGCCACCGGTGCCGACGATGTCCACGGTCGCCCCGGGCACCTCGATCACCTTGGCGTGCTCGTACATGGCCCGCACCAGACCGGTCATCTCGGAGACCGTCTCGCCCTTCGCCCGCAGCGCGACCGCGAAACCGGCGATCTGGACGTCGGTGGCCTCGCCCCGCATGATCTGGTCCATGGCCCAGGCGGTGTCGTCCGCGCCGAGGTCCTGGCCGACCAGCAGCGAGCTCAGTACGTCCGGCCAGGTGCGGGCCGTCGCGGTGCTGTCGCCTCCGGCGGGGGTCACAACGTCCATGGTCCGCTCCTGGATCCGTGGGGGTGGGCAGGGACAAAGGGGTCCGCGACATCAGCGGCCCGCCGCAAGCCTATCGGCAGTACGACCGGGGCCCCGGTCCGGACCGTGCGGTCCGGGCCGGGGCCCTGGTCTGTGGCGTCGCTCGAGTGGAGAAACCGGTGGGTGGGAGTGAGATCAGTGGTGGCCGTGGCCGCTGGTGATCTCGTGGTACTCCTCGCGGGTCGGCTTCGGAATGATGTTGTCCCCGCCGTAGTAGCCCTTGGAGAGCTTGGAACGGAGCTTCTGGGAACGCTTTATCTTCCGCTTGACCCCGTTCTCGTCGACCTCGGGGCCGATCTCGTAGGGCTCGGGCTGATCGTGCTGGGTCAGCGCGAACAGCTGGTCCTGCGAGAGCGGCTCGTGGACCTCGATGAACTCACCGTGCGGGAGCCGCTTGATGATGCCGGTCTCACGGCCGTGCAGCACCTTGTCGCGGTCGCGCCGCTGGAGGCCGAGGCAGATCCGCTTGGTCGCGATGAACGCCAGGACCGGGCCGACGAAGAAGCCGATCCGCACGAACCACGTGATCGAGTTGATCGACAGGTGGAAGTGGGTGGCCCACAGGTCGTTACCGCCACCGATCAGCATCACGAAGTACGCGGTCAGCCATGCGACACCGAAGGCCGTACGGGTCGGGGCGTTGCGCGGGCGGTCCAGGATGTGGTGCTCGCGCTTGTCACCGGTGATCCAGGACTCGACGAACGGGTAGAGCCCGATCGCGAAGAGGACCAGCGGGAAGAGCACGATCGGGATGAACACGCCCAGGACGAGCGTGTGACCCCAGGCGGTGATCTCCCAGCCGGGCATCACACGGACCAGACCCTCGGCGAAGCCCATGTACCAGTCGGGCTGGGCGCCGGTGGACACCTGGTCGGGCCGGTAGGGACCGATGGTCCAGACCGGGTTGATGGTCGCGATCGCGGAGACGACCGCGATCACACCGAAGACCAGGAAGAAGAAGCCGCCCGCCTTGGCCATGTAGACCGGCAGCAGGGGCATGCCCACGACGTTCTTCTCGGTCTTTCCGGCCCCTGGGTACTGCGTGTGCTTGTGGTAGAAGACCAGGATCAGGTGCGCCACCAGCAGACCGAGCATGATGCCCGGCAGCAGCAGGACGTGGACCGGGTAGAGCCTCGGGATGAGGTCCATCCCCGGGAACTCGCCGCCGAAGACGAACATCGAGATGTAGGTGCCGACCACCGGGATCGACAGGAAGACACCCTCGATGAACCGCAGACCGGTGCCGGAGAGCAGGTCGTCGGGGAGCGAGTAGCCGGTGAAGCCGGTCAGCATGCCGAGGAAGAACAGCAGGAAGCCGAACAGCCAGTTGATCTCACGCGGCTTGCGGAACGCACCGGTGAAGAACACGCGCATCATGTGCGTGAACATGCCGCAGAGGAAGACCAGCGCGGCCCAGTGGTGGATCTGCCGGATCAGCAGACCGCCGCGCACCTCGAAGCTGATGTCGAGCGTCGAGGCGAACGCCTCGGACATCTTGACACCCTGCATCGGGACGTACGGCCCGTGGTACGTGACCTCTTCCATGCTGGGGTGGAAGAACAGCGTCAGATACACACCCGTGAGGATGATGATGATGAAGCTGTAGAGGCAGACCTCGCCCAGCATGAAGGACCAGTGGTCCGGGAAGATCTTGCGCATGTTGGCCTTGGCCAGGCTGTAGATGCCCAGCCGGCCATCGGCCCAGTCGGCGACGCGCTCGCCCGCGGGCGCTTTGCCGCGGCGCTGCGCGCCGCTGTCGCTTGCAGTGCTCATCCGCGCTCCCAGTAAGCAGGACCGACGGGCTCCGAGAAGTCGCCCATGGCTTCGAGGTACCCCTGGTCGTTGGCCCTGATCCGCAGCTGCGGCAGCGCGTGACCGGCCGGACCGAAGATCACTCGGCCACCGTCGGAGAGGTCGAAGGTCGACTGGTGGCAGGGGCACAGGACGTGGTGCGTCTGCTGCTCATAGAGGTTGATCGGGCAGCCGACGTGGGTGCAGATCTTGGAGAACGCCACGATGCCCTCGTGCGACCAGTCCAGCTCGCGCTTGTCCTTGATGTTCTCCGGCTGGAGCCGGACCAGCATCAGGGCGGCCTTGGCGATCTGGGTCTGGAAGTCGTGGTCCTCCTCGCTCATGCCCTCGGGCATGGCGAAGGTGAGCGAACCGACGGCGATGTCCTCGGGGCGCAGCGGCTGCATGGTGTTGTAGTTCATCAGCCGCTTGCCCTTGGCCCACTTGGTGTGCCGCAGCTTGGTGCCCGGCATCGGGCCGAGGTCGCGCAGCAGCACGACGCCGGAGAGCGGCACCAGCGCGAGCGCGCCGAAGAGGGTGTTGCGGGCGAGCTTGCGCCGGCCGAAGCCGGACTCCTTCGCGCCCTGGCGGAAGTCCTCGAGGACCTTCGACTTCACCTCGGGGCTGGCCTCGATGGCGTGCCGCTCGTCGGCGATCTCCTCGTCGGACATCAGGGTGCGGGCCCAGTGGACCGCGCCCGCGCCGATGCCGAACAGCGCGATGCCGAGCGTCACCCCGAGCGCGAAGTTGAGCGCGCTGATGTGCCCGATCGGGAAGACGTAGATGTACTTGTCGACCGGGATCGCCACGTACGCGGCGATGAAGGCGATCGTGGCCAGCATCGAGACCGTGAAGAGCAGGGCGACGGTGCGCTCGGAGCGCTGTGCGGCCCGCTCGTCGATGTCCTGCTTACGGTGCTCGTGCGGCGGCAGCCCCGGGTCGGCGAAGGGGTCGTCGGCCGGCCTTACGGCGCTGGCGGCCCCCCGCCCTTCCGGCAGCTTGTCTTCTGCTTCTGAAATCTCGTGGCTACTCATGACTTCTTGGCCTTTGCGGTCCGGGCGGCGACCCAGATGGTGAGGACGATCATCGCGCCCATGCCGAAGACCCAGCCGAACAGGCCCTCGCTCACCGGGCCGAGCCCGCCGAGCTCGAGGCCACCGGGGGTCTTGCTCTTGTCGCTGTTGACCGTGTCGAGGTAGGCGATGATGTCCTGCTTGTTCTTCTCCGGCATCACGGTGTCGGGGAAGGAGGGCATGTTCTGCGGGCCGGTCTGCATGGCCTCGTAGAGATGCTTGGGGCTGACCCCTTCGAGGGACGGCGCGAACTTGCCGTTGGTCAGGGCGCCGCCCTTACCGCCGAAGTTGTGGCACTGCGCGCAGTTCGTCCGGAAGAGCTCCCCGCCCTTCGCGACGTCCGCGCCATCGGTGCTGTACTGGTCCTTGGTGGGCGTCACCGGACCGGCACCGAGCGAGGCGATGTACGCGGCGAGCTGCTCGATCTCGGCGTCCGAGTAGATCTTCTTCTTCTTCGGCACCTGGGCGCCCGGCTGCTGCGCGGGCATACGGCCGGTGCCGACCTGGAAGTCCACGGCGGCGGAGCCGACGCCGACCAGGCTCGGGCCGTCAGAGGTCCCCTGACCGCCCGTGCCATGGCAGCTGGCGCAGCCGACGGCGTAGAGCTTCTTGCCCTCCTCGATGGCGAGGGACTGGGCGGAGCTGTCGTCGGCCTTCGCCTTACTCGGCGAAAACGCTGCGTACAGCCCTCCAGTGACCGCCAGCGCGAAGAGTAGGACGACGAGCGCAGCCAGCGGATGGCGCCGTCGTGCGGAGAGCTTTTTCACGGATTACCCCGGTGTCAGGATCTTCTGCGTCGATGCTGTTAAGGACGTTATTCCGGTGCGGTGACCGGCTTACTTGATCATGTAGATCGTGGCGAAGAGGCCGATCCAGACGACATCGACGAAGTGCCAGTAGTAGGACACGACGATGGCCGCCGTCGCCTGCTGGTGGGTGAACCTCTTGGCCGCGTACGTCCTGCCCAGGACCAGCAGGAAGGCGATCAGGCCGCCCGTCACATGCAGTCCGTGGAAGCCGGTGGTCAGGTAGAACACCGAACCGTACGGGTCGGACGAGAGCGAAAGCCCGTCGTTCTTGACCAGCTCGGTGTATTCGAAGATCTGACCGCCGATGAAGATCGCGCCCATGATGAAGGTGATCACGAACCAGGTCCGCAGCTTCTTCACGTCGCCGCGCTCGGCGGCGAAGACGCCGAGCTGGCAGGTGAGAGAGGAGAGCACCAGGATCGTGGTGTTCGTCGCGGAGAACGGGAAGTTCAGCGCGGACGCCATTTCCTTCCAGTGCTCGGCTCCGGTCACCGATCGCAGGGTGAAGTACATCGCGAAGAGGGCCGCGAAGAACATCAGCTCGGAACTCAGCCAGATGATGGTTCCGACGCTGGTGAGGTTCGGCCGGTTGACCGACGGGTGCGCGTGCCCGGTTTCTACTGCTGTTGCTGTCGCCACGACCGACATTATGTCGGTCGCTTATCCAGCCCTCACTCCCGGGGGTCCCGTTCGGAGTGTCAAGGGCCGCGTCAAGGGCATCGACCCTGCTCGTCGGGGCTGTTCGGGACGGTCCCCCGAAGGGAGGAGAGATCCGTACGCCCCCTCCTCCGGACGGCTGTACGGGAGTAGCATCCGCCCCAGGAGCCCGGCAGATCACTTACTTCGCCCGGAGGTCATGATGCGGCCGACCGCAACGGTGCTGGTCTACAGCGACGACGCGAGCACCCGCGAGCAGGTGCGCCTGGCGGCCGGGCGCCGGCCCGCCGCCGATGTGCCCCCGGTGGAGTTCCTGGATTGCGCCACCCTCCCGGCCGTTCTCTCGGCGCTGGAGGAGGGCGGTATCGACGCCTGCGTGCTGGACGGTGAGGCGGTGCCCGCGGGCGGGATGGGCGTCTGCCGGCAGATCAAGGACGAGATCTTCCAGTGCCCGCCGGTGCTGCTGCTCATCGGCCGCCCGCAGGATGCCTGGCTGGCCACCTGGAGCCGCGCGGAGACCGCGGTGGCGCATCCGGTGGACCCGGTCGCCCTGGCGGACGCGCTGGCCGGGCTGCTCCGCAAGCGGCTCTCGGTGGACGCCTGACCTCACCGTCTTCCTCACACCCGGGAACCTTCCTCACACCTGGGGACGGAGCCGGGCCGAGTCGGCGGGGGTGCCGTCGGGCTGGCCCGCGGCAATCGCGCTGCCCTTGCGCCAGTCCGCCCACGCCATGTTCCAGTCGCCGTAGCCGTTGTCGAACGTCGCCATGTCCTCGCCGTTGCTGTTGACGACCTCCACGATGTCACCCAGGCGCACGGTGTTGAAGAACCACTCGGCGTTCGCCGTGCTCATGCCCGTACAGCCGTGGCTGACGTTGGCGTAGCCCTGCGAACCGGTGGACCAGGGCGCGGCATGGACGTACTCACCGCTCTTGGTGACCCGGGCAGCCCAGTAGACCATCAGGTCGTAGGAGCCGGCGCCGAGTCCGATGCTGGCGCCCGTCATCCGTACGGCTGATTCCTTGGCCAGGATCACCTTGATGCCGTTCCGGGTGTCGAATCCGGGCATACCGGTGGTGATCGGGATGGTCCGGATCGGCACGCCGTTCCGCTTCACCGTCATCTGGTGGGTGCCGGAGTCGGTGAGGGCCTCGATGCGGTCGCCCGTGGTCAGCCGCAGCGACGTGGACGGGCCGCCGTAGAGCCCGCCGCCGACCCTGATGCCCTTGAGGTTGGAGTGGACCGTGATGGTGGCGTGGGCGGGCCAGTACTCCCGCGGACGGTAGTGCAGATTGCGGCTGTCCACCCAGTGCCAGACGCCCTCCACCGCGGGCCGCGAGTCCACCTTCAAGGCGCGTTCGATCACGGCTCGGGCCGAGGGGTCCTTGACGGGCCGGCTCAGCCGGGCCGTGATGGGCTGCCCCACCCCGTACTCCCCCGCCTTGGGGCCGAAGGTGACCTTCAGCAGCCGGCGGGCGGGGCTGGTGGTGAAGTCGACGGTACGGCGGCCGGGGGCCCCGTTGGAATCCTCCGTGGACACCTTCAGCGTGTAGCGCGCCCCCGCGGCCAGTGGCACGGTGCTGCGCCAGCGCTTGCCGTCGGACGCCAGCTCGCCCCGGACATAACGGCCCGCGGCATCGGTGGCCGTGACGTCCGTGATCCGGCTGTCGTCGTCCTTGGCCGTCACGACGAGCGGCTTGTCCGGATCGGCCTTGCGGCCGTCGCCGTCACCGCTGAACGAGATCTGGTCGGCGGCGTCGTACGGCTTGGCGGACAGGGGGTCGGGAGAGCCCCCGCATCCGCTCAGACCCGCTATCAGCGGCGCCACCAGCAGGGCGCAGGTGAGCGCCGCCCGGCTGCTGAGTGATCGAGGTGTGTGGCTCATGGTCTCAACGTACGAACGGCGTCCGTGCCCGTCGCGCCGGATGAGGCAGTGGAGTGAGCCACCGGCCCGCGCCCCGGTGCGCGCGCGGCAACGCGCAAGCGGGGCCCGGACACCTGGGGAGGTGTCCGGGCCCCGCTTGTCTCACCGGTCGTGTCGGCCGACCGGTCCGCTACTGGTTGGCGTTCTCGCCGCGGTAGTACTCGAAGACCCAGCCGAAGAGACCGATCATGAGGATCGGGGCCGAGAAGAAGAGCAGCCACCAGCCGAAGACCACGCCCAGGAAGGCCATGGCGCCACCGACGGCCAGGGAGAGCGGCTGCCAGCTGTGCGGGGAGAAGAATCCCAGCTCACCGGCGTCGTCCGCGACATCCGCGTCCTTGTTGTCCTGCGCTCCGACATCCACCCGGCGCGCCGTGAACGCCAGGTAGTAGCCGATCATGATGCTCAGCCCGAAGGCCAGGAAGAGCGCGGTGGTGCCGGCCGGCTCCTTCGACCACACGCCATAGACGATCGCCATGACGAGGATGAAGACGGCCAGCCAGATGAACATCCGGCCTTGGACCTTCACTTGCCGGCCTCCTTACCACCCGCGAGGGCCTTGTCATCGTCAGGCGCACCGTGGTTCTCGAGCTGGTCGAGCGCCGCGATCTCCGGGTGGTGCAGGTCGAACGCCGGGGATTCGGAACGGATCCGCGGCAGGGTGAGGAAGTTGTGCCGCGGGGGCGGGCAGGAGGTCGCCCACTCCAGCGAGCGGCCGTAGCCCCAGGGGTCGTCGACCTCGACCTTCTTGCCGTACTTGGCGGTCTTCCAGACGTTGTAGAGGAACGGCAGGATCGACAGGCCCAGCAGGAAGGAGCTGATGGTCGAGATGGTGTTCAGCGTGGTGATGCCGTCGGCCGCCAGGTAGTCCGCGTACCGGCGGGGCATGCCCTCGGCGCCCAGCCAGTGCTGGACCAGGAAGGTGCCGTGGAAGCCGATGAACAGCGTCCAGAAGGTGATCTTGCCGAGCCGCTCGTCGAGCATCTTGCCGGTGAACTTCGGCCACCAGAAGTGGAATCCGGAGAACATCGCGAAGACCACGGTGCCGAAGACCACGTAGTGGAAGTGGGCCACCACGAAGTACGAGTCGGAGACGTGGAAGTCCATGGGCGGCGACGCCAGGATCACACCGGTCAGACCACCGAAGGTGAAGGTGATCAGGAAGCCGATCGCCCAGAGCATCGGGGTCTCGAAACTCAGCGACCCCTTCCACATCGTGCCGATCCAGTTGAAGAACTTGATACCGGTCGGCACCGCGATGAGGAACGTCATGAACGAGAAGAACGGCAACAGCACTCCGCCGGTGACATACATGTGGTGGGCCCACACCGTCACCGAGAGACCGGCGATCGAAATGGTCGCGGCGATCAGGGAGATGTAACCGAACATCGGCTTCCGGGAGAAGACCGGAATGACCTCGGAAATGATGCCGAAGAACGGCAGCGCGATGATGTACACCTCTGGATGGCCGAAGAACCAGAAGAGGTGCTGCCAGAGCAACGCTCCGCCATTGGCCGCGTCGAAGACGTGTGCCCCGAATTTACGGTCCGCCTCCAGGGCGAACAGCGCGGCGGCCAGCACCGGGAAGGCGAGCAGGACCAGCACCGCGGTCAGCAGCACGTTCCAGGTGAAGATCGGCATCCGGAACATCGTCATGCCCGGGGCGCGCATGCAGATGATCGTGGTGATGAAGTTGACCGCACCGAGGATCGTGCCGAAGCCGGAGAGGGCCAGACCCATGATCCACATGTCCGCGCCCACACCCGGCGAACGCACCGCGTCCGACAGCGGGGAGTAGGCGAACCAGCCGAAGTCGGCCGCGCCCTGCGGGGTCAGGAAGCCGCCCACCGCGATCAGCGAACCGAAGAGGTACAGCCAGTACGCGAACATGTTCAGCCGCGGGAACGCCACATCGGGCGCACCGATCTGCAGCGGCATGATCCAGTTCGTGAAGCCCGCGAACAGCGGGGTGGCGAACATCAGCAGCATGATCGTGCCATGCATGGTGAACGCCTGGTTGAACTGCTCGTTCGACATGATCTGCGTACCCGGACGGGCCAGCTCGGCGCGCATGAAGAGCGCCATGAGGCCGCCGATGCAGAAGAACGCGAACGACGTGACGAGATAGAGCGTGCCGATCGTCTTGTGGTCCGTGGTGGTCAGCCACTTGACGACGACATTGCCCGGCTGCTTCCGGCGTACCGGCGACTGCCGCTCATGCGAGCCGGCCGTGTCGGCGGCACCCTGGGGTTCGTTGAGGATGCTCACGATGTCTTGGTCTCCGCGTTCTTGGCGGCGTCCGTCTGCTCAATGCCCGCCGGGATGTAGCCGGTCTGGCCCTTCTTCGCCAGCTCCTTGAGGTGCTGCTGGTAGCGCTCCGGCGACACGACCTTGACGTTGAAGAGCATCCGGGAGTGGTCGACGCCGCACAGTTCGGCGCACTTGCCCTTGAAGGTGCCCTCGCGGTTCGGGGTGACCTCGAAGCGGTTGGTGTGGCCCGGGATGACGTCCATCTTCATCAGGAAGGGGACCACCCAGAACGAGTGGATGACATCGCGGGACGTCAGGATGAACTGGACCGACTCGCCCTTCGGCAGCCACAGGGTCGGACCCGGGTTGCCGGTCTGCGGGTTCCGCTCACCGGGGGTGCCCGCCTCGTAGACGCCCTCCGCGCCCTTGGGGACCGCGCTGAGCATGCGCTTGGGGATCGAGGAGATCTCCTTGGCGGTCGCCTGTGGAGTCGTGGTCTTCCCGTCCACGTTCTCCATGTAGTTGAAGCCCCAGCTCCACTGGTAGCCCACCACGTTGACCACGTGGTCGGGCTTCTTGGAGGTCTTGAGGAGCGCGTTCTCATCGCGTGCGGTGAAGTAGAACAGCACCGAGACGATGATGATCGGGACCACGGTGTACAGCGCCTCGATCGGCATGTTGTACCGGGTCTGCGCGGGAACCTCGATCTTGGTCCTGCTGCGGCGGTGGAAGATGACCGCCCAGATGATCAGGCCCCAGACCAGGACGCCCGTGGCGAGCGCTGCCGCCCACGAGCCCTGCCACAGGGAGAGGATCCGCGGCGCCTCCTCCGTGACGGGGGTAGGCATTCCGAGGCGGGGGAAGTCCTTCGATGTGCAACCGGTGGCGGTCGCCAGGACCAAGCCCGCGGCCAGCGCCTGCAGCAGCTTCCGCCGCACCGGGCGCCGCGACGAGCGGTCGGAGCCGTTGGGACTCACGTAGCGCCTTCCCGAGAGTCTCGCCCGCGCGGTCGGCCGCGGCCGTCTGTCTGGTCGGTCGCCGGCCCGGTGCGGGCAGGGGTTTGGATGTTTATGCGGACCAAACCCTACTGGACGCCATTTGGGGTCGTGCGGGGAGGGTGCCCAACGCGCCGGGGCGCTCCACGAAGGGGTGGAATCCCGGGCTCCGGTGGCCTTTTCCGCACCTGGCACGCCCCCGGCCCCGGCCCCGGCACACCCCGCTTCGGGACCCTGGCACGGCCCGGCTCGGGGTCGGCTTGGGACTCTGCGCGCCCCGGTTCGGGGTCCTGGCGCGGCCCGGCTCGGGGCCCTGGCGCGGCTGGGCCCTGCGCGCCTCGGCCCCAGGTCTGACGCGGACCCGGCCCCGGGTGCGGCACAGCCCCGAGTCCGCCGCGGCCCGGTCTCGGGGTCGGTGCGAACCGGCTGCGAGGCCAGTGCGGTCCGGCACGGCACGGTCCCGGCCGCCGGGGTCCGGCCGGATCTCGGCTGGGCGGTCGGTGCGGGCACGGACGGGGCCGCGCGCGCCCGGTTGTCGGTGGTGGCGACTAGCGTTTCGTATGTGCCCTACTTCGACGCGGCCTCGTCCGCTCCGCTGCACCCCGTCGCCCGGCAGGCGCTCCTGGCCGCCCTCGACGAGGGGTGGGCCGACCCCGCCCGGCTCTACCGGGAGGGGCGCCGCGCCCGGCTGTTGCTGGACGCCGCGCGGGAGGCGGCGGCCGAGGCCGTGGGCTGCCGCCCGGACGAGCTGGTCTTCACTCCTTCGGGGACGCGCGCGGTGCACGAGGGCATCGCGGGGGCGCTCGCGGGCCGTCGGCGCGCCGGCCGTCATCTGGTCGTCTCCGCCGTGGAGCACTCCTCGGTGCTGCACGCGGCGGCCGCGCACGAGGCGGACGGCGGCACGGTCACCGAGGTGCCGGTGGACCGTATGGGGCGGGTCGCGCCGGACGCGTACGCGGCGGCCCTGCGGGAGGCCCCGGACGGGGTGGCGCTGGCCTGTCTGCAGTCCGCCAACCATGAGGTGGGCACCCTCCAGCCGGTGGCCGAGGCGGCCGAGGAGTGTGCGGCGGCGGGCGTACCGCTGCTGGTGGACGCGGCGCAGTCGCTCGGCTGGGGTCCCGTGGAGGGCAATTGGTCGCTCCTGACGGCAAGTGCCCATAAGTGGGGCGGCCCCGCGGGGGTGGGGCTGCTCGTGGTGCGCAAGGGGGTGCGCTTCCGTACGGCCTCGCCCGCCGACGAGCGGGAGTCGGGCCGCTCCCCCGGTTTCGAGAACCTCCCCGCCATCGTCGCCGCGGCCGCCTCGCTGCGGGCCGTCCGGGCGGAGGCCACCGCCGAGGCGGAACGGCTGCGGGGGCTGGTGGACCGCATCCGGGCGCGGGTGCCGGCGCTGGTGCCGGAGGTGGAGGTGGTCGGCGACCCTCAGCGGCGGCTGCCGCATCTGGTGACCTTCTCCTGTCTCTATGTCGACGGAGAGGCGCTGCTCCACGAGCTGGACCGCGCGGAGTTCTCGGTCTCCTCCGGCTCCTCGTGCACCTCGTCCACGCTGACCCCGAGCCATGTGCTGCGCGCGATGGGGGTGCTGTCCGAGGGCAATGTCCGGGTCTCGCTGCCGCGCGGTACGGCCGAGGCGGAGGTGGACCGGTTCCTGGAGGTGCTGCCGGGGGTGGTGGCCGAGGTGCGCGAGCGCCTGGGCGCGCCACGGCCGGCCGGAGCCGAAGCCTCCGCCCCGGCTCCCGAGCCCGAGCTGGTGGTCGATTCGCTCGGCAAGCGGTGCCCGATCCCGGTGATCGAGCTGGCCAAGGTGATCGGCGAGGTACCGGTGGGCGGCGTGGTGACGGTGCTGTCCGACGACGAGGCGGCCCGGCTGGACATCCCGGCGTGGTGCGAGATGCGGGGCCAGACCTACGAGGGCGAGCGCCCGGCCGAACGGGGCGTGGCCTACCGGGTCCGCCGCCGCGACTAGGCCCCGTCGGCCCTGTCCGGCACATCACGCCGTCCGCCGGGGGCGGTGCGCGCGGCCTCGGTACACGAGGTACCTCCCAGCGGTGGCTGGGGGAGCCGGCACGGCGGGATGTGTCGGACAGGGCCGGTGGGGTCAGGAGAGGTGGGCCGCGATCTCGCCCGCCGCCTCATGGCCGTACGCCTTGGCGAACCGCTCCATGAAGTGGCCGCGGCGCAGCTCGTACTCCTGGGTGCCGACCGTCTCGATGACCAGCGTCGCCAGCATGCAGCCGACCTGGGCGGCGCGCTCGAGCGGGAGTTCCCAGGCCAGACCGGAGAGGAAGCCCGCGCGGAAGGCGTCGCCGACGCCGGTCGGGTCGGCCTTCCGCTCCTCCTCCGGGCAGCCGACGACGATGGGCTCCTCGCCCTCGCGGTCGATCCGCACGCCCTGTGCGCCCAGCGTGGTGACCCGGGTGCCGACCTTGGCGAGGATCTGGTCCGCGGTCCAGCCGGTCTTGGTCTCGATCAGCGCGGCCTCGTACTCGTTGGTGAAGAGGTACTCGGCGCCGCCGATCAGCGCCCGGATGTCCTCGCCCTCCATGCGGGCGAGCTGCTGGGAGGGGTCGGCGGCGAAGGGGATGCCGCGGGTGCGGCACTCCTCGGTGTGGCGGACCATCGCCTCCGGGTCGTCCGCGCTGATCAGGACGAGGTCGAGGCCGCCGACCCGCTCCGCGACCGGCTGGAGCTCGATCTGGCGGGCCTCGCTCATGGCGCCGGTGTAGAAGGAGGCGATCTGGTTGTGGTCGGCGTCCGTGGTGCAGACGAAGCGCGCGGTGTGCAGGACCTCGGAGATCCGCACGGACGCGGTGTCCACACCGTGCCGGTCCAGCCAGGCGCGGTAGTCGGCGAAGTCCTCGCCGGCCGCGCCGACCAGGATCGGGCGCAGGCCCAGCACGCCCATGCCGAAACAGATGTTGGGGCCGACCCCGCCACGGCGGACGTCGAGGGTGTCGACCAGGAAGGAGAGGGAGACCGTATGCAGCTGATCGGCGACCAGCTGATCGGCGAAGCGGCCGGGGAAGGTCATCAGATGGTCGGTGGCGATGGAGCCGGTTACGGCGATACGCACGGGATTCGCTCCTGCGAGGGGCGGCGAGATCGGACGCTTCACGCTATCCGCTTCCCCCTGCCCATACGAACGGAAGAAACTACCCGATAGTAGGTCTTTTGTCGCGGACACCCGCTGAATAGCGTGCTCGACGCGGGGTACGCGTCGGCGGCCCCCTGGACCGGGAGACCTCATGCCTCAGCGATTCGCCTCCGCCTTCTCCGCCACCGGAGTCATCGAACCCGAGCAGCTGGAGGAGCTGCGCGGGGACGGTGCGCGGATGGCGCCGCACTGGGCGGTCACCGTATCGCCTGCCGCCGCCCCCGCCTCACCGGTCTCCCCCTCCCGCATCCGGGGGATCACCGTGCCGCCCGCGTCGGCCGATCTGCTGGCCGGCATGTCGGATTACGGCAACTGAAGGAACCGGGTGCGCCCCGGCTCCGTCTCATCGGCATCTCCTCGCGAGGGATGCGACCGTAGAACGTGAGCGGAGCCGAAGGAGCGAAACGGTGAGCACCGAGGACACCGACACCCCGCAGACCCCCGACGACGACACTCGCCGACCGCGCCGACGCTCGCCGCTGGCCGTCGTGTCAGTGGCGGCCGCGGTGCTGGTCGCCGGTGGTGGCGGCGCCTACTGGGCCTCCAGCGCGGCGGACGGCGGCACGCGAGGGCCGGGCGCGGCGGGCGAGGACGGCGCGCCGAAACCCCTCGCACTGGACGCCTACGCCTCCCCGGCCGGGGAGCGGGGCGGGGACGAGGGCATCGCGCCGGGTGAGCCCGATCCGCGCGGCGGCCGCTATGTGATCAAGGGGAAGTACCCGGACGGGCCCGAGGAGGCCCCGGTGTACCTGAGCGACCCGAAGGTCACCAAGGCCGATGCGGCGCGGCTGGCGAAGGCCCTGGACGTGTCCGGCAGCCCCCGCGCCGACCACGGGTACTGGAAGGTCGGCGGCACCAAGGACGGGAGCGGCCCGACGCTGCGGGTGAGCCGGACCGGGCCGGGCAGCTGGTCGTACGCGCGCTATGGGGCGCCGGGCGGCACGTCCTGCGTCCACCCGGACGGGAAGCCGGCGGATCAGGGCGCGCGGACCGACAAGGGCGGTCAGGCCGCCGGGACGGATGCGGACAAGGACGCCGCGGACTGCCCCTCCTACCGGGACGGCGACAAGCGCGGTGACAACGGCGCCGGTGAGGGTGGCGACAAGGCCGTGTCCGAGGAGAAGGCGGAGCGCACCGCCGAGCCGGTGCTGAAGGCGCTGGGCCTGTCGGACGCGAAGCTCGACGCGCGGAGCCGCTACGGCGCCGTGCGGATGGTGAACGCGGACCCGCGGGTGGGCGATCTGCCGACCCACGGCTGGCGGACCAGTCTTCAGGTCGGCGCCGACGGCCAGCTGGTGGGCGGCAGCGGAACGCTGGCGCTGCCCCGGGAGGACGACAGCTATCCGCTGCTCGGCGCGGAGCAGGCGCTGCGGCGGCTGAACGACACGGCGGCAGCCAAGGGAGGCGACGGCTCCGACAAGGTGACGGTGCGCAAGGCCACCTTCGGCCTCGCCTCGCACCTGGTCGACGGCCGGCGGGCGCTGGTGCCGTCGTGGATCTTCGAGACCGAGCCGACCGGGGCCAACGGGGTGGCGGTCACCCTTCCCTACCCCGCGGTGAAGCCGGAGTTCATCAAGAAGGCCGAGGGGCCGGGCCACTCCCCGTCGCGGCCGGGCGAGGGGGACGAGACCTCCAAGCCCGATGACATCACCTCGTACAGCGTGGACGGCAAGACCCTGACGGTGCGCTTCTGGGGCGGTGTCTGCAACACCTACTCGCTCTCCGCGAAGGAGACGTCCGAGCAGGTGACGCTGGAGCTGGGGAGCAAGCCGACCCATCCGGGGCGGGCCTGCATCCTGATCGCCAAGCAGTTGGAGAAGAAGGTGACGCTGAAGGAGCCGCTGGACGGCCGGAAGGTCGTGGACGGGTCCACCGGTGAGACGGTGCCGCTGCGGAAGTGACGGTGCCGTCGCGGGAGCAGGCGTAGCACGGCATGCGGAAGGGGGCGGGCCCATGGGCCCGCCCCCTTCGTCGCGCCGTTCGCCGCCGCCGTGCCGGCGGCTCAGCTGAAGGAGTCGCCGCAGGCGCAGGAGCCCGTGGCGTTCGGGTTGTCGATGGTGAAGCCCTGCTTCTCGATGGTGTCGACGAAGTCGATCGAGGCACCGCCCAGGTACGGGGCGCTCATGCGGTCGGTCACGACCTTGACGCCGCCGAAGTCCTTGACGACGTCGCCGTCGAGCGAGCGCTCGTCGAAGAAGAGCTGGTAGCGCAGGCCGGAGCAGCCGCCGGGCTGGACGGCGACGCGCAGCGCGAGGTCGTCGCGGCCCTCCTGCTCCAGCAGGCTCTTGACCTTCGACGCGGCGGCGTCGGACAGGATGATGCCCTCGCTCGCGGTGGTCTCGTCCTGAACGGTCATCTGCTTCTCTCCCGGGTCGTACGGACTGCTTGCCGTCGGAACCAACCAACGGCGTCCCGGATTCATTCCGGGCCCAGCGCTTGTCTCCTGTTGCCCTTCATGCTCGCACACGGGTCGGCACACCGGAATGCGTCACATCGACACAATGCCCATCGTCAAAGTGACGTGAAGCGGCTATGATAGATAGCGTCATTCTGACGATTAGGGTTCCCAGTGAAGAAAGAAGGGTGCGTGACGTGACCACCGCCCAATCCCTCGACGTGCAGCCGACCCCGCTCGCTCTGCTGCTTCTCGGCCGGGAGGCCGACCCCCGGAGCGAGCGCGGCGTGGAATGCCCGGGAGACCTTCCGGCGCCCTCCGACCCGGATCTGGTGGCGCGCGCCCGCGCGGCCAAGGAGAAGCTCGGGGACAAGGTCTTCGTCCTCGGCCACCACTACCAGCGCGACGAGGTGATCGAGTTCGCCGATGTCACCGGGGACTCCTTCAAGCTCGCCCGGGAAGCGGCGGCCCGTCCGGACGCCGAGTACATCGTCTTCTGCGGTGTGCACTTCATGGCCGAGTCAGCCGACATCCTGACCAACGACGCCCAGCAGGTCGTCCTCCCCGATCTGGCGGCCGGCTGCTCGATGGCCGACATGGCCACGGCCGAGCAGGTCGCCGAGTGCTGGGAGGTGCTGACCGAGGCGGGGGTCGCGGATGTGACGGTGCCCGTCTCGTACATGAACTCCTCCGCCGACATCAAGTCGTTCACCGGTCGCCACGGCGGCACGATCTGCACCTCCTCCAATGCCCAGCGGGCCCTGGAGTGGGCGTTCCAGCAGGGCGAGAAAGTGCTGTTCCTGCCCGATCAGCATCTGGGGCGCAATACGGCGGTCCGCGACCTGGGCATGTCGCTGGAGGACTGTGTCGTCTACAACCCGCACAAGCCGAACGGCGGCCTCACCCCCGAGCAGCTGCGCGCCGCGACGATGATCCTGTGGCGCGGCCACTGCTCGGTGCACGGCCGGTTCTCGCTGGACTCGGTCAACGATGTGCGCGAGCGGATACCGGATGTGAACGTGCTGGTGCACCCCGAGTGCAAGCACGAGGTGGTGGCCGCGGCGGACCACGTGGGCTCGACCGAGTACATCATCAAGGCCCTGGAGGCCGCCCCCGCCGGTTCGAAGTGGGCGATCGGCACCGAGCTGAACCTCGTACGGCGCCTGGCCAATCGTTTCGCCGATCAGGGCAAGGAGATCGTCTTCCTCGACAAGACGGTCTGCTTCTGCTCGACCATGAACCGGATCGATCTGCCGCACCTGGTCTGGGCGCTGGAGTCGCTGGTGGACGGCAAGGTGGTCAACCGCATCCAGGTCGACAAGGAGACGGAGCACTTCGCCAAGCTGGCCCTGGAGCGGATGCTGGCGCTGCCGTAGCCGGCGGCGTGTACCGGGCACCGGGGCTGAGCTCGGCAGTCGGCCCCGGCCGCCCGGCCCCCGGTCAGTGGCCCGCGCGGACCAGCCCCGTCTCGTAGGCGATCACCACCAGCTGGGCGCGGTCGCGGGCGCCCAGCTTGGCCATCGCGCGGTTGACATGCGTCTTGACCGTGAGCGGGCTCACCTCCAGCCGGGCGGCGATCTCGTCGTTCGACAGCCCGCCGGCCACCTGGGCCAGGACCTCGCGCTCGCGGACCGTGAGGACGTCCAGCCGCGCGGCGTCGTAGCCGCTCCCCTCGTCGCTCCGGTCGCCCTGGGCCAGGAAGCGGGCGATCAGCCCCTTGGTCGCGGCCGGGGACAGCAGCGCCTCGCCCGCCGCCGCGATACGGATCGCCGCGAGCAGCTCATCGGGTTCGGCGCCCTTGCCGAGGAATCCGCTGGCACCCGCCCGCAGCGAGTCCACCACGTACTCGTCGACCTCGAAGGTCGTCAGCATGACCACCCGGACGCCGCCGAGCTGCGGATCTTTGGTGATCATGCGGGTGGCGGCCAGTCCGTCCGTACCGGGCATCCGGATGTCCATCAGGACCACATCGGCACCCTCGGCGCGGGCGATCTCCACCGCCTGCGCCCCGTCGGACGCCTCCCCCACCACCTCCATGTCCGGCTCGGAGTCCACCAGGACGCGGAACGCGCTGCGCAGCAGCGCCTGATCGTCCGCGAGCAACACCCTGATCGTCATGAGTCCCCTCCGCTACGCAACTGCAGAGGAAGTCTCACCCGGACCCGGAAGCCGCCCTCGGGCCGGGGTCCCGCCTCGCAGCTGCCGCGCAGCGCGGTCACCCGCTCGCGCATGCCCAGCAGGCCGTGTCCGCCGCCCCCGGTCTCCTCCCCGGGCCCGCCCCTGTCGTCCGTCCCCTCCGGCCCGCCCGGCCCCACGGTCCGCGCCCCCGCCCCGTCGTCCTCGACGGTGACGTCCAGGGCGTCCCGGACGCGGGCGATGCGGACCTGGGCGGTGGCCCCGGGCCCGGCGTGCTTGTGCACATTGGTCAGCGCCTCCTGGACGATCCGGTAGGCCGTCAGGTCCACCGAGCCGGGCAGCGGGCTGAGCGCCTCCGGTGGCTCCGCCCGGACCTCGACCCGCATCCCGGCCCGGACGAAACCGTCCACGAGCTGGTCCAGGACGGCGAGACCGGGGGCCGGTTCGGTGGGCGCGGCGGGGTCGCCGTACTGCCGCAGCAGACCGACCGTGGCGCGCAGTTCGTCCAGCGCCGAGCGGCTCGCCTGCCGTACGTGGGCGAGCGCCTCCTTGGCCTGGTCCGGACGGTTGTCCATGACGTGGGAGGCCACCCCGGCCTGGACGTTGACCAGCGCGATGTGATGCGCCACGACATCGTGCAGCTCACGGGCGATGCGCAGCCGCTCCTCGGCGACCCGGCGGCGCGCCTCCTCCTCGCGGGTCCGCTCGGCCCTGACCGCCCGCTCCTCGATGGCGGCGATGAAGGCGCGGCGGCTGCGCACCGCGTCGCCGGCCGCCGCGGCCAGCCCGGTCCAGGCGAAGAGCCCCCAGTTCTCCTGGGAGTACCAGGGGTTGAGCCCGAAGAGCATCCCGGCCCCCGTGACCAGCACGGCCGTGGCGGCGCCGAGCCGCCAGGTGGTGGGGCGGTCGGTGCGGGCCGCGACGGTGTAGAGCGCCACCACGACGCCGAACACGATGGAGGTGCGCGGCGGGCCCACGTCATTGGTGATGATCTCGACGAGGGTGAGGCCGACGTTGAAGACGAGCACTCCGCACGGCCGTTCGCGGCGGAACACCAGCGAGCCGGCGGCGAGCACGGCCAGCAGCACGAAGAGGGGGCCCAGCGGCTGATCGGGCACGCGCGGACTGGCCACCGCGCCGATCAGGATCAGCACCAGGACCCCCGCCGACACCATGGCGTCCAGGGAGCGGGGGTGGTCGCACAGCCAGCGGTGCGGACGGGCCAGACCCGGCCCGACGGCGAGGGGAGTCACGGGATCCAACGGTAAGGGCCGCGGCGGGCCGCCCGGCTTCATGAGCGCCCGAGCCCGGCCGGCCGAGCGGGCACGAGCTGAACTGGAGTGCGGTCCGGGGGCACGTCGCACGACCTTGCGCCGCACTATCCCGGAATGAGGCCGTCGTCCTTGAGCATCGCCTTGACTTCCTCAAGGGTGGCGTCGGCGGCGGGGAGAATCAGCTCGGACGGCTGGAGGGCGTCGTCGGGCAGCGGCTCACCGGCCGAGCGCACCGCCTCCAGCAGCGCGCCCAGGGTCTTCCGGAAGCCCTCGTGATCGCCGCCCTCGATCTCGGCGAGCAGCTCGTCGTCCAGTCTGTTCAGTCCGGGCAGCCGGCTGTCGGCCACCAGCACCTGGCCCTCCCCCATGATCCGTACGATCATGACGACCTCCTCGGAGACCTCGCCCAAGGGGCGCGGGCTACTGCTTGTCGAACCTGTGCTGGGTCTGGGACTGCTGGGCCTGGTCCTGCTTGCCGCCCTCGATCGCCTGCTGCGGGCTGCCGCCGGCCAGCTCGGCCTTCATCCGCTGGAGCTCCAGCTCCACGTCCGTACCGCCGGAGATCCGGTCGAGCTCGGCCGCGATGTCGTCCTTGGTGGCCATACCGGACTGGTCGTCGAGGGCTCCGGAGGCCAGCAGCTCGTCGATCGCACCCGCGCGCGCCTGCATCTGGGCGGTCTTGTCCTCGGCGCGCTGGATCGCCATGCCGACGTCGCCCATCTCCTCCGAGATGCCGGAGAACGCCTCGCCGATCCGGGTCTGCGCCTGGGCCGCGGTGTAGGTGGCCTTGATGGTCTCCTTGCGGGTGCGGAACGCGTCGACCTTGGCCTGCAGCCGCTGGGCGGCCAGCGTCAGCTTCTCCTCCTCGCCCTGGAGCGTCTGGTGCTGCGTCTCCAGGTCGGTGACCTGCTGCTGGAGCGCGGCACGGCGGGACAGCGCCTCGCGGGCCAGGTCCTCCCGGCCGAGCGCGAGCGCCTTGCGCCCCTGGTCCTCCAGCTTGGTGGACTGGCCCTGCAACTGGTTGAGCTGAAGCTCCAGGCGCTTGCGCGAGGTCGCCACGTCCGCGACACCGCGCCGCACCTTCTGGAGCAGCTCGAGCTGCTTCTGGTACGAGTAGTCAAGGGTCTCGCGCGGGTCCTCGGCCCGGTCCAGGGCCTTGTTGGCCTTCGCGCGGAAGATCATTCCCATACGCTTCATGACACCGCTCATGGGCCTCGCGCGCCCCCTTCTGACGGACGTGTGCTCCGGCACTCCAATAGACCCAGCCTACGGGGCCCACTTCCATTACCGCACTGTTCGCGTCCGCGCGCGCTCCTCCTCCAGGACGATCAGGCACCCGGAGTCTCCGGCGCAAGGAGGAGTGCGCCCCCTGTGTCCCGATCTGTGTCCCGATCGGGTCCCGGTACGGCGGGATCCCGTTGCCGGATCGTTCCCCCTGAGGCTGGGGCACCCACCCGGCAACCCGTACCCTTGGGCTTTGTGTTCCGAAGCCGTTCCAAGGATGAGCAGGCCGCAACCACCAAGGTGACCGCGGACCAGCCGCAGCAGCCCCGTGACCCGCAGGCGCCCAAGGGCCGCCCCACTCCCAAGCGGAGCGAGGCCCAGTCACAGCGCCGCAGCCTGGCGAAGACGCCGGCCAACCGTAAGGAGGCCACCAAGCGTGCGCGCGAGGCCCGCCGCGCCGATCTGGCCAAGCAGCGCGAGGCGCTGGCCGGGGGCGACGAGCGGTATCTGCCGGCCCGCGACAAGGGTCCGGTGCGCCGCTTCGCCCGCGACTTCGTGGACTCGCGGTTCTCGGTGGCGGAGTACTTCCTGCCGCTCGCGGTGGTCATCCTGGTGCTGAGCATGATCCGGGCCGGCGCCCTGCAGAGCTATGTGCTGCTGCTGTGGATGGTGGTCATCGTCCTGATCGTGATCAACTCCATCGTCCTCGGCTTCCAGCTCAAGCGGCAGCTGCGCAAGCGCTTCCCCGACGAGAACCTGCGCGGCGCGGTGGCGTACGCCCTGATGCGCACCCTCCAGATGCGCCGGCTGCGGCTGCCCAAGCCGCAGGTCAAGCGCGGAGAGCGGCCCTGAGCGGCCAACCCTCCGGCTTCGCCGGCGGGGCGACCGGCTGGCTGGGTCACCTCGGGGCCCTGCGGAACACCGTCCGGCAGACACTGGTCGCGCACCAGCTCGACGAGCAGATCACCGCCCGCTTCCCGGTGGGACAGCGGCTGCGGGTGCTCGACGTGGGCGTCGGCCAGGGCACCCAGGCCCTGCGGCTGGCCCGTGCCGGCCATGAGGTGACCGGGCTGGAGTCGGACGCCGCCATGCTGGAGGCGGCCCGCACCGTGCTCGCCGAGGAGCCCGAGGGCATCCGGCGGCGGGTGCGGCTGATCGAGGGCGACGGCCGGGAGACCGGGGCCCACTTCCTGCCGGGCACCTTCGACGTGGTGCTGTGCCACGGGGTGCTGATGTACGTGCCCGAACCCGATCCGCTGCTCGCCGGGCTGGCCCGGGTACTGGCCCCCGGCGGTCTGCTCTCCCTGCTGGTGCGCAACGGCGACGCGCTGGCGATGCGGCCGGGGCTGGCCGGGGACTGGGACACCGCGCTGACCGCCTTCGACTCCCCCTCGTACACCAACCGGATCGGCCTGCGGGTGCGCGCCGACCGGCGCGAGGAACTGACCTCGACCCTGACCGCGATCGGCGCGCCGCTGCGCGCCTGGTACGGGGTGCGCGTCTTCACCGACCTCGCCCCGAACGACGCGGAGCCGCCCGGCTCCCCGGAGTGGGAGCGCCTGCTGGCAGCCGAGGAACGAGCCGGCCGCACGGATCCGTACCGCGCGGTGGCGGCACTGCTGCATCTGTGTGGGGTGCGGGGCTGATCGCCGATGCGGGGTGGCAGTGGCGGTGCCCACCGCCACTGCCACCCCGCACCTACCTCGCGCGAGCGCCAGACGGTACGGCCGCCACCCCGCCCGGGGCACCACCTTGCGTGGGCACCACCTCGCGCGGGCAGCCCCCCGCGCAGGCGCTACCTCGCACGGGCACCACCCCGCGCGAGCAGCCCCCGCGCAGGCACCACCTTGCGTGGGCGCCACCTCGCACGGACGCCACTCCGCGCAGGCGCCACCCCGCGCAGGCACCACCCCGCGCGGGGCAGCCCCCGCGCAGGCGCTACCTCGCACGGGCACCACCTCGCGCAGGCACCACCCCGCGCGGACACCACCCCGCGTGGGCGCCACCCCGCACGGACGCCACTCCGCGCAGGCGCCACCCCGCGCAGGCGCTACCTCGCGTGGGCGCCACCCCGCACGGGCGCCACCCCGCGCAGGCGCTACCTCACACGGGCACCACCTCGCGTGGGCGCCACCCCGCGCAGGCACCACCCCGCACGGACGCCACCCCGCGCGAGCAGCCCCCCGCACGGGCGCTACCTCAGGCGAGCGCTACCCCCGCACGGTCACCACCCTGCGCGGGCACCACCTTGCGCAGGCACCCTGCGCAGGCGCTCGGGCACCACCTCGCGCGGGTGCCACCCGCGCATCGGCGCATGCGTCTGGCTCGACGCGGGCGTACTGCAAGGTGCGGGTCCGGTGCGATGCACCCTTGCTCTTCGGGTGCGTGCCCTGCGGTGCGCGGACGCCTGATCGGCGTCCACCGTCCGGCTCGGTGCGCGCCGGCCGAGTAGGCGCGTAGGCCTACTCGGGGCGCACCGTCCGACTCGATGCCACGCCTACTCGGCGCGCAGGCTCATCGGGCCGTAGATCTTCGTGCCGTCCTCGAAGAGCGTCACCTGCTCCGCTCCTCCCTCGAGGAGCGCCCGCCACTCCTCACCGATCCACGACTCCGCGTCCCCCTGAGTCGGGAACTCGTCCGGCTGCACCGCGGGCTTCGTCTCCGTCCCGTCGGACTTCTCGAACCGCCATGTCCACGCCATATCCAGCCTCCTCCATCCTGCCGGCCCACAGGTGATACCCGCCGGTCCACAGGTGATGTCTGCCCGCAGCCTAAGTGACTGATCACTCCCTAGGGGGTGGCCCCGCGCGACCCGTGGGACCGGACGCGAGACGATCAGACCGTGGAACTCACTCTTCTGGGCACCGGGTCGCCCGACGGGCTGCCGCGCCACGGCTGCCCCTGCGCCTCCTGCGCCGCCGCCGTCGGCGAGGAGGCGCGGGCCGCCACCTCGCTGCTGATCGACGGCGCGCTGCTGATCGACCTCACCCCGGGGGCCGCCTTCGCCGCCGCGCGGGCCGGCCACTCGCTGGTCGGCGTACGGCAGGTGCTGCTCTCGCATCCGCACGCGGGCCCGGCCGTCGAGTTCCCGGCCGGGCTGCCCGCGCCGGGGCGGGTGCCGGACGGCCGCCGGCTGTCCCTGATCAGCGGCCACCGGGTACGGGCGGTGGCGCTGGACTCCCCCGGTACGGGCTACGAGGTCACCGGCCCCGACGGCCCCCGGCTGCTGTACCTGCCGCCGGGCGGCGCCCCCGCCGGCCTCCCGGACCCGGCCGAGCCGTACGACATGGTGCTGCTCGATGTGCTGGGCCGCCCCGACGCCCTGGCCGCCCTGCGCGCCTCGGGCGCCGTGGGCGCCACCACGGACGTCGTGGCCGTGCACCTCGACCACACCGTCCCGCCGGGCCAGGAGCTGCACCGCCGTCTCGCCACGGCGGGTGCGCGGACGGTGCCCGACGGGCGGACGCTGATCGTCGGCGAGTACCACGCGGTGCCGGATCTGCCGCGCCGCACGCTGGTGCTGGGCGGTGCCCGGTCCGGTAAGTCCATGGAGGCGGAACGGCGGCTGGCCGCCTTCCCCGACGTGCTCTACGTCGCCACGAGCGGCATCCGCGAGGGCGACCCGGAGTGGGCCGCCCGCATCTCGGCCCATCGCGAGCGCCGCCCCGGCTCCTGGCGCACCACCGAGACCTGCGATCTGACACCGCTGCTCGCCCAGGACGGCCCGCCGCTGCTCATCGACTGCCTGGCGCTGTGGCTCACCGACGCGATGGACTCCGTGGACGCCTGGGACGACGACAAGTGGGCGCACGGCGGTGAACGCGCCCTCCGCGAACGGGTGTCCGCGCTCGTCGCGGCGGTCCGCGCCACCAGCCGTACGGTGGTGGCGGTGAGCAACGAGGTCGGCGCCGGGGTCGTCCCCGCGACCGCCTCCGGCCGCCGCTTCCGCGATGAACTGGGCCGGTTGAACGCGGCGTTCGCCGAGGAGTGCGAGCAGGTGCTCCTGGTCGTGGCCGGTCAGCCGCTGCCGCTGCGCGGCTGAGCCCGTCGGGGCAACCTCGGCCGGGGCTCCTGGGCCGCCAGGTCTTGCGGGGCTGTTCGGCTCGGTGGGGTGCGGGTTTCGTCTCGCGCCTTCGGCGCACTTGAGCAGCGGGGCAGGGGGTGGGGGGCGGCGCCGCCGCCGGGCGCCGGGGCGGTGGGGGCGGGCGCCGGTGGCGGCTTCCGTGCTCGACGGCCGGGGCCCAGCCGGACTGCGCGCTGCGGGCTGCGGGGCAAGATCCCGTCGGCTTCCGGCGGTCCGGCGCCGCACTCGACGGAAGCTCGCCCCGCCTGGCCCCTCCCGGTACCCCCCCCATAAAAAACGCTTGATCTGACGCAACTAATTCATCAAACGTTTTCAGGAGGTACCCACCAACCCCCCTGCTGTCCGGCATCGGCCTCGGCCCCCGGCCACGGAAGCCGCCACCGGCCCCCGCCCCCACCGGCCCGGCGGACGGCGATGCGGGCCCGGCCCGGCACCCCCTGCCCCGCTGCTCACGTGCGCCGAAGGCGCGAGACGAAACCCGCACCCCACCGAGCCGAGCAGCCCGACGCCGACGCCGACGCCGACGGCAACGCCGACGCCGACGCGGACGCCGACGCGGACGCCGACGCGTGAGCCGACCCCAACCGGCGGAGCCGGTACCGCTTTCCGGCCGGCCCGGTAGGGTTCGCCAGGTGAGTGCTCTCAATCTCGATGACTTCGTCGACCTGATCGAGCGCCCCGACGGGGGCATCCGGCGTGACGCCGAGGAGCGCCGCGAGCGGCTCGCGTTGCCGCCGGGTGCGCTCGGGCGGCTGGACGAACTGGGCGAGTGGCTGGCCGCCGCGCAGCAGCGGGTGCCGGTCAAGCCCGTCGAGCAGCCCCGCGTCATCCTCTTCGCGGGCGACCACGGCGTCTCCGACCTGGGCGTCTCCGCCCGCCCCGCCAGGAGCACCCACCGCCTCGTCCGCGCCGTGCTGGACGGCGAGAGCCCGGCCGCCATCCTCGCCGCCCGGCTCGGCGCGTCCGTCCGCGTCGTCGACATGGCGCTGGACTGCGACCCCGGGGACCTCCCCGAGGAGGTCACCCGCCACCGCGTGCGCCGCGCGTCCGGCCGGCTCGACGTCGAGGACGCGCTCACCCTGGACGAGGCCGAGCGGGCCTTCCGTACCGGGATGGCCATCGCCGACGAGGAAGTGGACTCCGGCACCGACCTCCTCGTCCTGGGCGACCTCAGCGTCGGCGGTACCACCGCCGCCGCCACCCTGATCGCCGCGCTGTGCGGTACGGACGCGTCCGTGGTCACCGGCCGGGGCGGGGCCGCCATCGACGATCTCGCGTGGATGCGCAAATGCGCCGCGATCCGCGACGGGCTGCGCCGGGCCCGCCCGGTGCTCGGCGATCAGCTCCAGCTGCTGGCCACCGTCGGCGGTGCCGACCTCGCCGCGATCACCGGCTTCCTGTTGCAGAGCGCCGTGCGCCGTACCCCCGTGATCCTGGACGGCGTCGTCTCGGCGGCCTGTGCGCTGGTCGCCCAGCGGGTGGCGTTCCGTGCCCCGGACTGGTGGCTGGCCGGTCAGGCCAGCGGCGAGCCGGGCCAGGAGAAGGCGCTCGACCGTATCGCCCTCACCCCGCTGCTCGACCACGGCGTCACGGTCGGCGAGGGTACGGGCGCGCTGCTGGCCCTGCCGCTGGTGCAGGCGGCCGCGGCCCTGTACGCGGAACTCCCCGAACACGACGGCTGAGGTCCTTCCGACGGTCCTCCGCGGGAGCCGCGAGGGGGAACGGGCCGCGGACCTGCCGTAGCGGCGGCCGCTCGCCGCCGCGAACCCACCGCAACCCGGGCGCCGGGCGCCGGATGGTCCGGGGCCGGCGGCGGCCGGTCCTAACCAAAGGTCAGGATCACCAGGGCGGTCGTCGCGGCCGTCTCCGCGAGCGCGCCGAAGACATCGCCGGTCACCCCGTCGAGACGGCGGCGGCAGTGGCGCAGCAGGAGTTCGGCGGCCACCAGGGCGGCCAGGGCGGCGAAGGCGTGACGGGCGACGGCGTACGGGCCGAAGGGGGCGGCCGCCACCGCGCAGCCGGCCACCGCCACCGCCGCCACGACACCGGCGGACCGCCACGGCACGGTGCCCGCGACGGCCGCGCCCAGTCCCTCCGGACGCGCCGCCGGGACTCCCACGCGCGCCGCGAGCGTCAGGGAGCAGCGCGCGGCGACACCGGCCACGGCCGCCGCGACCGCGCCGTGCGCCCAGTCCTGCCCGTACAGCTGGGCCAGGGCCGCCACTTGGCCGAGCAGGACGAACAGCAGCGTGATCACGCCGAACGGCCCGATGTCCGACCGCTTCATGATGCGCAGCGCGTCCTCGGCGGGCTTGCCGCTGCCGAGCCCGTCCGCGGTGTCGGCGAGCCCGTCGAGGTGGAGGCCGCGGGTCAGTACGGCGGGTATCGCGGCGGTGGTGACGGCCGCCAACAGCGCCCCGGCGCCCAGGAACAGCAAGGCCCCACCCACTGCCGCCGCGCACAGTCCCACGGCCAGCCCGGCCAGCGGAGCGCACAGCATCCCGGCGTGGGCCGCCTGCCGGTCCCAGCGGGTGACCCGTACGGGCAGCACCGTGAGCGTGCCGAAGGCGAAGCGGACCCCGTCGGCCCAGGGGGCGCGCGGAGCGTGCGCGGGCGGCGGGTCGTACGCGGGGCGCGGCGGATGCTCCGGGCGGCCGGGGGGCTCCGCGCCTTCCGGGCGGTCGGAGGGCTCCGCGCCTTCCGGGTGCTCGGGCTCCGGCGCGCGCTCGGACTCCGGCCCGCGCGCGGACGACCCCGGCTGCGGCGGCTGCGACGGGGAGTGCGGCTGCTGCGGCGGCTGCTCCGGCGTGGTGTCCATCGCGCGGAAGGCTATCGCGCGGCCTCCCGTCCCTGAACGGCCACCGTCAATTCCGTTCCCCACCCGCCCCCGCTCCGAGGCCCCGGGCACCACGCCCCTGGGGCGAACCGAGCCTCGAGAACAAGCGACCGCATACGATGCGGAGGGCGCGGCCTGCAACCCATATCGGCCGACGAACCAACGGAAGAGGGACCCGACCACTGTGACTGCTCTGACTCTCAGCACCTCCTCCGCCGCGGCACTGCGCGCGGACGCCGTCGTCGTCGGCGTGGCGAAGGGGGCCAAGGGCCCCGTCGTCGCCGCCGGCGCCGAGGCCGTGGACAAGGCGTTCGGCGGGAAGCTGGCCGCCGTTCTGGAGACGCTCGGCGCGACCGGCGCCGAGGGCGAGGTGACCAAGCTGCCCTCCGCGTCCGGCCTCAAGGCCCCGGTCGTGCTGGCGGTCGGGCTGGGCGAGGCCCCGGCCAAGGGCGACGGCTACGCCGCCGAGACGCTGCGCCGGGCCGCCGGGGTGGCCTCGCGCGCACTGTCCGGTTCGAAGAAGGGCGCGTTCGCGCTGCCGGTCGAGAACGCGGCGGACGCCGGCGCCGTCGCCGAGGGCGCGCTGCTCGGTGCGTACGCGTACGACAAGAGCAACGGCAACGGCGGCAAGGCCAAGGACGACAAGGACAAGAAGAACAACGGCCCGCTCGCCGAGGTCACCCTGCTCGGCAAGCCGCGCGACAAGGCGTACAAGGCCGCCGCCGAGCGCGCCACCGCCCTGGTCGCGGAGGTCAACCGGGCCCGCGACCTGATCAACACCCCGTCCAACCTGCTCACCCCGGCCGTCTTCGCGGCCGAGGCGGTCGCGGCCGCGAAGGAGCACGGTCTCAAGGCCGAGGTGCTGGACGAGAAGGCGCTCAAGAAGGGCGGGTACGGCGGCATCCTGGGCGTGGGCCAGGGTTCGGAGGCCCCGCCGCGGCTGGTCCGGATCGCGTACACCCACCCCAAGGCCGAGAAGACGCTCGCGCTGATCGGCAAGGGCATCACCTACGACTCGGGCGGCATCTCGCTCAAGCCGGCCGGTCACAACGAGACGATGAAGTGCGACATGAGCGGGGCCGCCGCCGTGTTCGCCGCGGTCGTCACCGCCGCCAAGCTGGGTCTGCGGGTCAATCTGACCGGCTGGCTGGCGCTGGCCGAGAACATGCCGTCGGGTTCGGCCACCCGTCCCGGCGATGTGCTGTCGATGTACGGCGGCAAGACCGTCGAGGTGCTGAACACCGACGCCGAGGGCCGGCTGGTGCTCGCCGACGCGATCACCCGCGCCGGTGAGGAGAAGCCGGACGCGATCGTGGACGTGGCGACGCTGACCGGTGCGATGGTGCTCGCGCTGGGCAACCGCACGTTCGGGATCATGTCGAACGACGACGCGTTCCGCACCACGCTCCACGAGACCGCGGAGCAGGCCGGTGAGCAGTCGTGGCCGATGCCGCTGCCGTCGGATCTCCGCAAGGGCATCGACTCCCCGGTCGCCGATCTGGCGAACATGGGCGAGCGCATGGGTGGCGGTCTGGTGGCGGGTATCTTCCTGCGGGAGTTCGTGGCGGACGGGATCACCTGGGGCCACCTGGACATCGCGGGCCCGGCCTTCAACGAGTCCGGACCGTTCGGCTACACCCCCAAGGGCGGCACCGGCTCCGCGGTCCGCACGCTGGTGCGGCTGGCGGAGCGCGCCGCCGACGGCGATCTCGGCTGAGCCGGGACGCGGCCGGACGCGGCCGGGCCACGGGCCGAAAGTCCCGTCGATTTCGCCCTCAACGAAATCGACGGGGCTCCGCGTTCCGCCTACGCAGGAGTAACCCCTGAACTGGGGTGTGGAGATTTCTCACACAGCGGCCCCGCGTCCCGCCTCCTCTCAACAAGTGCGAAGATGTTGTCCCGGCAGGACAGGGCCCCAGACACCAGGGCCGTGAGCAAGAAGCGGCCGAACACCCGCCGCCGCCCGGCCGACCGACGGCCGACCCCGGCGCACCATGCATGGAGGACGTGACGTGGCGAACGACGCCAGCACCGTTTTCGACCTAGTGATCCTCGGAGGCGGTAGCGGCGGTTACGCCGCTGCCCTGCGCGCGGCGCAGCTGGGTCTGGACGTCGCCCTGATCGAGAAGGACAAGCTGGGCGGCACCTGCCTGCACCGCGGCTGCATCCCCACCAAGGCTCTGCTGCACGCCGGTGAGATCGCCGACCAGGCCCGTGAGGGTTCGGAATTCGGTGTCAAGACCACCTTCGAGGGCATCGACATCGAGGGTGTGCACAAGTACAAGGACGGCGTGGTCTCGGGCCTCTACAAGGGTCTCCAGGGCCTGATCGCCTCCCGCAAGGTCACCTATGTGACGGGTGAGGGCCGGCTGTCCTCCCCGACCTCCGTCGATGTGAACGGCCAGCGGTACACCGGCCGCCACATCCTGCTGGCCACCGGTTCGGTGCCGAAGTCCCTCCCCGGCCTGGAGATCGACGGCAACCGCGTGATCTCCTCCGACCACGCGCTGGTGCTGGACCGGGTGCCGAAGTCCGCGGTCGTGCTGGGCGGCGGTGTCATCGGTGTCGAGTTCGCCTCCGCGTGGAAGTCCTTCGGGGCCGACATCACCATCGTCGAGGCGCTTCCCCACCTCGTCCCGGTCGAGGACGAGAACAGCTCCAAGCTGCTGGAGCGCGCCTTCCGCAAGCGCGGCATCAACTTCTCCCTCGGCTCCCGCTTCTCCGGCGTCGAGTACACCGCCGACGGCGTCAAGGTCTCGCTGGAGAACGGCAAGACCTTCGAGGCCGAGCTGCTGCTGGTGGCCGTCGGCCGCGGCCCGGTCTCGCAGGGCCTGGGCTACGAGGAGGCCGGGGTCGCCATGGACCGCGGCTACGTCCTCGTCGACGAGTACATGCGGACCAATGTGCCGACCATCTCCGCCGTCGGCGACCTGGTCCCCACCCTCCAGCTGGCCCACGTCGGCTTCGCCGAGGGCATGCTGGTGGCCGAGCGGCTGGCCGGCCTGAACCCGGTGCCGGTCGACTACGACGGTGTGCCGCGGGTGACCTACTGCCACCCCGAGGTCGCCTCCGTCGGCATCACCGAGGCCAAGGCCAAGGAGCTGTACGGGGCGGACAAGGTCGTCGCCCTGAAGTACAACCTCGCGGGCAACGGCAAGAGCAAGATCCTCAAGACCGCGGGCGAGATCAAGCTCGTGCAGGTCCGCGACGGTGCCGTCGTCGGCGTCCACATGGTCGGTGACCGGATGGGCGAGCAGGTCGGCGAGGCTCAGCTGATCTACAACTGGGAGGCGCTGCCGGCCGAGGTCGCGCAGCTGGTCCACGCCCACCCGACGCAGAACGAGGCGCTCGGCGAGGCCCACCTGGCCCTGGCCGGCAAGCCGCTGCACTCCCACGACTGATTCATCCCGAGCGCGAACCATCCGTAAAGATCGTTAAGGAGCAACCGAACACCATGGCGGTTTCCGTAACCCTGCCGGCGCTCGGCGAGAGCGTGACCGAGGGCACCGTCACCCGCTGGCTCAAGGCCGAAGGTGAGCGCGTCGAGGCCGACGAGCCCCTGCTCGAGGTCTCGACCGACAAGGTCGACACCGAGATCCCGGCCCCCTCGGCCGGTGTGCTGACCTCCATCAAGGTGGCCGAGGACGAGACGGTCGAGGTCGGCGCCGAGCTCGCCGTCATCGACGACGGCGGCGCGGCCCCGGCCGAGGCCCCCGCCCCGGCGGCCGAGCCCGCTCCGGCGGCCCAGCCCGAGCCCGCCCCGGCGCCCGCCGCCGAGGCCCCCGCCCCCGCCCCTGCCGCCGCCGCTCCGGCCGGTGGCGCCGAGGGCACCGATGTGGTCCTGCCCGCGCTGGGCGAGTCGGTGACCGAGGGCACCGTGACCCGCTGGCTCAAGGAGGTCGGCGACTCCGTCGAGGCCGATGAGCCGCTGCTCGAGGTCTCGACCGACAAGGTCGACACCGAGATCCCGGCCCCGGCCGCGGGCACCCTGCTGGAGATCCTGGTCGCCGAGGACGAGACCGCCGAGGTCGGCGCCAAGCTCGCCGTGATCGGCGCCGCCGGCGCCGCTCCGGCCGCCGCGCCCGCCCCGGCCGCCCCGGCTCCCGAGCCGGCCAAGGAGGCCCCGGCCCCGCAGGCCCCGAGCGCCCCGGCGCCGCAGGCCGTCACCCCGGAGCCGGTCGCCCCCGAGCCGGCCCCGGCCGCCCCGGCCCCGGCTCCGGCGCCCGCCCCGGCTCCGGCTCCGGCTCCGGCCGCGACCATCCCCGCTCCTTCGGCCCCCGAGGCCGAGGGCGCCTACGTGACCCCGCTGGTGCGCAAGCTCGCCGCCGAGAACGGCGTGGACCTGGCCACCGTCAAGGGCACCGGCGTCGGCGGCCGCATCCGCAAGCAGGACGTCATCGCCGCCGCCGAGGCCGCCAAGGCCGCGGCCCAGGCCCAGGCGCCGGCCCCGGCCGCCGCCGCGCCGAAGGCCGCCCCGCAGGCGGTGTCCCCGCTGCGTGGCCAGACCGTCAAGATGCCGCGGATGCGCAAGGTCATCGGCGACAACATGATGAAGGCCCTGCACGGCCAGGCGCAGCTGACCAGCGTGGTCGAGGTGGACGTCACCAAGGTCATGCGGCTGCGCGCCCAGGCCAAGGAGGCGTTCGCGCAGCGCGAGGGCGTCAAGCTCTCGCCGATGCCGTTCTTCGTGAAGGCCGCCGTCCAGGCGCTGAAGGCCCACCCGGCCATCAACGCCCGGATCAACGAGGACGACAACACCATCACGTACTTCGACGTGGAGAACGTCGGGATCGCGGTGGACGCCGAGAAGGGCCTGATGACCCCGGTCATCAAGGGCGCGGGCGACCTCAACATCGCGGGCATCGCCAAGAAGACGGCGGAGCTGGCGGGCAAGGTCCGCTCCAGCAAGATCACCCCGGACGACATGTCCGGCGCCACCTTCACGATCAGCAACACCGGTTCGCGCGGTGCGCTGTTCGACACGATCATCGTGCCGCCGAACCAGGTCGCCATCCTGGGCATCGGCGCGACCGTCAAGCGTCCGGTGGTCATCAACCACCCGGACCTGGGCGAGACCATCGCGGTGCGCGACATGACGTACGTGGCCCTCTCCTACGACCACCGCCTGGTGGACGGTGCCGACGCGGCCCGCTACCTGACGGCCGTCAAGGAGATCCTGGAGGCCGGGGAGTTCGAGGTCGAGCTCGGTCTCTGAGCCCTCCGAGGCCCCCTCTGAGGCACTGCCGCGCCCCGCACGGGCTTCCCGTGCGGGGCGCGGTTTTCGTTCCGGCAGTACCGGGATAATGGCTGCTGTTCACTGTTGGTCCCTAAGGAGCGCCCCATGGCCCCGCCCGTCGTCCACTCGCTGCGCGAGCAGATCCGCGAGCACCTCGTGGAGGGCATCGTCAGCGGCCGCTGGAAGCCGGGCGAGCGGATCGTGGAGCGGAGGATCGCCACGGAGCTGGAGGTCAGCCAGACGCCGGTCCGGGAGGCGCTGCGGGAGCTGGAGTCGCTGCGGCTGATCGAGTCGGCCCCCAACAAGGGCGTCCGGGTGCGGAATCTGACCGCGGCCGACCTCGAGGAGATCTATCCGGTACGGGCCGGGCTCGAGCAGATCGCGGCGGAGCTGGCCGCGCCCGCGCTGGCCGAGGACACCTCCGCGCTGGAGCCCGAGGTGCGGGCGCTGTACGCGGCGGACCGGGCGTCGGACGGGGAGGCGCAGGTCAGGCACACCGTGGCGTTCCACCGGGAGCTGGTGCGGGCGTCGGGCAACAGCGTGCTGCTGCACACCTGGGAGTCACTGGGCATCGAGATCTGGACCACGCTGTCGATCCGCTGGCTGGGCACCGTCCAGCAGTCGTACGCCGAGGAACACCAGGCGGTGGTGGACGCCTTCAAGCGGCGGGACCCGCGAGTCGGTGAACTGGTCAAGGAGCATGTGCTGGGCTGTGCACCGCGTGCCTAGTTTCGCGGCACGGAATGCCAATTTCGGCCTGCGGAGCACTTTTTTCCCGGCGGCGCTTTGATCGATCATCGATCAGACTTACAGTCGGTCCATGACCGATCTCGCACGCACGCAGCCGAGTGCGCTCGACCAGCTTCCCGACCGTGACCCCGAGGAGACCGCCGAGTGGGGCGCCTCCCTGGACGCCGTCGCGCGGGCGGCCGGGTCGCACCGCGCCTCGTACCTCATGCGCCGCACCCTGGAGCGCGCCGAGAGCGCCGGGCTCGCGCTGCCGCCCCTGCTGGAGACGGACTACGTCAACACCATTCCGACCGCCGCCGAGCCCGCGTTCCCGGGCGACGAGGCGATGGAGGCCCGCATCACCGCCTGGAACCGGTGGAACGCGGCGGCGATGGTCACCCGCGGCAGCCGTGACGGCCTCGGCGGCCACATCGCCACCTTCGCCTCCGCCGCGTGGCTCTACGAGACGGGCTTCCAGCACTTCTTCCGCGGGAAGGAGGCCGACGGCAGCGGCGACCAGCTCTACATCCAGGGCCACGCCTCCCCCGGCATCTACGCCCGCGCCTTCCTCGACGGCCGGCTGACCGAGGCCCACCTGGACAACTTCCGCCGTGAGGCGGGCGGCGAGGGGCTGCCGTCCTATCCGCATCCGCGCCGGCTGCCGTGGCTGTGGGAGTTCCCCACCGTCTCGATGGGCATCGGCCCCATCTCCGCGATCTACCAGGCCCGCTTCAACCGCTATCTGGCGGCGCGCGGCATCAAGGACACCGCGAACTCCCACGTATGGGCCTTCCTCGGCGACGGCGAGATGGACGAGCCGGAGTCGACCGCCGCGCTCGCCCTGGCCGGGCGTGAGGGCCTGGACAACCTCACCTTCGTCATCAACTGCAACCTCCAGCGCCTCGACGGTCCGGTGCGCGCCAACTTCAAGATCGTGCAGGAGCTGGAGGCCCAGTTCCGCGCGGCCGGCTGGAACGTGATCAAGTCGCTGTGGGGTTCCGCCTGGGACGAGCTGTTCGCGCTGGACACCTCGGGGGCGCTGGTCCGCCGGCTGCGCGAGGTCCCGGACGGTCAGTTCCAGACGTACGCGACCCGCGACGCGGCCTACATCCGCGAGCACTTCTTCGGCGCCGACCCGGAGCTGGCCCGGCTGGCCCAGGGCCTCACCGACGCCAAGCTCACCGAGTGTTTCCACACCTCGCGCGCCGGCCACGAGCCGCGCAAGGTGTACGCGGCCTACCGCGCGGCCGTGGCGCACAAGGGCGCCCCGACCGTGGTGCTCGCCCAGACCGTCAAGGGCTGGACGCTGGGCCCCGGCTTCGAGTCGCGCAACGCCAACCACCAGATGAAGAAGCTGACGGGCAAGGAGTTCCGCGCCATGCGGGACCTCCTGGAGCTGCCCATCCCGGACAGCAAGCTGGACGACGCCCTCGTCCCCTACGTCCACCCCGGCCCCGACTCCCCCGAGGTCCGCTACCTCCAGGAGCGCCGCGCGGCCCTCGGCGGCCCCGCCCCGGCCCGGAAGGTCCACCCGGTGGCCCTGCCCGAGCCGTCCCCGAAGCCGTTCGAGACGCTCGCCAAGGGTTCCGGCACCCAGGAGATCGCCACCACCATGGCCTTCGTCCGGCTGGTCAAGGACCTGATGCGGGACAAGGAGACCGGGCGGCGCTGGGTGCCGATCGTGCCCGACGAGGCACGCACCTTCGGCATGGAGTCGCTCTTCCCGACCGCCGGGATCTACTCCCCGCTCGGCCAGACCTACGACCCGGTCGACCGCGATCAGCTCCTGTACTACAAGGAGGCCGCGAACGGTCAGATCCTCAACGAGGGGATCACCGAGGCCGGTTCGATGGCCGACTTCACCGCCGCCGCGACGTCGTACGCGACCCACGGCGAGCCGATGATCCCCTTCTACATCTTCTACTCGATGTTCGGCTGGCAGCGCACCGCCGACCAGATGTGGGCGCTCGCCGACCAGCTCGGCCGCGGCTTCCTCATCGGGGCCACGGCCGGCCGTACGACGATGACCGGCGAGGGCCTCCAGCACGCCGACGGCCACTCCCCGCTGATCGCCTCCACCAACCCGGCGGCGCTCGCCTACGACCCGGCCTTCGCCTACGAGATCGGCGTGATCGTACGGGAGGGCCTGCGGCGGATGTACGGCCCCCGGGCCGAGGACGTCTTCTACTACCTGACGGTCTACAACGAGACCAAGGTCCAGCCGCCGATGCCGCAGGGCGAAGGCGTCGAGGAAGGCATCCTCAAGGGGCTGTACCGCTTCAAGGAGGCCGAGGCGCCCGCCGCCGACGCCCCCCGCATCCAGCTCCTCGCCTCCGGCACCGCCATCCACTGGGTGCTGGAGGCCCAGAAACTCCTCGCCGACGACTGGGGCGTGGCCGCCGACGTGTGGTCCGCCACCTCCTGGAGCGAGCTGCGCCGTGACGCCCTGTCCTGTGACGCGGCGCAGCTCAATGGCGAAGACCGGGTCCCGTTCGTCACCCGTGCCCTGGCAGGCGCACCGGGCCCGGTCCTCGCCGTCAGCGACTGGATGCGCGCCGTCCCCGACCAGATCAGCCAGTGGGTCGAGCAGGACTGGTACTCGCTGGGCACGGACGGTTTCGGCCTCTCCGACACCCGCGAGGCCGCCCGCCGCCACTTCGGCGTGGACGCCCCGGCCATCGTGGTGACCGCGCTGTCCCGGCTGGCCCGTCAGGGCGTGGTACGGGCCACCGCGCCCAAGGAGGCCGCGAAGCGGTACGGCATCTGACGGCACCACTCCCCCGCCCCGCCCACGGCAGCCGATGAACGGCTCGCCGCGTGGCGGGGCACCGCGTTCCGCGGCCCAGACGTCGTGAGCCGGCTGTCCCCCCGATCCGGCCCGGCCTCGCCACGCGGTGGCACGGCATGATGGGGCCGTGCGTGCTGCCCGGCTCATCAAGATGGTGCTCCTGCTGCAAGCCCGGCCCTCGATCACGGGGGCCGAGCTGGCGCGGGAGCTGGAGGTCTCGGAGCGCACCGTGACCCGGGACGCCGCCGCGCTCTCCGAGGCGGGCATCCCGGTCTACGCGGACCGGGGCCGGGCCGGCGGCTACCGGCTCATCGGCGGCTACCGCACCCGGCTGACCGGCCTCGGCCGGACCGAGGCCGAGGCGCTGTTCCTGTCCGGTGTCCCCTCCGCGCTGCGCGAGATGGGGCTCGCGGACGCCGCCTCCGCCGCCCGGCTGAAGGTCTCCGCCGCACTGCTCCCGGAGCTGCGGGACGCCTCGCACACCGTGGCCCAGCGGTTCCACCTCGACGCCCCGGGCTGGTGGCAGGAGCCGCAGACGCCGCCGCTGCTGCCGGAGGTCGCCGACGCGGTGTGGGACGACCGCCGGCTACTGGTGCGCTACCGCCGCCGGGACACGGAGGTGGAGCGCGAGCTGGAACCGTACGGGCTCGTACTCAAGGCGGGCGTGTGGTACCTGGCGGCCCGCGTGAACAGACCGAACGGACCGAACTGCACGGATGGCGCAGACGACGCGGACGGTACGGGCGGCACGGGCCGTCCCGGCGGCACGGGCGGCACGGGCCGTCCCGGCGGCACGGGCCGTCCCGGCGGTACAGGCGGCGTGGGCGGCACGCACAGCACGGACGGCTCCGGACGCACACACGCCACGGGCAGCAAGGGCGGCTCCAGCGACACGGGCGGACCGAACAACACGGGCCGTCCCGGCGGCACAGGCGGCGCGGGCCGTTCCGGTGGTACGCACAGCGCGGGGGGTGCGGGCTCAGGCCGCCCCGGCGGCCCCCGCGGCCCCCGCGGCGACTTCCGGGTGTACCGGGTGGATCGCCTCACCGACGTCGCCCCCGTGTCCGGCGCCCCGCGCTTCGGTCGGGACGAGGCGTTCGACCTGCCCGCCTTCTGGGCCGAGCGGGCCGCTCAGTTCGCCCGCTCGATCCTCCGCGAGGAGATCACCCTGCGGCTCAGCCCGGACGGGGCCCGCCGCCTGCCGTACGTCACGGACCGTACGGCGGGCGAGGAGGCCGTCCGGGCGGCCGGGGAACCGGATGGGGAGGGGTGGATCACCGTCACCCTGCCGGTGGAGTCGGCGGAGGTGGCGTACGGCCAGCTGCTGGCCCTCGGCCCCGAGGCGGAGGTGTTGTCCCCGGCCTGCCTGCGGGAGCGCTTCGCGACGGCGGCGCGCCGCATGGCATCGCGCTACCGGTAGCCCGGCTACCGGTAGTCGGCGGCCGTGGCCTCCTTCTCCCCGAAGACGACGTCCCGGAAGTAGCCGGAGACGTCCGGCCGGGAGCCGTCCAGATCGGTGAAGCCGTAGACCTTGGCCAGATCCCCGCTGAAGACGGACTTCCCGTTCCACCGCGCCCGCTCCGGGTCGGCGGCGAGCGCCGCGACCGCCCGTCCGACGAAGCGCGGCGACTCGGCGATGGCGAAGTGCGGCTCCTTCTCCACCGCGT
This sequence comes from Streptomyces sp. S465, assembly GCF_026898115.1. Classification (GTDB taxonomy): domain Bacteria; phylum Actinomycetota; class Actinomycetes; order Streptomycetales; family Streptomycetaceae; genus Streptomyces; species Streptomyces luomodiensis. The sequence goes on from NZ_CP114036.1 coordinate 2,715,605, forward strand.
CCCGCCAGTTGGCCTCGGTCACCCCGAAGTGGTCCAGCATCTGTTCGGAGCGGAGAAAGCCCGGGGAGACGGACACCGCCGTGCCGCCGAACTCCTTCAGCTCCTCGGCGAGCCCGAAGGCCGTGCGGATCGGGGCGTTCTTGGTGAGGTCGTAGAAGAGGTTCAGGCGGTAGGTCCGGTTGAACTCCGCGGTGCCGTCGGTCACCTCGACCACCAGCCCGCCCGGCTGCCGGATCAGCAGCGGCAGCGCGTAGTAGGCGGTGATGAGGTGGGTCTCGACGCCGAGCCGGAGCATCCGCAGCCCGGAGGCCAGGTTGGTCTCCCAGGTCTTCTTGCCGAACTCGATCAGCGCCTCGCCTCCCCATACATCGTTGACCAGGATGTCCAGTCGGCCCTGCGCCCGGTCGATCCGCTCCACCAGCGCCCGCACCCGCTCGGGCTCCAGATGGTCGACCGGGACCGCGATGCCCACCCCGCCCGCGGCCGTGACCAGCTCCGCCGTCTCCTCGATGGTCTCCGTGGCCCGCCCCACCTCGCTGATCCGGTCCCGGGTGGTGCGCCCCGTCACGTAGACGGTGGCCCCGGCCGCCCCCAGTTCGACGGCCATCGCCCGGCCCGCGCCGCGCGTCGCCCCCGCGACGAGTGCGACCTTGCCCGCCAGCGCGCCCTGTGTGCTCATGTCCCCGCGTCCTCTCGGTGTGGCTGCCGTGTGGGTGATGTGGCCGACCCTCGCAGGGAAACCCGACATCTGCTGTCCGGTATCGCGAGAGGGCCGCGTCCGGCCCGCTCCGCGTGCGGGGGTGCGCGGGAGGGCCGATCCTGATCCCGTGATGATGGACGAGACGGAGTTCTGGGGGCTGGTCGACAGCGCTCGGGAGGCCGCGGAGGGCGACCCCGAGGAGCAGTCCGACCTGCTCGTCGAGCAGCTGTCACAGCTCGACCCCGACGCGGTGCTGGACTTCGCCCGGCACTTCGAGGCCCGCTCCAACCGGGCGTACCGCTGGGATCTGTGGGGCGCCGCGTGGGTGCTGCTCGGCGGGGTCGACGACGACGCCTTCGAGTCGTTCCGCTACTGGCTGATCGGCCAGGGGCGGGAGGTCTTCGAGGGCGCGCTGCACGATCCGGACGCGCTCGCCGAACTGCTGGAGGACTTCGACGACCAGGTGGACGGCGACTGCGAGGACCTGGGGTTCGCGGCGGACGAGGCGTATGAGCGGCTGACCGGGGCTCCTCTGCCGGCGCTGGAGATCGCCCCGGCACCCGGTGAACCGATCGGGGAGCCCGGCGACTTCGAGAACGAGGCGGTACTGGCGGAGCGGTATCCCCAGCTGTGGGAGCGGTTCCGGGCCTGACGGGCACGGACACGACATCCCTCTGGATGATCGAGGGCAGGATGGTGCCATGCGTATCGCGGTCACCGGCTCGTCCGGGCTCATCGGCACGGCTCTCGTCCGCTCGCTGCGCGAGGACGGCCACCAGGTGGTGCGCCTGGTGCGGCGCCCGCCACGGGCGGAGGACGAGGTGGAGTGGGACCCACGACGGCAGTGGGTGGACACCGCCGGGCTGATGGGCTGTGACGCCGTGGTCCATCTCGCGGGCGCGGGCGTCGGCGACCGCCGCTGGACCGAGGCGTACAAGAAGGAGATCCGGGACAGCCGGGTGCTGGGCACGGCGGCCATCGCCGAGGCGATCGCCTCGCTGGACGTTCCGCCCCGGGTGCTGGTGAGCGGGAGCGCGATCGGGTTCTACGGTGACACCGGGGAGCGCGCGGTCGATGAGAGTGCGCCCCCCGGCCACGGTTTCCTCCCGGATCTCTGCCAGGAGTGGGAGGAGGCGGCGGCCGCCGCGCAGGAGGCGGGCATCCGTACGGTCTTCGCCCGGACCGGTCTGGTGATCTCCGCCGAGGGCGGGGCGTGGGGCCGGCTCTTCCCGCTGTTCAAGCTGGGGCTCGGCGGGCGGATGGGCAACGGCCGCCAGTACTGGAGCTTCATCGCGCTGCGGGACCACATCGCCGCGCTGCGCCATGTCCTCGACACGCCCGAGCTGACCGGCCCGGTCAACCTCACCGCGCCGACACCGGTCACCAACCGCGAGGTGACGGCGGCCATGGGCCGCGTGCTGCGCCGCCCCACGCTCTTCACCGTCCCAGCCCCCGCCCTCCGGATCGCGCTCGGTGAGATGTCCGGCGATGTCCTCGGCAGCGTCCGGGCCGTCCCCCGCCGCCTCCTGGACTCCGGCTTCTCCTTCGCCCACCCGCGAGTGGACGATGCCATCAAGGCGGCGCTGACGTAGGAGAGTTGACGGCCCTCGGGTTCCGGTAGCGCATCCTTCGAACCCCGGTCGAGCGCCTCTCGAACCCCGGTCGAGCACCTCTCGCATCCCGGTCCAGCATCTTCTGAACCCCGGTCGCGTACCCCTCGGGCCCCGGTCGCGCACCCCCCGGCGGCAATGTGCGACCGGCGTGCGCCCGTGCCCGGTCGATGCGCGTCTGGCATCGACCGTTTTTGTCCGTACTGTCAAGTACCGTCCCGCCGAGACGTTGGGCGGGACGGTACGCATCCGGGCCGCCGGTCGGGGCAGCAGCCCCCGTGACGGACGCACCGACCTCGGGGAGGACACGTGCTCGAGCACGCGCACCGCACGGACGTCGTCATCGTGGGCGCCGGGCTCGCGGGGCTGGCCGCGGCTCATCGGCTGACCGCCGCGGGAGTGGCGGTCACGGTCCTGGAGGCCGCGCCCCGCGTGGGCGGACGGATGACGACCGACACCGTCGACGGCTTCCGGCTGGATCGCACCGGCCATTTGATGAACACCTCGTTCCCGGAGCTGCGGCGCACTCCAGGGCTCGGCGCCCTCGCCCTGCGCCCCTTCGCCCAGGGGGTGCTGGTCCACAGCGAGGGCCGTACGCAACGGGTGGACACGCCCCGGAGCATGAGGGGCGCATTCACCACGGCACGCGCCCTCGCGAACGCCGCCCGCGCGCCGCTCGGCAGCGGGCTCGACCAGGCCCGACTCGGTGCCGCGCTCGGCAGGCTCGCCGCCCTGCCCGCGGACCGCCTGCTCGCCCGCCCCGACCGGCCGGTCTCCGAGACCCTGGGGGGGCGGGGCCTACCTGCTCGTACGGTCGAGGGGGTGCTGCGTCCGCTGCTCGTCTCGCTGCTCAGCGACCCGGACCTCACCACCTCCAGCCGCTGCGCCGACCTCGCGCTGCGCGGCTACGCACGCGGCCGCCTCTGCCTCCCGGCGGGCGGCGCGTCCACCGTCCCCGAACTGCTGGCGGCCGCGTTGCCGCCGGGGACGGTCCGTACGGGCGTCCGGGCCGTATCGGCCTCCACCACCGCCGTGGCCACCGCCGAACACGGCGAGATCGGCTGCCGTGCGGTGCTGGTGGCCACCGGGGCGCATGACGCGGCGGAACTCCTGCCCGGACTGCGGGTGCCGGCCTTCCACCCGATGACCGTGGTGCACCACACCGCCGGCCGGCCGCCGCTGCGCGAGCCCGCGCTGATACTCGCGGCGGGCGGCCGGGGCCCGGTCGCGCACACCACGGTGGCCAGCGAGGTCGACCCCTCGCGCACCCCGCCCGGCCGGGTGCTGATCACCTCCACGGTGCTGGGCACCGCCGCCGCGCTGCCGACCGCCGAGCTCGACCGGGCCGTCAGGACCCAGCTGGCGGCGGTGTACGGGACGTCGACGACCGGCTGGGAGCTGCTGGCCGCGCACCACGACCCGTACGCGGTCCCGGCCATGCCCGCCCCGCACGATCCGCGCCGCCCGGTGCGGCTGCTGTCGGGGCTGTACGTATGCGGCGACCACCGGGACTCCAGCACGGTGCAGGGCGCCCTGGCCTCCGGCCGGCGGGCCGCCCGCGCGGTGCTCAGCGACTTCGGCGCACCTCCGGGCTCCGGGACGGGCGCGGGTTCCGGCACCGGCTCCGGCTCCCTGCCCGCCGCGGCGGCCTGATCCGCCGCCCCCTCGGGGGCCGACCGGGCCCCGGGCGACGGACAGCGGGCGGCGACGTCCGTCCCGAGGCGGACCCGGGGTCGGCCCGGCCGCCCCGGTCAGCGGCCGGCCACGGGGCGCCGACGCACGCCACACCCCGCCCGGACACCGACCCGGCAACCGCCGACAACACGCCCGAACCGACCGGCCCCACCCACTACCCCAGCGCCGCCACCCGTTCCCGGTAGCCCCGTACCGGCGCCGCGTCCCGGTACGGTTCCAGGCGGCGTTCGAAGTCCCGTACGTACTCCAGCGCCCGTACCGAGCGCATCTCCGACGCCTGCTGCGCCGCCTCCGCTCCCAGCTGGCACGCCTGCTCCAGTTCGCCGAGGCCCAGTCGCGCCGTCGCCAGCACCACCCGGCAGAACAGCCGGCTGCGGGCGAACCCGGCGCCGCGCAGTCGCAGGGCGCGCTCGGCGTGCTGGGCGGCGGCGCGGTACTGCTGGAGATCACGGTGGCAGTGGCCGAACTCGTCGGCCAGCTGTGCCTCGTCGAAGAGCCGGGCCCAGTACGGCACCTCGTCCCCCGGCCGTGCCGCCTCCAGCGCACGCTCGGCGCGGGCGAGCGAGGCGGTGCAGGCGCGCACCTCGCCCAGGATGCCGTGGCCGCGCGCCTCGACCGCGTGCAGCAGCGACTGGAGCACCGGCGGGGCGCCGCCGCCCACTCCCTGCTGGGCCACCCTGGCCAGCTGCACGGCCTCCCGCCCATGGCCCAGATAGACGGCCTGGCGGCTCATCGTCACCAGCACATAGCCGCCGTACGGACGGTCGCCGGCCGCCTGGGCCAGCCGCAGCGCCTGGACGAAGTAGCGCTGGGCCAGACCGTGCGCGGCGATGTCGTACGAGGTCCATCCGGCCAGCCGGGTCAGATCGGCGATCGCGCCGAACAGCCGCCGCCCGGTGGCCTCGTTGTAGGTGCCGCGCAGCATGGGCTCGCCCTCGTGCTCGAGGTAGCGCACCAGGGCCTGCCGGGCGTGCCCGCCGCCGTACGTCTGGTCCAGCGCGCCGAACAGCTCGCCGACCGAGCGCAGGGCCGCGATGTCGCCGGAGGTCACCCGGTGGCCCGCCGCGCGCCGGTCGCGGTCGGGCCGGCGCTGGCGGGGCAGCGGCGCCCGGCTCTGGGCGGGGGCGAGCCCCGGTCCGGGAGCCGGGCCGCCCGTCGGGCCGCCCGCCGTCGGCTCACCGCGCGCCACCCGGTCGTCGGGCCGGCCGATCAGCCAGTCGCGGCTGGGGACGACGAGCCCCGCCGGGGTGAAGGCGATCTTCCGCAGCTCCGCATGGCTGCCGGAGTCCTTGCGCCACAGCCCGCTGACGATGTCCACCGCCTCCTGCGGGGTGGCGGCGAACTCCAGCCCCGCGTAGACCGGCGCACACGCGTCCAGGCCCAGGTCCTGGGCGGTCAGCCGGCGTCCGAGGCGCCGGGTGAACACCTCGGCGATCAGCGCCGGGGTGGTGCCGCGCGGCTGCTGTCCGCGCAGCCACCGCGTCACCGATGTCTTGTCGTACCGCAGGTCCAGACCGTGCTCCAGCCCGAGCTGGTCCACCCGCCGGGCGAGCCCTGCGTTGGAGAAGCCCGCCTCGGCGATGAGCGCGGCGAGCTGACGATTGGGGATGCGCTGCGGGGGTTGTTCCGTCATCAGCCTGCCGGTCTCCCTGATCGCTCTGTGGAACGGCGCGAATGTAACCGCCGCTCGAGGGCTGATCGCGCCCGTCGGCCTCCATTCATCCGATCGTGTGAGAACGAGCCGAGTGAGGACGTAACGGCACACGGTCGTACAGTGGCTGAGGCGTCACCGCGAGGCGTCGCCACCTCATCGAACGCGGGCCGAGAAGGAGCTTGTCGTGACCGCCGTGACCACGTCTTCCCCGGGGCCGGTCCCCGGTTCACCGGCACTGGCCTACGTCCACCTGGGCTTCGGGGCGGACGCCGTGGACTACCAGGAGGCGTGGCAGGAGCAGCGCCGGGTGCACGCCGCCCGCTTCGCGGACGAGATCCCCGACACCTGCCTGCTGCTGGAGCATCCGCCGGTCTACACGGCGGGGCGGCGCACGGCCGACAGTGAGCGCCCCCTGGACGGCACCCCCGTGGTGGACGTGGACCGCGGCGGCAAGATCACCTGGCATGGCCCCGGTCAGCTGGTCGGCTACCCGATCCTCAAGCTGCCGCGCCCGGTGGACGTCATCGCGCACGTCCGCCGCCTGGAGGAGGCGCTGCTGCGCACCTGCGCGGAGTTCGGCGTGGCGACCACCCGGGTGGAGGGCCGCAGCGGGGTGTGGGTGCTGGGCGACCCGGTGGAGCAGCGCCCCGCCCTCGGCGGGCTGAAGCTGGACTTCGACCCGCGGCTGGCGGACGAGGAGTTCGACCCGCGGCTGAACGGCCCGGAGTACGCCCCGTCCAACGCCGGGCAGCGCCGTGAGGACCGCAAGCTCGCCGCCATCGGGGTGCGCATCGCCAAGGGCGTGTCCATGCACGGCTTCTCGCTCAACTGCAATCCGGACAACACCTGGTTCGACCGGATCGTGCCGTGCGGCATCCGGGACGCGGGCGTGACCTCGCTCTCCGAGGAGCTGGGCCGGGACGTACCGGTGGCCGAGGTGGTCCCGGTCGTCGAGAGGCATCTGCGGGAGGTCCTGGAGTCCTCCGTGCCGCTGCCGCGGGCGGTCTGACCCTCCCCCGCCGCCGCGGGTCCGGCCTTCCCCGCCGCCGCGGGCGGTCCGGCCCGCGGCGGGAATGCGTCCTGGCCGCCTTCGGTTGCCCTGGACGTAAATCCGTACGAACCACGGGCGTACCCTGGTGACCGCCGACGACCCACAATCCCGTCGGCGAACTCGCCGCGCCGAGCCGCCCAGCAGAGCCAAGCAAAGAGGAGTGCCGGACGTGTCCGCAGTCGCACCCGACGGTCGCAAGATGCTGCGCCTGGAGGTCCGGAACAGCCAGACCCCCATCGAGCGCAAGCCCGAGTGGATCAAGACCCGGGCGAAGATGGGCCCCGAGTACACCGAGCTGCACGGCCTGGTGAAGCGGGAGGGCCTGCACACCGTGTGCCAGGAGGCGGGCTGTCCGAACATCTACGAGTGCTGGGAGGACCGCGAGGCGACCTTCCTCATCGGCGGCGACCAGTGCACCCGGCGCTGCGACTTCTGCCAGATCGACACCGGCAAGCCGCAGGCGCTGGACCGGGACGAGCCGCGCCGGGTGGCCGAATCCGTACGCACGATGGAGCTGAAGTACGCGACCATCACCGGTGTGGCCCGTGACGACCTCGAGGACGGCGGCGCCTGGCTGTACGCGGAGACCGTGCGCCAGATCCACTCCCTGATGCCGGACACCGGTGTGGAGCTGCTGATCCCGGACTTCAACGCGGTCCCCGAGCAGCTCGCCGAGGTCTTCTCGGCCCGTCCCGAGGTGCTCGCGCACAACGTCGAGACGGTGCCGCGGATCTTCAAGCGGATCCGCCCCGGCTTCCGCTACGAGCGCTCGCTCGAGGTGATCACCAAGGCGCGTGAGGCGGGTCTGGTCACCAAGTCCAACCTGATCCTGGGCATGGGCGAGGAGCGCGAGGAGATCAGCCAGGCGCTTCAGGACCTCCATGACGCGGGCTGCGAGCTGATCACCATCACCCAGTACCTGCGGCCGTCCGCCCGGCACCACCCGGTGGAGCGCTGGGTCAAGCCCCAGGAGTTCGTGGAGCTGAAGGAGGAGGCGGAGGAGATCGGCTACGCGGGTGTGATGTCCGGTCCGCTGGTCCGCTCCTCGTACCGGGCCGGCCGTCTGTACCAGCAGGCCATCGAGCGGCGCAATGTCGCGGTGGCCTCCCAGGCGGTCTGAGGTCACCGTCCGTCACCGCCTTCGTCCGGTGTGAGCAACACGTTATGTGATTGCGGGCACACACATGTCCGAAGGCTCCGACAACGTCGCAGGTCACGGGCGCCATACGGGCCGCAGCGGGGATTCATCGGTGTTTGACCGCCCAGTCACGCACTGGTAACACCATTGGGTAACGATTAAGCCACGCACCGCTCATAGGTTGTGCGTCACGATCATCCGCCGCTTCCGAGGGGTACCCATGCCGGCTGCGCCCGTACGCCCGTCCGTCACCGACGCGCTCCTCGTCCTGGAGGCCCTGCTGCTGCGCGGCGGGCAGCGCACCGCCCGCCGCAACGCCTGGACGGCGGTGCTCGAGGACCGCCGCCGGGCCAAGGACCGGCACGAGGCGGAACATGTGCTGGAGGCCGTGTCCACCGGGGCTTCCCAAGCCACGTAAACTTCGCTGTATGGCGAGGAAGGAAACATCCGAGAACCCCGGGCGGCTGAAGCAGATCGCCCTGACCTACAAGATGACCAAGCGGGTCGACTCGAAGGTCGGTCTTGTCGTCGCCGGCGTGGGGATTGTCACCTTCGGTGTCCTTCTCGCGATCGGCTTCTGGATCGGCCACCCGATCTTCCTTGGCATCCTGGGCTTCGTCCTGGCTTTCCTCGCGATGGCGATCATTTTCGGCCGCCGTGCCGAGCGGGCCGCCTTCGGACAGATGGAGGGCCAGCCGGGCGCGGCGGCGGCGGTGCTGGAGAACGTGGGCCGCGGCTGGTCGGTGACCCCCGCGGTGGCCATGAACCGCAACCAGGACGTCATCCACCGCGCGGTGGGCAAGGCGGGCATCGTGCTGGTCGCCGAGGGCAACCCGAACCGGCTCAAGAGCATGCTGGCCGCCGAGAAGCGGAAGATGGCGCGCATCGTCGCGGACGTTCCGGTCCACGATGTGATGGTGGGCTCCGGCGAGGGCCAGGTGGAGATCAAGAAGCTGCGCACCACACTGCTGAAGCTTCCCCGGGTGCTGCCGGGCGCACAGGTCACGGTGGTGAACGACCGACTGCGCGCACTGGGCGACCTGATGAGCAACATGCCGATTCCCAAGGGCCCGATGCCGAAGGGCATGCGGATGCCGAAGGGGCGCTGAGCACTCCCCGTCACCGCACGGACAACGCATACGAGACGGCGGCCCGGATATCGATTCCGGGCCGCCGTTTCTGTGCGTTTACGGGTCGTATGTAATCCGCGCATTGTATGTAATCGGAAGCCGGACGGCCGGCCTGCGCGGGGCGGGCCTCGGCGATCCGCGCGGGGCGGGCCTCAGACCCTGATCTGCACCGAGCGGGAGAGCCGGTCGTGCAGTCCGCGGGTGTCGCGGTCCCAGACCACGGCCGGGATGACGAGCACCACCAGCACACTGCGCAGGACGGCCCGCGGCAGGCTCAGCCGCACTCCGCCCTCGCCGATGACCCGCAGCCTGAGCAGCAGCTTGCCGGGGGTGGCGCCGACGGTGCCCACGGTGATCAGGCTCAGCACCAGGAAGACGAGCAGGGCCCAGTTACCGGCGGCCCGCGCATCGCGGCCGGACAGCAGGGCGTAGGAGACGAGGAGGCACAGGGCCCAGTCGATGAAGAGCGCCCCGAAGCGGCGCCCCAGTGGCGCTATGGCGCCCGGTCCGCTCTCGGGAAGCCCGAGGCCCTCTCCCCGGTAGCCGAATTCGACACCCATGTCCTCGGCGGCCGCGCGGGGCCCGGAAAGCCACGATCCGATTGCTTGCCTCTTGTCCACCCGTCCACGTTACTGCGACCGCATACGTTTCCCGGGCCGGGCCCCTCCCCATCGGCTTCCGCCGATCCCGTGCGGCGCCTATTCACCTGCCGCGAAGCCCCCGCAACCACCCCTGAGCCGGTTAACCTGGGTGAAACAAATGGGTCATGCACGGGAAATCCCGGCTGCCTATGGTCGGCGAAGCGCGCCACCGCACAGGACCGCGCGACCGAACGAATCCCCGTCCCCCCGCGGCCGGGCTAGGAGGAGTTGGATGTTCCAGAACGCCGACGACGCTCGGAAGTTCATCTCGGACGAGGACGTCAAGTTCGTCGACGTCCGCTTCTGTGACCTTCCCGGCGTCATGCAGCACTTCACCGTACCGGCGGAGGCGTTCGACCCGAACGAGGAGCTGGCCTTCGACGGTTCGTCGATCCGCGGTTTCCAGGCGATTCACGAGTCGGACATGGCCCTGCGCGCGGACCTTTCCACGGCGCGGGTCGACCCGTTCCGCCGGGACAAGACCCTCAACATCAACTTCTTCATCCACGACCCGATCACGGGTGAGCAGTACAGCCGCGACCCGCGGAACATCGCCAAGAAGGCCGAGGCGTACCTCGCCTCCACCGGTATCGCGGACACCGCGTACTTCGGTCCCGAGGCGGAGTTCTACGTCTTCGACAGCGTGCGCTTCGAGACCAAGTCGAACGAGGCCTTCTACCACATCGACTCCGAGGCGGGCGCCTGGAACACCGGTGCGCTGGAGGACAACCGCGGCTACAAGGTCCGCTACAAGGGCGGTTACTTCCCGGTTCCGCCGGTCGACCACTTCGCCGACCTGCGCGCCGAGATCTCCCTGGAGCTGGAGCGGGCCGGCCTCCAGGTCGAGCGCCAGCACCACGAGGTGGGCACCGCCGGCCAGGCCGAGATCAACTACAAGTTCAACACGCTGCTCGCGGCCGCCGACGATCTCCAGCTCTTCAAGTACATCGTCAAGAACGTCGCGTGGAAGAACGGCAAGACCGCGACCTTCATGCCGAAGCCGATCTTCGGTGACAACGGCTCGGGCATGCACGTCCACCAGTCGCTGTGGCAGAACGGCTCCCCGCTCTTCTACGACGAGCAGGGCTACGCGGGCCTGTCGGACACCGCCCGCTACTACATCGGCGGCATCCTCAAGCACGCCCCGTCGCTGCTGGCCTTCACCAACCCGACGGTGAACTCCTACCACCGCCTGGTCCCGGGCTTCGAGGCGCCGGTCAACCTGGTGTACTCGCAGCGCAACCGCTCCGCCGCGATGCGTATCCCGATCACCGGCTCCAACCCGAAGGCCAAGCGCGTCGAGTTCCGCGCCCCGGACTCCTCGGGCAACCCGTACCTGGCCTTCTCGGCCCTGCTGCTCGCGGGCCTGGACGGCATCAAGAACAAGATCGAGCCGGCCGAGCCGATCGACAAGGACCTCTACGAGCTCGCCCCCGAGGAGCACGCGGGCGTTCCGCAGGTCCCGACCTCCCTCCCGGCCGTCCTCGACTCCCTCGAGGCCGACCACGAGTTCCTCCTCCAGGGCGGTGTCTTCACCTCCGACCTGATCGAGACCTGGATCGACTACAAGCGCACCAACGAGATCGCGCCGCTCCAGCTGCGTCCGCACCCGCACGAGTTCGAGCTCTACTTCGACGTGTAAGCCGACGTGTGAGCGAAAAGCTCGCGGTCTTCGCCGAGCCCCCGCCACCGCCCGATGGGCGGCGGCGGGGGCTCGGTGCGTCAGGTCAGGGGTTCACGGTCTGGGTGTCGGTGCCGGAGGACGGCAGGAAGCTGGTGTCGCCGTTGTAGAGGGCAACCACCAGGTGGGTACCGGCGTCCAGGTTGCTGAGCGACAGCGTCGCCGTACCGCCCGACAGCGGCTGGACGAACGTACCGCCGCCGGAGCCGCCGACGAAGAAGGTGACCGTCCCGGTGGGGACGCCCGACCCGGGTGCGACCGGGGTGACGCTGGCGGTGAACGTGACCGACTGGCCCACCGTCGAGGGGTCCGGCGAGGAGGTCACCGACGTCGTGGTCGCCGACGGGAGGACGATGAGGGCGCCAACGCCGCTGGAGGGGGCGAAGGTGGTGTCACCGCTGTAGTTGGCGAGGACGGCGTGGGCGCCGACGCTCAGCCCGGCGGGGACGGTGACCGAGGTCGTCCCGCCCGACAGCGTCCCGGTCAGGGTGGGGCCGCCGGTGACGACGAACGTGACGGTACCGGTGGGGGTTCCGGTACCCAGTGGGATCACGGTGGCGGTGAGGGTGACCGACTGTCCGGCCGTCGCGGGAGTGGGGGTCACCGTGACCAGGGTGATCGTGGGCGTGGTCGTGGGCGTGGTCATGTTGGGCCCTCCGAGTGAGGTGAGGGTGGTGGGCCTCGCCCGCCACGCGGGCCCGGAGCGGGGCGCGGCGGTGCATCGGAGGCTAGGGGGTGCGCACATACGGCGATCCACGCGGGGATATCCCCGTGTCGCCGTCCCCCGGCAGATGGGGAACCCACCGGTCTGTAGCACCAGTAGGCGCGCGGCTCGCCGCCAATGCCATAGAGGTGCCGCCCAATTACCCCGGATAGCGCAGCGCTCGGCGGCTCCCCCAGCGCACACCGCTCACCTCATACGGCGCGCGTCCCCCACCGCCGGGACACCGCGCACACTCCGCGCATCCAGCCCCGGAGATCAGCCGCCGTCGCCGAAGCCTCCCCCGAAGCCGCCGCCGAAACCACCGTCGAAGCCGCCGCCGTCGCCGAAGCCACCGCCGAAGTCGTCGCCGCCCCCGCCGTCGCCGAAGTCACCGTCCCCGCCGTCGCCGAAGCCACCGCCGAAGTCACCGGTGTCGTAGCCGGGGCCGAGGGATCCGCCCAGCAGCGTGCCGATCAGCAGTCCGGGCAGCAGCATCGAGCCGTATCCGCCGAAGTACCCGCTCGCCCAGGGTCCGTAGGCGGGACCGGCCTCCCAGTACGGGCGTCGCCGGTCGCCGCCGACGGGGACGGTGCGGGCGTCCGGATCGAGGCCGTCGTCGATGCGGGTGGCGTCGGCGGCGCAGGCGGGGACGGAGCGCGAAGTGCCGCCCGCGGGCGCCCACGGGACGTCCCGGACCGATGGTCCGTGCCGCGGGTCGAAGAAGCACGGAGGGCGCCGCTGGGGCAGCGGGCCGCCCTCGCGGCGGGCGTCGAGCATCGCCAGTGCGAAGCGGCCCTCCTCCAGCGCCTCGGTCACCGGCCGCATGTCCCCGGGCCGCCGGGCGGCGGCCGACCTGGCCTTGGCCTCGTCGTACGCGTCCAGGGCGCGGCCGTAGTCCTCCGCCATCTCGGGGGTGGACGCCGGGTCGGCGGGGTCGAAGCCGGTCCGGCCGAGCTTCTCGCCGTACGCGGTGATGTCCTCTTCGACCGCGCCGCGCACCTGCTCCAGCTCGGCCCGCTCGCGCTCACGGCGGTGCTTGTTGGTGCGCCGCAGCATGTAGAGGCCGCTTCCGCCGACGGCGGCCAGGACGATCAGCACCGCCACCGCGTCCCCCACCGACAGGCCGGTGGAGTCCCGCGCGCCCCGGTCGCCGCCGGTCCCCTGGCCGGTTCGGTCGTGGATCGCCGCCGCCGTGTCGGCCACGAAGCCCTCCAGGACCGCCGCGAGATCGCGCGGATGCTGCCGCAGGTTCCGCTCCGCCAGCGCTTGCGAGGTGCGTCCGGGCAGCACCGAGGTGTCGGAGGCCGCTCCGAAGGAGGAGCCCAGCGCCACCGCGTAGACGCCGGGGCGGTCGACGGCAGCGCGCAGCCGCCCGAAGACGCGCTCTCCGCCGTACGCGGGGTCGTCCGGCAGGACGGCGACGTAGACGGGCACCCCGGCGGCACGGATGTGTCCCGCGAGGTCGCGCGCCTGCGCGGCGCTCAGCGCGGCGGAGGCTCGTGGATCGACGTACACCGGGTTGCTGCGCAACGCCTTGCCGATCTTGTCCACGTCCGTTTCGGCACGCGCGCCCCCGGCGGTGAGCACCACCGCCGCCAGGGCGACGAGGAGGGACAGCAGCACCGTGCCCCATCGCGACGTCTTGCCGGACACACCCCGGGGTTACCCGCACATGGGACATCTATGCACATTTAGGACTTGATGCTCAGACGGCCGGTGGTCAGTGCGGCCGGTGGTCAGTGCGGTCGTGGTCAGTGCGGTCGGCGCAGTCCCGCGATGAGGAGCTGGGCCAGTCGACGTGCGTCGTAGTGGCTGTCGCTCTCCGCGCCGATGCAGAGGTTCCCTACGCCGCGCATCAGCTCGTAGGCCCTCAGATCGGAGTGGATCTCGCCGGCGGCGGCCGCGGCGTCGAGCAGTTGGGTGCACACGGGCACGAGGCGGTCGAGGAAGTAGGCGTGCAGCGCGTCGAAGCCGGCGTTGTCGGACTGGAGCACGGCGGCGAGTCCGTGCTTGGTGACCAGGAAGTCGACGAAGAGGTCGATCCACTGCCCCAGGGCGGCGTGCGGAGTCGCGCTGGTCTCCAGCAGGGCCGGACCGGCCTCGGCGCAGGCCTCCACCTGGTGCCGGTAGACGGCGATGATGAGATCCGCCCGGGTCGGGAAGTGGCGGTAGATCGTGGCCGTCCCGACACCAGCCTTGGCCGCGATGTCGCGCACCGGCGCTTCCACGCCCGACGTGACGAAGATGGCGGCGGCCGCCTCGAGCAGGGCCTCCTGGTTGCGCCGGGCGTCCGCCCGCTTGGGCCGGGCCGCTTGGCCCGCGCCGCGGTCGCTGTCGTTCACCGGACCGGCTCCCTCCGTTATCGGGTTGGCTCAGAACAGCGTTCCACAACCTGAAGCGGAGTGAGGTTCCGATTCGCTCGATGATGCGCCGAGGCCGGCATGTCCGGCTTGTCAGGAGGGCCGGAGCCGGCCGACTTCGGTTTCGGCCGCTCGGGCGCGGGAGGCGGCTATTTCCGCGTAGGCCCGGTCGCGGCCCTCCCAGTGGGAGCCCTCGACAGACTTGCCGGGCTCGAGGTCCTTGTAGACCTCGAAGAAGTGGGTGATCTCCATCCGGTCGAATTCGGGGACGTCCCCGATGTCCTGGACACCGGCATAGCGCGGGTCATGGGCCGGGACGCAGAGGATCTTCTCGTCCGGGCCCTTCTCGTCGCGCATGCAGTACATGCCGATGGCCCGGCAGAGGACCACACAGCCGGGAAAGGTCGGCTCGGCGACGGTGACGAGGGCGTCCAGCGGGTCGCCGTCCTGGCCGAGGGTGTGGTCGATGAAGCCGTAGTCGGCCGGGTACTTCGTCGAGGTGAACAGCATCCGGTCCAGCCGGATGCGGCCGGTCTCGAAGTCCATCTCGTACTTGTTGCGGGACCCCTCGGGGATCTCCACGACCACGTCGAACTCAGCGTGCTCCTCCATCGCGCCCTCCGGTCACCCGTGCGCTCCGGTGTCCTTCCAGTGTGCGCCGGGCGCGCCGGACGGGCAGCTCGGACCGGGGCGCCTCAGCCGCCCCGCATCAGGGCGTCGATCTCGGCCTCGAAGAGGACCGAGGGATCGAAGCCCATGGTGGTGAACTGGCCTTGCAGATCCAGGCTGATCACGCCGTGCAGCCGGGTCCAGGCGCGCAGCGCGCGGCCCTTCAGCTCGCCGCCGGGCTCCTCGCCGGACACCCAGGGGCCCGCGCCCTCCAGATGGCGCGCCAGCTCGGCCTCGAGCTCGGTGCGGGGCTGCCCGCCGCTCCCGGCGCCGCCGCTGCCGGTGGCGGCACTCCCGACGGTGGCACAGGCGTCGAGGATGGTCCGCATCAGCCCGGCCGCGATCTCGGTGGTCTCCGGCGGTGCCTGGTAACCGGGCACCGGGGTGCCGAAGATGAGCAGATAGCGGTCGGGCTGCCGCTTCGCCCAGTCGCGCAGGGTACGGGCCAGGGCGCGGAAGCGATCGGCCGGGGCGGCGTCGGCGACGGCCTGGGCCGCGGCCTCGGCCAGATCGCGGTAGGCGTCGGTGATCAGCTCGGTCAGCAGCTCGTCCCGGCTGGCGAAATAGCGGTAGAGCGCGGGGCCTGTCATGCCCATTTCCTTCGCGATCGCGTTGACCGAGATGCCCGCCGTGCCCGCCTCGGCCAGCTGGGCCAGGGCCACGGCCTTGGCCTCCTCCCGGGTCTGCTTGCGGTAGCGCTCTCGCCGTGCTGTCGCCATGGACGCGCCTCTCGTACGGATCGTCGACTTCGCACTTGACACACCGAGAGTAACAGGTTCATTGTTTGGTTAGAAGTTCTTACGAAGACGAGAAGTCATCACACGAACCAGAAGCCCTTACGAAAACCGAGGTCAACCATGCTCACCGAAGTCGTTCTGCCGGGCCGGGTGGAGCCGGAGGGGCTCCAGCTCCGCACCCGACCGCTGCCCGAGCCCGGTCCCGGGCAGGCGCTGGTGGCCGTCGAGGCGTCGGGGGTCTCCTTCGCCGAGCAGCAGATGCGCCGGGGGAAGTACTACGACCAGCCGCCGTTCCCCTTCGTGCCCGGCTATGACCTGGTGGGCACGGTGGTCTCCACCGGCCCCGGGGTCGATCCGGCCCTGCGGGGGCGCCGGTTCGCGGCGCTCACGAAGATCGGCGGCTGGGCCAGCCACGCCCTCCTCGACGCGGGCGATCTGGTGGAGGTCCCCGACGGGGTCGGCGCGGCGGAGGCCGAGACGATGGTGGTCAACGGGATCACGGCCTGGCAGATGCTGCACCGCGTGGCCAAGGTGCGCCCCGGGGCGACCGTGCTCGTTCACGGGGCCAACGGCGGGGTGGGCTCCACTCTGGTCCAGCTCGCCCGTCTCGCGGGCGTCGAGGTCATCGGCACCGCCTCGCCCCGCCATCACGACGCGGTGCGCGCCCTCGGCGCCACCCCGCTCGACTACCGCGACCGGGATCTGTCCGGCCGGGTGCGCGCGCTGGCGCCCGGCGGGGTCGACGCGGTCTTCGACCACGTCGGCGGCGAGGGCATCGTCGACTCCTTCCGGCTGCTCGCCCGCGGCGGCACGCTGGTCTCCTACGGCACGGCGGCCACCCGGGACGTCGCCGGATCGTCCCGGGCCCCGGTGCTCAAGCTGCTCGCCCGGCTGGCCCTGTGGCACCTGCTGCCGAACGGCCGGCGGGCGCACTTCTTCAACCTCTGGGCCGGACGGCGGCGGCGGGCGGCCTACCAGGCCCGGATCCGCGCCGACCTGGGGCAGGTGCTGGCGCTGCTGGCGAGCGGCGAGCTGACCGCGCTGGTGGCGGCGAGGATTCCGCTCACCGACGCCGCGGAGGCGATGCGGCTGGCCGAGTCCGGCACCGTCGCCGGAAAGGTGGTCCTGGTGGCGGATCAGGGTGCCCGCCGGGGCGGCGAGGAGGGCGCGCGATGAGCGGCAAACCCTATGTCAGCGGCCACTACGCCCCCTTGGCGCTGGAGGCGACGGCCTGGGGTCTCACCGTCCACGGCTCCCTCCCGCCCGAGCTGACCGGCCGTTACCTGCGCAACGGCCACAATCCCGTGCCAGGGGTGGTGCCGTCGCACTGGTTCAAGGGCAGCGGCATGGTGCACGGGGTGCGGCTGCGCGGCGGAAGAGCGGAGTGGTACCGCAACCGCTGGGTGCGGACACCGGCCCTCCACGACGCCGTGGAGGCGGCCGCGGGCGGTGCGGGGGCCGCGGCGGCGAGCACGGCCGAGGGGGCGGACGGTGCGGCCGATCTCACCGCCAGCGTCGCCGGCACCCATGTGATCGAGCACGCGGGCCGCGTCCTGGCCCTCCAGGAGGCGAACCTCCCCTATGAGCTCACCCCCGAGCTGGCCACGGTCGGCGCCTACGACTTCGGGGGAAAGCTGACCCGGGCCATGACGGCGCATCCCAAGGAGGATCCGGTCAGCGGGGAGCTTCACTTCTTCTCGTACTCCCCCTTACCGCCCCATCTCGTCTACTACGTCGCGTCCCGCGACGGCCGCATCGTCCGCGAGGAGACCATCGAGGGGGCGGGGCCCTCGCTGATGCACGACTTCGGGCTGACCGAGCACTTCGTGGTCTGGCTGGACCTGCCGGTGGTCTTCGACCCCGCCGAGCGCTCCGGCATCCCCTACCGCTGGTCCGACGGCTACCGGCCGCGCATCGGGGTCATGCCGCGCACCGGGCCGCCCCGGGTCACCTGGTGCGAGGTGGAGCCGGGCGCCCTGCTGCACATCGCCAACGCCTACGAGGACGCGGCGGGCCGCATCGTCGTGGAGGGGCCGCGCTACGACCGCACCGCATGGCAGACCTCCTGGAAGTGGTGGACGGGCGCCCCGGGCCACGCCCCCGTCCCGCTGGTCGGCTCCCTGCGCCACCGCTGGATCCTCGACCCCGCCTCGGGCGGCGTGCGGGAGGAGCCGCTGGACGACCTGGTCACCGAGTTCCCCACGATCAACGACAGCGTGCTGGGACGGCCCAGCCGCTATGCCTACGCCGTCGCCTTCCCCGGGGCCGGCCTGGAGGAGTACGCGCTGGTCAAGTACGACACGGCCACCGGAGCCCGGCAGATCGCGCCGACGGGGCCGGGCCGGATGCCGGGGGAGGCGGTGTTCGTGCCCGCGGCCGGGAGCCGAGGAGGGGGCGAGGACGACGGCTATCTGCTGACCATCGTCAGCGACCTCCGCCGCGACGCCTCCGAGCTGATCGTCCTGGACGCCCATGACATCACGGCCGGCCCCGTCGCCACCGTGGAACTCCCCCACCGCGTCCCCGCGGGCATCCACGGCTCCTGGGTCCCCGACGCCTCCCCCGGTCCGTGGTAATTTTCGTATACGAGTTGTATGCGAAGCAGCATGGGGGCCCAGTGCCAGCGCAGTCCGGACGAGAAAAGGCGTACGCGTTCCTCAAGGAGACCGTGCTGACCGATCCCGACATGCAGGGCAGGTTCCTCACCGAGCAGGAGATCGCCGACCGGATCGGCATCTCCCGGACCCCGATCCGCGAGGCCCTGCTCCTGCTGGCGGCCGAGGACCTGGTCCAGCTGGTCCCCAAGCGGGGCGCGCATATCGCCCCGCTCTCCGGCCGGGAGATCACCGAACTGATGGAGCTGCGCGGGATCGTCGAGCGCCATGCCGCCGAGCAGACCATCGAGGCGGGCACGGTGCCGGTCGGGAAGCTGGCGGAGCTGCTGGAGCGGCAGCGTGGGCTGATGGGGCCGGAGCAGGCCAAGGAGTTCATCGCCGTCGACCACCTCTTCCACGCGACCATGGTCGCCGCGGTGGGCAATGAACTCCTCAACCGGCACTACGACGGACTGCGCAGCCGGCAGATCCGGGCGGGCGTGGTGGCCCTGTTCAACCAGACCGGCCGCCAGGAGGCGGTGCTGGTGGAGCACCAGGCGATCCTGGACGCGGTGGCCTCCGGCGACGTGGCGGCGGCGCGGGCCGCGATCAGCTGCCATCTGGAGACCACGCTGAAGGTGCTGCTCGCCGGGTGAGTCAGCGCCCGGCCGCCACCTCCGGATAGGTGATCACCAGCATGGTGACGCCCTCCTCGGAGACCCAGGGGCCGTGGGGCATCCCCGGTGGCCGGCAGGTGTAGAAGCCGCGGGAGAAGGTCTCCCCCAGCGTCAGATCGCGCATGCTGCCCTCGAGGAGATAGACCTCCTCCCAGCCGTCGTGGCGGACGACCCCGGACGGGGAGGTGTCCGTCCCCGGCTCCCAGCGCACCAGGGCGGTGGTGTGGGTGCCGCTCCCGTCCACGGCCAGGATCTGTTCGCTGACTCCGGGGACCGCGCCCGGCGGCCGTCGCCAGGGCGCGGAGGGCAGGTGGAACTCGAGTTCGGGTTTGGCCCCGCCGGTGCCGCTCATGGCCGTACGCCCAGCCTGCGGTTGTCCAGGACGGCCACGCTGCGCCGTACGGCGGTGACCTCCTCGGTGTCCACCTCCCCCACCAGCAGCCCCGGTCCCGCGTCCAGCCGCTCCCGTACGGTGCCGTCCGGGCCGATCAGGGCGCTGTGGCCGATACCGGTGGGGGCGGAGGTCGCGGCGGTCCGGCCGGACGCCGCCGGGTCGGCCTGGCCCACGGCGGCCAGCCATACGGTGGCGTCGAGCGCCCGCGCCCGGGTCAGCAGTTCCCACTGCTCGCGCTTACCGGGGCCCGCGCCCCAGGAGGCGGGCAGCACCGAGAGCACCGCACCCGCGTCGGCGTGCGCCCGGAAGAGCTCGGGGAACCGTACGTCGTAGCAGGTGGCCAGGCCGATCCGGACCCCGTCGAGGTCGAAGGTCACCACCTCCGAGCCCGGGGCCACCGTCTTGGACTCGGCGAAACCGAAGGCGTCATACAGATGGATCTTGTCGTAGGAGGTCTCCACTCCCGGGCCGGTGGCCAGCAGGGTGTTGGTCACCCGGCCGTCCGGCGCCGGGGTGAACATCCCGGCCACGACCACCAGCCCGGCATCCTTCGCGATCTGCCGGACCTCGGTGGCCCAGGGGCCGTCCAGCGGTTCGGCGACCGGTTTCAGCGGGATGCCGAAGCAGGCCATCGCCGCTTCGGGGAACACCACCAGACGGGCGCCGGCCTCCGCCGCGCGGTCCGTCTGCTCGCGCAGGAGGGCCAGGTTCTGCTCCGGCTCCGGACCGGTGGTGATCTGGCTCAGTGCGATGCGCATCAGGGGTGCGGCCTCTCTTCCATGGGTTGTTGGGTCCACTATGCGCCGTCCGGCGCCACGTGGCGGAGATCGAGTTCCGCCCCGGCCGGACCGGGTCGACCGGCCCGACCCGGCCCGGCCCGGCTTCAGCCGACCGTGGCGGAGGGGCGGTCCCCGGCGGACAGCGGCTCCGGTTCCTCCCGCTGAGCACCGGACGCGTCGCGGCCCAGACACAGTCCGACGACGGTGACGGCGGCCGTGACGGCGATGTAGAGCGCCAGCGGCACCCATGCGTGATAGGTCCCGAGCAGCGTGGTGAAGAGCAGCGGCGCGATCGCACCGCCGATGATCCCGGCCAGGGTGTAGGCGAGCGAGGAGCCGGTGTAGCGCAGCCGCGGGGAGAACTGCTCGGCGATGAAGGCCGCCTGCGGCCCGTACATCAGCGAGTGGATCACCAGCGCGCCGATGACCCCGAGGGTGAGCAGCGCCCAATTGCCACCGGCGACCAGGGGGAAGAACAGGAACGGCCAGACACCGGCGGCCACGGCGGCGCCCCCGTACAGCAGCCGCCGGTTGACGCGGTCCGAGAGCGCCCCGGCCAGGGGGATGAGCACGATCTGCAACGAGGAGCCGATCAGCACGGCGGTCAGCGCCGACCCCCGTGACATGCCGAGTTCCTCGGTGGCGTAGGTGAGGACGAAGACGGTGAACATCGCGTACAGCACATCGGGGGCGACCCGGCTGAGGATCGCGGCGGTCAGCGCCCTCGGCTGGGTGGTGAACACCTCGCGCAGCGGTGCCTCCGGCCGGTCCTGCGCGGCCTCCATGGCCTTGAAGACCGGCGTTTCCTCCAGTTTGGCGCGGATCCACAGGCCGAACACCACCAGGGCACCGGAGAGCAGGAACGCCACCCGCCAGCCCCAGCTGATGAACTGGTCCTCCGTCAGCGCCGCGCCCAGCCCGGCCAGGACGCCGTTGGCCAGCAGATTGCCCGCCGGAGGGCCGATCTGTGCGGCGGAGGCGTAGAAGCCACGCCGCCGCGGATCGCCGAACTCGCTGGACAGCAGCACCGCACCGCCCCACTCACCGCCGACGCCGACGCCCTGCGCGAAGCGCAGCAGCACCAGCGCGGCCGGGGCCGCGACGCCGACCGTGGCGTAGGTGGGGAGCAGCCCGATCAGCAGTGTGGCGGCGCCGATGAGCACGAGCGTCGCGATGAGCACCTTCTTGCGGCCGATGACATCGCCGAGCCGGCCGAAGACGAAGCCGCCCAGCGGCCGGGAGACATAGCCGACGGCGTAGGTGGAGAACGCCAGCAGAGTGCCGGTGAAGGGGTCCTTGGAGGGGAAGAAGAGGTCGCCGAAGACCAGCGCCGCGGCGGCGGAGTAGACGGCGAAGTCGTACCACTCCAGGGCGGTGCCGGTGAGGCTGGCGACGAAGGCGCGGCGAACCCCGGACCGGTCGGCCCGGGGCGGCGGTGCGCTGGATGCGGTGTGCTGCATGTTCCGTCCTCGAGGTGGTGCGTGAGGTTGACGGGGGTGGTGCGGTGAGGGGCCAGGGTAAGCGCTCGACCTTCCGGCATACTTGTTGTATACCAAGCGTATGCGCAACCCTTCCGGAGGAAGTTAACCGCTTCGAAACCACGGAAACCACGGCAACCGCAGAAACCGTAGAAACCGCACTCGACCCCGCAGCCACCGCACATCGCCCCATCGCGCCTTGGAGAGCACCACCCATGACCACGCAGCCGTCGCAGCCCTCACAGCCCGTCCAGCCCTCGCTCACCTTCGAGCTCCCCGATGGCTCCCTCCAGCAGGTGCGGGTCACCCAGGTGCTCAACGCGGGCTACGCCGGACGCAGCCAGGAGGACGTGGCCGCCCATGTCGCCGAGCTCGCCGAGCTGGGCGTGCCCGCACCCTCCGTGACGCCCGCCCTCTACCCGGTCTCCCCCTACCTCGCCCAGCAGACCGGCCGGGTCAGCGTCCAGCACGCCCGCACCTCGGGCGAGGCCGAGTGGGCGCTGGTCGTGGCCGCGGACGGAGAGCTGCTGCTGACGGCCGCCTGCGACCACACCGACCGGGCCCTGGAGGTCCACGGCGTGGCCTGGAGCAAGAACGCGGCCCCCGATGTGCTCGCCGCCCGCGCCTGGCGGCTGGCCGATGTGGCACCCCGCCTCGACGATCTGACCCTCCGCGCCTGGGTCACCCACGACGGCACCGAGACGGAGGTGCAGAGCGGCACCCTGGCCGAGCTGCTGCCGCCCGCCTACTGGGTCGAGGTGCTGCGCGAACGCGGTGACCTGGTGCCCGGGACCGTGCTGATCTCCGGCACCATCCCGATGGCCGAGGGCGTGGACCAGTTCGCCGAGCGGTGGCGGGTGGAGCTGGGCGACCCGGCCACCGGCGAGACCATCGAATGCGCCTACGACGTGGTCCCGCTGCCCGAGCCGATCGGCTGAGACCGGCCGCACGGGGATCATCCGGGACCGGCCGCACGCGATCGTCCGGGACCGGCCGCACCAAGGCCGTCCGCCGTACGCCCCTCGGGGTCGTACGGCGGGCGGCCTTCGCCGATATGCGGCGGTGGGGTGGTGTCAGCGTCCGGTCAGGTCTCCCTGCCCTTCCGCATCACCATGCCGGCTGCGATCAGCCCGAACAGGCAGGTGATAGCGCCGACGACGACATTGTTCACGATCATCCCGGCATCAGGACCCCGGGCGACCACCCAGGGGGAGATGATCATCCACACACCGATCGCGGACATGGCCCAGCACAGGCTGTACATCCTCCTCGGTGCCGTGGTGAGTCCGAGCCCCAGCAGGGCGACGGTGACACCGAGAATGAGGTTGTTGACCATGAGGTTGGGGCTGGTGCCCGAGAAGTGCACCACCCATGGAGAGATGGCGAAGTACAGACCGGCGAGAAGCACCGGCCCGTCGAGGAAGACAACGTCCCGCGCGTCCATCATGCGGGCGTAGCGCTCCCGCATCTCGGACACGTCGGGGTGGCCCGTAAGATCACCTCTCGCACGTGAGACGTCGGCCATTCGACTCGCCTCCTTCGATCCATGCAAGTCTGACCGCGCAGTGCGGTAAAAACACCGCACCACCATTGTGCGCCTCGCCTTGGTTTATAGGTAGATGTCGGATTCGTGGTCGATGGCGTACGGTTCGCCGTCGGCCGCCGTACGGGCACGCGCACAGGAGGCAGGGGAGGGGGCGAGGCCCGTGGAGCGGTACGGCGAACAGCCGGAACCCGTGGTCGGACGCGGTGAGCTGCTGGCACGAGGGCGTGAACAGCTGGCCCGGGGCGGCAGCCTGCTGCTTCCCGGCCCCGCCGGGATCGGCAAGTCCACCGTGCTGCGGGCGCTCGCCGCCGAGGGCGCGGACGGCGGGCGGCGGCTCGTGCTGCGCTGCTCACCGACCGAGTCGGAGAGTCAACTGCCGTTCCTGTCCCTCATCGATCTGCTGGGACCGGTGGCCGACGAGGCGTCCGACGCGCTGCCCGCCGCGCAGCGCGCGGTCCTGGACGCGGCGCTCACCGGGCGGCGCGGCCCGGCCGACCACCACGACGGACTGGCGCTGCGGCTGGCCGTGCTGTCGGTGCTCCGGACGCTGGCCGGGCGGGCGCCGGTACTGCTGGTGGCCGACGATCTCCAGTGGATGGACGCGCCCAGCCGGGAGTTGCTGGCGTTCGCGGCCCGCCGGACGGGCGGACTGCCGCTGCGGATGATCGCGGCGGTACGGACCGGCGCCCCCGGGACGGACCGCGTCGCCCCGGACCCGCCGACGGACGCCGGGCAGCACTCCCCGGACCACCCCCGCAGCCGCCCCCTGGACCGCTCCTTCGGCCGGCCCCTCGGCCACCTCGCAGCGGAGACGGACGGCATCGACCACTTTCTACGCGCGTTACCTCCGCCCGCGCTCGTCCTGCCCGTCCCCCCGCTCACCTATCCGCAGACGGCCGCGCTGCTCTCGGCGCGACGCCACGGAAGACCCGCGGACCTGCCCGGTTCCGTGGTCCGGGAGATCCATCGCACCAGCGCGGGCAATCCCTTCTACGCCCTCGAACTGAGCCGCGCCCTGGCCGAGTCGGGGACCCTGCCGCGCCCCTGCGACCCCCTCCCGGTGCCCACCGGGCTGCGCGCCCTGGTCCTCGACCGGCTGCGCGCCCCCGCCGCCGGCACCCGGGAGACCCTGCTGCTGGCGAGCGCCGCCGCCCGCCCCACCCTCGCGCTGCTGCGGGCGGCCGGACGCCCGGACGCCGAGGCGGAGCTGGCCGAGGCCGCCGCACTGGGCCTCGTGGACGGCGAGACGGAGCCGGTGGTGCGGTTCACGCATCCGCTGGTCTCCGCCACCCTGTACGCCGCCGCCGGGCCCCGCGAACGGCGCGGTGCGCACGCCGCCCTCGCCGCCGCCTCCACCGACCTCATCGAGCGGGCCCGCCATCTGGCGCTGGCCGCCCCCGGCCGCGACGAGCGGGTGGCCCGCACCCTCGCCGGGGCGGCCGCCGTGGCCCGGGAGCGCGGGGCGCCCGCGGCGGCCGCCCGGCTCGGGTTGCTCGCCGCCGACCGCACCCCGTCCGAGGCGGCGCCCGCCGCCCACGCCCGGCGGCTGGTGGCGGCCGAGGACGCGCTGGTCGCGGGCGAACCGGAGGTGGCCCGCGGCATCGCGCACGAGGTGCTCGCCGAGTCCGTACGCCCCGCCGACCGGGTGCGCGCCTGGATCGCCGTGATCGACTCCGCCGGGCAGGCCATGGCGGACGTGGACGACGTCTTCCCGCAGGCGCTCGCCGACGCGGACGGCGATCCGCGGCTGCTGGCGCCGCTGCACTACCAACTGTCCTGGCGGGCCCTGCTGGTCCTCGGCTCGCTGCCGCGGGCCCGTGCCGAGGCCGCCGAGGCCGCGCGGCTCGCGGCCCTCGCCGAAGACCGCCGCACCGAGCTGCTCGCGCTGTCCTTCCAGGCGCTGGCCGAGACACTGATGGGCCACCGGGACGCCGAACAGACCCTGGCCAGAGCCCTCGCCGAGCCCCAGGACCCGCACGTGGCCCGCGACCACAACGGCCCCGGTCACACCCGCTTCCGCTGCCTGCTGATGAGCGACCGGCTGGACGAGGCGCGGGCCGTCGTCGGAACGCTGGTCCGGCTGGCCGAGCGGAGCGGGGCCGTGGAGAGCCGCATCCTGTTCCTGCGCGGGCTCGCCGAGACGGAGCTGCGGGCCGGCCGCTGCGCCCACGCCCTCGAACTGGCCCACCGCAGCCTGCGGCTGGCGCGCGACGCCGGGATCGGCGAGGGCCCCGCCCTCCAGCTCACGGCGCTCGCGGAGGCGGCGGGCGGCAGCGTGGCACGCGCCCTGACGCTGGCCCAGGAGGCGGTGCACAGCGCCGAGGAGGACGGCGATCTGCTCTACCTCGCCCGCCATCTGTACGCGCTGGGCCACGCCCGGCTGGTGTGCGGCGACGCCGAGGGCGCGGTGACGGCGCTGCGGCGGGTACGGGAACTGGAGCGCGGGCAGGGCGTGATGGACCCGGCGCGCGGCCGCTGGCAGGGCGATCTGGCCGAGGCCCTGGTGGGCACCGGCCAACTCGCGGAGGCCGCCCAGGTGATCGAGTCCACCCGGGCGTCGGCGACCCGGCTGGGGCGCGGCGGGGTGCTGGCCGTGCTGGCCCGCGCGCAGGCGATGGTGACGGCCGCGCACGGCGATCCGGGAAAGGCGGCGGGCGCGCTGCGCGCGGCGGGCGGCCGACTCGGCGGGCTCGGCTACCGGGTCGAGGAGGGGCGCTGCGCACTGGCGCTGGCCCGGGTGGAACTGGGCCGTGGGGAGGTGGCGGCGGCCCGTACCGCCCTGGAGGCGGCGGCCCGGGTCTTCCGGCGCGCCCGCGCCCACCCCTGGCTGGAGCGGACGACGGCCGAACTCGCCGCCGTACCGGCCGGGTCGGCGCCGCCCGCGGCCGGTGTGACGGCGCGGCCACGGCTGTTGGACACCCTCGCCGAGACCGAGCGCCGGGTCGCCACGCTCGTCCTGGAGGGGGCGACCAACCGGGAGATCGCCGCCCGGCTGTTCATCAGCGTCAAGACCGTCGAGGCGACGCTGACGCGGGTCTATCGAAAACTGGGGATCCGATCGCGGGTCGACATCGTCAGACTCGCGACGGACGGCGGCGCGTGAGGACGCGCGGCGGCCGCGCGGCCCCGAGGCCCCGATGTGCCGCAATGTGCCGCGATGAGATGCGGCGGCGCGTGAGGGCGCGATGAGGGACGAGGGATGCGAGGGTGGCGCGACCGCACGGGTAACGGCCGTGTGAAACGGGTTTACCGACGGGGCATAGGGGGTTTTCCCTATGGCCCCGATCGAGGGCCGACCCTCATTGGGCGGGTGGCGGACGGCTCTTAGCGTGTAGCCGCCGTCGGCGACGGGCCACGTCGCCGGCCGACTGTGCTCCGCTTCCGGTTCCGGTTTCCCCCACTCCTCGAAGCCCTGGAGAGAAGCATGTTCTTCAAGCTCCCCCGCCGCGCCGCGCTCGCCGCCGCCGCCGTCGCCACGGCCGCCTCCCTCGCCGGTGTGCTGACCGGCACCGCGCAGGCCGCTCCGCAGCCCATCGTGGGCGGTTCGACGACCACGACCACCGCGTACCCGTACGTCATGCAGATCACCGACGCCTCGCAGAACCAGTTCTGCGGCGGCACGCTGGTCTCGCCGACCAAGGTCGTGACCGCGGCCCACTGCATGGTGGGCGAGACCACCAGCAGCGTCCGGGTGGTCGGCGGCCGCACCTACCTCAACGGCACCAACGGCACGGTGAGCAGAGTCAGCAAGATCTGGATCAACCCGTCGTACAGCGACGCCACCAACGGCGACGACGTGGCCGTGCTGACGCTCTCCACGTCCATGCCGTACACCACGCTGCCGTACGTGTCGTCCTCCGAGACCGGGGTGTACGCCGCGGGCACCACCGCCCGCATCCTCGGCTGGGGCACCACCAGGTCCGGCGGCTCCTCCTCCAACCAGCTGCGCACGGCCACCGTCCCGACCGTGTCCGACTCCAGCTGCAGCAGCTCGTACGGCTCCGACTACATAGCCTCCGACATGGTCTGCGCCGGGTACACCCAGGGCGGCGTGGACACCTGTCAGGGCGACAGCGGCGGCCCGCTGATCATCAACGGCAAGCTGGCGGGCATCACGTCCTGGGGCAACGGCTGCGCCCTGGCCGGCTACCCCGGTGTCTACACCCGGCTGACCACCTTCTCCTCACTGGTGTCGGCCCAGGTCAACTCCTGACCGGCCGGCCGCCCGCGGGGACGTCGCGGAACGCGTCCCCGCGGGCGGCCGCACGCGTCCGTCAGGCCGGATGCGCCACCTCGTGCTGCTGGTAGCAGTCACGGTCGAGATCGCGCACATCGACGGTGGTCTGCACGGTCAGTCCCGGCACGGGCGACACATGGGCGCGGGCCACCTCCAGAACGGCGGCGGACAGCTCCCGCTTGGTCTCGGCGTCCCGCCCGGACAGGATGGACACCTCGACATGGATCATGGCGAGGCCCGGAGCGCCGTCCGCCAGAAACGCGTCCTCCACCCGCCGGAAGCGGGTCTTGCAGCCCGCCACCGCCGTGTCGACGGTCTTGGCGATCACCGGGTGCAGGGCGGCACCGAAGCCGGGACGGTCGAAGGCGTCGGTCAGGGTGTCGGAGTATTCGACGACGATATGCGGCATGTGCTTGCGCTCCTCAAGGGGTACGCGGCGGCCTGTGGCACTCCCGCGTGGGGCCTCTTAACGTGGGCATCGTCGCACTTCTTCGTTCTCCGCGGCCGAGCGCCCCGGGCCCGGTATCTGCTTCAATAGGGGGCATGGCCAGCCTCCACCACCTCGCGACGGGTCGATACGACCTCGAGCCGTTCTGGCCGTCCCGGCAGGCGCACCACTTCGACCGCGAGTGTTGCCGCGCATCCGATGCGCGGGCCCGCTCGCTCGGCCGCTGATCTCTCCGCCCGGCCGCCCAGCCCGCGCGCACGACGTCCACTGACGCCCTCTCGCGCGAAAGAGCTGACCTCCATGACGCACGTCCGTAGTCTGTCGTCCGCCCCCGTCGCCCCGTCCGTCCCGGCGGCCCGCCAGCGGCTCCGAGCCGTCGCACCGGACGAGGTGCCGCCGGTCGCCGATCTGCTGCACCCCGGCGCCACCTGGCTGCCCGCTCCCCCGCACACCGTGCCCGCGCTCCCCGGCCATCCGCCGATGGTCGGCTATCTGGTGCTGGTCCCGGCCGACCGGCAGCAGCCCGAGGCCGCGGCGCCCTCGGAGGCGTCACCGGCGACCACGGGTGACGGGCTCATCCGGATAGACCCCGAGCAGCGGACCGCCCAGATCGCGGGACGCCCGCTGGACCTGACCTATCTCGAGTTCGAGCTGCTGACCCATCTCGTCGCCCATCCGCACCGGGTGCACACCCGCGACCAGCTGGTGACCACGGTGTGGGGGTACGGCCATGTCGGCGACGGCCGGACCGTCGATGTCCATGTGGCCCGGCTGCGCCGCAAGATGGGCCCCGAGCACCGGGGCACGATCGTGACGGTGCGGCGCGTCGGGTACAAGTACGTGCCCACGGTCTGACCCGTATCCGCCACGCGACGCCCGCCGTGCCGGGCCGGCCAGGAGCCGGTCCGGCACGGCGGGCGCGCTCGTGCGGGACGTGTTCGTACGGGACGTGTCCGTACGGCCCGCGCTCGTACGGGACGTGTTCGTACGGGACGTGTCCGTGCGGCCCGCGTTCGTACGGCCCGCGCTCAGCGCCCCCCGCTCACCGGTCCGCCCCGACCAGCGGCGGCCGGGGTCGCTCCACCGGCTCCTCGCCGTGGCTGACGCTGGGCAGCCGCCGCAGGGCGCGCGGCAGGTACCAGGTGCGCTCGCCGAGCAGCGCCATCGCCGAGGGCAGCAGCACCATCCGCACCAGCGTGGCGTCCACCAGCACCGCCACCGCGAGCCCGACGCCCATCTGCTGCATGTCCTGCATCCGCAGCAGGGCGTAGACCGCGAACACGACGACCATGATGGCGGCCGCGCCGGTGACCGGGCCCGCCGTGGTCCGGATGCCCTCGCGGATCGCGTCCCGGGTGGCGAGGCCCCGTGCATGGGCCTCCCTGATCCGCGAGACCACGAAGACGTGGTAGTCCATCGACAGTCCGAAGAGGATGACGAGGACGAACAGCGGCATCCACGACTCGATCGCCCCGGCCGGTTCCGTTCCCAGCAGCTCCGCGCCCCAGCCGTGCTGGAAGACGGCGGTCATGGTGCCGTACGCGGCGCCCACCGACAGCAGGTTGAGCAGGATGGAGACGATCGCGATCGGCAGCGACCGGAAGCAGAGCAGCATCAGGACGAAGGTCACGGCGGCGATGAAGAGGAAGACCGGTGCGATATCGGTCTTCAGCTGGTCGTTGAAGTCGCGGTTCGCGGCGAGGTCACCGCCCACGTGGACCTGGTCGGAGACCGGTCCGAGAATCCTCGGGACCAGGTCCTCCTGGAGGGTGTCCAGGGCGTGCCGGGAGGTGGCGTTCCCGCCGTCCCCGGCCAGCGGCACCTCGATCCGGGCCACCCCCCGCGTACGGTACGTCTCCACCTCGACCGTCCTGCCGAACTCCCCGGACGCGGCGAGCTCCTTCTTGAGGTCCGCCACGGCCGCCGCGAAGCGGGGGGAGCCGATGTCGCCGGAGCGCAGCACCACCTCGGCCGGGGCGGGGCCGCCGGGGAACGCTCCGGTGATCTCCTGGTACGCCACGGTGATCGCGGCGTCGGAGCCGAACTGCTTCTCCAGGCCGAGCTGTTCGGTCTTCATCCCGAGGGCGGGTGCGCACAGCACCAGCAGCAGCGCGCCCGACACGGCGGCGAACAGCTTCGGCCGGGCCAGAACGGGCCGCATCAGCCGGCCGGAGACGCCCCCGGCGGCCCGCGCGCTCTTCTTCCGGCGGCGGTTCAGCAGCGGCACCCGCCCGGCGTCGATCCGGTCGCCCAGCCAGGACAGCGTCGCGGGCAGTACGGTCACCGAGCCGAGCATCGCCATCAGGACGACCAGGATGGTGGCCACCGCGAAGCCCTTGAACAGCATCAGCCCGGACAGGAACATCCCCGCCATGGCCAGGATGACCGTGACCCCGGAGATCAGCACCGCCCGGCCACTGGTGGCGGCCGCGATCCGCAGCGCGGTCGCGGCGTCCCGGCCCGCGGCCCGCTCATCGCGCTCACGCCGCAGGTAGAACAGCGAGTAGTCGACCCCGACGGCCAGACCCACCAGGAACATCACCGAGTTGGTGGAGTCGAACAGGGGCACCTCACGGCTGGCGAAGGCGAGCAGTCCGAAGGTGCCGACGCAGGCGGTCACCCCGAGCAGCACCGGCAGCAGCGCGGCGACCAGCGCCCCGAAGACCACCAGCAGAATGCCCAGCGCCAGCGGTACGGCGGTCAGCTCGGCCTTCTTCAGGTCGTCGGTCAGCATGCCGTCGAGGATGTGCTGGGCGGTGGCGTCGCCGAACTCGTAGACCTCGATGCCCCGATGGGCCGCCTCGGTCCGCTCCACCGCGTCGACGACCGGCCCCACCCGCTCCCCGGCGGTGTCCGGGTCGCCCCTCAACTCGAAGGTGACCAGTGCCTCCCGTCCGCTCTCCGAGCGCACCGGGGGCTGGACGCGCGCCGTCTCACCCGTCCGCTCCAGACGCGCCGAGAGGTCGCGGGCCGCGGCCCGCCAGCCGTCCGGGCGGTCGCTGCGCAGCATCACCATCTCTCCGGCCGGGGTCTGGAGGCCGGCGTCCTCCAGGATCTTCTCGGCGCGTGCGGAATCGCCCGCACCGTTCTCTGAATTGGTCATCTGCCGGGACCCCGAGACACCGCCGGCCACGGCGACGACCACGACGAACAGCAGCCATCCGATGATCGCGGTCTTGCGGTGGCGGGTGCTCCACCCGCCGAGCCGCACGGCCAGGCCCTTTCTCGTCGCACTCATCGCGTCTCTCCCCCTGAGGTACGGGCTGAACAGGTCATGCCACGACGCTAGGAATCCGCGGGACCGCGCCCCAGCCGGTCAGCCACCCCTTCGCCGAGCCATAGGGCCCGGCGGGGAGGTGGTGCCAGGTACACCCCGGAACGGGGCCGCACCCCCGTGACCGGTGAAGGGGGCGCGGCCAGACTGGGGGTGTTGACTGACCGTGCCGGACGATCAGGGGCCGGCCGGACGCGACCGCCGAGGGAGACGCGGGATGAAGGTACGCACGGCGCTGCTGGCCTGCGCGCGGGGACTGGCGCTGGTCCCCCTCACGCTCGCGGGTTCGATCACGCTCTTCACGCTGCTGGTCGTGTCGATCTGCCTGATCCCGCTGGGCGTCGGGGTGTTCACCACCCCGCCCCTGGTCCGCGCGGTACGGGCGCACGCCAATCGGCGCCGGCTGCTGGCCGCCACCTGGGCCGACGTCCGGATCCAGATCCCGTACCGCTCGCTTCCCGCCGACCGGCGCTCCGGCGTCACCGGGCAGGTGGAGCTGTGCGCCTTCCTGCTGAAGGACCCGGCCACCTGGCGGGATCTGCTGTGGCTGGTCGTCGACATGGTCGCCGGATGTGTCAGCGCGCTGCTGGCCTTCGTCTTCGTGCCCTACGGGGTCGAGGGGTTCGTCATGGCCGCCGGGGTGTGGAAGCCGATCGTGGACGCGAGCGGCACCTACTGGTACGCCTTCCTCCCCATCGGCTCGTGGGGCACCGCCCTCCTGGCCGTCCCGCTCGGCGTCGGCTTCCTCTGCCTGGGCCTGGTCGTCTCCCCCCTCGTGCTCCGCGGCCACTTCCTGCTCTCGCGCGCCTTCCTGGACCCGACCCCGCACATGGCGCTCGAGGAGCGGGTGCAGCGGCTCACCCAGACCCGGCACGACGCCGTGGACACCTCCGCCGCCGAGCTGCGCCGGATCGAGCGCGATCTGCACGACGGCGCCCAGGCCCGCCTCGTCGCCATGGGCATGAGCCTGGGCACCGTGGAGGCCCTGATCGAGAAGGACCCGGCCAAGGCCAAGGAGCTGCTCGCCGCGGCCCGTACGAACTCCGCCCAGGCCCTGGCCGAGCTGCGCGACCTGGTCCGGGGCATCCATCCGCCGGTCCTGGCCGAACGCGGCCTGGGGGACGCGGTGCGCGCACTGGCACTGCGGATGCCGGTGCCCGTGGAGGTGGACGTGGACCTGCCCGGCCGCGCCGACGAACCCGTCGAGTCGGCCGCGTACTTCGCGGTCAGCGAGGTGCTGACCAACGCGGCGAAGCACGCGGACGCCACACGCATGTGGCTCGACGTGCACCACGAGGACGGCATGCTCCGCATCACGGTGACCGACGACGGCCGGGGCGGCGCGCGGATCACCCCGGGCGGCGGTCTGAGCGGCGTCGAGCGGCGCCTGGGCACCTTCGACGGCGTCCTCGCGGTCAGCAGCCCCGGCGGCGGGCCGACCATGGTGACGATGGAGATCCCGTGCGCCCTCTCGACCCCGAAGCCCACCGGCTGACGCGCCTACCGGCTGACGTGTCTACCGGCTGACGCGCCCACCGGCGGACGGACCTACCGGCTGACGCGTTTGCCGGGCGGCGGCGCGCCGGGGAGCGCGCCGGCGGGAGGCACCGGGTGGGTGCGAGCGCGCCGGTGCCGGGCCGGGGCCCGGCCGTTCGGCATCACGTCACCTCCACCCGGACCTCCTCGCGCAGATCGGTGGCGATCGCGGCGGACTCGTCGAGGGTCAGCGCCTTGTTGCCCTCCGTGGGGACCACCGCGCCCACGGTGCCGTAGTCGCCCCAGACGCACAGGGCGATGGAGGTGGGCTCCTCGGCGTTGGTCTCCTCCGTGGTCCGGATGGTCTGGCACTTCATGATGGCGTTGTCCAGCCCGTCGGGCGTCTTCCGCTCCGGGGTGCCGACCAGTTCCACATCGCTGTCGCCGCTGCCCGCCGTCCTGCTCCGGCGCTCGAGGTCGGCGAAGTAGGCGTCGACGGACTTCTCCGGGTCCGTCACCTCCCCGTAGGCGCCGATGAGCTGGAGCCGCTTGGCCTCGCCCGAGGTCTCCCAGACGGCGTTGAGACCGCTGCCGCCCTTGTCGACGCCGAAGGCGGCCGCCTGCTCAGCGGTCAGCTTCTTCTCCGTCCCGGCGTCGGAATAGGCGCTTTCGTAGTCGCCGAGCACCCTCTCGGGCGCGGTGAGCTTGTACTCCTTGCCGTCGTCGGTGACCCCGCCGCCGTCGTCCCCGCCGAACAGCACCACCCCGCCGACGATCGCCCCGACCACCGCCACGGCCCCGATCGCAAGCCCGACCGCCTTCCCCTTCGAGCCGCGCCCGCCGCCCGGCGGTGGCGGCGGCGGATAGCCCGGGACCTGCGGCTGGGCATACGGATTCCCCCCACCCTGCGGCGGCTGTCCGTACGCCCCGTAGGGTCCGGGTCCGGGTTGCCCGTACGCCCCGTAAGGCCCGGGTTGCCCGTACGGACCGGGCTGCCCGTACCCACCCGGCTGCCCGTACCCACCGGGCTGCCCGCCCGGCTGCCCGTACGGCCCCTGCGGTGGCGGCTGGTGATGACTTATCGACAGCGTCCTTTCCCCCTGCGCCTCCTGCGCGACGCACCGCCCAACTGGACGCTCCCCGAAGGCGGCGCGGTTTCACCGGGGCCGGTAGACGGATGCGCGCACGGAAACGGTCACGGGTTGCGGACAGCTCAGGCGAGCGATACGGCGGCGCAGCTCATCGGCGTCGATGTGGTGGGCGGTCGGCCCCATGGAGACCAGGGCGTCGAGGTCCCGCCCGCCCAGGCGCAGCACGTACTCCAGCCGCTCGGTGCGCTCATGCCGGAAGCGGTCGCCCAGCGCGCTGTGCAGCCGCCGCTCCTTGGCGGGGTCGACCGACAGCAGGCCGAGCCGGCTCCGCAGCTCTCGCAGATGCCCGGACGCCGGGGTGAGCACCAGCAGGGCGCCGTCCGGGCGGAGAACACGGTGGAACTCACCGCCGTTGCGGGGCGCGAAGACGTTGAGCACGAGATCGACCGAACCGGTCCGCACCGGCAGCGGCCGCCAGACGTCCCAACTGGCCGCCCCCGCACGCGGATGCGCCCGCGCAGCCGCCCGCAGCGCGTACGCGGAGGTGTCGAGCCCCAGCCCGAGCGCCCCGGGCAGCGCGTCCAGCACCGCCGCGAGGTAGTACCCGGTGCCGACCCCGGCATCCAGGACGGTGCCGTCGGCCGGGCACAGTGACAGCGCCAGCCCGGCGAGGCGGGACGCCAGCGGCGCGTAGTGCCCGGCCCCGAGAAACGCGGTCCGGGCCCGGACCATCTCCGGGGTATCGGCGCTGCGGGCCCGCCGGCCGGTCATCAGGCTGAGGTATCCCTGCCGGGCGACGTCGAAACTGTGCCGCCCCTCGGCACAGCGCAGGGCACGCCCGGCGGGGACGAGGCGGGCCCGGCACACGGGACAGGTCAGCAGGGCCGGCAGCCCGTCGTGCGGGCAGGGGCCGGTGAAAGGCATGGTCGCTCCTGGTGCGGCGGTGAGCCGCGTGCGGTGATGGACGAGGGCACACGAAGCCGGCGGCGTGACGAACCGCCCGGGAACCGGGCCCGGGGTCACGCCGCTGTGCTCACCACCGCGTCAGAGAAAGCAGTGCGGAACGCTTGTCCATGCCATGCCGCACAGATTACGCGTCGGCGTCCGGGGGCGGCTGGGCGCGGTAGATTCGGACCGATTCGGCCGTGTCCCCGCTCCGGGGCCCGAGGGAGTCAGGGAGCTGCCGTGCGTGTTGTGGTCGCCGAGGATCTGTTCCTGTTGCGGGACGGGCTGGTGCGGATGCTGGAGGCGTACGACGTCGAGGTGGCGGCCGCGGTGGCGAGCGGGCCCGAGCTGAGCAAGGCGTTGGCGGAGCTGGCGCCGGATGTCGCGGTGGTGGATGTGCGGCTGCCGCCGTCGTTCAGCGACGAGGGGTTGCAGTGCGCGCTGGCGGCGCGGCGGGAGCGGCCGGGGTTGCCGGTGCTGGTGCTGTCGCAGCATGTGGAGCAGCTGTACGCGCGGGAGTTGCTCGCGGACGGCAGCGGCGGCATCGGGTATCTGCTGAAGGACCGGGTCTTCGACGCGGATCAGTTCATCGACGCGGTGCGGCGGGTGGCCGCCGGGGGTACGGCGATGGATCCGCAGGTGATCTCGCAGCTGCTGGACCGGCGGGCGCAGGACAAGCCGCTGGGGCGGCTGACGCCGCGGGAGCTGGAGGTGCTGGAGCTGATGGCGGAGGGGCGGTCGAACGCGGCGATCGCCTCGCGGCTGTGTGTCACGGAGCGGGCGGTGGCCAAGCACACCTCCAATATCTTCGGGAAGCTCGGTCTGCCGCCGTCGGACGACAACAACCGCCGGGTGCTGGCGGTGCTGGCCTATCTCGACCGGGGCTGAGCGGGGCTGATCGGCGGCCTCGCCCGCGCACCATTGCTCCCGCCCCGCAACGCTGGTTAAGTGCCGTATCCGCACGACGCATTGGCCGTTGTCCGATGGGGGGCGCATGAGCGACCTGAGCAGACGCACGCTGATCGGAACAGCCGGAGCACTCGGGGCCGGGGCCACGCTGGGGAGCCGGTTCCCCGCGGCGGCCGACGGGCCGGACGACGCACAGGACACCGCCGTGACCCCCTTCGACACCGCCCCCGCGCGCGCCGCCCTGCGGCGGCTGCTGCCGGCGCACGCCGATCAGTTCCGGCTGGTGGCGCTGGAGCGGCGGGGCGATGAGGAGCGGTTCGGGGTCGAGGGGTCCGCGGGGCGGCTGACGGTCTCCGGGACCAGCCCGGCGGTGCTGCTCACCGGCGTGCACTGGTATCTGAAGTACACCTGCCACGCCCAGATCACCTGGTCCGGCGATCAGCTGAACCTGCCGGAGCGGCTGCCCGCGCCCGCCCGGCGCGTGGCGGGCTCGACCGCGCTGCCGCACCGCTTCGCGTTCAACGACACCCACGACGGCTACACCGCGCCGTTCGCCGACTGGGACCGCTGGGAGCACCTGA
Source organism: Streptomyces sp. S465 (assembly GCF_026898115.1). Taxonomy (GTDB): domain Bacteria; phylum Actinomycetota; class Actinomycetes; order Streptomycetales; family Streptomycetaceae; genus Streptomyces; species Streptomyces luomodiensis. The sequence continues at coordinate 2,751,803 of NZ_CP114036.1, forward strand.
TCGACGTCGCGGCCCTGCACGGCTGCAACGAGCTGCTGGTCACCGCCGGTCAGGAGGCCGTCTACCACCGGCTGCTCCAGGAGTTCGGCTATCCGGAGGCCGAGGCGCGCGCCTGGCTGCCCGCCCCCTCCCACCAGCCGTGGTGGCTGTTGCAGAACATGAGCGCATACGGCGGCCCGGTGTCCACCGCGCTCCTCCAGAAGCGCACGGCGCTGGGGCGGCGGATCGCGGACCGGCTGCGCGAACTGGGCATGCGGCCGGTGTTCCCCGGCTACTTCGGCACCGTCCCGGACGGGTTCGCGGACCGCAACCCGGAGGCCCGTACGGTGCCGCAGGGCGACTGGAACGGGCTGCGGCGGCCCGACTGGCTCGATCCGCGCACCGCGTCGTTCCGTCAGGTGGCCGCCGCCTTCTACCGGCACCAGCGCGACCTGTTCGGCGAGGCCGAGCTGTTCAAGATGGATCTGCTGCACGAGGGCGGCGACCCCGGCGACGTCCCGGTGCCCGAGGCGGCCCGCGCCGTGGAGACCGCGCTGCGCACCGCCCGCCCCGGTGCCATCTGGGTGATCCTCGGCTGGCAGGAGAATCCCCGCCGCGATCTGCTGGACGCCGTCGACCACGACCGGATGCTCGTCGTGGACGGGCTGTCGGACCTGGAGACCGTCACCGACCGGGAGCGGGACTGGGGTGCGGTGCCGTACGCGTTCGGCACCATCCCCAACTTCGGCGGCCGCACCACGATCGGCGCCAAGACCCATATGTGGGCCGAGCGGTTCACCGTGTGGCGCGACAAACCGGACAGCAAGCTCGTCGGCACGGCCTATATGCCGGAGGCGGCCGAGCGCGACCCGGCGGCGTTCGAGCTGTTCAGCGAGTTGGCGTGGCGGGACGAGCCGGTGGACCGGGCCGAGTGGTTCCGCCGTTACGCCGATGTGCGCTACGGCGGACCGGACGCCAGGGCCCGGGAGGCGTTCGCCGCGCTGCGCACCACCGCGTACCAGATCAGCAGCAAGGACGGCCGCCCGCACGACTCGGTCTTCGCCGCCCGCCCCTCCCTGACCGCGCGCTCGGGCACCAACTACGCGACCCACACCCCCGCCTTCGACCCGGCCGGCTTCGACGTGGCCTTCGCGGCGCTGCTGGGCGTCCGCGCGCCGCTGCGCGACAGCGACGCCTACCGCCACGACCTCACCGACCTCGCGCGGCAGGCGCTCGCCAACCGCTCCTGGCAGCTGATCCCCCAACTCCAGGACGCGTACGAGCGCAAGGACCGCACAGCCTTCCGGACGCTGTCCCGGCTGTGGCTGAAGCTGATGCGGCTCAGCGACGACATGACCGGCGCCCACCGGCGGTTCCTGCTGGGACCCTGGCTCGAGGACGCCAAGCGGATGGCGTCCGGCGATCAGGAGTCGGCCCAGCTGGAGCGGGCCGCCCGCACCCTCGTCACCACCTGGGCGGACCGCGCCACGGCGGACGGCGGCAAGCTCGCCAACTACGCCAACCGCGACTGGAGCGGTCTCATCGCCGACTTCCACCTCCCCCAGTGGCAGTCCTATCTGGACGAGCTGGAGGACGCGCTGGCGGAGGACCGCGCACCGCGCGCCTTCGACTGGTACGCCGTCGAGGAGCCGTGGACGCGGGAGCGCAAGACCTACCCGGTGCGGCCGACGGCGGACGCCCACCGCACCGCCCAGCGGGTGTACGAGGCGCTGGCCAAGGCCCCGTACCAGGGCACGCTGACCGTCACCGCCGAGCCCGCCACCCTGCCGCCCGGCGGCTCCGCGTCCCTCACCGCCGCCCTGCGCAACGTCAACGGGCTGCGCCCCACCGGCCGCGTCGACTTCGACCTCACCGTGACCGGCCTGGACCCGGCCCCGTCCCCGGACGGCCCGACCCGGCTGTCCGGCGTCCCCGCGGGCGGCACCGGCGAGGTCCACTGGCGCGTGACCGCGCCCGACGAGCCGCTGGAGCGTCCGCTTGAGCCGCTGCCGTACGAGCTGGGCGTCACCTACGGGCCCCGGGGCGAGGACCGGGTGCGGGCGGTGCGCACCGGTTCGCTGTGGATCGCCGGACCGCTGGCGGAGGGGATGCGGACGGTCACCAACAGCGGCGCGGTCTTCGGCCGGCTGGACGACCGGTTCGCCATCGACGGCGCGGGCCAGGACCTGTGGAAGGGCACCGCCGAATTCGGCTCCGTCTACCGCGACGGCGTCCTTGACGTGGGCACGGCCATGACCGTGAAGGTGACCGCCCAGGCGGCCACCGGGCCGTGGGCGCGGGCCGGGATCATCGTCCGCGACGACCTCGCCACGGCCGGCTCCCCCGGTTTCGTGAACCTCTCCGTCACCCCGGCCAACGGCGTCGTCCTGTCGTACGACTCGGGCGGCGACGGCACGCTGGACACCTACCGGCGGATCACCGGCGTCAAGGCGCCCGTGCTGCTGCGGCTGACCCGCACCGCCGCCACCTCCTACACCGGCGAGCTGTCCACCGACGACGGCGCGACCTGGCGGACGGTGGCCACCGTGACGGCACCGGGCGGGGCGGCCGCGCAGGACGCCGGGATCTTCATGAGCGCGGCGAACGGCGGCAGCGGGGCGCGGGGCACGGTCGAGTTCAGCGGCTGGGAAACCAGCACGGCATAGCGGGTTCGCGGGGGTGGCGGGACGGGGCCAGGTGACCGGCCAGGTGACCAACCCGCCCCGCCACTCGTTCTACGAACCGTGGACCAGCACCAGGCGACAGTCGCCCCCGACGACGAGACCACCGGCCTGATCGACGTCGAGCAGGCCGAGGCCGCCATCGTCGAGCACTACCCACGGCTGGTGCGGCTCGCGTATCTCATCCTCCCGCCCGGCGTCGCCCGCACCCGCCGGGTGCTCGCGGCGCATGCCCTCGCGCAGCGCGCGCTGCCCCGCAACCGGGCGTACGGCGCGGGCTCCGACCGGCAGCCCGAGGTCGAACTGCCCTGGCAGCGCGGGACGAAGGGCCCGGCGGCCGACGCGGGCTACGGCTATGTGCGGCTGCGGGTGCTGCGCCTGGCGCTGCGCGCCGCCCGGCCGCGCCGCTGGTGGCGGCCGCCCCCGGCGCTGCCGCAGGTGCTCGGGCTGCGGCTGTTCCCGCGCTCCGGCGGCGCCGATGAACTGGCCCTGGACAAGGCGCTGTCACAGCTGTCCGGGCCCGGCCGCGCCGCGTACGTCCTGCGGGAGCTGGAGCGGCTCGGCGAGCACGAGACGCGCACGCTGCTGCGGGCCGCGGGGGTCACCGACGCGCGGGCCGCGCTGGAGGAGGCGGAGTCGGTGCCGGAGCCGGCCGGCGGCCGGGACGGATCGCTGCTGGAGTCCGCGGAGTTCGACCCGTGCTCGCTCCAGGCGCGGCCCACCGATCTGATGCGCCGCCGTCAGCATCTGCGGGCGGTGCTGGTGGCCGTGGTGGCGCTGGTGGTGTGCGGCACGCTGCTGGGGACGCCGGGGCGGGGCTGGGGGCCGAGCGGTGCGGCCGCGCCCTTGTACGCCCGCCACCCCTCCGCCGAACGGGCCCTCGATCCGCAGCGGTTGACGCGCGCCCTGCCCGACGCCTGGCGCACCGCCTCCCGTGCCGACTTCTCCGTCTGGCCCGCGCGCGGGGACCGCCTCCATGACACCGGGCTGCTGCGCCGCGCGCTGGCCGTCTGGGCTCGGCCGGGCCCGTCGGTGCGGGTGTCGGCCACCATGGGCACCCAGTCCGGGCCGCCCTCGGGGCCGCCGCAGCTGCTGTTCGCGGGCGAGGTGGACCGGACGTCGGTGGTGCTGCTGTACGACGGGCTGCGGGTGGCGCGGTACGCGGAGACGGGCGACGGCGACGGCGGTGCGGTGGCGCTGGACTTCGCCCGGCTGGACGCCGCCGACGCGGCCACCTCGACCGCGCTGGTCCTCAGCCGGGTGGACGGCAATGTGCGCTATCTGACCGCCCCTTGGGTGCGCCACGCCTGGGTGCGGGATCTGCTGCGCCCCGGCCAGGCGCCGCGTCCGCTGCACCGCACCGGTGAGGGGGTGACCGACCCGGTGCGCACCGTGCCGTCGCTGCGGCCCTGCCGGGGCTGGCCCGCGCTCCAGTTCGGCCCGCGGCTCGTGGCCGACCTGGGCGAACTGGCCCCGGCCCGGCTCACCTACGGCACCCCCGGGCACGGTGTGCGCGATGTGGCGGGGCGGGCGGCCCGGCTGAGCTGGGCCAGGACCGGGTGCCGGCTGGCGCTGATGCGGGCGCGCGGGGTGCGCACGGTCAACTCCTGGCGGTTCGCCGCCCAGCGGCTGCCGGAGGCGGGGGGCCACGCGGCCTGGCTGTGCACCCGCGCCGACACCTGGCGGGGCACGGGAGCCAAGGTGCTGGCCCAGTTCCAGCCGTGGGACACCCGCCGGGGTGCGGCGGGCGCGGTCGCCGCCGGCGCCGACAACTCCCCCGCCTGCGGCCCGCGTGCGCCGCGGGTGCTGGCGGGGGTGCTGTGGAAGGCGCGGTCCGGCCACTGGTACCTGCTGGCCGCCGGAAGCCGTCAGGTCACCGCGATCGCCGCCACCGGCGGTGTCCGGGGCCACTCCTACGGCCGCGCCCTGACCCTGCCCGCCAAGGCGGGTGCCCGAGCCGACCTGAAGGCCCGGCTGGCGGGCGGTGGCCGGCTGGGCCCCCTGCGGTGACGCTCCGCGGGACGTGCCCCGACCCGCTGTCGACGGTCCGCGGCGCCGTCGTGGCCGGTCGCACGGCCCCCGCGCCCCTTCTGTGCGCCGCTCGGACCGCGACCGGCTTCCGCCCGTCCGCTCAGCGCCCGGCGGCTCCGGCCCTGAAGACGGCGACCGTGCGGCCGGGGACGGTGAAGGTGCCGGTCGCGCGCTCGTAGCCGGCCGTCTTCACCGTGGCGTCGGAGCCGTGCGCCTGGACCGGGTGGAGCGCGTACGGGGTTCCGGCCAGGGCGGGGACGGTTTGCGCCTGCCGGGACGGGGTGGCGTTGAAGACCACGACGAGCCGGTCGAGCCGCATGGTGATCACGCCGGGCGTCTCCCCGGTGCCGGACAGCGGGAAGGACAGCGCGTCCTGCACCCCCTCCGCCGTGGCCTGGCTGAACGCCTTCTCGGTGGTACGGATCCGCAGCAGGTCCCGGTAGGCCGCCGAGGCGCCGGTGATCTCCGCGCAGCCGGGGCGCGCCGCCGGGTTGGTCAGCAGGGGTGTGGCGTAGGGCCACTTGGCCTGGTTGTCCGCGGCCGGGGGCAGTCCCCGGCCGAATCCGTTGCCGGACTCGCAATCCCAATGGATGGCGTTGAACCAGTCGCCGCTGTCGTAGGAGTTGCGGTCCAGCGACTTGGAGCGCAGCAGATCGGTGCCGGCCTGGCTGAGCGCCGGGCCCTGGGAGAGGGCGGCGGTGGCCAGGGCCAGGACCTGCGCGCGGGCGCGGTCGGCGGCCGGGGTGGTGGTGGGGAGCTTGTAGGCGAGCGCGTCGTAGAGGGTCTCGTTGTCATGGGCGTCGGCGTAGGCGAGCGCGTCGCCGGGGGCGGCGGCGTAGCCGGCCGGGGAGCCGTTGTAGTCGACCTCGGAGCCCTTGACCCGGTGTCCGGCGGTGTCGGTGAAGGTGTAGTCGGCGAGGTTGCCGGAGAGCCCGACCTTGATCAGGTCCTGGGCGTGCAGCAGCCGGGCCCGCTGCTCGTCCGGTGTGCCGTTGGCGGGTGAGCCGTTCGGGTCGGTGAAGAGTCCGGAGGCGAAGCCCTGGACGCGGGGGTCCTCGTCGAACGGCCCGCCGCCGCGCACCGCGTCCCTGGCCCGGTCGCTGAAGGTGGCGATGCCGGTGCCGGCCATGGTCCGCTGGGTGGCCTGGACGAAGCGGGCGTCGTCGGCCACCTCGCCGAAGTTCCAGCCCTCGCCGTAGAGGATGATCGACTTGCCGTCCACCCCGTCCTTGGCGGGGGTCAGGGCGTCCAGGGCCTTGCGTACGGCCAGAATGTTGGCCTTGGGGTGGTGGCCCATGAGGTCGAAGCGGAAACCGTCGACCTTGTACTCCTTGGCCCAGGTGACGACCGAGTCCACCACGAGCTTGCCCATCATCGCGTGCTCGGGCGCGGTGCCGGGGCAGCAGGTGGAGGTGGCCACGCTGCCGTCGTCCAGCAGCCGCTGGTAGTAGCCGGGCACGATCCGGTCGAGCACCGACTTCTCGTCCTGTCCGGCGGCCACGGTGTGGTTGTAGACGACGTCCATGACGGTGCGCAGCCCGGCCCGTGCCAGGCCCTGCACCATCTGCCGGAACTCGCGGGTGCGCGCCGGGCCGTCCGGGTCGCTCGCGTAGCTCCCCTCCGGCACGGTGTAGTGCAGCGGGTCGTAGCCCCAGTTGTAGCCGTCCCGGCCGGCGGTCCGGGCCACACACGTCTGCTGCTGGTCGGAGTCGGCGGGCAGGGCGGCCAGGTCGCAGCCGGGCCGGGCCTGGTCCGACCGCCGCTCCGGAACGGTGCCGAAGTCGAAGGCGGGCAGCAGATGGACGTACGAGGTGCCGGACCGGGCCAGCTCCCGCAGGTGCCGCATCCCGTCCGAGTCGCGGTCGGTGAAGGCGAGGTACTGGCCGGGGTGGGCGCTGGTGCGGTCCGCGACGGAGAAGTCGCGGATCTGGAGCTCCTGGATGCGGGCGTCGCGCAGCGGGACGGCCCGGGGCTTGGTCAGCTCCGCCCAGCCGGCCGGGGCGAGCCGGGGGTCGCCCAGGTCGGTGACCAGGCTGTGGGTGGAGTCGGCGGTCAGGGCGGTGGAGTACGGGTCGGTGACCTCGTTGGTGACGGTCTTGCCGATGCTCGGCGCCCAGACCCGGACCCGGTAGCGGTAGGGCTTGTCCCGCCAGTCGGGGCTGCCGGTGACGCTCCACACCCCGCTGCGGGCGTCCCGCCGCATGGCGACGGTGCGCCCGTCCAGGTCGAGCGAGACGCTCCGGGCGGTCGGCGCCCATACGGAGAGGGTGGGGCGGGACCCGTGGAAGACCGGGCCGAGGTCGGCCCGGCCGGCCCGGTCCGCGTAGAGGTCGTCCAGGACGCCGGGGATCTGCACCCCGGTGCGGTGCAGTACCCGGTCGTGGTCGTCGGCCGCGCGCTGGACGGCGGCGAGGGGGCCGCGCAGGGCGGTGGCGGCCTTGTCGCGGTCGCGCGGGTCGAGCCGGTAGGCGGGGCGGCCGGCCAGGTGCGGATAGGCGGCCCGCTGGGCGTCGGTCAGGGAGACCGGGGTCAGCCGCAGGGTGCCACCGGTGTAGCTCAGCTCCTCGGTGGTCGCGGCGGTGTGCTCGACCGGCCAGACGACGGTGGCCCGGTCGATCCACTGCGCCTCGGCGGTGGCGGGGGCCTGCGCCTCTGCGGTGCCGGTCGCGGCCCGCGCGGTCTGCGGTACGGCGGGCACGGCGGCCGCGCCCAGGGCCAGGGTGGCGAGCGCGGCGGCGGCGCGGACGAGGGTGACTCTCGGGGGTTTCACAGGGCTGGTGACTCCTTGAGGTGTGGTGTGGGTGTGGGCCCCGCGCCCACCCGCCCGGGGGCGGGCGCGGGGCCCCCGCACGCCCGGGGGCGCGGGCGCGTGGCCCTCACCCCCGGGCGTGCCCGCCGGTGCGGGCCACGGCCTATCCGCAGCTACGGGCACCCACGTGCAGCGCCACCGCCGTGTTGGCGCCCAGCGTGGCGGTGAACCGGCCGGAGGAATCCACCGTGACGGTCTTGCCGCTCTGCACATCGCAGTAGCCGCCCGACGGCAGCGAGGTCTGGAAGGTCTGGGTGAGGGAGCCGCTTTCGTGGTTGATGGCCACGAACGCCTTGTCGCCGCGCCCGAAGGCGATGGCGTCGTTGCCGTTGTCCCACCAGTTGGTCACCGCTGTGCCCCGGGCCGTGTTGCGGAGGGCGACCATGCTCATGATCTCGGGCCACTTGTGCTGGCACTTCCAGCCGTCCTGGTAGCAGGCGTTCACCGTGCCCCCGTTGGGCGGGCCGGCGTCGTTGTCGCTGAACTCGTAGCCGGAGTGGACGTCCGGGGAGCCGTAGGGCCAGGCCAGCATGAAGACGTTGGCCAGGGTGTAGTCGGCGCCGTTCTTGTAGGTGAGGGTGGAGCCGTTGCGCTCGGTGTCCCAGTTGTCGACGAACACACCGGACGTGCCGCTCGCCATGTAGCCCCAGCCCTCGCCGAAGTTGTTCAGGTAGGCCAGCTTCTCGTTCTGGAACACCCGCTTGAGGTCACGGCCGTAGCGGAACTCCTGCACATCACCGTTGCCCAGGTACTCGGTCGGGGAGACCGCCTCGCCCTCGCCGTAGATGACCTCCTGCTTCCAGTAGACGCCCGAGTTGCTCAACTGGCTCTTGATGGCGGCCAGGTCCTCGGCCGGGATGTGCTTGGCACCGTCGACACGGAAGCCGTCCACGCCGAGCGAGAGCAAATCGTTGAGGTACTGCGCGATCCGGGTCCGGACGTGGGACTCACCGGTGTCCAGGTCCGCCAGGCCCACCAGCTCGCAGTGCTGCACGTTCCAGCGGTCCTGGTAGTTGCTGATCTGCGAGGTGCAGTCGTCCATGTCCTGGGACTGGTAGATCCCGGGGTAGTCGTACTTGGTGTACGAGGAGCCGCCGGTGCCGGTGCCGGACCCGGCGGACATGTGGTTGATGACGGCGTCGGCGACGACCTTGACGCCCGCGGCGTGACAGGTGTCGATCATGTTCTTGAAGGCGGTGCGGTCGCCGAGCCGTCCGGCGATCCGGTAGCTGACAGGCTGGTAGGAGGTCCACCACTGGCTGCCCTGGATGTGCTCGGTGGCCGGGGACACCTCGACATAGCCGTATCCGGCGGGGCCCAGGGTGGTGGTGCACTCCTTGGCGACGGAGGCGTACGTCCACTCGAAGAGTTCGGCGGTGACGTCCTTGGTGCCGGGCGGTGCCGCCTGCGCGGGCTGCGGGGGCAGGGCGACGAGCGCCGCCGCGCCCGCCGCGAGGGCGAGCGCGGTGGCGAGGGATGTGCGACTGCTGGCCATCGTTCCTCCGTGGGGGGAGTTCGGGGTGCCGATCGAGCCTCGTACGGCAACGCGCCATGCCCGTAAGGCCAGGTGAAGGTTCTTGCCGCACGCGCCAGTGCGGTGTTGGTGACGGGACCGTACTCGCGAGTTTTTGTTGTTGCAAGACCTTTCGCAAGCGATTGCGGCGGTGTTACGTTCGACCACGTTCTCCGGTCCGGCCGGTCGGGGGTCCGTCTCAACGGACCCCACGCGCCCGGCCGGTCGGGCCGGTTATGGCACTTGGGCCGTGGAGCCGCGGACCACCAGGTCGGGCTGGAAGACGAACTCCGTGCGCTGCACCGGGTTGCCGGCCATCTCCTCCAGCAGTGCCCCGACCGCCGCCGTCGCCATCGACTGCACCGGCTGGCGGACGGTGGTCAGCGGCGGATCGGTGAAGGCGATCAGCGGGGAGTCGTCGAAGCCGACCACCGACACATCGCGCGGCACCCGCAGCCCCCGCCGGGCCGCCTCCCGGATCACCCCGAGCGCCATCAGATCGCTGCCGCACACGATGCCCGTACAGCCCTGGTCCAGCAGCGTGGCCGCCGCCACCTGCCCGCCCTCGACGCTGAAGAGCGTATGCCGCACCAACTGCCGTGCCTCGCCCGGCGACCGTCCGAGCAGGTCGGCGCTCGCCGCCAGGAACCCCTCGACCTTGCGCCGTGCCGGGACATAGCGGGCGGGCCCCACCGCGAGGCCGATCCGGTGGTGGCCGAGCGCGGCCAGATGGGTGGTGGCCATCCGGGCCGCGGCCCGGTCGTCGGGGGAGACGAACGTGGCGCGGATGCGCTCGTTGTAGCCGTTGATCAGCACGAACGGCACCTTGCGGCCGGCCAGCCGGGCGTAACGCGCGGGGTCGGCCGTGGTGTCGGCGTGCAGTCCGGACATGAAGACGATGCCCGCCACATCACGCTCCTCCAGCTGCTCCACCAGTTCGTCCTCGGTGGCGCCGCCGGGCATCTGGGTGCACAGGATCGGGGTGTAGCCATGGCCGGCCAGTACCTGCTCGATGATCTGCGCGAAGGCGGGGAAGACCGGGTTGGTCAGCTCCGGGATCACCAGGCCGACCAGCCCGGCGCTGCGCCGCCGCAGCCGCACCGGCCGCTCGTAGCCGAGGACGTCCAGGGCGGCGAGCACCCGCTGCCGGGTGGTGGCCGCGACCCCCGCCTTGCCGTTGAGCACCCGGCTGACGGTGGCCTCGCTGACCTCGGCCTGTGCGGCGATGTCGGCGAGCCGCGGCGGCGCCGCCGGTGGGCTCGTCACGACTTGGTCGCTCCGGCCGTGAGGCCCGCCACGAGGTGGCGCTGGGCCCAGGAGAACACCAGCGCGGCCGGGATGGCGATCATGACGGCCGCGGCCGTCATGGAGCCCCAGTCCGAGGTGTACTGGTTGACGAAGGTCTGGAGCCCCGCGGCGAGGGTGAGGTTGTCCTCGCCGGTCATGAAGGCGGAGGCGTAGGCGACTTCGGCCCAGGCGGTGATGAAGGTGTAGAACGCGGTCACCGCGAGCCCCGGTTTGGCCAGCGGGACGACCAGCCGCCAGAAGGTCCCGAAGGGGTTGAGGCCGTCGACCCGGCCCGATTCGTCGATCTCCACCGGGATGGTGTCGAAGAAGCCCTTCATCATCCAGGCGCAGAACGGCACGGCCACCGTGAGGTAGGTGACGACGAGCGAGATCGGCTGGTTGAGCCAGCCCAGCGTCGACATGATGTTGTAGAGCGGCACGATGAGGATGGCCACCGGGAACATCTGGGTGATCAGCAGCAGCCACATCAGCGGGCGCATCCCGGGGAAGCGGAAGCGGCTGACGGCGTAGCCGGTGGTGGCCGCGACGAACACGCCGAGGACCGTGGTGATGACCACGATGAACAGCGAGTTGCCGAACCAGGTCAGGAACTCGGTGTCGTTCAGTACGTGCTGGTAGTTGCGCAGCGTCGGGTTCTTCACCACATCGGTGCTGAACGCCTCGGTCTTGGGCTTGAACGAGGTCACCACCAGCCACAGCGGCGGGAAGACCGCGACGGCGGAGGCGATGACGAGCGTGGTGTGCAGCCCGACGGAGGCGAGCGGGCCGCGTCGTTGGTCGCGCATGGCTACCACACCTCTCCCTGCTTGCGGAGCGAACGGCGGTAGACCACCGCGAAGAGCATGAGGATGAGCAGGATCAGCACACCCCAGGCCGAGGCGCCGGCGAAGTCGCGCGGGCTGTTGACGAAGGAGAGCCGGTAGGCGTACGTCACCAGGATCTCGGTGGAGTCGCCGGGTCCGCCGCGGGTCAGCAGGAAGATCACCGGGAACATGTTGAACGTCCAGATGGTGGACAGCAGGATCACGGTGGAGCTGACCGAGCGCAGTCCGGGCAGGGTGATGTGGCGGAACCGCTGCCAGGGGCTCGCCCCGTCCATCTCGGCGGCCTCGTACAGCTCACCGGGGATGGACTGCAACCCGCCGAGCAGGGCGACCAGCATGAACGGCACCCCGAGCCAGATGTTCACGGCGATCACCGAGACCTTGGCCATGGTGGGGTCGTTCAGCCAGGGCACCGCGTCGATCCCGCCGCCGTCCAGCACCTTGTTGAGGATGCCGTTCTTCTCGTTGTAGAGCAGCCGCCAGGCGAAGACGGAGACGAAGGCGGGCACGGCCCAGGGCAGGATCAGCAGCGACCGGTAGAGGGTGCGCCCGGCGAACCGGCGGTTGAGCAGGACGGCCAGGCCCAGGCCGATCGCGAAGGTGAGCGCCACACAGCTGACGGTCCAGGTGACGGTCCAGATCAGCCGGTCCCAGAAGACCTGGTCCTCCAGGATGGCCTGGAAGTTGTCGAGGCCGACCGTTTGGTAGGTGGCGGGGATGTGGTTGACCCCGATGGTGCGCTCGACGTTGGCCTCGTTGGCGTCGGTCAGCGACAGGTAGACGCCGCGGGCCAGCGGATAGCCGATGATCAGCCCGATGACGACCACGACCGGCGCGACCATGGCCCAGGCGTACCAGTGGCGGGCCAGTGCGTGGCGGATGCGGCGCGGCGGCGGGGTGCCGTCCTTGCGAACCCGGCCGCCGCGGCCGCGGGCGCCCTTCGCGCCCGCGGCCGGGTCCAGCGGCCGGCTGGTGTCGACAGCCATCGTCGCCGGCCCTACTTCCAGTCGCCCTTGAGGAGCTTGCGGTACGCGTCACCGACCGACTTCGCGGCCTTCTCGGGTGAGGTCTTGCCGGTGAGGACGTTCGGGAACTGCACCAGGATCGCCTGGAAGAGGCTGTTGCCCTCGGGGATCCAGGGGCGTTCGACGGCCTTGTCCACGGCGCCCTTGAAGAACTTCACATTGGTGTTCGCGGCGACCGTCTTGTTCTCGTAGACGGAGGTGCGGGTGGGCAGCAGCGAGAGCTTCTCGGTGGTCTTGGCCTGGACCTCGGCCGAGCTCATGTACGCCGCGAAGGCGTAGGAGGCGTCCAGGTTCTTCGAGCCGGCGTAGACGGTGAGGTTCTGGCCGCCCTGCGGGGCGCCCTGGCCCTCGCTGCCGGCCGGGACCGGGACCACGCCGAGGTTGGACGTGTCCTTGAACGCCTTGCCGGCCAGGGTGTCCTCGATCGCCCACGGCCCGTTGATGGTCATCGCGACGTCGCCGTTCTTGATGGCGTTCTGCATGTTGTCCCAGCCGTCGGTGGCGTCGGTCTCCGCCGCCCCGGAGGTGACCAGGTCACGGGCGGCCGCGAACGCCTTGACGCCGGGCGCGTCGTCGACGGTGACCTTCTTGGCGCCGGTGTCGAGGAGGTCGCCGCCCTCGCCGTAGATGAAGGGCAGGTACCAGTAGGCGTCGTCGCCGCGCAGATACAGACCGGTCTTGCCGGTCTTCTCCTTGATCTTCTTGGCGGCGGCCTTCAGCTCGGTCCAGTCCTGGGGCGGCTCGACCCCGGCGTCCTTCAGCATCTTCTTGTTGTAGAAGAGGCCGAGGGTGTCGATGACCTGCGGTACGGCGTAGGTCTTGCCCTTGAACTTCGCGCCGGCGAGGGCCTTGGGCAGATAGTCGGACTGGTCGGCGAGGGCCGCGGTGCCGTCCAGCGGGGCGAGATAGCCGATGTTGGCGAGGTCCTGGGTCCAGGCGACCTCGGTGCGCAGCACGTCGGGGGCGCCGGAGCCGCCGGAGCCCGCGGCGTTCTTGAACTTGGCCAGCGCCTCGCCGAAGGGCACGTTGACGTAGTTGACCTTGACGTCGGGGTACTTCTTCTCGAAGCCCAGGGCGAGCTCCTTGTAGGCGCCCTTCTCCGCGTCGTTCGACGTGTCCCAGTACGTCACGGTGCCGGACAGATGGCCGCCGGACTTCTTGTCGCCGCCGCTGTCGCCGTCGTCACCGCCGCACGCGGTCGCCGCGAGCGCCATGGCCGCGACGAGTGCGGTGGCCGCTATGCCACGTCGCATCTGAACTCCTCCAAAGCCGGCCGCTCCGTCGCGGCCCCGGGTTGCGGAGGAACGTAACAGGGCCGCAAGCTCACCGAAAGACCTTGCGGCAAATTTCTGCAAGGCACCCGGGCATCGTTACCCGCATGTGTCCCGGCGGTAGCCACTCCGCTCCCCTGTCGGCGCTTGACATCGGTTTACGGGCGCCCCGTACGCGCCCACGGCGCGACCGGAGCCCCCCGGAGCGCACCACTACCCGCTGCAAGCTCTTCCGCAAGGCATTGCAGAGCTGTTACGTTCCCGCCATGACCCAGGAGCTCACGACCTCCCTTCCCACCGAGCCGGAACGGCCGTCCAAGAGCCCCGGCTGGTGGCGCGACGCCGTCATCTACCAGGTGTACGTGCGGTCCTTCGCCGACAGCGACGGCGACGGGATCGGCGATCTGCGCGGGGTGCGGGAGCGGCTGCCACACCTCGTCCAGCTGGGCGTGGACGCCGTCTGGCTGACCCCCTTCTACGCCTCCCCGCAGGCCGACGGCGGCTACGACGTGGCGGACTACCGCGCCGTCGATCCGCTCTTCGGCACCCTCGGCGACGCAGACGACCTGGTGCGCACCGCCCATGAGCTGGGGCTGAAGGTGATCGTGGACGTCGTCCCGAACCACAGCTCGGACCAGCACCCGTGGTTCCGCGAGGCGCTCGCCGACCGGCCCGGCGGGGCGGCCCGCGCCCGCTACCACTTCCGCCCCGGCCGTGGCGCCCACGGCGAACTGCCGCCGAACGACTGGGAGTCGGTCTTCGGCGGCCCCGCCTGGACCCGCACCACCGATCCGGACGGCACCCCCGGCGAGTGGTACCTGCACCTGTTCGCCCCCGAGCAGCCCGACCTCAACTGGGACTCCGACGAGGTCCGCGAGGAGTTCGACTCGGTGCTGCGCTTCTGGCTGGATCTGGGCGTGGACGGCTTCCGCATCGATGTCGCGCACGGCATGGTCAAGGCCGCCGGACTGCCCGACATCGGCCGCACCGAGCAGGCCAAGCTGATCGGCGCCCAGGTGCTGCCGTTCTTCGACCAGGACGGGGTGCACGAGATCCACCGCTCCTGGCGCCGGCTGCTGGACTCCTACCCCGGTGAGCGGATCGGCGTCGCCGAGGCATGGGCGCCCACCGCCGAGCGGCTGGCCCTCTACGTACGCCCCGACGAGCTGCACCAGGCGTTCAACTTCCAGTTCCTCAAATGCCCGTGGGACGCGACCGCGATGCGCGAGGTGATCGACGAGTCGCTGGCCGCGACCGCCTCCGTCGACGCCCCCACCACCTGGGTGCTCTCCAACCACGACGTGGTCCGGCACACCACCCGCTACGCCACCGACAGCCCCGAGCAGGGGCTGACCCGGGCCCGCGCCGCGGCCCTGCTCACCCTGGCGCTGCCCGGCTCGGCCTACCTCTACCAGGGCGAGGAGCTGGGCCTTCCCGAGGTGACCGAGCTGCCGGACGAGCTGCGCCAGGACCCGGCCTTCTTCCGCACCGCCCCCGACGGGCAGGACGGCCAGAACGGGCAGGACGGCTTCCGCGACGGCTGCCGGGTGCCCCTGCCCTGGACCCGCTCCGGCGACAGCCACGGCTTCGGCCCCGGCGGCAGCTGGCTGCCCCAGCCGGCCGCCTGGTCCGAGCTGTCCGTCGAGGCGCAGACCGGCGACCCCGGCTCCACCCTGGAGCTGTACCGCGCCGCGCTGGCGCTGCGCCGCGAGCTGCCGGGCCTGGGCGACACCCCGATGACCTGGCTGGACGCCCCGGAGGGGGTCCTGGCGCTGGCGCGGCCGGGCTTCGTGTGCACGCTCAACACGCTCGGGGAGGAGGTCGAACTGCCGGTTCCGGGGCGTGCGCTGCTGTCCTCGGCGCCGCTGGAGTACGGGGACGGCACCGTGCGCATTCCGGCTGATTCATGCGCGTGGTGGGCAATCTGACATGCGACCGGTACAGTCCCACTCCATGACCGCACGGCTTGCTGACATCGCAGCCCAGGCGGGGGTCAGCGAAGCCACCGTCAGCCGCGTCCTCAACGGCAGGCCGGGGGTGGCGGCGACCACCCGCGAATCCGTCCTCGCCGCGCTGGACGTCCTCGGCTATGAGCGGCCGGTGCGACTGCGCCAGCGCAGCGCCGGACTGGTGGGACTGATCACCCCCGAGCTGGAGAACCCGATCTTCCCCGCGCTCGCCCAGGTCATCGGGCAGGCGCTCACCCGGCAGGGCTACACCCCGGTGCTGGCCACCCAGACCCCCGGCGGCTCGACGGAGGACGAGCTGACCGAGATGCTGGTGGACCGGGGGGTGGCCGGGATCATCTTCGTCTCCGGGCTGCACGCGGACACCTCGGCCGATATGCAGCGCTATGACCAGCTGCGCGGCCAGGGTGTTCCGTTCGTGCTGGTGGACGGCTTCTCACCGAAGGTGCGGGCGCCGTTCATCTCCCCCGACGACCGGGCGGCGATGGGGCTGGCGGTCACCCATCTGGTCTCGCTCGGTCATACCCGGATCGGTCTGGCGCTCGGGCCGAAGCGGTTCGTTCCCGTCCTGCGCAAGATCGAAGGCTTCCAGCAGGCGATGCGGGACCGGCTGGGGCTTACCCCGGAGGAGACCGAGGAGCTGATCCAGCATTCGCTGTACACCCTGGAGGGCGGTCAGGCGGCGGCGACCGCGCTGATCGACCGGGGCTGTACGGCGGTGGTGTGCGCGAGCGACATGATGGCGCTGGGCGCCATACGGGCCGCCCGGCAGCAGGGTCTGCGGGTCCCTCAGGACGTCTCGGTGGTCGGTTTCGACGACTCCCCGCTGATCGCCTTCACCGATCCGCCGCTGACCACCATCCGCAAGCCGGTGCAGCCGATGGGTCAGGCCGCGGTGCGGGCGCTGCTGGAGGAGATCGGCGGCACCCCGGCGCCGCCCAGCGAGTTCGTCTTCCTCCCCGAACTGGTGGTGCGCGGCTCCACGGCGTCGGCGCACGGCGTTCAGCCGCGGGGCCGGGCGTCCGGGAGTGGCGGGAGCGCCGGGACCGCGACATAAGCGACGGACGGCCGGGGGCGCGACATAGGCGTACGTAGGGGTGCGTACGCCTAGACTGTTGCCCTATGGGTGGAGCGACTATCAGGACCACGGCAGGCCGGACGGCCACCCCGGCACCCATCGCGCACACCGAGGCAGCACGGGTGCCGGGCAACACCCTGATGCAGCGGTTGCGGGCGCCCAGAAGGCCCCGGCTCTGGTTCGAGATCGTCCTGATCGCCGTCAGTTACTGGATCTATTCGCTGGTTCGCAACGCCGTCCCGGAGCAGAAGTCGGAGGCGCTGCGCAACGCGAGCTGGATCTGGGACTGGGAGCACCGGCTCGGCATGGCCTTCGAGCGGGGCGTCAACCACGCGATCGACTCGGTCAGCTGGCTGATCGTGGGCATGAACTACTACTACGCCACGCTCCACTTCATCGTGACGCTCAGCGTGCTGGTGTGGCTCTACCACTGGCATCCGGGCCGTTACGCCGCCACCCGGCTGGCGCTCTTCGCGGCCACCGGCGTGGCCCTGCTCGGCTACTACTTCTTTCCGCTGGCCCCGCCCCGGCTGATGAGCGGCGGTCATTTCATCGACACCGTGGTGGTGCACAACACCTGGGGGTCGATGGCCTCGGGGAACCTCGCCGACATGTCGAACCAGTACGCGGCGATGCCCTCGATGCACATCGGCTGGTCGCTGTGGTGCGGTCTGTCCATCGCGACCCTGGCCCGTCCGGTGTGGGTCAAGACGCTGGGGCTGCTCTACCCCTCGGCCACCCTGCTGGTGATCGTCGCCACCGCCAACCACTTCTGGCTGGACGCGGTCGGCGGGGTCGTCTGTCTTTCCTTCGGCCTCTCGCTGTCCCGCGCGTGGTATGGCTCGCTGCCGTACCGGCTGCCGCGGCAGGTGGCCGTGATCTGCACGGCTTGATCGCCCCTGCCCCGAACCGCCATTCTCTGTTCCGCAAGTTCGATGTTCGATGTGAGTTCAGGGGCTCCCTGTGTCGCGCCGACCGACGCGGAACGAGCACGATGAGCGTGACGAAAGGGACCACCGGCCACCGTGCACACCGCCGACCCGACCGCCTCCGCCCCCTCGACCGTCGCCGCTCCGGGCGCGCCGCTGCTCCCCCGGCCCCGCACCGCCGCGCGACCCCGATTCCCGCTGGTGGCCACCGACCTCGACGGCACCCTGCTGCGCGCCGATCTGACGGTCTCGCCCCGCACCCGTGCGGCGCTCGCCCTCGTCCGGACCGCCGGAGCCCGGCATCTGGTGGTCACCGGGCGTCCGGCCGCGTCCTGCCGGGAGTTCCTGGTCGCGATGGGCTACCGGGGGCTCGCGGTGTGCGGACAGGGCGCGCAGCTGTACGACGCCTCCGCGGACCGGCTGCTGGTCTCGGCGTCGCTGGACCGGGAGCTGGCCCGGTCGGTGGTGGAGCGCACGGAGGAGGCGCTGGGCGCCGGGCCGCTGGAGCTCGCCGTGGTGACCGCGGCCCCCGAGAACCGCTTCCTGGTCACCGCCCGCTTCGCCGACCGGACGCGCCCGGAGTGGGGGCTGGTGGAGCGGGCGCAGCTGTGGGCGGCGCCGATCGAGAAGGTGCTGATGCGCCACCGTACGGTCGAGGACGGACTGGTCGCCGCGGCCGCGGAGCGGGCGGGGGCCGGCGAGGTGGCGGTGACCCACTCCGAGAAGGGCATGATCGAGGTGCTCCCCGCCGGAACGGACAAGGCGGTGGGACTGCAACTGGCCGCCGACCGGATGGGGTTCACCCCGGCGGAGACCATCGCGTTCGGCGACATGCCCAATGACATCCCACTGCTGGGCTGGGCCGGATACGGGGTCGCGATGGGCAACGCGCACCCCGATCTGCTGGCGATGGCCGACGAGGTGGCGCCCTCCCACGAGGAGGACGGAGTCGCGGTGGTCCTCGAACGACTCTTCACCCACGCTTGAGCGACTGGTGGACACCGGGGCCCGGTCACTGCGGCGCTACCGAGCGGCCCTCCCGGTAGGCATCGACGCCCCGGTGTCACTGGCTGAAGGGTGCCCGCCGCTGGTCGAAAAGGACTCGGGGAACGATCGGTGCGGCCCAGGAGCCTCCGCTTGCCCGGCTCGGTCGGGTGCGGCTCTCGTCTCGCGCCTTCGGCGCACGTGAGCAGCGGGGCAGGGGGTGGGGGGGCGCGGGCGGCGCCGCCGGGCGCCGGGCCGGTGGGGGCGAGGGTCGGTGACGGCTTCCGTGGCCGGGGGCCGACGCCGATGCCGGACAGCAGGGGGGTGGGGGTACCCCTACAGAAACTGATTGACCAATTAGTTGCGTCAGATCAAGCGTTTTTTAGGGGGTACCGGGAGGGGCCGCCCCGGCTGCCCCCGCAGTCCGGCGGGACTCCGGCCACCGAGTGCGGAAGCCGCCACCGGCACCCACACCAACGGGCCCGGCGCCCGGCGGCGGCGCCGCGCCCCCCACCCCCGCCGCCGCTGCTCAAGTGCGCCGAAGGCGCGAGACGAAACCCGCACCGCGCCACCGGCCGAACAGCGTCCCGGACGGTTACGCGCTCCCCGGCAGCCGGTCGAAATCGCCCCGCTTGAGCCCCTGGACGAAGGCAGCCCAGGGGGCCGGATCCGTGGCGATGACGGCCGCCGGGTCGTCGCTCTCGCGGATCAGTATGAGGTCGGGAGACGGTGCCGCGACCTCGACACACTCCGCACTGACTTGACCGCTGCTGAAACTCGACTTTCGCCAAAAGGACATGCCCAGGGCTCCCCTTCACAAGGTGTACAGCAAGTGCTGGATGAGCTGGAGTGAATCCCTCTGGGTATAGCACTCGCCTTCGCCCCGAGGGGCGATGGGCGGCAGGGCCACCGCGCTGAGGTGTTCGAAGGCCGAGTTGTACTGGGCCAGATGCTCACGGCCCCCGAGGAAGACGACCCAACGGCGTCCCGGACGGTTACGCGCTCCCCGGCAGCCGGTCGAAATCACCCCGCTTGAGCCCCTGGACGAAGGCAGCCCAGGGGGCCGGACCCGTGGTGATGACGGCTGCCGGGTCGTCGCTCTCGCGCAGGCGTATGAGGCCGTTCGGCGTCGTGGCGACTTCGACGCAGTCCTGACCTCCGACTCCGCTGCTGAAACTCGACTTTCGCCATTCGAGCCCGGACATGGGGTTCTCCTCAGAGCGTGTACAGCAGATGCTGCACGAGCCTAAGTGAGTCACTGCGCATATAGGACTCGCGTTCGGGGTTCGCGTCAATCGGCGGCAGTGCCGCCGTCGTGAGACGTTCGAAAGCGGCGCCGTACTGAGCGAGATGCGCCTGGCCGGCGAGGAACGCGGAGGACACGGGGTGCTCGACGTAGACCGTGTTCAGCTCGGGCACTTCGGCCTCGAAGAGGATGAACGCGGCCGCCGGCGTCGCCGGGGAGAGGGCCGCCTTGAACGGCAGGAGCTGGATGCGGACATGCGGCAGCCGAGCCATCTCCACAAGGTGCTCGATCTGGCGGCGCATGACGCCGTTCTCCACGAACTGCATGTGGAACGCCGCTTCGTGGATGACCGCGTGAAAGGTCGGCGGCGCCTCCCCGGCCAAGACCTCCTGACGCTTCAGCCGGAACTCGACATACGTGTCCAGCAAGCTGGGGTCCGCCTCGGGCTCGCCTCCGGCCGTCAGGGCTCTCGCGTACTCGGGGGTCTGGAGTAATCCGGGCACATACATCCACTGGAACGAGCGGTGAGCCACCGAAGTCGCCTCGAGTTCCGCGAGATCATGAGCGCTCTGAGGGAGCGGGGATTTGCGGTAGCCCGACCACCACCCCTTCCCCTTGGACTCGCTCATGGCGACGAGCGCGTCAGCAAACGATTCATCTTGGCAACCATATCCAGCGAGCAGCGCACGGAGCTTCACCTCGGGAATGGCCGTTCGACCCGCCTCGATGTGCCCGAGGTGCGGCGAGCCGAGATCAGCGAAAGCTCCTGCCTCTGCTGCGGACAAGCCGCGCTCATTGCGAAGTCTTCGCAGTTCCGTACCCAGACGCCGTTGCCGCTGCGTCGGGTTGGCGCGTAGCCCCATGACGACCTCCTCGTGATCGTGAGCAGTCTGCCCGGTTGGAGCAGCCGGGGGCCACTCATTGGAGGGAAACGAGCCATTGAGGTTGCAGACTGGAAACCTACCTCTCTACCGTCGAAGGACAATCACCCAACCGGCATCCGCCCAACGGCCGTTGGCCGAAGGAGGCAACACCTCATGAGCGCCCAGCTCCCCCGTGCCGACTTCTCCCTCGTCTTCCCGCCCGACCCCGGCTGGGTCCGTACCGCCCGCGAAGCGATCCGTACCGCCCTGCGCACCGCGAACCGCACCGACTTAACGGATACCGCGCTGCTCCTGACCTCCGAAGCCGTCACCAACGCCGTCAACGCCTGCCGGAGCAGCGGCTGTTCGGCCCCCGTCACCCTCTACGCCGAGTGGGGACCGTACGGCACCCTGCGCGTTCTGGTGAGCGACGACGCCCCCGGCCTCCCCGCGCAACGCACCCTCGCCGGAGACGCGACCGATGCCGAGAGCGGCCGGGGGCTGCTCATCATCGGCAGCTCCGCCACCGACTGGGGCGTCTGCCACCACGGGCCGGGCCCCGGGAAAGCGGTGTGGTTCCAGGTCAGCGGGGCCCGTTCATGAACAGCCCAGGTGCGTACAGCATGCGAGAGGGCTCGGGGGTCGTCCTTCTCACTTGCGGTCAGATGGGCGGGGGCGGTCCACGCGCCGCATTACGGTGACGACACGTTCCCCCTGTTCATCGGCGTCTGGAGGATGGTGTGCGGTACAAAGGGCCGCTTTCGAAGCGGGTCACCGGCCCGGTCAATCGGTGGGTTGCCGGGTTGCGCTCCTCTCCCCGGTGGGGGCGGCTGGTGAGCGGGCGCCTTACGGTCGTGACGTACACGGGGCGGCGCTCGGGCCGTACGTTCAGCACGCCGGTGGCCTACCGGCGGGCCGCCGACCTCGTGACGATCGGCGTGGCCATGCCCGAACGCAAAACGTGGTGGCGCAACTTCACCGATGAGGGCGGCCCGATATCGCTGGACCTGGACGGGGGCGACCGCACGGGACACGCGGTGGCCCGGGTCGACGGGAAGGGGCGCGTCACCGTCACCGTGCGGCTCGACCCCGGCCCGCCCGCCGGGGGCGGTAGCGGTCGCTGACGCGGCCACGTACCGCGCCCAGCCGCTTGCCATGCCCCCTTCACGTTCTACGCGGAGCCGTTCCGTAAGATCGACGGCCACACGGGGGAAGGAACAGCGATGAAACAGCTGATGAGCGGCGTGCGCAGCCGCGTGCGTCGGCGGACCGCTCTGGCCGGCGGCGCCGTCGTGGTGCTGGTGGCGGCCGGGCTCGGCACCTGGTCCACGGACACCTGGCCGTTCGACAAGGACAGCT
Source organism: Streptomyces sp. S465 (assembly GCF_026898115.1). Classification (GTDB taxonomy): domain Bacteria; phylum Actinomycetota; class Actinomycetes; order Streptomycetales; family Streptomycetaceae; genus Streptomyces; species Streptomyces luomodiensis. The sequence continues at coordinate 2,773,670 of NZ_CP114036.1, forward strand.
ACTGCTGGGGCGCCTGGAAAGAGGACAGCGGACCGCACTTCCTGAGCGGCGAGGCCATCGACGAGGACAACGCCGGCCGTACGTCGAAGGAGACCGCGCCGACACCACGGCGGCCGCAGGGGCGGTGCACGGTCTCGCTCCACTCCGAGGACGCCGACGTGGCCGAGAAGACCGAGGTCACGGTCGTCTACGGCCCCGCGCCCGAGGACGCCGCGGAGCGTGTCGAGTGGATCGGCGGATACCTCGGCGACCGGGCGATGCCGCTGCCCGACGGACTGCCGGGCGCCACCGACGGCAGGCACGCGCTGCTGGTGCTGCCCAAGGAGTGCGACACCCGCGACGGGCGGCCGACCGCGGTGACGCTCGACGCCACCGCGGAGTCGGTCTACCGCGACTCCACCATGTCGGGTGACGCGGGGCTCGGCGGCTCCCAGTCCGTGGCCCGGCTGCTGGTCGCGGTCGCCAACCGGGCGATGGAGAAGGCGGGTTGTGCCCCGGCGAAGCCGCTCGAGGTCCACTCGCCGATCACCACACTGCCCGAGGAGGAGGAATCCTTCTTCACCCGCGCCTGCCGGATCAGGGGCCTGGACCTCGGCGATGCGGCCGAGGAGCTGGAGTACCAGGTCGGCGCGGTCACCCGGGACCTCCAGTCGTGTTCGGTGCGGCTGCGGCGCGGCGAGGGCCGGTACTTCGACGCCCTGATGGTCGCCCAGCCACGTCTGGCCGCGCTGTTCGACGGCGTCACCGGCAGCAAGGCGCCGGCGCGCGGCTGGCGCGGTACGGGGGTCTTCGCCGACGAGTACAAGGTCGTACGGGCCGGATGCGCGGACCGCCCGCTCACCGTGCTGATGCTCGCCCCGTCCACCCGCGAGACGACGCCGTACTTCGCCACCTTCGCCAACGCCGTGGCGCGACGCATCGGTTGCGCGCCCATCGCACCTGGGGGGACCGACCGATGACCGACCGCACCGGGGACAACCAGCACCCCGACAGCACCGAGAACCCCGAGCAGGACGGCGACACGACCGCCGTGCCGCCGCCGCACGAGCGGCACCGCCCCTGGTGGCACTGGCGGCGCCTGACCGGCAGCCGGCTGCGGCTGGCCGTGACCACGGGCGTGGCCGGGGCCGTCGCCGGGGCGCTGCTCGGCGGCGCGGGAGTGGCCTGGCGGGCCGAGGCGGGTCCGTTCGCGGACGACCGGGCCTGCTGGGGGGCGCTCAGCCGGGACGATGTGGCGGCGCTGTTCGACGGCAAGACGGACATCGAGACGTCCGACGTGCCCATCACCACCGACCGCATCGGCTCCGAGGGCCCGTCGGGCGCATGCCGTCTGACGTCGCCGCGCGGGCGGCGGATCACCGTCGAGGCGCACCAGCTGGACACCCGGTTCGGCGGCTCGGGCGACCAGTGGGCCGATGAGTTCCTGTCCGCGCGGCTCACCCCGCTGGGCGGCGGGCTGCTGGGCATGGCCTCGGACACCCGGGCCTGGCTCGCGGTGCCCGACGGCTGCATAGGCCGGCCGAGCCGGACCGGCGTGTCCGACGGCCCCACCGTGATCGACATGGACACCGGCTGGACCGTCTACGACGACGAGGTCGACACCGAGGCCCGCGACGCGCTCGCCCGCGCCGTGGTCACGCTCGTCAACCACTACATGGCCGACCAGGGCTGCACGGGCACCATCGCCGACCCGGTCGGCGGCATGCCCGCGCCGCCGCGCTTCCTGGACGAGAAGAAGGACGCCATGTGCGGCGTCGAGGGGCTGCCGCTCCCCGCCGCGTACAAGCGCGGGGGGCTGGGCCGTGCGCTGGTGACCCGGGGCGACGGCCCGGTGCGCACCTGCGACCGCGATGTGCTCTTCGGCCACCCCGGGCTGCGGCTGATGACGGTCGAGGACCCCCGGCTGGCCGTGCTCTACGACCGGCTGTCCCTGGACGGCGCCAAGGAGCCGGTCAAGGCCGGTGAGGGCGACGGACGCGGCTTCGTCCGCGACGACATGGGGATGTTCCAGGCGGAGTGCCAGACCGGCCAGGTCACCTTCCTGGTCCGGGCGGACGACGCGGACCGCCCCGGCGCCATCCGTGCGCTGCTCACCCGCTATGTGGCCGCGGAGGCCGACCGCATCGGCTGCGGTCCGCTGCGCCTCACGCTGCCCGAGGACGGCTGAGGCACCGCTTCACCGCGCCATCAGTACCCGTCGATTCCCGTGGTCGCCGTCAGTTCTCGTAGTCGTAGAACAGCCGCTCCACCACCGCCCGCGCCCGGCGGGTGGTGCGGCGGTAGTCCTCCAGCGCCTCGCCGACGTGGCCGGGGCCGTAGCCCAGGTAGCGGCCCACCGCGGCCAGTTCGCGGACGTCGGTCGGGAAGGTGTCGCCGGGGCGGCCGCGGACCAGCATGACGGCGTTGCGGACGCGGCTGGCCAGGACCCACGCCTCGTCCAGGGTCTGGGCGTCCTCGGTGGAGATCAGTCCGGCGGCGTGGGCGGCGGCCAGGGCCTGGCGGGTGCGGGTGGTGCGCAGACCGGGCTCGGCCCAGCCGTGGCGCATCTGAAGCAGCTGGACGGTCCACTCGACGTCGCTGAGGCCGCCGCGGCCGAGTTTGGTGTGGGTGGTGGGGTCGGCCCCGCGCGGCAGCCGTTCGGACTCCATCCGGGCCTTGAGCCGCCGGATCTCGCGGACCGCGTCCTCGCCCAGCCCCTGGGACGGGTACCGCAGCGGATCGATCAGCTCGATGAACCGCTCGCCGAGCCCGGGGTCGCCCGCGACCGGTTCGGCGCGCAGCAGCGCCTGGCTCTCCCAGACCAGCGACCAGCGGCGGTAGTAGGCGGCGTAGGAGGCGAGGGTGCGCACCAGCGGGCCGGACTTGCCCTCGGGGCGCAGGTCGGCGTCGATGAGGAGGGGCGGGTCGACGGTGGGGAGCTGGAGCAGCCGGCGCATCTCGTTGGCCACGGCGAAGGCGGCGCGGGCGGCTTCCTGTTCGTCGGCGCCCTCGCGCGGCTCGTGGACGAAGAGCACGTCCGCGTCGGAGCCGTAGCTGAGCTCATGACCGCCGAAGCGGCCGAGACCGATCACGGCGAAGCGGGTGGGCAGCTCATCGCCCCAGGTGTCGCGGACGGCGGCGCGCAGGGCGCCGGCGAGGGTCGCGGCGTTCAGATCCGAGAGGGCGTCACCGACCATGTCGACCAGCGCGGCGGCGTCCACGGGCGGTTCGGCGGCGGGGACGGTGGGCCGGGCCGGCACATGGGGTTCGGACTCCTTGAGGGCGGTGGGCAGCTCGGAGCGCTTGGCCGCCGAGGGGGCGGGCGCGGGCCCGGTGGCCCGGCCCGGCGTCCGGTCGCCGGACGGCGGCCAGCTCACGGTGGGGCGCACCTCGCCGTTGGCCAGCCGGGCGCTTTCGATGATGTCCGCCGCCGCGGTACGGAACATCTCGCGCCGCCGCACCCCGCGCGCCACCGCGACCGCCTGCTCGGCACCGTCGGCGCGGCCGACGGCGGCCAGCACCTCCTGCTCCAGATGGGCCCGGCCGCGCGGGCGCAGCCCCTCCGGGTCGCCGAGCAGGGCGACCGCCTCGGGGGCGCGCAACAGCAGGTCGGGGGCGAGCCGCCCGGCGGACAGCACCCGGGCCAGGTTCTCCGCGGCGGCGCCCTCGTCCCGCAGCAGCCGCAGGTACCAGGGGGTTTTGCCGAGCGCGTCGGAGACCTTGCGGAAGCCGAGCAGTCCGGCGTCCGGGTCGGCGGAGTCGGCGAACCAGCCCAGCAGCACCGGCAGCAGCGTGCGCTGGATCGCCGCCTTCCGGGTCACCCCGGACGCCAGCGCCTCCAGGTGCCGCAGCGCCCCGGCCGGGTCCGCGTAGCCCAGGGCCGTGAGGCGCTGGCCGGCCGCCTCGGAGCTGAGCCGGATCTCACCGGGCTCCAGTTGGGCGACGGCGTCCAGCAGCGGCCGGTAGAAGAGCTTCTCGTGCAGCCGCCGCACCTCGCGGGCGTGCCGCCGCCAGGCGGTGTCCAGTTCGGTGACCGGCTCCGTGCGGAACCCCAGCGACCGGCCGAGGCGGCGCTGATCGGCCTCGTCCTCGGGCATCAGATGGGTGCGGCGCAGCCGGTGGAGCTGGATGCGGTGCTCCATGGTGCGCAGGAAGCGGTACGCGGAGTTCAGCGCGGCGGCGTCGGTGCGCCCCACATAGCCGCCCGCGGCCAGCGCCGCGAGCGCGTCCAGCGTCGTGCCGCTGCGCAGCGACTCATCGGACCGCCCGTGCACCAACTGGAGCAGCTGGACGGCGAACTCGACGTCGCGCAGGCCGCCGGGGCCCAGCTTGAGTTCGCGGTCGACCTCGGCGACGGGGATGTTCTCGACCACGCGGCGGCGCATCTGCTGGACGTCGGGCACGAAGTTCTCGCGCTCGGCGGCCTGCCAGACGAGCGGCGCGAGGGCGTCCACGTACGCCTGGCCGAGCGCGCCGTCGCCCGCGACCGGACGGGCCTTCAGCAGCGCCTGGAACTCCCAGGTCTTGGCCCAGCGCTGGTAGTACGCCAGATGGCTGGAGAGGGTCCGCACCAGCGGGCCGTTGCGCCCCTCGGGGCGGAGGTTGGCGTCGACGGGCCAGATGGTGCCCTCGACGGTGACATCGGAGCAGACGCGCATCAGCCGGGAAGCGAGCCGGGTGGCGGCCCGTACCGCCTCGTCCTCCGGAACGCCCTCCACCGCCTCCGCCACGAAGATCACATCCACGTCGGAGACGTAGTTGAGCTCGCGGCCGCCGCATTTGCCCATGCCGATCACGGCCAGTTTGCAGGCGGCGGCGTCCTGCGGCTGCTCCTCGGCCGCGATCTCCAGCGCGGCCCGCAGCGTCGCGGTCGCCAGGTCGGCCAGTTCGGCGGCCGTCTGGGTGATCTCGGTGGTGCCGCACACATCGCGGGCCGCGATGGCCAGCAGCGCCCGCCGGTAGGCGACGCGCAGCGCGTCGGCCCGGGGCAGCCCCGCCCCGGGCTCGCCCCAGACGCCCTCGGCCAGGGCCCGCTCGAACTCGGGGGTGGTCGGGTGCAGATCGGCCGACTCGTAGGTCACCAGGGCGTGCCAGTCCTGCGGATGGCGGGCGAGGTGGTCGCCCAGCGCCTCGGAGGCGCCGAGCACACCGAGCAGCCGGTCGCGCAGCGGTTTGGCGGTGACGAGGGTGTCCAGCAGCGCCTGCCGGGAACCGGCCCGCTGCCCGCCGTGCTCCCCCGGGCCGCTCTGCTCCTCCTCCTCGGGCAGCGCCTCGACCAGCCGGACCAGCCCGAGCAGCGCCAGATCCGGATCGGCGGTCGCGCCGAGCCCCTCCAGCAGTACGGAATCGCTGCGCACCCCGGCCAGCTCGGGCGCGTCCAGCAGCCGCTGGGCGGCCGAGGCGTCGGTGAAACCGTGCCGCAGCAGCCGGGTGAAGTTGCTGCTCCTGCGTCCCTGCGGTACGGACATCCCGCCGCCTCCCGTCCCTGGTCGACTCCGCGCCGCCCGATCACGCGCCGCGCACAGCGTGATCAATGCGCCGCTGACGAGCCTAAGCGACCTCGGCGGCGAAGCGGCAGGTCCGGGCGGGGGCGCGGCCGGCGCCCCCGCCCGGCCCGCTACAGCACCGGCAGGTTCTTGCGCAGCTCGAACGGGGTGACCTCGGAGCGGTACTCCTCCCACTCCTGCTTCTTGTTGCGGAGGAAGAAGTCGAAGACATGCTCCCCGAGCGTCTCCGCGACCAGTTCGCTGCGCTCCATCAGGTCGATCGCCTCGCCCAGGTTCTGCGGCAGCGGTTCGATGCCGAGCGAGCGGCGCTCGGCGTCGGAGAGGGCCCAGACGTCGTCGTCGGCGCCGGCCGGGAGCTCATAGCCGCCCTCGATGCCCTTGAGTCCGGCCGCGAGCAGCACCGCGTAGGACAGGTAGGGGTTGGCGCCGGAGTCCAGGGAGCGGACCTCGACCCGGGTGGAGCCGGTCTTGCCGGGCTTGTAGAGGGGGACGCGGACGAGGGCGGAGCGGTTGTTGTGGCCCCAGCAGATGTAGGAGGGGGCCTCGCCGCCCGCGCCGGCGGTGCGCTGGGAGCCGCCCCAGATGCGCTTGTAGGAGTTGACCCACTGGTTGGTCACGGCGGAGATCTCCCCGGCGTGGCGGAGCAGTCCCGCGATGAAGGAGCGGCCCACCTTGGAGAGCTGGAACTCGGCGCCGGACTCGTAGAAGGCGTTCCGGTCGCCCTCGAAGAGGGAGAGGTGGGTGTGCATGCCCGAGCCGGGGTGTTCGGAGAACGGCTTCGGCATGAACGTGGCCTGCACCCCCTGCTCCAGCGCCACCTGCTTCATGACCAGGCGGAAGGTCATGATGTTGTCGGCGGTGGAGAGCGCGTCGGCGTAGCGCAGATCGATCTCCTGCTGGCCGGGGGCGCCCTCGTGGTGGGAGAACTCGACCGAGATGCCCATCGATTCGAGCATGGTGATCGCCTGGCGGCGGAAGTCCATGCCGATGTTCTGCGGGGTGTGGTCGAAGTAGCCGGAGGAGTCGGCGGGCACCGGGCGGGTGCCGTCCACCGGCTTCTGGCTGAGCAAAAAGAACTCGATCTCGGGGTGGGTGTAGAAGGTGAAGCCGAGGTCGGAGGTCTTGGCGAGGATGCGCTTGAGGACGTAGCGGGGGTCGGCGAAGGACGGTGAGCCGTCCGGCATCAGGATGTCGCAGAACATCCGGGCGGTCCCCGGGGCCTCGGCGCGCCAGGGCAGGATCTGGAACGTCCCGGGGTCCGGCTTGGCGATCATGTCGGACTCGTAGACACGGGCGAAGCCCTCGATCGCGGAGCCATCGAAGCCGATGCCCTCGTCGAAGGCGCCCTCGAGTTCGGCGGGTGCGACGGCGACGGACTTCAGAAAGCCGAGCACGTCGGTGAACCACAGCCGCACGAACCGGATGTCGCGCTCTTCGAGCGTGCGGAGCACGAACTCCTGCTGCTTATCCATGGTCCCCTATCCTTGCAGGTCAAACGGCTCTTTACGCGGGCGCGGGGCACCTTTCGCAGCCCCAGTATCACGTGGCGGGATTTCTTGGAGGTTTCGTCCGGCCGCTCCGGTCTCCCCCTGTACCTCACCACGATGTGTGCATCGTACTTTCACGCGGCCGGTCACGGACCCGAGCGTTCCGCGCCCGCCGTGGCGCCTTCGGGAGGTCCATACCCCTTGGGGGTAAGCTGCCGATCACCACGATGATCAAACAGTCGGATAATGATCATAACGGCCAGAGCAACCAGAACGGTCAGATGGAGGCGGCGGTGCACCGTCGGAGCCCCTCACCCCTCACCCCACCCCTCAGCCGGTCGCCGGCGCGCCGCACGGCACGCAGAGGCCGTATAGAGCGGCGCGTCGGCCGCCCGCCCTCCCGGCGGGGCGGCGGACGCGCCGACCCTCACCCATACGGCACACATCAGCATTGGGGTACCGACTCATGCACGAAAAGACTCGCCGTGCCGTACTCGGCACGGGCATCGCCGCCGCCGGCAGCGGTCTGCTCCCGGCCTGCGGCTCCCCCGCCCGCCACCGCGCCAAAGACCACGACGGCATGGACGGCGCCCGCATGGGCGCCCCCGGCAGGGCCGGCGCCCCCGCGAGCGACGCCCCGCCCGCCTACATCTCCCCGCACGGCCCGGAGGTCGCCGAGCGGGAGCGGAAGCGGGACCCGGGGCCGGTGCGGCGGTTCCGGCTGACCGCCACCGCGACCACGCTGGACATCGGCGCCCGCAAGGTGACGTCCTGGGCGTACGAGGACCAGGTGCCGGGCCAGGAGATCCGCGTGACCGCGGGCGACACCATCGCGCTCACCCTCGCCAACAACCTGCCGCAGTCCACCACGCTGCACTGGCACGGCATCCGGCTGCGCAACGACATGGACGGCGTCCCGGGGGTGACCCAGCGGCCGATCAGGACCGGCGCCGCCTTCGACTACCGCTTCACGGCGCTCTACCCGGGCACGTACTGGATCCATCCGCACTCGGGCCCCCAGCTGGACCGGGGGCTGTACGCACCGCTGATCGTGGAGGATCCGAAGGAGACGCTGACCTACGACAAGGAGTGGGTCGTCGTCCTCGACGACTGGCTCGACGGAGTGGGCGGCCGCACCCCGGACACGGTGCTGAAGCAGCTCAACGGCGGCAAGGCCGCCCATGCGATGGACGACGACGGCAAGGGCGACGCCGACAACGCGGCCAGGAAGACCCGGCACGAGGCCGCGCCGATGCAGAGCGCGCTGCTGGGCGGCCACGCGGGCGATGTCACCTACCCCTACTACCTGGTCAACGGGCGCAGCCCGGAGTCCCCGCAGGTCTTCCGCGCCAAGCGCGGCGACCGGGTCCGCATCCGCATCATCAACGCGGGGGGCGACACCGCCTTCCGCGTCGCCCTCGGCGGCCACCGGATGACCGTCACCCACACCGACGGCTACCCCGTCGTACCGGCCGAGACGGACGCGCTGCTGCTGGGCATGGGCGAGCGCTACGACGTTCTGGTCACCGTCAAGGACGGGGTCTTCCCGTTCGCCGTCCTCGCCGAGGGCAAGGGGCGGTCCGCGCTGGCGGTGCTGCGCACCCGCGGCGAGAAGCCCGTAAGGTTCCCGCGCCCCAAGGAGCTGGACGGCAAGCTGCTCACCGCGGCCGAGCTGAAGGCGGCGGAGGAGGTGCGGCTGACGCCCAAGGGGCCCGACCGCATCATCCGGCTGCGGCTCACCGGCTCGATGCGGACGTGGGACTGGGCGATCAACGGCCGGCCGTACGAACCCTCGCAGCGCTATCCGGTGCGGTCCGGGGAGCGGGTCCGGCTGTCCTTCATCAACGGCACCGACATGTGGCATCCGGTGCATCTGCACGGCCACACCTTCGCGCTGCCGGACGGCGGCCCCCGTAAGGACACCACGATCCTGCTGCCGCACCACAAGGTGAACGTGGACCTCGACGCCGACAACCCCGGGCTGTGGATGATCCACTGCCACAACGTCTACCACTCGGAGTCCGGGATGATGACCATCCTCGGTTACCAGAAGTAGCCACGGAGCGGGCCCGGCCCCAGAAGGCGCAGGGGCCGGGCGGGCGTGAGGAGGCCGACAGAGACACCCCCGGCTATCGCGTCAGACAGACGATTACACTGGGCCCGTGCCTCAACTTCGCCTCGCTCTGAACCAGATCGACTCGACCGTCGGAGACCTCGCCGGCAACACCGAGTCGATACTCCACTGGACCCGGCACTCCGCCGAGCAGGGCGCCCATCTGGTGGCGTTCCCCGAGATGGCGCTGACCGGTTACCCCGTCGAGGACCTGGCGCTGCGCTCGTCCTTCGTCGAGGCGTCACGCTCCGCGCTGCGCTCGCTCGCCGAGCGGCTGGACGCCGAGGGACTGGGCGAGGTGCCGGTGGTCGTCGGCTATCTCGACCGCAGCGAGCGCGCCCGGCGGTACGGCCAGCCGGCCGGCTCACCGCAGAACGCGGGCGCCGTGCTGCACCGGGGCACGGTCGCCCTGACCTACGCCAAGCACCATCTGCCGAACTACGGCGTCTTCGACGAGTTCCGCTACTTCGTGCCCGGCGACACCCTGCCCATGGTGCGCGTCCACGGCATCGACGTGGCGCTCGCCATCTGCGAGGACCTGTGGCAGGACGGCGGCCGGGTGCCGGCCGCCTGCACGGCGGGGGCCGGACTGCTGCTGTCGATCAACGCCTCGCCGTACGAGCGGGAGAAGGACGACACCCGGCTGGACCTGGTGCGCAAGCGGGCCCAGGAGGCCGGCTGCACCACCGCGTACCTGGCGATGATCGGCGGCCAGGACGAGCTGGTCTTCGACGGTGACTCGATCGTCGTGGACCGGGACGGCGAAGTCATCGCGCGCGCCCCGCAGTTCGCGGAGGGGTGTGTGCTGCTCGACCTCGAGCTGCCCGCCGCGGACCCGGGCTCCGTCCCCGAGGGGGTCGTGGACGACGGGCTCCGCATCGAGCACGTCACCCTCTCCGCCGACCCGCTCCCCGCGTACGAGCCGCAGCTCGCGGGCGGCGAAGCCGAGCGGCTCGGGGACGACGAGGAGATCTACACGGCGCTGGTCGTGGGGCTCCGGGCCTATGCGGCGAAGAACGGTTTCCGCAGTGTTCTGATCGGGCTCTCCGGCGGGATCGACTCCGCCCTCGTCGCCGCCATCGCCTGTGACGCGGTCGGCGCGCAGAACGTGTACGGCGTCGCCATGCCCTCGCGCTACTCCTCCGAGCACTCGATCGCCGACGCCACCGAGCTGGCGCGGCGCACCGGGCTCAACTTCCGTACGGTCCCGATCGCCCCGATGTTCGACGCCTATATGGGGGCCCTGGGCCTGACCGGACTGGCCGAGGAGAACCTCCAGTCGCGGCTGCGCGGCACGATGCTGATGGCGATCTCCAACCAGGAGGGCCACATCGTCCTCGCCCCGGGCAACAAGTCCGAGCTGGCCTGCGGCTACTCCACGCTCTACGGGGACTCGGTCGGCGCGTACGGCCCGATCAAGGACGTCTACAAGACGTCCATCTTCCGGCTGGCGAAGTGGCGCAACCGCGCGGCGGAGGAGCGGGGCCAGACCCCGCCCATCCCCGAGAACTCGATCACCAAGCCCCCGAGCGCCGAGCTGCGCCCCGGCCAGGTCGACACCGACTCGCTCCCGGACTACGACGTCCTCGACCGCATCCTGGAGCTGTACGTGGACCGGGACCAGGGGCGTGCGGAGATCGTCGCGGCGGGCTACGACGACGCGCTGGTGACCCGGATCCTGCGGCTGGTCGACACGGCGGAGTACAAGCGGCGCCAGTACCCGCCGGGCACGAAGATCTCCGCGAAGGGCTTCGGCAAGGACCGCCGACTGCCGATCACCAACCGCTGGCGCGAGCACGTGTGAGCCGGTTCCGGCCCCGGGCACCACGCCTGGGCGTCCAGGACCCCTGAACGGGCCCAGCCACTCGGCGGGTGCCAGTCCGGCCTGGCCGATCGCGCCGGGCGGCACGGAGGCGCGGCCGCCCTCGACGACGGCGGCCGGCTCCTCGGGCGTCATCCGGTCCGGACAGGGCGCACCCGCGCCGACGAGCGCCGTCCAGCGGGCGGCCGGCTCCCCGGTGCCCGAACGCGGCCGGCACGGCCAGTCGCCGCCCCGTAGCCGCATCCGGGCGCCGGGGACGGCCGCGGTCAGGTCCAGCGCATACGGGACAAGGCCCCCGCCGGTGGCGGGGGCCTTGTCCCGTACTCGTCCCGTACTGCCGTCGGGCCGGGCGCTCAGCGCACCTCGGACAGCCGCGGCATCGACTCGCTGCTCGCGACGACCCGCGAGCCGCTCGCCGGGGTCCGGTCGGTCAGCCCCGCGATCAGGGCGATCGACAGACCGACCACCGCGAGCACCGCGCCCACCAGCGTCGGGGAGGTCCAGCCCCAGCCCGCCGCGATGGCCACGCCGCCCAGCCACGCGCCACCGGCGTTGGCGAGGTTGAAGGCGGAGTGGTTGGAGGCGGAGGCCAGCGTCGGGGCGTGCTGGGCCTTGTTCATCACCAGCATCTGGAGCGGGGTGGTGGTCATGAAGCCGACCGCGCCCAGCACCACGACCGACAGCAGCGCCGCCCACTTCACATGCACCGTGAAGTCGAAGACCACGAGCATGGCGGCCAGCGCCGCCAGCGAGCCGTAGAGCGTGGGCCGCAGCGCCCGGTCGGTCAGCGGACCGGCGGCCAGGGCGCCCAGCGTCATGCCGATGCCGAACAGCGCCAGCACCAGGGTGACGGTCGACTCGCCGAACCCGGTGACCTCGGTGACCATCGAGGCGAGGTAGCTGTAGACGGCGAAGACGCCGGCGAAGCCGAAGACGGCGGTCAGCAGTCCCAGCACCACCTGCCGGTCGCGCAGGGCACCGAGCTCCTGGCGCAGTCCGCCGTGCTGGTCGTGGGAGATCTGCGGGACGAGCCGGGCCAGCGCGGACATGGCGACCACGCCGATGCCGGCGACGACCAGGAAGGTCGCCCGCCAGCCGAGGTGCTGGCCGAGCAGGGTGGCCACGGGGACGCCGACGATGTTGGCGATCGTCAGCCCCAGGAACATGGTGGCGACCGCGCGGGCCCGCCGGTCCTCGGTCACCAGCCGCGCGGCGACGACCGCGCCTACGCCGAAGAACGCGCCGTGCGGCAGTCCGGCGAGCACCCGGCCCGCGATCAGCAGGCCGAAGCTGGGGGCGAGGGCGGAGGCGAGGTTGCCCACCGTGAAGAGCGCCATGAGCAACACGAGCATCCGCTTGCGCGGGATACGGGAGCCGAGAGCGGTCAGCAGCGGAGCGCCCACCACGACTCCGATGGCGTAGGCGGAGACGAGGTATCCGGCCGTGGGCACGGAGGTGCCCAGATCGTTCGCGACATTGGGCAGCAGGCCCATCATCACGAATTCGGTAGTACCAATGCCGAAGGCGCTCACAGCAAGGGCGAGCAGGGCCAGGGGCATGAGAGACCTTTCAAACGAAGGAGAAACGTGCAGAGGATGCGTATGTTCTCTAGCTGAACAAAGTCTCTCACGGCAGTTGTTCCCGAAGAGGATCCCCAGATGAACAGCACGTAAGATCTCGCCGGGCGCCCCGTGAGTTGGGTCACCCAAAACGGCCCCGGAAGCTCAGTAGTCGACCGACGCCGCCACCGGAAGGTGATCGCTGCCGGTCTTCCCCAGCGTCCACGCCGAGACCGGGTCCACCCCCCGCACCATGATCTGGTCGATCCGCGCCATCGGGAACGAGGCGGGCCAGCTGAAGCCGAAGCCGTCGCCCGCCGCGCCCTGGGCGGACCGCATCTGCGCGGTGACGGGGGCGAGCGCCCGGTCGTTCATGGTGCCGTTCAGATCGCCGAGCAGGATCACCTTGTCGAGCGGCTCGTGGGAGATGGCCTCGCCCAGCGCCTCGGCGCTGGCGTCGCGCTGTTCGGCGGTGAAGCCCGCGTTGAACTTCACCCGCACCGAGGGCAGGTGCGCCACGTAGACACCGACCTCACCGTGCGGGGTGCGCACCGCGGTGCGCAGCGCCCGGGTCCAGCCCAGCTTGATGTCCACCGGCTTGGTGCCGGACAGCGGGTACTTGCTCCACAGCCCCACCGTGCCCTGCACGGTGTGGTAGCGGTAGCTGTCCGCCAGCGCCCGCTCGTACCGGGGCACGGCCGTGCTGGTCAGCTCCTCCAGCGCCACCACGTCGGCGCCCGAGGCGGCCACGTCCTTGGCGGTGCCCGAGGGGTCGGCGTTCTCCGCGTTGACGTTGTGGGTGACAACGGTCAGCTCGCCGCCGCTGCCGGACTTGTCGGAGAACATCAGCCCGCCGAAGAGGTTCAGCCAGACGGCGACCGGCAGCACCAGCGCCAGCACGGCGCTCGCCGACCGCCGCACCAGGCCGAGCACCAGCAGCACCGGGAGGGCCAGGCCCAGCCACGGCAGGAAGGTCTCCAGCAGGGAGCCGAGGTTGCCCACGCGGTTGGGCACATCCGCGTGGAAGATCATGACCAGGGCGAGCAGGATCGCGATCCCCGCCAGCACCAGCCCGCGCCGCCACAGCCCGCGATCGTTCCGCAGCCGGTCGAGCAGGCGGCCGATCCGGGAGCCCGATGGCTGGGGCGCGTCGTCCCCGAGCTGTCGTGTCTCCTGCGTGTACGCCTGCGTCATTCGCTGTCCCTCACTGCCTCAACTACCGCGCCTTGGGCTACGACCATAGGTGATGACCAGGGGCTTTCCCGGCGCCCCCTGGGGCGCTCCCGGTTGGAGGACGTCATGGTCCGGGCCGGGAGTTCCGCGACCGGGCGCGGACGGGACTGTTGTGACACAACAGGCACAAACCGCTCAGTCGCGCGGCGAGACCCCGGCCAGGACCGTATCGACGATCCGTTCGGCCAGCCCTTCGGGAAGTTCCTTCCACTCGTGGAGCATGGCACGAGAGAGCATCGGACCGGTGAAGAGGTCGGCGAGCAGCTCCAGATCCACATCGGCGCGGATCTCACCGCTCTCCCTCCCCCGCCGCAGCACGGCGCGCAGGCTCGCCCGGCGGGCCGCTATGACATTCTCGTCGTAGGCCCGCCACAGCTCCTGGTGCGCGTGCATCTGGGTGACGACGGTGCGCAGCAGGGCGGAGTTGCGCTTGGCGAGCCCGCGGCGGCGCATGAACTCCAGGACGGTGACGAGGTCGTCGCGCACCGAGACCCCGGCCGGCTCCGGGCTGGGCTCCTCCAGGGAGCGCAGCACGTCGAGCATCAGCGCGTCCTTACCGGGCCAGCGGCGGTACACGGTGGCCTTGCCGACGCCCGCCTCGCGGGCGATCCTCTCGATCGACAGCCCGCCGACCGAGGCGCCCTCCTCCAGCAGCCGCAGGGCGGCCTCGATGATCGCGGCGTCGGTGGCGGGGCTGCGGGGGCGGCCGCGCAGTTTTCGTACGGAGCTGTCCGGGACGGTCATCGGTCGGCCGACGCCTCCTCACGCGGGCCCGTCCGCCCGCTGTCGGGGGCCTGGCCGGAGGCGTCCTTGCCGGGCAGGAAGGCCAGCACGACCAGCGCGCCGAGGAGGGCGACACCCGCCGAGCCGAGCGCGGTGACGTGCATGGCGTGCACGAAGGCGTCCTGCGCCGGGCCCACCAGCGCCTGGCCCCTGGGCCCCAGCTTCTCGGCGACGGCCAAGGTGGCCTCGACGGACTCGCCCGCCGAGCGCCGTACGGAGTCGGGCAGTCCGGGCACGGCGGCCAGGGTGTCCCGGATGCCGTCGCGGTAGGCGGTGGAGAGCACCGAGCCGAGCACGGCGACCCCGAGCGCGCCGCCGACCTGCCGGAAGGTGTTGTTCAGCGCCGAGCCGGAGCCGGCCTTCTGGCGCGGCAGCGCCTGCATGATCGCGGTGGTCACCGGCGGCATGATATGCGCCATGCCGGAGCCCTGGGCGAAGAACAGCACCTCCAGCACGAAAATCGGGGTGTCCACGCCCAGCAGCAGGAACCCGGACATGGTGGCGGCCACCAGCAGCATGCCGCCGGTGCACACCGCGCGGGCGCCGAACCGCTCCACGACCAGCCGGGCACGCGGCGCGAAGACCAGCTGCGCCACGGCCAGCGGCAGGATCAGCAGCCCGGATTCCAGCGCGCTGTAGCCGCGCACGCTCTGGGTGTAGAAGACCATGAAGAAGGTCACGCCCATGAGGGCGAAGAAGACCAGGGCGACGGCGGCGATGGCGGCGGAGAAGGCGGGCTTGCGGAAGTAGCCGACGTCGATGGCCGGATGGTCGCTGCGCTTCTCGTGCACCACGAACAGGGCCAGGACGACGAGTCCGGCCCCGATGGAGCCCAGCACCTGGGCGTCGGTGAAGTCGGCGAGCTGACCGCCCTTGATGATGCCGTAGACCAGCAGCACCAGCCCGACCACGGACAGCAGCACCCCCAGCGGGTCCAGCCGGCCGGGCGCGGGGTCCTTGGAGTCGGGGACGAGCACCACCATCGCGATCAGTCCGGCGATCACGATCGGCACATTGACGAAGAAGACCGAACCCCACCAGAAGTGCTCCAGCAGCAGCCCGCCGGTGATCGGGCCGATGGCGATGGCCAGGCCCACCGCGGCGACCCAGATGCCGATCGCCTTGGCCTGTTCCTCGCGTTCGAAGACATTGACCAGGATGGCGAGGGTGGCGGGCATCACGAAGGCGGCGCCCAGGCCCATCACGGCCCGGAAGCCGATGAGTTCGGCCGGCGAACCGGAGAAGGCGGCGAGTACCGAGCCCACGCCGAACACCGCCATCCCGCCGAGCAGGACCTTCTTACGGCCGAGCCGGTCGCCCAGCAGCCCCGCGGTGAACAGCAGTCCGGCGAAGACCAGCGTGTAGGAGTTGATCGCCCACTCGAGCTGACTCTGGGTGGCGCCGAGCCCGGTGGGCTTCGGCGTGGCGATGGTCTTCATCGCCACGTTGAGTATCGAGTTGTCGAGGACGACGACCAGGACGCTGACCATCAGGACGACGAGGATCGCCCAGCGCCGCCGGTGGACCGCCTCGGGAACGGCGGACCCGGCCGGGGCACCCTTGGTGCTGGAAGGGGTTGCCATGCCGTCCAGGCTAGGCAGCTTCCGATACGAGACCGTCTCGTATCGGAAAGTATGGAAAAGTCTTTGCGCGGGTTTTGGCCGACGGGGCGAGGTCCCGGCCCACTTTCGTCCCGGCAGGAGCCGTGCCAGCATGGGGGTGGTCCGGGGACGCCGTCAGGGCGCCTCGAGATGATGAACAGGAGCCGTAGCGATGACGCACGTCAGCCCTGCGCGAAACCAGTCCGACAAGGCGCTCTACGGGGGCACGAGCTCCCGCCGCATCACCGTCCGGGACATCGCGGCCGCCAAGGAGCGCGCCGAGAAGTGGCCGATGCTCACCGCCTACGACGCGATGACCGCGTCCGTCTTCGACCAGGCGGGCATCCCGGTCCTGCTGGTCGGCGACTCGATGGGCAACTGCCACCTGGGGTACGAGTCCACCGTGCCCGTCACCATGGACGAGATCGCGCTGCTCTCCGCCGCCGTGGTCCGCGGCACCCAGCGCGCCCTGGTCGTCGCCGACCTGCCCTTCGGCTCGTACCAGGAGGGCCCGGTGCAGGCGCTGCGCAACGCCACCCGGCTGGCCAAGGAAGCGGGCGTGGGCGCGGTGAAGCTGGAGGGCGGTGAGCGCTCCGCCGACCAGATCGAGCTGCTGGTCCAGTCCGGCATCCCGGTCATGGCGCACATCGGCCTGACCCCGCAGTCCGTCAACGCCTACGGCGGCTACCCCGTCCAGGGGCGGGGCGAGGAGGCGGCCCAGCAGCTGCTGCGGGACGCCAAGGCGGTCCAGGACGCGGGCGCCTTCGCGGTCGTCCTGGAGCTGGTCCCGGCCGAGCTGGCCGCCGAGGTGACCCGGTCGCTGCACATCCCCACCGTCGGCATCGGCGCCGGTCCGGACTGCGACGGCCAGGTCCTGGTGTGGACGGACATGGCGGGCATGACCGACGGCCGGGTGCCGCGCTTCGTCAAGCGGTACGCACAGCTGCGCCAGGGCCTGGGCGACGCGGCGCGGGCCTTCGCGGAGGACGTGGTCGGCGGGGCCTACCCGGCCGAGGAACACTCCTTCCACTAGGGGGCACGCTCCGCCGGGGAGCGCTTCTTCCAGCAGCCGGCAAGAGCCACTGCGGTACAACGGCAGCCCGCCGATCTTCCCCCGTCGGCGGGCTGTCTGCCGCGTGTCGGTGGTCTGTCGGTGGTGCCTGGCATCGTGGTGGCATGACGCGAGGGGAACACAGGATCAGAGACGGCAACGCCGTCGAAGTACGGGGGCTGGTCAAGCACTTCGGTGACACCAAGGCCGTCGACGGAGTGGACCTGGACGTGCCGGAGGGCACCGTCCTGGGTGTGCTGGGCCCCAACGGCGCCGGTAAGACCACACTGGTGCGCTGTCTGTCCACCCTGCTGGTGCCGGACGCCGGCACCGCGGTGGTGGCCGGGTACGACGTGGTGCGCCAGCCCCGGCAGCTGCGCCGCACCATCGGGCTGACCGGGCAGTACGCCTCGGTCGACGAGAAGCTCCCCGGCTGGGAGAACCTCTACATGATCGGGCGGCTGCTCGACCTCTCCCGCAAGGAGGCGCGGGCGCGGGCGGACGCCATGCTCGAGCGGTTCTCGCTCACCGAGGCGGGCAAGCGGCGCGTGCGCACCTACTCCGGCGGTATGCGCCGCCGGCTCGACCTGGCCGCGTCCATGATCGGCCGGCCCTCGGTGCTCTATCTGGACGAGCCGACCACCGGTCTGGACCCGCACGCCCGCAACGAGGTGTGGGACGAAGTCAGGCGGATGGTCGCCGACGGGGCCACCGTGCTGCTGACCACGCAGTACATGGAGGAGGCCGAGCAGCTCGCCGACCACCTGACGGTGATCGACCGGGGCAGGGTCATCGCCGACGGCGGGGTGAACGAGCTCAGGGCCAAGATCGGCGGCCGCACCCTGCAAATCCGCCCGTCCGACCCCGGTGAGCTGCACCGGATGGTCGGCGCCATCACCCAGGCGGGGCTCGACGGCATCGGCGGCGCGACCGCCGATGTGGCGGAGGGCCTGGTCAACGTGCCCATCGCCAGCGACGAGCAGCTGACCGCCCTGATCGGGCTGCTCGGTCAGCGCGGTTTCGCGATCGCCGGGATCGACACCCATGTGCCCAGCCTGGACGAGGTCTTCCTGGCCATCACCGGCCGGAAGGCGTCCGCACCGCAGGACGGCAAGACGCTGGACGAGGTCGTCGCGTGAACGCCGCGCGCCTCGATGTCACGAGCAGCCGCCGACGCGGCGGGACGAACGGAGGGGACACAGCATGACCGCGGCCACGACGACCGCGCCCGTGCCGGGAAAGAGCGACGCCCGGATCGGGCTCCGGGCCAATCTGCGCCATATCGGCGCGCTGGTGCGGCGCTACTTCATGCAGATCCGGTACGAACCGTTCTCGATGTTCGACGCCCTGGCTACGCCGATCGTCTTCTCGCTGCTGTTCACCTATGTCTTCGGTGGCGCGATGACGGGCGGCAACCGGAGCGAGTACGTCAACTACTTCATTCCCGGTCTGATGGCGATGGGCGGGCTCAACATCGCGATGTCGATCGGCACCGGCGTCAGTGACGACTTCAACAAGGGCGTCATGGACCGCTTCCGCACGCTGCCGATCGCCCGCTCCTCGGTGCTGATCGCCAAGCTGGTCGTGGAGAGCGGCCGGATGCTGGTGTCCACCGTCATCCTGCTGATCATGGGCTTCATCATGGGCTTCGAGCTCGAGACCGGGCCGCTGGAGCTGTTGGCCGCGGTGCTGCTGGCCCTGGTCTTCGGATCCTCACTGACCTGGATCTTCATGCTGCTGGGGATGTCGCTGCCCACCCCGCAGGCGGTCAGCGGTATGGGCTTCATCGTGATCATGCCCCTACAGTTCGGCTCGTCCATCTTCGCCCCGACCGCCACCATGCCGGACTGGCTCCAGTCCTTCACCGAGTACAACCCGCTGTCCCGGCTCGCGGACGCCGCACGGGCGCTGACCAGCGGCCGGGGCGCGGTGGCGGAGCCGGTGACGGTGACCTTGATCTGGGCGCTGGCCATCACGGTGATCGTGGCGCCGCTCGCGGTGCGCAAGTTCCGCGACAAGACCACCTGACGGCCCGCGGCCCTGGGCCCGCGGCCCCGCCGGAGGGCCGCGCCGCACGGGAGGCGGCGCGGCCCTCCGGCGTCGCACCAGGCGCGGTCAGCGCCCCGCACCACCCGGCGGCGCCGAACCGCCGGACCATGGCAGCATCACCGGACCGTGGGCGGGGCCCGTCAGACCAGGGGGAGCGCCTCCTCCAAGGTGAGGCCGGTGCCCTCGGTGTAGGCCCGCTCGTACGCGGCGTCCCCGAGCTCGGCTCGCACCGCGGCCTCGGTCCGCTCCCGGCCCGTGCGCTCCGTGGCGGCGCGCCGGTAGGACTGGGGCGTGCGCAGTGTGTCGTAGGCCCCCACCAGCCGCGCCGCGGCCGTGGCCCGCTCCGCGCCGCCGAGGCCGCTCAGCGCCTCGGCCGCGGTCAGCAGCTGCATCACCGGGATGAACGGCGCGACCAGCCCGGTCATCCGGTGAGACGTCTTCGCCAGGGCACCGCGGACCGTCGCCAGAGCGTCGCCCGGCCGTCCCTCCAGCAGGTCCAGCCCGGCCAGCATCCCCTCCACCATGCCCTCGAACAGCCGCAGCGCCCGGGTCGCGAACTCCCGGCGCAGCGAGGTCAGGATCGTCCGTGCCTCGGTGAGGCGGCCCGTGGCGGCACAGTGCTGCGCCAGATGGATCCGGGCGTACGACAGCGCCTCGGCGCCCACGTGCTGCCCCTGCTCGACCACCTCGCGCAGCATCCGCTCGCCCTTCGCGACCTGCTCGCCCTCCCCGAACTCCACGAACAGCCCGGCCAGCCGGGACCGCAGCAGCAACACCTGCTCATGGGCCCCGAGTTCCTGGGCACAGCGGATCGCCGCACGGTAGTCCTCGGCCGCGGCGGCGGCCGCGCCCCGCCGCTCCCGGGCCTCGGCACGGCCGGACAGCGCCTCCGCCGCGCCCCACGCGTCACCGAGCCCGCGGAAGATCTCCAGGCTTTCGTCGGCGTCGTCGGCCGCGTCCTGGTCCCGGTCACTCCGCTCGTTGTTGTCGATCTTGGCGCGCAGCTGGAGGGTGAAGGCCAGCTCCCAGGCGTAGCCCAGCTCCCGGCAGGTGCGCACCGCCGCGTCGGTCATCTCCCGCAACAGGGCGAAGTCGCCCTTGAGGAGCACCGCGAAGAACCACAGGGCACCGGGGAGACGGCAGGTCTGGGGCAGGCCGGGCCGGTAGGCGGAAACGATTCCCTCCAGCTCGCCGTGTGTCCCGTCGTCCGCCATGGCCTGGAGGTCGCCCTCGATGTTGGCCAGCGCGAACAGCCGCACCCCCCGCCGCGCCTCGACCAGCAGCTCGGGGGCCATCGGCGGCGGGGCGGCGGTGCAGCTGACGTACAGCGGCGGCGCGGGCGTCACGGGCGGTGCGAAGGGGCTCGGTCCGAGCGACGCCGCCGCGACTGCCCAGTGCCGCGCTTCGCCGCGGTGGCCGCGCAGATGCCAGAACCAGCCGAGCGAGAGCACCAGGCACAGCGCCTCCTGCTCGTCACGGGCGGCCACGGCCCGGCGCAGCGCGGTGCGCAGATTCTCGTGCTCGGTCTCCAGCCGGTCCAGCCAGTGGCGCTGCGCGGGGCCGCGCAGCAGCGGATCGGCGGTACGGGCCAGCTCCCGGTAGGCGACCAGATGGCGCCGTTCGACCGCCGCCCGCTCACCGGATTCGTCCAGCCGCTCGGCCGCGTACTCGGCGACGGTCTCCAGCAGCCGGTAGCGCATCTCCCCGTCCGCGCCCGGTGCGGCGACGACGAGCGACTTATCGACAAGGGAACCCAGCAGCGCGGCCACATCGCGGGACTCCACGGCCCCGCAATCCCCCACCGGGTCCTCTCCGATCCGCCCTTCCGCGTCCTTCCCGGCGGCCCTCCCGGTGTCCCTTTCGGTGTCCCCGCACACCGCCTCCGCCGCGGCGAGATCGCAGCCGCCGGCGAAGACGGACAGCCGGGCGAGCACCGTGCGTTCGGGGGCGTCGAGGAGGTCCCAGGACCAGTCGACGACGGCTCGCAGCGTCTGCTGGCGGGGCAGCGCCGTACGGCTGCCGCTGGTCAGGATGCGGAAGCGGTCGTCGAGGCGGTCGGCGAGCTGCCGCGGGGTGAGCAGCCGCAGCCGGGCGGCGGCCAGCTCGATCGCCAGGGGCAGCCCGTCCAGGCGCCGGCAGATCTCGGCGCACGCGGCCGGATCGTCCTCGGTACGGAAACCGGGCCGGGCCGCCGCGCCCCGATCCTGGAGCAGCCGCAGCGCGACGGGGTCGGGCAGCGGTTCCACCGGACGCACCAACTCGCCCGGCACCGCGAGGGGTTCACGGCTGGTGGCCAGGATGGTGACCCCGGGGCACTGGGCGAGCAGGGACTCCGCGAGGTGGGCCGCGGCCTGGACGAGGTGTTCGCAGTTGTCGAGCACGATCAGCATGCGGCGCGGGGCGCAGTGCTCGATGAGCCGGGTGCGTGGATCGCGCACGGCCGGATCGGTCGCGGCGCGCAGCCCTTCCGTCGCCGTGCCGAGGATGACCGTCTCGCGCGCCCCGAGCGCGGTGAGGACCGTCTCCGGAACGGTCTCGGGGTCGTCGACGGGCGCGAGTTCGGCCAGCCACACCCCGTCCGGCCAGGCGGACGCCACCGACTCGGCGGCCTCCTGCGACAGCCGCGTCTTCCCGGCGCCGCCGGGCCCGAGGAGGGTGATCAGCCGATGGCCCGCCAGATCCCCGCGCAGGGTGCGCAGATCGGACTCGCGCCCGACGAAGCTGGTCAGCCGGGCCCGCAGATTGCCGCCGCCGGTGCGGGCAGGGGCGGCGGCGGACGGCACGGGGGCGCCCGCACCGGGCTCCGCCAGCAGTTCGGCGTGGAGCGCCCGCAGCTCCGGCCCCGGATCGGCGCCCAGCCGCTCGGCGATCTCCGTACGGATCGCCTCGTACGCCGCCAGCGCCTCCGCCGTACGGCCCACGTCCCGCAGGGCGCGGATGCGCAGCGCGTGCAGCGGCTCGTCCAGGGGGTGGTCGTCGCAGAGGCCGGTGAGCACGGGGAGGGCCTGGTCGGCGCGGCCGAGGGCGAGGTCGGCGGCGAGCCGGCCGCGCCGCGCGGCCAGCCGCCGCGCCTCGGCGCGGGCGGCGGGCGCCCCGGCGTCGGGCAGATCGCTGAGCGCCGGCCCGCGCCACAGCGCGAGGGCGTCGTCGAGCAGATCGACGGCCTTGGCCGGATCGCCGTCGGCGAGGGCGCGGGCGCCCTCCTCCGCGAGCCGTTCGAAGCGGTGCAGATCGACGTCGTCGGGGTGGGCGCGCAGCCGGTACCCGCCGGGGACGGACTCCACGGCGTCCTTGCCGAGCACCCGCCGTAGCCGCCCGACCAGGGCCTGTAGCGCGCCCTGCCCGTCGGCGGGGGGATCGGTGTGCCAGATCTCCCCGATGAGCACCCCGGTGGTCCGGGCCCGGCCGGGCGCCAGCGCCAGCGCCGCCAACAGCGCGCGCAGCCGCGCCCCGCCGAGCTCGACGGGGGTGCCGTCGTCTTGGCGGGCCTGGGTGGTGCCGAGGATGCCGTAGCGCACGGGCCCATTCTGGTGGATGGCCCGCCCGGCGGGGCATCAGCCTCAACCGCGCGGGAACCGACGACGGGTCCGGGGCCGGCCCTCCGGTCGCCGGCCGGGCTCTCGATCCGCTCGCCGGGCGCCCCGCCCGCGTGGCCCTGGTCACGTCCGTTTCCCCTGGCCCGGAACTCCGTGCACGCTGTTCATCGTTCCTCTGCCAGCCATCACCAGCCGTATGGAGACCCCACCCGATGACCACCGCAGTCAGCCGCCACGACCGGCGCGTCAGTCCCGTCTTCCTCGGTCTGGTCGCGATCATGGCCGTGTCCGCGTGGGCCGTGTGGACGGAGTACTCCGCGAGCCCCGGCTTCGCCGTCTTCCTGTTCGTCGTCTCCGGCTGGGTCGTCTCCCTGTGCCTGCACGAGTACGCCCATGCGCGTACCGCGCTGCACGGCGGGGACCTGACCATCGGGGCGAAGGGCTATCTGACCCTCAACCCGGTGAAGTACACGCATGTGGCGCTGAGCATCGTGCTGCCCGTGGTCTTCGTGATCATGGGTGGCATCGGGCTGCCCGGCGGGGCGGTCTTCATCGAGCGGCACCGCATCCGGGGCCGCTGGAAGCACAGCCTGATCTCGGCCGCGGGCCCGCTGACGAACGTGCTGTTCGCGGCGGCCTTGACGGCCCCGTTCTGGCTCGGCGCCACGGACCGGGTGCCGGAGCTGTTCCGCTACGCGCTCGCCTTCCTGGCACTGCTCCAGGTCACGGCGGCGATCTTGAACTTCCTGCCAGTGCCGGGCCTGGACGGCTACGGGGTGATCGAGCCGTGGCTGTCCTACCGCATCCGGCGCCAGGTCGAGCCGTACGCGCCGTTCGGGCTGCTCGCGGTCTTCGGCATCCTGTGGATACCGGAGGTCAACCAGGTGTTCTTCGACGCGATCGACGCGGTGATGCGGGCCCTGGGCGTATCGGAGTGGGAGACCTACTGGGGTCAGGAGTTCTTCCGCTTCTGGCAGGGCGAGCCCCAGCTGCCCGGCTTCGGCTCCTAGGGTCCGGCCGGCGGGGCTTCACGGATCAGCTCGTGGCGCCCGCGCCCTCACGGTCGGCGCGGTCGGCGCGGGCCTTGCGCAGGTAGTACCAGGCCATGTTGGACGAGATACCGGCGATCAGGACCCAGACGATCCCGAGCCAGCTCCCCCGCGCGAAGGACACGACGGCCGCGGCGATGGCGAGGACGCAGACGGCCAGGGTGTAGAGGGCGAGGCGGGGCATGGGGTCGGCTCCTGTCGGGGGGTGTGTCACTCCCCCACATTGTCCCCCATGCACCGCCGGAGGGGCCGGGCGCCCCGGTGGAGCGGACGCGTGGGCGCCCTCAGATGTCCGTGACGCGCAGGCCGGCGTGGGCCTTGTAGCGGCGGTTGACCGAGATCAGGTTGGCCACCAGGGACTCCACCTGGTGGGCGTTGCGCAGCCGGCCCGCGTAGACGCCGCGCATCCCCGGGATGCGGTTCGCGAGCGCCTGGACCAGATCGGTGTCGGCGCGCGACTCCCCCAGGACCATCACATCGGTGTCGATCTGCTCGACCTCGGGGTTCTGGAGCAGCACCGCCGAGAGGTGGTGGAAGGCCGCGGTGACCCGGGAGTCCGGCAGCAGGGCGGCGGCCTGCTCGGCGGCGCTGCCCTCCTCCGGCTTCAGGGCGTACGCGCCCTTCTTGTCGAAGCCCAGCGGGTTGACGCAGTCGATGACGAGCTTGCCGCTGAGCTCCTCGCGCAGCGACTCCAGCGTCTTGGCGTGGCCGTCCCACGGGACCGCGACGATGACGACATCGCTGCGGCGCGCGCACTCGGCGTTGTCCGCGCCCTCGATGCCGAGCTCCGCGCCGCCCAGTTCGCGCGCCGCGGTCTGCGCGCGCTCGGCGGCGCGTGAGCCGATGATCACCTTATGGCCCGCCCTGGCCAGCCGGTAGGCGAGGCCGCGGCCCTGGTCACCGGTGCCGCCCAGGACGCCGACGGTCAGACCGGACACATCGGGGAGGTCCCAGGGGTCCTTGGCGGGGGCCTTCTTCGCGGGCGCGTCGGATCCGGGACGCGCGGCGTGAGGTGCGTCAGGAGTAGTCATGACAGCGATACTGTCACGCACCGCGCTCCGCTTCAGGGTGACATCTCTTACGCCGTGACGCCCACCTGCCCTTACGCCTTGACGCTCCCCTCCGTCAGCCCCGTGCGCCAGTACCGCTGGAGCACGCCCATCAGCACCATCAGCGGCAGCACGGACAGCAGCGCCCCGCCGACCGTGTACTGGTACAGCTCCGGCTGCCGGTCCGCGTACCCCTGCCAGGAGGTCAGGCCCAGCTGGATCGGATAGAGGTCGGAGTCGGAGAGCATGACCAGCGGCAGGAAGAAGTTGTTCCAGATGTGCACGAACTGGAACAGGAAGACCGTGACCAGCGCCGGGGTCATCAGCCGCAGCCCCAGGGTGGAGAAGATCCGGGCCTCCCCCGCACCGTCGATCCGCGCCGCCTCCAGGAGGGAGCCCGGGACGGCGGCGGCCGCGTAGATCCGGCAGAGGTAGACCCCGAAGGGGCTGACCACGCTGGGGATCAGCACCGCCCAGTAGGTGTTGGCCAGGCCGATCTCGCTGAAGAGCAGGTAGAGCGGGAGGGCGAGCGCCGTGCCCGGGATCAGCACGCCGGCCAGGATGACGTTGAAGATCCCCTCCCGGCCGGGGAAGCGGAACGTGGCCAGGGCGTAGCCGGCCGCGGCCGACAGCAGGGTCGCGGCGAGCGCGCCGACGCCCGCGTACATCAGGCTGTTGGCGAACCACCGGACGTAGACGCCGTCGTCGTAGCTGAGCACCCCGTGCAGATAGTCGAGCGGATGCGGGTCGTGGAACCAGAAGCCGAAGGTGCCGAAGAGGTCGCTGCTGGACTTGGTGGAGGAGACGACGAGCCAGTAGACGGGGGTGAGGAAGTAGATCGCGGCGACGGTGAGCAGCGAGACGGTGACGATCCGGTGCCGCAAGGGGGGTTGGGACAGGTCGTTCGGTTTGCTCATCCCCGCTCACCGTCCTTCCCCCGCTGTCCCACGAGCCGGAGGAACCCGAAGGACAGCACACAGGCGACGAGGGCGAGCAGCACCGCCTCGGCTGCCGCGATGTGCTGGTTGTTGCTGGTGAACGCCTCGTTGTAGGCGGCCAGATTGGGGGTGTAGCCGGAGTCGATGGAGTTGCTCAGCGGTTTGAGCACCTTCGGCTCGGCGAAGAGCTGGAGCGTGCCGATGAGGCTGAAGACGGTGGTGAGCACGAGCGCGGGCCGGATCAGGGGGAGTTTGATGTGCCGGGCCACCTGCCAGGCACTGGCCCCGTCGATCCGCGCCGCCTCGTACAGCTCCCCGGGTATCGCCTTGAGCTGGGCGATCAGCACCAGCATGTTGTAGCCGGTGAACTGCCAGGTGACGATGTTGGCGATGGACCACAGGACCGCCCCGCGGCCCAGGAAGTCCACGTCCCAGCCGGCCGAATGGGCCATCTCCACCAGCGGGCTGATCCCGGGGACGTAGAGGAAGCCCCACAGGATCGAGGCGATCACACCGGGCACGCCGTACGGCAGGAAGAAGGCGGTCCGGAAGAAGCCGACCCAGCGTGCGGAGGCGGCCTCCAGCAGCAGCGCGAGCGCGGTGGCGAAGGCGATCATCACCGGGATCTGGACGGCGCCGAAGAGCAGCACCCGTCCGAAGCCCGCCGTGAAGCGGTCGTCCTGGAGGGCGTGTGCGTAGTTGGACAGGCCCGCCCACACCTGGGTGGTCTCGCCGCCGAGGCCGAGCGGCCCGGTGCGCTCGACCTTCAGCAGGCTCTGGTAGAGGGCGTAGCCGATGGGGGCGATGAAGCACAGCAGGAAGAGCGCGAGGAAGGGCAGCAGGAACCCGGTCGCGGCTCGGGCGCTGCGCGCCTCGGTCCGGGTGAGGCGGCGGGGGCGTGCTCTCATCCGCCGCCTCACCCGGCCTCCACCTTGAGGCCCTTTTCCTTCAGATCGCCGATCGTCTCGCCCTGCACCTTCTTCAGCACGGAACGGAAGGAGGACCCGTCTCCGATGGCCGCCGTGAAGGCGTCACCGAGCCGCTGGTAGAGGGTGTCCGTGGCGGGGCCCCACTGCCAGCTGGTGTCCACGCCCTTGCTCGCCGCGTCGAAGACCTCGCTGTACTCCTGGCCGCCGAAGAAGTCCTTGTGCACATCGAGCTGGGAGGTGGTGTACCCCTGCTTGGCGCCGGGGGTGCCGTAGCCGTTCTCGATCAGGAGCTTGATCGACTCGGGGTCGGTGTTGAGCCAGATCGCGAAGGCCAGCGCGTCCTTGGGGTACCTGGACTTGGCGAAAACCGCGGTGGTGGAGCCGCCCCAGTTGGCGTAGGCGGCGTCGCCCTTCCGCCACTGCGGCATGGGCACGACCCGCCACTTCCCGGCCGTCTTGGGCGCGTTGCCGACCAGCAGGGCGTCGCCCCAGCTGGCGCCGAGCCAGGAGGCCATGGCGCCGGTCTGGACATCCTTGTACCAGGCGTTCTGCCGGTCCGGGATGGTCTTGATCAGCTTCCGCCGGACCAGGTTGTCCCAGTAGTCGGCGACCTTACGGGTGGGCTCGTCGTCGATGGAGACGGTCCAGGTGTCGCCCTCGGTGCCGAACCAGCGCGCCCCGGCCTGCCAGGCCAGTCCCGCGAAGCGGTTGCCGTTGGTCGCCGAGAAGGTCTCGATCCAGGCGCCCTTCTTACGGATCGCCTCGGCCGCCGCCTCGTACTCGTCCCAGGTCGTGGGCGGTTCCACGGCCCACCGGTCGAACAGGTCGCGGCGGATGAACAGGCCCATCGGACCGGACGCCTGCGGTACGGCGTAGACGGCCTTGCCGAACACGGACTGCTGCCACTGCCAGCCGATGAACTCGTCCTTGTGGTCGGCGATCCCGTACCTGGTCAGGTCCAGCAGGCCGTTGTCGATGAGGAAGCTGGGCACGACCGGGTACTCGATCTGGCCGAGGTCCGGCGGATTGCCCGCCTTGATGGCGGCGTGCATCTTGGCGTACTGGGCGCCGTCGACGGCCGAGACCTTCTCGACCTCGACCTGGACCTCGGGGTTCTCCCTGTTCCACAGGGCGACGGGCTTGTCGATGCCCGGCACCCAGGACCAGAAGGTCAGGGTGATCTTCTCGCCCTTCTTGCGGTCCTTGGGCTCATCGCCGCCGTCGCCGTCCGAGCCGCAGCCCGCGAGGGCGAGCCCGGCGGCCGCGGCGGCGGCCCCGCCGAGGACGGCGCGGCGGGGCGCGCCGTAGGTCCGGGTGTTCCGTCGGGCCGGGGTGTCGTTCGTGTCGGTCGGGGTGCCGCTCGTATCGGTCGGGGTCTCGCTCATACCAGCTCCTCCAGGGGGATGCGCCGGAATGTGATGGTCGAGTAGGCGCTGAAGTCGCCGGTCTCGTAGAGCAGTCCGACCGTGGCGTCATCGAGCCGGACCAGGTCGGAATAGGCGGCGGGCAGGCCGTTCACGGTGTGCGTGGGCCGCCAGGTGAGGCCGCCGTCATGGCTGGTGCGGACGGTCATCAGGGCCCGGTGGGCGGGGTCGGCGGGGCCGGAGTAGAGCAGCGCGTCCGGCTCGCCGAGGTGCAGCACACTGCCCTCGACCACGGGGGTGACCAGACCGGCCTGGGGCCGGAAGGGGAGCTCCAGGGTGGCGCCGCCGTCGAGGGAGTAGGCGTCGGCGCGGGTACCGGGCGCGGTCGCCTCGGTGCGGGTGTTGAAGTAGACGCGGCCGTCGGGGAGTTGGGCGGCGGTGGTCTCGTTGGCGTTGACGTAGCCGTCGGGGTTGTCGTCGACGTAACCGATCCGCCAGGTGGCGCCGTCGTCGTCGCTGAGCAGAGCGTGCCCGCCGTTGTACCGGCCCTCGGTGCCGTCGTCGCCGGGGACGGTCGGGGGCAGCGAGTGATTGGCCGGGACGACGATCCGGCCCGGATGCGCCCCGTACCGCAGCCGGAGGGCGTGGCCGGGGGTGGTGGCGTACCAGCGCCATGCGGGCCGCTTGGTACTCGCGGTGATCTCGCGGGCCTCGCTCCAGCTCGCGCCGTCGTCGTCGCTGTACGTCAGCCACACCCGCCGCCCGTCGGCCGCGCCGACCTCGCCGCGCCGGATGCGGTCCTCGGTGGCCGAGGCGGCGCTGCGGACGTGCACCAGCAGGACGCGGCCGTCGTGCGGGCCGCCTTCGAGGACGACGGGGGCCGGGTTGCCCGCCGTGCCGTCGCCGTTGCGGGCGACGACCTGTAAGCCGCCCCAGGTCCGTCCGCCGTCGGCCGACCGCTTGAGCACGAGGTCGATGTCCCCGTGGTCGGCGGAGGAACCCACGCGGCCCTCGGCGAAGGCCAGGACGGTACCGGCGCGGGTCAGCACGGTCGCCGGAATCCGGTAGCTCGCATAGCCCTCGGTCCCCGCCCGGAACGGAACGGACACCTCGTACGCGCGTGCCGCCCCCGTGCCGACTGCCATCAGACCTCCCGATGCCCCGTCGCAATCGAGTGCCGAGTCAGAAAAATGGGACGTAGGACGTCCCTTGTGTGCCGCGACCTTAGGGTTTGCCTCACAGAGCGTCAAGAGACGGCGCAATGAACAGTTCGAGACGGCGCCGGGCGAGCGCGCGCCGTGTCCCGGATACGGGATACGGCCTCCCATACGGGATACGCCCCGAAGGAGTGAGCCGGGGCCCAACCGGGCCCGTCGGGGCGCGGACCGGGGCAGGATGCGGATGCCATGGACGCCGTAAGGGTCGCGCTACTGCGCGAGGTCCTCGCCGGAACCGAATGGCTTCAGGCCACCCGCCGCTTCGCGGGCTCGCTGCGGGCCTCGGTCGGGCCGCGCGCGGGCGGGCTGCTGCTGGTCGGCAGCGAGGAGTACGAACCATGGCACCTGGCCGCGCACCTGGACGACGAGGCGGCCTGGTCCGGACTGCCCGAGCTGTCCCCCACCCTGGTCCGCCACCGGGTCCCGGAGGGCGGCGCCGTCCCCGCGCATCTGGCGGTCGGGCTGGGGCGGCTGGAGAGCGCGGGCCGCGGTGAGACGCTGCTGGTGGTCGCGCCGGGCGACCCCGGAGCCGGGCTGCTGGAACGGGTCAACGACGCCCGCCGGGGCGGGGCGACCGTACTCGCCCTCGACAGCGGCGACACCGAGCTGGGGGCCCTGGCCCACGACGGGCTGTCCGCCCCCGAGGGCGGCGAGCTCGACCTCGACACCATTCAGCACCTGGTCAGCGCGGCCGCCGGGGAGAACAGCCTGCCGCGACCCGGCCGCCGCCGCTTCCAGGACCGGCTGGCCCGGCTGGCCGAACACCTCACGGCACCGCCACCGACCCGCTGGTGACGGCGCGGACCGCTCCGCCACTCCCCGGGCCGCTGCCGGATCGCCCTCGCCACTCCCCGGGCCGCTGCCGGATCGCCCGGCGGCGATCCGGCTCCTCACACCCCGCTCCGCGGGCGGATGCTTCCTCGGCCTGAGTGCCGGGCTCCTCCGGGAACCCCGATGACCTACGGCGCCCGGCCCGGTCCCGGGCCGATCACCGGGCTGGCCCCAAGGCCCGGCGGCCCGGGGCCCGTCCCGTCCGGACCCGGGACCCGTCCCGTCTGAACTGGGGACCCGTCCCGTCCAGGCCGAAGGGGCGTCGCGGCCGGGGGCCGGGGCCCAGCCGCCGGGGCCCAGCCACCGTGATCCAGTCGCCGTGACCCAGCCACCGTGCCCCAGCCGTCGGGGCCCAGTCACCGTGGCCCAACCGCCGTGCCCTGGCCGCCGTGGCCCGGCCGCCGTGATCCAGCCACCGTGCCCCAGTCGCCGGGGCCCAACCGCCGTGCCCCAGCCGCCGGGGCCCAGCCACCGTGCCCCAGCCGCCGGGGCCCAGCCGCCGTGATCCAGCCGCCGTGCCCCAGCCGCCGGGGCCCAGCCACCGTGATCCAGCCGCCGTGCCCCAGCCGCCGGGGCCCAGCCACCGTGATCCAGCCGCCGTGCCCCAGCCACCGGTGCCCAACCGCCGTGATCCAGCCGCCGGGGCCCAGTCGCCGTGGCCCACCGCCGTGACCCGGCCGCCGGGGCCCACCACCGCGCCCCAGCCGCCGTGCTCTAGTCGTCCTGCCAGCGGGGGTCGTTCCGCCACTCCTCGTTCCGCTCGCGCGCCGTCTCCATCGCGTGGGCGGCCTCCTCGGGGGAGGCGTACGGTCCGAGGCGGTCGGCGGCGCGGCACTCCGGGCCCTCCTCGACCTTCTGGTGCCGGACGCAGTAGTACCACTCGCCGGGCTTGCCGGCGGTCCCTCTCCTGAACAGCGCCATCCCGGCCTCGCCCTTCCGCTCGTGCTCCCCTGCGGCCATCTCTCTCGCGGCCATGCTGCCCCATGCGCCGCCGATACACTCGCCGGTATGTCTGGCCAGTCGCTTCTAGTCCCGGGGAAGCTCTCCCCCACCCGCGCCGTTCCCGCCTCGATCCCGCGTCCTGAGTACGTCGGGAAGGACGGCCCGACCCCCTATGCCGGGCCCGAGGTCCAGGACGCCGAGACGATCGAGCGCATGCGGATCGCGGGGGGCATCGCCGCGCGGGCGATGGCGGAGGCTGCCAAGCTGATCGCGCCGGGGGTCACCACGGACGAGCTGGACCGGGTCGCCCATGAGTACATGTGCGACCACGGCGCGTACCCCTCGACGCTGGGCTACCGCGGCTTCCCCAAGTCACTGTGTTCCTCGATCAACGAGGTCATCTGCCACGGCATTCCGGACACCACCGTCCTGAGGGACGGCGACATCGTGAACCTCGACGTCACCGCCTACATCGGCGGGGTGCACGGGGACACCAACGCCACCTATCTGTGCGGCGAGGTGGACGAGGAGTCGCGGCTGCTCGTCGAGCGCACGCGGGAGTCCCTCAACCGCGCGATCAAGGCCGTCAAGCCGGGCCGCCGGATCAACATCATCGGCCGGGTCATCGAGTCGTACGCCAAGCGCTTCGACTACGGCGTGGTCCGCGACTTCACGGGGCACGGCATCAACACCTCGTTCCACTCCGGCCTGATCGTGCCGCACTACGACAGCCCACACCACACCACCGAGATCAAGCCGGGGATGACGTTCACCATCGAGCCGATGCTGACGCTCGGCACCTATGAGTACGACATGTGGGAGGACGGCTGGACCGTGGTCACCAAGGACCGCAAGCGGACTGCGCAGTTCGAGCACACGCTGGTGGTGACGGAGAGCGGGGCGGAGATCCTGACTCTGCCGTAGCGGCTGAGACCGGAAGGGCTGTCGGTGATGCCACCGACAGCCCTCTTCGCTGCCGTGTTTTACCGACAACCTGTCGGGAAGGTATTGACGTAGCGCACGGACCTCTACTTAGGTAAGGCTAACCTACTCACCCCGGCCCCGGAGGTCCACCGTGGAGTTCTCCGCCATGATCCGCACCGCCTCACGGGAAGCGCACACGAGCGTCGGGAGCTCGTCGTTCATGAGCGATCTGCTCGGGGGGCGGCTCGGTGTGTCGGCGTACCGCCGCTACTCCGAGCAGCTGTGGTTCGTCTACCGCGCCCTGGAGGCCCCGGCCGACGCGCTCGCGAAGGACCCCGTGGCGGGGCCGTTCATCCGCCCGGAGCTGGCCCGCCTGGCCGAGCTGGAGCGCGATCTGGCCCATCTCGGCGGCCCGGACTGGCGCACCGGCCTGACCGCGCTGCCCGCCACGGCGGCGTACGCGGCGCGGGTGGCGGAGTGCGCCCGCGACTGGCCGGCGGGCTATGTCGCCCACCACTACACCCGCTACCTGGGCGATCTGTCCGGCGGCCAGATCGTACGGGACACGGCGGAGAAGACCTGGGGCTTTTCGCGCAAGGGCGACGGGGTGCGGTTCTACGTCTTCGATTCGATCGGCAACCCCGCCGCGTTCAAGCGGGAGTACCGCACGCTGCTGGACGCGCTGCCGGTGGACGACCTGGAGAAGCAGCGCGTGGTGGAGGAGTGCAAGCGCGCGTACGCGCTGAACGCGGCGGTCTTCGCGGACCTGGCCGAGGAGCTCCGGCTCAGCGCCTGAGCGGCATCCACGCGGAAAAGCCGCCATCCACTTGTCCACACCGTTTGGTGGCACCGATTCCATAGCGTACCAACTGGTCCTAAAATGTGTTGCCTTGAGGCCGACGGGGGGAAGGTTGATACGCGTGGAGTCGACACCGGCGCTGATTGTGACCGCCTTGCTCTGCTGGTTGATCTACACGCTGTTCGTATGGATCCGCGGAGTCGTGCACCGACGGGGACTCCCGGAGCCGTCGGTCGCCCCGGGCCAGTTGGAGATCTATCAGGGTCAGGCATTCCGCGAGATGTGCCGACGGGCGGCGTACCAGGGGCGGCGCGTGATGATGACCGACTACTTCGCCGAACGCGGATGGAATCGGGCGGACGTCATGTACATCCTGGCCGAGCTGCTCAAGCACAAACTGATCGCCGTGGAGGGTTGGCGGTTCGGCAGCTACAGCGTGACGCACAAGGGCTGGGCCGAGTACGAGGGCAAGTTCATCTGGACAGGAGGCGAAGGGGTGCACATCTCCACTGGACCGGGCGGCTTCGTCGTGGCGAACGTCAACAGCCACCATTCGGTGGCCCACGGCGGCTACGGCAACCGGGCGAACGCACCTGACGTTCCCCACCAGCAACTGATCGACGCCCTGCGCACGGACGCGGACAGCGCAACGTCCGATGAGGCGGTAAGGGCGCGGGAGTACGCCGACGACCTGGCCGCGGCCGTCGACGCGCAGGATGCCGACAGGACGGCTCGCGTCCTCGAAAGGATCAACGCCCTCCTGTCCACCGCGACGGCTGCCTTCACCCTGGCTCGCGGACTACTGCCATCCGGCTCGTAGCGCTGAGCCCGCGGCCTCGTGTCAGACCTCAGCAGGTCGCGGCGGTGGAGATGCGAATCCCCGTGAGCGGTCCCGCGACGTCGATGGTGTACTCCGGCGGCAGACATATGGTCGAGCCGGTGGAGAACCGGATGTGGGCGGTGTCGTCGAGACGGGTGTTGGTGATGGTGATGGTGCCGGTCGGTTGTGACGGCAACGGCTGCCAGTCCGTGGTGACGTCCTGGAACTGGCCGATCTTGACGCCGTCCTTGAACAGACACACGTAGGGGTACGCACAGCTCGCCGCAGCCCTCGGCAAGCCTGAAGCGCTCGCGGGGACGGCGACCGCCGTCCCCGCGGAAACGGCCATGAGCCCGGTGGCCGTCACCGCGGCCCATACAGCTCGGCTGAGGGTCCGCCCTGATGTCCTCATCTCTTCTCCTTAATCGTTCACCAGCCGGTGCGGTCGGGGCTCAATCGCAGGTCGCGGACGAGGAGATGCGTATGCCGGTGAGAACAAGATCACCAAGCCCGACGCTGACGCCAGGGGCGGCGCAGAAAACCACTCCGTCGGCGCTGCGCACGTAGACGACGTCGTCGTGCCGTGTGTTGACGAGGTACACGTGGGTCGGCCTGGACGGAAGGGGCTGATACTCCGAGGTGACGTCCTGGAACCGTCCGATAATGACCCCGTCTACGGCCCTATGGATGCACACGTACGGGTAGACGCAGGTGTCGGCGGGGGCGGCGGAGGCCGACGACGTACCAAACGACAGCGTGGCTCCCAGCGCCGCTGCGGTACAGACGGCGCTCGCAATGGTTCGCGCGGTTCTCATGTCCCCCTCCACGTCGCCTTACGGCGATGCTCGGCAACAGTGGCTGGGACGCTAACCACTGAGCGGGGGATTCAGAAGCGTCAATCAGGACATCGCGCATCAATCGCCGAGCGGCCCTCGGAACACACCTCCTGGGCCGCTCGGCCGCAGGAGCCCTCCCAGCAACAGCCCGCGCACATAAGAGATGTGCGTCACATTTTTCCGCCCGCCTGCCGCATAAAATCGGCCAACTTGGCAAACGCTTTGCTTTCCATGGAGAACTCCTTGACTTTACACAGGACTCACACAGGCAAGGCTCAGTTAAGTTAGGCCAGCCTTATCCGGCTGCCTTGCGTCCGCCCCGTCCTGATTCCGTCTGGAGCCCGTATGCGAGCCGCTCGCACCTCCGTCGTCGTCGCCGTATCGGTCCTGACGACGATCACCGCCGTTGCCGGGTGCGCCCAGAAGTCCGACGCCAAGGGTGCGGGCGCCGTCCAGGTCACCGCGTCCGACAGCGCGTGCGAGGTCTCCAGGACCTCCTTCCCCGCCGGGCATGTGAAGCTCTCGGTGGAGAACAAGGGCTCCAAGGTCACCGAGGTCTACGTCTACGCGCCGGGCGACCGGATCGTCACCGAGCGGGAGAACATCGGCCCCGGCACCCGCGCCTCGATCAACGCCGAAATCAAGGCCGGTTCGTACGAGATCGCCTGCAAGCCCGGGATGAAGGGCCACGGCATCCGCCAGAAGGTCTCCGCCACCGGCAAGGGCAAGCTGCCCCCGCGCGATCCGAAGCTGGACAAGGCGGTGGCCGCGTACCGGACGTACGTCCAGAAGCAGGCCGACGAGACGCTGCCCAAGGTCCGGACGTTCGCCGACGCGATCAAGAAGGACGACATCGAGGCCGCCAAGAAGGCGTACGCCCCCTCCCGCGTCGGCTGGGAGCGCACCGAGCCGGTCGCCGAGTCCTTCGGCGACATCGACCCCAAGGTCGATGTGCGCGCGGACGGCCTGGAGCAGGGCCAGAAGTGGACCGGCTGGCACCGGCTGGAGAAGTCGCTGTGGCAGACGAAGAAGATCACCGCGGCCGACCACGCCCTCGCCGACCAGCTGGTCGAGGACCTGAAGGACTGGCAGAAGCGCGTCGGCACCGCCGACATCACCCCCACCGGCATGGCCAACGGCGCCAAGGAGCTGCTGGACGAGGTGCAGACCGGCAAGGTCACCGGTGAGGAGGAGCGCTACAGCCACACCGACCTGGTGGACTTCGAGGGCAACGTCGAGGGCGCCAAGACCTCGTACACGCTGCTCAAGCCGGTGGTGTCCGAAAACGACCCGGCGCTGGCCAAGGAGCTGGACAAGCAGTTCGCGGCCGTCGGGAAGCTGCTGGACGGCTACCGCGAGGGCGATGGCTTCGTGTCCTACGACACCGTCTCCACCTCCCGGCGCAAGGAGTTGTCCGACGCGGTCAACGCGCTGGCCGAACCGCTCTCGCGGCTCGCCGCCGCCGTGGTCACCAAGTGAGGGAGCCGGGCATGACGGACGACGCCGGCACGTCTCCCTCCCGCCGGGCGCTGCTCGGCTGGGGCGGCGCCGGGCTCGCGCTCGGCGCCGCGGCCGCCGGAGGCGCGGCGGCCGCGCTGAGCGGCGGTACGGACGAGACCGGGGCGGCCGCCGGCAGCGGCGCCGCGGTGCCCTTCCACGGGGCGCACCAGGCGGGGATCGCCACCCCGGTGCAGGACCGGCTGCACTTCGCCGCGTTCGACGTCACCACCGACGACCGCGCCGAGCTGATCGCGCTGCTGAAGGAGTGGACGAAGGCGGCGGCCCGGATGACCCAGGGGCACCCGGTCGGCGGCGGCGCGGTCAGCGATCTGGTGGAGGCCCCGCCGGACGACACCGGCGAGGCGCTCGGCCTCCCGGCGTCCCGGCTCACCCTCACCATCGGCTTCGGACCCACGCTGTTCCGGGACAAGAAGGGCAAGGACCGCTTCGGTATCGCCGACCGCCGTCCCGAGGCGCTGATCGACCTGCCCGCGTTCCCCGGCGACAACCTCGAGGCGGCGCGCAGCGACGGCGATCTGTGTGTGCAGGCGTGCGCGGACGATCCGCAGGTGGCCGTGCACGCCATCCGCAATCTGGCCCGGATCGGCATGGGCCGGGTGGCCATCCGCTGGTCGCAGCTGGGCTTCGGCAAGACGTCCTCGACCACGCCGGACGCGCAGACCCCGCGCAACATGCTGGGCTTCAAGGACGGCACCCGGAACATCGCGGGCACCGACACCGCCGCGCTGGACCAGCACGTGTGGGTGAGCGAGAAGGCGGGTCCGGCGTGGCTGGCGGGCGGGTCGTACCTGGTGGCGCGCCGTATCCGGATGCACATCGAGACCTGGGACCGTACCTCGCTGAAGGAGCAGGAGGACGTCTTCGGCCGGGACAAGGGCGAGGGCGCGCCGCAGGGCAAGCAGCACGAGCACGACGAGCCGGACCTGAGGGCGATGCTGCCCACCGCGCACGTCCGGCTGGCGCATCCGGACTCCAACGGCGGGGCGCGCATCCTGCGCCGCGGCTACTCCTTCACCGACGGCACCGACGGGCTGGGGCGGCTGGACGCGGGGCTGTTCTTCCTCGCCTACCAGCACGACGTACGGGACGGGTTCGTGCCCGTGCAGCGGCGCCTGGCCCGCTCCGACGCCCTCAACGAATACATCCAGCACGTGGGTTCGGCGCTCTTCGCCATCCCGCCGGGCGTCCGGGACGCGGACGACTGGTGGGGCAGGGCGCTGTTCTCCTGACGGACTCCGGACCGACTCCGGACCGACTCCGGACCGACTCCGGACCGACTCCGGACAGGCTCCGGACGGCTCCCTGACCGGAACGGATCCTCGAAAGGAAGGCGAACCTCGTGTTCGGCAACTACCTGATCGGTCTGCGCGAAGGGCTCGAAGCCAGCCTGGTCGTCTGCATCCTGGTCGCCTACCTGGTCAAGACCGGGCGCCGGGACGCGCTGCGCCCGGTGTGGCTCGGCATCGCCGCCGCGGTGATTTTGAGCATGTCCTTCGGCGCGGCGCTGGAGTTCGGCTCCCAGGAGCTGACCTTCGAGGCGCAGGAGGCGCTGGGCGGCTCGCTGTCGATCGTCTCGGTCGGTCTGGTGACCTGGATGGTCTTCTGGATGCGGCGCACCGCCCGCCATCTGCGGTCCGAGCTGCACAGCAAGCTGGACGCGGCGCTGGCGATGGGCACCGGGGCGCTGGTGGCCACCGCCTTCCTCGCGGTGGGCCGGGAGGGCCTGGAGACCGCGCTGTTCGTGTGGACGGCGGTGCGGGCGAGCAACGACGGTACGGCGGACCCGCTGATCGGTGTGGTGCTGGGCCTGGTCACCGCGGTGGCGCTGGGCTGGCTGTTCTACCGGGGCGCGCTCCGGATCAACCTGTCGAGGTTCTTCACCTGGACCGGCGCGATGCTGGTCGTGGTGGCGGCGGGGGTGCTCGCGTACGGCTTCCACGATCTCCAGGAGGCGGACTGGCTCCCCGGGCTGCACTCGACGGCGTTCGACATCAGCTCGACCATCCCGCCCGACTCCTGGTACGGCACGCTGCTCAAGGGCGTCTTCAACTTCCAGCCGGACCCGACCGAGCTTCAGCTGTGGATGTGGGCGCTCTATCTGGTCCCCACGCTCGCGCTGTTCCTGCGCCCCGGTAGGGTGTCGCCGTCCACAGCAGCCCCCAGGAACCGGGAGCCGGAGCCCCATGACACGCAGGTCGCCCCGTCGACAGTTCGCAGTTCCGACCGCAGCGGTGGTACTGACGCTGGGGATGACGCTGACGGGGTGCATGACGGTGCACGGGGAGCGGGAGAACATCCCGTCGGTGGACAAGGCTGAGGCGCCCAAGGCCCTCAAGCGGTTCCTCGACACGTACAACGAGGCGTACCGGGAGCTGGATCCGTCGCTGGCGAGCCAGGTGGAGACGGGCCCGCTGGGGGCGATCAGCACGGCCGACCTCAAGGCCCAGCACGCGGGCTCCCCCGGCGGCAACCCCACGTACTCGCCGCTGAAGCTGTCCGACGCGACGTTCCACATCCCCAAGCAGGTGGGCTGGCCGAAGTTCTTCGTCGCGGACACCGACAGCAACCGCGACGACAACCGCTGGCTGTTCGTCTTCACCCGGGACGGCGCCGACGAGCCGTGGAAGGCCGCGTATCTGTCGATCCTCAGCCAGGACGAGGTGCCGGACGTCGCGACCGACGAGGACGGCTGGGCCAAACCGGTCCCGGCGGCGGGTCCGGCCCCGAAGCTGGCGGCCCGGCCGGACGAGCTGAGCGCGGAGTACACCGACTACCTGATGACGGGCAAGGGCGCGGTCTTCGCCGACGGCCAGTCGACCTCACGGCTCCGGGACGCGCGGAAGAAGTACCTGCGCACCCCGAAGTTCTGGACGGAGTACATCGACACCCCGGCGCAGGGCGACCAGTACGCCCCGGTGGGGCTGCGCACCTCGGACGGCGGGGCGATCGTGTTCTTCGCCTCGCACCACCGGCAGAAGCAGACCATGGCCAAGGGCTACCGGCCCAACCCCGATCCGCAGATCAAGGCGCTGATGACCGGGGAGGCGAAGAAGGCGGTGACGCTGACCAGGGTCGCCGAGTCGGCGGTGCGGGTCCCGGCCAAGGACGCGGCGGATCCGCAGGTGGTCTTCCTCAACCGCCTGGAGGGTGTGACCGCCGCCAAGGGCGAATGATCCGGTTCCGGGGCGCTACCGCCCCAGCGGCGCTACCGCCCTATCGACGTCATCGCCCTGTCGGCACTATCGCCCTGTCGGCGCTATCGCCCTATCGGCCAGGCGGCCGAGTCGTGGTCCTGGTCCTCGCCCGCGAACTGGGCACACGCGTCGGTGAGCGACTCCAGCAGGGTCAGGGGGTCGGGCAGCGGCCGCTCCGGGCCGAGCAGCCAGCCCACATGGCCGTCGCCGGGCAGCCGCGCGGGCGGTACCAGCACATAGCTGCCCCGGCAGTGCCAGCGCAGCCCCGGGTGCTCGTCCATGGTCTCGGGATGGCAGTCCAGCTCACACGGCCACCACTCGTCCTCGTCGTCGGGAGTGCCCCGGGTGGCGGTGAAGAACAGCATCCGGCCCTGCTGGAGATCGCCGCTGCTGGTGGCCACCGGCCCGACCTCGACCTCGGCCGTGCCCAGCCGCTCCAGGGCCAGCCGCCCGGCGTCCGCGGGCACGTCCAGCACATCGTGGACGATGCCGGTGGCGGTGATGAAGTTGGCCTGCGGATCGGCCCGCAGCCACTGCGCGACCCGGTCCGGATCGGTGGTCGCCTGCGTCTGCCAGGCGAACGAGACGGGGTGGCGGGCGGGGGTGGGACAGCCGATGCGGTCACAGGAACAGCCGTAACCGGAGGGGTGGGCGGCCGGTGCGAGCGGGAATCCCGCCGCGGCGGCGGCCAGCAGCAGGTCCTCGCGGACGCCGCCGGCGCCCGCTCCCGTGTCCTTGTCGCCGCCCGCTTGGCTCCTCGGCCGACGCAGCCACTGGGAGAACCTGCCCTTGCGTTCCATCTACCGCCTCGCTTCACCGCCGGCCCGGCGGTACCGCCGGTACCCGATCAATGCTGCCACCATCCTGCTCCCGAAGTGGCCGGTGTCCGCATCCGGGGTACGGAAGAGCACCCCGACCGGGTGCGGATAGCAGGGCATATCGGGCGTCCCGCCCCTAGCGTTCCGTTTATGTTCAGCAGGCACGTATCGATCGCGGTCGCGGTTCTCGGCCTCTCCATACCGGCGGCCGTCGCGGCCCACCCCTCCACCCACCCCGCCGCCCGGCCGTCCGCCCGACGCCTCACACCCCCGGTCGCGGAACCGACGCGCCTCAGGCCCGCGCTCATCGTGCCCCCGGCCGGACAGCCCGCCGTCACCTACACGGCACACCGCGGCGGCGCCCTGGAAGTACCCGAGAACAGCATGTCCGGGCTGGCCGCCGCCTTCCGCCGGCACGACGCCCAGGTCCTCGACTTCGACACCCGCATGCTGCGGGACGGCACGCTCGTGGTGATGCACGACGCGACGCTGGACCGCACCACCGACCGGACCGGGCCGGTACGGGACCTGACCGCCGCCCAGTGGCGGACGGTCCGGCTGCGCCCCGCCGCCTCGCTGCGCGGCCACTGGCGGCCCGAGCGGCCGCCGACGGTCGCCGAGGCGCTGGACCGGTTCGGCGGCCGGATCACCCTGATGGTGGAGGCCAAGGACCCGGAGAGTCTGCCGCGGCTGGCCACGATGATCCGCGACCGCGGACTGGTCCACTCCGTCTACGTCAACACCAACCGCCCCGAAGTGGCCCGCGAGGCGCACCGCGCGGGACTGCTGACCCAGTTGTGGCGGTCCGCCCGGCAGCTGCGCACCGACACCCCGCGCGACTGGCGCGGCACCGTCGATCTGCTGGACGTCGACTACCGGGCGCGGGACACCGATGTACGGCGGGCCGTCGCCTCCGGCATACCCCGGGTGTGGGCGCACACCGTGGACACCCCGGCCCAGCGGGACCGAATGCTGCGGCTGGGCTGCGACGGCATCATCACGGACGCGCCGGCCCGACTGGCCGCCACACCCATACGGCCGGCACGGGCGCGGGGCGGGGACTGAGGCCCCGCAGAGCCGTGACGCGACGCAGAGCCGTGACTGGCGCTGCCGCAGGGCCATGACGACCGGCCCAAGGCGTCCGCGTACGCGTCCGCCGCCGGTGGCCCGCCCCGGCCCGCCCTGCGGGGCTCCCGCTCGTCGAGCACCACCAGGGCGTCGAGCAGGACGCGGCCTCGGCGGGCCACCAGCGGCAGACGGTCCGCTCCCCGACCCCGGCGCGGTCGACGGCCCGGCACGGGCGGCGCCCCGGCGCCGACGGCAGCCCGGCACCGGCGGCAGCCCGGCACGGGCGACGACGACCCAGCGCGGGCGACGACCCGGCGCGGGCGACAGCCCGGCACCGGCGGCAGCCCGGCACGGGCGACGACGACCCAGCGCGGGCGACGACCCGGCGCGGGCGACAGCCCGGCGCCGACGGCAGCCCGGCACGGGCGACGACGACCCAGCGCGGGCGACGACCCGGCGCGGGCGACAGCCCGGCGCAGACGACGACCCAGCAGGAGGCAGCGCCCCGGCACGGGCGACGACCCAGCACAGGCGTGCAGCCCAGCGCAAGCGGCAGCCCAGCGCGGACGGCAGCCCGGCACGAGGCAGCGGAAGGCGGCTCCCTTCCGGCCGGTAGAATCCAGCGAATGCACGCCCCCGACGCCGCCCGCACCGACGAGACGCCGCACACCGCGCTCGCCGGCCTCCTCGACGGTCTGCCGCCCCGCCAGGCGGCCCAGGCGGTCGACCGGCTGATCGGCCACTACCGGGGGCGCACCCCGACCGACGCGCCCGTGCTGCGGGACCGCTCCGATGTCGCCGCGTACGCCGCGTACCGGATGCCCGCGACCTTCGAGGCCGTGCGCGCCGCGCTCACCGCCTTCCGCGCCGGGGCGCCCGCATGGGCCCCGGCCTCGCATATCGACATCGGCGGCGGCACCGGCGCGGCCAGTTGGGCGGTGGCCGCCACCTGGCCGGGGGCCGGACACACCACCACGGTCCTGGACTGGGCCGAGCCCGCGCTGGACCTCGGCCGCGAACTGGCCCGCCAGGCGCCCTCCGCGTCGCTGCGCACCGCCCGCTGGCAGCGCCGGGCCATCGGCGACGGCCTCGTCCTGCCGGACGGGACCGACCTGGTCACCGTCAGCTATGTGCTGGGCGAGCTGACCGAGGCCGACCGGCGGGCCGTGGTGACCGAGGCGGGCCGCGCGGGCCAGGCCGTGGTGCTGATCGAACCGGGCACCCCGGACGGCTATCTGCGGATCCGCGAGGCGCGGGACCGGCTGCTGGCGGCCGGGCTGCGGATCATCGCCCCCTGTCCGCACGGCGCGGCCTGCCCGATCGAGCCCGGCGCCGACTGGTGCCACTTCGCCGCCCGGGTCCGCCGCTCCTCCCTGCACCGGCAGGTCAAGGGCGGTTCGCTGCCGTACGAGGACGAGAAGTTCAGCTACGTCGCGGCCGTACGGTTCGACGCCGCGCCCGCCGGGGCGCGGGTGGTGCGCCGTCCGCAGATCCGCAAGGGCCAGGTGCTGCTGGACCTGTGCGACCGGCCGGAGGGGCTGGGGCGCACCACGGTGACCAAGCGCCAGGGGCCGCTGTACCGGGCCGCCCGCGACGCGTCCTGGGGGGATGTCTGGCCCCCCGAGTCCGCCGCGGCCGACCCGGCGTAGGGGCTGCGCCGGGTCCGGTCCGGCGGCTCTTCGCGGGCCACGGATCTTCGGGGCCACAGATTTCGCGGGCCCGCGGCGCCTGGCAGGGCTCCCCCGGCTGCCGGGCCTAGTCGGTGACGGGTGCGGGCGTGAAGGTGACCGGCAGCGAGACCAGGCAGCGGTACCACAGGGAGTCCGCCCACTGGAGTTCCTCGGGTTCGACGGCCAGCGTCAGGTCCGGGACGCGGTCCAGCAGCACTTCGATCGCCGTCTCCGAGATGATCTTGCCCAGCTCGGGCGCGCCCGCCGGGCACCCGTAGTCGCCGCCGGTGAAGGACACATACGCGTTGTTCCCGGCGTAGCCCGCCGTGGAGTCGGGCCACAGCAGCGGGTCCGCGTTCGCGGCGGCCAGGCCGAGGACGAGGAGGTCACCGGCGCGGATGTGCTGTCCGCCGAGTGTGGTGTCCCGGGTGGCGAAGCGCCCGATGACGTTCTGGAG
Organism: Streptomyces sp. S465; assembly: GCF_026898115.1. Taxonomy (GTDB): domain Bacteria; phylum Actinomycetota; class Actinomycetes; order Streptomycetales; family Streptomycetaceae; genus Streptomyces; species Streptomyces luomodiensis. The sequence goes on from NZ_CP114036.1 coordinate 2,816,816, forward strand.
CGGGGAGTCGGCCCACAGCACCTCGTTCATGGCCTCGCCGATGCTCCGGCGGCCGCCCGCGAGGGTCACCGCGAACCGGTCGTCGGTGAGCATCAGCCGGACGGTGTTGCCGATCCAGTAGGACGTGGCGGGCAGACCGGTGGCCATCATCACCATCAGGTCCCCGATCAACTGCTCGTCGGTGAGGTCCGGGGCGTTGTGGATGAACCGGGAGGTGACGTCCGCGCCCGGCGACTCGCGCTTGGCCGCCACCAGTTCCTCCACCACCCCGGCGGCCCGCTCCTTGGCCGCCATGGACTCGTCGGTGGACAGCAGCGAGACGGTCAGGGCCTCCGCCATGTACTCCAGCTTCTCCTCGGGCAGGCCGAACATCTGGCCCATGGCGAGGGCGGGTACCGAGTACACGTAGTCATGCACCAGGTCCGCCTTGCCGCTGCCGGCGAACTTGTCGATCAGCCAGTCCGCGAAGCGCTCGCAGTGGTTGCGCAGTTCGAAGGGGTCGATGGCGGAGAGGGCGTCGCTGACGGCCGCCGAGCGCCGCCGGTGCTCGTCCCCCTCGGTGAGGTAGATCATGGGGCCGTGCTCCACCCAGGGCAGGAGGGACCAGTCGGACGGCACCTCGTCCCAGCGGTTCCAGCGGCGCGAGTCGCGGCCGTAGGTCTGGGTGTCGGTGACGACCTGGCGCACCTCGCGGTAGCCGAGGACCAGCCACGCGGGGATGTCGGACTCGAGCAGGACCGGGGCGACCTGTCCGTGCTCCTTCCGCATCCGCTGATAGCTCTCGGTCGGATTCCGCAGGTAGTCCGCCCCGTACAGCAGCGCGGGGCCGGCGTGGGCTGGGCCGGCGTGGGCTGGGCAGCCGGGGGGCGGCGCCACCGGGGCCGTGCCGCCGGGCGCGTCCCCCGCGCCCGGCACGTCCTGGGAATCCGGTATGTCCTGCGGGTCCTGGGGGTTCGTCACAGCGGTCTTCCTCGTAGCGGTGGATCAGCGCTGCCGCCGGGCGGATACGGCAGTGGCACAGGCTAACCAAGCGAATCGACCAGGCCAACTGCCGCGACGTTACAGGATGGTGCGGCTCAGCGCAGGGCGCGGGCCAGCGCCGTGGCCGCCGCCGCCCGGGGCGCGCTGTCGCCGGGGCGGCGGCGCGGGTGCACCGTGGTGGCGAGCAGCACCAGATAGGCCCCGCGGGCCCGGTCCACCACCAGGCTGGTCCCGGTGAAGCCGGTGTGCCCCGCGGCGCCCCGCCCCGCCAGCTCCCCCATGAACCACGGCTGGTCGACCTCGAAGCCCAGCCCCGGCGCGGTCAGCATCAGCTCGGTGGACTCCGGCGACAGCACGGGCCCGCCGCCGGCCAGCAGCGCCCGGCACAGCACCGCCAGGTCCCCGGCCGTCGAGAAGAGCCCCGCATGGCCCGCGACCCCGCCCAGCGCCCACGCGTTCTCGTCGTGCACCACCCCCCGCAGCATCCCCCGGTCCAGCTTGCCCCAGGGCCGCCGCTGGTCCTCGGTGGCCGCGATCCGGGGCAGCCAGGAGGCGGGCGGGCGAAAGCGGGTGGCGGCCATGCCCAGCGGGCCGGTGACCGTCTCCCGCACGAGCCGGTCCAGGGGGCGCCCCGCGGTCCGCTCCAGGACGCGCTGGAGCAGCAGGAAGTTGAGGTCGGAGTAGCGGCGGGCGGTGCCGGGCGGGGTGGTCGGCGGCTCGGCCGCGACCCGGGCCAGCGCCCGCTCCCGCCCGTCCTCCTCGTACAGCGGCAGCTCGGGCAGCAGCCCCGAGGTGTGGGTGAGCAGCTGCCGCACCGTGATGCCGTGCTCGGCGGCGGCCGTGCACTCGGGGGCGTACGCGGCGACCTGCCCGTCCAGCGCGATCAGCCCGCGTTCGACCGCGCGCAGCGCCACGATCGTGGTGAACAGCTTGGTGAGCGAGGCGAGGTCGAAGACGGTGTCGCGGCCGACCGGCACCCACCGCTGTCGCGGCAGCTCCACGCCCCGGCCGGCGGCCTCGTCGTACGCCGCGTAGCGCACCGCCCAGCCGAAGGCCTCCTCGGCGACCGGGCCCGATCCGGTCCCGGCGGCCAGCGCCACCCCCGCACACCAAGGGCGCTCCCCCTCGGGAAGCGCCCTGACGGTCTCCAGCAGCCGGGTCAGGCCACGGTCGTGCTCTGCTTCGTACGTCGCTGCCACGGACGGCAGAGTCCCATGAAGCAGGTCATGGCCGCGAGCGCGCAGGACAGCTGGACGACGGCCATCGGCACCGCCGTGGTCTCGCCCGCGATCCCCACCAGCGGGGAGGCCACCGCGCCCAGCAGGAAGGTGGAGGTGCCCAGCAGCGCGGAGGCGGAACCGGCGGCGTGCGGGGTGCGGTTCAGCGCCTGGGCGTTGGTGTTCGGCATGGCCAGGCCCATCGCGGACATCAGCACGAACAGGCTCCCCGCCACCGGGACCAGACCGGCCTTCCCGAAGACCCCGGAGGACAGCACGAGCAGCGCGGCCGCCGCGGCGGTGATCACCACCAGCCCCACGGTCAGCACCTTGTCCATGCTGACCCGGCCGACCAGCACCCGGCCGTTGAGCTGGCCGGTGACGACCAGACCGATCGAGTTCAGCCCGAACAGCAGGCTGAAGGTCTGCGGTGAGGCGCCGTAGATCTCCTGGACGACGAAGGACGAACCGGCGACATAGGCGAACAGCGCCGCGAAGGTGAAACCGCCCGCGAGCATGTAGCCGGTGAAGACGCGGTCGGCGAGCAGACCGCGCATGGTGCGCAGGGTCTGGCCGAGCCCGCCGGCATGGCGCCGCTGGGGCGGCAGGGTCTCCCCCAGCCAGCGCCAGACCACGAGGGTGAGCAGGGTGCCGATCACGGTGAGCACCACGAAGACCCCGCGCCAGTCGGTGAAGCGGAGGATCTGGCCGCCGATGACCGGGGCCGCGATGGGCGCCACACCCGAGATCAGCATCAGGGTGGAGAAGAAGCGGGCCATCGCGATGCCGTCGTAGAGGTCGCGGACGACGGCGCGGGCGATCACTATGCCGGCCGAACCCGCCAGGCCCTGGAGCAGCCGGAAGGCGATGAGCAGCCCGGCGCTGGGGGCGAAGGCGCAGATGGCGGTGGCGACGATGTAGATCACCATGCCGGTGAGCAGCGGGCGGCGGCGCCCCCACTTGTCGCTCATCGGGCCGACGACGAGCTGGCCGAGCGCCATGCCCATCAGACAGGCGGTGAGGGTGAGCTGGGCGGTGGCGGCCGAGCTGTGGAGCGCGTCGGTGACCTCCGGCAGGGCCGGGAGGTACATGTCCATGGACAGCGCGGGGAGTGCGGTGAGCCCGCCGAGGACCAGGGTGACGAGGAGGCTCGTACGGCGCTGCGCGGTGAGCCCGGGAGCAGGGGCGGCGGAGCGGAGGGAGGCGGTGGCGGAGTCGGGGGACGGGGTGTCGGGCCGGTCGGCCCGGGGGGAAGCGGCGGCCGGTTGGCCGGGCTGCTGCATGCGTACCTTCCATGAGTCGTTGATGCGTTCTCTATGCTCTCAGCAATTCGAATCGGGTCGAACCTTTTACGGACAGGGGGCGTGGGGGCGGAATGGCCGGAACAAGCGGGTCGCAGGCCGTGCGGTGGGGGATTCTGGCGACCGGTGGGATCGCCGCGTCGTTCACCGCGGATCTGCTTCAGATGACGGACGCGCAGGTCATGGCGGTCGGCTCGCGCCGGCCGGAGTCGGCGAAGCGGTTCGCGGAGCGGTTCGGGATACCGCGCGCCTACGGCGGCTGGGAGGAGCTGGCGGCCGATGACGAGCTCGATGTGATATACGTCGCCACCCCGCACTCGGCCCATCGGGCGGCGGCCGGGCTGTGCCTGGAGGCGGGGCGGGCGGTGCTGTGCGAGAAGCCGTTCACGCTCAATGCCCGTCAGGCGAAGGAGCTGGTGGACCTGGCCCGGAGCCGGGGCCGCTTCCTGATGGAGGCGATGTGGACGTACTGCGATCCGGTCGTCCGCCGGATGACCGAACTGGTCCACGACGGCGCGATCGGGGAGGTCCGGGCGGTCCACGCGGACTTCGGGCTGCCCGGCCCCTTCCCCCAGGACCACCGGCTGAGCGATCCGGCCCTGGGCGGCGGCGCCCTGCTGGACCTCGGCGTCTATCCGGTGTCCTTCGCCCAGCTGCTGCTCGGCGAGCCGGACACGGTGCGGGCGGTGGGGCAGCTCTCCCCGCGGGGCGTGGACGTGAACACGGGCCTGGCGCTGGGCTGGGACAGCGGGGCGGTGGCGCTGCTGTCCTGCTCGATCACCGCGGACACGCCGATGACCGCGGCGGTGACGGGGACGGCGGGGCGGATCGAGTTCCCGCGCGGCTTCTTCCACCCCGAGCGCTTCGTGCTGCACCGGCCGGGCCGGGACCCGGAGGAGATCACGGCGGTGGACGGGCTGCGCGCCTACCAGCGCGAGGCGGCGGAGGTGATGCGCGCGCTGCGCGCGGGCGAGACGGAGTCCCCGCTGGTGCCGCTGGACGGCACGCTGGCGGTGATGCGCACCCTGGACGCGGCGCGCGAGCTGATCGGGGTGCGGTACCCGGGCGAGGGCGGGGAGTGAGCCGGGCGGGCCCGGCGCAGGGGATGCGCGCCGGGTCCGCCCGTCCGGTCAGACCTGCTGCAGGCCGGGGTTGCCGGCCTCGCTGACGAACGACGCCGCCGTGGTGAGCGGCGCGTTGGGGGTGGTGACCGCGGAGACCGTCTTGTAGTCGGCCTGGGCCCGCCGCTCGTCCAGCGAGACCGTCACATAGCCGCGCCGGCCGTTGTAGAACTTCATATGCGGGTTGGCGTCCATGTACGTGGCCCAGTTGGCGGGCTTGTCGGCGCCGTCCTTGCCGCTGGCGATGGACGTGCCCACGAACTCCACGCCCAGGGTGCGGGAGGCCGGGTCGTCGAAGTCCCGCTTGATGTCGAAGGCGTAGTGCACATGCACATCGCCGGTGAGCACCACGAAGTTCTCCAGGCTGGCCTGCTCGACACCGGCCAGGATCCGGGCCCGGGAGGCGGGGTAGCCGTCCCAGGAGTCCATCGAGAGCTTGGAGCGCTCGGCGGTGGTGTTCTTCCGCTGCGAGAAGGTGACCTGCTGCGGCAGCACGTTCCAGGTGGCGGTGGAGCGCTGGAAGCCGTCGAGCAGCCACCGCTCCTGGGCGGCGCCGGTGAGGGTGCGCGAGGGGTCCTCGGACTCCGGGCCGGGGTACTGCCAGCCGTCGCCGTACGCCTGGTTGGAGCGGTACTGGCGGGTGTCGAGGATGTCGAACTGGGCGAGCTTCCCGTAGTGGAAGCGGCGGTAGAGCCGCATGTCGGCGCCGTCCGGCCGCTGCGGCATGCGCAGCGGCATGTTCTCCCAGTACGCCCGGTAGGCGGCGGCCCGGCGGATCAGGAACTCCTCCGACGGACCGTCGTGCTCGTCGATGTCGCCCGCGTAGTTGTTCTCGGTCTCGTGGTCGTCCCAGGTGACGTACCAGGGGAAGGCGGCGTGGGCGGCCTGGAGGTCCTCGTCGGACTTGTAGAGCGCGTAGCGCAGCCGGTAGTCCTCGAGGGTCACCGTCTCGGTGTTGAACACCGCGGGCAGGGTGCGGTCGGTGTAGTTGCGGGCGCCGCCCACCGAGTTGACCGCGTACTCGTACTGGTAGTCGCCCACGTGGAAGACGGCGTCCAGGTCCTCACCGGCCAGGTGGCGGTAGGCGGTGAAGTAGCCGTCGTGGTACGCCTGGCAGGACACCAGGCCGAAGCGGACGTCCCGGACCTTCGCGCCCGCGGCCGGGGTGGTGCGGGTGCGGCCGGCCGGGCTGGTCCAGCTCCCGGCCCGGAAGCGGTACCAGTAGACGCGGTCCGGCTCCAGCCCCTTGGCGTCCACGTGCACGGTGTAGTTGAACTCGGCGTGCGCGGTGGTGGTCCCCCGGCGGGCGACGCGCTGGAAGTGCTCGTCGCGGGCGATCTCCCACTCGACCTTGACGGTGCCCTCTTCGGGCAGCCCGTTGCCCGGCTCGTACGGGCGCGGTGCCAGCCTGGTCCACAGCACGACCGCGTCGGGCAGCGGGTCGCCGGAGGCCACGCCGAGGGTGAAGGGGTTGTCGGTGAGCGCTTGCGGAGACACCTGCGCGGCGTGGGCGGTGGGCAGGTTGGTGGTGAAGGCGAGCGCGGCGGCGGCCGCGGTGACGGTGAGGAAGCGGCGGCGTCCCAGACGTGCGGCCGCGGCTCGTATGGCCCGCTGATGCGAGTCGTGTGCCATGTGCTCTCCCCTGGCTCGGTGCGTCAGAGGAATTGGAGTGTCGGGGGACGGCCAGGTGTTTGCCTGTGCACGACAACCGCATGACCGCTGGGTGAGGTCCGGCCCCGGAACGGACCTTTGCGGCGAATCAGCCCGGAGCCGCGGCGGGGTGACGTGGCGTACGCTGCGGCGCCATGAGCGACGGTCGTGTGTCGGTGGTGTCGAAGGTGGCGGTGGTGACGGGCGCGGGCTCGGGGATCGGCCGGGCGGTGGCGCTCGAACTCCTCGACGCGGGCTGGTCGGTGGTGCTGGCGGGGCGCCGCGAGGAGGCCCTGGCGGAGACGGCACGGCTGGCCGGCGGCGGCCCCCCGGCCCTCGTGGTGCCGACGGACGTGGCCAGCCCGGAGCGGGTGGACGCGCTCTTCGCGGCGGTGCGGGAGCGGTTCGGGCGGCTCGATCTGCTGTTCAACAACGCGGGGAGCTTCGGACCGCGCGGCGTGGCGCTGGCGGATCTGCGCTACGAGGACTGGCGGGCGGTCGTGGACACCAATCTGACGGGCGCGTTCCTGTGCGCGCAGGCGGCGTTCCGGCTGATGCGCGAGCAGGACCCACACGGCGGGCGGATCATCAACAACGGATCCATCTCGGCCCACGCGCCCAGGCCGGACAGCGTGGCGTACACCGCCACCAAGCACGCCATCACCGGGCTCACCAAGTCGCTGTCGCTGGACGGCCGCCGGTACCGCATCGCCTGTGGGCAGATCGACATCGGCAACGCGGCGACCGAGATGACGGAGCGGATGCCCACCGGTGTGCCCCAGGCGAACGGGGAGGTGATGGTCGAGCCCGTGATGGACGTCGCGGACGTGGCGCGCACGGTGCGGCATATGGCGTCGCTGCCCCTGGAGGCGAACGTGCAGTTCGCGACGGTCATGGCGACGGCGATGCCGTACATCGGCCGTGGCTGACGGCGCATCGGCCACGACGGACGACACATCGGCCACGACGGACGGAGCATCGGCCATGGCCGGCGGAGCATCGGCCATGGCTGGCGGATGAGGGTTCGTCACCCAGCGTAGATAGCCTCCGTTTGTGGAGATGATGTGAGGATGCGGGTAATTCACCCCATCGGCACAGCGGCTCCGGCGCCCGCTCTCACCAGCCCCCCGGACTGTTCGACACCCGCGCGGTATGGCAGTGTCGTCTCCCACCGCGCAACAGGTTTCACCACGGCCCCACGACCCCGCCTCGTCTCACCACCCCACGACCGCACCCGTGTTCACCGCCCGACCGCCATCCGATCGAAAAGAGACCGCCGTGCGTTCTCTGCCGCTCATCCTGGTCGCCCGTCTGCTGCCCGTCGCCGTCCTCGCCGCCGCGGGTGTGGCCATGACGACGTCGGGCGACTCGGACGCACACGCCACCCCGGCGAGCCCCTCCCCGCACCCCTCGGCCCCGGCCACCGGCTCCGCCGCGCCGCGCTACGCCAAGCCGCCCACGGAGGCGTGCGCCGCCCTTCCGGAAGCGCTGGTCAAGGAGCTGGTGCCGGGTGCGGAACCGGCCGGGAACGAGCTGAAGTCCAGCGACCTCAGCCGCCGCACGGGCTGCAACTGGCACGCCCTGCACGGCTTCGACTACCGCTGGCTGGACATCTCCTACGACGTCTCGGACGTCGCGCGGACCAAGGGCAAGGGCGGCAGCGCGGTGTCCGGGCTGGGCGACGACGCCTCGGTGACCGAGGAGACCACCGAGGACGACGGCCAGGGCATACGCGAGGCGGTGGTGACGGTCCACCAGGACAACGCCACGGTCACCGTGACGTACAACGGCGGCGACTTCGAGAGCCACAAGGCCGCCGGCACCGACGCGATCCGTAAGGGCGCCATCAGCGCGGCCAAGGAAGCGGTCACCGCGCTCGACGACTGACCCCGACGCGCTCATCGGTGAACATCAGCTGTACGGAAGTGGATTCCTGGGTGAACGGTTACGATCGCGGGCATCGCAACCGAGCTCTGGAGTCCCACCGTGTCCGCCGTGTCCGCCACCTCCGACCCACGCCTGGGTATCGCCATCCTGACCATGGGCAACCGGCCCAGGGAGGTGGCGGCGCTGCTGGAGTCGGTCGCGAAGCAGGACCTGCCCCCGGCCCGCGTCGTGGTGGTCGGCAACGGCTCCCCGCTCCCGGAGATGCCCGCCGGGGTGACCACGGTCGAGCTGACGGAGAACCTCGGGGTCTCGGGCGGCCGTAACGTCGCCTGGCGGCGGCTGCGCGAGTTCGGCGACGTGGACGTCGTCGTCGACCTCGACGACGACGGGCTGCTGGTCGACGCCGACGTCTTCCGCCGGGTGCGCGACCTGTACGCCCAGGACCCGCGCCTGGGCATCGTGAGCTTCCGCATCGCCGACGAGACGGGCGAGACCCAGCGCCGCCACGTGCCCCGGCTGCGCGCCTCCGACCCGATGCGCGGCGGCGAGGTGACCACCTTCCTCGGCGGCGGCCACGCCCTGTCGATGCGGATGCTGGAGCAGATCGGCGGCTGGCCGGACGCGTTCTTCTTCACCCACGAGGAGACCGACCTCGCCTGGCGGGCGCTCGACGCGCGCTGGAAGGTCCTCTACGCCCCCGAGCTGCTGCTCCAGCACCCCCGCACCTCCCCCGCCCGGCACGCCGTCTACTACCGCATGACCGCCCGCAACCGGGTCTGGCTGGCCCGCCGCCACCTGCCGCTGCCCCTGGTCCCGCTCTACCTGGGCACCTGGACGCTGCTCACGCTCGCCCGCACCCGTTCCGTGACGGGGCTGCGGGCCTGGGCGGGCGGCTTCCTGGAGGGCCTGCGCACCTCCTGCGGCCGCCGCCGGCCGATGCGCTGGAGCACGGTGTGGCGCATGACCAGGCTGGGCCGCCCGCCCGTCATCTGACGGACGGCGCGGCACCCCGTGGGAGCCGGTGCCCGCGCCCCGTGCTCCCCCGGCGTCCGCTCCCCCCGGCGTCCGCTCCCCCCGGCGTCTGCTCCCCCAGGCGTCGCAGGGCCCACCGCCGTAAGGTTGACCGCATGGTGGACGCGAACGTGTCGACCTCGGCCGAGACCGCTGAGCAGTTGCTGGAGGAGCTGCTCCGGGCCACCCACGAGGCATCGCCCGCGGAGCTCCCGGGGGCCTTGGACCGCTATACCGAGGCCATGCGCATGGGCCGTGCGGTCGTCTACCTGATCGACCTCCAGCAGCGGCTGCTGATGCCGCTCGCCGAGGGTGAGCCGCGCCTGGGCCTCGACGACTCCCTGGCCGGTTTCGCCTACCGGACCGACACCGTACGGGTCGAGGAGGACGGCGCGGACGGGCTGGCCCTGTGGCTGCCGCTGATGAACGGCGCGGAGCGGCTGGGGGTGCTCCAGCTGCGGACGATCTCCCTGGACGGGCTCACGCTCTGGCGCTGCCGGATGCTGGCCTCGCTCCTCGCCCTGGTCATCACCTCCAAACGGACGTATCTCGACACCTTCGCGCAGCGCATCCGCACCCGGTCCATGCAGCTGCCCACGGAGATGGTGCGGGCCTTCCTCCCGCCCCGCTCCATCGGCACCGGCCGGGTGGTCTCGACGGCCGTTCTGGAGCCCGCGTACGAGCTGGGGGGCGACGCCTTCGACCATTCGTTCACCGAGGACGTCCTGCACGCCTCGATCCTCGACGCCATGGGCCACGACCTGGCATCCGGGCTGACCACCTCCGTGGCCATGGCGGGCAGCCGCAACGCCCGGCGCACCGGCGCCGATCTGGCGGCCCTGGTCACCACCGTGGACGAGGCGCTGGCCACATGGCTTCCGGACCAGTTCTGCACGGGCGTCTTCGTCCGGTTGCACATGCCCAGCGGGGTGCTGCGCTGGGCCAACTGCGGCCATCCCACGCCGTTGGTCATCCGCCGCCAGCGGCTGCTGGAGAAGGAGCTGGAACGGGCCTTCGAACCCCCGCTGGGGCTGCCCGCGCAGCTGTCGGACGCCACCCGGCAGATCCATGAGACGGCCCTGGAACCCGGGGACCGCGTCCTGCTCTACACCGACGGGGTCGTGGAGTCGCGCGACGAGGGCGGCGAGCAGTTCGGCCTGGAGCGCTTCGCCGACCACATCATCCGGTCGACGGCCGCCGGGCAGAGCGCCCCCGAGGTGCTCCGCCTGCTCATCCACGCGATCCTCGACCACCGGCACCGCGAACTCAGCGACGACGCCACGATCCTGATGATCGAGTGGCATCCGCCGGATCCGGGCCCATGAGCCGCCTGGGCGATGTGCGATGACGACCCCCGACCCCACTGACCCCACCGCCCCCCGGGGCCGGCCGGACGCGCCGCCCGGAACGGCCGGCCTGGCCACGGCCACGGTCGACGACCACGGCGTGGTGACCGGGTGGAGCGAGGGCGCTCGGCAGTTGCTCGGCCACCGCGCCGAGGAGGTCCTGGGGCGGAGGGCGGCCGAGCTGCTCGCCGAGCCCACCGCCGGGGACACCGCGGGCGGCGCCGGGCCGTGCCTGGCGGAGGGGGCCCGGTGGAGCGGGACGGTCGCGCTGCGCCACCGGGACGGCCATCGGGTGGAGGTCGAGCTGCTGGCCCACCGCGGTCCGGTGGCGGAGGACGGAGCCACGGGCTGGCTCCTGGTCTCCGCCGTACCCCGGGAGCCGCTCCCCCGCGACGCACCGGCCCTCCAGGACCCGGGTGCGGCGGATCGCGGGTTCGTCCAGTCCCCGTGCATCCTGGCCCTCTTCGACACGGAGCTGCGGCTGATCCGGGCGAACGCCGAAATGGAGGCCACCACCGCCCTCAGCGAGGACCGGATGCGCGGGCTGCGGCTGTCGGAGCTGGTCCCCCACCGGGAGAGCGATCGGGTCGAGCGCGCCATGCGCCGGGTGCTGGAGAGCGGTGAGCGGCACGACCTGGAGTCGGGGCGTCTGCGGTTGCCGGGCCTGAGCCACGAGCACGCCTATATGGTCTCCCTGGCCCCGCTGACCGACCCGGCCGGCGGGCTCCGCGGCGTGTGCTTCGCGGCGTACGACATCACCGCCCAGCGCGAGGCCCGCCAGCGGCTGCTGCTGCTCAGCGAGGCGGGGGCGCGGCTGGGCAGCACCCTGGACCTGGACCGGATCGCCCAGGAGCTGGTCGAGGTGGCGGTCCCCCGGTTCGCCGATTTCGCCAACGTCGATCTGCTCACCTTCCTCCACGACGGCGACGAGCCGCCGGAGGGACCGCTGAGCGCGCCCATCACCCTGCGGCACACGGCCCACCGGTCCGTCCTGGAGGGCGCCCCGGAGGCGCTGGCCGGCATCGGGGGCCTGATCACGCACCCCGAGCACTCCCTCACGGCCAGGAGCCTGACCGAGGGCCGGGCCGTGCGGTACCAGATAACGGCGCCCCTGCTGGCGAGCTGGGAGGCCAGGGACCCGGTGCGGGCCGCCCGGATCCGCGACTACGGGATACATTCGGTGATCATGGTGCCGATGCGCGCCCGCGGGGTCACCCTCGGCGCCGCCTCCTTCGCCCGCCACCGCACACCGACGCCGTTCACCGCGGACGACGTGCTGCTGGCCGAGGAGCTCACCGCACGAGCGGCCGTCTGCGTCGACAACACCCGCCGCTATCTGCGCGAACGCAGAACGGCCCTGACCCTCCAGCGCAGTCTGCTGCCGCAGCGGATGCCCGATCTGACGGCGCTGGAGGTCGCCTCCCGCTATCTGCCCTCGGGCACCTACGCGGGGGTGGGCGGCGACTGGTTCGACGCGATCCCGCTCTCCGGCGCCCGCGCCGCCGTGGTGGTCGGCGACGTGGTGGGCCGCGGCCTGCGGGCGTCCGCCACCATGGGGCGGCTGCGCACCGCCGTACGCACCCTGGCCGATATCGACCTGCCGCCCGGTGAGCTGCTGACCCACCTCGACGACCTGGTCACCCGGCTGTCCTCGGAAGAGGACCCCGAGATGCCCGCGGCCGTCGGCGCCACCTGTCTGTACGCGATCTACGACCCGGTCTCCCGGCACTGCGCCATCGCCGCCGCGGGCCACCCCGCACCGCTGGTGGTCAGCCCGGAGGGCACCGCCGACCTGCCCGCCCTGTCCATCGGCCCGCCCCTGGGGCTGGGCGGGCTGCCCTTCGAGACCACGGAGACGGAGCTACCCGAGGGCAGTGTGCTCGCCCTCTACACCAACGGCCTGATCAACAGCCGCCACCGGGAGATCGGCGAGGGGCTCGACACCCTGCGCAACGCCCTGAGCAGTCCCGTCGCCTCCCTGGACGCGCTCTGCGACAGCGTGCTGCGCGCCCTGCTCCCGGCCCGTCCCGACGACGACATCGCCCTGCTCCTCGCCCGCACCCGGGCGCTCGGCACCGACCGGGTCGCCACCTGGGCGATCCCCCCGGACGCGGCCGCCGTCGCCGACGCCCGCCGGAACACCGTCGAGCGGCTGACCGACTGGGGACTGGAGAAGGCCGTCTTCACCACCGAGCTGATCGTCAGCGAACTGGTCACCAACGCGATCCGTTACGCCCGCCCGCCCATCCGGCTGCGGCTGATCCGCGACCGCGCCCTCATCTGCGAGGTCTCCGACGGCAGCAGCACGGCACCCCATGTACGGCGGGCCCGGGTCTTCGACGAGGGCGGCCGCGGCCTGATGCTGGTGGCCCAGATGGCGACGCGCTGGGGCACCCGGCAGAGCACGGACGGCAAGACGATCTGGGTCGAACAGGACCTCGCCTCCGGCTGAACCGGGCCCCGGACAGAACCGGGCCTCGGCTGAACCGGGTCCCGGACAGAACGGTGCCGGACTGAACGGCGCCGGACTGAACGGCGGCGGCACCTTCGCGAACCGGCGGTCACCCACGAGGCACAGCCGCAGATGGCGGGAGCCGGAAGGGCCGCGTGAACGCGGTGCGCGGCGCGGGCCTTCCGTTCGAGGTGCAGGCCGCGCCGACCCTGCTCATGCTGGACGGGGGGAGGTGACGGCCGCGCCCGACGGCGATCCCCACCCATCCGAGCCACACATCCGAGCCACGCATCCACCCCCCGCATCCGCGCTATGCACCCGCTACACATGACCGGAGGTGAAGGGTGATGAGCACACCCGCCCGACGACAGCCACAGCAGCGCCAAGGCGCGATGGACCGCCCCCGGGTGTGGGCGCGCAATCCGCTGGCGGAGTTCGACGATCTGCTCAACCAGATGGGCGGTCTGCTCGAATCCACGGTGGGCGGAGCGCCGATACCCGGTATCGCGTGGGCACCCGCCGCCGATGTGATCGAAGCGGACGAGGCGTACCACGTCGAACTCGAGCTCCCCGGGGTCAAGGGCCGGGACATCAACATCGAGGTCAACGGCCAGGAGTTGACCGTCTCCGGGGAGATCAAGGAACGGGAGCGCAAGGGCGTCCTGCGCCGCGGCGGCCGCCGCACCGGCCGTTTCGAGTACCGGCTGCTGCTCCCGAGCGAGGTGAACACCGAGAACGTCAGGGCGGCCATGTCCGAGGGCGTCCTCACGATCACCGTTCCCAAGGCGGAGATCGCCAAGCCCCGCCACATAGAGATCACCGAGAGCATCCAGGCGCAAGAACAGCCCCCACAGCAACAGACACAGCAACAACAGCCGCAGCAGCCGCCGTCGCAGCAGCCGCCGGGCGGTTACTGAGGCCGCGAACCGGCTCTCTCACCCCGCGGCGGCCCCCGCTCCGCCGGGCGGCCGCCGCGGGCACCGGAAGGACGAACACGATGGTCGCCACAGGTTTTCCCGCGTTCGACACGACGGTCGACAAGACCAACCGGCTCCTCAGGGAGATCGAGGAGGCGTACGGCTGGCCCAAGGAGCGCCGCAAACAGTCCTATGCCGCCCTGCGCGCGGTCCTGCACCAGCTGCGGGACCGGCTGACGGTGGACGAGGCCGTTCAGTTCGGCGCCCAGCTCCCGATGCTGGTGCGCGGCATCTACTACGACGGGTGGAAACCCGCGGAGACGCCCGTGAAGATGCACAGCGAGGAGTTCTTCCAGCGCATCCGGCACGACTTCCCGTACTCGATCCAGGGCGACACCGAGCAGCTGGTGCACACCGTCCTGGCGGCCCTTCAGCGCCATGTCAGCGAGGGCGAGTGGCACGATCTGAGGGCCCGTATGCCCGCCGACCTGGTCACCGTCATCCCGGCGTAGCAGGTGCCGCCCCACGGCGGACGTGGCCGGCACCGCCCCCACGGCGGGGTCAGGCGCCGCCGTGGTCCGCCAGGAACGCCCGCAGCTGGTGTGCCGTCTCGGCCGGCGCCTCCTCGGGAAGGTAGTGGTCGCACGGCAGGGCCTGCCCGCGCACATCGTCCGCGTAGCCGCGCCAGGCCGCCAGTACGTCGTAGTGGCGGCCCACGAAGCCGTGCGCGCCCCACAGGGCCAGGACCGGCGCGGTGACCCGCCGGCCGGCCGCGGCGTCCGCGTCGTCGTGGACCAGGTCGAGGGAGGCGGCGGCCCGGTAGTCCTCGCAGGAGGCGTGGATGGCCGCCGGGTCCGAGAAGCAGCGCACGTACTCGGCCAGGGCCGCCTCGCTGAACGGGGTTCCGCCGTGGTGGCGGGCCCCCATCCGGGTCCGGACCCAGAACTCCGGGTCCTGGCCGATCAGGTGCTCCGGGATGCCGTTGCCCGCCGTCAGGAAGAACCAGTGGTAGTAGCCGAGACCGAACCCCATGTCGGCGTGGTGGAAGGCGTACCGCGTCGGCACGATGTCGAGGACCGCGAGCGCCGAGACCGCCTCCGGATGGTCCAGCGCCAGCCGGTGGCCGACCCGGCCGCCCCGGTCGTGGCCGACGACCGCGAAGCGGTCGAAGCCCAGCTCCCGCATCACCAGCAGCTGGTCGCGCGCCATGGACCGCTTGGCGTACGGGGTGTGCGCGTCGTCGGAGGGCGGCTTGGCGCTGTCGCCGTAGCCGCGTAGGTCGGTGAGCACCACGCGGTGCGTGGCCGCGAGCACCGGGGCGACGTGGTGCCAGATCAGATGGGTCTGCGGATAGCCGTGCAGCAGCAGGACCGGCGGGCCGTCCCCGGCCGTGCGCACGTTGATGCGCACCCCGTCGGCGTCCACGGTGCGGCGGTCGAAGTCGCCCAGCAGCTGATCGCTCATGGTCCGATCCCAGCAGCGGCCGGTGGTGCGTGTCCAAGACCGGTTGCCGACAATCCTTATAGGGGCGCCCTATAAGAAGAGGCGGCCGACGGGACGGAACACGGGAGGCGGCACGCGGTGGATGTGCGGCAGCTGGAGTACTTCCTGGCCGTGGTGGACCACGGCGGATTCAACCGGGCGGCCGCCGCGCTGTATCTGTCGCAACCGTCCCTGTCCCAGGCCATCCGCGCCCTGGAGCGCGACCTGGGCAGCGACCTCTTCCACCGCATCGGCCGCCGGGCGGTCCTCACCGACGCGGGCACGGCACTGATCGAACCGGCGCGGGACGCCGTGCGCAGTCTCCAGCTGGCGCGGGCCAGTGTGGAGTCGGTGCACGGGCTGCGCGGCGGCCGGGTGGACATCGCGGTCCCGCCGTCCCAGGCGGTCGAACCGCTGACGGGAATGATCGACCGCTTCACCCGGGCCCACCCCGGGGTGTCCGTGCGGGTGCAGGCCGCGTTCACCCCCCGCGATGTGACGGAGATGGTGCGCACCGGCGTGTGCGAACTGGGCCTGCTGGCCTCCCCCGGCCCCACACCGCAGTCAGACGTACGCACCCACCCCCTGCACGAGCAGCGCTTCGTCCTGCTGGCACCCCCGGACGGCCCGTTCCGCCCCGGGGCGCCGGTGCGCCATGAGCAACTGTCCGGCCACCGGCTGATCGTGGGGCAGAAGGGCACGGGCATGCGCCGCTACGTCGACGACCTCCGGGCCACGGGCGTCGAGCTGACCGTCGTGGTCGAGACCGAGCACCGGGTGGCGATCCTGCCACTGGTCCTGCGGGGCGTCGGCCTGGCCGTGGTCGCCGACGCCTGGCGCGGCCTGGCGGAGCGGGCGGGCGCCCTGGTCCTGGACCTGGAGCCGACCACCAGCCTGCACATCTCCCTGGTCAGCAGGCGGGCTCCGCTGACACCGGCGGCCGAGGCGTTCGTGCGCACGGCCACGGCGCCCGATAAGGAGGGCCTATAAGAGAGATGGATTCTGCGTCTTGGACGGGTGCGGCAGGCCCCTGTTGCAATCCTCTCCATGACGAACCGCCGCACGACCAACCATCACATCGCCCTGATCCCCGGCGACGGCATCGGCACCGAGGTCATCCCCGCCGCCCGCCGCGTCCTGGACGCCGTCGCCGCCCGGCACGGCCTCGGCTTCACCTACGAGACGTTCGACTGGTCCTGCGAGCGCTACGTCCACCAGGGCGCGATGATGCCCGACGACGGCCTGGAGCGACTGCGCGGCCATGACGCGATCCTGCTCGGCGCGGTCGGCTACCCCGGCGTCCCCGACCACGTCTCCCTGTGGGGCCTGCTGATCCCCATCCGCCGGGGCTTCCAGCAGTACGTCAACCTGCGCCCCATCCGCGTCTTCGAGGGCGTGCCCAGCCCGCTGCGCGACGCCCGGCCCGGCGATGTCGACCTCGTCGTCGTCCGCGAGAACGTGGAGGGCGAGTACGGCGAGATCGGCGGCCGCCTCGGCCGGGGCCTCCCGGAGGAACTGGCCGTCCAGGAAGCGGTGTTCACCCGCAAGGGCGTGACCCGGATCCTGGACTACGCCTTCTCCCTGGCCGGGAGCCGGGCCCGGCACCTCACCTCGGCGACCAAGTCCAACGGCATCATCCACACCATGCCCTTCTGGGACGAACTCGTCGCCGAACGCGCCACCGCCCACCCGGAGGTGGCCTGGGACCAGGAGCACATCGACGCCCTCGCCGCCAAGTTCGTCCTCGACCCCAAGCGCTTCGACGTCGTCGTGGCCTCCAACCTCTTCGGCGACATCCTCAGCGACCTCGCCGCCGCGGTCGCCGGCAGCATCGGCATCGCCCCCGCCGCCAACCTCAACCCCGAACACGACTACCCGTCCATGTTCGAACCCGTCCACGGCTCCGCCCCCGACATCGCCGGCCGCGGCATCGCCAACCCCCTCGGCGCGATCTGGTCCGCCGCCATGATGCTCGACCACCTGGGCCACCCCGAAGCCGCCACCCACATCACCGACACCATCGCGACCGTCCTGGCCAAGACCCCGGTACGCACCCCGGACCTGGGTGGCACGGCCACCACGACGGAATTCACCGACGCCCTGCTGGAACTCCTCTGACCCTCCGCCGCCCCCTGGGACCACCGTCCCGGGCCGGGGCGGCGCTGCGGCGGGCGGACGAGTCGGCCTGTACGCCGGGTATCAGGGACTTTCAGCCGAGGTCCGAGAACCAGGCCTCGATGGCGGACATCCCACGCGCGCCGGCCTGCGGCATGAAGTGCGTGTACGTCCGGAGCGTGAACGCCGGGTCGGAGTGCCCCAACCACTTCGCGAGCGAGACGATCGACTCACCGGCATCGAGCATCACCGAGGCGTAAGTATGGCGGAGGATGATGTTCCTTCCTGGAGAGTCTGGTGAGGGGTGCGATGCCGAACTTCAAGAGGACAGCAGCCGCGGCCATGGCGATGACAGCGCACACCGTGATGGACGGATTAACCCATGCAGGAACCAGGTCGAAGTGCGCATTGCACTTGTTGCGCAGTGGAAAGAACTTCTGGAATTCCGCTGCGTGTGCGTCCCTGTACGCCCTGTCGTAGTACTCGTGATGGACGAACTGGCATGTTTTGCGGACGTCGAGCCCTCCTCTGAACACCCCCCAGATCCATGTCACGAGGCCCGCGAAGAGCGCTACGGAGCAGACACGTGTCCACCACAGTGGGCGCCGCCATGATCGGTCTCGAAGGCCGGTCACGATGCGGAAGGGGTTCCACAGGTTCCACACCAACCAGCCGCTGAGGACCACTGCGGCGAAAAGGGCTCCTACTTGCTTCATTCCGATGTTCTATCTGTCGTCACCGGTCGGCGCGTGCGCGGGCTGCCTTGAGGTACTTCTCATGGTTTGCCTGGTACAGGGACAGATTGGCAATCTCCGTTCCCATCCGGGCCAGCAGCGCGTCGACGAAGCCCTGCTCGAAGTTGCTGAGCTTGTCACCACCGCCAGGGAGGTTCTGGTAATCCGCCGGAGCCACCACTCCGGCTAGGGTGATGAGTTGGGACTGAGCGACAGACAGCGTTGCGTCCACCGCGGTCAGGGCGTTGTGCGCGGAGGTCTTGCAGTCGGTGGCGTTGCCCCACCGGTTGGTGAAGTAGTCGTTGAAACGCTTGAGGCCGCCGCCACCGTTGTAGTGGTCCTTCACGGCATCGACTTACGAGGTCCCTGTCCCCATACGATCGATGGCGGATGTACTCCATGACGAGCTGACTGCGCTTCTGACCGGTGGCGCCATAGGCGCCGGCCAGGTCGTACAGCTTCTGGACGTAGGCGATGAAGTCGTCCGCAGGCCCGCCGGCGTCCTTCACCGACGAGACGCCGCGGTCGAGGCCAGACACAGCGTCGTTGTCCAGATCGAACCCGTCAGAGCCGTTGGTGACGTGGAATTCCTTGATCTGGTTGAAAGTCCAGTTCCTGGGGATGGGGAAGCCAAGGTTCCCGGAGAACCCATAGGACATGCCAGAGATGAAGGAGTAGCGAGCGAACGTCTTGTTGCTCACGTTACTGCAGACATTTCTTGATCCGTACACACCGTGGGTGTACTTCTTACCCTGGCTGGCTAGGGCGGCCTGCACTCCGTGGAAGTACGGCACGATGGCGCTCGCGATCTCTTCGCCGGTCGCGTCGTAGTCGACGGCGAAGTAGATGGTGGTACCCCTGTTGAAGCCGTATTCGGAGGCACACTTATGCGCGTTCAGACCATGGCTGTAGCCGTTAGTGTAGGTGAAGTCTCCGAGCTGACGCGAACCAGCGTTCTACTTGGTTGAGTCAGGAGGCACTGGTCGGGGTGAAGTGCATGTGGAAGCGGGGATGGGCCAGCAGCCACTTCTGCGGCGAACAGGGGCGTCACGCCGCCGCGCAGGTAGTCATGGGTGCGGCGCTCGGGCATGCCCGGCATCATCGGCAGCACCGGTGCCGAGGTCGCTCTTCGGCGACCTGCGCGCACCATGGCCAGAGATCGCTCGCGCTATCGAGGATGAGATGCGTCTGTAGGACCAGATCCCAGCGCCTTACGGCCCGATGAATGCGTCATGTCCGATCGATCCGAGCCGGCCGGGACGCGTCCCCCGCCCCTCTGCTCCTGGGACTTTTCAGGGACTTTCAGCGCTGTCCGAGGGCTTCCGAGGGACTTTTGGCTACCTGACACGGCAAGCCCCCGGAAAGGGCCTCCGGCGCAGATCAGAGGCCCTTTCCGAGGCAAAGCCCCAGGTGCCGGCGGACGAGTCGGCCTGTACGCCGGGTTCTGTCTCCCGGGGGCCTTGCGGCCCACGGGGAGGCGGCCATCCATCTAGGACCGGCGTTGCCGCCGGCCTCGTGCGGTCCACCCGCGGACTCGGGCGGGCAGCCCTCGATCGTCCGCGCAGAGCGCTTTTCACGGCGCTCCTCTTGACCTTGCTCCAGGTGGGGTTTACCGAGCCGTCCGAGTCACCTCGGACGCTGGTGGTCTCTTACACCACCGTTTCACCCTTACCGGACGCCTCGCGGCCTCCGGCGGTCTGTTTTCTGTGGCACTGTCCCGCGGGTCACCCCGGGTGGGCGTTACCCACCACCTTGCCGTGTGGAGCCCGGACGTTCCTCGGCGGGACCCGAAGGGCCCCGACGCGACCGCCCGGCCGGCTCGTCCGCCGTGCTGAGCATGATACCCGGCGAGGAGTGCCGACCGGGTCGACGTCGCTCTTCTCCCGGTCGACGAGCAGGTAGCGGGGGATGCCACCGCGTGCGGAGCAGTGGCGCTTGGCCGTGCGGTCCCGGTCCGGCTTGGCCGAGGTGACCTCGGCGACCATGGCGACGCCCTCGCAGGGCATCCAGGGCTCGGACGCCTCGGAAGAGCCGCGGCTCTCTTGAGGCAAAGGTGCCGTCCGGGGTGACGTGGTTCCGCACGCAGAGACCACCGCGCGGGACCGTGAGCCCCTTGTTACCCGAGAACTGCATGTGTGTCCCGGACCGTGTGAACAGGCCGGCGGTCCGGCGCCGGGATGGCGGCGCGCCGGGCGGGCGCGGCGTTGAGCGGCTTTTCCGCTGAGCGCCATCGGGCCCCCGGGGCCGCCGGGCGCTCCGGCCCGGGGGTCGTAGGCTGCGGCCGGGTGGGGCCGCGTCCGGGTCCGCCCCGTACCGTTGGACGTCGTTCTTCGTGGCCCTCACGCCCCGACCCCTGAGGAGAGACCGTGCTCGTGCTGCTGCCCCCGTCCGAGGGAAAGGCCACAGGAGGCTCCGGGTCCCCGCTGGACCTGGGATCGCTGTCGCTGCCGGGCCTGGGCGGGGCGCGGGCGGAGGTGCTGGACGAGCTGGTGTCGCTGTGTTCGGGCGACGCCGCGAAGGCCGCCGAGGTGCTGGGGCTCAGCGAGGGGCTGCGCGGCGAGGTCGCGAAGAACGCGGCGCTGCGGGAGGCCGGGACGCGGCCCGCCGGGGAGATCTACACCGGTGTGCTGTACGACGCGCTGGGCCTGGCCACGCTGCCCGCCGCCGCCCGCCGCCGGGCGGAGCGGTCGCTGCTGGTCTTCTCGGGGCTGTGGGGCGCCGTACGGATGGACGACCGCATCCCCTCCTACCGCTGCTCGATGGGCGTGAAGCTCCCGGGGCTCGGTGCGCTCGGCACCTACTGGCGGACCCGGACCCCGATGGCCGAGGTGCTTCCGGAGGCCGCCGGGAACGGGCTGGTGCTGGACCTCCGCTCGGCGGCGTACGCGGCGGCGTGGAAGCCCAAGGGGGCGGTCGCCGAGCGTACGGCGACGGTGCGGGTGCTCCAGTCGAAGATCGTGAACGGGGTCGAGAAGCGGTCCGTCGTCAGTCACTTCAACAAGGCGACCAAGGGCCGGATGGTACGGGACCTGCTGACCGCCGGTGCCGACCCGAGCGGGCCCGCCGAGCTGGTGGAGGCGCTGCGGGGGCTGGGGTACGCGGTCGAGGCCGCGCCGCCGGAGCGGGCGGGGCGGGCGTGGGGGCTGGATGTGGTGGTGACCGAGCTGTAGTGCCGGGGTGCTGCCCGCGCACCGTCACCTCACCGTTCGGAGGCGTTGCATTGCAGCATGCGCAACGGCCGTTGCGCGGCGCGCCGCTGCCTGGGCAGGATGGGCGCCGTGACTAGCACCGCGCCCTCCCCAGGCTCCCCGGATTCCTCGCTGCTCGATCTCGCCCCCGTCATCCCCGTGGTCGTCCTCCACGACGCGGCCGACGCGGTCCCGCTGGCCCGTGCCCTGGTGGCGGGCGGGCTGCCCGCGATCGAGGTGACCTTCCGGACGCCCGCCGCCGCGGACGCCATCCGGGCGATCGCCGAGGAGGTCCCCGAGGCGGTCGTCGGCGCCGGTACGGTGCTGACCCCGGAGCAGGTGGAGACCGCCGTCGCCGCCGGGTCGCGGTTCCTGGTCTCGCCCGGCTGGACGGACCGGCTGCTGGGGGCGCTGGACGCCTCCGGGCTGCCGTATCTGCCGGGTGTCTCGACCACCTCGGAGGTCGTGGCGCTGCTGGAGCGCGGGGTGGCGGAGATGAAGTTCTTCCCGGCGGAGGCGGCCGGGGGCACGGCGTATCTGAAGGCGCTCGCCTCACCGCTCCCCGGGGCCCGGTTCTGCCCGACTGGCGGTGTCAACGCCTCGAACGCCCCCGCGTACCTGGGCCTGCCCAACGTCGGCTGCGTCGGCGGCACGTGGATGCTGCCCTCGGACGCGCTGGCGGCGGGCGACTGGGAGCGGGTGGAGTCCCTCGCCCGGGAAGCGGCCGCCCTTCGCGGCTGACGCGCGGCCAGGGCCGCGAGCCGGGATCGGGTGCCAGGACCGCGCATCGAGATTGCCCCGCCCCCGCCGCAGGTGCGCCGTCTACCGCAAGTGCGGTCCCCACCGTGGGTTCGGTCCCCACCGGGGGTGCGCCGTCTACCGCGGATGCGTCCCCCACCGCAGGTGCGTCTCCTACCGCAGGTGCGCCGTCTCGTTCAGCAGCCGCAACGACGCGTTTCCGTCCGCGTAGTACGCCACCGCCGACAGCGAGGCCGCCGACAGCTCCATGCGGAACAGGGCCTCCGGAGGGGCGCCCAGGGCCAGCCGGATCAGCGTTTTGATCGGGGTGACATGGGTGACCAGCAGCACCGTACGGCCCGGATAACGGGCGATCAGCTTGTCCCGGGAGAGGGCGACCCTGCGCGCGACCGTCGCGAAGCTCTCGCCGCCGCCCGTGGGGGCCGCCTTGCTGGAGGCCAGCCATGCCTCCAGGTCGTCCGGGTGGCGCTCCTTGACCTCCGCGAAGGTCAGCCCCTCCCAGGCGCCGAAGTCCGTCTCCCGCAACCCTTCGTCGACACGGACGTCGAGGCCCAGGCGCCGGGCCACCACGTCGGCGGTCTCGCGGCAGCGCAGCAGCGGCGAGGTGACGACGGCCTGGATGGTGCCGCGTGCGGCGAGCGCCGCCGCCACCCGCTCGGCCTGGTGGCGGCCGACCGGGGAGAGTCCGGGGTCGGTACCGCCGCTGCCGGAGAAGCGCTTCTCGGGGGTGAGCGGAGTCTCCCCGTGCCGGAGCAGGACGAACGTGGCGGGGGTGCCCAGATCCGCCGCGGGCCGACCGACTACGGAGGCCCGGTCGGTCGCCGAGGCCCGGTCGGTCGCCGTAGGCCGGTCGGCTGCCGGGGTCCTGCTGGCTGCCGGAGCCCGGTCAGCCGCCGGGGTTCCGCCGACCGCCGACGCCCCGCCGGCCGCCGGGGCGTCGCCCGTCGCGGTGGGCTCGGCGAGGGTGTCGGCGGCGGGCGCGGCGGCCTCCGGCGCGCCTGCCGCCAGCGTGCCGCCCGGCGGCACCTTCGGCTGCCACTGCTCGCCCCGCTTGCCCGCGTCCATCGCCTCGTTGGCGAGCCGGTCCGCGTGCTTGTTCCGCTCGCGCGGGATCCACTCGTACGTCACCCGGCCGGGCGGGAAGACCGCCTTGGCGTCGGCGGCGAGCGGACGCATGTCCGGGTGCTTGATCTTCCAGCGGCCCGACATCTGCTCGACGACGAGCTTGGAGTCCATCCGCACCCGGACCTCGGCCTCCGGATCCAGGGCGTACGCCTCCCGCAACCCGGCGATCAGGCCCTTGTACTCGGCGACGTTGTTGGTCGCGGTGCCGATGTACTCGGCCGCCTCGGCGAGCGTCTCACCGGTCTCCGCGTCGCGCACGACCGCGCCGTAACCGGCCGGTCCCGGGTTGCCCCGGGATCCGCCGTCCGCCTCGACGATGAAACGCCGCGCCATGGGCCTACAGCCCCGACTCGGGCGTACGGACCAGGATCCGGCGGCAGTTCTCGCACCGCACCACCGTGTCGGGGGCCGCCGAGCGCACCTCGTTGAGCTCGGTGATGGCGAGCTCCTGGCGGCAGCCGTCGCAGCTCCGCTGGTAGAGCCGGGCCGCGCCGATACCGCCCTGCTGCTCGCGCAGCTTGTCGTAGAGCTTCAGCAGATCGGCGGGGATGGTCCCGGCGATCACCTCGCGCTCCTTGGTGACGGTCGCGACCTCGGCGTCGATCTCCTCCGCCGCCGCGTCCCGGCGCGACGTGGCGTCGCCGATCTTGGCCTGGAGGGACTCCACCCGCCCGGTCAGCTCGGTGACCCGCTCCTGGACGGACTCCCGGCGCTCCATGACCTCCAGGACGACGTCCTCCAGGTCGCCCTGGCGCTTGGCGAGGGAGGCGATCTCGTGCTGGAGGTTCTCCAGGTCCTTGGGCGAGGTGACGGCCCCGGAGTCCAGGCGCTTCTGGTCGCGGGCGGCGCGCTGGCGCACCTGCTCCACGTCCTGCTCGGCCTTAGTCTGCTCGCGGGCGGTGTCGCTCTCCTCGGTCTGCGCGGCGATAAGCAGGTCACGCAGCTGGGTGTGATCGGCGTTCAGAGTCTCGATCTCGGCGTGCTCGGGCAGCGTTCGGCGCTTGTGCGCGAGCTGCGACAGCCGGACGTCGAGCGCCTGGACGTCGAGAAGGCGGATCTGATCGGCGGGCGCGGCATTCAGCGTGGGGCTCCAGGGGAGTCGATGGGACGGAACGACGATAGAGAGGTCGAGCGGGGCGAGCGTCAAGCAGGAATCAACAGGCGTCAAGCAGTCATCAAGCGGAGAGGGACGGAGCGGTCGCGCCGACGGCCGGGGCCGCGGCGTGGGCCGTCCAGGGGTCGGTGACCGTACGCGAGACATGCGTCCGCAGGTCCCAGCCGTGCCGGTCGGAGATCTCGTCCAGCTGGGCCGCGGCCTGCTCGGTCCAGGGCCATTCGGTGGCCCAGTGCGCGGCGTCCACCAGGGCGAGATCGCTGTGCTCGCGCGCCTCCGAGGACGGGTGGTGGCGCAGATCGGCGGTGAGGAACGCGTCGACCCCGGCCGCGCGCACCACGTCGAAGAGGCTGTCCCCGGAACCGCCGCTGACGGCGACCCGGCGGATCGTACGGTCCGGATCACCGGCGGCGCGGATGCCCTGCGCGGTGGCGGGCAGCCGGGCGGCGGCACGCTCGGTGAACTCCCGCAGCGTCTCGGGGTGGTCCAGCTCGCAGATCCGGCCCAGACCCCGGCGGCCCGCCGGGTCGGTGGCGTCCGGCACCAGCGGACCGACGATCCGCAGATCGAGCGCACCGGCGAGGGCGTCGGAGACACCGGGGTCGGCGGTGTCGGCGTTGGTGTGCGCGACATGCAGGGCGATGTCGTTCTTGATCAGCGTGTGCACCACCCGGCCCTTGAAGGTGGAGGCGGCGACCGTGGTCGTTCCCCGCAGATAGAGCGGATGGTGGGTGATCAGCAGATCGACGCCGAGGTCCACCGCCTCGTCGGCCACTTGCTGTACGGGGTCGACGGCGAACAGCACGCGGGTGACCTCGGCGTCGGGGTCACCGCACACCGTGCCGACGGCGTCCCACTGCTCCGCCCGCTCGGGCGGCCAGAGGGCGTCGAGTGCGGCGAGGACGTCGTTGAGTGAGGGCACGGAGCAAGGCTACCTCCCGGATCACGGCTGAGCCCTGCCCCGGCCTTCACCCAGCGCGACCCCCGCCGGTGCGCGATCCCCCGCCGGACTCGGGGCGACGCGGGCCGCCCCCGGCAGGGCTCGGGGCGAACGTCCGCGGGGATGCGGGGCGCCCCTCCCGACATCCGGCACCGTGCCCCGCCTCGACTCCGGGCGCCCCGAACCTCGCTCCCGCCGAGCGCATCACCCACAGCACACTCAGCACCGACCTCTCAGGCGAATCGGGCAACCGCCACACTTACGGGTGGAGCGCACCCATTACGGCCTTCGGCAGGGAGTACGAAAACTACTTTCAGTGGCCGGAGGTGACCGACCGATGACTGCCTGTGCCTTCGACACCGCCCTCACCGGGGGCGTCGGCGACCGGCCGCGAGGGGGTTTCACCATCGCCTCGGACCGCTCGTACGGCGCGCGGCTCGCGCTCAGCGCGGAAGCGGGCTGCTGGTACCCGGAGCGCTGGACGCTGGACGGCCCGGAGCCCTACGCCGTGCCGTTGCCCGCCGCCCAGCCCGAGGAGCCGGACAGCGAGCTGCTGCCGCTGGCCGACGGGCAGGTGCTCATCCACCGCCGGGTGGCCGGCCACCACGCCTTCTCGCTGCTCTATCCGGCCGGCCCCGGCACCGGCGAACGCCCGCTCGGTGTCATCGACCGCGCCGAGGTCTCGCTGCTGCCGCCCGCGCCCGGCGGTCTGTGCGCCTTCGCGCTCGGGCGCGGACAGCGGTCCACCTCCGTCTGGCTGGTGTTCGGCGGCGGCGTCCTCGTCCCCCTGCACCTGGCCGAGGTGCCGGGCCGCTGCACCGGCGGCAGCTGGCTGGACCGCACCGGCCGGCTGCTGGCGCTCGACCGCGAACTCGACGGCCGTACGAAAACGGTGGTGGTCGATCTGCGGCGCGGCGGTGAGACCAGCCCGTTGCTACAGATCACCGAGCGCAGCGACGACCGGCTGCTGCTCGCCGACCCCGACAGCGGTCTGCTGCTCGTACGGTCCGACGCGCCCGGGGACGAGCGGCTGGGGTGGGGCGTGCTGGGCAGCACGCTGCCGGTGAGGTTCCCGGACTGTCTGCGGCCCGCGGGGCCGTCGGAGGCCACACCGTTCGCGGTGCAGCCGGGGCAGGTGCTGACGCCGGAGGCGTGCGCGGTGGCCTTCCGCATCGACGGACCGAGCGGTTCCGGGCGGCCGTGGGTGGGCGTATGGCGACCGGCGGAGCGGCGGTTGCGCGAGTTCCCCGCACCGGAGGGCTGGCTCGCGGGCGCGGGCCTGTGGAGCCGGGACGGCGAGCTGCGGCTGCCGTACGTGACTCCCCAGGTGCCCTGCGGGCTGGCGCGGGTGCGTCTGCCTGGGGTGCCTGGAGTGTCTGGGGTGCCTGGGGTGCCTGGGGTGCTGGGCGCATCGGAGGCGTCGAGGCTGTCGAGGGGCTCCTGGGCGTCGGCGCCGGGCGGCCGGGGTGCGGCGCGGATGGCGGACGTCACGGACACGACGGGCGCCACGCGCGCTTCCGCAACGTCGTGGACGTCCGTCACGTCCACGACAGCGGAGACGCCGTCGAGGCCGGAGAGACCGTGGGCACTGGACGACGCGACGGGGGCCCGGCGGATCGCCCGGCGGGTGACACGGACGGCCGAACCGTCCGGCGCGCCCCTGCCCCCGACTCCGGCTCCGGCCCCGGCCGGGGCGCGGGCGGTCCAGACGCCACGGACGGCGACCCCCGCGGCCGGGATCGCGACCAGAATCACACCGTGGACTCGGGTCGGCCCCGGCGGCCCCAGCGATCTCGACGGACCCGGCAGACCCCACAGCGCCAGTGCTCCCGACAGCCCCGACGGCCCCAACAGCCTCGACCGACCCAGCGGACCCGGCAGCCTCAACGGACCCGGCAGATCCGGCGGTCTCAGCGGACCCCGCGATCTCGGCAGCCCCAGCAGCCTCGGCGAGCCCGGCAAACCCGGCAGCCTCGACCGACCCAGCGATCTCGACGGACCCGGCAGACCCGACAGCGCCAGTGGTCTCGGTGGCTCTAACAGCCTCGACGGACCCAGCGGACCCGGCAGCCTCGGTGGGCCCGGCAGATCCGGCGGACCCAGCAGCCTCAACGGACCCGGCGGGCCTAACAGCCTCGACGGACTCGGCAGACCCGACAGCGCCAGCGGTCTCGGCGGCCCCGGCGGCCCCAACAGCCTCGACCGACCCAGCGGACCCGGCAGCCTCAGCGGACCCGGCAAACCTGGGAGCCTCGACGGTTCCCGCGGACCCGGCGGACTCAGCGGACCCGGCGAGCCCAACAGCCTCGACGGACTCGGCAGACCCGATGGCGCCAGTGGTCTCGGCAGCCCCGGCGGCCTTGACGGACCCAGCGGACCCGGCAGCCTCAGCGGACCCAGCAGCCCCGGCAGCCTCAGCGGACCCGGCAGATCCGACGGTCTCAGCGGACCCGACGGACCCAGCAGCCTCAATGGACCCCGCGATCTCGGCAGCCCCAGCAGCCTCGATGGGCCCGGCAAACCCGGTAGCCTCAGCGGGCCCGGCGGTCTCAGCGGACCCGGTGGCCCTAGCAACCTCGACGGTTCCCGCCGACCCGGCGGTTTCAGCAGTCTCGGCGGACCTGGCAGATCCGGCAGGCCCGACGCACCCGGCAGTCTCAGCGAGCCCGGCAGGTCCAACGGCCCCAGCAGCCTCGACGGACCCCGCGATCCCGGGAGACCCAGCGGCCCCAGCGATCTCGGCGGGCCCGGCTCCGTGCGGTCGCCTGGGCTCGTGCCGCCGCGGGCGCCGGAGCCGACGCCGGGCCGGGCGCGGGTGCCGGAGGTCGAGGCCGGATCGGGCGTCGAGCCCTGGGGCGGGACCGGGTCATGGGCCGGGGTCGAGCAGGAGATGGGACCCGATCCGTACCCTGAGCCGGGCCTCGGTCCAGACCTCGGGCCGGACCTCGGTCCAGGCCCCGATCCAGGCCCCGATCCAGGCCCTCCCGACCCCGACGCGGGCCCCGCCCTGCGGCCCGTACCGCTCCAGCAGGCCCCGCTCGCGCGGCCCCCGCTGGCCCGCCCACCCCGCTGGGTCCGGGATCACCGCCCTGGTTAGACTCGGCCGGGGCTGCGCGTCCCTGTGCTCTGTCGTGCGCGGGACGCCCCAGGTGATGCGCGTGGAAGCTCGTGTTCCATCGTGACCTGCCCTTTTGCACCGTACAAAGAGATCTGACGGGGTGACGTACCCACCATGTCCGAAACCCACATCGACACGACCCAGGCGCGCCCGCAGGACGCCGCCGCGGCCCAGGCCGATGGCGGTCAGGGCAAGCACCGGGGGCAGGCCGCGTCGGAGGAGACCCAGGCACCGGCCCACGGCCGCCACCGCCGCCCGAGCGAAACCCGCTCCTGATCCTGAAGAGCGTCGAGATCGTCGACATTGTCCTATAGGGGTCCGATAGGGGCCCGAGGCCCCTCCTCGATCGGCGGGCGGGCCGGATTCCCCGTGGGGTTCCGGCCCGCCCGCCGATCGTGGTCACCCCCAGTCACCCCCGTTTGAGACCCAGCACCTCCACCGCCGCGAAGCCCTCCCCGCTCCGCTCCGCGAAGTACGGCGTCAGCACCGCGTCCAGTTCCTCGAAGCCGAAGGCGTCCCCCTTCGCGTCCAGCTTCGCCGCCACCTTCGGCCGCTCCAGGATCGCCACCATGCCGCCGTGCACCACGAACACCTGGCCGTTCACCTTCGCCGCGCCCGGTGAGGCGAGATAGCCGACGAGCGGGGCCACGTGTTCGGGGGCGAGGACGTCGAGGCGGCCGTCCTCCGGGAGCTCAAGGTCCGCGAAGACCTCCTCGGTCATCCTCGTGCGGGCACGCGGGCAGATGGTGTTGGCCGTCACCCCGTATTTGGCGAGCGCCGCCGCCGTCGAGGTGGTCAGCCCGACGATGCCGCCCTTGGCCGCCGCGTAGTTCGGCTGGCCCGGCGAACCGGCGAGGAACGCCTCGGAGGAGGTGTTGATGATCCGGCCGTGGACCGGGCCGCCCCGCGCCGCCTTCGACCGCTCGCGCCAGTGTGCGGCGGCGAAGCGGATGGTGTTGAAGTGGCCCTTGAGGTGGACGCGGATCACCGAGTCCCACTCGTCCTCGGTCATCGAGAAGACCATCCGGTCCCGCAGGATGCCCGCGTTGTTGACCAGGATGTCCAGCGTGCCGTAGGTGTCGATCGCGAGCTGGACCAGCTCGCCCGCCTGCGTGAAGTCGGCCACATCGCCCACGTGGGCGATGGCCCGGCCACCGGCCGCGCGGATCTCCTCGGCGACCTCCTCGGCGGGTCCGGCCGATGCCTCGCCCGTGCCGTCGCGTCCGCCCTGTCCGTAGTCGTTGACGACGACACTGGCGCCCAGGCGTGCCAGTTGCAGGGCCTCGGCGCGGCCGAGCCCGCGTCCGGCGCCGGTGACGATGGCGGTCTTCCCGGCCAAGGGGCCCGTCTTCCCGGCCGGCGGGTCCGTCTGCCCCGCCAGCGGACCGGTCTTCCCCACTGGCGGGCCCGTCAGATCTCGATGCATGTGCGCAGCGCCTCCCCGGTCCGCATCTGGCCGATCGCGTCGTTGATCTCGCCGAGCCGCACCCGGTGGGTGATCAGCCCCTCGAGGTCGATCCGGCCCGCGCGCCACAGGTCGATGGTCCGCCGGTAGGCGCGGAGCACATCGCCGCCGCCGTACAGCGAGGGCAGGATCCGCTTCTCGTCGAAGAACAGCTCGAACATGTTGAACTGCACGAAGTCGTCCGTCGCCCCGGCCCCGACCACGCACATCGTGCCGCCGCGCCGGGTGGTCTCGTAGGCCCGGCGGGCGGTGTCGGAGCGGCCCACGACCTCGAAGACGTAGTCGAAGCCCTCGCCCGCCGTGACGGTGTTCCGGGCGGCGTCGAGACCGTCCGGGGCCACCGCCTCGGTGGCCCCGAACCGCAGCGCGGCCTCGCGCCGCGACTCCACGGGGTCGACGGCGACGATCTGCGCGGCGCCCGACGCCCTGGCCCCCTGGATGACGCTGATGCCCACCCCGCCGCAGCCGATGACCGCGACCGACGAACCGGCCGCCACCCGGGCGGTGTTGAAGACGGCCCCGAGCCCGGTGGTCACTCCGCAGCCGATGAGGGCCGCGATGTCGTACGGGACGTCGTCGGGGATGGGCACGGCACAGGGCGCGGGGAGGACGATCTCCTCGGCGAAGGTGCCGGTCCCGGACATGCCGAACAGCTCCTCCGGACTGCCGCCGGGGCGCCGGAAGTTGGGCGTTCCGGCGCTCATGAACCCGGACAGGCACAGCTCGGTCTGGCCACGCCGACAGGACGGACAGCCGCCGCACGCGGGCAGCCAGCACACCAGCACCCGGTCGCCGGCGCTCAGCCCGGTCACCCCGTCGCCCACCTCGACGATCTCGCCCGCGCCCTCGTGGCCGGGGACGAAGGGGGCGGGCTGCGGCAGCACCCCGGCCATCGCGGAGAGGTCGGAATGGCACAGTCCGGTGGCCCTCACCCGCAGCCGGACCTTGCCGGGGCCGAAGCCCAGCGCCTCGACGTCGTCGAGGACCTCCAGCTTGTCCTGTCCCGTCTCATGCAGTACGGCAGCGCGCACGACGCCTCCTTGGGGATCGGGTCCTCGGGATCGGGTCGTTGGGATCGGGTCGTTGGGGATGGGTCGTTTGGGATCGGGTCGTTGGGAAATCTGCTCGGGTGGGATCAGGTGTGCTCGACGATGGTGTCGGTGAGGACCGGCGCCTCGTCCCGCTCAACGGCGGTCGCCGTCACATGGACCCGCTCCGGGTCCTGCCACATCCGGACGCGCAGAGTCTCGCCGGGATACGCCACCCCGGCGAAGCGGGTGGTGTACGAGCGCACCCTGGTGACGTCCCCGTCCAGCGCCGTGTCCACGACCGCCTTGAGCACGATCCCGTACGAGCACAGCCCGTGCAGGATGGGCTTGTCGAACCCCGCGGCCTTGGCGAACTCGGGATCGGCGTGGAGCGGGTTCCAGTCCCCGGAGAGCCGGTAGAGCAGCGCCTGGTCCTCGCGGATGGTCCGCTCCACGGTGCGGTCCGGTGCCCGGTCCGGCGGCGGCCCCACCCGGCCGGAGGGGCCGCGCTCACCGCCGAAGCCGCCCTCGCCGCGGACGAAGATCCGGGTGTCGCTGGTCCACAGCGGGCCGTCCGCGTCGGCGACGTCGGTGCGCAGCACGATGACCGCCGCCTTGCCCTTGTCGTAGACCGCGGCGACCTTCGAGGTCTGGGTGGCCTCCCCGCTCACCGGGATCGGCCGGTGCAGTTCCACGGTCTGACCGCCGTGCAGTACGGCGGCGAGGTCCACATCGACTCCGGGCGCGCTCAGGCCCCCCGCGAGCGCCATACCGCCGCCCGCGACGGTGGCGAAGCTGGGGAGGACGTGGAGCCTGCTCTCCAAGCTGTAGCGGAGCTCTTCGGGGTCGGTGGCGGGGACACCGGCGCCGATGCCCAGGTGATAGAGCTGGATGTCCTTGTGTCCCCAGGAGAGACCCGTGCTCCGGGGTTCGGCCGAGACGGCCTTGGCTACATCGATGGGCATAGGGGGACAGCACTCCTTGGTCCGCTCGCTCGGCCACGGTCCGAAGACCCCGGCCCGCCCGTCCGCACCGTCGGCCGCGCCGGGGTCGTCGCTGGTCGGCCGGGTCGCGTCACCGACGCGGGCATACCGACGTGGGCATACCGACATGCGCATGTAGAACGCGTTCTAGCCGATGGCCCCTGTATAGCCCAATCGCCCCGAAGGGGGAAGGGCGCTGACGTCCCGTCAGACGATATGGCCGGCCCCTGGGACACATGTCACGGCCATCCCCCCACATTCACATCTGCCCAGCTCATACGGGCCTCCGTAAGGTCAGGCGCATGTATGAGACCGCCGCCCGCATCGAGCGCCTCAAGCCGCCGGGTCGCCGCGCCTTCCTGCCCTGGCTCTTCATCCTCTCGGGGGACGTGCAGAGCCTCTTCAAGGGGAAGACCCCGCTGCCCTGGCTCGGCGGCGCCGGAGCCGTGGCCTTCGTGGCGCTCTACGTCGCGACCGTCTACACCGGCCTCGACGAGCGCCGCCGCCACACCAGGACCCCGCTGCTGGCGCTCGCCGGGCTGACCGCGGTCACCTACGCGCTGGGCATCGGTTACGCCGGGGACTGGCTGCTGTGCTTCCCGCTGCTCTCGCTGGCCTCCGGAATCGCGCTCCGGGGGCCGGGGCGGCGGCTGGGGCCGCTCATCCTCGTCTTCTCCGGCTCCGCCGGGGTCATCGCCGGGATCCGGGGCGGCGCCTCGGACTCGCTGACGGTCTCCTACGGAACCGTCCTGTCCGGTCTGGTGACGGCGGCCATCCTGTCGCTCTTCGAGACCGTCGCCCAACTCCGCGCGACCCGCCAGGAGCTGGCCCGTACGGCGGTGGAGAAGGAGCGGCTGCGGTTCTCCCGCGATCTGCACGACCTGCTGGGCCACACCATGTCGGTCGTCGTGGTCAAGGCGGAGGCCGTACGCCGGCTCGCACCGAAGAACCTGGAGGCCGCGCTGGGGCAGGCCGCGGACATCGAGGCGGTCGGCCGGCAGGCGCTCACCGAGATCCGCGAGGCCGTCACCGGCTACCGCGAGGGCAGCCTGGCCACCGAGCTCGACCGGGCCCGCTCGGCACTGGACGCCTCCGGCATCGAGGCCGTCATCCGCCGCTCCGGTCCGCCGCTGGCCCCGCAGACCGAGGCGCTGCTGGGGTGGGTGGTCCGCGAGGGCGTCACCAATGTGGTGCGGCACAGCGGGGCGGTCCGGTGCGAGATCGAGGTGCGCGGCGGCACGGACCGGGTACGGCTGGAGATCACGGACGACGGGGGCGGCGTAGGCTCCCGTGCTGCCAGTGCGGCGGACACGGCAGGCACGGCAGGCGCAGCGGCGGACGGCGCGATCGGCGGTACGGGGCTCAAGGGCCTGGCCGAGCGGCTGTCCGCGGCGGGCGGCTCACTGGAGTCCGGCCCCGGCGGGCACCGGGGCTTCCGGCTCGTGGCCGAACTGCCGGTGGACGCGGAGGAGCCGATGGAGACCGAGGCCAAGGAGGCCCGGAGGGCGTGAACGACGCGAAGGGTACGAAGGGCGTGGGCGACGCGGGGGCGAAGGGCGTGGGCGACGCGGGCACGAAGGGCTTGGGCGACGCGGGCACGTCGGGGGGCGCGGGCGTGACAGGCCACGTCGGCGGCACGGACAGCGCGGGCGGCGCAGGCGGCACGGGCGCTACGGGCAACAGGAACGGCACGGGCAGTACGGCCAGCACGGGCGGCGCAGGCAGCGCGGACAGCGCAGGCGGTACGGCCGGCGCGGGCGGCACGGGCGGCGCAGGCGCAACGGCCGCCGCGAACGGCGCGGGCAGCGCAGGCAGCACGGACAGCGCGGGCAACACGAACGGCGCGGGCGGTACGGCCGGCGCGGGCGGCGCGGGCGGCGCAGGCAGCACGGACAGCGCGGGCAACACGAACGGCGCGGGCGGTACGGCCGGCGCGGGCGGCGTGATCAGGATTCTGCTCGCCGAGGACCAGGGGATGATGCGGGGCGCGCTCGCCCTGCTGCTCGGGCTCGAGGAGGACTTCGAGATCGTCGCGCAGCTCGGGAACGGCGACGAGATCGTGCCCCAGGCCCTGGAGACCCGACCCGATGTGGCGCTGCTCGACATCGAACTTCCCGGCCGCAGCGGTCTGGACGCCGCCGCCGCGCTACGCGAGGCACTGCCGGGGTGCCAGGTGCTGATCCTGACCACTTTCGGCCGCCCCGGCTATCTGCGCCGGGCGATGGAGGCGGGGGCGGCCGGGTTCCTGGTCAAGGACGGCCCGGTCGAGGAGCTGGCCGTCGCGATCCGCCGGGTCCTGGCCGGTGAGCGCGTCATCGATCCGGGCCTGGCCGCCGCGGCCCTCAGCGCGGGCCCCAACCCGCTGACCCAGCGCGAGCGCGATGTGCTTTCGGCGGCGGTGGACGGGGCGACGGTCGCGGACATCGCGGCCAGGGTGCACCTGTCCCCCGCCACCGTGCGCAACTATCTCTCCTCGGCCATCGGCAAGACCCAGACCCGCAACCGCATGGAGGCCGTCCGCGCCGCCCGCCAGAACGGCTGGCTCTGACCCCGGTCATGATTCCTACTCGTTTGATAATCTCGCCGCATGAGTGAGACGCCGTACAGCATCGGGGAAGGCCCGGCCACCAGAGTGAGCCTCTCCCTCCCCGAGGGGACGGCCGAGGCGATTCGCCGACGGGTCGGCAAGCGGGAGTTCTCCGCGTTCATCACCGCGGCTGTGGAGCGGGAGCTGCGCGGTCAGATCCTCGACGAGTACCTGGCCGACTACGAGCGTCGCAAGGGGCCGGTTTCCGACCACGAGCAGGAGCGGGCACGGCGGGTCTTCGACGAGGTATTCGCCGAGGAGGGGCAGTGGCCCTCCGCAAGCTGAGCCACGAGGGCACCCTCGTCCTCGGCTGCGAGGGCCTCTCGAAGCTGGTGAACGACCACGAGCCCGTGGTGGCCCTGGTCGCGGAGGCGCGCAAGCGCGGCATGGAGGTGGTGATCAGCGCACTGACCATCATCGAGGCCGCGCACCGGCGGACCGACCGCCCGCGGCTTGCCTGGGTACTGTCCGGGACGCGGATCGTGCCCGTCGGCGACGAGGATGCGAAACGCGCCTCCGCGATGCTCATCGCCGCCGGGCTGCACGGCCACGAGTACGCCATCGACGCCGCGGTCGCCGAGATGGCGCTGCGGCAGCGTCGCCCTGTCGTCATGCTCACCTCGGACGTCGATGACATGACGAAGCTGTGCGGCGAGAAGGTCCGCCTCGTGGCGGTGTAGACGGCAGCGGCGCATGGGCGGCGAAGCCCTGCGCGGTCGAGGGGCGGCCCGCGGTGCCGGTCCGGTGCGGCCGTAGGGCAGGATGGGCCGGTGACTCAGTCTGCTGCCGCCACCACGCACCCGGCTCCCGACCACACCGTGCTCGCCGCCTTCGAGGAGGCGAAGGGCTTCATGCCGCTGGACGAGGGGCTCGCCCTGTACGCCGCCGCCGCGGAGGCCGCGGCGCTGGGGCTGCCACTGGTGGAGGTCGGCACGTATTGCGGGCGCTCCACCATCCTGCTGGCCGACGCCGCCCGCGCGGCGGGGACGGTCGCCGTGACCGTGGACCACCATCGGGGTTCCGAGGAGCAGCAGCCGGGCTGGGAGTACCACGACCCGGAGGTGGTCGACCCCGAGATCGGGCGGATGGACACGCTGCCCACCTTCCGCCGCACCCTCCACCGGGCGGGCCTGGAGGACCATGTGATCGCCGTGGTCGGGCGGTCCCCGCAGGTCGCGGCGGTGTGGGGACGACCGGTCGGGCTGGTGTTCATCGACGGCGGGCACACCGACGAGCATGCGAGCGCCGATTACGAGGGCTGGGCGCCGCATCTCGCACCGGGCGGGCTGCTGGTGATCCACGACGTCTTCCCCGATCCGGCCGACGGCGGTCAGGCGCCGTACCGGATCTACCGCCGCGCGCTCGCCTCCGGCACGTTCACCGAGGTCTCCGCGACCCGCTCACTGCGCGTCCTGCGCAACACCAAGACCACACCCCGGCCCGCCCCGCCAGCCTGACCCGCGCCCCCGGCCCGCCCCGCCTGCCTGAGCCACGCCCCCGGCCCGCCCCCTTCCGCGCGCACTCCGACCCGAGTGCGCCCCGCCCGGAGTACGCCCTGGGCCCGAGCGCGCGGCCGCGGGCACACGGCCGGGGGACCCGGCAGCCCCATCAGCCGCTGCCGGACAACGCCCCCACCGGCCCCGCACCGGAAGCCCCCCGGTGGCACACCACGACGAACGCCGCCACGGCCGGGCCCGACCGGAAAACCCGGCAGCCACCAGAGGCCAGGGCGATGTACGGCACCCCAGTGCGAGTACGCCCCCGCCCGAGCGCACGACTGGAGGCGCCCAGCCGACCCATCGGCGACTGACGGACGCCGCCTCCGCCGGGGCCGGGGCAGCGGCCCTTCGGCCGGACCCGGCCACCACCGAGGTCGGGGCGGAGAGCCCCCAACCGGACTCCGGCCACCACCGGAAACCGAGGCAACGGGCCCCCGGCCGGGCCCGGACGCCGCCGGACCCAGCCGCCGCCGGGGCCGGGCCGCCGCCGGGGCCAGGGCGGCGGCGGGTGGTGGCGGGCGTTTGGGGCTACGGCGGTCGGCGGCGTCGCCGGTCCCGGCTTCTGGGGGGCGGCGGGGGTCCGATTACCATCGCCCGCGTGTCCAACGGCAGCTTTCCTCCTGCGTCCGGTCGCCGCGGCGGCACTCTCGCGATCGTCCTGGCGGCGCTGATACCAGCCTGTTGCGTCGCCTTCTGGCTGCTGTCGAGTTCCCCCGGCGGTTCGAAGGACGACGACGCGGACGGGGGCAGCGGGTCCACGGCCCCCTCCGCGCCCTCCTCCACGTCCTCTCCCTCGGCCACGTCCTCCCCGTCGTCCGGTAAGCCCCTCCGGGGCAAGGTCGTGGTCATCGACCCCGGCCACAACCCACACAACCGCGACCACCCCTCGCAGATCGCCCGGCTCGTGGACATCGGCACTAACACGAAGGAATGCGACACCACCGGCACGGCCACCAACTCCGGCTACCCCGAGGCGTCGTTCACCCTGGACGTGGCGCGCCGCGTCCGCTCCGTGCTCGAAGCGCGGGGCGCCACCGTGCGGTTCACCCAGGACGGTGACCGGCCGTACGGGCCGTGCGTGGACGAACGCGCGCAGATCGGGAACGAGGCGCACGCCGATGCCGTGGTCTCCGTCCACGCGGACGGCGCGGCCGCCGGGCAGCGCGGTGTCCATGTGATCCTGCCCGAGTCCGTGCGGGGCGGCGACGCGGACACCTCAGCCATCACCACCCCCTCCCGTCACCTCGGCGAGCGGCTGCTCGACCGGTTCGTCAAGGCCACCGGCAGCGAGCCCGCGCAGTACATCGGCGACGGCAGCGGACTGGACATCCGGGGCGATCTGGGCGGGCTCAACCTGTCCACCGTGCCCAAGGTGTTCATCGAGTGCGGCAATATGCGCGACGCCCAGGACGCCGCCCAACTGACCGATCCGGCATGGCGCGAGCGCGCGGGCCGCGGTATCGCACAGGGCATTACGGACTTCTTGAACGAGTAGCGCCGCCGCAACCGAACGGGAGGTCACGACCGTGAAACCGATGGGACACCCTCGGTCTCCGCCGGGAGATTCCCCCGTACGATGGGGCCCACCCCCGACGCCTTCGCGCCACGCGCCTGGCGGCAGCGCTACGTACAGACAAAACCGACAAAGGACCTCACGTTGAACATCCGCTCGCTCACTCGAGGCGACGGCGTGGTGATCGGAGCAGCGGTGCTGCTGTTCATCGCCTCCTTCCTCGACTTCTACACCATCGACTGCGGCAGCAGCAGCTTCTGCAAGGACGCCGGTGAGAACGGGTGGGAGTCCGACTTCTTCCCCGTACTGCCGTCGATCTTCCTCGCCGGTGTGATCGCCGCCGGGCTGATCGTCTTCGCGCGTTTCCAGCCCCCGGCCCGCAACCTGTTCGGGCTCTCGCTCGAGCAGTGGGGCTCGGCGCTCGCGGTCTTCGCGGCCTGGAGCTCGCTGTGGACGATCATTGGTGGCCCTGAGGGGGTCGACAAGGGCGTCGGGCAGATCCTCGGCCTGATCGCCACCCTGGCGATGGCCGCCGTCGCGCTGCTCAGCCAGCGCGTCCCGGCCCTGAAGGCCCCGCTGATGAACGCCAACGCCGGCGGCCCGGCCCCGTACGGTGCCCATGCCCCGCAGCCGGGTTACGGCTACCCGGGTCCGGGCGGTGCCCAGCCCGGCGCCCCCGCGCCGTACGGCACCCAGCCCGCCCAGCCCCAGGCCGGCCAGCCCTTCGGCGGCCAGCCGGCCCCGGCTCCGGCTCCGGCGTCCTCGGGCGGCGGCGACTTCTCCCCGTTCTGGTTCGCGGTTCCGGTGGCCCGTCCGCTGTACGCCGAGGACGGTTCGTCGAGCACCATCGCCGAACTGGCCCCCGGCACCTGGTACCTCGCGGTGGAGCAGCGCGGTCAGGCTCTGGTCGCCCAGACGCAGGACGGCCGCCGCGGTGTGCTTCAGGACACCACGGGGATCCAGCGCGGCTGACCCCACCGCACGCGTCCCCTGACGCGGCGCGTCCCCTGACGTGACGCGACTCCACGGCCCCTCGCCCGAACCATCGGGCGAGGGGCCGTTGCCATGTGCGCCCCGGGCCCGTACAGTCCGCCGGACCGACGGCGCGTCAGCCGCACCGTCGGTCCGGCGGACGGGGAAGGGGCTCGTATGCGGCTCGGTCTGGCGCTCGGCTACTGGGGCCGTGGCCCCGACCCCCAGCACCTCGAACTCGCCCGGGAGGCGGAGCGGCTGGGCTACCACTCGGTGTGGACCGCCGAGTCCTGGGGCTCGGACGCCTTCACCCCGCTCACCTGGCTCGCCGCGCACACCAGCCGGATCCGGCTCGGCACCGCGGTCGCGCAGATGGCCGCCCGTACCCCCACCGCCACCGCGATGCAGGCGCTCACCCTGGACCATCTCTCCGGCGGCCGGATGATGCTGGGCCTGGGGCTGTCCGGTCCGCAGGTGGTCGAGGGCTGGTACGGGCGCCCGTTCCCGAAGAGCCCGCTGACCGCGACCCGTGAGTATGTCGAGGTGATCCGGCAGGTGCTGGGCCGGGCGGCGCCGGTGCGGCTCGACGGGCGCTACCACGCGCATCCGTACACCGGCCCGGACGCCACCGGGCTCGGCAAACCCCTCAAGTCCATCGTCCATCCGCTGCGCGCCGACCTCCCGGTGCTGCTGGGGGCGGAGGGGCCCAAGAACATCGCGCAGACCGTGCGCATCGCCGACGGCTGGCTGCCGCTGTACTGGTCGCCGTCGCGTACGGAGCTGTACCGGGCCGCGCTGGCCGACGCCCGGGACGGCTTCATGGTGGCGCCGATGGCGCAGGCCCGGGTGTGCGCCGATGTCGCCGAGGGGCTGAAGCCGGTGAAGGCGATGCTCGGCTTCTACATCGGCGGTATGGGCCACGCGGCCCGTAACTTCCACGCCGATCTGATGGGCCGCTTCGGCTACGAGGCCGAGGCGCGCCGGGTGCAGGAGCTGTTCCTGGCGGGTCGGCGCGCCGAGGCGATCGACGCGGTGCCGGACGCCTTCGCCGATGAGATCTCGCTGGTCGGGCCGCGTGAGCGGATCGCGGAGCGGCTGGAGCTGTGGCGGCGGGGCCCGATCACGGATCTGCTCGTACTCGCCCCGGACCCGGAAACCCTGCGGGTACTGGCGGAGCTGACGGGCTGAACGCCTCGTACGGGTGTGCGGCCGCGCCGGGTTTGGCTCCGCTTCGGGCGGCAACACGTGAGGCATGTCACGAAGTTATCGCCACGGAAGCAATCAGGCGGCGACCGTCGTGGCGGTCGTCGCGGACGTCATGGCCGTCATCCTCGGCCTCTGGATCCTGTTCGCCCTTCTCGACGCCAACCGCGCCAACGACCTCGTGACGGTGGTCCACGACGCGGCGAGCTGGCTCGCGGGCTGGTCCCATGACCTGTTCACGATGGACACGGACTGGCTCCGCACCGTCCTCAACTACGGCCTGCCGGCCGTGGTGTACCTCTTCGTCGGCCACGCCATCGCCGGGCGGCTCCGCCGCGGTTAGCCCCGATGGCGGTGACTGCGGGGTGGGAGTGGGCAGCGGGCAGCGGACATGCCGTAGCGGCGGCCTCTCGCCGTAGCGGACCCAACCGCACCCCGGGCGTCCGGTCGCGGCACCAAGCGCACGGTCCCGATGCCAAGCGCACGATCGCGGCACCAAGCACACCGCCCTGACCTCAAGCACACGGTCGCGGCACCAAACACACGGCCCTGACCCCAAGCACACGGTCACGACGCCAAGCACACGGCCGCGACGCTACGCGCAGCAGTCCGAGTCCAGCCCGCGCGGCAGGCCCTCGCCGCCGAAGACGGCCGTGGTCGCCTCGTCGCCGCCCAGCGCCGCCACGGCGAGCAGCAGCGACCCGGCCGTCCAGGTGGTCCGCTCCTCCGGCCAGACCGCGTCGTCCTCGAAGACGTAGCCCGTCCAGTACATCCCGTCCTCGGCCCGCAGCCGCGGCTGGATCCACCTGAGGATCTCCACCGCGCGGTCGGACTCCCCCATCGCCCAGAGTGCGAGCGCCAGTTCGCAGCTCTCGCCGCCGGTGACCCAGGGGTTGGGGGAGACACAGCGCACCCCGAGCCCCGGGACCACGAAGCGGTCCCAGCCGGCCTCGATGCGCTCCTTGGCGGCGGCGCCGGTGAGGGCGCCGCCGAGGACCGGGTAGTACCAGTCCATCGAGTAGCGGTGCTTGTCGAGGAACCGTTCGGGGTGGTGGCGTATGGCGTGGCCGAGCAGTCCCGCCGACAGCTCCCAGTCGGGCTGGGGCTCCTCGCGGTGCTCGGCGATGGCCAGGGCGCAGCGCAGCGCCTGGTAGACGGAGGAGGAGCCGGTCAGCAGGGCATCGGTGTCGACGGAGCCGTCGGCGCGGCGCCGCCAGCCGATCTGGCCGCCGCTCTGCTGGAGCGCGAGGACGAACTCGACGGCCGCGAAGACGGTGGGCCAGATGGTGTCGAGGAAGGCGTCGTCGCCGGTGGACAGGTAGTGGTGCCAGGCGCCGACCGCGACGTAGGCGCAGAAGTTGGACTCCCGGCCGCGGTCGGTGGGGTCGGTGGCGGCCACGCCGTCGGGGGTGTCGGGGTAGGCGGCGTACCAGGAGCCGTCGGGGTTCTGGTGCTCGGCCAGCCAGCGGTAGGCGGCCGCGGCGCGCTCGTGCTCGCCCGCCGCGTCCAGCGCCATCGCGGCCTCGGTGTGGTCCCAGGGGTCGAGGTGGTGGCCGCGGAACCACGGGATGGCGCCGTCCGCGCGCTGGACTGCGGCGATGCCCTCGACCGTGCGCACCACCTGCTCGGGGTCGAGCACCCCGGG
This sequence comes from Streptomyces sp. S465, assembly GCF_026898115.1. Taxonomy (GTDB): domain Bacteria; phylum Actinomycetota; class Actinomycetes; order Streptomycetales; family Streptomycetaceae; genus Streptomyces; species Streptomyces luomodiensis. The sequence continues at coordinate 2,858,169 of NZ_CP114036.1, forward strand.
CAGTGCGAGCCGTTCGGTACGGGGGCCGGGGCGCGGTCCGAGCGCCGTCACGCCTGGCCCTCGCGCGGGGCGTGGGGCTTGGTGGCGTAGGCCACGAAGCTCTTGCCGATGACCGGGTTCAGCGCGCGTTCGGCGACCCGCGTGGCCAGCGGCTTCTTCATGATGTCCCACACCAGCAGCTTGTGGTAGGCGCGCACCGGCAGCGGCGCCTCGTCACCGTCCTTGTCCACTCCGAAAGCGCACTTGAGCCACCAGTAGGGGCTGTGCAGCGCGTGTGCGTGGTGGGTGCCGTACGGCCGCAGTCCGGCCTCGCGCATCTTCTCCAGCAGCTCATCGGCGCGGTAGATGCGGATGTGGCCGCCCTCGACCTCGTGGTACGCGTCCGACAGCGCCCAGCAGACCTTCTCGGGGCCGTAGCGCGGCACGGTGACGGCGATCCGGCCGCCGGGCCTGAGCACCCGCACCATCTCGGCGAGCACGCCCTTGTCGTCCGGTATGTGCTCCATCACCTCGGAGATGATGACCACGTCGAAGCTGTCGTCGGGGAAGGGCAGGGCGAGGGCGTCGCCCTCCATGGCGGTGGCCGTGGCGCCCGCCGGGGCCTCCCCGGCCTCCTTCATGGCGGCGAACCACTTGGCGACCTCGCGTATCTCGTCGCCGTTGCGGTCGAGCGCGACGACCTGGGCGCCGCGCCGGTAGCACTCGAAGGCGTGCCGGCCGGCACCACAGCCGAGGTCGAGGACGCGATCGCCGGCGGCGAGGGGGAAGCGGGAGAAATCGACGGTCAGCACGGGGGTCTGCTTTCGTCCGGCGGGATCGTGGGGCGGGGGTAGGCGGAGTAGGGGGCAGGGGCCGGGGCGCGGGCGGCGGGGGCCGGGGCGCGGGTCCACGGCACGGGTCAGCGGCGGGCGGCCCGTGCGGACGCGCCGATGGCCTCGCGGTACCGCTCGACGGTGCCGCGGGCGGCCTGTTCCCAGGTGAAGCGCCGCAGCACCCGCTCACGGCCGGCCGCGCCCAGCCGGCGTCTGAGGTCGGCGTCACCGAGCAGCCGGGTCAGGGCCGTTGCGAGCGCGTCGGCGTCGCCGGGCGGCACGGCCAGGCAGGTCTCGCCGTCCGCCCCGGCGACCTCGGGTATCGCACCGCCGGTGGTGGCGACCAGGGGGGTGCCGGTGGCCATGGCCTCGGCGGCGGGCAGCGAGAACCCCTCGTACAGCGAGGGCACACAGGCGATCTGGGCGCCGCGCACCAGGTCCACCAGTTCGGCGTCGCTGATGCCCTTGACGAACTCGACGGCGCCCTCGAGCCCGTGGCGGGCCATGGCGGCGGCCACCGGCCCCTCCTGTGGCCGCTTGCCGACGACCACCAGATGGGCCTCGGGGGTGCCGGCGCGGACCTTCGCGAGCGCCTCGATCAGATACACCAGGCCCTTGAGCGGCACATCCGCGCTGGAGGTGGTGACGATGCGTCCGGGGATCACCGGGACGGCGGGGTCGGGCGAGAACAGTGCGGTGTCCGCGCCGATGTGCACCACATGGATCCGGTCCGGCCGCACCCCGAGGTCCTCGACGATCTCCCGTCGGGAGGAGCCGGAGACGGTGAGCACCGAGGGCAGCCGCCGGGCCACCCTCTTCTGCATCCGGGTGAAGCCGTACCAGCGGCGCACCGACAGGCGCCGCTTGAAGCCATCGGCGGCGTCCAGCTCCAGCTGCCGGTCGACGGTGATCGGGTGGTGGATGGTGGTCACCAGCGGGAAGCCGATCCGCTCCAGGCCCAGCAGCCCGTATCCCAGGGTCTGGTTGTCGTGGACGACGTCGAACTGGCCGGGGCGCGCGGCGAGATGGCGGCGGGCGCGCAGGCTGAAGGTGAGCGGCTCGGGGAAGCCGCCGGTCCACATGGTGGAGACCTCCAGGGCGTCGATCCAGTCCCGGTACTCCTCGCGCCGGGGGGTGCGGAACGGATCGGGCTGGCGGTAGAGGTCGAGGCTGGGCAGCTCGGTGAGGGTGACGCCGTGTTCGGCGTCGAGCACCGGATACGGCTGGGCGCCGATGACCTCGACGGTGTGGCCGAGCCGGGCGAGCTCCCGGGAGAGATGGCGCACATAGACGCCCTGGCCCCCGCAGAATGGATTCCCCTTGTAGCTGAGCAGCGCGATGCGCAGCGGACGTTCGTCGGGGGCGGTGGGGGGCACTGCTCGCAGCGGGTCGGCCCCGGTCTCCTGCGCGGCCTCTGCGGTCACTCGCGCCCCCTCCTTGGTGCAGTTCAGCGGGAGCGTATCCGCTTCCGTTCAGCTAGAACAAGTTTCACTAGCGCATCGCCTGAGGAGTCTCGAAGATACCCGCCCCGGACGGTCTCTCCAGGACCGGGGCAGGTGATCCCTACCACTCGGTAGCCGGTGCGCCGGGGCGACGTTGACGACGGACGAGTCCACCGGGCCGACCGCCCACCGGCCCGGCCGCGCACACCGCGCGCACCGCGCACACCGCACGGCAGCAACCTGCCCCAACTGCGCGGACACGGGTGCTTCGGGCAGGTCCCGCGCTAGCCTAGAACGAGTTCCAGTGGCTCACAGGCCCGGTTCCGGTCCTGCCGCCATGCACGATGTCCGCTTGCCGCCGACCCGCAGACGCAATACCTCCGAAGTGGGACATATGACCGCAGAAGTCAAGCCGGCCACCCTTCAGCTGACCGAGCGGCAGGAGGCGCGCCGCCGACGCATCCTGCACGCCAGCGCCCGGCTGGCCAGCCGGGGCGGCTTCGACGCGGTCCAGATGCGCGAGGTCGCCGAGAACTCCGGCGTGGCGCTCGGCACCCTCTACCGCTACTTCCCCTCCAAAGTGCATCTGCTGGTCGCGACGATGCAGGACCAGTTGCAGCACATGCACGAGACGCTGCGCAAGCGGCCGCCGACCGAGGACGAGCCGGCCGCCCGGGTCGCCCAGACCCTGATGCGCGCCTTCCGCGCCCTCCAGCGCGAACCCCATCTGGCCGACGCGATGGTGCGCGCCCTGACCTTCGCCGACCGGTCGGTCAGCCCGGAGGTGGACACGGTCTCCCGGCTCACCACCGCGATCATCCTCGACGCCATGGGCCTGCCGGACGCCCCGACGGCCGAGCAGCTCTCCGCGGTCCGGGTCATCGAGCACACCTGGCATTCGGCACTGATCACCTGGCTCTCGGGGCGCGCCTCGATCGCCCAGGTCAAGATCGATATTGAGACCGTCTGCCATCTGATCGACCTCACGGCTCCCGCTCCGGCCCGCTAGCCGGGCGGATCGCGCACCGGCACGCACGGAACACCCACCGATCGCACACCCATCGCACACCCGTCACACACCGACCACGCACCGATCACACATAACTCGCGCACCCACCACACACGATGTGCACATAGGGGCGCACGGGCCAAACTCTGCGCCCCTTAAAGCCTCCGGGTGTGGTTTGTGCGCCCTTGCGCCCCCTCTTGGCTCAAATTCCGCGTTCACGCCCTGCCCAATCCCGGTATTCATGAACGGCGCGCGACAGAGCCACAACGGCGCGCAACAAGAGAACAGCATCGTGGGGGGTGGAGAAATTCGTGATCCGGTTACTTCTGGTACACGATTCAGGTCTATTACGGTCGGCCCTGGCCTCTTTACTAGGGACCGAACCGGACATCGAGGCGGCCGCGTGCTCCTGGCGCGACGCGCGTAGCAGAGCCCGTTCCTTACAACCGCATGTGTGCGTGGTGGACGCGGACTGCCCGGCCTCCGACCGGGCGGACCGAAAAGGCGAGTTGGGGAAGATCGTGGCCTCCGTCTCCGGGGAGGGCGGTGAGTGCGGACTGCTGGTGCTGGTCAACGCGGAGCGACCGGGTCCGCTGCGCCGCGCCCATGAGGCCCGCGCGCTCGGCTACGTCGACAAGGACGCCCCGCCACAGCGGCTGATCGAGGCGATCCGGCAGGTGGCGAGGAAGGAGCGCTATGTCGACGAGGCCCTGGGCTACGGCTTCCTCCAGGCGGCCGAGATCCCGCTGACCGAACGCGAGCTGGGCGTGCTGTCCCTGGCCGCCGACGGCGCCTCCATCCCGGAAATCGCCCGCACGCTCCACCTGTCCACCGGGACGATACGCAACTACCTGGCCGCGATCACCCGTAAGACCGGTGCGCGCAACCGCGTGGACGCCATACGCATATCCCAGGTCGCGGGGTGGGTCTGACCGGGACCGGCGACGACCCGAGGACGCCGGTCGGGGTGGTGGTCATGGCGCCGGTCGGGGTGGCTGTCGGAGCGCCGGTCGCGGTGGCGGTCGGGGCGCTGCTCAGGGTGGCTCTCGGGGCGCCGGTCGGGGTGGCGGTCGGGGCGCTGCTCGGGGTGGCTGTCGGAGCGCCCGTCGCGGTGGCGGTCGGGACGCCGGCCAGGGTGCCCGTCGAGGCGGCGTCTTCGCGATGCCGGTCGGGGTGGCCATCGGGACGCCCGTCGAGGTGGGCTCTTCGCAACGCCGATCGCAGCGCCAGTCAGGGCGCCGATCGGGATGCCGGTCAGGGCGCCCGTCGGGGTGGCGCTCCTCGCAACGCCGATCGCAGCCCGACCGGGACACCGGCCAGGACACCCCGCCGGGGTGGCATCTTCACACAGCCGATCGCAGCGCCGATCGCGACGCCAGTCGCAGCCCGGCCGGGACACCGGATGGCGACCTTCGCAACGCCCATCGGAACACCGGCAGGGTGGCGGTCAGGACGCCCGTCGGGGCGGCGCTCCTCGCAACGCCGGGTCGCAGCCCGACCGGAACACCGGCCAGGACAACCCGCCAGGGTGGCATCTTCACACAGCCGATCGCGACGCCGATCGCGACGCCAGTCGCAGCCCGGCCGGAACACCAGACGGCGACCTTCGCAACGCCCATCGGAACACCGGCCAGGGTGGCGATCGGGACGCCCGAGGTGGGCTCTTCGCAGCGCCGGTCGCAGCCCGGCCGGGGCACCCGTCGTGGCGCCCGCCTGCGCGCCCGTCGCAGCGCCCGTCGTGGCGTCGGCCGGGGCGCCCGCCGGCGCACCCGTCGCAACACCCACCGGCGCACCCCTCGTGGCGCTATTCGTCGGGGGGAAAGACTTGCTCACCCGTGTCCGCCAGCCGGATGGCGATTGCCTCGACCGGACAGCCCTCGGCCGCCGTCAGCACCGGCTCGGAGGCGTCGGCCTCCGGCTCGGTGGGATGCGCCTGCCGCGCCCCGTCGAGCCGGAAGGCGCCGGGGGCGGTGGCGGCGCACATCCCCGAGCCGATGCACACGCCGCGGTCCACCTCGATCCGCCAGCGGTCCCCCATCAGCCCGGCTCCCCGTCCCAGCCCTGGGGCAGGTGGATCATCTTGTGCTCCAGATAGGCGGAGAACCCCTCCGGGCCGAACTCCCTGCCCAGACCGGAGTTCTTGTAGCCGCCGAACGGCCCGAGCATGTCGAGGCTGAAGGTGTTGACGGAGTAGGTGCCGGTGCGGACGCGCCGCGCGAAGTCGATGCCGTGCCCGACGTCCGCCGTCCATACGGAGCCCGACAGACCGTAGTCGGAGTCATTGGCGATCCGGGCCGCCTCCTCCTCGTCGCCGTACGGCAGCAGACAGATGACCGGGCCGAAGATCTCCTCACGGGCGATCCGCATGCCGTTGCCGACGTCGCCGAAGAGCGTGGGCTCCACGTACCAGCCGGTCTCCGGGGCCCTTGGGCGGCCGCCGCCGGTCAGCACCTTGGCGCCCTCGCGCTGCCCCAGCGCGATGTAGTCCAGCGACCGCTTCTGCTGCCGCCGTGCCACCAGCGGCCCGACCTGGGTGGCCGGGTCCAGGGGGTCGCCGACGACCAGGGCGGAGGCGGCGGCCACCAGACGCGCGGCGATCTCGTCGTAGTGGGCGCGCGGCGCGAGGATACGGGTCTGGGCCACGCATGCCTGTCCGTTGTTCATCCAGGCGTTGGGCACGATCCCGGCGACGGCCGTCTCCAGGTCCGCGTCCGGAAGGATCACCGCGGCCGATTTGCCGCCCAGTTCCAGCGTGACCCGGGTCAGTTGGCGCGAGGCGACCTCCATCACTCGTTTGCCGGCCGCGACCGAGCCGGTGAACGACACCTTGTCCACGCCCGGGTGGCCCACCAGATACTCGCTGACCTCGCGGTCGGCCGGAAGGATCGACAGCACCCCCTCGGGCAGCCCCGCCTCGGCCACGATCTCCGCAAGGAGGTAGGAGTCCAGCGGCGTCTCGGGCGACGGTTTGAGGATCACCGAGCACCCCGCGAGCAGCGCGGGCGCCAGCTTCGCGGCGGCCACGAACTGCGGCACGTTCCACGGCACCACGGCCGCGACCACCCCGACCGGCTCCCGCCGCACCAGCAGCGGGCCGAGCACCCCGGCCCGCCGCTCCTCGTAGACGAAGTCGCGGGCCACGGTGATGGCCGCATCCCACACCATCATCGCGCCCAGCGCCTGGGCCAGGACGCTCCAGGAGTACGGGGAGCCGTTCTGCGCGCTGATGACCCGGGCGATCTCCTCGTGGCGTACGGCGATGGCGTCCTTGATCCGGGTGACCACCGCGATCCGCTCGTCCAGGCTCGTCCGGGCCCAGGGCCCCTCGTCGAACGCCGTCCGCGCCACCGCGACCGCCCGGTCCACATCGGCCCGGGAGGCGTGCGGCACCCGGCCGATGACCTCCTCGGTGTGCGGCGAGACGACCTCGATCACGTCCGTACCGGCCGGATCGGCCAACGCGCCGCCGATGAAGAGCTGTCCGTGCTCGATGAGGTCGCTCATCGTCGAGCCTCCCGCCACTCGCCCCGATCTGACGCCGAATCTGACGCAGCATCAGAACTGATACCAGTTGCGGTTATAGTGGGCAATGCTTGTGTCGAGGAGAGGGGCGCCGATGGCGCGGGGGAGTCAGAGGACGCAGGTAGCGCGGGTGACGGAGCACGGCGGCGGGGTGTGGAGCATCCCGGTCCCGATCCCCGACAACCCGCTCGGGTACACCCTCGTCCACCTCCTCGACACCGACCGCGGCCCGGTCCTGATCGACACCGGCTGGGACGACCCCACCGCCTGGGACACCCTCACCGCCGGGCTCGCCGCGTGCGGCGCCTCCGTCTCCGACGTCCACGGCGTCCTCGTCACCCATCACCACCCCGACCACCACGGGCTGTCCGGCCAGGTGCGGGAGGCGTCCGGTGCGTGGATCGCCATGCACGCCGCCGACGCCGAGGTCGTCCGCCGCACCCGCGAGGCCGAGCCCACCAGCTGGCTCGACTACCTCGCCGAGAAGCTCGCCGTCGTCGGCGCCCCCGAGGGCCACCTGGCCCCGCTGCGCGCGGCCCGCGCCTCGGGCCGCGCGGCCGCCCTCCCGCGCAGCCGCCCCGCCCAGCCCGACCGCGAGATCGTCCCCGGTGAACTCCTCGATCTGCCCGGCCGCCGGCTGCGCGCCATCTGGACCCCCGGCCACACCCCCGGCCATGTCTGTCTGCACCTCGAAGAGACCCACCCGGCGGCCGGCGAGGGCACACCCGGCCACGGCCGGCTCTTCTCCGGCGACCATCTGCTGCCCGAGATCAGCCCGCACATCGGGCTGTACGAGGACCCCGACGACGCCACCGTCACCGACCCCCTCGGCGACTACCTCGACTCCCTCGAACGCGTCGCCGCCCTCGACCCGGCCGAGGTGCTCCCCGCCCACCAGTACGCCTTCACCGACGCCCCGGGCCGGGTGCGGGCCCTGCTGCGCCACCACGAGGAGCGGCTGGCGGGGCTGCGTACCCTGCTGGTCGACGCGCCGCTGACGCCGTGGCAGCTGGCCGAGGCCATGGAGTGGAACCGCCCCTGGGCCCAGATCCCGCACGGCTCCCGCACCATCGCGGTCTCGGAGGCGGAGGCGCATGTGCGCCGGCTGGTGAAGCTGGGCAGGGCGGAAGCGGTGCCGGGCAGCAATCCCGTGCGGTACCAGGCGATATGAGTGACGCATGAGGGTGCCGGTCTTTCCGGCCGGGGACTAGGGTCCTTCTTCCGGATCTCCACGGCGTCGCGGAGCTCCGGAAGCAGGACCCCAGCCTTACCCGGCCTGGCCCACACACCCCGTACCAGCAGGAGCACGCGTGACGAGCCCCACCCGCGATTCCGCCCCCACTCCAGGTCCGGCAGCCGGCCCGACACCGCCCCCGGGCTGCCCCGCGCACTCCGGCCAGGCCCCGGCCGGGGGACGGCTCGAGTCGCTGCACGGCCCCGAGTTCGCCGCCGACCCGGCCGCCACCTACGCGCGGCTGCGGGAACACGGGACCATCGCCCCCGTGGAGCTGGCACCCGGCGTCACCGTCTCGCTCGTCACCGGCTACCGGACCGCGCTGGACATCCTGCGCAGCCCCGAGACGTACTCCAAGGACGCGCGCCACTGGCAGGCCCTCTCCGACGGCACCATCCCCCTGGACAACCCCGTGGTGCCGATGATGATGTACCGGCCGAACGCGCTGTGCAGCGACGGCGAGGCGCATGGCCGGCTGCGGTCGGCGATCTCCGACACCCTCGATCGGCTGGACATCCACGCGCTGCGCCGCTACGTGGAGCGGAGCGCCGACTTCCTCATCGACCTCTTCGGCCCCAAGGGCGAGGCGGATCTGCTCAAGGAGTACGCCGCCCGGCTCCCCCTGCTGGTCTTCAACCAGCTCTTCGGCTGTCCGCCGGAATTGAGCGACCGGCTCGTCAGGGCGCTCTCGGCGCTCTTCGAGATCACGGAGGACTCCGAGCAGGCCAATACGCTGCTGGCGGAGACACTCTTCGAGCTCGTCGCCCGCAAACGGGCCGAGCCGGGACCGGACATGACGTCCTGGCTGATCGCCCATCCCGCTCAGCTCACCGACGAGGAGCTGGTCCACCAGATCGTCGTCCTCGTCGGCGCGGGTACCCAGCCCCAGCAGAACCTGATCTGCAACGGGCTGTTGCTGCTGCTGTCCGACGAACGGTTCGCGGGCGCTCTGACGGGCGGCACCATGCTGATCGAGGACGCGCTCAACGAGATGCTGTGGAAGGACCCGCCCCTGGCCAACTTCTGCGTCCACTACCCGCGCCGTGACGTGACGGTCGACGGACACCGGCTGCCCAAGGGCGAACCCGTCGTCATCAGCCTGACCGCCGCCAACAATGACCCGTACCTGCTGGCGAACCGGCGCGGCAACCGGGCCCATCTGGCGTGGAGCGCGGGCCCGCACACCTGCCCCGCGAAGGACCCGGCCCAGGTCATCGCCTCCGTCGCCATCGAGAAGCTCCTCGACCGCCTTCCCGACCTCGAACTGGCCGTGCCGGTCGAGCAGTTGGAGTGGCGGCCCGGCCCCTTCCACCGGGCCCTGGCCTCGCTGCCGGTGCGCTTCCCGCGGACCGCCGCCAAGTCCGATGAGGCGCTGGCCGAGATGGCCGCCGCGGCGAGCGCGATCGGCGCCGGGGCCGTGCTGGGCACGGCGCCCGCGGCCGCCACACCCGCCGACGGGGAGAACCCGCCGCAGGACGGTCCCGGTGAGACCGCGTCCGCGCCGGAACCGGACACGGCAGGCCCCGGCACGGCGGCCACCGGCACGGCAGCGGAACCCGGCGCCGGGCACGAGGCCCGGCGCCGCTGGTGGACGTCCCTGGCCCAGTGGTGGCGCCGCGGATAGCCGAGAGGCGGCCGATACGACTGCCGGCCGGCCCGTTCGGTCCCGGTCGGCCCGTTCGGTCCCGGCCGCTCCCGGTCGGTCCGGTCGGCCAGGTCAGCCCGGCTGAGCAGGCCCCTCGGCGTGGTGGGAGGGGTCGAAGCGGGTGACGAAGCGCCGCTGCCAGGGCGTCTCGACCGCGCGCCGTGAGTAGTGCTCGCGGACGTACGCCACCGCCTCCCGGCCGGGCACCCCGTCCAGCACCGCGAGACAGGCGAGCGCGGTGCCGGTGCGGCCCTGGCCGCCGCCGCAGGCCACCTCGACGCGCTCGGTCCCGGCCCGCTCCCATGCCTCGCGCAGCGCGCCGGCGGCGGCGAAACGGTCCGAGGGCAGCCGGAAGTCCGGCCAGCGCACCCAGCGGTGCTCCCACTCCACCGCCGGTGGGCGGCGGCCCAGCAGATAGAGCGCGAAGGTGGGCAGCAGCCCCTCCGGAAGTGGATGGCGCAGCCCCCGCCCCCGGATGAGCCGGCCCGACGGCAGCCGCAGCACACCCGCCCCCGTGGGCTCCCAGGTATGGGTCATGGGGGCGAGGCTATCGAGAAGCCTTTCTTCCGTGTTCCGGATGCCGGAACCCGCGGCGCGGGCTGAGACGGCGTTATCGGTATCGGATTGCCGGGCCGGTGGGCGACCGCATAGCGTCGCGGCGCATGACACCGACGCTGCGCACCGCGCGCCTGCTGCTCGAGCCGTACCGGCCCGAGGACGAGGACGCCTTCGTGGCGCTGTTCCAGGACCGGCGGGTGTCCCGCTGGATGGGGGACGGGAGGCCCGCCCCGGAAGCCGAGGACCGGGCGCTGTTCGGGCGGGTCTTCAGCAAGGTCTACGCCCGGCGGCTGTTCGACGTCCGGGCGGTCCGCGAGGACGGCCGGTACGTCGGCCACGCCGAGATCAAGCCGGCCGAGGCCGTCGGCGGCCACGAGATCGTCTACGCGCTGGTGCCGGAGGCGTGGGGGCGCGGCCTGGGAACGGAGCCGGCCGTGGCGGTCGTCGGCCACGGCTTCGGCGCGCTCGGGCTGAACGAGGTGCACGCCACGGTCACGGCGGCCAACGGCGCGTCGCTGGCGCTGCTCACCCGGCTCGGGTTCGCGCACAGCCGCGACATCGAGGAGGACGACGGCACCGTGACGCGCTGCCTCACCCTCGTCCGGGGCGACCGGCAGCGGCGGGCCGGCGAGGGTGGCCGAGGGCGGTCGACAAGTCGCCGCATAAACTGTCCGTAAACTTCATACGCGTCCGATCGGGGGAAGCCGGTGCGATTCCGGCGCTGACCCGCAACCGTGAGCGCGCCCCGCGGGGCGTACGAGCCGGAACACCCGGGCGGGCGCGACGACGCAGGCTCCCGCCGCCGGAGGACCGGCGGCGGCACCGTCGAGGTATGCGGAGCTGAGCCGGGTGCCAGCCGTGTCGCGGAGCGTTCCGCGGACGGATGGACGGCCGTGCGCGGCTGCGTACGCCCGTCCACCGACCGAGAGGCACCAAGCCATGAACATACGCCGCAGCGTGGCGGCCCTTTCCCTGTGCGCCGCCCTGGGCGTGGCCGCCGCGCCTGCCGCCGTCGCCGACGACGGGTCGGCCGGGCGTCCCGAGGGGCTGTACGGCGCCAAGGACCCGACGTTCGACGGGGTGTGGCGGCAGTCGCTGGCGCTCCTCGCCCAGGACGCGGTGGGCGTCACCCCGGCGAAGTCGGCCATTGACTGGCTGGCCGGGCAGAGTTGCGCCGACGGCGGTTTCGCGGCGTACCGCGCGGACACCTCGAAGGCGTGCGACCCGAAGAAGGGCGAGTTCACGGACGCGACCTCGGCGGCGGTCCAGGCGCTGGCCGCGGTGGGCGGGCGCGCCGAGGTCGTGGAGAAGGGCATCGGCTGGCTGAAGCGCCACCAGAACGACGACGGCGGCTGGGGCATGAACCCGGGCGGCCCGAGCGACGCCAACTCCACCTCGGCCGCGATCGGCGCCCTGGCCGCCACCGGTCAGGACCCGGCGGAACTGACCTCGGGCTCGGGCGAGGACGGCAAGACCCCGTACGACGCACTGCTCGGCCTGCAACTGGACTGCTCGGCGAAGGCGGAGGAACGCGGGGCGTTCGCGTACACGGCGGCCAAGGGCAAGCCGGTCGCCAACGAGCTGGCCACCGCGAGCGCCGCACTGGCCGCCCAGGGGAAGGGCTTCGTCTTCGAGACCGTCGGCAAGGACAACGGCGCCGACCCCGAGCCGCTGAGCTGCACGAACGGAAAATCGGACGGAAAGACGGACGGAGAGACGGACGGAAAGGGCAAGGCGGGTACGCCGAAGGCGGCCGCCGAGGCCGCGCTGGCCCATCTGTCCCGCGTCATGTCCGACACCGGCGCGCACCTGAAGTCCGCGCTGCCCGGCGCCGAGGACCAGCCCGACTTCAGCGGCACCGCCGACGCGATCGTGGCGCTCGCCGCCGGGGAGCACAGCGCGGTCGCGGGCAAGCCCCTCCAGTGGCTCCAGGGCAAGGACAGCGGCACGGCGGCCTGGGCCAAGGGCGATCCGGGCGCGCTCGCCAAACTGATCCTCGCGGCCCACGCGGCCGGAGCCGACCCACGCGACTTCGGCGGCGCCGACCTCGTACAGCAGCTGAACGCCACCGGGCCCAAGCCCGAAGCGACGGCCGCGGGCGCGGAGTCGGGCGCGGACGGGGACGGCAAGAGCGAGGAGAAGAAGGACGACAGCGGCGGGATCGGCGGCGTCTGGTGGACCGTAGGGGTCTGCGCGATCGCCGGTGTGGGCATCGGCTTCCTGCTCAGCGGCCGAAAGAAGCAGCAGCTTTGACCCCGCGCACATACCTGGCCCCGACCTCCCGCGCATACACGGCCTCGGCCCAGCGCACCCGCGTGGCCCGGTTGCTGCTGCCCGTCCTCGTCCTGTGCGCGGTGCTCGGCGCCGCCCCGGCGCAGGCCGCCGACGGGTATCGCTACTGGTCGTTCTGGCAGCGGGGCGGGGACCGTGGCGGCTGGACCTATGCCGTCCAGGGGCCCTCGTCGGCGCGGCCCGCCGACGGCGACACGATCGGATTCCGGTTCGCGGTCAGCGAGGACTCCGACGACGCCACCCGGCCGCGCGGCACGGCCGACTTCGCCGCCGTCTGCGCCAGCACCCCGGCCAAGGGCGGTACCAAACGGGTCGCGGTGGTCCTCGACTTCGGCACGGCCGCCGACGCGCCGGACCACCGGACCCCGCCCGCGCCCCGTACGGAGTGCGCCCGGGTCGGCGAGGACGCGACCGCCGGGGAGGCGCTCGCGGCGGTCGCGAAGCCGCTGCGCTACGACTCCGCCGCACTGCTGTGCGCCATCGCCGGATATCCGGAGTCGGGTTGCGGTGAGAAGGTGAGCACCTCCGTGGACGCCCACGCCGTCCCGAAGGGCGACGGCGACACGGCGGACGGCGACTCGGGCCCCTCCGCCGGGCTGATCGGCGGGCTGGCCGCCGTCGTCCTGCTCGGCGCCGCGGCGGTGTGGCAGGCGCGCCGCCGTCGCGCATGAGGACCCGGATGAGCGCGCGGGTGAGTGCGCGGATGGGGCTGCGGGCGAGCGCGTGGTCGCGGAGGGGCACGCGGATGACCGCCACGCCACCGCGCACCGCCCACGAAACCGCCACGCCACGCCGCTCCGGTGCCCGTCCCGGTGCCCGCCCCGGCGCCCCGCGCAGCGGCGGCGCGCTGCACGCCGGGGCCTGGTGGCTGTGGGCGCTCGGGCTGGCCACGGCCGCGTCCCGGACCACCAATCCGCTGCTGCTCGGCCTGCTGATCGCGGTCGCGGGCTATGTGGTGGCCGTGCGCCGTACGGACGCCCCGTGGGCCCGCTCGTACACCGCGTTCCTCAAGCTCGGTCTCGTGGTGCTGGCCATCCGGCTGTTCTTCGCGGTCTTCTTCGGCTCGCCGATCCCCGGTACGCGGGTGCTCCTCACCCTTCCCGAAGTCCCGCTCCCCCACTGGGCGCAGGGCGTGCGGATCGGCGGCCGGGTGTCGGCCGAGGGGCTGGTGTTCGCGCTGTACGACGGGCTGCGGCTGGCCGCCCTGCTGATCTGCGTCGGCGCCGCGAACGCGCTCGCCAGCCCGGCGCGGCTGCTCAAGTCGCTGCCCGGCGCGCTGTACGAGGCCGGGGTCGCGGTCGTGGTGGCGATGACCTTCGCCCCCCATCTGGTGGCGGACGTCCAGCGGTTGCGCTCCGCCCGCCGGCTGCGCGGCCGCCCCGACCGCGGGGTGAAGGCGCTGCTGCGGGTCGGGCTGCCGGTGCTGGAGGGCGCGCTGGAGCGGTCGGTGGCCCTGGCGGCGGCGATGGACGCGCGCGGCTACGGCCGTACCGCCCAGGTCCCGCCCGCCGTCGCCCGTACCACCACCGCGCTGACCCTGGGCGGGCTGCTCGGCGTCTGCTGCGGTACGTACGGCCTGCTCGCGGCCGAGGGCGCGGGCTACGGTCTGCCGCTGCTGCTGGCCGGGCTCGCCGCCGCGCTCGGCGGACTGTGGCTGGGCGGCCGCCGCACGGTGCGCAGCCGCTACCGCCCGGACCGCTGGGGCGTGCGGGCGTGGCTGGTGGCGGGGTCGGGGGCGGCGGTCGCGGCGCTGATGATCGCTGCCGCCTCGTACGCCCCCCAGGCCCTCCAGCCGTCCGTCGTCCCGCTCACCGCCCCGACGCTGCCGCTGTGGCCGGCGGCGGGCGTGCTGCTGGGGCTGCTCCCGGCGGTCGCGGCCCCGGCGCCGCCTCCGGCCCCAGGTTCGGCCCCGGCCCCGGCCCGCGAGCCGGTTCCGGCGGACGGCACCCCCACCGGACCGGCCAGGGGCCAGGGTCCATGGCGCCCGGAACACCCGGAACACCCGGCCCCCGGCCACCGCCTCATCGCCGAAACCCCGCCCGGCGGGACCGAGCGCGAGGACGGGCAAGAGCACGGGCCAAAAGACGAGCAGAAGAACGAGCGAGCCGAGGCGGGCTCCGAGGAGGAGGCCACGCAGTGATCCGTTTCGAGCAGGTGTCGGTCCACTACGACGGTGCGGCGCGGCCCGCCCTGGCGGGGGTGGACCTGACCGTTCCCGAGGGCGAGCTGTGTCTGCTCGTCGGCCCGTCCGGGGTCGGCAAGTCGACCCTCCTGGGCGCCGTCTCCGGTCTCGTACCGCATTTCACCGGTGGCACCCTGCGGGGCCGGGTCACCGTCGCGGGCCGGGACACCCGTACCCACAAACCCCGCGAACTGGCCGATGTCGTCGGCACCGTGGGGCAGGATCCGCTTGCGCACTTCGTCACCGACACCGTCGAGGACGAACTGGCCTACGGCATGGAGTCCCTCGGCGTCGCGCCCGACACCATGCGCCGCCGGGTCGAGGAGACGCTGGGCCTGCTGGGCCTGGCCGAGCTGCGGGACCGCCCCATCGCCACGCTCTCCGGCGGGCAGCGGCAGCGCGTGGCGATCGGCTCGGTGCTCACCACCCATCCCCGCGTCCTGGTCCTGGACGAACCGACCTCCGCGCTCGACCCGGCCGCGGCCGAGGAGGTGCTGGCCGTGTTGCAGCGGCTGGTGCACGACCTGGGCACCACCGTGCTGATGGCCGAGCACCGGCTGGAGCGGGTGGCGCAGTACGCGGACCAGATGATCCTGCTGCCCTCCCCCGGCGCCGCCCCGCTGACCGGCCCACCGGCCGAACTGCTGCCGGTGTCGCCGGTCCAGCCGCCCGTGGTGGCGCTGGGCGGCCTCGCGGGGTGGCCGTCGCCGGTGCCGCTGTCCGTGCGGGACGCGCGCCGCGGGGCGGGCCCGCTGCGGGAGCGGCTGGCACCGCTCGTCCCCCGGGCGGTGGCCGATCCGCCGCCGGGCGAGCCGGTGGGCGAGGTGGCGCGGCTGTCCGTCCGGCACGGCCGGGTCGAGGCGCTGCGCGGGGTGGACCTGGCGGTGCGTCCGGGCGAGACCGTGGCGTTGATGGGGCGCAACGGGGCGGGCAAGTCCACGCTGCTGGCGAGCCTGGTCGGACTGTGTGAACCGGCCTCGGGGTCGGTACGAGTCGGCCCTGGCCGGGTCGTACCGCACCGCACCCGCCCCGCCGAACTGCTGCGCCAGGTGGGCCTGGTACCGCAGGAGCCGCGCGATCTGCTCTACGCGGACACGGTCGCCGCCGAATGCGCGGCGGCCGACCAGGACGCGGGCGCGGCCCCCGGCACCTGCCGTGAACTGGTGGACCGGCTGCTGCCGGAGGTGGCGGACACCGCCCATCCGCGCGATCTGTCGGAGGGGCAGCGGCTGGTGCTGGCCCTGTCCGTCATCCTCACCGCGCGTCCGCCGCTGCTGCTGCTCGACGAGCCGACGCGCGGCCTCGACTACGCGGCGAAGGCGCGCCTGGTGGAGGTGGTACGGGGGCTGGCGGCGGACGGCCACGCGATCGTGCTGGCCACCCACGACGTGGAACTGGCGGCCGAACTCGCGCACCGCGTCGTCATCCTGGCCGAGGGCGAGGTGGTCGCGGACGGGCCCACGGCGGAGGTCGTGGTGTCGTCCCCCGCCTTCGCCCCGCAGGTGGCCAAGGTCCTGGCGCCGCTGCCGTGGCTGACGGTGCGGCAGGTGCGCGAGGCGCTGGAGGGGGCGCCGTGAGCGGGACACCCCTCAGCGGGCCGCACCAACCCGAGAAGCGGTACGGCGACGAGGCAACGGCCGTACGGGAACAGGACGCACGGAAGCAGGGCGCACGGAAGCAGGGCGCACGGGAACAGGACGTACGGAAGCGAGCCGCACAGAAGCAGGACGCACCGAAACAGGCCGCACCGGAACAGGGTGCGCGGCAACAGGGTGCGCGCACGCGGGCGGCCGCACCCCTGCGAGCCGTACGTCTGGGCCCGCGCTCGGTCGCGGCGCTCGCCCTCGTCTCCGCGATCGGCGTCGTCGCCTTCGGCTGGCCACTGTTCGCACCGGGCGACTCCGGGATCACCACCCATGCCGCCGACGCCCCCTGGCTGTTCGCCGCGCTGCTTCCGCTGCTGCTGGCCGTGGTGGTGGCGACGATCGCGGACACCGGTCTGGACGCCAAGGCCGTCGCGATGCTCGGGGTGCTGGCGGCGGCGGGGGCGGCGCTGCGGCCGCTGGGCGCGGGGACGGCCGGGATCGAGCCGATGTTCTTCCTGATGGTGCTGTCGGGGCGGGTGCTGGGCCCGGGTTTCGGCTTCGTCCTCGGCGCCGTGTCGATGTTCGCGTCCGCGCTGCTCACCGGCGGCGTGGGGCCGTGGATGCCGTTCCAGATGCTGGCGATGGGCTGGGTGGCGATGGGCGCGGGGCTGCTGCCCGGCGCCGCGCGGCTGCGCGGCCGGGCGGAGTCGCTGCTGCTGGCCGGGTACGGGGCGGTGGCGTCCGTGGCCTACGGAACGGCGATGAACCTCCAGGGCTGGGCCCTGATGCAGGGCATGGCCTCGGGGATCTCCTACGTCCCCGGCGGTCCGCTCGACGAGAACCTGGCCCGCTTCGTGGCGTACTGCCTGGCCACCTCGCTGGGCTGGGACCTGCCGCGCGCCGTGGTCACGATGGTGCTCACCCTCACCCTCGGCGGACCGGTGCTGCGAGCGCTGCGGCGTGCCACGCGCCGGGCCGCGTTCGAGGCGCCGGTGGCGTTCGAGGACAGGTGACCGGGCGGGCCCGGCGCGATGTCCGCGCCGGGCCCGCCCGTCCTGGGTCGTGGTGGTGGGCGTCAGTTCTGGTGGAAGATCCTCGCGTCCCACTGCGCGACCCACCTGCCGTCACCGAAGCTCAGGTTGGCCGTGCACGTGTAGGTGTCGCCGTCACAGTTCAGGGCGGTCACCGGCACCGGGGCGGCGGCGTCCCGCGGAGCCTTGACCGTCTTCGCCGCCGCGGCCGGCACGGCATTGGCCACGGCCTGGTGGAACACATTGGCGTTCGACTGGGCCACCCACCTGCCGTCCCCGAACTGCAGCCCGGCGGTGCACTTGTAGGTGTCTCCGTCACAGGTGAGGGTGGTGACCGGGACCGGGGCGGCGGCGCTCAGCGGTGCGTCCGACGACCGGGTGGCCCGCTGATCGCTTGCCGCGCTCTGGTGGAACACGTTCACATTCCACTCCGCGACCCACCTGCCATCGCCGAAGCTCAGGTTGGCCGTACATGTGTAGGTGTTGCCGTCGCAGTTGAGGCTGGTCACGGGGACGGGCGCGGCGTTGGCCGCCGGGGCGACCGCCGTGGCGGCCAGGGCCAGGGCGCCCAGCCCCAGGAATGTACCGGTGAGCATTCGGTGAGCTGACATGTCGTCGCTTCCCTTCGACTCCGGCCACGGAAGGTGTACTTCATCGAAAAACCACCTCAAGCGGCCATTCTGATGACATCCCAGAGATTAGCCGCCCTTAAATGCTTTTCATCCGCTCGTACTACATGAACTCATATACGACACAACCCCCGTTACGGCGAGGGCGGTCACCATGGATTGACAATCCGGGCATACGAAAAGGGCGGCGCCCCAAAGGGGCGCCGCCAAGGAATCGTTACCGCCGAAATCCAACCCCGGGATTCCGGTCAATCAGCGCTCGACTATTACTACAGCCGCTGAAGGATCGTGCCCGTGGCCAGGCCGCCGCCCGCGCACATGGTGATCAGCGCGAACTCCTTGTCCGCGCGCTCCAGTTCATGCAGCGCCGTGGTGATCAGGCGGGCCCCGGTGGCGCCCACCGGATGTCCCAGCGCGATCGCGCCGCCGTTCACGTTCACCTTCTCCAGGTCCTGTTCGAAGACCTGGGCCCAGGACAGGACCACCGAGGCGAACGCCTCGTTGATCTCGACCAGGTCGATGTCCTTCAGGGTCATCCCGGCCTTGCCGAGGACCGCCTTCGTCGCGTCGATCGGCCCGTCCAGGTGGTAGTGCGGATCGGCGCCGACCAGGGCCTGTGCCACGATGCGGGCGCGGGGGCGGAGTTTGAGGGCGCGGGCCATCCGCTTGGAGGACCAGAGCACCGCGCACGCGCCGTCGGAGATCTGGGAGGAGTTGCCGGCCGTGTGCACGGCGGTGGGCATGATGGGCTTGAGCCCGCTCAGCGCCTCCATGCTGGTGTCGCGCAGCCCCTCGTCCCGGTCGACGGCCCGCCACATGCCCTGTCCGGCCGTCTGTTCCTCGTCGGTCGTGGGCACCTGCACCGCGAAGGTCTCGCGCTTGAACCGCTCCTCCGCCCAGGCCCGCGCCGCCCGCTCCTGGGAGGCCAGTCCGAGCGCGTCCACGTGCTCGCGGGTCAGGCCGCGGTGGCGGGCGATGCGCTCGGCCGCCTGGAACTGATTGGGCAGGTCCACGTTCCACTCCTCCGGGAACGGTTTGCCCGGCCCGTGTTTGGAGCCGCTGCCCAGCGGCACCCGCGACATGGCCTCGACCCCGCAGCCGATGCCGATGTCGATGACGCCGGTGGCGACCATGTTGGCCACCATATGATTGGCCTGCTGCGAGGAGCCGCACTGACAGTCCACCGTCGTCGCCGCGGTTTCGTACGGCAGCCCCATGGCCAGCCAGGCGGTCCGCGCGGGGTTCATCGACTGCTCCCCGGCGTGGGTGACCGTGCCGCCGACGATCTGTTCGACGCAGTCGGGCTGGATGCCGGTGCGGGCGAGGAGTTCGCGGTAGGTCTCGCCGAGCAGATAGGCGGGGTGGAGGTTGGCGAGCGCGCCTCCGCGCTTGCCGATGGGGGTGCGTACGGCTTCGACGATGACGGGTTCCGCGGCCATGGCTGTCTCGTCCTCTCCTCGCGTCCGCGGGGCTCCCGGCAGCGCCCGCGCCAGAACTAGTACGCGTTCTAGTTCTCCCGCTCAGTCTGCTGAGGCCCGGCCCGGCGGCGCAAGGGTCGTGCAGGGGTTGCGCGGACCGTGGGCGGCCCCGCCCCGCCGCAACAATGGCCGCCTTTTCTCTTGCGACTTGTAGAACCCGTTACTACGTTGCGGACACTTCTGATAGGTCGTCAGATCCGTGAGATCCCTGGAGTGGCCGATGTCCTGTCCAGCGCTCCCCGAAGGCTTTGACCTCACCGACCCCGACCTCCACCAGCATCGGGTGCCACTCCCGGAGCTCGCCCGGCTGCGGCGGACCGCCCCCGTGTGCTGGATACCCCAGCCGCACGGCGTCGCGGGCTTCGACGACGACGGGTACTGGGCCGTCACCCGCCACGCCGACGTCAAGGAGGTCTCCACCCGGCCGGAGATCTTCTCCTCCCACGCCAACACCGCGATCATCCGCTTCAACGAGCACATCCAGCGCGACCAGATCGACGTCCAGAAGCTGATCATGCTCAATATGGACCCGCCCGAGCACACCCGGGTCCGCCAGATCGTCCAGCGCGGCTTCACCCCACGCGCCATCCGCGCCCTCGAGAACGCCCTGCGCGACCGCGCCGAACGCATCGTGGCCGGGGCCAGGGAGGGCGGCAGCGGGGACTTCGTCACCGATGTCGCCTGCGAACTGCCGCTCCAGGCGATCGCCGAGCTGATCGGCATCCCCCAGCAGGACCGGTCCAAGATCTTCGACTGGTCCAACAAGATGGTCGCGTACGACGATCCGGAGCTGGCCATCACCGAGGAGATCGGCGCCGAGTCGGCCATGGAACTGATCTCGTACGCGATGAACCTCGCCGCCGACCGCAAGGCGTGCCCGGCCAAGGACATCGTCAGCCGGCTGGTGGCCGCCGAGGACGAGGGCAACCTCGGCTCGGACGAGTTCGGCTTCTTCGTCCTGCTGCTCGCCGTCGCCGGCAACGAGACCACGCGCAACGCCATCAGCCACGGGATGCACGCCTTCCTCACCCACCCCGGCCAGTGGGAGCTGTTCAAGGACGAGCGCCCCGCCACCACCGCCGACGAGATCGTGCGCTGGGCCACCCCCGTGATGTCCTTCCAGCGCACCGCCACCCAGGACACCGAACTCGGCGGACAGCGCATCGAGGCGGGCCGGCGGGTCGGCGTCTTCTACTCCTCCGCCAACAACGACCCCGAGGTCTTCGACCGACCGGAGGTCTTCGACATCACCCGCGACCCCAACCCCCATCTCGGCTTCGGGGGCGGCGGACCGCACTTCTGCCTCGGCAAGAGCCTGGCGGAGCTGGAGATCCGGCTGATCTTCGAGGCCATCGCGGACACCCTCCCGGACATCCGGCTCACCGGTGAGCCCCGGCGGCTGCGCTCGGCCTGGTTGAACGGGATCAAGGAGATGCGGGTGTCCTACACACCGTCCTGACCCCGCGACCACACCGTCCTGAGCCCGCGACGCCGCTACTTGAACGGCACGTTGACGCACGCCACCCGGGCGCCGGCCTCCCCGGCCTTGCCCGACGTGGTGCCCGTCGCATGCTTGTGGATCACCACCGAGCGGGCCTCCCCGGACCTGAAGTGCCACTTCACCCACGCCTTGGCGTAACCCTTGCCGGAGCCGTTGGTGGTGACGTCCAGCCACACCTCGTTGTGCGGATTGGCGTACTTCGGATTGGTCGAGGGCTGCTTGGGATCCTTCTTGTTCTGGTAGTGCGGCCCCGACGCGTCGGGCTTGGTGCCGCACGCCTTCGTATGGACATGGATCCCGAAGTGGTGGTCGGCCGCGACACCCCGCAGACTGAGGAAGACGAACGTGCCACTGTGCATCTTGTGGTGGCCGCCGTGCATGTTCTTCTCGTGCTGCTCCATGCCCTTGCCACCCAGCCGCAGCTCCGCGACGAACGCCGTCGCGGTCGTCGGCACCAGCGCCTTGTCGTAGGTCACCGCACCGGCGCTCTTCGCCTGCGACGCCGGCTGGAAGTTGTCGTGGACGAAGACGAAGGGGCGCGGCGGCGCGGCGACCGCGGGGGTCGCGATGGCCATCGAGGCAGCCATCGCCACCGCCGCTGTTGCTGCCTTCACCAGGGACATCCTTGATCCCTCCTCGGTCGGGGCCCCCGCTCCCCGTCTCGATTCCCTAAATTCCCCCGTCTGAGCCGTTTCCGCCCCTTTTCACCACGCTAGACCCGCCGGTCATGCCTCTCAACGCGAAGCGTCAGCCGACTCCGCGCCCGCCGTTTCCGCGCCCTCGACACGACCGTCCTTCGCACCCCGACCGTCCTCGGCGCGCCGGCCCTCCTCCGCGGGCTCGGCCTCGTCGTGCTGTCCGCCGCGCTGCCGTACCAGCCCCGGCACCAGCTCCCGGGCCCGGGTGACCGCGGCGCCCACCGCCGCCGACAGCGGCGGTGCCTCCTCGTGCGGGCGCTTGCCCACGCCGAGCAGCAGGTACTGGAGCCCGAACCCGGCCGAGACGATGGCCGCGCCGCCGATCGCGTCCAGCACATAGTGGTTCGCGGTGCCCACGATGACGGCCGTCGTCAGCAGCGGGTACAGGATGCCGAGCGCCTTCGCCCACACGTACGGCGCCACGATCGCGATGACCACCCCGCACCACAGCGACCACCCCACATGCAGCGACGGCATGGCCGCGTACTGGTTGGACAGCTTGGTGAGCGCGCCGAAGTCCGGGTTGTTCAGGTCCTGCGGGCCGTGCGCGGTGTCCACGTACCCCAGGCCCATCAGCCGCGGCGGGGCCAGCGGGTAGAGCCAGAAGCCGACCAGGGCGAGCAGCGTGGCGAAGGCCAGCGGGGTACGGGCCCAGCGGTAGGTCGCCGGGCGGCGCAGATACAGCCAGGCCAGCAGGGACAGCGGAATCAGGAAGTGGAAGGTGCTGTAGTACCAGTTCATGAAGTGCTTGAGCCCCGAGGTGTCCGCCACGATGGCGTTGAACCAGTGCTCGATGTCGATGTGCAGCCAGCCCTCGAGGGTGAGCACCTGGTGGCCATGGCCCTCGGCCACGCTGCGCTCGTCCGGGGCGTGGCCGCGGATCCAGGAGTAGGCGAAGTAGCCGACGCGGATCAGCATCAGCTCGAGCATCAGATTCGGGCGGGACAGCGGCCGCTTGACGAACCTCAGCAACGGCACCCAGGCGAAGCGGCCCTTGGCCGGTTCGGCGACCGGGGTCGGCTCGGGGGCGTCCCAGTGCGGCGAGGTACGGGAGAGGAACGGCACCACACAGGCGGCGGCGAGCGCGGCCAGCAGCGGCGCGTTGTAGCCGATATGGCCGAGGATCTCGATGTCGGGCAGCAGGGCGGTGCGGCTGAGCGACATCGCCAGCACCACCAGCACCGGCCACACCAGCCGGTCCGAGGCGCGCCGGCCCACCCGGCCGACCACGGCCAGCAGGATCCACAGCTGCTGGTGCTGCCAGGAGGTGGGCGAGACCGCGAGCGCCACGCTGCCGGTGATGGCGGCGGCGAGCAGCGGCTGCCCGTCCCTCGCGTAGCGCACCGCGCGGCGCAGGCCGATCACGGCGACCGCGACCGCGAGCACGGCCAGCAGCACCAGCTCGGCCGGGCCCTCGAGACCGATGCGCAGCAGCAGCCCGTGCAGCGACTGGTTGGCCAGGCTGTCGGCGGGCGCGCCGAGCCCGGCGCCACCGATGTGGTGCAGCCAGTACGCCCACGAGTCGTGCGGCATCGCCGCCCAGGCGAGCGCGGAGCACGCGGCGAAGGTCGCGCCCGCCAGGGCCGCGGCCCGGCGCCGTCCGATGCACCACAGCACGACGGCGAACAGCAGCAGCGCGGGCTGGAGCGCCGCGGCCACGCCGATGAGCACCCCGGTCTGCCGTCCGGAGGTCCTGGGCAGCACGGTGAGGACGACCAGCAGTACCGGGATGATGCTGGTCTGGCCGAGGGTGAAGGTGTTGCGCACCGGAAGCGAGAGCACCAGCAGGCTGATGGCCAGGGGGGCGGCGATCAGCGAGGTGCGGCGGGAGACCGGACCGGGCAGCGCGCGGGCCACGACCAGCCCGAGGACCACGACCAGCAGCAGGGTGCCGAAGGTCCAGGCGACGCCGAGGCTCTGTTCGGCGGCCCGGGTCAGCGGCTTGAGGACGAGCCCGGAGAACGGGGTGCCGGTGAACGAGTCCCCGTCGTACAGCGACCCTCTGACGTGCAGCACGCCCTGGTCGCCGAGCCAGGTCTCCAGGTCGGTCAGCCGCTCGCCCGGCGGCCTCCGCAGCACCGCGGCCGCCTGACGGACGGCCAGCAGGCCCGCCAGGAGCCACAGGGCCGCGAGCCCCATTCTGGTCCGTGGCGTCCGCGCCCCGACCGCACCGGGGGCCGGCCCCGGGTCCGGGGTGCGCCGCAGTCCGCTCCGCTCCACGTTCGCCACGCCGTGCCGCTCCCCCACTTGCCGTCTTCACCTGTCCCGGATGTCTGGAGACCCTACTGAGCCCACTACTCAGACGCCGCACACCCCCACGTCACCTGACTGTCGTCGGCGGTTGTCCGAAAGATGTCAGGCTTTGGCGGGGTGCTTGCGCTCCGCGTGCGTCCGTACGGTCCGGGCCAATTTCATCAGGGTCGCGGGGTGCGCCGCGAATCGGGACCGGCCGCGCGCTGGAACGCCCCCGGCGTCACCCCGAAGCACCGCACGAACCACCGGTGGAAATGGCTCTGGTCGGCGAACCCCGCCTGGGCCGCGGCCTCGGCCGCGCTACGGCCCGCGACCAGCAGCCCGCGCGCCCGGCGCAGCCGGAGCTGGCGCTGGACGTCGCTCGGCGCCATTCCGTACGTGGCGCGGAACGCCCGGTAGAGCGCGTACCGGCTGCATCCGGCGGCCTCCGCGAGCCGCGCCGCCGGGATCTCCTCCGCGTACGCCTCCTCCAGCAGCGCGCGGGCACGCAGCGCGGCCCGCGCCTGCCCGCCGCCCCCGGCCGGAAGCGCTCGGGCGCGCAGCGGGCCGGTGGCCCCGCGCCGCACCATCGCCCCGACGGCGGCGGTCAGCCGCTCGTCCCGCACCAGCGGTCCGGCGCCGTCGACCAGGGCGGTGTGCAGCCGCAGCAGGGCGCGGGCCAGCACCGGATCGCTGACCACGGGCTGATCGAACAGCGGCAACGCCGCCCGGTGGTCCGCGACATCGGCCACATCGGCGAGAACGTTCCGCACCACATCGGGACCGATGTGGATGATCCGGTACTTGTACCCGAGCTCGGCGGCCGCCTCCCCGTCATGCGGATCGTCGGGGTTGAAGACCATCACCATCCCCGCCCCGCTGGTGCGCAGCGCACCCCGGCACCGGAAGCGCTGGGCGCCGATCTCGGTGACGGCGAAGGAGTAGGCGTCGTGGCTGTGCGGATGGAAGCGATGGCTGAAGAAGTGCGCGTGCATGGCCTCCACGGGCCGGTCGGGATCGCGCCAGTACCGGACCCAGTCCTCCTGGCCCCGCGCTCCCTCTCCGACCGCACCGACGGCACCGACCGCTCGCACCGCTCCATTGTGCCGTCCCGCACCAGCGTTCAAGACCGCAGGTCACGACCGTGGCGAGGATGGGTCCATGCGTTTCGACACCAAGATCGCCGTCATCGTCCGCACCGACCTCGCCGACTGGCAGAAGCTGAACGTCACCGCCTTCCTCGCGAGCGGTCTGGCCCACGCCACGGACGAGATCGTCGGCAAGCCGTACGAGGACGCCTCGGGCAACGCCTACCTCCCGATGTTCCGCGAGCCGGTCCTCGTCTACGCCGCCGACGCCGCCGCCCTCACCCGCACCCACGCCCGAGCCCTCTCCCGCTCCCTGCCGACGGCCCTCTACACCGAAGAGCTGTTCGGCACCGACAACGAGGACGACAACCGCGCGACGGTCCGGGCCGTCGAGGCCGACGCGCTGAACCTGGTGGGCCTGGCCGTCTACGGACCGCGCGGCCAGGTGGACAAGGTGACCAAGGGCCTGAAACTGCACGGCTGAGGGGTCGCCGGGCCGACGCCGGGTACGAGCCGCGGCGAAGTGAGCGCTGTACGGCTCCCGACCGCCGGGCGCGCAACACCAGTACGGGCCGCGCGACACCGCGGCGCCGCGCGCGGGCCGCCGCACAGGCCCGGACGCCCTCCGACAGGACCACGACAGCGGCACGACAGCGGTACGAGAGTGCCCTTCTGCAGGCTTGTCCCCAAGCGAACACCGAGCGATGCGCTCGACCGAGTGCACGCGGACGCCGGCAGAAGGGAAAACTCATGCAACTGGTCAACGCGGTGAAGAGCCGGACGAGCGGACGGTGGAAGCGCGCGGTTCTTCCCGCCGCGGCGCTCGCCGCCATCGCGGCCTACGGCCCGTTCGCTCCCCAGGCTCAGGCCGCACCCGCCGTCAAAGACCCCTGCGGGTTCTACGAGACCTCCACCGACGCCTACTACAACCACTGCACGAGCGACGGCTCACATATCGTGATCGAGATCGACGACTGGTTCACCAACACTGAGATGTGTGTGGGCCCAGGGGTGACCTGGATCGGGGCGGCCGGAGATGTCGACGGCGCCTGGTACACCGGGCGCACCTGCTGATCCCCATTCCGGAGATCGAGATGCCGGCGGCCGTGGTGTCGCCGGCATCGGCACGGCCTCACGCCGCTCGGACCGGCGCCGGCAAGGGTGCGGACACCCGCCGCCCAGGCATCGTCACCTGTCCGAAAATCAGTGGAACCGCACTCCCGTGCGCCGCTACCGTGCTCCCGCCCACCGTCACCCCGTCAAGGACGTGCCGATGTACACCACGTGAGACCCCCAAGCGCTGATCCGTCGCGCGTCGCACCTGTGCGCCGCGCCCCTTTCCGCTGCGGTCCTCTCACTGAAACCGGTGTATCTCTGTGTCCAAGAACTGGGTGGCCGTGCCCACCTGCCTACTGATCGTCCGCCACGACAACGACCCCGGCCCGGTCGCCGTACGGCGCCGCGCCGCGGGCCGCCCGATCCGAACCGAGCGGCCGGCCTGGCAGTCGCCCTACGGTCCGCCGCCGCGCCGGTCACACCGCGGCCGGTGGGTGCCTGTGCCGGGATGGGCCGGCTCTCGGCCCGCTATGCGGCACGGATGCCTGGGCGGCCGGTGCGGCTGATCGGCCGCCGGACGGGCCCTGGCGTCGTAGTCCGCGGCCTTCCTGGTGATGCGGCAGGATGGTGGGCATGAGCATCGTCAAGATCAATGTGCTGACGGTCCCGGAGGAGCAGCGCGAGGTGCTGGAGAAGCGTTTCGCGTCGCGGGCCGGGACGGTCGAGAACTCCGACGGCTTCGAGTGGTTCGAGCTGCTGCGCCCGGTCGAGGGGACCGACCAGTACCTCGTCTATACGCGCTGGCGCAGCGAGGAGGACTTCCAGGCGTGGATGGAGGGCCCCATGAAGGCCGCCCACCAGCGCGGCGGCGAGGACGCCCCGCAGCACAAGCCCGCCGCGTCCGGCTCCACGCTGTGGTCCTTCGAGGTCGTCCAGCAGGCCGCACCCAAGCAAGGCTGAATGAGCCCCTTGGAACCATCGCTAGCCCCCCTGGCTTTGGTCAGGGGGGCTAGCGGTTTCGTGTTGCGCCGGTTAGACGGCTGCGAGCCCGCCTGCCCGTTGGCTGCACCGTCCCGGGGCGGCTCATGCACTGCGGGGATCGCGCCCGCTGACGGCTGAGGCGGCGGCTTCGAGGGCCAAGTGCCACGGATAGTTCTCCGGTCGACCCTGGCCCGGCTGGTTGGGTACGAATCCGCCTTCCCCATACAGCACACGCACCCCCATCGCGCGGAGCGTGGCAACGCTGGTGTCGAACTGGGTGTGCTGGACGTAGGCGGCGTTGACGCACGGCATCGTCACGGTGGGGATGCCCTTGCCGATGGCCTCGGCGACGAATCCGACGATGAACTTCTCGGTGATCCCCAGGGCCCACTGGTTGATCGTGTTGAAGGTGGCGGGTGCCAGGACCGCGACATCGGCCGGGGGCCAGGCGTCGGGCTCTTGAGGCAGCTTGTACTGGCTGCGCACCGGGTGTCCGGTCAGCTCCTCCAACCCTGGTAGCTCGTCGTCAAGCCAGCGCGCGGCCGTGGGGGTCAATCCGAGGCAGACATCCCAGTCGGCCGCCTGCGCACGTTCGATCACGCCAGCGATGTTCAGCACCGGCGGGGCGGCGCTTCCGAACAGGTAGAGGACACGGTTCGCGGTCATGCGGGCAGTCCACCGCCTGGCACCCCTCATCCGCAAACCCCCGCCCGCTCGGTGTTGAGAGCGCCGTTCGCCGTCTTCTGCCGTGGCCGAGCGGGTAGCGTCTCCGTTGAGTGAGTCACGAAAGGGAGGCACGCATGCCGCTCCCCGACGACGAGCACACGGGCGCTCGGATCGCACATCACCGGAAACGGGCTGGGCTGACGCAGCGTGGGCTGACTCAGAAGATCCCCTACTCCTACAGCCTCCTGACCCAGGTTGAGTCCGGGCACAAGCCAGCCAGCCCCGACCTGGTGGCCGCTGTGGCGAAAGCGCTGTGCGTCGACGTCACGGCGCTGACCGGGCAGCCCTACGTGACCGAGCTACAGCAGGACCGGTTGGCCTCGCTGGTCCGCCCGATCCGTGAAGCCCTCGGCCTCTACGACCTGGGGGCCGATCCGGCGATCACACCGCGTCCCACTCCTCAGCTCGTCGCCGCTGCTCAGGCTTTGTGTCAGCAGGTCCGGGCCACGAAGCTCCATGACGCTGCTCTTGATCTCCCAGGAACGATGGCGGAGATCACCACAGCCGCGTATCGGACGCCGTCGCATGCCGTTGCCGGACAGCTTCACCTCGGGGCGAGCATCATCGCTGCCCGCGCCCATGACGAAGACGCGGTGAAGAAACACCTTGAAGAGGCCCGGTCCTACGCCAACCGGACAGGCGAAGCAGCGAACGGCTCGGCATGACCAGTTGGGAGTCCTGGCGCCGTCCTGCGCTGGACACACCCGGATGTCACTTGTCCACTCGTCGCTCGTCGTAGCGACAGCGGGCGGCTTCGACCGCATCGAGGTGATCGACGGCCCATTCCAGTACGGCGTACACAGGGGGCCGAAGGGTCCGGCCCAGGGGGGTGATGCGGTATTCGATCGCCACCGGATCCGTGGACACGACCACTCGCTCGACCATGCCGTTGCGCTCTAGTCGTCGCAGGCATGTGGTCAGTGACTTCGGGGTGACAGCGGGCATGTGTTGCCGGAGTTCGTTGAAGCGTCGGGGGCGGTCGCACAATGCGGCCAGTACCAGCAAGGACCACTTGTCGAAGAGTTGGTCGAGCAACTGCCGGCCGTTGCCGTTGAGCTTCACTTCGGGCACGTCGGTCTCCCTCGCGATACCTGATTTCGTTGAAGTATATCCCTGCCACTAGATATACATCAGATACCTGGCCTGACGTCGAAACGGGAATCATGACTGACGCATACTCGACCCTCAAGATCTCTTTCACCAGCGGCGTGGCGCACGTCGTGATCGACAACCCTCCCATCAATCTGCTCGATGCCGCCCTGATGACGGACCTGGACCGGTTCGCGGACGCCATGTCCGGCGACCACGACATCCGGGTGATCGTTTTTGACAGCGCGGACCCGGACTTCTTCGTCGCGCACGGCGACATGACGACCGCCGACGACCCCGCGGCATTCATTGCGCTCCCCATTGCGCCCGAACAGGACCAGTCCCTCAACCCGATGATGCGGCTCCACGAACGCATCCGGTCGCTGCCGCAGATCACCATCGCCAAGCTGCGCGGACTGGCACGCGGCGGCGGTGCGGAACTGCTGTCCGCGATGGACATGCGGTTCGCATCGCTCGAGCGCGCCGGAATGGCCCAGATGGAGTGCCGCCTGGGAATCCTCCCGGGCGCGGGAGGCACTGCATACCTGCCCGGTCTCGTGGGTCGCGCACGCGCCCTGGAGATCATCCTTGGCGGGCAGCTGATCGATGCCGCGACCGCGGAACGGATCGGCTGGGTGAACCGGGCCGTGCCGGACACCGACCTTGACCACGTCGTCGACACCCTCGCCGCCCGCATCGCCGCTCTGCCGCCCGGCGTCGCCCGCGCCGCGACCGAAGCGGTCGACACCGCGGTCGAGTCGACCACTCACGGCCTGCGGAAGGCCAACGAGCTCCTCAGCGGACTCTTCAGTGAGCCCGCTGCAGCCCGTCTTGCCAAGGCTGCACTGGCCGCCGGCGTGCACACCCGCGACGGAGAGCGCCACCTTGAGGCTCTTGTCGACGACATCACCTGAGAACTCCTACCGGGATGCCTTTCAGGCGTCGCCAGCAGATGAGTGCGCACCCGAGGGTGAGGAAGGCTTCGTGCCTGCTGGCCCGACTCCGCGGTGCCAACGCCCTGGACTTCTCCCGCGCCGCAGTCGACGGCTCCCACATCCGGGCGTCAAAAGGGGGCCCAAGACCGGACGAAGTCCCGTCGACCGGGGCAGGACGGGCAGCAAGCACCATCTGTTCACCGACGCCACCGGTATCCCGCTAGGCCGGGTTGCACCTTCCGTAGCGGCATGTGGTCCGGTGGACTTACGTCCCGATGCCTTGAGGAAAGGTCCCTGCTCATGCATTCGTCTTTCATGCCACCCCGTCAGGTCAAGATCGGTGACGCGGCGGCCTTCGTTGGCAGCACGCCACGGGCGATTCGCCATTACCACGAGATCGGCCTGCTCCCCGAGCCTGAGCGGGGCGGCGATGACCGCCGCCGCTACGGGTACGAGGACATGATCCGCTTGCTGTGGATTCGCAAGATGGCCGACGCCGGGATCGCCCTGGACGACATCCGTGACGCCTTTACCACCGGCACGGCTTCCGCCGGTGTGGACAGCGGAGAAGGTATCGCGGGCACCCTGGAGCGGTTGGAGGAAACCCTCGCCGAGCAGGAGGCGGAATTGCGGCGGCAACGGACCGCCGTGCGGCGGATGCGCACCGAAGGCAGCCGGATGGGCCTGCTCTCCGACGTCGTCACCGAACGCCTCAAGAGCCTGCCCGAGGGCTCCCTGCGTCAGGCGGACCTGGACAGTCTGCTGGTCACTGAGCGGATCTTCGGCCCGCTCGGCGCGGCCGTCCAGGCCACCCGCTTCGTCGTCCTGGCCACGCATCCCACTCTGCGGGAGGATTCCGACCGCATCGATGACGCCGAGGAGGCACTCGATGACAGTGTCGCCGTCGATGATCCACGGGTGGCTCAAGTGGCCGTCGAGCGGCATGCCTTCGAAAGCGCCCTGCAGGCCGTCATCGAGGAGTCCGGCCTGGGTAAAGACGACGATGCCCTCTTCGATGCTTGGGACACTTTGCACCCTGCCACCGCCGATGACGGCGAGGGCGAGGCCGACCTCGGCTCTGTCAGGCGGGAGGCTGACTCCATGAGCGTGTTCGAAGCCACCGGCAAGATGCCCTACGACTTCTCCCCAGCCCGCCTGCGCTGTATGGAACTGGCGGAAGAACTATCCGCCCAAGACTCACCCGCTACCTAAAACACGGCCCAGGCCGTCGGCCCCAGCCACAACGCCCCCGCCCCGGACGGCGGTGGGCGCCCGACGGGACCGGCGGCCACGCCGCAGCCCGGCGGGGCGGCCAAACCGCCCGGCGCGCCGCAAGGCGCGCCCGCGTGGCGGCCAGGTCGTGCCAGCCGTAGGTGAGGCGGCTGGTGATCAGGTGGTCGCCGCTGGGGTGAGTCTGGCGAGGTACGGGGCGAGGTGGTCGGGGTGGGTGGCGTTGTCGAAGACGAGGAGCCATCCGCGGTGGGTATCGAGCCAGGTCAGGGCCCATTCGGCCAGGACTGCGCTGGACCGCCTCGCCGTGCAGCGGGCCGCCCCCACACGGCTCGCCCAATGCCTCCTGGACGTCCATGCCCGGCGCGACGCGGAAGACATCGTCAGGTCCCTGGTCACCGCCGTACCCGGAATCGCGTCGGGGCGGACGCTCCGCCTCATCGGTCAGGTCGCCCAGCAGCGCGAAAGGCTGGCCGGTGCACCGTCAAGCCTTACGGATACTCTGGAGCACCTGGCAGAACGGCTCGATGAGGATCCCTTCAGGCTATGATCACGTCTTCCCGTTTGACCACAGACGGCTGGGTCTTCGTCGCCGCCGTCACCACCGTCATCTACATGGTCGCGATGCGCTGGTGCATGCCGACGCCGAAGGCACAGCGGCGCACGTTCCTCGCCCCGCTGGCCGGCTGCGTCTTTCTGGTGCCCAGCGCCGCGGTAAAAGGCTACTCCGTCTCCTTCACCCTGTATTTGTACAGTTGCGGCCTGTTGATGATGGTCATCATGCTGGCGCCGGTCAGGAAAAGGGTCGCGGCCGACATCGCGGAACAGGAACAGAAGCCCTGGACCAAGGTGCCGCTCAATACCTTTTCCCTGTACTGGCTCACAGCGTCGGCCACGGGGTGCATCGCGGCGATGGTCCTGCTCTGGCCGCACGTCGGCTAGCGCACGGAGCGCGGCACACCTCCGACGCCGAGGCGGTGGAATCCTTCCTGGCGAGAATCAGAGGTTTCTCGGCATTTTCGCCGCTGTTGGCTCGGTGACGCCCTTCATAGTCTCGTGGCACCAACCGCCGACCACGAGAAGGCTCTCCACATGTTTGACAAGAGCAAGGGCACGAAGAAGGTCACCCGGCGCACGGTGCTGCAACGTGGTGCCGGCGTCGCCGCCGCGTCCGCGTTCGCCGCCGCCGTCTCCCATCCGCCCGCTGCCGCGGCGCCGAGGCCGCGTGCCGATGCCCTGCCCACGGCGGTGGCCGGTGTCCGCATTCCCGACAGTGGCCTGGCCCGGGAGGCCGCGGCGTTCGCACGAGGCGCGTCCACCGAGACGCTTTTCAACCATGTCATGCGGACGTACCTCTTCGGCTGTCTGATGTTCGACCAGCAGGGCGTTCGCTACGACCGCGAGCTGGTCTTCGTCGCCTCGGTCCTGCATGACCTCGGGCTGGTCGAGGCGTACCGGACGCCGAATGAGCGCTTCGAGGTCGACGGTGCCGACGCCGCACAGCGGTTCCTCCGGGAACAGCGGATGTCGGCCGACCGGGTGGCGGTGGTCTGGGACGCGATCGCCCTGCACACCACCGCCGGTATCGCGGCTCGGAAGCGACCGGAGATCGCCATGATCGCCGTCGGTTCGGGTATGGATTTCTCCGGGAACGGCCTTCAGAAATTGCCGTCCGACGCTCTTGATGACGTGCTGACCGCGTTTCCCCGGAAGGGATTCAAGCAAGAGGCGATCGACACCATAGTGTCGCTGTGCCGCACCAAGCCCATGGGGGAACTCATGCATCCCTTCGCCGAGGTCGGCCGCCGCCACATCGCCGACTTCTCGGTGCCCACCGTGGAGGACCTGCTGCTCGCCGCGCCCTTCGAGGATTGACGCCACACCCCAAGGCCGCAATACCGCCGGCCGGGTCACGCGTCATTCGTTGCGTAATACAGCCGGCACACGCCCCCGTCGTAGTCGGTCGCGGCCTCCAGCACCTCGCTGCCGTCGGCTGAAGGCAGCAGGCTGGAGCTGTAGTTGGGGCAGAAGTCCACCTTGTCGGACGTCACGGCGACGGGGGCCGGGATCTCGCGCCAGGCGCCTTGGCCGCCCTTGCTGTTGGTCCAGATCGTGCGCCCGCTGCCCTGGGCCTTGCTGCCGTCCGCGTTGTACATCGCCTGCCCGACCAGCAGCAGCTTGCCCTGCGGGTTCCCTTCCTCCGGTGCCCAGGCCAGGTTGGGCGCGTGCTTGAAGTACTTGCCGTCCGCCGTCTCGGGCCGGATACCGAGGTTGGCGGGGTCGCCCCAGTCCCATCCGTCGGGAGAGGTGCGGTAGTGCACCACGCATGAGTACTGGGCGTCGTCGGAGCAGATCTCGTAGGTCATGATGTACGTGCCGGTCGGCAGCTTGCGCACGACCGCCATTCCGGGGCGGTCGGAGACCGGGGCGCTCGCGACGGTGTCGTGGAGACCGCTCCAGGAGACGCCGTCCCGGGAGCGCACGGCGACGAGCTTCTGGCTGTGGCGCGGATCGGTTTCGTCGGAGTAGTGGCAGACCAGGTTTCCCTCGGCGTCGATGGAGAACTCCGGCTCCCACAGCCCCTTGGCGTCGGTGGCGGCGGCGACCGTGGACAGGTAGGTCCAATGACGGCCCACGTCGGTGCTCTTGAACACCCGTATCGACATCCGGCGGTCGGACTCGTCCTGGCCGAAGGAGGCGGCCCACAGCAGGGTGCCGGCCGGCATGTCCCCGATCTGTCGCGGCAGTTCGAAGAGGGTCGCGCAGCACAGCCCGCGGCCGTCGGCGGACTTGGGGTCGGCGATGGTGCCCACTTGGCGAAAGCTCGCTCCGTCGTCGGTGCTCTCCTGGATGGTGCCGACGCCGTCGCCGCCGTCGTGGACGACGGACGAGGCGAGCACGCGTCCGTTGCGGTCGCCGCTGTGCTCCAGCCGGATCGCCCGGGGGTAGAGGGCCGCGCCGTCGCGCAGCGGAGTGACGGTCTTCTTCCGCAGGGACTCCGCGGCGCCCGATCCGCTCTTCGCGGAGCCGGCGGCGGAACGGGGGTCCTGGGAGCCGGAGTCGTGCGAGCCGGAGGCGGCGGAGGACTCGGCTCCCGCGGCGTCGTTCCCGGTGTCCTGGCAGGCGGTCAGCCCGAAGGCGGCGGCGGCGACCACCGCGGCGGCGGCGACGGCCTTGCGGGTGTGGTGACGTGCGGTGCGATAGGGCATGTGTCCCCCCGTGTCGTGGGTTCTGTCGTGGCCTGCCCCGTCCTTCGGGCTCGTGGCGACCACACTGTCCGCCGCCGCTGACGGACTCCTGCCGATCCGCTAACAGGCCGCTAACCTCTCGTTCTCGCGTTCAATGACGGTGGCGAACTGTCCGGATCCCATCGCTCACGATCAGGGTCCTGGTGCCCCGGAACGGTCGGTTCACGTAGTGTCATGGCGTGTACGGGAGTGTCAGCGAAAAGCCCGAGAAGCCAGCACCCGCCCGTGGCGGCGGGCAGCACATCCTGGTCGTCGACGACGAAACGAGAATCGCCGAACTGCTGGCGACCACCCTGGAGCTGGCCGGTTACCGGGTCGGCACCGCGGCCACCGGCGGGGAGGCGCTCGACCGGGTCGGGCGGGAGCGGCCCGACCTGGTGATCCTCGATGTGATGCTGCCGGACATGGACGGCTTCACGGTGTGCCGGCGTCTGGTCGCGGCCGATGAGGACCATCCGCCGGTGCTCTTCCTCACCGCCCGCGACTCGCTGGACTCGCTGGTCACCGGCCTCGGCATCGGCGGGAACGACTACGTCACCAAGCCGTTCCGGATCGCCGAGGTGCTGGCCCGGGTGCAGGCGCAGCTGCGCACCCGGAGCCGGCGGCGGGAGGAGCCGTCGCCGCGCTACGCGGATCTGGTGCTGGACGATACGACCCGTCAGGCGCGGCGTGGGCAGCGGACGCTGGCGCTGACCCCGGGGGAGTTCCGGCTGCTGCGCTATCTGCTGGTCAACGCGGGCCAGGTGCTGTCCAAGGAGCAGATCGGCGAGCATCTGTGGCTGGCGGAGCACAGGCGTTACGGGGACAACGCCATCGAGAAGCTGGTCTCCCGCCTCCGCCACAAGGTCGACGGGGCCGGGCCCGCCCTGATCCACACCCGCCGTGGCTTCGGCTACTGGCTCGGCCGCCTCGCGCAGATATGAGCGCGCACGGGGAGGAGGCGGACGAGCGCCAGCAGCGGCTGGAGGTGCTGCTGCACGAGCTGCGCACCTCCCTGACCACCATCCGGGGCTGGGCCGAACTCCCGCTCCAGGGGCTCAGCGACGACCCCGAGCTGATGGTGCGCGCCCTGCGCCGGATCCAGGACGAGGCCGACCGTATGCACCAGGCGGTCCAGCAGGTGTTTCCCCGTGCGGACGCCTCCTGGGTACCGGTGCCGGACCGGGAGCCGGTGTGTCTGCGGGACGTGGCGGACGAGGCGGTGGCGGATCTGGGGGTGCTCGACCCCGAACGCCCCATCGCACGGGAGGACTCCGGCCGGGTGGCCCTCGTCGCCGACGGCCGCCTGCTGCGGCACGCCGTCCGCAATCTGCTGGTCAACGCGTTGCGGCACACCCCCGCCGGGTCCCCGGTGACCGTGGCGGTGCGCGGTCCGGTGGCCGGGCCCGGCGGGCAGCCGCGGGCCGAGCTGTCGGTCAGCGACCAGGGGCCGGGCATGAGCCCGTACGACATCGCCCGGCTCACCGACGCTCGCTCCGCCGAGGACGGCCGGAGCGAGCTGGGCGGCGGGCTCGGCCTCACCATCGTGCGGCGGGTGGTCGAGCGGCACGGCGGCGAGGTGACCGTGCGCAGCGCACCGGGCCGCGGCACCACGGTCACGCTGGCCTTTCCCGCTGTCAGCGATTCGTCAGGAAACTGACCGGGGGACGTCAGGTGGAGGGGGTTCGCTGGTCACCACGTCCCCGACGCGAAGGATCGGTCCCCTGAGACGAAGGAGCACATCCCCGACGCGAAGGATCGGTCCGACGCGAAGGAGCACGTCCCCGTATCGCGAAGGAGCACGTCCCCGTATCGCGAAGGGTCACGTCCCCGTATCGCGAAGGTTCACGCTCCGCTCATCGGAATCCCCCACCCGAGGAGAGACATGACCGAGACGCTGGCAGAGACCACGGCCGAGGCGGAAGAGCCGCTTGCGGAGTTTCCGATGCCGCGTGCGGCCGGCTGCCCCTTCGACCCGCCCCCGGCCACCCGGGTTCTCCAGAACGAGCGGCCGATCGCGAAGGTGCGGCTGTGGGACGGCAGCACCCCGTGGCTGGTGACCCGGCACGCCGACCAGCGCGCGCTGCTCGGCGACCCGCGGGTCAGCTCGGACCCCCTGGTGCCCGGTTTCCCGCATCCGAACGAAGGCTTCCGCGAGAACTCCAAGCGGCGGCGGACGTTCCTCGGCATGGACGACCCCGAGCACGCCCGGATCCGCCGGATGGTCACCGCACCGTTCGCGATCAAGCGGGTCGAGGCGTTGCGGCCCGACATCCAGAAGATCACCGACGATCTGATCGACGCCATGCTGGCCGGGCCGACCCCGGTCGACCTGGTGCGCGCGTTCGCGCTGCCGCTGCCGTCGCTGGTGATCTGCCGGCTGCTCGGGGTGCCGTACGAGGACCACGACTTCTTCCAGAAGAACAGCTCGGTGCTGATCAACATGGCGTCGTCGGTCGAGGACGTGGTCCGCGCCAACGAGGCGCTGACCGACTATCTGGACAACCTGGTCGCCGCCAAACTCGCCGACCCCGCCGACGACATGCTCTCCGAGCTGGCCGCCCGGGTCAGGGCCGGTGAGCTGACCCAGCGCGAGGCCGCCAACATGGGCGTGCTGCTGCTGATCGCCGGTCATGAGACCACCGCCAACATGATCGCCCTCGGCACCGTCGCGCTGCTGGAACACCCCGACCAGCTCGCCGTCCTGCGGGAGACCGACGATCCCAAGGCGGTGGCCAGGGCGGTCGAGGAACTGCTGCGCTACCTGTCCATCGTGCACAACGGCCGGCGCCGGGTCGCGCTGGAGGACATCGAGGTCGGCGGCGAGACCATCCGCGCCGGGGACGGGATCATCCTCCACACCGGCACCGGCAACTGGGACGCGGAGGTCTTCCCCGAGCCCGAGCGGCTGGACATCAGCCGCGACGCCCGCCGCCACATGGCGTTCGGCTTCGGCGTCCACCAGTGCCTGGGCCAGCCGCTCGCCCGGCTGGAGCTCCAGGTCGTCTACAGCACGCTCTACCGCCGGATTCCCACTTTGCGGCTGGCGACCGGCCTCGACCAACTACCGTTCAAACACGACGGTGCCGTCTACGGCGTCTACGAACTGCCCGTCACCTGGTAACGAGGAGTACGAGTCAGCCATGCGTGTGGAAGTCGATGTGCCCAAGTGTGTGGGGTCAGGTCAGTGCGTGATGATCGCCCCTGATGTGTTCGACCAGCGGGAGGAGGACGGCATCGTGGTCCTGCTGAACGACAGGCCCCCGGCCGAACTCCACGCCGATGTGGAGGAGTCCGCGGTGGTCTGCCCGGCGGCGGCGATACGGGTGGTCGAGAAGTGAAGCAGGTCGTGGTGGTCGGTGCCTCCGCCGCCGGTCTCGCGGCGGCGGAGACGCTGCGCCGGGAGGGCTACGAGGGCACGATCACGCTCATCGGCGATGAGCCGTACCACCCGTACGACCGGCCACCGCTGTCCAAGCAGATCCTCGGCCGGCAGTGGGAGGCCGACCGGGTGCCGCTGCGCGCGCCCGCCGACCTGTACGGGCTCGGCCTCGATCTGCGCCTCGGGACCGCCGCGACCGGGCTCGACCTCGCCGGCCGTACGGTCGCGCTGGCCGACGGGGCGCGGGTGCCGTACGACGGCCTGGTCATCGCCACCGGCGTCCGCCCGCGCCGGCTGCCCGGCGACGGCGGGGAGCGCGCGCATGTGCTGCGCACCCTGGACGACGCCCTGGCCCTGCGGGACCGGCTGGTCCCGGGGCGGCGGCTGGTGGTGGTCGGCGCCGGATTCCTCGGCGCCGAGGCGGCCGCCGTGGCCCGGGGGCTCGGCGTGGAGGTGACCCTGCTGGAGCCGACCCCGGTGCCGCTGGCCCCGGCGGTCGGCGAGCGGGTCGGACGGATGCTCGCCGAGGCCCACCACGACCACGGCGTCGATCTGCGCACCGGGGTCACGGTGGCCGAGGTGGCCGACGGCGGGGTGCGGCTGGCGGACGGCACCCTGGTCGAGGCCGACGAGGTGCTGGTCGCGATCGGCTCGGTGCCCAACACCGACTGGCTGGAGGGCAGCGGCCTCACCCTGGGCAACGGCCTGGAGTGCGACGAGTACAGTGCCGCCGCGCCGGGGGTGTACGGCGCGGGGGACGTGGCCCGCTGGCACAACCCGCTGTTCGGTACCGCGATGCGGATCGAGCACCGGACCAACGCCACCGAGCAGGGCATGGCCGTGGCCCGCAACCTCCTGCGCCCGGACGCGCGCAAGCCGTTCGCCCCGGTGCCGTACTTCTGGTCGGACCAGTACGACTTCCGCATCCAGGCCTATGGACTGCTGCGCGGCCATGAGGAGGTCGCGGTCGTCGAGGGCGCCCTGGAGGAACGGAAGTTCCTGGCCGTCTACCGCGCCGGGGACCGGGTGGCCGGTGTGCTGGCCGTCGGGATGCCGCCCAAGGCACTGCGCACATGGCGGCAGGCGGTCGCCACGCGGGCCGCGTGGCGGGACGCGGTGGGGGAGCTGGTCCCGGAAGGGGCGTAGCGACCCAACCCAAGCGACAAAAGCCCGGCCGGACCACCCCGGCCGGGCTCCGGCCCATCGTGCCCAGCCGTCCCGGCCCGTCGGCCCCAGCCGGACGGGCGGCCCCGGCCGCCGGCCCCGGCCGGACGGGCCCGGCACGTCGAGCCCGGCCGTCGGCCCAGGCACGTCGTGCCCCGGTCCGGCCCCGGCGCGTTGCCCAGTCGGTCGCGGCACGTCGGCCCGGCGCACCCGGTGACGGCCCTGGCGCGTCGCCTCGCCCGTCCCGGCCCGCCGCCCCCTGGCCCATCACGCCCGGCCGTCGGCCCAGGCACGTCGCCTCGCCGCCCACGGCACGTCGGTCCGGCGCGCCCGGTGCTGGTCCCAACCCGTCGCCGCGCCCGCCCCGGCCCGCCGCCTCATGAGCCCCGGCACACCGCCTCACCAGCCCCGACCCGCCAGTCCGGCGCGCCCGGCCGTCGGCTCCGGCCCGTCGACTCGCCGGCCCCGTAGTCGGCCCCTGCCGGACGGGCGGGTCCGGCGATCGGCGGGCCCGGCCGTCCGGCGTCGCGGTTGTCGGCGTTATCGCGGTTGTCAGATGGCGTCCGGGCCGCGTTCCCCGGTGCGGACCCGCACTACGTCGTCGACCGGCACGGCCCAGACCTTGCCGTCGCCGATGCGTCCGGTGCGGGCGGCGGTGGTGATCGTCTCCATGACCGCCTCCGCCTCGGCGTCCTCCACGACCACGTCGATCCGCGCCTTGGGGACGAAGTCGACGCGGTACTCGGCGCCGCGGTAGACCTCGGTGTGGCCGAGCTGGCGGCCGAAGCCGCTGGCCTCGGTGACGGTGAGGCCCCGCACCCCGATCTCGTGCAGCGCCGTCCTGACGTCATCGAGCTTGAACGGCTTGATGATGGCCGTGATCAGCTTCATCCGAGCGGGGTCCTGTCCGAATGCGGGAGCGGGCGGTGGGCGTGGGCGTTCTGCGGCACACCGTGGCCCAGAACGCCGTGATCATAGGCGGTCTCGGCGTGGACGGCGAGGTCGAGGCCGGACCGTTCGTCCTCCTCTGCGGCGCGGAAGCCGAGGAACCGGTCGATCAGCTTTCCGATCCCGTACGTCACGGCGAACGCGTAGGCCCCCACCGCCAGCACCGCCACCACCTGCTTGCCCAGTTGCGCCGGGCCGCCGCCGGAGAGCAGCCCGGAGGCGCCGCCGGTCATGGCGGAGGTGGCGAAGAGGCCGATGAGGACGGTACCGACCACCCCGGCGACGAGGTGGACGCCGACGACGTCCAGGGAGTCGTCGTAGCCGAACCGGAACTTCCAGCTCACGGCGTAGGAGCACAGCAGCCCGGCGGCCAGTCCGATCACCAGCGCGCCGGCCACGCCCACCGAACCACAGGACGGGGTGATGGCCACCAGTCCCGCGACCGCGCCGGAGGCGGCGCCCAGGGTGGTGGCGTGGCCGTCCCGCAGCTTCTCGACCGCCAGCCACCCCAGCAGCCCGGTGCAGCCGGCCGCCTGGGTGTTGACGAACACGGCGGCGGCCAGCCCGTCGGCCCCCAGCGCCGAGCCCGCGTTGAAGCCGAACCAGCCGAACCAGAGCAGTCCGGCCCCCAGCAGCACCAGCGGCAGGTTGTGCGGCCGCATGGCCTCCTTCTTGAAGCCGATCCGCGGTCCGAGGATCATCGCGAGCGCCAGCCCGGACGCCCCGCAGTTGACCTCCACCACGGTGCCGCCCGCGAAGTCCAGGGCGCCCAGCTGGTCGAGGATCCAGCCGCCGGGTGCGAAGACCCAGTGCGCGACCGGAACGTATACGAGCAGTGTCCATACGGCCACGAAGACGACCCACGCCCCGAACCGTGCCCGGTCGGCGATGGCGCCGCTGATCAGCGCGGCCGTGAGGATCGCGAAGGTGAGCTGGAAGGTCGCGAACAGCAGGGTCGGCACATGCCCGGTGAGGGTGGTCGGCCCGATGCCGTGCAGGCCGATGTGGTCGAGGCTCCCGATCAGACCCCAGCCGCCGGTATCGGTCCCGAAGGCGAGGCTGTAGCCGACGAGCAGCCACACGACGGTGACGACGGCGATCGAGACGAAGCTCATCATCAGCATGTTGAGCGCGCTCTTGGCGCGGACCATGCCGCCGTAGAAGAGGGCGAGCCCGGGGGTCATCAGCAGCACGAGCGCGGTGCTGGCCAGCAGCCAGGCGGTGTCACCGGTATGGAGTCCGGTCGGCATATGGATATGTCACCTTCCCAGTCGGCATGGCTTCGCGTCGAGGCTCGACGGCCGCTCGGGGAAGGGTCACTTTTCCGCGTTACCGA
Organism: Streptomyces sp. S465; assembly: GCF_026898115.1. GTDB lineage: Bacteria > Actinomycetota > Actinomycetes > Streptomycetales > Streptomycetaceae > Streptomyces > Streptomyces luomodiensis. The sequence goes on from NZ_CP114036.1 coordinate 2,899,182, forward strand.
GTGCGCACAGCGGTGTTTCCTGCGTGTTTCGTGTTGCCTGCACGTTTCCGGTGCGCGTTCGCGATGCGCGGGTTCCGGTGCGCTTGCGCCGTTCCGGTGCGCGTTTCCGGTGGCCGGTGGCGCAGGCCGCTGCCGCACGCGGAAAACCGGCGGCGGCCCCGGCCCGACCGCTGCTACCGTCATCCGCATGAAGCGCGCTGCCATGACGACGACGCCGGAGAGTGTCCCGGCGCGCTGATCGACGTTCTGATCCCAAGCCCCGGGGCGAGTGCCCCGGGGCTTTGCCGTGCGGTCACTCGCCCGATGTCCACCGACATCCACCGACCTCCCCGAGGAGACCGCGATGCCCGACCACCGCAAGCTCGGCCGTGAGCTGGACCTGTTCGACACCGACCCGCTGATCGGCGCCGGCTTGCCGTACTGGCTGCCGGACGGCGCGACCATACGGCACACCCTGGAGGAGTACATCCGCGACGCCGAGCGCCGGGCGGGTTACCGGCATGTGTACTCGCCGGTGCTCGGCAAGCGGGAGCTGTACGAGCTGTCGGGGCACTGGTCGCACTACAGCGACGACATGTTTCCCCCGATGGAACTGGGCGCGCAGCCGGGCGGGGAGCAGGTCGTCCTGCGCCCGAGCCTGTGTCCGCACCATGCGGTGATCTACCGCTCCCGCGCCCACAGCTACCGCGAGTTGCCACTGCGGATGGCCGAGCTGGGCGGGATGTACCGCTCGGAGCTGTCGGGCGTGCTCGGCGGACTGACCCGGGTCCGGGCCATCCAGCTGAACGACGCCCATATCTTCTGCACCCTGGACCAGGTCGCCGACGAGGCGGGGGCGGCCCTGGAGATGATCCGCCGGGCGTACCAGGCGCTGGGCATCGCCCCGGCCCGCTACCGGCTCTCCCTTCCGGGCCCGGGAGGGAAGTATGTCGCCGCCCCCGAGCTGTGGCGGCGGTCGACCGCCCTGCTGACCGACGTCCTGGACCGCTCCGGCCTGCCGTACGAGGCGGTGGAGGGCGAGGCGGCGTTCTACGGCCCCAAGATCGATGTGCAGGTGGCGGACGGCGCCGGCCGGGAGTCCACCCTGTCCACCGTCCAGGTCGACTTCCACCAGCCCGAGCGGTTCGACCTGCACTACATCGGCCCGGACGGCGCCCGGCACCGTCCGGTCATGGTCCACCGCAGCATCATCGGGAGCGTGGAGCGGGCCGTCGCGCATCTCATCGAGGTGCACGGCGGGGCCTTCCCCGCCTGGCTCGCCCCCACCCAGCTGGTGGTCCTCCCGGTCTCCGAGGCCGAGCTGCCGCAGGCCGAGGCGCTCGTCCGGCGGTGCGCGGACCTCGGGCTGCGGGCGGAGCCGGCCGGACCGGAACGCGGCAGCCTGGGCGCCCGGATCCGGGCCGCCCGCCTCGTCCCCTACCAGGCCGTGGTAGGCGCCAGGGAGGCCGCTGACGGCCGGGTGGCCCTCCGTCTACGCGACGGCCGCCGACCGGCCCCGCAGGCGGCCGACGACACCCTGGCCCGGATCGCCGCGCTGGTCGCGGCGCACAGCACCGACCTGTGGGACGAGGCATGACGCCGCCGTACCGCCGGGCTACGGGACAGCCGCCCACCACCGAGGCTGTAGCCCCGCCGCCTGGGAGCTAAGGGCCCGCCGCCCACCGCCAGGGCCGCGGACCCGCGCGAACGCGTCGGCGACGCCCCCGAATCCTTCGTCGACCCATCCGCTGTACTGCTCCACGGCTCCCCCGCCTTTCCTCGACCCCGCTGGTCCCTGCTGGTGGTCCCCGCTGATGACAACCGCGCCACCCTGGACCGGGGTCACCACTCCCACGACCGATTTACGCTCCGGCCGGGGCCACCGGCGTATCGAGGTGTTTGTAGTAGAAGCTGGAGTCCTCCAGGGAGCCGTCCGGGTCGGTGGCGTAGCCGGGGACGACGCCGAAGCGGGTCCAGCCGTCGGCGGCGTAGACCCGCTCGGCGGTGCTGCCGGTGCGGGTGTCCAGGAGCAGGAGGGTGACCCCGGCGGCGGTGGCGGCCGCTTCGGCGGTGGCCAGCAGGGCGCGGGCGATGCCCTGGCCCCGGGCGTCGCGGTGGACCATCAGCTTGAGGATCTCGGCCCGGTGCCGGCCGTTGGGCTTACCGGAGAAGGCCAGGCTGACGGTGCCGTTGATGCCGGTCATACCGTCGCGGGAGACCCAGACGGCGAGGGTACCGTCGGCCACCACCGGGGCCTGGGTCCGCCACCAGGACGCGGCGGCCTCATGGTCGAAGGGGGCCAGGAAGCCCAGCGAGGCGCCGTCGTCGACGACGTCGACCAGGAGCTCGGCCAGTCCCTTGACCGCGTCGGGGAAGTCGGCGGCGGTCAGGCGGTCGATGCGGTGGGGTGAGGGCACGGCGGTTTCTCCTTCTGCGGGGTCTGACGGGCTGGTGCCTGACGGGCTGTCGTCCGGCGGTCTGGCGGTGTTACGGGAGGACGACCATCAGGGCGTAGCGCACCGGTGCGGAGCCCACACAGCGGAACCGCGAGCTTCCCCACAGCCGGAACCGCAGACAGTCCCCCGCCGCGAGCTCGTGCACATGGCCGTTGGCCGTGATCTCCACCGCGCCCTCCAGAACCCAGATGTGCTGCTCGACGCCGGGGACCGGTGGCCCGTCGTAGGCGATGTCCGCGCCCGGACGCAGCGTGCCCTCGATCACCTCACCGCGCAGCCCCGGATGCGGCGGGGACACCGAGCGGCGGGTGAACCCCGATGTCCGGTCCCGCCACATGGACTGCGCGGCGGCGCGCACCACCTGCGGCGGCTCCGACTCCACCTCGGCCAGCAGCCGCGACATCGTGCGCTCGTAGACCGTGCACAACTTATTGAGCAGGGCGGCGGTGGGGCTGATCTCGCCGCGTTCGAGACGCGACAGCGTCGAGCGGCTGATGCCCGCCCGCCGCGCCAACTCGTCCAGCGACCAGCCCCGTTCCATGCGCAGATCGCCGAGCCGGGCGGCCAGCCGGGCCTCCAGGGGTTCGACGCACTCCAGCTCTCCCATATACGAGAGGTTATCCCATATCCGGGAAGCCTCCCCCGCCCCAGGGCATGAGCATGGCCGCCGCCCGGAGGGGGAAGCCGGGCGGCGGCCAGGTGGATGGTCGCGGACGGTCGGATACGTCAGGCTCTTCGGGCACGTCAGATACTGATGAGACGCTCCAGCACATTGCGGTAACCCCGCATCGCCAGCCGCAGCTCTTCCGTCTCCGAGATGACCGCGTCATCCTCGTGCCAGGCGGCACGCAGCGTGCCGCGGCGTTCGGCCAGGAGATCGGCGAGCCGGGTGGCCACCTCCTCGAGCAGGGCATCGGCCTCCTCGACGGCGCCGCGCGGGGAGTCCACGAAGCCGCTGATCGCGAACCGCAGCCGCTGGGCCAGCTCGTCGTGCTCGCTCGTCGGCAGCACGGGGAAGCTGGGACCGTTCGGGGTGCTCGACAAACCGGCGGAGGGCTGCTCGGACGGCCAGGACAGCTCGGACGGTGCGGGCGGCGCGGACGGCGCGGACGGCTGCCATGGCGTCGTGGGCCTGGTCCCGTTTCCGTACCCGCGTCCGTTTCCGGTTCCGTGTCCGTTTCCGGTTCCGTGTCCGTTTCCGGTTCCGTGTCCGTTCGTCGGCATCGTCGAGGCTGTCTCCGGCATGCCCATCGACGGGGGCGGCGCCTGGTGTCGTCGGCCCTGGTTTCCCGTCGGGTCGCCGGTCGGTTCCGTCGGGTCGCCGGTCGGGTCCGTCGGGTCCGTCACCACGCGCCGCCCTTCCTCGTGTGGCCGAGCCGGGTGTGACCCGCCCCCGGCCCCGTCCCGGTGCCCGGCAGCCACCGGTGGAGTCGGCTGTGCTGCCGCCCGCCGTGATACTGCCGCGTGGTCTCGGGGCGGGCGGTGGCGCTGTGGTGCGGGGGCCTGACCAGCGCCTCGAAGAACGGCCGGGCGTGCACCACGGCCTCGCGCAGCTCCTCGGTGTCCGCCTGCCCCTGGCCGGCGCGTACGGCCGCGTCATGGATCTGCCGGTAGCCCTGGACGTGGTCGGCGTGGTGCACGGACAGCGCCGCCACCTGCTCCTCGTAACCGTCCGACGGATAGCCCCGGTCGCGGGCGAGCCGGGCCAGCAGCTGATCGGCGCCGGCCACCGCGCGTTCCGGGGACTCGATGAACATCTCCTGCGCACCGGCCCATTCGGCCACGTACCGCTCACGCAGCTCACCGGACAGGGGCTGGGTCTTCACATCGCCGTACATCCGCAGCCGTTCGTCCAGCTCGCGCTGCGCCGCCTTGGCGTCACCCGCGTGCTGGGCGACGGTGAGTTCGTACTCGGGTCCGAAGCGGCGTCGCAGAGCGCGTTCCTTACGGCTGGCGCCCGCGCGGACGACGCGGATGACGAGCGCGGCCGCGAGGACGACCGCGACGACAACCACGATGCTGATCGCACCAGTTGACATGGTCTGCTTCTGCCTTCCCGCTGGCTTCCCCCTCGGCGTTCGGGGGCTCCTTCCATCGGGTAGCCCGGTCTTGGGCCCTCAAACTGCGGTGCGTTCAAGGGAAAAGCGGTGCCAGGATGCCGGACATGACGAGTACGCCCCGCTCCCCCGCCGGTTCGCGCGTCCCGGCCGCCCGCGCCTGGACGGTCGCCGCAGGGCCCGTCGACGACCCCGTCTCGGCCATGCTGCTGCGCGAGTACCTCGTCGATGTCGCCGACCGCTACTACCGGCTCCACGAGGCGCGGGACTCGACCCCCGAGGAGATCGAGCGGGCGCTCGCGGAGATGCCCAGCGACGACCTCGCCCCGCCGCGCGGGGTCTTCCTGCTGGCGCGCCACGCGGGTGAGCTCGCCGGATGTGCGGGACTGCGGCTGCTGGACGGGCGTACGGCGGAGCTGAAGCGGGTGTTCGTACGGCCCGCCAAGCGGGGGCTGGGCGGGGGCGCCGCGCTGCTCACGGCCGCCGAGGCGGCGGCACGGGAGCTGGGCGCCGAGCGGATCGCGCTCGACACCCGCCTCGATCTGGTGGAGGCCCGTGCGCTGTACGCGCGGCACGGCTACCGGGAGGTCGCGCCGTTCACGCAGGGGCCGTACGCCGAGGTCTGGCTGGCCAAGGAGCTGGGCTGAAACGGTGCGTGGCCCCTGGGCCGCTGAGCCAGGGCAGGTCCCGTGCCCCGCCCTGGCCCCCTGGACCGAGACACGACCCGTCGGCCCCTGGGCCAAGGCAACTCCCGTCAGTCCCAGCCCCCTGGACCACAACACGACCCGCGGTCCCTGGGCCGCGAGGTCAGGGTTCTCGCCACCGTGGCGGGCAGCGGTGGTCGGGGAGCGGGGCGGCGCCTCGCGGCTGTTCCGCGTCGGAGCCGCACAGCTCGCGCGTCAGCTCGTCCACCAGCGCGCTCAGGTCGGTCGGGCGGTCGGGTGACCACCAGTCGCCCAGGAGTTCCGCGAGGGACGCCTCGCGCGCCCGGAAGAGCCTCGCGGCGGCCTCACGGCCGTCCTCCGTGAGGGTCAGTTCCAGCCCGTAGCGGCGGCCCAGACCGCGCTCCTCGATCTGCCGGGCCGCCTCGGTGACGACCCGCAGCGGCAGGGGCGTGCGCTCGGCGAGCACCGCGGGTTCGACCGAGCCGTAGTGGTGGATGCGCAGCAGCATCCAGCTCGCGGCCGGTCCGAGGTCGAGCCCGGCGCGTCGGGTGATGTCCACGTAGATCTCCCGGCGGCCCTCCCGGCTGCCGAGCAGGGACAGCGCGCGGGCGCACTCGTCGCGCGAGGAGCGTTCCACGGGGTTGCTGGCGAATATCTCGGTGCCGTCCGGTGCGGTGACGCTGCCACGCAGCGGCTCCTCGCGGAGGTACCAGGCGAGGAGGAAGGCGAGCAGTACGACCGGCACCGCGTACAGGAAGACATCGGTGATGGAGACGGCGAACGCGTGCCGCACCGCCGCCCGCTCCACCGCCGGCAGCCGGCCGATGGCCCGGGGGTCGGAGCTGAGGCCGGCGGGGGTGACGCCGGGGGGCAGGCGCCGCCCGGCGAGGGCGTCGGCGAGGTGCGGACCGAGGTTGTTGGCGAAGATCGCGCCGAAGACGGAGACGCCGAACGAGGCGCCGATCGAGCGGAAGAAGGTCGCACCCGAGGTGGCGACGCCCAGGTCCCGGTAGCCGACCGAGTTCTGCACGATCAGCACCAGCACCTGGATGACCAGGCCGAGACCGCAGCCGAAGACGAAGAGATACGCGCTCATCTCCACCACCCCGCTGGACTCCCGCAACTGGTGCAGGAACAGCAGGCCGACGGCGGTGATCGCGGTGCCCAGGACCGGGAAGACCTTGTACCGGCCGGTGCGGCTGACCAGCTGGCCGGAGAGGGTGGAGCAGACCAGCGTGCCGAGGACCAGCGGCAGCAGGTGGAGGCCGGACGCGGTCGGTGAGACGCCCTGCACGATCTGGAGGAAGGTCGGCAGAAACGTCATGCTGCCGAACATCGCGAAGCCGATGATGAAGCTGATGACCGCGCAGAGCGTGAAAGTGCGGCTGCGGAAGAGCGCCAGTGGCAGCACCGGCTCGGCCGCGCGGGACTCCACTCGTACGAAGGCCGCCAGCAGCACCAGGCCGGCCACCGCGAGCCCGATGATCTGCCAGGACCCCCAGCCGTAGCTGACCCCGCCGAGGGAGGTCATCAGCACCAGGGCGGCGGCGACCAGGGCGATCAGGAAGGTGCCGAGGTAGTCGATGGTGTGCGGGGTGCGGCGCACCGGGATGTGCAGCACGGAGGCGACGACGAGGAGGGCGACGATGCCGACGGGCAGGTTGACGTAGAAGACCCAGCGCCAGCTGAGACGGTCGACGAAGACCCCGCCCAGCAGCGGCCCCAGCACACTGGTGGCGCTGAAGACGGCGCCGAAGAGCCCCTGGTAGCGGCCTCGGTCACGGGGCGGGACGATATCGCCGACGATGGCCATCGACAGCACCATGAGGCCACCGCCGCCCAGCCCCTGGAGCGCTCGGAAGGCGATGAGTTCGGCCATGTTCTGGGCGACGCCGCACAGCACGGAGCCGATCAGGAAGATGACGATCGCGGCCTGGAAGAGCTTCTTGCGCCCGTACTGGTCGCCCAGCTTGCCCCACAGCGGGGTGGCGGCGGTCGAGGCGAGGAGATACGCGGTGACGACCCAGGACAGATGCTCCAGGCCGCCGAGGTCGCTGACGATCGTGGGCAGCGCGGTGGAGACGATCGTCTGATCGAGCGCGGCGAGCAGCATGCCGAGCAGCAGCGCGCCGATGGCCACCAGAACCGTGCGCCGCGACCGGCCCTCACCCGGGCCGGGGGCCACGGCGCCGGAGGCTCCCGGGGCCGGAGCCGGGCTGCCGGCGTCCCACGCCATGGCGACTCCTCGACCGCTCGATCCGCCCTCCCCCTTCGTCCTCACCCATCCTCACCCCATCCTCGCCCTTATGCCCTGTTACGGCCCGCCGGGTCCGTCCGCGCAGCGGGCGAACGCCTGCGCGGAAGGGGATCGGATGCGCATAATCGCTGCGACTCCAGGGAGGGAAGGTTCCGTGACGGCAGAGTCCTGCCCGCACTGCTTCGCACCGGCGCGCGCCAACGGCCGGCCCGGCTGTACGTGTGCCGCACGCGCCGCCGCGTCCGCCGCGTCCGCCGCGACGGCAGGCGAGACCGATGACCAGACCCATCTGCGTCCGTATGTGACGCTCTCGGAGGAGAGCGCGGGCGGGCCGGATCCACGTGATCTGCGGCTGTTCGACGAGCCGCAGAAGCCGGAGAAGCCGGAGAGGCCGGGGAAGGGGGACGCCGAGGAGACGCGGGTGCTGGACCGCGTCGAGGAGAGACGCGGCGGGGACGAGGCGGCACAGTCCTCCGACGCGGCACTGTCCGACGCGGCGGGCAGTGCCGCCCCGGACGCCGACGAGTACGACGCCCCCGGCCCCAGCCCCGTCCGCCACCGCAGGAGCAGGCGCAAGACCGTGGCGACCGTGCTCGCGGGAGCGGCCGCCGTGGCGGTGGCCGGTTCGCTGGCGATCGGCACCGGCTTACTCGGCGGGGACCACCAGGACGACGGCGGCGGCTCGGACGACCGCGCGCTGGCCGACATCCGCACCAGCGCCCCGGCCGACGACACTCCGGCCGACGAGGGGAGCGCGTCCGGCACCCCCTCGCCGAGCGCGACGGCCCACCCCTCCGCGTCCGGCTCCGCGCGGGCGAGCGCGACCCCGAGCGAGACCGCCGCACCGGCCACCGCCCACCCCTCGGCATCGGCCTCCGCGCCCCGCTCGACGGCCCAGCCCGAGCCGACCGCCTCCGGCGAGCCGACGGCCGACCCGTCCGACACCCCCGGGCCCACCGGTCCGCCGGTGCTGAGCGAGGGGGACAGCGGGGCCGAGGTGGTCGAGCTACAGAAGCGGCTGGCCCAGCTGCTGCTCTACATAGGCGTGGCGGACGGGGAGTACGACGCCGGGGTGCGCAACGCGGTCTCCAGCTACCAGGGCCAGCACGACATCACGGGCGATCCGGACGGCGTCTACGGCGAGAACACCCGCCACGACCTCGAATCCAGAACCGACGAGCCCTAGTAGACCTGCCCTGGGCCAGGCCGCCCTCCGGCGCCGAACCGAACCCCGAGGGCCCACCCCCCTGGCGCAGCACGGTCGCGCTTTGTATCGTGAAGGAACAAAGTGGCTCCGCCCGCTCTCCCTGACCGGCGGGCGGGGCCGCTTGTCTCTTTCCGCGCTCCCGCCCAGGAGTCCCGATGTCCCTCACCGCCCGCGCACTGCTCCTCGACATGGACGGCACCCTGGTCAACTCCGACGCCGTGGTCGAGCGCTGCTGGCGGCGGTGGGCGGCGGAGCAGGGGCTGGACGCCGAGCGCGTACTCGGGATCGTCCACGGGCGGCAGGGCCACGCGACGATGGCGGTGCTCCTGCCCGACCGTCCGGTCGAGCGGAACCTGGCGGACAACCAGCGGATGCTGGAGTGGGAGACCAACGATCTCGACGGCGTCGTTCCGGTGCCCGGCGCGCCCGCCTTCGTGGCCTCGCTGGCCGGTCTTCCGCACGCCCTGGTGACCTCCGCCGACAAGGCGCTCGCCACCGCCCGGATGGGCGCCGCCGAGCTGCCGATGCCGCGGGTGCGGATCACCGCCGAGTGCGTCGGCGCGAGCAAGCCGGACCCGGAGGGCTTCCTCAAGGGCGCCGCCGAGCTGGGCTTCGCCCCCGCCGACTGTGTGGTCTTCGAGGACTCGGAGGTCGGCATCGCGGCGGGCCGGGCGGCCGGGATGCGGGTGGTCGGAGTGGGGGCGCGCGCCGCGGCGCACGCCCCGGACGCCCATGTGCGGGACCTGGAGCAGGTACGGGTCGAGGCGCTGCCCGACGGCACCCTGCGACTGAACTTCACGGACTGAGCACCACCGCCACGCGCCGCGCCCCACCCAGGGCCGAGCACCGCAACCCAGGTCTGAGCACCGCGCCCCAGAGCCGAGCGCCACGGCCCGGGACTGATAGCGCGCTCCCGAGCAACCGATCCCACGCCCCCGAGCCGAGCACCACGACCCGGGACTGAGCGCCACAGCCCAGGACCGATCCGGCGCCCCAGGGCCGAGCGCCACGCCCCCAGGACCGACCCGCGGCCAGGACCGACCCGCGGCCAGGACCGAGCCGCGGCCAGGACCGAGCGCCGCAACCCAGGGCTGGCGCCACGACCCGCCCCCCAGCCGCAGCCCCACTCCCCACCCGGGGCGCGGGTAGGGGCGCGACGCTGTCTGGGGCCGCAGCCCGGGTGGGCCCACGGCGACGAGTGGGGCGGGCGGCCCGAGTGGGGGCGCAGCCCGGATGCGGCGCGGCGAGGGTGGGCCGCAACCCGGGAGGGACCGCAGCCCAGGTGGGCCCACGGCGAGGAGTGGGGCCGCGGCCCAGATAGGACCGCAACCCAGGAGGGGCCGCAGCCCGGGTAGGGCCGCAGCCCGAGCGGGGCCGCAGCCCGAGCGGGGCCGCAGCCAGGGAGGGGCCGCTCAGCTCGTGATGGCCTCGTACAGGCTGAACCCGCCCAGCGCCAGCATCACCAGCGCCGCGACCTTGGTGATCAGCCGCAGCGGTACGAACCGCATGAGGGTGCGGCCGCCCACGATGCCCAGCCCCGCGACGGCCCACAGCGCCAGCACCGCGCCCACGCCCACCGACAGCGGGTCGTCGTAGCGGGCGGCGAGGTTCGCGGTCATGATCTGGGTCAGATCGCCGAACTCGGCGACCAGGATCAGCATGAAGCCCGCCCCGGAGACCTTCCAGAAGCTCTGGTCGGCGGGTTTGCGGATCTCCTCCTCCTCGTCGTCCTTCTTCAGGAGCAGCATCGCCGCTCCGCCGAGGAAGAGCACGCCCACGATCGCCTGGAGCAGCCGGTGCGGCAGCAGGGTGAGCACGCTGCCCGCCGCGATCGCGAGCAGCACGTGGAGGGCGAAGGCCGCGGCCACGCCGACGAAGACGTACGACGCCCGGTAGCGGGTGCCGAGCATCAGCCCGGCCAGGGCGGTCTTGTCGGGAAGTTCGGCGAGGAAGACGACGCCGAAGACCACGGCGGCGACGGTGATGCTGAACACGGGACGGATTACCTCATAGGTCGGGCCGCGCCAAGGGCCCCGGGGAGGGATCGCTTCGGCACGGCAGCGTCGGACACTGCGGCCGAAGGTCTCGCTGGCGCACGGCCCCGCGCTCCGCGGTGGTTCCGTACGCTCCGGGCGCCGGCCCGCACCTCGAGGGGCGGGCAGTATGTCGACGGTCCGGCGAGGAGCTACTCCCCTTCTGCTGCCGACAAGGATACGGGAACCCTCCGGTGCAGCCGCCCCACGGCCACCAGCTCCAGCACCACCGCGACCGCCACCGCTTGCACCGCCATCAGCGCGACCAGCACGAACAGCTGCACCGCGCCCGCCAGTACGGGCGAGGCGCCGCCCAGCAGCATGCCGACGAACGCGCCGGGAAGTGTGACAAGCCCCACAGTCCGGGTCTGGTCGAGCCCCGGCAGCAGTGCGTCCGAGGCCGCCGGGCGGGCGATCTCCAGCCGCGCGTCCCGGTCCAAGAGCCCGAGCGCGAGCCCCGCCTCCACCTCGCCGTGGCGCGCGGTCAGCTCGTCCAGCGCCCGCCGTCCGCCGAGCACGGTGGCGGTGAGCGCGCCCCCGATGAGGATGCCGGTGACGGGGATCAGCGCGACACCCTTGAGCGGCACCAGCCCGGTCAGCAGCAAGGCGGCCACCACCGGCGCCACCCCGGCGGCGATCGGCACCGCCGCCCACCACCAGGTGGCGTTGGGCGTGATCCGGCGGCCCGCGGTCCGTACGGCGACGGCGAACATCAGGGCCACGAAGGCCAGCAGCAGCGGTACGGACCGGACCACCCAGCCGATGGCGTAGGAGACGGCGGCCAGTTGGGCGGCCGCCCGCGCGCCGGCGAGCGCCATGGCGCGCGCGTACCCGCGCTCACGGCTGTCCGCGAGCCGCGCTCGAGCGGCGACGGTGACGGCGGCCAGCAGCAGCGCGCCGAGCACCACCCCGAGTGTGACGTTGACCGGCAGCAATGCCGCGGCCGCGAGGGAGGGGGCGCTGAGCACACGGCCACCTTACGGCGCGCGACGGCGGCGCCGGATCGCTCACGCGGCATCAACCGCCTCTCGAACCCCCTTGCGTTGACATGACCGCGTCGTCACTCTGTTACCTGGCGCCCACCCCGTGGAAACCCGGCGTCGCCACCATGGCCGGGCACCAGCGGCCAACACCCCCCACCCTCAAGGGAGTTCGCATGTCGGACATGCACCGTCGTTCTGCTCGTCGTCACGTCTACGCGCGTCGCGCGTCCGTCTTCGGCGGGTTCGCCGCCCTGCTGGGCACGCTCGTCCTCAACGGGCCCGCCGCCCAGGCTTCCCCGCCCACCCCGCCCAGCGCCGCCACCGCCCGCACCCAACTGGCCTCGCTGACCGTCAAGGCCGAGGGCTCGTCCGACGGTTACAGCCGCGACAAGTTCCCGCACTGGATCACCCAGAGCGGGACCTGCAACACCCGTGAGGAAGTCCTCAAGCGCGACGGCGAGAACGTCCAGACCGACTCCAGCTGCGCGGCCACCAGCGGCACGTGGTACTCCGAGTACGACGGCGAGACCTGGTCCGCCTCCTCCGACGTGGACATCGACCACGTCGTACCGCTCTCCGAGGCGTGGAAGTCCGGCGCGAGCAGCTGGACCACCGCCCAGCGCCAGGCCTTCGCCAACGACCTGACCCACTCCCAGCTCATCGCCGTGACGGACAACGTCAACCAGTCCAAGGGCGACCAGGACCCCGCCGAGTGGCTGCCGCCCCGGACCGCGTACCACTGCATGTACGCGCGGATGTGGGTCTCGGTGAAGTACACCTACAAGCTCAACCTCGACTCGGCCGAGAAGTCGGCGCTCAGCGACATCCTCAACGGCTGCTGACCGGCTCCAACGGCTGCTGACCGGCTCCACCGCCGGGTGGAACCCCGCACCCTCCTCCGTCGTTCCGTACCGTACGCATGGACCGAGCACATCAGCGAACGACGGAGGAGGGCCGCATGGCCGGGCTGCGCCTGGGACCACTGCTGCGCCATGTCGACTGGGAGACCGGAACCGGCGCGACCGTCTGGGTCGAGGCCGACCGGCCCTGTGAGGCCGAGGTGCGGTGCGCCGACGGCGCCGGCGGCACGGCCCGCACCTGGCAGATCGCCGGCCACCACTACGCCGTGATCCCGGTCACCGGGCTGCGGCCGGGCGGGGAGACCGTCTACCGGGTGCTGCTCGACGGTGAGCAGGTCTGGCCGCTGCCCGGCTCCCCCTTCCCCGACAGCACCATCCGCACCCCCGAGCCGGGGGCGGACGCCGCGCCGGTGCGCGTGGCGTTCGGCTCCTGCCGGTGGGCCGCGCCGCCCTCCGACGCCTCGCACGACCCCGTGGGGCCCGACGCACTCGACGCCCTCGCACAGACCCTGGCCCGCGCCCCGGAGCGCCCGCGCCCCGATGTGCTGATCCTGCTGGGCGACCAGGTCTACGCGGACGAGACCTCCGCCGAGACCCGCCGCTGGCTCGCCACCCGCCGCGATCTGAGCGAACCGCCGGGCGAACAGGTCGCGGACTACGAGGAGTACACCCGGCTGTACTACGAGTCCTGGCTGGACCCCGAGGTGCGCTGGCTGCTCTCCACCGTGCCCAGCTGCATGATCTTCGACGACCACGACGTCATCGACGACTGGAACACCAGCGCGGCGTGGCAGCGCCGGATGCGCGCCACCCCGTGGTGGCGGGAGCGGATACTGAGCGGGCTGATGTCCTACTGGGTCCATCAGCACCTGGGCAACCTCTCCCCCGCCGAACTGGCCGCCGACCCGCTCTACGCACAGGTGCGCGCGGCCGCCGACGGCACCGAGGCGCTGCGGGAGTTCGCCGCCCGCGCCGACGCCGATCCGGCCTGCACCCGCTGGAGCTACCGCCGCGACTTCGGGCGGACCCGGCTGCTGATGGTGGACACCCGCGCGGCGCGGGTGCTGGACGAGGGCCGGCGGGCGATGCTGCACGACAAGGAGCTCGCCTGGGTGCGCGAGCAGGCCCTGGCCGGCATGGACGGCGCCCCGGACACCCAGCGGCCCGGGACCTCGGCCACGACGGGCCCGGGGGCCTCGGACACGGCGGGCCCGGGGACATCGGGCGGCTATGACCATCTGCTGCTGGGCACCTCGCTGCCCTGGCTGCTGCCGCATTTCGTGCATGACGTGGAGACGTGGAACGCCTCGGTGTGCGGCGGCAGACGCGGTGCCCGCTGGGCGCGGATCGCCGAGAACCTGCGGCAGCGCGGCGACTTGGAGCACTGGGCCGCGTTCCCCGAGTCCTTCGACGCGCTCACCGACACCATCGCCGAGGTGGGCGGCGCGGCCGGGGCGCCCGCCACGATCAGCGTGCTCTCGGGTGATGTGCACCACGCCTATGTGGCCGCCCCGGACTGGTCGCGGTGGTCGTCGCGGCCGCCGCGGAGCCAGGTGCGGCAGTTGACCTGCTCTCCGGTCCACAACAGCATCCACGCGTCGATCCGGCTCGGCTTCCGCTTCGGCTGGAGCGGGGCGGGCCGCGCCCTGGGCCGGCTCTTCCGGCGCCATGGGCGGGTGGCGCGCTCCGGCCTGCGCTGGCGCAAGACGGGCGGGCCGTGGTTCGGCAACCAGCTGATGACGCTGACCCTCCGGGGCCGTACCGCCCATCTGCGGCTGGACCAGGCCCAGTCGGACCCGTCGGGTGCCGGGGCCCGGCTGGTGACGGCGCTGGAGGCGGAGTGGGCGGGATGATCACCCCTGATCCCCTTGATCACCCCCGCCCCGTTCACCCCGGCACGCTTCAGGCGTCACTTTTTGGCCACCGGGCACGACAGCCCTGAAGAGGCCACCGTGCTCGCGGAGTACGGCGTTCCGGTGGCGCGGCCCCGATCCCGGACGCGGTGCCCCGGCCTTCCGCGGACGCCGTTTCACAGGGTGTGCGTGACCGGGCGGCCATTTCGTCACCCTCCGCGACACGGAGCGATACCACGGCCGGCGCCGCGCGTGGTGCCCCCTGGGGAGTCCTGACAGAAAGGTGCCCCGATGTGCGCGGTGGGGCTCTGAGGAGCGGGTTTCGGGCGTGACCGGAGGGGTCCGTGACACTCACCATTGGCAGGAACTTGAACTTGCAACAAAATATGAGGCGACCCTAACCTGGGCGGGCCGTTGTTTCCCGTCCCCGGAACAAGGAGCTTCTCCTCTCATGTCTGCATCCCCCACACCACGCAACCTCGGTGAGACGCTCGACAGCACCAAACCGTACGTTTTGTCGCTTTTCCGTATCGTCGTCGGACTGCTGTTCTTCTGCCACGGCGCCGCCTCGCTGTTCGGCTGGTTCGGCGGCATGGGCGGCACCGGGGCCACCGTCGAGGCCGGCACCTGGCCGGGCTGGTACGCGGCGGTGATCCAGCTCGTCGGCGGTGCCCTCGTGCTGCTCGGTGTCGGCAGCCGCAGCGCGGCGTTCATCTCCTCGGGCTCGATGGCCTACGCGTACTTCCACGAGCACCAGCCGGAGAAGCTGTGGCCCATTCAGAACGGCGGTGAGGCCGCCGCGATGTTCTGCTGGGCCCTGCTGCTGATCGTCTTCACCGGCCCCGGCCCCTGGGCCCTGGACCGGCTCTTCGGCTCGGCCCGTACGAGCGAGTCGGCGCCCGAGACGCGGCGTCAGCCGACCGCGGTCCGATAGACATCAGCCGCACTCGGCACACAGCACACTCAGCACCCATCAGCGCATAGCCGCACGGACGCCCCATCACGCACCACGTCATGCGGGGCCGAGCGCCCCGCATGACGTTATTTCGAACGCGATCGTTACCCCCTTACCGTTATCCTCAGCAGTCACAGGCGTACGCTGTATGGCTGTACAGGCTGGCGCCTGCCGCTTCCCGGCGACATGCGCAGCGGGGGGAACGGGATCGGGAGAAGAACGTTGTTGGAACATTTGGGGTCGCTGACCAACACCCCATGGATCTACGCGGTCATCGCGGCGTCCGTCCTGCTCGACGTCTTCCTGCCCGTTCTGCCCAGCGGAGTCCTGGTCATCACCGCCGCCACCGCGGCCGCCGGCACCACCGTCGACCCCGTCGGTGTGGTGCGCCAGGCCGACGCGGCCGACTTCCCCGCCATGTTCGGGCTGATGCTGTGCGCCGCGACCGCCTCCGTCCTCGGGGACATGGTCGCCTACCGGCTGGCCTGGCGCGGCAGCGACCGGCTCGACCGCGCGATCGCCCGCTCCCGCCGGCTCACCTCCGCCCAGGAGAAGTTGGGCACCGCGCTGGTGCGCGGCGGCGGTCCGCTCGTGGTGATAGCCCGCTTCGCACCCGCGGGACGCTCGGTCGTCAGCCTGAGCGCGGGCGCGGCCCACCGGAGGGTGAAGGAATTCCTGCCGTGGTCCGTGGTGGCCGGGCTCGCCTGGGCGGCGTACAGCGTGGCCCTCGGCTATGTCGGCGGCCAGTGGCTCGGCGCGTCCTGGCTCGGCACGGCGGTCTCGGTGCTCGCCCTGTTCGCGGCGGGCGCGGGCGCGGCGTATGTGATGAAGCGGCCCGGTGAGGAGGAGACCGGCCCGCTGGCCGCGGCCCCCGCGGGCCAGCCGATCCCCCCGGTCCCCCCGGTCCATCAGGCGTCGTAGCTCCGTGTCGGCAGCCGATTACGGATCGGCCGACGAGACCGGCTACGGTCCCTGCATGCGTAACCCCTCCGTGCCGGTTCCGGCATGCTGACCCGCGCCGCCGGGCTGGTCGCGGCGTTCATCGCCGGCCTCGCGCTGGTTGTCGCCGCGGTCCTCGTCGTACGGCATCTCACCGCACCCTCGAAGCCCGAGCTGCCGGTGATCCCCGAGAGCCGGCGCCCCGCCCTGGAGGCGGCGGCCCGCGTCTGTGCCCCGCTCAGCGTTCCGCTGCTGGCTGCCCAGATCGACGCGGAGAGCGGCTGGCGCCCGCACGCGGACTCCGGACATGCCCAGGGCATCTCGCAGTTCGCGCCGGTCACCTGGAAGGAGTGGGGCCAGGACGGCGACGGCGACGGCAAGGCCGACGTCTGGGAGCCCCGCGACGCCATCCCCTCCCAGGCCCGCTACATGTGCCATCTGTACGACGTGGTCAAGGCGGTCCCGGGCAGCGAGACCAGCGTCGGGGCGACCCGGCTCGCGCTCGCGGCGTACAACGCCGGGCCGAACGCGGTGCTCCGGGCGCGCGGCATCCCGAAGATCCTCGAAACCGAGGAATATGTCGACAAAATCATGAAGGATCTGCTGCCCAAGTACCGGAAGAGCGAGGAGAAGTACCGGACGAGCGAGGCGAAGCGCACCGGCCGCGCCTCCGCCTCGCCGTCCGTCCCGTCCTCCGCCTCGCCCTCCACGGATCCGTCCGCGCCCGCCTCCGGCGACTCACCGGCGGCTACGCGTCAGCCGTGATGAAGTCCTCCACGGCCCGTACGAGTTCCAGCGGTGCCTCGTCGGCGGGGTAGTGCCCGGCGTACGGCAGCTCCAGCAGCTCGGCGTTGACGTACCAGCGCAGCCAGGTCCGCCGCATCAGCTCCGCCGTGAGCGCCGGGTCATGGGCGCCGACCACGACCCGGACCGGCACCTGGGCGCCCGTGATGTCCTCGTGGAAGTCCTCCAGCGCCCAGGAGTCCAGCCAGGCGCGGAGCGCCTTGGGGTCGCTGTGCTCCAGTGAGTGCCGCACCATCAGGTCCAGCCAGGCGGCCGGGTGGCGGCCGCCGGTGGTGAGGTCGATGATCGTCCGTCGGTTCTCCGGGCGGTCGGCGGCCGCCGCGAACAACTGCCACTGCTCGCCCTCCATCGGCATCCCGCTGGCCGGCACCGGCGCGACCCCGACCAGCCGGCGGACCCGCTCCGGTGCGGCCGCCACGACGCGCTGGACGACGGCCCCGCCCATCGAGTGGCCGACGAGCGAGAACCGCTCCCAGCCGAGGTGATCGGCGAGCGCGAGCAGATCGCCCCCGGCCTCGCCGGTGGTGTACGCGCCGGGGACGTCGCGCGCCTCGCCGTAGCCGCGCAGATCGGGAAGTACATAGGTGAACGCGCGCCGGTCGATGTGCGGCAGCATCGCGGCGTACGCGGCGCGGTCCGCGAACCAGCCGTGCACCGCCATCACATGGTGCGGCCCTTCGCCGACGGTCTCATACGGTGGAACGAGGGGTGGAACGATGGGTCCCATGGCACCTCCGGTCCCAGTCGAGTACGGGCGCGCGGCGCGTGCCCGTGGGGGACAACGGTGACGGCTCCGGCGGAGGCTGGGCAAGCCCGGTGCGCATATGCGTGCGCGCGGCACGAGCCAGGTTCCAGGGACGGTGCGCGGGGTTCGCCATATCGCCGCTGCGATGGAGCGGCTGATTGGCTGTCTGTTGGGGGGCGGCCTGCGGGGCCGTCTGCGGGGCTGAACTGCGGGGCTGCCTGCGGGTGCGATCTGTGGGGGCGATCTGTGGGACGGCCTGCGGGGTGGGCCCGTACCGCAGACGGGGGCCGGGCCCGCGCTGTCGGGCCCGGCCCCCGCCGTGTCCGAGCGCGCAAGCAGCCCAGCAAGCGTGAACAAGGACAGCCATACGGTAGGGCCCGGCACTGACATTCAGCCGTGGAGCGCGGTCGAGCGGGCCCGGTTCGCCTCGAACCCATGAGCGATTCGCCAAGGGCAGAACGCCGCGCCCTTCCCGTCGGGCTCGGCGCTCCTACGCTGAGGGGGTGAACAGCCACGCGTCGAACCGAGCCCGCGTCATTCAATTGCGTCCGGCCGCCGCGGACCCGGCGCCCCAGGCGGGAGCCACCGCCGGAGCCGAGGCCCCGGCCGCCCCTACCGTGCCCGCTGTCCCTACCGTGCCCGCTGTCCCGGCCGGCCGGGAGCGGACCGGCACGGAGCCGGTGAGGGAACCCCTCTGGCGGGACGTCATCGGCAGCGTTCTGCGGCGTGAGCGCCTCGCCCAGCAGCGCACGCTCAAGGACGTGGCCGAGGCGGCCCGTATCTCGATGCCGTACCTCTCGGAGCTCGAGCGCGGCCGTAAGGAGGCCTCGTCCGAGGTTCTCGCGGCCGCCGCCCGCGCGCTCGGCCTCGGCCTGGCCGACCTTCTCGCCATGGCCCAGGGCGAGTTGATCCGCCTCGTCTCCGGTCCGCGACGGCGCGACGGCGCGAGGGTGTCCGTCACCTCCCTCACGTCCGTCACGTCCGTCACCTCCGTCACGTCCGTCAGCTCCGGCGCGGACCGCGGGTCCCGGCCCACGGGGCGGCAGGGCGACGTACGCCTCGCGGCCTGAGACGGCGGCGACGGCGGTCTGAGACGGCGGGGCCCGGTTTCACAACCCCCTGGCCATCCGCCGGTTCAGCACCTCGTCGGCGAGCCCGTACGCCACCGCCTCCCGCGCCGTGAAGACCTTGTCGCGGTCCATATCGGCGCGGAGGGTGGCGGTGTCATGAGGCGTGTGGCGTGCGAGCACCTCCTCGACCTGGGCGCGGATCCGGAGCATCTCCTTGGCCTGGAGGCTGAGGTCCGAGACGGTCCCCTGCCGGCCGCCGCTCACCGGCTGTCCCAGCAGCACCCGGGCGTGCTCCAGCACGAACCGCCGCCCGGGGTCTCCCCCGGCCAGCAGCACCGCGGCGGTCGAGGCCGCCTGCCCCACACAGAACGTCGAGATGGGCGCGGACACGAACGTCATCGTGTCGTAGATCGCCATCAGCGAGGTGAACGAGCCGCCCGGTGAGTTGATGTAGATCGCGATCTCCTGCTCCGGGCTCGACGATTCAAGGTGGAGCAGTTGCGCGATGACGACGTTCGCGACGCCGTCGTCGATCTCCGTGCCGAGGAAGATGATCCGCTCGGACAGCAGCCGGCTGTAGATGTCGTACGCCCGCTCCCCCTGCGTGGTGCGCTCGACGACGGTCGGAATCGTGTACTGCCCCATGTCAGATCCCCATCCTGCGCCGCGAACCGGCCGGCCGTACATCCGCCAGCGACTCCACCACCCGGTCGACCATTCCGTATTCCTTCGCCTGTTCCGGAGTGAACCAGCGGTCGCGGTCTCCGTCGCGGGAAATCGTCTCCGGGCTCTGTCCGGTGTGCTCCGCCGTGATGCGTTCGATGGAGCGCTTCGTGAATTCGAGATTCTCGGCCTGAATCGCGATATCGGCCACGCTCCCTCCGATACCGGCCGACGGCTGATGCATCATGATGCGGGAATTCGGCAGGGCGTAACGCTTTCCCGCCGTGCCGACGGTGAGCAGGAACTGCCCCATACTCGCGGCGAATCCCATGACGAGCGTGGACACGTCGTTCGGGATCAGCCGCATGGTGTCGTAGATCGCGAGTCCCGCCGTCACCGAACCGCCCGGACTGTTGATGTAGAGGCTGATATCCGTCCGTGAGTCCTCGGCCGACAGCAGCAGCAGCTGGGCGCAGACCCGGTTCGCGGACACCTCGTCCACCTGGGTCCCGAGAAAGACGATGCGCTGGGTCAGCAATTGCGCGGCCAGATGATCGTCGAACCGCGTCGGAGCCGTGTCCCCCTCCGCGGCCCGCGGAACGGATGCCGGTGCCGCCGATTCCCAGCCGGTGGTGAACCTTTCCATCGGACCTCCCTGTGAGTACCGCGGCCCTCACTGCCGCGGTCCTTCCACCATCGGCCCGATTCCGGTGCCGGAGAGGAATTCTCGGCCCGCGGCAGATTCGCCCATGGCAGAGCTCGGGTCCTCGATGGTCAGCCGACTCGACCGGCTGTGGCGCGCGGCCGGTGCTGACCCGGCCGTGGGGCGCGACGGGCTCACCGCCCGGCCGGGAAGGCCGCGCGTCGGCCGCAGCCGACCGTGACCAGGGCGAGGAGCGCGAGCCCGATCATCCCGGCGGGGAGAACCGATGCGCCGATGCCGTCGACGACGAGGGCACCGAGAGCGCCACCCGCGAAGATCGCCAGGTTGAAGGACGTCGTGAGCAGCGCGTTCGCCACGTCGCCGTTCTCGCCCGCGGCTTCTCCCATGGCCGTCTGAAGGTGCGTCGCCGCGCCGCCGAAGGCGATGCCCCACAGGACGATCGCGAGGAGCGCGAGCACCGTGGACCGCTGGGCCAGCAGGAACGTCGCGCCGGAGACGATGAACAGGCTCACGCTCACCAGGGTGAGCCGGCGCAGCGCGTGGTCGATGTACACCCCGGTGATCCAGATCCCGCCGAGCGCAGCGACGCCGAAGACGACGAGCGCCAGGTCGGGCCGGAGTGCGAGATGCGTCTGCCGCAGGTAGGGGGCGATGTAGGTGTAGAGCAGGTTGTGCGCGAGCATCCAGACGAAGACGGCCAGGAGGATGGTCGCCACGCCCGGAATGCCCAGCACCCGGGCGAGCGGAACCCGTGTCCGCGCGCGCTGCCCCGGAACGTCGGGCACGAGGAACTGCGCGAAGATCATGACGACGGCGGTGAGCAGGGACATCGCGGCGAAGGCCCAGCGCCATCCGGCCGCCGAACCGAGCCAGGCCCCGAGGGGCGTCCCCGCCGAGAGCGCGACCGGGGTTCCGGTCATGGCGATGGCGAGGGCGCGGCCCGCCTGTTCCGGCGCGGCGATGCGCCGGGCGTATCCGGCGAGCATGCCCCACAGCAGCCCGGAGAAGGCTCCCGCGACGAAGCGGGCGCCGAGTGCGACGGGGAGCGAGGGCGCCAGGGTGGTGACGGTGTTGGCGACCAGGAATCCGAGCAGCCCGGCCCGGAGGAGCGGCTTCCGCCGGGCCCCACGGGTCAGCATGATCGCGGGTATCGCCGCGAGGACCGTCCCGATCGCGTAGGCGCTCACGAGCTGGCCGGCTCCGCCCTCGGACACGCCGAGTCCGCCGGCGAGCTGCGGGAGCAGCCCGGCCGGCATCGTCTCGGTCATGATCACGATGAACCCGGTGCACGCCATCACGACCAGGGCCGGAACGGGAAGCGGCTCGCCTGAGCGGGCGGGCGCCGGGACGGTAGCGGGGTCGGACGCTGGATCGGAAGCCGGGCCGGGGACCGGGTCGGAAGCCGCGCCGGAAGCCGGGCTGGGGAACGTCGAGGCCATCGAAAGTACTCCTCCACCAATTACGGATCGATCGATCCGATATTGACGAGCCATGACGCCGTCCGTCAAACTGGACCAGTCATTCCGAAAATGAAGGAGACCCGCCGTGTCACCCGTCGGCCGCCCCCGCGCCTTCGACCTGGAGGCCGTTCTGGAAGCCGCGATGCTGCTGTTCTGGGAGCAGGGCTACGAAGCGACCTCGCTCGCGCAGCTGCGCGAGGCCACAGGACTGTCCTCGGCCAGCCTGTACGGGGCCTTCGGCTCGAAGGACGGCTTGTTCGAACGCGCCGTGCAGCACTACATCTCCGGACCGGGCAGCATCACCGACGTCGCCGCCGACGAGGCGCTGAGCCCCAGGGAGGCCATCGCGCGCCTTCTGCACGGATCGATCGACATGCAGACCGACCCGTCCCACCCCCGCGGCTGCCTCATCGCCCTCTCGGGCACACTCGGCGCGCCGGACTCGGGAGAGGCGGCGCGGAAGGTGGTGGCGGCCCGGCGGGCGGTGGACCGAGCGCGCATCCGAGAGTGCGTCGTCCGCGGCATCGCGTCGGGAGACCTCGCCGAGGACACCGACGTGGACGGCACCACCTCGATGATCCACGGCTTCCTGCTCGGCATCTCGACGCAGGTGTGCGACGGCGTCCCGGCCCAGGACCTGCACACCGCGGCCGACACGCTGCTCGCCACCTGGGGCGAGCCGGGCCGGGACTGACGCCCCGACAGCACAACGGCCAACCCGAGATCGGCGGCTGCCGGACCAGGGACGGGGCCTACGGTCGGCCGATCGCCCGCAACGCCGTGGCCACCGTCGCGCGCAGCGCCTCCGCGTCGGCGCCCGCGCGGGAACGCAGGTTCACGCCGTAGGCGAGCAGCGCCAGCAGTTCGGCCGTCGCGCCCGGGTCGGTGCCGGGGGCGAGTTCTCCCCGGGTCCCGGCCGTGACGAGCCTCGCGTGCAGCGCGTCCCGCAGTTGCCGGTGGTTCTGGTCGAGCAGGGCGCGGACGTCGGGGTCGCCGTTCTCGGTGCCGGCGTGCGCGTTGGAGAGCAGGCAGCCCCAGCCGGCCCGCTCGCCCGAACAGCGCACGTCGATCAGCCCGTCGAAGAAGTCGACGACGGCCGGAAGTCCGCGCTCGTCCGTCGCCAGTCGGCCGAACGCGGGCCGGGCGTACCGGTCCAGGTAGCGGCGCAGCGCGGCGAGATACAGCTCCCGCTTCCCGCCGAAGGTGGCGTAGAGGCTGGAGCGGTTCACTCCCGTCGCGGTCACGATGTCCTGGATCCCGGTCGAGGCCATGCCCTGCCGCCAGAACAGCCGCACCGCGCTCTCCAGGGCCACATCCGGGTCGAAGTGTTTGACGTCCGGCATCTCTCGCTCTGTCCCTCTGGAAACGACGTGGCCAAGATACTCCGGCCCGGTGCCTCCCGGAGGTCTGACGCTGATATCTTGGAACAGTCGTTCCGAGATCTGTGAGCACGCCACGAACGAGAGGACCGCCACCGTGACCGCCCTCAACGCCGAACTGCGCGCCTTCTACGCATCCCTTCAGAAGGAGATCCCCGCCGAGGCCCGGCAGCTGATGGAGCGAGCCGGGCAGGAGCTCGCCGACTCCGGCCAGGCCGACCGGTCCCTCGCCGTCGGCGATCCCGCTCCCCGCTTCCGGCTGCCCTCCGCCACCGGCGCGACGGTGGCGCTGGACGACCTCCTCGCCCAAGGGCCGGTGGTCCTGACCTTCTACCGCGGCGCCTGGTGCCCGTACTGCAACATCGCCCTGCGCTCCCTCCAGCGGCACCACTCCGACATCGCCGCGCGCGGCGCGCGGCTCGTGGCCGTCTCACCGCAGATCCCGGACGAGTCCCTCACGCTCAGCGAGAAGCACGGTCTCGTCTTCGACGTGCTCAGCGACATCGGTTCCGACACCGCCAAGCAGTACGGCATCGCCTTCGACCTGCCCGACTATCTCGCCGACCTCTACGACGAGATCGGGTTCGACCTCCAGCGCGTCAACCACGGCCACCGGCGCACCCTGCCGTTGCCCGCGACGTACGTCATCGACCGCGCCGGCACGATCCGCTGGGCCTTCGTCGACACCGACTACACCACCCGCGCGGAGCCGGCCGACATCCTCGCGGCCCTGGACACGCTCGGCTGACCGCGTCGGACGCCTCGTCCTCGACCTCGGCCTGGTCCTCGACCTGGTCCTCGACGGGCACCCGGTCGTACGCCCTACCGCGGTGCCTGGAAGCCGCCGATCCTCCGCTCGAGCAGTTCGGCCAGCCGCAGCGGGGTGCGGTCCTCGAACATCGGGCCGATGAGCTGCACTCCCACCGGCAGGCCGTCGGGCGACAGGCCCGCTGGTACGGCGGTGGCGGGCAGGCCGGGCATGGTGGCCAGACCGGCCCAGACCAGCTGGTCGAGGTACGGGTACTCGACACCGTCGATGTCGATCCGGCGTTCCAACAGATCGGGGGTGTGGTCGTGCGGGAACGCGGGAGTCGGCGTGATCGGGCACACCACGGCGTCGAACTCGGCGAAGAGCCGCCGCCAGCCATGACGGTGGAGCTCGCGACGGCTGTTGGCCTCCATCCAGTCGCGGTGGCTGAACACCGCGCCGCGCAGCCGCGCCGCACCGAGACTCCGGTCGTCCGCGCTCAGTCCGGCGGCGCGGGTCCGCAGCCGCTCGTACGCTTCGACGGGAAAACGCGCGGCGGAGCTCGAAAACAGCAACTGCGTGTAGAGCGTCGCGGCTTCGGTCAGATCGGGCAGCAGCGGAGTGCGGCGTTCGACGCGGGCGCCGCCGTCGGCAAGCGCGTCGGCCACCCGGTTCACGCCCGCCCGCACAGCGGACCCGGTCGGAAGGAGCGGATGCTCGTCGAGGACCAGGACCCGGAAGTCGCGGAGCCGCTCGTGGCGCGCGGGCGGCAGCGTCACCTCATGCGCCACACCGAGCGTCAGCGGGTCCGGTCCCGCCATCACATCGAGCAGGAGCGCGAGGTCGCGGGCAGCGCGCGCCATCGGACCGACGACGGCGAGGTCAAGGTCTTCCGGCAAGGCCGGCGCGGGCGGCGGGACCATACCGCGGTTCGCCGCCAGCCCGAGTGTCGGCTTGTGTGCGTAGACACCGCAGAAATGTGCCGGGGTGCGCAACGAACCGCCGATGTCGGAGCCGATGGACAGCGCGCCGAACCCGGACGCCAGGGCCGCCGCCGACCCGCCGGAGGACCCACCCGGCGTACGACCGTGATCCCACGGGTTATTGGTGGTGCCGTAGATCTCGTTGAAGGTCTGCACATCTTGCAGCCCCAAGGGCACATTCGTCTTACCGAGCACCACCGCGCCCGCGGCCTTCAGCCGCGACACCTGCACCGCGTCCTCGGCCGGCATGTGGTTCCGGTGCAGCGGCACGCCCCAGGTCGTGGGCAGCCCCGCGACGTTGTAGGACTCCTTGACCGTCACCGGAACGCCGAGCAGCGGCCGGTCCTCACCACGGGCGCGCGCCTGGTCGGCACCGCGCGCGGCGGCCCGCGCACGGTCGAAGTCCGGCACACAGATCGCGTTGATGGCCTTGTCCTCCCGCTCGATACGGGCGATCGCCTCATCGGTCAGTTCCGCCGAGCTCACCTCACCGGCGCGCAAGGCAGCCGCGAGTCTTTCGGCCGTCTGAAAACTCCACTCCATGAATCCGACCGTACTGACCCCTGGAACAGGCCATAAAATGCCGCTTCGCACAACGAAATGGCCGCCCCCATTTCGCCCGGCCGCCGGCGACGGCGACACGCGGCGGGACCGGTGCCGGCCGCCTTCCGAAGGTCGATGAGTCCGCCGGGGCTGTCCACGGCCGGCTGAGACCGCACCCGCTCCCCGCAGGCCAAGGCCCCTCGCCTACGAGCGGGACGCGCCGTCCGGCCACACGACATCCACGACCCGCTTCCTCCACCACGTCCGCCGTCCCGCCACCCTCGCCCGTGGGAGGCTGCCCGTTCCACACGGCCACGAGACGATCGGCCCACCGCAGCAGCACGGCGTTCGCCGCTTCGTACGCCTGACGGTTCGCCGTGGCGCGCGGCATCACCAGCACCTCGTCCGCCGCGTCCACGACGGCAGGCGAGTGGCAGATTGCCGCTGATCAGGCCCCGCATCTTCTCTCAGGCCCTCGCCGGGTGTCCCTGTGATGGCCGTGAGCGCTACCAGAATCGACGCGGTAACGATAAAAATCGACACTGTGTAGACTTTGGTGAAGGGAGCGACCCTGCTCCTCGCAAGACCTCTCTGGAGGAACAATGGACAAGCGGAACTGGCTCATCACCGGCGTCAGCACGGGCCTGGGGCGCGCTTTCGCGCAGGCAGCCCTGGCCGCAGGGCACACCGTCGTCGGCACCGTCCGTTCCGAGGAGGACCTGCGGGCCTTCGAAGAGCTCAGGCCCGGCCATGCTCACGGCCGTATCCTGGACGTGACGGACGGTGACGCCGTCTCCGGCGTGGTCGCGGAGGTCGAGCGGAGCGTCGGCCCTCTGGACGTCGTTGTCGCCAACGCCGGCTACGGCCTGGAGGGAACCTTCGAGGAAACCCCGCTGGCCGAGGTGCGGCGGCAGTTCGAGGTGAACGTGTTCGGGGCGGTGGCCACCCTTCAGGCGGCGCTGCCTCACATGCGTCGGCGCCGCCGCGGACACCTGATGGCCGTCACCTCCATGGGCGGGCTGATGGCCGTGCCCGGCATGTCCGCCTACTGCGGCAGCAAGTTCGCCCTGGAGGGCATCCTGGAGGCGCTGGGCAAGGAAGTCGCGCAGTTCGGGATCCATGTGACGGCGATCGAGCCCGGCTCCTTCCGCACCGACTGGGCCGGACGGTCCATGACACGCGCCGCGCGGACCGTCGACGACTACGACGAGCTGTTCACCCCCATCCGCGAGGCGCGGCAGAAGGCCAGCGGGAACCAGCTGGGCAATCCGGCCAAGGCCGGGGAAGCGGTCGTGCACATCACGTCGGTCGAGCAGCCGCCGGCCCACCTCGTCCTGGGCTCGGACGCGCTGCGGCTGGTCACCGCCGCGCGCACGGCCGTGGACGAGGACATCCGCGCGTGGGAGGCGCTCTCCCGGACGACCGACTTCGCCGAGGGCGCTCAGCTGTGATGTCCGGCCACCGCCCCGCGCGCGGCCGTCGCACCACCGAGCGCAAGGGGGATGTCCGGGAGCGGGCCATCCTTGACACCTGCGAGGCCTTGCTGGCGCACAAGGGCTACGACGCCATGACCGTCGGCGACGTAGCCCAGGGCGCCGGTATCACACGTGGTGCCCTGTACTTCTACTTCGGCTCCAAGCAAGAAGTGGTCACGGCACTCGTGGCCCGGACCGTCGAGCATCTGTGGGAGCGGTCCCGGGTCACCGCGCAGACGGACGAGCCGCGTCAGGCCATCGCGGCGGCCATGCAGCGCACGGTCGAGCTGTGGAATGAGCACGGCCTGGTCATGCGCACGGCGATCGACCTGTCGTTGACCGTTCCGGAGATCGGCGAGCTGTGGAACCACACGGCTGACCTGTTCATCGCGGCCATCACCGCTGTCCTGGAACGCGCCGGCATCCAGGCCGGCACCGCACCGGACCAGGCCTCGGCGATGGCACGCGCCCTGTGCTGGATGATCGAGCGGTCCTTCTACCACGCCTCACAGGAATCCCGCGAGAAGCTCCAAGAGGCGTCGGCGACATGCGAACACATCTGGCTGACCAGCGCCGGCCTGATCACGTGAGGTGTCTGCCATGGACGCGGTGAGACGCTGAACGCCCGTGTCGGGCCTTGCTCCCCGTGAGGTGGACACCTGTGCGCGTCGGTGATGCGGCGAGGGGGCTGGTGACCAGATGCTGTTCGTGGGCGATCGCAGCCCCAACTCCTCACCCCAGGGCCGCCGCCGGCCTGCCCTCGGGGGGCGCGCGGCCCGGCGGGTACGGCGTCCCGGGCGGTCAGGTCCAGGCCGAGGCGTCTGTACGGCCGGATGAGATCGCACCCGCTCCCCACCGGCCAAGGCCCCTGACCTACGAGCGGGACGCGCCGTCCGGCCACACGACATCACACGGGTACCCCTGCCTCTCGCGCTTCCTCCACCACGTCCGCCGTCCCGCCACCCTTG
This sequence comes from Streptomyces sp. S465, assembly GCF_026898115.1. Lineage (GTDB taxonomy): Bacteria > Actinomycetota > Actinomycetes > Streptomycetales > Streptomycetaceae > Streptomyces > Streptomyces luomodiensis. Next base: position 2,926,928 of record NZ_CP114036.1, read on the forward strand.
CCCGTGGGAGGCTGCCCGTTCCACACGGCCACGAGACGATCGGCCCGCCGCAGCAGCACGGCGTTCGCCGCTTCGTACGCCTGGCGGTTCGCCGTGGCGCGCGGCATCACCAGCACCTCGTCCGCCGCGTCCACGAGCCGGTCGAAGGTTTCGGCGTGGTCCGGTTTCACCTTCACCTGCCGGTAGTCCTCCGAGGGGATCACCACAGCCAGGCGCCCGCCCGCTGACAGGACCGCATCCGCGAAGATGCTGTCGCTGCCCTTCGCGATGCACGACACTCCTACCAGGCTGGAGGGCTCATAGGCGGCGAGGACCTTGTCCAGCTCCGCTCGCACCAGCGGCACCGACTCGTCGGTGAGGTCCATGTGCCCGGTGACAGCGATCGTCGTCATGGCGCCTTCCTCGTCATACGGTCAGCAAACTCCGGATGCTACCGCGCACATCGGCCACGGCCCGGGGGACATCGTCGCCCACTGTGTAGGGGTACAGCGTGCCAGTTGTGCGCGCACGCGGGCGGAGCGAAGGCCGGACGCGACATTGACGGCGTGTTGCGAGTGGTCGGCCACGCGGGCTCCGACGCCTCCCGCATCGACTTCCGGACCGACTACGACAACCTGACGTACAAGCCGTGCGAGGTACCCAAGCACATCGCCGCAGGCGTCCACATGCTGACGTACGCCTGTCGACTCCACTACGTCGCCCTGGACTTCCTCGTTGACCCACAAGGGCACTGGCACCTGGTCGACGTCAACCCGAACGGACAGTGGGCATTCATCCCCGACCTGCGCACGCCCATCACCCGAGCACTCGCTGACCTACTGGAGAGGGCCACACCGTGATCACCGAAGCACCATCAGCAGACGAGCTGCGCCACCACATGGCCGACCAACTGGTAAGAGCCGGGCACATCCGGTCCAAGCCGTGGCGCGCCGCCTTCCTCAGTGTCCCCCGCCACGAGTTCGTCCCCGACTTCACCATCCGGGCGCAGGGCAGCCTGCACCGGTACAGCCAGGGAGACCCCGCATGGCTGGCCGCGGCCTACCAGGACGCCTCCCTGCTGACCCAGTTCGACCAGGACGGCACCGCCACCAGCTCGTCCACACAGCCCTCCCTCATGGCCCAGATGCTCGAAGCCCTCGACGCCCGCGACGGGGACACGGTGCTGGAAATCGGCGCGGGCACCGGATACAACGCCGCCCTGCTGTCCCATCGCCTCGGTGCCGCCAACGTCGTAACGGTCGACGTCGATCCCGACCTGGTGGCCACCGCGCAAACCCGCCTGCGGAAGGCCGGCTACGAGCCCACCCTCATCGCGGGGGACGGGATGGCCGGCTACCCGGAGCGCGCACCGTACGATCGGCTGCTGGCGACCTGCGGAGTCCGCCGGATCCCGACCCCCTGGCGGGAGCAACTCCGCCCCGGCGGGGTCATCGTGGCCAACATCGGCTGCGCCATCGCCCGCCTGGAGGTCACGGCCGACCACTCCGCCTGCGGCTGCTTACTCCCCGGCCTCGCCACCTTCATCACAGCCCGGCCGACCCCCGACACCGTGGGCACCACCGCGAAGCGACTCGTGCAGCCGCTGCTGACGTGGTCCGGCGAGACACGGGAGATCACCGTCCCGGCGAGCCTGGACGTGCCGGTCGTGCAGCTGCTGTCCTCGCTGGCACACCCTGCGGTGACCGACTTCACTCTGGTCGACGAGGAAGGCCGGCAGATCCGGTGCCTGTACGACCCGGACACCTCGTCGTGGGCGCGGATCACCTTGACCGGAGTGACGAGCGCTCGGCTCGACCACAGGGGACCCCGTGATCTGTGGGCCGAGCGGGAACCGCTGCTCACCCAGTGGCGGGATGCCGGGCGGCCGGGGCACGAGCGCTACGGCCTCACCGTCGCTCCGGACGGCGCGCATTCGCTGTGGCTGGACCAGCCGGATGGCGTGAGTCGGCAACTGCCGGACTAGCGGGGGACGGCGGCGGCAAGGCCCCGAGCCTGGCCAATGCAGCCTCGGGGCCGGCCGTATGTCCGGCTGTCTCAGGTGGCGATGGTGAGGATCGCCGAGCCGGTGTACTGGTGCGCCGCGTTCTCGGCGTACAGCCGGAAGTAGAACGTCCGGCCCGCGGCCAGCTGGAACGTGAACGAGTTGCCGGTCAGCAGCGGTCCCGACACCCGGATGAAGCACGGACCGTCGGCGGTCGAGGGCCCGCCGCAGGACCCCTCGCGGTAGCCGGTCGTCACCGTGTCGGTCGGGTCCTTCGGGTCCCAGGTGACGGTCACCTGCTCGGTGGCCGCGTCATAGCTGTACGTCAGGCCGGTGGGCGCGGGCGCCGGCGCGGTTTGGGTGGTACCGGTCGGCGCCGCTACCGCCGGGACGGCAGTCGCTCCCCCCGCTGCCGCCAGTGCGATGGCCACCGCAGCCGCACGGCAGGCGATCCGTACTCGATCTCGCATGTCCCCCTCCAGGATGTTGATCGACTCGAACGGCGGGAGGGTACGAGCGCCGACCCACTGCCTGGATGACGGGCAGTGGGCGAGGGGATGGCGAACAGCTGAACACCCAGACCGGCTGGCCCCGCACCTGCTCGGCCGTCCCGGGAGACCTGCGCGTTCCGCCGGTTCGCGACCGCACTCGGAATCCCGTCCCAAGACCTCGGCCTCACCGAACCGCCTCGACACAGTGCGACAACTGGCCCCTATCCGAGCCTCCCTGCGCCTACGGTGGGGATTCCCGGGCACGAGGACGGTGAGGACGCGGTGAAGCGCAGGAAACTGCTCGCGAACCTGACGATCACAGCAGCGGCAGCCGCCGTCGTCCCCATCACCGGCACCGGCCACAGCAGCGCCGCCGAGGCCCGACCAGGGGAACTCCTCGTCACCGGACTGCGGGATGCGATGCTCGGCCTCGGCCCGCTCGGCGCGCCCCTCTCTCCGGACCACTTGCCTGGCGAACTGGCGCGGGCCGTCGCACACTTCAACGCCTCCAGCTACGGCAGCCTCGCCGTCCGCCTCCCACGCCTCATCCGGGCCGGGCACCAGGCCGGCGCCGAGTACCACGCCGTCCTCGCGCGCTTCTACCTCCTGGCCACCCGCGCCCTCATCAAGCTCGACGAACCGCAGCTCGGATGGATGGCCGCCGACCGCGCCCGCCGGCTCGCCCTGGCCGGGGGCGCCCCACTCGACGTCGCCGAGGCCGCCCGGCAACAGGCCGTGCTGGCCCGCCAGGCCGGATGGCATGACCAATCCCTCACCCTCGCCCTGGCCGCCGCCGATGACCCCGCACTCCGCGAGGCCGGGAACATCGGCATCGCCCAGCGCGGCCTGCTCATCCAGTGCGCCGCGTACACCGTCGCCCACCAGCGCGACCAGGAAGGCATGCGCCGGCTCACCAAGGAGGCCGCCGCCATCGCCGACGAACTCGGCGGCATCACCCACCTGCGAGACACCGCCGGCGGCTTCAACCGCGCCACCGTCCAGCTGCATCTGATCTCGGCGGAGTACAAGGCCGGCGACCCGTCAGCCGCCATCGCCGCCGACGCCCTTCACCCCATGACGCTGCCCACCGTCGAGCGCCGCGCCCTCTACTGGACCGACCGGGCCACCGCTTACGCCCAGTGGGGCCGCCGGGACCAGTGCATCGACGCGCTCCTGGAAGCCGAACGCTGCGCGGCTGAAGAGACCCACGCCCGCCCCGCGGTCAAGGCCATGCTGAACGGCCTACTCGTCTCCGGACGCACCACACCCGAGCTCCGCGGTCTCGCTGCTCGCGCCGGCGTCCTCCCCGCGTAGGTGGCGGCGGCACCGACCTCCAGCACGGGTGCGCCACGGCCGGAGCCGACGGACGGCCCGAGCACGCCAGCTGCCTTTGCTCCCGACCGCCGACGACTCTGAAACGCCTCGCCCCTCTGGCCTCGGACCGGGGGGCTTTCGTCGTGTCAAGGAAGCGCGACGGCCCCCACCGGAATGGGGGCCGATCAGCCGTACCGGCGGAGCCGACCGCGGGTACCGTTCTGAGTGTCGAAGTCAGAACGGAGTTCAGCATGCCATACGGCAACGACGGACACACCGGCGGAATTGGACGGCGCATCGCCGAACTACGCGCCGTCCGCGGCTACTCACTACGACAGCTGGGGCAACGCTCGCACGTCTCCGCTTCGATGCTCTCGATGATCGAGAAAGGGGACCGGAACGCCAGCGAGGAGATCGTGGCCGCAGTCGCCCGCGCCCTTGACGTAGGCGTCTCCAACCTGCGCGGCCAGCCCTACCGCGAGCAGCTGCAACAGGACCGCATCGACCGCATGATCGAGCCGCTCGGCGGGGCCCTCGACAACTGGGACCTCGACCCCGACCCGGCCGCACCCCCACCGCGGCCGCTCGGCGAGCTACGCGCCGCCGTGACAGAGACAGTCCAGATGCGAGCAGCCGCAAACCTGGGCGGACTCGCCGAAAAGCTGCCATCCCTCATCGCCGAGATCCTCCACGCCATTCACCTCCAGGACCGTCCCGGGCGCGCACGCGAAGAGCTGCACGGGCTCCAGGCCGAGGCCGCCCGCGGCGTATGGCGGGTGGCGTACCGAGTCGGGGAGATGCATCTCGCCCGACTCGCGCTGTCCCGGATGGCGCAGGCCGCGGCTCAGTCCGGCGACCCGCGGCAGGTGGCGGTCGAGCGCTGGATGCGCGCACAGACCAGCGTGGAGAGCGGCCGACCTGGCATCGACACCGGGCTTCGGCTGGTGAACCACGCGCTCAAGGAGCTAGACGATGACGGCTCCCCTGGCACCCGGGCGGTGCGCGGAGCGCTGTATCTGAAGGGCTCCATTCTCGCGTCCCGCCGAGGGGACAAGGACGGCTCCGACGCGTGGCTGGACGAAGCGCGCGGGATGGCGCAGCAGACGGGCGAGACGCGCGCCTACGAGCTGACGTTCGGGCCGACGAACGTGGAACTACACGCAGTTGCCGCGGCGGCGGACAGGGACAAGCACGGGCTGGCGCTGAAGCGTGCGGCCAAGGTGGAGATCCCGGAGGACTACCCGCCGGGCCGGGCCGGGCACTTCTACATCGATCTGGCGAGGGCCCAGGTGTGGACTGCCCGCCACGAAGAGGCGTTCGCGTCCCTGGTCAAGGCCCGGGAGACGGCGCCGCAGATGACGCGGCATCACCCGCAGGTGCACGAAACAGCAGCGGCGTTGCGTAGAGCACGTGCGAAGGTACCTGACCCGTTGCGCGAGTTCTCCCTGTGGTGCGGCGTGTAGCGCGTCGATCACCCTAAGTCAAGGACCCTGGCGTTCACAGTCTGTGGACACCAGGGTCTTGCTGCGTAGGCACGATGTGACGGTCAGCACACAGACCGCGCATGGAGCCGACCATGACGACCCGTACCCTGCCGTGGACACCGCCACCTGCTGTTGATGTCGAGGCGTTACCCGCCGGCAAATGGTGGGACGCCGTGCGGGCCGCACCCGTCGTCGGCGAACGCGCCCTCACGACGCTCGGTGACAAGACCGGCGCGGTGATCCAAGACCAGGGCGGCACCTTCTACTGGCTCGTCGCCGTGGGCTCGGCGACGAGCTGGAACCTGCGGCAGGTCCGCGTCCTCACCCGACTCACCGACGAACGCACCTACCTCGGCGTACCCCCCGCCTCCTGGACGAAGGGCCCCAAGACCCACTGGCGCGTACCCCTCGGCCCCAACCGCTACCTGACACACCCCTGGAAGCTGTGGGAAGCCCTGGCCGAAGCCGACCGCGCCGAGTACGGACGCAGGCCCAAGGGGCGCCAACTCTGCTACCACTGCCAGCTCCCCACCGACGAACCCATCCCGATCGAGGTGAAGAAAAGGGGCATGACCGTCAGCATGTACGCCTGCCCCAACCACGCCCCGCTCTACCCCACAGTCCAGCACCCCCGAACCCTCACCAGCGCAACCGCAGCCGAGCACGAGGGCCGCCGATGAAGGCGCACCAGCTGGCCACCACGACCCCGGGCCCGGCCGGCATCGACCCGACCGCCCTCACCCACGAACAACTCCAAGGCTGGCGCTGCGCCCTGTGCTGCGCGCTGCTCACCGGAGACCGCCCGCTCGGCACGGTCACCATCGGCGAGGGCCCCACACTCACCACCTACCCCCTGTGGGCGTGCAACCCCAACTGCGCCACGGAGAGCGCGTGGCGCGCGGCCATCACGCATGCCGCGGGCTGCCAGGCATGCAGGACGGGTGAGTGCGAGACCGGCCAGCGCCTCCTGGACACCTACTCAACAGCCATCCGGCAGGAGCACGCGAGAGGCGCCGGATGAGGCACTGTCGACAGCCTCCCGCCGAACGAGCGGCGCTGCTCGCCTTCCGAGCCGCCCGGATGGGCCTGCTGCTCAGCGCGATCCCCGCGCTGCCGGCGTTCGCGGTCCACCTCTGCGTGGCCGGGGCCCCAGCCCGATAGATCGGGTGGGCCGCTGGTGTTCCGAGCCCCCGTACCGGAAACGACGGCACCAGCGGCCCACCCTCCAAGACCCCCTGCCAGTCAGTAGCCGAGGAGCGGCCACGACAAGGCAGGGGCCGTGGGGCCTGGCAGGCCAGACCACCAGGCCAGGCGCCACCCCAGCAAGGCCAGACCAGGTCATCCGACATAGGAGGCAATGTGACCGTCACCGTAGAACGGCCGCTCGGCACCGCCACCGACCCCAGGAAGCTCCTCAGCACAGATCTCCTCAACCGGCTCGCTGCCGCATCGTGAAGGACCACGATGTCGCGCTGCCGCTGACCCACCGCACGCACACCTTCGACGCGGTGTTCTCCGTCTTCGGCGCGGTGTGGTTCACCGACCCTGCCCGCCTGCTGCCGGCGATTCATGAGCGCCTCCGTCCGGGCGGCGTGCTGGCCTTCTCCCAGCGCCCACCCGTCGAGGGCTGCTATGGCTGTCAGGCGTCGTACATCGCCAGGTCCGAGGACGAGGACTCGCTGGTGGTGAAGCGGTGGGATTACGAACCACCGAGCTGGACGCAGATCCTGCGCGAGCACGGGTTCACCGACGCGACCGCGCGGGTGCTGCCTGCACCAGCTGGCTCTCGGAAGATCGGCACCATGCTCGTCCGCGCCACAGCCTGAGCCTGCCCACGGCCCCGCCCGTGCGTCGCCCCCGTGGCGCGCGGGCGGGGCCTCGCTCCGTCGATCTTCCGCCCCTGTTCTGCTGCGCGTATCGCGTACGCGCCGGTAGTCGCTGACCGAGTCGGCACCTAGTTGGGCACTGCACGGACCAGCATGGCTCAAGGACCATCCTGCCGTTCTCGACAGGACTGATCGTCTTGTTGTCGATCCCGGCCCGCGTGCCCAACTGCATCTGCGTGAGCCTTACGTTTCTACATACAGGCGCCCCCGCCGACAAACCGACGCTGTTGGTGAATCCTGGGGCGAGCGTGACGTCGGCCTTCATGACCCGTTGTGGTCATGAAGGCCGACGTTGTTTTTGGGGAGGGTGTCGGTGTCGTTGCACTCCAGGAAGGTCGACGGGGTTCCTGAGGAGACGGCCCGGGTGGCACGGGCTGCGTTCCCGAAGGGCAGCCTGGCAATGCGGATCCGTGACGAGTTGGGCGAACTGTTCTCGGACGCGGACTTCGCCGGGCTGTATCCGAGCGGGGGGAAGCCGGCGTGGTCGCCGAGCAGGCTGGCGTTGGTGTCGGTCATGCAGTGCGCCGAGGGTCTGTCGGACCGGCAGACCGCGGACGCGGTGCGAGGCCGGCTGGACTGGAAGTACTTGCTGGGGCTGGAGCTGGCCGATCCTGGTTTTGACCACTGGGTGCTCACCGAGTTCAGGGACCGGCTGATCGCGGGAGAAGCCGGGATCCAGCTCCTGGACCGGGTTCTTGAGGCCGCCGCGGAGCGCGGCTTGCTCAAGGCCGGTGGTCGTGCGCGCACGGACTCCACGTTCGTGCTGTCCGCCGCGCGGCAGATCAACGGGCTGGTGCGGCTCGGTGAAACCCTGCGGGCCGCGTTGAACAGCGTGGCGGCCCACGAGCCGGATTGGCTGGCTGGGTGGGTTCCGCCTGAATGGTTCGACCGGTACGCGATCCGGTTCGAGGACACCCGGCTGCCAAAGGGGAAGGCCAAGCAGACCGAGCTGATCGAGCAGATCGGAGCCCATGGGCTGAGACTGCTTGCCGCCCTGCACGCGCCCGACGCCCCCGCGTCCCTACGGCTGCTCGGCCGGGTCCAGACCCTTCGGAGGATGTGGATTCAGCAGTACTTCGTCGATAACGGACATGTTCGTCGCAGAGACCTCAAGGACCGGCAGCCGGGCGCGGAGCGGCTGGTCACGCCCTACGACACCGACTCGCGGGGCAGCGTGAAGCGTGGTGTTTTCTGGGACGGCTACAAGGTCCACCTCACCGAGACCTGCGAGCCGGACCGTCCGAACCTGATCACCCACGTCGCCACGACCGACTCCACGGTCCAAGATGTGCGGCTGGTCGCCCCGATCCACGCCCACCTCGCCGAGCGCGACCTTCTGCCCGAGTGCCACCTGGTCGACGCGGGCTACGCGACAGCCAGGGAAGTCACCGCTCGCCGGAAGCACAAAGTGAACCTGATGGGTCCGATCCTCGCCTCTACCAGCTGGCAGACCAGGGACGGCGACTTCTCCCAGGCCGACTTCGCCGTCGACTGGGTGAACCGGCAGGTGATCTGTCCCAACGGCGCGATCAGCAGTCGTTGGATCGAAGACCGCTCCCAGGAGGGGACAGCCGTGGTCCGGGCGCGCTTCCCGACGGCTGCTTGCCGTCCCTGCAAGTCCCGAGAGCAGTGCACCCGCTCCAACAGCAAGTGGGACATGGGCCGTCGGATCACCCTCCGCCCATAAGCGGAGTATGAGGCGATCCAGCAGGCACGAGCCCAGGAAGACACTCAGGAGTGGAGAGAGCAGTACGCACACCGGGCTGGTGTCGAAGGCACCATCTCCCAAGGTGTTCGAGCCTTCGGTCTGCGGCAATGCCGGTATCACGGCCTGGCCAAGACGCGGCTACAGCATCAGCTCACCGCAGCCGCGATGAACTTCCACCGCCTCAATGCATGGTGGACCGACACCCCAAGAGCCCGCACTCGCACGTCGCACCTGGCAGCCCTCCGGCCTGCCCAGTAGAACGCGGCAGGCCTGCGTCCAACGCAGGCTGGCCCTCAGTCCCACAAGTTGAAGAGTGTTGCACCAAGGGTCTCCGGCCGCCAGTGCTTGATCTGACGCCACTCCGCCGCAGACAGAGCAGAGGTGTCCGACTCCGCCAGCGGTGACAGGAGCTGTGCTGCGCTCAAGACGACAAAGCCGGCCTCCCTGAGGACGGTGGCCCAAGTGGGAGGTTCCTGGAACTCGTCGGTGTACCAGAAGCGCCTGTCACCAACGAAGGCAATCAGCGGGTAGTGAGTGTGGAACAGCGCGACGTGCGCGCCGTTCCGATCGCTGATCGTGGCGCTGTGGAAGTTCTGCGGGTACTCCTGCTCCGTGAAGTCCTCGACCTGCCCGCCCGCAGCCCGCGCCGCGGCATAACAGGCGGCACGGCATGCCCTGGGGTCAGTACTCGGTACGGGCGGGTCACTCCAGTCGCGAAACCCGGTTACACCCCGCTCCAAGCGGAAGGTGACCTGCGAGTCCTCCACCTTCACCCCTCCGAGCAGGCCGTTCACTGTGATGGCACAAGCCTAGTGATCACCAACCTCCGTTGGCACAGGAACTTCGCCAACAGTGTCACAAACCCGGCGGGGCGCTCTCCCATGGTGTGAACCTCCCCGTTCAACGACCACGGGTCTGCTGAGGCAGGAATCGGCGACGCCGGATTGGGAGCAGCGCCACCCCTCGAGGGTCTCACTGTATGAAATCCGTACCCCTATCACACAGGGTTACCCCGTTGCACAGCGTGATCCTTTGGGGGTGTGGCATCTATGTGGCATCCAGACGAAAACGGCCCCTCAACCCGGAGGGATTAAGGGGCCGAACCGCACTCTCACCTGCGGTCAGTCACTGTGGGCGCAGACGGGTTCGAACCGCCGACATCTGCCTTGTAAGGGCAGCGCTCTACCGCTGAGCTATGCGCCCCTGGGGAGCTGTCAGCCTACAGGGTTCCTGGGGTGGTGCCGCAATCGTGGGGCTTGCCTGGGGGAAGTCCGCGGATCGTGAACCGAACCGAGCACTGTGCTCGTCAGTGACGGGTGGGAGAATGACATTCGGACCTGGGCGATCCATCGGGAGCGGGAAGTGGCGGCGACATCTCCAGACTCTGCTCGTCCAGCGCGCCGTCCGCACCGTCCGGGCCATGCGGACCGTCCGGGCCGTCCGGCCGCGGCGGTGCGGCGCCCGCGTCGTCCGTCCGTGCTCGGGCTGATCCTGCTGCCGGTGCCGCTGCTGGCCGTGGTGGGGGCGCTGTCGTTCGCCGGTGGGGGCGGGGGGCGGCGGTGGTTCGGGGGGCGGGGGGCGAGTCAGCGGGCGGAGGCGCAGGCGGCGAAGGACGCCGCGGCGGCGGCGTTCTACGAGCTGGACACCGCGCAGCGGGATCTGCGGATCTCCATCGAGACGATCACCGCCGTGGACGATTCGCCCGCCGCGCGCCGCACGGCGTCCGACTTCTCGGCGCTCGGGCAGCGGATCGACCAGGTCAGCCGGGACTACATCACGGCCGTGGACGCCCATGATCTGGACCGGGACGACCTGGACGCGGCGACGGCCTCCCGGGCGCGGACGGATCTGACCAGGGCCAAGGAGGCGTTGGAGCGCACCAAGGCGGATCTGGACCGGTTCGCGCAGGGGCTGGGGCCGCTGCTGGAGCAGGCCGAGACGCGGCTGGCGCGGCTGGCGCCGGCGGTGGAGCGGGCGCGGCAGGCGTTGCTCGCGGCGAGTAACGCGCTGGACGCGGTGCGTGCGTCCGGGCTGCGGGCGGACGATCTGGCGGCCCGGCTGGCGGCGCTGTCGCCCGAGCTGACCAAGCTCAACCAGGGGGCCGGGCAGCACGGCGTGCAGGAGACCCTGCGGCGCGCCGATGACGTGCTCCGCAGGGCGGAGGCGGTGCGCGGGGAGGCCGAGCGGCTGCCGGAGCGGGCGGCCGAGATCGACCGGCGGCTGGTGTCGCTGCGCACCCGGGCGCAGGCGATCACCACCCGGGCCGCCGGGGTCGAGCCGGTCCTCAGCGAGCTGCGCCGCCGTTACAGCGCGGCCTGCTGGCAGGACCTCCAGCCGGTCCCCGCGCAGGCCGCGCGGGATGTGGCGCAGGCCGAGGCGAAGCTCAAGGAGGCGCAGGCGGCGCGCGAGGAGCAGCGCTGGCCGGACGCCACCTCGCTGCTGACCACCGTGCGGGCGCTGCTGAACACCACGGACGAGGCCGTCTCGGCGGCCGGGGACCGGCTGCGGCGGCTGGACGAGGTGTCGTACGACCAGCAGAAGGAGGTCGACCGCACCCGGTTCGCGGTCCGGGACGCCCAGCGGCTGGCCATGGCCGGGCGCAACACCCCCGATCCCCGCCACGCACGCCCGCTGGACGACGCCGTGGAGCGCCTCGAGCGGGCCATCGCGGGGCTGGAGGGCCGGCATCCGGACTGGTGGCACTTCCTCTCCGAGACGGAGGCCGTACGGCAGACCGCCGCCCGGGTCGTCCAGGAGATCCGGGAGGAGCGGGGCGGCGGCGCGCACTGAGGCCGCCACAGGGGGTGGAGCCGGGAGTGGGCCGGGAGTGGGCCGGGGGTTGGGCCGGGATTGTCCGAGGGGTTGACCTGCGGATCGGTGGTTATGCTCCTGCCATGCCTCGCTATGAGTACCGCTGCCGCGCCTGCGGCACCACCTTCGAGTTGAACCGGCCCATGGCCGAGTCCTCCGTTCCCGCGTCCTGCCCGGACGGGCACGACGACACGGTGAAGCTGCTGTCCACCGTGGCCGTCACCGGCGCCTCCGCCTCGTCCTCCCCCCGGCCCCCGTCCGGCGGCGGCGGGGGCGGCTGCTGCGGGGGCGGCTGCTGCGGCTGAGGCTGCTGCTGAGGTTGAGCCGAGGGGGACGCGGGCGGATCCTGGGAGGTACGTACCCGTGCCGCGCACGTGGCGTCCACGGGTACGGCCTCGGCCGCGGAGTGCGCGGAACCGGGGCCCGGCGCCAGCAGAAGGAGGCCGGAGATGGCTGTGGGACGCCCCTCCCCCATCGGTCCTCACCCCGCCGGAGTCGCACGGCACTTCCCGGAGCGGATCGGCGCGCACACCACGCTCGATGAGCATCTGCCGATCGATCACCGGCTCAGCCAGGTCTACCGCATCGGAGCCGGGCTCATGGGGCTGGTGCTCGTCGCCTTCGGCATCCTGGGCCTGATCCACCGGGTCGGCTTCTTCGACACCGGCGGGGCCACGGTCGCCGGTCTGAACACCAACGGCACGCTGAGCGTGCTGTCCATCGTCATCGGGCTGCTGCTCTTCATCGGCATGGTCATCGGCGGCAACTTCGCCTCGACGCTCAACATGGTGCTCGGGATCCTCTTCCTGCTGAGCGGGTTCGTCAATCTGGCGCTGCTGGCGACCCCGTTCAACTTCCTGGCGTTCCGGATGCAGAACGTGCTGTTCAGCTTTGTGGTGGGGCTGCTGCTGATGTGGTTCGGCATGTACGGACGGGTCAGCGGCGGGCTGCCGCACGACAATCCGTACTGGCTGACCCGCCACCCCGAGCAGGCCGAACGGGAGGCCCAGGCCCGTGAGCTGATCGCGGCACGCGGGCGCGCCGCCGAGCAGGCCGGTACGGCCGCCCCGCCCGGCACCCCGCTGGCCCCCGGCGTCCCTGGCGTCCCCGGCGGTCCCAGCGGTCCCGGCGGTCCCGGCGGTCCCGGCGGTCCCAGCGGTCCCGGCGGTCCCAGCGGTCCCGGTGCTCCGGGCGGGCGCTCCACGGCCGGTGGGTCCGGTGCGGAGTCGGCGGCACGGCGGTCCGGTCAGCCGCCCGGTCATCAGCCGCCCGGTAAGTGGGGCAAGCTGGATCAGCCCGGGGGGCGTGGCACCGAACCCGCCGACATGTCGACACCGGCACACCGCCCTGAGCAGCGTCCTGAGCAGCGCCCTGAGCAGCGGCAACAGCCGCCCGCCCGCACCCGGCGGCTCGGCAATCGGCTCAGGAACCGGCTCAGCCGCGTCGGCGCGCGATCGTCAGACCGTCGGCGACGGTGAGCATGACCGCCTCCGTCCGGGTGTCCGCCGCCACGTGATCGTTGAACGCCTGGATCGCGGCGCCCGCGCCCGACAGCGCCGCGTCCGTGACCTGCCCGCCGTAGAACACGTTGTCCGCGACGATCAGGCCGCCGGGGTTCAGCCGCGGGACCAGCTCCTCCCAGTACGGGATGTAGTTCTGCTTGTCCGCGTCGAGATAGGCGAGATCGATATGGGGCTCGGCGGGCATCGCCCGCAGGGTGTCCAGCGCGGGCGCGATCCGCAGCTCGATACGGTCCTCGACGCCGGCCTTGGCCCACGCCTGACGCCCGTACGCCGTCCACTCTGCCGACACATCGCAGGCGATCAGCCTGCCGTCGGCGGGCAGCGCCTGGGCCATGGCCAGCCGCGGAGAAGCCGGTGAAGGTGCCGACCTCGACGATGTGGCGGGCGCCGATCAGCCGGACCAGGAAGGCCAGCAGCGGGGCCTGCTCCTCGGCGGACTGCATTCCGGCGTGCTCGGGAAGGCTGCGGTAGGTGACCTCGACGAGCTCGCGCTGTACGGGGTCGAGCGGCGGATTGTGCCGCAGGACGTACGCGTACAGCTCGGGCGTCACCGGTGTGCTCTTGCTCTCGGCCATCACGGCCTCCCTTCGGCTCGCGGCGCCCAGCGGCCCGCCCCGCTCACCTTCCGACCGGCGTCGCGGTACGGCGAGGACTCGGCGACTGTAACCCGAGTTCCCCGGGGATTCGAGCTTCGGCCGACGCCGCGTGATCAGTCCCGGCCACGGGAGACGGCGCGGATGACCTCGCCGCCGGCCCGCGCCCCGGCCCGCGCCCCGGCGACGGAGGCGCGTTCGCCCAGGGCCCGGACGATGCTCTCGCCCGCCACGACACCCTTCTCCTCGACCACGGTCAGCTGGGGCGCCGTCCAGCCGGCGTCGGCCAGTTCGCCGTGGCCGGGGCGCCAGGCGCGGTCGGCGGCGAGCAGCAGATCCGCGTCGAGCAGCGAATCGCCCGCGGCGAGCACCTCGTCCGCCCCGGTCCGGCTCGTGACCTCGGCGACCGCCGCGCTCTTGGTGAGCGGCTCGGGCACGGCGTAGATCTTGCGGCCCTGAAGGGAGACCGTCCAGCCGCGCGGCGCGGCCCACTGGGCGAGCTCCTTGACGTAGCTCTCGGGCAGCAGCTCCCGTTCGACCACCAGATAGGCGAACAGGTCCTCCGCCGCCCGCTCCTTGAGCAGCCAGGCGGGGTCGGCGGTGGCCCTGAGGTGGGCGCGGACCTCGTCCAGGGGAGCGCATGCGGCGGCCAGGGTGGTACGCACCCGCGTGTGCCAGTCGGGGTCGGGCTCGCCGTCGACCAGCAGCTGGCCGCCGTTGGCGCAGATCGCGAAGCGGGGGGCGGGGCCGGGGAGGCGGACGCGGCGGTACTGCTCGACGGTGCGGGTGGTCGTGGGGACGAAGACGGAGGTGCGGGCCAGTTCGGCGAGCAGTCCGGCGGCGGTCTCGGTCAGGTACGACAGCGGCCGGCCCTGGTACACCTCGACGCACAGCAGGCGCGGGGCCTCGGCGTCCGGCATGTCGAGGCCGAGTGCGGCCGCCGAATAGATGAGGGTGCGGTCGAGGTCGCTTGCCACCAGGACGCTCATCGTGCCGCCACCGTTCTCTCGTCCGCGCTGCCGTTCGGCTTGCCGTCCGTCTCGCCGTTCGGCTTGCCGTCCGTCTTGCTCCCCTTGTTGCCGACCGCTTTGCCGTCGGCCCCGGTGGCGCCCCGGGTGTAGCGCGGGTGGATCAGTCCGACGCAGGTGTACGGGAGCCCGTCGGTCTCCTCGACCGGCACGCCGCGTTGGTCGGCGAGCAGCCGCACATGGTCCAGGTCCGCGCCCGCGCCGCGCCGGGCGAGGATCTTCCACGGGATGCGGCGCAGCAGCACCCGGGTGGTCTCGCCGACGCCCGGCTTGACCAGGTTGACGTCGTGGATGCCGTACTCCTGGCTGATCCGCTCGACCGCGGCCCATCCCGCCCAGGTGGGGGTGCGGTCGGTGGCCGCGAGCCGCCTGGCGTCGGCCACGGCGGCCTCGGCGACCTCGGCGAAGCGCGCCGAGACGGTGTCCAGGAAGTCGCCGGAGACGTCGGACCCGGCGAGTTCGCGGTAGTACTTCGCGCCGTGGAAGTCGTTCGGCCCGACGAGGTCGGCGCGGAGCACGGTACGCGATATCAGCCCGGAGACGGTCGAGTTGAGGCACGCGGAGGGGACGAGGAAGTCGTCCCGGGTGCCGTAGGTGTCCACACAGTGGCCGGGGTCGGCGAGGACCGCGATACGCGGATCGAAGTCCGGGTACGGGGCGAGGGCGTCCGACAGCTCGCGGGTGATGGCGCCCTTACCGGTCCAGCCGTCGACGAAGACGACGTCGGCCGGGTCGTGGTGGTCCGCAAGCCAGCGCAGCGCGGCGGTGTCGATACCGCGGCCGCGCACGATGGAGATCGCGTAGTGCGGGAGGTCCAGCCCGTGGGCGTGGCGTGCCCAGCGGCGCATCAGCACCCCGACGGGGGTGCCGGCGCGGGCGAGGGAGACCAGGACGGGGCGCGGGGAGCGCTCGGCGAGCACCGTCTCGGTCACCGCGCCGACGGCGCGGGCGATACGGGCGGCGGAGGCCTCGAGGGCGGACCGGAAGAGCTCCTGGTAGCGCTCGCTGGGCTGGTACTCCACGGGCAGCGACTCGGCGTAGTGCGCGCCCCCGCTCTGGATCGCCTCCTCCCGCTCCTCGGTGGGCGCTTCGAGGGTGACCTGGGAGAGGTCCTGGAGCAGCCAGCCGACCTCGTCGGGGGCGTAGGAGGAGAACTCGGGCCCGCGCAGGGGCTCGTGCGACGGTTGGTGCATGGGCGGGGCCTGTCGTTGGGAGACGGTGCGGGGGGTGGGCGGGGCGGAAGCGGTGGACGGAGTGGACTGAGCGGGCGGGGTCTGGGGGCGGTAGGACGGCACGACGGCGAGCACCAGCCGGTCCGTCTGCGCGCGCAAGCCGTCGAGCAGCCCGCCGGGGGCGTGCAGCGCGGGGGTGTCCGCGACCGAGTCCACGACGGCGACGACGGCGTCGAAGCGGCGCTCCGGATCGGCGCCGGGCGCCACGTTGTAGGCATAGCGCGGACCGGGGCCGTCGGCGGGCTCGTCGTGCGCGGGGAAGGTGAGCCGCGTCCGGATCGCGTACCCGGGGTCGTCGACGGCGAGCACGGGCGAGCGGGTGGTCGTCGAATACCGCACCTCGGCATCGTCGAGGACCTCGTCGAGCGCCTCGGCGATCCGGAGGGGCGCGTACATCAACTCCTCGAACCCGAGGACGAGGACACGACGGGACGGACGGGACGGGTACGGGGGCCGGGGCCGGGGTGTCGGGCGTGGCGGGCCCCCCGGGGAACGCGGCGGGGCGGCCGTCCTGGCCGCCTGCCGCCGTAGCCGTCGTCGTAGTCACAGGCGCGTTCGCCTCGGCCGGCGCCGCCGGGACGTTCGGCGCGACGGGTCCCTTGGGTTCCGCCGGGGCGCCATCGAGGGGTACGGCCGCGCCATCTGACACGACGTGCCCCCCAGCAGCCGGCGGAGCGCCGTAGGCGAGCGCGGCGGGATCCCCCGCCGGGGCGTCGCGGGGTGCTGTCGCCAGCGCGTCCGCGACGCGGGCCGCCATGGCGGGGAGTGCCGCTTCCAGGCGGGCGCGGTGGCCGGGGGTGAAGCCGTGACGACCGCCGTCCGGGAGCCCCTCGGGCCAGCCGAGGTCCACGCGGACCACGGCTGGGAGGCCCGTGCCTTCTTGAGCGGCGGCCGGCCCGGCGTTCTCCTGTCGCTCGCCCACAGGGGCCGGAACAGGCGCGCCCGAGACCGGGCGCCCCGCCTCGGCCGGAGGCGTCCTGTCGGCAGCCACGCCGGGGGCCGGGCGGGCCCCGTGGGCACTCGCGGCGGACACGCCGCCGCAGGCCGCCCCACCGGCCGCGTCCGCGTCCGAGGCGACGGGGACGGAGGGCGTGGTGGGGACGACACCCGCCGGGACCGCGCCCCCGCCCGAGGCAACACCCACCGGGGCCGCCTCACCGTCCGCAGCAACACCCGCCGACACCAGCGGCGTGGCGGAGGCAACACCCGCCGACACCGCGCCCCCGCCCGAGGCAACACCCGCCGACACCGCCTCCGCGTCCGCGTCCGAGACGACACCCGCCGACCCCAGGGACGTGGCGGAGGCGGCGCCCGCTGGGGGCACGGTGGGGGCGGGTGCGCTCCCATCGGCCGTGCCCGCGTCGCTCTCGTACTCGGCCACCAGGCGCGCGCCGCGCTCCAGCACGTCCTCGGGGAGGTGGACCGCTCCGGCCGCGGCGGCGACCAAGTCGACGCGGGCGCCCAGGTCGGCCGCGAAGGCGTCCAGGCGGGCGCGGTCCTCGGGGGAGCGCATGTCCACCAGGGCGACCACCACATAGTGGTCGCGCGGGAAGCGGCGGTGGAGGGCGGCGATGGTGTTGAGGATCGTCCGGCCCGTGGAGAACTCGTCGTCCACGAGGACCAGAGGGCCCTCGGAGCTGAGCAGCCCGGGGTCCTCCGGGAGCAGCAGATGGGAGGTGGCGTGGCTGTGCTCCTCCTCGAAGCCGCCCACCGTGGCGACGCCCGGGACCGGGCGGCGGGTGGAGTGCAGGTACGGCGCGAGGGCGAGCCCGTCGGCGACGCTGTGGCCGAGGCCCGTGGCCGTCTCGGCGTACCCCAGCACCACCGCACGCGCCGCCGCCTCGTCGCCCAGCAGCTCCCGCACCCGGTGGCCGAGCCGCACGCCCATGCCGTAAACGGTGGCGGGCCGCTGTGGAACGTGCTTGCCGAGCACGTTGGAGACCAGCAGATGCGCCCGCTTGGGGTTGCGCCGCAGCGCCAGCCCGAGCAGCTCACGCAGCCCGAGCAGCTCGCCCAGCTCCGCGCCGGTGCCGTCGCGGTCCCGGCCGCCAGTGCCGTCGCGGCCGACCCCGCCGTCCTCGAGCCGTACTCCCAGCCGGTCCGCGACCCACTGTCCCGACCACACGTTGCCCACGCTCACGCCGCCCTGTGCCTCGTTTCCCTCATCGTCCACCCCGGCCCGTGCCGAGCTCGGTTCGTTCTACGTGCCCAGGCTCGCCGCCAGCAGTTCCACGAAGCTCACGTCCTCCCGGGCCACCCCGAAGACCTCGGCGCGCCGCAGGGTCCGCTCGGCCCAGGCCCGGTGCGGCTTCACCTCGTTCATTTTGTTGGTGTACGAGGAGCGCAGCACACCGCCCCCGCCGCGCTGGGGTTCCAGGATGTCCACCGCGTCGCTGAACTCCTCGTGGCTGACGACGGAGAGCGCGTGCACGGGGGCGACATGGGTGGGGTGGATGCAGGTCTTGCCCTGGAGACCGTTGGCCCGGTCCAGCTCGATCTCGCGCAGCAGCCCGTCCATGTGGTGCTCGATCAGCGCGGTGCGCAGGGATTCGGCGCGGCCGCTGCTGAAGGGGCTGATCCGCAGCTGCGGTTTGAACATCCGCTCATGGGGCTTGAAGTACTCCCACACCGGTCCGGTGATCGTGAAGCCCGTGCCGTCGGCCCGGCCCAGCATGTTCACCACGTCCGCGATCACGGACGCGATCATCTGGACGTCGTAGGCGGTCATGTCCGGCGCCCTGCGCAGTCCGTACGCCGAGCACAGATCGGTGACCCCGAGGCGCAGCGCCAGCACCCGCTCCCGGTATTTGTCGACGATCCGGCCGATGCCGCTCAGGGTCTCGGTGCGGGTTTCGCGGTGCATCAGCTCGGGCGACTCCAGGACCGGCATCGCATAGAGCCGCCGTCCGCCCAACGCCTCGGTCACCTGGGGACTTTCGGCCGACATCAGCGCTTCGAGGAAGGCCGCGCCGCGTTCCTCGGTGAACTTCGGCAGTACGAATCCGGACAGCAGCCGCACGCCCGCTCCCAGCCGGGTGACGAGATCGGGGATCTGCTCGGGGGTGCGGACCCGGATGAAGAGCAGCGGCAGCGGGGTGTCGGGGCCGCGCCCGGACCGTCCCGACGACGCGACGGACCCCGCTGACCCCGCCAGTCCCACCGACTCCGCCGACCCTGCCGACCCCGCCGGCCCCGCCAGTCCCGCCAGCTCCGCGAATTGCCGTACGAGGTTCTCCTCCGCCCCCGGCACCTCGGCGTCGTCGATGGAGTCCTCCAGGCACAGCACCATGGACACCACGCCGCGGCCCGCCTGTTTGAGGATGTCCTCGGCGAGCCGGGGCCGGGTCGCCGGGCAGTAGAGGGTCGCGCCGAGCGCGACGGCCAGCGTCCCGGGCGGGGAGTCCACGGTGAACTCACCGGGCTCCCGGTGGAAGAGGTTCGCCCGTACCTCGTCCGGCAGATGTCCAAAATGCCGCATGTAACTCCCCGTACTGCCGGTACACTTCTTCGGCCACACTCGCCCATGGTTGGCCGATAATCGTACGTGCGGCCCCGGGTCAAAAGTTCCCCAAGAGCGTGAAAATCGCGTAACCCGTGTGCGTCCATGCGGTGTCCGGCATGCCCGCCCTGCCACCCCGTACCACCTCCGCACCGCGACCCGCCCCGTACCCTGCGTTGTCCCGGCACCCGCCGGGAGGGCAGGATTGCGGCCATGACCCAGGCGATGCTGAAGGGATCGAACATCCCGCTGGAGGCCACGGCCATACGCGCGGTGCTGCGCTGGACCCCCGGTACGGACGTACCCGACGTGGACGCCTCGGCGCTGCTGCTGGGCGTGGACGACCGGGTGCGCTCGGACGAGGACTTCGTCTTCTACAACCAGCCGCACCACCCTTCGGGTCTGGTCCGGCATCTGTCCAAGAAGCCGGTCCAGGACGCGATGACGGACACCATCGAGGCCGAGTTCTCCGCTCTGGAGCCGGAGGTGCGCCGGGTAGTGCTCGCCGCGTCCGCGGACGGCGGTGCCTTCGGGCAGGTACGGGATCTGAGCCTGCTGCTGTACGACGCCTCCTCCGGTGCTCCGGACAACACGGACGCCGAGCCGATCGCGATCTTCGCGGTGCTGCCGGAGACCGGTAAGGAGACCGCGCTGATCTGCGGTGAGCTCTACCGGCGCGGCGGCGGCTGGAAGTTCCGGGCCCTGGGCCAGGGCTATGAGTCGGGGCTGGTCGGACTGGCCACGGAGTACGGGATCTCGGTGGAGGACGGCGAGGGCAAGGATGTCCCGGACGAGGGCGCGCCCGCGGCCGGGCCGCAGGCCGCGGCCGCCTCCGAGCCCCCGGCCTCCGAGCGCCCGTCCGCCGCCCCCGAGCCCCCGCCCGCCGACGCTCCCGAGTCCCCGGCCGCCGCCGCGCCGCCCGCGCCCCCGGCCGCCCCCGGCACTCCGCCCCCGCCGTCGTCCGAGGCGCCGACCCAGGCCCACTCCCCCGCGTACGGCTATCCGCACGCGGCGCCGCCCGACCCCTGGGACCCGCACCGCACCCAGCCCATGGCGCCCCCCTCGGCACAGGGCGACAGCGGCTTCGCCCCTGTGCCGTCGCAGGTCCCGCCCCCGCCGCCGCAGGCCCCGGGGTATCCGCAGCCGCCCGCCCAGCCCCCGGCGCAGCCCGCCTACGGCTATCCGCCCCAGCAGCCCGCGCCCCAGCAGTCCCCGGCGTACGGCTATCCGCAGCCGCCCGCGTACGGCTATCCGCAGCAGGTGCAGCCGACGGGGCCGGTGCCGCCGCCCCCGCCGCCGATCCCCGCCCAGGTGCCGGACCCCCATTTCGTCCTGCCGCCGCAGGGGCCGCAGTTCCAGAACAGGTGAATGACGGACGCGAGGTGAGACGGGGGGCGGGGCCGGCCGTAGGGCGGGCGGCGGGCCGCCCCCCGGCCCCGGGCCCCTCGGGGCACACCCGGCCCCGCAGGTCACCCCCCGGCCCCCCCGCGTCACACCTTGGACTTGTAGCCCCGGCCCCACTGGAGCCCCCACCCGTACAGCCGGTCCAGCTCCGCCTGGAAGCCGTAGACGTACTTCACCTCGCGGCGGACCACCATCTCGCCCTTGACGTTCTCGATCAGCACGACGGCGCATGAGCGTGCCTGCGGGGCCCGCTCGTCGAGCGGTATCTCCACCCGCGGTCCATTGCTCGGATAGAGGGTGACCAGGCCGTGGGTGCGGTCGAAGGCGGGGGTGCCGTCGTAGATGTAGACGAACACGAGCAGTCGCTTGATGTCGTCCTTGTGGTCCATGTTGACGTAGACCGTCTCACCGGACCCCGAGCCGAACCGGTCGTCCCCGCTGAGCTTGACGTAGGGCGCCTCGTTGAGGGCGCCGAAGAACTCGCCGAGCGGCTGGACCACGCCCTTGGCGCCGTCCTTCAGCTCGTACATCACCGCGAGGTCCAGGTCGACATTGACCATGGCGGGCCCCTGGGCCTGCACCGGCTCGGGCTTGAACATCCGCAGCGGGTGGCGCAGCGAGCCGCGTCCCGCCCTGCTGTTGAAGTCCGAGGTGCGCATCTGCCAGGAGAGATTGATCCGCAGATTGCCCGTGGCGGCCCCCTGCTTGGTCAGCGATATCGACGCGTTCCGCTTGGTCAGCTCGACCACTCCGGACGCGTCACCGCTGTCGAACTGACGCCATGCGGACCGTCCCCAGTTGCCCCGTCCCCAGTTGCTCCAGAACGCCATGGTGCGCACCCCCACCCTTCGTGGCTCCGCTGCCTCACTTGTGTCCCATCGCCGCGGGGCGGCCGGGAGGTCGGATGACCTCGGCCGCCCCGCTCAGAGCGTTCCTCAAACGCCGCCGCGTCACACTCCCGGAGGTCAGACTCCGGAGGTGACTTCCGTTTTGGCCTCTGAGCCCTCGCCGGCGGCCGCCTCCCGGCGGTTGCGCACGACCGAGGACCAGTACGAGGCGCCGATCAGCACGACGCCCACCAGGCCGGTGATGACCTCGTTGATCTCGTACTTGATGGTGACCAGCAGGATGACGGCGAGCGCGCCGATCGCGTAGTGCGCGCCGTGCTCCAGGTAGACGTAGTCGTCCAGGGTGCCCCTGCGGACCAGGAAGACGGTCAGCGACCGGATGTACATGGCGCCGATGCCCAGACCCAGCGCCATCTCGAAGATGTCGTTGGTGATCGCGAAGGCGCCGATGACTCCGTCGAAGGAGAAGGACGCGTCGATGACCTCCAAGTAGAGGAAGAGGAAGAACGCGGCCTTGCCGGCCAGGCCGGCCACGGTGGCACCGCCGGAGCCACGGCCGCCGTTGCCGCCCTTCGCCCCTTCGACGTCCTTGCCCGCGGCGCCCGCCTCGTCGGCCTCCGCCCCGGCCTCGTCGGCCTCGGCAGCCTCGGCAGCCTCGTCGTCCTCCTCCTCTTCGAGCTTGTCCTCGAAGTAGCCGGAGATACCGCCCACGATCAGATAGGTCACCAGACCGGCGACCCCGGCCAGCAGGACGGTCGCGCTCTTGTCACCGCCGCCGTGGGCCACGTCGGTGGCCACGGTGGTGGCGGCGACCAGCAGCGCGACCAGGGCGACGACGATCGAGAACGTCTCCAGCTTGCCCAGCTTGGCGAGCGGCTTCTCCAGCCACCCCAGCCACTTGATGTCCCGCTCCTCGAAGATGAAGTCGAGGAAGATCATCAACAGGAAGATCCCGCCGAACGCCGCGATCGCCGGATGCGCCGCGGTGACCAGGTGCTCGTACTTGTCCTTGTCGTTGATCGCGAGATCGACGGCCTCGACGGGGCTCAACTTCGCCGTGATGGCGACGATGATCACCGGGAAGACGAGGCGCATGCCGAAGACGGCGATCAGAATGCCGACGGTCAGGAAGATCTTCTGCCAGAAGGCGTTCATCTTGCGCAGGATGCCCGCGTTGATGACCGCGTTGTCGAATGAGAGCGAGATCTCCAGGATCGAGAGGATCCCGACGATCGCGAGCCCCTTCCACCCCCAGAGGACGCCGGCCAGGGCCAGACCGATCGCCGTGATGGCGAACGACCACCCAAAGGTTTTGAGGAGCACTGCCAACCCCATCCTTCGTCGTAGGTCTCCCCCGCGCGCTCTACGCGGTTTTACGAAACGTTGACCCCGAAGTCTAGAGCGATGCCCCGCAGACCCGACGCGTACCCCTGCCCCACGGCCCGGAACTTCCATTCGCCGCCATAGCGATAAACCTCGCCGAAGATCATCGCGGTCTCGCCGGAGGCGTCCTCGGAGAGGTCGTAGCGGGCCAGCTCCTGACCGTCGGCCTGGTTCACCACCCGGATGAAAGCGTTGCTGACCTGCCCGAACGTCTGGCGCCTGGCATCGGCCTCATGGATGGAGACGGGGAAGACGATCTTGTCGACCTGGGCCGGGACCTTGGTCAGATCGACCAGGAGGGACTCGTCGTCGCCCTCGCCCTCACCGGTGAGGTTGTCACCGGTGTGCTCCACGGAGCCCTCGGGGCTCTTGAGGTTGTTGTAGAAGACGAAGTACTCATCACCGAGCACCCGCCCCGACGAGCACAGCAGCGCGCTGGCGTCGAGGTCGAACGGCGCTCCGGTGGTGGAGCGCGCGTCCCAGCCCAGGCCGATGAGCACCTGTGTCAGATTCGGAGCGGCTTTGGAGAGGGAGACATTGCCCCCCTTGGCGAGTGTGACGCCCATGATGCTGTTTCCTCCCCGGGTGTTGCGTGGGTGATGCGCGTCCGGCGCCGCACCCTGCGCCTCAAGGGGTGCAGGGTGCGGCGCCGGACCTGGCCTCGGTGCGGGCCCTTGACGGCCTTCGGCGGTCCGTCCGGACGGCGGTCCGTTCAGACGTTGACGCCGAAGTCCTGCGCGATACCGCGCAGGCCCGAGGCGTACCCCTGGCCGATGGCGCGGAACTTCCACTCCGCCCCGTTCCGGTACAGCTCGCCGAAGACCATGGCGGTCTCGGTCGAGGCGTCCTCGGACAGGTCGTAGCGGGCCAGCTCATTGCCGTCGGCCTGGTTCACCACGCGGATGAAGGCGTTGCGCACCTGGCCGAAGCTCTGCTGGCGGGTCTCGGCGTCGTAGATCGACACCGGGAAAACGATCTTGGCGACATCGGCGGGCACGCCCGCCAGGTTCACCTTGATCTGCTCATCGTCGCCCTCGCCCTCACCGGTGAGGTTGTCACCGGTGTGCTCCACGGAGCCGTCGGGGCTCTTGAGGTTGTTGAAGAAGACGAAGTTCTGGTCGTTGGCGACCTTGCCCTCGGCGTTGGTCAGCAGGGCGCTGGCGTCGAGGTCGAAGTCGGTGCCCGTGGTGGTACGGGCGTCCCAGCCCAGCCCCACGACGACCGCGGTCAGGTTCGGGGCTTCCTTGGTCAGCGAGACGTTGCCGCCCTTGCTGAGGCTGACTCCCACGAGTCCTCCCAAAAAGGTTCGTCAGGAGCACTGCGTGCCCCTTCATCGAAGGTCTTTCCCATCAGGATCAACGCATCGATCCTAGTGACGGGTTCCCCGCCGTTACAGCGTTTCGAGGGCCTTGACGTAGTCGTTCAGGTTCCGGGCGTCCGGCAGGCCGTTGACGACCGTCCAGCGCACCACACCCTCCTTGTCGATCACGAAGGTGCCGCGCACCGCGCAGCCCTTCTCCTCGTCGAAGACGCCGTAGGCACGGCTGGTCTCGCCGTGCGGCCAGAAGTCCGACAGCAGCGGGTACTCCAGCCCCTCCTGCTCGGCGAAGACCCGCAGGCTGAACGGCGCGTCGTTGGACACCGCCAGCAGCTGGACCTCGTCGTTGACGAACTTCGGCAGCTCGTCGCGGAGGGCGCACAGCTCACCGGTGCACACACCGGTGAAGGCGAACGGGTAGAAGAGCAGCACGACGTTCTTCTCGCCCCGGAAGTCGGAGAGCCTGACCGACTCGCCGTGCTGGTTCTTCAGCTCAAAGTCGGGGGCCTTCGCGCCAACCTCTATCGCCATCGGGTACATCCCTTCGGTCACATTCGAATGATCATGCGGTGCGTGCTCAACCCTACGCGCGAGCCCCCCTCCGACAGTGCACGGAGGGGGGCTCTGACGTGTGGATTCGGGGCCTCAGCGCTTACCGGTGCGAGCGGCTTTGGGCGTGACCAGACGGCTGCCCGTCCAGTCCTTGCCCGCGTTGAAGCTCTTGGTCTGGGACAGGCCCGCGGTGGTCGCGGCCTCATTGATGTCGCTCGGCTCGACATAGCCGTCACGGCCGGTCTTGGGCGTCAGCAGCCAGACCGGTGCGCCGTCGTCGATCATCTGGATGGCGTCCACCAGCGCGTCCGTCAGATCGCCGTCGTCCTCCCGGAACCACAGCACCACGGCGTCGGCCACATCGTCGTACTCCTCGTCGACGAGCTCCTGGCCGGTGATCTCCTCGATGGCCTCGCGGAGCTCCTGGTCGACATCGTCGTCGTAGCCGATCTCCTGGACCACCTGATCGGGCTGAAAACCCAGCCTCGCGGCAGGGTTGGTCCGCTCCTCCGCGTGGTCCGCGGTCGCGCTCACGGATTGCCTCCTGTCATCTCGCGTTCACTCTTCGAGTCTGTGGGCCCCGCGCGCGTACGCGAGGGCTTGGGCGTAGTCCACACGGGCCGGGCGGATCGCGCAAGTACCCGGCCAGCGATCCCGCCCAAACGTTGACGTGTCGCCGCAACTCCCATCATGGAGGAACGGCGCGCAACGGCGCGCGGCCGACCGGATTGCCCAATTACGTCCGGCTTACGTGTGTGTATCGCCACCCTACGCCGCCCCGGTGCCGAACGGTCGTACGCAGACGACCCCCGTCGTGGGCGTAAGGTTGCGAACCGGCCGTCACACAGCGAGCGGCCGCCGGAGCGCCCGTCTCACCCGCTGGTGGTTACCACTGGGTAGAGGTGACGTATCCCGTACCCGAGGTACACGATGGAGAACGGCGCGACAGCAGCAGAGCACGAATCCATGTGCGTGCACAGCACGACCGAAAAGCGAAGGAATAGCGTGGCTTCCGGATCCGATCGCAACCCGATCATCATTGGCGGCCTTCCCAGCCAGGTCCCGGACTTCGATCCAGAAGAGACCCAGGAATGGCTCGACTCGCTCGACGCAGCCGTCGATGAGCGAGGCCGGGAACGTGCCCGCTACCTGATGCTTCGCCTGATCGAGCGCGCCCGCGAGAAGCGGGTCGCCGTGCCCGAGATGCGCAGCACGGACTACGTCAACACCATCGCCACCAAGGACGAGCCGTTCTTCCCCGGCAACGAGGAGATCGAGCGCAAGGTCCTGAACGCGACCCGGTGGAACGCGGCGGTGATGGTCTCCCGGGCGCAGCGTCCGGGCATCGGCGTCGGTGGCCACATCGCCACCTTCGCCTCGTCCGCCTCGCTGTACGACGTGGGCTTCAACCACTTCTTCCGCGGCAAGGACCACGACAGCGGCGACCAGATCTTCTTCCAGGGCCATGCCTCCCCCGGCATCTACGCCCGCGCCTTTCTGCTCGACCGGCTGAGCGAGGACCATCTGGACGGGTTCCGCCAGGAGAAGTCCAAGCTCGGTCACGCGCTGTCCAGCTATCCGCACCCTCGGTCGATGCCGGACTTCTGGGAGTTCCCGACGGTCTCCATGGGCCTGGGCCCGCTCGGCGCGATCTTCCAGGCACGGATGAACCGCTATATGGAGGCACGCGGCATCGCCGACACCTCCAACTCCCACGTATGGGCGTTCCTGGGCGACGGCGAGATGGACGAGCCGGAGTCGCTCGGCCAGCTCTCCCTGGCCGCCCGTGAGGGCCTGGACAACCTGACCTTCGTGGTCAACTGCAACCTCCAGCGGCTCGACGGCCCGGTGCGCGGTAACGGCAAGATCATCCAGGAGCTGGAGTCGCAGTTCCGCGGCGCCGGCTGGAACGTGATCAAGCTGGTCTGGGACCGCACCTGGGACCCGCTGCTGGCGCAGGACCGCGACGGCATCCTGGTCAACAAGCTGAACACCACGCCGGACGGTCAGTTCCAGACGTACGCGACCGAGACCGGCGCCTACATCCGCGACCACTTCTTCGGTGACGACCAGCGGCTGCGCAAGATGGTCGAGGGCATGACCGACGACCAGATCCTGCACCTGGGCCGCGGCGGTCACGACCACAAGAAGATCTACGCGGCGTACGCGGCGGCCAAGGCCCACAAGGGCCAGCCGACGGTGATCCTCGCGCAGACGGTCAAGGGCTGGACGCTCGGCCCGAACTTCGAGGGCCGCAACGCGACCCACCAGATGAAGAAGCTGACGGTCGACGACCTCAAGCGCTTCCGCGACCGGCTGCACCTGCCGATCCCGGACAAGGACCTGGAGTCCGGCCTGCCGCCGTACTACCACCCGGGCCGGGACTCGGAGGAGATCCAGTACATGCACGACCGCCGCAAGGCGCTGGGCGGCTACGCGCCGACCCGTGTCGTGCGCGCCAAGCCGCTCCAGCTGCCGGGCGACAAGACCTACGCCACCCTGAAGAAGGGCACCGGCCAGCAGCAGATCGCCACCACCATGGCGTTCGTCCGGCTGCTGAAGGACCTGATGCGGGACAAGGAGATCGGCAAGCGGTTCGTGCCGATCGCGCCCGACGAGTACCGCACCTTCGGGATGGACTCGCTCTTCCCCTCGGCGAAGATCTACTCCCCGCTGGGCCAGACGTACGAGTCGGTCGACCGTGAGCTGCTGCTCGCCTACAAGGAGTCGGCGACCGGTCAGATGCTGCACGACGGCATCTCCGAGGCGGGCTGTACGGCCTCGCTGATCGCGGCGGGGTCCGCCTACGCCACGCACGGCGAGCCGCTGATCCCGGTCTACGTCTTCTACTCGATGTTCGGCTTCCAGCGCACGGGCGACCAGTTCTGGCAGATGGCCGACCAGCTGGCGCGCGGTTTCGTCCTGGGCGCGACCGCCGGCCGTACGACCCTGACCGGTGAGGGTCTCCAGCACGCGGACGGCCACTCCCAGCTGCTGGCCTCGACCAACCCGGCGGTCGTCGCCTACGACCCGGCGTTCGGCTTCGAGATCGCCCATATCGTCCAGGACGGTCTGCGCCGGATGTACGGCGAGAACAGTGAGGACGTCTTCTACTACCTCACCGTCTACAACGAGCCGATCCAGCACCCGGCCGAGCCGGAGAACGTGGACCGCGAAGGCATCCTCAAGGGCCTCTACCGCTACCGCCAGGGCGAGCGGGGCACCATTCCGGCGCAGATCCTCGCCTCCGGCGTCGCGGTGCCGTGGGCCGTCGAGGCCCAGCGCATCCTGGCCGAGGACTGGGACGTCAAGGCGGACGTCTGGTCCGCGACCTCCTGGAACGAGCTGCGCCGGGACGCCGTCGAGGCGGAGCAGCACAACCTGCTCCACCCGGAGGAGGAGCAGCGCGTTCCGTATGTCACCCGGAAGCTCGCGGACGCGGAGGGCCCGAAGGTGGCCGTGTCCGACTGGATGCGGGCGGTTCCCGACCAGATCGCGCGCTGGGTGCCCGGCACGTACCAGTCGCTGGGCGCCGACGGCTTCGGCTTCGCCGACACGCGCGGCGCGGCACGGCGCTTCTTCCACATCGACGCCCAGTCGATCGTGCTCGGCGTGCTGACGGAGCTGGCGCGTGACGGCAAGATCGACCGCTCGGTCCTGAAGCAGGCGATCGACCGCTACCAGCTGCTGGACGTGGCCGCGGCCGACCCCGGCCCGGCGGGCGGCGACGCGTAGCCGTCTGCGACGGCGGTGAGCCGTACGCGGGGGCAGGCTGGATTCCCAGCCTGCCCCCGCGGTGTTCCCCGACCCCCAGGGGCCCGATCCGGGCCGTGCCGCGCCGGGCCGGGCCGGGTCAGCGTTCCCAGATCTTGAAGGCCCGGATCTGGTAGGGGGTTTCGGGGGACCAGGAGCCGGTGGGATAGGTGCGGAACTCGGCCGTCTCGGCGCATTCGCGGCTCTGGTACGCCGTCACCGGGCGGCCCGTGCGGTTCGCCAGTGAGGCGGCGGTGGCGCCGGACGGCAGGGGCACACAGCTCTCGATGTCGGTATCGGCCAGTTCATGGGTCTGGCGCGCCCCCGTGAAGGCGCCGCCCCGCCACAGGCACAGCTGCCCGGCGGCGCAGGTCCCCAGCCGTGGCGGTGCGGCGGCCCCGGCCGCCGCGGCGGCCGGGGCGGGGGTGGTGGTGAGGGTGGCCGCGAGGGCCAGGGCCGGAACGGCGGCCGTAAAGATCGTGCGCATCACGCTTTCGCTCCCCGTGTGGCAAGAGTGGAAGAACAGAACGGGAGCCAGCCTGTCGCCGGCTCCCGTTCGCCACCATGGGGTCGATCAAGGTCCACCCTGATAGGGGATGGACGGCCAGGGGTCAGATGTGCACGGCCCCGCCGGCCGCCTCCGCGTTCTCACCGCGCTTGGTGAAGCCCGCGACCAGGGCCGCGACCACCGAGACGACGGCTGCGACGGTGAAGGCGAGGCCCATCCCTGACACGAAGGTGTCATGCGCGACGGCCGTGATCTTCCCCGCGATCTCCTGCGGAGTGCCCTTGGGAACCGGGGCGATACCGACCTCGACGGCGTCCGACGCCTGGGACTCCGCGCCCTTGGGCATCGGCGGCAGCCCGGCGTCGGCCCACTTCTCCGGCAGCGTGTCGTCCACCCGGCCTGCCATGACCGCGCCCAGCACGGCCGTGCCGAGGCTGCCGCCGACCTGCATCGCGGCCTGCTGGAGGCCACCGGCGACACCGGCGTGCTGGATCGGGGCGTTGCCCACGATGACCTCGGTGGCTCCGACCATCACCGGGCCGAGACCGAGGCCCAGCAGGGCGAACCACACGGACATCTCGACGCTGCCGCTGTTCACGTCCAGCCGGGAGAGACCGAACATCGACACGGCGGTGATCACCATGGAGATCACCAGCGGCAGCCGCGGGCCGAACTTGGTGATCACCGCACCGGCCAGCGGTGAGGCGATGATCATCATCGCGGTGAGCGGCAGCAGTCGCAGCCCGCTGTCGACGGGGCTCAGCCCGTGCACGTTCTGGAGATAGAAGGTGACGAAGAACAGACCGCCCATGAAACCGAAGGCCATCAGCACCATCAGCACGGTGCCCGCGCTCAGCGCCACCGAGCGGAACATGCTGAGCGGCAGCAGCGGCTCGCGGGTCCGGCTCTCCCAGAAGACGAAGACGACGAAGCAGACCACCGCCAGGCCCAGGAAGAGCAGCGTGCGCCGGTCGCCCCACTGCCAGTCGGCGGCCTTGATCAGTGCCCAGATGAGGCAGAACATCGCACCGGACAGCAGGACGATGCCGGGGATGTCGAAGGACCTCGGGGCCTTCTCGGCGCGGTGGTCCACCAGCAGCAGCAGACCGAGGACCAGGGCCAGCACGCCGACCGGCGCGTTGATGAAGAAGACGGACTGCCAGTTGACGTGCTCGACGAGCAGTCCGCCGACGATCGGTCCGGCGGCGGTGGAGGCGCCGATCACCGCGCCCCAGATCCCGATCGCCATGTTGAGCTTCTCGGCGGGGAAGGTGGCGCGCAGCAGTCCGAGCGCCGCGGGCATCAGCAGCGCGCCGCACAGGCCCTGGAGCACCCGGAAGGTCACGACGAGCGAGACCTCGCTCGAGAAGCCGATGGCGGCCGAGGAGAGGGCGAATCCGACGACGCCGATCAGGAAGGTCTGCCGGTGGCCGAAGCGGTCACCGAGCTTGCCCGCCGTGATCAGCGCGACGGCGAGGGCCAGCAGATAGCCGTTGGTGATCCACTGCACCTCGGCGAGCGAGGCGCCGAGGTCCTTCTGGATCGCCGGGTTGGCGATGGCGACGATCGTGCCGTCGAGGGCGACCATCGTCACGCCGAGGGCGACGGTGAGAAGCGTCAGCCATGGATGACCCCGAAGCCCTTTCGGGGGATCGACTATGGGAGGTTCCGGCGCCGAATCGGCGACGGTGGTCGAAGACGTCATGCCGGGAGACTAATGTCAGCGTCTGACAAAAGACAAACTTATTCATCCGCCGGTTACTGACGTTTTCCTCACAGATATCCTGAGCAGCCGCAACGCGGCCCGAACGCGGCAGAAAGAGAGCCGATAGGTGACAACGGACGAGGCAGTGGCGAACCCCGCGACGCCACCACCGGCCGGGCTGCGCGAGCGCAAGAAGCAGCGGACGCGCAACGCCCTGGTGCGCTCCGCACTGGAGCTGTTCACCCGTCAGGGATACGAGCGGACGACGGTCGACGAGATCGCCGAGGCGGTCGAGGTCTCCCAGCGCACCTTCTTCCGCTACTTCGCCAACAAGGAGGAGGTCGCCTTCGCCAGCCAGGAGTCGGCCGAGTGCCACTTCTTCGCCGCCCTGTGCGGGCGCCCCGCGGGCGAGGCGCCGATGACCGCGCTGCGCCAGGCGATCCTCGACGCCTGGGGGACCATGGGGGACGCCATCGAGCAGATGGTGCCGCCCCAGCTCCATATGCGGATGTACCGGCTGATCGAGTCGACGCCGAGCCTGCTCGCCGCCCATCTGCGCCGCACCGCCGAACTGGAGGAGCGGCTGGCGCGCGAGATCGCCCGCCGTGAGGGGCTGGACATCGACACCGACCCGCGGCCGCGGGTGGTGGTCGCCATGTTCGGCGGGGTGATCCGGGTGGCCGGGAAGATGTGGGGCGAGGGCGAGGACGACAGCACGGTCACCTTGCGGGACCTCACCGCGTTCCATCTTGATTACGTGGGTCCAGCCCTCGCCGAACAATGGGACAAGTAGCATCAATTCCGGCATAGGTCCCAGGATTTCGCGCCCTCAAACGTGATATGAATCACGGCATTTGGCACCCGGTGCCGTGCTTCTCCTAGGGTGTTCCGCGGTGACTTCCTTCTCGGAGCTCGGCTCCCCCTCTCCCGGTTCCACCGCCTGGCGCGCCCTGCTCGCGCTGGCGGTGGTTTTCGTACTCCTCGCCACCACCGGCTGGACCGCCATAAGAAGTCACACGGGAGCCGCCGGTCCGCTCTCCGCGTCGATCAACGCCTGGCGCCACGGCACGCTCAGCGGCCGCGCCCTGCCCGATCCGTACGGCTCGCCGCGCGCACTCAACCGCTGGTTCGACTCGCTCAGCAAGGCCCAGACGGACCGTCTGGTGCGCCGCTACCCGCTGGTCGTCGGCAATCTCAACGGCGCGCCGGTGGCCCTGCGCTACCGCGCCAACCGCGTCGCCCTGACCAAGGCGCGCGCCGAGGAGCGCAAGCGGGTGCACGACCCCCGGCTCACCCCGCTGGGCCGCGCCGACGCGGCCCGCCGGATGGACCGCTACGAGGACCTGCTGGGCGCCGGGCGGCAGATCTTCTCCTTCGACCCGTCGGGCGCCGGACGGGCCGCCGAGGTCTTCGGCGACCTCGCCCACGCCACCCGGGTCTCGATCGTGGTCCCGGGCGTGGACACCAACATCCTGACGTTCCAGAAGACCGGGCGCCCGTACACCGCCACGGTCGGCATGGCCCGTGCGCTCTACCAGAACGAGCGGACCGACGCCCCGGACACCAAGACCGCCGTCATCGCCTGGGCCGACTACACCTCCCCGGCCGGGATCGGCATGGACGCGGCCACCGGCAAGCTCGCCGCCCAGGGCGCGGTGCGGCTGCGCGCGCTGGTCGACGCGCTGCCCTCGCTCTCCCGGGTCTCGCTGATGTGCCACAGCTACGGCTCGGTGGTGTGCGGGGTCGCCGCCCGCGACCTGCCGCCCAAGGTCACCGATATCGCGGTGGCCGGCAGCCCCGGTATGCGCGCCGACCACGTCTCCGACCTGGGGACCAGCGCCCGGGTGTGGGCGATGCGCGACGCCGGCGACTGGATCGAGGACATTCCGCATCTGGAGGTCGGCGGGCTCGGCCACGGCGCGGACCCGCTCTCCTCCGGCTTCGGCGCCCGGGTGCTGTCCGCGGACGGGGCGCATGGACACGCCGGATACTTCGAACCGGGCACCACCAGCCTGGACAACTTCGCACGGGTGGGAATCGGCGCCGTCCAGTCCGTGAGCTGCGGCAACGGTGACGACTGCACGGCGGGGCTGCGCTGACGCGACGCGGAAACACCGGAAACTCTAGTGACGCGCGTAGCCTCAAAGGGGGACGGGCCGGGGTACCGCCGCATACGATGAGCCGCATGGGTGATGTGCTGGCGGGTTTTCAGACCGTCTGGGAGTTCGACACCGACTCCGTGCTCATCCGCTTCGAACGGGGGATCCGCACGCCGAAGCTGCTCCAGACGCTCGGCGAACGCCGCATCCCCTACGAGGCGCTGTCCGGGGTGGAGCTCACCCCGGGCAAACGGGGAACGGTGGTGTTGCGCGCCGTGCCGAGACCGGGCGCCGACCCGCTGATGGACGCGGCCGGCGGCCAGCTCAAGGAGGCGTACGACCCGTACCGCCTGGTGCTGCCAGCGGAGCGGGAGACCCTCGCCGACTACTACGCGGAACAGATACGCGCCGTCCTGGGCCCGGACGCCGGCATCCCCGCCGAGGCGTATCTGGTGACCGTGCCCCAGGCGCCGCTGTCCTTCAAGGCGTACGACGGCAAGGCGTCCTTCGACGGCAAGGCGATCTCCTTCCGCTGGTTCTGGACCGGCGCCTCCTCGGCGAAGTGGAAGGCCGGGGACCAGCGCTTCCGGATCGAAGAGCTGACCGGGGTGGAGTGGCGGTCACCGGAGAGCCGGGGCTCGGCGGGCACCGCGCCCAAGGAGGGCTCCGCCAAAGGGGGGTCCGTCGCAGGCGGTTCCGCCAAGGACGCGACGGCCAAGGACGCGACGGCCAAGGACGGCACGGCCCGGAACGGCACGGCCCGGAACGGCACGGCCCGGAACGGCACGGCCCGGAACGGCACCGGCAAGGGCTCCCCCAAGGGCGACGGCCACGGCCATCTGCGGCTGCTGCGCCGCTCCGCCGAGGACCAGCCCGCCGGCCGCCCCGACCAGGACCCCGCGGCCGTCGTCTTCGGGATGGGCTACGGACTCGTCCACCAGTCGCTGCCGTTCGCCGCGGCCGTCCTGGAGGCCATCCAGGTCTCCGCCCCGGTGCCGTGCGCCGAGGGCGCCCCGTCCCCGGCACGGGCCGCCGCCCCGCGCCGCGACCCCGCCGACATCGCCGAACGCATCCGCCATCTGGGCGAGTTGCACACGGCCGGACTGCTGACCGACGACGAGTTCAGCGCGAAGAAGGCCGAACTGCTGGCGGAACTGTAGGTGTCCGGTTCTCCCTCCGCGCCGGCGGACGCGGCCGCCGGCCCGGCGTCCACCGCGCACGAAAGCCTGCCCAAGGCCGCCCGGCGGCAGGTGGGCGCCCTCGCCCGCGCCCTGGTGACCCCCAGCTATCCGGCGACGCCGCTGTTCGCCCGGTCGCCCAGGCGCTGGGTGCGCCGGGTGCCGTACGGCGTGGCGATGATCCTCACCGCGATCCTGCTCCCGGTCTCCGCCCAAGTCCTGACCTCCGAATACGGGGTGGGCGGCGGCGTCGCCACGCTGTTCGGCGTCGCCCAGTCCACCCCGCTGCTGCTGTCCGTCACCCGTCCCCTTCAGGCGTGGTGGATCGTCCTCCTCAGCGACATCGTCTGCGCGCTGATGGTGCTCGGCACCACGGACCCCGACCGCCAGGTGTGGCCCTGGCCGCCGGCCGCCCTCATCGGCTACCTCTTCCTGCTGCTCGCCCTCGCGCTGCGCGAACCGCCCCGCACCCTGGTGGCGGTGTGGCTGGTCACCGGCGTCGCCGGGGTGGCGCTCGGCGTGGCCTTCCCGGAGCGGAGCAACGGCAGCAACGTGGTGCTGTTCGTGTTCAGCGGGGTGGTGCTGCTCGTCGTCGGCGCGCTGCGCGAGCGTGGGGACGCCCGGCGGCGGCTGGCCGAACAGGAGACGATCAGCGAGGCCGAACGGGCCCGACGCACCCTGCTGGAGGAGCGCGCCCGGATCGCCCGTGAGCTGCACGATGTGGTCGCCCACCACATGTCCGTGATCACCGTGCAGGCGGACAGCGCCCCGTACCGGATCGGCGGTCTGCCCGCCGAGGCGGAGCGGGAGTTCTCCACCATCGCCGCCACCGCCCGGCAGTCGCTCGCCGAGATGCGGCGGCTGCTGGGTGTCTTACGCGGTGCGGAAACCCGCGGGGAGCGGGCGCCGCAGCCAGGGCTGCGGCAGGTGCCGCAGCTGGTCGAGGCGACCGTGCGGGCCGGCATACCGACCACGCTGACCGTCGCCGAGGACGTGGCCGGGCTCGAACCGCTGCCACAGGCCGTGGGGCTGTCCGCGTACCGCATCGTGCAGGAGGCGCTGGCCAATGTGGTGCGGCACGCACCGGGCGCCGCCACCCGGGTGTCCATCTCGGCCGTCTCGGCCGACTCGGCCGACTCGGCCGACTCGGCCGTCTCGGCCCAGGACCGCTCGGCGCTGACCGTGCTGGTGGTCAACGGCCCACCGGAGAGCACGCCCACCAGACCCGTGGAGACCAGCGGCACCGGCCATGGCCTCGTCGGCATGGTCGAACGCGTACGGCTGGTCGGCGGCACGCTCGACACCGGCCCGCTGCCCGACGGCGGCTTCCGCGTCGCGGCCCGGCTCCCCCTGACCGACCTCGAACAGCGCGAAGAGACGGACCCGTCATGACCATCAAGGTGATCATCGTCGACGACCAGGCGATGGTGCGGGCGGGGTTCGCCGCGCTGCTCGCCGCGCAGAGCGATATCGACGTCGTCGGCGAGGCGCCGGACGGGCGGGAGGGCGTGGAGGTCAGCCGCCGCACCCACCCCGATGTGGTGCTGATGGACGTCCGGATGCCCGAGATGGACGGGCTGACGGCGGCCCGTCAGCTGCTGGACCCGCCGCGCGGGGTCACCCACCGGCCGAAGGTGCTGATGCTCACCACCTTCGACGTGGACGACTACGTCTACGAGGCGCTGCGCGCCGGGGCCAGCGGCTTTCTGCTGAAGGACGCCCCGCCGGCCGATCTGATCTCGGCGGTCCGGGTGGTGGCGGCGGGTGAGGCGCTGCTCGCCCCGTCCGTCACCCGCCGGCTGATCGCCGACTTCGCCCGCCAGCGCCCCGCCCCGCGCCGCGACGGACGCGCCCTGCGGCGCGGGCGGCTGACACCGCGTGAGACGGAGGTGCTGGAGCTGATCGCCCGGGGCCTGTCCAACCAGGAGATCGCCGAGTCGCTGGTGCTCGCGGAGCAGACGGTGAAGACACATGTCGGCCGGGTGCTGGCCAAGCTCGCACTCCGCGACCGCGCGCAAGCGGTGATCTTCGCCTACGAGTCGGGTCTGGTGACTCCGGGCAGCCAGTGACCCCCGGTGTACCCCCGGCCGAGGCCACGCCGGCCCGCAGCCGGGCTCGCCATCCCAGAAACCAGCGACCGCCGACACCCCGCCCGCCGTCCTCCGCCACGGCTACGGCTACGGCTCGATGGCCCGCGGACCGGCCTGTGCGGGTACCGCTTCGTATGCGTACCGGACCGGCTTCGCGCTGGCCCGCCCGGCCCAGAACACCGACGGGGCGACGCCCGCGATCCGCCAGGCGGCAGGGCAACCCACCGGACAATGCGGCGACCCGCCGGGCACTACCGCGACGCACCGCTGGCCCGGTGCCGCAACCCGCCACCAGGTGGCACCGCCACGCACCGCCAAGCGACCCACGCACCACCAAGCCCTACCGCGACACGCCGAGCCGACCGACCACACCGCCCCACACCACCGGCCCAGTGCCACAACCCACGCGTCCGGTGGCGCCAACCGTCCCCGGAGGTGCCACAGCCCACCGTCGGCACAGTGCCGCGCCCCGGCGGGCGGTGCCCCGCAGTGCCGCAACCCGCCGCCGGCGCGGGCGTCACGCGCGGCGTGACGACCGCGGCGGCGGCGCGGCGGCTGTCGCTGGGCTCTGGGCTAGGCGCGGCCCGCGCTCGTCGCGCTCATGTCGGCGTAGCGGGCGCCCACCACCTGTGCGGCGATCGGCTCCAGGGCGGCCAGTTCGTCCGCGGTCAGCTCGATCCGGGTCGCGGCGGTGTTCTGCTCGATCCGGGCGCGGGTGCGGGTGCCGGGGATCGGTACCACGGCGAGCCGGTGCACCTGGGCCTGCTGCTGCACCCAGGCCAGCGCGATCTGGGCGAGCGTGGCGCCGCGCGCCTCGGCGATCGTGCGGAGGGGCGCCAGCAGCGCGGCGTTGGCGGCCGCGTTGTCGCCGGTGAAGCGCGGCTGCCGGCGGCGGAAGTCGTCCTCGCCCAGCTCCCGCTCGGCGTTGACGAACGAGCCGGTCAGGAAGCCGCGGCCGAGCGGGGAGTACGGCACGAGGGCGACGCCCAGCTCCGCGGCGGTCGCCACGACGCTGTTCTCACCGCCGTCCTCCACATCGCGGCTGAACAGGGACCACTCCGACTGCACCGCCGCGATGGGGTGCACCGCGTGCGCCGCGCGCAGCTCGTTCGCCGTGACCTCGCTCAGCCCGAGGTGCTTGACCTTCCCCTCGGCCACCAGCTCGGCCATGGTGCCGACGCTCTCCTCCAGCGGCACCTCGGGGTTGCGCCGGTGCATGTAGTACAGGTCGACGTGGTCGACTCCGAGGCGGCGCAGGCTGCCCTCGATGGCCTGGCGGATGTACGGGCGGTCGTTGCGGATGCGCTGGTTGCCGAACGGCTCGTTCTCGTTCCGCTGGATGGCGAACTTGGTGGCCAGGGTGATCCGGTCCCGGTTGGCCCGGACGAAGGGGGAGATGAACTCCTCGTTCCGCCCGAAGCCGTAGACATCGGCGGTGTCGAAGAGCGTGACCCCCAGTTCCAGGGCCCGCTCCAGCGTCGCCCGCGCCTCCGCCTCGTCCTGGGTCGGTCCGTAGGCCCAGCTCATGCCCATGCAGCCCAGGCCCTGGACGCCGACCTCGGGTCCGCCGGTGCCCAGGCCGACCATGGCGATCGTCTCGTTGGTGCTGTCGCTCATACGGGGTTCAGACCCTCTCCGACGCCCTCCGGGCGTCAGCGTAGACATCGATCTTGTAGTCGAGAACGGCGAGCGTGCTCTGCAGCTCGGCGATCCGCTCCCGTACGTTCTCGCGGTGGGTGGTCAGCAGTTCCTCGCGCTCGGGGAAGGTGTGCTCGCCCTCCCGCACCAGCTCGGCGTAGCGGACCATGTCCGCGACCGGCATCCCGGTCAGCCGCAGCTTGCCGACGAGGTGGAGCCAGTCCAGGTCGCGGTTGGTGAAGCGACGCTGGCCGGTGTGGGTACGGTCCACGTGCGGCATCAGCCCGATCCGCTCGTACCAGCGCAGGGTGTGCGCCGTCAGCCCGGTGTGGGCGGCCACCTCACTGATCGTGTAGCGGTCCTGCCCGGTGGGCCGGGGGTGCGTGGTGCTTCCGGTACTTACGGTACAGCTGCGTACCTTCACCGGAGCGCTGTCCAACACGGTCATGCCGATTCACCTCTCGCAGGTCGTCGATCCGCACGCCTCATCGACGTCTTCAACGCTATTGACTTGGAGTGCACTCCAAGCAAGCGGAGATTTGGCGGAATCTTGGGCGGCGTGAGTGCCCGCGGCACCCGGCACTAGGCTCTGGGGCATGGAGAGCCTGCGGATGATCGAGAACTGGCCGGTCCCGACGGCGGCGGCCGCCGTTGTACGCGCGGACGGCACCCTGGCCGGATCGTACGGCCCGACCGGCCACCGATTCCCCCTCGCCTCGGTCACCAAACCGCTCGCCGCGTACGCCGCGCTGGTCGCCGTCGAGGAGGGCGCGGTGGAGCTGGATGAACCGGCGGGGCCCGAGGGCTCCACGGTGCGCCATCTGCTGGCGCACACCTCGGGGCTCGCCTTCGACGAGCACCGGCCGGCCGCCGCGCCCGGCAACCGCCGGCTCTACTCGAACGCCGGGTTCGAGGTGCTGGGCGACCACATCGCCAAGGCCACGGACATCCCGTTCCCGGAATACCTGCGCCAGGCGGTGCTGGAGCCGCTCGGCATGACCGCCACCGAGCTGCCCGGCTCCCCCGCCAAGGACGGCGTCTCGACCGTGGAGGACCTGGTGCGCTTCGCGGCGGAGCTCCAGGCCCCGCGGCTGCTGGCGGCCGAGACGCTGGCCGAGGCCACCTCCGTGGTCCATCCGGGTCTCACGGGTGTGCTGCCCGGCTACGGACACCAGCGGCCCAACGACTGGGGGCTCGGCTTCGAGATACGCGACGGCAAGTCGCCGCACTGGACCGGCGCCTCCTCCTCGCCCCGCACTTTCGGGCATTTCGGCCAGTCGGGGACGTTCCTGTGGGTGGACCCGGACGCGCACGCCGCCTGTGTCACCCTGACCGACCGGGCCTTCGGGCCCTGGGCGATCGAGGTCTGGCCGACGCTCACCGACGCGATCCTGGCGGAGCTGGGCTGAGGCCGGTCACCGGTCGCCAAGGGCTGTCGCTTATCGCCTGCCGCCTGTGCGTGCGTCGGCGGTCAGCCGAAGACCGGCTCCGCGTGCATCTCCCAGATCAGCAGCTCCGCGGGGCCCTCGGCCCACGCCTCCAGCCCCCGCGCACCCGTGATCCGGGCCGCGTCGCCGGGTGCCAGGGTCTCCCCGTCGAGCCGCACCGCGCCGCGCACCGCATGCGCGTACACCCACGGCGCGTCCGGCAGCGCGGTGCGCTCACCGTCCATCAGCCGCCGTACGTGCAGCACCGCCTCGGTGCGCTCCAGTGCGTACGGGGTGCCGTCGGCGATGCCGCGCACCACCTCGTAGCCGGGGTCGGCCGCGGCGGCGGGGCCCGGCACCAGCCACATCTGGACGAAGGTGAGGGGTTCCGCGCCCGCGTTGCGCTCGGTGTGCCGCACCCCGCTGCCCGCGCTGAGCCGCTGCACATCGCCGGGGCGCACCACGGTCCGCGCACCGGTGGAGTCCTGGTGGGTGAGCTCGCCCTGGACGACCCAGGTGACGATCTCCATATCGCGGTGCGGATGTTCGGCGAAGCCCGCGCCGGGGGCGAGCCGCTCCTCGTTGCAGGCGACGAGGGACCCGAACCGCACATTGCCGGGGTCGTAGTGCCCAGAGAAGGAAAAGGCGTGGCGCGTCTCGATGCCCGCGCCGTCCCCGCCCGGATACCGTGCACCGGACCGCTGTATCCACATCACCCGGTCCACGGTAGTGCGCCCCGATC
Source organism: Streptomyces sp. S465 (assembly GCF_026898115.1). GTDB lineage: Bacteria > Actinomycetota > Actinomycetes > Streptomycetales > Streptomycetaceae > Streptomyces > Streptomyces luomodiensis. Next base: position 2,967,123 of record NZ_CP114036.1, read on the forward strand.
TGCCCGTCCCGACCTCCCCCCGCCCCTACCCCCGCGTAGCCTCCCGCCCCCAGCGCTCACCACCCGATAAGGCAGTCTTGTCCTCGTGCCTGAACCAGCCTCGAACACCCCGCATCCGCACAGTGCCACCCTGCGCCGCCTGGAGAAGTCCTCCGGAAAGCTCGCCGCCAGCGCCATCGCGCGCATGGACGAGCAGCTGCCGTGGTACCGCGCGATGCCGCCCGAGAACCGCTCCTGGATCGGGCTGGTGGCGCAGGCGGGCATCGCGGCCTTCACCGAATGGTTTCGCCATCCCGAGACGCCCCAGGCGATCAGCACCGATGTGTTCGGCACCGCGCCGCGCGAGCTGACCCGGGCGATCACCCTGCGGCAGACCGTGGAGATGGTCCGCACGACCATCGAGGTCATGGAGTCGGCGATCGACGACGTGGCGGCGCCGGGCGATGAGTCGGTGCTGCGCGAGGCGCTGCTGGTGTACGCGCGGGAGATCGCGTTCGCCACCGCCCAGGTGTACGCGCAGGCCGCCGAGGCGCGCGGCGCCTGGGACGCCCGGCTGGAGTCGCTGGTGGTCAACGCGGTGCTGTCCGGGGAGGCGGACGAGGGGGCGCTGTCCCGCGCCGCCGCCCTGGGCTGGAACTCCCCCGACCATGTGTGCGTGGTGCTGGGCACCGCCCCGGACGGGGACAGCGAGCTCACGGTGGAGGCGATCCGGCGGGCCGCCCGCCACGCCAAGCTCCAGGTCCTCACCGGGGTGCTGGGCGACCGGCTGGTGGTGGTCGCGGGCGGCTCGGACAATCCGCTCCAGGCGGCGAAGGCGCTGATCGGCCCGTATGCCCCGGGTCCGGTGGTGGCCGGTCCCGTGGTCTCCGATCTGCTGGCCGCGACCCGCTCGGCGGGGGCGGCGGCGGCCGGCCTGAAGGCGTGCACCGCCTGGCCGGACGCCCCCCGTCCGGTACTCGCGGACGATCTGCTGCCCGAGCGCGCGATGGCCGGGGATCCGGCCGCCCGTGAGCAGTTGGTGGAGGAGATCTACAGACCGCTGGAGGAAGCCGGTTCCGCGCTGCTGGAGACGCTGAGTGTGTACCTCGAGCAGGCGAGCAGTCTGGAGGGCGCGGCCAGGATGCTCTTCGTTCACCCGAACACCGTGCGCTACCGGCTACGACGTGTGACCGACGTCACCGGATGGTCGCCTTCCGATGTCAGGTCGGCGTTTACTCTGCGCATAGCCCTGATCCTGGGCCGTCTCGCCGATGCGAACATATTGCCCTGACCGTTTGTCGGACCCCCACAATTCCCCTGACCGTTCTTCGTCCTTGTCCTCACGGGCGGGTCGGACCCCCCACAAGAGAGAGTGTGAGAGTGCTCGTACTCGTCGCTCCCGGCCAGGGCGCTCAAAAGCCCGGCTTCCTGACCCCCTGGCTCGACCTCCCCGGCGTCTCCGAACGTCTGGCCTGGTGGTCGGCCGTCTCCGGTCTGGACCTCATCCACTACGGCACGAAGGCCGATGAGGAGGAGATCCGCGACACCGCGGTGGCCCAGCCGCTGCTGGTGGCCGCCGGTCTGGTCGCCGCCCACGCGCTGTTCGCGGAGGGCGTCGAGGGCGCGACCGGTCTCGCGGAGCTGCCGAACCGTATCGGCGCGGTCGCGGGCCACAGCGTCGGGGAGATCACCGCGGCCGCGGCCGCGGGCGTGTTCACCGACGAGGCGGCCATGGTGCTGGTCCGCCGGCGCGGCCTGGCCATGGCCGAGGCCGCGAGCCGTGCCGAGACCGGCATGGCCGCCATACTGGGTGGTGAGCAGGACGATGTCGTCGCCCATCTGGAGAAGCACGGGCTGACCCCGGCGAACGTCAACGGCGCCGGGCAGATCGTGGCCGCGGGCACCGCCGAGCAGCTGGCGGCGCTGGCCGAGGACAAGCCGGAGGGGGTGCGCCGCGTCGTACCGCTCAAGGTGGCCGGCGCGTTCCACACCGGCCACATGGCCCCGGCGGTCGCCACGCTCGAGACCCTGGTCGCGGGCGTCCCGGCGGCCGATCCGCGCACCGCTTACGTCTCCAACCGCGACGGCGGGGTCGTGGCGTCCGGGGCCGAGGTGGTCGAGCGGCTGGTCGCCCAGGTGTCCAACCCGGTGCGCTGGGACCTGTGCATGGAGACCTTCCAGCGGCTGGGGGTCACCGCGCTGATCGAGCTGGCCCCGGGCGGAACGCTCACCGGCATCGCCAAGCGCGCCCTGCCGGGCGTCACCAACCTGGCGCTGAAGACTCCGGACGATCTCGACGCGGCCCGTGCGCTGATCGAGGAGCACGCCGTCCCCGCCGTCGACACACCGGCCGAAGAGGAGCCCCGAGAAGCATGACCGCGAAGATCAAGCCCAGCAAGGGCGCCCCGTACGCGCGCATTCTCGGCGTCGGCGGCTACCGGCCCACCCGGGTGGTGCCCAACGAGGAGATCCTCAAGCACATCGACTCCTCGGACGAGTGGATCCGCAGCCGCTCGGGCATCGCCACCCGTCACTGGGCCGGTCCGGACGAGACGGTCGCCGCCATGTCGGTGGAGGCGGGCGGCAAGGCCATCGCCGACGCGGGGCTGACGCCGGAGCAGATCGGCGGTGTGATCGTCTCGACGGTCTCGCATTTCAAGCAGACCCCGGCGATCGCCACCGAGATCGCGCATCTGCTGGGCGCCGGCAAGCCGGCCGCGTTCGACATCTCGGCGGGCTGCGCGGGCTTCGGCTACGGGCTGACCCTCGCCAAGGGCATGATCACCGACGGTACCGCGGAATACGTGCTGGTCATCGGCGTCGAGCGGCTTTCCGACCTGACCGACCTGGAGGACCGGGCGACGGCCTTCCTGTTCGGTGACGGCGCCGGCGCCGTGGTCGTCGGCCCCTCCAAGGAGCCCGCGATCGGCCCGACCGTCTGGGGCTCGGAGGGCGACAAGTCCGACACCATCAGCCAGACGCTGCCCTGGGACGTCTACCGCGACCAGGACGCGGCGGAGGTGCGCTACCCGGCGCTGCGCCAGGAGGGCCAGGCGGTCTTCCGCTGGGCCGTCTACGAGATGGCGAAGGTGGCCCAGCAGGCCCTGGACGAGGCCGGGGTCAGCGCGGACGACCTCGACGCGTTCATCCCCCACCAGGCCAATATGCGGATCATCGATTCGATGATCAAAACCCTCAAGCTGCCGGAGCACGTCACGGTCGCCCGTGATGTGGAGACCACCGGCAACACCTCGGCCGCCTCCATTCCGCTCGCCATGGAGCGGCTGTTGGCGACGGGGCAGGCGAAGAGCGGCGACACCGCGCTCGTCATCGGATTCGGAGCCGGTCTCGTCTACGCAGCGACGGTCGTTACCCTCCCTTAGGCTCCATAGTCCATATCCACGCAGCCCCGCAGAAGTCGGACGCTGCGCCACCACCGCAACACACCGAAGAAGGAGCGCCGCAATGGCCGCCACTCAGGAAGAGATCCTCGAGGGTCTCGCCGAGATCGTCAACGAGATCGCCGGTATCCCGACCGAGGACGTCCTGCTGGACAAGTCCTTCACCGACGACCTGGACGTCGACTCGCTGTCCATGGTCGAGGTGGTCGTCGCCGCCGAGGAGCGCTTCGACGTGAAGATCCCGGACGACGACGTCAAGAACCTCAAGACCGTCGGCGACGCCGTCGAGTACATCCTCAAGCACCAGGGCTGAGCCCCGGGAGGCCGGTTGTCGCCACCCATGCGGTGGCAGGTCCAGCACCTTCTACACGTGGAGTAAGAATTCCTGTGAACTCGACCAATCGCACCGTGGTCGTCACCGGTGTTGGTGCCACGACGCCGCTGGGTGGCGACGCCTCGTCGACCTGGGAGGCCATGCTGGCCGGCCGGTCCGGCGTCCGCCTCCTGGAGGAGGAATGGGCGGCCGAACTGCCGGTCCGCATCGCCGCGAAAGCCGCGGTCGACCCGGGCACCGTCATCCCGCGCCCGCAGGCCCGCAAGCTCGACCGTTCGGCCCAGTTCGCCCTGATCGCGGCCCGTGAGGCGTGGGCGGACGCGGGATTCACCGCCAAGGCGGGCGAGGACTCCTCGATCGACCCCGACCGGCTGGGCGCGGTCGTGGCCTCCGGCATCGGCGGGGTCACCACCCTGCTCGACCAGTACGACGTGCTGCGCGAGAAGGGGGTCCGCAAGGTCTCCCCGCACACCGTGCCGATGCTGATGCCCAACAGCCCGGCGGCGAACGTCAGCATCGCCCTCAACGCCCGCGCGGGCGCGCACACCCCGGTGAGCGCGTGCGCGTCCGGCGCCGAGGCCATCGGCTACGCCATCGAGATGATCCGCACCGGCCGCGCCGATGTGGTCGTCGCGGGCGGCACCGAGGCGTCCATCCACCCGCTGCCCATGGTCGCCTTCGGCAACATGATGGCGATGTCCAAGAACAACGACGACCCCCAGGGCGCCTCGCGCCCGTTCGACGTCGACCGCAACGGGTTCGTGATGGGCGAGGGCTCGGGCGCCATCGTCCTGGAGTCGGCCGAGCACGCCGCCGCACGCGGCGCCCGGGTGTACGCACAGGCCATCGGCCAGGGCATCTCGGCCGACGCCCACCACATCACCCAGCCGGAGCCGTCCGGCAACGGCATCGGGAACGCACTGCAGAACCTGGTGGAGAACACCGGCCTCAACGGTGCCGAGATCGCGCACGTCAACGCGCACGCGACCTCGACGCCGCAGGGCGACCTGGCGGAGATCAAGGCGCTGCGCAAGGTGTTCGGCGACCACGTGGACCACATGGCGGTCTCCGCCACCAAGTCCATGACGGGCCATCTGCTCGGCGGCGCGGGCGGTGTGGAGACGGTGGCCAGCGTGCTCGCGCTGTACCACCGGATCGCCCCGCCGACGCTCAACCTCGTCACCCCGGACCCGGAGGCGGACGCGGACTTCGTGACCGGCGAGGCCCGGCCGCTGCCCAGTGAGGGCCCGATCGCCGCGCTGAACGACTCGTTCGGCTTCGGCGGCCACAACGTGGTGCTGGCCTTCCGCACGGTCTGACCCTCGGCGGCCCCCTCCGGGGGCCCTGCCCAAGCGTGTGGCCCGCCCCCGGCTCCGACCGGAGGCGGGCCCTTCGCGTGCCGACCCTTTGGGGCGTCAGCCCTCGGGGCGTCAGCCCTCGGGGCGTCAGCCCTCGGGGCGTCAGCCCTCGGGGCGTCAGCCCTCGGGGCGTCAGCCCTCGGGGCGTCAGCCCTCGGGGCGTCAGCCCTCGGGGCGCCGGCCCTTGGGCGCCGGCCCTTGGATGCCGGTCCTCGGGGCGCCGGCCCCTTGGATGCCAGTCCTCGGGGCGTCAGCCCTTGGGGCGCCGGCCCTTGGGGCGCCGGCCCTTGGGGGGCCGGCCCTTGGGCACCGGTCCTCGGGGGCGTCAGCCCTCGGGGGCGCCGGTCCTCGGGGGCGCCGGTCCTCGGGGGCGTCAGCCCTTGGGGCGCCGGTCCTCGGGGGCGCCGGTCCTCGGGGGCGCCGGTCCTCGGGGGCGTCAGCCCTTCGTGTCGTCGAAGCTGGCGAAGTACGAGGCCACCATGTCCTCGTCGCCGTGGCCCGCCTCGATGGCGCGGCGGAACCGCTCGGCGCCCGCGGCCGCCACGTCCAGCCGCACACCGGCCCGCTCCCCGGCCGCCACGATCAGCCGGGCGTCCTTCTCGGCGGTCTTGGTCGCGAAGCTGGGCTCGAGGTCGCCCCGGAGCAGCTGGGCCGACTTGGCCCGCATATAGCCGTTGTCCAGCGGTCCGCCCTCCACCGCGCCCAGGAAGCCCTGCCAGTCCACGCCCAGCCCCTTGGCGAGGGCGGCTGCCTCGGCGGTGGCGTTGGTGACGCCCAGCACCCAGCTGTTGAGCACCAGCTTGAGCCGGGTGGCGGCGGCCTCCTCGGCGCTGTCGCCGACCCACACCGTACGGCTGCCGATGGCGTCGAAGACCGGCCAGACGACCGGGCGGACGGCGTTGGGCCCGGCGGCCAGCACCACGAGCTGTCCGCTCTCCGCGGGCTGCTTGGTGCCGAGGACGGGCGAGTCGACGAGGACGAGATCCTTCTCACGGGCGAACGCGGCGAGCGATTCCAGCGCGTCCAGCCCCGCCGTGGTGGCCTGGATCCACGCGGTTCCGGGGCGCAGCGCGGAGGCGGCCTGCCGCATCGTCTCCAGGACCGCGGCGCCGTCGTGGAGGATCGTCAGGACGGCATCGGCGCCGTCCACCGCCTCGGCCGGGGTGTCGGTGACGCGCACACCGTCCTGGCCGAGCGGCTCGGCCTTGGAGCGGGTGCGGTTCCACGCGCGGACGTCGAGCCCGGAGCGGGCGAGGTTGCGGGCCATGCCCGAGCCCATGATGCCGGTGCCGAGGACCGCGACGGACGTTGCCGGGAGTTGTTCGGTCATACCGTCACGCTAGGACGTGAAGCGTGCTCGAAGCCAAAGGGGCGGCGGCGCGTCAGGCGCTCAGACGACCTGGTGCAGCCAGCGCACGGGCGCGCCCTCACCCGCGTAGCGGAACGGCTCCAACTCGTCGTCCCAGGGCTTGCCGAGCAGCTTGGCGATCTCCTCCTCCAGCTCGCTCTCGCCACGGGCGGAGCGGACGAGGGCGGCGCGCAGCCGGTCCTCGGGGATCAGGATGTCGCCGTGCATGCCGGTGACGGCGTGAAAGATGCCCAGCTCGGGAGTGGAGCTGTAGCGCTCGCCCTCGGCGGTGGCGCAGGGCTCGGCGGTCACCTCGAAGCGCAGCAGATGCCAGCCGCGGAGCGCGGACGCCAGTTTGGAGGCCGTGCCCACCTCGCCCTGCCAGGAGAACTCGGCGCGCCAGGTGCCATTGGCGGCGGGCTGTTTGATCCAGTCGAGGGTGACGCGCACGCCGAGGACGCCCGCGATGGCCCATTCGACGTGCGGGCACAGCGCGCGCGGAGCGGAGTGCACATACAGAACTCCACGTGTCGTCACCGGGACCTCCTGTGCGGTTCGAGGTGTGCCTTCCCCAGCGGCCTCGCGCCCGTACCGGTCCCGCCCGGGACATCGGATCACATTCTGCCCTAGCGATCACGCCCACACCAGTCTCGACGTTACCTTCAGTGAAATTTATCGTGCAGAATTCTCTAGAAACTGGACAGGATGTGACGTGGCGTAAGGTGCTGTTACCGCGCGGCGCGCCATGCCGCCGGAACGTCGCTCAACCTGGCACGAGAAACTGGCACGGGAAACACGGAAACACAGGAACCACGAGGAAAACGTACCGTGCGGGTCGGCCGGAGGAGTGACGTACCGTCGGTCCGGATAGACATCACCCAACAGCCGGAGGGGGAACAGCCATGCGGGTCAGCGGGACACGCCGGAAGCGATCGGCGGCCGCTTCCTCGGCCACGCGTACGGTCGTGCGCCCGACCCCGCGCACCGCCCCGCGCACCGCGGGGCGCACTGGTGTGGTGCTGTTCACCACCGCCGCCGTGCTGAGCTCGGCGGGCTGCTTCGGCAGTTCGGACGACCCGTCCCGGCACGGTCCGGCCCGCGCCCAGAAGACACCCGGCGCCAAGACGGTCGTCTGGAACACCCGGCCGAGCTCGATCGCCTCCCTGGGCGACTCCATCACCCGCGGCTTCGACGCCTGCTCCGTCCTCTCCGACTGCCCCGAGGTGTCCTGGTCCACCGGCACCGATGTGCGGAGCCTCGCCCAGCGGCTGCTGCCCACCGCCACCGCCCGCGCGGGGACGAACGCCTGGAACTTCGCCAAGACCGGCGCGGTGGTGGCCGACCTCCCCGGCCAGATCGAGGCGGCCGCGGCCCACAAGCCGAAGCTGATCACCGTGATGATCGGCGCCAATGACGCCTGCCGGGACTCGGTCGACGACATGACCTCCACCGAGCAGTTCCGCACCACCTTCACCTCGGCCCTCACCCGGCTGCGCCGTGATCTGCCCAAGACCCAGGTGTATGTGGCCAGCGTGCCCAATCTGATGCGGCTGTGGTCGGAGGGGCGGAAGAACATCTTCGGCAGGCAGATCTGGAAGCTGGGCATCTGCCCGTCCATGCTGAAGGACTCCGACGCCATGGACGCGGCCTCCAACGAGCGGCGGCAGCGGGTGGCGGACCAGGTGACGGCGTACAACAAGGTGCTGAAGGACGTCTGCGGGCGGGATGTGCTGTGCCGGTACGACCCGGCGGTGCACGAGTACCGCTTCACGTCGGCCGAGCTGAGCAAATGGGACTGGTTCCACCCCAGCAAGCGGGGCCAGCAACAACTCGCCGACATGGCCTACCGCCGCATCGCGGAAGCCACGCCGTGATGGGGCCCGCCGCCACGTGATGGGGGCCGCCGCGTATGGGGGTCCGCCGCGTGGCCGCGTCCGCGCCCTGCCCCGGGCCGCGCCGCGGCCGGGGCCGATGACCGGACCGCGTCATACCCCAGGCAGCGACGTGGCCAGGAGCGCCACGTGACCGGAGCCGCGCCGTGACTCAGGCCACCACGTGCCCCGAGCCGCGCCCGTGCCCCGAGCCGCACCGCGACCCGAGCCGGGTCACGACCCAGGCCACCACGTGATCGGGGCCATCACGTAGCCCGAGCCGCGCCGTGACCCAGGCCGCCACATGACCGGGGCCACCACGTGCCCGGAGCCGCGCCGTGACCCAGGCCACCACGTGATCGGGGCCATCACGTGACCCGAGCCGTGCCGTGCCGTGACCCAGGCCGCCACGTGCCCCGAGCCGCGTCACAACCCAGGCCACCACCTGACCGGAGCCACCACCTGGCCCGAGCCGCACCGTGACCCAGGCCACCACGTACCCGGAGCCGCGCCGTGACCCGAGCCGCACCGTGACCCAGGCCGCCACGTGCCCCGAGCCGCGTCACAACCCAGGCCACCACCTGACCGGAGCCACCACCTGGCCCGAGCCGCGCCGTGGCCCAGGCCGCCACGTGACCGGGACCATCACGTGAGGCGAGCCGCGTCACGCCCCAGGCCACCGCCTGACCCGCCCCGCCACCTGACGCGAGCCGGGTCACGGCCCAGGCCACCACGTGGCCGGAGCCACAACCCAGGTGCGCGGTCGTCGGTCGTCTTCTCAGGGCACGCGCACCGGTACCGACACACGGCGGTCGGCTACGCTGCGGCCCGCCTCCGCCGTATAGCTGCCGGGGACCAGCCGCCAGGCGCCCTTCGTCTCGTCCCAGATCTCCGCCGCCCGGCGGGGCAGGGGGATGGCCGCCTCTGCCGTCTCCCCCGGGCCCGCGGTGACCGTGGCGAAGGCCGCGAGGCATCGCACGGGCCGCTCCTCGACGTCGTCCTCGGGCACGGTGAGGTAGATCTGCACCACCTCGCGCCCGGCCCGCTCCCCGGTGTTGCGGACCCGCACGGTCACGGTGCCCAGCGCTCCGTCGCCCTCTTCGGTGCCGTGCCCGCCGGTGGTCGGCGCGGGGGTGAAGTCCACCGCCTCGTAGGCCCAGTCGGTGTATCCGAGGCCGTGGCCGAACCAGTACGCCGGAGCGGGTCCCTGTCGCCGCTCCCAGGCCCGGTAGCCGATGAACACGCCCTCGTCGTACACCAGCCGGCCCTCGCTCGGGGTCACGGCGCTCACCGGGGCGTCCGCAAGCCGCTCGGGCCAGGTCGTGGGCAGCCGCCCGCCGGGCTCCTCCGCGCCCAGCAGGACATCGGCGAGCGCGGCCCCCGCCTCCTGGCCCGGGAACCAGCTCAGCAGCACCGCGGCGACCTCCTCCCGCCAGTCCATCTCCACCGGGGAGCCGGCGTTGACCACCACCACGGTGGGGGTGCCGGTGGCGGCGACGCGCCGCACGAGCTCGTCCTGGCGGCCCGGCAGCCGCAGATGCTTCCGGTCGAACCCCTCGCTCTCGACCCGCTCGGTGGTGGCGACCACCACCACGGCCACCTCGGCCGCCGAGGCCGCGGCGACGGCCTCCCGGATGAGTTCCTCGGCGTCCCGCTCCGGGGGCCGGTGCATCAGGCTGAAGCAGACGGCGTCGAGAAATGCCTCCTCGTGCCGCGCCACCGCGCAGGTGAGGCTGACCTCCACCGGCTCGCCCGCCGTGAGCTCCACCTGGCCCCGCGGCACCGGTGAGCCCAGGAACGCCTCGAAGGGGTCGTCGACGGCCGCCGGGAGCTCCTCCCCTTCGAAGAGCACCTGCCCGTCCACGACCAGCCGGAGGCCGCCCAGCCCCCTGGTGCCGAAGGAGTGCGCGCCGCTCTCGCGCGGGGTGAAGGTGCCGACGGTCTCGACGGTGTGCAGTTCCTCGTAGCTCACCCCGTCGGGGAAGTCGCCGATCCACTGCACCTGCCCGCTGGGCAGCCGCGACTCGCCGAGCACCCGCCCGTCGGCGGCCCGGACCACGGCGCGCAGCTCGAATCCGTGGGCGGCGGGGGCGAGTTCGTCGGTGGGGTCGGCGCCCACGGCGTAGCTGAGCCGGACCTCCGGCGGCAGGGCGGCCCGCAGCCCGTCGAGCGGTGAGACCACATGGTCGGGGAAGACCACCGCCGAGCCGCCGCCCAGCACCCGCGCGTCCCGCGCCGCCGCGCCGATCAGGGCCAGCGACCGCACCCCGCCGGGACCGTGGACACCGAGGGGCAGCACCGCGTCCCGGCCGCCCGCGCCCTCGTTCCGCAGCAGCACGAAGGACCGCCGGGCGATCTCGCGGGCCAGCGCGTCCCCGTCGATCGGGCCGGGCCGGTCGGCGGGCGCGACGGCCGGGGCCGCTCCGTCCAGGACGCCGACCCGGGCGGCCAGGGTGAGCAGCCGCCGCACCGCCGCGTCCAGCTCCGCCTCGGTCACCCGGCCCGCGCGCACCGCCGCGGCCAGCGCATCGCCGTAGACGGTCCGCGGACCGGGCATCGCGACGTCGAGGCCGCCCTTCAGGCCGCGCACGGTGTCCCGGGCGGCCATCCAGTCGGAGACGATGAAGCCGTCGAACCCCCACTCACCGCGCAGCACCCCCTGCTGGAGCTGGTGGTGCTCGGTCATGGTGGCGCCGTTGACCCCGTTGTAGGCGGCCATGACGCCCCAGGGGCGGGCGTTCTTGACGATGGCTTCGAAGGGCGCCAGATACAGCTCGCGCAGGGCCCGCGCACCGATCTCGTTGTCGACCGTGAAGCGCTCGGTCTCGGCGTCGTTGGCCACGAAGTGCTTGACGGTGGTGCCCACTCCGCCTTCCTGCACCCCCGTCACATAGCCGGTGCCGATCGCGCCGGTGAGATACGGATCCTCGCTGTACGCCTCGAAGTGCCGCCCGCCCAGCGGGGAGCGGTGCAGATTGACCGTCGGCGCGAGCAGCACATGGACGCCCTTGCGGCGCGCCTCCTGGGCGAGCAGCCGGCCCGCCCGCCGGGCGAGCTCCGGGTCCCAGGTCGCGGCGAGGGCGGTGGGGCTGGGCAGGGCGACGGAGGGGTCGTCGGCGGTCCAGTGGACGCCCCGGACGCCGATCGGGCCGTCGGACATCACCAGGGAGCGCAGCCCGATCGCGGGAACGGCGGGCAGGCTCCACATGTCCTGCCCGGACAACAGCCGCGCCTTGGTGTCCAGGTCGAGGAGGCCGAGGGCCTTCTCCACGGCCTCCGCCGTACCGTCGGTCCCTGCCGTACCGTCGGCCCCTGCCCTGCCGTCGTCGCCGATCGCGTGTGCCATCGCTCGCCCTCCCGCTGCGGGTCCTGTCCGGCTCTTTGTCACCGCGTTACTTCGTCGCTTCGTCACTTCGTCACTGCATCAACAGCGTTCACCGCGTCCGGGCCATCGTGGACCCGAGAACCTGTCACCAGGTAGGTACCGTTATCGATCCGTTATCAAACATGCTCTACGGTACGAGCATGGACAGGGTGACGGAGCGCGCTACCAGACGTGGTGAGGAGCGACGGGCGGAGATCGTCCGGTCCGCGCTCGAAGTGATCGCCGAGCGCGGCTACCGGGGTGCGACCCTCGGGGCGGTCGCCGAGCGGGTGGGGCTCACCCAGCAGGGGCTGCTCCACTACTTCCCCACCAAGGAGTCCCTGCTCATCGCCGTGCTCGAGGAGCGCGACCAGTGGGACACCGGCTCCGCCCGGCGGGACGGCGGGGACGCGTGGCCGCTGGACCTGCTCGCCACGCTGGTGGAGTACAACGCGATGCGCCCCGGAGTCGTCCAGACCTTCTCCGCACTCCTCGGCGAGAGCGTCACCGGTGACCACCCCGCACGCGGCTTCTTCACCCAGCGCTATGCGAAGGTGCGCGCCGACATGGCGGCCACCCTGCGCGGCGAGTTCGGCGACCGGCTCCCCGGCGGGCTCACTCCCGAGGCCGCCGCGCCGCTGGTGGTGGCGGTGATGGACGGATTGCAGTTCCAGTGGCTGCACGACCGGGACGCGGTGGACATGCCCGCCCTCTTCCGGGCCTTCGTCTCCCTGCTGGGGCAGGGAGACGAGGAGACCGCATGACGGCCCGCACCGGCCTGCTCGTGACGGCGGCTCAGTCGTCGTCCGCGACCAGCCTGACCTTCTGATCGACCCCGGCCACGTTCCTCGGCACCGGTCCGAGGAGGTCGTTGAAGCCGTACTTCAGCAGCACGCCCTCGACGTCCGCCGGCCCCCGCACATACCGCCCCACCCCCGTCCCGTCGATCACCCAGCGGTGCCGCCACCCGTCGCAGACCGCCTCGTACCCCCCGAGGCCATGACGCTCCCGGCCCTGGACGAGGGTGACGAGAACGCTCGCCCTCAGCCCTTCCGAGCCGTTCCCGGCACACCGGTAGCTTCCGTACAGCGTGACGGAGCCGTCCGGGGTGACGTCCCCGGTGCGGTCGACGGTCAGATCGTCGGTCCAGAGCGCGGATTGCCGCAGGTGGACGGAGCGCTCCCCCCGGGGGGCCGGACCCGACCACCCGGGGTTGGGCGCGGCATGGGCGGCCGGCGCCGCCATGAGGAGAACGATGAGGGCGCCGAGGGCGCGACGGCGGTTGCGCATGGACGTACGTACCTCCATGGACGGGGAACGGATTTTCCCCGTACAGCTACCGGGCGCCCGTCCTCGTCCGGGGGAACCTCACCCCGGGGCGGCGTGTCCGGCACCCCCGAGCGGGTGGTCGCCGGGCGCCCGGTTGACCTGGCGGCGCCCTTACGGCCTCACCGCGGCCCGGCACCGGTCTCACCGCGCCTCGGCACGGTTTCAGCGCGCCTCGGCGAGGCACTCGCGCTCCGGATCGCCCCGCAGTCCGGGGGCCAGGGCCAGGGTGACGGCTACGGACACCGCCGCCATCACGGCCATCGCCACGGCCGGCGAGGTGGGCTGCGCCAGCGCGCCCGCGAGGGCGGCGGACACGCCCTGCATGGTGAGCATGCCCGAGGAGTGCAGTCCAAGGGCCTGGCCGCTCATCTCGTCCGGGGTCAGGGCCATCAGCCGCTGCTGGAGCGGCAGCGTGGCCGAGAAGCCGATGGAGGCGAGGACGACGGCGGCCAGCGCGAGGGGCAGCGGCGGGTGCAGGGCGAAGACCAGGTACGGCGCGGCCAGCAGCAGCCGCAGGGGCGCCGCGAGCCGCTCGCGCCGGTGCGGCGGCAGCAGCCGTCCGGTGAGGACGTCCCCCATCAGCATGCCGAGGGAGCCGACGGCGAAGAGCAGTCCGGCGTGCTCGGGTGCGTAGGGCACGAAGAGGGATTCACAGCCGACGATCAGCCCGTTGGGCACCCAGAGCGCGTAATAGACCTGGCGGCGGGGCGCGGAGGACCACAGCCGCGCGTTGACGCGCCAGGTCTCGGCGACCGAGGGCCGCCCCTGGGCCCGTGCCGGACGCCCGCTCAGGCCCAGCCGGGCGGTGGCGGCCGCGAGCAGATACAGGGCGGCGGCGGTGAGCAGGGTGCCGCGCGCCGAGAGAGCGGTCACCAGGAGGCCGCCGACCGCGTATCCGCCGATCTGCATCGTGCCGCTGGACATGTTGATCACCGAACGGCCCAGCGGGTAGCCGTCCTTGGGCAGGATCTCGGTGAGCAGCCCGTAGCGGACGGCGCCGTCGAGGGCGGCCGCCGCGCCCAGCGCGAGCAGGATGGCGAAGACGGCCGCCACGGGCAGCCCGGGGAGGGCCAACGCGGCGGTCCCCACGGCGAAGAGCACCGACAGCCCGGTCAGCGCGGCGCGCGGCGGCAGCCGGTCGGCCGCCGACAGCAGCGCCAGGGCGCCCGCCACTTGGGCGAGCTTGGGGCCGAACATGCTGAGCGCGGAGAGCAGCGGTGAACGGGTCGCCGCGTAGACCAGGGTGCCGAGGGCGAGCCCGCTCGCCGTCGAGGCGGCCACCTGCGCGGCGGCGGTCAGGAACAGCGGGGTGAACTCCGGGACCCGGAACACTTCTCGATAGGTACGCATGGCCGTCAGGCTCGGGAGTGACCACGCGATGGCGTTAATGTTTCGCGCGGACGCGAAACCGCGAGGCGGCTCTCGCGCGGACGCGGGACTTACGCGCGGACGCCCCACTCTCGCGCGGAGGCGGGACTTACGCGCCGACGCGGGCTTACGCGCCAGCGCGGGCTCTCGCGCCGACGCGGACGTACGCGTGGACACGGACGTACGCGCCGACGCGAGACCACGGGACGGTGGCCGGGAGGTGGCGGCATGGGGCTGTGGCTGGTCGACGCGGATACGCTCGCGGGCGGCCGGTTCGTCCTCTCCCCCCTCGCCGAGACCACCGCGGCCCTGGTCACCCTGGAGCGTGCGCGGGCCGCGCACCCCGGCGAACGGGCCTGGCTCGACGCCCATCTGCCGGCCTACCGGGCGCGGCTGACCGACGACCCGGTCACCGCGCTGCTGGTCCGGGCCGCACTGGGCCCGGCCTGGCTCGCGGACTTCCTCACCCAGACGCCGCCGGGCGAGGGCGAGCCGTCCTTCGAGCAGGAGCTGGCCCGCATCCGCGCGACGGCCCCCGCCACCGCGCGCGCGGACCTCACGGTCTCCCTGGGCCGCTCCCCGCTCCCGGCCGCGCTGCGCCGCGACGACCTGCCGGAGCGGCTCGCGGATCTTCTGGCGTGGGTGTGGTCGGAGACGGTGCTGCCATCCTGGCCGCGCCGCCGCCGGATCGTCGAGGCCGACGTGGTGGCGCGCACCGGCCAGGTGAGCCAGGGCGGCTGGGCGGCCGTCCTGGACGAGCTGCGGCCGGGGATGCGGTGGCTGGGCGGGAGCCGGCTCCAGATCAACGCCCATGACCATCCGCCCCGCGCGGTCCACGGCGCCCAGTTGCTCTTCGTCCCCGTCACCCCCGTCGCCGGGTGGGTCTCCTGGGCCGCGCCGCACCGCTATGCCGTGGTGTACCCCTGCGCCGGCGTCCTCGCCGTATCCGACCCGCCCCCGGCCCCCGATTCCCTCGCCCGTCTCCTCGGCCCGGCCCGCGCGAGCGTCCTGGTCCTCCTCGACACCCCGAAGAGCACCACCCACCTGGTGGCCCTCACCGGTCAGACCCTGGGCTCGGTCGGCCGCCATCTGCGGGTCCTGCGCGAGGCCCGCCTGGTGCGGCGACGGCGGGCGGGACGGTCGGTGCTGTACGACCGGACGGCGGCGGGTGAGGTGCTGGTGCGGGCCCAGCGGAACGGCTGACCGGAGGCGAAGGCGCTCAGAAAGTAACGCGATCAGAACGCAACGCGATCAGAAAGTACGCGCACAGAAAGCAGAGGCGTACCCCGCGCAGGCATGTCGCATGGCGCCTTGATCGGTCATGATGGTTCTTGATCGGTCATGATGGGTTGTCACGTTCGAATGTCATTCGACGCATGACCATTGACACCCTTGACGCGCGCTTACTACCGTCACGCCAAGATTTCGAACGTGTGACGAAATATCGAACATCGCGGAAGGTCGATTGCTGTGCGCATCACCGGAATCAGTACGCATGTCGTCGGCACCCCCTGGCGCAACCTCACCTATGTGCAGGTCCACACCGACGAGGGGATCACCGGCGTCGGTGAGACCCGCATGCTCGGGCACACCGATGCGCTGCTGGGATATCTGCGCGAGGCCGAGGCCAACCACATCGCCGGGTCGGACCCGTTCGCGGTGGAGGACCTGGTCCGGCGGATGAAGTACGGCGACTACGGCCGGGCGGGCGAGATCGTGATGTCCGGGATCGCCTGTGTGGAGATGGCCTGCTGGGACATCAAGGGCAAGGCGCTCGGGGTGCCCGTCTGGCAGCTGCTCGGCGGGAAGGTGACGGACAAGGTCAAGGCGTACGCCAACGGCTGGTACACCGTCGAGCGCACCCCCGAGGCGTTCCACAAGGCGGCCTCCACCGTGGTCGAGCGCGGCTACCGGGCGCTGAAGCTGGACCCGTTCGGCACCGGCCACTTCGAGCTGGACCACGCCGAGACCCTGCATTCCCTCTCCCTCGTGGAGGCCGTACGGGACGCGATCGGCCCGGAGACCGAGCTGCTGGTGGAGATGCACGGCCGGTTCAGCCCGGCGACCGCCGTGCGCCTCGCGGCGGAGCTGGAGCGGTTCCAGCCGTCGTGGCTGGAGGAGCCGGTGCCGCCGGAGAACCTCAAGGCGCTCGCGAAGGTCGCGGAGAAGACGCCGCTGCCGATCGCGACGGGTGAGCGCATCCACGACCGGATCGAGTTCCGCGAGCTGTTCGAGTCGCAGGCCGCCGACATCATCCAGCCCGACCTCGGCCACATCGGCGGCATCGGCGAGACGCGCAAGCTGGCCGCCACGGCCGAGACGCACTACGTCCTGATCGCCCCGCACAACGTGGGCGGCTCCGTGCTGACCGCCGCCTCGCTGCAACTCGCCGGCTGCACCCCGAACTTCAAGATCCTGGAGCACTTCAACGACTTCGCCGACGCGGAGATCAAGAAGGTGGTCAAGGGCGCCCCGCAGGTCGTGGACGGCTACTTCCAGCTCTCCCACGAGCCCGGTTTCGGCGTGGAGCTGGACACCGACGCGGCGGCCGAATTCCCCCAGCAGCAGGCCCGTTTCGACCTGTGGGCCGAGGGCTGGGAGAAGCGGAACCCCTCCGGGGGGCGCAGCGCATGAGCGCCGTGGAAGGCCGCGCCGCCACCGCGGTGCGGCCCCCCGTGGCCGGGGCCGCCCGGCTCCGCCCCGTCGGCACGCGCCGCGTACCCGGCGGGCCGAGCGGCCGGGGCACGAGGGGACCGGAGACGCGCGGTACCGAGGGGAGCCGATGCACGTGAGCCGCATGGAAGACGTCCTGGTACTCGACAAGCCCGGCAGCCACCGGCTGGCGAGCCGGGCGGTCGCCGAACCCGGCCCCGGGGACGCCCGGGTGCGGGTGTACGCCTCGGGGATCTGCGGCAGTGACCGCGAGCTGTACCAGGGGAACCGGCCCGAGGGCTATGTCCGCTATCCCGTCACCCCCGGCCACGAGTGGTCCGGGACGGTCGAGGCGGTGGGCGCGGGCGTGCCGGAGGCGCTCGTCGGCCGTAAGGTCGTCGGCGAGGGGTTCCGCAACTGCCAGGTGTGCGACCGCTGCCACGCCGGGGACACCACGCTGTGCACGGCGGGGTACGAGGAGACGGGGTTCACCCAGCCCGGGGCGATGGCCGACACCCTGACCCTGCCGGCCCGGCTGCTGCACCCGCTGGGGGACGACGCCGACCTCGGCGCCGCCGCGCTGCTGGAGCCGGCCGCGTGCATCGCCGCCGCCGCGCTCAAGGCCCACGCCCGGCCCGGTGAGCGGGTCGCGGTGGTCGGCACCGGGACGCTCGGCATGATCGCCGTGCAGTTCCTCGCCGCCGTCTCCCCCGCCGACCTGCTGGTGGTGGGCACCCGCCCGGACCGGGAGCAGCTGTCCCTGGACTTCGGCGCCACCGCCTTCCGCACCCGGGACCGGCTGTCCGACCAGCTCGGGGGCTACGACGTGGTCATCGAGACCGCCGGATCGGCCTCCGCCGCCCGCACCTCCGCCTCGCTGCTGCGCCGCGGCGGCCGGCTGGTGCTCACCGGCATCCCGGCGGCGGGCGCGGATGGGCTGGACCCCACCGATCTGGTGGTCCGCCAGATCGAGGTGCAGACCGTCTTCGGCGCCCCGCCCGCCGCCTGGTCGCACGCCGTCCAGGTGTTCGACGCCGGGCTGCTGACGCTGCGGCCGCTGATCACCCATGAGCTGCCGCTGACCGACTTCGCCACCGCGATCGAACTCGTCGGCGGCGGTGATCCGGCCGTCGGCAAGGTGCTGCTGCGGCCGCAGGCCCCTTAGCACCTGGCACCTGGCACCTGGCACCTGGCAGGCCCCTAGCGCCTGGCGGGCACCTTGGTGCCCCGGCAAGCCGCGAGCCCGGCAAGCCTCCTGGCGCCTTTGGCAAGCGTTCCGTCCCGTTCCCAGTCAATCCACCAGCCTCCCGCGACCATTTCTAGTCATCCCCCCAGCCCCTCCCGGACAACGATGTCCCGGGCAGCATCAGCCGGACGCCGTACCACCGGCCATCACTCCACAGGGAGCACCGTGACCGCCGCCTCATCCGCCACTTCCGGCCCCCGCCGCCCCGCCGACGCGGCCCTCGCGTCGCTCGGCCACGCCGCGCCCGCCCCCGACCCCGCCGACGCCTCCGCGCACACCTTCCCCGACGGCGGCACCTGGCGCACCGAGATCCCGTCCGTCGAGGGTCCGGAGGCGCTGGCCACCGTGTTCAAGGAGGCCGGGCGGCTCGATGTGCCGATCCACCGGATCAGCCAGGGCAGTGGCGTCTGGATGCTCACCGATGCCGAGATCACCGAGATGGTGGAGTCCTGCGCCGAGCGGAACGCCGAGCTGTGCCTGTTCACCGGCCCCCGCGGCACCTGGGACATCGGCGCCGCCACCCGCTCCGACTCCGGCGGCGGGGGCCTGCGCGCCCGGGGCCATGACGCGGTGGCCGGATGTGTGGAGGACGCGCTGCGCGCGGCCTCGCTGGGCGTGAAGTGCCTGCTGGTCGCCGACGAGGGGGTGCTGTGGCTGCTGAGCCGGCTGCGGGAGCGCGGTGAGCTGCCCGCGGACACCACCTTCAAACTGTCCGCGCTGATCGGCCCGGTCAACCCGGCCTCGTTCGCGGTGTACGAGCGGCTCGGCGCCGACTCCATCAACATCCCGTCGGATCTGACGCTGGAGCACCTCACCGAGATCCGCCGGGTCTCCCGCGCCCCGATGGACTTCTACGTCGAGGCCCCGGACGACCTCGGTGGCTATGTCCGGCTCTACGACGCGGCGGAGCTGATCCGGCGCGGCGCCCCCATCTACCTGAAGTTCGGGCTCAGCAAATCCCCGGGGATCTACCCGTACGGCGCGCAGCTGCGGGACGTGGCGCTGAACAGCGCCCGTGAGCGGGTGCGCCGTGGGCGGCTCGTACTCGACCTGCTCAGCCGGCTGGGCGCGGACGGCGGGATGTCCCCGCTCGGCTCCCGGCTGCCGGGTCCGCTGCGGCGCTTCGCCGCCGACGCGGACCTCATCGATTCCTGACGTCCCGAAGCAACGACGCCCCAGGGAAGGACCCCAACACCATGCGCACGGTAAGAGGAGCACGAGTCGCGGCGATAGGCGCCGGTCTCCTCGCGCTCTCGCTGACCGCCACGGCCTGTGGCCAGGAGGCGGTCGGCGGCAGCCGGTACAGGAGCAAGGAGAAGGGAGGCACGATCGGCATCGCGATGCCGACCAAGTCCTCCGAGCGGTGGATCGCCGACGGCCGGAACATGGCCAAGCAGTTCCAGGCGGCGGGCTACAAGACGGACCTCCAGTACGGCGAGGACGACGTCCGTACTCAGGTGTCCCAGATCGAAAACATGATCACCAAGGGGCACCGGCTGCTGGTGATCGCGCCGATCAACGGCGGCGCGCTCTCCGACGTCCTGAAGCAGGCCCATGAGGCCAACATTCCGGTGATCTCCTACGACCGGCTGCTCCTGGGCACCAAGAACGTCGACTACTACGCGACCTTCGACAATGAGAAGGTCGGCCGGCTCCAGGGCCAGTACATCGTCGACAAGCTGGGGCTGTCCAAGGGCCGCAAGGGCCCGTTCTCCATCGAGTTGTTCGCCGGGTCCTCGGACGACAACAACACCAAGTACTTCTTCGACGGCGCAATGAGCGTCCTCAAGCCGTACATGGACAAGGGCGAGCTGGTCGTGCGCTCCAAGCAGACCAGCCTCAACCAGCTCTACACCGAGAAGTGGAGCGGAAGCGCCGCCCAGGACCGCATGGAGGACCTGCTCAACAAGGCGTACAGCAGCCGTGATGTCGACGCGGTGCTCTCGCCCTACGACGGCATGTCCATCGGCATCCTCTCCGCGCTCAAGGGCGTCGGCTACGGCACGAAGGACAAGCCGTACCCGGTGGTGACCGGACAGGACGCCGAGCTGGCCTCCGTGAAGTCCATCATCCGCGGCCAGCAGACGCAGACCATCTACAAGGACACCCGCAAGCTGGCGAAGGCCACCGTGGACATGGCCAAGGCGAAGCTGACGGGCGGCAAGCCCCCGGTCAACGACACCAAGTCGTACGACAACGGTGAGAAGGTCGTGCCGACCTACCTGCTCAACCCGGTCAGCGTCGACAAGTCCAATACCCAGGTGCTGGTGGACCAGGGTTACTACACCGCGTCACAGCTGAAGTAGGGCGGGTCCGGGCTATGAGCGACACCATTCTCGAACTGCGCTCGATCACCAAGACCTTCCCCGGTGTCAAGGCGCTCTCCGATGTCAATCTCCGGGTCCGCAAGGGCGAGATCCACGCCCTGTGCGGGGAGAACGGCGCGGGGAAGTCCACCCTGATGAAGGTGGTCAGCGGGGTCCATCCGCACGGCAGCTACGAGGGCGAGATCCTCTTCGAGGGCCAGTCGTGCGCCTTCAAGGACATCCGGGCCAGCGAGCAGCGCGGCATCGTCATCATCCACCAGGAACTGGCGCTGATCCCCTACCTGTCCATCGCCGAGAACATCTTCCTCGGCAATGAGCACTCCCGGCGCGGCCTCATCAGCTGGAACGAAACCCTGAAGCACGCCACCGCGCTGCTGCGGCGGGTCGGTCTGACGGATTCGCCGCAGACCAGGGTCGCCGACATCGGCGTGGGCAAACAGCAGCTGGTGGAAATCGCCAAGGCGCTCTCCAAGGAGGTGAAGCTGCTCATCCTGGACGAGCCGACCGCGGCGCTCAACGACGAGGACAGCGGCAAACTCCTCGATCTGCTGCTGGAGTTCAAGGCGCAGGGCATCTCCTGCATCATCATCTCCCACAAGCTCAATGAGATCCGCCGGGTCGCCGACTCCGTCACCATCCTGCGCGACGGCCAGACCATCGAAACCCTGACCGTCCGGGAGACCCCCGAGGCCAGCCCCGAGATCTCCGAGGACCGCATCATCCGCGGCATGGTCGGCCGCGACCTCGACCACCGCTTCCCCGACCGCACCCCGTACGAGGGCGAAGACGCCTCCGACGTGGCCCTGGCCATCGAGGACTGGACCGTCCACCACCCCATCGACCAGCAGCGCAAGGTCGTGGACGGGGTGTCGCTGAACGTGCGGCGCGGTGAGATCGTCGGCATCGCCGGGCTGATGGGCGCGGGCCGTACCGAGCTGGCCATGAGCGTCTTCGGCCGGGCGTACGGGCGGTACGCGGGCGGCCGGGTGTTCCGGGACGGCCAGGAGGTCCGTACCCGCACCGTCCCGGAGGCCATCGACCACGGCATCGCGTACGTCACCGAGGACCGCAAGACCTTCGGCCTCAATCTCGACGACACCATCAGCCGCAATGTCTCGCTCTCCTCGCTGCCGAAGGTGGCGCGCCGCGGCGTGGTCAACGAGCACGAGGAATCGCGGGTCGCCGAGCGGTTCCGCACCACCATGAACATCAAGGCCCCCACGGTCTTCGAGCGGGTCGGCCGGCTCAGCGGCGGCAACCAGCAGAAGGTCGTCCTCAGCAAGTGGATCTTCGCCGGTCCCGAGGTGCTCATCCTCGACGAGCCCACCCGTGGCATCGACGTCGGGGCCAAGTACGAGATCTACACGGTCATCAACGATCTGGCGGCACAGGGCAAGGCCGTCATCTTCATCTCCTCCGAGCTGGGCGAGCTGCTGGGGATGTGCGACCGGATCTACACGATGGCGGCCGGGCGGCTGACCGGGGAGGTCCCCCGGGGCGAGGCGACCCAGGAAGTTCTGATGCGCCATATGACGAGGGACAGAGGAGACGAAGGATGAGCACGGCCACCGAGAAGACCGAGAGCCCGGCCCCACCGCCGGCCAAGGGCTCCCCCAGCGTCGGGACGCTGCTGCTGGAGAGCATGCGGTCCAATATGCGGCAGTACGGGATGCTGGTCGCGCTCGCCCTGATCATCGTCATCTTCCAGATCTGGTCGGACAACATCCTGCTGCGGCCGCTGAACGTCACCAACCTGGTGCAGCAGAACGGCTACATCCTCATCCTCGCGATCGGCATGATGATCGTGATCATCGCGGGGCATATCGATCTGTCGGTCGGCTCGCTGGTCGCCTTCATCGGCGCGGCGGCCGGCGTGATGATGATCAAACACGATATGCCGTGGGGCCTCGCGGTCGTCCTCTGTCTGCTGCTCGGTGCGGTGGCCGGGGCCTGGCAGGGGTTCTGGATCGCCTACATCGGCATCCCGTCCTTCATCGTCACCCTGGCCGGCATGCTGGCCTTCCGCGGCGGCACCCAGATCCTGCTGGACGGCCAGTCCCTGTCGCCGTTCCCCGACGGCTTCGAGAAGCTGAGCACCGGCTTCATCCCGGAGATGGGCCCGTACACGCAGTACCACAACCCCACCATGGTGATCGGCCTCGTCGTGTGCGCGGCCGCCGTCTGGCAGGAGTGGCGCTCCCGGCAGCAGCGGGCGGCCTATGAGCTGGACGTGGTGCCGCTCGGGCTGTTCTTCGTCAAGTGCGCCGCCATCGTCGCCGCCGTGATGGCGTTCACCATGACGCTGTCCAGCTGGCACGGCGCGCCGTACGGGCTGCTGGTCCTGGCCGTGCTCTTCGTGCTGTTCAGCTTTGTGATGCGCAACACCGTGGTCGGGCGGCATGTGTACGCCCTCGGCGGCAACCAGCCGGCGGCCAAGCTGTCGGGTGTCCGGGACAAGCGCATCACGTTCATGGTCTTCGTCAACATGGGTGTGCTGGCCGCCCTCGCCGGTCTGGTCTTCGCCGCCCGGCTGGGCTCCGCCACCCCCAGCGCGGGCCTCAACTTCGAGCTGGAGGCCATCGCCGCCGCGTTCATCGGCGGCGCCTCGGCCAGCGGCGGTGTGGGCACCGTACTGGGCGCCATCATCGGTGGTCTGGTGCTCGGCGTGCTCAACAACGGCATGTCGCTGGTCGGCATCGGCACCGACTACCAGCAGGTGATCAAGGGACTCGTGCTGCTGGCGGCGGTCGGTTTCGACGTCTGGAACAAGCGCAAGGTCGGGTCCTGACCCCTAGCCTTATGGAGCCGCACATGACCACGAGCAGACGCACGGTGATCACGGCTGCGGCGGCGGCCGGACTGGCGGCCTCGGCCGCCCAGACCGGCACCGCCCACGCCAAGGGCAGAGGAGGAGCGGTGAGCGAGGAGAGCGCCACGGGCGGAGGAGACTCCGCGGGCAAGGGAGGCGCGGTGAAGGAACACTTCGGCACGCTCGCGGACGGCACGGAGGTCGACCGCTGGACGATCGAGAACGGCCGCACCCGGCTGCGCGTGCTCAGCTACGGCGGTGTCGTCCAGGCCCTGGAGATCCCCGACCGCCACGGCCACCGCGCCAATGTCTCGCTCGGCTTCGCCGACCTGGACTCCTACGTGGCGAACAGCCCGTACTTCGGCGCCCTCATCGGCCGCTACGGCAACCGCATCGCCCGCGGCACCTTCACCCTGGACGGCGAGACGTACCAGCTGCCGGTCAACGACGGGCCGAACAGCCTGCACGGTGGCGACAAGGGCTTCGACAAGCACGTCTGGTCCGTGGAGCCGTTCCGCAAGGGCGCGGAGGTGGGGCTCACCCTGCGCCGGGTCAGCCCCGACGGCGAGATGGGCTACCCCGGCACGCTCACCGTGCGCGTGGACTACACGCTCACGGCGGCCGGCGACTTCCGCATCGACTACGAGGCCACGACCGACAAGGCCACGGTCGTGAACCTCACCAACCACACGTACTACAACCTGGCCGGGGAGGGCAGCGGCTCGGTCTACGGCCACCGGCTGGAGATCGCCGCCGCCCGCTACACCCCGGTCGACAAGACCCTCATCCCCACCGGCGAACTCGCCAAGGTGGCCGGCACCCCGTTCGACTTCCGCCGCGCCAAGGAGATCGGCCGGGACATCCGTCAGGCGCATCAGCAGGTGCTCTACGGACAGGGGATCGACCACAACTTCGTGCTGGACAAGGGCATCACCAGCCGTCCCGAGCACGTCCTGACGGTGACCGAGCCGGAGTCCGGCCGGGTGATGAAGATCGCCACGACCGAGCCGGGCGTGCAGTTCTACACCGGCAACTTCCTGACCGGCACGTTCGCGGGCACGTCGGGGCGGGTCTACCGGCAGGGCGACGCCTTCGCCCTGGAGACCCAGCACTTCCCCGACTCGCCGAACCAGCCGTCGTTCCCGTCGACGGTGCTGCGGCCGGGACAGACGTACCGGTCGACGACGGTGCACTCGTTCTCGACGCGCTGAGCGGCTCCGCCGCGCGCGGCACCGCTTTCCCCGCCCGCCCCGCGCTCCCTCCCGGAGCGCGGGGCGGGCCCTGTCGTAGTCGGCGGGGCGGGCCCTTGTCGTAGGTCGGCGGGGCTGGGCCCGCCACACCCCGTCATGCCCCGGCCACCACCTCGCCCTCGCCCCCACCCGAAGGGACCTCGTATGAGACCGATACGCACGCTCCTGGCCCTGGCCGCCCTCCCCCTCGCCCTCACCGCCCCCGCCGTGGCCGCGCCGAGGGCCGACGCCACCCCCACCGTCGAAGAGCAGCGGCTGGACCGGGCCGCGCCCCAGGAGATCCTGCGCCGCAGCGGGTTCGACGACGTGGCGCCGGACTTCGCCCGTGCCCTGGCGGGGACGCACTCCGCCACCGAGGCGGAACGCGTGATCACCCGCGAGGGCCGCGCCGTGTGGCGGCGGGCCGTGGACCGGGCACAGGGGCGCGGGCCCGCGGGCGGGGACCTCAGCCGGGACGACGACCGGCCGCTGTACTGGGCGCGGCTGGGGATGACCCGCGCGCTCGGCCAGTGGCAGCCGGACTTCACGCTCACCGAGGCCCGCCGCGCCGCGCTCCGCGCCACGCTGGAGCGCACCTCACGCGGCCAGGACTCGCTCGATCTCCCGGCCGGTACGCACATCAAGCGGATCGTGGTCACCGGCTTCGACCCGTTCCAGCTGGACGCCGACGTACGCCGCTCCAACCCGTCCGGCGCGGCGGCGCTCGCGCTGGACGGGACGACGATCCGTACGGACGACGGCCCGGCCCGGATCGAGACGGCCGTCTTCCCCGTCCGCTGGGCGGACTTCGCGGACGGCACCGTCGAGCGGACGCTGCTGCCCGCCTTCCGGTCGGGCCCGCGCCGGGTGGACGCGTTTGTGACCATCAGCCAGGGCCGGGTGGGCCGGTTCGACGTCGAGCGCACCAACGGCGCCTGGCGCGGGGGCTATCCGGACAACGCCAACGTCTCCCGGACCGAGACCGTGCCCATCCCGGCCGGTGTGCCGACCCCGCGTCCGCAGCCGCAGTGGACGACGACCACCCTCCCCTACGACAAGATCGTCGCGGCGGACACCGGTCCGGTCCCGGTGTACGACAACACCACCGTCACCGAGATCCCGGCGGGCGCCACGGCCCCGGTGGTGCGGCCGGACGGCCCGACGCCCGGTTCGACGGCCCGCGCGGGCGGTGGCGGCGACTACCTCTCCAACGAGATCGCCTACCGCGCCACCCTGCTGCGCGACGCGGTCGGCCTGAAGGTGCCGGGCGGCCATCTGCACACGCCCGTCCTGGAGTTCGGCCCCGGTAACACCGACCCGGCCACCGGCCGGGTCACCGACCCCGACTTCGTCCGCGACCGCGAGGCCATCACCGCCCAGGTCCGCTCGATCCTCACCGTGGTGGCGGATACGGCGCGCTGACGCCGCGGCGCCCTACGCCCCGTTGAGGGCGCCCGCCGGGCCCGCCGCGGTCTCGCCCTGCGGGATCTCCTCGTTCTCGCCCGTCAGGTCGCGTACGAGCAGGGTCCCGCCCGCGACGGCGCCCGGCATCAGGAAGACCGCGACCAGGGGGAGGAGGTAGAGGAGGGCCAGAGGAACGCCGAAGCCGAGGCTGAGGAGGCG
This sequence comes from Streptomyces sp. S465, assembly GCF_026898115.1. Lineage (GTDB taxonomy): Bacteria > Actinomycetota > Actinomycetes > Streptomycetales > Streptomycetaceae > Streptomyces > Streptomyces luomodiensis. Next base: position 2,993,361 of record NZ_CP114036.1, read on the forward strand.
GCGGGAGCGGAGCATGCGGCGGCGCTCCGTGAGGCGGACGCCCCGGCGCAGCAGGGCGATGGAGGTCACCTCCTCGGTGAGGAAGAAACCGGTCACGCAGAAGGCCAGCACGGGGACCACGGTCTGGCCGACGGCCGGGATGAAGCCGAGCGCGAAGAACAGCACGCTCCACAGGGTCACGCGGATGAGCAGCGCGATGGCCTCGCGCAGGCCGATCCACAGCTCCGCCCAGACCGACATGCCGGAGTCGGGGACCGTACCGCCCTCGGAGCGGTCGACCTGTTCGGAGAGCGACTCGTAGAAGGGCTGGCCGACCAGGAGGGTGACCGCGGTGAAGCTGATGATGGCGAGGAAGAGGCAGGTGGCGACGAAGAGGATCGACAGGGCGCCGCGGAAGACGCCGAGCCAGGGCGCGGACCAGTCGTCGGCGAAGGGCGTGGCCCAGGCGATGACGTCATCGGTCCAGAAGAAGAGGACGACGAGGGCCGCCGCGTAGCCGACGACGGTGATCAGGGCGGGGATCATCCCGAACCCCCACCATCTCCCGTGCCGGGCCACCCAGCGTTGTCCCTTCAACAGATAGCCGAAGCCTCTCGCAAGATCACGCATGGGCCGAGCCTACTGGCCTGGGAGGGGGCGAAAGGGACGCCGAGTTTATCAATCTCGTCACCGGTGGTGAACGCCGTCGAGAGGCGTCACTGTTCCGGCCCGGGTGTGGTCGTGGCGGTGGGGTGTGCGGAGTCGGCCGGGCCGGCGCCGTGGCCGGAGACCGTGGCGAGGCCGCCGAGGGCGAGTGTCGCGGCGAGGCCCGCGGCGACCGCGGTCGGCCAGCGGCGGTTGCGGGCGGTGAGGGAGACCAGGGAGGTGCTCAGGGCGCCGGCGGCACCGGTGACGCCGCTGATGTGGTCCGGTGTGCCGTGGCCGGGCATGAGGCGCATGGGGGGAAGGCGCATGGGGGGAAGTCCTCTCATCCGGAGGGTCTCCACACGGGAGGGGCGGTACCGCCCCGGCAGACAGCAGCCATTCCCGAAGAAGCTAGTAAGCGCTTGCAGCACTGTCAACTTCCGTCACCCACACGGCAGTTGGCCGGTATGAGGAGTTGACGGAGGTCGACTTTGCCGAATTGACAGACGTCCCACAGGAACCATCCCTACCGTTCCATGCTCATGACAGACTTATCCTCCGCGCCCATCGGGCGCCGCAGAGTACTGGTCGCCGGAAGCGCCGCCGCCGCGGCCATCGGAATCGCCGGGGCGACCACCGCCGCCGCCCGCCCCGAGGCGGCCTCCACGGCCGATACGGCCACCACGGCAGCCGGAACCGTCGACGCCGCCGCCATCTGCACCCTGACCAAGGAGCTCACCGAGGGCCCGTACTACCTCGACCACGCCCTCGTGCGCTCCAACGTCACCGAGGACAAGGCGGGAGTGCCGCTCCAGCTCGCGCTCACCGTCGTGGACACCGCCACCTGCGCACCGCTGAACAAGGCGCTGGCGGAGATCTGGTACTGCGACGCCCTCGGTGAGTACTCCGGCTTCGTCGGCAACAACGGCCACCAGGAGCCGGACAACGGCAGGTTCCTGCGCGGCGGCGTGCTCACCGGCACCGACGGGGTGGCCAACCTCACCGGGATCTACCCCGGCTGGTACCGCGGCCGCTGCGTCCACATCCACCTCAAGGTGCACACGGGGGTCACGCTCACCTCCGACGGCTCGTTCACCGGGGGCAACGAGATCCACACCGGTCAGCTCTTCTTCGACGAGAAGATCACCGAGGCGGTGGCCAAGGTCTCGCCGTACTCCACCAACACCGTCCCCCGCACGCCCCTGTCCTCCGACGGCATCTACGGCAACGGCGGCACCGCCGCCGGGCTCCTCGCCGTGACGGCGCTGGGCAGCACCCCGTCCGCCGGTTACCGCGCCACGCTCACCGTCGGCGTCGACCCGGACGCCTGAGCCGAGCGCGGTCCGCCGTCCCCCGTCCCCACGTGCCCCGCCCGGCATCCCGGGCGGGGCTCTTCACGGCAGCGGTCGTCCGGGCGCCCGTGCGTCCGGCCGCCCGCGCGTCCGGGCGCCCGCGCGTTCGTGCGTCCGCGCTCAGGCCAGGCGGATCACGTTCCACGACATCGGTTCGAGCGTGGTGCGCAGGGCGCCGTCCGTGAGCGCGGTGCCCTCGCCGGGATGCGGGGTGACGCGCTCGGGGTCCGTGAGGGTGTTACGGGCCTCGGGGTCGGCGTCGGCGAGGACGGTGTGCTCGACCACGCGGGTCACCGGCAGGCCGTGCAGGGTGATCTCCAGCGGCAGGGGGCGGTGCTGGTCGCGGTTGACCGCGAAGACCGTCACCGCGCCGGTGGACTCGTCGAGCACGGCGGTGGCGTGCAGCAGCGGGACCTCGCCGTAGGCGGCGGTCTCGTACGTCGGACTGTCGACGTTGACCTGGAGCACCCTCCCCCGCCCGTGGGCCGACGCCTGCGCGAAGGGGTAGAAGGTGGTCTGGCGCCAGGCCGGGCCGCCCGGCTCGGTCATGATCGGCGCGATGACGTTGACCAGCTGGGCGAGGCAGGCCACGGTGACGCGGTCGGCGTGCCGGAGCATGGTGATGAGCAGCGAGCCGAAGACGACGGCGTCGGTGACGGAGTAGTTGTCCTCCAGGAGACGCGGGGCCTCCTCCCAGTTGGGCGGTTCGGCGTTCTTGTAGTGGGTCTGGTACCAGACGTTCCACTCGTCCAGGGAAAGGTTGATCTTCTTCTTCGACTTCAGCCGGGCACCGACGTGATCACACGTGGCCACGACGCTCTCGATGAAGGACTCCAGGTCCATGGCCGAGGCGAGGAAGGAGTCGCGGTCGCCGTCGCGCTCCTCGTAGTAGGCGTGCAGGGAGATGTAGTCCACCAGGTCGTAGGTCTCCTGGAGGACCGCCGCCTCCCAGCCGGCGAACGTCGGAATCGACTGGTTGGAGCTGCCACAGGCGACCAGCTCCACATCCGGATCGATCTGCCGCATCGCGCGGGCGGTCTCGGCGGCCAGCCGTCCGTACTCCTCGGCGGTCTTGTGGCCGGTCTGCCAGGGGCCGTCCATCTCATTGCCCAGACACCACAGCCTGATCCCGTACGGGTCCTTGTCGCCATGGCCGATCCGGAGGTCGGCGAGGGCGGTGCCGGAGGGGTGGTTGGCGTACTCCTGCAACTCCAGGGCCTCGGCGACACCGCGGGTGCCGAGGTTGAGCGCCATCATGGGCTCGCCGTCGACCTTGCGCACGAAGTCGATGTACTCGGAGAGGCCGAACCGGTTGGTCTCGGTCGACCGCCACGCCAGGTCGAGCCGGCGGGGCCGCTCCTCGACCGGCCCGACGCTGTCCTCCCACTTGTAACCGGAGACGAAGTTGCCCCCGGGATACCGGATGGCGGTGACGCCCAGCTCACGGATCAGCTCGAGGACGTCGGTACGGAGCCCGGCCTCGTCGGCGGCGGGGTGGCCCGGCTCATGGATGCCGGTGTACACGCACCGTCCGAGATGCTCGACGAACGAGCCGAAGAGGCGGGGGTTGACGTCCCCGACGGCGAAGGCGGGGTCGAGGGTGAACCGGGCGGAAGCGGTCTGCGGCATGGCGGCCCATCTCTTCAGGAGTCGCGGCAAAGGGGGGAGTCGCGGCAAACAGGGAGTCGCGGCCATTCGACATCTCGACCAGCGCTCGTTTCTTCGAACGTGACCGTAAGATCTCGCCGCCGGGTGCGTCAATGGCGGCGGAGGTGGTGAGAGCTGAGGTTGAGGCTGCTGGGCGGCTGGACCGCTTGGCGTTCTGAACTCCGGCTCGGCCGCCTCCAAGCCGCGCACGAGCCGGGACCCGCCGGCTTCCCGGCTTGACGGGGTGCCTCGTTCCCGCAACCTGGTTGATCCACGAGTCAGCCGAGATATGGCCGGTCGCGGTGTTCGAGGAAGTGGCGGAGTCGGAGCCGCTGTGTGTGATGCATGGGCAACTCGGCGAGTTCTTCCGACGAGACGAACCGTAGTTCCGTGGACTCCTGGGAGACCGCGAGTTGGCCGCCCACGACACGGGCGGTGAAGCAGACGTTGAACTGTCGGCGGACCTCGCCGTCCGTGTATGCGATCACGTGACGCGGATCGGTGTATGTGCCGACCAGCCCGGTGACCTCTACGTCAAGTCCGGTCTCTTCCTTGACCTCACGGACAGCCGTTCCCGGTAGGGAGTCGGCCATCTCCATGCCGCCACCCGGCAGCGCCCAAAGATCATTGTCCCGGCGGCGCTGAAGCAGGATACGGCCGCTCTCGTCGGTGACGACAGCGGACGCGGCGACAACCAAACTGTTCGGCTCGGGTGCGTCCGGATCGTCGTAGTACTCGGTCCGCGCCATGCGTCAGCCCACCTGCACCGGTGCCGCTGTCGCCCATACGGCGTCGAAGCTCTGGGCGTACGTGTCGAACATGCCGCCCTCGCCGTGTCGGCGCAGGTGCCAGACGGGCGCGCCGTACGCGTTGACGCCCCAAACGTGGGCGTTGACCAGGATTTGATCATCCGCGCGGTACAGCGAGTTGTAGAGGGTCGTTCCGTGCGTCCGCACCTCGACGCCCGAGGTGCCGATGAGGGGGCGGTAATGCAGGAGGGCGAGCCGACAGCGGGACTCGATGCCGTGGCCGAACTTCTCTTCCTGGCCGCGCTGCTGGACGTTGGGACTGTCAGCGTCGCCGACCGCGATCCGTACGGCGCAGCCTTGGGCGGCGGTACGCCTCGTGGAGGAAGACGGCGGCGTACACGAGCACATCGATCCGTTCGCGAGCCTGCGTCAGCATCTCCACGAACGTGGACACGGGGATGTCCGCGCGCTGGTCGTAGAGTGCCACGAGCTCGGGGCTGACCGCACGGGCGGGTCGCGCTTGGCGTAGCGCCGGCCATAAGGCGTGCACGCCTTCTCCTAACGTTGTCGCTGCCAGGATGGCCGTGCTGCGTCGCGGCGTGCGGTTGAGGTTGACCCACCTTTCGACGGATAGCGGCGGCGGAGGTGGGGGCGCGGCGGGAGCGCCGGGTCCGTTGGTGTGGGCGCCAGTGGCGGCTTCCATGCTCGGCAGTCGGGTCCGGACTGCGGGCGGCCCTCTCGGTACCCCCCTCAAAAGCGTTTGACCTGACGCAACTAATTTGTCAATCAGTTTCCAAGGGGGGCACCCACCCCCCTTGCTGTCCGGCACCGGCCTCGGCCCCCGGCCACGGAAGCCGCCACCGGGCCCTGCCCCCACCGGCCCGACGCCCGGCGACGCCGCCGCACCCCCCACCCCCTGCCCTGCTGCCCGATTGCGCCGAAGGCGCGAGACGAAGCCCGCACCCGACCACGCCGAGCACCCCAACCGCCTCACCTCGCCGCCCCCTACAACGGGCGGAGGTCACTGCTGGTGGAGAGCCTCAGCCGCACCTCCTGCTCCTCGTCTCCCGCCACCACACCCTGCTGCCGCACCTCGAAGGCGTGGGACAGGACGTCCGCCATCTGCCGCACCTGGCTGGGGCCGCCCTGGAGTTCGGCGGTGACGGGCGCCGTCAGGGAGGCGGGCCGTGGCTCTCCGCGCGTATCGGCCACCTCGAACGTGGAGGTCCACACCGTGGGCCGCCCCTCCGTCGCGTCCTGCGGAAGATCGGCGAATGCCTCGTCGGAGCGGTAGCACGTGCGCAGGACACCGAAGACGGCCTCGGCGTCGTCCCGCGAGATTCCGCTCAGCGCCACCAGCACCTGTCCGGCCGTCGTGGACATGGGGGCCACCTTCCTCGTTGATCTCGTTCAGCGTTGTTCCGTCTCATTCGGCCTGTGCCGAGGTCTACGGCCTGTGCCGAGGTCTACGGGTACCCGCCCGCTCCGCCCGCATCACCTCATGAGCGATCCGCCCATCGCCCCGATGGCACAACCTGGAACGAGGCATGGGACGACGGCAGCGGGTACGACGGCTTCGCGGTCGCGGAGGCGATCCACACGACGCGCGCGGACGCGGGGGCGAGCGCGTATGTGTACTGGTTCGGCGCGTCGGTGGGCGCCACCCTGGCCCTGGCCGCCTACAGCCGTTTCATCCGGCCCGGAGCGGTACGGGTGGCGGCGGGCTCCGGGGCGGAGGGATTGCGCACGACCGCCTTCCGGAACCGCGACGGACAGCGGGTGCTGGAGATCCTCAGCATCGGTGAGGGCCCGGCGCGGGTGGATTACGTCCTGCGCGGAGCGGGCGGCGGGGACGCGCGGGGCGCGGTCTACCGGACGGATGACACGCATGCGCTCAGCCGGGTCGGGACCGCGCGGGTGCGCGGCGGACGGCTGGCGGCCGAGCTGCCGGGGCGTTCGCTGACGACGGTGGTACTGCCCTAGCGAGCGGTCCGGCGCTCCCCGCCACCGCGTGGCGGGGAGCGCCGGACCGGTGCGTCGGCTGCTCCTGTGCTCCTGTGGACGTCAGTCCTCGAAGGCGACGATCATCTTGCCGGTGTTCTCCCCACGGAGCATCCCGAGGAAGGCCTCCACCGCGTTCTCCACACCCTTGGCGACGGTCTCCCGGTAGTGCAGCTTGCCCTCCCGGATCCAGCCGCCGACCTCCTCGAAGAACTGCGGCTGGAGATGCTGGTGGTCCGCGACCAGCATGCCCTGAATGCGCAGCCGCTTGCCGATGACCAACGCGAGGTTGCGCGGGGCGGGGGTCGGCTCGGTGACGTTGTACTGCGAGATCATGCCGCAGACGGCGATCCGGCCGTGCACCTTGAGGCGGCCGATGGCGGCCTCGAGGTGCTCACCGCCGACGTTGTCGAAGTAGACGTCGATCCCGTCGGGTGCGGCCTCCTTCAGCTGCTCGGCCACCGGGCCCTTCTTGTAGTTGAACGCCGCGTCGAAGCCGTACTCCTCGAGCAGCACCCGGACCTTCTCGTCGCTGCCGGCGCTGCCGATCACCCGGGAGGCGCCCTTGAGCTTGGCGATCTGGCCGACCTCGCTGCCGACCGCGCCCGCCGCGCCGGAGACGAAGACCGCGTCGCCCTCCTTGAAGGACGCGACCTCCAGCAGCCCCGCGTACGCGGTGAGCCCCGGCATGCCCAGCACCCCGAGGTAGGCGGGGAGGGGGGCGGTCTCGGGGTCGACCTTCACCGCGCTCTTGCCGTCCACCACCGCGTACTCACGCCAGCCGCCGAAGTGCAGGACGTGGTCCCCGACGGAGACGCCGTCCACGTTGGAGGCGATGACCTTGCCGACCGCGCCGCCGTCCATGGGCTTGTCCAGCTGGAACGGCGGCGTGTACGACTTCACGTCGTTCATGCGCCCGCGCATGTACGGGTCCACCGACATGTAGAGATTGCGGACCAGCACCTGATCGGGGCCCGGCTCGGAGACCGGGGCCTCGCGCAGCGCGAAGTCCTCCGGCTTCGGCCACCCCTCGGGGCGGGCGACCAGGTGCCATTCACGGCCGGTGGTGGGGATGACGGACATGAAAAGGGGCCTCTCCTAAGCTTCAGCAGTTGAAACAATCATGCTGCTTGATATTTCAGGGTGTCAAGTAAATGGGTACCCTGGTGACCATGACGTCCCGCATCGACCCGCTGACCCTCGAGGTCGTCGAGCTCATCGGCACCATCGTGGCCCGTTATCACCAGGAATACGAGGAGGCGGCGGCCAAGCACTCCCTGACCGGGGCACAGGCCCGGGTGCTGGGCCTGCTGTCCGGCGGCCCGACACCGATGCGCCGCCTCGCCCAGCAGCTGAAGTGCGAACCGTCGAACGTCACCGGGATCGTGGACCGCCTGGAGTCGCGCGGCCTCGCCGAGCGCCGCCTCGACCCGGCCGACCGCCGGGTCAAGCTCGCCGCCGCCACCGAGGCGGGCCGGGAGACCTCCGAACGGCTCCGGGGCTCGCTCGACTTCGCCCGCGAACCGCTGGCGGAGCTCTCGGACGAGGAGCGCACGGTGCTGCGCGACCTGCTCAAGCGGATGCTGGGCGTGGCGCCGTAGCGGCCCCTGGGACGGCCCCTGGGCCCCCTTGGCTAGACGCACCACCACAGGAAGCAGGTTTCCGTGGCCGTCGAGGTCGGCGTCGGTTCGACGGTCGCCGGGGCGGTGGGCCCGGGTTGCGACGGGGAGGTGGGCCGCTGGGTCGCGCCGGGGCCGCCCGGGGCCGGGGCGGAGGCGTCCGGCGGGTCGGAGGAGGAGTCGTCCGGATCGGACGAGGCGTCGCCGCTCCCGTCCTCGGACGTCTCGCCGCCCTCGCCCTCGGCCTCGCCCCCGGACGGGTCGCCGTCCTCACCCTGGCCGCCGCTCCCCGCCGAGGGGGCCGCGCTCGGGCCGCCCGCGTCCTGGCCGCCCGACTCGGCGGAATCCGTCGCCCCGCCGGTGCGGTCGGCCGCCGGCTCCCGCTGTCCGGGCGGGGAGGACTCCCGCCAGTGCCCCTCGGTGGCCAGCTCGGCCACGAACAGCGCGGCCAGCACCGGGCCGAGCACCGCCGCCAGGATCGTCACCCGGCGCCCCCGCCCCCGGCGGGCCCGGCGCGCGCGGCGGCCGATGAGGCCACGGGACTTGGGCTTCCGGCGCGAGGCACGGGCGGCACGCGAGGCGACGGGAGCGGCGGGAGCGGCAGGGGAGGCGACCGGAGAGCCGGGGGACGCCTGCGTACCCGCGTCCGCGTCCGGTGCGGCGAGGGCCGGCCCGGGGTCCTCGACGGGCGTCCCGCAGTCGGGGCAGGAGAGGGCACCGCCCAGAGGGCGGTGACAGGCAGAGCAGTAATCCATTTCGCGGGCAGGTTATGTGACCAACGGAGAGGCCAGCAGGCCGCGGGGTGTGAGGATCCTGTGCAAAGAACCGTACGAACGCCCTCGTCAGCCCCTCCCCCGCCGGTGTCCGGCGCCCGCCCGGCCCCGCCCCGCCGTCGCTCAGCCGGCGAAGGCGGGCTGCGCCAGCCCCTGTCCCGCGCCCTCGATGACCAGCAGCGACCCGGCGAGCGGCGGCGCGGCGGCGCCGAGGCCGACCCGTGCCGAGGTCAGATACAGATCGCGGAGGTCCGCCCCGCCGAAGGCGCAGGCGGTCGGGCGCGGGAACGGAAGCTCCACCACCCGATCGAGTGTCCCGTCGGGGGCGTAGCGGCGGATCGCGGCGCCGTCCCACAGGGCGACCCACACCGCGCCGTCGGCGTCCACGCACAGCCCGTCCGGGAAGCCCGCGCCCTCCTCGATCTCGACGAACGGCCGGCGCCCCGAGACCACCGGACCGTCCGCGCCGTCCGCCACGTCGAGGACGTCGATACGGCGGGTGGGGGTGTCGATGTAGTACATGCGGCGGCCGTCCGGGCTCCAGCCGATGCCGTTGCTGACCGTGACCCGCGGCAGGAACTCCGTACGGGAGCCGTCCGCCCCGATCCGGGAGAGCGTGCCGCCACCGGTCGCCTCGTCGTAGCGCATGGTGCCCGCCCAGAGCGAACCGTCGGGCGCGACCGCGGCGTCGTTGCCCCGGCGGCCGGGGACCGCCTCGCGCAGCAGCCAGCCGAAACCGCCGTCGGGCCCGTACACCCCGATGCCGTCGCGGAGGTTGACCACCAGTCCGCCGCCCGCGCGGGGCTTGGCCGCGCCGACGTGCTGCTCGGTGGCCAGGGTGGTGCGGCGGCCGGTGGCGGGGTCGTAGCCGTGGACGCGGGAGGAGAGGATGTCCACCCAGATCAGCCGCCGGGCGGCGGCGTCCCAGGTGGGTCCCTCGCCGAGCACGGCGTGCGCGCGCACCGCGATCTCGAGCGACGGCCGTGTGCTCATATGTCCCGCCTCCGATGGCCCAGCCGTGCCGACAGTTCTGCCGCACCCTTGGCCGCCAGCTCCTCCAGCTCGGCCTGGCGCTCCTCGCTCCAGCGGATCGTCGGCACCGAGATCGACAGCGCCGCGACCACCTTCCCGGTGGAGTCCCGTACGGGAGCCGCCACGCAGTTCACATCCGGGTTGGACTCCCGCTGCTCGACCGCGACGCCGCGCTCGCGCACGGTGGCGAGGTGGCGGCGCAGTTCGCCGGGGGAGGTGATGCTGTTGTCCGTCATCGCGGCCAGCGGCTGGTCGTCGGGCAGCCGGGCGTCCAGGGCGTCCTCCGGGAGGGAGGCGAGCAGCATCTTGCCGACCGAGGTGCAGTGGGCGGGCAGCCGGCGGCCCGCGGCCGAGACCATGCGGACGGCGTGGGTGGAGTCGACCTTGGCGATGTAGATGACGTCGGCGCCCTCGAGGATGGCGACGTGCACGGTTTCGTCGCAGGTCTCCGCGACGGTCCGGGCCACCTGCCGGCCCTCGGCCGCCAGGTCGAGCTGTTCGGCGTAGCGGCTGCCCAGCTGGTACGGCCGCACCCCGAGCCGGTAGCGGCCGGGCTGGTCGGGTACGTGGACCAGGTAGGAGCGGGCGGCCAGGGTGGTCACCAGCTCATGGACCGTCGTACGGGGCAGTCCCAGCCGCCGGGTGATCTCGGGGGCGGAGAGCGTGCCGTCTCCGTCCAGGAAGAGCTCGAGTATGTCCAGGGCCCGTGTCACCGCGGGCACCAGGCGTCCCATAAGTACTCGCCCTCCGCTTCTGGTCCGGATGCATATGGTTCGCGCGCAGATGTTCGAGATCCCGGCCGATGGCCGGTAAACCGAACACAGGTTACGCATAGCCGTCTTCCTCCGGCAATGGTCCGGCAAAGGCACGATAGGAACCATGGATTCCGCACCGGACTCGTTCCCCACCCCCTTCCCCTTCGTCCTCGTGCTGCTGCGGCGGATGGCCGATCATCAGCCGGGGCTGGTCGAGGACGCGCTGCGCGAGCTGGGCTTCGGGCGTTCGGTGATGCGCGAGGCCAACCGCCGCTGGCAGGCCATGCGGCACGCGTCACGGCGGCGCTCGGCGGTCGCCCGCTACCGCGCCGTACTGGGCCCGCCCGAGTCCACCGCCACCCGCCGGATCGGCGATCTGACCTGTGAGGCGCTGAGCTGGTCCGTGCCGCTGTGGCCGGATCTGCGGTTCGAGGTGCTCACCGCGCCGAACGGGGCGGTGTGGAACGAGTGGCTGGTGCGCGCCCCGGGGGCGCCCGGGGCGACGTTGCGTACGGCCGCCGATCTCGTGCCCTGGTCCTGCACGGTGGACGAGGTGGCGCGCGCCTTCGCGCCCGCGCGGCCGATGGAGGGCTCGGCGCCCACCCGCTGGCGGCTCGCCTTCGACGCATGGGACGGAGAGCACGGGGCGAACGGGGCGAACGGCGAACTCCGCCACTATGTGGCGGAGTTCACCTGGGGATTGCTTCAGCGCGTGGAGAACGTCAGGCCAGCTTCGCCGACAGCGTGATCTCCGTACCGGCGAGCGCCTGGCTCACCGGGCAGTTCTTCTTGGCGTCCTCGGCCGCCGCGACGAACGCGGCCTCGTCCAGGCCCTCCACCGAGCCCTCGACGGTGAGGTGGATACCGGTGATCCCGGTGCCGGGCTGGAAGGTGACCTCGGCCTGGGTGGTCAGCTGGGTGGGCGGGTTGCCCGCCTGGGTGAGGCCGTGCGAGAGCGCCATCGAGAAGCAGCTGGAGTGCGCCGCCGCGATCAGCTCCTCGGGGCTGGTCTTGCCGTTCGCCTGCTCGGCGCGGGACGGCCAGGAGACCGGCTGCTCGCCGATGCCGGAGGAATCGAAGGTGACGGTCCCCTTGCCCTCGGCCAGGTTGCCCTGCCAGACGGTGTGCGCGGTACGCGTCGTAGCCATGCTCGCTGTTCCCTGCTTCCTGTCGGTGACGTCCACCTGCCGGTGGAGCGCCGGATGTGACGTACGGTCGGATGATCATCCGGCGGGGGTGCCGCCCCTTCCGGCCGACCCCGGTCCGGAGATCGCCTCCGAGCCTACGTTCCAGGCGACGACGGCCGGGCGACCATGCTCAGTTCCGAGTCGACTCACGGTCGCGGTGTCCAGCCGGAAGAGCGCGCCGGCGGACGGGGGCAGCCCCAGCCGGCGGGCGGTGAGCACCCGCAGCACATGGGCGTGGGCCACCAGCACCACATCGGCGCCGTCCGCCGCGTCCAGCTCGGGCGCGATCCGGGCGAGCACCCGGTCCACCCGGGCCCCGATCCGCTCGGGCGACTCCCCCGGGTGGCCGGCTTCGCCCGGTGGGACGCCGTCGGTCCACAGGTTCCAGCCGGGGCGGGTGCGGTGGATCTCGGGGGTGGTGACGCCCTCGTAGCCGCCGTAGTCCCATTCGTGCAGCTCGGGCTCGGTCGTGAGGTCCTCGAGCCCGGCGAGCCGCGCGGTCCGCACGGCCCGCTCCATGGGGCTCACCAGGGTCAGCCCGATCTTGCGCGCGGCGAGCAGCGGGCGCAGCGCGCGCGCCTGCTCCTCGCCGTGCGCCGTCAGGGGCATATCGGTCCAGCTGGTGTGCTTCCCCGACCGGCTCCACTCGGTTTCGCCGTGCCGGATCAGCAGCAGCTCAGCCATTGCGGTCGGACGCCTTCTCCTCGTCGATCGCCCGCTTCTCGTTCGCGGCGGCCGCGATGGAAGCGCGCACCGCGTCCATGTCGAGGTCGCGGGCCTGGCCGATGACGTCCTCCAGGGCCGGCTCGGGGAGGGCGCCGGGCTGGGCGAAGACCGCGATGTTGTCGCGCACGATCATCAGCGTGGGGATGGACTGGATGTCGAAGGCGGCGGCCAGCTCGGGCTGGGCCTCGGTGTCGACCTTGGCGAACAGCAGATCCTGGTGGCGCTCCGCGGCCTTCTCGTAGACGGGCGCGAACATCCGGCACGGCCCGCACCAGGAGGCCCAGAAGTCGATCAGGACGAACGCGCTTCCGGACACGATGTCGTCGAAGTTGTCCTTGGTGAGCTCGACGGTGCTAGTGCTCATGCCTGCGTTACCCGCTTCCGTACGTCGGCAGATGCCTCGTGCACGGTAACCCCGCCGCCGCCGTCCGTTATTCCGGCCGGAAACGGATGCCGAGATCGGCGGGGGTGAAGCGGCGTACGTCCCGGGTGGACAGCCCGTGGCCGGTCCCCCGCAGGACCCAGAAGCCACCCGTTCGGCCGCGGTCGTAGCCGGGCGCGGCGGCGATCACGTCGTCGTGGCCGTCGCCGTCGACGTCGAGCAGCGGGGGCTGGGGGGCGAAGCCGTCGGAGCCGTACGGAGCGGGCCGGCCGGGCACGCCCGGGGTGTCCAGGTCGACGGTCTGCTCCCCGCCGTCCTCCTGGTGCGCGCCCGCGGCCGGGTCGTACTCGCCACCGCTCCCGCGCCGGGACCCGGGCAGCAGGGTGAGCCGGCCGTTGCCGTGGTTCTTCTCCGGGGTGGCCACCACGAGGTCGGGACGGCCGTCGCCGGTGATGTCGCCCACGGCCGGGGAGCCGCCGAAGCCATCGCCGCGCCGCGCGTCGCCGGGCAGGCCAGGACCGGACGGGTCGACGGTGAGCTCCGAACGCCCCCTGCCCAGCCCGGACCTGGCGCCGTGCACGACGGTGAGCCGGCCGGAGCCGCGGTGCGGGCCGGGGCCGAGGGTCCCCTGGCCGGGCGCGAGCAGATCGTCGATCCCGTCGTGGTCGGCGTCCCCGGCCGCGGGCTCGCGCGGACCGTCCTCCGTGCCGAGGGCGTGGGCCAGCCGCGCCTCGGGCCGCTTGTCCCGCACCAGGCCCTCGGGCCCGCCCCGGTAGTGGGCCACGGGTGGGTCGAGGGGGGCGGTGTCGTCGGATTCCGGCTGATCCGGCTGTTCGGGCTGCTCCGGCTGCTCCGGCTGCTCGGTGTCGTAGCGGTAGGTCAGCACCACGTCGGTGCGGTGGTCACCGTCGAAGTCCCCGGCGGTGGCGGTGGCGGGCGCGGTACGGCGGTGCCGGCCGGTGGGGAGCGCGGCGGTACGGGCCGGACGGGGCGTGGCACGCCCCGACCCGAACGCCCCGAACGGCCCGTACAGCACACGCACCGCGCCCCGGCCGTCGGCCGCCGAGGCCAGCAGGTCGGCGGCGCCGTCCCCGTCGAAGTCCCCCACGGCCAGGGACAGGAATCCGGTCGCGCCACCGCGCAGCGGGCGTGGGGCGGCCAGCCCACGGGGGCCGCCGCGCAGCACCACCGTCTCCCCGGTCCGCGCGGACCGTGGTGTCCTCCCGTGCCGGAAACGCGCCGTCACCAGGTCGGTGAATCCGTCCCCGTCGAGGTCGGTCCGCAGCGGCGACCCCACGTAGTCGTCCTCGGCGCCGTCGACGACGAGGCGGTGCCGTGGGTCCAGGCCCCGCGCCGAGCCGTAGACGACCGCCAGCCGGGCGGGCAGCGGTCCCCGGGAGGTGCTGGTGGGGCGGATGGTGGTGGCGAAGTCGTCGTAGCCGTCGCCGTTGAAGTCCCCGAGCGACGCGGCGGCCGCCCCCTTCGTGGCCCCCTCCCCCTCCCCCGGCTTCCGGCCGCCATGGCCGCCCTTGCTGCACCCGGCGAGCAGCAGCACGGCGGACACGGCCACGGCGGCGACGGGGACGAGCGAACGCACGGCGGCGCCTCCGAGGCGGATCGGCACGGGTACGGACATCGGCAGGGATACGGACAGGGGTTCATCGCTCAAGGACTCCACGCGGCGCTCTCAGGTTGCTCCGCGCGCCCCCGCGGAACCCCGTACGCCCCCACGGAATGCACGCGACACCGGGCGCCGAGGTTGCGATCATGGCGGGGGCCTCGCTCTGGGCGGGGAACTGGACGCGTCACGAGCAACTGGACGAGGAGGAGGCGATCCGCGATGCCGGCCGTACCCGCCGATCCGACGGTGCTGCACCCGATGCCCGAGCAGCCGCGGGTGGTGCTGCTGAAACCGCTGGTCACCTCGCCACTGATCGAGGTCGGGGAGTTCTCGTACTACGACGACCCGGATGACCCCACCGCGTTCGAGACCCGCAACGTGCTGTACCACTACGGGCCCGAGCGGTTGGTCATCGGGAAGTTCTGCGCACTGGGTGAAGGGGTGCGGTTCATCATGAACGGCGCCAACCACCGCATGGACGGCCCCTCCACCTTTCCCTTCCCCATCATGGGCGGTTCGTGGGCCGACCACTTCGACCTGATCACCGGCCTGCCGGGCCGGGGCGACACCGTGGTCGGCAATGACGTCTGGTTCGGCTACCGGGCGACGGTGATGCCCGGCGTCCGCATCGGCCACGGCGCGATCATCGCCTCCGGTTCGGTGGTCGTGGACGACGTGCCCGACTACGGCGTCGTCGGCGGCAATCCGGCCCGGCTCCTCCGCCGCCGCTACGACGACGAGGACATCGCCCGGCTGCTGGCCCTGGCCTGGTGGGACTGGCCGCCCGAGCACCTCACCGCCCACCTCCGCACGATCATGTCCGGAAGCGTGACCGACCTCGAGGCGGCGGCCCCGCGCCAGAACTAGCCAGGTGTGCGCTGTCCGGGGCCGTCGGCCGCCGCGGCAGCGGCGTAGCGGCGGGCCAGCTGCGCGAAGGCTTCCTTGAGTTCGGGCGGCCCGATGACCTCGATATCGGCGTCGAACCTGCCGATGGTGGCGGCCAGTCCGGGCCACGACCACGCCTCCAGGACCAGCCGGCAGCGGTCCGGACCGAGTGCCTCGACGACTCCGTCGCCGGCGAAGGGGGAGACCTCGGCGGCGGGCAGGTCGAGGATCACCTCGCCACGGCAGGGCCAGCCGCCGGGCCCGTCGGCACCCTGGAACCGGCCGAGGATGAAGGCGGCCACGTCCCCGCCGGGCACCTCGCGCGGGGTGAAACGGGGCCCGGTGGGGGTGCGCGGGGTGATCCGGTCGACGCGGAAGGTGCGCCAGCCCTCGCGGTCGAGGTCCCACGCGAGCAGATACCAGCGCCCGCCCCAGGTGACGAGATGATGCGGCGCCACTCTGCGCGGCGCACCCGCGACGGCCCCGGTACCGGCCGCCCCCGCCGGTGAAGCCGCACCCGACGCAGAAGCCTCCTCCGGCGGGGAAGCCGCCCCCGACGCAGAAGCCTCCTCCGGCGGGGAGGCCGCCCCCGACGCAGAAGCCACCCCAGGCAGGGAAGCCGCCCCCGCCCGGGAAACCGCCCCCGGCGGGGACGCCGCCCCCGACGCAGAAGCCACCCCAGGCAGGGAAGCCGCCCCCGCCGGGGAAGCCGCCCCCGGCCGGGAAGCCGCCCCCGCCGGGGAAGCCGCCCCCGGCCGGGAAGCCGCCTCCGGCGGAGAAGCCGCACCCGGCGGAGAAGCCGCACCCGACTGGGACGCCGCACCCGACGCAGAAGCCTCCTCCGGCCGGGAGGCCGCACCCGACGCAGAAGCCACCCCAGGCTGAGAAGCCGCCCCCGCCGGGGAAGCCGCCCCCGGCCGGGAAGCCGCTCCCGGCGGGGAGGCCCCTCCCCCCGGGGAAGCCGCTCCCGCCCAGGAAGCCGCCTCCGGCGGGGTGGCGGGGGTGTAGTCGAAGCGCAGGACCTCGCGGGCGCGGACGGCTGTGCTGAGCGCCATGAGGACCTGCGGGTCGGCCCGTGGATGCGGCCGGTCCCACGGACGTTCGACGGCGGTGATCTGGAGCGCGTCGACGCGGTGCCGCAGCCGTGCGGGCATGACCTGCCGGACGGTGTTCAGGGCGCGCGCCGCCGCGTCCTCGATCCCGGCGCCGGTGGTGAGGGCGGTCTGGAGCGCGACGGCGAGGGCGACGGCCTGCTCGTCGTCGAACAGCAGCGGGGGCAGCTCCGCGCCCGCGCCGAGCCGGTAGCCCCCGTCGGGGCCCTTGGTGGCCACGATGGGGTAGCCGAGTTCACGCAGGCGGTCGACATCGCGGCGCACGGTGCGCGGGCTGATCTCCAGCCGCTCGGCCAGCAGCTGCCCCGGCCAGTCGCGGCGTGCCTGGAGCAGCGAGAGCAGGGACAGCAGTCGCGCTGACGTCTTCGGCATGACTCCCATTCTGTCCCGAGTAGCGGCCACAACCTGTCCGCTACCTCTGTGAGTGTTGTCTCCGTCAGACGACGAGAACGACCAGAAGGACCCGATCACCGTGACCGCCACCGCCACCACCACACCCCCCGCCACCCTCGACGCCGAGCGGGCCGATCTGCTCGCCGAGCTCACCGCCGCGCGCTCCGCCCTGATCAAGAGCGTGCAGGGGCTCAGCGACGAGCAGGCCGGTGAGCGCCCGACGGTCAGCGCGCTCTGCCTGGGCGGGCTGATCAAGCACGTCGCGTTCATCGAGGAAGGCTGGATGCGCTTCGTCCTCGAGGGCCCGTCGGCGCTGCGTTACGACCTGCCCGAGGGTGTCACCTGGGCCGACCTCATGGGCGGTACCGCGAAGGAGTTCCCCCAGTGGGCGATCGACAACCAGAACAACTTCCAGATGCTGCCCGGTGACACGCTGGCCGGGGTGCTCGAGCGCTACGAGCAGGTGGCCGCCCGGAGCGCGGAGGTCATCTCCACCGTCCCCGACCTGTCGGCGACGCACCCGCTGCCGGAGGCGCCCTGGAACGAGCCGGGTGCGGAACACAGCGTGCGCCGGGTGATCATGCACGTCATCGCCGAGACCGCCCAGCACGCCGGGCACGCGGACATCATCCGCGAGACGCTCGACGGGCAGACGTCCAGCTGACCGCTTCCCGGAACCGCTCGGCGCCGCGCTGGCGACGGCCGTCACCTGCGCGGCGCCGGAATCCATGAGCCAAGGAACCGAAGGGAAACGGCGCGACCGTGAAGACACGTGAGCTGGGGCGTACCGGTATCCAGGTCAGCGCCTACTGCCTGGGCACCATGAAGTTCGGTCAGGTGGGCAATCCCGACCACGACGACTGCGTCCGGATCATCCACCGGGCGCTGGACGCGGGGATCAACGTCATCGACACCGCCGATGTGTACGGCCCGCACGGGGAGTCCGAGGACATCGTCGGCAAGGCGCTGCGCGGGCGGCGCGACGACATCGTGCTGGCCACCAAGGTCAACGGCAGGATGGGCGAGGACCCCAACCGCGGCGGCAGCTCCCGGCGCTGGATCATCGCCGAGGTGGAGCACTCGCTGCGGCGGCTGCGGACCGACCACATCGACCTCTACCAGATCCATCACCCCGATCCGCGGACCGATCTCGAGGAGACCCTCTCCGCCCTCACCGACCTGGTGCGCAGCGGCAAGGTACGGGCGATCGGGTCGTCCAACTTCCCGGCCTCGGAGATCGTCGAGGCGCAGTGGGTCGCGGACCGGCGCGGGCTCCAGCGGTTCCGTACCGAGCAGCCCACGTACTCCCTCCTCAACCGCGGCATCGAGCACGAGATCCTGCCCGTCTGCCAGCGGTACGGCATGGGCACGCTGGTCTGGAGCCCGCTGGCGATGGGCCTGCTCAGCGGCCGTTACCGCAAGGGCCGAACCGTGCCGCCGCAGGACGCGCGGATGCGCTGGGTGCCCCGGCACATGACCGACGAGCGCAAACTCGACGCCGTGGAGCGGCTCATCCCGCTGGCCGAGGAGGCCGGCCTGTCGCTGACCCACCTCGCGATGGCGTTCGCCATCACCCACCCCGGCGTCACCTCGGCCATCATCGGGCCGCGCACCATGGAGCAGCTCGACGACCTCCTGGCCGGCGCCGGAACCACTCTCGACGACGAACTCCTGGACCGGATCGACGAGATCGCGCCGCCCGGAACCGACATCGGCCCGATCGACGTGTCCTACACCCCACCGGCCGTCGAACGCGCCGCGCTGCGCCGCCGCCCGGCCGGGGAACGCGCCGCGGTGGCCCGATGACCGTCCTGGGCACCCGGGCGCTGAACCGCGCGACGCTCGCCCGGCAGTTGCTGCTCGACCGCGCCGACGTACCGGTCCACGACGCCGTCGGGCACCTGTGCGGTATGCAGGCGCAGGAGCCGCAGGAGCCGTTCGTCGGGCTGTGGTCGCGGCTGCGCGCGTTCGACCCGGCGGACCTCTCGGATCTGCTGGTCCGGCGCGCTCTGGTGCGGACCCACCTCATGCGCCGCACCGTCCACCTGCTCACCGCCGAGGACACCCTGGCCTGGCGGGCCCGCCACGGCACCATGCTGCGCCAGCGGGTGCTCGGCACCTACCGCCGCGAGTTCGAGGGGGTCGACCTCGACGAACTCGCCGTGGCGGGCCGGGCGGTGATGGCCGACGGCGAACCCCGCTCGATGGCCGAGCTGGTGCGGGTGCTGGCCGACCGCTGGCCGGCCCCCGCACCGCGGGCACTGGGCGAGATGGTGATCGCCGCCCTCGTGCCGATGGCGCAGACGCCCCCGCGCGGGCTGTGGCGCACCAGGGCGGGGGTGCGCAACGTCCTGCTCTCCTCCTGGCTGGGCCGGGAGGCCGACCCGCCCGCCCCGGACGGCTCCGACCCGGTCGGCCAGGCGCTGGTACGGCGCTATCTGGCCGCCTTCGGCCCCGCGGCCTCGGCCGATGTGCGCGCCTGGTGCGGCCTGGCCGGGCTGCCGGCCGCGGTGGCCGCGATCCGCGAGGAGCTGGTCACCTTCCGCGACGAGCGCGGGCGCGAGCTGCTCGACCTGCCCGACGCGCCGCGCCCGGACCCCGACACGCCCGCCCCGGTGCGGTTCCTGCCGGCGTTCGACAACGCGATCCTCGGATACCACGACCGCGGCCGGATCATCGACGACGCCCACCGCGGCCTGTCGGTCGCCGGCGAGCGCGTGGTGCTGGTCGACGGCCGGGTCGCGGCGACCTGGAAGGTCGAGGCGGATACGGTGGCCGTCACCCCGTTGCGCCGCCTCTCCCCGGCCGAGTGCGCCACCGTCGCCGAGGAGGGGCGGGAGCTGGCGTCGTTCCTCTCCGACAGCGCGAGCGACCGGGTGCGGGTCGCCGCGTCGCCGGGCTGACCCGGAACGCGCACCGGCCCCGCCCCGCCCGGGTCAGCCTTCGAGACTCAGGTACAGGCGGGTGCCCCGGGGCTCGTAGCCGACCCGTTCGTAGACGCGGCGGGAGCCCTCACCCGAGTACTCCAGCCATACCGACCGGGCTCCTCGCGCGAACATCGCCTCGGTCAGCGCGGCGGTGACCGAGGCGGCGATGCCCCGGCCCCGGAAGGCGGGCCGGGTGCCCACGCCCGCCAGTTCCGCGGTGCCCACGGCGGGCGCCGAGCAGGTGGCCGCACCGGCGCAGCCGCCGTCGGGGGCGCGGACGAACCGGACCGCGCCCCCGCCCTCCTGGACGCGGCGCAGCCGGTCCGCCCCCTCGGGGGAGGCGGCGAACTCGCCGAACGCCTCGGACAGCGCGGCGTCGATCGCCCGGTAGTCCTCGTCCGTGGCCGGGACCGCCACCGGGACGGCCGCCGTGCCGCGCGGGATGGTGAGCCGTTCCGGGGTGCAGACCAGATACGCGTGCACCGCCTCCACGGTGAACCCCGCCGCGCGCAGCGCGGGCTCCACGGCGGGTGCGGCGTCCGGCGCGAACTCAAGCCGGGGCTTGAGACCGCGCACCCGGAACGCCTCGATCAGCTCCTGCACGTCCCGGGCGGTGGGCCGGGCGGCGGGCAGCGGGGTCGCGTAGTTGATGTACGGGCTGGTGGTGCCGGGGTCGAACCCCGCCACGAAGCCCCCGGCCTCGATGAGCACGGGGCGGCGGCGGAGGTTGGCGACGGCGAAGCCTTGGACGTCGGTGCCCATGGTGATGTGACCTCACGAAGAAAGGCGGAGAAGAGCGACGACAACGCGTGGTGCGCGCGGACGTGGGGCCGCCGTGAGGAGACGGTGTGGCACCGAGCGGTCAGTGCCGACGGCGGCCGCTGGGGGACGCCGAGTTCATGGGCTTCAGTCCTTCAGGGTGCGGAAAACGCGGTGGTGGTCCGGCAGATCGTACGCGATCCTCCCGACCCCGCGTCAGGATTCTTTCCGCGGTTCAAGGAGCGGCGTTTCGAGGAGCGGTTCGAGGAGGTGTCACTGCCGGGCCGCCGCCTTCGTGGTGGCCTCCTGGGCGCGCGGGGTGACCGTGGCGTGCTCGTCGGCGGATTCGATGTCGCGGCGCCGGGTCTCGGGGCCCGCGGCGAGTGCGATGAGGGTGAGCACCGTCAGCAGCGCCATGTACGCGGCCACCGACCACCAGTGGCCGGACCACGCGAGCAGGGAGGTCGCGATCAGCGGCAGGAAACCTCCCGCCAGCACCGAGCCGATCTCTCGCGCGAAGCCGAACCCGGCGAGCCGGTTCCTGGTCTCGAACAGTTCCGCGAACCAGGCCGCCTGCGGCGCGAGCATCGCCGGGTAGCAGATGCCGAGCCCCACCACGAACGCGACGATGACGGCCACCGGTTCGCGGGTCTCCAGGAGCAGGAAGAACGGCACGATCCACAGCGCCGACGCGATCGCACCTGCCGCGTACACCGGACGCCGTCCCCACCGGTCGGACAGCCACGCGAACAACGGCACCCCGGCCACCTGCACGGCCGACGCGATGATCACCGCGGTCAGTCCCAGGGACTCGGCCAGGTGCAGCTCCCGGGTCAGGAACGCGACCGCGAAAACGGGGAACAGATAGGCGAAACCGTTCTCGGCGAAGCGGGCACCGACGACGACGAGGAAGCTCCTGGGCTGCTGCCGCAGTGCAGAGAAGAGCGACACCTTGGCCTCCTCGGCCCGTTGCGCCTTCTCGAACGCCGGGGACTCGGCCACCCCGGTACGGACGAAGTAGCCGATCGCGAGCATCACGATCCCCAGCAGGAACGGAACCCGCCAGCCCCACTGGCGGAACTGCTCGTCGGGCAGCAGCAGGAACAGCTGGTAGATCCCGGTGGCCAGCAGGGTGGCGAGGGCGAATCCGGCGGGGGCCCACGCCGCGGCCAGTCCGCGCCGCCGCTGGTCGCCGTGTTCGACCGACAGCACCACGGCGCCGGCGTATTCGCCGCCCGCGCCGAACCCCTGCACCAGCCGGAGCACGATCAGCAGCACCGGCGCCCAGACCCCGACGGTCTCGTACGTGGGCAGGACACCGATCAGTGCTGTGGCGACACCCATCAGCACGATCGTCAGCATCAGCATGGTCTTGCGGCCGAGCCGGTCGCCGAGGTTGCCCAGCACGATGCCGCCCAGCGGGCGCGCCAGGAAGCCGACCGCGTAGGTGGCGAACGTGGCCAGGGTGCCCGCCATCGGGCTGATCGCGGGAAAGAACAGCTTGTTGAGGACGAGCGCGGCGGCCGTACCGTAGATCAGGAAGTCGTACCACTCGAGCGTGGTGCCGACGAGCGCCGCGATCCCGGCTCTGCGGGCCTGCCGTCTGGTGTCGGTCATGGGGGCCTCTTCGTTCGGTGCGGGTGCGGGGGATGTCAGTGGCGGGCGGGACGGCGCAGGACCGCGCCACGCTGGATCGGGCCGACCAGTGCCGCGTACTGGCCGAGCCAGCCGCGCTCGGCCCCGGAGTCACCGGCGGTGACGGGCTTCCCGTCGCGCACGGGCTCGGCGTCGATGAGCCGCGCGTCGAGGTCGATCGAGATGGTGTCGCCGTCCTGGACCCCGGCGAGCGGACCGCCGTCG
Source organism: Streptomyces sp. S465 (assembly GCF_026898115.1). Taxonomy (GTDB): domain Bacteria; phylum Actinomycetota; class Actinomycetes; order Streptomycetales; family Streptomycetaceae; genus Streptomyces; species Streptomyces luomodiensis. The sequence continues at coordinate 3,015,765 of NZ_CP114036.1, forward strand.
GCGGCTTCGGGCATGACCTGTCCCACGACGAGTCCGTGGTTGAGTCCGGACAGCTCGCCGTCGGTGACGACCGCGACCTGACCGCCGAGCCCCGCTCCGTTGAGCGCGGCCACGAAGCTCGCGGCGAAGACCGTCCCCGGGCCGCCGCGCGGGCCCATGCCTCGCAGGACGATCACCTGTCCCGGCTCGATCCCGCCGTCGCCCAGTGCGGTGATCGCCTCGTCCTCACCGGCGAACACCTTGGCCGGTCCGGAGAACTGCCGCCGTGCCGCTCCGACGCCGGCGACCTTCACGATCGCGCCGTCGGGCGCCAGCGAACCACGCAGGATCAGCAGACCGGGCTCGTCGGCCACGGGGTTGTCGAGCGGGTGCACGACATCGCCGTCCGGTTCGGCCGCGCCGCCGATCAGCTCGGCCACCGTACGGCCGGAGACGGTCGGCGCGTCCGTGTGCAGCCGCGGCGCCAGGGCGCGCAGCACTGTCCGCACCCCGCCGACCCGGTCGAGGTCCCACACCTGGTGTGTGCCGTTGGGGCGGATCGCGGCGAGCTGCTTGGCGCCGCGGCCCTTCTCCTCGAACAGCGCCACCACGTCGAGGTCGAGGTCGGCTTCGGCGGCCACCGCGGTGAGATGGCGGACGCAGTTGACCGAGCCGCCCAGCGCCAGCGCCACTTCGACCGCGTTCTCGATGGCGTCGCGGGTCAGCACCTTCCGTGCGGTGAGTCCCTCGTGGACGAGTTCGACGGCTCGTCTTCCGGCGGCCGCGGCACGTTCGAGCATCGGCTCGGAGTTGGCGCGCGTCGGCGCGGAGCCCGGCATCGTCATGCCCAGGGCCTCGGCGAGCACATGCATGGTGTTCGCCGTCGCCAGACCCGCGCACACGCCGGGGCCCTTGATGGCGTTGTCGGCCATCTCCCCCAGCTCGGCCACGCCGAGCCGCCCGGACGCGACCGCGCCGACCGATTCGTAGACCGAGTCGATGTCGACCGAACAGCCGGAGAACGTGCCGCCACGCTGGTAGCCGCCGATGACGAGGACCGCGGGGAGGTCGAGCCGGGCGGCGGCCATCAGATGGGCCGGTGTCGTCTTGTCGCAGCTGGACAGCAGCACCATGCCGTCGAGTTGGGCGCCTTCGACGGCCGCCTCGACATCGTTGACGATCAGGTCCCGGGTCGGCATCAGATAGCGCGCCTTGCGGCCGGCGCTGGTGACGAAGTCGCTCGGCGCGGTCGTCCTGATCTCCAGCGGCAGCCCGCCCGCCTCGCGGATCGCGTCGGCGACGACGTTCGCCACGTCGTCGAGGTGCGCGAAGCACACCGACAGCTTCGACGAGGTGTTGACGATCGCGATCTTGGGCCTCTGCTGGTCTTCGACGCCGATGCCCATCGCGCTCCACTGCGCGCGTCGGACGGCCCAGCGAGTGGTGCCCGGTTCGAAGTTGCTCCGCAACTGTTTCATGGGGAATCTCCTGTCAGGAAGGGGAAAGAGCGCTTCCGTTGGCCGCCATCGCCGCCCGGACCTCTCGGCCGTCGAGATCCCGGTAGGCGGTGTCCTTGTCCAGCGACAGCAGCGTCGCCACGGCGGCGGCGTGGCCGTACTCGAAGCACTGGGCGGTGACACGCGCCGACGCGAGCGCCTCGTGTTCGGCGCTCAGGCAGCGGCCGGCGACGATGATGTGCTCGCCGCGCTCGGGGACGAGCGTGCCGTAGGGCACCTCGTAGTAGTCGTCGAGCAGCCAGGACAGCTTCGGCCGGTCGCCGGCGTGCAGTTCGATCGGCCAGGGGACCCGGCAGATCCCGTCCTCCCGTTTGCGCGCCGCTAGCACGTCGTCGTTGGTCAGCCGGTCGATCCCGGCGATCGTGCGGGTCTGCCGGATCCCGGCCTCGACCCCGGTGTCCAGGACGAAGGCGTTCTCACAGCCCGGGATCCGCTCGGTCAGGAACCGCGCGTACGAACGGGCCTGCCGCCGCCCCAGGATCTCGGCCTCGGTGAAGTCGGCGGGGTCGATGACGTTGAGCATCCGCCCGTCCTGGCCCGCGAGCCGGGTCGCGTTGACCATCAGCTCGCCGGGCCGGGGAGTGGTGAAGATCCAGATCTTCTGCCGGGGCAGGTCCATACCCGCGTTCCGCGCCTGGATGATCTCCTCGGTGACCCAGGGCGGGCAGATCGTGTCCGTCCCGTAGAAGTCGAGGAACCGGCCGACGTCCACATTGCCGAGGCGGAAGAACATGGTCGGGTTCTGGATCACACCGTTGTCGCCGAAGGTGTAGCGGTACCCGGCCCGTGCGACGACCGCCGCGTCACCGGAGGCGTCGATCGTCCGGGCGGCGAGCACCACCGCGCGGCCCGCGTTGGACTCCACCACGACGCCGCGGTGGGTGTCCCCGTCGAGGACGACGCCCGTGACCGCGGTGTGGAACAGCACCCGGACCCCGGCCCGTGTCAGCAGATCGTCCGCGACCTCGCGCCACACCAGTGGATCGTGTGCGACGGTCCAGGTCTTGCCGTAGATCTGCGGCGGCGTGAGGCCGCCACGGGCCAGCAACTCCCGCCGGAACCGCTCGGTGAACCCCCCGACGACCTGCCTCGGCTCGCGGTCGGTCTCCGAGGCGAGGTACAGCCCGCAGATCGTGCCGGACATGCCGGCGACCGCCGCGCCGCCGGCGAAGCCGTACTTCTCCACGATCAGCACCGATTGCCCGGCCTCGGCCGCGACGACCGCCGCGGCGACCCCGGCCGGTCCTGCCCCGGCGACGAGCACATCGACCTCGGCCAGCACGCCGAGCCCCTGTTCGGGCGCGTCGCCGGTGAGGGTCCACACCGATATATTGGTCATGTATGGGTTGTACATCGAGCCCGACGGTAATGTCCAGAGCGAGCGGACAGTGAGCAGGAGGCGACCCGTGGCCAACAAAGCCGACCAGGCGTACGACGTGCTGGAGCAGATGATCACGTTCCAGGAGCTCCCGCCCGGGTCACTGGTGTCGGAGGCCCGGCTGATGGAACGCACCGGGCTCGGCCGCACCCCCGTGCGCGAGGCGCTGCAGCGGCTCGCACGGGAGCGCATGGTCGAGATCCACCCGAGCCAGGGCGTGTTCGTCGCCGCCACGTCGATCGAGGCGCAGCTCAAGGTGCTGGAACTGCGGCGCTCGATGGAGGAACTCGCGGTGCGGCTCGCCGCGCACCGCGCCACCACCGCCCAACGCGACCGCATCCTCGCCCTGGGCGAGGTCCTCAGCGCGTTCGACGGCGACGACCCCCGGGAGTTCGGGGACCTGCTCAAGCAGACCCACACGCGGATCGTCGAGGCCGCCCACAACGAGTACCTGTCGGTGGCGATGGCCCCCCTGCAGGGCCTCTCCCGGCGCTTCTGGTTCGCCCACCTCCGGAACCCGAAGGCGGAACTCGCCGAAGCGGCCCGCCTCCACGGCGACATCCTCCGGGCCATCTGCCACGGCGACGAGGCGAAGGCGTCGGAGGCATCGGTGCGGCTGAACGACTACCTGACCGACTTCACCTACCGGACGCTGCGGACCCAGTAGCCGCGCGCCCGCCGCGGGGGCACGCCCGTCGCAGGACCGCGCTCGTCGCGGGGAACGCGCCGTCGCAGGACCACGCCGTCGCGGGGCCGCGCCCGCCTCACAGGTGGCACCTCCCGGCGGCCAGCGCCGTGATCGCGCACTCGGCAGCGTGCCGTGCCGCGAGTGCGGCGGGAAAGGACCCGCACTCGTGGACGGCGCGGTCGGCCGGTCCGCTCGCGATCCGCCATCGCCAGGCGGTGCGTTCGGCGGGGAGCGAGGGGTGGGGCCAGACGGGCTCCGCAGCCGGGAGCGAGCCCACCGCCCGCAGGACCAGTACGCCGTGGCTCACCCCGCCGAGCACTGCGGAGGCACGCATCCCGCCGGTGTCGTCACCAGTCCACTCCAGCGGTGTCGGAGTCGACTCCGACACCTCCAGGAGGACGTCCGCGAGGTCGGCCAGGATCCGGTACAGCACGGTGCGCACAGCGTCGGCGTGGTCCCGGCCCCAGCGCCGCGGAGCCCGTTCGGCGATCTCGTCCACGAGGGTCCGCGCGGCGAGTTCGTCCAGGATGTCCCGCCGCACGGAGCTTTGCCGCACGGGGCTTCCCCGCACCGGGTCCTGCCGCGCCAGGGTGACGGCCGCGCCCCACGCGAGCTCCTCCCGGGTCAGGGCGGTGCCGCGGGCCAGCTCCCACAGGTCGGCCGGTCCCAGGTCGTCGACCGTGCGCCGGATCCAGAGCGCGGCCGCGTCCGACGACGGCGGGACCTCGGCGTTCAGCAGGCCCGCCCGCACCTCTGTGGCCGCGCTCACATCGCCCGGCTGCAGCACGCCCGGCGGCACCGATCCCGCCGCTCGGAGCACCTTCCCGCAGACTCGGCGTGCGGGACAAGGCCCGGAGGGCGGCGCCGGGCGCCCTGCCAGTGCGCACATGGCGTCCAGCAGTCCCGCCGGCGGAACCCTCAGGCCGGTGCACGCCTTCGGCAGACGCCCGTTCATCCCGCCCTCCGCCGAGGTCAGCCGTGCGGTCAGCCGTCCAACACGGCCAGGGCGTCGATCTCGACGAGCAGCCCCGGGGGAAGCCGCACGGAGACGGCGGTGCGGGCGGGGAACGGCTGGCCGACGACCGCGGCGTACGCCTGGTTCAGCTCGCCCATGTGAGCGGGATCGGTGAGGTAGACGCGGAACATCACGACGTCCTCCAGGCCGGCGCCGCCCGCCTTGAGCACGGCGGTGACGTTGCGCAGGACCTGCGCGCTCTGCTCGGCGACCGTGGTGCCGACGACCAGACCGGTGTCCGGATCGAGCGGGAGCTGCCCGGAGACCTGCAGGAAGGTGCCCTTGCGGATGCCTTGGGACAGCGGAGCCGCCAGGACGGGTGCGTTCTCGGTGGTGATGGCGGTTCTGGTCATGGGGTGATTCCTTGCCGGGTGTGATGACGGGTACGGGCCACGGGTCAGGTCCACGCCCGTCGTTCCCGGCCGCGGGGGTCGTCGAGCTGGGTCCACTCGGCGTCGATGCGCAGGGTGGCCCGGCGATCGGTGTCGTACGGGTCCCAGCCGGGGTCGCCGGTCCGGGCGAACCGGATCCAGGTCTCGTGCACCCGGGCGGCGAGACCGGCGGGCGGCTCGTCGGGGCCGAGCAGGGCGGCCGGTCCGTGGAGTGCGGGCAGGTGCGCGAGGTCGAAGACGAAGGGGAGGTCGACCGCGTGGGTGGCGCCCAGTTCGCCGTCCAGGGCGTGGGAGCGCCACGCGAACTCGTAGGCGAAGGTGGCCGAGCCGGGGTGCGCGGCGTGGGCGTCGGCCAGGGCCCAGCTGCCCGCGCCGAACAGCGCGTCCCCCATGATGGCGGACCGCAGCTCGGCGGCGGACGCCTCGGGGCGGGCCTTGCGGTACGCCTCGACGAGCTGGGCGGGACGCGGATGCGAGCGCGCCGCCGCCGCGTCGACGTCCTCGGCGGTGGAGGTGGCGTATCTGCCCACGGGGACCAGGTAGAGGTTGCCCTCCTCGGTGGTGGTCCCGACGAGCAGGTCCACCTCGGCGGCCAGGCCGGCGGCGACGGACGCGGCGGGCTGTGTGTCGAGGACCAGGCTGAAGGGGCTGAGCCCGATCAGCGGGTCGTGGTGCGTGGCGGTGCGCAGATCGATGCCCGCGAGCCGGGAGGCGGCCTCGACCAGGCGGTCGTCGGAGATCTCCGCGAAGTCCTCGGCACGGGGCTCGACGCCCAGGGCCTCGGCCGCCGCCCGGGTGACACGCGCGGCCTGCTCGGTGGTGAACGCGCCCAGGCCACTGCCGCTTTGGACGATCGCCCGGCGGACGAGGCCCGCGGCCTCGGGGGTGGCGAGGACGCCGCCGACGATGGTCGCCCCGGCCGACTGGCCGAAGAGGGTGACGTTGTGCGGGTCACCGCCGAAGGCGGCGATGTTCTCCCGGACCCAGCGCAGGGCGGCGATGACGTCGAGCAGACCGCGGTTGGCGGGCGCTCCGGGGAGGTCCAGGAACCCGGCGATGCCGAGCCGGTAGTTGAGGGTGACAAGGACGACGCCGTCACGGGCGAAGGCGGAGCCGTCGTACAGCGCGGACCGTGTCGACCCGGCGACGAAGCCGCCGCCGTGGACGAACACCATCACGGGCAGGCCGCCGCCCGCCGCGGCCTCGGGCGTCCAGACGTTGACGGTGAGGTAGTCCTCCCCTCGGCACCAGCCGTCCCCGAAGTAGGGGGACATGTCGATGGTGCCGAGCCTGCGCTCGGTCTGGGGCGCGTTGGGCCCCGGCACGGTGGCGTCCCGTACGCCGTCCCAGGGCTCGTGCGGCCGCGGCGGGGCGAACCGGCCGGCGCCGAGCGGCGGGGCGGCGTAGGGGATGTTCAGGAAGACGGCGGTGCCGGTGCCGTCCTGGCGCAGTCCGCGCACCGCGCCCCGTGTGGTGGTCGCGACGGGACCGGGTCGGTGGTTCATCTCTCGTCCTTTCCGCGGGTCTCAGAGCTGTTCGGAGTACGCGGCGAAGGGCGCCCAGCCCTTGATGGCGAACGCGCTGCCGTCGCGCGCCACTTCCGCCGCGCCGTGGCCGCCCAGGTGCGCGGGGATCACGAGGGCGTTGTTGTCGGCCGCCCAGCCCAGGACCTTGCGGCGGGTGGCGCGGGCGCCCGCGGGGTCCTCGCAGAAGCAGCTGTTGACGTCCGGCTCCAGGATCTGCACCGGGGTGTGCAGCATGTCGCCGACGAACACCGCGCGGTCCGAGCCGGAGGTGAGGGTCAGCACGGAGGCGCCCGGGGTGTGTCCGGGAGCGGCGTCCAGGCGCAGGTTGCCGTCGATGCGGTGGCTGTTCTCCCACAGCAGCGTCTGGCCGGCCTGGTGCACCGGGGCCACGCTGTCCTCGAAGACGTTCTGGTTGCCGTAGCCGGACCGCGGCTTGTGGCCGTTCTCCGGGTTCCAGAAGTCGAAGTCGTCCTTGGGCATCAGATAGGTGGCGTTGGGGAAAGTGGGCGCCCAGTGCCGCCCGTCCAGATACGTGTTCCAGCCGACGTGGTCGTTGTGCAGATGCGTGTTGATGACGATGTCCACGTCCTCCGGCGCGACACCGGCCCGCGCGAGATTGGCCAGGAATTGGGTTTCGAGACGGCTCCAGACCCGCGCGTACGGGCGCTCCTTGTAGTTGCCCACGCCGGTGTCGACGAGGATGGTCCGGCCCTCACTGCGCAGCACCCAGGTCTGGATCGCGGACACCACGACCTGGGTGTCGGGGTCCACGAAGTCCGCGTCGAGCCAGGAGGAATTGTCCTCCCACACCTCTTTCGAACTCTCCGGGAAGAAATCCTCGCGCTTGATGTCCACGGGTCCGAAGTATTCCCATACCCGGGTGACGGTGACATCGCCGAGCTCGATCTGGTCCATGGGTGCTCCTTGAGAATCCGGGGAATCGAAGAATGCGGGGAATTCCGTCGGGACATGTGGGGAATCCCGCCGGGGCTTCCGCCTGCTTTCCTGGAACCGTACGAACGCCCCCGGCGCACGCGGTATCCGTAAGGTGACTGCACCTGTGCACGGCTCGGGCGGCGGGCCCTCGCGCTTGTAATCTGGGCGGCGGACGGCGGGGCGGCTCCCGTCGGAGAGAGTCACGATTCCTGGAGACTCCGTGGACGAGCACACTGCCGGCGCCGGCGCGGTCAGCGGACCGGAGCCGGACGCGGCGGAGCCGATCGTCGGCCGGGACGCGGAGCTGGCACGTCTCTGCCACGCGGTGGACTCATCGGCCGACCCGCTGCTCATGCTCGTCGGGGACGCGGGCGCGGGGAAGAGCACGCTGCTGGACGCCGTGGCGCGCCGGGCCGAGGCCCACGGCGCTCGTGTGCTGCGTGCCCGCGGGAGCGAGTCGGAGTCGAGCCTCGCCTTCTCCGCGCTGCACCAGGTGCTGCGGCCGGTGCCGGCCGAGGTGGCCGCGCTGCCGGAGCGGCAGCGCGCGGCGCTGCACCAGGCCTTCGGGGCGGGTTCGGCCGCGGCCGAACCCGACCTCATGCTGATCGGGATCGCCGTCCTGGGCCTGCTGTCGGCCCTGGGCGAACGGCATCCGGTCCTGGTGGTGCTGGACGACGCCCAGTGGTGCGACCGGGCCTCCCTGGACGCGCTGTCCTTCGCCGCCAGACGGCTGGCGGGCGAACCGGTCACGCTGCTGGTCGGCGCCCGCGCCCAGCCGCCGGGGCTCGACCCTCGGGTACCGGTGCTCTCCCTCGGCCCGCTCGACGACGCCGCGGCCAACCGCCTGCTGGACCTCCGGCCGGAGCGCCCCACCGGCAGGACCCGGGCGCGCATCCTGGACCAGGCCGGCGGCAACCCGCTGGCGCTGACCGAACTGACGAGGGCGGCCACCGAACCGACGCGGGGGGCCACCGCGCACGACACGGCCGCCCAGCCGCCGGCCACGGGCCCGCTGCCGCTCACCGAACACCTGGAGCGGATCTTCGCCGCCCGCCTGCACGAGCTGCCCGCCGCCACCGCGCGGGCCCTGCTGCTCCTGGCCGCGATGGACACCGAGGACTCCGCGATCGCCGCCTCGGCCGGACTCGGGCACGCCGAGGACGACGCGTGGCCGCCCGCCGAGCGGGCCGGACTGGTCCGGCGGACCGGCCGGGACGTCCGGTTCCGTCATCCGCTGGTCCGGTCCGCCGTCTATCACGCCGCACCCTTCGACGCACGGCGTACGGCCCATCTCAGGCTGGCCGAGCTGCTGCGGGACGAACCCGACCGGCGTGCCTGGCACCTCGCCGCCGCCTGCCCCGGTCCGGACGCGGCCGTGTCGGCGGAGTTGGCCGAGACCGCGGACCGGGCTCGCCGCCGCGGCGGCTACGCGGCGGCGGCCAGGGCCCTGTACCGTGCCGCGGAACTCGCGCCCCGGCGCGCGGACAGCGCCCGGCTGCTGGTCGAAGCCGCCGCCACGGCCGTGTTCACCGGCGATATCGCCTGGGTGGAGGAGCTGGCCGCCGCGGCACGGGCGCGCACCGACGACGCGGCGCTGCTGGCCGCCGCCGCGGTGCAGGTCGGGCGGCTGGCGGCGATGACGGTGCGGCACACCGCGGTCTTCGCCCGGCTCACCGACACGGCCGAGCGGCTGACGGCCGCGCAGCCCGCCACCGCGCTGGACCTGCTGGCCGGCGCCGCCGTGGTCGGCTTCTACGGTGGACGGGACAGTCAGCGGCAGCGCGTCCGGGAACTCCTGCGGCGCCTTCCCGAGGACGCGTCACCCGGCTGGCTGCGCACCTGGGTGCGGGCCGTGTCGGACCCCTTCGCCGACCGGACCGAGCTGCTCGGTCTGCTCCCCCGGCTGGCCGCCGAGGTGGCACACCGGCCCGAGCGGCTCACCACTCTCGCGATCATGGCGTGGGTGCTGGACGAGACCCCGCGCGCGGTCCGCGCCTTCGACGAGGCGTTCGCCCGCTGGGAGCTGCGGGGGCCGCTGCCGGCGGGGCTGGGCGGCGCGGCCGCCTGGAGCTATGTGGAATGCGGGCGATGGGAACAGGCCCGTGCGGAGTGCGCCCGGGTGAGCGCGGTCGGTTCGGCGGCCGGCCTCGGCCACGCCGTGGCGTGTGCGGCCACGGTGGACGCCACCGTGCTGGCCTACCAGGGCGACGCGGCGGCGGCCCGCGCCCGCGTCGAGGACGCGCTCGCCCTGGTCGATCCGCTGGAAAGCCGCTCCGTGGCCGTCTACGCCCGGCGCGCGCTCGGCGCCGCGGCCGCCGCGGAAGGCGCGTACGAGACCGCGTACGACCAGCTCCGCATGGTCTTCACGGCGGATGGCGCCCCCGTGCACTACCACGCCTCCTACCCGGCCCTCGCGGATCTGGCCGCCGCCGCGGTGCGCGCTGGGCGACGTGAGGAGGCCGCCGCGATCGTCGAGCGCTCCGCACACGCCCTCGCGGCGGGCGCCTCACCTCGTCTGCGCGCGCTGATCAGCCGCGCACGGGGCCTGCTGGCCGACCCCGACGAGGCCGAACCGCACTTCCGGGCGGCCCTGGCCGACCCGGCGCTGGCGCACTGGCCCTTCGAACGCGCCCAGACCCTGCTGGATTTCGCCGAGTGGCTGCGGCGCCGGCGGCGCATCGCGGAGGCGCGGGGGCCGCTCACCGAAGCCCTGGAGACCTTCCGGCGTCTCGGCGCGCGCCCGTGGATCGAGCGCGCCCGAGCCGAATCGCGCGCCGCCGGCCTCGATGTGACGGACACGGCCCCCGACGCGATCGCCGCACTCTCCCCGCAACAGCAGCAGATCATCAGGCTGGCCGCGCGCGGGCTGACCAACCGGGAGATCGGCGAAAAGCTCTTCCTCTCCCCGCGCACGGTCAGCTCGCACCTCTACCGCAGCTTCCCCAAGCTGGGCATCACCGCCCGCTCCCAGCTGCGCGACCTCCTCGAGGACAGCCTCGCGACGGCCGGCCGCCACGGGCCCGGTTGACGCGCCCCGAGGCCATGGGACGCGGCCCGGACATGCACGGCCCGGTCAGGCGCGGCGCGGACAGGCGCGGCGCGGACAGGCGCGGCCCGGTCTTGCACGGCCCGGTCTTGCACGGCGCGGACATACACGGCCCGGACATGCACGGCCCGGACAGGCGCGGCCCGGTCTTGCACGGCCCGGTCTTGCACGGCGCGGACATACACGGCCCGGACATGCACGGCCCGGACAGGCGCGGCCCGGTCTTGCACGGCCCGGTCTTGCACGGCGCGGACATACACGGCCCGGACATGCACGGCCCGGACAGGCGCGGCCCGGTCTTGCACGGCCCGGTCTTGCACGGCGCGGACATACACGGCCCGGACATGCGCGGCCCGGTCATGCACGGCGCGGTCATGCACGGCGCGGGCGGCTACGCGCGGGACGGCTCGCCGGTCCGGAAGTAGTGGCCCTCGCCGAGGTCGTCGAGGAGCCCCGGCCGGGTCGGCTGCCACCCCACCAGCTCGCGGGTCAGGTCGCTGGAGGCCGATCCGTCGGCGGCCACCATGGGGGCGAGCCAGCCGAAGTGCTCGCCGGCGTCCTCGGGAGAGATGGCGGCCACGGGGAGGCCGAGATGCCGGCCGATCGCCTCGGCGAGGGTGCGGACCGGTACCCCCTCCTCCGCGACGGCGTGCAGCGCCGATCCCGCGGGTGCCTTCTCCAGGGCGAGGCGGTACAGGTGTGCGGCGTCCAGCCGGTGCACGGCCGGCCAGCGGTTCGACCCGTCGCCGACATAGCCGGAGACGCCCTTGGCGCGGGCGATGTCGATCAGGGTCGGGACGAAGCCCCGGTCGCCCTCGCCGTGCACCGAGGGGGCGGGGCGTACCACGGACGAGCGCACGCCGCGCGACGCCAGCGAGAGCATCGCCTGATGGGCGGCGGCTCGCGGCGTCGCCGCGGGGTCCTGCGCGTCCCGCTCGGTCGCCACCCGGCCGGGCGCGAGTCCCAGGACGCCGGTGGTGATCACGAAGGGGCGGTCGGTGCCCTCGAGGGCGCCGCCGATCGCTTCGATGGCCGCCAGATCGGTGCGGGCCGCCTCGGCGAACCGCGAGAAGTCGTGGACGAACGCGAGATGGATGACCCCGTCGGACGCGGCGGCACCCGCGCGCAGGCTGTCGAGGTCCTCCAGGGAGCCTCGGTGCACCTCGGCCCCGGCCGCGGCGAGGGCGGCGGCGGAAGCGTCCGAGCGGGCGAGGCCGAGGACGTGGTGACCGGCGTCGATGAGTTCGGGAACGACGGCGGAGCCGATGAAGCCGGACGCACCGGTGACGAATACGCGCATGAGAGCTACTCCGGGTGAGTGGATGCCGCCCCGCGCACACCTGTGGCGAGGACAGTCATGTCAGTGACTGTTATCAACAGTACCACCACCCATGACAGCGACTGTCATCACGTAGGATGCGCGGTATGGGTCGATGGGAGCCGAACGCACGTGGCCGGCTGGCGCAGGCTGCGCTGGAGCTGTACATCGAGCACGGCTTCGAGCAGACGACGGTTGCCAAGATCACCGAACGGGCGGGACTGACGGAACGCACCTTCTTCCGGCACTTCGCCGACAAACGCGAGGTCCTGTTCGCCGGTACGGGCAGGATGCTGGACCACTGCGTGAGCGCCGTCGCCGAGGCCCCCGACGCCGCGACGCCGATGGAGATGATCGCCGCGGCCCTGGACGCCATGGCAACCGAGTTCCAGGGGCGCGCCGAACTCATCCGGCAGCGCCAGGCCGTCATCGACGCCCACCCCGAGCTGCGGGAACGGGAGCTGATCAAGCTCGCGACCTGGGCCGCGGCGCTCACCGACGCGATGTGCCGGCGCGGCGTGGACGAACTGACCGCCCACCTGACCGCCGAAACCGGGATCGCCGTGCTCAAGGTGGCGTTCGCACGCTGGATCGCGGAGTCCGATCAGCGGCCCCTGGCCCAGCTCATCGGGGAATGCCTGGACACGCTCGACACCGTGACCGCGAGCCGCTGACCGTACGCCGACGGCCCGGAAGGCCGTGACGCCGACGGCCCTGATGACCGAAACGCCGACGGCCTGGGCAGCTCGTCGCTGCCCAGGCCGTCGGTGTCGCCGCGCTGACCGGGCCGGCTCAGCCGTCCCGCACCGTGGTCCGGGCCAGCGGCAGCCCCGCCGTCTCGCGGAAGGAGAACAGCACCACCAGCGCCGAGACGACCGCCAGGGCCATCAGGTAGAACCCGGGCGCGAGCGGTGTGCCCGCGAGGGTGACCAGTCCGGTCGCCACGAACGGCGCCGTCCCGCCGAACAGCACGTACGCCGCCGTGTAGCCGAGCGCCGAACCGCTCGCGCGCAGCTGCCCGGGGAACATCTCCACCATGGCCGGCACGTTGGAGGTGCCGATCACCGCCACCAGCACCGCCAGCACCGAGGTGCCCACCAGCGCGCCGGCCAGTGAGGTGCCGATCAGCCAGAACGCGGGCAGGGTCGCCACGGCGAAGCCCCCGCACGCGATGAGCAGCATCGGCCGCCGCCCGAAGCGGTCGCTGGCCGCCGCCATCAGCGGACAGGCGGCGCTGTACGCCAGCATCGCCACACACCCGGTCAGCATGGACTGGGCCTTGGTGTAGCCGATCTCCTCCGACATGTACGCGATGAGGTAGCTGCTCATCAGGTAGTAGCCGACCGCGTTGGTGATGCTGTAGCCGAACAGCGTCAGCACCTGCCGCCGGCACACCCGCCAGGCGTCCCGGATCGGGGCGTCGCGCACCGCCTCGCGCCGCTCCATGGCCCGGAAGACGGGCGTGTCCTCGATCCGGCCGCGCAGGTACAGGCCGATCAGACCGAGCGGCCCGGCCAGCAGGAACGGGATGCGCCAGCCCCAGCTGCGCAGCGCCTCGTCCTCCAGCGACCAGGTGATGAGCAGCCCGGTCAGCGACCCGGCCACCGCCGCGAGCCCCACGGTCAGCGCGACCACGCTGGCGTACCGGGCCCGGCGGCCCTCGGGCGCGTACTCCATGATGAAGGCCGAGGCGCCGGTGTACTCGCCGCCGGTGGAGAAGCCCTGCACCGCGCGGAGCAGGAACAGCAGCACCGGGGCGACGATGCCGAGCGTGGCGTAGCTCGGCATCAGGCCGATGAGCAGGGTCGAGCCGCTCATGCACAGCACGCTCAGCGCCAGCATCCGGTTGCGGCCGATGCGGTCGCCGTAGCGGCCGAAGAACACCGCGCCGATGGGCCGGGCCACGAACCCGCCGGCGAACACCGCCCAGGTGGCCAGCAGCGCCGCCGTCTTGTCGTACTGCGGGAAGAACAGGCCGGCGATGGTCGCCGACATCACCGCGTAGGCGCCGGAGTCGAACCACTCCACGAAATTGCCGATGGCGGTCGCCAGGGCCACCTTGCGCCGCTCGGCGGACGTGGCCGCCTCCTCGGGGGCGGCCGCGGGGGCCGGGGTGGCCGCGGCTCCCGGCGCGGTGGCCGCGCCGTTGACGTCGTGTCCGGTCACCTCGGTCCGTCCTTCCGGCTCGTCGCGCCCGCGTCGGGGGCGGGGGTGGGGGTGGTCGGGTCGGCGTCGCGGGCGCGCAGCGCGGCCCGCTGGATCTTCCCGGTGGCCGAACGGGGCAGTTCGCCGATGAATTCGATCAGCCGCGGATAGGCGAAGCGGGAGTGGTCCCGCTTCGCGTGCTCGGCGATCTCCCGGGCCAGCGCGTCGGACGGCCGGTACCCGGGGGCCAACTCGATCCACGCCTTGACCGCCTGGCCGCGCACCGGGTCGGGCACGCCCACCACACCGGCGTCGGCGACGGCGGGGTGGGTGCGCAGGACCGCCTCCACTTCGTACGGACCGACACGGTACCCGGAGGTCTTGATCACGTCGTCGGTGCGGCCCAGGAACCAGAAGTAGCCGTCCGCGTCGCGCACCGCCTGGTCCTTGGTGTGGTACCACGGCCCGCCGAAGGTCTCCGCGGACGCCTCGGGCCGCTCCCAGTACCCGAGCGGGAACTGCGGGTTCGACCGGGCGCGCAGGCAGATCTCGCCGGGCTCGCCGTCCGGGACCTCGGTGCCGGACTCGTCCAGCAGGGCCACGTCCCAACCGGGCAGCGGGCGGCCCATCGAACCCGGCTTGACCGGCACGCCGGGGAAGTTGCCGAGCAGCGGGTAGGACTCGGTGGAGCCGTAGTAGTCGAGCGGGGTGACGCCGAACTGGTCGCGGAACCAGGTGATGAGGTCCTCGGTCAGCGGCTCGTTGGAGCAGCACACCACGCGCAGCGCCTGCGGGTGGCGGGTGCCCGCGTCCGGCACCTCCTGCCGCATCTTGCGCAGGAAGGTGGGGTTCACCAGGGCGGTGGTGACCTTGTTGCGGGACATGCTGGCGAGCAGGCCCGCCGGGTCGAAACCGGCGGCCGGCCGGTACACCAGGTGCACCGCGCCCGCCCGCAGCGGGCCCATCAGCTTCGCCATCGACCAGGCCCAGTCGCCCGCGCCGTAGAACACGTCGCCGGGCCGCAGGTCGTGGCAGTAGCGGAACTCGTTGTGGCCCAGCAGGGTGCGGTGGGCGTGCACGATGCCCTTGGCGGCCCCGGTGGTGCCCGAGGTGTAGAAGATCAGCGCCGGGTCGTCGGGGGCCGTGTCGGCGGTGGTGAACTCCGGCGCGAGCGCCTCGATGGCGGGGTCGTCCACGTCGACGACGGTGCCGTCGAAACCGGCCGCGCGGTGCGCGGCGGCGGCCTCGGTCACCAGGACCGAGGCGCCGGAGTCGGCGAGCCGGTAGCGGATCGGCTCGTCCGCCCACAACAGCGACATCGTCACCAGGATCGCCCCGGTGCGCAGCACGCCGAGATAGGTGGCCGGGGTGTCGGGCCGCTGCGGCAGCAGGACGGCGACCCGGTCGCCCTTGCGCACCCCGAGGGCGTGCAGATGCGCGGCGACCTGCCGGGAACGGTCCTGGATCCGCTGCCAGCGGACCTCCTCACGGTGGCCGGTGTGGTCCTCGAAGACGAGCGCGAGCCGGTCGCCGGGGTGCCGGTCGGCCACGTCGGCGGCCATGTTGTACCGCTCGGGAACCTCCCACCGGTGGTTGTCGACGAGGCCGCGGTAGGCGGCCTCGGCGTCCTGGGTGTCCTGGGTGTCCTGGGTGTCCTGGACGTCCTGGGCGGGATCGGCGGCGGTGACGCCGGTGGACATGGCGAGTCCTCCTCGGTGCGCGGGAACGGGATGTCGGGGGGCGGCGGGGATATCGGCGGGCGGGGATGCCGGGGGACGGGGACGCCGGCGGGCGGGGACGCCGGGGCGGCGGTGGGCGGAGGCGATCAGCGGCGGCGGCCGGCCAGGAAGCGGGCCATCTCGCGCTGCGGCTCCCCGGTGGCGTACGCGGCCACATGGACCTTCTTGGCGGCCTCGATCGCCTCGTCCAGCCCGGCGTCGTCCAGTTCGCGCAGCCGGCCCTTGGTGAGCGCGACCGCGCCGGGCGGGAGCTGGGCCAGCCGGGACGCCTCGCCGAGGGCCTCCTCCTTGACGCGGTCCTCGTCGACCAGGCGGTTCAGCAGCCCGAGCCGCAGTGCCTCGGCGCCGTCCACGAGCCGTCCGGTGAGGGCGAATTCGGCGGTCTTCGCCCGGCCGAGGATGCCGCGCATCGCCCAGATGCCGGTGATGCTGGGGATGCCGGACAGCACCTCGGGCTGGCCCATGCGCACGCCCGGGTGGCCGATCCGCAGGTCGGCGAGGAGAGCGAACTGGAAGCCGGAACCGGCCGCGACCCCGTTCACGGCGGCGACGACCGGCTTGTCCAGGGCGCGCACGGCACGGAACAGCCGGCCGAAGTCGTCGATCCACTCCTCGGCGGCGGTGTGGTCCTCGGCGTCGATCGCGGCGGTCTCCGCGAGGTCCTGCCCGGCGCAGAACGCCCGGCCGGTGCCGGTCAGCACGACCGCCCGGCACCGGTCGTCGGCGCCGGCGGCGGCCAGCGCGGCGACGAGTTCGGCGCGCGTCGCGGCGGTCCAGGCGTTGAGCTTCTCCGGGCGGTTGAGCGCCACCTCGACGACGTGGCGGCCGTCGTGGGCGGCGTCGGCCGTTTCCTCCGTCTCGCTCGTGGTGACCGGGTGACGGGTGACGACGACAGTGCTGGACGCGGACATGACGGCATTCCTTCCTGGGGCGGGGACGGACGGCCCGGTGGCGCGCGGGACACCGGCGCGCCGGGCCGGGGGTGACGGGGAGAGGGATGACGGGGAGGGGGCCGGGAGTGGGCCTCCCGTGGCCAGTCATGGAAACAGCCGGGGATGTGAGCTGGCTAACACCAATCGGGACTGCCCGCGATATCAGAGCGATATGGTGCGGCCATGGAGCTCCGCCATCTGCGCTACTTCGCCGTGCTCGCCGAGGAACTCCACTTCGGACGGGCCGCGGAACGCCTGCACATGGCCCAGCCCCCGCTCTCCCAGCGCATCCGGGACCTCGAGCGCGAGCTGGGGGTGCGGCTGTTCGACCGCACCCGGCCCCGCATCCAGCTGACCGAGGCGGGCGCGCTGCTGCTGGAGCACACCCGCCCGGTGCTGGCCGGGGTGGACACGGCCCGCGAGGCGATGCGCCGTCTGCGGCCCGGCGAGGCCGGGATGCTGCGGGTCGGCGTACCGCCGGACACCCGGCCGCCGGTGCTGCGCACACTCACCGCGGGCTTCGCCCGGCGGGTCCCCGACGTCCTGATCGACCTGCACGAACTGACCACCGACGAGCAGCTGGTGCGGCTGCGGGAGGGCGAACTGGACGCGGGGGTGGTACGGCACCCCTCGGACACGGTGGGCCTGGAGTCGGGCCCCGTACTACGGCGCGAACTCGGCGTGGTGCTGCCCGCCGACCACCCCTCGGCACACCCGGCCGACCACCCGTCGGCACACCCCACCGACCACCCCTCGGCACCCGGCGGGGCGCCGGTACGGCTGCGGGACCTCGACGGCGCGTCCCTGGTCATCTTCCCGCGGGTGATGGCCCCGCGCCTGTACGACCACCTGCTGCTGGTGTGCCGGGACGCCGGTTTCCTGCCGGGCGCCATCCGGCACGCCCGCAACCCGGACTTCGTCCACGGCCTGGTCCTGGCCGGCCGGGGGGTGCACCTGAACGAGGCACCGACCGCGCCACTGCCCGAGGGACTGGTGTGGCGCCCGCTGGACAACTTCTCGCTGGCCTGGCTGACCTCGGTGGTATGGGTGCCGACCCGCCACAACGAGGCGATCGCCGCGTTCGCCGACGCGGTCCACGAAAGCCTCACCGAAGCGGGACACCGCCCCCACGACCGCCCGCCGGCCATGTGAAGCAACCGGCTCCACCACACGAGCACCGTCCCGGCGGACGTCTTAAGGACGCAGCAAGACCTTGATGGCGCGACGCTCGTCCATGGCCTTGTAGCCCTCGGCGGCCTGGGCAAGGGGCAGGGTGAGGTCGAAGACGCGGCCGGGGTCGATGCGACCGGTCATGACGCGGTCGATGAGGTCGGGCAGGAAGCGGCGCACGGGTGCGGGGCCGCCCTGAACGGTGACGGCGGCTGGGACGGCATCGCCCACGATGCCGTCGGCAGCCTGCGCGCCGAGGCCGCCCGCACACCGGGCAACACCGACCTCGCCGACCTCATCGACGAGCTCACGACCCACAGCGACGAGTTCGCCCTGCACTGGGACGCGCACGACGTCGAGTACTACCGCAGCGGACAGCAACGCTTCCACCATCGCGCCATCGGCGACCTCGACCTCGACTTCGACGCCCTCGAAATCGCCGCCGACCCCGGCCTGACGATCGTCACCTACACCCTCGCTCCCACCTCGCCGCACACCCCCGCGTTCCCCCGGCTTCAGCAGCGCAGCTGATACCAGCCCGGCGCCGGCCCCGAGAAACGACACACGCGTGTGCACCTAGAGTTGCGAAGCCCCTCCGTCGACAGGGAACTCCGCTCCCGTCGAGAAGGTCGCATCGAACGCCAAGTACGCCACCGCGGCGGCCACTTCCTCGGACGTCCCCAGCCGCTGCATCGGGTTGGTGCTCCGGTAGGTGTCCTTGATCGTCTCGATGACGTCGGCGGGCACGGAGCGGTCCAGGATGCCCGAGTCGATCGGACCGGGGCTCACGGCGTTGACGCGCACCTTGCGCGGCAGCAGTTCGCGGGCCAGGGTGCGCGTCATCGACCGCAGGGCTGCCTTGCTCGCCGAGTAGACACTGAGCGCGTCGAGGCCCAGGACGTTCACCACCGAGGTGGTGAGGACCACGCCGCTTCCTTCGCGCAACAGCGGCGCCAACGCCTGCACCGTGAAGTACGGGCCCTTGGCGTTGATGTCGAACAGCTCGTCGTACATCTCCTCCGTCGTCGAGTCGAACGGCGCGGACGCGGTGACACCGGCGTTGACGAACAGCGCGTCCACCGCGCCGAACCGCTCCTGGACCGTGTCGGCCAGCGCCTTGATGTCCTTCAGGGACGCGGCGTCGCTGCGGACGGCGACCGCCTTGTCCCCCAACTGCTCCAGCGCGGCGTCCAGCGTGGACCGGGTGCGGCCGGTGATCAGTACGTGCGCCCCGCCGTCCGCGAACAACCGGGCCGTCGTCAGGCCCATACCGCTGCTTCCACCCGTGATCACGATCTTCTTGCCGTCATAAGTGGTCATGCCCTCAACCCAAATGCCCACCCGCCCACCCTGTCCAAGACCTGTTCCGTAAGCCGTCATGTCCCAGGCGTATGACCACACGTACCCTGGGCGGATGGACGTCGATCTGCGGCTCGTGCGCTATTTCACGGTCGTGGCGGAGTACGGCAACTTCGGCCGGGCCGCCACCAGGCTGCACCTGGCGCAGCCGTCGCTGAGCCGCCAGATCCAGCGGCTGGAGGCTCAGCTCGGCGTCCGGCTCTTCGACCGCTCGCCGCACGGCAGCAGCCTCACCGACGCCGGTCAGGCATTCCTTCCCAGGGCCCGGATACTGCTCCAAGAGGCCGAGCAAGCCGCTCGCACGGCCAGAGCCGCCGTCCAGCCCCGTACCGTCACCATCGGCTGCGCCGAAGGACTGGTCATCACCGCCTGTGTGCAGGAACTGCGCCGCCGGCACCCTGACAGCCAGGTCCGCACCCGGCACCTCGGCTGGCGGGACACGAGCGCCCTCGCCGAGGGACGGGTCGACGCCCTCCTCGCGTACAGGCCCCTGCCCTTCCCCACGGACGGCTTCAGGGTGACCAAGCTCCACGAGGAGTCGCGGGTGCTCGTCACGTCGGCGAGTCATCATCTGGCGCACGAGAAAGCCGTCAGCCTGCGGGCTCTGTCGGACGAGGAACTGGTGGCCTGCGTCAGCACTCCGGTCGTCTGGAGCACGCCCAAGCCCATCGGCGACCGCCCGGCACCACCCCCGCCCGCGAGCGACGACAGCTACGAGGACAAGCTGGAACTCATCGCCACCGGCCACTGTGTCGCGCTCTTCCCCGCCGGCGATCGACGCGCCGCGGTGCGCGAGGACATCGCCCTGGTGCCGGTCATCGACATCGACCCCTGCGAGGTCGTACTCGTCACACGCGCTGACGACCCCAACCCACTGCTCGGATCACTGGAAGACGCCGCACGTACCCTGCTCGGCCCAGCCTCCCCACGGGAGCACCACGAACTGCCGGTCAACTGACGAACCCGTACAGCCGAGGCACGCCCTGGACGCGAGGGGGTCGGCCTGAAGATCCGGTCGGCGGACAAGATCACCGGGTCAACGCGAGCAGCTCATCGATCACCGGCCCCTCGCCACCGCTACCGAGGTGGGCGATGGCCGCGAACGGGGCGATCACCTGGCTCCAGGCATGGAGCCGGTCGCCATCGAGCCCGCACGCCGCCGCCACGCGCGCGCAGCGGGTCTCGACGCCCTCCACCCCGGCGCCGGCCACGACGTAATCCACAGCGTCGAAGCACGGATCACCCATACATGCCTTCGGATCGATGGCCATCAGACCGCGCTCCGCGCCGCCGTCGAGCACGTTGCCCAGGTGCAGGTCACCGTGGAGCAACACGGTTGTCGCTTCCGTGTCCAGCAGCCGCTCGCACCGCTGGATGGCCCTGTCCCACCCGGTGACGTCCATCCGTGCACTGATCGCAGGCTCGGACAGCCGCCTGCCGACCCGGGCGAAGGCCTCCTCGCACCGGCCGCGCAGCACACGCGGCGGCCGCGGAGGCGGAGCGACCCCGTGCAACGCGGCGAGCAGGTCCGACCACAGCCCCGGAAGCGAAGCAGCGGACATGTCCTCCGCCGGCGTTCCGGGCAGGATCTCCTCCAGCACCATGGCACCCGCGTCCTCGATCCATCTGATCGTCGACCGCCAGGGCCTGCCCCTCTCACTCGGTATCTCCGCCGCCAACCTTCACGACAGTCAGGCCCTCATACCGCTGGCCCGAGGCATCCCACCCATGCGCTCCCGCCGCGGCCCCCGGCGCCGACGGCCCGCCAAGCTCCACGGCGACAAGGGCTACGACTACTCCCACCTGCGGCGATGGCTCTCCTTACGTCAGATCCCCCACAGCATTGCCCGAAAGGGCACCGAGTCTTCCCAGCGCCTGGGCCGACACTGCTGGGTTGTGGAACGGACGGTGTCCTGGCTGTCGGGATGCCGACGTCTCCACCGCCGGTACGAGCGCAAGCCCGTCCGAGCACTTCCTCGCCTTTACCGCCATCGCGGCAACCCTCATATGCCACCGCAGACTCACCAAATGAAATGCCCTCTTATTCGAGCAGGAACCGCGCTTGGGAGCCGGGGCCGGTGGAGTCCATCCAGAACGAGATGATCGCGTGTCGACTGGCCTGCGCCCAGCCCGATGGCGCGTATTCCTGCAAGGGGAGGACGAGCTTGGCCTGGTCAGCCCGAGCACGATCAAGTTCCCGGGCCTCGACCACGACATCCGCGGTCGGGCCGCCCCGCCCCCACGGCAAGGGCGTCTTCCTGCGACTGTCGAAGGTATCGCCGTGCCAGAGCACGCTCTTCACGGGTTCATCCGCGAGCAGATAGTCGACCCGGATGCCGAACATCGCCTCCGACGACTTCGGGTCGGAAGCCAACGTGTCGGCCGATATCTCCAGTTTCAGGGAATCCGGCAGCTTGCGGTATTCCGCGCCGACCAGGGCGGTTCCCGCGTTCCCTTCGACACCCACGTAGGCGATGGCCCGTACGGCGTCATAGCAACCGTAGGCGTTGCCCCGCACGGAGGTCGTGTTTTTCGAACCTGGTATCCGATCGGCGAATGTGTGCTTGCGGACCAGTTCGGCATCCAGGCCATTCCGGTCCAGGACCGGATGCGCAGACTTGGTACCGACCTCGATGTACGCGATGCCGGGGCCGGCTACGGTCACGGTCTTGGACAATGACCGGGGAAGCTCGTCAAGGGTGGTGGCCTCGGTGGGGACGAACTTGTTGTCGCTGTGTTCCAACGGACTGCCGTGCTTGCTGTCGATGAGGTAGACCCGCAACTCGGCCTCACCTCGGCTGGAGCTCTGAAGGTGAGACATCTGCACATCGATGCTTTGCGCTCGGCTGGTTTCATTCCACACCAAGACCGCGCTGCGATACTGGTCACTCGAGGCCATGGCGCCGATACCGGAAGGCAATTCCCCCTGTACCGAGCCGCGGCGGTCCGGCATCCGCGCATAGAGCTTCAAGGCATTGAACAAAGGAAGTTGGAGCGCCTCGCCTCCCTTGTATTCAATCAGGTGAGGAATCCAGCCACTGAAGGTGAATGTCTGTAGGTCGGGCACTTGCAGCGCATTCTTCAATGACACCATGGACCGCACCGCTTCCAACGTGGTCCCGCGACGCTTCCCCCACTCGTGCGGCTTGAACACACCGGACTGCGCCTGAATGATGGGAACGGTGTTGAAGTCGGTTCCCAGTGCATTGCGAGCAGCGGCGAACAGCTCGTCGAGATCCGCGCCATAGCTGTTCAGGGTGAGGTAGTCGAACGGCAGGCCAGAGTTGGCCTTGACTCGTTTCCGCAATGCATCGATCGTGGCTTGAAGGTGGGAGCGGCCACCTAGCTTCTCGCGGACGGGAGCGCTTGTCTTGATGAAGCTCGCCATACCGAACAGCCCTCGAGGAGCGATCGCATTCGTGTAGGCGTCGTAGATGTCGACCATTTGCCTGACCGAGGCGCGGTTCGGGGATCCGGTGAGATTGTGACTCGGCTCGTTCCACATGCACCAGCTGATCGGATAATCGCTGTAGAGCTTGGTCCACTTACCGATAGCATCCGCAGCGGCCGTCAAGTCGGTCGGCATGGGGAACAGGTGTGGCCGTTTAGCCTTTTCGTAGTCCCACCACTGCTTCGGCGCGCCCATCAACTGGATCATGATCTCCATGTTGCGCCGTTGCAGCCCGGTGAACAGCTTTTCGAGGAACTCATTCGGCAACACCGAGACCTCGTCGTTCTCACCCACCACGAAGGGGTATGGCGTCAACGAGGGGTAATCGGTCTCCGGAAAGCGGATCTCCCCGTCGTAGACCGCTGGCCGGATCTGGTCCATGTACGGCAGACTGTCCAGGATCTCAGTCATACTGAGGGCTCGCCCCACCCCGATCTTCGACTTGAGCAGCGGAAAGAACTTCGCCTTCCCAAAATCTACCTGAAGTGTCGACGAGGAGGACTTTCCCTCGGAACTGCTGCAAGCGCCGAGGAGAGCTGCGGTCGCGACCCCGGCGGCAGCCAGGACACCACGCCGGGTGTGCTCGACGGAAGTGGACTGAAATGGTTGTTCCATTACTGGTACTTCTTTCCTGAATTCGCGGTCGGCGCGGTAAGGAATGATTTCCCTGTTCGGGATCACGATTCACGTACTCCACGGCGATCACTCTCGCGGCGGCATCGACGAGTACATGGCTCGAGAGCCGAGGTTGCGCGGTGTCCGCAGTGGCCGAACTCCACCTCGATGCCGGTGCCGGTGCCGGTGCCGGTGCCGATGAAAGTGAGGCATGCAGGTCGCCTCCCGGTGCGGCCGTGGTGCGCTGCATACGTGAAGGAAGTGAAAATATTCGGTCGCAAAACCTCCGACTCCGACTTGCCAGCCTTTCATTCCGTCCGTGCACCGCACAGCGGCGGCCCCACGGACCCGTTCCCCTCTTTTCTCCTAGATGCACTACAGCGCACCTTGGTTCACCACAGCACGCCGCCACGCCGCCCGCACTTTCTCGCCCTTCTCATACTTCCCTCTCGCAGCTTTGCGGGCATCGCTCGCGCTGCACGCCTTCTGTGCAGTTTTGCCTTTTTCGTTCTCCCTGCACCTCTGATCCGTTTTTTCACCTTTTTCGCAGCTCCTGCGTTTCCGCGTACCCGCTCAATTCTGGCTGTGCTTTTCTTTCCTCCTTTTCGTTTCCCTCGGAGAGGCTGGTGCCCTTGGCGTCGGCAGTGTTTGCTCACCGGATCTTCGACCAATTTCGGCAGCCCCAGCGGCCCGCGGATCCTCCGCGCTGGTGCGCCCGGTGGCGACGCCGACCACACGGACGCCTGCACCCAGCCCACCCGCACATCTGATGGCGTCCCCGACCGCGACTTCCGCACTTACCTGGGGGCACCCGAGTGCGGTACGCACCAGCTCCGGGCGCCCGTCAGCCAGTCCGTGGCTGCCCGGCCTGCTGGGAGACACGCTGCCCCGACCCTGCTCAGTGCTTGTACTTGGCTGACGTCCCGAGACCCCCAACCGGGATCGGCTGGGGGTCTTTTCGCTGGTGGGCGCAGACGGATTCGAACCGCCGACATCTGCCTTGTAAGAGGGCATTTCATTTGGTGAGTCTGCGGTGGCATACGAGGGTTACCGCGATGGCGGTAAAGGCGAGGAAGTCCTCGGGCTTGCGCTCGTACCGGCAGTGGAGACGTCGGCATCCCGACAGCTAGGACACCGTCCGTTCCACAACCCAGCGGTGTCGGCCCAGGCGCTGGGAAGACTCGGTGCCCTTTCGGGCAATGCTGTGGGGGATCTGACGTAAGGAGAGCCATCGCCGCAGGTGGGAGTAGTCGTAGCCCTTGTCGCCGTGGAGCTTGGCGGGCCGTCGGCGCCGGGGGCCGCGGCGGGAGCGCATGGGTGGGATGCCTCGGGCCAGCGGTATGAGGGCCTGACTGTCGTGAAGGTTGGCGGCGGAGATACCGAGTGAGAGGGGCAGGCCCTGGCGGTCGACGATCAGATGGATTTTCGATCCGTTCTTGCCGCGGTCGGTCGGATTCGGTCCCGTCAGCCGCCCCCTTTGAGGGCGCGGACACTGACGGAGTCGATCGCGCACCGCGACCAGTCCAGCTCACCGCGGGAGCCGAGCTCGTCGAGGACCAGGCGGTGGAGCTTGGCCCACACCCTCGCCTCGGTCCACTCGGTGAACCGGCGGAACGCGGTCACTCCCGAAGGGCCGAAGCCCGGGGGCAGCTGGTTCCATGTACAGCCTGAGGTGGCCACGAAGATGATCGCGGCCAGTACCTCCCGATTCCCGTGCCGACGCCGGCCGCCGCCTTGCGGTCGCTCCGGCGCAGGTGGCACCACTCGCTCGAACAACTCCCACAGACCGTCCGGAGCCATCCGCTCAACAAGCGAAGAAGTCACCACACCAGACTGCCGCAAGATCACACCAAACGAAATGGCCTCTAGAGCCAGCAGCTCCTCCAGTCCCGTCACTCCGGACGGAGCCGGCGAAATCCGCACAGTCGGCCGGGGCCAGGAACACGCTACCGACGCCGCCCTCAAGCGGGTCCGGGACCACTGCGCCATTCAGGGGTTGGAGATCCTGCGCATCGAGAACCTCGACGACCAGTATCCGGAGGACCAGCGGTCGAACTTCGCGCTGCTCCGCTTCTTCATCGCCAGACCGGAAGGACCGGACGTCTCCCAGTGGGGCCCGTCTGCCGCTGCCCGTCCCCGGTCCGGGGGCGGCTCACGAGGTCGCGCCGAGCGGCGATCTTCCCAGCGGGCCGGAAAGCTGCGTAGCCGCTCACGGCCACCGTCTGGGCCACTGTGCGACCCTCTGGGCCACTGTAGGGCCACTTGATCTTGGGCTGGCCGAGTGAACGGGAGCCACCGCGTCGGCGCGGCGGCTCCCGCTTTCGCGTCTGCGCAGGTCAGGATGGTTCTGCCCGCGTAGTGCGACTGGTGGGGCGGGTGGGACTCGAACCCACGGCCGACGGATTATGAGTCCGCTGCTCTAACCGGCTGAGCTACCGCCCCGTAACGGCGCGTCGTACACATCTGCGCACGCCGTCTGCCGCAGCATAGCCGCTCATACGATCTGCTGCTTCGGAGGATCGGTGATGAGCGCCTCCATGGCTTCGATCATGACGTAGATCACGCCCGGC
The DNA here is from genome assembly GCF_026898115.1 of Streptomyces sp. S465. Taxonomy (GTDB): domain Bacteria; phylum Actinomycetota; class Actinomycetes; order Streptomycetales; family Streptomycetaceae; genus Streptomyces; species Streptomyces luomodiensis. The sequence continues at coordinate 3,041,541 of NZ_CP114036.1, forward strand.
GGGGCCCGGAAATGAAAAAGGACCCCTCAAGGGGTCCTCCTCCCTGCTCCCCCGACTGGACTCGAACCAGTAACCCTCCGGTTAACAGCCGAATGCTCTGCCAATTGAGCTACAGGGGACCGAGCTCCCCCGACTGGACTCGAACCAGTAACCTGCCGGTTAACAGCCGGCTGCTCTGCCAATTGAGCTACAGGGGATTGCTCCGTGTGCCGCGACCGTGGCCCCGTCCGGGGCTCCCGGACGGCGTTCGCTCGCTGCGACACATACATTAGCGCAAGCAGGGGGGTGCTCCGCCAATCGGTATGGCCGCGTCAGTCCTCGGGCGGTCCTCGGCCGATCCAGGGATGATCTTCTATGTGATCGTGGGTGATCTGCGGCGCGGGCGGGTAGGCGTGCGGCACGACCCCGGGGTCCAGATGTGAAGGACAGCGAGAAGGGCAGGTCGATGCGCTACCGGCTGACGTTCATCACCGGGATGGCTGTGGGTTACGTACTGGGCACGCGAGCCGGCCGCGAGCGGTACGAACAGCTGCGGGAGTGCGCGCAGAAGTTCGCACGGAACCCGGCCGTCCGCAATACCGCCGAGTCGGCCGCGCAGGGAGGCCGGCAGGCCGCCGTGCGCGCCCTGGACAAGGTGCGGCCGCTGCGCGAGAAGATCGGGCAGCGCGAGGCCCGCACCGGGACCGAGGACGACTGGGGCACCAGCAACACCTGACGGCGGCGGTGGCATGATCTGATCCATGGGGATAGTCGCCGGGTTGGACAGTTCGTCCGACAGCACACGAATCGTCGTCTGTGACACCGATACGGGTGCCGTGATCAAACAGGGGTACGCCCCGCACGCGGCCGGCGCCACCGGCGACGTGGATCCGCAGGCGTGGCTGATCTCCCTCGGTGAGGCCGCCGAGGGCGGGCTGCTCGAGGGGGTCCAGGCCATCGGCGTCTCGGCGCAGCAGCACGGGCTGCTGGCGCTGGACGCGGGCGGGGTGCTGGTGCGCCCCGCGTTGATGGGCAACGACAAGCGCGCGCAGTCCGCGGCCGCCGACCTCACCGAGGCGCTCGGCGGCCGCACCGCGTGGGCCCAGGCCGTCGGCGCCCTGCCGACCGCCTCGCAGCCGGTGGCCAAGCTGCGCTGGCTGACGCGGAACGAGCCGGAGGCGGCGCACCGCGTGGCCGAACTGATGCAGCCGCACGACTGGCTGGTGTGGCAGCTGCTGGGGCGGCCGGTGCGGCGGACGACCGACCGCGGCACGGCCTCCAGCAGCGGCTACTGGTCGGCGGCGACCGGCTCCTGGCGTCCCGACCTGGTCCAGCTGGCCCTCGGTCACCAGGTGCGGCTGCCGGAGGTCATCGGCCCGGCCGACGCCGCCGGGCACACCCCCGAGGGGCTGCTGATCTCCGCCGGGACGGGCGAGACCATGGCCGCCGCCTTCGGGCTCGGGGTCGGGGTCGGCGACGCGGTGATCTCGCTGGGCGCCTCCGGCTCGGTCTTCTCCATTCACCACGAGGCGCTGGCCGACCCGACCGGCACGATCCTGTCGTACGCGGACGCCACCGGGATGCACCTGCCGGTGGTGCACACGCTCAACGCGGTCCGGACGCTGCGCGGTACGGCGGAACTGCTCGGCACGGACCTCGAGGGGCTCTCCGCGCTCGCGATGAAGTCCACCCCGGGGTCGTACGGGCTGGTGCTGCTGCCGTATCTGGAGGGCGAGCGGACCCCGCATCTGCCGCATACGGCCGGCACGCTGACCGGGCTGCGGCGCGAGTCGATGAAGCCCGAGCACCTGGCGCGGGCCGCGTTCGAGGGGATGCTGTGCGGGCTCGCGGACGCGCTGGACGTGCTGCGCGGACGCGGCGTCCAGGTGCGGCGCGTCTTCCTGCTCGGGCCCGCGGCCGATCTCCAGGCCGTCCGCGCGATCGCGCCCGCGCTGCTGGGGGCGCAGGTCGTGGTGCCCCAGCCCGCCGACTACGCCGCCCTCGGCGCGGCCCGCCAGGCCACGTGGGCACTGGGCGTCGCGCACGGCACCCAGTCACCGCACGAGCCGCCGCGCTGGCCGGCCGCGGCAAGCCAGGTCTTCGAACCGGGCGACGACCTGCCGGTGGGCCAGGCGGTGCGGCAGCAGTACGTGGCGGTGCGGGAACAGACCCACCCCGGCGCCTTCGAGGCGGCGACCGGTGGGCACGAGCACCACGCGGACGGCCAGGTGCCCCCCGCCGGCGGGTACGAGACCGGAACCTGAGGCCGCCCCCCGGCCCGTGCGGTCCGACGTACACGGCGGAGCTTCTGGCGCGGCCCGGCGTGTGCGCAGCGCGCGGCCTGGCGCGGCCGCGGCCAGCGCAGCACGGCCCGTACGTCGCGGGGCCGTGCGCGGCACAGGGGGTTTGCGCGCGGCGCGGCCCGTACGCGGCCCGGCCTGGCGCGGCGCGGCCTCCGCACGAACCCGGTCTGCGCGCGATGTGGTCTGTGCACGGTTCTGCCTCGCACGACGCGGCCTGTGCACGGTTCTGCCTGTGCGCGGCCCGACCTGTACGCAGCACGATCTACGCACGGCCCAACCCGTGCGCGGCCCCGCCCGTACGTCGGCCAACCCGTGCGCGGCGTGGGCCGTACACGACCCAACCCGTGCGCGGCGCGGCTTCTGGCGCGGGTCGGTGTGTGCGCGGCCCAAGCGCGGACGACCTGCGCGCGGCCCGACCCAGCACGACGCGGCCTCTACGCGGCGCAGCCTGCGCGACGGCCTCACCCATACGCGGCGCGGCCCGCGTGTCGGCCCCGCCCGTACGTCGGCCAACCCGTGCGCGGCGTGGGCCGTACACGACCCAACCCGTGCGCGGCGCGGCTTCTGGCGCGGGTCGGCGTGTGCGCGGCCCAAGCGCGGACGACCTGCGCGCGGCCCGACCCAGCACGACGCGGCCTCTACGCGGCGCAGCCTGTGCGACGGCCTCACCCATACGCGGCGCGGCCCGCGTATCGGCCCATACGCGGCGTGGCCCGTGCGCGGCCCCACCCGTACACCGGCCGACCCATACGCGGCGTGGCCCGTGTGTCGGTCCCGCCCGTACGCCGGCCAACCCATACGCGGCGCGGCCCGTGCGCGGCCCCACCCATACGCCGGCCAACCCATACGCGGCGTGGCCCGTGTGCGGCCCCGCCCGTACGCCGGGCGACCCGTGCGGGGCGTGGGCCGTGTGGGCGGGGCTAGTCCAGGTAGCCGCGGAGCTGGTCGGCGAAGGCGTGGTCGCGGAGTTTGTTGAGCGTCTTCGACTCGATCTGGCGGATGCGCTCGCGCGTCACCCCGAAGATCCGGCCGATCTCCTCCAGCGTGCGGGGGCGGCCGTCGGCCAGTCCGTAGCGCAGCTGCACCACTTTGCGTTCGCGTTCGCCGAGCGTCGACAGGACGGCCTCCAGATGCTCGCGGAGCAGCAGGAAGGCCGCGGACTCCACCGGGGAGGCGGCGTCGCCGTCCTCGATGAGGTCGCCGAGGGCCACATCGTCCTCCTCGCCCACCGGCGCGTGGAGGGACACCGGCTCCTGGGCCAGCCGCAGCACCTCGCTCACCCGCTCCGGGGGGAGGTCGAGATGGGCGGCGACCTCCTCGGGGGTGGGTTCGTAGCCGCGCTCCTGGAGCATCCGGCGCTGGACCCGGATCACCCGGTTGATCAGCTCGACGACGTGCACCGGGACCCGGATGGTCCGGGCCTGGTCGGCCAGGGCGCGGGACATGGCCTGGCGGATCCACCAGGTCGCGTACGTCGAGAACTTGTACCCGCGGGCGTAGTCGAACTTCTCGACCGCGCGGATCAGGCCCAGATTGCCCTCCTGGACCAGGTCGAGCATGGTCAGGCCACGGCCGACATAGCGCTTGGCGACGGAGACGACGAGGCGCAGGTTGGCCTCGATCAGACGGCGCTTGGCCATCCGGCCCAGGACCACCAATCGGTCCAGGTCCACGGCGAGCTGGGAGTCGAGGTCGGGGGTGGTGCCGAGCTTCTCCTCGGCGAAGAGACCCGCCTCGACCCGGCGGGCCAGCTCGACCTCCTCGGCCGCGGAGAGCAGGGGGATCCGGCCGATTTCGCGGAGGTACTGGCGGAAGAGGTCGGCGGAGGGGCCGCTGGTGTCGGCGCGGACGGTCGGCTCGATCGATTCGGTCGATTCGGTCGGCTCGATCGATTCGGTCGGTTCGATCGATTCGGTCGGCTCGATCGATTCGGTCGGCTCGGCCGGTTCGGTCGGCTCGGTGAGGTTGGCCGACTCTGCGGGGCCGGTCGACTCTGCGGGGTCCGCTTCGGGGTCGGGTGTCTGGTCGGCGCCGGGCCGGTGCGGGGACTTGGGGCGCGGTGGCGCCGCGAGGGCCGTGTCGGTGAGGGTCTGGGTCTGCACGGGGGCGACCTCCAGGGTGATCGCTGCTGAGGGGGCAGAACGATCGGGTACGGCACGGCGGCCGCGCCGCCGTCCGTCCCGTACATCATGAGCGGATCTGCGAGGGATTCCGGCCCTACCCGGCCAACACCGCCGCGCTCCGAAGACTCAGGCACCGCACCCAGTGTGGAGTACGACACAGGCCCGCCACGAGGGGCGTGCGGGCACTTTTTGCGCAGCGGCCCGTGACCGTACGACTACCCGGCGGCTACGCCCGTCCCCGCCGTCCGCTCCGTCCGCCGCGCGCCCGCGCGCCCGTTCGCCCCGCGGGGCCGCCTACAGGGCGGCCGCGCCCCGGTCGCGCAGGGACTGGCCGTACTGCTGGAGCACCCACAACTCGTTCTGCACCGCGGCCAGATGGGCGGGGTCCGCGTGCTGCCCCAGGCGCTGGAGGGTGCCCCGCACCTCGGTCACGCGCTGATTGACCGCGGCCAGCCGCACGGCCACCAACTGCACGCCCGCGTACGCCTCGTCCGGGTCGCGGCGGGTGTGCGGCGGCTCGACGGCGAGCTCGGTGACCATGGCGCGCACCGTGTCGTCGGGCGCCGCCTCCCGGACCCGGGCGAGATAGTCGGCGTCGGCGGCGGTCGTGCCGCCCGCGTCCTCGATGGCGCGGCGCACCGCCGCGTACGGCGGGGCGGTGAACTCGTCGATGCCGTAGGCGTCGAAGGCCGGGGAGACCAGCTCGGGGCGCTGGAGCGCGAGCTTGAGCAACTCGCGCTCGACGCGGTGGGCGGGACTGCGCAGATTCAGCGCCGGCCCGCGGGGGACCGACGGCGCGCCCCCCGCGCCAGGACCGCCAGAGCCGCCAGGACCGCCGGGTCCGCCCCCCGTGCCTCCGTGGCCTCCCGGACCGCCCCGGCCGCCGTACCGGGGCCCGCCCGGACCGCCGCCCCGCTGGTCGCCGCGGCCACCGTGGTCCGGGCCGCCCTGCTGCCTGCTGCGGGCCAGCCCGCGCACCCGGCGGATGATCGACTGCTCCTCCGCCTGGCTGGCGATGCCGACCATCCCGATCAGCCGGATCGCATAGCGGTCCCGCAGCCCCGGGTTCTTGATCGCCGCGACCACCGGCACCGCCTCGTCGACCGCGGCGATGCGCCCCTCCTCGGTGTCCAGGTTGTAACGGGAGACGATCGAGGTCAGCGCGAAGGCGAACAGCGGCGTCCGGCTGTCGACCAGGGCCGTCACGGCCTCGTCGCCGCGGGCCAGGCGGAGTTCGCACGGGTCCATCCCGTCGGGCGTGATCGCGATGGAGGTCTCGGCGGCGAACCGCTGGTCGTCCTCGAAGGCGCGCAGCGCCGCCTTCTGCCCGGCCGCGTCGCCGTCGAAGGTGAAGACGACCTCCGCCCCCGCGTTGTCCATCAGCAGCCGGCGGAGGATCTTGATGTGGTCGCCGCCGAAAGAGGTGCCGCAGGTGGCGATGGCGGTGGTGACCCCCGCGAGATGGCAGGCCATGACGTCCGTGTAGCCCTCGACCACCACGGCCCGGCTGGTCTTGGCGATCTCCTTCTTGGCGAGGTCGATGCCGTAGAGGACCTGGGACTTCCGGTAGAGGGGGGTCTCGGGGGTGTTGAGGTACTTGGGGCCGTTGTCGTCGTCGCGCAGCTTGCGGGCGCCGAAGCCGACGACCTCTCCGGAGATGTCCCGGATCGGCCACATCAGCCGGCCCCGGAAGCGGTCGATGGGGCCGCGCCGGCCCTCCTGGGCGAGCCCGGAGAGGATCAGCTCCTTGTCGGTGAAACCGCGGCCGCGCAGAAAGCGCACCAGGTGGTCCCAGCCGGCCGGGCTGTAGCCGACGCCGAAGTGGTGCGCCGCGGCCTGGTCGAAGCCGCGCTGGGCCAGGAAGGTGCGGCCGATCTCCGCCTCGGGGCTCTCCAACTGCTCGATGTAGAACTGCGCGGCCACCTTGTGGGCCTCGACCAGACGGGTGCGCTCGCCCTGCTGGCGGCCGGGGGTGTAGCCGCCCTCCTCGTAGCGCAGGGTGATCCCGGCCTGGGAGGCCAGCCGCTCGATGGTCTCGGCGAAGGAGAGGTGGTCGATCTTCATGATGAAGTCGACGGTGTCGCCGCCCTCCTGGCAGCCGAAGCAGTAGTAGAGCCCCTTGCTGGGGCTGACCTGGAAGGACGGGGTCTTCTCGTCGTGGAAGGGGCACAGGCCCTTGAGATTGCCACCCCCCGCGTTGCGCAGCTGGAGGTATTCGGATACGACGGCGTCGATCGGGACCGCTGCCCGCACCGCCTTCACGTCGTCATCGTTGATCCTGCCTGCCACGCCCGAATTCTACGGCCGGGGTCCGACACGGCCGCCCGTGCCCGCCGGACCCCGGTGGAACGGTGCCCGGCGGCTACGGGAGCAGCGAGGTCAGCGGCACGGACGGGTCGGCCAGGGCCGCCGGGTCGAGCCGGCCGCCGCCGCGGATGAGCCGCTGGATCGGCTCGGTGACGTCCCAGACGTTGACGTTCATCCCGGCGAGCAGGCGGCCGTCGTTCAGCCAGAAGGCGATGAACTGCCGCTTGCCGACGTCGCCGCGCACCAGCACCTGGTCGTAGCTGCCGGGCGGGGCGTAGCCGGAGTACTCCAGGCCGACGTCGTACTGGTCGGAGAAGAAGTACGGGACCCGGTCGTACGCGACGTCCTGGCCGAGCATGGCGCGGGCCGCCGCCGGGCCGCCGTTGAGCGCGTTGGCCCAGTGCTCGACGCGCAGCCGGGCGCTCGCGGGCAGGGCGGCCCGTACCGGGCTGCCCTCGAGGAACGCGAGCGGGGAGGAGGCGACGTCGCCCGCCGCGAAGATGTCCGGGTCGCTGGTGCGCAACGAGGCGTCGACCGCGATGCCGCCGCCCGCCGCGCGGTCCACCACCTCAAGACCCGCGGCCTCGGCGAGGGCGGTGCGCGGGGCGGCGCCGATGGCGGCCAGCACGCTGTGGGCGGGGTGCTCCTCGCCGTCGTCGGTGAGGGCGGCCAGCACCATGCCGTCCTGGCCGGTGATCTCGGTGAGGCGGACGCCGAAGCGGAACCGGACGCCGTGCTCGCCGTGCAGATCGGCGAAGAGGGCGCCCAGCTCGGGGCCGAGCACGGGGTGGAGCGGGGTGGGCTCGGGCTCGACGACGGTCACCTCGGCGCCGTAGCCGCGGGCGGCGGCCGCGACCTCGAGGCCGATCCAGCCCGCGCCCGCGATGACCAGCTGGCCGTTGTCCCGGCCGAGGGCGGCCAGGACGCCCTTCAGCCGCTCGGCGTGGGCGAGCCGGCGCAGATGGTGCACCCCGGCCAGGCCGGTGCCGGGGATGTCGAGGCGGCGCGGCTCGGCGCCGGTGGCCAGCAGCAGCCGGTCGTAGTAGACGCGGGTGCCGTCGCCCAGGGTCACGGCCTTGGCGGCCCGGTCCAGGTGGACGGCGGGCTGGCCGAGGTGGAGTTCGATATCGGCCTGGGCGTACCAGGCGGGCTCATGGACGAAGACGCTGTCGCGCTCCTGGCCGCCGGTGAGGAAGCCCTTGGACAGCGGGGGCCGCTCATAGGGGTGGTCGCGCTCGTCACAGATGAGGATCACCCGCCCGGTGAATCCCTCCGCTCGAAGGGTTTCCGCGGCTTTCGCCCCGGCCAGGCCCCCTCCGACGATGACGAACGTCTGGTGTGCGTCGACCACTTGTGTCCTCCTCGCTGCCGAGCGGTGCCGAGCAGTGCCTTTCGTGAACAGGTGTGCTGTGCGGGCTGTGTGTGCTGTGCGGGCTGTTTCCTATGGGAGCCTCCCGCACCGCGCGTGCGTCCGGAAGGGCCGGTACGCCGGACGTGTGCGCCCAGCCGTACCCAGCGGGCGGCGGCTCAACCGGTGAGACGGGCGTGGAGCCGGCGGGCCGAGGTGTCGGTCAGGGAGGCGATCTGGTCGACGATCGCCCGCAGCCGGCCCCGGTCGTCCCCGGCCGCGTCGAAGAGCGCCCGGAACTGGGGGTCCAGGCCGTCGGGGGCGCGGGCGATCAGCGCCTCGCCCAGCTCGGCGATGACGACGCGCTGATCGGCGCGGACCAGCTCCTGATCGGCGCGCTGGATGACATAGCGGTCGGCCACCGCCTTGAGGACCGCGCACTCCAGACGGACGGCGCGGGGAACGACCAGCTCGGCGCGGTAGCGGGTGAAGCGGCCGGTGCCGTACGCCGCGCGGGTGGCGCGCTCGGCGGCCAGGCAGAAGCGGCCGATGAGCTGGCTGGTGGCGTCCTTGAGGCGGGCCTGGGCGACGGACGAGCCGTCGTAGCCGTGCGGCCACCACTCCTGGTCCAGCAGCCGGTCCAGCGCCTCGGCCAGCTCCGCGGGCTCGGCCCCCGGGGCGTAGCGGTCGGCGGCGACGGCGAAGACCTCGCGCCGCTCGGGCTCGGAGAGCAGGCGCGCGGGGTCGAGATGGCCGGCGTGCAGCCCGTCCTCCACGTCGTGGACCGAGTAGGCCACATCGTCGGACCAGTCCATGACCTGGGCCTCGAAGGTCGTACGGCCCTCGGGGGCGCCCTGCCGGTACCACCCGAAGACCGGGAGGTCGTCCTCGTAGACCCCGAACTTCGGGGAGCCGGGGGTGCGCGGATGGCCGCCGCGCGGCCAGGGGTACTTGATGGCGGCGTCCAGCGCGGCGCGGGTGAGGTTGAGGCCGACGCTCACCGGCTCGCCGGTCTCCCGGTCGGGCACGAACCGCTTCGGTTCGAGCCGGGCCAGCAGCCGCAGCGACTGCGCGTTTCCCTCGAAGCCGCCGCAGGGCTCGGCGATCTCGTTGAGCACCTGCTCGCCGTTGTGCCCGAACGGCGGATGGCCGAGGTCATGGGCGAGGCAGGCCATCTCCACCAGATCCGGGTCGCAGCCGAGGGCGGCCCCCAGCTCCCGGCCCACCTGGGCACACTCCAGGGAGTGGGTCAGCCGGGTGCGGGGCGTGGCGTCGAAGGCCGGGGCGCGCCCGGCCGGTCCGGGGTCGGCGGCCGGTGCGGCGGGCACCACCTGGGTCTTCCCGGCCAGTCTGCGCAGCGCGGCGGAGTGCAGCACCCGTGCCCGGTCCCGCTGGAAGGCGGTCCGGCCCGGCCGCTTGTCGGGCTCGGGCGCCCAGCGCTCGAGGTCCGCCGCGGCATAGCCGGGGATGCGGCGGGTGTCGGCCTCGGGGACACCGGTCGGGGGAACCGGATCCGGTCCGGCCGGTTCAGGGGGTGCGCTGCGGCTCATACACCGACGGTAGCCGCCGGGTGGGACACGGGCGCAGAGGCGAGGGCCTGTTCGTAACGGCGGAGTACGAGCCGTGCCACCGCGGGGTGGGCGCCGAGCGGGGCGGCCGCGACACCGGGGGCGGCGTGCGCGCACTGGGTGGCGAACCGGCCGGGTGCGGTGAAGTAGGAGGCGACCGCGATCCGGTCACGGCCGAGCGCGGCCAGGTCCCGTACCGCCTCGGGCACGGTGGGCCCGGAGCCGGAGGCGTAGCCGGGCAGCACGGGCACCCCGCCGAGCCGGGCGCTGAGCAGGGCGGCGGTCCGGGCCGCGTCGACCGCCGCGTCCGGGTCGCGGGAGCCCGCGGCGGCCAGGACGACACCCGCCCGGTGCGGGGCCGTGGCCGGCCGCCCGGCATGCGTGGGCCGCCGGCCGGTCCGGGTCGGCCCCGGCCCGGTCCGCCCAGGACTCCGGCCGGCCTGGGGCGGTGCCGGCCATCCGGCCTCCGCGAGCCGGGCGTGCAGCGCCTCGGCGAGCAGCGGGTCCGGGCCGAGCGGCGCGGCGATCCGGACGGAGAGATGGGGCGCGGCGGCGACGGCGGCCGGGATGTCCTGCTTGATGTGGTAGCCGCGGCCGAGGAGCAGCGGAACGAGCACGGCCGCACCGCGCAGCGCGGCCAGCGTGTCGGTCAGCAGCGGCTGGTTGAGCTCGATGTGGCCGAGACGTACGGGCAGTCCGGGCCTCAGTGCGCGGACGCGGTCCAGGAGGGCGGTCACGGTGCGCAGCGCCTCGGGGTTCCGGCTGCCGTGGGCCACGGCGACGAGCGTCGGCGGGCGGCCCACGGAGCGGCCGGAGGGGCCGGGGGCACCGGGGCCACTGGGAAAACCGGGAGGGGGCGACGCCGTCATGCCCAGAGCGTAGGCAGCGGCATATTGCGCCTCCGTTGCGTGGCCGTGACGGGTGGTTGCGGCGATTTCACCGGCCGCCGGGCGGCGCGCTGAGGTCCGGTTCCCGGGGCCGTAATACGAGGTGACGCGGGCCGTAACACGGCCGTAGCACGCTCTCCACATGGTGCACGTTCCCGAGGACCGCTCCCCCGCCGCCGACCCCGTCGACACGCACTGCCCTTACTGTTCGCTCCAGTGCGGTATGACGCTGCGGCCGGTGCCGCAGGGCGCAGGACCGGACGGCGCACCGGGCAGCGGACCGGACGGCGGACCGGGCGGCGGACCGGGCGGCGTCGAGGTCCTGGAACGCACCGCGTTCCCCGTCAACCGTGGCGCGCTGTGCGGCAAGGGCCGCACCGCGCCCGCCGTGCTCTCCTCCCGGGTGCGTCTGACCGAGCCGCTGGTCCGCCGCCCTGACTCCGGCCGGCTCGAACCGGCCACCTGGGAGGAGGCCCTCGACCGGATCGCCGAGGGCCTGGCCGCCACCGGCCGGGCGCACGGCCGCGACGCGGTGGGGGTCTTCGGCGGCGGCGGGCTGACGAACGAGAAGGCGTACGCGCTGGGGAAGTTCGCCCGGGTGGTGCTCGGCACCTCGCAGATCGACTACAACGGCCGGTTCTGCATGTCCTCGGCCGCCGCCGCGCACCAGCGGGCCTTCGGGCTGGACCGCGGGCTGCCGTTCCCGCTGGCGGACGTGGCCCGCACCGGATGCGTCATCCTCGTCGGCTCGAACCTGGCCGAGACCATGCCGCCCGCGCTGCGCTATCTGACCGAGCTGAAGGAGGCGGGCGGCCGGCTGATCGTGGTCGACCCCCGGCGCACCCGTACGGCGGAGCAGGCGGATCTGCATCTGGCGCCGCGCCCCGGCACCGACCTCGCGCTCGCGCTGGGGCTGCTGCACCTGGTGGTCGCGGAGGGCCGGGTGGACGAGGAGTTCGTCGAACGGCGCACCAGCGGCTGGCCCGAGGCACGGGCCGCCGCGATGGCCCACTGGCCGGAGCTGGTCGAGCGGATCACGGGCGTCCCGGTGCCCGAACTCCGTGCGGCGGTGGCGATGTTCTGCGACGCCGAGAACGCGATGGTACTGACCGCCCGGGGCCCCGAGCAGCAGTCGAAGGGCACCGACACCGTCGGCGCGTGGATCAACCTGTGCCTGGCCACCGGCCGCGCGGGCCGCCCGCTGTCCGGCTACGGCTGCCTGACCGGCCAGGGCAACGGCCAGGGCGGCCGCGAACACGGCCAGAAGGCCGACCAGCTGCCCGGCTACCGCAAGCTGGCCGACCCGGCCGCACGCGCCCATGTGGCGGCCGTGTGGGGCGTCGAACCCGATGCCCTCCCGGGGCCGGGGCGCAGCGCGTACGAGCTGCTGGACGCGCTCGGCCGGGACGTCCGGGCGCTGCTGCTGATGGGCTCCAACCCGCTGGTCTCCGCCCCGCGCGCGGCCCATGTGGAGGCCCGGCTGCGGTCGCTGGACTTCCTGGCGGTCGCCGACGTCGTGCTCTCGGAGACCGCCGCGCTCGCCGATGTGGTCCTGCCGGTGGCCCAGTGGGCCGAGGAGACCGGGACCATGACCAACCTGGAGGGCCGGGTCATCCTCCGCCGGGCGGCCCTCACCCCGCCGCCGGGCGTCCGGACGGACCTGTGGGTGCTGGGCGGGCTCGCGGCCCGGCTCGGCTGGGAGAAGGGGTTCCCGGCCGATGCGGAGGAGGTCTTCGAGGAGCTGCGGCGGGCCTCGGCCGGCGGCCCGGCGGACTACTCGGGCATCACCTACCGGCGGATCGCGGAGGAGGACGGGGTGTTCTGGCCCTGCCCGGAGAGCGCGGACGGCGCCGGTCCGCATCCCGGTACGCCACGGCTGTTCCTCGACCGGTTCGCCACGGAGGACGGGCGCGCCCGGTTCGTCCCGGTCGGCCACCGCCCGGCGGCCGAGGAGCCGGACGCGGAGTATCCGGTGGTGCTGACGACGGGCCGGGTGCTGGCCCAGTACCAGTCCGGCGCCCAGACCCGGCGCGTCACCGAACTCAACGAGGCCGCGCCCGCCCCCTACGTCCAGCTCCACCCGCTGCTCGCCGAGCGGCTGGGGGCGGACGAGGGCGCGCCCATCGCGGTGGTCTCCCGGCGCGGCCGCGCCGTGGCCCCGGCCCGCATCAGCCGGGACATCCGGCCGGACACGGTGTTCATGCCGTTCCACTGGGCGGGGCCGGGACGGGCCAACACGGTGACGAACCCGGCCCTGGACCCGGTGTCGCGGATGCCGGAGTTCAAGGTGTGTGCGGTGCGGCTGGAGGTGGCGGCAGAGGCGGAGGCAGCGGCGGAAGCGGCGCGGACGGAGGGCTGACCGTACCGCGGCGCGCCTCCGGCTGGGCTGCCCGCTGCCCGGCGTGGTCGGGTGCGGGTTTCGCCTCGCGCCGTCGGCACCGCCGCCGGGCGCCGGGCCGGTTGGTGTGGGCGCCGGTGGCGGCTTCCGTACGCGACGGCCGGGGCCCGGCCTAGCCCTCCAGCTCCGCCAGATACGCCGCCCGCGTCTCCTCGTCCAGGAAGGCGGCCCGGAAGGAGTTGCGGGCCAGCGTCCGCAGCGTGGCCTCGTCGAGGCCGAGCGCGTCCCGTACGGCGGTGACGTTGTCACCCAGGTAGCCGCCGAAGTAGGCGGGGTCGTCGGAGTTGACCGTCACCAGCAGGCCGGCGTCCAGCATCGCGGGCAGCGGGTGGTCCTCGAGGCTGTCGACGACGCGCAGCCGCACGTTCGACAGCGGGCAGACGGTCAGCGGGACCCGGTCCGCGACCAGCCGGGCCACCAGCGCCTCGTCCTCCAGGCAGCGCACCCCGTGGTCGATACGGTCCACGCCGAGGATGTCCAGCGCCTCCCACACATACGCGGGCGGCCCCTCCTCCCCCGCGTGCGCGACGCACTTCAGCCCGGCCTCCCGGGCCAGCGCGAACACCTCGCGGAACTTCGACGGCGGATTGCCCACCTCCGCCGAGTCCAGACCGACGGCGGCGATCCGGTCCAGGTGGGGGCGGGCCGCCTCGAAGGTCTCCAGGGCCGACGCGGCGCTCTCGTCGCGCAGGAAGCACATGATCAGGCGCGTGGTGATGCCGTACGTCCGCGGCGCCGCGTCCAGCGCGCGGCCGATGCCGCGGATGACCGTGCCGATGTCGACGCCGCGTGCGGTGTGCGCCTGGGGGTCGAAGAAGATCTCCGCATGCCGGACTCCCTGCTCACGGGCGCGGGCGAGATACGCGTCGGTGAGGTCGGCGAAGTCGTCCTCGGTGCGGAGCACGGTCATCAGCGCGTAGTACAGGTTCAGGAAGTCCTGGAGGTCGCTGAAGGAGTAGGCGGCCCGCAGCTCCTCCTGGGTGGCGTACGGCAGCGCGACCCCGTTGCGCTCGGCGAGCGCGAAGGCCAGATCGGGCTCCAGGGTGCCCTCGATATGGAGGTGGAGCTCTGCGGTGGGAATCGGCGGCACGGCTGGGATCACCTGCTGGTTTCAGTGGTACGGAAGAACTGGTCAAGGCTATGCGGGAGGGATGGATCACCCTTGTGGGGGTAATGCGAACGGAATACGGAAACCGCCGGGGGCCCGTCGCTACGGTGATCGAGACAGTACGCTCCGTAGCAGATGGAGGACACGGTGACCGCGATATTGGAGCGGCCAATGACTACTGAGACACCGGACGCCGAAGAGCCCCGAAAGGGATTCGACGCACTGCTCCGGACCACGGAGGAACTGGATACACCGGACGGCTACAAGGCCGAGCTCATCAGGGGGAAGATCGTCGTGTCGCCGTGGTCGGTGCTGCCATACCTGTGGCCCATGCGGGAACTCCGGCTGCGGCTGGAGCCCCATGCGCCCAAGGGGCATATCGCGGAGACATCGCCCTTCCTCTTCACCTTCCCCTCCGCCGAGCGGGCGTTCGGTCCGGACCTGTTCATCGCTGACGGCAAGGCCTTCCGGGGCGTCGAGGGGCGGCATGCCGATAGCGCGGCCCTGTCCCTCGTCGCCGAGTTCACGTCGGTCTCCACCCGGGATGTCGACTGGCAGGAGAAGCTCGAGGTCTACGGTCGCCATGTGCCGGTCTACCTGGTGGTGGACATGCAGGGCGAAGAGATCACGGCCTTCTGGGAGCCGTCGGACCATGGCTACCACGCACGGATGACCGTCCCGTTCGGCAAACCGCTGCCCATCCCCGCTCCGTTCGACTTCGAGCTCGACACGAATATCTTCCTGGAGACCGAGAAGTCCGACGAGGAGGAAACCGCCGAGTAGCCCGCCGCAACCGCCACCCCCCGCTTCCGCGTCACACAGCGCGACCGTGCCGGCGACGCGAAGGGGAGAGGGAACGCATGCTGGGGTGGGTGCGGAGGCGGTTGCCGAGGACGCGACGCGGGTGGCGGCGGCTGGTGCGGGCGAGCGTCCTCGTCTGCGTCCTGGCCCTGCTCCCCGCGACCTGGCTGCGGCTGAGCACGGACGACCGGCTGCATACGGTCGCGGATGTGCCCCCGGCCCCGGTGGGCGTGGTCTTCGGGGCGGGGCTGTGGAACGGGGAGCCGTCGCCGTATCTGGCGCACCGGCTGGACGCCGCCGTACGGCTCTACAAGGCCGGCCGGATACGTGTGCTGCTGGTCACGGGGGACAACAGCCGCGATGACTACGACGAGCCGGACGCGATGCGCGCGTATCTCGTCAAGCGCGGGGTCCCGGACCGGCGGATCGTGAGCGACTTCGCGGGGTTCGACACCTGGGACTCCTGTAGCCGGGCCCGGCGGGTCTTCGGGGTGCGCAAGGCGGTGCTGGTGAGCCAGGGGTTCCATATCCGCCGGGCGCTGGCGCTGTGCGGGGCGGCGGGGATCGACGCGTATGGGGTCGCGGTCGACGAGCCGCACGACGTGACCTGGTACTTCGGCGGGACCCGGGAGGTCCTGGCGGCGAGCAAGGCGGCTCTGGACGCGGCGTTCGAGCCCGATCCGCACTTCCTGGGGCCCCGCGAGCGGGGGATCGAGAAGGCGCTGGCGGACCGGGACTCCGGCTCCGGCTCCGGCTCCGGCTCCGGCTCCGGCTCCGGCTCCGGCTCCGGCTCCGGCTCCGGGTGATCGTCGCCGCTTCTCCGCCCGAGCCGTCGACCGGCCTCAGCCGATGGTCGTCTCCGACACCACCCACGCCAGATAGTCCTCGCTGCCGTTCACGATCGGCATCGCGATGACCTCGGGCGTCTCGTAGTCGTGCGCCTCGCGGATATGCGCCTCCAGCTCGTCGTAGCGCGCGGCGGTCGTCTTGAACAGCACCTGCCACTCGGCCGCCGTCTCGACCGTCCCCTCCCACCGGTACACGGATGTCACGGGCTGGCTGATCTGCGCACAGGCCGCCAGCCGGGCCTCGATCGCCCCCCTGGCCAGCGCCTCGGCCTTCTCGGGGGTGTCGGTGGTGGTCAGTACGGTCAGGTAGTCGGCCACTGCTGCGGTACCTCTCTCCACGGCGCGGCTGCACGGCGCGGCTGCGAACTGGCGCGTCCCACGGTAGCCGGTGAGGATTGAGGGAACCCGCCGACGATCAGACCGGACCGATCGAGGGGCACTCATGGATGACCTCACCACGCTCGCACGCCACCATCTGGACCAGGCGAAGGCCGATCCGCACGGGCGCAGCGCCCATCTGTTCCTGCATGACGGTCCGCTGCGGCAGAGCGTGATCGCCATGGTCTCCGGCTGCGAGCTCGATGAGCACAACGCCCCTCCGGCGGCCAGTCTCCAGGTGCTGCACGGGCATGTGCGGCTGACCGGCGGCGGTAACCGGCTGGATCTCATCGCGGGCCAGGTGCAGGAACTGCCGCACGAACGGCACGGGCTGCGCGCGCTGGAGGACTCGGTGGTGCTGCTGACCGCCGTGACCGCCACACCGGGCTGTCCCACCCCCTACGAGCAGGTGACCACCGCCTGACGGCCGCCGCGCGCCGCCCTAGGCCCCGCGGCCCTAGTCCCCGCCTCCGCCGCCCCCGCCGCCCCCGCAGGAGTGGTGGCCGCCGCCATGGCCCGCGCCGTGGTCGCCGCCGTGGCCCCAGCTCCACCAGGACGCGCCGTCCTGGGAGCCGGGGTGCGCGTCGATGTCGTTGTCCTCGGCCGCGGTGATGACGAGGCGCCGGCCCCAGTAGCCCAGCCCACCGCTCGCGACGGGCGTGGCGTCGCTGACGGTGCGGCCGCGCTCCCCGGCCGGGAGGGCGGTGAGGCCGTAGAAGGCGTAGGAGGGGAACGTCTCGTCCTGCTCGGCCGCCTCCAGGAGGCGCCGGCCCGCACGGGTGGGGCGGCGCCGGAGCGGGGTGAGCAGACCGCCGGCGGCGAGCCGACGTTGGATCTCCGCCACCTCCGGCCCGCCGCTCAGCGTGGTGCCGGCGGCGTCCACCCGCCTGGGGCGGCGGGCGCACAGCCCGACGAGCGCGCGCTCGAGGGGGTGGTCGGCCTGGTCGGCCTGTGCCTCCTGGAGCCGGACCCGGGCGCGCCGGATCGTGATGACGCCTCGCTCCTGGAGTGCGATGAAGACGGTCTGGACCACCCACGGCGGCCCGCCCACCAGATACGCGATGTCGTAGAGGTCCAGCGTCCGCGGCTCCGCCGAGGCCGGACGTCGGAACAAGGTCCCCATCGGAATGCCCCCGTCCATCCGAACTGCTTTATTACCGTCAGTTTTGTCCTTTCGATAAGCGATGAACCTGATGGGCGGCATTTCAGAGCGATATTTGAGGTTTCGCGATCGGTATGGCGCTTACGAGCGCGGTGGAAGCGCCGGCCACCGCCGGTGCTTCCACCGCGCGGCGCGTCAGGACGCCGTGTCGTGCAGGACGACGAACCGGCCGCGGGCCTCGCCGCCGTCCGGCAGCCGCCAGCCCGCGCTGACGTGGCCCCGGGCCCCGGTGGTCCCCGCGCCGGACTCCGGCCGGAGAACGCGCGCCACCTGGAGGGCCGGACCGCCGTCGCCCACTGTCAGGCGGGTGCCGTCCGGCCCGTTGGCCACGGCCGACGCCTCGGCGGCCCCGGCCGGGACGTCGAAACCGGCTCCGGCCACCTCGGCGGTGACGGAGGGGTCGGGGGTGTGGGAGACGCTCTGCGCCTGCGGTTCGGCACGGCCCTGGAGGAGCGCCAGCACCTGGGCGACGAACACCGGGTCGTGCGGCCCGTCGTACACCCAACGCCGGCCCAGCACTCCGTGCTCGGCCGTGCCGATGAGGGCCGGATCGGCCCCGTCGAGTGGCGCCGCGCGGTAGGTCATCGGCACGTGGTACCAGGCGGGCCGGTCGCCGGAGTCGTCCCGGACCACCATGAACTCGATCCCCACCTCGCCCTTCGGGTCGTCGAGCCGGAAGCCACCGGCCTTGGACAGCTCCGGAGCGCGCTGGGTGGCGGCGTACCACGGCTGCGCGGGCAGCCAGGTCGCGAGCAGCTCCAACTTGGTCGGAGTCAAGGTGGTCTTGTGGATGATCGACATGCCGGTGAGCGCCTTCCCTCGTCGTGTGTCCCCGGCCGCCGTCTACGGCCCAGGACAGCCACTGGCCGTAGGACAGTCTGCCGTGGGCGGGAAAGCCGCGTAAGGAAGACAGGACGGGTAAGGCGGGTAAGGCAGACGTGGGCGAGCGCTGACCCTGGCGCGGACGCGGCCCTTACTCGTGAGAGTTTGGCAACTACCGGTCCAAACTGATCAGTTGGTCAGTAGTATCTGCCCTTTCTTGGCCGTGTCCCGGATGGAGGTGTCAGAGGTGCTGTCGGGGACGGAGGCCGTCGTCCTGGTCGCGTCCGCGGTGCTGGTACTGGTGCTGTCGCTGTGCCTCACCTGGGTGGTCAGACTCCGTCGGGCGCGTCATGAGGCGCGTGCGGCGGTCGAGCGAGAACGAGCCGTATCGGCACGGGAACGAGCCAATGCCGCACAGGCGCGCGCGCTGGCGGCCGAACGCGCCGAGGAGGTCGCACGGCTGGCCGCCGTGCAGACCGAGCTGGACGAGGCGGCGCGCCGGGAGCGGATGCTGCGGGACTCCGTCCAGGCGTCGTTCGAGTCCGTGGCCCGCAACATGCACGCCATGTCGATGGTGCAGCAGCAGGTCCTCGACGGCCTCGGGCAGCATGTCGCGGACGCGCCGCTGATGGCCGAGGTGATGAAGGCGGACCACGCCGCGGCCCAGATGACCCGCAAGGCGCAGACGCTGCTGGTGATGTGCGGGATCTGGCCCGCACGGCGGGAGACCCGGCCGGTGTCGCTCTTCGACTGTGTGCGGGGCGCCCAGTCGCGCATCGTGGAGTTCGGCCGGGTGGACGTCCACGGCGGGCAGAACCTCTACGCGGTGGCACCCGCCGTGGAGGGGCTGATGCACGCGGTGGCCGAACTCCTGGAGAACGCCACGGTCTTCTCCCCCTCCCGCACCCAGGTCGCGGTCGCCGTCCGGGAGGTCGCGGCGGGCGCGGTCATCGAGATCGACGACGCGGGGCTCGGCATGCCGCCGGACGTGCTGGAACAGGCCGTGGGTCAGCTGCGGGACGGTCTGGACCTGGCCCAGCTGGGCGCCGTGCCCCGGCTGGGGCTCGCCTGTGTGGGGCGCTGGTCGCGGGAGCTGGGCTTCGGGGTGGAGCTGTCCACGGCGTCGGCGTACGGCGGTACGCGGGTGGTGGTCTTCGTACCGCACCGGCTGCTGACCGAGCCGACGGGCGCCGTACGGATGGCGGACCGCGAGCCGGTCGTCGTGGAGCCCGTTCCGGTCGGCACGGTGCGCCAGGAGGCGGGCGGCGCCGGCCTCGGCCCGCTGAACGGCACCTCCCTGAACGACACCCCCGGCACCCCTGGCGCCCCCGGAACCTCCGGCACCCCCGGAACCTCCGCGCCGCTCGGCAACGGGCTGCCCCGGCGCCGTAACCGCCGCCGCCCGGCCCCCGGAACCACCCCGGCCGACACGGGCGGCGCGTCCGCCGCCTCGCCCGCCTCGCCGGCCGCCAACGCCCCGTGGACGCCCGAGGCCGCCCGCGCCTCCATCACCAGCGTCGTCTCCGGAACCCGCCGCGGGCGGGCGGAGGCGGCCGGGGCCGTACGGCCCGCGGACCAAGACCCGAGTCCGGACCAAGAAGACCGAGAAGGAGACCGGTAGTGGCCGGAACCATATCCAGGTTGCCCGACGTTGGATGGATGCTGCGTCCGCTGACCGGGATTCCCGGGGTGCGGCATGCCGTCGTCGTCTCGGAGGACGGTCTGCGCATGGGTCACGACTCCGCCGAGGGACTGACGGGCGAGTCCCGGCTCAGCGTGGACGAGGCCGAGTCGCTGGCCGCCGCCTGTGCCGCGCTGACGGTGACCAGCCAGTCCACGGTGTCGCTGCTGTTCGGCGACGAGGCAGGGGTGAGACAGCTGATGATCGAGTCCGACAGCGGGTTCGTGCTGTTCACCTCGGCCGGTCAGGGCGCCTCGCTGGGGGTGGCCACCGACACCGAGGCGGATGTCGGGCTGGTGGCCCAGCAGATGCAGTTACTGGTCGCGAAGATCGGTGCCCATCTGAGCAGTCAGCCACGGGAACCGATGGGCCGCCCGGCGTCATGAGCTCGCCCGGCGAGGAACGCACCACGGCCGCGGTGCGCCCCTACGTGATCACACGGGGGCGCGCCGGTTCCTCACGGGAAGCTCTGCCGCTGGAAACGCTGGTCGTGGCGTCCGGGAGCGCGCTGCCGCCGCATCCGCAACCCGAGTACCGGCGGATCGTCGACTTCTGCCAGGGGCTGCTGTCGGTGGCGGAGGTCGCCGCCCATCTCGGTCAGCCACCGGCCGTGGTGCAGGTGCTGCTCGCGGATCTCATCGACTGGGGGCACATCGTGGCGCGTCCGCCGATCAGAGTGGTCAAGCGAAAACGTGCCGATTTGGACTTGCTGAGGAAGGTGCTCGATGGGCTTGAGAGCAAGCTCTGAGATCTCGATGGCCGGTACGGACGGCACAACAGACGCAGACCGCATGATCCATACAGACCACATAACCGAGACAACCGAGACAGGCGAGACGGACGAGACGGGCGATACGGACGACATGGATGACATGGACGACACACCCGTCATGTATGTGCAATCCAGTGTGGCCGGCGCGGCCAAGATCCTGGTCGTCGGGCCGATGGGCGTCGGCAAGACCACGCTGATCGGCACGGTGTCGGAGATCAAGCCGCTGTCCACCGAGGCGACGATGAGCCAGGCCGGGGCCCGGCTCGACACCAAGGTGCGGCCGTCGAAGACCACGACCACCGTCGCGCTGGATTTCGGGCGGATCACCCTGGGCGGCGAGCTGGTGCTGTACCTCTTCGGCACCCCCGGCCAGCAGCGGTTCCTCCCCGCCTGGAAGGACCTGGCGCGCGGGGCGCTGGGCGCGCTGGCCCTGGTCGACACCCGCGATCTGGAGGCGTCCTTCGACGCCATCGGGCATCTGGAGGACCTGGATGTGCCGTTCTCCGTCGCGGTCAACGCCTTCCCGGACAGCACGCTGCACAGCGAGGACGATCTGCGCTCGGCGCTCGATCTGCTCCCCCACACGCCGCTGGTCATCTGTGACGCCCGGGAGCACAAGTCCTCGGTCAAGGCGCTGATCTCGCTCGTCTCGCATCTGATCGAGACGCTCACGGAGGCTACGTGACCGCCCCGGCAGCCGCCCGGGTGCCGCTGTACGGGACCACGCTCGACGGTCCGCTGACCGAGCTGTACGAGCGGATGCGGCGCGACCACGGTCCGGTGGTGCCGGTGGAGATCGCGCCCAAGGTCGAGGCGTGGCTGGTCATCGGCCACCGCGAACTGCTCCATCTCACCCGCGACGAGCAGTACTTCTCCCACGATCCGCGCCGCTGGACCCCACTGCGCGAGGGCCGGGTGGCGGCCGACTCACCGCTGATGCCGCTGGTGGGCTGGCGTCCGGCGCTGCTGTTCGCCGACGGCGCGGCGCACCGCCGGATGCGCTCGGCGGTGGCCGACGCGCTGGGGCGGGTGAACGGCCATGAGCTGATCCGCAGGGTGCGGGCCACCGCGGAACGGCTGGTCGCCGGATTCGCCGACCAGCACACCGCGGATCTGGTGCAGAGTTACGCCCGCGTGCTGCCGTTGCAGGTCGTCACCGAACTGCTGGGGCTGGACGCGGAGAACGGGGCGCGGCTGGTCGAGACGCTCACCACGATCGTCGCCCCGACGCTGGCTGCCACCGGCGCCAACAAGCGGATGGGCCAGATCCTGCTGGAGCTGATCGCCCGGAAGAAGCGGCAGCCGGGCCCGGATCTGACGTCCTGGCTGCTGGAGCACCCCGCCGGGCTCAGCGACGAGGAGGTGCTGCACAACCTCGTGGTGATCATCGTCGCGGGGAACAACACCACCGTGAACTGGATCGCCTCCACGACCCAGATCCTGCTCACCGACCCCGCGTTCCGCTCCTCGCTGACCCACGGCCATCTCACCGTCGACGACGCCCTGGACCTGGTGCTGTGGCGGCAGCCGCCCACCCAGAACTTCCCCGGCCGCTACGCCACCCGGAATCTGCGCTTCGGCGGCCAGGACATCCGCACCGGGGACATGCTCATCATGGGCCTCGCGGGCGCCAACGCCGACCCGGAGGTGCTGCCGGAGGACGGCCGGCCGGTGGTCGGCAACCGCTCGCACCTCGCCTTCGGCGCGGGCCCGCACACCTGCCCGGCCCGGGACCCGGCCCGGCTGATCACCCGTACCGCCGTGGACACCCTGCGCCACCGGCTGCCCGATATGGAGATCGCGGTGGCGCGGGAGCAGCTTCCGTGGATCACCTCGCCCTGGTCCAAGGGCCTGGCCAAGCTGCCCGTCCGGTTCTCCGCACCGCAGCTGGCCGCCGACGCCCCGACCCCCGACTCCCCCGCAGGAGGCAGCAGATGACCGACCGCCGATGCCCCGTGACGCACGCCGTGCCGCCGCACCGCCTGGACCCCACCGGGGCCCACCAGCACGCGGTCAACGACGCGTTGCGTGCCCGCGGAGCCGCGGTCCCGGTCCTGCTGCCCGGTGACGTACCGGGGTACGCCATCACCCGGCACGAGGAGCTGAAGGAGTTCGTCACCCACCCCGATGTGGCCAAGAACGCCCGCCACTTCGCCGCGTTGCGGAACGACGAGCTTCCGCCCGGCTGGCCGATGCGGACCTTCGCCACCATCCGGGGCATGATCACCGCCGACGGCGAGGACCACAGGCGGCTGCGGTCCCTGGTGACCCGGGCGTTCACCCCGCGCCGGGTGGAGGCGCTGCGCCCGGTGGTCCACGAGCTGACCGGCACGCTGCTGGACCGGCTGGCCGAGGCCGCCGCCGCGGCTCCGGACGGGGTGGCCGACCTGCGCCGGCACTTCGCGCTGCCGCTGCCGATGAGCGTGATCTGCCAACTGCTGGGCGTCGACGACGCGTACCAGGACCGGCTGCACGCGCTGTCCAACGAGATCGTCTCCACCCAGACCGCCCCCGAGCGGGTCCCGGACGCCAACCGCGAGATGGTGGCGATCCTCGGCCAGGTGGCCGCGGCCCGGCTGACGGCCCCGGGGGACGACCTGACCAGCGCGCTCATCGCCGCCCGCGAGGAGAACGGGGACCAGCTCAGCGAGGAGGAGCTGATCGGCACCCTGATGCTGACGATCATCGCCGGGCACGAGACCACGCTCAACCTGATCACCAACGCGGTGCGGGCGCTGTGCAACCACCGCGACCAGCTCGACCTGGTCCGCTCCGGGGCCGCGAGCTGGGGCGATGTGGTCGAGGAGACGCTGCGGTACGACAGCCCGGTGAGCTTCTTCCCGTTCCGCTACCCCACCTCGGACCTGCCGGTCGGGGACACGGTCATCCCGCAGGGCGCGCCCGTGCTCGTCTCGTACACCGCCGCGGGGCGCGACGAACGGGCGTACGGACCGGACGCCGCCCGTTTCGACGTCACCCGCCGGGCGCGCCATCTGTCCTTCGGCCACGGCGCGCACTTCTGCCTGGGCGCCCCGCTGGCCCGGATGGAGGCCGTGATCGCCCTCGAGGGGCTCTTCACCCGCTTCCCCGCCCTCGATCTGGCGGTTCCCGACGAGGAGCTGGTCCCGCACCCGAGCTTCGTCGGCAACAGCCCGCAGCGGCTTCCGGTCCGGCCGGGGGCGGCTCACAGCGGCTGAGGCGGTGCGCTGAGGGCAGCGTTGCGTGCGGGAAACGGTGGTGATGCGGTCGGGTAACAGGCGCCCCGCACGCTTCCTGGCATGGAGTCGAACAGGCAGCCGCAGCCGGGGAGCCCGCACCGCCGTGTGGTGATCGTCGGCGGTGGCATGGCGGGTACGCGGCTGGCCCAGCAGCTGGCCGCGGGCGCGAGCGGTGGCTCGGCCGATGGCGCGGGCCCGGCCGCCGTCACGGTCATCGGCGAGGAGCCGCATCCCGCGTACAACCGGGTGCTGCTCGCCGAGGTCCTCGCCGGGCGGTACGCCCCGGAGGTCATCGCCCTCCCCGCGCCGGCGGCCGGGGTGCGGCGGCTCGGCGGGGTGCGGGTGGTCCGCGTCGACCGCGCCACGGCACAGGTGCTGTGCGACGACGGCCGCCGCGTGCCGTACGACGCGCTGGTGCTGGCCACCGGCTCCAACCCGGTGCTGCCGCCGCTGCGCGGCCTGTTCGAGCCGGACGGCCACGACCTGCCGGACGGCGTCCGCGCCTTCCGCACCATGGACGACTGCCTGGCCCTCGGCGCGGCGGTGCGGCCCGGGGTGCGGGCCGTCGTCATCGGCGGCGGACTCCTCGGCGTCTCCGCCGCCCGTGCGCTGGCCCAGCGCGGCGCCCAGGTGGTCCTGGCGCAGCAGGGCGAGCACCTGATGGAGCGCCAGCTGGACCCGGGCGCGGCGCGGCTGCTGCGGCGGCATATGACGGCGCTGGGTGTGGAGGTCCATACCGCATGCCGGGTCCGGGGCCTGCGCACCCGCCCCACGGAGCCGGCCGGCGACGGACGCGAGCCCGAGCGCGGGCGCGGACGCGGACGCGGGCGTGCGGTGAGCGCCGTCGAGCTGGCCGATGGATACGCCCTGGAGGCCGATCTGGTGGTGCTCGCGTGCGGGGTCCGGCCACGGGTCGGGCTGGCGCGGGCCGCCGGGCTGGAGGTGGCGCGCGGCGTCGTCGTCGACGACGAGCTGCGCACGAGTGACCCGCGGATCTTCGCGATCGGCGATTGCGCGGAGCACGAGGGTGTGGTCTACGGCCTGGCGGGCGCGGCGCAGGAGCAGGCGGATGTGCTGGCGCGATTGCTCTCCCCCGCCCCGCCCCTTCCCGGAACCAGGGGGCTCCGTCCCCTGGCCCCCCGCCGGGACTCCGCCCCGCAGCCCGCTGCCGCGGACCGGGTCGTGGGCCACCGTTCCCCGGCGGGGGCACCTCCCCGCGGTGGCCGGGCACGCCCCGGCCACCGGGTGGCACCCGGCGGCGACGGGACCGCGACCCGCTATACGGGCACCCGTGCGCTCACCCGCCTCACGCTCACCGCGGCGTCCGGCCCCGCCCCCGCGGTCGCCGGGACGGCCGCCCCGGTGGCCGACGGCCGGCCCGCGCCCGGCCCCCTCGACCTCGCCGCCTTCGGCGACCCCACCCCCGCCCCCGGCGACGACGTCGTCCACCTCACGGACGCCACCCGCAACGCGTACCGCAAGGTCGTGGTCCGCGGGGACCGCCTCGTCGGCGGCATTCTTCTCGGCGATCTCGGCACCGTCGGCGCGCTCGCCCGTACCTGGGAGGGCGACGAGCCGCTCCCCTCCACCCCCTTGCTCCACCTGCTGACCAACGATGGAGGCTCCTGACGATGAGCGCACCCCAGTCCGAACCGGCCGCCCCCACCATCGTGCTGGTCGGCCACGGCATGGTCGGCCAGCGGTTCCTCGAGGCGCTCGTCGACCGGAACGTCACCGAGACCGCCCGTGTCGTGGTGTTCTGCGAGGAGCCCCGGCCGGCCTATGACCGCGTCCAGCTGACCTCGTACTTCTCCGGCCGCACCGCCGAGGATCTCTCCCTCGTCGAGGACGGCTTCATGGCGCGGCACGGTATCGAGCTGCACCTGGGCGACCCGGCCGAGTCCATCGACCGCGCCGCCCGCACCGTGACCGCCCGCTCCGGGCTGACCGTCGGCTACGACACGCTGGTGCTGGCCACCGGTTCGTATCCGTTCGTGCCGCCCGTGCCCGGCAAGGACAGCGACGGCTGCTTCGTCTACCGCACCATCGAGGACCTGCTGGCGATCGAGGAGTACGCCAAGCACTGCGGGTCCGGCGTGGTCGTCGGCGGCGGGCTGCTGGGCCTGGAGGCGGCGGGGGCGCTGAAGGGGCTCGGGCTGACCACGCACATCGTGGAGTTCAACCCGCGGCTGATGGCCATCCAGGTGGACGAGGGCGGTGGCGCCGCGCTGCGCCGCACGGTCGAGGACATGGGCCTGATCGTGCACACCGGCGTCGGCGGCAAGGAGATCACGACGGGCGACGACGGCGCGGTCACCGCCATGGCGCTGTCCGACGGCTCGTCCATCGACACCGATCTCGTGATCTTCTCGGCGGGGGTGCGCCCGCGCGACCAGCTGGCCCGCGACTGCGGTCTGGAGGTCGGCGAGCGCGGCGGGATCGCGGTGGACGAGCGGTGCCGCACCAGCGATCCGGCGGTGTACGCGATCGGCGAATGCGCGCTGGCCGCCGACGGCCGGGTGTACGGGCTGGTGGCGCCCGGCTATGAGATGGCCGAGGTCGCGGCCGGTGAGATCGCGTCCGGTGAGATCACGGCCGGTGAGATCGCCGCCACCGCCGCCGAGGGGTTCACCGGCGCCGACACGTCCACCAAGCTCAAGCTCCTCGGCGTGGACGTGGCCAGCTTCGGCGACGCCCACGGCACCGCCGACGGCTGCCTGGACGTGGTCTACTCCGACTCCCGCGCGGGCGTCTACAAGAAGCTGGTGGTCGGCGCCGACGGCACCCTGCTCGGCGGGGTGCTGGTCGGCGACGCCGAGGCGTACGGCATGCTGCGGCCACTCACCGGTTCGGTGCCGCCGGTCGCCCCCGAGCAGCTGGTGCTCCCGGCGGGGCTGGGCGCGCCCGCCGCCCTCGGGCCGTCCGCGCTTCCGGACGAGGCGGTCATCTGCAACTGCCACAACGTCACCAAGGGCACGATCCGTTCGGCCGTCACCGACCACCAGTGCACCACGGTCCCGGAGGTGAAGAAGTGCACCAAGGCGGGCACCGGCTGCGGCAGCTGCGTCAAGGCGCTCACCTCGCTGGTCAACGACGAGCTGGAGGCGAGCGGGGTCAGCGTCGACAAGGGGCTGTGCGGCTGCTTCGGGTACACCCGCGCCGAGCTGTACGAGATCGTCCGCACCCTGCGCATCACCACCTTCGCGCGGCTGCTGGACAGCCACGGCCGTGACGAGGCGCGGCAGGGCGACGGCTGTGAGGTGTGCAAGCCCGCCGTGGGCTCGATCATCGCCTCGCTGGCCCCGACCCTGGGCGCCAGCGGCTATGTCCTGGACGGCGAGCAGGCCGCGCTCCAGGACACCAACGACCACTTCCTGGCCAATCTCCAGCGCAACGGGTCGTATTCGATCGTGCCCCGGATTCCCGGCGGGGAGATCACCCCGGAGAAGCTGATCGTGATCGGCGAGGTGGCCCGGGACTTCGGGCTCTACACGAAGATCACCGGCGGTCAGCGGATCGACCTCTTCGGCGCCCGGGTGGACCAGCTGCCGCGGATCTGGGCACGGCTGGTGGACGCGGGGTTCGAATCGGGCCACGCCTACGGCAAGGCGCTGCGCACCGTGAAGTCGTGCGTGGGGCAGACCTGGTGCCGCTACGGGGTGCAGGACTCCGTCCGGATGGCCATCGACCTGGAGCTTCGCTACCGGGGGCTGCGCGCACCGCACAAGCTGAAGTCGGCCGTCTCGGGGTGTGCCCGCGAATGCGCGGAGGCGCGCGGCAAGGACTTCGGCGTGATCGCCACCTCCAATGGCTGGAACCTGTACGTGGGCGGCAACGGCGGCGCCGATCCGCGCCACGCCGATCTGCTCGCCCAGGACCTGGACGACGAGCGGCTGATCCGGCTCATCGACCGGTTCCTGATGTTCTACATCCGCACCGCGGACCGTCTGGAGCGCACCTCGGCCTGGCTGGAGCGGATCGAGGGCGGTCTGGACCACGTCCGTGAGGTGGTGGTCGACGATTCGCTGGGGCTGTGCGCCGAGCTGGAGGCGATGATGGCCGACCACGTGGCCGGCTACCGCGACGAGTGGGCCGAGACCCTGAACGACCCGGAGCGGCTGCGGCGCTTCGTCTCCTTCGTCAACGCGCCCGACGCGCCGGACCCGACGGTGAAGTTCGTGCCCGAGCGTGACCAGGTCAAGCCGGACCTGACGGTGCTGTCCGGTCCGACCCTCCCCATCCGTACTCTCGAAGGGACTGCCAGCCGATGACCATCGCACCCGAGCGGACCGCGGTCCGCGTGGAACTCCTCATCGACCAGCGGTGGTTCGCGGTCTGCGAGCTGACCGACCTGATCCCCGGGCGCGGAGTGGCCGCCCTGCTGCCGGACGGCACCCAGGTGGCCGTCTTCCTGGACCGCGCGGGACGGCCGTACGCGATCGGCAACCGCGACCCGTTCACCGGCGCCTACGTCCTCTCGCGGGGGCTGCTGGGGTCGGCGGGCGGGCGGCCGTTCGTGGCCTCGCCGCTGCTGAAGCAGCGCTTCGACCTGGAGACGGGGCGCTGCCTGGACGACGAGACGGTCACCGTCCAGGCGTACGCGGCCCGTACGAAGGACGCGGTGTCAGCGCAGGTCGCGTGAGACCAGCAGCCCGCACTGGACGGCTTCACCCGCACAGCCGGCCGGCCCCGCGGCGAACACGCCCTTCGGCGGGGGCCCCGTCCGGGCGGAGGCGGGGGCTCAGCCGGTGGTGCAGGCGGTCCCGTTGAGGGTGAAGGCGCCGGGCGCGGTGTTGGCGCCCGCCCAGCTGCCGTTGAGGCCGAACGACACCGAGGCGCCGGCGCCGATCGTGCCGTTGTACGCGGCGTTGACCGCCGTGGCCTGGGAGCCGGTCTGGGTGACGGTGGCGTTCCAGGCGGAGGTCACCTGCTGGCCGGAGGGGTAGGACCAGGCCACCCGCCAGCCGCTGATGGCGTCGGTCCCGGTGTTCTTGACGGTGACGTTCGCCGTGAAGCCGGTGTTCCACTGGCTGGTGACGGCATAGGTGACCGCGCAGCCCGTGGCGGGCCCCGGGTCGCCGCCGTCGTCGCCGGTCCAGCCGAGGGCTTCGGCGATACCGTAGTACGCGGGTTTGGGCTGGTAGCTCTCGTCGTACGGGGTGGCGGCGCCCTGGCCGTCGAAGACGTCGGGGATCCAGGAGTCGGAGTCGGTGAAGCCCCAGACCGTCACCCCCTGGCAGCGGGTGACGGCGACACAGGCGCTGGTGACGGCCTTGTAGTCGGCCTTCTGCTGGGCGAGTCCGGCGTCCGTGGCCGGCAGCCGCATCCGGATGTCCAGCTCGGTGACGGCGACGTCCACGCCGAGGTCCGCGAACCGCTTCAGATTGGCCTGCAGGGTGGACGGCACCTGGCCGAGGATGAGGTGGCCCTGGAAGCCGACGCCGTCGATCGGGACGCCCTGCTCCTTGAGGGACGTGACCAGGTTGTACATGGCGTCGCTCTTCGCGCCCGTGCCGTCGGTGTTGTAGTCGTTGAGGTAGAGCTTGGCGTCGGGGTCGGCGGCGCGGGCGGCGCGCAGCGCGTCGGCGATGTACGACTCGCCGAGCTGCGTGTACCACATCGACTGCCGGAAGGTGCCGTCCTCGTTGAACGGCTCGTTGACCACGTCCCAGTGGTCGATCCGGCCCCGGTAGCGGCCGACCTCGGTGGTGATGTGGTCGGTCATCAGGGTGCGCAGCTGGTCGGCGGTCCAGGTGCCGGAGGTCAGCCAGTTCGGCAGCTGGCTGTGCCAGACCAGGGTGTGGCCGCGCACCCGCATGTCGTGCGCCTCGGCGAGTCGACGACGGCGTCGGCGCCGGACCAGTTGTAGCTGCCACGGTTCGGCTCGACGGACTCCCACTTCATCTCGTTGCCGGGGGTGAGGGAGCCGAACTGGGAACCGGCGATGCCGGCGTAGGTGCCGCTCAGCTTGGCGGCGGTGACGGCGGTGCCGTAGTAGGTGCCCTTGGCCTCGGCCAGGTCGCGCAGCACCGGAGCGGCGGCCGCGCTGCCCGGGGTGGCCGGCCCCAGCAGGAGCGCACCGGCGGCGGCGAGGCCGAGGGCGGCTCTGCGTAAGCTCAGGAGCTGCATGGGGACGTCCCTCTCTCGTCTCTTCACGTGTGATCCGGTTTTCCGGAAGACTTCTGCAAGGTTCCGAGGGTGCGCCCCGGAAAGGTAGAGGCGGGGGTGGCTCCCGTCAACGGAGGAGGCGGAAAAATGGCTACGGAGAGCAGGGGCACCGAGGGCGGCGCCCGGCCCAAGGTGACGATCACGGCCATCGCCCAGGAGGCCGGGGTGTCGGTGCCCACGGTCTCCCGGGTGGTCAACGGACGGTCGGATGTCTCGCCCGAGACCCGGGCCCGGGTCGAGGACCTGCTGCGGCTCCACGGCTACCGCCGCCGCCAGAGCGCGCCCGGCGACCGGGCCGCCCTGGTGGACCTGGTCTTCAACGACCTGGACAGCCCCTGGGCGGTGGAGATCATCCGGGGCGTGGAGGAGATCGCGCACCAGGACGGGGTGGGCACGGTGGTCTCGGCGATCCACGGCCGCGCGGGCTCGACC
Source organism: Streptomyces sp. S465 (assembly GCF_026898115.1). Lineage (GTDB taxonomy): Bacteria > Actinomycetota > Actinomycetes > Streptomycetales > Streptomycetaceae > Streptomyces > Streptomyces luomodiensis. The sequence goes on from NZ_CP114036.1 coordinate 3,071,844, forward strand.
CGGCAGTGGCTGAAGAATCTACGGGCCCGCGCCTCGGACGGGGTGATCCTGGTCACATCCGTACTGGAGCCGGTGGTCCACGAGGAGCTGCGGCGGCTGAACGTACCGATCGTGGTCGTCGACCCGGCCGGCTCCCCGGCACTGGACGCGCCCACCGTGGGGGCGACCAACTGGGCGGGCGGCATGGCCGCCACCGAACACCTGCTGAGCCTCGGCCACCGCCGGATCGGCCTGATCGCCGGTCCGCCGCGGCTGCTGTGCAGCCGCGCCCGGCTGGACGGCCACCGCGCGGCGCTGGAGGCGGCGGGTGTGCCGTTCGACCCGGCGCTGGTGGCGCAGGGCGACTTCTACCACGAGTCCGGTTTCCACGGCTGCGATCAGCTGATGGACGCCGACTCCCCGCCCACCGCCGTCTTCGCCTCCAGCGACCAGATGGCCCTGGGCGCGATCGAGGCGCTGCGCCGCCGGGGCCTGCGGGTTCCGGAGGACGTGAGCATCGTCGGCTTCGACGACCTTCCCGAGGTCCGCTGGTCGGCACCGCCCCTGACGACGGTCCGCCAGCCGCTGGCGGACATGGGCAAACTGGCGGCCCGTACGGTGCTGCGGCAGGCGCGCGGCGAGGAGATCGAGTCCCCGAGGGTCGAACTGGCCACCCAGTTGGTCGTCCGCGCCAGCACGGCCCCACCCACGGAGGGCTGACCCCGGCGCCGGGCGCGGCGGTCCAGCGGCCGCCGCACCCGGCGCACCGAACCGGACCCCGACCACGCCCCCGGCGCGGCCGGGGCCACCGCGCTCCTGGACCGGGTCTCGGCCTCGGCGCCGAGGCCGAGGCCCCAGGTGGGCGCACACCACCGCGCCGGAAAGCACCGCCGGCCCACCCGCCCGCTCCGCCCCCACGCCGCACGGGTCCCGCCCCCGACGCGGGGCCGGCCCGTTGCGTGAACCCTTGACACCGCGTCAGCGCCCCCATACCTTCCACGCAACCGCTTCCGAGAATTATCGGGCTACTTCCGGAAGGCACACGATGCGCATACCTCGGTCAAGGTCCACCCTTCGTGCGTCCACCCTGGCGGCGGCCGTGCTGCTGGTCGGTACGGCGCTCGCCGGCTGCGGGAGCGGCGGGCCCGGCGGGTCGGATGACGGCTCCCTCGACGTGTGGGTCTACCAGGACGCCTCGACCAAGGTGCAGCGCGAGGTCGTCGAGCGGTTCAACAAGACCTCCGATATCAAGGTGACGCTCACCCAGGTGCCCGGTGAGGGCTACTCGGACAAGATGCGCACCTCCATGGGCACCCCCAACGCACCGGACGTCTTCTTCAACTGGGGCGGCGGCAGCATCAGCGACTTCGTCGAGAAGGACATGCTGCTCGACCTCGACCCGGTCATGGCCAAGGATCCGGAGCTGAAGAAGGCGTTCATCCCCACGATCCTCGACGCGGGCGCGATCGACGGTAAGCACTACGGCATCCCCATGCGCGGGATGCAGCCGGTGATCCTCTTCTACAACAAGGACGTCTTCGCGGACGCCGGGGCCAAGCCGCCGAAGTCCTGGGACGATCTGCTGAAGCTCATCGACACCTTCAAGGACGCGGGCGTCACCCCGTTCGCCCTGGCCGGCACCGATGCCTGGACCGAGCAGATGTGGGTGGAGTACCTGGTGGACCGCTACGGCGGGGCCGGGGTGTTCCAGAAGATCGTGAGCGAGGGCATGGCGGCGTGGGACGACCCGGCGGTGCTCAAGGCCGCGCAGACCATCAAGGACCTGGTCGGCCGGGGCGCGTTCGGCAAGAACTACAAGTCGGTCAACTACACCGCCGACGGGGCCTCCACGCTCTTCGCCAAGGGCAAGGCGGCCATGCACCTGATGGGCAGCTGGGAGTACGCCAACCAGAAGGCCAACCAGCCCGCGTTCGCCAAGTCGGGCCTGGGCTGGACCACCTTCCCGGCGGTTCCCGGCGGCAGCGGCGACCCCAAGAGCGTCGTCGGCAACCCGACCAACTACTGGTCGATCAACGCCAAGGTCAAGGGCGACAAGCAGAAGGCCGCGCTGGAGTTCGTGAAGTTCGCGGCGGAGCAGGACTACTCCAAGGACCTCATCGCCAACGGCGACGTCCCCACCACCTCCGACGCCGCCGCCCTGCTCGGCGAGCATGAGAACCCCGACTACGCGCGGTTCCAGTACGAGCTGGTCGAGCAGGCCCCCGACTTCACGCTCTCCTGGGACCAGGCGCTGCCCGCCAAGTACACCCCGCCGCTGCACACCGCCGTCCAGAAGCTGTTCAACGGACAGCTCAGCCCGGCCGGGTTTGTCGACGCCCTGAAGGGCATGTGATGGCGCACGCCGCGACACGCGCACCGCGCCGCGGCACCGGCCGGCCGGGAGTCGGCCGGCCCGGCGTCGCCTGGGCCCTTCCCGGGGCGCTGTTCTTCGTCTTCTTCGCCGTGGCGCCGATGGTCCTGGTCGGCGCCCTCGCCTTCACCGACTGGGACGGTATCGGCACCCCGAGCTGGACCGGGATGAGCAACTGGTCCCGGCTGTGGGACGACCCGGACACCCATCAGGCCATCTGGCTCAGCCTGGTGCTGACCGTGCTGACCTGGCTGTTCCAGACCCCGCTGGCGCTGCTGCTGGGCGTGTGGGCGGCCGGACGGCAGCGCAACCGGGCCGTGCTGTCGGCGATCTTCTTCCTGCCGCTGCTGGGCTCCTCCGTCGCGCTCGCGCTGGTCTGGAAGTCGCTGCTGGACCCCAACTTCGGCCTGATCGCCGACATCGGGCCCGCCCTGGGCTTCGCGGACGGCGATCTGCTCGGCAGCTCCAAGGGCGCCTTCGGCGCGATCCTCTTCGTCACCGCCTGGCAGTTCATCCCCCTGCACACGCTGATCTACCAGGGCGGCGCCCGCGCCATCCCGCGCTCGCTCTACGACGCGGCGGCGATCGACGGCGCCGGCACCGTACGGCAGTTCTTCGCGATCACCCTCCCCCAGCTGCGCAACACCATCGTCACCTCCTCGGTGATCATGGTGGTGGGCGCGCTGACCTTCTTCGACACCGTGCTGATCCTCACCAAGGGCGGTCCGGGCACGGACACCACGATCGTGCCGTACCTGATGTACAAGAACGGTTTCCAGGCGTTCGACCTCGGCTACGCCAGCGCGGTCGCCACCATCCTCGTCGTCGTCGCCACCACCGTCTCGCTGCTGCTGGTACGGCTCACCGGCTTCGCCGCGATGCGCAGCACCCGGGAGGGCATGTGACCGACGTCCTGCACGACCTGCACGATCGCCCCCCGAACGGCGTCCGTACGCCGAACAAGACCCCGGCGGCCTCTCGCCCCCGTCTCCGCCGCCGGGGTCTGCCCCGCTGGAACTATCCGGCCGGGCTCGGCTCCCTGATCTGGCTCGGCATCGTCGGACTGCCGCTGTACGTCCTGGTGGCCGCCACCTTCCAGACCCGCGACGGCTATATCGACGACGGTCCGCTGGCCCTGCCCGACCATCCGACGCTCGCCAACTACCGGCGGGTGCTGGAATCCGACTTCCTCTCCTACCTCCTCAACACCGCGCTGGTCACCGCCGTGTGCGCGACGATCGTGATCACGCTGTCGGTGACCGTCGGCTACACCGTCGTCCGCGCCCGCGGCCGGGTCTCCCGCCGGATCTTCCAGATCTTCCTGCTGGGGCTGGCGATCCCCTCCCAGGCGGTGGTGATCCCGGTCTACCTGGTCATCACCAAACTGCATCTGTACGACACCCTGCTCGCGGTGATCCTGCCGACGGCCGCCTTCTCGCTCCCGGTCAGCGTGCTGGTCCTGGTCGGCACGATGCGCGACATCGACGAGGAGCTGTACGAGTCGATGGCGCTGGACGGGGCGAGCCCCACCCGGGTGCTGCTCCAGCTCGTCGTGCCGCTGTCGCGGTCCGGGATCTCCACGGTCGGGGTGATGTCGGCGCTGCACGCCTGGAACGGCTTCCTCTTCCCGCTGCTGCTCACCCAGTCCAAGAGCAACCGGCTGCTGACCCTGGGGCTGTACGACTACGTGGGCGAGTTCCGGGTGGACACCCCGGCGCTGCTCACCGCCGTGGTGCTCTCCATCGTCCCGATCTTCCTGGTCTATCTCTTCGCCCGCCGTCAGCTGATCAACGGCCTGATGGGCGTGGGCGGCAAATAGACCGTCCCCCACCCCGCCGCCCTCGTCCGCTCTCCCCCGACAAGGAGCTTCATGCCTCAGCCCTGGCAGGACACCTCCCTCTCCGCGCAGGACCGCGCGGCGGCCCTGCTCTCCTCGATGACGCTGGAGGAGAAGCTCGCCCAGCTCTCCAGCGTATGGCCGGGTTCCGAGGCCGAGGAGGGCGAGGACGTCGCCCCGCTCCAGCACGAGGTGTCCGAGGCCGTGGACCTCGACGACCTCCTCCCCCATGGCATCGGCCAGCTGACCCGCCCCTTCGGCACCGCGCCCGTCGAACCGGCCGAGGGCGCCGCCGCGCTGGCCCGCCTCCAGGCCCGGATCGCCGCCGGAAACCGCTTCGGCATCCCGGCCCTCGCCCATGAGGAGTGCCTGACCGGCTTCTGCTCCTGGCGCGCCACCGTCTTCCCCACCCCGCTCGCCTGGGGCGCGTCCTTCGACCCGGCGCTGGTGGGCCGGGCCGCCGAGCTGATCGGCGGTTCGCTGCGGTCGGCCGGTGTCCACCAGGGGCTGGCCCCGGTGCTGGACGTGGTGCGGGACGCGCGCTGGGGCCGTACGGAGGAGTCCATCGGCGAGGACCCGTATCTGGTCGCGACCATCGGCACCGCGTACGTCCGTGGCCTGGAGTCCACCGGGGTCGTCGCCACCCTCAAGCACTTCGCGGGCTACGCCGCCTCGCGGGGCGCCCGCAACCACGCCCCGGCCTCCATCGGCCCCCGGGAACTCGCCGACGTCGTCCTGCCGCCCTTCGAGATGGCGGTGCGGGACGGGGGCGCGCGCTCGGTCATGCACTCCTACAACGACATCGACGGGGTGCCCTCGGCCGCCAACCCCTGGCTGCTGACCGAACTGCTCCGCGACACCTGGGGCTTCACCGGCACCGTCGTCGCCGACTACTTCGGGGTCTCCTTCCTGGAGCTGGCCCACCGGGTCGCCGACACCCGGGGCGGCGCGGCCGGGCTCGCCCTGGCGGCGGGGGTGGACGTGGAGCTGCCCGCGGTGCGCTGCTTCGGCACCCCGCTGCGGGACGCGATCCGGGCCGGGGAAGTGGACGAGTCGCTGGTGGACCGGGCGACGCTGCGGGTGCTGCGGCAGAAGTGCGAGCTGGGGCTGCTGGACCCGGACTGGTCGCCGACCCCGCCGGCGCTCGCCGAGGACGCGGGCCCCGTCGACCTCGATCCGCCGGAGATGCGGGCCGTGGCGCGGGAGCTGGCCGAGGAGTCGGTGGTGCTGCTCGCCGACGACGGCGATGTGCTGCCGCTCGCCCCGGACGCCCGGATCGCCGTGGTCGGCCCGCTCGCCGACGACCCGACCGCCATGCTCGGCTGCTACACCTTCCCCCGCCATGTGGGGGTGGAACACCCCGAACTCCCCCTGGGCATCGAGGTGCCGACCCTGTTCGCCGCGCTGCGCGCCGAACTGCCCGGTGCGCGGATCACCCACGCCGAGGGGTGCGCCGCGCCCGGCCCGGCCGCGTCCGCCGGGGACGCGGCCGGAACGGGGGGAGCCGGCGGAGCGGTCTCGGCCGGGGCGGCGGCGCTCACCGCCGAGAGCCGGCTGGCACAGGCCGCCAGGACGGCGGCGGACGCGGATGTGTGCGTCGCCGTGCTGGGCGACCGCTCGGGCCTGTTCGGCCGGGGCACCTCGGGCGAGGGCTGTGACGCCGCCGATCTCGAACTCCCCGGTGAGCAGGGGGCGCTGCTGGACACCCTGGTGGCCACCGGCACCCCCGTGGTGCTGGTGCTGTTCACCGGCCGGCCGTACGCGCTCGGCCGCTGGTCGGGGCTGCTGGCCGCCGCCGTCCAGACGTTCTTCCCCGGCGAGGAGGGCGGCCCGGCGGTCGCCGGGGTGCTGAGCGGACGCGTCAACCCCTCGGGCCGGCTGCCGGTGAGCGTCCCCTACGCGCCCGGCGGCCAGCCCTGGACGTACGCACAGCCGCCGCTCGGCCTGCGCAACGACGCCAGCTCGATCGACCCGACCCCGCTGTTCCCCTTCGGCCACGGGCTGTCCTACACCTCGTTCGCCTGGGAGCGCCCCGAGGCCGACGCCACCGATGTCCCGACCGACGGGGAGACCACGGTCCGGCTGACCGTGCGCAACACCGGCGACCGCGCCGGGACCGAGGTCGTGCAGCTATACCTGCACGACCCGGTGGCCCGGATCGCCCGGCCGGAGTCCCGTCTGATCGGCTACGTACGGGTGCCGCTGCGGCCGGGCGAATCCGCCGAGGTCCACTTCACCTTCCACGCCGACCTCGCCTCGTACCCGCTCGGGGCCGACGGCACGAGGGTGGTCGAACCCGGCGCCCTGGAGCTGCGGCTGGCCTCCTCCAGCGCCGACTCCGCCGTACGGCACACCGTCCCGCTGAGGCTGACCGGCCCCGAGCGCACGGTGGACCACCGGCGGCGGCTGGTGTGCGAGGCGCGGCTGAAATAGCCGAGTGGCGATCAGGGGGAACCACCGGGCGTGCCCCGGCCCCGGGGCCGGGGCCGGTCAGGCCGGGCCCTCGCCCTTTTCCACCAGCGCCCAGGCGTGGGCGAACAGTTCGGGCAGGGTGCGGGTGGGCAGCGGAAGGGGGTTCTCCAGCCGCCCGTTGTAGGAGCGCCGGAGCCCGATCAGCTCCGCCTTCCACGCCTCCATGGGCTGGTAGGGCTTCTTGGCGTGGACCCACTCACCCGGCAGGAAGACCTTGCGGCCCGCCCGGGGCCGGGTGTCCTCGGTGACGAGGCCGCGCTCGACCAGGACACCGGCCGCCTTCTGGTGCTGCGGGGCCTTCCACCCGTTCCAGGTGCGGACGTTCCGGTCGGTGGGCGCGGGCACGGCCAGCAGCTGGAGGTAGAGCGCCGCCGCGTCCTCGTCGATACCCAGTGTCCCGGCGACCCTCGCCACCACCTCGGGCGCGGAGGCCGCCGGGTTCGACTCGTACGCGCCGGCCGGCAGCGAGGCGCTCTCGATCCGCTCGACGATGCGCGCGCAGGCGGGGCCGCGCAGCCACTCGACGATCGGGAGGTCCTCCCGGTGGAAGCCGGAGGTGACCGCCGCCAGGGTCCGGGAGCGCTCGTCGTCGCCGTAGAACGCGGGGCGGAAGTACAGACGGGGAGGACCCTGGTACCCCCTGCGGTCGACCGCGCCGTCCGTGACGACGGTGAGCCCGTCGTCGATGCTCGCGACGTCCAGCCGCTCCGGGCCCGCGTACGGCCGGAACCCGAACCGGTCGTGCAGATCGGCGGCCGTACGCCCCAAGCCGGCGGCGGGGTGCCCGGCGCGCAGCAGCAGCCCCGGGTGGTCCAGGCGCTCGAGCAGCAGCCGCACCAGTCCTGGCGCCCCCTCGCGGACCGGGTCACCGGCGGGAAGCGCGGCGTAGACCCAGCCCAGATTCGGCACGACGGAGTGCAGGCGCTCCTCGAACCGCATGATGTCCCACTGGGCGTCGGTGAGCAGCGGGCCGTAGTCGCTGTTCTTGATCCAGGTGTCGAGCGGGGCGCTGAGCCCGGCTTCGGCGGCCGGGCCGGTGAACGCCGCACAGAACTCGGCCGCCGACACGCGCAGCAGCCCCAGCTCGACGACCGCGTCGAACGTGCGCTCGGGCACCACGGTCCGGGCGCCGTACCGCGCCCGCCACGCCTCGGCGAGCCGCTCGGCCACCCCCCGCATCCCGCCCGGCTCCCACAGCTCGGCGGGGTCGTCGGGCAGCGCGTCCGCCACCAGCTCCAGACGGCCGGCGGCGCGCAGCCGGGCCAGCTCGGAGGAACCGTCCTCGGCCTCGGCCACCTTCAGCCGCAGCGTCGCCCGCTCCTGGTCGTCCAGGAACGGGACGTACATCCGCTCCAGCATCCCGGCGAGCGCGAGGGACGCGGCGGGGCGCCCCAGCCCCGTCCGCTCCCGCAGCAGGCTCACGGCCTCCCGGTCCCACGGGACCGGGCCCCGCTCGCGCACCAGCGCCACCAGCCGCCGCAGCTGCTCCGCGCTCCCCCAGCCGCGCGGCACCTCGGCGACCTCCTCGATCTCCCCCAGGCCGGGCGGCTCCGCGTCCCCGGTCCGCAGGTCGACGAACTTACGCCGCCCCTGACCGCTCCACCCCACGCTCACGGCCGCCCCGCGCTCGTCGCGCACCGCGAGCCGTTCGGTGACCGCGATCCCGGTACGCAGCCGGGCACCCGGATCGGCGAACGGGCTCTCCGCCCACATCTCCAGCAGCGCCAGCAGCCGCTCCCGCCGCTCCGGACGCGTGGACGGCGCGGCGGCCCGGAGTGCGACGGCCCCGATCCGCCCGATGAACCGCACCCATGACCCTTCCCCCGCGATCCCGGGCCCGTCCTCGCCCTCGGGGCCCGGCGGATCCCAGGTCCCGGTCAGAAACCGCCCGGTCCGCTCGATGGCCCCCAGCGCCCCGGGCCGCCACATGCCCGTGCCGTCGATGAGCCCGCTCAGCGCGGGCACCACGCCACGGTCGTCCAGAGCCGCCCACGCCTCGGTCGTCTTCGTCATCGGACCTCCCCCGTCTCCCCCGTCGAATACATCACGAGGAGATCTTCGCTCATGGGTCCGACAGCGAGCCTTGCCCGGCTCGGCCGGGTGCGGGTTTCCTCTCGCGCCTTCGGCGCACTTGAGCAGCGGGGCCGGGGGTGCCGGGCCGGGCGCTCGCCGCCGGGCGCCGGGCCGGTGGGGGCGGGGCCCGGTGGCGGCTTCCGTGGCCGGGGGCCGAGGCCGATGCCGGACAGCGGGGGTAGGGCACCCCTCTGGAAACTGATTGGCAAATTAGTTGCGTCAGATCAAGCGCTTTTTAGGGGGTGGGGTGAGGGGCGGCCGGCCCGCAGTCCGGCGGGGCCCCGACCGCCGAACACGGAAGCCGCCACCGGCGCCCACCCAACGGACCCGGCGCCCGGCGGCGGCGCCGCGCCCCCCCACCCCCGCCGCCGCTGCTCAATGGCGCCGAAGGCGCGAGACGAAAGCCGCACCCGACCGAGCCGAGCAACCCAGCGGGCGCGGCATAGGAGCAGCGGTGACAGCAACTCGGCGGCGACAGCGGTGTCCTATCCGCGTACCGCGGCGACCGCCTCGTCGAAGGCCCGTTCCATACCGACGGTGCCGCCGCTGCGGACCCAGGTCTCCGTGGCGACTTCGGAGCAGGCCAAGGCGCAGGCGGCGAGCGCGTGGGCCCGCACCTGGGTCATGAGGTCCTCCGCGGCCCCCAATCGTCTGGCGATGTCCGGCACGAGCAGTTCGGTCCACTGCTGCCGCTTCTCCAACTGGCGCGCCCGGAGGGAGGGCGACGCGTGGAGCATGCTGGTGATCTTGAGGAAGTCCTCCGCCGAGTACGGCAGGGACTCGAGGAGTTGCAGCAGGGCCGCCCGGAGCGCTTCCCACGGAGGCTCGTCGGCCGGGCGAGCCTCCAGCGCGGCCCGCAGGACCTCTCCGTGTGCGGCGTGGTCGCCGAGCACGATGTCTTCCTTCGTGCCGAAGTAGCGGAACAACGAGCGCCGCGAGATGCCGATCTCGGTGGCGATCTGCTCCATGGTGGTGGCTTCGAAACCGCGTTCGAGGAACAACCGCATCGCGGTGGTGACGATCTCGGCCTGCACTGCTCGCCGGGTGCGCTCCCGTAGCCCCGCCCGGCGGCCCTTCTGATCGTTCATGGAACCGCAGCCTACCCCTTCGTGCACCCAGTACCTCATTGACACCGAGTGACAGTTTAGGCGTACAGTGCCATCACTCATTCCCTCCACCACCGTCCAGGAGCAGCCCGTGAGCGCCGTCGACTACCACGGCCAGACCACCCTCATCACCGGTGCCAGCGCCGGCATCGGCGTGGAGTTCGCCCGCCGGATCGCCCAGCGCGGCTCACACGTCGTCCTCGTCGCCCGACGCAGGGAACGGCTCGAGAAACTGGCCGCCGAACTCACCGCCGCCCACGGCATCCGGGCCACGGCCATCCCGCTCGACCTGAGCCTGCCCGCAGCGGGGCAGGCCCTCGCCGAGGAGACGGCACGGCGCGGCCTGAGCGTGACAAGCGTCGTGAACAACGCCGGCTTCGGCACCTTCGGCCCGTTCCACACCGAGGACCCACGCCGGCTGAGCGAGGAGATCTCCGTTGACGTCGCCAACGTGGTCGACATCACCCGCGCGTTCATCGAGCCGCTGCGGGCCTCCGGGACCGGGGTGCTGGTCAATGTGGCGAGCATGGCCGCGTACCTTCCCGTCCCCAACATGGCCGTCTACGCGGCGGCCAAGGCGTTCGTGCTGCATTTCACCGAGGCCCTGTGGCACGAGTCGCGCGGCACCGGGCTGCGCGTACTCGCCCTGTCCCCCGGTGCGACCAACACCGAATTCTTCGACGTCGTCGGCACCGATGGCGCGGACGGCGGCACCAAACGCCAGTCACCCCAGGAAGTCGTGGCCACAGCACTGCGGACACTTGACCGCCGCACACCACCACCGAGCGTCATCTCCGGCCGCCTCAACCGCGTCATGGCGAGCCTGGGCCGCGCCTCCAGCAGGCGACGCGCGGTCATGATGATGGGGGCCACGACCACCGCCCCGGACCCGGCCTGAGGACGGCCTGATGGCCGGTGGGGAGGATGCCCCGTTCGACGCAGTTGTTCGCGCTGCCGCTGTAGCTCTCCGCGCGCCCCGCTTAGGCTGTCGCCGGACACAGGGGCTACCGGCGCGCGTAGCGCACACCGCGAAGGAGCGCGTGATGAAGGGCTGGACCGCGAGCGACATCCCCGATCAGACCGGCCGCACCGCCGTGGTGACCGGCGCCAACAGCGGCCTCGGTTACATCACCGCCCGCGAGCTCGCCCGGCGTGGCGCGCAGGTGGTGCTCGCGTGCCGCAGCGAGTCGCGCGGGGCCGAGGCGGCGGAGCGGATCCGGGCGCAGGCGCCGGGCGCCAACGTGCGGGTCGCGCCGCTGGACCTCGCGGACCTGGCATCCGTACGGGCCTTCGCCGCCGAGCACAAGGGCGACCGGCTGGACCTGCTGATCAACAACGCGGGCGTGATGGCCCTTCCGTACCGCAGGACCGCCGACGGCTTCGAGACCCAGTTCGGCGTCAACCACCTGGGGCACTTCGCGCTGACCGGACTGCTGCTGCCGAAGCTGCTGGAGGCGGGCCCGGGGGCGCGGGTGGTCACCGTGTCCAGCTTTATGCACATGCTGGGGACGGTCGATCCGCGCGACCCGAACATGGAACGCGGATACCGGCGTTGGACGGCCTACGCCCGCTCCAAGTCCGCCAACCTCCTCTTCACCCATGAGCTGGCCCGCCGGCTGCGCGCGGCGGGCGCCCGCCTGGTGGCGGCCGCCGCGCACCCCGGCTACGCCTCGACCAACCTCCAGACCGCCGCCGCGAAGATGGAGGGCCGCCGGGCGACCGAGCGGTTCATGGAGATCGGCAACCGCTTCTTCGCCCAGAGCGCGGAGCAGGGCGCACTGCCCACCCTCTACGCGGCGACCGGCCCGGACGTCCGCCAGGACGACTTCTTCGGCCCGCCACTCCAGGGCCTGTGGCGCGGCTCCCCCGTCCGCTCGGCCCGCGCCAGGTGGACGCTCAGCGACCCGGCGGGGCGGGGACTGTGGGCCGCGTCCGAGCGGCTGACGGGGGTGCGGTACGGGGCGTTGGCGCCCTGAGTCACGGTCACGCCTGCGGGCAAGGGAGCCCCCGGCGACGTCCTCCCCGGCCGCGACGGCCCCGGCCGCGCCCTCGACCTTCGCGGACAGCGTTTCGGCCGCGCGGTCGTGGTCGGAGGCGAAGGATGCGGCGTGCGCACGGGCCTGAGCGCCGAACCAGTCGGCGGCCTGGGCGGGGTCGGTGCGTCATGTCCTGAAGGCCGGCTCACCGGTACGCAACTCGCCGAGCGGCTGGGCCGGCCGCACTCCAAGATCTACAAGCTGGAGAACGGGCGCCAGACAGCGACAGCCGGCATGCTCCAGACGGCCGACTACGCACGCGCGGTGTTCACTCGGAACGCAGACCTGCACCGGTCTCCACGAGACACCGAGGCTGCGGTCCGCGCCCGGGTGAAGCGACAGGAAGCGCTGTACGACTCGCGCAAGCGGTACCGAACACCCTGCGCGAATCCGCCGTCTTCGGCGCCGACGCCCAGCGCCTGATCAACGATGCCCGGCGGGCGCTGGACATCGGGTAACGTGGCCGCCACCCGTACGCACCGAGGAGGTGAGACCCATCAACGCCAGTTCAGGCTGGGCGCTCTCACTTCGTGGCCGCGTGGCCGCCACGACGTACGCGGCATAGCTGGCCGCCGGGAGCACCCTGAGACCTCCCGAAAGGCTTTTCAGGCTCCCATGTCGGCTTCACCTTCACTCGTCACCCTTTCCACCGTCGCCGCCAGGCTCCGCGCCGCCGGGTGCGTGTTCGCCGAGGACGAGGCGCGGCTGATCCTCGCCACCGCCGCCACCCCGGCCGCGCTCCACACCATGGTGGACCGGCGCGCCGCCGGGCTTCCGCTGGAGCATGTCCTCGGGTGGGCGGAGTTCCGGGGTTTGCGGATATCCGTGGACGCCGGGGTCTTCGTGCCGCGCCGGCGTACCGAGTTCCTGGTCGAGCAGGCCGTGGCGCTGGCCCGGCCCGGGGCCGTCGTGGTCGATCTGTGCTGCGGTTCTGGCGCGCTGGGCGCCGCGCTGGTCGCGGCGCTGGGCCGGGCCGAGTGGTACGCGGCCGACATCGACCCGGCGGCGGTGCGCTGTGCCCGGCGCAATGTCGAGGCGGCGGGCGGCACGGTGTACGAGGGCGATCTCTACGAACCGCTGCCCGCCGCACTGCGCGGCCGCGTCGACGTCCTGCTCGCCAATGTGCCGTACGTGCCGACCGAGGAGGTCGGGCTGCTGCCGCCGGAGGCCCGGGTCCACGAGGCGCGGGTGGCGCTGGACGGCGGCGCGGACGGGCTGGACGTCCTGCGCCGGGTGACCGCCGACGCGCACGGGTGGCTGGCGCCGGGCGGTTCGCTGCTGTTCGAGACGAGCGGGCGGCAGGCGTCCTCGGCCATGGCCATCGTGGCCGGTGACGGGCTGGAGCCGCGGCTGGCCGAGTGCGCCGATCTGGAGGCCACGGTCGTCATCGGCACCAGGCCGCCGGCTCCGTAACCCCTTACGCGCGCAGCTCCTCCGCCGCGTCCGCCACCCGTGCGATCAGCCGCAGCAGGGTCTCCCGCTCCGTCTCGTCCAAAGGGGCCAGGAAGACCCGGTTCATCCGGGCCGTCCGGGTGACCAGCTTGCGGTGGGTCCGCACGCCTTCCTCGGTCAGCCGCAGGACGTTGCGGCGGCCGTCGTGCGGGTCGCGCACCCGCTCCAGCAGGCCGCGGCGGGCCAGCCGGGCGACCAGGTCGGCGATGGTGGAGCGGTCGAGGTGGACGTGTTCGCTCAGCGTCCGCTGATCGATGTCCGGCTTCTCCATCAGCGCGTTGATCACCGCGAACTGCGGCGAGGTGGTCTCCTCGGAGACCATCGCGCCCCACAGCAGGGAGTGCGCCTGCTGGAGGCGGCGGGCCAGATGCCCGGGGTGCGTGTTCAGGTCCACCGCACCGCCCATGCCGCCTCCTCCTGGCTTCTGACGTCTGCGTCGGTTCCGTGCACGATTAGTCCGTACACTGAGCGATTCTGCCCCGCGGAAGAGCTGATGTCGAGAGGCAGCATTCCCCCAGCTCCAAACCCTTGACGCGCGGGCCCGCCGATGGCAACGTGCGGAACCGGCGCCCAATTAATCAGCACACTGAGCATCCTGCCCACGGAGCGAAAAGGCTGACCACAGACATGGCTCTCACCCAGTCCGACATCGACGGCGAACTCACCCTGATACGGGAGTCCTACGAGAAGGCGCGTGCCGAGGGGGCGCCCGCCGCCGAGCACCCGTCGCGCGACTTCCGCCCGTACCGCAGCAGTACGCTGCGCCACCCCAAGCAGCCGCTGGTGGCGGTGCACGGCGACCCGGAGACCGTGGAGCTGCACACCCCGGTCTTCGGCCACACCGACACCACCGCGCTCGACAACGACCTCACGGTGCAGCACCAGGGCGAACCGCTCGGCGAGCGCATCACCGTCTCCGGGCGGCTCCTGGACAGCCAGGGCCGCCCCATCAGAGGGCAGCTCATCGAGGTGTGGCAGGCCAACGCGTCAGGCCGCTACGCCCATCAGCGCGACGACCACCCCGCACCGCTGGACCCCAACTTCACCGGCGTGGGGCGGACGTTGACCGGCGACGACGGGTCGTACCACTTCACCACCATCAAGCCGGGTGCCTATCCGTGGCGCAACCACGAGAACGCCTGGCGGCCGGCGCATATCCACTTCTCCGTCTTCGGCACCGCGTTCACCCAGCGGCTGATCACCCAGATGTACTTCCCCGGCGATCCGCTCTTCGCCTACGACCCGATCCTCCAGTCCGTGACGGACCAGTCCGCGCGGGAGCGGCTGGTCGCGACGTACGACCACGGGCTGTCGCGGCCGGAGTGGTCGCTGGGCTACCGCTGGGACATCGTGCTGGACGGACCGTCCGCCACCTGGATCGAGGAGGGCCGCTGATGACCGAGAGGCTCGCACCCACACCGTCCCAGACCGTGGGACCCTTCTACGGATACGCCCTGCCCTTCCCCGACGGCGGCGAGATCGCCCCGGCGGGCCACCCCGACACGATCACCCTGCACGGCCGGGTCTACGACGGCGAGGGCCGGCCCGTCCCGGACGCGCTGGTCGAGCTGTGGCAGCCGGACCCGGACGGCTCCCTGGCCGGAGCGGCCGGGTCGATGCGGCGCGACGCGGTGAACGGCGGGTTCCTCGGCCGCAACGGCGTGGACTTCACCGGGTTCGGCCGGATCGCCACCGACGCGGACGGCCACTGGGCAGCCCGTACGCTGCCGCCGGGCGGCCCGGCCGCCCCGTACATCAGCGTGTGCGTCCATGCCCGGGGGCTGCTGCACCACCTCTTCACCCGCGTGTACTTCCCCGAGCACACCGAGGCCAACGCCGCCGACCCGCTGCTCGCCTCGCTGGATCCGGCGCGCCGCGAGACGCTGGTGGCGACGGCGGGGTCCCGGCCGGGGACGTACCGCTTCGACATCCGCCTCCAGGGCGAAGGGGAGACGGTTTTCCTTGAGTTCCGCTAGTTCCGCTCGTTCCGCTGGTGCGGCTGGTTCCGCTCGTTCCGCTGGTTCCGCTCGTTCCGACGGTGCCGGTGACGACGTGGGGCTGCTGTCCCCGGTGCGGGCCGGTTCGGCGGTGGAGGCGGCCACCGGCGACACCGCGTTCCTCCAGGCCATGCTGGACGCGGAGGCCGCGCTGGCGCGGGCGGTGGCACCGGCCGGGGCGGCGGAGGCGGTGGCGGGCGCGGCCCGCGCCGAGCTGTACGACGTGCGGGAGCTGGCGCTGCGCGCCCGCTCCGGCGGCAACCCCGTCATTCCGCTGGTCGCCGATCTCACCGCGGCGGTGGCCCGCACGGACCAGGAGGCCGCGTCGTATGTGCACCGGGGCGCGACCAGCCAGGACATCCTGGACACGGCCGCGATGCTGGTGTCCGCCCGCGCGCTGCCGCTGATCGTGGCCGATCTGGACCGCGCGGCGGCGGAGCTGGCGCGGCTCGCCGCCGCGCATCGCGACACCCCGATGCCCGGCCGTACCCTCACCCAGCACGCCGTGCCCACCACCTTCGGGCTGAAGGCGGCGGGCTGGCGGACGCTGGTGCTGGACGCCCGTGACCGGCTCGCGGCGCTGCGGCCGCCCGCCCAGCTGGGCGGCGCGGCGGGCACGCTGGCGGCCTTCGGGGACGGCGGGGCCGCGCTGCCGGCCCGGTTCGCCGAGGAGACCGGGCTGGCCGCGCCCCATTTGCCGTGGCACACCCTGCGCACCCCCGTCGCCGACCTCGGCTCCGCGCTGGCCTTCGCCGTGGGGGCGCTGGGGAAGGTGGCGGCGGATGTGCTGGTGCTCTCGCGCACCGAGATCGGCGAGGTGGCCGAGGGCACCGGCGGCGGATCGTCCGCGATGCCGCACAAGAGCAACCCGGTGCGCGCCACGCTGATGGCCGCCGCGGCCCGTCAGGCACCGCAGCTCGCGGCCACCCTGCTGGGCTCGCTGACCGCCGAGGACGAGCGCCCGGCCGGCGCCTGGCACGCCGAGTGGCAGACGCTGCGGGAGCTGTTGCGGCTCGCGGGGGGCTCCGCCCGGGACGCGGTGGAGCTGACCGGCGGACTGCGGGTCTTCCCGGACCGCATGGCCGCACACCTGGAGCTGACCGACGGCCTGATCGTCAGCGAACGCCTCATCGCCGCCCTCACCCCGATCGTCGGCCGCGCCCGTGCGAAGGAGCGGCTGACCCAGGCGTCGCGGCGGGTGGCGGCGGAGGGGGTGTCGCTGGCGGACGCGCTGGGCGATGTGCTGCCCCCCGACCGTTTGCGTGAGCTGACCGACCCCACGCGGTACGTGGGGTCCGCCCCAGCCCTGGTCGACCGTGCCCTCGAGCGTGGGGCGCGGCCCCAGCGGCGTCCCGAGCAGCGGTCCCATCAGCGCCCCGATCAGCGGCCCCACCCGTAGAAGTCTCGTCGCCGGGTGCGGGCCGGTGGGTGGTCGTGCCCACTGGCCCGCCCCGAGCGGCGTCGGCCCGCCGACCACCCATGACCCCACCCCCCTGGCCCCACCACCCCACCCACGAGCCGGAGTACCCAGCGTGACCCCACTCCATTACGACCTCAGCGGGCCCGCCACCGCGCCCCCGCTCATCCTCGGGCCCTCCATCGGCACCTCCCTCGCCGTCTGGGACCCCCAGCTTCCCGCGCTCGCCCGGAACCACCGTGTGCTGCGCTGGGATCTGCCCGGCCACGGCGGTTCGCCCGCCGCGCTGCTGCCCTCCGACGGCTCGGCCACCATCGGGGCGCTCGCCGCCCTCGTCCTGCGCCTCGCCGACGACCAGGGGTGGGAGCGGTTCGCGTACGCGGGGATCTCCCTCGGGGGTGCGGTCGGGCTGTATCTGGCCGCCCACCACCCCGACCGGGTGGGCTGCCTGTCCGTCGTCTGTTCCTCGGCCCGGTTCGGCGAGCCCTCGAGCTGGCGCGACCGGGCCCGGCTGGTGCGGGAGGAGGGCACGGAGGCGATGGTGGCGAGCCGGACCGGGACCTGGTTCTCGGAGGAGTTCGCGGCCACGCCACGCGGCCGCGCGCTGCTGGCGGACCTCCGCGCCACCGACCGGGCGGGCTACGCCGCCTGCTGCGATGTGCTCGCCGACTACGACATGCGGGACGCGCTGCCGTCCATCACCGCCCCCACCCTGGTCGTGGCCGGCCGTGAGGACCCGGCCACCCCGCCCGCCCACGCCCGTCAGATCGCCGACGCGGTGCCGGGCGCGAGTCTGCTGGAGGTCGCGGGGGCGGCCCATCTGGCGGGCGTGGAACGGCCGGACGCGGTCACCGGGGCGCTGCTCACCCACCTCGCCGGCGCGGCCCGGCCGTCCGACGACGCCTCCCGGCACGCGGCCGGGATGACGGTGCGCCGGGCCGTCCTCGGGGACGCGCACGTGGATCGCGCGGTGGCCCGTACGACCCCGTTCACCGCCCGCTTCCAGGACTTCATCACCCGCTACGCATGGGGCGAGATCTGGACCGGCGACGGACTGGACCGGCGGACCCGCAGCTGTATCACCCTCACCGCGCTGATCGCCCACGGCCATGACACCGAGCTGGCCATGCACGTCCGGGCCGCGCTCACCAACGGTCTGACCCGTGAGGAGATCGGCGAGGTGCTGCTCCAGTCCGCGGTCTACTGCGGGGTGCCGGCGGCCAACTCGGCGTTCGCCACCGCCCAGCGGGTCTTCGACGAGATCGACGCCGCGTCACCCGCCGACCCGGCGGCAGGTGTCGACGCTGCGTCACATTCCGATACCGACAGGTGACATACCTCCGCAACACCTCTGTCGTAATCCGCCTCCATCGTTGATCGTTGGGTCGTAGGGAGACCGGGAGACGAGGGGGCGTACACGATGTCCATGAGCCGTCGCAGGCTGCTGGGTGCGGGCGGAGGGCTGGCCCTGACCGGGGCGCTGGCCTCCGCCTGCGGAACGAACACCGGGCGGGGCGGCGACGACCACGCCGGCCAGCCGGTGATCGAGCAGTGGTACCACCAGTACGGCGAGGCCGGCACCGAACAGGCGGTCCGGCGGTACGCCGACGCGTTCGACGGGGCCAACGTCCAGGTGCAGTGGCGGCCGGGCAACTACGACCAGCAGACCGCCGCCGCGCTGCTGACCGACTCCGGCCCGGACGTCTTCGAAGCCAGCGGGCCGTCCCTGGACCAGATCCAGGGCGGCCAGGTGGTCGACCTCACCGATCTGCTCAGCGAGGCGAAGGACGACTTCAACCCGACCGTGCTGGAGCAGAAGACGTACCAGGGCAAGGTCTGGGGCATTCCGCAGGTCATCGACATGCAGCTGCTCTACTACCGCAAGAGCCTGCTGGCGGACGCCGGGGTGGAGCCCCCGGACACCCTCGACGCGCTCATCGACGCGGCGAAGAAGCTCACCACCAAGAACGTCAAGGGGCTCTTCCTGGGCAATGACGGCGGCCCCGGCGTCCTCGCCGGCACCCCCCTCAACGCCGCCGGGCTCGAACTGATCACCAAGGACGGCGAGATCGGCTTCGACGACCCGGCCGCCGCCCGCACCCTCGGCAAGCTGCACCAGCTCTACGCCGAGAAGTCGCTGCTGCTCGGGGCGCCCTCCGACTGGTCGGACCCGGCCGCCCTCACCCAGGGGCTCACGGCCATGCAGTGGTCCGGACTGTGGGCGCTGCCGCAGGTGCAGAAGGCGCTGGGGGAGGACTTCGGGGTGCTGCCGTTCCCCAAGGACGGGGCGGACGGCGCACCCGCGGTGCCGGTCGGCGCGTACGGGGCGGCGGTGAGCGCGAAGACCAAGCACAAGGCGGAGGCGAAGGCGTATGTGAAGTGGCTGTGGGTGGACAGGACCGAATACCAGGAGGACTTCGCCCTCCGCTACGGCTTCCACATCCCCGCCCGGATGTCGCTCGCCAAGAAGGCCGCCAAACTGCGGACGGGCGCGGCCGGTGAGGCGGCGCGCTACGCCTTCGACCACGGCCATGTCTCCGAACCGCTGCTGTGGACCGCCGCGGCCAGGACCGCCTACCAGGACGCGCTGAGCCGGATCATCAAGGGCGGCGCCAACCCGGACGGCGAGCTGCGGTCGGTGATCCGCAAGGCCCGGGCCGAGTTGCGGCGCGTGAAGAAGAAGAGCTGATGCGCGGCACGTATCGACGCAGGCTCCTGGGCCCGCAGAACCGCCACCTCTGGTTCTGGATCTTCGTCGGCCCGTTCGTGCTGGGCCTGACCCTCTTCACCTATGTGCCGCTGGCCTGGAGCGCGTACCTCAGCTTCTTCGACGCGCACAACACCGTGTCGCCGACGGACTTCGTCGGTCTGGACAACTACACGGCGATGCTGGGCGACGACGCGTTCACCGACAGCCTGGTGACCTTCCTGGTCTTCACGGCGTTCATCGTCCCGGCCACCTATGTGCTCTCGCTCGGGCTCGCGCTGATGGTCAACCGGCTGCGCTGGGCGCAGGCGTTCTTCCGGTCGGTGTTCTTCCTGCCGGTGGCGTGCTCGTATGTGGTGGCGGCGCTGATCTGGAAGATATCGATCTTCAACGGGGTGCGCTTCGGGCTGGCCAACACCGTACTGGGCTGGTTCGGCGCCGATCAGATCGCCTGGCTGTCGACCACCGAGCCGCCCTGGTACTGGCTGGTCATCGTGACCGTACGGCTGTGGCTCCAGGCCGGGTTCTACATGGTGCTGTTCCTGGCCGGGCTACAGCGCATCTCGCCGCGGCTGTACGAGGCGGCGGCGGTGGACGGGGCGCGGCCCGGGTGGCAGGTGTTCCGGCACATCACCTTTCCGCAGCTGCGGGCGACCTCGGTCGCGGTGGTGCTGCTGCTGGTGATCAACGCCTTCCAGGCGTTCGACGAGTTCTACAACCTGCTGTCGGATGCGCGCGGCTACCCGCCCTACGCCCGTCCGCCGCTGGTCTACCTCTACTACACGGCGCTGGGGCAGGGGCAGAACCTGGGCCTGGGCAGCGCGGGCGCGGTCATCCTGGCGCTGATCATCGCCGTGGTGACGCTGGTGCAGGCCCGCTGGTTCGGCCTGGGCCGGAAGGAGGACTGATGCGCACGTCCCGGAACCCGCGCACGCGCACCCCGCACACCTCGCGGGATGTGCGGGACGCCCTGGTCGGGGTGGGGCGCGCGGTGCGACTGGTGCTGCTGATCGCGCTCGCGCTGCTCTTCCTGATCCCCTTCTATCTGCTGGTGCGCAACGGCCTGTCCAGCGAGGCGGACATCACCTCGCCCGGCTGGACGTTCTTCCCGAGCGAGCTGCACTGGTCCAACGTCCGCGAGGTGTTCGACGACCCCAATGTGCCGATGGCGCACGCGCTGCTCAACTCCTCGCTGATCGCGGTCCTCACCACCGTCGGCACCCTGCTGCCGGCCTCGCTCGCCGGATACGGTCTGGCCCGTATCCCGTACGCCTACGCCGATGTGGTCTTCTACTGGATCCTGGGCGCCCTGATGGTCCCGGCGGCGGTGACCTTCGTGCCGAGCTTCGTCCTGGTCTCCACCCTGGGCTGGGTGTCCACCCTGCGCGGTCTGGTGGTGCCCACGCTGTTCAGCGCGGTCGCGGCGTTCATCTTCCGCCAGTACTTCCTGGGCTTCCCCAGGGAGCTGGAGGACGCGGCACGGGTGGACGGGCTGGGCTACTGGCGCACCTACTGGCGGGTGGTGGTGCCCAACTCCCGGCCGGTGTTCGCGGCGGTGGGCACGATCGTCTTCATCGGCGCCTGGAACTCCTTCCTGTGGCCGCTGGTCATCGGCCAGGACCGGGACGCGTGGACGGTGCAGGTGGCGCTGTCCACGTTCACCACCGCCCAGACCGTCAACATCCATGAGCTGTTCGTGGCGGCGGCGGTGTCGATCCTGCCGCTGCTGGTGGTCTTCCTCGTCCTCCAGCGCTATATCGTCGCGGGCGTCGAGCGCACCGGTATCGACGACTGAGGCGGCTCATCCGGCGGCCGGCCCGCCGTCCGGCAGCGGGTGGTACCGCCGCAGCCAGACCTCGGTCTGGGACAGATGCGCGGTGGCGGCCGCGGCGGCGGCCGCCGGATCGCGTGCGGCGAGTGCGTTGATCAGCGCCTCGTGGCCGAGGTCGCTGACCAGCCGGATGGTGTCGGCCTCGGGGGCGCCGTAGATGCTGTAGTGGCTGCCCCGGGCGCGCAGCACATCGGCGAGGGCGGCCAGCGCCTCATTGCCGCTCGCCCGGCACAGGGTGGCGTGGAACTCCCGGTCCAGCGCGTGCCGTTCCGCCTCGTCCTCGGACCGGGCCAGCCGCTTCTGCACCGCGCGGAGCCGGGCGACGACCTGCTCGTCGGCGCGGGCCGCGGCCAGCGCGGCGGCCTGGGCCTCCAGGGGGCGGCGGACGTCGAACAGCTCCAGCAGCCCGTCCAGCGGCAGGACGTCCACGGTGGCGGCGAACCCGGCCAGCATCTGCCCGGGGCGCAGCGCCGAGACGAAGGTGCCCGCGCCATGGCGGGACTCCAGCATCCCGAGGGCGGCGAGCGTGCGCACCGCCTCGCGCAGCGATCCGCGCGACACGCCGAGTCGCGCGCAGAGTTCGGGCTCGGCCGGGAGCTGCTGACCCGGCGTCAGCTCACCCTTGGCGATCATGGCGCGCAGCCCGTCCGCCGCCACATCGGTCGCGGCCATCCCGCCACCCCTTCCTCATGGACCGACCGAGTCGTGAGAACCAAGTCGTTAGACGACTTCAACGCCAACGATCGACTTCGTTACTGCCATTTTACGTCGAGACCCTGTTCAGAACGGTGTCACCCCTCTACGGTTCCCCGAAAGCTCATCGAAGTCATCGGACAACTCGGGAAGGGCTTATGACCGCCCTGTCACACTGGACGCTCGACCCCTCGGTCGTCCACCTCAACCATGGCTCGTTCGGCGCCGTGCCACGCCCCGTCCAGGAGGACCAGCGGACGCTGCGCGAGGAGATGGAGACCAACCCGGACGCGTGGTTCCGGGAGCTGCCCGAGGGGGTGGGCCGGGCGCGGGCCGCCGTGGCGCGGTTCCTGCGGGTCCCGGCGGACCACACCGCCCTGGTGGCCAACGCCAGCGCCGGAGTGAGCACCGTGCTGGGCTGCCTGGCGCTGCCGCCCGGCGGCGAGGTGCTGCTGACCGACCACGCCTACGGCGCGGTGGCGATGGGCACGGCACGGGCCGCCGCGCGGGCCGGCGCCCGGGTGCGGACGCTGCACATCCCGCTGGAGGCGACCGCCGAGGAGATCGCGGCCGTCTTCGCGGGGGCGCTGAGCGAGGCCACCGCGCTGGTGGTGGTCGACCAGATCACCTCGGCCACCGCCCGGCTCTTCCCGGTCGCGGAGATCACCCGGCTCGCGCACGCCGCCGGGGCGAAGGTCCTGGTCGACGGCGCGCACGCGCCCGGCATGCTGGCCGATCCGGTCGGCCTGGCCGGGGCGGCGGACTTCTGGGTCGGCAATCTGCACAAGTGGTGCTGCGCGCCGCGCGGTACGGCGGCGCTGGTCGCGCGCGGGCCCGACGCCCAGGACCTGTGGCCGCTCACCGACTCCTGGGGCGCCCCGCACCCCTTCCCGCGCCGCTTCGACGAACTGGGCACGACGGACCTCACCGCCTGGCTCGCGGCGCCGCGCTCGCTGGAGTTCATCGAGGAGACGTACGGCTGGGACACCGCCCGCGCGCGCATGGCCAAGCTGGCCGAGGTGGCCCAGGGGCTGCTGGCCGACGCCCTGGGCGCGGACCTGACCGCCGTCGGCGGCAGCGAGGCCCCGGCGATGCGGCTGGTCCCGCTGCCCGCCGGACTCGCCACCGACCACGCCGCCGCCCATGTGCTCCAGCGCCGCATCGCGGCCGACACCGGCTGCGAGACCGCCATCACCTCCTGGGACGGGCGGGGCTTCCTGCGGCTCTCGGCCCATCTCTACAACACCGTCACCGACTACGAGCGACTGGCCGAGCGCCTTCCGGGCTGTCTCGAGGAGTAAGACCCATGCGCACCAAATCCATCGAAGCGACCATCGAGGACGCCGCGAGCCCCGAGACCCGGCTGTCCCGCGCCCTGGGCCCGCTCCAGCTGACCCTCATGGGCATCGGCGTCACCATCGGCGCGGGCATCTTCGTGCTGACCGGCACCGCCGCCGCGAACTACGCGGGGCCGAGCATCGCCGTCTCGTACGCCATCGGCGCGGTCGCCACGGCCCTGGTCGCGCTGTGCTACATGGAGTTCGCCAGCACCGTCCCGGTGGCGGGCAGCGCCTACACCTTCGCCTACGTCTCGCTCGGGGAGCTGGTGGCCTGGCTCATCGGCTGGGACCTCATCCTGGACATGACGATGGGCGCGGGCGC
Source organism: Streptomyces sp. S465 (assembly GCF_026898115.1). Classification (GTDB taxonomy): domain Bacteria; phylum Actinomycetota; class Actinomycetes; order Streptomycetales; family Streptomycetaceae; genus Streptomyces; species Streptomyces luomodiensis. Next base: position 3,095,477 of record NZ_CP114036.1, read on the forward strand.
GGTGGCCAGTGGCTGGTCGCAGTACGTCACCGACTTCCTGGCCACGTTCGGCATCCACATCCCGGCCTCCGTCTCCGGCCCGGACGCGGCCGTCAACGTCCCAGCCGTGCTCGTCATCCTGGTGCTCACCGCCATCCTGGCCTCCGGGGTGCGCACCACCTCGCGGATCAACACGGCGATGACGGTGGTGAAGCTCGCGGCCATCGTCGTCTTCCTGGCGATCGGGGTGACGCATGTCGACACGGCCAACTGGTCGCCGTTCATCCCGGCGTCCCAACCGGTGGGCGATGACGGCGACATGTGGCAGCAGCCGCTGCTGGGGTGGGCCGGGCTGGGCGCGGACGCGACGTTCGGCATGGCCGGGATCCTGACCGGCGGCGCGATCGTCTTCGGCGCGTACTCCGGCTTCGACATCATGGCCAGCAACGCCGAGGAGGCCAAGCGGCCGCAGCGCACCCTGCCCATCGCGCTGCTGTCCACCGTCGCCGTCTGCGCCGTGCTGTACGTCGCCGTCGCCCTGACCGTGACCGGGATGCAGCACTACACCAAGCTGGACAACGCCGCCCCCATCACCGGTGCCCTCAAGGCGGCGGGCGCGGACTGGGCGGTGCGGATCGTCGGCATCGGCGCGATCTGCGGACTGACCACGGTGGTGATGATCATGCTGCTGGGGCAGAGCCGGGTGTTCCTCGCGATGAGCCGTGACCGGCTGCTGCCCGAGTGGTTCTCCCGTGTCCACCCGGTCACCCGCAGCCCGCGCCGGATCACCTGGACCCTCGGGCTGCTGGTCGCGTTCATGACGGCGGTGCTGCCCATCGGGGACCTCGCCGAGCTGGGCAACATCGGCATGCTGACCTCCTTCATCGTCGTCTGCGCCGGCGTGGTCCACCTGCGCCGGTCCCGCCCCGATCTGCGGCGCGGCTTCCGCACCCCGTGGGTGCCGGTCGTCCCGGCCGTCGCGGTGCTGCTGTGTCTGCTGCTGGTGGGCAATCTGCCGCTGATCACCTGGGCCCGGTTCCTGGTCTGGATGGCCGCCGGACTGCTGATCTACCTGTGCTGGGGCCGTCGGCACAGCAAGGTGGCCACCGGCGAACTGGCCTCCGGCGCCACGCCCCGCGAGGCCGGGGAACGGGAAGCCGGGGGCCGGGCGTCCTCATCCGCGTCCTGACAGCCCCCGCCCGCTCGTGGCGACCGCCGGGAGCGGGGCCGGTGCGCCGAAGACGCGTTCCCCCGGCACCCCGCCGCGCAGCAGGGCCGCCCCCAGCGGGGTCAGGGTGTGCAGGACGGCGCCGCCCTGGCGCAGGGTGTGCACCAGGCCCGCCTCGCGCAGCACGCTCGCGTGCTGACTGGCCGAGGCCAGCGATACACCCACTCTGCGGGCGAGTTCACTGGTCGTACAGCCGCCGCCGACCTCCAGCAGCACCGCCGAGCGGGTCTGTCCGACGAGCTTGCCGAGGGTGCGCGCGGAGCCCGGCGCGACGGCGGGCCGCTGCTCGGGGCGGGGCGCCGGGCCGCGCCGGGTGTGTTCGACGGGGTAGACCAGTACCGGCGTCAGCTCCGGGTTCCGCAAGGTCACCGGTGTGCCCCGGCAGAAGAACGACGGCAGCAGCAGCAACCCGCGCCCGTTCAGCCACAGATCGCGGTCGACCGGATAGTCGACCTCCAGAACGGGCGCCCGCCACCGCATCGTCGGCGGCAGCGAGGCCAGCAGCCCGTCGGCGCCCCCGTCCAGCAGGGCGCGGCCCCGGGCCGCCCGGTCGGCCTCGATCCGGGCCTGGATATGCGGCCAGTACGGGGCGACGACGGCCTGGTAGTACGCGCGCAGCGTGGCGATCAGCCGGTCCAGCGGCTGTCTCTCGCCCTGCGCCAGGTCCCGTATCCACCCCGGGAGCGAACGGGCGCCCGGGAGTCCGGCGAGTTCCGCGTGCAGCCGCTCCCCCGGGACGGCGCGCAGCGCGGACATCGCGGCGTCGCAGCCGAATATCCCTTCGGCGGGGGTCAGGAAGTCCGGGAAATAGCCGCGCGAGGGAATGAGCGGCGCGAGGAGCCGGGCTTCGCCGTTCAGTCGGTTACGCGCCTCCGAACGCCATTTTCCGTATACGCTCTCGGCCCGGTTCTCCCGTAGCCGATGGAAACTCAAAGCGGTTTCCCAGAGCGCATCCGGGCGGACCGCCATCCGCAGCCGGGCCAGATCGAGTTCACTGAAATGAACACGGAGCACCCAGACCCCCACACGTGACATGCCGACCGCCCCCCGATCACCGTTGAGTATGCACGGTGGCACGGTCAGTGACCACGCCCTTTTGGCCAGATGTGAAACGGGGAGCGGTGCGGCGGCCGGCGGCGGAAAACTGTTCTCCGGGAAAACCGGGGGCCGCCGGTAAACACTTACCGGGGCCGTCCGGAATTCAACAGGCGGTGCTCGGCGCCAGTTTGCTCGTTCCCGTGGGGGGTGACGAGTACGTTACGGCGGCTGGGCACTTGTGTTGCCGCACGTAGCCGATGCGCGCGGCAACGGCTCCCGTGGGGGGAGTGAGAGGGGGCGGCACCTCCGCACAAGGTGCCGCCCCCTTTGAGGTCCGGAGCCGCTGCCGGGGGTTGAGGGTGGGTGGTTCCCGGCGCGGGCTCCGGTGGTCTACCGGCTGTTCGCCGCCGCCCGGCCGGCCTCCAGGCGGGCGACGGGGATGCGGAACGGGGAGCAGGAGACGTAGTCCAGGCCCACCTCGTGGAAGAAGTGGACGGACTCCGGGTCGCCGCCGTGCTCACCGCAGACGCCGAGCTTGAGGTCGGGACGGGTGGCGCGGCCGGCCTGGGCGGCGTCGCGGACCAGGGAGCCGACGCCGTCCTTGTCGATGGTCTCGAACGGGCTGACGCCGAAGATGCCCTTCTCCAGGTAGGCGGTGAAGAAGCTGGCCTCGACGTCGTCGCGGGAGAAGCCCCAGACGGTCTGGGTGAGGTCGTTGGTGCCGAAGGAGAAGAAGTCGGCGGACTCGGCGATCTGGGCGGCGGTCAGCGCGGCGCGCGGCAGCTCGATCATGGTGCCGAGGGTGAGCTTGAGGTCCACCCCGTGGGCCTGCTCGACCTCCGCGATGACCCGCTCGGCCTCCTCGCGGACGATCTCCAGCTCCTGGACCGTGCCGACCAGCGGAATCATGATCTCGGCCCGTGGGTCGCCCTTGGCGCCCCGGCGCTCGGCCGCGGCCTCGGCGATCGCCCGTACCTGCATGGCGAACAGCCCGGGGATGACCAGGCCCAGGCGCACCCCGCGCAGGCCCAGCATCGGGTTCTGCTCATGGAGCCGGTGCACGGCCTGGAGCAGCCGCAGATCGTTCTCGTTGTGGTCCTTGCGGGACTCGGCGAGCGCGACGCGCACCGACAGTTCGGTGATGTCGGGCAGGAACTCGTGCAGCGGCGGGTCCAGCAGCCGGACGGTGACCGGCAGTCCGTCCATCGCCTCGAACAGCTCGACGAAGTCGTCCTTCTGGAGCGGCAGCAGCTCACCCAGCGCCGTCTCCCGCTCCTCGTCGGTGTGGGCGAGGATCAGCTTCTCGACCATCTCCCGGCGCTCGCCGAGGAACATGTGCTCGGTGCGGCACAGCCCGATGCCCTGGGCACCGAACCGCCGGGCGCGGGAGGCGTCCTCGGCGTTGTCCGCGTTGGCCCGCACCCGCAGCCGGCGCACCCGGTCCGCGTACGCCATGATCCGGTGCACCGCGCCCACCAGCTCGTCGGCGTCGTCGGCGCCCGCGTGCATCCGGCCCTCGAAGTACTCCACGACCGGCGAGGGCACCACCGGGACCTCGCCGAGGTAGACCTTGCCGGAGGAGCCGTCGATCGAGACGATGTCGCCCTCCTCGATCACCAGCTCGTCCTTGCCGTCCCGGCCGGGCGCGGTCATCCGGCGCCGCTTGGTGTCGACTTCGAGCTCCTCGGCGCCGCACACACAGGTCTTGCCCATGCCGCGGGCGACGACGGCGGCGTGTGAGGTCTTGCCGCCGCGCGAGGTCAGGATGCCCTCCGCGGCGATCATGCCGTCGAGGTCGTCGGGGTTGGTCTCCCGGCGGATGAGGATGACCTTCTCACCCGAGCGCGACCACTTGACGGCGGTGTACGAGTCGAAGACGGCCTTGCCGACGGCCGCGCCGGGGGACGCGGCGATGCCCCGGCCGATCTTCCGTACGTCGTCGCCCGCCGCCGCCTCCGTGTCGAAGCGCGGGAACATCAGCTGCGCCAGCTGCGCCCCGTTGACCCGGCGCAGCGCCTCGGCCTCGTCGATCAGCCCCTGATCGACCAGCTGGGTGGCGATCCGGAAGGCGGCCCCGGCGGTGCGCTTGCCGACCCGGGTCTGGAGCATCCACAGCTTGCCGCGCTCGATGGTGAACTCGATGTCGCACAGGTCCTTGTAGTGCGTCTCGAGGGTCTCCATGATCTGCATCAGCTGGTCGTACGAGCGCTGGTCGATCTGTTCGAGATCGGCCAGCGGCACCGTGTTGCGGATGCCCGCGACCACGTCCTCGCCCTGGGCGTTCTGGAGGTAGTCGCCGTAGACGCCCTGGTGGCCGCTGGCCGGGTCGCGGGTGAAGGCGACGCCGGTGCCGGAGTCGGGGCCGAGGTTGCCGAAGACCATGGAGCAGATGTTGACCGCGGTGCCGAGGTCGTGCGGGATGCGCTCCTGGCGGCGGTAGAGCTTGGCGCGGTCGCCGTTCCAGGAGTCGAAGACGGCCCGTACGGCGAGGTCCATCTGCTCCCGCGGCTCCTGCGGGAAGCCCCGGCCGGTCTCCTTGGCGACGATGTCCTTGAACTCGCCGACCAGCTTCTTGAGGTCGGCGGCGTCGAGGTCCACGTCGACGACGACGCCCTTGGCGCGCTTGGCGTCGTCGATGGCCTCCTCGAAGAGGTCGCCGTCCACACCGAGCACGGTCTTGCCGAACATCTGGATGAGGCGCCGGTAGGAGTCCCAGGCGAACCGGTCGTCGCCCGCCTGCGCGGCGAGCCCCGCCACGGACTGGTCCGAGAGGCCGATGTTGAGGACGGTGTCCATCATCCCGGGCATGGAGAACTTGGCGCCGGAGCGTACGGAGACGAGGAGGGGATCGTCCGCCTGGCCGAGCTTCTTGCCCATCGTGGCTTCGAGGGCTTCGAGGTGCGCACTCACCTCGTCGCGCAGGGCCGCGGGTTCCGCGCCGCTGTCCAGGTAGACCTTGCATGCCTCGGTGGTGATGGTGAAGCCCGGTGGCACGGGGAGACCGAGATTGGTCATCTCGGCGAGGTTGGCCCCCTTCCCGCCGAGCAGGTCCTTGAGATCCTTGTTGCCCTCGGTGAAGTCGTAAACGAACTTCTGCTGATCTTGTTTTTCCGGCACGGGACTCGATCTCCTCGGCTCGGCTGCCCTGACGGCGGGGAGCGTACCCAGATCGAAGGCTCCTTAGGAGGTCCACTCCACCGTCATACGGCTGTAACCACCCGCCTGCCACGTGTTCGAAAGTGCGGTGCCCGATCACGACCCCGTCGACTCGCCTTCAAGTCTCGAACAGACACCCACCCTCCGCCCGCGGTGGACGCACGGAATTTCACTGTACGTAACCGATGGTTCGACGTGTCGAACATCAAGTGGATGGCACTGAGTGCCACGCATTGGAGAGGTGAGCACAGCGGAGAACCGCCGGACCACCCCTTCGCGACCGCTCATATGAGCGAGACCCTGATCAGAGTGGCGAGAATCACGCCTTACCAGCACCCATTGTCTCGCCTTTTGGATACAACGAGAGCGGCCCCGCTCAGATGAGCACCGCCCGGCGGAGCGTCCGTGGCGGGTATGTTGACGTCGGACCGCACCAGGGGGCTGAGGAGGGCTTGTGACCAGTGCACGGCCCGCGCCGCCCGGACTGGCCGACGGTGCGCGGCGGGTGCTCCTGGCGAACTGGACCGGCTCCTCCACGGTCCCCTCGCCCGGCCTCTATCCGCACCAGTGGAGCTGGGACTCGGCGTTCATCGCGATCGGTTCGCGCCATATTTCGCCCCGGCGCGCCCAGCGGGAACTGGAAACCCTGCTCGCCGCCCAATGGGGTGACGGCCGTATCCCGCACATCGTCTTCAACCCGGCGGTGCCGCCCACCGCGTACTTCCCCGGCCCCGGCTTCTGGCGCTCCACCACCGCCGGCGCGGCCGCCGGCGCCCCGCGCCACGTCGAGACCTCCGGCATCGTCCAGCCCCCAGTGCACGCGCTCGCCTGTCTGCTGGTGCACCGGGCCGACCCGCGCTCATCGGCGCGCCATGGCTTCCTCGCCCGCGTCCACCCCCAGCTCGCCGCCTGGCACCGCTATCTGGGCCGGGCCCGCGACCTGGGCGGCGGCGGGCTGGTGTCCGTGGTCCACCCCTGGGAGCCCGGGATGGACAACAGCCCCTGCTGGGACGCCCCGCTGGCCCGCGTCGAACCGGTGCCCCCGGGCACGTTCCACCGCGCCGACCTCGACCACGGCGCGGCCTCCGACCGGCCGACCGACCTGGACTACGGACGCTACGTACGGCTCGCGGCGGACTACCGGGACGGCGGTTACGCGGACGGTGGCCGCGCGGACGGCGGCGCCGGTTCGGCGTTCCTGGTCGAGGACCCCGGCGTCAACGCGCTGCTGATCGCCTCCGAACACGCCCTGGCCGAGATCGCCGCCCTGGTGGGCGCCGACGCCTCGGTCCACCGGAGGTGGGCCGCACATCTGACGGCCGCCCTGGTGGACCGGCTGTGGGACCCGGCCGCGGGGCTGTTCCGCTGCCGCGATCTGCGCGGCGGTGGCCTGATCCCCGAACTCAGCGCGGCGGGCCTGCTGCCGCTGCTGGTCCCCGGCCTGCCCCGCGAGATCGCGGCCGCGCTGGTCCGCACGGCCTGCGGCCCGCACTTCGGGCTGGGCCACACGGTGCGCCTGGTGCCCAGCTACGACCTGCGGGGCCGCGCCTTCGACCCCGCCCGCTACTGGCGCGGCCCCGCCTGGTTCAACGTCAACTGGCTGCTGGAGCGGGGCCTGCGGCTGCACGGCGAGCCGGAGCGCGCCGACGCGCTGCGGGCCGCCGCCCTGGAGACGGCGGTCGCGTCCGGCTTCGCCGAGTACGTCGACCCGTACACGGGCGAGGCGCGCGGTACGCGCGACTTCGGCTGGACGGCCGCACTGGCGCTGGACCTGGCGGTGGCGGCGGATCAGGCTCCCTGATCGCCACCGACCCCCCGCGACCCGTCCCCGGTCCCCTGCGACCCGTCACCAGTCCCCTGCGCCTCGTCCCCGGTCCCGCGCGACCCGCCGCCGGACCCGCGCGGCTCGTCCCCGGTCCCCCGCGACCCGTCACCGGACCCGCGCGACCCGTCACCGGACCCGCGCTCCTGATCCTCAGCCCCGCCCGGCCCACCACCGGCCCCCCGCATCCCGCCGCCAGTCCCCCGCCGCTCGCCACCGGACCCGCGCGCCTGATCCTCAGTCCCGCCCGGCCCACCACCGGCCCCCAGCGACCCGTCACCAGTCCCCCGCGACCCGTCCCCGGTCCCCTGCACCTCGTCCCCGGTCCCGCGCGACCCGCCGCCGGACCCGCGCGGCTCGTCCCCGGTCCCGCGCGGCCCGTCCCCGGTCCCGCGCGCCTGATCCTCAGTCCCGCCCGGCCCGCCACCGGTCCCCCGCACCCCGCCGCCGGTCCCCCGTAGCCCGGCCAGGGCTTCGCGGGTTCTGACGGTGCAGTTGTGCTCCTCGCCCAGGACGCGTTCGCTGATCTCCAGGACCGCGCGCCACTCCGCCTCGGCCTCGTCGAACCGGCCGAGGCCCTTGAGGGTGGTGCCGAGGTTGTGGCGGGTCCAGAGGGTGTTGACGTGCTCCGTGCCCAGGACGCGCTGCCGGGCGGAGAGCGTCTCCCGGATCTCCGTCTCGGCGTCCGTGAACCGGCCGAGCTTGTTGAGCACATTGCCCAGGCTGTGCCGGGCCGCCAGCGTGGCCTCGGCCTCGGCCCCCAGGGACCGCGTGCGCCCCTCGGCCACCCTGCGGTACAAGGGCTCGGACTCCTCGTAGCGCTTCTGGTCGCGCAGCAGGGCGGCCAGCTGGACATACGTCAGCAGGGCGCTCGGGTCGTCCGGGTCCAGCACCCGGGCCTCCCCCTCCATGGTCACCCGGTACTCCTGCTCGGCCTCCGCCACCCGGCCGAGGCGCGCCAGCGCCCCGGCCCGGCTGTACCGCGTCACCAGTGTCGACTGGGCGTCCGGTCCGGAGATCCGGACCCGGTCCTGGAGCAGCTGGGTGAACTGCTCCAGCGCCTCCTCCTGCTGCCCGGCCATCCCCGTGCTGCTCGCCAGGTGGTGCCGGGTGGTGAGGGTGTTGTGGTGCTCGGCCCCGAGGACGGCGGTCTGCCGCTCCAGGAGGTCGCGGTAGGCCGTCTGCGCCTCGTCGTACCGCCGCTGGTCGTCCAGGACCATCGCGCGCAGCCGCAGCGCGGTCAGCGACTCGTCGTGCCGCTCCCCGAGGGCGGCGAACGACTCCGCCACCAGCGCCTCGGCCTCGGCCTCCGCCTCGTCGTACCGCCGCAGGCCGCGCAGCCGCTCGACGCGGTTGCGACGCGCCCGGCGCACCCGCCAGTGGGTGGGGCCGAGCCCGGCCGACGTCCGGTCGACCATGTCGTGCCACAGCGCCTCGGCCTCTTCGTCGCGCCGCCTGAGGTTGAGGATGTCGCCGAGCGTGAAGAGCGCCGTCAGCAGGGCCGAGTCCACCTCCGACTCGGCCGGCTCGCACTCCTCGGCCGCCGACCGCATATCGGCCTCCGCCTCGTCGTAACGCCCCAGCCGCCGCAGTGCGGTGGACAGCCAGGCCCGTGCGTTGACGGTGTCGTACCGCGCGGGTCCGTACAGCTCCCGCGCGCTGGAGACGGCGATCCGGAATTCCTCCTCGGCCTCCTCCACCCGGTCGAGGTCCAGCAGCAGGCGCCCGCGCCGCTGGTGCTTGCCCTGAGCCGCCCTCCGGGCGCCGTCGCCCTCCCGCCGCTCCCATGCCTCGATCAGCGTGCGGCACTCCTCCTCCGCCGCCTCCGTCCGCCCGGCGTCGCTCAGCAGGTCGACCAGGTAGCCGCGGGCGAAGAGCGTGTAGTCGTGTTCCGTGCCGTGCACCCGCCCCGAGATCGCGACCACCGCGCGCAGCTCGCGCTCCGCCTCCTCGTGCTCCCCGAGTTTGTTCAGGGTGAGGGCCAGATGCCCGCGGAGGTTGCGGGATTCGAGGTCGTCCGCCGGTCTGAGCCCCTCGATCTGCTCCCGCGCCACCTCCCGCAGGTCGTCCACGTGCTCCCGCCACCCGGCGTCGACGAGCTGCTCGGCCACGTCGGGCAGGGTCCGCACCGCCCACCAGCCGGTCTCCTCGTCCCGCTCATCGGCCTCGGTGAGCATCTTCTCGACGTAGTCGCGCACCGACTTCGGCAGCCCGTCGTCCGCCGCGATCCGCCGCACCACCGCCATCACCTCCGGCTGGACCCGCTCCGAGGCGTAGGACCGGGGCGGGTACGCGGGGGCCGGTTCGCCCGGCCGCGGTACGGGCTCCGCCCGCTCCGGCGACGGTTCCTCGTCCCGGTCCTCGTCCAGCAGCCCCAGCCGTTGCAGCAGCTCCGGGGAGGCCGCCGCGAACGGGCGGGCCTCCTCGGCGACGCGGGAGTCCCCGTGGCCGCCGGAGAGCCGGGCGCGGAACTCCGGGCCGCTGCCCTGGCGGTGCAGCAGGAACTCGGTGACCCGCGCCGCCGTCTCCAGCGCGTCCGACGTGCGGACCGCGTCCAGCAGCAGATCCGCGACCCCGGGGTGGAACTCGTACTCCTCCGCGCTCCCCGCCCGCCTGCGCAGCAGCCCGCCCAGGAAGACCTCGGCCAGCTGTGCCGGGTGGAAGCGCTCCGGGCCGCCCGCGCCCGCCTGGTGGATCAGCCGCATCACCGGCAGCGTCAGCGGGTGGACGGTGGCCAGCGCCCCGGCCAGCCGCTGGCCCTCGGGCGAGGCCGCGCCCCGGAAGCGGCGCAGCCGCTCCTCGGCCGTCGGCTCGGGGACCTGGGCCGTGGCTCGCGCGGCCACCGGCTTCTCCGCCCCGTCCAGCAGCAGCACCGGCAGCGGCCCGCCGCTGCCGCCCGTCCCGGTGAGCGCCGCCCACGCGCCCAGCTCGCCCTCGGCCAGCTCCAGCACCGGCACCGGTGTGCCCTCGTACGTGACCAGGCCGCGCGGCAGCACCGGATGGCGCACGGACAGCGCCCGGCCCGGCGCGCCCTCCCGGCCGCCGGCGTCGACCAGCAGCCGCTGGGTGGGCATGCCGCGCTCCGGCCACATCCGCGCGGGCAGCGGCTGCAGGACCGCCACCGGCGCGTGGCGGGCCCAGCGGCGCAGCAGCCGCGGGATCGCGCCGTCGCGCCACCCCGGGCCCACCCCGTCCGAGAGGACCAGCATCACGGTGCGGCCGGAGGTGTCGGTCAGCTGGCGCGCGGTGCGGCGCGGGGCGCCGGGGGCGTACGGGCGCGCCCTGAGCACCGGTTCGTCCCTCTCCGTCGCCACGCTGTCCAGGCCGTAGGTGCGCACCGAGCGGAAGGTGCCCTGCCGCTCCAGCAGTCCGCGCAACTCGGCGGCGAGCTGCTGCCAGAGCACCATGGACGGGCCGTCGTCCACGACCAGCGCGACGCTCAGCCAGCGCTCGGGCCGGGGGCGCAGCACAACGTCCGGCAGACCGGTTTCGGCGATCCACTCGGCGGTGGCGGTCTCGTCCACGCGGAAGGAGGTGCGGGACGGCACGCTGCGCCGCAGGGGGCGCAGCGCGCGGGAGAGTCCGCGCGTCGCCGGGAGCGCCCGTACGCCCCTGACACCGACGGCCCGCGCCGGGCGGGCCACGGCGGTGCGGGCGACGCCGGGGGCGTAGAGCCCGGCGTCGGCGGTGGGGCCGGGCTCGGGTTCGCCGTCGGCGGGCGCCTCGGCGGGGTGCCGCCGGGCGCCCTTGCCCTCGTCGTCGCCGTCGGCCGTGCCGGAGGCGGGGCCGGCGGCCCCCTGGGGCGGCGTCGGCTCCCCGCCGGGCTCCTCCCGCGGCGACCGGGCGGTGGTCGCGGCGAACCACAGGACGTCGCGCAGCTCCTCCTCGGAGAGCTCGACCCCCGCGTCCTCCAGCAGGGCGCACAGCCGCTCGATCATTACGCGTCGGCTTCGTTCAGCGAGCGGAACAGCTTGTCGAGGACGTCCTGGTCCACCCGCACCCCGGAGGACCGCAGCCGGACCGCGTTGAGCAGCTGGTCGGTGGCCAGCTCGCGCTCGGTGCGCAGGGTCAGGAAGTGCGCGATCAGGTCCTGGGCCCGCGCGCCGGTCTCCTCGCCCAGATGCATGGTGACGATCCGCTGGAGCTGCTGCTCATCGGGCTGCTTGAGGTCGAGCCGGACACAGCGGCGCAGGAACGCCGGGGGGAACTCGCGCTCGCCGTTGCTGGTGATGACCACGACGGGGAAGACGCGGCAGCCGACCCAGCCGCTGGTGATCCCGGCCTTGTCCCGGGAGCCCGAGACCCGCACCTGCACGGTCCGCCCCTCCCCCAGGCGGGCCAGTTCGGGGATCTCGAACTCGCCCTCCTCGAAGACCGTGAGGAGGTCGTTGGGCAGGTCGACATCGCCCTTGTCGAGCTCGTCGACGAGCAGCACCCGCGGCCGGTCGGCCGGCAGCAGCGCGGTGCCGAGCGCGCCCAGCCGCAGATAGTCACCGATGTCCGGCTCGGTGCCGGCCGGTTCGTCGGCGCGCTGCCGCAAGGAGGCTTCGCGCAGCCGGCCCACCGCGTCGTACGAGTAGAGGCCCTCGGCGAGCGTGGAGCGGCTGTTGACCGGCCAGTGCAGCACCTCGCCGAGCTTGAGCTCCCGGGCGATGGCGCGGGCCAGCGTCGACTTGCCGGTGCCGGGCCGTCCGGTGACCAGCAGCGGGCGGTGCAGGTGCAGCGCCATGTTGACCACGTCGCGGTCCTCGTCGGAGATCAGATACGGCAGCGCCCGGTCCTCGGCCCGCTGCCGGGCGTCGTCGCCGAAGCGCCGCCACGGCGGGGCCGTGGGCCAGGTCTCCACGTCATGGGGCTCGGTGTCGCCGCCCTGGAAGAGCCTCCAGTCCTGTGCCATCGTCTTCGTCTCTCCTCAGGGTGCGGACTCAGGGTGCCGACAGGTCGAGTCGGTCGGGAAGCGGTCGGTGCGGGTCGTCCCACAGCAGGGCCAGCTGCCGGCCCGGATGGCTTTCGTCGGCGTCGCTCTCCAGCCGGAGCTTGCGGAGCCGCTGGGGCAGGTGCTCCAGCGGCCCGGTGCCCAGCAGGGTCCTCAGCTGCTGCTCGGTGAGGGCCGGTTTGGTGCCGGTGTCCCAGACGAGCACGGGCACGCCGTCGAAGAGACACGCGGTGAAGATCTTCGAGCGGGTCCACGCCGGACTGGCCGTCATCGCGCCCGGGGCGGTCTCCTGCCGCTCCATGGCGGCCCGGACCTGCGCGAAGCTGTGGGTGTGGCCGGGCAGCCAGTGCAGGTCCCCCGGGGTGGCCCCGGCGACCCGGGACCAGCGCCGCTCCCACAGATGGCGCCGCTCGGGCTGGCGCAGCTCGGCGCAGCGCAGGACGACCGGGAAGTCGGTGCCGAGCGAGCGCTCCTGCGGCTTGCCCGCGTCCAGCGGCCAGCGGTGCACGTCGAGTTCCAGGTCGGTGGACGGGACGAAGAACTCCACCACGGTCTCCGTGGCGCGGGCGTGCGCGGCCAGCAGGGCGTCGATCCCCCGCTGCATCTCCTCCGGGGAGGCCGGGGTGTCGACCTTCGCCAGCGCGTCGACCTCGTCGCCACGCCGCGCCCACACCTCGTAGGCCCGCCGCTGGCCGGGGCCGTGCGGCGGGTGGAGCCTTATCTGGATGCGCCGGCGCTCGGCGGGGCCGGCCGTCCGGGCCCGTTCGGCCTCGGCCGTGGCGCGGGCGCGGTGGTCCAGCAGGACGTCCTTCATGCCGAGCCGGACCGCGCAGGCGCCCGCCCAGACGCGCAGCTCGGCGGCGACGGCGCCGTCGGAGTACGCGGCGAAGTGCTCCACGGTGCTCAGCAGCTGCGGCAGCTGGTGCGGTCTGGGCACCAGCTCCTCGAGGGCGTCGGCCAGGGCGACCGGATCGTGCGCGGGGAGCCGGGCGGGGCCGAACTGCTGGTGCGCCGCCGCGACGACGTCGGCGCGGCCCGGCTCGTCCAGCCGGCCCAGGAGTGCGACCAGCTCGGTGTACTCGGCGCAGGTGAGCCACTGCTTCTGGAGCCTGCGGCACGCCTCGCGGGCCTCCGCGCCGATCCGCTGGTCCGGGGCCTGTTCGGCGAGCGCGTGGAAGAGGGTGGCGAGTCCGTGCTCATGGGCGAGCGCCCAGTCGACCAGCTCCTGCGCCAGCAGGGCGCCCGTCGCGGGCGGCGCGTCGGTGAACTCCATGCGCAGCCGGGCGGCGACCCGCGCCGCCGATCCGGCCGGATCGGCCCCGAGCAGCCCCGACGCCTCCAGGACCAGGGTCTCCCGGAACCGGCTCAGCAGCGGATCGAGCGGTGGGCCGGGCGGCGGGCCGGGCGGGCCGAGCCGGACCACCCGCACGTTCTCGCGCCAGCCGCTGACGTACACCGTCGGGCGCTGCCGACCGGCGTCGCCCGCCCGCTCGAACTCCTCCACCACGCCCTGCCAGACCCGGTCCAGATCCAGGTCCGCGCCGTCGGCCACGGCCGCGTGGAGCTGCCGCAGCAGTGCGGCGGTGAACCGGCCGGTGCCCTGCTGCTGCTTGGCCACCGCCCCGGCCTGGCACGCCCGCATCCAGTAGATCGGGCGCTCCACGTCGACCTGGGGGGTCTGTGCGAGGTCGTCCGGCTCGTCGGCCAGCTCGTGGACGCCGGGGTCGAGTGCCTGGCGGCAGGCGTCGATGATCACGGTGACCCGGTCCACGCCGTCCCACGGCAGATGCTCGGTGTGCATCAGATGGATCAGGCCGTCGGCGTCCGCGCCCTGGAGGTCGGTGTCCCGGGTCTCCGGGTAGAGCAGGCTCCACCGGCCGCGCTGGGTCTGCACGCCGTGCCCGGCCCAGTAGACCCACAGCCAGTCGGCGTCGATGGACCGCAGCTCGTCCTGGAAGACCTGGCGCACATCGGCGCGCTCCGCCGGGCGGTAACCGGGGTGCGCCGCCTCCAGGGCCGCCCGGTTGTGCTCCAGGGGCGAGGCGAGCAGCTGGATGTTCTCCGCCGGTACGCCCTGCCCGGTCAGCCACTCCCGCATGGCGAGGGCGTCGTGCACCGGGCCGTCGAGGTTGAGGCCGTCGCTGCCGTTGTACCGCTCGACCGCCACGAGCACGGCGTGGGTGCGGCGCCAGTCGTGTTCCACCGCTGTCACGCCGGCAGCTCCGGGGCCAGCAGGTCGTACAGCCTCTGGTGGGCGAAGTAGGAGGTGTGGGCGCGCGGGAAGGGCTGGCGGGTGTCGACGCGCACATCGGTGACCCGGCCGGGGAAGACCTTCGCCCCGACGAAACCCAGCAGGTCCTGCTCGTCGTAGACGTTGATCCAGCGGGGGAAGGCGGCGGGCAGCGGCTCGCCCCGGCGCAGCGCGGTGAGCGCGTCCAGCTCGTAGAGGAACGGCGCCTGTGAGCCGACCGTCACCAGCAGCTCCACCCCGGCGGGCGGATCGGGCTCGGCGAGCAGATCGGCGCAGGCGATCCCGCCGAGGCTGTGGGCGAGCAGCACCACCGGCCCGTCCCCCGCGGCGACCGTCTCGTCCACCGCCGTACGGATCGCGGCGCGCACCCCGGCGCCGCGCACCTGGTAGCGGAGGATGTCGCCACTGGCCGGGACGGAGCCCTTGGTGATCCCGCCGCGGAAGGTGTGGGCCAGCGAGGACAGCGGTGAGAGGTAGGAGTTGAGGGCCCGTACGGCGACGCCCTTGGCGGCGCGGGCGACGAATCCGCCCCGGTCGGTGCCGCCGAGCCGGTCGGTGAGCGCGCCGACGACGGTGTCCCGGTCGGCGCCGTCCACCGCGAGCGGTTCATCGGCGCCCTGCGGGCCCTCGGCCCGCTGGACGGCCAGGGCGTACACGGCGCGGGCCGCGATCGCCTCGATGCCGTCGACGGGCGGAGTGCCGCCGAGGCTGCGGGAGATCTCCTGGGCGACGCGGCCGCCGGCCGGGCCGAGGTGCGGCGCGAGGTCACGGACCAGCTCGTCCAGGCTCTCCCCGCCGCCGGCCACCCCCTCCAGGCTCAGCCCGCGCACCGTGTCGGCGATGGCCCGCCAGGGGTCCTGACGGCCCGGGGCGAAGCCGGGCCGCGCGCCCGCGCCGCGCCGCGCCCGCGCCGCCTCCGCGAACTCCCGCAGCTCGGCGAGCGGGTCCACCTCCAGCAGCGCCCATACGGCCAGCGGGTCGTCCTCGTCCAGCGGGCCGTCGTCGCCGAGCCCGCGGTTCCTCGTCCGCACCGGGACCGACGCCCCGTCAAGTCCCAGCGAGGCGCCGTGCTCCTCGCCCCAGAAGCAGCGGACGACCCTGACCTCGGCTCTCACCCGCCCCAGGCCGCTCACGACCCGCGCGAAGCTCTTCTCGTACGACTTGGCCCGGACCCCCGTGCCGTGGACGAAGACGACGCTTGTCACCGATCCCCCCAGATCGCCTTGATCCCCACCGTGACCACGAGCCCATCACTCTAGCCCGTGCCGGACCCGCCCTCACCCGTGATGCCCCCGCACGCCCCAGGACGAACCGGTTCAGCCGCCCGAGGTGTCCAGCTCCGCGTCCGCGCCGACCCCCGCGCGGTCGTACGGGTCGTCCAGCCAGCCGTCGGGCAGCACCACGCGGTTGCGGCCCGAGGTGCGGCCGCGCGGGCCGTCGGCGCCGGGGGGCCACTCCTGGTCCAGGTCCAGCTCCGCCAGCAGGGCGTCCAGCTCGGCCAGGGACGAGGTGATCGCCAGCCGCTTGCGCATCTCCGAGCCGACCGAGAACCCCTTGGTGTACCAGGCGACATGCTTACGGAAATCGATCACGCCGCGCTCCTCGTCCGCCAGCCACTCGGCGAGCAGCTCGGCGTGGCGGCGCATCACGGCCGCGACCTCCTTCAGCGTCGGCCGCGCGGACACCGGCGGCTCGGGGCCGGGCTCGAACGCGGCCACCAGATCGCCGAAGAGCCAGGGCCGCCCCAGGCAGCCGCGCCCCACGACCACGCCGTCGCAGCCGGTCTCGCGCATCATCTGGACCGCGTCGTCGGCACACCAGATGTCGCCGTTGCCCAGCACCGGGATCTCGGGGACGGCCTCCTTCAGGCGGGCGATCGCCTCCCAGTCGGCGGTGCCGCCGTAGTGCTGGGCCGCGGTGCGGCCGTGCAGGGCGATCGCGGTCACGCCCTCCTCGACCGCGATCCGGCCCGCGTCGAGGTAGGTGATGTGGTCGTCGTCGATGCCCTTGCGCATCTTCATGGTCACCGGCAGCGGGCCCGCGGCGGCCACCGCCTCGCGCAGGATCGAGCGCAGCAGATGCCGCTTGTACGGGAGCGCCGAGCCGCCGCCCTTACGGGTCACCTTGGGCACCGGGCAGCCGAAGTTGAGGTCGATGTGGTCGGCCAGGTCCTCGTCCACGATCATCCGGACGGCCTTGCCGACGGTCACCGGGTCCACCCCGTACAGCTGGATGGAGCGCGGCTTCTCGGTCCCGTCGAAGTGGATCAGCCGCATCGTCTTGGCGTCGCGCTCCACCAGCGCCCGGGTGGTGATCATCTCGCTGACGAACAGCCCCCTCCCGCCGGAGAACTCCCGGCACAGGGTGCGGAACGGCGCGTTGGTGATCCCGGCCATCGGTGCGAGCACGACCGGCGGCTGGACCGTATGCGGTCCGATCTCCAGCTGTGCGTGCGGCGTCGGCGTCATGGAGTGGGCTTCCTCGTGGGTACTACGGTGGGAGGGCGGGTCGATCGGCGGGCCGCCCGGTGCGGGCCGGTCTCTCATTGTCCCGCACCCAGGAGGAGGACCGACAGGGCGGTCATGGCCGCCGTACGGACACTATCGATGTAGCGTTCAACCATGCGTGAGCTCAGCCATCGGCGGCGCATGCTTGTGCTGGCGATCTGCTGCATGAGCCTGCTGCTCGTCAGCCTCGACAACACCGTCCTCAATGTCGCCCTGCCGGTGATGCGGAACGACCTGCACGCCTCCGTCTCCGGAATGCAGTGGACGATCGACGCGTACACCCTCGTCCTCGCCGCGCTGTTGATGCTCTCGGGCTCCACGGCCGACCGGGTCGGGCGCAAGCGCACCTTCCAGACCGGGCTGGTGATCTTCACCATCGGGTCGGCGCTGTGCAGCGTCGCACCCAATCTGGAAGCGCTGGTCGGCTTCCGCGGGGTGCAGGCGATCGGCGGTTCGATGCTCAACCCCGTCGCCATGTCGATCATCACCAACGTCTTCACCGAGCCCAAGGAGCGGGCCCGCGCCATCGGGATCTGGGGCGGGGTCGTCGGCATCAGCATGGCGGCCGGACCGATCGTGGGCGGACTGCTGGTCGAATCGGTCGGCTGGCGCTCGATCTTCTGGATAAACCTTCCGATCGGGATCGCGGCGCTGGCCCTCACCGCCCGCTTCGTCCCCGAGTCGCGCGCCCCCAGGCCACGCCGGGCCGACCCGATCGGCCAGCTGCTGGTCATCGCGGTGCTGGGCACCCTCACCTACGCGATCATCGAGGCGCCGGACCGCGGCTGGGACTCGCCGCTGATCGCGACCTGCTGGGCGGTCGCCGTCGTGGGGCTGCTCGCACTGGTCCGGTACGAGGGGCGGCGCGAGGAACCGCTGATCGACGTGCGGTTCTTCCACAGCGCGCCGTTCAGCGGGGCGACGGTGGTCGCGGTGTGCGCCTTCGCGGCGCTCGGCGGCTACCTCTTCATGAACACCCTCTACCTCCAGGACGTGCGCGGGCTCGACGCGCTGCACGCCGGGCTGTGGATGCTGCCCATGGCGTTCATGTGCTTCGTCTGCGCACCGCTGTCCGGGCGGCTGGTGGGCGCCCGCGGCCCCCGGCCGTCGATGCTGGCGGCCGGCGTCGCCATAACGGCCAGCGGGGTGATGTTCGCGGTCTTCGACGCCCAGGCGACCGATGCGGGGCTGCTGGTCGGCTATGTGCTGTTCGGCCTCGGCTTCGGCATGGTCAACGCGCCCATCACCAATACGGCGGTCTCCGGAATGCCCCGCTCCCAGGCGGGAGTCGCCGCGGCCGTCGCCTCCACCAGCCGCCAGGTGGGCCAGTCGCTCGGCGTCGCGGTGATCGGCGCGGTGCTGGCGGCGGGCGCCGCGTCGGCGGCGGCGGCCGGAACGGGACACGCGGCCTCGCCGGCGGCCGCGGCGGCGTTCGTGGACGCCGCCCGCCCCGCCTGGTGGATCATCGCCGGATGCGGCGCCGTCATCCTGCTGCTGGGACTGGTGACCACCGGCCGCTGGGCCCAGGCGACGACCCGGCACGCGGCCGCGCTCTTCGAGGAGGGCGCGCCGGCGGCGCAGACATCGGCCGGCGCCAAGGCGTGAGGCGCGAGGTGTATGGCGTACGCCATGCGCCACGTGCCGCGTAAGGAGGCCGCCCCGGCGGCGGGTCAGGTTCCCGCCGGTTCCGGGGCGGCCTCCTCCTCGAGCGCCATGGCGTGCAGCCGCAGCAGGCGCTCATGCGTCTCGGCGTCCGCCGGGGTGTAGGTGAGCAGCTTGGGACCCTGCTGGGGGCCGGTCCACAGGCTGGTGGAGGCCAGCCGGACGATGCCCACCCGCGACTGGCGGTAGACCTTGATCTTGTCGCCGGGCCGGACCACCTCGTGCCGCGCCCAGATCTCCCGGAACTCAGGAGAGGCGTCCTCCAGCCGCTTCACCATCGCCTTCCAGGCGGGCTCGGCGACATGCTCGGCCATCACGGCCCGGAACTTGGCCGCCATCAGCCGGATCGTCTCGTCCCGGTCCACCAGGCTGGAGCGCCACCCGTCGTGGGTGAAGGCCAGCCACAGGCAGTTGCGGTCCTCCGGCGGCACCCGGTCCAGGTCGCACATCAGCAGCCGGTAGGTGCGGTTGTAGGCCAGCAGGTCGAAGCGGCTGTTCTGGACGCAGGCGGGGAACGGCTCCAGCTGCTCCAGCATGCGTTGCAGCGTCTCCGGAACGCCCGTGCACTCACTGGCCGGGGTCGGGTCGACGGTCCCGGCCAGCGCGAAGAGATGGGCGCGCTCGCTGCGGTCCAGGAGCAGCGCGCGGGCGATGGCGTCGAGGACCTGCGCCGAGACGTGGATGTCGCGGGCCTGCTCCAGCCACGTGTACCAGGTCACTCCGACGGCCGAGAGCTGCGCGACCTCCTCGCGGCGCAGACCGGGCGTCCGCCGGCGGCGGCCCCGGGGCAGACCCACCTGCTCGGGTGTGATCCGCTCCCGCCGGCTGCGCAGGAACGCCGCCAGCTCGCCTCGTCTCGGATCGCCGCGTGTCTCGGCCCCCGCGCCCCTGCTCCCGGCCGTCGCACCGGCCGCGGCCTCCTGCACCATCGTGGTCATGCCTCCAGGATGCCGGAGAGCCTCAGCCGGTTGCCAGGTACTTCTGGTACCAGGATAAAGACACTCTGGTACCAGTCTGAGCGGCGCGACATCGTCGTCAGCGTGACCGAGACGCAGACACGAACGATCCGAACGACACCCGCGACATCCACGACACCCACGACATCCACATCCACGACGCCCACGACACGGGCGACACGGGCGAGACCCTCCGGCCCCGCCCTCAGCCCCCTCGGGCTGTTCACCGTGCTGCTGGGCGCGGCGCTGCCCCTGATCGACTTCTTCATCGTCAACGTGGCCCTGCCCACCATGGACCGCGATCTCCACGCCGGCCCGGCCGTGCTGGAACTCGTCGTCGCCGGATACGGCGTGGCGTACGCGGTGCTGCTGGTCCTCGGCGGCCGGCTGGGCGACACCTTCGGACGGCGCAGGCTCTTCCTCACCGGGATGGCGGCCTTCGGCGTGACCTCGCTGGCCTGCGGGCTCGCGCCGGACGCCTGGAGCCTGGTGGGCGCCCGGGTGGCGCAGGGCGCCGCGGCCGCGCTGATGCTGCCCCAGGTGCTCGCCACGATCCACGCCTCGACCAGCGGTTCGCGCCGCGCCCGCGCGCTCAGCCTGTACGGCGCGACGGCCGGTCTGTCGATGGTGGCGGGGCAGATCCTGGGCGGTGTGCTGGTGGCCGCGGACATCGCGGGCACCGGGTGGCGCGCGGTCTTCCTGGTCAATGTGCCGGTCGCGCTGATCGGCCTGGTCCTCGCGGTCCGCACGGTCCCCGAGACCCGCTCGGAGCGGCCCGCGCCGGTGGACGTCCCCGGCACCGTGCTGCTGGCGCTGTCGCTGATCACGCTGATGGTGCCCCTGACCGAGGGCCGGGCGGCGGGCTGGCCGCTGTGGACCTGGCTGGTGCTGGGCGCGTTCCCGTTCGTGGCCGCCGCGTTCTACGTGGTGGAGCGGCGCGCCGACCGGGCCGGACTCGTGCCGCTGCTGCCGCCGAGCCTGTTCGCGGAGCGCGGGCTGCGGCGCGGGCTGCCGATCGTGGTGCCGTTCTCGATCGGCTTCGGCGGCTTCATGTTCGTCATCGCCGTCGCGCTCCAGCAGGGCCTGCGGTACGGACCGGTCGAGGCCGGGCTGGCGCTGGTGCCGATGGCGACGGCGTTCTTCGTCGCCTCGCTGCTGGGGCCGCGCCTGGTGGGCCGCTACGGGAGCCGGGTGGTGACCGCGGGCGGGCTGCTCCAGGCGGTGGGCATCGGCACGCTGATGCTGGCCGTATGGCGGGACTGGCCGGATCTGTCGCTGGCCGGGCTGCTGCCGGGCGTGGCGCTGGCCGGGTTCGGGCAGGGGTTGCAGCTTCCGGTGCTGATCCGGATCGTGCTGGCCGATGTGCCGAGCGAGCGGGCCGGAGTGGGGAGCGGTGTGATGGTCACCACCCAGCAGTCGGCGCTGGCGCTGGGCGTGGCGACGCTCGGCACGCTCTTCCTGGCCCTGGAGCCGTCGGCGGGCATGGGCGACGCGCTGGTCAGCACGCTCGCGGCCCAGCTGGGGGCGATCGTGATGACCCTGCTGCTGAGCTTGCGGCTGCCGCGCGCGGTGTCGTAGGCGGAATGCCCCGTCACCCGGCACCGGTCACACCTGGGGGCCGGTCACGCCCAGGACGCCGGTCACGCCCGGGAGGCGGTCCGCCTGGGAGGAGCCGGTCACGCCCGGGACGCCCGTCACACCAGGGACGCCCGTCACGCCCGGGAGGCGGTCCGCCTGGGAGGAGCCGGTCACGCCCAGGACACCCGTCACACCAGGGAGGCGGTCCACCTGGGACGCCGGGACACCGGTCACGCCCAGGACACCCGTCACGCCCGGGAGGCGGTCCGCCTGGGAGGAGCCGGTCACGCCCAGGACGCCCGTCACACCAGGGAGGCGGTCCACCTGGGACGCCGGGACACCGGTCACGCCCAGGACACCCGTCACGCCCGGGAGGCGGTCCGCCTGGGAGGAGCCGGTCACGCCCGGGACGCCCGTCACCCAGGGAGGCGGTCCGCCCGGGACACCCGTCACACCCGGGACACCGGACGCCCGTCACGCCCGGGAGGCGGTCACACCAGGGACGCCGGGACACCGGTCACGCCCGAGAGGCGGTCCGCCCGGACGCCCGTCACGCCCGGGACACCCGTCACGCCAGGGACGCCCGTCACGCCAGGGACGCCCGTCACGCCCGGGAGGGGGTCACGCCCAGGAGGGGGTCATGCCTGGGAGGCGGCCCACCACAGGATGAGCGCGGCCACCGCGAAACAGGCCAGCATGATCAGGACGACCTGCCGCCGCGCCGCCGCGTCGGCGGTCATCCGCGGCGAGCCGAGGGCCCCGTGTGCCTGGGCCAGGTGATCGAGCCCCTTGTGCCGGGCGCCGCCGTAGGTGATCCGCTCCTGCCAGTCGCAGTGGAGGCAGCCGAGCAGCCGCCGCTGCCCCGGACCGTAGCCGTAGCTCACCTCGAAGACCGTGCCGTCCTCGCGGATGGCGGTGATGTGGTGCGTCACGCCTCGCACGATGGGTGAACCCCCGTTCTGCCGAGCCGACGGGCTCCGGTGCCACGGACGTCGCGTCCGCGGCGCCGGAGCCCGTCGTCGGGTATGTGTCCGGTGCCGTGCTCCGGGCCGTCGGCCCGGACCGGGTCAGCAGCCGATCAGGCGGCCGCCCAGGTAGGACTGGATCTGGTCGAGGGAGACCCGCTCCTGCTTCATCGTGTCGCGCTCACGCACGGTGACGGCGTTGTCGTCCAGCGTGTCGAAGTCCACGGTGACGCAGAACGGGGTGCCGATCTCGTCCTGGCGACGGTAGCGGCGGCCGATCGCGCCGGCGTCGTCGAACTCGATGTTCCAGTGCTTGCGCAGGTCCGCCGCGAGCCCCTTGGCCTTCGGCGAGAGCTGCGCGTTGCGGGACAGCGGCAGCACCGCGACCTTGACCGGCGCCAGCCGCGGGTCGAGCCGCATCACGGCGCGCTTCTCCATCTTGCCCTTGGCGTTGGGCGCCTCGTCCTCGACGTACGCGTCGAGCAGGAAGGCCAGCATGGCGCGGCCCACGCCCGCCGCCGGCTCGATCACATAGGGGGTCCAGCGCTCGCCGGCGTCCTGGTCGAAGTACGACAGGTCCTGGCCGGAGGCGGCGGAGTGCGCCTTCAGGTCGTAGTCGGTGCGGTTGGCCACACCCTCCAGCTCGCCCCACTCCGAGCCACCGAACTGGAAGCGGTACTCGATGTCAGCGGTGCGCTTGGAGTAGTGGGAGAGCTTCTCCTTGGGGTGCTCGTACCACCGGATGTTCGCCTCCTGGAGACCGAGGTCCCGGTACCAGTTCCAGCGCTGCTCCATCCAGTACTCGTGCCACTTCTCGTCCTCGCCCGGCTTGACGAAGAACTCCATCTCCATCTGCTCGAACTCACGGGTGCGGAAGATGAAGTTGCCCGGCGTGATCTCGTTGCGGAACGACTTGCCGAGCTGCGCGATACCGAACGGCGGCTTTTTGCGCGAGGTCTGCTGGACGGCGAGGAAGTTGGTGAAGATGCCCTGGGCGGTCTCGGGGCGCAGATACGCGACCGAGCCGGAGTCCTGGGTGGGGCCGAGGTGGGTGGAGAGCAGCCCGGAGAACTGCTTGGGCTCGGTGAAGCTGCCCTTGTTGCCGCAGTGCGGGCAGTTGACGTCGGCCAGGCCGTTCTCGGGCAGCCGGCCGTGCTTGGCCTCGTACGCCTCCTCCAGGTGGTCCGCGCGGAACCGCTTGTGGCAGGAGGTGCACTCGGTGAGCGGGTCCGTGAAGGTGGCGACGTGGCCGGACGCCTCCCACACCTCACGGGCCAGGATCACGGACGAGTCGATACCGACGACGTCGTCACGCGAGGTGACCATGGCACGCCACCACTGCCGCTTGATGTTCTCCTTCAGCTCCACACCGAGCGGTCCGTAGTCCCAGGCGGCGCGCTGGCCGCCGTAGATCTCGCTGCACGGGTAGACGAAGCCACGGCGCTTGCTGAGGCTGACGATGGTGTCGATCTTGTCGGCGGCCACGGTGCTCTCTTCATTGATGACGACATTGACGACGAAGCGAATGCTTCAGGTTACCGGCGGCGGCACCCCCCGGATCAAATCGATGCGCGAAGCGATCACCAAGAGGGCACTTGTTGACAATCGTTTCCATTTTTGTTGAAAATGAGAGTCATGAACATACGCCGCCTCAGGCCCACGACCGCTCTCGTCGGAGCCGCCGCACTGGGTCTGACCACCCTGACAGCCTGCTCCTCCGACGCCGGAGACGGAAGGACGGACGGCAAGCTCGACGTGGTGGCGTCGTTCTATCCGATGCAGTTCCTCGCCGAGCGGATCGGCGGGTCCGCCATCCATGTGTCCACGCTGACCAAGCCCGGTGTCGAGCCGCACGACCTGGAGATCAGCCCCCGGCAGACCGCCGACCTCAGCAAGGCGGGCCTGGTGGTCTACCTCAAGGGACTCCAGCCCTCCGTCGACCGCGCCATCGCCCAGGCCCAGCCCGAGCACGTCGCCGACGCCGCCTCGTACACCACCCTGGAGGACCACGGCACCGAGGTGGAGGGCCATGAGCACGAGGGCGAGGAAGGACACGACGACCACGCCCACTCCGGCGACGCCGCCGCCGACCCCCACATCTGGCTGGATCCGGTGCGCTACGCCCAGGTCGCCAAGGGTGTCGGCAAGGCGCTGGAGAAGGCCGACCCCGATCACGCCGAGACATACAAGAAGAACACCACCGCCCTGGTCAAGCAGCTGAACACGCTCGACCAGGACTTCCGGAACGGTTTGAAGGACCGTTCCTCGGACACCTTCATCACGACCCACGCCGCCTTCGGCTACCTCTCCGAGCGCTACGGTCTGCGGCAGGAGGCGATCTCCGGGCTCGACCCCGAATCCGAGCCCAGCCCGGCCCGGGTCAAGGAGCTGCATACCATCGCCAAGAAGGACAAGGTCAACACCGTCTTCTTCGAAACCCTGGTGAGCGACCGCACGGCCAAGACGCTGGCGGGCGATCTCGACTTGCGCACCGATGTGCTCGATCCGATCGAGGGCATCGGGACCAAGTCCAAGGGCGATGACTACATCCAGGTCATGCGGTCCAACCTCAAGGCCCTGCAGACGGCACTGGGCGCCAAGTAACGGAGGAACCCAATGGAAACCGAGGAGACCAGGGAGACCGGGGAAGCCCGGGACCCCGGGGACACCGAGGAGCCTGACATATCCCAGCCGGCGGAGCGCGGCACGGCCACCGAGAAGCACGGCACCGCCGCTGACCGCGGCCCGGCCCTCGACCCGATATCCCTGCATGGCGCCACCGCCACCCTGGGCGGCCGCACCGTGCTGCGCGGCGTCGACCTGACCGTCCGCCGCGGCGAGGTCGTGGCGCTGCTCGGCGCCAACGGCTCGGGCAAGTCCACCGCCGTACGGTCCATCGTCGGCCAGGTGCCGCTCAGCGGCGGTGAGCTGGCCCTCTTCGGCACCCCGCGCCGCCGCTTCCGCGACTGGGCCCGGATCGGTTACGTACCGCAGCGCACCACCGCCGCCAGTGGCGTCCCCGCGACCGTCCGCGAGGTCGTCTCGGCGGGCCGGCTGGCCCGCCGCCGGTTCGGCCCGCCACGCAAGGCCGACCGGGCGGCCGTTCAGCGGGCCCTGGAGCTCGTCGGCATGGCCGACCGCGTCCGGGACCCGGTGAGCGCCCTCTCCGGCGGTCAACACCAGCGCGTTCTGATCGCCCGCGCCCTCGCGGGCGAACCGGAACTGCTGATCATGGACGAGCCGATGGCCGGCGTCGACCTCGCCAGCCAGGAGATCCTCGCGGACACCCTCCGCGAGCAGGTCGCCGCGGGCGCCACGGTCCTCCTCGTCCTCCATGAGCTGGGCCCGCTGGAGCCGCTGATCGACCGCGCGGTGGTGCTCCGGGACGGCTGCGTCGTGCACGACGGGCCGCCGCCCAAGGCCGTGGGCCAGCACGCCCTGCCCGGCCATGATCACGTCCACCCCCACGCGGCGCCCGACGCCGAACCGATCCGGACAGGGTTGCTGACCTGAGATGCTCGAGATCCTCGACTACGCCTTCATGCAGCGGGCCCTGCTCGCCGCCGTCATGGTCGGCATCACCGCGCCCGCCGTCGGTATCTACCTCGTCCAGCGCCGTCAGGCGATCATGGGCGACGGTATCGGCCACGTCGCGCTCACCGGCGTCGCCCTCGGCTTCCTGACCGGCGCCAACCCGGTGTGGACCGCCGTTCTCGTCTCCGCCCTCGGCGCGATCCTCATGGAGCTGATCCGCTGGTACGGCAAGACCCGTGGCGATCTCGCACTCGCGATGCTCTTCTACGGCGGTATGGCGGGCGGTGTGCTGCTGATCAACCTCTCGCCGACCGGCTCCAACGCCAACCTCACCACCTATCTCTTCGGCTCGATCACCACGGTCTCCCCCGACGACGTGGTCGCGATCTCCCTCCTGGCCGCCTTCGTCGTCCTGATCACCCTGGGGCTGCGCCGCCAGCTGTTCGCGGTGTGCCAGGACGAGGAGTTCGCCCGGGTGACCGGCCTCCCGGTGCGCACGCTCAACCTGCTGCTGGCCATCACCGCCGCCGTCACCGTCACCGTCGCCATGCGCGTCGTGGGCCTGCTCCTGGTCAGCGCCCTGATGGTGGTCCCGGTCGCCGCCGCCCAGCAGGCCACCCGGGGCTTCGCGATGACGCTCGCCCTGGCGATCACCATCGGCATCGTGGTCACCCTGTCCGGCACGGTGTACTCGTTCTACGAGAACGTCCCGCCCGGCGCGAGCATCGTCGTCCTCGCCATCGGCGTCTTCGCGGTGATCACGGCCCTGGCCGCACCCCTGGCGAAACGACGCGCACAGCGGGTCGCCGCCGCCGAGGAGCGCTGCACTCTGAGGGACGATGTACTCGTATAGTCCTTCGCTCAGGTTCTCGCTCTCGCCCGTTGTCACAGCGTTAACTGGCACAATGGCCGGGCAGCAAGCGCAGCGGGCGCGGAGAGAGCGCCGAGGGCGACGGAGCATGCGAGGTTGAGGAGGCAGCTGTGGCGACCGCGGGTCCCCCAGTACGCGGCCGGTCCACCAGGCAGCGCGCCGCGGTGGCGGCGGCACTGGACGAGGTGGACGAGTTCCGCAGTGCGCAGGAGCTCCACGACATGCTCAAGCACCGCGGCGACTCGGTGGGCCTGACCACCGTCTACCGCACGCTCCAGTCCCTCGCCGACGCCGGCGAGGTCGACGTCCTCCGCACCACGGACGGCGAGGCGGTCTACCGCCGCTGTAGCAGCGAGGAGCACCACCACCACCTGGTCTGCCGCGCCTGCGGCAAGGCGGTCGAGGTGGAGGGCCCCGCCGTCGAGAAGTGGGCCGACGCGATCGCCGCCGAACACGGCTTCGTGGACGTGGCCCATACGATCGAGATCTTCGGCACCTGCGGCGACTGCGCCACCAAGCCCTCCCAGGACTGACCCGGCCCGCCTCGGCCCCGCCCTACGGGGCGGGCGCCGCGGCCGAGCCCGACATCCTGAGCAGCCGGATCAGGACGACCGCCGCCACCCCAACGATGGCCGCACCCGTCGCACCGTCGCCCACCAGGCCGCCCTCACCACGGACCTCGGCATGGGCACGCACCTCCGCCGGGACGGCCCCGCCACGTCCTGGAGCACCACTCCGCCCACGGTCCTCGTCCCCCTCCTCCCCAGGGTTGTCGCCGTCCGGTACGGGAAAGACGGACGTACGCGCGTCGTCCCGCCCGCGGCGGGGCGACGGGCCCGTACATGTGCATGAACAGGCATGAACATTACGGCTGACTTGGGGGGAAGCCTGATGTCCTTGTTTCCGGACCTGCCGGCGTTGCCGGGCCTCTTCGTCGATCCGCCCTCTCCGAAGAAGACCGCCGGCGCCTTCCACACCACCAGCGCGACGGGCAAGAACAAGACCAAACTGGACGACCCAGAGGCCGCCGGGAAGGCCCACTCGGGATGGGCGGTCGCGAGGCCCAATCAGGAGTGCGTGACGGCGTGGCGCAACCGTCTGCACGATCTCGGCGAGTCGGCCAGGGAAGCCGCCACCGCCATCACCGACGCCATGGACGACTACATGGACACCGACCTGTCCATCGCGGCGGAGCTGCGCAAGGACGCCCGCTGGCTGGAGGGTGCCTGATGGTCTCCGTGCCCGACCTCCGGTCCGCGAGCCCGCAGGCATGGCGGGACGCGGCCACCGACGCGCTCACCGCGGCCAAGCACTGCGAGGAGATCGGCACCGCCGCCCGCGACGACGTGGCCCGCACGCTGGAGAAACAGTGGGTGTCCGACGCGGGCCTCGCCGCCCGCCGCACCTTCGTCAAGCACGCCGAGGACTACGAGGCGGCGAACCTGGCGCTGCGCGAGCTCTGCCGCGTCTACGACGACCTGGCCGACGAGATCGAGGCCGCCCAGCGCGATCTGAGCAGCGCGCTCACGTACGCCGACGACCATGAGCTGACCGTCGACGACAGCGGTCGCGTCTCCCGCGCCGCACCGGCGGCCTCCGCCCCCGGTGACGACAGTCAATCCGATCCGGTCCAGCACGCCCAGGGCATCATCGAGGGCGCCCTGTCCCGCGCGACCAAGGCCGACACCACGGCGGCGGCCGCGCTGCGGACCATCAGCGGCCTCACCGAGATCTCCGACCCGAAGCTGGTCAAGGAGGCGCTGAAGAAGAACAGCCCGCTGGCCATCGCGCTGCGCCTGACGGGGGCGCCCAACGGTACGCATCCGATCAACGTCTCCCCCTCGCAGCTGGCCGCCGTGGAGCGGGCCGCGAGGGAGACCGGGGTGAGCAAGACGCTGCTGCTGTCGATCCTCTGGCAGGAGCAGCAGTGGTACCAGAACTACGACCAGGACGGCCATGGTCTCCTGCCGACCATCGGCAGGATCTTCAACTGGACCCTCCAGCAGACGATCAAGCCGGACAAGTCGCTCGGCATCACCCACATAAAGCTACAGACGGCCCGTAACGTCATAGAGCAACACCGGCAGGCGTTCACCACGCAGGACGGTACGTATCTGGGAGACCTCAGCGACGCCCAGCTCACCAAGTACATCGAGGAGTACCCCAACGAGGACATCCGCCTGAGCGCGTACTACCTCCAGGAGTTGCGGAAGAATCCGTACGGTGCGGACACGGACAAGCAGTTGTTCATGCTCTACGCCGCCGACACCCCCGACGTCCGTGAGAAGAACGAGCAGTACGGGGACGATTCGGACCCCCGCGGGGGCGCCATCAAATCCCGCGCCGAGAACTGGGACAAGCTCCAGCCGTATATCGAGGATGCCCAGGCGTGGGAGGCTCTGAGCGACGAGGAACGCCAGAAGGCCCTGGAGCAATTGGAGAGCGACACCCCCAAGGGGCACTCCATCACCATCGACCCGGTCTACGGCAGCGAGTCGCACGGCACCGGCACCGACGAACCGGAGCCCGGCACACCGTCGCCCGAGCCCGGACCGTCCCCCACCCCACCCTCCTCGGGCGGTAAGAACGACGACGGGGACGGAGGCGACAAGAGACCGAGCGAGCCCAGTTCCGGCCCCATACCGCGCCCCTCGGCGACGGGCCAGGCCCCCTGAAGAAGTGAGTCCATGAAGCGAGTGATCAGCGTGTTCGCGGCGGGGACGGCCACGGCCGTCCTCGCCGCGTGCGGCACCACGTCGGGCGGCGACGCCGGCTCGTCACCCAGCCCCAGTGCCACGATGCCGGGCAATGTGCCCACCAAGCCCGAGTACGCGGACGCGGACGCGGTGGTGGAAGCCCTCGAAGCGGGGGGTGTCCCGTGTGAGATCACCCGCCGTTCGCAGGGCGGCAGCGCTGGAGGAAGCGGCCTCGGATGCGCCTCCGTCATCGACGGCACGAAGTTCGAGAACGACATCCAAGTGCTGAACCCGAAGAAGTTCAGCCGCGACGAGATCGGCGAGTCCATCGCCTCCCACAGAGAGCCTCCCACCAGTCACACCATCGTGGCCGCCGGTCACTGGTTCGTATGGGTCACCGAACCGCGCTTCGCGAACCGGATCGCCGCCGCCCTCGGCGGTGTCGTACTGCCGCCCGAGAAAACCAAGATCCCCGAGTACCCGCTCCCGGACATTCCCCGCACCCCCCGCTACCGGTCGGTCGGCGCCCTCGCCGACGACCTCGCCGCGGCGGTCGGCTGCGGCGACCGGAAGCAGCGGTCGGACACGGTGCTGACCTGCACCACCGGCGCGGACACCGGCTCGTCCAACTGCGCCACCCTGGCCCTGCACGCCTCGGACGCCGACCGTGACGCGGTGCTGCGCGAGGCCATCGCCTACAAAGGGGTGCCCGCGACCCTGGTCACGGCCGGCAACTGGACCGTCAACCTCTGCGACTACGACCTGGGTTCGCGCGTCGCCGACGCCCTGCACGGCACGGTCGTGTCCTACGACGGGGGCTGACCGCCGATGCCCCGAGAACACAGCCGGTCGGCCTTCGTACGGCCCTGGTCGCATCCGCGCCTGAAGCGCCCCCAACGCATCGCGGCGGGCACCACCGCGCTCCTGGCCGCGCCCCTCCTCACCGCCGGGGTGTCGCTGCGGCTGCGGTACGCGGGAGCCCCCGCGCCCGGAACGCGCACCCGAGGGCGGGACGCGGTGTGGCTCGGGCACGCCTGGGTGGACGGGCGCAACGGCGAGGCCCAGCTCGCCGAGCTGGTCCGGCGGATGCGCGGCACCGGCATCCGGGACCTGTACGTCCACGCGGGCCCGCTGGAGCACGACGGCAGCCTGCCCGCGTCGCGCTACCCGAAGGCCCGCCGACTGGTGGACGCGGTGCGGCGCGAACTGCCTGGTGTGCGCGTCCAGGCGTGGCTGGGCGACGTCCTGTCCACCGAGGGCCCACCCGGGATGGACCTCGGCGAACGGGCGACGCGCGAGCGGGTCGTGCACGCGGCCCAACAGGTGCTGGAGGCGGGGTTCGAGGGCGTCCACTTCGACCTGGAGCCCCTGCACTCCGGCGACCGGGACTTCCTGACCCTGCTGGACGACGCGCACGCGGTCACCCGCGCCCGCGGCGCACCACTGTCGGTGGCCGCACACCAGATCGATCCGCTCCCCGCCCTCCACTCCGTGGCGGGTTTCCTCGCCGGTCACCCCAAGTGGTGGTCACCGTCGTACTTCGGCGCGGTCGCCCGCCGGGTCGACCAGATCGCGGTGATGTCCTACGACACGGCAATGCCGCTGGAGAGCCTGTACGGGGGCTACGTCGCCCAGCAGACCCGGCTCGCCCTGAAAGCGACCCCGCCCGGCACCCGCCTGTTGATGGGCCTCCCGGCCTTCCACACCGACGACATCGGCCACCACGAGTCGGCCGAAACGGTCACAGCGGCCATCCGGGGCGTCCGCCTCGGCCTGAGCCGCGAGGACGCCCGCCGCGAGCGGTTCGGCGTCGCGCTGTACGTGGACTTCGCGGCGACACCGGGGGACTGGGCCGCGTACCGGCGGGGCTGGGGCGCGTCGAATTGACGATGCCGGGATGCATGCACAAAGGTCGAGCAAATTGGTAAAGCGCTGGTCACTCGGTAAGTCCAAGCCCTTCAGGGAGATCCAGGAGAACTTGCCGACGATCCTCATCCCCGACCTCTTCACCCATCTGGGTAATGATCGAGATCAGTTCCGCCCGTTCGGTATCCGACAGAGCTCCTAGTGACGTGGCGGCATCCTCGGCAAGAGCTGCCGATGCCTCCACAGAGACAGACTCTTCGTCGGACAACTCATGGGATACAAGCAGCTCGATCAATCTACTTGAACGACTCACGAGCCCGCAATCGGAGGCTGCTGTTCGCTCCATCGTGCAATCTCGCCGCCCGGTATGCACGTGACTCGACTCCCGTTCGGCCCCGCAGGCCTCAGTAGTAATCCGACTCCTGGCGGTCCCGTCCCGTCGGAGCGATTTGTTCCTCAGAAAAGACGCGTACAACGTCGAACCCGTCAAGCATCACCCCGAAGCTGGGAGCAGTGTCAGGGTCCGGCGGTTCAGAGATGCCGACGATTGCGCCGACAGCCCCCTCCAGTTCCGGCCGGTCGGGAGAGGCGACGACCCGAACCTCTGCGTAGAAGTGAAGAGGATCTTCCATGTTTCATTCCTTGAGTTAGGGTGCCCAGAGGCACTCCATGGCCTACTTGTGAGTGATTTCCCCGTCCAGCGAAACATTCAAGTGACTTCCGTCCCGGCTCAACCAGCCGAGTTTAGCCCTTCCTGTCTTGCTCAACTGGACATCCCATTCAAAGGGCTGCCCGGCAGTGCGGGATGGCCCCTTGATCCATTCATTACCAAATCGGTCAATGTAACCCTTCCGGGGACCGCGCAACAACCCCGCGTTGACTGAGGTGTTTTCAGGAGGCACGAATCGGATGCGCCCCGAGAAAGGAAGCTGCGCATCCTTGAGTAGTCCCTTCACACCCGTGCGCGGGGTGGGCACCGGGTCTCCGCACTTCAACCCCATAGGGTCGAGTGACGTCAAAGGGGAGTCAACGTACCGATGATGGTTGGGCGCAGGATCCAGACCGAGCGGATCGGCGGACGTGTAGCGGGCCGTTTCGGGGTCGTAGTGGCGGAAGTAGTTGTAGTACAGGCCCGTTTCAGGGTCGGCGTATTGGCCGGGGAAGCGGAGGGGGCAGGTGGTGGTGGCCGGGCTGCTTACCGGGGAGGGGAAGTGCGTGCCCCAGAGGGTTGTGCGGTGTTGCCAGGCCAGGTCACCTGCTGAGGTGACCAACTCCGTGGGGGTGCCCACCAGGTCCGTGATGATGGCGTGGAAGCGGGGTTCCATCTCACCTGCGGCGCCTGTGAATTGTGCGATCAGGGATTGGCCCGGCTCGCGGACCAGCGGGGTGTGGTCGGTCTGGGTGAGGGGGCAGTGGGTGTCCGGGGCGTAGTCCCAGGTGGTGTGCCTACCGTCTTGGGTGGATTGTTCAGCCAGGCGGGTGTCTTCCCAGGTGAAGTCCACCGATTCGGCGACCGTGCCGTCCTCGGCCAGGCGTTGTTTGGACAGGCGGCGGCCGAGGGGGTCGTAGGTGTAGTGCCAGTGCTCGCCGTCCGGGGTGGTCGCGTCCGTCAGGCGGTCCTCGGGGCTCCAGGTGTAGGTCCAGGTGCGGGTCGACGCCGTCGCTGCCCTCGGTGCGCACCACCTTCCCGTCCGGCCCGTACACGTACCGGAACGAGGTGCCGTTGCGGTCGGTCCAGGACGTCACCCGGCCCTGGTCGTCGTATGCCAGACGCAGCGGCGTACCGCTGGAGTTGGTGACCTCGGTGAGGTTGCCCGCCTCGTCGTAGCCGTAGCGCATCACCACCGTGCCGCCCTCGCGGCTCCGCTCGGGCGCGTAGCCGGACGGCGGTTCGTCCAGCAGCCGCAGCGCGGTGACCCGCCGGCCCTCGGTGTCGACGGCCAGGTAGGAGCCCCCGGAGTGGCGGATGGCCAGTGGGGCGCCGCTCAGGGCGCGTTCGATGTCGATGCGGACGCCGTTGCGGTCGTGCAGGCTCTCCAGGGCCAGGTAGACCGCTCCCGGCTGTTCCGTGGCGGCGGGGCGGGTGAAGGTGCGCACCACACCCGTCTCCGGGTCGGTGACCGTCATGACGCCGTCCGGTTTGCCGTCCCACTCCAGCGGCCATCGCGCGCCCTTCGCGGGCAGCGTGGGCACCCCCGGTTCCGGTACCGGGTACACCAGCCGCATCCCGTCCGCGGCGGCGAACACCACGCCCTCCGCGTCCAGTTGGACCCGTTCGTCCAGCAGGCTGGTCCAGGTCGGGCCGAACCACACCCCGCCCCGGTACGAGGACACATGGGTGCGCTCGAAGACCAGCGGCAGCGCACCGGGCAGGGTCAGGTCCGTGTGCTCCATGATCATCGCGCCGGTCGCGATGTCGATCGGCTCGCCCGTGCACGGGCACTTCTTGGCCGGGCGGGCGGCCGGGCCCTCCTCGATGAGGTTCGGGCGCGACGAGGGCACTTTCGGCGGTTTGAGCAGGTCCGGGACGCCGGTGAGTTTGGGGACCACACCGGGCTTGAGCACTCCCAGACCGGCGCCGAAGAGCCCGCCGTCGATCATGCCGTCCTTGGCGGCCTGGTTGACCTCGTCCAGGCTGAAGCCGTGCTGCTGCCCCAGGGCGATCTTGATGGGCTGGGCCACCGCGGCGTCGATGGTCACCGACAGCACGCTGGTGAAGACGGCGCCGGTCAGCATCTCCGCGGCGATGACCGCGACCGCTTCCTCCACGGCGACGCCCAGACTGGCGGCCATGGCGATGATCTCGGCCGCCACCCCGTCGGAGGCGCCCCCGGTGACGATGGTCAGCAGCCCACCGCCGACGAGTGCGAGCGCGTCGATGGTGATCTGTGTCCACAACTTCTCGATGGCGTCGTCGACCGTGTCGGCGAACTTGTCGAGTGCCTTGGCCATGTTCCGGGCGGACTTGGCGAGATTGCTCAGCCAGCCCTCGTCCTTGCCCTTGGCGTAACGTCCCCAGAAGATCTCGAAGGCGTCGATCGCCTCGCCCTTGTTGTTGTGGATGAGGTTCGTGGCCGCCTTGTTGGTCGCGGCCCGCACATCGTCCACGCTGTCGGCGAACGTCCGCCAGGCGTCGGCGGCGTGGCGCAGGGTGCCGGAGTTGGCGTCCGGCCACCACATGCCCAGCTTCATCAGCAGGGCTTTGGCCTTGTCCTCGATGCTCACCGGCCGCCGCCGTGGCCGCCCGGCCCGTCTCCCCCGGCCTTCTTGACCTTGGTGAACATGCCCTCGATGAGCTTGTCGTTGTCGACATGGCCGTCGGCCATGTCGTTCATCGCCTCATGGATGCTGGTCAGCCCGAGGACGAGAATGCCGGCCGCCGATTCGATGTGCTTCTGGTTCGGCTTGTACTGCTTGCCGAAGTCCTTGCCGGGCTTGTCGTCCCCCCACGGCTCCCCATAGCCGTCCAGCGCGGTGATCAGCGTGGTCAGCGCCTCGCTCAGCTTCACGGCCTGGTGGTGGAAGGTGGGCGCGACGGATTTGATGTCCGCCACCTTGATGTCCAGGACCTTGTTCCCGCCGCCGTGCCCGCTGCCGCTGCCCATGCGACGCCTCCCCCGCTGAGCGTTTGTCATACAAAGCTCTCAGGCTAGGGCGGCAACAATCATGGGCTGTTCAATATGAGCCACACAATGAGTAAAGTCCGCTCAGGACTGCGTCAGGTAGTCCACGAGGGCCTCGCGGCTTCGCTGAAGGTCCGCGATGCGCTGGTCCGTGGCCGCCAATTCGCGGTCCAGGATGGCCCGTACGTCCACACACATGTCGATCGCCGGCCGCTCGCCCCGCATGCACGGCAGGACCGAACGGATCACCTCGGTGGACAGGCCCGCGTTCAGCAGAGCGCGCACCTGCCGCACGGTGATCACCGACTCCTCGTCATAGACGCGGTAACCGTTCGCGCCACGCCGGACCTTGAGCAAACCCTGCGCCTCGTAGTACCGCAGCGACCGCGAGCTGACACCGGTACGCCGGGACAACTCCCCGATCAGCATGTGCTCCGCCCCATCCGACCTTGACCTTCCCACCGGTGTGAAGCCTTAACGTCGCCCCGTCGGCGAAACATTCCGTACCGGTGGAGCACGGATGCTGGTCCGCACCGGACCGGCCGCGTACGGTCCCCCGGCCCCGCTGACGCTGACGACGGTCGCGTACGAACGCGTCCTTCCGGCCGTGCAGCACGTCGGCGAGGTGGCCAAGACGTATTTCCTGCGTGAGGCCGTCGGCCAGGGCTTCATGGGCATCGTCCGCCGGCAGCTGGACCGCCTCGGCGTCCCCCAGCGCGTCCAGGAGATCACGCTCGCCGACCTTCCGGCGCTGGCCGGGGCCGTGGTCATGAACTCGTGGACGCCCGGCGTGGCCGTCCACGGGATCGGTTCCGTGCCCCTTCCCGAGGCGCCGTCCTTCGTGGAGTTGCTCCACGACGCCTACCGGGCGGAGCCGCTCACCTCGCCGTGAGGGCGACCGGCCACCGGCCGTCGGCCGTCCGCCACCGGCCGTCGGGGAGCCACCTCCCGGGGACGCCGCTCCGCACCCGGCTCACGCGTCGAAATCGTGATACCCGTACTCGACGTAACCCCGGTCGATCAGCTCGTCCTCCAACTCGTCCTCGTCGAGGCCCTCCAGGTCGCTGAGGTCGTCGAGGGGGCCATCGCCGAGCATCACGTAGTCGCCCTCGTCCGCTGTCTCACCGACGAGCGGCGGGACCGGGACGCTCTCCCAGTCCACGATGACCTCGATCGCGTCGTTGAAGTCGCCGGCCACCATCCCGTCGGCAAGCGCTGTCCGCACCTTGTGCGGATCATCCGCGCCGACGGCGTAGCCGGTCGGCTCGCCCGGTCCGAGGAAGGTGATGTCCGGGTAGCCGTCGACTCGTATCGTGACGAACGGATGGAGGTCGATGGATCGGACGCGTTCGCCCCGCTGATACACGTCCAGGGCCACATCGGCGCCGTACTCGAAGAGCAGCCATAGGTTGGTGGTCTCTTCGAGTTCGAAGTCCAGAGCGGCCATCGCTTCGTCCACGCTGCCGCAGATGTGGTGCGCGTCCTTCCTGGCCCCACCGGGGGACACGCCGAACCTCAGGTCGTAGAAACTTTTGGGCACCATGCCGGGAAGCCTATGGGGAGGGACCGACAACCGGCTTCCCGGCAGGGGCCGTTCCTGGCCCATGCCCCCCTACGGGGTCTGGGTGTCCTTCTTCAGCTGCTCCTCGTTCGGGATCGCCCCGCCGAAGCGGCGGTCCCGGGAGGCGTACTCCACGCAGGCCCGCCACAGGTCGCGGCGGTCGAAGTCCGGCCACAGCACGTCCTGGTACACCATCTCGGCGTAGGCGCTCTGCCAGATCAGGTAGTTCGAGGTCCGCTGCTCGCCGGAGGGGCGCAGGAAGAGGTCCACGTCCGGCATGTCCGGGTAGTAGAGGTACTTGGCGAACGTCTTCTCGTTCACCTTCGCCGGGTCGAGCCGGCCCGCCCGGACGTCCTCCGCCAGCGCCTTCGC
Source organism: Streptomyces sp. S465 (assembly GCF_026898115.1). Classification (GTDB taxonomy): domain Bacteria; phylum Actinomycetota; class Actinomycetes; order Streptomycetales; family Streptomycetaceae; genus Streptomyces; species Streptomyces luomodiensis. The sequence continues at coordinate 3,132,078 of NZ_CP114036.1, forward strand.
GGCGTCCGCGATCTCCGCCCGGCCGCCGTAGTTCATGCAGAAGTACATGGTCATGGCGTCGTTGCCCTTGGTCTGCTCCTGGGCGACCTGGAGTTCCTGCGCGACCGACTTCCACAGCTTCGGCATCCGGCCCGCCCAGCGGATGCGGACGCCCATCTCGTCCATCTCGTCGCGGCGGCGGCGGATGACATCGCGGTTGAAGTTCATCAGGAAGCGCACCTCGTCGGGCGAGCGCTTCCAGTTCTCGGTGGAGAAGGCGTAGAGGGAGAGGTTCTTGATCCCCATCTCGAGGCAGCCCTTGAGCACGTCCAGCACGACGCCCTCGCCGACCTTGTGCCCCTCGGTGCGCGGCAGCCCGCGCTCCTTGGCCCAGCGGCCGTTCCCGTCCATCACCACGGCCACGTGCTGCGGCACCAGCTCACCGGGGATCTTCGGCGGCTGGGCGCCGGACGGGTGCGGGTCCGGCGCCCGGTATTCGCGCCGCTGTCGGCCCAGAAACCCGCGTCCTGCCATGCCTGCCACGTCTCCCTCTTGCCTTCGCTCTCTGTGCTGCTACTGCTATTTCTCTACGTACCGCAGCGACCGGAGTCCCCGCTCCAGGTGCCAGTGCAGATACGCCGCCACGAGCCCGCTGCCCTCCCGGGCGTGGCGCAGCTCACACGCGTCCGCCGTCTGCCAGTCCCCCGTCAGCAGCGCGCCCAGCAGCGTCAACGACTCCGCCGAGGGTACGACGCTTCCGGGCACCCGGCACTCCCCGCAGATGACGCCGCCCGCGCCGACCGAGAAGAACCGGTTCGGACCGGGCATCCCGCACTTGGCGCAGTCGTCGAAACTCGGTGCGTAACCGTTGACGGCGAGAGAGCGCAGCAGGAACGCGTCCAGGACGAGATGCGGCTCGTGCTCCCCGGCGGCGAGGGTGCGCAGGGCGCCGACGAGGAGCAGATACTGCTGCACGGCGGGCTCGCCCTCGTGGTCGGTGAACCGCTCGGCCGTCTCCAGCATCGCCGTACCGGCGGTGTAGCGGGCGTAGTCGGTGACGATCGTCCCACCGTACGGAGCGATCGTCTCACTCTGCGTGCAGAGCGGAAGCCCGCGCCCGATCAGCTCGCCGCCGCGTGCGAAGAACTGCACGTCGACGTGGGAGAACGGCTCCAGCCGCGCCCCGAACTTCGACTTCGTCCGCCGCACCCCCCGCGCCACGGCGCGGACGCGGCCGTTGTTGCGGGTCAGGAGAGTGATGATCCGGTCCGCCTCGCCCAGCTTCTGGGTGCGCAGCACGATGCCGTCGTCGCGGAACAGACTCATGCGGCTTATTGTCCCTCAGCGGAACAGGTGGTCGAGCCGCCCCGCCCGTACGCTCCGCGTGAAGGCGCGGAGGGCGGTGGGGGTGGTGGTGATCACGGTCCGGGGGTCGTCGCTCTCGCGGAGGAGGATCGCGGCGTCGGGAGCGTGGGCCAGCTCGACGCAGGCGTTGTCCGGGGCGTCCGCCGAGTAGGAGGACTTCCGCCAGTGCTGTACGTACGACATCCCTCTGCCTCCTACATCAGCGGTCGGCCATGTGGTCGAACTCTCCGGCCTTGACCCTCTCCATCAGCTGCCGGAGAGCGGCGGGAGTGGTCGCGATGATCACGTTCGGATCGTCACTCTCGCGGAGATAGACCGCAGCGTCGGGAGCGTGGGCCAGCTCGACGCAGTTGTTACCCGGACCGTCCGCCGAGTAGGACGACTTCTGCCACTGTATGTCGGACATCTCAATGCCTTCAGAGTCGTTGTGCGATGGCGTGGATGAAATCGCGCGTGTCTTCAGGTGTGAGGGCCAGCACTTCCGTCTTGTCCAGGATTCGCCGGTAGTTCGCCAGATGGGTCTCCCCATCCAGCAAGGTCACGCCGGTGGGCGTGTCGAGCTGAACCGTATCCAACTGCGGGACCACTCCACACATATACGTCACCGAGGCTCCCGCATGTGGAAAGCCCCCAGCGGAGAAGGGAATGGCCCGGACGGTGACGTTATCCCACTCTGACGCCTCCAGCAGGCGCTCCAACTGCCCACGGGTTACCTTCGGCCCGCCGAACTCCATCCTCAACGCGGCCTCGTGAATAAGGAAGGTGCACTGCGGAGGGTCGTCCCGATCGAGCACCTCACGTCGCCTCATCCGGTACGAGACGTTGACTCGCCGTTGCGCCGGGGTGAGTGCGGGTTCGGCGGTGGAGAACACGGCGTTCGCGTAGTCCTCGGTCTGCAGTAGCCCCGGGATGTGCATGATCTGCACCGCGCGCAGGCGCACAGCGTGGGAGTCCAGCTCGGCCAAATCCAGCGCGTCGACCGCCATCCGTTCCCGATACTCCTCCCACCAGCCCCGGCCACGCTCGGTGGCCATGGCCGCGAGAGCATCCACGTACGCCTGGTCGCCGCAGGAGTAGATGGCGGCCAGCATCCTGACGCGTTCCTCGCTCACGCCGAGGCGTCCCGACTCCATGTTGCTGACCCGTGCACCCTCGGCACCCAGTTGTTGAGCCGCGTAGGCCACCGTCATCCCGGCGTGCTCACGCATCTTGCGTAGCTCCGCGCCAAGTCGGCGCCGCCTCGCGCTCGGGGCCGCCCTGTGCGTCATGCCCCTTACCTCCCCCACTTCGTCGTCACGCGGTGTCGTCGCAACGTTACCGGGTCACCGCATAGAGTGCATGGCTTTTCATCAATCAGTACACGGCTGCACTCAATACCCTATGGTCTTCAACAGCACAGCGCATCGGAATCACTACGCACCGCGTTGGGAGAACCGCCATGCCCGAAGCCGTCGAACCCACCGAGCCCGCGCACGCCTACCGCCTCAGCGCCCCCAACTCCCCCAAGAGCCCCAGGGTGTGCCGCGACGCGATCGCCGCCCTCCTCCACGCCAACGACCTGCACGACCTCGCGGACACGGCGCGACTGCTGGTCTCCCGAGGCGGTCACCAACGTCAACCAGCACACCAACACCCAACTGATCCACATCGACACCCTCGTCCGCGACCGCATCGCGACCATCGCCGTACGCGACGGCTCCCCGGAACGCCACCCATACCCTCGGGACGCGACGCCCGACGAGGAGGGCGGGCGGGGGCTGTTCCTGATGCGGGAGCTGGCCTACGCATGGGGTGTGACCTGGGAGAACGGGCTGCACCCCACCGGCAAGCACATTTGGTTCGAGCTGCGCGAACCCCTCACCGAGTGAAATAAGTACGAGTGACCGGAGGACACCCATGCCGCGCGCATCCGCCACCCTGCCCGAGTACTGGGACAGCTACAAGCCTCACCGCGAGGAAGGTGAGCAGCCCGCACCGAGCGTGGACGCGTTCGAGTGGACGCAGTACCAAGGACACGGACCGGGTGCGGAGTTTCTGGGGAGTCCCCGCACCGCGCTGGAGCTGGGTTCCGCCGAGGGCAAGGAAGCCGTGTACCTCGCTCGTACGGGCGTCGAGGTGACCGCCGTGGACTTTTCCGCCGTCCAGGTCGCCCGCGCCCACCGTTGGTGGGAGGGCACGTCCCGGCTGACCTTCGTGCACGCCGAAGCCTGCGACTACCTTGCCCGCACCGACGCCATGTACGACGCGGTGTTCTCCATCTGGGGAGCCGTCTGGTTCACCGACCCCAACGCCTTGATCCCGCTGATCCTCGAACGCATCAATCCCGGCGGCACCCTGGCCTTCTCACAGGCCGAGCCCATCGAGGACCACTACGGAGCGCAGGCGATGTACGGAAACGGATTCACGGGTCGAAAGCTCACCCTTCTGCGTTGGTCATACGCGCCCGAGTGGTGGGCCGACCTGCTGAAGCGCACGGGCTTCGTCGACATCGACGCGCGGGTGCTCCCTGCGCCGGACCCGGCGGACGTCGGCACCCTCATGGTGCGCGCGAGCGCTCCGAGGTGAACCGACGCCTGTCGTCTCCGTCTTTCCCCACCCCACTCGTTGCGATGTCACAGTCGTGTGCTGGTCGCGATGTGTCCCGGTCACAACCCCGCTGGGGTACGGCAGTTGGCCGCCGTACCGCGCCTCCCCTTCCGCACACTGGTTCTACAGAGCAGGTCAGCGCGGACAAGACGACGGATGAGGGATGCGCCATGGCGGCCGGTTGCCGGGACTGTGAGACGTGTACGAGGTCGTGGCTGGGGCGGCTGTTCCAGAACGTGGCGGTGGGGCTGATGCACATCTGCACGATCGGCATCAGCTATCTGATCAAGAAGGGGTTCAGGCGGCACTGCCCGCAGTGCAAGCACCTGCTGTCGCGGCACGCGCGCAGGGCGGACGGTTCGTTCCGGGACTAGTAGTGCTTGGTCAGGTTGGTGTGCGGGTGGGTATGTCACGGTTGCAGGTGGGGCAGGCGCCGGTCCAGGTTGCGAGGAGTGTCTGCAGTTCGCGGACGACTTGGTAGAGGCTCAGGCCGACGCCGTGTCTTTTGGGGCACGGGCCAGTCGCTGCAAGGTGCAGAAGGCATGCGCGACGGAGACGAGGGTGACGTGGTGGTGCCAGCCGCCCCAGGTCCGGCCCTCGAAGTGGGCCAGGCCGCCGGCGACCACGAGGCGCGCACCGTCATCGCCGTCTCCTTCGCCTGCATGGACGTCGCGACGGCCAGCCTGATCGCCCTCGACGGCGCGGGTGACGTCATGGAGCTGTACGACCAGACCCTCGCCCTGACCCGCACCACACCATGACCGGGCCGGGGGAGCCGGGCGGGGTGTCAGGAGCCGGGCGGGGTGTGAGTGGCCGCTGAGCAGGCCGAGCGCCTGGTCGAAGGTGCCGTTGGCTTCGGCGAAGCAAACGCCGCCCTCATGTCCAGCGCCGTAGCAGGACGGCTCGACCACCTCGGCACGCGTAACGCCCAGTCGGCCAAGTGCCGGTGAAACGGTTGGGGGCCGTGCGGCCAAGTACCGGGTGAAGGGATCACCGAGCACCTTGGAGGCATGGGTGCCCCTCATACCCGAACGACCCATGAGCCGGGGCGCGCCGCCGCGGCCGGACGCCGCGGGGTTCGCGGCGTTCTACGAGGAGAACTTCGACGCCGTCCTCGGCTTCGTGACCCGGCGCACCACCTGCCCGCAGGTGGCCGCGGACCTCACCGCCGACATCTTCGTCGCGGCGCTGGAGGCAGCCGACCGGTATGACCCCGGGCGCGGGTCGCCCTCCGCCTGGTTGTACGGCATCGCCCGCAACGTCCTGTCCTCCCACTACCGGGGCAACGTCCGCGAGCGTCACGCGGTGGCGCGGCTGAACGGGCGCCGGCTGCTGGACGACGAGGACATCGCCGCGCTGGAGGAGCGGATCGACGCGGAACGGGCGGCACGGGCGCTGGCCGAGCGGCACAGCGCGCTGAGCGAGCCGCTGCGCGAAGTCCTCGATCTGGTGGCCGTCGACGGCCTCACCCCGCGCGAGGCCGCTCAGGCCCTCGGGCTCAACCAGGCGACGGTGCGGGTCCGTCTGCACCGCGCGAAGCGGGCGCTGCGCGCCGCATACCCGGCCGTCACCGAACGCACCGATCGCACCGAACCAGTCGATCGCACTTTGGAGGTTGTCTCATGAGCACGCCCACCGGATTCAAGCGGCGCCTGGCGTCGGAGCTGTCGGCCATGGCCACGGCACCGGCCCCCGTCGGTGCCACCCGCGCCCCGGCCCGTCGCCTCCGCGTCCGGTTCGCGGTCGCGGCGGTGGCGACGGCCGCCGGTGCGGCGGTGGTCGTGCCCACACTGAGCGGCTCGGGCGCCGCGCCCGCGTACGCCGTGACCAAGCAGGGCGACGGCTCCCTGGTCCTTTACCTGGACCGCCCCGAGGGCCTGCCCGGTCTGCAGAAGCAGCTGAAGGAGATGGGCGTGCGGGCGGCCGTCCTGGAGGGGGACGAGAACTGCCCCACGGGTGCCCCGCCCGAAGCCCCCTGGGCCACGATGGACTATGCGATGACGATCTCGTCCCAGCCGTGGAGCGCCATCATCCGCCCGGACATGATCCCGGACGACACCGTCCTGCCGGACGGCAGCCGGGCCAAGGGCGCGACGCTGCTCATCGTGGCGGAGTTCGGCAAGGACCACAGGACCAAGGGGGTGTCGTTCCGGCTGGTGGAGAAGGTCCCGAAGTGCAGCGTGCCAGGGATCGGCGCCGGCGGCCCGGACGCGCACCTCTGACGCGAGGGCACGGTCGCGGGCCACTCCCCCGGCTCCGCCCCCCATGGCTCAGCCGTCGTGACTCAGCCGCCACGGCTCAGTCCCCCGAGGAAGCGGACCGTTTCGACAAGCGGGGTCCGATCCGTGCGGGCGTGCGGCCCGTGCGGATCCTCGCAGTGGCGGAGAGCACCCGCTCAGGCGCGGGGATGTCGTGGGTGGCGCCGGTCACCGGGCCCTGTGGAACGAGGCCCGGTGACCGGCGCGGTGGGTCGTCAGGCGCTCGGTCAGAGGTATCGGAAGCCGACGGGGACGCCATCGGCTCGATGGACACCAGCGTCCCGGGAGCGGATCTTGCAGACCATCCCGTTGACGACCCGCCGGTCGATGATCTTTGCGGCCGGACCCTAGCGCACGGCTCCGGTCGCGCGTACTTCGGCGAGCGCTTGCCGTGCCAGCGGGCCGAAGCCCTCGCTGTTGTCGGTGTCGATCCACTGATCGTAGGCGATCTCCCAGACGAGCATGCCCAGTTTCGCGGCCACGCGCGCGGTCAGGCTCGGGACTCCGCGGCCTTTGAGGGCCTCGATCATCGAGGCGGCGAGGTCGATCCTTTTCAGGGCTTCACGTTCACGCAGTTCCGTATTGGCGTTCAGCACGGCCTGGCGCCGGCCGCTGAACTCACGGCGGTCGGCGGTGAAGAACGTCCGGCCGAGCGCGTCGAGGGCGTCCGCCACCGCATCGAGCGGCCCGGCCGCCGGCGGCGCCGAGGCGATCCCTTCGACGAGCAGACCGGTCACCGTGCCCCCGCCGAAGAGCACCTCGCGCTTGTCCGGGAAGTACCGGAAGAACGTGCTCTTGGTGAGCCCCGCGCGCTCCGCGATCTCGATCACGGTCGTGTTCTCGTAGCCGTGCTCCTCGAAGAGGTCGAGGGCGGCGGCGGCGAGTCGTCCTGGTGCGTCGGGTTGCCAGCGAGCCATGGGAGCAGTGTACGGGACTTGGTGCCGTCACTGGTGTAGGGTCGATGAGACCAAGTCCCATCACTGGCCAGGAGAGGTCACCGATGAGTAAAACTGTCCGTTATCAGCGCTTTGGCGGTCCCGAAGTACTCGAACTGCAGGAGATACCCGAGCCGCACGCCGCACCGGACGAGGTTCGCGTCCGGGTCACGGCCGCCGGGCTGAATCCGATGGACTGGCAGATCACCACACAGCCCGAAATGGCGGCGCGGTTCGGCATCACCTTGCCGGCCGGGTTCGGCAGCGACTTCGCCGGAGTGGTGGACGAGGTGGGCGCCGAAGCCACGGGATTCGCGACCGGCGACCGGGTGTACGGGGCTGCGATTGGGCGTTCCGTCGCCGATTTCGTGCTGGTCAAGACACCCACGGCAACGCTATGGCCCACCCCGGAGGGCATCGGCGACGAGGTGGCGGGCGTGCTTCCGGTGTCCGGTCTGACGGCCGCCGCCGCGCTCGCCGCGATCGGACTCCGCGCCGGGGACACCGTCCTGATCGGTGGGGCGGCGGGCGGCGTGGGCATCTTCGCCGTGCAGCTGGCGAAGCTCGCGGGTGCCCGGGTGCTCGGCACCTCCTCCGAGGGCACGTTCGGATTCCTGCGCGAGCTCGGCGCCGAACCCGTGGCGTACGGCCCCGGCCTGGCGGACCGGGTGCGGGCCTTGGCGCCCGAGGGGATCACCGCCGCAGCCGACCTGTTCGGAAGGGAGGCGGCCGAGACCGCGCTCAAGCTCGGCGTGGCACCCGAGCGGATCTCCGTCGTAGCCGACGGCCCCACCCCGCCGCCCGGTGTGCACAAGGCGGGCGCCCTGGATGCGGGTCCGGGCGCCCTGGAACGGATCACCGACGCGATCACTTCTGGCGAGATCACGGTGCCGATCGCGGCGACCTTCCCGGTCGAGCGGATCCGCGAAGCCGTGACGATGCAGGCCGACAGGCATGTTCACGGCAAAATCGTGATCGCACTGTGAACCGGCACAAGGTGGACTCAGCGTGTTCCCCGCACCGGGCCTGACCGGCCGCGTCACAGGCCCGGCCAGGCCCGGTGCGGACAAGGGGCGGTTGCGGCTGAGCAGCCGAAGGGGCAGATCGCCCATTCCGTCACGCCCCCCTTGGTATGGTGCGCGGGTTGCACCGCTGGGAGAGTTACGGCAGCGCTCAGGGGAGAGGCCAGGCGACGATGCAGGCGTCAGAGGTCCCGCATGCGGTGTCCGCGGCCATGTCGATCGCCTCATCACGTGGCCTGACAGCCGACGACGCGATCGTTCTTCACAACTCGAACAAGCTCACTCTGCGTCTGCTGCCGTGTGACGTCCTGGCCCGGGTGGCACCTGCAGCGCATCAGGTCGCACAGTTCGAGATCGAGCTCGCTCAACGGCTCGCCGCATCCGGGTGCCCGGTGGCTGCTCTCGAGCCCCGGGTGGAGCCACGCGTTCATGAGCGTGATGGCTTCGTGGTCACGCTATGGACCCACTACGAACCCGTGACACCCCAAGAGGTCTCTCCGGCCGACTACGCTCATGCGCTCCAACGGCTGCATGTCGGCATGCGCGAGGTCGATGTCCCGACGCCGCGATTCACGGATCGCGTCGAGCGGGCTCAACAACTCGTGGCGAACCGCGACCAGACTCCGGCGCTCGCCGACGCGGACCGGGAGCTGCTCGGCAGCACGTTACGAAGCCTGAGAAGAGTGATCGACGAGCGCGGTGGCGCCGAGCAGCTGCTGCACGGCGAGCCGCACCCGGGCAACGTGCTCACCACGAAGAACGGGCTGGTGTTCATCGACCTCGAGACGTGTTGCCGTGGGCCCGTCGAATTCGACCTCGCCCATGCGCCCGAAGAAGTCGGCGAGCACTATCCGGGTGTCGATCAAGACATGCTGCGCGCGTGCCGGCTACTCGTACTGGCGATGATCACAGCATGGCGCTGGGATCGAGGCGACCAGCTCCCCAACGGGCGCCGGCTGGGCACGGAGTGGCTCGGCCAGATCCGAGCCGCACTCCATCGCAACGGCTTGGAAACCCATGGCTGATCGCGGACCTTTGAGGTCGTGGCCGACCGGCTGTTGATGTCGGCACCTGGCGCGGCCGTGGCCTCGGCCACCTGGCGCGTCGCCGGGGCCGCAGTCGGCCTGCCGAGGGGGCGCGGGGGAGCAGCCGCCGCGCCCTCTTCGGCCGGGCCTGCGCGGCGTCATCCCGCTGTAGGGCGGCGCCGTGAGCCAGGTGCCCGGTTCACCGGACCCGGCGCCCGGTGAGACGGTCGCCGGACAGACGCGTGCCGGCCTGCTTGATCTGCTGGAACAGCGGAGAGACCGCCAGGCTCTGGAGGCCGGGCAAGGACCCGACGCGGTCCGATGTGAATTCGAACAGTTCATCGAGGTCCCGGCAGTGCGCGACGGCGTGGATGTTGTCGGGCCCGGAGACGGCCGCCGCGAAGGCGATCTCGGGTTCCCGCGCGAGTGCGCGTCCGACGCTTTTGACCGCCGACGGGTGCACGCGGAGCCAGAGGTGGGCCTGAGCGTGGTAGCCCAGCGCCGCCGCGGCGATCTCGACGTCGATGTGGACGACGCGGCGCAGGATCAAGGCGTGCAGGCGGCGTGACGCACGGCCAGGCGTGAGGTCCGCCGCCGCGGCGAGATCGACGAGACTGGCACGACCGTCCGCGGCGAGGACGTCGAGCATCTTCTCGTCCCCGGGGGTGAGGCGCACCGGATCGCGCGCGACGATCGGGGACTCCGTGAAAGGGACTTCGTCGGTCCCGAGGAGCGCTTCCTGCTGCGGGGTCAGCGCGCCGCGCAGGGCGGCCCAATAATGGCCGCGGCCGCCGAGGAACTGACGGAGCATCACGGACGCGTTGATGTCGAGGACCGCCGCGGTGCGCGGAAGCCGCTGGCCGAGCAGGTCGTCGCGCTGTTCCGGAGTCCGCGAGCGGACCGCGCAGGTGACTTCGGAGCCCGCGGCGCCGAGGGCCACCCAGTTGACATCGTCGCGCTTCGCGAGTGCGTCGGCGATCGCCGCCGCACTGCCGGGGCGGCAGCGCAGCCGCACCAGCCACTTGCTCTGCCCGAGCGCCCCCGGATCGACGACGCCGGCGACGCGGATGACGCCATCGGCGCGCAGCCGGCGATAACGGCGGCCGACGGCGCCCTCGGTGAGGCCGAGCGCGTCCGCGATCGAGGCGAACGAGGCCCGCGGAGCGACCTGGAGTGCCCGAATGAGACGCACATCATCAGGCTGCACAGCGCCGGATTCGGTCATGGACGCGCTTGTCATGCGGGCAATCGTACAAATCTGCCCTGTGGACGTGCCCCGGAGGCGGCGTAACGGCAAGACTCCCACGAGGCAGCTCGGTGCGAGCTCGCCATTGTTCGAATGTTCGAAGAAGGAGGATGACCCGAAGTGTCATCAACGGAAACCGAGGCGGACCGGCACCCGCCGACCGCTCTCATCGTCGGGGCGTCGCGCGGTCTCGGCCACGCGATGGCGGCCGAACTTTTCGACCGGGGATGGAACGTCATCGGAACGGTCCGGGACGCGACGGCCCGGACCCTCTTGCACGATCTCGCGGACCGCTCCGACGGGCGCGTCTCCGTCGAGCACCTCGACATCAACGAGCCCGATCAGCTGGCGCCCCTGCGCGAGCGTCTCGGGCCACGAGAACTCGACGTGCTTTTCGTCAACGCGGGGACCACGAGCCATGAACAGGCGCCGATCGGTGCGGTTCCGACGGCCGATTTCATCGACGTGATGGTCACCAACGCGCTCAGCCCCATGCGCGTCATCGAAACGCTCGAAGACCTCGTGTCTCCGACGGGACTCATCGGGGTGATGTCCTCCGGACAAGGCAGCATCACGAACAACACGTCCGGATCGCGCGAGGTCTACCGGGGCAGCAAAGCGGCCTTGAACATGTTCATGCGCAGCTTCTCGGTCCGGCAGTCCGAGACCCGGCGCGCCTTCGTCCTCATGGCACCTGGCTGGATCCGCACGGCCCTGGGCGGGCCGGACGCGCCCTACACCATGGAAGAGGCCGTCCCGCGGGTGGTGGACGTTCTGCTGTCGAGGCTGGGGAAGCCCGGCCTCGAGTATCTGGACCGTTTCGGTCAGACCGTGCCGTGGTGAACCGGAGCATGAGGAACGTCATCGCCATCGAGGAGCACTGGACCACCGACGGCATCGACCGGGCGCTCCGGTCGCGGCCGGTACCGTCGCGCGACGAGAGCGTGGCGTTGAACGACAGTGGGGACATCCCCGAGCGGCTGCTCGACATCGGCGAGCGACGTATCGCGGCGATGGACGCGGCGGGCGTCGACCTTCAGGTCCTCTCGATCGCCCCGCCGGGGACCCACGGGCTCCCGGCCCGTGAGGCCATCGCGCTGAGCCGCGAGGCGAACGACCGCGCCGCCGAGGCCGTCAGCCGCTACCCGACGCGTCTGCGGGCGATGACGACGTTGCCGATGTCGGATCCGGACGCCGCCGTGGCCGAGCTCGAGCGCACCGCGAACGCGCCCGCTCATGTCGGGATCATGTCCTACGGCCGCAGCGGCGACCGCCCGCTGGACGATCCCGCCTACGACGAGTTGCTCGCGACCGCAGCCGCCCTGCGCCGGCCGGTGTTCATCCATCCCCAGATCCCGCCGAACGCGGTCAGGGACGCCTCCTATCGCGGGTTCGACCCCACCGTCGAGCTCGCGCTGGCCACCTTCGGCTGGGGCTGGCACATGGAGGCGGGACTCGCGGCGCTCCGCCTGATCCTGCGCGGCACGTTCGACCGGCACCCGGATCTCCAGATCGTGCTGGGGCACTGGGGCGAGATGCTGCTGTTCGCCCTCGACCGGGTCGACAGCCTCTCGAACGTCGCGACCGGCCTCGACCGTCGTGTCGCCGAGTACGTCCGGACCAACGTCCACATCGCGACCAGCGGCATGCTGACCCCCCGTTTGCTGCGGCACGCGCTGGACTTCACCAGCGTCGACCGGATCCTGCTCTCGGGCGACTATCCCTTCCACCGTCTCGACACCGCGACGCTCGCCGACTTCCTCGGGACGCTCCCCGACCGCGAGGACCAGCACAAGATCGCGTACGCCAACGCCCAGGCGCTCTTCCGCCTGGAACCGTCACCGTCCGGCCCGGACGGCGGGACAGCGCCGATCGGCTCCCTCACCGGGTCGCGGCGTAGCGCTCCACCTCCGCCGTAGCCTCGTCCACGGCGCGCCGGCGGTCCGCGTCGAGCAGGAATCCCGCACGGGCCGTCAGCTGTACGAGGACCCCCTGGACGGGGATTCCGCCGACGCGCTGTCCGCCCGCGGCCAGCGAACAGCCGATGGCGGGCCGCTTCGCCCCGGAACCGGCCGGGCGCAACTCCAGACGCACCTCGGTGGTGTCCAGGGGCGCCGGCCCGAGTGCCTGCCCGATGTCGTCCGCCAGCGGGGCCGCGTTGGCCTCCAGCGTCTTGCGCCGCAGCCGGAACTCGCGGTCCAGGTAGACCCCGCCGAAGCCCCGGAAACCGACGGCACGGGCCCGTATGGCACGCGTCACCAGGAGCCCGTGGCGGTGCAGTACATAGGCGAGCACCAAGGCGGTCTTCACCAGGTCGGTGACGACGTCCTCCGCCGTCCGGACGAGCTCCCGGTCCCGGCTCCATGACGTCACGCGCTGGGGTGCCCGCCCCTCGGCCAGTGACACCAGCCCCTCGGCCACGGACTCGCCCAGCAGCCACCAGCCGCTGTGGTCGACGGCGAAGAGCCGGCCTTCGTCGTCCACCGCCAGCAGGGCGTCGGCGTCGGTGCGGCCGAACGGGAACAGCCGGTGTCCGAGCCCCTCCTGGAACGCCGCGAAGGTGCGCAGGGCATGGCGCCCCAGGGTCGGATCGACCACGCACCCCGTCGCGGCGACGTCGGCGCCGGGCCCTGCCGGGGTCACGGCGAGTCCGTGGAACTCCCGCAGCGCGCGCTCCGCGGCGGGGAAGGTCTGCCAGGCGGTGACCCCGTCGACGGCCACCGTGCTGGTCGTCTCGAGAATCCCCAGGAGCGCCCGGTTCCCGGCGTCCCTTCCCGGTTGCCACCCCGCGGCGACCAGCGCCTCGTTGCCTCTTCCGGTCACGGCCGCATGATCTCCACACCGAGACGCTCCAGGAGAGCGGTGCAGGAACGGCACGGTGTGGTCGTGCGGCCGTGCTCGGGGTCGCCCTCTTCACGGATCAGCTTGGACACGATCACGGCTCCGGCGAAGTGCGGACCGGCCTCGTCGAGCCCGGTCCAGCGCCCGTCCGAGCGGCCCTCGTCGAGCGACCACAGCTGGTCCGAGATCAACGCGGATTCGGCGCAGTAGCCGATGAAAGGCTCACGGAGTGCGTGGGGAAGGGCGGTGAAGAAATCCGTCACGGCGGGGTGGAGGTCGGGGGTTCCTTCGCCGGAGAGATTGGTCTGGCTGACAATGTGGCCCTGGATCAGCAGGCTCGACGAAACGCCGAGATCGATGTCAGACATAGAATTCCTCCGCATCGGACTGATCTCCGGTCAGGAGACTGTTCAACACATCATCCCGCTCCTCACCCAGGTAATAATATCCCGACCAGTGAGTGTAGAAGACCCTGCCGAGCGGATCCATGACGGCGGTGCCCCGCTCCATCCGTTCGAAAGCCACCGGAAACAACGGCTGCTCCAGCAGCTCGGACAGCTCCGCGATCTGCTCGGCCCTGATCGCGTCGACGAATCGCACCTCGAATACGCAGTGTTCCTGCGGAGGCGCACCAGGAGATTCGAGATCGAGAAAAGCGAACTCCCGGAGAAAGTCGGTGACAGCCGGGAACGGGCTGACGGAATACCCATGGGAGCGCAGTTCGGCGGCGGCGGACTCCATGAGTTCGCCCACGTCCTCCCCGACATCTCGTCCCGGGTGCCAGCCTGCTGCGCGCAGTCGTTCTTCGATCTCTTCGTGAGTGAGCCGACGAGGCATGAGGTAGTGCTTCCTGTCTCTCTCTGTTTCTGAGCCGGTCTAGTGGGTGGTGGTGATACCGAGGGCCGGCAGGGCATGCCGGCATGAGTGACATGCCGGCAGAAAGTCTCCGTGCGGTATGACGTCTCCGGTGTCCGGATCAACCTGCTCCCCGATGGAACGGGTATCGATCACCGCTCCGGAAAGAGCGTTTCGCGCGTCTTCGACGGTTCTGATCGATTGTCCGGTCGGATCCATCTGATGCAAACGGTCCGAAATGAGGGCGACCTCGGCACACTGACCGTGACCTCGCCCCGTCCTCTCCCCGGAATCCGCGATCTGCTGGTAGAGGTCACGCACAGCCGGGTGGAGGTCCGGTGTCTGCGCGGCTACCGCCTGGTCTCTGGCATCCCCCGTCAAGTTCTTGGATATCTTCATCCGCTGCATGCTGGTGTGGGCCGTGATCTCGCCATTGTGCAGCAGACTGCCCGCACACCCCGAGTTGACGCGGCTCTTGCCGATCGGCGCCACACCCTTCTCGCTGTCCGGTCGCTTTTTCTGCGCCTCGTTCGCCAGCCGCCGCGACTCCGCCTCGAGCTCTCGCCGCTGGGCTTCGGGAGACAGATGACGCACGTCCCGCGTGTCCAGGCGATGGTGCCGTGTCTGCCGAGCCGTGCGGCCGTGCCAGTTCTGTCCGCCGCCCGAGCCGTTGCCGCCGCCACCCGGCGGCTGGCCCCCGCCGCCGCCTCCGTTCGCCGGCGGCTCACCGGAATGCGACCCGCGTTCCTTCTGGAAACTGTCGCGCGTCTTCTGGTTCTGCGTCTTCTGGCCCTCACCGGCCTTGACGAGCCCGTCTCCGACCTTGTTCAGATGCGTCCGCAGTTTTCCGTGCGCATCTCCCAGAGACGTCATCGCCTCCTCGACGACCCCCTCGATCGCCTGCGCCAGCGAGCCGCGGCCCTTGGTTCTGCCCAAGGCCGTACGACCGCGCCGGAGGTGGGTGCTGCCCTTCTCGTCGAGGTGCTTCGAATGGTCGTACACCCGCGAGGCGAACAGACCGTGTTCGTGGTCGTCGAAGACGAGGTCACCCACGCCCCCGCCCGCTCCCCCGCCGCCGACCCCCGCGAGCACCAGTCCACCGCCCCCGGCGCTCGCCAGCTGCATGCCGTCCTTGCCCGCCTGCGCCGTCTGACCGAGGTCGATACCGTCCTGGATGCCCGCGCCATCGGCGGCGACCTGCACGATGAGATCGGTGGTCATGGCCCCCAGCGCGGCGAACACCGGGCCGGTGGCGACGGCCAGCAGCTCCTCGGCCGCATACTCCGCGGCCTCCCTCAGAAGGCGTTTGACGATCGTGCGCGTGGTCGCCACACCGGCCACGGCCCCGAGTTCCGACAGCCCCAAGGTGAAGGGGGCCGCGGCCTGCGCCGCCGCCACCTCCGCCGCCAGGATGCCCAGTTGGACGATGGCAGCGCCCTTGGCGCCCTCGACGAGGATCGCCGCCCCGTCCAGCCCACCGGCCAACAGCCGCCCGGCCTCGGCCAGATTGTGAAGATGTTCCGCGTTGAGCTTTCGCATGTGCGCGTCGATGGCATCGGCCATCTCGCCGCGATTGGTCGAGATCAATCGGTTCAGGGCCGTGTTGGTGTCCCCGCGCCCGGTGTCCACGTCGTCCGCGAACGTACGCAGCGCGTCGGCCATGTCGCGGTAGTCGTCCTCGTCCACGTTCGGCCAGCTCACGCCGATCAGATCGAGCACGAAGGCCAACTCGTCAGGCAGCACGACGCCCATATCTGCACCCCCCAGTGACGTTCCGGGCCCAGTGAGCCCGAATCAGCTTACGGGGGCGTGTCAGGTCTCCACCTGTGCTGTGACCTGCTGTGACAGAGTCGTTGAGATATACATGCACAAGGAGAGACGCAGGTCACACCCACCCCTGTCACATTCCGCCGAGCCATTCCGTCAGTGAGGTGTAACCAGCAGCAAGCAACCGCATAGGAGCCCACCATGGACGCTCGGCTGAACCTTCTCGGCAACCCGCTCGCGGCCACATTCGTGAAGCACCTCATCTCGGCGGGCAAGGTGTTCGCGGACTCGGCGCTGCCGGCCGCGACACAGGAGCTGGTGAAGATCCGCGCCAGCCAGATCAACGGCTGCGGCTTCTGCACCGACATGCACACCAAGGAGGCCGCGCACGCCGGGGAGACCTCGGTGCGCCTCAACCTGATCGCCACCTGGCGGGAGGCCACGGTCTTCACCGACGCCGAGCGCGCCGCGCTGGAGCTGGCGGAGCAGGGCACCCGCATCGCCGACGCGGCCGGTGGGGTCACGGACGAGGCGTGGGCGAACGCCGCCAAGCACTACGACGAGGAGCAGCTGACCGCTCTGGTGTCGCTCATCGCCATCATCAACGCCTTCAACCGCCTGAACGTCATCGTCCAGCAGCCGGCCGGCGGCTACCAGCCCGGTCAGCTCGGCTGACGAGGAGTGCCCCGCCGGGGCCATCGCGGAGGCGCGATGGCACCGGCGGCCCCGTGAGGCGCTGGAGCGGCGCGCGGCGCCTCAGTCGTAGAAGTCCACCTTGTACGCCCACGGGTCGTTGGTGGCGATGTACAGCTCGGCCCTGTTGTTGCTGCCGTCGACGTAGGCGCTGACGTTCCAGGTCTCGCAGCCGCCGGCCGTCTGGGTGCGGATGGTCCCGATCCGCTCGTGGGAGCTGTTCGGGTCGGATTCGTAGAGGGCGTACTGCGCCTGGCCGGTCAAGCTGGTGTGGATGCAGGCGTGGAATTCGCCGCCGTGCGACTCGGCGTTGTAGCTGTAGTAGACGCCGGCGATCTCGAAGAACTTCGTGGACGTGACATAGTCCCAGCTGGGCGGCACGTCGGCGGTCGTGGCCGACGCGGGGACGGCGAGTCCCAGGGTCGCGGCGGCCGCGATGCCCGCGAGTGTCAAACGGCGTGTCCCGGTCATGGTGTTCCCCCGTGGTTCGGCTGTGCGTCAAGGGATTTGACCATCTCATGGGAGAAAAGTTGCCGGGAAGAGCTGCTTCGGCGCATTGTCCGGTTCCGTTGCGTGAGTGACCGGTTCCGGGCGCACCTCCCCCCGGGTTGCGGGCCCCCGCGCGCGGGGTGACGGTGGAACCGGGGGCACACGGGGGTGGGCTGAAGAAGACTGAAGAGGACCGCGCCGGTTGCGGGCAAGCACCGGACCGTCGTCCTTGGGGCCTTGGCTGTCCGCGCGGTGGCGCGGGTCCGCGATCCGGGGGGGGAGTCCCGGTGGGGGGAGCGCACTGAACGCGCGAAGGAAGCGGAGAAGGCAATGACGAACGGACCTGGGCCCATGGGGCCCATGGGTAAGGGCCCGAACGGGGACCGGCCGGAGCGCCCCGGCATACCGCTCGGAAAGCAGACGACGACCGAGTACACCGGACGCTATGTGGTCCTGCTCGACCAGCAGGAACCCGAGCGCGGCATGGACGCGCTGCGCTCGTCCGTCGGGATCGCGGCCGTGGAACGGGTCCGCGGGGCGGACCCCGGCGCCGCCGCCGAGCTGCTGCGACGGTCCGATGTGTCGGTGGTCCTCGACGAACTCGGCGTCGCCGTCGTCGATGTGCAGCCCGACCAGCGCCATGCGCTGGTGACCACGGCGGAGGCGGAGCCGGCGATCATCGCCACGGAGCCGGAGCGTGTGGTGTACGCGTCGGTGATCACGGAGCCGCAGCGCACGCTGACCGGGTTCTTCCCGACGTACCGCAGCGATGACGACGAGGTGACCCGGCACACCCGGGCCGAGCTCGCCACCTCGCTGGGACCGGCGTGGGACGAGCGACACGTCACCTGGGGGCTCCAGGGAATCCGCGCCAACTGGTCGCATCTGACGGGCAGCGGGGTGAAGGTCGCCGTGCTCGACACCGGGGTGGACACCGACCATCCGGATCTGACCGGATGCGTCGAGGCGACGGCCTCCTTCGTGTCCGGTGCCGGTGTCGAGGACGGCCACGGCCACGGCACCCACTGCATCGGCACGGTGGCCGGTCCGGCCCAGCCCCAGCACGCGCCGCGGTACGGCGTGGCCGGTGAGGCCCGGGTGCTGGCCGGCAAGGTGCTCAGCGACCAGGGCATGGGCTCCGACGGCGAGATCCTGGCGGGCATGGCCTGGGCGGTCTCCCAGGGCGCCCGGGTGATCTCCATGTCGCTCGGGGCCCCGGTGGAGCCGGGCGAGCTGTTCCCGCAGACGTACGAGAACGTGGCGCGGCGCGCCCTGCGGCGCGGCACCGTGATCGTGGCCGCGGCGGGCAACGAGAGTCGGCGGCCCGGTTTCGTGGCGCCGGTGGGGCGGCCCGCCAACTGCCCGTCCATCCTGGCGGTGGCGGCGCTCGGCAAGGACCTGGGGACCGCGTTCTTCTCCTGCGGCGCCATCAACGGCGCGGGCGGGGAGATCGATATCGCGGCGCCCGGTGTCGACATCTTCTCGGCCGCGCCCGGCGGGACGTACCAGACGATGAGCGGCACGAGTATGGCGACGCCGCATGCCGCCGGTGTCGTCACGCTGCTCGCCCAGGCGCATCCGGAGGCGTCGGCGGCCGACCTCAGCACCCGTCTGCGGTCCGGGGCCCATCCGCTGCCGCAACCGGCGGCGGACATCGGCTCGGGCCTGCTCCAGGCACCGTGAGGCCCGCGAGCGGGGGCCCGGTGGGCGAGGACCCGGTGGGCGGAGCGTCGCGGTCCGGGCCGGTCGGAGTCATCCTCTCCGTCGACCCGGACCGGTTCGCCGAGGTCGTGGCGGCCGCGCGCGGGGTCGGGCTGACGGTCACCGGTGAGCAGCCGGTGCTCGGCTCGCTGTCCGGGACCATCGCCGAGGACCGGATTCCGGTGCTGGAGGCGGTGGACGGCGTCGAGTCGGTGGACCGGGAACGGATCGTCCGGCTCCCCCCGCCCGACTCACCGATCCAGTGACGGGCGCTGCCGTTTCTCCGCGGGGGCGCTTCCGTGGGGGCGCTCAGACCCGGTCGAACGGTTCGGCGTAGGCGAAGGGCCCCTTGAGCGTGGGCTGATAGGCGGTCAGGGTCCGGACCTGGAAGTAGTCGCCCCAGGCCGGGTCCGGGGCGGTGATGCCGTACTCGGCCGACGGGCGGAAGCCGAACCGTCCGTAGTAGGCGGGGTTGCCGAGCAGGGCGACCAGCGATTCGCCGAAGGCGTCCGCGGCGCCGAGCACGGCGTGGACGAGCGCGAGGCCGACGCCGCGGCGCTGGTGGGCGGGGTGCACACTGAGCGGGCCGAGGCCCAGGGCCAGCTCGGAGCCGACATGACCACGGGTGCACACGACATGTCCGATCACCTCGCCACGGTCGCCGGTGGCGACGAACGACAGACCGGGCAACCAGGCGTCGCTGGAGCGGAGTTCGTCCAGCAGCGTGGACTCCACCGGAACCTCGGTGTCCGACTTCGCGAACGCGGCCGTGGTGACGGCGCGGACCGCGGCGGTGTCGGAGTGGATCTCTCGTCGGATGAACATCGGGTCAGGATGCGGTCCGGCCCGGCGCGGCGGCAACCGAATTGTTCAGCACCACGCGGTGCGGACGGTGGACGCACCGGGCCGTAATTGGCTCGACGCGGCGCCGTACGTCCGGCAGCCTCCCGTCATGGACCCCCATCACTGGCCCCTGTACGGGCTTCGCCTGCGTACCCCACGCCTGGAGCTGCGGCTCCCCGACATCCCCCGGCTCGACGCGCTCGCCGCCGTCGCGGCGGACGGGGTGCACGACCCGGCCGAGATGCCCTTCAGCGTCCCCTGGACCGACGCGCCCCCGAAGGAGCGCGGACGCGCCACCTTCCAGCATCTGCTGCACACGATCGCCGAGTGGCGCCCGGAGCGGTGGACGCTGAGCCTCGCGGTACTGCACGAGGGAGCGGTGATCGGGCGGCAGGACCTGACCGCGACCGAGTACGCGATCACCCGGGAGGCCGAGACCGGCTCCTGGCTGGGCACCGCCCACCAGGGCAAGGGCCTGGGCACCGAGATGCGGGCGGCGGTGGCGCACCTGGCGTTCGAGGGCCTGGGCGCGCGGTCGCTGACCTCGGGCGCGATGGTGGAGAACGGCCGCTCGCTCGGGGTCTCCCGGCGGCTCGGCTACCGCCCCGACGGGCTGTCCGTGGTCGCCGTACGGGGCGAGGCCCGCACCATTCAGCGGCTGCGGCTGGACCGCGCGGCCTGGGCGGAGCACCGCACCGTCCCGGTCGAGGTGGCCGGATTGGAGCCGTGCCGCGCGCTGTTCGGCGCGTAACGGCCGAAGCCCACTGGCTACGCTCCCCCCGTGACGACACCCCGGATAGTCCTGGCCATGGCTTCCGCCCTGCGGCGGGCGCGCGGCACCCTCGTACGCGGCTGGTCGCACCCCCGGCTGCGTCGGCCCAAAGCAATCGCCCAACGCATCGTGACCGGTCTGGCGGGATGTCTGCTGATCGCCGTGCTGGCCGCCGGGATCTCGCTGCGGCTGCTGTACGCGGGCGACCCCGGGCCCGATACCCGCACCCGGGGCCGGGACGCGGTGTGGCTGGGCCACGCCTGGGTGGACGGCCGCAACGGCGAGGCCGAGCTCACCGCGCTGGTGCGGCGGGTGCGCGACACCGGAATCCGCGATCTGTACGTCCACGCGGGCCCGTTGGAGCACGACGGCACCCTGCCCGAAGGGCGCTACCCGAAAGCGGGGTGGCTGCTGAAGGCGGTGCACCGGGACCTGCCCGGCGTCCGCGTCCAGGCGTGGCTCGGCGACGTCCTGGACACCGAGGGCCCGACCGGGCTCAGCCTGGCCGACGGCGACAACCGCACGCGGATCGTGGCCTCGGCGCGGCAGGTGCTGGACGCGGGGTTCGACGGCGTCCACTTCGACCTGGAGCCGCTGCACTCCGGAGACCGCGCCTACCTCGCGCTCCTCGACGCGCTGCACACCCTCACCCGGGCCCGCCACGCCCCGCTGTCGGTCGCGGCCCACCAGATCGACCCGCTGCCCGCCCTGCACTCGGTCGCGGGCTTCCTCACCGGCCACCCGAAGTGGTGGTCGCAGTCGTACTTCGGGCAGGTGGCCCGGCGGGTCGACCAGATCGCGGTCATGTCGTACGACACCTCGATGCCGCTGGAGCGCCTCTACGGCGGCTATGTGGCCCAGCAGACGCGCCTCGCGCTCGAGGCCACCCCGCCGACCACGGACCTCCTGATGGGCCTCCCCGGCTACCACACCAACAACCTCGGCCGGCACGCCTGGGCCGAGACGGTCCCGGCGGCCGTCCGGGGCGCCCGCCTCGGCCTCGGCCGCGAGGACCGCCACCGTGAGCGCTTCGGAGTGGCGCTGTACGTGGACTTCGCGGCGACGGACGACGACTGGGCGGCGTACCGGGAGGGCTGGGGCGGACGCGCGGCGGGCTGACCGGCCCGACCCCCTGGTCCCCGACCGGCCCGGCACCCCTGACCGGGCCGCTCGCCTCCGCCGCCTGGCGTGCCCGGTCAGGAGCGGGACGGGTGACCAGGCCGGACTCATAGGCGGCGATCGGTCGGCCCGCGCGGCCCCCTCCGTGTCGCGGGTCCGTCGCAGCATCCCGTCCGCCCCCGCGGTGCGCGCCATCACGCTGATCGGCTGGCTGCTGTCGTCCGGATAGGCGCGGGCGAGGGTCTGGGCCGCGGCCACCGACTCGGGCCGGTCGGTGAAGGTGGTCCGTCTCCTTGAGGTCGCCGGGCAGATGGAGCAGGCCGAGGGCGAGCGCCGCCGGCAGCGCGGCACCGCCCAGCAGCACGGCCACGGGCCGGCGGCGGACCGAGCCGCCCATCGCCTCGAAGAACCCGCGCCGGGTCGCCCGCGGCTCCTCGCCGTAGGCGGGTATCAGCGGCCAGAACACCCGCCGCCCGAGCAGTACCAGCGCCGCGGGCATGGTGTCGCCACCGGGCAGCCGCTCCTGGAGCCGGGCCACCTGGGTGGAGTCGGCGCCCGCCGGGAGGTAGTCGACGGCCGTGTCCCGTTGGGCGCCGTCGAGCTTGCCCGCGAAGGGGACGGCGACGAGGAGCACAGCAGCACCCAGCCCGCGAGGACCGCCCAGGGCAGCGAGCGGCGCCGCTTTCCGGCCGGTCGCGGCGGGCGGTGACGCGCCCGGTCGATGGGGATCGCTCGGATTCCGTGACGATGTCGTCCGCATGCCCCCGGGCTTCCGGCGCCGGAGGGCCCGATACGTCGCGCCGACTGCGGAGATGGCGCCTACTGCGCCGGGGGGAGGGGCGCGATGACTCCCCGGGGAGTACGGACGCGGGCCGGCCGCCGGATCAGAAGGCCGCCCTGGTGGCGGCGAGCAGCCGGGCCGTGTCGTCGGGGCAGATCATCAGGGCCCGGCCGACGGTCTCCAGGACCGCGCGCTCGGCCGGGCGGTAGGCGCCGTCGGCGACGGCGATCCGGGCACCCTGGAGCAGGATGGCCTCCCGGCCGGCCGGAGCCAGATGCGGGGCCAGCGGCTCCAGGGACTCGTGCAGCTCGATGGCGAGCGCCGTACCGCACGGGTCCAGACCGTCGCGCTCACCGCTGCCCGCGCCCGGCAGCCGCCCGGTGTCGGCGGCGAGCGCCTCGATGAGCGCGAGCAGCTGCTCCTCGCCGCAGTCGGCGAACCCGGCGGCGCGCACCGCGCCGACCGCGACCTGCCGGACCGCCGCCGATTCGGTGCCGCCCGCGGCGAGGACCGCGAGGGCCACGGTGTGCACCGCGTCGCGGAGCATCGCGGAGAAGCGGGTGGTGGTCGGGTGGTCGAGCACGTCCGTGCCGTGGCGGCTGCCGCAGGCCGCGCATTCGACGATGGGCGCGGCCGGGCCGCGCGGCAGCAGCGGCAGGCCGAGCACCACGATGCGGCGGCGGCCGGTGCGGCGGCGGTAGTTCCGGTCGCCTCCGCACTCGGGGCAGAAGAATTCGCCATCGCCGACGGTCCGCCACAGAGTGCGTACGCCTACCACACACAGGTCCCGGTCACGGCGGGCTCGCCGGTGCACCACGTCACACCTCCATAACGCTTCGGCCACGTTGCCGCGTTGACGTGATGCTAGCCACATCCATGATGTGGCGTCAGTACCCCGAACGGAGACAACAGGCCAAACCCGAGGCCCCGCCCACCTCATGCGGTGAACGGGGCCCATGTGGGTGACGGGTCAACGGGGTGACGGACCCGTCCGGTGAGAGATCGGCCGCGCGGCCGAAGGATCACCTGCGCAGCGGCCGGATCACCTGTACAGCAGCGGGATCACCTGTACACCGCGGGATCAGCCGCGCGGCCGAAGGGTCACCTGCGCGCCCGGTTCACCGCGGAGACGACCGCCTTGAGGGAGGCCCGCACGATGTTGGCGTCGATCCCGACCCCCCACAGCACCTGCCCGTCGATCGCGCATTCGATGTACGCGGCGGCCTGGGCGGCGGCGCCCTCGCTCAGGGTGTGCTCGGAGTAGTCCAGCAGCCGTACGTCCACGCCGATCGCGGCCAGGGCGTCGAAGAAGGCCGCCAGCGGGCCGTTGCCGGTGCCGGTCAGCACGGTCTCGGCACCGTCCACGACCGCCTCGACGGTGAGCGCGTCGGTGCCCTCGCTGGTGGTGGACGTCTGCGCGCTGCGCAGCGCGATCCGGCCCCACCGGT
The DNA here is from genome assembly GCF_026898115.1 of Streptomyces sp. S465. Lineage (GTDB taxonomy): Bacteria > Actinomycetota > Actinomycetes > Streptomycetales > Streptomycetaceae > Streptomyces > Streptomyces luomodiensis. The sequence goes on from NZ_CP114036.1 coordinate 3,155,803, forward strand.
TGTCCTCGGTCGGCAGGTACTCGTCCCGGAAGACCGCCCAGATCTGGTCCGGGGTGACCTCGCCGCCCTCGGCGTCGGTCTTGGCCTGAATCGTCTTGGAGAACTCGATCTGCATCCTGCGCGGCAGGTCCAGGTTGTGGTCGTTCTTCAGGACATAGGCGATCCCGCCCTTGCCGGACTGGGAGTTCACCCGGATCACGGCCTCGTAGGAGCGGCCGACGTCCTTGGGGTCGATGGGCAGGTACGGAACCGCCCACTCGATGTCGTCCACCGTCTTGCCCTGCTCGGCGGCGCTCGCCTCCAGCGCCTCGAACCCCTTCTTGATGGCGTCCTGGTGGGAGCCGGAGAAGGCGGTGTAGACCAGATCGCCCGCGTAGGGGTGGCGCGGGTGGACCTCCATCTGGTTGCAGTACTCGGCGGTGCGGCGGATCTCGTCGATCTGCGAGAAGTCGATCTGCGGGTCGACGCCCTGGGAGAACAGGTTCATGCCCAGCGTCACCAGGTCCACATTGCCGGTGCGCTCGCCCTGCCCGAACAGGCAGCCCTCGATCCGGTCCGCCCCGGCCATGATCGCCAGCTCGGCGGCGGCGACGGCGGTGCCGCGGTCGTTGTGCGGGTGCACCGACAGGCAGATGTGCTCGCGCCGGGACAGATGGCGCGACATCCACTCGAAGCGGTCCGCGTGGGTGGACGGGGTCGAGCGCTCGACGGTGGCCGGCAGGTTCAGGATGATCTCGCGGCCCGCCTCGGGCTGCCAGACGTCCATGACGCCCTCGCAGACCTCCAGCGCGAAGTCCAGCTCGGTGTCGGTGAAGATCTCCGGGCTGTACTGGTAGCCGAAGACCGTCTCATCGCCGAGGATCTTGTCGGCGTACTCCATCACCAGCCGGGTGCCGTCCACCGCGATCTGCTTGACCTGCTCCCGGGTGCCGCGGAAGACGACCCGGCGGAAGGTGGGGGCGGTGGCGTTGTAGAGGTGCACGGTGGCCTTGTGCGCCCCGCGCAGCGACTCGACGGTGCGCTCGATCAGCTCCTCGCGCGCCTGGGTGAGGACGGAGATCGTCACGTCCTCCGGGATCGCGCCCTCCTCGATGATCGACCGTACGAAGTCGAAGTCGGTCTGGCCGGAGGAGGGGAAGCCGACCTCGATCTCCTTGTAGCCCATGCGTACCAGCAGGTCGAACATCTCGCGCTTGCGGGCCGGGGACATCGGGTCGATCAGCGCCTGGTTGCCGTCCCGCAGGTCGGTGGAGAGCCAGCGCGGGGCGACGGTGATGCGGTTGTCCGGCCAGGTGCGGTCCGGGATGTCGACGGCCTCGTACGGGCCGTACTTGTGGATCGGCATCCCCGAGGGGCGCTGCGCGACGGTCGCGGCGGTGATGGGCGTGGGACGGCCGACGGCGTTACCGGAGGTCTCGGAATGACCGGGCGTATCGGAGTGAGTCATGGTGCGCGGGGCTCCTTGTGTGAATCCGCTGTCCGCTGGACGGGTCCGCTGGTACGGAAGTCCTGGGGCGGCCGACGGGGCGTGATCACCGCAACGCCGAACTCCGCGGGGAGGGGGTCGGCCTTCGACTACAGGCCCTCGCCGCGGCAGCTAAGAAGAAGCAGCCCGAAACGCATGATGGAAGGCAGCCTAACCGAGACGGACGGGACACGGCGGGCCCGTATCACTATGCGGACCGATACATGGTCCGCGGGAGAATACACATCTACCACTCGATTTCAGCAATCATGGCCGCAAGGCGTGACACGGCCACCACGCGGTGCGACATTGCCAGCCATGGACGCCATGGACGCCAACGCCAACGCCCGCGGTCACCGCCGGACCGCTGCCCCCGGTGACCGCCGCACCGCCGCCTTCTGCACGATCGTGCCGCCGCATGTCCTCGACAAGCTGGCCCACGCCGACGACCCCGCACTGGCCGAGCCCGCCCGCCGCACCCTGGAGCGGGACGCCCTGGAGCGCACCCGCCGCCGGATCACCACCGTCCGCGGGGTCGTCGCCGCCGCCCCGCCGGCCGAGCCCTCCTACCAGCCCCGGCGCACCATCTACGACGCCCAGCACACGACCTCGCTGCCGGGGCGGAAGGTGCGCGGCGAGGGCGACCAGGCGGGCGCGGACGCCTCGGTCAACCGCGCCTACGACGGGCTCGGCGCGACCTTCGAGCTCTTCCTGAAGGCGTACGGCCGGCACTCGATCGACGGCTCCGGGCTGCCGCTGGACGCGAGCGTCCACTACAGCGACGACTACAACAACGCCTTCTGGGACGGCGAGCAGATGGTCTTCGGCGACGGGGACGGCGAGGTCTTCCTGGACTTCACCATCCCGATCGACGTCATGGCCCACGAGCTCACCCACGGCGTCACGCAGTACACCGCCAACCTCGAGTACTTCGGCCAGTCCGGGGCGCTCAACGAGTCGATGTCCGATGTGTTCGGCTCACTCGTCAAGCAGCACGCCCTCGGCCACAGCGCCGAGCAGGCCGACTGGCTGATCGGCGCCGGGCTGCTGGCGGAGCGGGTCACCGGAGTGGCCCTGCGCTCGCTGAAGGCCCCGGGCACGGCGTACGACGACGATGTGCTGGGCAAGGACCCGCAGCCGGGCACGATGGACGACTACGTCCGCACCTCGCGCGACAACGGCGGCGTCCACATCAACTCCGGCATCCCCAACCACGCCTTCTACCTGGCCGCCACCGCCCTGGGCGGCAACGCCTGGGAGCGCGCCGGGCAGATCTGGTACGACGTGCTGACCGGCGGCGAGCTGGCCTTCGACGCGCAGTTCGCCGACTTCGCCCAGCTCACGGTGGCCGCGGCAGACGCCCGCTACGGCGAGGGCGAGGAGCAGGCGGCGGTGCGGGAGGCATGGGCGGAAGTGGGCATCACCGATCTGCGGAGCCGCGTGGGCGCGCGCTAGGGCACGCCATCGGGTAGTGATGGAGCCATGCGTATCTCCGTCATCCGCACCGGCGGATTCGCCGGCATCGAGCGCCGGGCCGAGCTGGACACCACCGGCCGGCCCGACGCCACCCATCTGGACGCCCTGGCCCACCAGGCCGTCGAGGCCGGCCACACCACGGCCACCCGCGGCGTCCCGGACGGCTTCCAGTACGAGATCACCATCGACGGCCGCACCGTCCACGCCGCGGACCCCCACCTGAGCGACGCCCAGCGGGAGCTGATCCGAACGGTGCTGAAGGAGGGGGCGTAAGGACCACCCGGCCCGCCTCAGAACGCACCGGCCTCCGACCGGCGGCCAGGGCCGACCTCAGAACCCCAGCTTCCGCAACTGCTTCGGATCACGCTGCCAATCCTTCGCCACCTTCACATGAAGGTCCAGGAAAACCGGCGTCCCCAGCAGCGCCTCGAGCCCCCCTACCTCCGCCGCCCTCGCACCGCTCGGCCCCAAGGGGCCTCCCGGGCTTCGCACAGCCGCGCCGGCCTCCGACCGGCGGCCACGGCCGACCTCAGAACCCCAGCTTCCGCAACTGCTTCGGATCACGCTGCCAATCCTTCGCCACCTTCACATGAAGGTCCAGGAAAACCGGCGTCCCCAGCAGCGCCTCGAGCCCCCCTACCTCCGCCGCCCTCGCACCGCTCGGCCCCAAGGGGCCTCCCGGGCTTCGCACAGCCGCGCCGGCCTCCCACCGGCGGCCACGGCCAGCCTCAGAACCCCAGCTTCCGCAACTGCTTCGGATCACGCTGCCAATCCTTCGCCACCTTCACATGAAGGTCCAGGAAAACCGGCGTCCCCAGCAGCGCCTCGATGTGTTTGCGGGACTTGGTGCCGACCTCTTTCAGGCGGCGTCCCTTCGGCCCGATGATGATGCCCTTCTGGCTGGGCCGCTCGATGTACAGGTTGGCGTGGACGTCGAGGAGCGGCCGGTCCGCGGGGCGGCCCTCGCGGGGCAGCATCTCCTCCACGACCACCGCGATGGAGTGCGGCAGCTCGTCCCGTACGCCCTCCAGCGCGGCCTCCCGGATCAGCTCGGCCACCATGACCTGCTCGGGCTCATCGGTGAGGTCGCCCTCGGCGTAGAGGGTCGGCCCCTCGGGCAGCAGCGGGACCAGGAGATCCGCCAGCAGATCCACTTGCCGATCCCCGACGGCCGAGACCGGCACGATCTCGGCCCACTCGATGCCCAGCTCCTTGCCGAGCCGGTCGATGGCGAGCAGTTGCTGGGCCAGCTGCTCGGACTCGACCAGATCGGTCTTGGTGACGATCGCGACCTTGGGGGTCTTCTTGATCCCCGCGAGTTCGGTGGCGATGTAGCGGTCGCCGGGGCCCAGCTTCTGGTCGGCGGGCAGGCAGAAGCCGATGACGTCGACCTCGGCCCAGGTGGTGCGCACCACGTCGTTGAGCCGCTCGCCGAGCAGGGTGCGCGGCTTGTGCAGACCGGGGGTGTCGACGAGCACCAGCTGGGCGTCGGGGCGGTGCACGATGCCGCGGACGGTGTGGCGGGTGGTCTGCGGGCGGTTGGAGGTGATCGCGACCTTCGTCCCCACCAGCGCGTTGGTCAGGGTCGACTTGCCCGCGTTGGGGCGGCCGACGAAGCAGGCGAAGCCCGAGCGGTGCGGGGTCTCCCGCTGCTCGGTCGGGGACGGGGAGGTACGGGCAGTCATGGTCCCCATTCTCCCCGATGCCCCGACCGGCTCCGACCAGCCGTCCCGGCCTCGTGCGACCGCCGCTGGCGGTGGGGGGCGGCCGGGTGGCGGTGGTTGGCGACGGGTCAGGCCGGCAGTGTGGCCCGCGGGGTGCCGTCGGGGCCCGCCAGCAGCACCGGGGTCCCGGCCCCGCCGAGGTCCCGTACGGCCGCGCGGTCCTCCTCGGACACGCTCTCGCTCTCGCTCACCACGGCCGCGGCCTCCAGGGACGTGGCGCCGCTCGCCACGGCCATGGCGACGGCGGTCCGCAGCGCGCTCAGCTTCAGCGAGTCGAGGGCTACGGTGCCGGCGACATACGTACGCCCCGTCTCATCGCGGACGGCGGCGCCCTCCGCCACGGAGTTGCGGGCCCGCGCGGAGCGGGCCAGCGTGATGATCTTGCGGTCTTCGGGGTCCAGCTGCGCTGCTTCGCTCATGCGGATGAGCATATGCGGGGCGCGCCGGACCGCCGTGCGGCGGTCCGGCGCGGACGTGCGGGTTCGGGCCTTACGGGAGCAGCGGTACGGGCTGGAAGGTCAGCGAGGCCGACCCCGACGACGGGCTCAGGCCCGGCGCACCGGCGAAGGAGGCGGTGTACGTCGAGGCGGTGAGGACGGTCGGCGACACGGTGACGTTGCTGAGCGTCGCCGTGCCACTGGCGTTGGTGACCGCGCTGCCCAGCGGGATCGGGCCCAGTGCGGAGTTGGCGACGAAGGTGAGGGTCTGACCTGGGATCGGGTTGTTCGACGCGTCCCTCAGCGTCGCGCTCAGGGTCGGGATGACCAGCGTGCCGTTGAACCGCAGCCGGATGGTGGCCGGGTTGGCGGTCACGGTGGTCCCGGTCGGCGCCGCGCCCACGTTCTGGGTGATCGTCGGCGAGGTGGAGCCGCTGAAGCAGCCGTCGCCGCCGTAGGAGGCGACGACCGTGTGCGGTCCGGCGGTGAGGATGTTGGTGCTGACGCTGGCCTGTCCGAAGGCGTTGAGCGTGCCGGTGAGGGTGGGCCCACCGCTGATCACGAACGTGACGGTCCCGGTCGGAGTGCCCGTCGCCGGCGGCACCGCGGTCACGGTGGCGGTGAAGGTCACGGTCTGGCCGGTGGTAGACGGGTTCGGCGAAGAGGTGAGCGTGGTCATGGTGTTGGCCTGACCGACGGTGACCGATCCGGAGGCCGACGAGCCCCCGACACCGGTGTTGCCCGCATAGGTCGCCGTCACCGCGTGCGTACCCACCGGAATGGCACTGGTCGTCACACACGCCTGACCACTGGCGTTCAACGTCCCGGTCAACGTCGGACCACCCGCGATCGCGAACGTCACCGTCCCGGTCGGCGCACAGGTGCCGGGCGATGTCGTGGTGACCTGCGCGCACAGGGTGACCGCCTGTCCGCACACCGGAGCGGCGGGCGTGATGGTCAGCGTGGTCGTGGACGCGGCCTGGCCGACGGTGATGGTGCCGGAGGCCGACGAGCCCCCGACACCGGTGTTGCCCGCGTAGGTGGCCGTCACCGCGTGCGTCCCCACCGGAATGGCACTGGTTGTCACACACGCCTGACCACTCGCGTTCAACGTCCCGGTCAACGTCGGACCACCCGCGATCGCGAACGTCACCGTCCCGGTCGGCGCACAGGTGCCGGGCGATGTCGTGGTGACCTGCGCGCACAAGGTCACCGGCTGGCCGCACACCGGAGAGCTGGGCAAGAAGCTCAGCGTGGTGGTGGAGGTGCCCTGGCCCACCGTGACGGAACCGGATGCGTTCGAGCCCCCGACACCGGCGTCGCCGGAGTACGTGGCCGTCACCGCGTGCGTACCCACCGGAATGGCACTGGTCGTCACACACGCCTGACCACTGGCGTTCAACGTCCCGGTCAACGTCGGACCACCCGCGATCGCGAACGTCACCGTCCCGGTCGGCGCACAGGTCCCCGGCGCCACCGTGGTCACCTGCGCGCACAGGGTGACCGCCTGTCCGCATACCGGAGCGGCGGGCGTGATGGTCAGCGTGGTCAGGGAGGACGCCTGATTCACCGTGATCGGCGTGGTCGCCGTCGAGCCGATGACATCCCCGTCGCCCGCGTAGGTGACGGTCACGGTGTGCGTGCCGACCGGGATGGCGCTGGTGGTCACGCACGCCTGACCGGTCGCGTCCAGCGTCCCGGTCAGGGTCGGGCCGCCCGAGACGGCGAAGGTCACGTTCCCGGTGGGCGTGCAGGTGCTGGGCGGCGCGACGGTCACGTTCGCGCAGATGGTCACCGGCTCGCCGCAGACGGAGGGGCTGGGCGAGACGCTCACCGAGGTGGCCGACGTGCCCTGGCCCACGGTGATCGGCGCCGAACCGCTGGAGCCCGCGACGTCCGTGCTGCCCCCGTACGTGGCCGTCACGGTGTACGACCCCGCCGTCAGCGCGTTGGTGGTCACACATGCCTGGCCGGTCGCGTCGAGCGTGCCGGTCAGGGTCGGGCCACCGGTGATCGTGAAGGTCACCGTGCCCGTGGGCGTACAGGTGCTCGGCGGCGCCACCGTGACCTGCGCGCAGATGGTGACGGCCTCGCCGCACACCGGGGCGGCGGGCGACACCGTGACCGATGTGGCCGACACTCCCTGGCCGACCGTGACCGTTCCGGTGCCGGAGGAGCCGGCGACGTCCCCATTGCCGCCGTAGGTGGCCGTCACGGCATGCGTCCCCACCGGGATGGCGTTGGTCGTCACGCATGCCTGGCCGGTCGCGTCCAGCGTGCCCGTGAGCGTCGGCCCGCCCGCCACGGAGAAGGTCACCGTGCCCGTCGGGGTACAGGTGCCGGGCGCCACGACCGCCACCTGCGCGCACAGGGTCACCGACTCACCGCAGACCGGCGAGGCGGGAGAGACCGTGAGGGTCGTGGTCGAGGAGGCCGGGTTGACGGTGAGCGGGGTCAAGGGCGAGTTGGACGCGGCGAAGTTGGTGTCGCCGTTGTAGAACGCGGCGACCTGGTGGGTGCCCACGCTCAGGGCCGGGACGGTGACGGAGGCGTTCCCGGAGCCGTCGAGGGTTCCGTTCACCGTGGGCCCGTCGGCGCTGATGATGAAGGTGACCGTACCGGTGGGGGTGCCACTGCCCGGGGGCACCGCCGCCACATGGGCGGTCAGCGTCACGGTCTCCCCGCAGACGGGGGCGGGCGGGACGAAGGTGACGGTGGTGGCGGTCGCGGCCAGGTTGACCTGCTGGATGGTCGTGCCGGAGGAATTGTCCGCCGGGTCGGTGGAGTTGACGAAGTTCGCCGTGACCAGATGGGAGCCGACGGCGAGGGTCGAGTCGGTCACGCTGGCCGTGCCGGAGTCGGGCCCGGTGGGGGTGAGCGTCACGGGGCCGATGGTCGGGCCACCGGCGAGGACGAAGGTCACGTCTCCGAATGGAGGGGATCCGGCGGTGATGCCGGTGACGGTGGCGGTGTAGGTGACGGACTGACCGAAGACCGAGGGGTTCGGTGTGGAGGTCACCGTGGTGGTGGACATGGAAGCGGCCGCCCTTTCCTGCTGGCAGGGGGGATGAGCCGCCCGGCTCCGCGCGGCGCGGGCTGCGCGGAGCCATGGCCTCTGCGCGGGGGTGCCCATACGGTCGGCCTGTCTACGTCAAGCGGACAGGCCGACCGTCCCCCGACAGAGGTATGGGCGACCCACCAGTCGGTATCTGCAAGTAAGCGGGCTGCTACGCCGGATGGGCCAGGGAGGGGACGGCGTTTCCACTCGGATGGCGCAGCGCGGCCCGCGCGTTGCCGATGCGCGGGCGCACGGACGCGCATCGGCCGCGGCGAACGCCGCGCCCAGGCGCACGGGAGAGCGCGTGGGGACGCGGGCAGACCGAGCGACGTACGGCATGCCGATCCGGTCCGGCCCCGTCGGAGACGCCACGGCCCCGCCCCCAAGAGGAGGCGGGGCCGTGGCGGGCAGGAGGCGGTCCGGCGGGGCGCCGCCGGACCGCCGCTCAGCTCTCTCGACTCGGCTGCGGCGGGCAGGGGGCCTGGGCTCTCCGAACTCGGCCCCGCCCGGCGGGGCCTAGCTCTCCGACTCCGCCGCGGCGACCTCGCGGACCGGCTCGACCAGCACCGTGACGATGCGGTTGCGGCGGCCCGCCGGGGACTCGGCGGTCAGCCGCAGCGCCTTCAGGGCGGGGTCGGTGCCGCCCTCGGGGACGTCGACCTCGGCCTTGGCGCCCGCGATCGGCACCCGGCCCAGCGCCTTGGCGAGCAGCCCGCCCACCGTCTCGACGTCCTCGTCCTCCAGGTCGGTGCCGTACAGCTCGCCCAGGTCGCCGAGGGCGAGCCGGGCGGTCACCCGGTGGCTGCCGTCGCCGAGGTCCTCGATGGGCGGCAGCTCGCGGTCGTACTCGTCGGTGATCTCGCCGACGATCTCCTCGAGGATGTCCTCGATGGTGACGATGCCGGCCGTGCCGCCGTACTCGTCGATCACGACGGCGACGTGATTGCGCTCCCGCTGCATCTCGCGCAGCAGATCGCCCGCGTTCTTGGTGTCCGGGACGAAGGCGGCGGGCCGCATCGCGGTGGAGACCAGCTCGGACTCGGCCTCGCGGTTGATATGCGTCTTCCGGACCAGGTCCTTGAGGTAGACGATCCCGACCACGTCGTCCTCGTTCTCCCCGGTGACCGGGATACGGGAGAAGCCGGAGCGCAGTGCGAGGGTGAGGGCCTGCCGGATGGTCTTGTAGCGCTCGATGACCACGAGGTCGGTGCGCGGCACCATCACCTCGCGCACCAGGGTGTCACCGAGCTCGAAGACGGAGTGGACCATGCGCCGCTCCTCGTCCTCGATCAGCGACTCCTGCTCGGCGAGGTCCACCAGGGCGCGCAGCTCGGCCTCGGAGGCGAACGGGCCCTTGCGGAAGCCCTTGCCGGGCGTGAGCGCGTTGCCGAGGAGGATCAGCAGCGGCGGGATGGGGCCCATCACCCGGGCCAGCGGGATCAGCGCATAGGCGGCGGCGGTCGCGGTGTTGAGCGGGTGCTGGGCGCCGATGGTGCGCGGGGAGACGCCCACGGCCACGTACGACACCAGGACCATCACGCCGATCGCGACGGTCAGCGCCTTCCAGGTCTCGTCGAACTGGTGCAGACACGCATAGGTGACGACGGCGCCCGCCGCCATCTCGCAGGCCACCCGGACCAGCAGGGCCACATTGAGGTAGCGGGTGGGGTCCGCGGCGACGAGCATCAGCTTGGCGCTGCCCCGCCGCCCGGAGCGCACGGCCTCCTCGGCGCGGAACCGGGTGGTGCGGGCGAGACCGGCCTCGGCGCAGGCCGCCAGCCAGGCCACCACGACCAGCAGGACGGCCGCGGTGACGAGCTGCGCGGTCATCGGACGGTGGGGGCCGGGGAGGGGCCGGTCAGACCCTGCTCCGCACGCCAGCCGTCGATGATGGCGGCCTGGAGGCCGAACATCTCGGCCCGCTCGTCCGCCTCCTCGTGGTCGTAGCCGAGGAGGTGGAGGACGCCGTGGACGGTGAGCAGCTGGAGCTCCTCGTCCATGGAGTGCCCGGTCGGCGCCTCCTCCCCCTGCCGCTTGGCCACTTCGGGGCAGAGCACGATGTCCCCCAGGAGGCCCTGCGGGGGCTCCTCGTCGTCCTTGGCCGGCGGACGCAGCTCGTCCATCGGGAAGGACATGACATCGGTGGGCCCCGGCAGGTCCATCCACTGGATGTGCAGCTGCTCCATGGCGTCGGCGTCGACGACGATCACCGAGAGCTCGGAGAGCGGGTGGATACGCATCCGGGCGAGTGCGTAACGGGCGACGTCGAGCACCGCCCGCTCGTCGATATCGGTACCGGACTCGTTGTTGACGTCGATCGCCATGAGCGTTTTGGGTTACTTTCCGTTGCGGCTGTCGTACTGGTCGTACGCGTCGACGATACGGCCGACCAGCTTGTGACGGACCACGTCGGTGCTGGTGAGCATGGAGAAGTGCACGTCCTCGACGCCCTCCAGGATCTCCCGCACCTGGCGCAGACCGCTCTTGGTCCCGCCCGGGAGGTCGATCTGGGTGATATCGCCCGTGATCACTACCTTGGAGTCGAAGCCGAGCCGGGTGAGGAACATCTTCATCTGCTCGGGGTTCGTGTTCTGCGCCTCGTCGAGGATGATGAACGCGTCGTTGAGCGTCCGGCCGCGCATGTACGCCAGCGGCGCGACCTCGATCGTGCCCGCGGCCATCAGGCGCGGGATGGAGTCGGGGTCGAGCATGTCGTGCAGCGCGTCGTACAGCGGCCGCAGATACGGGTCGATCTTCTCGTAGAGGGTGCCGGGAAGGAAACCGAGCCGCTCCCCCGCCTCGACCGCGGGCCGGGTGAGGATGATCCGGTTGACCTGCTTGGACTGCAGGGCCTGGACCGCCTTGGCCATGGCCAGGTAGGTCTTGCCGGTGCCCGCGGGGCCGATGCCGAAGACGACCGTGTGCTTGTCGATGGCGTCGACATAGCGCTTCTGGTTGAGCGTCTTGGGACGGATGGTGCGGCCGCGGTTGGAGAGGATGTTCTGGGTGAGCACCTCGGCGGGTGTTTCCGCCACTCCGTTCTCGCCGTTCTCGGCCGCGCGCAGCATGGAGATCGAGCGCTCCACCGCATCCTCCGTCATCGGTTGACCGGTGCGGAGCACCAGCATCATCTCGTCGAACAGACGCTGGACCAGGGCGACTTCCTTCGGGTCCCCGGTGGCGCTGACTTCGTTGCCCCGCACGTGGATATCGGTCGCCGGGAACGCGTTCTCGATCACACGCAGCAACGCGTCACCGGATCCCAGGACCATGACCATGGGGTGCTTGTTCGGGACCGTGAACTGCGCATGCGCCTGCGGTGCTGTGGTTGGTTGCGTCATGGGCCGGCTCTCGGGCCTGCTTCTACCTCCTGTGACAAGGGTTCCCGCCGCTCGACAACCCCGGCTTCCAGAGTACGACGGAGCACCGACAAGACCCGAGCCTTTTACTCCACACCCACGCCGCACGCACACCACGCGCCCCGGCTGCCCCGGGTGCGGGCCCGGTCCTACGCCTGGCGGAAACCGATCGTCGGGACGGCCCGGCGCAGCGGCCAGGGGCGGGCGACGGCCGGGAGCAGACGGTCGAGGAAGGCATAGCGGCGCAGCGCGCGGGCGGGCTGGTCGTCGTAGGCGCGGGCGTGCTGCCACCAGGCGGCGATCTCGACCCAGCCGGGCGCGGACAGCGACCCGCCGAACTCCTGCACCGACAGCGCCGCGGTCAGCCCGGCGAAGGCCAGCCGGTCGGCGAGCGGCCAGCCGGCGAGCGTGCCGGTGACGAAACCGGCGACGAACACATCCCCGGCGCCGGTGGGGTCCAGGGCCTCCACGGCGATCGCGGGCACCTCGGCGGTCTCGCCGGTGCCGCCGTCGACCGCGTACGCCCCCTCGGAGCCGAGGGTGACGACGGCGAGCGGGACCAGGTCGGCGAGGGCCCGCGCGGCGGCGCGCGGGCAGTCGGTGCGGGTGTAGCGCATCGCCTCCTCGGCGTTGGGCAGGAACGCCTCGCAGTGCTCCAGCTCGGCCAGGTCGGCCGGGTCCCAGCGGCCGGTGTCGTCCCAGCCGACGTCCGCGAAGACCCTGCTGCCGCGGCGGGCGGCCTCGGCGACCCACTCCTGGCGGCGGCCGGGCACCAGGGAGGCCACCGCGGCGCGGGCAGGGGGCGGGCAGCTGGGCGCGGGCTCCTCGGGCGGCGGGGCCTCGTGGCCGTGGGAGACCATGGTCCGCTCGCCCTCGTAGGCCATGGAGACCGTCACCGGGGAGTGCCAGCCGGGGATCGTGCGGGACGGCGACAGATCGATGCCCTCGCCCCGGTCCAGGGCGTCGCGGCAGTAGTCCCCGTAGTGGTCGTCACCGAAGGCGGCGGCGAGCGAGGTGCGCAGGCCGAGCCGGGCCAGGGCGGTGGCCATGTTGGCGACACCGCCGGGGCTGGAGCCCATGCCGCGGGCCCAGGACTCGGTGCCGCGGACGGGGGCGGTGTCCAGGCCGGTGAAGATGATGTCGAGGAAGACGGTGCCGGTCAGATAGACGTCGCACTCCGGGTCACCGGGCCGGCGCACGGCCGCGAGCGGGTCGAGCAGCGGGCAGCCCGCCGCGAGCTTGTCTCCGTCGTGTGTCGTCACCGCGCTCTCCCAGGTCTGGCCGGTCCGCTCCGTCGTCGGATACGGGTGCGGCCAGTGTGCACGATGGCACGGACAACCGGCCGCCTCAGCGCCGTTTGGGCAGCGCCACGGTCATCAGGTCCCGGGCCACCGTGAGCTCCCCCTCGAACCCCGCGGCCCGCGCCTGGCGCTCGAAGTCGGCCGGATCGCCGTAGCGCTGCGAGAAGTGCGTCAGCACCAGATGCCGCACCCCCGCCCCGGCCGCGACCCGGGCCGCCTGCCCGGCGGTCAGATGCCCGTACTCGACGGCCAGCGCCTCGTCCTCGTCCAGGAAGGTCGACTCGATGACCAGCAGATCGCACCCCTGGGCCAGCGCATAGGCGCCCTCGCACAGCCGGGTGTCCATGACGAACGCGAAGCGCTGCCCCCGGCGCACCTCGCTGACCTCCTCGATCGCGACCGTACGCCCCTCGCGCTCCAGCACCCGCTCCCGCTGGAGCCGGCCGATCTCCGGGCCCCGGATACCGAGCGCGGCCAGCCGCTCGGGCAGCATCCTGCGGCCGTCCGGTTCGACCAGCCGGTAGCCGTACGACTCGACGGGGTGCGAGAGCCTGGCCGCCTCCAGCGTGTACCCGGGGGTGCGGGCCAGCACCCCGCCGTCACCGGCGACCGGCTCCTCGGCCAGCGCCACCGTCTCGCGGTAGGCGGTCGCGTACCGCAGCCGCTCGAAGAACCGCCGGCCCTCGGCCGGGTAGTGGGCGGTCACCCGGTGCGGCACCCGGTCGAGGTTGATCCGCTGGATCACCCCGGCCAGCCCCAGGGAGTGGTCCCCGTGGAAGTGCGTGACACAGATCCGGTCGATGTCATGGGCGGCGACCCCGGCCTTGAGCATCTGGCGCTGGGTGCCCTCGCCGGGGTCGAAGAGCAGGCCCTCGCCGTCCCAGCGCAGCAGATAGCCGTTGTGGTTGCGGTGCCGGGTCGGCACCTGGCTGGCGGTGCCGAGGACGATCAGTTCCCGTGCGGACAAGGGTTATCCGGGGGGCCAGTTGAGCCCACGGCCGCCCAGGACGTGGGCATGGGCGTGGAAGACGGTCTGGCCGGCGCCGGAGCCGGTGTTGAACACCACGCGGTAGCCGGTGTCGTCGATCTTCTCATCGGCGGCGACCGTGCCCGCCTCGCGCAGCACATCCGCGGTGATCCCCGGTTCGGCGGCGGCGAGGGAGGCCGCGTCCGGGTAGTGCGCCTTGGGGATCACCAAGATGTGGGTGGGCGCCTGGGGGTTTATGTCGCGGAACGCGACGGTGGTGTCCGTCTCGCGGACGACGGTGGCCGGCACCTCCCCCGAGACAATCTTGCAGAACAGGCAGTCGGTCTGCGGTTCTCCCGCCACCGGTGGCTCCTTACGGATCGTCGGCACGTACGGTCCGGATGGTACCGGGAGGCCCTGCCGACGGTCGCGCTCGCGCCCTATTCGCCCTGGGCGGCACGGGTCACGGTGCGGTCCGGGGCCGTGCCGCTCTCGGTGCCGCCCGGAGCGGCGCCGCTCCCGGTGGGGTCCGGGGCGGCGGTGCGCTCCGTGACGCTCGGGGCGGCGGTGCGCTCAGGAGCGGCAGGATTGGTGGCGCTCTCGGTGGTCCGGTGCTCCCGTGGGTGGCTGAAGGTCGGGCGGGGGCTTGCGGTGTCAAGGGCGCGGCCCTGGCACTCCCCGATCACGTTCGCCTGGAAGACCTTCCGGCCGTCCACCTCGCCGGTCAAGTCGCCCCGGACGCAGTGGTTCTCCCGTACGTAGGTGACCCGGCCGCTGACCCTGATGTCCTTGTCACTGTCGGTCCTGCCGCGGCAGTCCACCCGCGCGTCGGTCTCCTGGGCCCGCTCGGTCTCGCGCGGGGGCTCACTCGCGCGTGTCCGCTCGCTCGCGCGCGCGGGCGAGGCGCCGACCGTACGGCCCTTCCTGAACTCGGCGTTGCAGCTCATCCAGCGGACGCCGACACCGCCCCGCTCCAGCGCGTGTGAGGCGACCTTGTCCGTGGTGATCGCGATCGTCACGGAGCTGAGGCCGCCCTCGGCCGGCTCGCACCCCGTCACCGCGACCGCCGCCGCGCCGACCGCCACGACGGCCAAAGCCGCCCGCCCCCGCTCCACTCGGCTGAATACCCCCATGGGGGACAGATTCCCATTGGTCGCCACGAACCGAAAGACGGTCATCGGCCAGCTGGAAACCGCCTTCGGTCAGCCGACCGGGCGGCTCGCGCGCCCGTACGGACGGCAGGAGCCGGGCCTATGGCTCTCCGCGCCGTTCGTCGGCTCGTCCGCCCGCGCCCAGCAGGCCGGTGGGGCGCAACGGCCGCTCGGCCTCGATGCGGGGCAGCGCGCGGCGGGACACGCGCAGCACGACGGGCGGCAGCGCGGCCCGTGCCACTTGGGCGAGGCGGAGCCATGTGGGCACGTAGAGCGCGGTGCGGCGCCGTTCCACGGCGCGCGCCAGCCGGGTGGCGACCGCGTCCACCTCGGAGACGCGACGGACCGGTGGCGGCATGTGGGAGCGCAGCGCACGCAGAGCCTCGGCTGAGTCGTCGTCACCGATCATGTCGGTGTCGACCCAGTTGAGGTAGGCGATGCCGACCGCGACGCCGTGGTGTGCCACTTCGGCTCGGAGCGAGTGGGCGAACGCCTCCACACCCGCCTTCGACGCGCAGTAGGCGCTCATCGTGGGCGCGGCGCCGAACGACGCCAGTGATCCGATCTGGAGGAAATAGCCGGCGGAGGCCATGAGGTCCGGGAGGAAGGTGCGTGCCGTAAGGGCGCTCGCACTGAGGTTCACATCGATCACCCGACGCCAGACGGCCGGATCCGATGCGGCCAGCAGTCCGGCCACCGCGACCCCCGCGTTGGCGACCACGGCCGAAGGGCGGCCCAGGTGTCCGCGGACCTCCCGGGCCGCGCTCTCCAGGGCGGTGACGTCGGTGACATCGACCTCGAGGGCCAGCGCGGCGGTCGGCAACGAGGCGGCCACCTCGTCCAGCGCCCGCTTCTCATGGCCGAGAAGCGCCGTCCGGGCGCCGCGTCGTGCGAGCTCGCGCGCCAGTGCCGCGCCCAGCCCGCGGGCGGCTCCCGTCACCACCACGGTCCGGTCCTCGAGCGGGCTGTCTCCCATGGTCCGTCCCTTCGTCACCGAGTGCCCGGCGCAGTCGGCTTGATGGCACGTCGCCAGGCTCTCGACATGCGGTCGGCTCGCTGGCGTGTCGCCGGCCCGCGGCTCAGCCACCAGGCGGTGGTCGCCTGCCGAGCCGGTCGCGCCGGGCGAGCAGGCGCTGGGCCCGTGCCAGGCCCGGCGGCCGGTGCCGGCGCAGTGCGGCACGTGCGGCGTTGGCGCCCGGAGCGCCGTGGACTCCGCCGCCCGGATGGGCGCCGGCGGAGGCGAGGAAGAGGCCGCCCACCGGTGTCTCCGGCCGCCCGGTCCCGGGCAGCGGACGGAAGACGAGCTGCTGGTGGAGGTTGGTGGTGCCGCCGTTGATGGCACCACCGAACAGGTTGCTGTCGAGCGACTGGAGCGTGGGCGGGGCCAGGATGCGCCGGGAGCGGATCAGGGCCCGGAAGCCTGGCGCGAACCGTTCGACCTGACGTTCCACCCGGTCGGCCATGATCTCCTGCTCCCTGGTGTCCCAGGTGCCGGTCAGGCCCTCCTCCGCCGCGTCGGCCGCTATCCGGTGGGGCACGTGGGTGTAGGCCCAGGCGGACTCGGTGCCCCGGGGCGAGCGCGCCGGGTCCGCGGTCGTCATCTGGCCGAACAGCGCGAAGGGGCGGTCGGGGACCTGGCGCATGGCGATCTGGGCCGCGAACCGGGTGAGCTCGTCCAGACCGTCGGCCAGGTGGACGGTGCCGGCCCGCGCCGCCCCCTCGGCCTGCCACGGCACCGGTCCGCCGAGTGCCCAGTCCACCTTGAAGGTGGCGAAGTCCCACTGGAAGCGGCGCAGGTCGGACAGGAGCGGGGACGGCAGGTACTCGGCGTCGACGAGCTCGCCGTACAGGACCGGTACGGATACGTCCGCGAGCACGGCACGCCGTGCGGACACCGTCGCGCCGCCGGCCGTGGCCACCCCCCTGGCCCGCCCGGCGCGGACGATCACCCGGTCGACGCGCTGTCCGCAGCGCAGCACCCCACCGCGGGTCCGCAGCCGCTGGACCAGGGCCGCGACCAGGGCGCCCGAGCCGCCGACCGGCACCGGAAAGCCGTAGGTCTGGCCGAGCATGGACATCAGCCACCCGAATCCGCCGCTGCCCGCGGCCTCCGGAGCGAGGTCGGCGTGCAGGGCGTTGCCCGCCAGCAGGAGCCCGCCGCCCTCGCCGCGGAATTCCTCCTCCGCCAGGCGCCGCACCGGCAGCACCATGGTGCGGGCCATCCGCAGCCCGCCCGCGCCCCGCAGCCGGACGAAGAGCCGGGCCACCGCCCTGACCGGCGGAAACGGGGTGAACAGGGCGTCCAGCACATCCGGCCGGAGACCGTCCCACATCTCGTGCAACCGGCGCCAGGCGACCCCGTCCCCCGCCGCGAAGGCATCGAGGGAGTCGGCCGTGGTGTCGATCGCGCGGTCGAGCACCGCGCATCTGCCGTCGCCCAAGGGGTGGGCCAGCACATGCGGCGCATGGCTCCACCGCAGTCCGTGCTCCTCCAGCCGGAGCCCGGCCATGACGGGGGACGCGGCGGCGAGCGGATAGAAGGAGCTGAAGACGTCGTGGACGAAGTCGGGATCGACGCCCCTGTCGTGGCGCACGGCCCCGCCGGGTTCCGGCTGCTCCTCCAGCACCTCCACGCTCCAGCCCGCGTCGGCCAGCACATTGGCCGCCACCAGTCCGTTGGGTCCGGCCCCGATCACCACCGCGTCAGCCACGGCCGCCTCCCGTCCCGGGGAGCCGGCCGGCCGGATGCGGGGCGGGGCCGGTCCCGCGCCCGGCGGCTTCCACCTCGCACACCTTGGCCAGCCGGGCGAGCATCGCCCGGTGCCGCAGCTGGATCAGCGCCTCCATGCCCATGTTGTGCAGCACACCGCCCGCCCCCTGGAGCGGATGCTCGTCCACGATCACCAGGCAGTGCTCGCCCCAGGGCCGCAGTTCGATGGCGATCCGCGCCGTGCCCAGGAAGCCCGCATGGGCCTCGAACTCCACCGCGGCTCCCTCTTCGCAGCGCCGTACGACGGTCTCGTTGGTGAGCCGAAGCGGGCCCAGCCGTACCTCGTAGTCGATGACCGAGTCCTTCCCCGGCCAGTCGCCCCGCACCGGCTGGGACGTCGAGGTCCCCACCACCCACTCGCCGTACCGGCTGCCGTCCGCGAGGACGGCCCACACGGTCTGCGGGCTGGTCTTGATCAGACGATGACGTCGTGCCATACGCCCCTCCGATACACGCCTCCGCGGCCGGAACCGGCATCGCCGGACACCACCGGGTCCCCGCCGTGCCGCGGGTCAACCAGGACGCGTACGGAGAATGCCGTGAGGTACGGGCTACCGCCCGAGCGCTCGGTCGCCGCGAGCAGGCGGCCGGGCGAGCGCTCGGACCGGCCGGGACCGCTCGGACCGGCCGGGCTCGCTCAGCTCCAGCGGCCGGTGCGGCCCAGCAGCAGCGCGGCGGCGGCCGTCCCGGCCGTGGAAGTGCGCAGCACGCTCGGGCCCAGCCGGTACGGCCGCGCGCCCGCCTCGGCGAAGGCCGCCAACTCCTCGCCGGACACGCCCCCTTCCGGCCCGACGACCAGCACGATCTCACCACTCGTCGGCAGTTGGGCGGTGGCCAGCGGTTCGCTGCCCTCCTCGTGGAGCACCGCCGCGAAATCGGCCCCGGCGAGCAGCCCGGCCACCTGCTTGGTCGTCATCGCGTCCATGACCTCGGGGAAGGTCAGCCGACGGGACTGCTTGCCCGCCTCGCGCGCGCTGGACCGCCACTTGCCGAGCGCCTTGAGGCCGCGCTCGCCCTTCCACTGGGTGACGCAGCGGGCGGCCGACCACGGAACGACGGCGTCCACGCCCGTCTCCGTCATGGTCTCCACCGCCAGCTCGCCCCGGTCGCCCTTGGGCAGCGCCTGGACGACGGTGATCCGGGGGGCCGGGGCCGTCTCCTGGCGCACCTCGTCCACCGCGACCTGGAGCCGGTCCTTGCCCTCGACGGCCGCCACGGTGCCCTGGACGCCCGTACCGCGGCCGTCCGTCAGCACCACGGGCTCACCGACGCGCAGCCGCCTTACGGACACCGCATGGCGCCCTTCGGGGCCCTCCAGCCAGACCCGGGCTCCCGCGGCCGCCCCCGCCAGGGAGTCGGCCACGAACACAGGGGCGGTCATGACACCACACCCCGCTGCGGCTGAAGCCCCAACGCGGCCCGCGCCGCGTCGAGTTCCACCGCGAGCGTCTCCACCAGCCGCGCGGCGGGCAGCTCACGCGCCAGCCGGTGTCCCTGCCCGGCCCACAGCGCCATGCCCTGCGGATCGCCCGCCTCGGCGGCCGCCTTACGGAGGCCGGCAGTCATGTGGTGCAGCTGGGGGTAGGCGGCGGGCGCGTGCGGGCCGTGCTCGCGCAGGAAGCGGTTGACCAGGCCCCGGGCCGGGCGGCCGGAGAAGGCGCGGGTCAGCTCGGTCCGGCCGAACAGCGGATCCGTCATCGCCCGCTTGTGCAGGGTGTTCGCCCCGGACTCGGGGCACACCAGGAACGCGGTCCCCATCTGGCCCGCGGCCGCGCCCGCGGCCAGCGCCGCGGCGATCTGCGAACCGCGCATCATCCCGCCCGCCGCGATGATCGGGACCTCGACGTACTCACGGACCAGCGTGATCAGCGACAGCAGCCCGAGTCCGGCGCCCGTCCCGTCGGCGGCCGGGTCATCGCTGTACGAGCCCTGGTGGCCGCCGGCCTCCACACCCTGCACACAGACCGCGTCGGCGCCCGCCCACTGGGCGGTCTGCGCCTCGACGGGCGAGGTGACGGTCACGACCGTGCGGGTGCCGACCTTGGCGAGGGCGTCGAGGACCGCGCGGGTCGGACAGCCGAAGGTGAAGGAGACGACCGGCACCGGATGGTCGAGGAGTACGGCGAGCTTGGCGTCGTACGCGTCGTCCGAGCCCGCGTCCGGATCGCCCAGCGAGGTCTCGTACCGGGCCGCCTCGCCCGTGAGCCGCTCCCGGTAGGCCGCGACGGCGGCCGGGTCGGCGTTGGCCGGCTGGGGCATGAACAGATTGACGCCGAAGGGCCGGTCGGTCAGCCCCCGCACCTGTTCGATCTCTTCGTGCATCGCCTCCGGCGTCTTGTAGCCGGCGGCGAGGAAACCGAGACCACCGGCCCCGGAGACAGTGGCGGCAAGGCGCGGGCAGGAAGCTCCGCCCGCCATCGGCGCCTGCACGATCGGGTAGCGGAAAAGACCGGTCAGCGCGGAGGACATGGTCACATCGTGTCATGCCCTCCGCACCGGCTCACCATGGGATCACGACGCCGCGCTGGGCCAACGGCGACTCGGCGACGGGCCGCGACCTCGGCCCCGAGGTCTGCGGATACCAGCGCCACGAACCCCCGCACCCCGGCCGGACAGCGCCTACCGCCCGTTGAACGCCTCGGCGAGCCCTACCGCCCGTTGAACGCATCCTTGAGGCGCGAGAACAGCCCCTGCTGCCCCGGCTTGCCGCACCCACCCGGGGGGCAACCCCCGCACCCCCGGCCGGACAGCGCCTACCGCCCGTTGAACGCATCCTTGAGGCGCGAGAACAGCCCCTGCTGCCCCGGCTTGAACTCCCCGGTCGGGCGCTCCTCGCCGCGTAGCTTGGCCAGCCGCCGCAGCAGCTCCTCCTGCTCCGGGTCGAGCTTGGTCGGGGTGGTCACCTCGACGTGCACGATCAGATCGCCCCGGCCGCCGCCCCGCAGATGGGTGACGCCGCGCTGGTGCAGCGGGATCGACTGGCCGGACTGGGTGCCGGGCCGGATGTCGACCTCCTCCAGGCCGTCCAGCGTCTCCAGCGGCACCTTGGTGCCCAGCGCCGCCGCCGTCATCGGGATGGTCACCGTGCAGTGCATGTCGTCGCCGCGCCGCTGGAAGACCGGGTGCGGGACCTCGTGGATCTCCACGTACAGGTCGCCCGCCGGGCCGCCGCCCGGCCCGACCTCGCCCTCGCCGGCCAGCTGGATCCTGGTGCCGTTGTCCACACCGGCGGGGATCTTCACGGTCAGGGTGCGCCGCGAGCGGACCCGGCCGTCGCCCGCGCACTCCGGGCACGGGGTCGGCACCACGGTGCCGAAGCCCTGGCACTGGGGGCACGGCCGCGAGGTCATGACCTGGCCCAGGAAGGACCGCGTCACCTGGGAGACCTCACCGCGACCACGGCACATGTCACAGGTCTGCGCCGAGGTGCCCGGCGCCGCGCCCTCGCCGCTGCACGTCGTGCAGACGACCGCGGTGTCGACCTGGATGTCCTTGGTGGTTCCGAACGCGGCCTCGTTGAGCTCCACCTCGAGCCGGATCATCGCGTCCTGACCGCGCCGGGTCCTGGACCGCGGACCGCGCTGCGAGGCGGTGCCGAAGAACGCGTCCATGATGTCGGAGAAGTTGCCGAAGCCCGCGCCGAAGCCGCCGGCGCCGCCGCCGCCCGCCCCGGACATCGGGTCCCCGCCCAGGTCGTAGACCTGCTTCTTCTGCGGATCCGACAGGACCTCGTAAGCGGCGTTGATCTCCTTGAACCGCTCCTGGGTCTTCGGATCCGGATTCACGTCCGGATGCAGCTCGCGTGCGAGCCGACGGAATGCCTTCTTGATCTGGTCCTGCGAGGCATCACGCGGCACGCCCAGGACTGCGTAGTAGTCAGTCGCCACTTACGACTCCGCCAGGATCTGTCCGACGTAACGTGCCACTGCGCGTACCGCTCCCATCGTTCCGGGGTAGTCCATGCGGGTCGGTCCGACCACGCCGAGTTTGGCGACCGCCTCGTCGCCGGAACCGTAGCCGACCGCGACGACCGAGGTGGCGTTGAGCCCCTCGTGAGCATTCTCATGCCCGATGCGCACGGTCATACCCGAGTCCTTCGCCTCGCCCAGCAGCTTGAGGAGGACGACCTGCTCCTCAAGTGCCTCCAGAACGGGCCGGATCGTCAGGGGGAAATCATGCACGAAACGCGTGAGGTTCGCGGTGCCGCCGATCATCAGCCGCTCCTCGGTCTCCTCCACCAGCGTCTCGAGCAAGGTCGACAGTACGATCGACACGGTCCCCCGGTCCTCCTGTTCGAAGGACTCCGGAAGATCCTGCACCAATTGCGGCACATCCGCGAAACGCCGCCCGACGACCCGGCTGTTGAGCCGGGCCCGCAGATCGGCCAGCGAATCCTCGGTGACCGGGGCCGGGCAGTCCACCATGCGCTGCTCCACCCGCCCGGTGTCCGTGATCAGCACCAGCATCACCCGGGCCGTGGCCAGCGGCAGCAGCTCCACATGGCGCACCGTGGACCGGGTCAGCGACGGATACTGCACCACCGCCACCTGCCGGGTCAGCTGCGCCAGCAGCCGGACCGTGCGGCCCACCACGTCGTCGAGGTCGACCGCACCGTCCAGGAAGTTCTGAATGGCCCGCCGCTCCGGGCTGGACAGCGGCTTGACTCCGGCCAGCTTGTCCACGAAGAGGCGATAGCCCTTGTCCGTGGGGATCCGGCCGGCGCTCGTATGCGGCTGGGCGATGAAGCCCTCGTCCTCCAGAGCGGCCATGTCGTTACGCACCGTGGCCGGGGAGACCCCCAGCCGGTGCCGCTCGGTGAGCGCCTTGGAGCCGACCGGCTCCTCCGTCCCCACGTAATCCTGGACGATGGCACGCAGCACCTCGAGTCTGCGTTCGCTGAGCACCCCGCGCACCTCCAGTCCAGCGGTCTCATCAGGTCGTCCGTCTGGCACTCACGAGGCACGAGTGCCAGAACCCCTCCGCCAGTGTACGGCGGGGTGCGGTGGCATGGGCAAGAGCCGACGCTGGCAGCAACTCTCCCCACCCCCGCTGAGCTAGCGTCGCGGTATGGAGACGTGTTGGGAAGAGGCAGGCTGGGAGCGGCTCGCGCCGGATGTGGCCCGCCGCCGGATGCCGGAGTGGGACGAGACGGTCGGCGTGGTCGTCGGCCGGACCGACATCCTCGTCGTGGACACCGGCGCGACCCTGCGCGCCGGGGCCGAGCTGCGCACCCGGATCACCCGGCTGACCGGCCGCCGCCCCACCCGGATCGCGTTCACCCATCCGCATTTCGACCACGTCCTGGGCTCGGCCGCCTTCGCGGGCTGCGAGGTGTACGGGGCCACGGGCGTGGACGAGCTGCTGTGCCGGGAGCGGGAGACGCTGCGCGAGGACGCGATCCGCCACGGGGTGGAGCGGGGCGCGGCCACCGAGGCGGTGGACCATCTCGTCGGCCCGCACCATCTGGTCTCCGGGGAGCTCACCCTCGACCTGGGCGACCGGCCGGTGCTGCTGGCCAATGTGGGACCCGGCCACACCGCCCACGACCTGGCCGTTCTGGTGCCCGGCCATCCCGAGGTGGTCTTCTGCGGCGATCTGGTGGAGGAGTCCGGCCCACCCCAGGCGGGGCCCGACGCGATCCCCGGCCACTGGCCCGCCGCCCTGGACCGGCTGCTCGCCCTCGGCGGCGAGGACGCGCTGTACGTCCCGGGACACGGCTCCGTCGTGGACGCCGCCTTCGTCCGCACCCAACGCGACGAACTGGCCGCCCGCTTCGGCGTGTCCACCTAGGCGGCTTCTAGTTGTTCGCCTAGTCGTGCGCCTGGCCGTTCGCGTGGTCGTGCGGCCATGGGGGCGGGCGGTCGTCGCACGCTATCGTCAGCCGGATGCGACAGTACGACCCGGACCTGACCCCGCCCTGGAAGCGGCAGCGGCCCGCCCCCGAGGTCCCCGCCGAACCGGACCTCGTCGTGGAGGAGATCACCACCGGATTCTGCGGTGCGGTGATCCGCTGTGAGAAGACCGCCCAGGGTCCCACGGTCACTCTGGAGGACCGCTTCGGCAAACATCGCGTCTTCCCCATGGAGCCGCGCGGTTTTCTTCTCGAGGGGCGTGTCGTCACCCTCGTACGCCCGCGCGCGGCGGCCCCCAGCGCGCCCCGGCGCACGGCCTCCGGGTCGATCGCCGTTCCGGGAGCGCGGGCCAGGGTCGCCCGCGCGGGACGCATCTATGTCGAGGGGCGGCATGACGCGGAGCTGGTCGAGCGGGTCTGGGGCGACGATCTGCGCATCGAGGGCGTCGTCGTGGAATACCTGGAGGGCGTCGACGACCTGCCCGCCATCGTCGACGGCTTCTCCCCCGGCCCGGACGCCCGGCTCGGCGTCCTCGTCGACCATCTGGTGGCGGGCTCCAAGGAATCCCGGATCGCCGCGCAGGTGACCGGCGAGCACGTGCTGGTCCTCGGCCACCCCTACATCGACATCTGGGAGGCCGTGAAGCCGTCCTCCGTCGGCATCCCGGCCTGGCCCGCGGTGCCGCACGGCCAGGACTGGAAGAAGGGCGTCTGCCGCGCCCTGGGCTGGCCGGAGAACACCGGAGCCGCCTGGCAGCGCATCCTGTCCTCGGTCCGCTCCTACAAGGACCTTCAGCCGGAGCTGCTGGGACGGGTGGAGGAACTGATCGATTTCGTGACGGCCCCGGAGGGCTGATGGTCTCCGGAACCAGGAGGGCTGACGGCCCCAGGAGGACTGACGGCCCCGGGAGGGCTGACGGCTCCCGTCCCGGCGCGCCGGATCGCGTCAGTCCGCCTCGATCACGTCAGTCCGCCTCGATCACGTCAGTCCACCAGATCCCGCACCACCGCGTCCGCCAGCAGCCGCCCCCGCAGGGTGAGCACGGCCCGCCCCCGCCCGTACGGCCCCGGCTCCAGCAGACCGTCCTCCAGCGCCCGTGCCGCGGCCGCCGCCCCGGCCGGGCGCAGCAGGTCCAGCGGGCACCCCTCGGCCAGCCGCAGCTCCAGCAGGATCCGCTCCACCCGGCGCTCCTCGCCGGAGAGCAGCTCCCGGCCCGCGCCGGGCGACCTGCCCTCGCCCAGGGCCTGTGCGTACGCCCCGGGGTGCTTCACGTTCCACCACCGCACGCCGCCCACATGGCTGTGCGCACCGGGTCCGGCGCCCCACCAGTCGGCGCCGCGCCAGTACAGCTCGTTGTGCCGGCAGCGCGCGCCGGGCGAGGTCGCCCAGTTGGAGACCTCGTACCAGGTGAATCCGGCGGCCGACAGGGTCTCCTCGGCGATCAGATAGCGGTCCGCGTGCACATCGTCGTCGGTCATCGGGACCTCGCCGCGCCGGATCCGCCGCGCCAGCTGGGTGCCCTCCTCGACGATCAGCGCATACGCCGACACATGGTCCGGGCCGGCCCCGAGCGCGGCTTCCAGGGAGGCCCGCCAGTCCGCGTCGCTCTCTCCCGGTGTCCCGTAGATCAGGTCCAGGTTCACATGGTCGAATCCGGCCGCCCGCGCCTCGGCCACACACGCCTCCGGCCGCCCCGGGGTGTGCGTACGGTCCAGCACCTTCAGGACGTGCTGCCGGGCGCTCTGCATCCCGAAGGAGATCCGGTTGAACCCCGCCTCCCGCAGCTCCGCCAGATACCGCGGATCGACCGACTCCGGATTCGCCTCGGTCGTGATCTCGGCCCCCTCGGCCAGCCCGAACTCCTCCCGGATCGTCCCGAGCATCCGCCCGAGGTCCGCCGCGGCGAGCAGGGTCGGGGTCCCGCCGCCGACGAACACGGTCCGCACGGGCCGCGGGTCGTCCCCCAGCACCTTCCGCGCCAGCCGCACCTCCTCGGCGACCAGCTCGGCGTAGTTGTCCCGGGAGGCGAGCACGCCGCCGGAGCCGCGCAGCTCACTGGCGGTGTAGGTGTTGAAGTCGCAGTAGCCGCAGCGGGTGGCGCAGTACGGCACGTGCAGATAGAACCCCAGTGGCCGCCGCTCCGCCCCGGCCAACGCGGTCGCGGGCAGTGCGCCGTCCTCGGGCACGGGCTCACCATCAGGCAGTACGGAAGGCATGCCCCCATTGTCCGCCACGGCCCGCCGCGCGGGGCGCGCCCGTCCCGGCGCCACCGTTCCCGGCGTCACCGGTGACCTCGGGATCCACCCCCGGGACCCCGCCCTCGAGACCCAGCCCCCTTGGATCCCGCCCTCGGGATCCGGCTAGGGCTTCGGCTCGGCCGCCTTCAGGACCAGCATCGCCAGGTCGTCGTCCGGCGGCTCCGCGGCGAACTCGTCCACCGCCCGCCGCACCCGCTCCGCGACCTGCCGCGCGCTCATGCCCGCGCACAGCGCGAGCGCCGCCGCCAGGCCGTCCTCGTCGTCGAACTGCCGGTCACCGGATCGGTGCTCGGTGACCCCGTCCGTCACGCACAGCAGCGTCTCCCCGGGCGCCAGGTCGAACGATTCACTCGCGTACCCGACCTCGTCCACGACGCCCAGCAATATCTGCGGCTCCGCGACGGTCCGCACCTCGCCCCCGGGCCGCAGCACCAGCGGCAGCGGATGTCCCGCGCTGGCCAGGGTGCAGCGCACCCCCTCGCCCTCGCCCAGCGGCTCCAGCTCCCCGTACAGCAGCGACAGGAACCGGGGGACCCCGCCGCCCGACGGGAGCCCCGTGCCGACCGTGCCGATCAGGCCCCCGTCCACCAGCTCCACGACCCCGGAGGAACCTTCCGCGGCCTCCACACCGGCCGCCACGGCCTCCGCGGCGCCCTCGACCGCCTGCTCCACCGCCTCCTCGCCCAGCAGCTGGTTGAGCCGGTCCAGGACCTCCCCCACGCCGTACCCCTCGCGGGCGAGCAGCCGCAGCCAGGGCCGGACGAGCCCGGTCACCACGGCCGCCTCCGGACCGTTCCCGCAGACGTCGCCCAGGACGAAGCACCAGCGGCCGGTGCCGGCCTGGAAGACGTCGTAGAAGTCGCCGCCGGCCGAGATGTCGCCGGTGGGCTCGTACACGACCGCCGACTCGACCCCGGGGATACGCGGGATGACGGAGGGCAGCAGCCCGCGCTGGAGCACCCGGCTGATCGTCGCCTGCCGGGTGTAGCGGCGGGCGGAGGCGAGGGCCAGGGCGACGCGCCGGGTGAAGTCCTCGATCAGACCGACCACTTCGGTCGGCATCCGCACCAGCCCGGCCCGCCCCAGCAGCAGCGTGCCGAGCGCACGGCCGCCCGCGACCAGCCGGCAGGCGAGGGCCGCGCCACCGGGCCCGTACGCGGCGGGGTCGGCCGGCCAGGGCCACTCCACGGCGCCGCCGCGGGCGGCGGCGGGCACCTGGGGCGGCTCCTTCTCCAGCACCTGCCGCAGGCCCTCGATGCGCCCTTCGCTGGCGTGCCAGACCCGGGCGAGCCGCGGCGGGCCGCTCGCGGAGTCGAGCCAGATCGCGCACCAGTCGGCGAGCCGGGGCACCAGCAGCTGCCCGGCCAGCGAGGTCACCATGTCCTCGTCGAACTGTCCGGCCAGCAGATCGGACGCCTCGGCGAGGAAGGTGAGCGCACCGCGCTGGATCCACTCGGGGTCGCGGCGGACGGGGACGCGGCCCGGTGCGGGAGCGACGATCTCGACGGCGTCCTTACGGCCGTCATGAACGGCCCCCGTCCCGAATGCGCCCTCCGGCTCCCCCAAGGCGGCGGGCGCCGCGTCCACGGCGGACGCCGCGTCGTGGAAGGCCGAGCCCATGGGGCCGGGCCCGGCGGCGGACCCGGCCGTGGGCGCCACCGCCATCTGGAACCACACCGACTTGCTCGTCCGCCGGTACGTCGTCCCCCATGATTCGGCGATCTCGGCCACCAGCCGCAGCCCGTGGCCGCCGGCGTACTCCGGCCGCTCGTCCGGGTCCGGTGGATCGCCGCGCAGCACCCGGGTGGGGTGGTGGTCGGTCACCTCCACCACGAGGGAGGGCGGTTCGCCCTCGCGGTCCGACACATCCAGCGCACAGCTCACCTCGATGGCGGTGCCGGCGTGCACCACCGCGTTGGTGACCAGCTCGCTCACCAGCAGTACGGCCTCGTCCGCGACCCGGTCGGTGATCCGGTCGGCGGCCGGGACCTCCAGCGCGGCCCAGTCGGCGAGGGCGGCACGGACGAACCGGCGCGCGGCCGAGGCCGCGAGCGGAGTGCCGGGCAGGCTGGCGCGTGCCGAGGCGCTGGTGCGGACGGGGCCGATGCCACCCCCGACCGGCAGAACCACCCCACCGCCCTCAACCGACCCACCAGACGTGGCAGAAGATGACGTCCCCACTGTGCGGCTCCTGAAGAAGCTCCGTCATAACGCCGTATCCGTAACCGTATCCGGCACGGACAGAGTGGCAGACCGACCGCCCTCATATGCACCGAGTTACGCAAGTGAACCGCGATAAGGGGAAAATTCATGTGTCCGGCGGGCCGGTCAACTGGAAATCCGGCGTCGGACCGTATCCTTGCCTGTTAAACCTCTTTCGTGCCCGCGTACATGTCCTCGATCAGAGCCTTGTACTCACGCTCGACCACCGGCCGCTTGAGCTTCAGGCTGGGGGTCAACTCGCCGTGCTCCACGTCCAGATCGCGCGGCAGCAGCCGGAACTTCTTGATCGTCTGCCAGCGCTGAAGCCCCTCGTTGAGCGTGCGCACATAGCCCTCGATCAGCTCCCGCACCTCATCGGTGGCCACGACCTCCGCGTAGGGCTTGCCCTGGAGACCGTGGTCGCCCGCCCACTTCATGATCGTGGGCTCGTCGAGGGCGATCAGCGCGGTGCAGTAGTTGCGATCGGCGCCGTGCACCAGGATGTTGGAGACGAACGGACACACCGCCTTGAACTGGCCCTCGACCTCCGCCGGAGCGACGTACTTGCCGCCCGAGGTCTTGATCAGGTCCTTCTTGCGGTCGGTGATCCGCAGATAGCCGTCAGGGGACAGCTCCCCGATGTCCCCGGTGTGGAACCAGCCGTCGGACTCCAGCACCTGCGCGGTCAGCTCCGGCAGCCCGTGGTAGCCCTGCATGATGCCGGGGCCGCGCAGCAGCACCTCGCCGTCCTCGGCGAACCGCACCTCCAGGCCGGGGAACGCCTTGCCGACCGTGCCGGTGCGGTAGTCCGCCGGGTTGAGGAAACTGGCGGCGCTGGACTCGGTCAGGCCGTAGCCCTCCAGGATGTTGATGCCGGCGCCCGCGAAGAAGTAGCCGATGTCGGGCGTGAGCGCGGCGGAGCCGGACACCGCGGCCCGCAGCCGGCCGCCGAACGCCTCGCGCAGCTTGGCGTAGACGAGCTTGTCGGCCAGCGCGTGCTGGGTCTTGAGACCGAAGGGCACGGAGGCGGTGCCGGTACGGCGGAAGTTGTCCTGAGAGGTCCTGGCGTACTCCCGGGCGACCCCGGCCGCCCACTGGAAGATCTTGTACTTGGCCGCCCCGCCCTCGCGTGCCCGCTGGGCCACTCCGTTGTAGACCTTCTCGAAGATCCGCGGCACGGCACACATATAGGTCGGCCGGACCACCGGCAGATTCTCGATGATCTTGTCCACCCGGCCGTCCACCGCCGTGGCGTGGCCGACGTAGATCTGCCCCGCCGTCAGCACCTTGCCGAAGACATGGGCGAGCGGCAGCCACAGGTACTGCAGATCGTCGGGGTAGAGCAGCCCCTCCTGGGTGCCGATCACGATGGCCATGTACGACCAGGAGTCATGCGCCAGCCGTACGCCCTTGGGGCGCCCGGTGGTGCCGGAGGTGTAGATGAGCGTCGCCAGCTGATCGCCGCGCAGGGCGTCCATCCGCCCCCGTACGGCGTCCGGATGGCGCTCCAGATGAGCCGTGCCCCGCTTCTCCAGTTCGGCGAGCGAGAGCACCCAGCCCTCCGGGTCGTCCGCGGCGGGGACCGCGTCCTCGGCCTCGATCACCACCACATGGGCGAGCTCGGGGAGCTCATCGCGCTGCGCCCGCACCTTGGCGAGCTGCGCCGCGTCCTCGGCGATCAGCACCCGGCTGCCGGAGTCGGAGAGGATGAAGGCGGTCTCGTCGGCGTTGGTGGTCGGGTAGACCGTGGTGGTCGCCGCGCCCGCGGCCAGCACGCCGAGGTCGGCCAGGATCCACTCGACACGGGTGGCGCAGGCCAGCGCCACCCGCTCCTCGGGGCGGATCCCCAGATCGATCAGCCCGGCGGCGATGGCGTACACCCGGTCCGCGCATTCCCGCCAGGTCAGCGACCGCCAGTCGTCGGGACCCTCGCCCGAGGCGGAGGGCACCGGGTAGCGGTACGCCTCCTGGTCCGGGGTCGCCTCGACGCGCTGGAGGAAGTGCGTCGCCAGGGACGGCGGCCGGTTCTCGAGCAAGATCTGTGTGTCGGTCACGGCATCCTCCGGGGCCCGCATCATTGCTTGGTGACTCGCGAGTAACCTTCGAGTGGTGATCAGAGTAGGGGCCGAATCCTTACCGCGTAAGGGGTCCGCGCCACGTTGTTCCCCTGAAGTGCCCAGTTGTTCCGCTGAGGTGCCCCACGAAGCTCTGAGGTACCCACGAGGCTCTGAGGTGCCCAAGAGCCCTGAGGTGCCCACGAGGCTCCCCCGCACGCAGCGGGCCCGGCGCGTCCAGCACGCCGGGCCCGCTGACCGAAGTCTCCTCGGCTCGCTCCCGCTCGCTACTTCTTCGCCTTGGAGTCCTTGCCGTCGGAGTCGGAGGACAGCACCGCGATGAACGCCTCCTGGGGGACCTCCACGCTGCCGACCATCTTCATCCGCTTCTTGCCTTCCTTCTGCTTCTCCAGCAGCTTCCGCTTACGGGAGATGTCACCGCCGTAGCACTTGGCGAGGACGTCCTTACGGATGGCACGGACCGTCTCACGGGCGATGACCCGGGAGCCGATGGCCGCCTGGATGGGCACCTCGAAGTTCTGCCGCGGGATGAGCTCGCGCAGCTTGGCGACCAGCCGGACACCGTACGCGTACGCCTTGTCCTTGTGGGTGATCGCCGAGAACGCGTCCACCTTGTCGCCGTGCAGCAGGATGTCGACCTTGACCAGGTCGGAGGTCTGCTCACCGGTGGGCTCGTAGTCGAGCGAGGCATAGCCGCGGGTCTTGGACTTCAGCTGGTCGAAGAAGTCGAAGACGACCTCGGCGAGCGGCAGGGTGTAGCGGATCTCGACCCGGTCCTCGGAGAGGTAGTCCATGCCGAGCATCACCCCCCGGCGGTTCTGGCACAGCTCCATGATCGCGCCGATGAACTCGCTCGGAGCGAGGATGGTGGCCCGGACGACCGGCTCGTGCACCGTGTCGATCTTGCCCACCGGGAACTCGCTGGGGTTGGTCACCGTGTGCTCGCTGCCGTCCTCCATCTCCACCCGGTAGACCACGTTGGGCGCAGTGGCGATCAGGTCGAGATTGAATTCGCGCTCCAGGCGCTCACGGATGACCTCCAGGTGCAGCAGCCCGAGGAAGCCGACGCGGAAACCGAAGCCGAGAGCGGCCGAGGTCTCCGGTTCGTAGACCAGCGCGGCATCGTTGAGCTGTAGCTTGTCCAGGGCCTCGCGCAGCTCGGGGTAGTCCGAGCCGTCCAGCGGATACAGCCCCGAGAACACCATCGGCTTCGGGTCCTTGTAGCCGCCCAGCGGCTCCTGCGCACCGCCGGTGACCTGGGTGATCGTGTCACCGACCTTGGACTGGCGGACATCCTTCACACCGGTGATCAGATAGCCCACCTCGCCCACGGACAGCCCGTCGGCGGGGGTCATCTCCGGGGAGTTGGTGCCGATCTCCAGCAGCTCATGGGCGGCGCCGGTGGACATCATCCTGATCCGCTCGCGCTTGCTGAGCGTGCCGTCGACGACCTTCACATAGGTCACGACGCCCCGGTAGGCGTCATAGACGGAGTCGAAGATCATCGCGCGGGCGGGGGCGTCCTCGACACCGACCGGAGCCGGCACCAGCTCCACGACCCGGTCCAGCAGCTCGGCCACGCCCTCGCCGGTCTTGGCGGAGACCTTCAGCACGTCGGAGGGGTCGCAGCCGATGAGATGGGCCAGCTCGGCGGCGTACTTCTCGGGCTGGGCAGCGGGCAGGTCGATCTTGTTGAGGACCGGGATGATCGTGAGGTCGTGCTCCATCGCCAGGTAGAGGTTGGCGAGGGTCTGGGCCTCGATGCCCTGGGCCGCGTCGACCAGCAGGATGCACCCCTCACAGGCGGCGAGGGAGCGCGAGACCTCGTAGGTGAAGTCCACGTGGCCGGGGGTGTCGATCATGTTGAGGATATGGGTGGCCGACTCGCCGCCCTCGTCCTTCGTCGGCGCCCAGGGCAGCCGGACCGCCTGGGACTTGATCGTGATGCCGCGCTCGCGCTCGATGTCCATGCGGTCGAGGTACTGCGCGCGCATCTGCCGCTGCTCGACCACACCGGTCAGCTGGAGCATACGGTCGGCGAGCGTCGACTTGCCGTGGTCGATGTGCGCGATGATGCAGAAGTTACGGATCAGAGCCGGGTCGGTACGGCTCGGCTCCGGCACATTGGTAGGGGTCGCGGGCACGCAGGGTCCTGTGTCTAGGCGGGACTCGGTGTTATCGGTATGGGTTGGTCCCGTCCATGGTCCCATGAATGGCGACCTCTTCCGGGTTTGGGACGCCATCGACCCTGCTGGTAACCTGGCCGACTGTGTCTCGTGCCGCCCTCGCGCGGACACAGAAGACACACCGAAGCAAACGAAACCCGACGAACCTGCGAAGGCTTTTTACGTGGCGAACATCAAGTCCCAGATCAAGCGGAACAAGACGAACGAGAAGGCGCGCCAGCGCAACAAGGCGGTCAAGTCCGAGCTGAAGACCGCCATCCGCCGCACCCGCGAGGCCGTGGCCGCCGGTGACGCCGAGAAGGCCACCGAAGCCGCCCGCGTCGCCGCGCGCAAGCTCGACAAGGCCGTCAGCAAGGGCGTTCTGCACAAGAACAACGCCGCCAACAAGAAGTCGGCGCTCGCCCAGCAGCTCGCCGGCCTCAAGGGCTGACCTCGAGGGCTGACACCTTCCGGGGCGTCATCGCCCCATAGCGCCGGTTTGGGCACAGCGGTCCCTCTCACCCGCTCCGACCGGCAGCCGACGGATTCGTCAGCACCACCGCGCCGCACGCGGCCTGCGTTCGCCACGCGGGTGCGGCGCACATGATCGACACGAGGGCCCCGCCCTGTCCTTTCCCCAGGACAGGGCGGGGTCTTCGCGCTTCATTCGGGTATGTTCACGTCATGTCGATACCGGGGGAGACACCCAACCCGTACGGGCAGCCGCAGCCGCCCCAACCGCCTCAGCCGCCTCAGCAGAGCCCGCCGCAGAGCCCGTCACCCGGCCCGTACGGGCAGCCGCAGCCGCACCAGGCCCAGCCGCTCCAGCACAATCCGTACGCCCAGCCGACGATGCCGTCCGTACCTCTGGGCGGATACGGGCCGATGGGCACGCCTCCTGGGGCGCCGCCCACGGGCTCCGGGGGCGGCCGCAAGGGCTGGCCGTGGGCGCTGGGCGGGGCCGTCGTCGCCTCGGCGGTCTGGGCCGGGGTGCTGTTCGCCACGGGAGGGTTCGACGGGGAGGCGAAGGCCGATCTCGCGGGCTACCGCTATACGAACAATCTGTGCACCGCGACCGACGCCCAGACCATCGAGGACGCCGGGTACCAGCAGGAGGACGGGTCGGCGAACCCTCAGCACAGCAGCTCCGAGGACCCCGCACTGGACTCGATGACCTGCAACATCGACTTCGAGCCGAACGACGCGGACAGCGACGACTACTCCTCGGTGTGGCTCTACACCACGGCGTCGCTGCACAAGAAGACCGACCCCGCGCCCGAGTTCGAGGCCCAGTACCGGGCGTACGAGGAGCAGAAGACGTCCAGCTACAGCTACAAGGTGAGCCCGGTCAACGGGCTGGGCGACGAGGCGTATGTGGTGACGCAGGTGAGCAAGAGCGGCTCCGACACCGGCGCTTATGTGATCCTCGGGGTGCGCGACGGCTGGATGACCTACCAGTCGACCTGGTCGGAGTATCTCTCGTCGTCCTCCAGCGCCACGGCCAAGACGCCCGAGGAGGCCACCGCGATGCTCAAGAAGAGCGCCAAGGCCACGCTGGAGAAGATGAAGGAGTGATCGCGGGCCGGTCCCGGACCGGCTCTCTGCTAGCCTCGGCCCGCCCGAGCGGCGCGGGCGATCGTGACGACCGCCTTCTCCAGGGCGTACTCCGGATCGTCCCCGCCGCCCTTGACCCCCGCGTCGGCCTCGGCGACGGCGCGCAGCGCGACCGCCACTCCGTCCGCCGACCAGCCGCGCATCTGCTGCCGCACTCGGTCGATCTTCCAGGGCGGCATGCCCAGCTCACGGGCCAGATCACCGGGGCGGGCCCCGCGCGGCGCGGAGGCCAGCTTGCCGATGGCGCGGACGCCCTGGGCCAGAGCACTGGTGATCAGCACCGGCGCCACCCCGGTGGAGACGGCCCAGCGCAGCGCCTCCAGCGCCTCGGCCGCACGGCCCTCTACGGCGCGGTCGGCGACGGTGAAGCTGGACGCCTCGGCCCGGCCGGTGTAGTAGCGGGCGACGACGGCCTCGTCGATGGTGCCCTCGACATCGGCCACGAGCTGGGAGACCGCGCTGGCCAGCTCGCGCAGATCGCTCCCGATGGCGTCGACCAGCGCCTGACATGCCTCGGGGGTGGCGGACCGGCCGGTGGCACGGAACTCGGACCGCACGAACGCCAGCCGGTCGGCGGGCTTGGTCATCTTCGGGCAGGCGACCTCGCGCGCCCCGGCCTTGCGGGCGGCGTCGAGCAGCCCCTTGCCCTTGGCCCCGCCCGCGTGCAGCAGCACCAGGGTGATCTCCTCGGCGGGGGTGCCGAGGTAGTCCTTGACGTCCTTGATCGTGTCGGCCGCCAGATCCTGTGCGTTGCGCACCACCACGACCTTGCGCTCGGCGAAGAGCGAGGGGCTGGTCAGCTCGGCGAGGGTGCCGGGCCGCAGCGCGTCGGGCATGAGGTCGCGCACATCGGTGTCGGGGTCGGCCGTGCGGGCGGCCGCCACCACCTGCTGCACGGCGCGGTCGAGCAGCAGCTCCTCCTGGCCCACGGCGAGGGTCACGGGGGCGAGCGGATCGTCGGTCGTCGATTTCCTGGCCATCGCGGTCCAGCATCCCACGGACCTCGGACAACCCGGCCGTCCGGATGTCCGACAATGTTCCGGTGATCGATGAAGAGCTGACCGGCGCCCGGCACATCCTGGTGCTGCCCGACCGCGACGCGGCCGAGGAGGTGGCCGAGGCACTGCCCGAGCGGTTCGGCGTCACCCAGGAGCCCCAGCTGGTACGGGACGCGCTGGCGGGCGAGGACGACGCCGAGGACGCCCAGTGGCTGGTGGTGGTCGAGGACCCGGCCGGGGCGCTGGACGCGGCGGCGCTGGACGCGTTCGCGGACGAGTACGACGGCTGGCTGGAGACCGAATAACCCCTGCCCGGCGCCGGATATCCCCACGCTGGATGCCCTGGCGCTGGATGCCCTGGCGCTGGATGCCCCGCACCGGATGCCCCCCGCACCGCCCGCGCCGGCCGTCTCTAGCCGGTGACCAGCGCCAGCGCGAAACCGTCGTACCCCTTCTCGCCGACGGTCTGTATCGCGGTGCCGGTCAGCCGGGGCTCCTGGGCGATCAGCTCGGTGAACCGCCGCACGCCCCGCACCTTCGGGTCGGTGCTGGCCGGGTCCGCCACTGCGCCGTCCCGCACCACGTTGTCGCCGATGATCAGGCTGCCCGGCCGGGTGAGCCGCAGCGCCCACTCCAGGTAGCCCGGGTTGTTGGGCTTGTCCGCGTCGATGAAGACCAGGTCGAAGGGGCCGGCTCCCTCTTCGGCCAGCCGGGGGAGCGAGTCCAGCGCCGGGCCGGTGCGGATCTCGACCACCTTGCCCAGCCCGGCCCGCGCCACATTGGCCCGCGCCACCTCGGCGGACCGCGGATCGGCCTCCAGGGAGATCAGCCGGCCTCCCTCGGGCAGCGCCCTGGCCAGCCAGATGGTGCTGTAGCCGCCCAGGGTGCCGATCTCCAGCACGGTGCGCGCGCCCTGGATCCGGGCCAGCAGCTGGAGCAGCTTGCCCTGGTTGGGGGCGACCTGATGCGGCGGCAGCCCCGACGCCGCGCTGTGTTCCAAGGCCGCGTCCAGAGCCGGGTCCGAGGGTGCCAGCAGGCCGTTGAAATAGGCGTCCACTTCGGTCCACCGCGCAAGCGACATGGGCATTCGTCCTTTCGGAACTGACGGAGTCCGCAAGGGGGAACTTACGCCGCGCGCGGCGCCGGTTGACGGAATATCCCGGAGCCGTGCGGCGGCCCGCCAGCACCGCGCGCAGACCCGGGCCGCCCGTCACCGCGATCGGCCCATCGGTGTCGGTCCGCAGCACGGCCGCCCCTTGACCGCGCAGGGAGGCGATGGTGCGGGGCGACGGATGGCCGTAGGGGTTGTCGGCACCGCAGGAGATCAGGGCGAGGCGGGGCCTGAGGCGTTGGAGCAGCCGTGGGTCCTGGTAGGCCGAGCCATGGTGGGCCACCTTGAGGACGTCGACCTGGGGAAGGGCGGGGTGGGCCGTCAGCAGGGCCTGCTGGGCCGGGGGTTCCAGATCGCCCAGGAGGAGCAGGGTCAGCCCCGCCGTGCGGACGAGGAGGGTGACGCTCGCGTCGTTCGGCCCCTCGGCCGTGGCCGCGGCGGGCGGCGGCGCGGGCCACAGCACCTCCCAGGACAGCGGACCGAGGCGGCGTCGCTCCCCCGGCACCGCGGAGACCACCGGCACATGCGCCGACCGGGCCACGCGCCGTACGGACTCGGCCTGGCCGGGCGGCTCTCGCAGACCGGTCGTCTCGATGGCGCCGACCGCCCGCCCGCGCAACGCCCCGGTCAGGCCCGCCACATGGTCGGCGTGGAAGTGGGTGAGCACCAGCAGCGGGATCCGCACGACGCCGAGCGTGCGCAGACAGCGGTCGACGGCCCGCGGCTCGGGTCCGGTGTCCACGACGACGGCCGTGCCGGGGCCCGCGGCCAGGACGAGGGCGTCTCCCTGCCCGACATCGCAGGCCACCATCCGCCAACCGGGCGGCGGCCACCCGGTGATGACCCGGGCCAGGGGTGCCGGGCGCACCACGGCCAGCAGCACCAGCAGCGCGCATACGGCGCACATCAGGCGGTGGCGCAGCAATCGGCGGCCCGCGAGGACCACGGCCAGGGTGACGGCGGCCAGCAACACTCCGCCGGTCCAGCCGTCCGGCCAGTCCGCCTCGGCTCCGGGCAGCGCCGCACCGGTGCGGGCCACCCACGCGATCCACCCGGCGGGCCAGCCCGCCGGCCAGGCGATCCACTCGGCGACCGGCGGCGCGACGGCGGCCACCGCGAGCGCGGCGAACCCCAGGACGGTGGCGGGCGCGACCGCCACCTCGGCCACGAGGTTGCACGGAATCGCGACCAGGCTGACCCGCGCGGCCATCGCCACCACGACCGGCGCGCAGACCGCCTGGGCCGCGGCGGCGGCCGCCAGCGCCTCGGCCACCCGGGGCGGTACCCCGCGGCGCCGCAGGGCCTCGCTCCACCCCGGCGCGATGGTGAGCAGCGCGCCGGTGGCCAGGACGGAGAGCAGGAAGCCGTAACTCCGGGCGAGCCAGGGGTCGTAGAGCACCAGCGCGAGGACAGCGGCGGCCAGGGCCGGGAGCAGGGAGCGGCGGCGGCCGGTGCCGAGGGCGAGCAGCGTGATCAGCCCGCAGGCCGCGGCGCGCAGCACACTGGGCTCGGGTCGACAGACGATGACGAAGGCGAGCGTGAGCCCACCGCCGAGCAGCGCGGTGGTCCGCAGCCGGATGCCGAGCGCGCCCGCCAGACCGCGCCGCTCGGCCCGCCCGGCCAACTGCGGCGGGCCCGTGAGCAGCGCGAGCACCAGCGTCAGATTGCTGCCGGAGACGGCCATCAGATGCAGCATGTCCGTGGCCCGGAACGCCTCGTCCAGCTCGGGCGGCACCCGTGAGGTGTCCCCCACGACCAGCGCCGGGAGCAGCGCCCGCGCGTCCGGGGAGAGCCCGTCGGTCGCGGTGCGCAGCCCGGCGCGCAGCCGCCCGGCCAGCCGCTGAACCGCGGTGGGCGCGCCCGTGACCCGTGGGGGTCCGCCGCTCAGCCGCACCACGGCCGCGACGCGGTCCCCGTCACGCAGCGGCGGCGCCAGGCGGCCGTGGACGT
Source organism: Streptomyces sp. S465 (assembly GCF_026898115.1). Lineage (GTDB taxonomy): Bacteria > Actinomycetota > Actinomycetes > Streptomycetales > Streptomycetaceae > Streptomyces > Streptomyces luomodiensis. Next base: position 3,193,736 of record NZ_CP114036.1, read on the forward strand.
GCAGACGTGTGGACGGCAGCAGCCGGAGCCAGGCCGCCCGCTCCTCGGGTGTGCCGGGGTGGACCGTCACCAGGACGGGGGCGCGGGTGACGGTCCTGGTGCCGCCCGGTCCGGTGACCCGGGTGACCTCGGCGTCGAGAACCACGGACGCGGGCGCGAGCGCGGCGCCACGCACCCGTGGCCGGGTGAGCTGTGGATCCCCCGTGACGGTCACCTCGGCGGTGGCCTCGGCGTACTGCCGGGCCAGCGCGGGCACCGGGCCGCGACGCACATCCGCCCCGTGCAGCCCGGCGACCGCCCCCGCGGCGGCCCCGCACAACAGCGCCGCCACCACCGCCCCCACCGCACGCCGTCCTCGCCATGTGACGGCTCGTGGCGGCGATGCGGTCCGCTCCCCCGGCGTCGCGTGGGGGCTCTCGCCGGTGCCCGCCCGCCGACGCGCCCGGGGGGCGGCACAAGGTGTGGCCCCGGGTGGCGCTCCCGCCTCCGACGGCCGCCGTTCGGCCTTGGACGGCAGTGACGTCCGGCCCCGCCTCCGAGGTCCGGCGCCGCGCGACGGCGTCGCGGTGGCCCCGGGCGCGTCCCGGCCGTCCAGAGGCGGCCTCGGTGAGCGCGGCCCTGGCGAGGACGGCACCGGTGGGAACACGTCCGGCGCGCGCCGGGACCGGGGCGCGCCGCGCGGTCGTCCACCCGGTGCCGGGGTGACTCGTCGGCGGGCCCCGATGAGCAGGGCGACCGCCACGAGAAAGGCCGCGGCGCAGGCGAGGGCCACCATAGGAGCCGGTGCGTCCAGGGCGAGGGCCGCAGCGGCCCAGGCGGCCAGGGCCGGTGGTACGAGGCGGAGGTCGGGCGGGCCTTCCTGGCGTGGCTGTGAGGCACCGCGCGGGGACGCGGCCGTCGCGTGGACCGGGATGCGGGTCCGCGTCGGCTCCGTGGCCGTCATGGCCGGACCAGCGGGCGCAGATCGGCGAACCGGCGCTCACCGATGCCGTTCACCTCGCGAAGTTCGTCGATGGAGCGGAAACCTCCGTGCTGGGTGCGGTAGTCGATGATGTGCCGGGCCAGCACGGGGCCAACTCCCGGGAGGGTGTCGAGCTGTTCGGCGGTCGCGGAGTTGAGGCTGACCGAGCCGCCGGGCGCTCCTGGTCCGGCCGGTGCGTTCGGCGCACTCGCGCCGTTCAGCGGGCCCGCCCCGTTCGGTGCGCTCGGCACACCGGCGGCCGGATCGGCGGCCGCGCCCGGCGCCGGCGGTCCGCCCGCGGGGGCGCCGACCACGATCTGCTCCCCGTCCACCAGCGGCCGGGCCCGGTTCAGCCCGCTCAGGTCGGTGCCCGGCCGTACCCCACCCGCCGCTTCGAGGGCGTCGGCGACCCTCGCCCCGGACGGCAGCTTCCGCAGCCCCGGACGGCGGACCTTGCCCGTCACATCCACCACGACCGCCCGACCGTCCCCGGAAGGGGCGGGCCGGCCGCCGGATGTCGGACCGGGTGCGGAGGACGCGGCACGCGGGGGCTCCGGATCCGGTGCCCGCACGGTCTGGGGACGGCCGGTCCAGAAGTGGTAGGCCGCGAAGGCCACCGCGGTGAGCAGGGCGACGGCCAGCGCGGCGACCGTCCTGAGCTCCATACCGCAGCGGACCTGGAGCCACACCGGCAGCCGCTCCCGCAGGGCCAGTCCTGCCCGGTCGCGGCGGCGCAACGGACCGTCCCCGGGCGGCTCGTCCTTCCGTACCTCCGCCACACCCTCGGTCGGCATGCCCTCGCCCTCGGTCGGCATGCCCTTGGCCGGGAGGCCCTCGGCCAGGGCGTCCTTGACCGGGCGCTCGTTGGCCGGAAGGTCCTCGGCCAGGAGGTCCTTGGCCGGAAGATCCCTGGCCGGAAGGTCCCTCGCCGGAAGGTCCCTGGCCGGGGGCTTCCCGTCCCGGATCTCCGCGACGCCCGTCGGGCCGTCCCGGCTGCCCAGGGCGAGGGACCCGACCGCGACCGGGGGTGCCGACGACGTGGCGAAGAGCGCCGCCGCGCGAGTGGCCCGTGAGGGGCGCGTGGCGCGTGAAGCTGCGGTCGGGCGGGCATGGCGGTGGGCGCCACCGAGGCGGCTCCCGGCCCGGGACGGGCCAGCGCCGCCGGACGGCGGGCCTGGCCGACGGCCCGCCCCGCCGTCGCGATGGCGGCCGCGCCCCGGCCCTTCGGTTACCGTGCGTGATCGTGACCTCATGTCACCCGACGGTAGACACCCGCGGCCGATCGCGCCGATCGCCCTCAATTCCCGTGGACAACCCTCAGATTGTGGACAAGTTCGTCACCCTGTCGGGTGAGCCGCACCGCCAAACATCGTCCGGAACCGCCATGCATCGTCCGGCACCGCCCACCCTCCGCTACCGCGGAGAGACCACCGCCCCCAGCAGCCCCGGTCCGGTGTGCGCCCCGATCACCGCGCCGACCTCGCTCACATACAGCTCCTCCAGCCCCGGCACCCGCTCCCGCAGCCGCTCCGCGAGCGCCGTCGCCCGTTCGCCCGCCGCCAGATGCTGCACCGCGATGTCCACCGGGCTGCGGCCCGCCCGCTCCACCACGATCTCCTCGAGCCGGGCGATGGCCTTCGAGGCGGTGCGGACCTTCTCCCGCAGCTCGATCCGCCCCTCGTCGAGCTGGAGCAGCGGTTTCACCGCGAGCGCCGAGCCGAGCAGCGCCTGGGCCGCGCCGATGCGGCCGCCGCGCCGCAGATAGTCAAGGGTGTCGACGTAGAAGTAGGCGGCGGTGCCATCGGCCCGCTTCTCCGCCGCCGCCACCGCCTCGTCCAGCGTGCCGCCGCCCTCCGCCACCTCGGCCGCCGCCAGCGCGCAGAAGCCGAGTGCCATCGCGACCATTCCGCTGTCCACCACCCGCACCGGTACGGGCGCGTCCTGTGCCGCGAGCGCCGCCGCGTCGTAGGTACCGGAGAACTCGGCCGACAGATGCAGGGAGACGATGCCCGTCGCGCCCGCCTCGGCGGCGGCCCGGTAGGCGGCCGCGAACATCTCCGGACTGGGCCGGGACGTCGTCACCGGCTTGCGCTTCTGCAACGCCTGCGCGAGGGACCGGGCCGAGATCTCGGTGCCTTCCTCCAGGGCCCGGTCGCCGAGCACCACCGTCAACGGCACGGAGGTGATGCGATGCCGCTCCATCGCATCCGGCGGCAAGTAAGCCGTGGAATCGGTCACGATCGCGACATGGCGGGACATGACTGGGAGGTTATCGGGGGACGGGGCTCGCTGACCGCGCGACCCCAGCGGATGATCAATTGCCTTACGGATCATGCCCTGTTCAGACGTGGCTCAGGTCCCGTTCTCCGGCCGTGTTCCCGGTCTCAGGCCGTGTTCTCGGGACGGGTGGACTCCTGCCAGGGCTCCTGCCGAGGCTCCCGCCGAGGCTTCTGCCAAGGCTGCTGCCACGAGTGGGGCTCCGTCCGTGACGCCGCCCCGAGCGAGGGCGAAGGCGAGGGCGAGGAGGGGGACGGGGGTGACGCCGGCTCCCGGTCCGCCCCGGACCCCGTCCGCGGGCCCGCCCCAGGCTCCTCCCTCGCCGCGGCCCACGGCTGCTCCGCATCCGCCGTCGTCCAGTGCCGCAGCGCCCCGGCCTCCATCTCGATCTCTTGGCCCAGCGTGTCCAGATCGTCGTGTGCCAACCGCTGTGTCCGCTCCTGCACCGCCCAGCGCAGCGAGTCGGCGGAGTGGGTGATCCGCCCGGTGCGCTGCCGCAGCTCGGGCAGCAGGGCCGCGATCCGGGTCTTGTCGGGCTCCTGCTCCAGCCGCTTCAGATCCGCTTCCAGGTCCTGCGCATGGGCGCTCAGCCGCCGCAACAGGCCCAACGACTCCGACAGCGACCGGTCTTGCGGGGCGGCCGCCTGGAGCGCTTGCTCGGTGGCGCGCATCGAGCCGCGCAGGGAGAGCCGCAGCTGGGCGAGCTCGCCGGCCGCACCCGGCTGGGCGAGCTGCCGGGCCCGGAGTCTGGTCTCCTCCACCGTGCGGCGGGCCTGGTGCACCGTGCGGTCGATGCCGCGCTTGGCCGCTCGGACCGTTCGAACGGCCGCGTAGACCCCCAGCAGCATGATCAGGACGAAAAGCGACAACAGGATCCAGATGGCTTCCATGTGCGCTCCTTGGGGCGGCGGTCACGGCACGGTGGCGGTCGTCCTCCCAGCGTAAACGCGCCGGGCGGGCCGGGGGTTCCTGACGAACCCCCAACCCGCCCGCGAGTGGGACCCACGACGCGCTATCAGGCCGGCACGATCCGGACCCGCCACCAGGCCGAACGGGCCGGAGCCATCCGGACCCGCCATCAGGCCGAACGGACCCGGACCCGCCATCAGGCCGGAGCGATCCTGGCCAGCTATCAGGCCGGAACGATGTTGACCAGCTTCGGCGCCCGTACGATCACCTTACGGATGCCCGCGCCGTTCAGCGCCGCCACGACCGCCGGGTCGCCCAGCGCCAGCGCCTCCAGCTCCTCGTCCGAGACCGAGGGCGCGACCTCCAGCCGGGCCTTGACCTTGCCCTTGACCTGCACCACGCAGGTGACGGTCTCGTCCACGACATACGCCGGGTCGGCGACCGGGAAGGGCTCGTGGACGACCGACGTGGAGTGGCCCAGCTTGCGCCACAGCTCCTCGGCGATGTGCGGGGCCAGCGGCGCGATCAGCAGCACCAGGCCCTCGGCCACCGAGCGGGGCACCTCGCGCACCTTGGTGACGTGGTTGTTCAGCTCGGTGATCTTGGCGATGGCGGTGTTGAAGCGCAGGCCCTCCATGTCCTGCCGGACGCCGTCGATCGCCTTGTGCAGGGCGCGCAGCGTCGCCTCGTCGGGCTCGGTGCCGACGACGGTGACCTCTCCGGTGGCCTCGTCGACGACATTGCGCCACAGCCGCTGGAGCAGCCGGTACTGGCCGACCACGGCCCGGGTGTCCCAGGGCCGCGAGACGTCCAGCGGGCCCATGGCCATCTCGTACAGGCGCAGGGTGTCGGCCCCGTAGTCGGCGCAGATCTCGTCCGGCGTGACGGCGTTCTTCAGGGACTTGCCCATCTTGCCCAGCTGACGGGTGACCTTCTCGCCCTGGTACCAGTACGCTCCGTCGCGCTCCTCGACCTCGGCGGCCGGGACGGCGATGCCGCGGCGGTCCCGGTAGACGTACGCCTGGATCATGCCCTGGTTGTACAGCTTGTGGAACGGCTCGGCCGAGGAGATGTGCCCCAGGTCGAACAGCACCTTGGACCAGAAGCGGGCGTACAGCAGGTGCAGTACGGCGTGCTCGGCGCCACCGACGTACAGGTCGACGCCGCCGTGCGGCCGGTCCTCGGCCGGTCCCATCCAGAAACGCTCGATGTCCGGGTCGACCAGCCGGTTCTCGTTGTGCGGGTCCAGGTAGCGCAGCTCGTACCAGCACGACCCGGCCCACTGGGGCATGGTGTTGGTCTCGCGGCGGTACGGGCGCGGGCCACGGCCGTCGCCCAGGTCCAGCACCACGTTGACCCAGTCCTCGTTCCGGGACAGCGGGGTCTCCGGGGAGGTGTCGGCGTCGTCGGGGTCGAAGGTGCGCGGCGAGTAGTCCTCGACCTCGGGCAGCTCCAGGGGCAGCATCGACTCGGGCAGCGCGTGGGCCACGCCGTCCTCGTCGTAGACGATGGGGAAGGGCTCGCCCCAGTAGCGCTGACGGCTGAACAGCCAGTCGCGCAGCCGGTAGTTGACGGTGCCCTCGCCGATGGAGCGGGCCTCCAGCCACTCGGTGATGCGCGCCTTGGCCTCGACGACGCCCAGCCCGTCCAGGGTGATGCCCTCACCCGCCGAGTTGACGATCTCGGCATCGTACGAGGCGAACGCGTCGTCCCAGGTCGACGGGTCGGTGCCGCGGTCGTCCGACGGCTGGACGACGCAGCGCATCGGCAGCTCGAAGGTGCGGGCGAAGGCGAAGTCACGGCTGTCGTGCGCCGGGACGGCCATGATCGCGCCGGTGCCGTAGCCCATCAGGACGTAGTCGGCGATGAAGACCGGGACCTGCTCGCCGCTGACCGGGTTGACCGCGTACGCGCCGGTGAAGACGCCGGTCTTCTCCTTGACCTCGGCCTGCCGCTCGACGTCCGACTTGGCCGCGGCCTGCTTGCGGTAGGCGTCGACGGCCTGGGCCGGGGTGGCGTGCCCGCCGGTCCACACGTCGTGGGTGCCCTCCGGCCAGGCGGCCGGAACGACGGCGTCGACCAGGTCGTGCTCGGGCGCCAGCACCATGTAGGTCGCGCCGAACAGGGTGTCCTGGCGGGTGGTGAAGACCGTGATCTTCGCGTCGGAGTGGCCGGCGACGGGGAAGTCCACCCGGGCACCCTCGCTGCGGCCGATCCAGTTGCGCTGCTGGAGCTTGATCGCCTCGGGCCAGTCCAGCGCCTCCAGGTCCTCCAGCAGCCGGTCCCCGTAGGCGGTGATCCGCATGTTCCACTGGCGCAGCTTGGCCTTGAAGACCGGGAAGTTGCCGCGCTCGGAGCGGCCGTCGGCGGTGACCTCCTCGTTGGCCAGCACGGTGCCCAGGCCGGGACACCAGTTGACGGGCGCGTCCGAGGCGTAGGCCAGGCGGTACTGGCCCAGCACATCGGCGCGCTCGGCCTCGGTCAGCTCGGCCCAGGGGCGGCCGTCGGGGGTCGTGCGCTCACCGGAGGCGAACTGCTCGACCAGGGTGTCGATGGGACGCGCCCGCTTCGCCTCCGGGTCGTACCAGGAATTGAAGATCTGGAGGAAGATCCACTGGGTCCACTTGTAGTACTCCGGCTCGATCGTCGCGAAGGAGCGGCGCCGGTCGTGGCCCAGGCCCAGGCGGCGCAGCTGCCGCCGCATGTTGTCGATGTTGGCCTCGGTGCTGACCCGGGGGTGGGTGCCGGTCTGCACCGCGTACTGCTCGGCGGGCAGGCCGAAGGCGTCGAAGCCCAGGGTGTGCAGGACGTTGTGGCCCGTCATGCGGTGGTAGCGGGCGTACACATCGGTGGCGATGTAGCCCAGCGGATGGCCCACGTGCAGTCCCGCGCCCGAGGGGTACGGGAACATGTCCATGACGAACTTTTTGGGCCGGGCGGCGGCCTCGGGGTCGCCGGCCAGGTCTCCACTCGGGTTGGACGCCTCATACGTGCCGTTCGCGTCCCAGAAGTCCTGCCACCGGGCTTCGATGTCGGCGGCCAGGGCGGCCGTGTAGCGGTGCGGCGCGGCCACCTCGGCCGCGGCATTGGTCTCGCTCATGGTCCTCAAAGCTCCATCGGTCGTCTCTGCCTGCGGCAACGCAGCGGATCCCTCTCGCTTCCGAAACAAAAAGGCCCCTCGCACAGGAGGGGATGCCGCGCTGATGCCGACCGGAGCTGTTCTCGGTCGGTGCTGATCAGCGCGGCCCGCTAAGCAGAAGGCGTACGGCACGCATGGGGCCAGGTTACCGCAGGGCACCGACGGCCCGCACGGAGGTGGCCTCCGTCACGCAACGCCAGAGGCGGGCCGTCCTTGTCGGACGACCCGCCTCTGTGATGTGGAGCTAAGGAGAATTGAACTCCTGACCTCCTGCATGCCATGCAGGCGCTCTACCAACTGAGCTATAGCCCCAGGTCTTGCTCCGCCCGGTTTCCCCGGCGGCGACGCCTACATTACACGGATGCCCCGGCCTTCCGCCAAATCGATTCCCCGGAGGCTGGGAGCGAGGCCCCGGTTACGCCGTGGCGAACGAATAGAAACGCTTCAGCGTGCAGTGCTCGTCGAGCAGCCGACCGTAGATCGGCTCCCCTTCGAGCTCGCGGTAGGTCTCGATGGGATCGCCCCGGATGATCAGCGCCCGCGCGCACTCCGCACACCAGTACTGGTAGTCGGAGTTGAGCGGCTCCATGTCGCGGACGATCGGTGTGCCGGTGCCGCACCAGTCGCACTTCCGGCTGTGGGCTCCCATCTCACTCAGCTCCAGCTATGTCCGCAGGCCGTACACACGTAGGAAACACCGCCGTTGTCACCGAGGACCTGGGCCACGTGCGCGGAGCCGCAGGACGGGCACACCATGTCCGCCGGTGCCGCGCGGGACGGGTCCTCGATCGCATCGAGGATGCTCGTCGGCATCCCACCTGCCCTCCCCATCGGACGTATCGGCCCCGTCCCCCTCCGGGTGTCCGATTCTGCCACGGGACGACGCGCAGGTCAGCGGAGATTCCCCACTGGAATCTCACCAGACTCACCAATGTGCCGCGCAGTTGAGCCGCCGGCACCCGAACTCCGCCGCGTCCGGCGCGTCCTGCCGCCTTACGGCTACCAACATCCGCGTGTCCATAGGGACGTAGGCCGTAGCCGAACCGGCTGGAGAGTCTCAGGTGCGGCGGATCCGAGGGGCGGACCGAAAGCGCGCAGAACGCAGCGATCCCGCCTCCCTCGAAGGGAGACGGGATCGTGGATCTGTGGAGCTAAGGAGAATTGAACTCCTGACCTCCTGCATGCCATGCAGGCGCTCTACCAACTGAGCTATAGCCCCGCTCTTCTCTGCGCCGGAGCGCTTCGAACGAGTAGGAGCATAGCCGGTGACCTGCCGGAAAAGGAAATCGGCTCAGTCGTCGTCGCCGAGGACCGGTTCGGGCAGCGAACCGGCGTTGTGCTCCAGCAGCCGCCAGCCCCGCACACCCTCGCCCAGAACGGACCAGCAGCAGTTGGACAGACCGCCCAGCGCCTCCCAGTTCCTGGGCTCCAGACCGAGCAGCCGGCCGATGGTGGTGCGGATGGTGCCGCCGTGGCTGACCACCACGAGCGTGCCGTCGTCCGGCAGCTTGTCGGCGCTCTCCAGCACCACCGGGGCCGCCCGGTCGGCGACCTCGGCCTCCAGCTCACCGCCGCCGCGGCGGACCGGCTCACCGCGCTTCCACGCCGCGTACTCCTCGCCGAAGCGCTCGATGATCTCCTCGTGGGTCAGCCCCTGCCACGCGCCCGCATAGGTCTCCCGCAGTCCCGCGTCATGCGTGACCGACAGCCCCGTGACGGTGGACAGCTCGGCGGCCGTGGCCGCCGCCCGCTTCAGGTCGGAGGCGATGATCGCGTCCGGCTTCAGGGCGGCCAGCAGCCGGGCCGCACGGTGCGCCTGCGCGACACCCGTGTCGGTGAGCTCTATGTCCAGGGAGCCCTGGAAACGGCGCTCTATGTTCCAGGCCGTCTGGCCGTGGCGCCACAGGACGATGCGGCGGCCGCGGCCGCTCGAGGTGCCGTTCAGCTCAGCTCACCGCCCGCGCCGCCGTCCGCCGCGGCCTGCGACCGCGCGTACTCCTGCGCCTTGCCGCGGGTGGCCTCGGCGTCGGCCGGGAGCTCCAGCTGCGGGCAGTCCTTCCAGAGCCGCTCCAGGGCGTAGAACACCCGCTCCTCGCTGTGCTGGACGTGCACCACGATGTCCACGTAGTCCAGCAGCACCCAGCGGGCCTCACGGTCGCCCTCGCGGCGCACCGGCTTGGCGCCCAGGTCCTTGTTCAGCCGCTCCTCGATCTCGTCGACGATCGACTTGACCTGACGGTCGTTGGGCGCCGAGGCCAGCAGGAAGGCGTCGGTGATGGAGAGCACATCACTGACGTCGTACGCGATGATGTCGTGGGCGAGCTTGTCGGCGGCCGCCTGGGCGGCGGCGTTGATGAGCTCGAGGGAGCGGTCCGTGGCGGTCACAGGCAAGGCTTTCGGTCGGTGGTACCTCGAAGGTCTGGCTCCCCCCAGGGTCTCACGCCCCACCGTCACCCCGGGCGGCCGAGGAGCGGCCGCCCGGGGTGCCCGAGGTGAACGGCTCAGCCCGTGGCGTCGTAGTCCGGGCCGAGGAGGACCGTGATGTCCGCGTTGGCCGCGCCCTTGCCCTTCCGCACCGCGGTCGCGGGCAGCCCGAGCGTCTTGGCGACCTCCTTGGCCTGCTCCGCCTGCGCGGTGTCCGCGTAGGTCACCCGCGAGGCCGACTGCGGCGTACCGCCGCTCTCGGTGGCCGCGACGACCGTGAAGCCGCCGTTGACCAGCGCCACCCGCGCGGCGCTCGACGCGTCCTCGGGGCCTCCGGCGTTGGTCACGCTGACCCTGGGGCCGGTGGTGTTGTCGGTGTTCTTGACCGTGCCGCCGAGGATGTCCTTGACCACCCGGTCGGTCGCCTGGCTGCTGAGCGTCCCGTCCGACTGGACCGGCAGCATCGCGGTGTCGTACGCGCCGCTCTTGGCCCGCTCGGCCAGTTTGGCCAGCGACGCCCCGAGCTGCTGCTCGGACAGCGAGGGGTCGGGGATCTGGGCCAGCGACTCCACGGTGCTGGTGGCGCCCTCCGCATCGCTGGAGACCTTCTTCAGCGCCGCGTGCATGACCTGCCCGAACCGCGCGAGCTGCTTGGTCTGCGCCTCGCCGGACGCCCGGTAGGTGGCGTACGCCACGGCCGCCTGGCCGCCCAGGATCTGGTCCTTGCCCCGCTTGACCAGCGGGTCCTCGCCCTTTTCCGAGCTGGGGACGGTCGCGTCGGTATCGAGGGTGATCCCGCCGACCAGCTCGACGAGGTTCTCCAGATACGGCGTGTCCAGCCGCCAGGTGCCCTGGATCTTCGAGCCCAGCAGGGTGCTCAGGGAGTCCCGGGTGGAGTCGGAGCCCTCGTCGGTCACCGACTTGCCGAGCGTGGTGGAGGCACCGTCCTCGGTGGCGACGGCCAGCGAGTTCGGCAGCAGGACGGTGGTGCCCTTCTGGGTGGTCTCGTTGTCCACCAGCAGGGCCGTGGAGGTGCGCCCGCCCTTGGTCTCGCGCAGATGGACGACGATCACATCGCGCTTCTGCGGACCGCCCGCGGCCGCCTGGTCCCCGGAGCCGCCGGACAGTCCCGGGAGCTTGCCCGCGTACCAGAGGTAGCCGACCCCGCCCGCGACGGCGAGGACCAGGACCACCACGAGCGCGACGAGGCGGTTGCGACCCTTACGGCGGCGCTCGTCACGGCGCTCGGAGCGGGTCTCGGCGAACTTCAGCCAGTCGATGACGTCGTCGGAGTCCTCGTTCTGCTCCTCGACGAAGGAGAACTGCTCGGTGCGGTACTCCCCCTCATCGGAATCCCCGGTCCGCTTCGGCCCAGCTGGCCGCGACTCCTCCGCCTGGGGCGTCTCGGCCCCGGCGCCCAGCTGCTCCGGGCTCAGCTCCTCATAGGGGTTGGGCTCGCGCTGCGGGGGGACGGCCGGGGCGGCGGCCGGCGGGTAGTCGTAGCCGTAGCCCTGTTGCTGTTGCTGTTGCTGTTGCTGTTGCTGTTGCTGTTGCTGTTGCTGGGGAGCGTACGGGTCGTAACCGTGCGTCTGGGTGTACTGCTGCTGGGACTGCTGGTGCTGCTGTTGGTGGTGCTCCGGCTGGGCATAGGGGTCGTAGCCGTACCCGTCGTGCCCGTCGTGCTGTTGCTGCCCGTACTGGGGCTGCTGCTGGGCATACGGGTCGTAACTCTGCTGCTGTGCCGCCTGCGGCTGGTACACCGGACGCCCATAGGCGTCATAGCCGTAGATCTGCGGCTCCTGGCCGTACGGATCCTGTGCGTACGGGTCGTGTGCGTACGGGTCGTACGAGTCCTGCCGGTCGTTCACCGCTACCCCTTCAGCAGTCGTGCCGGTACAGCTCGCGCTTGTCGATGTAACGCACCACGCCGTCCGGCACCAGGTACCAGACGGGATCGCCATGGGCGACCCGCGCCCGGCAGTCCGATGACGAGATCGCCAGCGCCGGGACCTCGACCAGCGACACCCCGCCCTCCGGGAGTCCCGGATCGGCCAGTATGTGCCCGGGTCTGGTCACCCCGATGAAGTGGGCCAGCGAGAAGAGTTCTTCGGCGTCGCGCCAGGTGAGGATCTGGGCGAGGGCGTCGGCCCCGGTGATGAAGAACAGATCGGCGTCACCGTTGAGCGCGCGTAGTTCCCGGAGCGTGTCGGTGGTGTACGTGGGGCCACCGCGGTCGATGTCGATGCGGCTGACCGAGAACTGCGGGTTCGAGGCGGTCGCGATGACCGTCATCAGATAGCGGTCCTCGGCCGGTGAGACCTTCTTGTGGCTCTTCTGCCAGGGCTGACCGGTCGGCACGAACACCACCTCGTCGAGGTGGAACTGCGAGGCCACCTCGCTCGCCGCGACCAGGTGACCGTGGTGGATCGGGTCGAAGGTCCCGCCCATCACGCCGAGTCGCCGCTTGCCGGACCCTTGCTGCTCTTCCATGCGTGCAGACCCTACTGGGCCCGGCCCGGAGCCGGGGCCCATAGGGGCGATCGCCCGATCAGCGGTCCCGGTTGAAGCGCGTGGTGATCCACAGCAGCAGGAAGAGGATCACCAGGGCCGCACCGCCGGTCATGAAGGGGCTGATGCTGGGGTGGGTGTCGGTGTGCTCACCGCCCTCGGCCGCGAGCGTGGTCAGGGCAGCATGTGCGGTGCTGAAAGCGGTCATCGCAGGCAATACCTATCCGGGTCTAGGCGTCACAACACGTCGGCCACATCGTATGCGAGGCGGTTTTCGGTCCTGATGTCCGTCCTGCTTCGAGCCCTGTCCCGCGCTCCGGGGCCGCGGCCGGCCCCGGCGTCAGTCCTGCTTGTACCCGCGCAGCAGGAACCAGGCGAGCAGGGCGGCACCCACGACGCCGACCACGATGACGATGCGCAGCAGCGCTCCCGGGCCGTCGTTGCTGTGGGAGGTGGCGGCGAGGGCTTCGGCGAGGCCAGTCATATCGGGCATGTCTCCACGCTAACCCCCGGCCGCCCAGGGCCTAGGCTGGGGGCCGCCGGACGAGGGGCCCGGACCGGGCGTCCCGTCGAGCGGGTAATCGGACGAGGGGGCCAGATGAGCGACACTCACGAGACCGGTGGCGGAAACGGGGCGGGGGACGCCCGGGAGCACGTGCCCGGCCGGAGCCGGCGGCGGTTCCCGGGGATCTCCTCGCGGGCGTACGAACATCCGGCGGACCGCTCCGCGCTGGTCGCGCTGCGCAAGCTGACCGGCTTCGACACGGTGTTCAAGGCGATGAGCGGTCTGCTGCCCGAGCGGAGTCTGCGGCTGCTCTACCTGTCCGATTCGGTGCGGGTCAGCGAGCGGCAGTTCGCCCATCTCCACGACATGCTGCGGGACGCCTGCTACATCCTGGACCTGGAGCGGGTCCCGGCCATGTACGTGACCCAGAGCCCGCAGCCGACCGCGATGTGCATCGGCATGGACGCGCCGATCATCGTGATCTCCACCGGTCTGGTCGAGCTGCTCGACGAGGAGGAGATGCGGGCGGTCATCGGCCATGAGGTGGGCCATGCGCTGTCCGGGCACTCGGTCTACCGGACGATACTGCTGTTCCTCACCAACCTCGCGCTGAAGGTCGCCTGGATCCCGCTCGGCAACGTGGCGGTGCTGGCGCTGGTGACGGCGCTGCGGGAGTGGTTCCGCAAGTCCGAGTTGTCGGCGGACCGGGCGGGGCTGCTGGTCGGACAGGATCTGCGGGCCTCGATGCGCGGGCTGATGAAGCTCGCGGGCGGCCACCACCTCCATGAGATGAACGTGGACGCCTTCCTGGAGCAGGCGGAGGAGTACGAGTCGAGCGGCGATCTGCGGGACTCCGTCCTCAAGATCATGAACATGCTGCCGCGCAGCCACCCGTTCACCACCGTGCGCGCCGCCGAGCTCAAGAAGTGGGCCGCGACCCGCGACTACCAGCGGCTCATGGACGGTCACTACCCGCGGCGCGACGAGGACAAGGACACCTCGGTCAGCGAGTCCTTCCGGGAGTCCGCGAACCACTACGCGGAGTCGGTCCGCAGCAGCAAGGACCCGCTGCTCGCCTTCGTCAGGGACGTGGCGGGCGGCGCCGGCGACCTGGGCAGCAAGCTGCGCGACCGGTTCACCGGCGGCGGAGGCAAGCAGGGCGGGCAGGCCCCGGAGGACCGCACGCCGCCCCGGGACGAGTCCCAGGACGCCTCCTCGGACCGGCGGCCCGAGGACGGGCCGGAGGAGCGGCCGGGGGACGACGGGCCCGGGGACACTCCGCCGAAGCGCTGAGACGGCCCCTGGCGGCCCTCAGGACCGCCCGTCGAGGGCGGGCTGGGTTCCGGGAGCCAGGACGCCGCACAGCGAGACCGTGGTCCGGCCCCTGGTGTACGGGTCGGTGCCGGTCGGGGCGTCGCCCTTGGCGCTCTGACCGGCGAGCATCGGCCGCAGATACCCTGCGGCGTTCGCGGCACAGGCCTGCGGGCCGGCCAGTACGGCGCTCTGCACCAGCTCCACGTGGCGGTCGCGCAGATCGTCACGGTCGAAGCGGAACCGCGTCTCACGGCGCACGGTGAACAGCGAGGCGTGGTCCGGTCCGCGCTCATGGGCCTGTTGGACCGCGTAGACGAAGACGTGGTCGGCGGCGACCTCCAGGGTCGCGGGGCTGCGCTCGAGGACCGTAAGGGTGCCGCGGACCCGCACCGGGGAGTCGGCGAGAGTCACCTCGGCCGGGTTGAAGCGGGTCAGCCAGCCGGTGGCCGCGTGCCGTCCGTCGTCGACCGGGCGTTCGAGGCTCTGGTCGAACTGCGTCTGCTGGGCGGGGTCCAGCAGCAGCCTTACGGCCCGCACCGGGCCGCCGGTGAGCACACCCGGGTCGAGGGCGGACCTGACCACGTACTCCTTGGCGGTGGTCAGCGCCGTCATCACCTGGCTCTCGGAGAAGTTCCGGGTGCGGCGGGCGCCGGGCACGGTGACCCCTTCGGCGCCGGTGCGGAACTCGGCGGCCGGGCTGTTGCGGAACAGCCGGTCCGGCGTCCCGCCGGGCACCTCACCACGCGGCGCGAGCGGCACCACGCTGGTGCGCAGCGGTTCCACGGCCTGCGGCTGGGGCGCCTGGTACGGGTGGCGCACCCCCATGTAGACGGCCGCGGCGAAGGCGACGGCGATCAGCAGGACGAGCGCGATGGCCTGGCGCGACGCCCCGGCCCTGGCCCAGGCGTGCCGGCTGCGCACCGCCCGTGCGTGCTCACCCATGCGCTCCTGGGCGGAGAATTCCTGGAGCCGGGCAGCACGGACGAAGGACTCGTCGAATACGACGGAGCGGTACTCGTCCTCACCACCTCCCGGGACGCCATCGGGTGTCCCCTCGGGAGGGTCTCCACGCCCGGCCATATCTCAAGAGTAGGTCGCCCGGGGCGGCGGTAAACGCGGTGGTACTCCACGACTTGGCAGCCGGGAGGGGAGGAAACCGAGGAAACCCCCCATACCCCGCGCCGCGTCCGCGACCTGCACGGAGGTCACTGAGACGGCGGTACGGCGGAGGCGGGCGACCCCTTGGCCCCGGTCGGCTCCGGGGCCGACTCCGACCCCGAGGGCTCCAGGCGCGGCTGTCCCGTGGGCGAGCCGTCGACACCGGTGGTGGCGGGCGGCGGCGCGGGGTCCTGGCGGTTGCCCGAGGCGCCCCGGTAGACGGCCGTGAAGGCCAGGGCGACCACGCCGATGCCCATGAGGACGGCCAGCAGCCAGGCCACGGGGCGGTGCCAGCGGGCATGGCCGCGGTAAGGACGCCCCGCGCTGCCGTACCGCCCATAGGGGCCGTAGGCGTCGTCCGCGTCCCGCCCGGGGCCGAAGCGCCCGTCGGGGTCGTCCGGGCCGTAGAACTCGGTCTCCGGGCCGTAGCCGTCCTCGAAGAGCTCGTCCTCGGGGGATACGCCGGCCCTGTGGCGCCGGGACGCCTCGGCCTCGGCGCGGGCCTCGGCGGCGGCCAGCATCCGCTCGATGGCGGTGGGCTCATGGATCGGGGCGGCCCGTACGAAGTCCTCGTCGAAGACCACGGCGGCGAATTCGTCGTTCGCCTCACCGTGGCTGCGGTCGTCGGGCTCGTCGCCGTTCGGGAACGGCTTGCCCCCCACGTCGTCCGGCACCCATTCAGAGTAGACCGGACGGGTCATTTTGGGCAGGGTGAAAGGGTATTCGGGGGAAGATCCGCCCCGGCGCCGCCGGGTGTCGGGCATCCCCCGAACGGGTGAGTCAGCGGGTGTGGCCGTCGCCGGTGACGATGTACTTCGTCGAGGTCAGCTCGGGCAGGGCCATGGGTCCCCGGGCGTGCAGCTTCTGGGTGGAGATGCCGATCTCGGCGCCGAAGCCGAACTGCCCGCCGTCGGTGAACCGCGTGGAGGCGTTCACGGCGACCGTGGTGGAGTCCACCAGCTGGGTGAAGCGGCGGGCGGCCTTCTGGGACGACGTGACGATGGCCTCGGTGTGCCCGGAGGACCACAGGCGGATGTGGCCCACCGCGGCCTCCAGGGAGTCCACGACGGCCGCCGCGATGTCGTACGAGAGGTACTCGGTCTCCCAGTCCTCGACCACCGCCGGGACCACCGTGGCCTTGGAGCTCTCCGCGAGCGCCAGGACGCGCTCGTCGGCGTGGACCGTGACCCCGGCCTCGGCCAGCGCGTCCAGCGCGCGCGGCAGGAAGCGCGCGGCGATGTCCTGGTGCACCAGCAGCGTCTCCGCCGCGTTGCACACGCTCGGCCGCTGGGCCTTGGAGTTCACCAGGATCTCGACCGCCATGTCGAGGTCGGCGTCGGCGTCCACGTACACATGGCAGTTGCCGGTGCCGGTCTCGATGACCGGGACCGTGGACTCCTCGACGACCGTACGGATGAGGGACGCGCCGCCGCGCGGGATCAGCACGTCCACCAGGCCGCGGGCGCGCATCAGCTCGCGCACCGAGTCCCGGCTCTCGCCCGGCACCAGCTGCACGGCGTCCGCGGGCAGCCCGGCCCCGCCGACGGCGTCGCGCAGGACCCTCACCAGCGCGGCGTTGGAATGGGACGCGGACGAGGAGCCACGCAGCAGCACCGCGTTGCCCGACTTCAGGCAGAGCGCGGCGGCGTCCACCGTCACATTCGGCCGGGCCTCGTAGATGATCCCGACGACACCGAGCGGAACCCGCACCTGGCGCAGGTCGATCCCGTTGGGCAGCGTCGAGCCGCGCACCACCTCGCCGACCGGGTCGGGCAGCGCGATGACATCGCGGACATCGGAGGCGATGGCCCGCACCCGCTCGGGGGTGAGGGTCAGCCGGTCGATGATGGCCTCGCTGGTGCCGGCCTCCCGGGCCCGCTCCACATCGGCCGCGTTGGCCTCGACGATCTCCTTGGTGCGCACCTCGAGCGCGTCGGCCATCGCCAGCAGCGCGTCGTCCTTGGCGGCGCGCGGCAGCGGGGCGAGATCGGCGGCCGCGGCGCGGGCCCGGTAGGCGGCCTGGAGGACCGGGGACTTCGGCCAGGGGTCGGTGAGCGGCGACGTGGGTGCGCTGGTCATGTCCGAAGCGTACTGAGCCACGGGCCGGGAGCCACGCGCTATTCCGCAGTTCGAGATGGCGTTCTCACATCTCGATGGCGCACATCCGTCCTCAGAACGGGTGTACGCCCACCGGGGAGGCCGGCGGGGGCCCGTACCCCTCCGCGACCCGCTGGTGGTACGTGTCACGGTCGATGACCTCGAGCCCCACGATCTCCCAGGGCGGCAGCCTGGCCGAGGTCCGGTGCTCACCCCACAGCCGCAGCGCGACCGCCGCGGCGTCGTGCAGATCACGGGCCTCTTCCCAGTAGCGGATCTCGGCGTGGTCGTTGGCATAGCGGCTGGTCAGCAGGAAGGGATGGTCATGGGCCAGCTGCTCCAGGGCCCTGCGGACCTCCCGCAGCGGCGCCTCGTCCCCCGAGACGCTGAGGGTGATGTGCCACAGCCGGGTCGCCTCGCCGCGTCCGGCGCCGCGCGCCGTGGCGTCACCGGCCCCGCCGCCCGCTCCGACACTGGTCAGGGTGCGCTCCGCCGCCCCTCTGGGCGACGCCCCCGGGCGCCCTCGTCTCACCGGCGGCCTCCTGTAACTCGCTGCTCCGCTCACGCGCGGGCGGAGCACTCGGGACGGTGTGCCGTGGTCGCGGCATTCCGCTCGGTCGCCGCCGCGTCTCCCACAGCGGGCGCGCTGCCCGCGCGACCCCGTTGAACAAAGTTGACCAGCCCAGGCCCGCTCGCGGGGTGCTTTTGAGGTTTTTCGGAAGCCCGGTTCTCAAGCCCGGTTCAACGGAGCCCCGGTCCGGCCGTGCGGGGGCTCAGTCCAGGACCACGAGGTCGTCACGGTGGACCACCTCGCGCTCGTAGGCCGGGCCGAGCTCACGCGCCAGGTCCCGGGTGGAGCGGCCGATCAGCTGCGGAATCTCCTTGGCGTCGAAGTTCACCAGGCCGCGGGCCACCGGGTGGCCCGCGGTGTCCCTCAGCTCGACCGGGTCACCGGCGGTGAAGTCCCCCTCCACGGCCGCGATCCCGGCCGGCAGCAGCGAAGTGCGGCGCTCCACGACGGCCCGTACCGCCCCGTCGTCCAGGGTGAGGGCGCCACGCGGCGCGGAGGCGTGGGCGAGCCACAGCAGCCGGTTCGCGGAGCGGCGGCCGGTGCGGTGGAAGAACGTGCCCGTACGGCGGCCGAGCAGGGCGTCACCGGCTCGGCCGGCGGAGGTGAGCACCACCGGGACGCCGGCCGCGGCGGCGATCCGGGCCGCCTCGACCTTGGTCACCATGCCTCCGGTGCCCACCCCGGAGCGGCCCGCGCTGCCGATGGAGACGCCCTTCAGGTCCTCGGGGCCCCGGACCTCGTCGATCCGGGAGGCACCGGGAGTCCTGGGGTCCCCGTCGTACAGGCCGTCCACGTCGGAGAGCAGCACCAGCAGATCCGCCCGAACGAGATGGGCGACCAGGGCCGCGAGCCGGTCGTTGTCGCCGAACCGGATCTCGTCCGTGGCCACCGTGTCGTTCTCGTTGACGATCGGCAGCGCGCCCATGGCCAGCAGCTGGTCCAGGGTGCGGGTGGCGTTGCGGTAGTGGGCGCGGCGGCTGGTGTCGTCCGTGGTGAGCAGCACCTGGCCGACCCGGCGTCCGTAGCGCGCGAAGGAGGCGGTGTAGCGGGCCACCAGGAGCCCCTGTCCGACGCTCGCGGCGGCCTGCTGGCGGGCGAGGTCGCGGGGGCGGCGGTCCAGGCCCAGCGGCGCCAGCCCGGCGGCGATGGCGCCGGAGGAGACCAGGACTATCTCCTTGCCGTTCGCGCCGCCCTTACCGTCGCCATCCTTGCCGCGCAGGCCCGTACCGCCACCGTCGAGCACCTTGATGAGCACGTCGACCAGCGCGTCCACGCGGTCCGCGTCCAGGCCCCCCGCCGCCGTGGTGAGGGAGGACGAACCGATCTTGACCACGATCCTGCGGGCGGCGGCCACCTCGTCCCGCACCGCCGACCCGTCCTGCTCCGCCACACCGCTCCCTTTGCTCGTCCCCGGCTCACCACACGTCCCGAAGAAACGCATGCCCTGCACACTCATCATGACAAGTGGGCAATCTACGACAGCCGGGACCTCGCCCGCCGTGGCATTTCAGCCCCCGGACACCGCCTTACGGGCCGCCGTGAGCGCCTCCGGACACCGGGCGGTGACACCATTGACACCGATTGCGACCGGTTGGCACCGCCGCGGATTGTCACCGGGCGGGACGTCGGCATACGGTCAGGGGTCCCCCCATCAGTCCGTCGCTCTCCTGCCAGGAGCCCACCCCGTGCCCTCTGCCGGAATCGCCCCACGTCGGGTCGTACAGCTGACGGCGCTGCTCGCGATGCTCGTGTTCTTCGCCACACAGCTCGTCGGCGCCGTGCTTCCGAACGTACCGCTTTTCATCGCCGCCTCGGCGTGCGGTCTCGCGCTCGATCTCTTCCTTCAGCACAAGCAGCCAGGTCTGCTGTCGCTGCTGGGCAAGATCCGCCTGGACGTCACGGTGCGCCAGCTGTTCCGCGACATGCTCATCATGGTCGGGCTGCTGCGCATCGAGGGCATCAATCCCCTGCACGAGCAGGCGCCGCTCACCGTCGGGCTGCTGCTGTTCTACCTGGTGCACTTCGCCTGCCAGGCGGCGGCCGTCCTGGTCCGCCGGAGCCGGCAGCTGCCGTTCGTCACGCGCAACATCGACGCGTCCGCGCTGCGGCTGAGCGACGCCCCGCCGCGGCTGTTCGCCCGCCAGCACGGGCGCCGGCTGCTGCGTCTGGCGGTGCCGGTCACCGCCGGTCTGCTGATCACGGCCGCCACCAAGAACGCCGTCTGGGGCGGTGCCGGCCTGGCGATCGCGCTGCTGGTCGGCATCGGCGGCACGGCCCACCTCGCCACCTGGGTGCTGCCGCGCAAGCGCGTGGCGAACGAGGCCGCGGCCCTGAAGTGGCTGGACAAGTGGCTGGCGGACTACAAGCCGACCGTGGGCATGTACTTCTCCGGCGGCACCACCTCGGCGTACCAGGCCAACATGTGGCTCTCCACGCTCTCCGCGCTCGACGGCAAGCCGATCATCGTGCTCCGTGAGCGGTTCATGGTGCAGAAGATCGAGGCGACGGACGTGCCGATCGTCTGCCTCCCCAAGGTCGCGCATCTGATGCGGCTGGAGCACTCGACGCTCAAGGTGCTGCTGCACCCGGCGAACTCCGGCAAGACCTCGCAGGTGCTGCGCATCCCCTCGATCAAGCACGCGTTCATCAACCACGGCGAGAGCGACAAGCTCTCCAGCTGCAACCCGTACGCCAAGGCGTACGACGAGGTGTGGGTCGCGGGCCCGGCGGCGCGCGAGCGCTACCAGCTCGCCGACATCGGCGTCGAGGACAAGGACGTCGTGGAGGTCGGCCGGCCCCAGCTGGCCCCCATCCGTCCCTACGCGGGCGTGCCCACGGGTGCCCTCGGCGGAGCCGGTGACGAGCACTTCACCACCGTGCTGTACGCGCCGACCTGGGAGGGCTGGGACGGGAACCCCGGCAACACCTCGGTGATCCTGGCCGGTGAGAACATCGTCCGCCGGCTGCTCGCCGACCCCAAGGTGCGGCTGCTCTACAAGCCGCATCCGATGACCGGCTCCGTCGACCCGCGCGCGGGCCGCGCCGACGAGCGCATCCGGGCGATGATCGCCGAAGCGAACGGCAAGCGCACCGGTGCCCGCCCCGGCCCGGAGGCCGCCGCCGAGCTGACCCGGCGCGCCGACGAGCTGAACCGGCTCACCAGCACCTCCTTCCGCCCCAGTGCGGACGAGGTCGAGCGCATGAAGCTCCAGGGCGCCCCGGACGGCGACCGCGCGGCGGCCGTCGCCGCGGCCACGGCCGCCTGGGAGAGCGCGTACTGGGCCTCGTTGCCGGTCTGGGAGCACCAGATCGTCACCGGCCCGCGTCCGGGGATCTTCTCCTGCTTCAACCAGGCCGACGTGCTGATCAGCGATGTCTCCAGCGTGGTCTCGGACTACCTGACGAGCGAGAAGCCGTACGCGGTGGCGAACACCAGCGGGATGTCGGAGGAGGAGTTCCGGGCGGGCTTCCCGACGGTGCGCGCCGCCACGATCCTGACGCCCGGCGCCGAGGGCGTACCCGGGCTGCTGGAGGCGGTCCGCGACCCCGGTAAGGACACCCTCGCGGCCGCCCGCGCCGAGCTGAAGGTGCATCTGCTCGGCCCGTCCGACCCGCCGTCGCTGGTGCGCTTCAACCAGGCCACGCAGGACCTGTGCGACAAGGCCGACCAGCGCCGGGCCCGGATGGCCACCCGGCTGTCCGACGAGATCCCCTCGCAGCGCGAGGCCCGGGACGCGGCGGAGGAGACGGAGCTGGAGTCCGGCTCTCCGGAGCCGGAGGAGACCGCGACGGTCTGACCGCGACGGTCTGAGGCCCGGGGCCGGCCACCGGCCGCACGCCGGTGACCGCGACCGCCGACAGGGCATGACGAAGGGCCCGGGAGAGGTCTCCCGGGCCCCTTCGTCATGCCCTCTGCCCAGCGGCCCCGAGAAGCCCCTTCACAGCCCGCGAAGGGGGCTCCGGGCGGCCGCGCGGCCCTCGGAGGGGCCCCAGCACCCCTCAGAACGGCTTGAACGCGTCGAACTCCTGCTCCGCCCCGTCCCGCTCCGCATCCCGCTCGCGCCGCCGCTGAGCGGCCGGACGCGGCGCGTCGAAGCGGTGGGCTGACCCCACGATGGCCACCCTCGCGATGCTCGGCCCCAGCGGGCCTCCCAGGCTTCGGGCAGCCGCCCGGACTCCGTCCGGGGAACGGACACGCCCCGCGACACAGCCCACCACCCCTCAGAACGGCTTGAACGCGTCGAACTCCTGCTCCGCCCCGTCCCGCTCCGCATCCCGCTCGCGCCGCCGCTGAGCGGCCGGACGCGGCGCGTCGAAGCGGTGGTCCTCGCCACGGCGGCCCAGCATCTCCGCTCCGGTCGCGATGCTCGGCTCCCAGTCGAAGACGACCGCGTTGTCCTCGGGGCCGATGACGACCTCGTCACCCGAACGGGCACCCGCCTTCATCAGCTGCTCCTCGACGCCGAGGCGGGCCAGGCGGTCGGCGAGGTAGCCGACGGCCTCGTCGTTGGCGAAGTCGGTCTGGCGGACCCAGCGTTCGGGCTTCTCGCCCAGCACGCGGTAGAAGCCCTCCTCGGCGACGACCGTGAAGCCCGCGTCGTCCACGGCCTTCGGCCGGATGACGATCCGGGTCGCCTCCTCCTTCGGCTTCGCCGCCCGCGCCTCCGCGACGATCTTCGCCAGGGCGAAGGACAGTTCCTTGAGGCCGAGATGGGCGACGGCCGAGACCTCGAAGACCTGGTAGCCGCGGGCCTCCAGATCGGGCCGGATGATGTCGGCGAGGTCCTGGCCGTCGGGGATGTCGACCTTGTTGAGCACCACGACCCGGGGCCGGTCGTCCAGACCGCCGTACTGGGCCAGCTCCGCCTCGATGACATCGAGGTCGGTCAGCGGGTCGCGCTCGGACTCCAGGGCCGCGGTGTCCAGCACGTGCACCAGCACCGAGCAGCGCTCGACATGGCGGAGGAACTCCAGGCCGAGCCCCTTGCCCTGGCTGGCGCCGGGGATCAGACCGGGGACGTCGGCGATGGTGTAGACGGTGGAACCGGCCGTGACCACCCCGAGGTTGGGCACCAGCGTGGTGAACGGATAGTCGGCGATCTTCGGCTTGGCCGCCGAGAGCACCGAGATCAGCGACGACTTGCCGGCGCTCGGGTAGCCCACGAGGGCCACGTCCGCGACGGTCTTGAGCTCGAGGACGACGTCCCCGGAGTGACCCGGCTCGCCCAGCAGCGCGAAGCCGGGGGCCTTGCGGCGGGGCGAGGCGAGCGCGGCGTTGCCGAGGCCGCCGCGGCCGCCCTGGGCGGCGATGTAGGTGGTGCCCTGTCCGATCAGATCGGCCAGGACGTTGCCCTTCTTGTCGAGGACGACAGTGCCGTCCGGGACCGGCAGGATCAGATCGGTGCCGTCCTTGCCGGAGCGGTTGCCACCCTCACCGGGCTTGCCGTTGGTGGCCTTGCGGTGCGGGCTGTGGTGGTAGTCGAGCAGTGTGGTGACGGACTGGTCCACGACCAGGATCACATCGCCGCCACGGCCGCCGTTGCCGCCGTCCGGCCCCCCGAGCGGCTTGAACTTCTCGCGGTGCACGGAGGCGCAGCCGTGGCCTCCGTTACCCGCGGCGACATGCAGTTCGACGCGGTCCACGAAGGTGGTCATGACGGGTGCCTCCAGTTACGTACGGGGTGGATGTGGTGTTACGGGCCTGACGCTCGTAACGCGCCGAGGGCGGACCCGCTTCCCGTTCCCGGGAAGAGCGGTCCGCCCTCGGTAAGGCTGTGCGATGTCGCGCCGGGCTGATTACTCAGCGACCGGGACGATGTTCACGACCTTGCGGCCCCGGCTGGTGCCGAACTGCACCGCACCGGCGGCCAGCGCGAACAGCGTGTCATCGCCGCCGCGGCCGACACCCGAGCCCGGGTGGAAGTGCGTGCCGCGCTGGCGGACCAGGATCTCGCCCGCGTTGACGGTCTGGCCGCCGAAGCGCTTGACGCCGAGCCGCTGGGCGTTGGAGTCGCGACCGTTCCGAGTGGACGATGCGCCCTTCTTGTGTGCCATGTCTCCTCAGTCCCTTACTTCGCAGCCGAGTCGATGCCGGTGATCTTCAGCGCGGTGTGCAGCTGACGGTGGCCGATCCGCTTCCGGTAACCGGTCTTGTTCTTGTACTTCAGGATGTCGATCTTGGCACCCTTGTGGTGGTCAACGACCTCGGCGTGAACCTTCACACCGGCCAGCACCCACGGGTCGCTGGTGACGGCATCGCCGTCGACAACGAGCAGAGTCGAGAGCTCGACGGTGTCGCCGACCTTGCTGGTGGCCAGACGGTCGACCTCGATGACATCGCCCACGGCCACCTTCTGCTGGCGGCCGCCGGTGCGCACGATTGCGTACACGCGGTTCTCACTCTCTCGCTAGAAATCGGGACCTCTGATGCCAGCCGCCCAACACGGCCCATGGAGGGTCGTGACAACCGAGTGATCATGCGATTCACCGTCGGCCGAACGGCCTCTTCCGGCGGAGCGGAAGGGATGTGCTCAGGGGTTTGGCGTACAGACGCCGAGGGTCAAGGCTACCAGAGCCCTGAGGGGCACCCGCGCGGGTACGCGGGCGCCCCTCGGGCACCGGCTGCCGTCAGTCCTCGGCGGCGGCCGACACCGACGGCGGAGTCTGCTGCTCCGCCGCCGCGGTCTTCTTGGCCGCCGTCTTCTTGGCGGTCGTCTTCTTCGCCGTGGTCTTCTTCGCCGTGGTCTTCTTGGCGGCCGTCTTCTTGGCCGCCGTCTTCTTCGCGGCGGTCTTCTTGGCGGCCGTCTTCTTCGCCGGGGCCTTCTTGGCGGCCGCCTTACGGGCGGTCTTCTTCGCCGGCGCCTCGGTCTCGGCCTCGGCCTCGGCGGAAGCCTCCTCGGCGGGCGCACCCTCAGCAGGCGCGTCCTGGGACACCGCCTCCGGCTCCGGGCTCGGCTCGGGCCGCTCCGGCTCGGACGCCGGCTCCGGCTCCGCCGCGGGCGCGCTCACGACCACCACGGCCGCCTCCTCGGAGCCCGTCGGCGAGCCCGCGGGGGCGGTCACCTTACGGGTCACCCGACGACGCGTACGCGGCGCGGGAACGGCCTCCAGCGGGGCCACGGCCTCCGGCTGGGGCGCGGCCTCCGGCTCCTCGACGGGAGCGGGAGCGGGGGCCTCCACAGCCGCCTCCGGCGCCGGCTCGGGCACCGCCTGGGGCGTCTCCTTGGGCTCGTCGGCCACCACGACCACCGCGCCCTCCGGCCGCCCGGCGGCCTTCGGGGCGCCCGCCGGGGCGGTCACCTTACGGGTGGCACGGCGGCGCGTACGCCCACGGGTCGCGGCGGCCTCGGCCTCGGCGGCGCTGCTGTACAGCTCCTCGTCGGCCGCGAACACCGGCTCGGGCAGCGGCTTCGGCTGCGTGGCCTCCGCGGCGATCTCGGCCGCCGCCTCGGTGACGTCCTCGGCCTCGGCCACGGCGGCCTGCTCCGGCTCGGCCGGCTGCTGACCGGTACCGGCCGCGGCCTTCTTCTTCTTGCGCTTGCCGCCGCCGGCGGCGGACGGCTGGTCCATGTGGACGATCACACCGCGGCCGTTGCAGTGCACACAGGACTCGGAGAAGGACTCCAGCAGCCCCTGGCCGACCCGCTTACGGGTCATCTGGACCAGGCCGAGCGAGGTGACCTCCGCCACCTGGTGCTTCGTGCGGTCCCGGCCCAGGCACTCCAGCAGTCGGCGCAGCACCAGGTCGCGGTTGGACTCCAGCACCATGTCGATGAAGTCGATCACGATGATGCCGCCGAGGTCGCGCAGCCGCAGCTGGCGCACGATCTCCTCGGCCGCCTCCAGGTTGTTCCTGGTGACCGTCTCCTCCAGGTTGCCGCCCTGGCCGGTGAACTTGCCGGTGTTGACGTCGATGACGACCATCGCCTCGGTCCGGTCGATCACCAGCGAGCCGCCGCTGGGCAGCCAGACCTTGCGGTCCAGCGCCTTCATCAGCTGCTCGTCGATCCGGTAGGTGGCGAAGACGTCGACGTCCGAGGTCCACTTCTGGAGCCGGTCCACGAGGTCGGGCGCCACGTGCGAGACATAGCCGTGGATGGTCTGCCAGGCGTCGTCACCGCTGACGATGACCTTGGAGAAGTCCTCGTTGAAGATGTCGCGGACGACCCGGACGGTCATGTCGGGCTCGCCGTAGAGCAGCGACGGGGCACCACCGCTCTTCGCCTTCTTCTGGATCTCCTCCCACTGCGCCTGTAGCCGGGCGACGTCGCGGGACAGCTCCTCCTCGCTCGCGCCCTCGGCGGCGGTGCGGACGATCACGCCCGCGTCCTCGGGGACGATCTTCTTGAGGATCTGCTTCAGCCGCGCCCGCTCGGTGTCGGGCAGCTTGCGGCTGATGCCGGTCATCGAGCCCTCGGGCACATAGACCAGGTAGCGGCCCGGGAGAGAGACCTGGCTGGTCAGCCGGGCGCCCTTGTGGCCGATCGGGTCCTTGGTGACCTGCACCAGGACGGACTGGCCGGACTTCAGGGCGGTCTCGATGCGGCGCGGGCCTCCTGCGAGCCCCAGCGCCTCGAAGTTCACCTCGCCCGCGTACAGCACGGCGTTGCGGCCCTTGCCGATGTCGACGAAGGCCGCCTCCATCGACGGCAGCACGTTCTGGACCTTGCCCAGGTAGACATTGCCGACGTAGCTGGTCGCCTGCTCCTTGTTGACGAAGTGCTCGACGAGGACGTTGTCCTCCAGCACCCCGATCTGGGTGCGGTCGCCGTGCTGCCGGACGACCATGACCCGCTCGACCGCCTCGCGGCGGGCCAGGAACTCGGCCTCAGTGATGATCGGCACGCGACGACGGCCCTGCTCACGGCCCTCGCGACGGCGCTGCTTCTTGGCCTCCAGACGCGTCGATCCCTTGATCGACTGCACCTCGTCGGCGCCGGACTCGGCCTCCTTGCCGCGCCGCTCCCGCGGCTCGCGGACCTTGACGACCGTACGCTCCGGGTCGTCACCGCTCGTCTCCACGTCGACGGCCTCGCCGCTGCGCCGACGGCGGCGACGGCGACGACGGCTGCTGGCGCTGGTGGTACCGCCGAGCTCGCCGGCCCCGGGGCCGGCCGCCTCGTCCTGGCCCTCGCCCTGCTCCTCGGCGCTCTCGCCCTCGGCGGCGGGCTCGTCCTCGTACCGCTCACCGGTCTCGGCCTCGGGACGCCCCTCGGCGCCCTCGGCCTCGGCGGCCTCGCCCCGACGGCGTCGGCGTCCGCCCCGGCGACGGCGGCGGGCCGGACGGTCGCCCGACTCCTCCTCGCCGTGCTCGCCCTCGGGCTGGTCCGACTCGGGCTGACCGGACTCGGCCTCGGTCCCGGTCTCCTCGACCTCCGGGTGCTCCTCGACGGGCTCACCGCCACGGCGGCGGCGCCGACGGCGGCTGGTGGGCGCCTCGGGCTCGACGGTCTCGGCCGTCAGCTGCTCCTGGTCTTCCTCCTCCTCGGCCTCCCGCAGCGCGGCGGCGGCGCTCTCCGGCGTCTGGAAGACCGGCTCGGTGAAGACCGGCGCCTGGAACACGGCCTTCGGCGGGCGGACCGCCCGGCGCCGCGAGCGGGGCGCGGGCTCCGGCTCCGCCTCGGACGCGGCCTCGGCAGCCGGGGCCTCAGCGGCCGGGGTCTCGACGGCGGGGGTCTCGACGGCCTGCGGCTCCGGCGCGGCGGCCGGCTCCTCGGCGGGTGCGGCGCTACGGGCGGCCCGGCGGCGGGTACGGGCGCGCGGCGCCTCCACGGCCTCCGTACCGGCGGTCTCCTCGGCGCTCTCGCTCCGCTGCCCGGCGACGGACTCCTCGGCCACGGGCTCCGCAGCCACAGGCTTCTCGGCGGCCTCCGCCTGCGGCGGGCCCGCGGGGGCGGTGGCCTTACGGGTCGCACGACGACGCGTACGGGCGGGCGCCGCAGGCACGGCCTCCGCCTCGGCCGCAGCCTCGGCAGCCGCGCCGGACTCCTCCGCCTCGGCCGGCGCCTCCGCCTCCTCCGACTTCGCCGCCTCCACGGGCGCACCCGCCGGAGCAGTCGCCTTACGGGTCGCACGACGACGCGTACGGGTCCGCGGGGCCTCGTCGGCCGAGGCATCGTCGGCTGCGGCTGGGGCCGTGGCCTCGTCACCAGCGCCACCAGCGGCCGCCGCGGACGACGCGTCCGCGTCGGCGGCCTCCGCCTGCGGCGGGCCCGCGGGGGCGGTGGCCTTACGGGTCGCACGACGACGCGTACGGGCGGGCGCCGCGGGCACGGCCTCCGCCTCGGACGCGGCCTCAGCAGCCGCGCCGGACTCCTCCGCCTCGGCCGGCGCCTCCGCCTCCTCCGACTTCGCCGCCTCCACGGGCGCACCCGCCGGAGCGGCCGCCTTACGGGTCGCACGACGACGCGTACGGGCGGGCGGAGCGGCCTCGGGGGCGGTCTCCACCACGGGCTCGGTGGCGGCCTCGGCCGCCTCACCGCCACGGCCGGCGTCGGCCGGCACCACGGTCTCCGCGGCCTCCGGCGAACCCGCCGGAGCCGCCGCCTTGCGCGTCGCCCGGCGACGCGGACGGGCGGGCGGAGCGGCGGACGCGGCATCGGGGCCGGACGCGGAGCCACTCGCGGTGACCACGGCGGCACCGGCGACCGACGCGGCCTCGGACGAGCCGGCGGAACCGGCCTGATCAGCCGGTATGGCCGGTACGGAGGGCGTGGTCACCTCGGCGTCGCTCACGGCACCGGCCGGTGGGCCGGCCGGGCGGGAGGCCGCACGGCGGCGGCGCGGCGGCAGGGTGTCGCTGGGTGTGCTCTCGATGGCATCCCCGGGCGCCGCGGCACGCGCCGCTGACGGCCCAAGGGGCTGGAAAGGTTGGGTCGGCTCAATTGGTTCGAGCATGCGGGCGTTT
This sequence comes from Streptomyces sp. S465, assembly GCF_026898115.1. Lineage (GTDB taxonomy): Bacteria > Actinomycetota > Actinomycetes > Streptomycetales > Streptomycetaceae > Streptomyces > Streptomyces luomodiensis. Next base: position 3,222,505 of record NZ_CP114036.1, read on the forward strand.
CTCCCGTCACGCTCCCGGGCGCCGCGCCTGCCTCCGGCCGGCCACCCGCGCACTGTGCGCGGGTGCCGCCGCCCGGGGCGCGGTCGCCGCACGGGAGCTGTCGTCTCGCTCGCCGGGACCGGATATCTCGGGACCGGCGAAAGTCTCCTGGTCAGTGCGCCAGCCGGACCCGGGTGGCTCCCAAGTGCCATCGGCGGCGCATCGACGGCGGTCCTACGCGGGACCTTCCGGCGCCATCGCGGCGGTCAGCTCGGCGGCCGCGGTTGGGGCGGCTTGAGCTGCCTCGCGATCGGGCGCGAGCGGGTCGGTCACCGTGCCGGACTCCTCATCGAGCAGCCCCTGCGCCAGCCTGGTCACCGCTGCGGGGACCGGCGGCGCCAGGTCGGCCGTAGCGCGGAGACCGGACAGGACGTCGTCGGGTCGCACGGCAGGTGTCAGATGCCGTACCACCAGCCGCAGTATCGCACAGCCACCGTCGCCTGGCCTATCGGACGGCGGCGGAAACGCCTCCAGCCGGGCCACCGCGGCACGGGTGTCGAAGGTTCGCAACCCATTTTTCGTCCGGCGTTCCACCTCGACCGTGTCGGCCTCGAGGAAGGCGGCGACGGCTCGCTCGGCCTCCGCGGGGGCGACCTGGTCGAGCCGGATCTCCCATACGGACGCCTGTAGCCGGTCGGCGAGTCCCGAGGTCCGGGCCTCGACGGCGTCGATGACGTCGAGCCCCGCGGGCAGCGACTCGTTGAGGAGCGCACGCAGCTTTTCGGGGTCACGCGCCGCGGTCAGCTGGATCTCCAGGTACTCCGCCTCGCTGCCGGTGCCGGTGGGTGCGGCATTGGCGTACGACACCTTGGGGTGCGGGGTGAAGCCCGCCGAGTAGGCCATCGGCACCTCGGCGCGGCGCAGCGCCCGCTCGAAGGCGCGCTGGAAGTCGCGGTGGCTGGTGAACCGGAGGCGGCCGCGCTTGGTGTAACGCAAACGGATGCGCTGCACCGCGGGAGCGGGCGGCGGGCCTTCGGGCTGTCGCTTGCCCAGGGGACTGTCTCCTTGTACTTCTTTGCGGTCGAACACCAGGGCCGCTGGGGCCCCGGTGTCTTCCAGCCTACTTTGTGGGCGGCCCGGTGAGCGGAGGGTGGCCGGACGGCCACCGCACGGCTACGTCACCGACAACGGCTACTTCACCGACAGCGGAAGCAGCTTCCGGCCGGTGGGGCCGATCTGGATCTCGGTCTGCATCTGCGGGCAGACGCCGCAGTCGAAGCAGGGGGTCCAGCGGCAGTCCTCGACCTCGGTCTCGTCGAGGGAGTCCTGCCAGTCCTCCCAGAGCCAGTCCTTGTCGAGCCCCGAGTCGAGGTGGTCCCAGGGCAGGACCTCCTCGTAGGTGCGCTCGCGCGTGGTGTACCAGTCGACGTCGAGGCCGAATGCGGGCAGGGTCCGCTCGGCGCACTGCATCCACCGGTCGTACGAGAAGTGCTCACGCCAGCCGTCGAAGCGGCCGCCGTCCTCGTAGACGGCGCGGATGACCGCGCCCACCCGGCGGTCGCCGCGCGAGAGCAGGCCCTCGACGATGCCGGGCTTGCCGTCGTGGTAGCGGAAGCCGATGGAGCGGCCGTACTTCTTGTCGCCGCGGATCTTGTCGCGCAGCTTCTCCAGCCGGGCGTCGGTCTCCTCGGCGCTCAGCTGCGGCGCCCACTGGAAGGGGGTGTGCGGCTTGGGGACGAACCCGCCGATCGAGACGGTGCAGCGGATGTCGTTCTTGCCGGACACCTCGCGGCCCTTGGCGATGACCTTGGTCGCCATGTCGGCGATCTGGAGCACGTCGTCGTCGGTCTCGGTGGGCAGACCGCACATGAAGTACAGCTTCACCTGCCGCCAGCCGTTGCCGTACGCGGTGGCCACCGTACGGATGAGGTCCTCTTCCGAGACCATCTTGTTGATGACCTTACGGATGCGCTCACTGCCGCCCTCGGGGGCGAAGGTGAGGCCGGAGCGGCGTCCGTTGCGGGTCAGCTCATTGGCGAGGTCGATGTTGAAGGCGTCCACCCGGGTGGAGGGGAGGGACAGGCCGATCTTGTCCTCCTCGTACCGGTCGGCGAGGCCCTTGGCGATGTCGCCGATCTCGGTGTGGTCGGCCGAGGACAGCGACAGCAGTCCGACCTCCTCGAAGCCGGTGGCCTTGAGTCCCTTGTCGACCATCTCGCCGATACCGGTGATCGACCGCTCGCGCACCGGGCGGGTGATCATGCCCGCCTGGCAGAACCGGCAGCCGCGGGTGCAGCCGCGGAAGATCTCCACCGACATCCGCTCATGGACGGTCTCGGCCAGCGGCACCAGCGGCTGCTTGGGGTACGGCCACTCGTCGAGGTCCATGACGGTGTGCTTGGACACCCGCCACGGCACTCCCGAGCGGTTCGGCACGACACGCGAGATCCGCCCGTCGGCCAGGTACTCCACGTCGTAGAACTTCGGGACGTAGACGCTGCCGGTGCGGGCGAGCCGGAAGAGCAGCTCGTCCCGGCCGCCCGGACGGCCCTCGGCCTTCCAGGCGCGGATGATCTCGGTCATGTCGAGCACGGCCTGCTCACCGTCGCCGATCACCGCGCAGTCGATGAAGTCCGCGATCGGCTCCGGGTTGAACGCGGCGTGCCCGCCCGCGACCACGACGGGGTGGTCCTCGGTGCGGTCCGCGGCGTCCAGGGGAATGCCGGCGAGGTCGAGCGCGGTGAGCAGGTTGGTGTATCCCAGCTCGGTGGAGAAGGAGACGCCGAAGACGTCGAACGCCGACACCGGGCGGTGCGAATCCACGGTGAACTGCGGCACCTTGTGCCGGCGCATCAGCTCCTCGAGGTCCGGCCACACGCTGTAGGTGCGCTCGGCGAGCACGCCCTCGCGCTCGTTGAGGACCTCGTAGAGGATCATGACGCCCTGGTTGGGCAGCCCGACTTCATAGGCGTCGGGGTACATGAGCGCCCAGCGGACGTCGCAGGAGTTCCAGTCCTTGACAGTGGAATTGAGCTCACCGCCTACGTACTGGATGGGCTTCTGCACATGCGGCAGCAGGGCCTCGAGCTGTGGGAAGACCGACTCGACAGACATCGCGGACTTTCGTGAGCTGACAGGGGTGACCCTCAAGCGTACCTGCCCCGCCGGGGTCCCTCGGCCATGGATCAGGCTCCCAGGGCCGCCCGGTGCTCGGGACGGGAGACCTCGGCCCACAGTCCGGGCAGCTCACGCTCACGGGCGGCGGCCTGCGCCTCCTCCCGCCCGTGGAGCAGCCCGAAGGTGAAGTCGCTCTCCCCCGCGCCGTGGGCCTGGGCGGCCAGCGTCCGCAGCGCCTCGCGCGCGACGACGCTGTCCTGGTGGTCGCCGAGCACGTCCTGCACGGCCCGCATCCGGCGGGCGAACTTCTTGGCGGGCTTGCCGAGCGCGGGCCGGGCCGTCTCGGCGGCGTAGCGGACCCGCTTGGCGGCCTTGCGGGCCTGGTGGACGGCGACGTCGCGGTCCGGTCCCGGGGGCGTCTCAAGGGCGGTGGCCACCCGGCCGGCGAGCCGCTCGTAGTCGCGCAGCACGGCCTTGGCGACCACCGGCGCGGCCGGTTTCGCGGCGGCGGGGCGCAGTGGCGGATCGGCCACCAGGGCGTCGAGGGTGTCCAGGAGCGTGAGATAGCGCTCGCTGTCCAGCGCGCGCAGGACGGTCGCGCGGGCGCCGTCGCGCCGCCCTCGCGACCAGTGGCGCAGCCGGTCCCGCACCGGGCCGCGCCGCAGGTCGTCCGGCAGCTCGGCGAGACGGCCCGCGAGCCGCTCGGTGAGCACCTCGCGGTCGCGTTCCACGCCGAGCTCACCGGCCAGCCACTTCAGCTCGTCGCCGACCGGATCGGTCACCGTACGGTCGAGGACCTTGCGGTAGGAGCGGAAGGCGCTGCGCAGCCGGCGGGTGGCGACCCGCATCCGGTGCACCGCGTCCGGCAGGTCGCGGCGCACGGCGGGGTCGAGCCGTACCAGGGCGTCGAGCTGACGGCGCACGTAGTCCAGGACGACGTCGTCGGCGCCGAGCGGCCGCCGGGCCGCCGGCGCGGCCTGTTCGACCTCACGGGCGGTCTTCGCGGGCTTCCCCGGCTTCGCGGGCTTTCCGGCCTTCCCTGCCCTCTCCGGCTTCCCTGCCTTCTCCGGCCTCCCCGCCTTCTCCGGCTTCCCGGGCTTCGCGGGCTTCCCCGGTCCGGCGGACCGGCCCGGCCCACCTCCGCCGGTCTCGGCCGCGACCGCGCCCCTCTCCGTCTCGGCCAGGGCCTTGGCGAGCTTGGAGGGGCTGTCGGCGCGGTGCAGACCGCCGTCGCACAGCCGCGTCTCGACCGCGTCGAGCAGCCGCTCGTCATGGGCCCGGCCCTCGGCGAGCTCGACCTCGACCTCGGTCCACCGCACCGGCTCGCCGTCCTCGGGCGCCAGGCGCCGGGCCGTCACGCGGTCGACGGACACCTCGGCGAGCACGGTGCCGTCGGCGGCCACCAGGTCCTTGCGGTCCCGCTCGGTGTGCAGATGGGCGAGCGGGCGCAGCGGGTCGTGGCGGACCCGGGAGCGCAGCAGCGCGGCCATCTCGGCGGGCACCTCGCCGCCGAGCGGCGCGTGCAGCTCCTCCCGGGTGTCCGGGCCGACCGGCAGCTTCAGATGCCAGCCCTCGTCATCGCCGCCGGTGCGGCGGCGCAAGGTGATGCCGTCGGCCAGCAGCCGGCGCCCGGGGGTGTCGTAGTAGGTGGCCTCGAGGGTGGCGACACCCCGGCTCACCACGGTCGCGACCGGGCCCGCCCCGGTCAGCTCGGGCAGACCCGGCAGGTCGGGTCGCCCGGACGGACCGGCTTCCTCGGCGGTGGCCTCGTATTTACGTTCGATCTCCTGCTTCGTGTCCACCATGGAGGTCTCGTACCCGAATCCGGACTTATCAGCCCTGAGCTCCTTAAGCGGAGACGGGCCGCTGCACCCGGATGGACTGCAACAGTCCGATCGCGATCCATACGGCGAACATCGAGGACCCGCCGTAGGAGACGAACGGCAGCGGCAGACCGGCCACCGGCATGATGCCCAGCGTCATCCCGATGTTCTCGAACGCCTGGAAGGCGAACCAGGCGATGATCCCGGCCGCGACGACGGTCCCGTACAGCTCCGTGGTGTCACGCGCGATCCGGCAGGCGCGCCACAGCACGATCCCCAGCAGCACGATGATCAGCCCGGCACCGAGGAAGCCGAGCTCCTCTCCCGCGACCGTGAAGACGAAGTCGGTCTGCTGCTCGGGGACGAACTGACCGGTGGTCTGGGTGCCGTGGAAGAGTCCCTTACCGGTGAGACCGCCCGAGCCGATCGCGATCCGCGCCTGGTTGGTGTTGTAGCCGACCCCGGACGGGTCGAGCGCGGGGTTGGCGAAGGCGGCGAAGCGGTCGATCTGGTACTGGTCGAGGACGTGCAGCTGCCAGATGAGCAGCGCGCCGACCACGGCCGCGAGGATCAGCCCCGCGATCCAGCGGTTGGATGCGCCGGAGGCGAGCAGCACGGCGAGCACGATCACCGCCATGACCATCACCGAGCCGAGGTCCGGCATCAGCAGCACGATCGCGATGGGCAGCGCGGCCAGGCCGAGCGACTGGACGACGGTGCGGTGGTCGGGGATGAGCCGGTCCCCGGCGTCCACGCGCGCGGCCAGCAGCATCGCCATGCCCAGGATGATCGTGATCTTGGCGAACTCACCCGGTTGCAGGGAGAAGCCGCCGCCGACCACGATCCACGCGTGCGCGCCGTTGATCGTCGAGCCCAGCGGGGTGAGCACGGCGAGGACGAGGACGATGGACAGGCCGTAGAGGACCGGGACCGCGCCGCGCAGGGTGCGGTGGCCCAGCCAGATGGTGCCGATGGCGAGCACCAGCCCGATCCCGGTGTTGAGGGCGTGCCGGACCAGGAAGTAGTACGGGTCGCCCTGGTTGAGCTCGGTGCGGTTGCGGGTGGCGGAGTAGACGAGCGCGCCGCCGATGGCGGACAGGGCCAGCGCGGTGAGCAGCAGCACCCAGTCGAGACGGCGGACGACCGAGTCGCGCGCCATGAGCTTGCTCCAGGTGCCGCGCTCCGGGGTGAAGCGCCGGACGGCATACCCATGCGTGGAAGCGCTCACAGCTGCCTCCCGTTCGCCCCGCCGCGGCAGCGGCCCATGTCACTGCCGCCCGCGCGGCGCAGAGGTGCGGCTTTCGCCATCGTCTGCGGCCCGGCGGCCGCGCGTGCGTCGCTCACGAATCCGTCCCCCGCCGCCGGTCCCGGCCGGCCGCCTCGAACTGCTTGCCGAGGGGCTCGGCCTCGATGGAGCCGTCCGAGGAGATCTTCGGCAGGCTGGCCTGCGGCTTGGGCAGCAGCGCCTTCTTCTGGTCGATGTTGCCCTTGGCGTCGACCCCGTACAGCGCGTTGTAGATCTTGCGCACGGCGGGACCGGAGGCACCGGAGCCGGTGCCGCCCTGGGAGATCGTCATGACGATCGAGTAGTCCTTGGTGTACGTCGCGAACCACGACGTGGTCTGCTTGCCGTAGACCTCCGCGGTACCGGTCTTGGCATGCATCGGGATCTTGTCCTGCGGCCAGCCCTGGAACCGCCAGGCGGCGGTGCCCTGGGTGGCGACGCCCGCGAGCGCGCTGTCGATCTGCTTGCGCAGCGTGCCGCTCATCGGCAGCTTGCCGTGCGACGTCGGCTTGATCTCCTGGACGTCCTTGCCGTCGGGGCTGACGATCGCCTTGCCGATGGTGGGGTCGTAGAGCGTTCCGCCGTTGCTGATCGCCGCGTAGATGGTGGCCATCTGGATCGGGGTGACGAGGGTGTCGCCCTGACCGATGGAGTAGTTCACCGAGTCACCGGCGCGCATCTTCATCCCCTCGAGGCAGTTCTCGTAGGCGATCCGCTGGCCGTAGTTGCCGTCCTTCTTGCCGCTCTTGCACCAGGCGTCCTTGTTGGCCTCCCAGTAGTCCTTCTTCCACTGGCGGTCCGGGACCCGGCCGGTGACCTCGTTGGGGAGGTCGATGCCGGTCTCCTTGCCGAGGCCGAACTGGTGGGCGGTCTTGTAGAACCAGTCCCCCGGATTCTTCTTGGGCTTGTTGCCGCCGTCCTTCTTCCACTCGTCGTAGGCGATGCGGTAGAAGACGGTGTCGCAGGAGACCTCCAGCGCGCGGCCGAGGCTGATCCCGCCGTAGTTCTCGGACTCGAAGTTCTTGAAGACCTGGCTGCCGATGTTGAACGAGCTGGTGCAGGCGTAGGGGCCGTTGAAGGAGTAGCCGGCGTTGACCGCGGCGGTCGTCGGCACCACCTTGAAGATCGAGCCGGGGGCCGCCTGGCCCTGGATCGCCCGGTTCAGCAGCGGATAGTTGGAGTTCTTGCCGGTGAGCTTCGCGTAGTCCTTGCCGGAGATGCCGCCGACCCAGGCGTTGGGGTCGTACGTCGGGTTGGACGCCATGGCCACCACCCGGCCGGTCTTGGCCTCCATGACCACCACCGCGCCCGAGTCCGCCTTGTAGTTGCGGCCGGTGTTCTTGTCGAACTGCTTGCGGGCGTCCTTCATCGCCTGGGCCAGCTCCTTCTCCGCGACCGCCTGGACGCGGGAGTCGATGCTGGTGACCACGTTGTCGCCGGGACGGGCCCGCTGGCTCTCCCGCTGGCCGATGACACGGCCGAGGTTGTCGACCTCGTAACGGGTCACCCCCGCCTTGCCACGCAGCTCGCTGTCGTACTGGGCTTCGAGGCCGTTGCTGCCCACCTGGTCGGAGCGGAGCAGCGGCGACTTGGTGTCCTCGGCCTTCTTTATCTGCTCATCGGTGACCGGGGAGAGATAACCGAGCACCTGGGCGGCGTTGGAGCCGGCGGGCGCGGCGTAGCGGCGCACGGCGGTGGGCTCGGCGCTGATGCCGGGGAAGTCCTCCTCGCGCTCGCGGATCTGCAGCGCCTGCTTGGCGCTGGCCTCGTCGGTGATCGGGATGGGCTGGTAGGGGGAACCGTTCCAGCAGGGCTGCGGGGTCTTGGCGTCGCACAGCCGGACCTTGTCCATGACGTCCTTGGGCTTCATGCCCAGGACGTCGGCGAGGCGGGTGAGGACAGCCTTGCCGTCGTCCGGCATCTTCATCAGCTCGGTGCGGCTGGCGGAGACCACGAGACGGGTTTCGTTGTCGGCGAGCGGCACCCCCCGGGCGTCCAGTATCGAGCCGCGCACGGCGGGGTGGACGACCTGCTGGACGTGGTTGTTGGCGGCCTCGGCGGTGTACTGGTCGCCGTTGCGGATCTGGAGGTACCACAGACGTCCGCCGAGGGTCAGCAGCAGCGAGAAGACCAGGATCTGGATGGCGACGAGCCGGACGGTGACCCGGGTGGTCCGTCCCGTCTCGGGAATGTTGCTCATGACGCCCCCCTGAGGGCAGCGGGCGACGGGAGGGCGGTGTTCACAGGCGCTTGACCCCCTTGATGCGTGCCGTCCTGTTCTTCCCCGCGCGGGCCAGCAGTCCGCCGCGCTGGCTGCCGATCCGGGCCGCCCGGCCCGGACGCCTGAGCCGGCTCATCCGGCCGGCCCGGCCGGTGCTGACGCCGCCCGCGGTGCTGATCCAGCGGGACGGGCTCTCACCGCCGCCGCCCGCGCTGTCGGCCATCGGATCGTTCTCGCTCCGTCTGGCCAGCCCCATGATCAGCGGCACCGTGAAGGGCGCCAGCAGCAGGTCGTAGAGGGCGGCGGTGAACAGCAGCTTGCCCAGGCCCACCTGACGGGCGGCGTCGTCGCCGACCAGGATGCCGACCCCCGCGTACAGCAGCGTGGCACCGACGGCCGCCGCCACGACCACCAGCATCGGCCCGGTGGCCGACCTCAGCTGACCGGTCTCCGGCTTGGCGAGCCCCGCCAGATAGCCGATGACGCACAGCACCAGGGCGTAGCGGCCGACGGCGTGGTCGGCGGGCGGGGCGAGGTCGGCGAGCAGCCCCGCGCCGAAGCCGATGAGCGCACCGCCGGTGTGGCCGTAGACCAGCGCGAGGCCGAGCACGACGAGCAGCAGCAGGTCCGGGACGGCGCCGGGCAGTTGGAGCCGGGCCAGCACACAGACCTGGACGACGAGCGCGAAGACCACCAGGCAGGTCGACAGGACGATCCGGTTGAGGTGCAGCATCGGTCAGCTCCTGTTGGCGGCCGGGCTCGTGGCGGTGGCGGAGGGGTTGGCCGTGACGGTGACCGTGGGCGTCGGCTTGGGCTTCGCGGGCTTGGGCGGCAGCACGGTGTCGCGCGGGTTGTCGCGCGGCGGCTGGACGACGACCCCGACGATGTCCAGCTTGCTGAATTGGACGTACGGGCGCACCTGGAGCGTGCGGGTGAGGTCCCCTCCGGTGGGATCGACGCGGACGACCTTGCCGACCGGAACCCCGGGGACGAACGGCTTGTCGGCCTGGGAACCGAAGGTGACCATTCGGTCGCCCTTCTTGATCCGGGCCTTTCCGTTGAGGAGCTGTACGTGCAGCGAACGGTCGCCGCGCCCGGTGGCGAAGCCGAGCTCGCCCGACCCCTCCATCCGGGTGCCGACGGTGAAGTCCGGGTCGATGGCGAGCAGTACGGTCGAGGTCGAGGCGCCCACCGTGGTGACCCGGCCGACCAGTCCGTCGCCGTTGATGACGGTCATGTCGCGGCGGATGCCGTCATCGCTGCCGATGTCGATGGTGACGGTCCAGGAGAAGCCCTGGGCGGCGCCGATGCCGATGACCTGCGCGCCCTTGATGCCGTATTGGCCGGCGCCCGCGGTCCTGAGCAGCTTGTCGAGCTCGGCGGAGCGGGCGCGGTTGCGGTCGTCGCTGCCGAGCCGCTGCTTGAGCTTGGTGTTCTCCTCCTCCAGCCGACGGATCCGGTCGTGCCGGTCACCGGATTCCCGTACGGCCGCGACGGCGTTGCCGACCGGGTCCACGGCGGACGCGACGCTGTCCTCCACCGGCCCGAAAACCGAAGCGGCGGCCTGACGGGCGCCGTCGAGGGGGGAGTCCTCGCCGCCGCGGATATCCACCGTGATCAGCGCGAACGCGATGGCGACCAGCAGCACCAGGAGCAGCCGGCTCTCTCGTGTGTCCCTCACGTGCGGCGACGTGCCTTCCTCGTCGAAGTCGGACCGAATGCGGTGATGTGGTGTCCGGCCGGTCCAGGGGAGCCTTATGCCTGTATATCAGCGTTCCGCCGCACGGGCGGCCATCCACCCGTACGGCCGGTCCGCCGGGTTGTCATCTGCGGGGCTGGGCGTCCAGCACCTGCTGGAGCGCTTCGAACTCCTCCACGCACTTGCCGGACCCGAGCGCGACGGAGTCCAGCGGGTCCTCGGCGATGTGGATGGGCATGCCGGTCTCGCGGCGCAGCCGCTCGTCGAGGCCGCGCAGCAGCGCGCCGCCGCCGGTGAGCACGATGCCGCGGTCCATGACGTCGCCGGAGAGCTCCGGAGGGCACTTGTCGAGGGTGGTCTTGACCGCGTCGACGATCGAGTTGACCGGCTCCTCCATGGCCTTGCGGACCTCGGCGGCGGAGATCACGACGGTCTTGGGGAGCCCGCTGACGAGGTCACGGCCGCGGATCTCGGTGTGCTCCTCCTCGTCGCTCTCGAACGCCGAACCGATGGTGATCTTGATGTTCTCGGCGGTGCGCTCGCCGAGCAGCAGGCTGTACTCCTTCTTGATGTGCTGGATGATCGCGTTGTCCAGCTCATCGCCCGCCACCCGGATGGACTGGGCGGTGACGATGCCGCCCAGCGAGATGACGGCGACCTCGGTGGTGCCGCCGCCGATGTCCACGACCATGTTTCCGGTGGCCTCGTGGACCGGAAGGCCGGAGCCGATGGCCGCGGCCATGGGCTCCTCGATGATGTGCACCTGGCGGGCGCCCGCCTGGGTGGACGCCTCGATGACGGCACGGCGCTCGACTCCGGTGATACCGGACGGCACACAGACCACCACACGGGGCCGGGCGAGATAGCGGCGCTTATGGATCTTCAGGATGAAGTAGCGCAGCATCCGCTCGGTGATCTCGAAGTCGGCGATGACGCCGTCTTTGAGCGGACGCACAGCGACGATGTTGCCAGGGGTGCGGCCGATCATCTTCTTCGCCTCGGCGCCCACGGCGAGAATTCCGCCGGTGTTGGTGTTGATGGCGACGACGGATGGCTCGTTGAGGACGATCCCGCGGCCCCTGACGTACACCAGCGTGTTGGCGGTCCCGAGGTCGACAGCCATGTCACGGCCGATGAACGACATGTTGTTCCCCATGAGGATACGTCAGGCCTTCCCTGCTGGAGCGATTGCTTGCTTGAGGTCGGCAGGATGGGTATGCGCTGCGAGGCGCGGAAGCTCTCATCGTAGTCACGCCCGCTCGAACACGCTGCGGGGGTCCTCCGCCATTGTCAGCAGAACACGACCCCGCCTGCTCTTATGGTGACGACGTGTCGCGGAGACGCGTTCCCCCGATCGGGTCGCATATGCCAAGGGGCGGCCGGGTAATTCGACCGCCCCCAGGTCAGCAGGGGTAAGGCAAGCTGATGATCAAACTGATGGCCGATCAGTGAACGATCGGATCGGGATCAGGCGAGACCGGGAAAGAAAATCTTGATTTCCCGCTCGGCGGACTCCGCCGAGTCCGAGGCATGGATCAGATTTTCCCGAACGATGGTGCCGAAATCGCCACGGATGGAACCCGGCGCGGCGGCGATCGGATCGGTCGGCCCGGCCAGCGCCCGGACGCCCTCGATCACCCGCTCGCCCTCGACGACCAGCGCCACGGCCGGACCGGAGGCCATGAACTCCACCAGGGGCTCGTAGAACGGCTTGCCGACATGCTCGGCGTAGTGCTGCTCCAGGACCTCACGGTCCAGCTGACGCAGCTCGAGGGCGCTGATCGTCCAGCCCGCCTTCTTCTCGATCCGCCCCAGAATCTCGCCCACCAGACCGCGTCGGACGGCGTCGGGCTTGAGAAGGACGAGCGTGCGCTGGCTCACGGTGCGGGCTCCTTTGGGAAATGACGTGCGAGTGGGGCTGTGGAGCAGAGGCTACATGGGCGGACCACGACCACGTTACGCAGCGTCAGGTGAAGCGGCCGAGGACGCGGCGAACCGCGCCTTCGCCTCGTCGACCTTGCGGCCGAAGTGGACCGAGGCCCACCACAGCCCGGCGAAGATCGCGCCGAGGAAGAACATCGTGGACACCACGAAGCCGCTCAGCACCAGGCCGATCTGCACCGCCCAGCCGATCTGCACCGCCCCCGGACGGCTCAGCAGCCCGCACAGCAGCACACACAGAGCCATGGCGATCCCGCAGACCGTCCAGACGGTGCCCATGGACAGCCCGGACGTCTTCATCGCGACCAGCCCGGCGAAACCGATCACGAAGAACTCACCGATGAGAGTGGAAGCGCACAGCGTTCGCATATCAGCCCTTTCCCAGAAGCAGCCGGGCCTCGCCGACCGTGATCACCGACCCGGTCACCAGAACCCCCGCTCCGGCGTATTCGCCCTCTTCCTCCGCCAGGGTGATGGCCTCCTCCAGCGCGTCGTCCAGCCGCGGCTCGACCTGGACCCGGTCCGGGCCGAAGACCTCGACGGCGACCGCGGCCAGCTCGTCCGGGTCCATCGCGCGATGGCTGGAATTCCGGGTCACCACGACCTCGGCGAAGATCGGCTCGAAGGCTTCCAGCAGACCCCGCACATCCTTGTCGTCGCTCGCCCCGACCACACCGACCAGCCTGCTGAAACCGAAGGACTCGGTGACCGCCTCGGCCGCCGCGCGGGCCCCCGCGGGGTTGTGCGCGGCGTCCAGCACCACGGTGGGGCTGCGGCGCACGACCTCCATCCGGCCGGGCGAGGTCGCGGAGGCGAAGGCGGAACGGACGGTGTCGATGTCGAGCGTGCGGGCGTGCTGGGTGCCGATGCCGAAGAACGCCTCGACGGCCGCCAGCGCCACCGCCGCGTTGTGCGCCTGGTGGGCGCCGTGCAGCGGGAGGAAGACATCGGGGTACTCCCCGCCGAGTCCGCGCAGGGTCAGCAGCTGGCCGCCGACCGCGACCTCCCGGGAGAGCACGCCGAACTCCATGCCCTCACGGGCGACCGTGGCGTCCACCTCGACGGCGCGCTTGAGCACCACGGAGGCGGCCTCCACCGGCTGCTGCGCGAGCACCACGGTGGCGTCCTGCTTCACTATGCCGGCCTTCTCCGTGGCGATCTGCTCCGGAGTGGTGCCGAGCCGGTCGGTGTGGTCGAGCGAGATCGGCGTGATCACCGCGACGCCCGCGTCGATCACATTGGTGGCGTCCCAGGAGCCGCCCATGCCGACCTCGACCACCGCGATGTCCACGGGCGCGTCCGCGAAGGCCGCGTACGCCATGCCGGTGAGCACCTCGAAGAAGGACAGCCGGTGCTCCTGCTGGGCGTCGACCATCTCGAGGTACGGCTGGATGTCCTGGTAGGTCTCGATGAACCGCTCGGCGGAGATCGGCGCCCCGTCCAGGCTGATCCGCTCGGTGATCGACTGGACGTGCGGGCTGGTGTAGCGGCCGGTGCGCAGCTCGAAGGCGCCCAGCAGCGACTCGATCATGCGGGCGGTGCTGGTCTTGCCGTTGGTCCCGGTGATGTGGATCGAGGGATAGGCCCGCTGCGGCGAGCCGAGGATGTCCATCAGCGCCTCGATCCGCACCAGCGACGGGTCGAGCTTGGTCTCCGGCCAGCGCCCGGCCAGCGCACTCTCCACCTCGCGCAGCGCGCGGTCCACCTCGGGATCGGCCGGGCGGGACGGGATGCCGTCCCCCTGCGGCGGCCCGGACTGCGCGCGCAGCGTCCGGCTGCCGGCCTCGATCACCGCCAGATCGGGGTCGCGGTCGGTCTCGGCTCCGACGATCTCATCGAACTCGTCGGACTCGTTCTGGGGGCGCTCCTCGCTCACGCCGACCAGTCTACGAGGGTGGTCCGACAGGCGACGGCAGCCCCACGGGGCGCCGGAACGGATCGCCGTGAGCGGCCCGGCTACGACAGCGCCGCCTTCATCATCGCCTTGGCGATCGGCCCCGCCAGACCGCCGCCGGAGATGTCGGCGCGGGCCGCGTCGCTGTCCTCGACCACCACCGCGACAGCGACCTTGTGGCCGTTCCCCGCGTCGGCGTAACTGATGAACCACGCGTACGGGTTGGCGCTGTTGTTCTCACCGTGCTGGGCGGTGCCGGTCTTGCCGCCCACCGTCACCCCGGGGATCTTCGCGTTGGTCCCGGTGCCCTGCTCCACCACCGTCCGCATCGCGGACCGCAGCTCGGACGCGGTGTGCTCGGACATCGCCCGGCTGTAGGTCTTGGCCGAGGTGCGGTCCAGGGCGGACGCGCTGCCGTCCGTGGTGCGGTCGACCTCGTACGGGGTCATCAGCTTGCCGTCGTTCGCGACGGCCGAGGAGACCATCGCCATCTGTAGCGGGGTCGCGTTCACATCGAACTGGCCCATGCCGCTCAGTGCCGTCTGCGAGTCGTTCATCCCGCTCGGGTAGACGCTCTTCGCGGCGCGCACCGGGATGTCCAGCTCGGAGTCGCCGAAGCCCAGCTTCTTCGCCTGCGCCGCCACCTTGGACTGGCCCAGGTCCACGGCCATCTTCGCGAAGACCGTGTTGCACGAGTACTCCAGGGCGGTGCGTATCGTCGCGTTCTCGCAGGGCGCCGAGCTGCTCTCGTTGTGCATATCGGTCACCGTGCCCGGCAGCCGGTACGGGTCCGGGCTCTTGGTGGGCTCGTCCACCGACGAGTACAGCCCGTTCTCCAGCGCGGCGGCGGCGACCACGACCTTGAAGGTCGAGCCCGGCGGGTACGTCTGGCGCAGCGCGCGGTTCAGCATGGGCTGCTTCTTGTCCTTCTGCAGCGCGTTCCACGCCTTCTGGTCCGCCGTGGAGGAGCCCGCGAAGGTGCCGGGGTCGTACGAGGGCGTGCTGGCCAGGGCGAGCACGGCGCCGGTTTCGGGGTCGATCGCCACGGCCGCGCCGGTCTTGTTCCCCAGCCCCTCGTAGGCGGCCTTCTGCACGGCCGGATCGATCGTGGTGATCACATCGCCGGGCTTGGACCGCTCCCGCGTCACCGCCTGGAGCGGGTTCTTCAGCCGGCTGTCGGAGCCGTCGAGGACCTGCCGCTCCAACGCCTCCAGCTGAGTGCTGCCGTAGGACTGGGAGGCATAGCCGGTGACCGGTGCGTAGAGCTTCCCGTCGGTGTAGGTGCGCTTGTACTTCAGATTGCCCTGGGTGGCGGCGGAGCCGGTGACCGGCTCGCCTCCGACCAGGATGTCGCCCAGCGGCCCGGCGTACTCGGAGATGGCCACACGGCTGTTGTGCTCGTTGTCCCGAAGACTGCTGCCTCTGGCCAACTGCACATAGGTGACCCAGATCAGCAGGGCCATCACCAGCAGCAGGGAGAAGACGGAGGCCCTGCGCAGCGGCTTGTTCATGGAGGGTGAAGCTCCTTCCGGGGCGTACGGGCGGATAACTCCTGGAAGGCTGGGTTTGGTTCCCGATGGGGCATTCCTGTGAGCTTGCTGTGGGACACTCCACGCGTATCACACACGAGCGCCCCCGCCGGAATCCGGTGGGGGCGCTCGGCGCGGTCGAACTCGGTCAGCCCTGGGGGAGGGCCGCCAACTGGGCGGTGATCCGGGCGATATCGGCCTCGGCGGTCGCCTGCCGGGTGCGGATCTTCTCCACGACATGGTCGGGGGCCTTGGCCAGGAAGCCCTC
The DNA here is from genome assembly GCF_026898115.1 of Streptomyces sp. S465. Lineage (GTDB taxonomy): Bacteria > Actinomycetota > Actinomycetes > Streptomycetales > Streptomycetaceae > Streptomyces > Streptomyces luomodiensis. Next base: position 3,238,261 of record NZ_CP114036.1, read on the forward strand.
GTTGGACAGCTTCGCGGTCGTCTGCGCCTTGTCCTTCTCGGCCGCGGCGAGGTCCTTGGCCAGCCGCTTGCGCTCGGCCTCGACGTCGATCGCACCGGACAGGTCCAGCGCCACGGTCGCGCCCGCGACCGGCAGCGAGGCGGTGGCCGTGAAGCCCTCACCGGCCGGCTGGAGGCGCAGCAGGGAGCGCATCGCGTCCTCGTGGGCGGCGAGCGAGGTGCCGGACAGCTCCAGCCGGGCCGGGACCCGCTGACCGGGCTGGAGGCCCTGGTCGGCGCGGAACCGGCGGACCTCGGTGACCACCTGCTGGAGGTTCTCGATCTCCCGCTCGGCCGCCTCGTCCCGGAAGCCGCTGTCCTGGGGCCAGTCGGCGATGACGACGGACTCCTGACCGGTCAGCGAGGTCCACAGCTTCTCGGTGACGAACGGGACCACCGGGTGCAGCAGCCGCAGCGTGACGTCCAGGACCTCACCGAGGACGCGCCGCGAGGCGTCGGCCTCCGCACCGCCCTTGGCGAAGGTGGTCTTGGACAGCTCGACGTACCAGTCGAAGACCTCGTCCCACGCGAAGTGGTAGAGGACGTCGGAGAGCTTGGCGAACTGGTAGTCCTCGTAGTACGCGTCGACCTCGGCGACCACCGCGTTCAGCCGGGACAGGATCCAGCGGTCGGTGGCGGACAGCCGCTCGGGGGCGGGCAGTTCGCCCTCGACCGTCGCACCGTTCATCAGCGCGAAGCGGGTCGCGTTCCAGATCTTGTTGGCGAAGTTGCGGGACGCCTGGACCCAGTCCTCGCCGATCGGGACGTCCACACCGGGGTTGGCGCCCCGGGCCAGGGTGAAGCGGACCGCGTCCGATCCATAGGTGTCCATCCAGTCCAGCGGGTTGACCGCGTTGCCGAAGGACTTGGACATCTTCTTGCCGAACTGGTCACGGACCATGCCGTGCAGCGCGATGGTGTGGAACGGCGGGGTGCCGTCCATGGCGTACAGGCCGAACATCATCATCCGGGCGACCCAGAAGAAGAGGATGTCGTAGCCGGTGACCAGGACCGAGTTCGGATAGAACTTCTCCAGGCTCTCGGTCCGCTCGGGCCAGCCGAGCGTGGAGAACGGCCACAGGCCGGACGAGAACCAGGTGTCCAGGACGTCGCTGTCCTGGTGCCAGCCCTCGCCGCCCGGCGGCTCCTCGTCCGGTCCGACGCAGACGACCTCGCCGTTCGGCCCGTACCAGACCGGGATGCGGTGGCCCCACCACAGCTGCCGCGAGATGCACCAGTCGTGGAGGTTGTCGACCCAGTCGAAGTAGCGCTTCGACATGTCCTCGGGGTGGATCTTCACCCGGCCGTCACGGACCGCGTCGCCCGCCGCCTTGGCCAGCGGGCCGACCTTGACCCACCACTGCATGGACAGCCGCGGCTCGATGGTCGTCTTGCAGCGCGAGCAGTGGCCCACGGAGTGGGTGTACGGGCGCTTCTCGGCGACGATCCGGCCCTCGGCGCGCAGGGCGCCGACGACGGCGCTGCGCGCCTCCAGACGGTCCAGGCCCTGGAAGGGGCCGTGGGCGGTGATGACCGCGTGCTCGTCCATGACGGTCAGGTTCGGCAGGCCGTGCCGCTGCCCGATCTCGAAGTCGTTCGGGTCGTGGGCCGGGGTGACCTTGACCGCGCCGGTGCCGAACTCGGGGTCGACGTGCTCGTCGGCGACGATGGGGATCCGGCGGCCGGTGAGCGGCAGCTCGATCTCGGTGCCGACGAGGTGGCGGTAGCGCTCGTCGTCGGGGTGGACGGCGACCGCGGTGTCGCCGAGCATCGTCTCGGCACGGGTCGTCGCCACGACGATGGACGCCTCGCCCTCGCCGTACCGGATCGAGACGAGCTCGCCGTCGTCGTCGTCGTACTCCACCTCGATGTCCGAGATGGCCGTGAGACAGCGCGGGCACCAGTTGATGATGCGCTCGGCGCGGTAGATCAGCTCGTCCTCGTAGAGCCGCTTGAAGATCGTCTGGACGGCCTTGGAGAGCCCCTCGTCCATGGTGAAGCGCTCACGGTTCCAGGCGACGCCGTCGCCCAGGCGCCGCATCTGGCCGGAGATCTGCCCACCGGACTCGCGCTTCCACCGCCACACGCGCTCCACGAACGCCTCGCGGCCCAGGTCGTGGCGGGAGACGCCCTCCTTGGCCAGCTCGCGCTCGACCACGTTCTGCGTGGCGATACCGGCGTGGTCCATACCGGGCTGCCAGAGCGTCTCAAAGCCCTGCATTCGCTTGCGCCGGGTGAGCGCATCGATGATCGTGTGCTCGAAGGCATGGCCGAGGTGGAGCGAGCCGGTCACATTGGGGGGCGGGATGACAATGGTGTAGGGCTCTTTGCCGCTCTTCGCGTCCGCCTCGAAGTAACCGCGCTCTACCCAGTGCTCGTACAGCTGCCCCTCTACGTCGGCCGGCGCGTACTGGGTCGGCAGTTCGGGGTGGCTGTTCGGCCCGCTCGTGGGGCGCTGCGAAGAGTTCTCGGTCACGCCCGCAGTCTAAAGGGCCGCCGCCTTCCGTTACGAACCCGTTGTGGCCCCGGCGCCAAGGCGCCCCGGGGCGTCGGGAAGGATGTTGGAACCTGTCATGCGCATAAGGAGAGGCACATGAGCCATCAGCAGCCGCCGCCGCAGCCCGGCCCCTATGGGGGGCAGCCGGGGCCGTACGGCGCCGGTCAGCCGCCGGTGCCCAATCCGTACGCGCAGTCGCCGGCTCCGGGATACGGACAGCCGCCACAGGGCGGCTACGGCTACCCGGGGACCTACGGCCAGTCCGGCGGCTACGGACAGCCCCAGCAGCCCGCGAACCCTTACGGACAGCCGCCCCAGCAGGGCCCGGCCCCCCAGCAGCCCGCGAACCCCTACGGACAGCCGCCCCAGCAGGGCCCGGCGCCCCAGCAGGGGCCCGGCTACTACGGCGGCCCCCAGGCGCCGCCTGCGGCCCCGGGACCGCGGGCGGGCTCCGGTGGCGCCGGTAAGGGCAGGAAGGCGGCTCTCGCGGTCGGCGCGGTGGTGGTCGTGGGGGCCCTGGGTGCGGGGGCGTACGCGCTGTTCGGCGGCAGCGGCGGCCCGTACAAGCTCACCACGCCTAAGACGGTCGCCGCGGACTACCAGCGCCAGGGCTCGGGCACGGACGACAGCGATCTGTCCGCGGCGGGCAAGAAGGACCTCCAGCAGGTGCCGGTCGTCAAGGACCCGCACCTGGTGGCGGCCGACTACCAGACCTCCGGCAAGGAGATGCTGAAGTTCACCGGCGTCTGGGGCGAGGTGACCGACCCGGAGCGGGGCGCGGACCTGGCCCTGGCGGTCATCGTCAAGACGCTCCAGGACAACGGCACCGCGCAGGCCAAGGGCAGCCCCCAGGAGTTCTCCCCGGACGGCTTCGACGGGGACGTCCTGAAGTGCCAGTCCATGAAGTTCACCTCGGATCAGGGATCCATGGAGGCCCCCGCGTGCGTCTGGGGCGACAAGGACACCCTGGGTGTCACGGTCATGGCGGACCCGGCGGCAGCGGTGCTCGGCGGTGGCATGTCCCTGAAGGACGCCGCCGAGATCACGGCCAAGGTGCGCGAGGACGCACGCGTCGAGATCGACGGCTAGATCCACGGCTGGCCCGCGACCGGCGCACAGCGACACAACAGCAGTTTCACCAACGAGGGATACAGATGAGCTACAACCAGCCGGGCCCCTACGGCCAGCAGCCCCAGCAGCCGGGTCCCTACGGACAGGGCGGAGCGGCCGGCCAGCCCGGCTACGGCTACCCGCAGCAGCCGGGCCCCTACGGACAGCCGCCCCAGCCGCCCCAGCCGGGCTACGGCTTCCCCCAGCAGCCGCAAGGGCAGCCGAACCCTTACGGCCAGCCCCAGCAGCCGGGTCCCTACGGGCAGCCCGCGAACCCTTACGGGCAGCAGCCCTACGGCCAGCCGGGCATGCCGGGTCCGTACCAGCCGGGTCCGGGCCAGGGCGGCGGCAAGAAGAAGGGTCTGATGGCCGCGATCGGCGTGGTGGTCGCGGTGGCCGCGATCGTCGGCGGTGTCCTGGTGTTCAAGGGCGGGGACGACGGCGACAGCGGTGGCAGTGGCGGCGGTAAGGAGACCGTCGCCGACGACGGCAAGCGGTACAAGCTCACCACTCCCGAGACGCTGGCCGACGGCTACACCAAGAGCGGCTCCGGCGGCGGGCTCACCTCCTCGGACGCCGACGACTTCGAGAGGTTCGGCGTCACCAACCCCGAGACCGTGAGCGCGGAATACGAGTCCGGCGAGGGCATGAACGCCAAGCAGTTGCAGCTCAACGGCGTCTGGGGCGAGGTGGAGGACCCCGAGGCGGTCGTCGACGCCGCCTTCGCGAAGATCGCCGAAGAGGCCGCGAAGGACCCCTCGACCAGCGGTGGGATGAAAGCCGAGCTCGTGGGCAGCCCGGCGCCGGTGACGCCCAGCGGCTTCGAGGACGCCGTGATGAAGTGCCAGAACACCAAGTTCACCCCGGACTCCAGCGCCAGTTCCAGCGGCATCACCAAGAGCTTCACGATTCCGATCTGCATGTGGGGCGACCACAGCACGGTGGGGTACGTGATCGTCTCCGACGCCGCCGCGGCGCTGGCCGGTGACGGCATGTCGCTCGACGACGCCGGCGAGATCACCGCGAAGGTCCGCGACGACGCGCGGGTGGAGATCAACTAGCCGAGCGGGCCGACGAGTTCCAGGCCACAGCCGATCCGGAGGGGATCCTCACACCCATGAGCCACAACCAGCCACCGCCACCGCCGGGGCCCTACGGCGGCGGGCCCGGCCCGTACGGAAGCGCTCAGCCCAATCCGTACGGCGGCGGGCAGCAGCCCCCCGCGGAGCCCAACCCGTACGCGCAGACGCAGGGTTACGGCTATCCGCAGCAGCAGCCCCCGCAGGGCTACGGCTACCCGCAGCAGGCGGCGGGTCCCTACGGCCAGCCGCCCTACCCCGCGCCGCCCGCGGCCGGCGGGGGCGGCAACCGCACCAAGATCATCGCGGTGACGGTGGCCGGGCTCGTGGTGCTGGGCGCGATCGTCACCGGCGCCGTGGTGCTGACCGGCGGCGACGACGGTCCGAAGGCGATGAAGCTCGTCACTCCCAAGACGCTCGACGACGGCACCTACACCCTCGACAAGGGCACGGACGACCTCGACAACGAGGGCACCAGCGTGCAGGACAGCATGCCCGAGGGCGCGACCTCCGTCCTGGCCCAGTACAAGCGGTCGGACGACGACAACTCGGGGCTGGCCTTCTCCGGTATGTACGGGAAGATCAGCGACCCCGACACGGTCCGGGACCAGATGTTCAAGGGCTTCTCGGGCGGCGACGGCTCCCCCACGGTGGAGAAGAAGCGCAAGCAGTTCCAGCCGGAGGGCGCCGACGGTCCGTCGGTGGAGTGCGAGGTCGTCAAGTTGTACGACCGGATCTACGCCCCGGCCTGCGTCTGGGCGGAGGAGACGGACGCGGCGATGGTGCTCGACGTCAACGCCGAGAACACCTCGGCCTCGGACGCCGACATGGAGTCCTTCGCCAAGGTGACCGCGGGCATCTACAAGGACACCCGCAAGCCCGCCTGAACCGCCCACAAGGCGCCACAGGGCGCGTACGACACGAAGAGGGCCCCGGAAGACCGGGGCCCTCTTCGTATGCTCCCTACGGGGCGCTCAGGCGCTCTTCTCGTGCCGCTCACCCGGCTCGGTGCCACGGCTGCGGGGCACCAGCGTGGGATTCACGTTGGAGTGCACGACGTCCTCGGTGATGACGACGCGGGCCACGTCCTTGCGGGACGGCACCTCGTACATCGCCGACATCAGCACCTCCTCGATGATGGCGCGCAGGCCCCGGGCCCCGGTGCCGCGGAGAATCGCCTGGTCGGCGATGGCCTCCAGGGCCGGACGGTCGAAGTCCAGCTCGACACCGTCGAGTTCGAACAGCCGTTGGTACTGCTTCACCAGGGCGTTCCGCGGCTCGACCAGGATCTGGAGCAGCGCCTCGCGGTCGAGGTTGTGGACGGAGGTGATGACCGGGAGACGGCCGATGAATTCCGGGATCATTCCGAACTTCACCAGGTCCTCGGGCATGACCTCCTGGAACTGGTCGCTCGCCTCGATCTCGCGCTTGGAGCGGATCGTGGCGCCGAATCCGATGCCCTTGGCACCGGCCCGCGCCTCGATGATCTTCTCCAGACCGGCGAAGGCACCGCCCACGATGAACAGCACATTCGTGGTGTCGATCTGGATGAACTCCTGGTGCGGGTGTTTCCGTCCGCCCTGCGGCGGCACCGACGCCGTGGTCCCTTCCAGGATCTTCAGCAGTGCCTGCTGAACGCCCTCGCCGGACACATCGCGGGTGATCGAGGGGTTCTCGCTCTTACGGGCCACCTTGTCGATCTCGTCGATGTAGATGATGCCCGTCTCGGCCTTCTTGACGTCGTAGTCGGCGGCCTGGATCAGCTTCAGGAGGATGTTCTCCACGTCCTCGCCGACATAGCCCGCCTCGGTGAGCGCGGTCGCGTCGGCGATGGCGAAGGGGACGTTGAGCATCCGGGCGAGGGTCTGCGCGAGCAGGGTCTTGCCGGAGCCGGTGGGGCCGAGCAGCAGGATGTTGGACTTGGCCAACTCGATGCCGTCGTCGCGGTTGTGGCCGCCGTTCTCCCCCGCCTGGACCCGCTTGTAGTGGTTGTAGACGGCGACCGAGAGCGCCTTCTTCGCGGCCTCCTGGCCGACCACATAGCCCTCGAGGAATTCATAGATCTCGCGCGGCTTGGGGAGTTCCTCCCAGCGCACCTCGGAGGTCTCGGCGAGCTCCTCCTCGATGATCTCGTTGCAGAGATCGATGCATTCATCGCAGATGTACACACCCGGGCCCGCGATGAGCTTCTTCACCTGCTTCTGGCTCTTCCCGCAGAACGAGCACTTGAGCAGGTCGCCGCCGTCACCGATGCGTGCCACGAGGTGCTTCCCCTTCGCCTTGGATCCGCTGCGCTCCGCGGAACCGGGTGCTTGCGCTGCGCTTTCTGCTTCTTATTTCCCGGGGCCGGGGCCCCCAGCCTTCTATGACGGTACCTTGCCGGGCCCCCGGTTCGGGCCCCCCTTGGACCTACTCGGTCCAAGGGGGTGGTGCCATCGATGAATCAGCCGAGACCGACCGACGTCTTGCGGGTCGAGACGATCTGGTCGACAAGACCGTACGCCAGGGACTCCTCGGCCGTGAGGATCTTGTCCCGCTCGATATCGTCGCGGATCTTCTCGATGGGCGTGGTGGAGTGCTTGGCCAGCATCTCCTCGAGCTGCGAGCGCATGCGCAGGATCTCGTTGGCCGCGATCTCCAGGTCGGAGACCTGACCCCGCCCGGTCTCACTGTACGGCTGGTGGATCAGCACCCGGGCGTTGGGCAGGGCCATCCGCTTGCCCGGCGTACCGGCGGCGAGCAGCACGGCCGCGGCGGACGCCGCCTGGCCCATGCAGACCGTCTGGATGTCGGGCTTGACGAACTGCATCGTGTCGTAGATGGCGGTCAGCGCGGTGAACGAGCCGCCGGGCGAGTTGATGTAGACCGAGATGTCGCGGTCCGGGTCCATCGACTCCAGGCACAGCAGCTGCGCCATGACGTCGTTGGCCGAGGCGTCGTCGATCTGGACGCCCAGGAAGATCACGCGCTCTTCGAAGAGCTTGGCGTACGGGTCGTACTCGCGAATGCCCTGGGAGGTGCGCTCGACGAAGCGCGGAACGACATAGCGGGATTCGGCCATCGGGCCGGTGTACAGGCCGCTGCCGGGGAAGTTGCTCATCTGGGTGTTCACCATCCTGTGGCGATCTGGGGGCTGGAGGTCGGCTACGGGACGGCGGGACTCAGGCCCCAGTGCCGCCACCGCCCGGAACGCTGGAGGCGGTCGTCATGACGTCGTCGATCAGGCCGTACTCCTTGGCCTCCTCGGCGGAGAACCAGCGGTCGCGGTCGGAGTCACGGACGATCTGCTCAACCGTCTGGCCGGTGTGGAAGGCGGTGAGCTCGGCCATGCGCTTCTTGGTGTGCAGCAGCCGCTCGGCGTGGATCTTGATGTCCGAGGCGGAACCCGCCAGGCCCGCGGAGGGCTGGTGGATCAGGATCTCGGCATTGGGGAGCGCGAAGCGCTTGCCCGGGGTGCCGGCGCTCAGCAGGAACTGGCCCATCGAGGCGGCGAGGCCCATGGCGATGGTGACCACGTCGTTCTTGATGTACTGCATGGTGTCGTAGATCGCCATGCCGGCCGAGATCGAACCGCCCGGGGAGTTGATGTAGAGGTAGATGTCCTTGTCCGGATCGGCGGCGAGCAGGAGTAGCTGTGCCGTGATCTTGTTGGCGATGTCGTCGTCGACCGGCTGGCCGAGGAAGATGATCCGCTCGCCGAGCAGCCGGTTGTAGACCTGGTCGCCGAGGCCACCGACGGTCGGCTCGCCGGCGGCGGAAGGCATCGTATTCGTCACGTATCCACCTGCTCGTCTCTGACGGCTTACTGGCCGTCTCAGCGTCTTCTTCTGGGTCGGGAGCGCGGCCGCCGGTGCGGCCCCGGCGGGCTTGCGAGACTCCCCTGCCCTCGTACCTACGGACCCTAACGCGCTGGTCGGCGGGCGCCATCCCGCATCAGGAACTGTTCGCTCTGAGCGCATGTCCCGGCGCCGGGCGGACGCCGCGGAACACGAACGGGCCCGGACGCGTGCAGACGTTCGGGCCCGTTCGTACGGGCTGTGAGCGGACCGGGGTCAGCTCTCGGCCTTGTCCTGCTTCTCCTGGGACTCCGCGGGCTCCTCGGCGGTCTCGGCCTCGGCCTCGGCGGGCTCCTCGGCGGTCTCGGAGGTGGCCTCGACCGTCTCGCCGGTCTCGTCCTCCTCGTCGTCCAGGTCGACGGTCTCGCCCTTGTCGTCGACGACCTTGGCGGCCTCGACCACCACGGCCAGCGCCTTGCCGCGGGCGACCTCGCCGACGAGCATCGGCACCTGGCCGCCCTCGACGACGGCCTGGGCGAACTGGTCCGGGCTCATACCGGAGGACTGGGCGCGGCGCATGAGGTGCTCGGTGAGCTCCTCCTGGCCGACGGACAGCTGCTCCTTGTTGACCAGCTCGTCGAGGACGAACTGGGTCCGGATGCCCTTCTCGGCCTGCTCCTTGAGCTCGGCGTCGAACTCCTCGGCGGTCTTGCCCTGCATCTGCAGGTAGGAGTCCAGGTTCAGGCCCATCTGGCCGAGCTGGTGGTGCTCCAGGTTGTGCTTGCGGGTGTTGATCTCGTCCTCGAGGAGCTTCTCGGGGATCGGCACCTCGACCAGGGCCAGCAGGGCGTCCAGCACCTTCTCCTGGGCCTGGGTGGCCTGCTCGAACTTCTTCGACCGCTCCAGGCGCTTGCGGCTGTCCGCGCGCATCTCCTCGAGGGTGTCGAACTCGCTGGCCAGCTGGGCGAAGTCGTCGTCGAGCTCCGGCAGCTCACGGGCCTTGACCTCGGAGACCTTGACCGTGACCTCGGCCTCCTTGCCCTGGGCGGAGCCGCCCTTGAGCTCGGAGGTGAAGGTGGCCTCGCCACCCGCCTCCAGGCCGGTCACGGCCTCGTCGATGCCGTCCAGCAGCTCGCCCGAGCCGATGGTGTAGGTGACGCCATTGGCGACACCGTCCTCGAGGACCTCGCCGTCGACCTTGGCCTCGAGGTCGATCACGACGACGTCGCCCTCGGCGGCGGCGCGCTCCACGGCCGAGGTGGTGGCGAAGCGCTCGCGCAGCTGCTCGACGGACTTGTCGATGTCCTCGTCCGTGACCTCGACGGAGTCGACGGTGACCTCGATGCCGGAGTAGTCCGGGATCTCGATCGTCGGCCGGATGTCGACCTCGGCGGTGAAAGTCAGCAGCTCGTTGTCCTTGAGCTCGGTGATGTCCACCTCGGGCTGGCCGAGCGGGTTCAGCTCACCCTCGTTGACCGCGTCGGTGTAGAACTTCGGGAGCGCGTCGTTGACGGCCTCCTCCAGCACCGCGCCGCGGCCGAACCGCTGGTCGATGATGCGGGCCGGGATCTTGCCCTTACGGAACCCAGGCACCGTGACCTGCTGGTTGATCTTCTTGTACGCCGCGTCGAGGCTGGGCTTGAGCTCCTCGAAGGGCACCTCGACAGTGAGCCGAACCCGGGTCGGGTTCAGGTTCTCCACGGCGCTCTTCACGGTTCGGTCTCCTTGGGGGCTGACGTGTGGTGTTCGGCTGCGGTGCGCTGTCGCGTCGCAGCGGATTCGCGTCCGGTTAAAAGACACAGACACGCAGCTTGCATAGTAACCGCAAGCATGACGGGCCCCACAACGCGATCTTGACGTATGTGGTTGGTCGGGGTGGCCGGATTCGAACCGACGACCTTCCGCTCCCAAAGCGGACGCGCTACCAAGCTGCGCCACACCCCGTCGGTGCGACACGTAGGGTACATGCCCGCGGACGCCCCGGCTGCCGGTTATTCGACTGGTGGCAAGGGTGTGCGGGGAACGGTGCAGACCCGCTACGATGCATCCCGTGCCGCGGTCCGGGCGATCATGCCCGGCCGAGGGTGTCCGGGCGACCGGTGCATCCGCGTACGCGGTGCGTGCGGGCGTAGCTCAATGGTAGAGCCCCAGTCTTCCAAACTGGCTACGCGGGTTCGATTCCCGTCGCCCGCTCCAATGCTTTCGGCCCGGTCCGGGGAGTTTCCCGGACCGGGCCGTTCGCTTATACCGCCGCGTACGCGGCCGGACCGCCCATAGGCGGCGGCCCGGCCGCCGCGGACGGCTCAGAGGTCTTTCAGGGGCTGCGGAGGGGTCTTTCAGAGGCTGATGTCGGCAATCGCCTCGGCGGCCGAGTCGAGGAAGTCCTGAATGTCCGGCGCGATGTCGGACGAGGCGAGCAGGAACCCGAAGAGCACCGCGACGAGCGCCGGCCCCCACTTGACTCGGCCATTGCGGATCATCAGCACCAGGATGATGCCCACCAGCAGCACCAATGACAGGGAAATGGCCACAACATCCCACCCTCGGTCGCACACGTCTCACCGGCCCGGAAGCACGCGACCCCGCACACCCCCGCAGCCACCATCGTGCCATCAACTTCCGCCGGTCAGCAGTGGGATGGAGCGATAAACGGTCACCAGTGCACACAGCACCCACCTCGCCGGTACCCGCCCGGTAAGCGTTCATTCAATCCGTCATGGGTGATGCTGCCCACAACTCGACAAGGTCCCCGATTGATGAATTCCGACCGCCTCCACATGACCTCGGACGGGAATTCGGAATTCGCCCGACGGTCACTCGCCGGGGTGACAAAACACTAATGAATCAGACATTCCACCAGAGCCCGCCGGGGGGCATATGCCCCAATTAAGTGGGATGAAGGCCAACAGAACGGACAGCATGAACCCGGATATCGAATGATCGCATCGCTTTGTCGACTCACCGGGTCGACTTCCCCGGGCCGGCTATCGGCCGCGCCACGAAGACCATGCGGGGAAAAAACTGAACGAGGTTTTACGGCACACAGGTTTCAGCGCTATCGTCCTTCAGATGTTTCACGCTGCCATGCCCCCTCCACGCGCAGTGAGGTCCCGGGTACTCTCCCCCAGTTCCTGGTGGGAGGGCCTGTGACCAACTCCCTGCGCCCGCACGACTCCCAGCGGACTCCTCTGCCCCAGCAGACGACGTCCTCTCCCCCCACGTCGCGGGACGAAGAAGCCGGGCAGCAGGGGACCACCCCGCCCGCCCCCAGCACCCCCAGCGCCCCCGCCCGGCAGAAGCCGAAACAGCGGGACGCGTTCTTCGACAACGCGAAGTACCTCGCGATCGTGCTGGTCGCGATGGGGCACTCCTGGGAGCCGCTGACCGACTCCAGCCGCACCGCGGAAGCGCTGTACATGACCGTGTACACCTTCCACATGCCGGCCTTCATCATCATCTCCGGCTACTTCTCGCGCAGCTTCGACATGCGGCCGGACCGGCTCAAGCGGCTGATCACCGGGGTCGCGGTGCCCTACCTGATCTTCGAGATCGCGTACACGCTCTTCAAGCGCTGGGCGGACGACGACCCCACGTACGACTTCAGCCTGCTCGACCCCTGGTACCTCACCTGGTTCCTGATCGCGCTGTTCGTGTGGCGGCTGTCCACCCCGATCTGGAAGCTGGTGCGCTGGCCGCTCCCGCTCGCGCTGGCGATCGCCACGCTCGCCTCCGTCTCACCCGACATCGGCGACGACCTGGACATGCAGCGGGTGCTCCAGTTCCTTCCGTTCTTCGTCCTGGGGCTGTGCATGAAGCCCGAGCACTTCCAGCTGATGCGCCGCCGCGCGGTGCGGATCGCGGCCGTGCCGGTCTTCGCCTGCGCCCTGGTGTTCGCCTACTGGGCGGCGCCGCGGATGAACTCGGCGTGGTTCTACCACCGCGACAGCGTCCAGGAGCTCGGCGCGCCCCCGTGGACCGGCCCGGTGATGACGCTCGCCCTCTTCGGCTGCTCCATCGTGCTCGTCAGCTGCTTCTTCGCCTGGGTGCCGCGGCGGCACATGTGGTTCACCGTCCTGGGCGCCGGGACGCTCTACGGCTACCTGCTGCACGGCTTCCTGGCCAAGGGCTCCCGCTTCTGGGGCTGGTTCGACAACGAGTGGCTGCACAAGCCGCTGGGCGAGATCGTGGTCACGGTCATCGCCGGCACCGTGATCACCGTGCTGTGCACGCCTCCCGTCCAGCGCGTCTTCCGCTTCGCCATGGAGCCGAAGATGGCCTGGGCGTTCCGTAAGGACCCCGCCGAACAGGCCCGCAGCCGCACGACGACGGCGGCCTGACGGCCTGCGCGGCCACGACGCGGAAGGGCTGGACCGTGGATCCCACGGCCCAGCCCTTTTTGCTGCGCCCGTCCAGGCATGGCTTGGGGATCAGATGGTGCGGAGGTGTGGATCAGATGGCTTGAAACAGTCGCCGAACCCGGTTCACTGGCGGTGGATCAGGCTCACTGGCGGCAGATCAGCAGCAGGGCCCGGTCGTCGTTGACGTCCTTCGCGACCGTCTCGATCAGGTGCCAGGCCGCGCCCTGGAAACCGGAGCCGACATAGCGGTCCGCCTCGCCGGTGAGGCGGTCGATGCCCTCGCTGATGTCCCGGTCGGCGGTCTCGACGAGGCCGTCGGTGAAGAGCATCAGGACGTCGCCGGGGCGCAGCGTGCCCTTGGTGGGGTCGAATTGGGCGCCGTCGTAGACGCCCAGCAGCGGGCCCTCGGCGGACTTCTCCTCCCACTTGCCGGTGCCCGCGCTCAGCTGGAGCGCGGGCAGATGCCCGGCGGAGAAGAGTTCGAAGTCGCCGCTGTCGAGGTCGAGGACGAGATGGATGGAGGTCGCGAAGCCCTCGTCCCAGTCCTGGCGCAGGAGATAGCCGTTGGCGGCCGGGAGGAAGCCGTGCGGGGGCAGGGAGCCGAGGAGGCCGCCGAAGGCCCCGGAGAGCAGCAGGGCGCGGGATGCGGCGTCCATGCCCTTGCCGGAGACGTCGGTGAGGACGACTTCGAGGGTGCGGCCGCCGCCGGTGCGGGCGGCGACGACGAAGTCGCCGGAGAAGGACTGTCCACCGGCCGGGCGCAGCGCCATCTCGCGGTGCCAGCCGCGCGGCAGACCGGGCAGCTTGCTCTGGACGCGGATGCGCTCGCGCAGGTCGAAGAGCATGGTGCCGCCGCGCCGCCAGGGCACCCCGACGCGGCTGCGGAACTGGGCGATCAGCAGGCCGAAGAAGCCGACGGCGGCGACGACCAGGATGGTGCCGGGGGTGACCCGGGAGGAGGCGTCCTCCTCGGTGTACGGGCCGAGCACGGCGGACTCCACGATCAGGGCCGTGGCGGCCGCCGCGTACAGGGCGAGCAGGCTGGCGGGGCGCAGCAGCAGCCCGCCCGCGACGATGGGCAGGACGAGGGCGGACGGCGAGCACCAGTCGGGCTGGGCGATGGTGCCGCCGGCGATGGCGGGGACGCCGAGCAGCAGTGCGGTCAGGGCGAGCCGGTCGGAACCCTCACCGCGGAAGTAGTCGACTCCGGCTTTGCGCACGCCTGTGCGAGCCCGGTGCAGAGCTCTGCGCATCCGGGCCAACGGAGTGTCCACGCCGCCAGTCATTGCATCGGGACCCTACCCACCCGTTCGGACGCGCGTCGATTCGTGGCGCGTTGAACCACCCAGCCAGGGGGGCAATCGTAAGCGAAATTCGTTCGCGCGTGCGGGAAGCGGCTGCTAGGGATGGGAATATGAGGACTGAGCTGCGGGTGCTCGACCCATCGATTTGGGACGATTGGTACGGAAAGCTGATCCTCGCGTTCGGAGGGGTTCCCGAAGCACCGGAGGAATCCGCGCTCTGGCGGGAGTTGACCGAATGCGAGCGCTCGATCGGCGCCTGGGACGGTTCCGACATCGTCGGCACGGCGTCGCTGATCAGCTTCCGGCTGTCGGTGCCGGGCGGCGCGATCGTCCCCGCGGCCGGTGTCACGATGGTGAGCGTGCAGGCCACCCACCGTCGGCGCGGGGTGCTGCGGGCCATGATGCGGCGCCAGTTGGACGACATCCGCGCGGCGGGCGATGAGCCGCTGGCCGTCCTGACCGCGTCCGAACCGGACATCTACGGGCGGTTCGGCTACGGGGCGGCCACACAGACCGCCTACGCCGAGATCGACACCACCCAGGTGCGGCTGAGCGTCCCCGAGGGCACCGATGACGTGACGCTGCGCGCCGTGGCCCCGGAGGCCGCCGTCGAGGCGTGCGAGGCCGTCTACGCCCGGCGGGTGCCCGCGCGGCCGGGCATGCTGGAGCGGCTCCGCGGCTGGGAGCGGGTGCCGCTGCTGGACCCGCCGGGCGAACGCGCGGGGGCGTCCCCGCTGCGCTGTGTGCTGGCCGAGTCGGGCGGCGAGGTGAGCGGCTATGTGCGCTTCGCGGTCAAGCCCGACTGGGATCTGGCGGGGCCCAAGGGCACCGTCGTCCTGCGCGATCTGGAGGCCCTGGACCCGGCGTCCTACGCGGCGCTGTGGCGCTTTCTCTTCGATCTCGACCTCACCTCGGTGATCTCGACCGGACCCCGTCCGGTCGACGATCCGTGGCAGCACCTGGTCTCCGACATCCGGCGGTGCGCCGTAAGGCTGCGCGACTCGCTGTACGTCCGCCTGGTGGATGTGGGGGCGGCGCTCGCGGCGCGGACGTACCCGGCCCCGGTGGATGCCGTCCTGGAGGTCACGGACCCCTTCTGCCCGTGGAACGAGGGGCGCTGGCGGCTGAGCGGCGACGCCAAGGGCGCCTCCTGCGAGCGGACGACGGACGCGCCCGATCTCCGGCTGGGCGCGCGGGAGCTGGGAGCGGCGTATCTCGGCGGCGTCCCGCTGACCGCGCTGGCGGGTGCGGGACGCGTCCAGGAGGTCCGTCAAGGCGCCCTTACGGAGGCCGGGACCGCCTTCGCCTCCCCGGTCGCTCCTTGGCTGCCGCACCACTTCTGACGGCTGCGGGACGGCCGGTGACCGCCTCAAGGACGTCGGCCGCCCCAAGGACGCCGGCCGCCTTAAGGGCGCTGGCAAGCGGGGCACCAGAAGAGGTTGCGCGCGGCGAGGTCGGCGGTGCGGATCTCGCCACCGCAGACATGACACGGCTGTCCGGCACGCCGGTAGACGTAGACCTCACCGCCGTGGTCGTCCACACGCGGTGGGCGGCCCATCGCCTCGGGGGTGTGCTCGGGGCGGACGGTGTCGATCCGGTTGTTCCGCACCCCCTCGCGCATCAGCGCCACCAGATCGGCCCAGATCGCGTCCCATTCGGCACGGGTCAGCGCACGGCCGGGCCGGTACGGGTCGATACCGTGCCGGAAGAGCACCTCGGCGCGGTAGACGTTCCCGACACCGGCGATCACCTTCTGGTCCATGAGCAGCGCGGCCACGCTGACGCGGCTGCGGGAGATCCGGGTCCAGGCCCGCTCGCCGTCGTCCGCCGGACGCAGCGGATCGGGGCCCAGCCGGTCGTGGATCGCCTGCTTCTCCTCGTCGGTGATGAGCGCACAGGCGGTCGGGCCGCGCAGATCCGCGTAGCCCTCGGGGTTGGCCAGCCGCAGCCGGACGGTGTCGGTGGCCGGCGGGGCGGGGGCCGGACCGAAGGTGTACGTGCCGAAGAGCCCGAGGTGGACATGGACCCAGCCGGTGACGGCGAAGTCCAGGAAGAGGTGCTTGCCGTGCGCCTCCGCGTGGTGCAGGGGCCGGCCGTCGATCAGCCCGGCACCGTCGGCGAACTTCCCCTGCGGGCTGGTGGCCCGGACGGGCCGGCCGCCGAAGGTCTCGACGTGGTCGGCGGCCAGCCGGTGGATGGTGTGCCCTTCGGGCATCAGTCGCCGTGCGGGTGGTGGGCCGGGATGGACGGCAGCTCGCCGGTGGTCTCGTAGGCGGCGAGCATCTCGATGCGGCGGGTGTGCCGCTCCTCGCCCGAGTACGGGGTGTTCAGGAAGATCTCGACGAACTTGGTCGCCTCCTCCTGGGTGTGCATCCGGGCGCCGACGCTGACCACATTGGCGTTGTTGTGCTCACGGCCGAGGGCCGCGGTCTGCTCGCTCCAGGCCAGCGCCGCGCGCACCCCCTTGACCTTGTTCGCCGCGATCTGCTCACCATTGCCGGAGCCGCCGATGACGATGCCCAGGCTCTCCGGGTCGGCCGCGGTCCGCTCCGCGGCACGCAGGCAGAACGGCGGGTAGTCGTCCTGGGCGTCGTAGATGTGCGGGCCGCAGTCGACGGGCTCATGCCCGGCCGCCTTGAGCCACTCCACGAGGTGGTTCTTGAGTTCGAAACCGGCATGGTCGGAGCCGAGGTACACGCGCATGTCCCGAGTGTGTCATGGTCGTGTGCCCCCCGCCGTCCCGGGTAGGCGTCGCATAAAAATCTGTAACGCCAAGGAACCTCATGAAAACCTCAAGTAACAATCCGGATTCAAAGGTTCATCTAGCAGGCCCCCTGAGATTCACTGGCGTCGCTCGTAACCCGAGAGCAAAGGAATCGAGCACATGAGCGCACAACCTGCGACTACGCCGGAGCGGCAGCAGCCACCCGGCGCCCCTGGCTCGACCGACGACGGCCTCCAGGCGGGTCTCAAGAACCGTCATCTCTCGATGATCGCGATCGGCGGAGTGATCGGCGCCGGGCTGTTCGTCGGCTCCAGCGCGGGCATAGCGAAGGCCGGCCCCGGCATTCTCGTCTCGTACGCGCTGGTCGGCCTCATGGTCGTCTTCGTCATGCGGATGCTGGGCGAGATGTCCGCCGCCCATCCCACCTCCGGCTCCTTCTCCGCCCACGCCGACCGCGCGCTCGGCCGCTGGGCCGGTTTCTCCATCGGCTGGCTGTACTGGTTCTTCTGGGTCGTGGTGCTGGCGGTCGAGGCCACCGCCGGCGCCAAGATCCTGGAGGGCTGGTGGCCGCAGGTGCCGCAGTGGGGCTGGGCGCTGATCGTGATGGTGATCCTCACCGCGACCAACCTGGTCTCGGTCGGCTCCTACGGTGAGTTCGAGTTCTGGTTCGCCGGGATCAAGGTCGTGGCGATCGCCGCGTTCATCGTGATCGGCGGGCTCGCCGTCTTCGGGCTGCTGCCGCATTCGGACAACGAGGGCGCGGGCCTGGCCCACCTCAGCGACCACGGCGGCTTCCTGCCGAACGGGCCGGGCGCCATCCTCACCGGTGTGCTGCTGGTGGTGTTCTCGTTCATGGGCAGCGAAATCGTCACCCTCGCGGCCGGTGAGTCCGCGAACCCGCAGCGTGCGGTGACCAAGGCCACCAACAGCGTGATCTGGCGGATCGCGGTCTTCTACCTGGGCTCGATCTTCGTCGTGATCACGCTGCTGCCCTGGGACGCCAAATCGATCGCCGACAAGGGCAGTTATGTCGCGGCGCTCGACTCGATCGGCATCCCGCACGCCGGCGACATCATGAACGTCATCGTGCTGACCGCCGTGCTCTCGTGTCTGAACTCCGGCCTCTACACCGCCTCGCGCATGGCCTTCTCGCTCGGCCGCCGCGGCGACGCCCCGGCCTCCTTCGCCCGCACCAACGCCCGTGGCGTCCCGCAGGCCGCGATCCTCGGCTCGGTGGTCTTCGGCTTCCTCGCGGTCTGGTTCAACTACCAGTGGCCGGACACGGTCTTCACCTTCCTGCTGAACTCCTCGGGCGCGGTCGCGCTCTTCGTCTGGCTCGTGATCTGTTTCAGCCAGCTGCGGATGCGCGGGATGATCCTGCGTGAGAACCCCGAGAAGCTGGTCGTCCGGATGTGGCTGTTCCCGTATCTGACCTGGGCGACGATCGCGATGATCTCGTTCGTCCTGGTCTACATGCTCACCGACGACGACGGACGCGAGCAGGTGATCCTCTCCGCGCTGGTGGCCGTGCTCGTGGTGGCCTTCGCCCTGGTCCGGGAGCGCGTCACCGCCGGCCGCGGCCCCGCCCCGGCGGCGCCCTCCGGCCCGTCCGGCCCCACGGACCCCACCCCCAAGGAGCCGGCGGCCCCGTAGGACCCGTAAGAGGGTCCGCAAGAGGCCGTAAGAGCCGTAAGGACGCCTCGCCGAGCGGTCTCCCGTGCCCCTGAGCGGCGGTCGACGCACCGCCACTCAGGGGTACGGCCGTGTCCGGGCTCAGACGCGGGGTGCCCCACAGGGCGGTGCCGGTGGCCGGTCCGGTGGCCGGTCCGGCGGCGCTGGTGAGCCGGCGCAGGGCCGCGATGGACGCCGCGTCCGGTACCGGGACCACCAGGTCGATCACCGCCGGAAGGAAGCCCGGCTCGGTACGGGGCCCAGTCCTGGTACGCCCGGGGCGCACGGGGGCTCAGCCTCCGTGCGCCCCGGGGTGCGAGGGGGTTCAGCCGCGGCGGCCCACCAGCTTCCAGGCGGTGGGCAGGGCGCCCATCGCCAGCGCGGCCTTCAGCACGTCCCCGATCAGGAACGGGGTGAGTCCGGCCGCGACCGCCTGGCCGAGGGAGATGTGGGTGGCCAGCGCGAGGTACGGGACGCCCACGGCGTAGATGATCGCCGAGCCGACCGCCATGGTGCCCGCGGTGCGCAGCGCCCCGCGGTCGCCGCCGCGCCGGGCCAGCGCGCCCACCACGGTCGCGGCCAGCAGCATGCCCAGCACGTAGCCGAAGGACGGCGCGGCGACGCCGGAGCCGGCCTCGGCGAACCACGGCAGGCCCACCATGCCGACGAGGGTGTAGAGCGCCAGCGACAGGAAGCCGCGCCGGGCGCCCAGCGAGGTGCCGACCAGCAGGGCGGCGAAGGTCTGGCCGGTCACCGGCACCGGGGAGCCGGGGACGGGCACCGCGATCTGGGCGGCGAGGCCGGTGAGTGCGGCGCCCCCGAGGACCAGGGCGGTGTCACGGGCCAGGGCGCGGCGGGCGGGGAAGACCGCGTCCGCGAGGACCGTACCGGGTATGGCGGCGGCAGAAACAGTGCTCATCAGCGATGCTCCCAGGTCGTCAGGGTGGATACCGGGACGGTAACCCAGCGCCGGGCTCTCGGACACCGTCGGATGACCACAAAGCCGGACTCATCGGCTTGGCGGCTTCGGGCAGAGATCCACGCTACGGAGCGTGACAGCAATGTCCGATATCCAGAAAAGTATGACCGCAATATTGTCCTGACCGAACAAAGCCCTTCACACTGGGCTCGTTTTGCATCCGCCCGCCCTCCTGTCCTGTGGGGGGCCGCCCTCCTCTCAAGGGACGAAGAAGAAGAATGAACCGGACATCCGCGTCCTCCGCGCCATCCGGCGCCGCCGAGGCGGCCGGTGCGGGCGCGACCGCCTCGCCCCCGCTCTCCCACGGCCTCAAGCAGCGCCATCTGTCGATGATCGCCCTCGGGGGTGTGATCGGCGCGGGGCTGTTCGTGGGCTCCGGTGCCGGGATCGCCGCCGCCGGTCCGTCGATCGTGGTCGCCTATGCGCTGTCCGGGCTGCTGGTGATGCTCGTGATGCGGATGCTCGGCGAGATGTCGGCGGCCAACCCGGCCTCCGGCTCGTTCTCCGTGCACGCCGAGCGGGCGATCGGGCCGTGGGCCGGGTTCACGGTGGGCTGGATGTTCTGGATCCTGCTGTGCGTGGGTATCGCCGCGGAGGCGATCGGCGCGGCCGGGATCATGGTCCAGTGGTTCCCGGGCACGGACTCCTGGATGTGGGTCGCGCTGTTCATGGCGATGTTCTGCGGGACGAACCTCGCGGCGGTCAGCAACTTCGGCGAGTTCGAGTTCTGGTTCGCCGCGCTGAAGATCGCCGCGATCACGATCTTCCTGGCCTTGGGCGTGCTCGCGATCCTGGGCGTCCTGCCGGGCACCGGCGCCCCGGGCAGCTCCCATCTCACCGGTGACGGCGGCTTCCTGCCCAACGGCGTGAACGGCATGGTCGTCGGCCTGCTGGCGTCCGTCTTCGCGTACGGCGGACTGGAGACGGTGACGATCGCGGCGGCCGAGTCCGAGAACCCGGTCAAGAGCGTCGCGGGCGCCGTGCGCACCGCGATGTGGCGCATCGCCCTCTTCTACGTCGGCTCCATGCTGGTCGTGGTCACGCTCATCCCGTGGAACGACGCGTCGGTGGTCGAGAAGGGCCCGTACGTGGCCGTGCTCAACCACCTCGACATCCCGGCGGCCGGCGACATCATGAACGTGATCGTGCTGATCGCGCTGCTCTCCGCGATGAACGCCAACATCTACGGCGCCTCCCGCATGTCCTACTCCCTGGTCACCCGCGGCGAGGGCCCCGCCTTCCTGGGCCGGGTCAGCGGCGGTGTGCCCCGTCTGACCGTGCTCGCCTCCTCCTTCTTCGGCTTCGTCGCGGTGCTGCTCAGCTACTGGTGGCCGGACACCATCTTCAAGTGGCTGCTCAACATGGTCGGCGCCGCGGTGCTGGTGGTCTGGGGCTTCATCGCCGTCGCCCAGCTGCGGATGCGCAGCCGGCTCCAGCGCGAGAACCCGGAGAAGCTCGTGGTGAAGATGTGGCTCTTCCCGTATCTGACCTGGGTGGCGCTGGCCGCCACGGTCGGGGTGCTGCTGCTGATGCTGCGCGAGAGCGACACCCGTAGCCAGCTGTACGCCACGGTCGGGATGGCCATCGTGCTCGCGGTCGTCGGAGCCGTACGGCAGCGGATGACGGCGGCCCGTAGCTGAGCCCTCACCACCCCGCGCAGGGAGGCGGGGCGGGTCCTCGACCGGAGGACCCGCCCCGCCTCCGTCGTTGTGCCCGGTTCCGCGGTTCCGACTGGCGGGAAACGCTCTTGCTGCTAGCGTGTACTTGCAAGTTAATTGCAATAAGCGGTCCGAAGGGCTTCGCATGGCCATCTACACACTTCCTGAACTTCCGTACGACTACTCGGCGCTGGCCCCGGTCATCAGCCCCGAGATCATCGAGCTGCACCACGACAAGCACCACGCCGCGTACGTCAAGGGCGCGAACGACACGATGGAGCAGCTCGCGGAGGCGCGGGACAAGGATCAGTGGGCCTCGATCAACGGCCTCGAGAAGAACCTGGCCTTCCATCTGTCCGGCCACATCCTGCACAGCATCTACTGGCACAACATGACCGGTGACGGCGGCGGCGAGCCGCTGGAGAAGGACGGGGTCGGCGAGCTGGCCGACGCCATCGCCGAGCACTTCGGCTCCTTCGCGGGGTTCAAGGCCCAGCTGTCCAAGGCGGCGGCCACCACCCAGGGCTCGGGCTGGGGCGTCCTGGCGTACGAGCCGGTCAGCGGGCGGCTGGTGGTCGAGCAGGTCTACGACCACCAGGGGAACGTCGGGCAGGGCTCGGTGCCGATCCTGGTCTTCGACGCCTGGGAGCACGCCTTCTATCTGCAGTACAAGAACCAGAAGGTGGACTTCATCGAGGCCATGTGGAAGGTGGTCAACTGGCAGGACGTGGCGCGCCGTTACACGGCCGCCAAGGAGCGCGCCCACAACCTGCTGCTGGCTCCGTAACCGGGAGCGCCCGCCAGACCCCTGCTCGCGTGATCGTCTTCTCACCGGACACCGGGCAGGCGGAAAAAGGGACCCCCGCGCGGTCGACTCGCGCGGGGGTCCCGTCGTGGGCGGTGGTGGTCCTTGCCGCCGGTCGAAACCTCAGTCGAAGATCGGGCCGACCGTCCGGGTCCGCTTGATCTCGTAGAAACCGGGGATCGAGGCGACCATCAGCGTGCCGTCCCACAGCCTGGCGGCCTCCTCGCCCTTGGGGGCCGGGGTGACCACCGGGCCGAAGAAGGCGATCTGCTCGCCGTCCGCACCGGGGACGGCGATGACGGGGGTGCCCACGTCCTGGCCGACCAGGTCGATGCCCTCCTTGTGGGAGGCGCGCAGCTCGGTGTCGTAGGCGTCGGAGTCGGCGTAGTCCGCGAGCTCGGCGGGGAGGCCGGCCTCCTCAAGGGCGGCCACGATGGTCTCGCGGTTCTTCTCCAGGCCCTGGTTGTGGAAGCGGGTGCCGAGGGCGGTGTAGAGGCGGCCGAGGACCTCGCTGCCGTGCTTCTGCTCGGCGGCGATGCAGACCCGGACCGGGCCCCAGGCGGTCTTCAGCAGCTCGCGGTACTCCTCGGGCAGCTCATCGAGCTTGGGCTCGTTCAGCACGGCGAGGCTCATGACGTGCCACCGCACCTCGACCGGGCGCACCTTCTCCACCTCGAGCATCCAGCGCGAGGTCATCCAGGCCCAGGGACACAGCGGATCGAACCAGAAATCAGCAGGAGTCTTGGCGGTCTCGGTCACGATTTCTCCTCGAACGGGCGCGTAGGTATCGCATGTGAAATAAAAGGCTGACCACCTCAGCCAACGCGGGCGGGGCGGGAGCTCATTCCCCGGTGCACCTGTCAGTGCGCCGTGACATGATTCCCGCTGTCCGATATCCGAGACGAGACTTTGCCGAGGGAGCCGCTTCGTGCCCGGTGAGAACCTGACCCGTGACGAGGCCCGTGCGCGGGCGAAGCTGCTGTCCGTCGAGGCGTACGAGGTGGCGCTCGACCTGCGGTCCGCGGTCGGGGAGCACACCGGGTCCGGGCCGCGCACCTTCCGCTCCACGACGACGATCCGCTTCCGCTGCGCGGAGCCGGGCGCGGCGACCTTCGCCGATCTGGTGGCGCCCTCGGTGACCTCGGTGCGGCTGAACGGGCGGGAGCTGGACCCGGCGGCCGTCTTCGACGGCTCCCGGATCGCCCTGGAGGGGCTCGCCGCCGACAACGAGCTGGTGGTGGACGCGCGGTGCGCCTACAGCCGGACCGGCGAGGGGCTGCACCGCTTCGTGGACCCGGAGGACGGCGAGGTCTACCTCTACACCCAGTACGAGCCGGCCGACGCCCGCCGGGTCTTCGCCAACTTCGAACAGCCGGACCTCAAGGCCCCGTTCACCTTCTCGGTGACCGCCCCCGAGGGCTGGACGGTGCTCGGTAACGGAACGGCCGGCCGGGTCGAGCCGTCCGGGGCGGGCGACGCCTCGGCGACCACCCACTTCACCCCGACCCGGCCCATCTCGACGTACATCACCGCCGTGGTCGCCGGTCCGTACCACTACGAGAGCGACCTCTACCGCCGCACGCTGCCGGACGGCTCGGAGCTGGAGATCCCGCTGGGGGCCCTGTGCCGCAAGGGGCTGGCCAAGCACTTCGACGCGGCCGACATCTTCACCGTCACCAAGCAGGGCCTGGACTTCTTCCACGACCACTTCGACTATCCGTACCCGTTCGGCAAGTACGACCAGGCGTTCGTGCCGGAGTACAACATCGGCGCGATGGAGAACCCGGGGTGTGTGACCTTCCGGGAGGAGTTCGTCTTCCGCGGCAAGGTCACCCAGGCGTCCTACGAGCACCGGGCCAACGTCATCCTGCACGAGATGGCGCATATGTGGTTCGGCGACCTGGTGACCATGGAGTGGTGGGACGACCTGTGGCTCAAGGAGTCGTTCGCCGACTTCATGGGGGCCTTCGCGCTGGTCGGGGCGACCCGCTTCACCGACGGCTGGATCACCTTCGCCAACCGCCGCAAGGCATGGGCCTACCGCGCCGACCAGCTGCCGTCCACCCACCCGGTCACGGCCGACATCGGGGACCTGGAGGACGCCAAGCTCAACTTCGACGGGATCACCTACGCCAAGGGCGCGTCCGTGCTCAAGCAGCTGGTGGCGTACGTCGGGCAGGACGCCTTCCTGGAGGGTGCGCGGCGCTACTTCAAGCGGCACGCGTACGGCAACACCCGGCTGTCGGATCTGCTGTCGGTGCTCGCCGAGACCTCGGGGCGGGACATGGCCGCCTGGTCGCGCGCCTGGCTGGAGACCGCGGGGGTCAACGTGCTCACCCCGCAGGCCACCTATGACGCCGAGGGGCACATCACCGAGCTGGCGGTGGTCCAGGAGGCCGCGGGCAGCGCTGGTTCCGATGGTGCGGCTCCGCCGCGCGGGACGCTGCGGCCGCACCGGGTGGCCGTGGGGCTGTACCGCAAGGACGCCCCGTCCGGTGAGCGCGCCGGGGCGCTGGTGCGCTACGCCCGCGCCGAGGTGGACGTCGACGGCCCCCGTACGGTCGTCACCGAGCTGACCGGGGCCGCCCGGCCCGATCTGATCCTGGTCAACGACGAGGACCTCACCTACTGCAAGGTCCGCTTCGACGTGGATTCGCTGGACACCCTGCGCGAGCACCTGGGCGAGCTGACCGATCCCCTCGCCCGCGCGCTGAGCTGGTCCGCGCTGTGGAACCTCACCCGCGACGCGCTGCTGCCCGCCCGGGACTACCTGGAGCTGGTGCGGCGGTTCGCCGGGGCGGAGAGCGACATCGGGGTGCTCCAGATGGTCCAGGCGTGGGCGCTGTCCGCCCTGCACTACTACTCGGCGCCGGACGCCCGGGAGGAGGCCGGCGCCCGGCTGGCCGAGGGCGCGCTGCGCGAGCTGCGGCTGGCCGAGCCGGGCAGCGGCCATCAGCTGGCCTGGGCGCGGTTCTTCGCCCAGGTCGCCGCCGCCGACTCCGAGGTGCGGCTGCTGCGCGGGCTGCTGGACGGCACCGCGCGGATCGACGGCCTGGATGTGGACCAGGAGCTGCGCTGGACGTTCCTGGCCGCGCTGGCCGCGAGCGGCCAGGCCGACGAGGCGCTGATCGCCGCCGAGCTGGCCCGCGACGACACCGCGTCCGGCAAGCGCCACCAGGTGCGGTGTCTGGCCGCCCGGCCCTCCGCCGCGGTCAAGGCCGAGGCGTGGGAGGCGGTGGTGGAGTCCGACCGGCTCTCCAACGCCCTGGTGGAGGCCACCATCTCCGGTTTCGACCAGCCGGGCCAGCGGGAGCTGCTGGCGCCGTACGCACCGCGCTACTTCGAGATGATCGAGCGGATCTGGCAGGAGCGGTCGATCGAGATCGGAATGGCGATCGTGCGCGGGCTGTTCCCTGCCGCCCTGGGCGACGCCGACACCCTGGGGGCCGCCGATGCCTGGCTGAGCGGCCATCCGGACGCGGCGCCCGCGCTGCGCCGGCTGGTCCTGGAGGCACGCGACGACCTCGCCCGCGCCCTGCGCGGCCAGGAGTGCGACGCGCGGGCGGCCCGCTGACGGCTCCGTCAGCCGCGCGCCGAGCCTGTGGCGGCTCGGCGCGCGGGGTGCCTTTTCGGCATTCGAACTGCCGTCCTTTAGTGCGGTGTTGTCCGCTTTTGTCGACGACTGTGTAACAGCGGTTAGCCGGTGGAGCGGGCACGGGAATGGCGGTGGCATGAGTCACAACACGCCGCTGTCCCCCCGCCCTCTCCACCACCTCTCGGACGTCCAGCGCCGCGTCCTGACCACGCGTCAGCTGCGCGAACACGGTGTGTCCGGGTCCGTCGCCGCGGAGCGCTGCCGGCCCGGCGGGCCCTGGCAGCAGATCCTGCCGGGCGTCCATCTGCTCCACCCCGGCCCGCCGACCAGCGAGGAGCGGCTGCTGGCCGCGCTGCTGTACACCGCGAGCCGTGGCCAGGGGGCCGACGGCGGGGCGCCCGGCGGCGGCCCCTCCGGCGAGGCGATGATCACCGGGCTGGCCGCGCTCGCCCTGCACCACTTCTCCTCCGTTCCCCCGCTGGCCTCCCTGGACCAGGTCGACGTCCTGGTGCCGCGCACCCGGCGGCTGCGCGCCACCGGTTTCGTCCGCTTCGTCCGGGCCGGCACCCTGCCCGGCCCCCAGTACCTCGCGGGGGTGCCCACCGCCCCGGTGGCCCGCGCCCTCGCCGACGCGGTGGCCCGGCTCACCGATCCCACCCTGGTCCGCGGACTGCTCACCGAGTCCGTGCGCCACGGCCACTGCGAGGCCGCGGCCGTCGTCGCGGAGCTGAGCGCGGCCCGGCTGCTGTCCCGGCCGCATGTCGTGGACGCCGTGGACGCGCTGCTCGCCGAGGGCCGGGCGATCGCCGAGGGACGGCTGTACGACATGGTGCGCGGCCACCATCTGCCCGAACCGTTGTGGAACGTGGAGCTGCGGCTGCCCGGCGGGCCCTCCCTCGGCGGGGTGGACGCCTACTGGCAGGAGCAGGCGGTGGCGGTGGAGATCGACGCACGGTCGCCGCGCCAGGACGAGCACGCCTGGCGCGGCGACCGCGGCCGCACGCGCGACCATCTGGAGAGGCTCGGCATCACGGTGGTGCGGGTCACCCCGAAGAGGCTGCGGGAGTCCCTGGCCGAGCAGGCCGCGGTGGTCCGTACCGCCCTGATCGCGGCGGCCGACCGCGACCCGGCCTCCTATGTGGTGGTGATGCCCCGCTGACGTGGCCGGCGCCCCGAGCCCCGGCGCGGGCGGATCAGGGCTTGCGCAGCAGCAGCTCGGTGTTGCGGTCCGTCGGGTCACCGGCGAGCTTCTGGCTGGCACCGGGCGCGTTGAAGGACAGCTCGCGGTAGAGGGCCGCGAGGCCGGTCTGGGACAGGTCCGTGAAGTCCGTACGGTGCGGTGCGGCCGACTCGATGAGCGTGGTGAACAGCGAGAGCGTGCCGTCGTGGTTGTCCACCACCTCGATCACCCGGGCCAGCTGGGGGAAGTCCACGTGCGAGGCGGTGGTGATCTCCCAGAAGGTGCCGTGCGGGGTGATCTCGTTCTGGTGGCTGTGGCCGTTGATCCAGGCGAGCACCTGGGGGTTGCGCTGGAAGAGGGCGACGACCTCGTCCCCGCCGTGGCGGGCCTCGCCCGGCCGGTCCGGGTCGTGGTTCATGTTGTCCAGGCTGCGGCTGTAGTGGTGGCTGAAGACGATCACGTAGTCGTCCTCGTGGGCCTTCAGGGTCCGCTCCAGCCAGCGCAGCTGGGCGGTGCCGAGCGACCCGGTGTAGTGGCCGCCCGGGTCGGTGGTGTCCAGGCTGATGCCGACCACGCCGTCGGAGATGCGGAATGTGTAGTAGAGGGTGCCCTGGTCGAGGTTGTCCTTGGTGTAGCCGTGGCCGACCGGGCCGGGGCCGGCGGCGGCCGGGTCGAGGTGCGCGGCCAGGTACTCGGCCTGGGTGAAGGGGGCGCGGCGCTCATCGGGGGTGACCGTGCGCATGTCCTTGGCGTGCGCCTCCAGCAGCGCCTTCATCTCCGTGCCCGTGGGGTCGGCCCCCTTGCGCGTCCCCTTGTAGAGCTGCTCGGCCGCCGCCGCCGAGATGATCTCCAGCTTGCGCTTCCCGGTGGCGAAGTCCGCGTAGTAGTCGTGGCCGAAGGAGTAGACACCGCCGGCCAGGTCGTCGTGGTTGCCGATGGTGGAGTACCACGGCAGCCGCAGACCGGGGCTGTGGACGGTGCGCAGCGCGGCCTCCAGGAAGCCGTCGACGCGCGGGAAGCCGAGCTTCTTGTCGGCGTCGCGCAGGGCCTGTTCGGGGTGCCAGAACTCCTTGTGCCCGCTGTTCTGGACGCCCTCGTAGTGACGCGGATCGCCGGTGTTGGGGGTGATCCGGCCGCCGTTCATCGCGGTCAGGAACCACTCCAGCTCGATCTTGGCGTTGTTGTCGGTGTTGTCGCCGGTGGTCATGACGAACGACAGCGGCGCCCCGGTGGCGGGCCCGCCGCGCAGTCCGTTGATCCGCTCGATGAGCGAGGCGACCCCGGCGATGGTCAGCGCCTCGTGCGGCCGCCACGCCCCGGCGCGCCCGGCGCGCAGGAACTCGTAGCGCATCGGGTGCTGGACATCGGTCAGGTGCAGATCCGTGAGCTGGACGAACGAGGCGAGCGCGGTACGCCGGTCCGCGCGGCCGCCCTGTGCGCCGGTGATCTCGGTGCGGATCTCCCGACCCCAGGCGGGGCCCGCGGCGAGCCGCCGGTAGCCGGTGGTGCCGTGTGCGGCGGAGAACGCTTCCAGCGTGGTACCGGCCGTCGAGGGCGCCGCGGGGGCCTGCACCACCCGGCGGGCCGCGGCGCGCGCGGTGGCGGGCTGCGAGGCGCCGGCCGAACCGCTGCCGGGCCCGAAGGCGAGCCCCAGACCCGCCGTGGCACCGGCGGCGGCGGTGGCGGCGAGGAACGTGCGCCGGTCGACGGCGGCGACGGCAGCTGCGGCGGACCGTACGGACCGTATGCGGGACATGCGCGATCTCCCCGAGTGGACACGCGGTGACGGACAGGCGGACAGCGGGGCCGTCCTCACCTCGGATCGTTGGCATCGGGGGTGGCCTGGGAGTGAACGAGACGGCAACGCCGGCCGCCGATCTCCACACGTGGATCTTGGCGATAGCAAACGGTCATCGCGCCCTGGTGAACCGGAACGCTGCCGCTCACCCGGTGTTCACCCGCGCTGGGAACCGCCCCGCCGTGGGATAAATCACGGGACGGTAACGGGCCGGCCTGAGACACTTGCCGGGGGGTAGGCGCCTCGAACACGCACAACCAAGGAAAAGGGCTGATATGAGGATCGGAATCGTCGGAGCGACCGGGCAGGTCGGCGGAGTGATGCGCAAGGTGCTCGCCGAGCGCGACTTCCCGGCCGAGCAGCTGCGGCTGTTCGCCTCCGCCCGCTCGGCCGGCCGTACGCTCCCGTGGCGCGGCACCGAGATCGCCGTCGAGGACGCGGCCACGGCCGACTACTCCGGTCTGGACATCGTGCTCTTCTCCGCGGGCGGCGCCACCTCCAAGGCGCTGGCCGAGAAGGTCGCCGCACAGGGCCCGGTCGTGATCGACAATTCCTCGGCCTGGCGGATGGACCCCCAGGTGCCGCTGGTGGTCGCCGAGGTCAACCCGCACGCCGCGGTGGACCGCCCCAAGGGCATCATCGCCAACCCGAACTGCACCACCATGGCCGCCATGCCGGTGCTGCGCCCGCTGCACGCCGAGGCCGGGCTCACCGCCCTGGTGGCCACCACCTACCAGGCCGTCTCCGGTTCGGGGCTGGCCGGTGTGGCCGAGCTCGACGGCCAGATCCGCAAGACCGCCGACCGCGCGGCCGAGCTCACCCACGACGGCGCGGCCGTGGAGTTCCCCGAGCCCGGGGTGTACGCCCGCCCGATCGCGTTCAACGTGCTCCCGATGGCCGGCAAGATCGTCGACGACGGCCGGTTCGAGACCGACGAGGAGCAGAAGCTCCGCAACGAGAGCCGCAAGATCCTGGAGATCCCGGAGCTGAAGGTGTCCGGCACCTGTGTCCGGGTCCCGGTCTTCAGCGGCCACTCGCTCCAGGTGAACGCCCGCTTCGAGCGTCCGATCAGCGTGCAGCGCGCCTATGAGCTGCTGGCCGCGGCCCCGGGCGTGGCACTCTCGGAGATCCCCACCCCGCTCCAGGCCGCGGGCCAGGACCCCAGCTATGTGGGCCGGATCCGGGTGGACGAGACGGTCGAGCACGGTCTCGCGCTGTTCCTCTCCAACGACAATCTACGCAAGGGCGCGGCGCTGAACGCCGTGCAGCTCGCCGAGCTGGTGGCGGCCGACCTGAGCTGACGCCGGTGCGCGACACGAGCGTGGGAGCGGCCCGTGCGGGTCGCTCCCACGTCCGCGTCCGGGCGGGCTCGGTCGTCCACTGGCCGCCGGTGCCCTGGGACCGACCGTCCGACATGCGAGGATGGCCATCCGCCTGACGCATGGCGTACCGCACCTGACGAACGGGAGTAATCCGACGTGCCTGGCACCAACCTCACAAGGGAGGAAGCCCAGCAGCGGGCGCGCCTCCTCACGGTGGACGCGTACGAGATCGAACTGGACCTGAGCGGCGCTCAGGAGGGCGGTACCTACCGTTCCGTGACCACGGTCCGGTTCGACGCCGACGAGTCGGGCGCGGAGTCGTTCATCGACCTGGTCGCGCCCACGGTGCACGAGGTGGTGCTCAACGGCGACGCGCTGGACCCCGCCGAGGTCTTCAAGGACTCGCGGATCGCCCTGCCGGGGCTGCTGGCCGGGCGCAACGAGCTGCGGGTGGTGGCGGACTGCGCGTACACCAACACCGGTGAGGGGCTGCACCGCTTCGTCGACCCGGTCGACCAGCAGGCGTACCTCTACACCCAGTTCGAGGTGCCCGACGCCCGCCGGGTGTTCGCCAGCTTCGAGCAGCCCGACCTGAAGGCCACGTTCCAGTTCACCGTGACGGCGCCGGAGGGCTGGACGGTGATCTCCAACTCGCCGACGCCGGAGCCGAAGGACAACGTCTGGCGGTTCGAGCCGACCCCGCGCATCTCCACGTACATCACCGCGCTGATCGTCGGCCCCTACCACAGCGTGCACAGTTCCTACGAGAAGGACGGCCGCTCGGTCCCGCTGGGCATCTACTGCCGTCCCTCGCTCGCGGAGTACCTCGACTCGGACGCGATCTTCGAGGTGACGCGGCAGGGCTTCGAGTGGTTCGAGGAGAAGTTCGACTACGCGTACCCGTTCGCCAAGTACGACCAGCTCTTCGTGCCGGAGTTCAACGCGGGCGCGATGGAGAACGCGGGCGCGGTGACCATCCGCGACCAGTACGTCTTCCGCTCCAAGGTCACGGACGCGGCCTACGAGACACGTGCCGAGACCATCCTCCACGAGCTGGCCCACATGTGGTTCGGCGACCTCGTCACCATGGAGTGGTGGAACGACCTGTGGCTGAACGAGTCGTTCGCCACCTACACCTCGATCGCCTGCCAGGCCCACGCGCCGGGCAGCAAGTGGCCGCACTCGTGGACCACGTTCGCCAACTCCATGAAGACGTGGGCCTACCGGCAGGACCAGCTGCCCTCCACCCACCCGATCATGGCCGAGATCAACGACCTGGACGACGTCCTGGTCAACTTCGACGGGATCACCTACGCCAAGGGCGCCTCGGTGCTCAAGCAGCTGGTCGCGTACGTCGGGATGGACGAGTTCTTCCGCGGCGTCCAGACGTACTTCAAGCGCCACGCGTACGGCAACACCCGGCTGTCGGACCTGCTCGGCGCGCTGGAGGAGACCAGCGGCCGCGATCTGAAGACCTGGTCGAAGAAGTGGCTGGAAACAGCGGGCATCAATGTCCTGCGGCCCCAGATCGAGACGGACGCGAGCGGCGCGGTGACCTCCTTCGCGGTGCGGCAGGAGGCCCCGGCGCTCCCCGCGGGCGCGAAGGGCGAGCCTACGCTGCGGCCGCACCGCATCGCCATCGGCCTGTACGACCTGGACGCGACCGGCAAGCTGGTCCGCTCCGAGCGGATCGAGCTGGACGTGGACGGTGAGCTGACCGAGGTACCGCAGCTGACCGGCAGGAAGCGCTCCGCCGTGATCCTGCTCAACGACGACGACCTCACCTACGCGAAGGTGCGGCTGGACCCGGAGTCGCTGGCCGTCGTCACCGAGCACCTGGGCGACTTCGCGGAGTCGCTGCCGCGCGCGCTGAGCTGGGCCTCGGCCTGGGACATGGTCCGCGACGGCGAGCTGGCCACCCGCGACTACCTGGCGCTGGTGCTCTCGGGCATCGCCAAGGAGTCCGACATCGGCGTCGTCCAGTCGCTGCACCGCCAGGTGAAGCTGGCCCTGGACCTGTACGCCGCGCCGGCCTGGCGCGAGACGGGCCTGGCCAGGTGGACCGAGGCCACGCTCGACCACCTGCGGGCGGCGGCGCCGGGCAGCGACCACCAGCTGGCGTGGGCGCGTGCCTTCGCCGCGACCGCCCGTACCGACGCCCAGCTGGACCTGGTCTCCGGGCTGCTGGCGGGCACCGAGTCGATCGAGGGCCTGGCCGTCGACACCGAGCTGCGCTGGGCGCTGCTCCAGCGGCTCGCCGCCACGGGGCGGGCGGACGAGGCGGCCATCGCGGCGGAGCTGGAGCGCGACAAGACCTCGGCGGGCGAGCGCCACGCCGCGACGGCGCGGGCCGCGCGGCCGACGGCCCAGGCCAAGGCGGAGGCATGGGCGTCGGTCGTGGAGAGCGACAAGCTGCCCAACGCGGTGCAGGAGGCGGTGATCGGCGGCTTCGTCCAGACCGATCAGCGGGAGCTGCTGGCGCCGTACACGGAGAAGTACTTCGCGGTGGTGCAGGACATCTGGAACGGCCGCAGCCATGAGATGGCGCAGCAGATCGCGGTGGGGCTCTACCCGGGGCTCCAGGTCTCGCAGGACACGCTGGACGCCACGGACGCGTGGCTCGCGGCCGCCGAGCCCTCGCCGGCGCTCCGGCGCCTGGTGACGGAGTCCCGCGCCGGGATCGAACGCGCGCTCAAGGCCCAGGCGGCGGACGCGAACGCGGGCTGACCGGGGCGTGGCGCCGTGCGGGGCCCCGCGCCCCGCACGGCGCCGCGGCCGCGGGTGGCCGGGGCCGTCTGACGGGTTCGTTGCCGGGCGCGGCCCGGTCAGCGATCAGCGAGGATCGGGGATGGCCAGGCGGGACATGTCGCCGTACTGCCGCAGCGTCTCGGGGTACGCCGCGGCGGCGACCCGCAGCCAGCGCTCCGCCTCCTCCGTCCGCCCGAGCCCCCGCAGTGCCTGCGCGAGCCAGTACGGCGCCTCCTGGTGGTCCCCCTCACACGCGGCCCGCAGCAGCGGTTCCGCCTCGGCGCAGGCGCCGCGCCGGACCATGCTGCGCCCGGCGAGGAAGGCGGGCGGGACCAGGCCGCTGCGCGCGGCGCGGACGTACCAGCGCTCGGCGTGCTGGGGGTCGCCGCCGCGCTCCTCCGACGTCCGGCCGAGCCACCACGCGGCGCGGCCGTGCCCGAGGTCGGCCGCCCGGCGGAACCAGATCTGGGCGGTGCGCCGGTCCCCGGCCTCGTCATGGACGCGGCCGATGTCGTACGCGGCCCCGGCGTCGCCCTCGGCGGCCGCGGGCTCGTAGTACGGCACCATCCGCAGCCCCTTGGCACCGCCCCGTTCGTGCAGCATCCGGCCGAGGCCGAGCAGGGCGCGCGGGGTGCCCGCCTTGCGGTACCACTCGGCGGCCTCCGGGAGCCGGTACAGCCGCATCAGCGCGTCGGCGTAGGCGCACCAGGCGTCCGGGCCGCCCTCCTCGGCGCGGGTCCGCAGCTCGGGCAGGCGCTCCGCCCACTCGGCGGGCGGCATCCGCTCGGGGTCGGCGCGGATCGCGGCGATGTCCTCCAGCGCCTTGACGATCCGTCCCTCGCTCTCGTCGAACGGGTCCCCGTTCTCCTCGTCGACGCCGGTGGCCCGCAGCCATCGCTCGGCCTCGTCCAGCCGCCGCTGCCGTAGGCACAGCACGCCGAGGTTGAAGCAGGCCCATAGGTGGCCGCCGTCCGCCTCGTCGGCCTTGCGGTACCACTCCTCGGCGGTGTGCAGCTCGCCGTTCTCCTCCGCCCAGACGCCGAGCACGTACGCCGCGCCGTCGTAGCCCAGCTCATGGGCGCGTACGACGAGGGCGCGGGCCTCGTCCCAGCGGCTGTCGTCGCGGGCGATGAAGAGGGCCTGGTCCACCAGCGCCTTGGCGCTGCCGACCGCGGCCGCCCCGGCGTACAGCGCCTCGGCCTCCGCGACCATCCGGGGGTAGCGCTCGAACATCGCCTTGCGGTCCGGGTCGAGCAGATCGCGCAGCGCCTCGTACGCCTCCTCGGGATCGCCCTCGGCCTGCGCGCGGGCGAGGGCCTCGCGCCAGCCCGCCAGGTCCCGGAGCATGTCCTGGATGGCCCGGCGGGTGCGGGTGGCCACCTCGTCGCCCTCGGCGGACGCCTCGGCCAGCCGCTCCAGGGCGGTGTCCCATTCGCCGCGGGCGGCCAGCAGCACGGCGCCGTTGGTCTTGCACTCGACGCTGCCGAGCGCGGCCCCGTGCGCGTACCACGTCTCGGCGCCGGCCGTGTCGCCCGCCTCCTGTAGCAGCCGGGCCAGACCGAACGCACAGCCGCCGTCGCGATCGGCGGCCGTGCGGTACCACCGCTCGGCCTCGGCGAACTCGCCGCGGTCCTTGTGACAGATCGCCAGCGTGCGGGAGGCGTCCGCGTCCCCGGCGTCGGCGGCCCTGGCCCACCACGGCAGGGCCTCGTCCAAGCGGTCCCGGTCGGTGAGGAGTTCGGCGTAGGCCCGGTACGCGCCCGGCTTCCCGGCCTGCGCCGCGGCCCTGAGCCGGTCCGCCTCGGCCCGCTGGTCGGCGTCCTGATCCGCCGACAGCTGGTCCGCCGTCATGTGGTCCGCCGTGGCGGGCGTTTCACCGGGAGCCGCGCCGGGCCCCTCTTGCGATGAATGTTCGACCATCACCCGATGGTGCCAGAGTGATCACGCTCGTTCGGCACGGGCCCTGCGACGGGCCAGCAGCGCCTCACGCCGCTCGTCGAACTTGGTGGCCTGATCGTCCAATCCGCCCATGTAGAGCCCCAGTTCCTCCTGGGCCTTGAGCCCCTCCGGGCCGAGCCCGCCGATCTGGAGGACCTTCAGGAAGCGCAGCACTGGCTGGAGGACGTCGTCGTGGTGGATGCGCAGGTTGTAAATGCCGCCGATGGCGATCTGGGCGGCGGCGCGCTCGAAGCCGGGCATCCCATGACCCGGCATGCGGAAGTTGACCACCACATCGCGGACGGCGCACATGGTCTGGTCCGGGGCCAGCTCGAACGCCTTCGCGAGCAGGTTCCGGTAGAAGATCATGTGCAGGTTCTCATCGGTGGCGATGCGCGCCAGCATGCGGTCGCAGACCGGGTCGCCGGAGTGATGGCCGGTGTTGCGGTGCGAGATGCGGGTGGCCAGCTCCTGGAAGGCCACATAGGCCACGGTGTGCAGCATGCTGTGCTGGTTGTCCGACTCGAAGCCCTCGGACATGTGATCCATGCGGAACCGCTCCAGCTGCACCGGATCGACGGCCCGGCTGGTCAGCAGGTAGTCGCGCATCACGATGCCGTGACGCCCCTCCTCGGCCGTCCAGCGGTGCACCCAGGTGCCCCAGGCTCCGTCGCGGCCGAAGAGGGTCGCTATCTCGTGGTGGTAGCTGGGGAGGTTGTCCTCGGTGAGGAGGTTGACCACGAGCGCGATCCGGCCCACCTCGCTGACCTTGGACTGGTCGGGGGCCCATGCCTCACCGCCCATGACGCCGTCGAAGTTCCGGCCGTCGCTCCAGGGGACGTACTCATGC
Source organism: Streptomyces sp. S465 (assembly GCF_026898115.1). Taxonomy (GTDB): domain Bacteria; phylum Actinomycetota; class Actinomycetes; order Streptomycetales; family Streptomycetaceae; genus Streptomyces; species Streptomyces luomodiensis. Next base: position 3,273,692 of record NZ_CP114036.1, read on the forward strand.
GGCATCCACTCCTTGGCGACCTTCAGATGCCGGTTGAGCTCGGTCTCGACGACCTCTTCGAGTGCGTACAGGAGCTGGGTGTCGCTCCATACGGCCTGACCGTGGAGATGGGCGGGGGCAAGGGTCACGGCGGGGCTCCAGGGGGACGGGGGCGACGGGCTTTACCTACGGCCCCGTAGGTTACGACACCGTAGGTTAAAGCGAAAATAAACGGCCCGGGACCTGTGGATGGCGCCCGGTGAACCCGCCGTGACCCGAGCGGACTTGGCGACCCGGAGCGGAAGAGAAGGTGGTCCGGGCAACGACAAGGGCGCCCCGGCCGAATGGCCGGGGCGCCCTGGCAGCGGCGTACGCGCGCTTCGTCGATCGATCGCTCAGTCGGTCTGCTTGCGGGACTTCCTGTCTCCCGCCATCACCAGACCCGCGATCACCAGGAAGAGGATGATCGGAGCGGCGACGTAGAGGCCCAGCGTCTCGGCGACGCTCAGGCCCGGACCCGGGTCGTCACCGTCGTCGCGGGTGAGCGCGAACGCGGGAGACGACATCAGCAGCATCGCCGTCGTCGCGGCGATGACTGCACCGGCGCGCACGGCGTTCTTTTTGACCTTGTTGCTCACGGACTCAAGTTATCCGACGCCCCTCGGCGCCGCGTGCCCGGGGTGGTCTTTACCATGCCGTTGAGGTGGCCATGACCGGGCTTGGAGATCACCTCGGTTACGGTCCGCCTCGCTGCGGTGGACGGTGGGTGACAGCAGCCGTGGCGCCGCGCGGGAGGCGGACACGGCAGGCCCACCTGTGACCCACCTATGGAGGCGGTTCCTGGGAGGGCGTTCACGGGGCCGGGGCACGCGGGGTGAGCCGGGACACCTCGGCCATCAGGGCCCGCAGCCGGGGCGAGGCGATGAGTTCCTCGAGTGACATCGGGCGCCCCTCGGCGTCGGCGATGGGCAGCCGCCAGTTCGGGTACTGGTCCCAGGTGCCCGGCAGATTCTGGGGTCTGCGGTCCCCCACCGCGTCCGGCAGCCAGACGCCCACCATCTTCGCCGGGGTGCGCAGCAGAAAGCGGTGGACTGCCTTGACCGCCGCCTCCTCGTCGCCCGGCCCCTCCGGCAGCAGCCCGAGCCGTCCCAGCAGCGTCAGCCACTCGGCGACCTCGGCCGCGTCCGCCGCCCGCTCCTCGGCGAGCGGCCGGGTCAACAGGCCCAGCCGGTGGCGGAGCTCCACATGGTCGCCGGTGAGCCGGGCGGCCGTACTCGGCAGATCGTGGGTCGTCACGGTGGCCAGGCAGTCCGCGCGCCACTCCTCCGGCGACAGCGGCCGGGCCGCGCCGGTGGTGGCGCCCGGGTCGCCGTCGGGGGCGGCAGCGGCCTCGGCTTGGGCTTCGGTTTCGGTTTCTGCTTCGGCTTCGGCTTCGGCTTCGGCTTCGGCTTCGGCGTAGTGGCGCTCGAACCACATCACCGATGTGCCCAGCACTCCCCGCCGCCCCAGCTCCTCCCGCACGCCGGGCTCGACCGTCCCCAGGTCCTCCCCTATGACGACGGCCCCGGCCCGGTGCGCCTCCAGGGCGAGCACGCCGAGCATCGCCTCCGCGTCGTAGCGGACGTAACAGCCCTCGGTCGGCTCGCGCCCCTCCGGGACCCACCACAGCCGGAAGAGCCCCATCACATGGTCGATGCGCAGCGCGCCCGCGTGCCGTAAGAGGCCACGCAGCAGATCGCGGTAGGGGGCGTAGCCGGTGGCCGCGAGGGCGTCCGGGCGCCATGGCGGCAGGCCCCAGTCCTGGCCCCGGGCGTTGAAGGCGTCCGGCGGCGCGCCGATCGACATCCCGGAGGCGAAGACGTCCTGGAGCGCCCAGGCGTCGGCGCCCGAGGGATGGACCCCCACCGCCAGGTCGTGCACGAGGCCGATGCCCATGCCCGCGTCGCGCGCGGCGCGCTGGGCCGCCGCCAGCTGGGTGTCGGTGAGCCAGGCGAGCCAGCAGTGGAAGTCGGTGCGGTCCAGATGCTCGGCGCGCGCCCGCGCGGTGCGCGCGGAGCGCGGATCGGCCAGCCCGTCGGGCCAGGTGCGCCATGCGGGGCCGTGGGTCTCGGCGAGCGCGCACCACAGGGCGTGGTCCTCCAGGGCCTGACCGCGCTCGGCGAGGAAGTCGCAGTAGGCGGCGCGGCGGCCGGGGCTGAGCGGGACCGTCCGCACCAGTTCCAGGGCCTCGCTCTTGAGGGCCCATACGGCGTCGCGGTCGATGAGGGCGCCCTCGCGCAGGACGGACACACGGAGGGCGGCGGCGGCCTCCAGCAGCCGATCGGCCCGCTCGCGGGCGCGGCCGCGCAGATGGGCGTATTCGGGTACGTCCTCGATCCGCAGATGGACCGGGTCGGGGAAGCGCCGAGAGGAGGGGCGGTAGGGCGAGGGGTCGGTGGGCGCGGCCGGGGTGCCGGGGACGGCGGCATGCAGCGGGTTGATCTGGACGAAGCCGGCGCCGAGCGTCCGCCCCGACCAAGCGGCGAGGTCGGCCAGGTCACCGAGGTCGCCCATGCCCCACGAGCGGGCGGACAGCAGCGAGTAGAGCTGCACCAGAAAGCCGTGGCTGCGGGCCGGGGATAACGGCATCCGGTCGGGGGCCACGATGAGGGGGGCGGTGGCGCGGCGGCCGTCGGGGGCCTCGGCGAGCAGGGTGTGGGCGCCGGGCGGCAGCGCGGCGAGCCCGGCCAGGAGGCCGACGGCGCCGGTGCCCTCGGTAAGAGGGCCATCCACACGAAGGCCCTCCGTAAGAGGGCCGTCCGTGCGAGGGCCATCCGTAAGAGGGCCGTCGGCACGCGTGCCATCCGTAAGGGGGCCATCAGCGCCGCGGGCCCGCACGGCCGCCCACCCCCGCACGTGCGTGCCGTCCTCGGCACGCACCCGCAGTGCCGTGCCCTCGGGCAGACTGAGGCGTGGCGTCTTGCCGGGGCGCACCACCACGCAGGGGGGCAGCAGCCGGTCGCGCCGCCGGCTGTCATGCCGGTCCAGCGCTTCGCGTACGGATCGGGGGGTCGAGGCGTCCACGCCGAGCGCGGCGAGTACGGCGACGACCGTGTCCTCGGGCACCTGGACGGTGCGGCCCGGGGCGGGCTCGTAAGAGGTGGCGACACCGTGCAGCTCGGCGAGCCGCGCTCTGCCCATCAGTACTCCATCGGCTCGCAGCCCGTGTCCGCGCCGGAGAGGGCGGCGGTCGGCTCACTCGTCAGAGGACGTTCGGCGGCCAGCGGGGGCTCGCTGGTCAGGGGGATGTTGTCGGCGAGCGGGGGCTCGCTGGTGAGGGGCGCCTCCGCGGCGCTTCCGGACCCGAAGCCGTCCAGGCCGCACAGCCCGCAGTCGGGGTCGGAGACCCCGTCGAAGGGATCCGGTTCGCTGGACACCTCGGGGCCGGGTTTGGACAGGGCGGAGAGCAGAAGCTGAGCTGACGCGGCCACACGGACCTCCGTGGGGTTGTCGGCAGTGGGTCATGTCGAGCCCTACCCACTCCCTGCGGACGCAGACGTAAACGCTACCCGGACGTGCTGTAGCTCACATTCCCTCTGGGCGGCGATTTAACGGCGACAGGGGATTGAGGGCACAGAGTTTACGAACAGGACCGCCCTTCGTCCGTCAGACTTGCGCCGGACGCGCCGCACCCCGTCCCGGTCCACCCGATGGGTGAGGCACGCACCATGCCGACATTCCGGTCGTTCGCGGTGCCACCCACGGGAAGGGCGCCCGGGTCGACGATCGGCATGGACGCCCCGGACACACGATGCATCCGCGTCCGGGACGTCGAGCGCCACCGCCGCAAGGACCAGGGCCAGGGCACCTGCGGGCAGACACAGTAATGGCCCGGCCTCAGGCAGATCTGCCGTCGATCCGGGCCATGGCGTCCTCCGCGCCGTATGCCTGCAGGTATGGCAGCCAGCGCGGGTCCCTATGCCCCGTGCCGATGATCCGCCACGCGAGCCCCGAAGGCGGTGCGGGTTGATGGCGCAGCCGCCAGCCGATCTCGGCGACATGACGGTCGGCCTTGACGTGATTGCAGCGACGGCACGCGGCGACCACGTTCTCCCATGTGTGCTGCCCGCCACGGCTGCGCGGGATGACGTGATCGACGCTGGTTGCGACGCCACCGCAGTACGCGCATCTGCCGCCGTCGCGGGCGAACAGCGCGCGGCGGGTGAGCGGGACGGGGCCGCGAAAGGGCACCCTCACGAAGCGCTTCAGCCGGACGACGCTGGGGGCGGGTATCACACGGGTTGCGCTGTGCATCAGGGCGCCTGAGTCCTCGAGGCTGACGGCCTTGTCGTTGAGGACGAGTACGAGCGCGCGGCGGAGCGGTACGACGCCGAGGGGCTCGTACGACGCGTTGAGGACCAGGACATGCGGCACGGGGGCCTCCTTGTACGCCGGCGGCGCGTGGCTCGCGCCGGGACGATCTCCCCCAGTTTCCCCTGAACCCTGGGCGGAACGCCACTATCACCGGGTTAACGGTTGAGAGGCATTTCCGCGTACCGCGCGTATACCGCCCGCACACCCTCTGTTCGCCGACCGCTTGACCACCGCCCCGATGGCCTGCCGACGCGCTCGCGCAATGGGTGCGCGGGCGGTGGCCGCGACCTTCGAAGTGGCAAGAATCACGGCCCGCCCCGCCCGCGGCCGGACAGCGGGTGGAACTGCGGCCTCCGGGCCCGCTCATACGCGCCCCCTGGGCGCGCTCGCGCGCTCTCGAACACAGGAACGGCGCCTCCCGGGCCCGGCTAGTGTGTGAGAGGTTTCGCGCGGGTGATCCGTGCGGGCATGTCGCATACGAAGGGTTTCTGCTGTGTTCTGGTCCGCTGCTCTGGCCGCTGACTCGACGCCTCGTCCCACGACTCTCGACGATGCGCAGAAGAGCGCCACGAACGCCGCGGGCTGGGTGGAGGAGAACTGGTCCACCTGGCTCGGCATCGGGCTCCGCATAGCCCTGATCCTGATCATCGCGTTCGTGCTGCGGTCCGTCGTCCGGCGGGCGATCACCAAGCTGATAGAGCGCATGAACCGCACGGCCCAGGCCGTCGACGGCACCGCACTCGGCGGGCTGCTGGTCAACGTGGAGCGGCGGCGACAGCGTTCCGCGGCGATCGGCTCGGTGCTGCGCTCCGTCGCCTCGTTCCTGATCATGGGCACCGCGGCGCTGATGATCCTCTCCGCGCTGGAGATCAATCTGGCACCGCTGCTGGCCAGCGCCGGGGTCGCGGGGGTGGCGATCGGTTTCGGCGCCCGCAACCTGGTCACCGACTTCCTCTCCGGTGTCTTCATGATCCTCGAGGACCAGTACGGGGTCGGCGACACGATCGACGCCGGGGTGGCCTCCGGTGAGGTGATCGAGGTCGGTCTGCGGGTCACCAAGCTGCGCGGGGACAACGGCGAGATCTGGTACGTGCGCAACGGCGAGGTCAAGCGGATCGGCAACCTCAGCCAGGGCTGGGCGACGGCCGGGGTCGACGTCCAGGTCGGGGCCGAGGAGGATCTGGACCAGGTCCGCTCCGTGATCACGCAGGTCGGTGTGGACATGGCCAAGGAAGAGCCGTGGAACGAGCGGCTGTGGGAGCCGATCGAGGTCCTGGGGCTCGACGCGGTCTATCTGGACTCGATGATCGTCCGGGTGTCGGCACGGACCATGCCCGGCAAGTCGGTCGGCGTCGAGCGTGAGCTGCGCTGGCGGATCAAGAAGGCGTTGGACGAGGCGGGCATCCAGCTCATCGGCCGGCCCGTGGAGCCGGATCTGCAGACCGACGCCCCCGCCGATCCGGCGGCCACCGCGGCGGCGCCGTCGGCGCTGTCCAACCCGGACTCACCGCAGTCCGCGGCCGCCAGCCCGATCACTCCCTCCGCCGGTTCGTCCGCCGCTCCCTCCACTCCCTCCGCGACCGTGCCGCCGCCCACGTCGAAGTGACGACGCGGACGCGGTAAGGCTCCCGCCCCGGCACGGAACGGGAGCCTTACCGGCATCGCCTTGACGGCAGCGTCGGCTCAACGGCGGTGGTGTCCGCCGAACGAGGCGAGGTAGCCGGCCGCGGGGGTGCCCACACCGGTCACGTCGTCGTAGCCCACGACCGCGTGCAGCGAGCTGTCCCGGCCGAGGCTGCGCAGCGAGGTCACCAGCCCCTCGGAGTCGTCCTGGCCGTTGACGTAGTCGACCCGGACCACGCCCAGCGCGACACCGGCGCCCAGCGGGTGGTCGGTCACATCGTGGTACGAGGCGGTGCCGTACCGGTCGTACAGCGCCGGGTTGGCGAAGCCGATCGGCTGTCCGCCGCGCGCCTGCTGGGCGAGCGCCTGGACACCGGCGATCACGGGCGCGGCCAGCGAGGTGCCGCCGATGCGGTACTCGCCGTACTGGAGCGATCCGTCCGGGAAGGTCTGCGTCTGCCCCACCAGGAAGCCGGTGTTGGGGTCGGCCACGGCCGCGATGTCCGGGGTCACCCGCTGCTTGGTGGAGCCGCCGCCCGCGAGGGCGAGCGAGTCCGGCACCACACCGCGCTGGTAGAAGGGCTGGGCGACGGTCTTGCTGGTGCCGCCGCCGGCGCCCGAGGTGTAGGCGCCGGGCAGTGCGTCCCAGCTGGTGCCGTCGGCCGTGAGGGTGGCCTTGGTGGTGCCCCAGCCGGTCTCCCACTGGTACGTGTCGCCCTTGCCGACCGCCAGGGAGGTGCCGCCGACCGCCGTCACCCACGCCGAGTTGGCCGGGGTGTCGACCTGCTTGACACCGGTGGCGGCCACGTTGTCGCCGTTGTCACCGGAGGAGAAGTAGAAGCCGATGCCCTCGACCGCGCCCTGCTGGAAGATCTGGTCGAAGGCGGCGGCCACGTCCGGTGTCTCATTGGCCTCCACGTCGCCCCAGGAGTTGGAGACGATGTCGGCCAGCCGGTTGTCGACGACCTTGGCGAGCGCGTCGATCAGGTCGTTGTCGGTGCAGGACGCCCCGCCGACGTAGACGATGTCCGCCGCGGGCGCGACCGCGTGCACGGCCTCGACGTCGAGGGTCTCCTCGCCGTACCAGCCGCCCGCGTCGCACTCCTCGGTGTACCGGTAGTCGGCGGGCAGCACCTGCGTCAACTGGCCCTTGGCGTAGGCCGGGTCGCCGTTGCGGCGAGCGTATCGCGCGGCGTCGGCGGCTATCGTCGGCGAGGCGAAGGCGTCGGTGATGGCGACGGTGACGCCCTTACCGGTGTCACCGCGCTTGGCGCCGTAGGCGGCGCGCAGCTGCTTGCCGGTGTACCCCTTGACCGCGTACGGCTGCTTGGCGCCGTAGGCCGAGGGCAGGCTCCGGTCGGTCCGGGAGCCGTAGTAGCTCGAGAACGGTCCGGCGTTCTCGAAGACCGGCCCGGGTGGCGGGAGGGTCTCGTCGTGCTTGGCCTTCTTGGGCGCGTTGTCCAGACCGACGACGGTCAGCACGGCGCCGTCGAGCGAGGCGGGCACGGTGGCCGCCTTCGACGGCGCCCGGTAGACCTTGCCGCCCTTGGTGTAGTTGTGCAGCTGGGTGCCGAACGCCTGCTCGGCGGCCGCGACGTCACCGGTGACGGACAGATAGTGCTCATTGCCGCCGGTGACATCGAGCCCGGAGTCCTCCAACCAAGCGGTCACGGCGTCCTTCTGTTGCCGTGTCGGCCCGAAACGTGCCTGTGTCTGCCGGGCCGACAGGTACCTGCCGTAGTCCGGCGAGGAGGGGTCGGACACCGCCTTCGCGTACTCGGCCAGCCCCTTGGCGTCCCGTCCGGCGAGATAGACGCGCGCGGTGACCTTATGGTCGTCGTCGGTCGCGCCGCGGTCCGAACCCGCCGTCGCCCAGGCGGGCTTGGTGCCGCTCAGGGTGTCACGGCCGTGCGGTGCGGAGTCGGCCTGCGCCGCGGGTACGCCCAGTGCCAGCGCACCGGCCGCCAACGGCAGCACCGCCGCCAGCCCCAGGGCCGTGCGCTGTCTGGAACGGGCCGTGCGCTGTCTGGAAGCGAAAGATCTCACCAAACCCCCTGCGATACGAGTGGTCGCATTCCGGCGGGCGCCGGCAGCCACCGCCACGGACGATCACGGCCACTGACGATCACAGCCACCCCACCGGAGGCCACTCTTGCGGTGACTTGTCCATGTCAGTTCCATGCGAGACCCATCTCTTCGCCAAGAACCCGCCAAGGAAAGCCCACCCGAGGCCCACCCGAAGAACCCAGCCGGAGCCCGCCATGACCCATTGACGCCACCCCGGTCCGCCCCCTAGCTTGCTGTCCATCAATAGGAAACTTTCCTAACAGAGTTCTCCACGACCTGAGGGACGGGGGCAGCACCATGGCCGCACCACCCGGCAGCAGTACTCAGGGCGGCACGCCCGGGACCCCCCGCGTCCTCCGCGCCATGAACGACCGCGCGGCACTGGAGCTGCTGGCCGCGCACGGGCCGCTCACCCGGACCCGGCTCGGCGAGCTGACCGGACTGTCCAAGCCCACCGCCTCCCAGCTGCTGACCCGCCTGGAGACCGTCGGCCTGGTCCGTACGACCGGAAACGTCACCGGACGGCCGGGGCCCAACGCGCAGCTGTACGAGATCGATCCGGCCGCCGCCCATGTGGCCGCGCTCGCCGTGGACCAGGAGGGCATCACCGCCGCCGTCGCGGACATCACCGGCCAGGTGGCCGGCGAACACCGGGTGACGGCCCCGGCCACCGACGAGAGCGTGACCCACCGGACCGGCGAGCTGGTCGCCGAGGCGGTGGACGGGGCGCTGACCGCCGCCGGGCTCGGCCGGGACGATCTGCACACCACCGTGATCGGCACCCCCGGTGCGCTCGACCCGCGCACCGGGACGCTGCGCTACGCCCCGCATCTGCCCGGCTGGCAGTCCCGCACCCTGCGGGACGAGCTGGCCGAGGTGCTGCATACCCCGATCGTCATCGAGAACGACGTCAACCTCGCCGCCGTCGCCGAACAACACCACGGCACCGCCCAGGACTTCGACGACTTCGCCCTGGTCTGGGCCGACGAGGGGGTCGGCGCGGCCATCGTGCTCGGCGGCACCCTGCTGCGCGGCGCCACCGGCGGGGCCGGGGAGATCGGCTATATGCCATTGCCGGGCGCGCCGCTGGCACGGGGCGGACCGGACGCCGCCGCCCGGCCGGACGGGGGCGGCGGGTTCCAGAAGCTGGTCGGCTCCCCCGCCGTCGTCGAACTGGCCCGCGACCACGGGATCGACGCCCCCACGGCCACCAAGGCGCTCGCCGCCGCGCGGCGCACCCCCGGCGCGGGCGACGAGGTGCTGACCGAGCTGGCCCGCCGGCTGGCCACCGGACTGGCCTCCGTCGTCGCCGTGGTCGACCCGGAGCTGGTCGTCCTTTCGGGTGAGGTCGCCCAGGCCGGCGGGGAGCGGCTGCGCGAACTGGTCGAGGCCGAGATGACCGGTCTCGCACTGCCCCGCCCGCAGTTGCGGATCAGTGAGATCGAGGGGAATCCGATTCTCACCGGGGCGCTGCGGACGGCGGTCGCCGATGCCCGCCGGACCGTTTTCGACACCGCCCGATTCGACGCCTGATACGACGCCTGATCCGGCGGCCGACCAGGTAGAAAGTTCGGCATGTGATTCGCTGACCGATTCGCCGCGCGGTCGCGTACCGCAGTAAAGGAAGTCCGCCATGCCACGAAAACTGGCCGCTTTCGCCTCGGTGCTGAGCGCCGGCGCCCTCCTCCTGACGGGCTGTGCACATCCCAGCACCGGCAGCGCCGAGGACGATCCGACCAAACCCGTCACGCTGAAGTTCTGGCACGGCTGGTCGGAGAAGAACGAGGTCAAGGCGATCGATGCGAGTATCGCCCGGTTCGAGAAGCTCCACCCCAACATCAAGGTGAAGGCCACCGGAAACGTCACCGACGCCACCGTGAATCAGGCGCTGCGGGCCGGCGGGGGCGACGCCCCCGACGTCGTCTCCTCCTTCACCACCAACAATGTGGGGCAGTACTGCTCCTCCGGGATGTGGGTGGATCTCGATCCGTTCATGCGGAAGACCGGGCTGGACAAGACCGCGGTCTTCCCGAAAACGCTGCTGGACTACACCAGCTACCAGGGCGACCAGTGCGCCCTCCCGCTGCTCGCCGACGCGTACGGCATGTACTACAACAAGGACGCCTTCGAGGAAGCGGGCATCACCCGGCCGCCCCGCACCATGTCGGAGCTCAAGCGTGACGCCGCCAAGCTGACCAAGCGCACCGTGAACGGCGGCTATCAGCGGGTCGGCTTCATGCCCAATTTCCGGCTCTACCAGAACAGCCCGGACCGCTTCTTCGCCCAGTGGGGTCCGGACTACTTCGACGAGGACGGCAAGGCGCGGCTGGCGAAGGAGAAGGCGACCGAGGAGTTCTACGCCACCACCCGGGAACTGATCCGGCGCCAGGGCGGCTACGGCCCGCTGGAGACGTTCCGCACCTCCTTCGGTGATGAGATGTCGTCCCAGAACGCCTTTCTCACCGGAAAGCTCGCCATGCATCTGGACGGGGAATGGCGCGGGCTCTTCATGAAGGGTGCCGATTTCCGGTGGGGCACCGCACCGCTGCCCGTGCCCGACGACCAGCCCGAGACCTACGGCCGGGGCTATCTCACCGGTACGGTGATCGGCATCGCGCACAGCAGTACCCACCAGAACGCCGCCTGGGAACTGGTGAAGTTCCTGACCGCCGACACCGATCAGGTGGTCGCCTTCGCCAACGCCATTCACAATGTGCCGTCCACCAAAGCGGCGCTCACCTCCCCGAAGCTGGACGCGGATCCCACCTTCCGGGCCTTCCTCGATATCGCGCAGAACCCCCACAGCACCGCCATGCCGCCCTCCATCAACGGCGGTCAGTACGTGTCCTCGCTCCAGGACTTCTCCTACGACGTCGAGGCGGGCAAGGTGCACGACCTGGACGCGGGGCTACGCACACTGGATGCCGAGATCGACGCCGACAATCTCCAGGCACAGAACTGACGGAGTGCGATATGGCCACCCTGACGAACTCCACCGCCCTGCGTCGCAAGGCACGCCGTGAGCGGCTGCGCACCCTCGGCTTTCTCTCCCCCTGGCTGGTGGGCTTCAGCGTCTTCTTCGGCTATCCGCTGATCGCCACCGTCTACTTCTCCTTCATGCACTACAACCAGATCGAGGCTCCGACCTTCGTGGGGCTGCGCAACTGGCGGTATGTGCTGGAGCAGATGCCGCTGTTCGGACCGGCGCTGTGCAACACCCTCTGGCTGGTCGTGGTGATGGTCGCGCTGCGGGTCGTCTTCGGCCTGGGCATCGGGCTGCTGGTCACCAGGATCAAATCCGGGGTGGGGTTCTTCCGTACCGCCTTCTATCTGCCGTATCTCGCCCCTCCGGTGGCGGCCACCGTCGCTTTCGTCTTTCTGCTCAACCCCGGCACCGGCCCGGTGAACGACATCCTCGGGAAAGTCGGGATCGACGCGCCGAACTGGTTCAACGACCCGGCCTGGGCCAAGCCCTCCCTCGTGCTGCTCTCCCTGTGGGGCATCGGCGATCTCATGGTCATCTTCATGGCCGCCCTGCTGGACGTGCCCAGGGACCAGTACGAGGCGGCCGAACTCGACGGCGCCGGGGCGTTCCATAAGTTCCGCTATGTGACCTGGCCGTCGATCACCCCGATCGTGATGTTCGCCGTCGTGACGGGTGTCGTGCAGACCATGCAGTACTACACCCAGGCACTGGTCGCCGGAAAGCTCGCCTCGGGGGTCAGCATCGGACCCGGAACGGTCATTCAGCCCGGCTATCCCGACCATTCCACGCTCACCGTGCCGCAGCTCGTCTATTCGCTCGGCTTTCAGAACTTCAACACCGGAGCCGCCTGTGTGCTCTCACTTGTGCTGTTCGCGATCGCGATGGCCGTGACGGCGCTGCTGATGCGCAGACGAGCCGGACTGCTGTCGGCCGAGGACTGAGCCGAGGACTGAGAGGACCGATCCGCCATGACCGCCACCACCGCCCTCTCGGCGCCCTCCGCGCCCGTGCGCCCCGCCGCGGGACGCTCCCCCGCCCCCGCCGCCCGCCGTCGCGCCGTGCTGCGCTGGATCGCCGTGCACGCGGTCGCCGTCGCCGCCGCGCTCTTCTTCGTCCTGCCCTTCGTCTTCGTCTTCCTGACCTCGGTGATGAGCGACGACCAGGCGATGAGCGGCACTCTGTGGCCCACCGAATGGCACTGGTCGAATTACGCCGAGGTCTTCACCACTCCGGGCTTTCTGGACTGGTGGCGCAATTCGCTGATGTACGCCGGGCTCGGCACCCTCTTCACGGTCTGCTCCTCCGTTCCGGTGGCCTACGCCCTCGCCAAATTCCGCTTCCGCGGCCGCCGCACCGCCATGATGCTGGTCATCTCCACGATGATGCTGCCGCCACAGGTCATCGTGATTCCGATGTATCTGGTCTGGGCCCAGCAGCTGCATCTGTCGGGTTCGCTGTGGCCGCTGATCATCCCGATGGCGTTCGGCGACGCGTACTCCATCTTTCTGCTGCGCCAGTTCCTGCTGACGATTCCCCGGGAGTACCTGGAATCGGCGAAGGTCGACGGCTGCGGTGAGGTCGGCACGCTGCTGCGCATCGTCGTCCCGATGGCGAAGCCGGGAATCGCGGCCGTCGCGCTCTTCCAGTTCTTCTACTGCTGGAACGACTATTTCGGCCCGCAGATCTACGCCGCGCAGAATCCGGGGGCCTGGACGCTCAGTTACGGCCTGGAGAGCTTCAAGAGCGCGCACAGCGTCAACTGGAATCTGACGATGGCCGCGACCCTGCTCGTCATGGCCCCCGTGATCATCGTCTTCTTCTTCGCTCAGAAAGCCTTCGTCGAAGGCGTCACACTGACAGGAGTCAAGGGTTGAAGCTCGCAGTCGTGGGGGGCGGATCCACCTACACCCCCGAACTCATCGACGGATTCGCCCGGTTGCGGGACGCGCTCCCCCTGGAGGAACTCGTCCTCATCGACCCGGCCGCGGACCGGCTGGAGCTGGTCGGCGGACTGGCACGCCGGATCTTCGCCAAGCAGGGCCATCCGGGCACCATCTCCTGGACCGACGACCTGGACGCGGCCGTGGACGGCGCGGACGCGGTGCTGCTCCAGCTGCGCGTCGGCGGTCAGGCCGCGCGGAATCAGGACGAGACCTGGCCGCTGGAGTGCGGCTGCGTCGGGCAGGAGACCACCGGCGCGGGCGGGCTGGCCAAGGCGCTGCGCACCGTTCCGGTCGTGCTGGACATCGCCGAGCGGGTGCGCCGCCGCAACCCCGACGCCTGGATCGTGGACTTCACCAACCCGGTCGGCATCGTGACCCGGGCGCTGCTCACGGCCGGGCACCGGGCGGTCGGCCTGTGCAATGTCGCCATCGGCTTCCAGCGGAAGTTCGCCGCGATGCTGGGCGTGGCCCCCGGCGAGGTGACGCTGGAACACGTCGGCCTCAACCATCTCACCTGGGAGCGATCGGTGCGCATCGGCGGCGCCGACGGCGAGGATGTGCTGCCCAAGCTGCTCGCGGAGCACGGTGAGGCCATCGCCGAGGATCTGCGGATGCCGCGCACACTGGTGGACCGCCTCGGTGTCGTTCCCTCCTACTACCTGCGCTACTACTACCGGCACGACGCGGTGGTGCGGGAGCAGCGCACCAAGCCGTCACGGGCGGCGGAGGTCGCGGCGATCGAGCGGGAGCTGCTGGAGATGTACGGCGATCCGGCGCTGGACGAGAAGCCGGAGCTGCTCAGCAGGCGCGGCGGGGCGTTCTACTCGGAGGCGGCGGTGGATCTCACCTCGTCCCTGCTGCGCGACACCGGGGAGGTGCGGATCGTCAATACGTTCAACCGCGGCACCCTGCCCTTCCTGCCCGACGACGCGGTGATCGAGGTCCCGGCGACCGTCGACGCACAGGGCGCGAAGCCACTGCCCGTGCGCCCTCTTGAACCCCTGTTCGCCGGTCTGGTCGCGCATGTCACCGCGTACGAACACCTGGCGCTGGAGGCCGCGCTGAAGGGCGGCCGGGAGCGGGTCTTCCAGGCGCTGCTGTCCCACCCGCTCATCGGCCAGTTCGATGAGGCCGAGAAGCTGACCGACCACCTCATCGCGCACAACCGGGAGCATCTGGCGTGGGCCTGACCCAGTCCGTACCGAGCCCTTCTCCTTCCTCCCCTCCCGCGCCCGACCGGTCGGTGCTGGCGATCGACGCGGGCAACAGCAAGACCGATGTCGCGCTCGTCGGCCCGGACGGCTCCGTTCTCGGCGCGGCCCGCGGCGGCGGCTTCCGGCCGCCCCTCGTGGGCGCCGAGCGCGCCGTCGGGTCGCTCGCGCCCCTGGTGGCGGAGGTGGCGCGGCAGGCGGGCCGGGCCGGGCCGCAGCGTGTGGGGCATGTCTCGGCGTGTCTGGCCAACGCCGACCTGCCCAGCGAGGAGGAGGAGTTGACGGAGGTGCTGGCCGGTCGCGGCTGGGGCGCCACCGTCACGGTCGCCAACGACACCTTCGCCCTGCTGCGGGCCGGCGTCGCGGACGACGGCGAGCCGACCGGCGTCTCCGTGGTCTGCGGTGCGGGCATCAACTGCGCCGGGATCGGCCACGGCGGCCGTGTCGCCCGCTTCCCGGCCATCGGCCGGATCTCCGGCGACTGGGGCGGCGGGGGCTATCTGTCGGAGGAGGCGCTGTGGTGGGCGGCGCGTGCGGAGGACGGCCGCGGCGAGCCGACCGAACTGGCCCGCGCCCTGCCCGCGCACTTCGGCCTGACCACCATGTACGAGCTGATCGAGGCGCTGCACCTGGGCCGTCTGGAGGCGGCCCGGCGGTATGAGCTGACGCCGGTGCTCTTCGCGGTGGCCGACTCCGGTGACGGGATCGCGCGCGCGATCGTCGAGCGCCAGGCGGAAGAGGTGGTGACCATGGCCGCGGTCGCCCTCGCCCGTCTCGATCTGCTGGGCGAGGAGACACCGGTGGTGCTGGGCGGCGGGGTGATCGCGGCCCGCCATCCGCTGCTGGACGGCCGGATCCGCGAACTGCTGGCGGAGCGCGCCCCGAAGGCCGAGCCGCGGGTGGTCACCGCGCCGCCGGTGCTCGGCGCCGCGCTGCTGGGACTGGACCGCACGGGCGCGCCCGAACCGGCGTACGCCCGGCTGCGCGCGCACTACGCCCCGAGTGACGACGCGGAAAGTGGAACCGAACGTCCTTCCGAAGCGTAATGAGAGGGGGAGGGTAGATCGCGATCCGAACAAGATCCAGGCTCGTCCGGTGACCTCTCCTGGCGCCGCGGTCCATACTGCTGCGACACCGACTGCGACACCACACCATGGGATCCGGGCCAAAGGGGAGAGGTCTTGTGTCATACCCGCCGACCACCGGCAGAGCCGTAGCGCCGCCCGCGCCCGTGGCCCCGCCGCGCACCGTGTGGCGTGAGGGGCTCGACCGGGCGCGGGCGGCGGCGACGACCGAGCCCGGTCGGCTGCGTGTCATCGGGGCGGTGCTGGCCGCGCTGATGGTCGCGTTCGGCGCGGTCACCGCCTGGCAGGTCTCCGATCGGCAGACCGCGGCGGACGCCGTGGCCGAGCGCAGCCAGCCGCTGAGCGCCGACGCGGCGCAGATCTACCGCTCCCTGGCCGACGCCGACACCACGGCGGCCAGCGGCTTCCTGGTGAGCGGCCAGGAGCCCGGCCAGGTCCGGCAGCGGTACGAACGGGACATCGACACCGCCTCCGAGCTGCTGGTGCGGGCCGCGGCCAATACGGAGGGCTCGTCCTCCGCCCGCGAGGAGATACGCAAGATCAATCAGCTGCTGCCGGTCTACACCGGCCTGGTCGAGTCCGCGCGCGCCAACAACCGCCAGGGGCTGCCGCTGGGCGGCGCGTATCTGCGCTATGCCAACGACACCATGCGCGGCGAGCTGCTGCCCGCCGCGGGCAGGCTCTACAAGGCGGAGACCGCCCGCCTTGGGGAGGACTACGAGGACGCCGAGGCATGGCCATGGGTGGCGATCGCCACCGGTGTCGTCGCGCTGGGCGCGCTGGGATGGGCCCAGCGCCGTCACTACGAGCGCACGAACCGGGTGCTCAACCACGGTCTGCTCGCCGCCACGGCCGCCGCCACGGTGGTGATGCTGTGGCTGGTGGTCGGCCACGCGGTCGCCCGCGCCCAGCTCACCGAGTCCAATGACCACGGCGCGAAGTCCCTCCAGGTGCTCAACGAGGCGCGGATCGACTCCCTGCGGGCCCGCGCCGATGAGAATCTGACCCTGGTGGCGCGCGGCGCGGTCGTCGTCGACGAGGACGGCACCGACAAGGGCAAGGACGCCTACGAGGTCAGCTACGGCTCGCGGATGTCCGCGCTCGTGGGAAAGGGGTCCAGCGGGCGCCCCTCGGACGGCAGCCTGCTGGACGAGGCGCGTGCCCTCGCGGACGACGACGCGGGCCGCGAGCCGGTGGAGAAGGCCGCGGACCGGATCCGGGAGTGGCAGGAGCGGCACAAGGCCGCCCGCGCCGCCGACGACGGGGGCGACTACAAAACGGCGTTGACCAAGGTCATCGGCGCCAAGGGCACCACCGGCGAGTCCTTCGACGCGGTGGACACGGAGTTGGCCAAGGCCCTCGACCACGAGCAGCGGGAGTTCCAGCAGGCCGCCGACGCCGGGCGGGGGGCGTTCACCGCCATGGCGCTCGGCGCCGGGGTGCTGACCGTGCTGGGGGCGGCGGGTGCGGTGGTGGGCATAGGCCGCAGACTGTCGGAGTACCGATGAGGACGATGGGGGGCCACAGCATGCGATCGGTGCGATCGGCCGCCGCGGTGACGGTATGCGCCCTGGGCGTGGCCACGGCCATCGCGGTGCCGGCGGTGATGGACGGCGACGGGAGCGGCGGCGACGGCAGGGATGGTGCGCGAAGCCCGCATACGATGCGGGCCGGGGCCGAGGCGGCGGCGGACAGCTGCCGCGATCCCGAGGCGAGCCTGCGTCCGTCGAGCGCGAGCGGTCCGGCCATCAAGCGGATCAAGGACCGTGAGGTCAACGGCCACAAGCTCAACAAGCTGATCGCGGGCGTCGACCAGAACAGCTACCGCTGGGGATACCGCGATCCGGCCACCGGCGATCTCACCGGCTTCGACATCGATCTCGTGCGCGCCATCGCCGAGGACATCTTCGGCGATCCGGACGCGGTCATCTTCCGCACCATCCCCACCAGTCAGCGCATCAAGGCCCTGCAACAGGGCAAGGTGGACGTCGTGGTGCGCACCATGACCATCAACTGCGACCGGATCAAGGACGTCGCGTTCTCCACCGCCTACTTCCAGGCCGGGCAGCAGGTGCTGGTCGCCGACGACTCGCCCATCACCGGCTACAACAAGACCCTGCGCGGCAAGAAGGTCTGCACCGCGCAGGGCTCCACCGCCGAGGCCGAGCTGGACAAGCCGGACACCGGTGCCGAGCATCTGGGCGCGATCAAGGTGAAGCCCGTGCCCAACCAGCTGGACTGCCTGGTCAGGCTTCAGCTCGGCCAGGTGGACGCGGTGATCACCGACAATGCGCTGGCGGCCGGTCAGGCCGCCCAGGACCCCTCCGTCAAGCTGGTCGGCTCGCGATTCACCGATGAGTTCTACGGCGTGGCGATGAACAAGAACGACGACGACCTGGTACGCCGGGTCAACAAGGTTCTGGAGAACTACCGCCAGGGCGGTGCCTGGATGCGGGCCTACCAGAAATGGCTCGCGAAGGACTTCAGCACGGCACAGGGGAATCCGGCACCACCCGCCCCCCAATACAAGGACTAGGGCGGACAAGGGCCCGAGCGGATGAGAACCGGCACGGACGGAAACGGACACATCACGTAGGGCAAGGAACGGACCGGCAAGGATTAGCGCCCGCCTCACACGCGTAGGGATGACGCTGAGACAGATCACATAACGGTTACGGACATGGAGAGGTGATCGATGGGGGTCCCGGGACCCTTCCCCAGCTTCGCGGGGACACCCAACGGCCCGGTCATGGGCCGCGAGGAGGTGGACCGCGCGCTGGCGAAGCTCGCCGCCGAACACGAGGCGATCGACTCCTCACTGCTCGCCCTCCAGGACCACGCGGGCAGAAGGCTCCTCGAGGGCGCCGAGCTCACGGGCGTCACCAAGGACCGGTGGTCCACCACCGAACAGGCCATCTCCCTCCTGTGGAGCTACTTCGACGCGTACTCCGAGGCCCTCACCCGCGCCCGTGAGGTGCGCTCCCGTCACCGCTGGCCGACGCAGGACGAGTTGGCCGAGCTCACCGAGCTGCTCCGCGGCACCGCGATCACCCTGCCCAGCAGCGCCACCTTGGGCGGTTCTCCCCTGCTCAGCGAGGAGTTGAGCCTGGACCGGCTGGTCGACCGGATGAACCGCTGGTACGCCGAGGCCCTCGACGTCATCGTCAGCGCCGACGCCGTATGGTCCACGCTGCCCGCCCGGATCGACATGCTCGCCGCCGAGCTGCACCGCACCCGTTCGCTGGCCCACTCCGTCGGGGTGCGCCCCGGTGAGCACCCCGCGGGGGACGATCTGGAGCAGATCACCGCCGAGCTGACCGCGTTGCGCGCCGACGTGGTCTCCGACCCGCTGGCCTTCTGGAAACCGGCCAGCGGCAGCTCCGCGCCCGGCGGCGGAAGCCCCGACACCGAGCGCTATGACCGCGCCGCCCGCGCCCTGGAGGATGTCCGGCGCGAGATCGAGGCGGTGCTGGATGTGCGGCAGGACGCCGAGCGGCGGCTGATGCGGCTGCGCGATGTGCTCTCCCGCGCCGATCGCACCCTGGCGGAGGCGCGCCAGGCGCGCGGCGAGGTGCTCGCGAAGATCGCGGCATCGGAGGTTCCGGCCGTCAGCGGCCCGCCGACCGCGCTGCACGAGCAGCTGGTCGCGGCCGCCGACTACCGCCGGCGCTCCCAGTGGCACCGGCTCTCGCCGCTGCTGGAGAGCCTGGAGCAGCGCGCCGACGACGAGCTGCTGCGGGCCCGCGAGTCGCTCACCGCGGTCACCGCGCCGCTCGCGGTCCGCGCCGAGCTGCGCGGTCGGCTCGACGCGTACCGGGCGAAGGTCGCCCGCCATGGCATGGCAGAGGATCCGCTGCTGGTGGAGCGGTATGACGTGGCCCGCCGGATGCTGTGGAGCGCACCGTGTGATCTGCGGGCGGCCGAGCAGGCCGTGCTGCGCTATCAGCAGGCGGCGGCCGAGGCCCTGGTGCCACGCCAGTCGGCCCCGGCCGACGAAAGCATCGAGGGAGGCTCGGCATGAATGCGGCGGTGGTCGCCTGCCAGCGGCGTAACTGCGACGGGTCCTACGAGGATGTGGGCGGAGGTGAGCTGTACTGCGATGTCTGCGGTATGGCCCCGGTCGTCTCACCGCAGGGGATGGTCGGCTCACCGGCCACCGGCGTCACCGGGCAGGGCGCGCCGGACGGAAGCCTGTCGTCCGGCCGGGCCGCCTCCTCCGGCCGAGCCCCCTTGTCCGGCCCGGCGCCCTCCTCCGGCCCGGCCCCTTCCTCCGGTCGGGACTCCTCGTCCGGCCGGGTGTCCTCCTCCGGCACCTCGGGCCGGTCGCGGTCCGCACGCTCCGCCTCGTCCCGGCGCTCGGTGTCCGGGCGGCTGTCCCGCTCCATGTCGGGGCGGTCCTCGTCGCGTTCGGTGTCGGTGCGCAGTTCCCGCTCCTCCGCGTCGGCCCCCTCGGGACGCAACGCGCTGGGCGCCGGTCTGGTCAGCGTCCCGGAAGTGCCGCGTCCCGACCCCCGGACGGCGGTGCTGGCGGACCCCGAGGTCCCCGAGCGGAAGCGGTTCTGCAGCCGCGCCGACTGCGGCGCCCCGGTGGGGCGCGCCCGCGGTGACCGGCCGGGCCGCACGGAGGGCTTCTGCACCAAGTGCGGCCACCCGTACTCGTTCCTGCCGAAGCTGAGCCCCGGTGACATCGTGCACGGTCAGTACGAGATCGCGGGCTGTCTGGCACACGGCGGGCTCGGCTGGATCTATCTGGCCATCGACCGCGCGGTGTCCGACCGCTGGGTGGTCCTCAAGGGCCTGCTGGACACGGGCGACGAGGAGGCCCTGGCGGCGGCCGTCTCCGAGCGCCGGTTCCTCGCCGAGATCGAGCACGCCAACATCGTCCGGATCTACAACTTCGTCGAACACCTCGACCAGCGCACCGGCAGCCTCGACGGCTACATCGTCATGGAGTACGTGGGCGGCAAGTCGCTGAAGGACATCGCCAACGCCCGCCGCACCACGGAGGGCCGGCGCGATCCGCTGCCGGTCGAGCAGGCATGCGCGTACGGCATCGAGGCGCTGGAGGCGCTCGGCCATCTGCACAGCCGCAATCTCCTCTACTGCGACTTCAAGGTCGACAACGCGATCCAGCAGCAGGACCAGCTCAAGCTGATCGACATGGGCGCGGTCCGGCGGATGGACGACCACGACAGCCCCATCTACGGCACGGTCGGCTACCAGGCCCCCGAGATCTCGGAGGCGGGCCCGTCGATCGCCTCCGACCTCTACACGGTGGCGCGTACCCTCGCCGTGCTCACCTTCGACTTCCAGGGCTATACCAACGTCTTCGTGGACAGCCTGCCGGACCCCGAGCATGTCGAGATCTTCCGGCGCTACGAGTCCTTCCACCGGCTGCTGGTACGGGCCACCGACCCGGACCCAAGTCGCCGTTTCGCCTCCGCGCGGGAGATGGCCGACCAGCTGACCGGGGTGCTGCGGGAGGTCGTGGCGCTCCAGACCGGGCAGCCCCGGCCGGCCCTGTCCACGCTCTTCGGGCCGGAACCACGGGTGGTGGACACCGAGCTGTTCGCCGCCGACGGCCAGGACCCGTCCCTGCTGGGCGCCCGGCGCACCGGCAGGGGCGCCGCCGCGGCCGCCCCCGCGCAGCGGCCGCCGGGCCCGCTGGCCCTGCCGCTGCCCGCCATGGCCGTGCCGGACGGACGGGCCACCGCGCTGGCGCTCCCGGTGCCGATGGTCGACCCGGAGGACCCGAACGCCGGGTTCCTGGCCGGGCTGCTGGCCGCCGACCCCGCCGAGGTGAGCGCCGCGCTGCGGACCGTGCCCGTCGACTCGCTCGAGCTGCGGCTGCGCCGGGTGCGCGCCCAGCTGGAGCTGGGCCAGGAGCAGGAGGCGGGCGTCGCGCTGACCGGTCTGGAGGCCGCGTACCACGACGACTGGCGGATCGTCTGGTACCGGGGGCTGCACGCGCTGGCCACCGGCGACCGGGAGACTGCCGCGCTCTCCTTCGACGCCGTCTACGACGCGTTTCCCGGTGAGCCCGCGCCGAAGCTGGCGCTCGGCGTCTGCGCCGAGGTGCTGGGCCAGTTGGACAACGCGGCGGAGTACTACCGGCTGGTGTGGACCACCGACCCGAGCTTTGTGAGCGCCGCTTTCGGCCTCGCCCGGGTCCTGCTGTGCTCCGGGGACCGGACGGGCGCGGTGCGGGCCCTGGAGTCGGTGCCGGAGTCCTCGATCCACTACACGGCGGCGCGGGTCGCCGCCGTACGGGCCCGGCTGCGCCAGCGCGCCCCGCAGGACGCCCTGCTGGGCGATCTGTCGGCCGCCGCCGTCCAGGTCGAGCGGCTGGGCGAGTTCGGTCTGGACGCGGTGCGGCGCGAGCGGCTGCGTACGGAGGTGCTGGGCAGCGCCCTGGATTGGGTACTGTCCGGCAGCAGCGGGGCACCGCCGGGACACAACCGGCCGCCGCTGCTCGGCAGCAGCCTGGACGAGCGCGGGCTGCGTTTCGGATTGGAGCGCTCGTATCGGATACTCGCCAGACTCGCGCAGCGAGGCGAGGAGAGGATCGAACTGGTGGAGCGGGCCAACCGTTTCCGCCCCAGGACGTGGGTGTGATCGATGTCGCAGATGCCGCAGCCGCCCCAGCTGTCAGCCTGCCCGACCTGTGAAGAACCTCCGCAGGCGGGGGACAGATACTGCGATCGGTGCGGTGCCGACCTGTTGGCGGCGGCCGCGTCGGCGGCGGAGGCGACCGCCGACCAGCCGGTGCCGCCGCAGGTGAACGGGGCGGCGCGGTCCACCCAGCCGGAGCCGGACGACTACGAGCTGGCCGCTCCCTCGGACGACGACGAGTCGGCCGAGCCGACCGACGACGACGGATCGGCCGCCCCGCCGGACGACGACGAGTCGGCCGCCACCCCGACCGACGAGTACGAGTCGGCCACCTTGACCGACGACGACGAGCCGGCCACCCCGTCGGACGACTACCAACTGGCCGCCCCGGCTCCCGCCGGGTACGGGCAGGTGGCCGACCCGCGGGCCACTGCGGCGCTCGGCGCGGCCGAGGCGACACCGTCCGCCGACGCCGGCACCCGCCCGGAAGCCAACGAAAGCACGCACATCAGCGCGGCGACCAGCACGGACAGCGGTACGGGCACCGGCACCGGTGCGGACCCTCGGCTGCCCGGCGGCGAGCACCACCCCCGGTGCGCCGCGTGCCAGGAGGGCACCATCGACCAGGACGGATACTGCCGGCACTGCGGGCAGGCCCAAGGGCGCGAACGCGACCATATGGAGAGCGAGCTGGAGGGCCTCGCGGCGGCCACCGACCGGGGGCTGCGCCACCACCGCAACGAGGACGCGTTCTCCGTGTCCGCCGCGGAGCTGCCCGACGGCTCACCGGTCATGGTCGCCGTGGTGTGCGACGGGGTCTCCTCGGCCACCCGCCCCGACGACGCCTCGGCCGCAGCGGCCCATGCGGCGGGTGAGGCGCTGCGGGCCTCGCTCCTGCGCGGCGCCCACCCCCAGCAGGCCATGGCCGAGGCGATCGCCGCCGCCGCCGAGGCGGTCAACTCCCTGGCGCTGGAGACCGACGCGGACGCTGTCCACCCCGAGCCGCACCGCCATCAGAACGCACCGGCGTGCACCATCGTCAGCGCCGTCGTCACCAGCGACATCCTCACCGTGGGCTGGGTCGGGGACAGCCGCGCCTACTGGGTCCCCGACGACCGTACGGCCCCGCCCGCCCGGCTCACCGAGGACGACTCCTGGGCGGCGCAGATGGTGGCCGCCGGGCTGATGTCCGAGGCGGAGGCGTACGCCGACGAGCGTGCCCACGCCATCACCGGCTGGCTCGGGGCGGACGCCTATGAGCTGGAGCCGCACACCGCCTCCTACAAACCGGACCGGCCGGGTGTCGTGGTGGTGTGCACCGACGGGCTGTGGAACTACGCCGAATCGGCGGAGGAGATGGCCCGCGCGGTGCCGCCGGACGCCCGCTCACGGCCGCTGAACAGCGCGCAGGCTCTGGTCGGCCACGCCCTCGGCGGCGGGGGCCACGACAACGTAACAGTGGCCATCGTGCCGTTCCCCGCTGCCCCGGGCCGGGCAGGATCCGCCTGACGGTCGCCAAGGAGCGGATGACATGGCCCTTTTCTCCACCTCCCCCGCGCCGCGGTTCTCGGTCGAGGTCCACCAGAACGAGTACCTTCCGGTGGGAGGCCACGAGGTGAACGCGATCATCACGGTCACCTCGGCCGGCGGCGGGGCCGAGGGAGGGTCGCCGATCCCGGCGTCCGGGAGCACCCCCGACGCGTCCGGGAGCACCCCCGACGCGTCCGGCCGGAGTGGCTCCCCTGGCCGCGCGGCCGTGGTGATCATGGTGGACTGCTCCGGCTCCATGGACTATCCGCCGACGAAAATGCGCCACGCACGGGACGCGACCGCCGCCGCGATCGACACGCTGCGCGACGGCGTCGCCTTCGCCGTGGTGGCGGGCACCCACAAGGCGGTCGAGGTCTTCCCCGGCGACGGGCGGCTGGCCACCGCCGATCCGCTCACCCGCGCCCAGGCCAAGGAAGCGCTGCGGGGCCTGAGTCCGGGCGGCGGCACCGCGATCGGCACCTGGCTGCTGCTGGCCGACCTGCTGTTCGACTCCGCCGACACCGCGCTCCGGCACGGCATCCTGCTCACCGACGGCCGGAACGAACATGAGGAGCCGGAGCGGCTGCGGATGGTGCTCGACGCCTGCGCGGGCCGCTTCACCTGCGATGCCCGCGGGGTCGGCACCGACTGGGAGGTCGCGGAGGTCACCGGGATCGCCTCCGCCCTGCTGGGTACGGCCGATATCGTGGCCGATCCCGCCGGACTCACCGCGGACTTCACACGGTTGATGGAGGCGGTGATGGGCAAGGAGGTCGCCGACGTCAGCCTCCGGCTGTGGACGCCCAAGGGCGCCGAGGTGGCGTATGTGAAACAGGTCGCACCGGCGGTCGAGGACCTGACCGACCGGCGCGTCGAGGCCGGTCCGCGCGCGGGCGACTATCCCACGGGGTCATGGGGCGAGGAGTCCCGTGACTACCACGTGTGTGTACGGGTTCCGGCCGCGGAGGTCGGCCAGGAGATGCTCGCGGCCAGGATTTCCCTGGTTCAGCCGCGGCCGGATGGAGTCGGCAGCCCGCCGAGTCCGCTGGCGCAGGGGCTGGTAAGGGCGGTCTGGACGGACGACCTGGCCGCCTCCACCGCGATGAATCCGCAGGTGGCGCACTATACGGGCCAGGCCGAACTGGCACAGGCCATCCAACAGGGAATGAACGCCCGCAAGTCCGGCAATATCGAACAAGCGACCGCGAAGCTCGGGCGTGCCGTACAGCTGGCGACCGCATCGGGAAATGAGGACACGGCGAAACTGCTTGCGAAGGTGGTGGACGTCGTCGATGCGGCGGCAGGTACTGTGCGACTCAAAGCGAAGGTCGCGGAGGCGGACGAGATGACCCTCGAAACGCGCTCCACCAAGACAGTTCGCGTTAAGAAGTAGCACATAACCAGCACTCACGTAGCACTTCTCGGCAGAAAACGCCAAGAACGCCACAAGAGGGGGATCCGACATGCCGACCTGTCCTAACGGCCACCAATCGGCGGCTGACGACTGGTGCGAGGTGTGTGGCCACCGGATGTCGGGGACACCCATGCCCTCCGGCGCCGTTCCGCCACCGCCGGCACCGCCCATGCCGGGTGCCCCCGGTACGCCCGTGCCGCCGGGCGGCTTCGGAAGTCCGGGGCCGGGCGGCCCACCACCGCCCGGTGGCCCGGGTGGCTACGGCTATCCGGCGCAGCAGCAGGAGCTGTGCCCGCAGTGCCGTACACCGCGTGAGGCGCAGGCTCCGTTCTGTGAGGAGTGCCGCTTCAACTTCCAGGCGCAGGCGCCTTCCCCGTACGGCCCGCCGCAGGGCGGTTACGCCCCGCCGCCGCAGCCGGGGATGCCGCAGCCCGGCCCCGGGGGACCGCAGGGCCCGCACCCCGCCCAGGGCGGCGGCTACCAGGCGGCGCGCCCCGACAGCGACTGGACGCTCCCGCCGCCGCAGGGAGGCACGCCGCCGCACGGCGCGCCGCAGCACGGTGCCCCGGGCCCCGGCCAGGGCGCGCCCCCGGCCCCGCAGCAGTACGGCTACGGCTACCCCCAGGCCCCGGCGCCCCCCGCGCAGCCGTACGGAGGCGAGGGGTACGCCCCGCCCCAGCAGCAGGGGCCGGGGCACCAGCCGCCGCAGCAGCACCCGGGTGCCCCGCAGCATTCGACGCCGCCCGGTGGGGCACCGTTCGGCCAGGGCGGTGCGCCGTCGCCCGCGCCCGGAAACTGGATAGCGGTCGTCGCCCCGGACCGTGAGTACTTCGTGGCGATGATGAACCGCAGCGGCCCGGAGGCCGCCGGACTGAACCTCCCGGCCTACTCCCCCGAGCAGCAGCTGCCGCTCAACGGCCACCAGATCACCATCGGGCGGCGCCGCCACAGCACCGGTGAGGCCCCCGACATCGACCTCGGGCGCCAGCCCGAGGACCCGGGTGTCTCGCACCAGCACGCGATCCTCGTCCAGCAGCCCGACGGGGCCTGGGCGGTCGTCGACCAGGACTCGACGAACGGGACGACGATCAACGGCGGCGAGGAGCCGATCCAGCCGTTCGTGCCGGTTCCGCTCCGGGACGGCGACCGCGTCCACATCGGCGCCTGGACGACGATCACGGTGCGCCGGGGCTGAGCTACCGGGCTGTGCTACGGGGCTGGGGCTAGTCGTAGGGCTGAAGCCGACCGGGAGGGCCCAGTGGCCAGCCGTAGGCGCCTTCCGGGTCGTCCAGCCAGGCCCATTGGCGCTCGCCCCGCACCGTCACCCCGTAGCGCTCCCGCCCCGGTCTGCCCTCGTGCTCCCACAGCGCGAGGGCCTCGACCGGCTCCATCTGGCCCGCGGCCAGGTTCAGCAGGAACCGGAAGGAGTCGTCCAGCAAGGGCCGGGACGGCAGCCCGTAGGTGGGCACCTGAGGCGGCGGACCGCTGCCGCGCAGCGGAACGAAGTACGCGGGGGTGGCCAGGAAGCGCCCCTCCGCATGGCGGGCGTCGGCGACCCTCAGGGCGATCAGCCCGGTCGCGAGCGGCGTGAGGATCAGCGCGTCCGGCCCGCACTGGCCGAGCCATGCGGGCGGGACGGACGCCACGGCGCAGGTGGCGATGATCCGGTCGTAGGGAGCGTGCGACGGACAGCCGCGCGCCCCGTCACCCGTGACGACCGCCGGCCGGTACCCGGCCGCGGCCAGATGGTTACGGGCGGCATCGGTGATCTCCGGGTCGAGGTCGAGGGTCGTGACCTGCGCGTCGCCGAGCCGATGTGCCAGCAGCGCGGCGTTGTAGCCGGTGCCCGCGCCGATCTCGAGCACGCGGTCCCCGTCCCGCACCTGGAGCGCCTGGAGCATCTGGGCCATCAGGGAGGGCTGGCTGCTGGAGGTGATCAGCTCGCCGTCGCGCACCCGCGTCGCGAGCGGGGCGTCCGCGTACGCACCGGCCAGCCAGCGGGCCCGCCGCAACGGGTGGGAGTCGTCGCGCCACAACCGGGTACAGCCAACCGTCCCGCGCGCCCCACCTGCCACCACCACTCCGGTGCCGCCCGCCTCGCCCCCTGCGGCTGCCCTCTCGCCGCGCACCTCGCCCGCCCCCGCTGCCCCGCCGCCCGCCTCGTGTGCCTCGCCCGTCTCGTAGTAGTAGGGCACGAAGAGATGGCGCGGCACCTCCTCGAAGGCCGCGCGCCAGGTGGGGTCCGTGAGTCCGCCGCTCGCCACGATCTCCCGGACCAGCCCGGCGCGCACCGCCGCGGCCTCCTCGGCGTACGGATCGGCCTCCCGGCCCGTACGGTCCGGCCGCGCACGTTCCGTAGCGTCCGGAGCGCTGCGCGTGCCGCCGCCCGTGCCACCGCCCGTGCTGCCCATGACTCCACTCTCCTGCGCCCGCCTCCCGGCCGCTACCCACGCCCCCTTTTCCAGACGGGGGCGTCTGAGAGCATGGAGGCGTGAAAGAGATTCCGCGCGGCACACTTCAGGAGCAGACCTTCTACGAGCAGGTCGGTGGCGAGCAGACCTTCCGGCGTCTGGTGCACCGCTTCTACCAGGGGGTCGCGGAGGACCCGCTGCTCAGGCCGATGTACCCCGAGGACGATCTGGGGCCGGCCGAGGAGCGGCTCGCGCTCTTCCTGATGCAGTACTGGGGCGGCCCCCGCACCTACAGCGACAACCGCGGCCACCCCCGGCTCCGTATGCGCCACGCCCCCTTCACCGTGAACCGCGCCGCCCATGACGCCTGGCTGCGCCATATGCGCGACGCGGTCGACGAGCTGGAGCTGGCCCCGGAGCTCGAGCGTCAGCTGTGGCACTACCTCACCTACGCCGCCGCCTCCATGATCAACGCAGAGGGCTGACCCGGCGGGCTCAGGCGGGTGTGACGGACAGACCGGGGAAGCCCGAGGTACGCACCGCCACCGAGCCGTACGGAGTGCGCAGCCGCAGCCAGCCACCCGCGGCGAGCAGCGTCAGAGGCTCGGCCACGGGGCCGGGCGCGGTGGTGGTCACAGCGCCCGCGGCAGCGGCGCCGGGCGTGGTGGCGGTCGGCGCCGCCGCCCGGACCGGCCGCAGGAAGCCCAGCGACTGGGCGGCGTGCACGGCGCGCAGCGGGAGCCCGGTGTCACCGAGCGTGCGGGACCAGATCTCATGGCCGATGCGGTCGCGCTCGGCGCGCGTACGGCGGTCCTCGGGAAGCTCCGCGTCACGGGTCCGGAACTCGGCGACGGCGGCGGCGACCGCCCCGCGCACCTCGTCAGCGCCCGGCAGCCCGTTCACCCGGCGCCAGCCGCCGCGCGGCGGCAGCACCCCGGCCCACGGCGGACCGGTGACGGACTGCGGCACGATGACCACCAGGCCGCGGCCCCCGGACGCTTCGGCGGTCCGCGCGGCCCGCGCCGTGTCCAGCGCGTCCGCGAACTCACCTGCCGAGACCGTCGCGTCCAGCCCCCCGGGCCCGCCCGCCGCCGTCGCCGACGTGGCATCGGTCTCCGTGGGGACGATCGCCTCGAGCCGTGCCGTACGGATCGCGAGGACATCGAAGGACGGCGGCCGGCCGAAGACGGCGAGCACACCGCCGCCCGCCTGTAGCCGCACCGCCGCCGCCCGGTCGTAGTGGATCAGCCGGGCCAGGAAGGCGGCGAGATCGGCTGCCTCCCCCGCGTCGGCGAAGTGCAGCTCCTGTCTGAGAGCGTGGAAGGCCGTCATACCGTGACGGCTCCCTCCGGTCGCCCGGCACGGCCGGCGGACCCGGCGGCCCCCGCGCTTCTCGCGGACGCCTTGCCGGTGTCCGTCACCGGGTCCGGCTCCAGGTACTCGGTCAGGAACTTCTCCTCTTCCGGGGTGACCCGGCGCGGGCGGCCCTGGTCGAGGTCGTACGGCACGATGCGGGTGGTGGCACGCACATACAGGGCGTCCTCGTCCTTGATCTCATAGCGCACGGTGAGATACGCGGCCCCGATCTCCGTCACCCAGGTCTCGACCGTCACCGGCCGGTGCCGGTGGACGAGGGGCTTCAGATAGTCGATCTCGTGCCGGGCCACCACCACGCCGCCGGTGAACGCGTCACTCCCGCTCCCCGGCGCCAGCCGCCACATGAAGTCGACCCGGGCCTCCTCCAGATAGCGGAGGAAGGTCACGTTGTTGACATGGCCGAACGCGTCCATATCGGACCAGCGCAGGGGGCAGGAGTAGACATGGCGTGCCATCCGCTCAGCCCCGGGTCAGCTTCTTGTAGGTGGCGCGGTGCGGACGGGCCGCGTCCGGGCCGAGCCGCTCGACCTTGTTCTTCTCGTACGACTCGAAGTTGCCCTCGAACCAGAACCACTTGGAGTCGCCCTCGTACGCCAGGATGTGCGTGGCGACGCGGTCGAGGAACCAGCGGTCGTGGGAGACGACCACGGCGCAGCCGGGGAAGTCGAGCAGCGCGTTCTCCAGCGAGGAGAGGGTCTCGACGTCGAGGTCGTTGGTGGGCTCGTCGAGGAGCAGCAGGTTGCCGCCCTGCTTGAGGGTGAGCGCCAGGTTGAGGCGGTTGCGCTCACCGCCCGAGAGCACCCCGGCCGGCTTCTGCTGGTCCGGGCCCTTGAAGCCGAAGGCGGAGACATAGGCGCGGGACGGCATCTCGACCTGGCCGACGTTGATGTAGTCGAGCTCGTCGGAGACGACCGCCCACAGCGTCTTCTTGGGGTCGATGTTGGCGCGGCTCTGGTCGACGTAGGAGATCTTGACGGTCTCGCCGACCTTGATGCTGCCCGCGTCGGCGGTCTCCAGGCCCTGGATCATCTTGAAGAGCGTGGTCTTACCGGCGCCGTTGGGGCCGATGACGCCGACGATGCCGTTGCGCGGGAGGGTGAAGGAGAGGTTGTCGATCAGGACCTTCTCACCGAACGCCTTGGAGAGGTTCTCCACCTCGACCACGACATTGCCCAGCCGCGGGCCCGGCGGGATCTGGATCTCCTCGAAGTCCAGCTTCCGGGTCTTCTCGGCCTCGGCCGCCATCTCCTCGTAACGGGTCAGACGGGCCCTGGACTTGGCCTGGCGGCCCTTGGCGTTGGAGCGGACCCACTCCAGCTCCTCCTTGAGGCGCTTGGCCCGCTTGGCGTCCTTCTGGCCCTCGACCTTCAGCCGGGCCTGCTTCTTCTCCAGGTAGGTGGAGTAGTTGCCCTCGTAGCCGATGGCACGGCCGCGGTCGAGCTCCAGGATCCACTCGGCGACGTTGTCCAGGAAGTACCGGTCGTGGGTGATGGCCACGACGGTGCCCTCGTACTTGGCGAGGTGCTGCTCGAGCCAGTTGACGGACTCGGCGTCCAGGTGGTTGGTGGGCTCGTCCAGCAGCAGCAGGTCGGGGGCCTCCAGCAGCAGCTTGCAGAGCGCGACCCGGCGCTTCTCACCACCGGAGAGGTTGGTGACCGGCCAGTCGCCGGGCGGGCAGCCGAGGGCGTCCATGGCCTGCTCGAGCTGGGCGTCGAGATCCCAGGCGTTTGCGTGGTCCAGCTCCTCCTGGAGCTTGCCCATCTCCTCCAGCAGCTCATCGCTGTAGTCGGTCGCCATCTGCTCGGCGATCTCGTTGAAGCGGTCGAGCTTGCCCTTGGTCTCCGCCACGCCGTCCTGGACGTTCTCCAGCACGGTCTTGGACTCGTCCAGCGGGGGCTCCTGGAGCAGGATGCCGACGCTGTAGCCGGGCGAGAGGAAGGCGTCACCATTGGACGGCTGCTCCAGGCCGGCCATGATCTTCAGCACCGTCGACTTACCGGCGCCGTTGGGGCCCACGACACCGATTTTCGCGCCGGGCAGAAAGCTCAGCGTGACATCGTCGAGGATCACCTTGTCGCCGTGCGCCTTGCGCGCCTTGCGCATGGTGTAGATGAACTCAGCCAAGAGAAACCGTCCGGCAATCTGGTAGGTATCGAGGTGCGGCTCCGCCGCGGTGTCCGTATCCGTGGCGGCTTCCACCGCGTGAGGGCAGATACACCCATCTTGCCGTACGGCCGGGCCGAGGCGGAAACCCATTGGTCCGGCGTGCGGCGTGGTCCGGTATCCGCGGCCCGCGCGACGCGAAGGGCCGGAACCTCCCTGAGGCTCCGGCCCTCCATCACTGTGCGTGGTCGATGAGCACTCGATGATCACCACAGTCGGTCATCATCACTTCACTCGGCGATCACTGCTGCCCTGGCGTCGCCGCCCTGGCGTTCACTCGCCCGCGGGGGCCTTCTTCTTACGGACGAAGAAGATCGCGCCGCCACCGATCACGACCAGCGCCACGGCGATGCCCGCGATCATCGGGGTGTTGCTGCTGCTACCGGTCTCGGCGAGGTCGCCACCGGCGGTGTCACCGCCGGTACCGCTGCCGCCACCGGCCGACGCGGGGCTCGGCTGCGAGGAGGGGGTGTCGCTGCTGCCGCCGCTGCTGGAGGTCTTGCAGTCGAGGACGCCGGAGAAGGTCTTCTCGAAGCCGTTCGGACCCGTGATGGTGAACTCGTAGCTCTGGTCCTCCTCCACGGGGGCGGTGACGGTCTTCGACTGACCCGCCTCGACGGTGTGCTTCTGCCCCAGGAGCTCGAAGCTGAACGCCTCGTCGCCCTTGTTGGTGGCCGTGACGTCGACGCCGCCCTTGGCGCAGTCCTTCTCGGCGGAGACGGCCGGGACGGCGCCCTTCTTCGCCCAGTTCGCGGTGGCGGTGGCGGAGACGGTGCTCTCGCTGGACCCGGCCAGGATCTGGGTCTGGCTCTTGGAGGCGCTGGAGAACGCGCGGCCCACCGGAACCTTGGTGGCGGCCTGGGCGGTCAGCGTGGCGGAGCCGTCGGCCGCGCCCTCGGGGACGTCGAAGTACACCTCGCCGCCGTCGGCGGCGCTGGTGATGGTCTTGCCGCTGCCGTCGACGAGCTTGACGCCGCTGCCCGCGTCCTCGGTGCCCGGGGTGAGGGTGACGCTGTCGGCGTTGGTGTGGACCTTGACCGGGCCGAGCCGCTCACCGGCCTTGCCGGAGACGGCCGGCGGGTCCAGGCTGAGCGACGCCTTGGGCTCCTCGAGGTTCTGGGCGCTCTTCTCGAGGTAGTCGGCGAGCTTCTCGGCCTGCGGGTCGACCGCGTCGACCTTGGCGTTGTCGGAGAAGCGCCAGATGGCGACCTGCGTACCGGCGGCGGCGGTCTTCTCGGTGAGGGCACCGGTGCCCGCCGTCTTCGCCAGCGCGTCGAGGTCGTTCACCTGCGGGTAGGAGTTCTGGAGAATCCAGTTGATCTTGCCCGCATCGGGATTGTTCGCCAGCGAGGTCTCGGCCCAGGACTTCTCCTCGTACTTGGCCTTGCTCTGCGTCGGGTTGTGCAGATCAATGCAGTACGTCTGGATGGAACCGCCGTTGTCGACCGACATCTCGAAGAGGCCGGCGCCGATCTGCTGGTCCTTGCCGTTGTCGTGGATGACGGCCTTGTCGAAGGTCTTGAGACCGCTCAGCGTGGCCGTGGCACCGCCCTGACTCGGGGGCACGTCATCGGCGGCGGCGGTACCGGCGGTGACCATCGCACCCGCCGCGACCAGGCCGGACGCCAGAACGGCGGCCGCAAGGCGGGCAATGCCCCGCCTCCGTACAGAAATCATGGTTTCCCCTCCGGGCGAGCGCCAGTCGGTTGGTGCGCCTCGCCAGCGAACTCAAAACACAGGAACCCCCGTTGGGCACCCAGGGATCCTAGGGAGAAAGAAACCGCGTGTTCCCCAGGAATGCCCCGACCCAACCGATCCGAATCGAAATCGTTATCTCGTCCACAGATTTCAAATGACTTGGGATTATCGACAAATCTCTGTGACCACGGCCACTCACGGGGAAGTTGCCCCAGTCGGTGTGTTTAGCAGAGGTTTGGCCTGTGAAACCCGCCGAAAAGCGGATGTACCCCGCGTGAGGTCGTGTCCGACCGCCACCGCGTCGATCTCCGCGGTGACCCAGCGCCTGGGCTGATGCGCCCCGCCGCCGAGGTCCGCGCCGGGCGCGCCCGGGGCCGCGGCCCCGGCCGGGCCTCCGCCGTCCCCCCGCGGCGGACGGTCCCGCTCCCGGTCCCATTCACGCTCCCGCACCCGCAACGTCCCGTGGACGACGAGGGGTTCACCCAGCGATACCGACCCGGCGACATTCGCGGCGAGCGACCGCCATGTCCAGACCGTGTAGAAACTCGTGTACGCGTCCACCCACGCGTCCCGCCCCCGGTCCCAGCGGCGCACCGTCGCCGCCAGCCGGAACCGGGCCACCGCGACACCCGCGGCCGTCTCCCAGAAGTCCGGCCGCGTCGCGGCATTGCCCACCACGGTCACCCAGCTCTCGTTCACCGGCTACGCCTCCCCCGTCACTCATCACTTCGCGGCTCTGCCGTGCCGTTCGTGGACCATGCTGCCCCCGATCGCGAGGCTCCGCCGGGCCCTGTGCACGACCCCGCGATTGTGGACAACTCGGTCATCCGTCCGGGTGACCGGCCGTCATGTCCCGCCCGCCGCGATGACGTACTGCGCCCGCA
This sequence comes from Streptomyces sp. S465, assembly GCF_026898115.1. Classification (GTDB taxonomy): domain Bacteria; phylum Actinomycetota; class Actinomycetes; order Streptomycetales; family Streptomycetaceae; genus Streptomyces; species Streptomyces luomodiensis. The sequence continues at coordinate 3,307,028 of NZ_CP114036.1, forward strand.
CCTCCGCGTACCGGGCCAGCTCCGCCTCCACCGGCTCCAGCACCCGCGTCCGCCCGCACCCCGCCGCCGCCTCCCGCAGCAGGCCCTCCACCGACTGCCCGTGGCGCCGCGCGGGCCCCCGCGCGGCCGTCCGGGAGGCCCAGGCCAGCGCCGGGCCGACCACCGCGCCGCCCGTCACCGGCAACGCGGACAGCCACCACTCCGGTCCGCCGAACACCCCGGCCACGGCCCCCAGCAGCCACAGCACCCCCACCACTTGCGCCACCAGCAAGGCCATCTGCACCGCCGCCACCATCGACCACCACACGGGCCGGGGCGGCCGCCGGCTCGCCGTCGCGGCCGCCACCGCCTCGTCGACCGCCTCCGCCAGCCCTCTGCCGCCCCACCTCGCCGCCTCCCGCACGGCCTGGGCCCATGGGCCGGGCAGCCCCGCCGTCGCCTCGTCCGCGAGCGCCCGCACGGCCTCCTCCACCGCGGGCCGCGCCGTGACCGCCTCCGCCGCCACCGTCCGCGCCCGCGCGCCCGGGATCTCGGTCCGCTCCGGGACCCCCGAGGTCCGCGAGGCCGAAGGGCACCCCGGGTCCCCCAGGGTCCGCTCCTTCCTGTCCCGCAGCCGCCCCCATGGCGTTCCGCAGGCCCATTCGGCGTCCCTCAGCCAGGCGCGCTCCGCCGCCTGTCCGGCCGCGGCCGCGCCGGCCGCCTCGGCCAGCCGGTCCGCGAAGGCCGTCCGCGCCCGCTCGGTGAGCCCGACCGGTCCGCCGTCCGCCACGTACTGCGGCCGCAGCCGGGTCATCGTGCCCTCCACGTCCGCCGACAGCCGACGCTCGGCCGCCCCGCACTCGGCCGTGAGCCGCCCCAGCATCTCCCGCAGCTCCCGGACGCCCTCGCCGGTCAGCGCGGACAGCGCGAGCACGGCCGCCCCGGGCTCCCCGTGCTCCCCGAGGGCGAGCCCGTCCTCGTCCAGCAGCCGCCGCAGATCGTCCAGCACCTGGTCCGCGGCCTCGCCCGGAAGCCGGTCCACCTGGTTGAGCACCACGAAGGTCACCTCGGCGTAACCGGCGAGCGGCCGCAGATAGCGCTCATGGAGGACCGCGTCCGCGTACTTCTCCGGGTCCACCACCCACACCACCGCGTCGACGAGGCCCAGCAGCCGGTCCACCCGCTCCCGGTGGCCCGGGGCGGCCGAGTCGTGGTCGGGCAGGTCGAGGAGGACCAGACCGCGCAGCGCGGGGTCGTACGGATAGCCCGGGTTGCGCCGGTCCACCGCCGGGATGCCGAGCCGGTCCAGCAGGCCGTCGGCGTGATCGGTCCACGCGCAGGCGAGCGGCCTGGCGGTGGTCGGACGGCGGATGCCGGCCTCGGAGAGGGGCGCTCCGGCGAGCGCGTTGAAAAGTGTCGACTTACCGCTTCCGGTGGCCCCGGCGACGGCGACCACGGTGTGCCCGTAGGGGTGCCGTCCCCGCGCGTCCGCCTCGTCGAGCACCCGCGCGGCCCCGGCGAGCGTGCGGGCCTCCAGCCGGGACCGGGACAGCCCCACAAGCTGGCGCAGGGCCTCCAGACGGGGTCGCAGGGTGCCCGTGGCGAAGCTTCGGACGCCCGCCTCGTACACGGCGTAAGGAGGGCCGCAGAAGGGCCGCCGGCCGGTCCTCTCCGCCGTGAGGCCCGCGGGGCCGTGGGAGGTGCCCGGTGCGGGCTCCGCCACCGTCCCCTCGTCCACCGCGCGGGCCGGGCGGCCCACGGCCCGTCCTCCGGCCCACCGGTGCGCGCGCCGGGCGATCAGGCCGTCGTCCCAGGTGTGGCGGCCCCCTTCCGCGTCCCGGTCTGCCCCACCGCCCTCGTTTCCGTCGTTGTCCTCCGTGGCCGTCACTTCCGGTCACCTCTCCTTCTGCAGTACGGACAGCGCGGCGATCAGCTCGACCTGGTGGTCCGGGGACATGTCCAGGGCGTCCAGAGGGGCGAGTCTGCGGTCGCGCTCCGCCCGCATGACGCGTGCGACGCAGCCGTCGAGCAGCCGTCCGCCGCGGTCGCCCAGGCGCAGCGCCGCGTGCGCGCCCAGGGTCTCGGCGAGCTTCTCGCCCGCCTTACGGGCGCGGCGTCCGCCCAGGAGGGATGCGGCGAGCAGGGCGGCGATCTTCTCCGGGACACAGCTGCCCCCGTGTTCGGCGATCCGGACCCGGGCCTCCTCCTCGGCCAGCTCCTCGACACAGCGCCGCCAGTGCCGGACGGCCACGCCGATCCGCTCGGCGGCGCCGCGCGCGTCGCACGGCGCGAGCCCGGCCCGCGCGGCCGGGTCCTGCCGGCCGGCCTCCGCGAGCTGTTCGTCGGCGGTGGCGGCCGCGCCGCGCAGCAGGGTGGCCAGGGAGCCGGTGAGCGCCGTAAGGAGCTCGTCGGGGGTGCTGTCCTGCGGCAGGCCCTGCCAGTGGGTGAGCGCGCCGCCCGCGAGCGCCGCGCCCCGCTCGATCTCGCGCCGCACCCGCTCCGCCGCCTCCCCGTACGCGCCCTCGACCCGCTGGACCAGCCGCACCGCGGCCGCGTGCTGCGCCGCCGCGGCCCCGGCCAGCGCGGGCATCCGGGAGCGGAGCGAGTCCAGCGTCCCGGCGACCGTGCGGGCGGCGGCGACGGTGCGGGCATAGGGGTCCTGTGCGTGCTGGGTGAGCCAGGTCCGCAGCGCGGCGACGGCGGTGGCGGGCAGCAGCCCGCTGCCGCCGCCCGCGGACTCGGGGAGCTCGGGGATGGTGAAGCGCGGGACATCGCCGAGCCCGGCGGCCGTAAGGAGCGCGGCGTACTGCCGGGAGACCTCGGCGGCCACCTGGTGCGGCACCCGGTCCAGGACGGTGACGAGGGTGACGTCGTACTCCTTCGCGGTCCGCAGCAGATGCCAGGGGACGGCGTCGGCGTACCGGGTGGCCGTGGTGACGAGCACCCAGATGTCCGCGGCGCAGATCAGTTCGGCGGCCAGATCGCGGTTCTGCGCGACCAGCGAGTCGATGTCGGGCGCGTCGAGCAGGGCGAGCCCCCGTGCCAGCCCCGGGTCGGTCTCCACCCGCAGCGCCGCCGGTCCCTCCTGCGCCCGCTCCTCCTCGTCGTACGCGCTCTCCGCCCGCTCCCCCTGCGCCGGCACCCACACCCGGGCGAGCCGCGGCAGCACCCGCTGCCCGGCGAACCAGGGGTGATCGTCGGGGTGGCACACCAGCACCGGCGTCCGCGTTGTGGGACGCAACACACCTGCCTCGGTGACCCGTCGGCCGACCAGCGAATTCACCAGGGTGGACTTGCCCGCGCCGGTCGATCCCCCGATGACCGCCAGCAGGGGCGCTTCGGGGGCGCGCAACCGGGGCACGAGGTAGTCGTCCAGTTGAGCGAGCAGCTCGGCACGGCTGCGGCGAGCGCGGTCGGCGCCGGGAAGGGGGAGCGGAAACCGAGCGGCGTCGACACGGTCACGCAGTGCGGTCAGCGCGTCGAGCAGCCGGGGCCGTACGTCCAAGATCGCCACACGGTGAAGAATGCCCGCTTTTGGCGCCTTTTTGAAGCGTATGCTCACTCGCGCGCGTCAAAGAGACCTACCCGGATCAACCTAAAAGGGGCACGGGGTGAGCGTGACCACAGAGGCTCGGGCATAACGAGTGCACAACACCCGTTCTCTGATGCGTGAAAATCGATGCAAGTTCCGCACCTCCCTGCGATTATCGGATCGCTTCACCGAACCTCCACAACGTGCCACGCAGGTGAAGCACCCGGGGCGAGGCGCAGGGAGCCCTATCCTTGTCCCCGGCAAGGTCACGGTCCGTCGAGTCCGGCCACCCGCACCACGGCCGCCCCGCCGGTCCCGTGGACACCGGGGGCTCACCAGCTCCACGACCACCGGCCCCCGTAGCTCAGTGGATAGAGCAGGCGCCTTCTAAGCGCTTGGCCGCAGGTTCGAGTCCTGCCGGGGGCGCAGCGGACCCTCTCCTCTACGCACGTAGCGGAGAGGGTCCCTTGTCCGTTCGGCCGTCGTGGACGGTTGCCTGTTCGGCCGTCGTAGTCGTGCCGCGGGACCGGGATCGGACCGGAAGGGAACCGGGACGGGGCAGGGCCGGGAGCCATCGCTCCCGGCCCTGCCCTGGAACCGTACGGCGCGGGGGTCAGTCCCCGCGGCCCCGGGTGCCCCCGCCCTCTTCGCTGCCCCCGCCCGCTTCCGGGCCCGGCTCGCCGCCGGTGCGCTGCTCCTTGGTGCCGAGGTCCAGCGGGGCGCCCATGCCCCCGGAGAGGGGCGGTCCGTGGTGGGTGGGCACCTCGTGCACGACCACCTCGGGGTGGTGGAGGTCGAAGGCGGGGGACTCTGAGCGGATTTGCGGCAGGGTGAGGAAGTTGTGCCGGGGCGGAGGGCATGAGGTGGCCCACTCCAGGGAGCGGCCCCACCCCCAGGGGTCGTCGGTCGCGACGCGCTTTCCGTACTTCCCGGTCCGCCACACGTTGTAGACGAACGGCAGGGTGGACAGGCCCAGGAGGAAGGAGCCGATGGTGGAGACCGTGTTCAGCGCGGTGAAGCCATCGGCGGCCAGATAGTCGGCATAGCGGCGCGGCATGCCGTTGGCACCCAGCCAGTGGTGCACCAGAAAGGTCGCGTGGAAGCCGATGAACAGGGTCCAGAAATGGATCTTGCCGAGGCGTTCGTCGAGCATCGTTCCGGTGAACTTGGGCCACCAGAAATAGAATCCGGCGAACATCGCGAAGACCACCGTGCCGAAGACCACGTAGTGGAAGTGGGCGACGACGAAATAGCTGTCATGGACCTCGAAATCCAGCGGAGGCGAGGCGAGGATCACCCCGGTCAGGCCGCCGAACAGGAATGTGACCAGGAATCCGATGGCCCACAGCATGGGTGTCTCGAAGGAGAGGGAGCCGCGCCACATGGTTCCGGTCCAGTTGAAGAACTTCACCCCGGTCGGCACCGCGATGAGGAACGTCATGAAGGAGAAGAACGGCAGGAGCACCGCACCCGTGGCGAACATGTGATGGGCCCACACCGTCGCGGAGAGTCCGGTGATGGCGATGGTGGCGCCCACCAGACCCATATAACCGAAGATCACCTTGCGGGAGAACACCGGAATGATTTCGGTGATGATGCCGAAGAACGGCAGGGCGATGATGTAGACCTCGGGGTGACCGAAGAACCAGAAGAGGTGCTGCCACAGCACCGGCCCGCCGTTCGCTCCCTCGAAGACGACCGCGCCGAATTTACGGTCCGCCTCCAGCACCAGCAGGGCGGCCGCCAGAACGGGGAAGGCGATCAGCACCAGGATCGAGGTGAAGAGGATGTTCCAGGTGAAGATGGGGAGGCGGAACATCGTCATTCCCGGGGCACGCATGCACACGATGGTCGTGATGAAGTTGACGGCGCCCAGAATCGTGCCGAAACCGGAGAGGGCAAGGCCCATGACCCACAGGTCGCTGCCGGTGCCCGGGGCGCGCATCTTGCTGCTGAGCGGCGTATAGGCGGTCCAGCCGTAGTCGGCCGCGCCTTGGGGGGTGAGCAGACTGCCGATCACGATCAGCCCGCCGAAGAGGAAAAGCCAGTACGAAAGCATGTTCAGCCGGGGGAAGGCGACGTCCGGGGCGCCGATCTGTAGCGGCATGATCTCGTTGGCGAATCCGGCGAACACCGGCGTGGCGAAGAACAGCAGCATCAGCGTGCCGTGCAGGGTGAAAGCCTGGTTGTACTGCTCCGGACTGATCAACTGGAGTCCCGGCCGGGCCAGTTCGGCGCGCATGACCATGGCCAGCAGGCCGGCGATCAGAAAGAAACCGAACGCGGTCACCAAGTACAGGTGTCCGATTTTCTTATGGTCCGTCGTGGTGAGCCAGTCGACCACGATCCTGCCGAGTTTGGTGGGTTCCGCGGGAGCTTCAAAGTCGGGCTTGGTTGTCGTCGCCATGTCCGTGTCCGCTCCTCGGCAGTGTGTGGGCGGCCGGCGGCACCGGCCCACGAATCCGTTGTATCGATTCGCCCACCATTACCGGAAGCGGGACGGCGATTCGGACCCGACTCGCCGAAAAGGTCCCGGGCCCCATCGGGCATTGCGCGGAACACGGCAGGAGTTTCGTCCTGGCGAGCCGCTCGGGGATGCCGGAGGGCCCTCACCGTACGCCCTCCTCGCGGGACCGCCGGGTCAGCAGGCCGACGATCCTGCCGCCGAGCGACGGATGGGCCGTCGGCGGGGCGTCGGTCACCGGGGCCGGCCGCGACGGTCTGCGCCGCCACCGGCGGATCCCCGCGCTGACGACGACCGCAGCGGCGCCGAGCAGTGCCGATCTCGCCCGTCGCACACGTGACATCGGTCTTCTCCCATCCTCCGGGTGCGGATGAGCGGGCGCCTCGCATTCGCGAATCAGGCGTGTGCCGGTGCGGAAGTCCTCCGCTCTCCGCACCGGCTTCCGCCTCGCCGAGCTGCTATTCGCCCTTGAAGACGGCTTTCTGGACGTCGTCGGGGCCTTCGAAGCTGCCCTTCTTGACGTGCGACAGCTCATCGACCAATTCGCGGTCGGCCCCGTTCTCCTTGGCGCGTTCCACCAGGGACTGGCGGTCGGCCGGATAGCTGGCACCCTTGAGCGCCTTCTGGAGATCGGTGGGGTTGGGTTTCGTCATGACGAATCCTCCGTTCACCTGCCTGTCGCGGGCCTCGGGGCCCAGCCCCGGTTACCCATGTCCGGAGGGCCCAATCAGAGGGCGGCCCGGCTTTCCAGCCTTCGTCGCCGCCGGTCCTGAGGACGGCCCGGTACGGCGGCCGGAGCCGGGGGTGGAGCCGGGGGTGGCCTGGGCTCGGCCGGGATCGGCGACGCGTGAGGGGGCCTGGAGGAGTCAGCCGGTTCGGGGGGTGGGGGGCACGAGGATGAGGGTCAGGGCTGAGACGGTGGAGCCGCGGTCTTCCCACGGCCTTCCCAGTGATCACCGAACGGACGGTCCGGCGATCACCGAGCTGACAGTCCTGTGCTCACCGGACCAACGGTCCGGCGATCATCGAGCGGACGGTCAGGAACGACGCCCCACGGCGTCGGGGTCGTCCAGCGCCTCATGCGGCTCCTCCACCACGGAACCGTTCCCGCCCTCGGCCGACGCGGCCGGGGCGTGCTTGCGGCGCGCCGCCAGGCGGGCCGTGATCAGCCCGGCGACGGGCTCGGTGTAGCGGGCGGTGAGCGGGCCGAGGACGACCAGGATCAGGACGTACGCCGTGGCCAGCGGGCCGAGCGACGGTTCGATACCAGCGGTGACGGCAAGTCCCGCGATGACGATCGAGAACTCGCCACGGGCCACCAGCGTACCGCCGGCCCGCCAGCGGCCCCGGACGGAGATTCCGGCCCGCCGCGCCGCCCAGTAACCAGTGACGATCTTCGTACCGGCGGTGATGACGGCCAGCGTCATGGCGGGCAGCAGCACCGGCGGAATGCTGGCCGGGTCCGTGTGCAGCCCGAAGAAGACGAAGAAGACGGCGGCGAACAGATCCCGCAGCGGGCTCAGCAGATGGTGGGTGCCCTCGGCGACCTCCCCGGACAGGGCGATGCCCACCAGGAACGCGCCGACGGCGGCCGACACCTGGAGCTGCTGTGCGATCCCCGCCACCAGCAGCGTCAGTCCGAGCACCACCAGCAGCAGCTTCTCGGGGTCGTCGCTGGAGACGAAGCGGGAGATGAGCCGGCCGTAACGGACGGCGAGGAACAGCACCAGACCGGCCACGCCGAGGGCGATGGTCAGGGTGACGCTGCCCGCCGCCAGGCCCGCGCCGGCCAGCAGGGCGGTGACGATCGGCAGATAGACGGCCATCGCCAGGTCCTCGAGAACCAGGATGCTCAGGATCGCCGGGGTCTCCCGATTGCCGAGGCGGCCCAGATCGCCGAGCACCTTGGCGATGACACCGGAGGAGGAGATCCAGGTGACGCCGGCCAGCACGACCGCGGCCACCGGCCCCCATCCCAGCAGCAGGGCCATCACGGCGCCGGGCAGTGCGTTGAGCACGGCGTCCACGAGCCCGGCCGGGTACTGGGTCTTGAGATTGCTGACCAGATCGGTGGCGGTGTACTCCAGGCCGAGCATCAGCAGCAGCAGGATGACGCCGATCTCGGCGCCGGTCGCGACGAACTCCTCGCTCGCCCCCAGCGGCAGCAGCCCGCCCTCACCGAAGGCCAGGCCGGCCAGCAGATACAGCGGGATCGGGGAGAACTGAAACCGCCCGGCCAGTCGTCCCAGCAGCCCGAGGCCCAGGATGACCGCGCCGAACTCGATCAGAAAGACGGCAGACGAATGCATCGCTTCACTCCCGCCCTAGTATCGCCGCGGCCGTCTCCACGCCCTCGCGGGTACCGATCACGATCAGCTCGTCCCCACCGGCCAGCCGGAAGTCGGGGGTCGGGGAGGGGATCGCCTCCGCCCTGCGCAGCACGGCCACGATCGAGGCGCCGGTCTGCGTCCGCATCCGCGTCTCGCCCAGCACCCGTCCGTTCCAGTACGAGACGGTCGACAGCTCGATCCGCTCGGCCACCAGCCCGAGCTCGGTGGTGGACAGCAGGTTCGGGCTGTGATGAGTCGGCATCAACGCCCCTACGAGCGCTTCCGCTTCTCCTGCGGTCAGCCTGGTGGACAGGGCGCATTCATCGGGGTCTTCCTTCCGGTATGTACTCAGTGTCCGTCCGCCGTCGCGATGCGCGATGACCGACAGCCGCCTGTGTTCACGTGTCGTCAGGTCGTATCGAACCCCGATGCCCGGCAATGGCGTACTGCTCATCCGCGGAGCGCCCACAATCATCCCTCTCGTAGCTGCGGTCTCATGCCACCCTAACGAATGGCAAAGAATAGGTAATGATGGCCGGTGTGCGAGGGTGCGATGGGACGATGCCGACCGCACAAGGTGGGGTGACCATCGAGATACGAGGAGGATGGTGCCCATGATTGAGTGGAGGCGGCTCAGCACCGGCGTCAGGCCGGTTCCCGATCCGGTCGCCACCCCCGTCATCTGGGGCGGGGCCTTCCTCGGCGCACTCGTCCTGGTGGCGACCGTGAACTTCTTCGGCGGCCACGGACGGCCGATGTTCGCCCTGGTCACGCTGTCGCTGCTGGCCGCCCTGCTGGGGCTGTGCTCGCGGTTCGTCGCCGCGCCCGGTACGGCGGCGCTGTGCTGGCTGTTCCTCAACGGCTTCGCCATCCCGCCCGCGGGCCAGCTCACTTGGGCGGGCGACCGCGACACCGGCTGGCTCGCCTGCCTCCTGACGGCGGCCGTCGCCGGCACCGCGCTCGCCCGGGTCGTCAACGCCCGCGCGGGATACCGCCGTATCACCCCGCCGGGCCCGTAACGGACGGCGTGGTCAGGGCGCTTCACGGCGCTGTTTTCACCGCACACCTGGTGCCACACACCTGATGCTCTAGTGCGGCATCGTCAGCACCGCCACACCGCCCACCCGGTCGGCGGCGAGGTCGTCGAGGGCGGTGTCCGCCCGGTCGAAGGGGTAGCGGGTGACCGTGGCGCGGACGCGGTGGTCGGCGGCGTTGGCCAGGAACTCCCGGCCGTCCTCGCGGGTGTTGGCGGTGACGCTGCGGACGGTGCGTTCGCGGAAGAGATGGCGCGCGTAGTTCAGGGAGGGGATGTCGGAGAGGTAGATGCCGGCGATGCTCAGCGTGCCGCCGGCGTCCAGGGCCTCCAGAGCGACCGGGACCAGGTCGCCGACCGGGGCGAAGAGGATGGCGGCGTCGAGAGGCTCGGGCGGTCGGTCGTGGGCGTCCCTCGCGCTGGCGGCGCCGAGGTCCAGGGCGAGGGCGCGGGCGGCGGCCGAGCGGGTCAGGACGTGGACGACGGCGCCCTGGGCGATGGCGACCTGCGCGGTGAGGTGTGCGGAGCCGCCGAAGCCGTAGATGCCGAGCCGGCCGCCCGGTGGAAGATCGGCGCGGCGCAGGGCACGGTAGCCGATGATGCCGGCGCACAGCAGCGGGGCGAGCTCCTCGTCGGCGTATCCGGAGGGCAGCTCATAGGCGTAGGCCGCCGGTACGGTGACGTACTCGGCGTAGCCGCCGTCCGCGTCCCAGCCGGTGTACTCGGAGGACGGGCACAGGTTCTCCTGGCCCCGGAGGCAGTAGCCGCAGCGGCCGCAGGTGCGCCGCAGCCAGGGGACGCCGAGCCGGATTCCGGCGCCGGGGGCGTGCGCCCGCTCGCCCGCCGCGACCACCTCGCCGACGGCCTCGTGGCCGGGGACGACGGGGCTGCGGTGCGGGGGCAGATCGCCGTCGCGGACATGCAGATCGGTGCGGCACACCCCACAGGTCCGGACCCGGACCAGCAGTTCGTCCGCCGCCGGCCGCGGAACCGGCAGCTCCAGCTGCTCGATCCGGCCCGGGGTGGGGACCGTCCATGCCCGCATGGTCGCCGGGAGGCCGGCGTGCGCATCCCTCACACCGCCAACGTAACGCCATGAGGGCCGGGTGCGGCTATCCGGCATGCCTCCCGGCCATGCGGGGGCAGAAGGGCGGATATGTGTCCTGAACCTGCCAGAGCTGAGGACAGTGGTGATCAGGCTCGTGGGCCGCGGATCGGGGCAGAGCTCGTTGACATGGCGCGGGTGCGCCTGGCGGTCGTCCTCGCCATGGGCTGCCGTCCGGCCCGCCGGGACCTGGGCTGGGGTAGCGCCCCGGTTACGGGAATCCGGCGCGGGACATGGCACCTTCTTGACAGAACCCACCGTTCCGGTACTTCCCTCGCCTACGGTCCGCGGCATGGTCGCGTCCGTCACAACCGAGCCCGAGAGCTCCACCAGGCGCTCCATGGCCACGGAGCTCACCATCGGTGACCCCGCGCTCGCGGCCCGTCTGGCGCGCGGAATGGACGCCTCGGAGAAGCGGCTGCGCGCTGTCGCCGCCGAGGCCCGGGACCCTGGTGTCGCGGATGTCGCCGGGCATCTCCTCGGTTCCGGCGGAAAGCGGCTGCGTCCGCTGCTGGCGCTGCTCGGGGCGGAATTCGGCGAGCGCGATCCGTCCGCCGCCGTGACGGCCGCCGCCCTGGCGGAGCTGGTGCATGTCGCCTCGCTGTACCACGACGACGTCATGGATCAGGCCCGCACCCGGCGCGGAGTTCCCAGTGCCAACGCCCGTTGGGGCAATTCCACCGCCGTACTCGCGGGCAATTGGCTGCTGTCGAAGGCGGCGCAGCTCTCCTCGGAACTCGGCCCGGAAGCCATCCGATTGCAGTCGGATGCCACCCATCGGCTGGTCATGGGTCAGGTACGGGAACTCATCGGCCCGTCGGGCGACGACGACCCGCTCTCCCACTACTTCGCCGTGGTGGCCGGGAAGTCGGCCGCGCTCATCGCGATGGCACTGCAACTCGGGGCGGTCCGGACGGGCGCCCCGGAGCGTGTGGTCGAGGCGCTCGCGGAATACGGAGAACATCTGGGGATCGCGTTCCAGGTGGCCGATGACATTCTCGACATCACCTCCAGCTCCGAGGTCTCCGGAAAAGAGCAGGGCAAGGATCTCGCGATCGGCGTCGCCAGCCTTCCGGTGCTGCTGGCGCTGGCCGCCGAGCGGCCCGAGGCGGATGAGTTGCGCACCCTGCTGAACGCCGCCACCGCCGCCCCGGAGGGGGCCGGGCTGCCGAGGGCAGTGGCGCTGCTGGACCGCTGCGGGGCGCTGTCGGAGGCGCGGGCCGTGATGCACGCCCGGCTGCTGCGCGCCCGGACCGCGCTGAACGGACTGCCGCACGGCCCGGCCACCCGGGCGCTGCACGCTCTGTGCGACTTCGTCGCACACCGGGACCACTAGGGCCCTTCTGACGTCCTCCGGGGAGGGCCGGGCCGATGCCCTCGGCCGACCGGCGTACCCTCGGCCGACCGGCGTGGCGCCGGCTGGCCCTCGCGTGGCTGCCGTCCGGGACCGCCGGACGGGACTGCCATCCGGTGCCAGAGGCCAAGGGCCAGAGGAGCGGAACGTGGGACGGGCCGCGGCCTACGACTGCTGCTGCTGCTCTTCCACCCAGCGGTAGAAGGCGATCTGCCGGGACATGAGGGTGACCAGCTCGTACGCGGTGTGTGAGGCGGCCACGGAGGTGATGTCCGCGTGGTCGTACGCCGGGGCGACCTCGACCAGGTCGGCGGAGACCAGATGGCAGTCGGCGAGCCCACGCACGATCTCCAGCAACTCGCGCGAGGTGAGACCGCCCGCCTCGGGGGTGCCGGTGCCGGGAGCGTGCGAGGGGTCCAGGACATCGATGTCCACCGAGATGTAGAGCGGCCGCTTGCCGATCCGCTCCTTGAGCTGCTGCACCACCTCGTCGACCCCGCGCCGCATCACATCGGCCGAGGTGACGATTCCGAAGCCCAGCTTGGTGTCCTCGGTCAGGTCCTCCTTGCTGTACAGCGGGCCGCGGGTGCCGACGTGCGAGAGCGCGGAGGTGTCGAGGATGCCCTCCTCGACCGCGCGGCGGAATGGCGTTCCGTGGGTGTACTGGGCGCCGAAGTGGTTGTCCCAGGTGTCCAGGTGCGCGTCGAAATGCAGCAGTGCCACCGGGCCGTGTTTGCGGGCGACCGCGCGCAGGATCGGCAGCGCGATGGTGTGGTCCCCGCCCAGCGTCATCAGCTGCGCGCCCGTGGACAGCAGCTCCTCCGCGCCCGCTTCGATGTTCTCGATGGCCTCGTCGAGGTTGTGCGGGTTGGCGGTGATGTCGCCGGCGTCCGCCACCTGAACGTAGTGGAACGGGTACGCGTCCTGCGCCGGGTTGTAGGGGCGCAGCTGGCGCGACGCCTCGCGGATGGCGTTTCCGCCGAAGCGGGCGCCCGGCCGGTAGGAGACACCGGCGTCGAACGGCACCCCGACCACCGCGATGTCCGTTGTGCCGACCTGGTCCAGGCGCGGAACGCGGCCGAAGGTCGCTGGGCCCGCGAAGCGCAGGGTGCGCTCGGTCTCCTCGGGCGGTACGGGCATGGCGGTGTCGCGATGGTTCGCGGGCATGATCGGTTCTGAGCCCTTCGCGTGGGGGAAATAGGCGAGCAGTGGATCCTGCGTCAACTATTGAATCCCTCGATCGGGTGAATGCCCACCGTAATCACCCCCTAAAGGCAACCACGCCCCCTATCCGGCAGCCGGTACGCGCCGCTGCCGCAGGGCCCTGTCCGCCGCCTTTCCCCAGGTCGGCTGCCTCCGTCGGCACCGCGTAGCATGAATTCCATGGGCAGCTCACGGTCGCAGGTGGCGGACGAGTGCGGCAGCCCCGGCACCGGCCCGACCCCGCCCGTCCGGCACAGCCTGTGGCAGGGGCAGGGTCCCGTGGTGGCCGTGGTGGCGGTGGGCGGCGCACTCGGGGCGACGGCCCGCTACGGGGCGTCGCTGCTCTGGCCGACCCGGCCCGGCACCTTTCCCTGGACGACCCTGGTGGTGAACGGGGTCGGCTGCGCGATCATCGGCGTCTTCCTGGTGCTGATCAGCGAGGTGTGGACGGCCCACCGGCTGGTGCGGCCCTTCTTCGGTACGGGTGTGCTCGGCGGTTTCACCACCTTCTCCACGTACGCCGTGGACGCGACCCGGCTGGTCCAGGACGGCCGTATCGCGACCGCGTGCGCCTATCTGGCGGGGACCTTGGTGGTGGCGATGGCGGCGGTATGGGCCGCGGTGGCGGCGACCCGGCGCGCCCTCGGCGCGTACGGCGTCGGCCCCGGCGGGAAGGCGGCGGCCCGGTGAACGGCGAGCCCGCGCTGCGGCTGACCGTCTTCATCGGCGAGAACGACACCTGGCACCGCAAACCGCTGTTCGCCGAGATCGTGCACCGTGCCCATCGCGCGGGGCTCACGGGTGCGAGCGTGTTCCGCGGTGTCGAGGGCTACGGCTCCTCGTCCCTGATCCACACCTCGCGGCTGCTGTCGCTCAGCGAGGATTTGCCCATTGCCATCGTGATCATCGATACGGAGGAGCGGGTGCGGTCCTTCCTGCCCGAACTGGAGGAAGTCGTGGGCGACGGCCTGGTGGTGGTCGACCCGGTCGAGATCGTGCACCCCCGGGGCCGCATCCGGTGAACTGGCTGCTGGTGATCGCGGGTGGACTGGTCGGCGCCCCGCTGCGCTATCTGACCGACCGCGCGGTACAGGCCCGGCACGATTCGGTGTTCCCCTGGGGCACCTTCGTGGTCAATGTGGCGGGCGCCGCGGTGCTGGGCCTGCTGACCGGGGCGGCCGTGGCGGGGGCGGCGTCCCCGCGGTTGCAGCTGCTCCTGGGCACGGGGCTGTGCGGAGCGCTGACGACATACTCGACGTTCTCGTACGAGACACTGCGGCTGGCCGAGGAGGGCGCCCGGCTCTTCGCCGTCGCGAACGTGGTGATGAGTGTGGCGGCCGGGACGGGTGCCGCCTTCGCGGGTGGAGCGCTCGCCCACACGATCTGGGGCTGACGGCACACCGCTCGCCCCCGGCACACCACCCGCCCCGACACACCGCTCGTACCGGCGCGGCGGGCGCCCCGGCGCGGCGCGCGTGGGAGCACCGCCACCGGACGCTACGGCAGCAATCGCGTCGCGGTCGGTGGCAGGCCGAACTCCCCGGTGGCCGCCGTCCGCAGATGCTCCAGCAGCACCCGGCGCAGCTCACGCGCGGCCCGGGGCGGCGCGACGTCCTTACGGTGGGCGACAGCGATGGTGCGCTGCATGTCGTGCCCCGCGAACGGGGTGATCCGCAGCCCGGACCGGGCCGCCACCATCCCCGGCAGTACGGCGATGCCCAGCCCCGCCCGTACGAAGCCCAGCACCGCGTCCATCTCGCCGCCCTCCACCGTGAAGGAGGGCTCGAAACCCGCCGCCCGGCACGCCGCCGTGGTGAATTCCCGCAGGTCGTATCCGCGGCGGAACATCACCATCGGCCGGTCCCGCAGATCCTCGACCCGGATCCGGCGGCGGCGGGTCGGTGGTGGGGACGCGGGTGAGGATGCCACCACCAGCTCCTCCCGCAGCAGCTCGGTGGCGGCGAGAGCGGGGGCCTGACCGGGCAGCGGGGTGATGATCAGCGCGAGGTCCAGCTCGCCCGCGGAGAGCGTGCGCACCAGGTCCTGGGAACCGCCCTCGTCCACGATGAGTTCGATGCCGGGAAACTCGTCGTGGAAGCGGCGCAGCACATCGGGGACGAAGCTGGCGCACAGACTCGGCGTGGCTCCCAGCCGCACCCGGCCGCGCCGCAGCTGGGCGACCTCCTGGACCTCGCGGTGCGCGGTCTCGGTGTCGGCGAGGATCTGGCGGGCGAGCGGAAGCAGCGCCTCTCCCGCGTCGGTGAGCGCGATATGGCCGCGCGCCCGGTGGAAGAGATCGGCTCCGAGCTCCCGTTCCAGGGCCCGGATCTGCTGGGACAGCGAGGGCTGGGCGACATGCAGAAGCTCCGCGGCACGGGTGAAGTGCCGGGTCTCTGCGACGGTGGCGAAATAACGCAGCTGCTGCAACTGCACACCATGATGATAGGCAGGCCATGGAATCCTGCCGCAGCACGCCCGCGACGCATCGCTGGGGGAGCTGGGGTGTCGCACGTGTCGCACGTGTCGCCCGGAGGACGGAGGGGCGCATCCGGCGACCGGTCGCGACCGGTCTTCCTCAGGCGGCCGTCGCCGGATGACGACGCGCGCCCTACGGGTGAGTGGCCAGCGCCCGCATCCCCGGGCCGCAGGCCTCGATCAGCGGGGCCAGTTCCGCCTCGGGCAGCGTCCGCGCGGCGCCGCGCCGACCGCCGTCGAGATGCGCGACGGAGGCGTCAAGCCAGGTGGGGAGCGGTTCCACACCGATGAATTCGGCCAGCCGGATGAGTTCCTTCTCCGGTTCCTCGACGAGGGTGTCGTACGACATCGAGGTGCGCTGGGAGGCCGGGACCGTGGCCAGCTTCTCCAGGCCGTCGATCATCACCCCGGACCACAGGCCGCCGAACACGGCGAGCGGGATGGGGCGGTCCCACACCAGCGCCGGGTCCCACTCGTCGCCCAGCAGCGGAGCGAGGTCGGGCGGAAGCTGGGCCGCGTGCTCCGGGGTCAGCTGATACGGCGACTCCAGGCCGCAGTGGTCGGCCATCTCCTTCGCCAGCGGGAGCATCCGGAAGCTGACGTGCCGGCTCATGGAGAAGGCGCAGTCAGGGCCTTCGCGGTAGAGGTGCACAAAGCGCGCCTCGGGGAAGGCGCGGTGCATTTCCGCCACCCGGCCTATGGACAGACCGGTCCGCTCGACGACGGCGCCGGGGTTGCCGAACCGTGCGCCGAGGGTGGCGAAGAAGGCCCTCCAGTGGTCCGCCGGACATCGCGTGGGCCACGAGGTGACCTCGGACTCCAACTCGTCGTAGAGGGCGTCCGGGTCATCGGTCAGATGGGGCAGCACCATGACGCTGATGGCCGGGATGCCGGTGGTCCGGGCGTCGAACCGCCGCTTGGGCAGCCGGTGGTAGAGGAACTCGGGCGGGATGGCCCCATTCTTGATCAAGTTATTGGTGAGGGCATGGGGCCGGGACAGATATCCCCAGAACTCCGGGCCGCTCAGCGGGGCCTCGGCCAGCACCTCCGAATCGGGAATACTGGCGAACAATTCATTGATACTGAGTACGTCCGGGTGAAGATTGATGACCCGGGACAGAGCCGTCGAACCACATCGACCGGTGCCGACGACAAATGTCAAGTTCTGGTTGACCACGCGCACTTTCCTCCAGTTTGCTCGAACAACTAGTCATTTCCCTAGTGGTCGATGACACACCACACTTGGTAGCTACAGCGATGCTAATGGAGGCTCAGAAGCGGCACCCATCCACATCAACCGCCAACCACCGGCCACTGAACAGCGGAAACGCACACGACGAGACGTCAGAGGCGAACTCGGAGTTCAAGACTTTCCGAGTCTTTTGCGCAACTTTCACATCCAGCAGGGCCGCTGCCCCCCGGCTCCACCCCGCTCACCAGCGACGGAGCCCGATCCGACCGGTCACGCGGGGCTTCACAACTCGCTTACCACACCGTGACCTCAGTCGAACAAATTCACCCGTGACACAACGGTCATCTTTTCGCATCAACGGCACTGCTAGAGTTCGCAATCACCTCATACCCGAGATCCAGGGCTGGCACACACCAGCCGCGTCGGGAGAGGCCGAGAACACGCGACGTAACACAGAGCAGCCATGCCGCCGCACAGGGTGCAACCGGAGGGAACAAGGGCACCAATGGCCGGCAAGGTATTTTCGTCCGGGGGGACGGTGCGTTACCAGGTGTGCCATGCACGGTGATTCGCTTCCCCTCGCTCACGAGTAATTTCGGGGAAGGTGCTTCGTACGTGTTGGTGGAGCGCGATCAGGAGATGGCGCGGCTCAGTCGGCTCCTCTTCGAGGACGCCCGGCCAGGAAGCCGACTGGCCGTCATCAGCGGTGCCATGACGTCGGGGAAAACCGCGCTTCTGCACGCCGTGGCGGATACCGCGAGTGCGCGAGGCGTCCGGGTGCTGCCCGCCGTCGCCTCCACCTCGGAACAGAACTTCCCGTACGCCGTGCTCGATCAGCTCTACCAGAGCATGCCGGCGCACCTTCGGCACGCCCGGCCGCGGCCGGGTCTCGACGTGCCCCCGAACCCGTACGGCCCCGACCAGGCCGACCTCCCGCTCCTCCAGGAGTTCCACCGCACACTCGACGAACTGACCGCTGACGCCCCGCTGCTGATCGCGATCGACGACGTCCAGTTCGCCGATCTGCCGTCACTGCGCTGTCTGGCGTACGGCATCCGCCGATGTCGCTCCGAGGCGCTGTCCGTCGTGGTGAGCCGCGGGTCACTGACCGGGCCCACCGCCCCGGCACTGGATGAGGTGCTGCACGAGCCGAAGGTCTGCCATGTGCGGCTCGCCCCGCTCACCGTCGCCGGCGTCACCACCCTGCTGACCGAGGAGTTGGGCGCCGAGGAGGCCGAGCGCCACGCCGCCGCGTTCCACGACATGACGGGCGGCAACCTCCTGCTGCTGCGCGGACTCCTGGACGACCGGTTCTCCCGCCTCGCCCGGGGCCCTGTGCACACCGCGCCGGGCTCTCCGGTGGCCGGAGAGTTGTTCCGGCAGGCGGCGCTGTCCTGCGTGTACCGCGGCGGCCCGGCCCACCGCCGGGTGGCCCATGCCATCGCGCTGCTGGGTGACGCGGTGTCCGTTCCCCTGCTGAGCAAGCTGATCGAGGTCGAGGAGCGGCAGGTCCGGCGGTCGGTGGCGACGCTCACCGAGGTGGGGATCCTGCACGACGCGCAGTTCCGCAGCGACGCGGTGCGCACCGTGCTCCTGGAGGATCTGGAGATGGACGAGCTCGGCCCGCTGCACCACCGAGCTGCCCGGCTGCTGTACGAGGAGGGCGCCGACCCCATCGACGTGGCCCGCCATCTGCTCAGCCACGAGGCGGCCGAGCCGGTCGAGGAGTGGATTCCGCAGGCGCTGCGGGACGCCGCCGAGCAGGCGATCGCCGCCGACCGCAGGGAACTGGCGATGAACTGCCTGCAGATGGCCGATCGGTGCAGCACCGATGAGCGCGAGGCGCTCGTCCTCCAGGCGACCATGGTCCAGGCCATGTGGCCGTTCAACCCGCTGTCCCAGATGCGGCGGCTCCAGTCGCTGGCCGGCCCGGCCGGCAGCGGACAGCTGCCGACGCGGCACACTCTCGCTGTGATCATCGGGCTGCTGGGGTTCGGCCGGATGGGCGAGGCGGCAGCCGCCCTCGCGCAGGTCAGCCGGGCCGCGGCCGGGAGCCCGAGCCCCGAACTCGACACGGGTCTGCGGACCATCGGACTGACGCTCGCCACCACCTACCCCGACCACCCCGAACTGCGGCCCTTCCTGCACCGGGGAGAGCCCGTCGGCCGGTGGGACGACGACGCGCCGTCGCCGGACCGGACCCCCGAGTCCCCCCAGCTCACCGCGCTCGGGGCGCTGTGGACCGTGCTGAGCCGGGGCGTCGACGAGGACACCGTACGGGCCGCGGAGCGGGTGCTGGAGACCGTCCGGCTCTCCGACCGGACGATGCTGACGGTGCACGCCGCGCTCCAGACGCTGGTGTACGCGGACCGCCACGCCACCGCCACCACCTGGTGCGACCGGCTGATCGAGGAGACGTCCAAGCGCGGCGCCAAGGCGCTGCTGGCCTACTTCTGCGTGCTGCGGGCCCAGATCGCGCTGCGCGTGGGACGGCTCCAGGACACCGTCCGGTTCGCGGAGCGGGCGCTGGCGGAGCTTCCGGCGCGCGGCTGGGGGGTCACCGTCGGCATGCCGCTGGGGATGCTGGTCAACGCGCACACCGCGATGGGCAACCATGACGCGGCGGCCGAACTGCTGGCCCGACCGGTGCCGGAGGAGATGTACCGGAACCGCTACGGGCTGCACTACCTCTACGCGCGTGCCCGGCATCAGCTGGCCACCGGCCGTCATCACGCGGCCCTCACCGACTTCCGCGCCTGTGGCGAGAAGATGGCCGCCTGGGACCTGGATTCGCCCGCCACCCTCGCCTGGCGGCTCGGCGCCGCCGAGACCTGGCTGGCCCTGGGCGGCCAGGAGCGGGCGGCGCGGCTGGCGGAGGAACAGCTGGAGCTGGCCGGGGAGTCCGCCTCCCCCACCCGTGGTGCCGCGCTGCGGATCCTGGCCGCCACCCGGCCGTTGAACGAGCGGACCGCGCTGCTCCAGCAGGCGGTGGGGGTGCTCCAGGCGAGCGGCGGCTGGTACGAGATGGCGCGGGCGCTGGCGGATCTGGCGGAGACGCACAAACAGCTCGGGGATCTGGACACCAGCCGGCTGATGACCCGCCGGGCCCTGCGGCTCGCGGACAGCTGCGGCGCCGAGGAATTGTCCCGTTCGCTCCAGCGCACCCCGGCACGCTCGGCCCTGTCGGAGGCGGCCCGTACCGGTGAGGACACCGCCGCGTTCTCCGAACTCTCGGACGCCGAGAGCCGGGTCGCGGCGCTGGCGGCCTCCGGCTACACCAACCGGGAGATCGCCGCTAAGCTCTACATAACGATCTCCACGGTGGAGCAACACTTGACCCGTGTCTACCGGAAGATCAACATCAGCCAGCGCCGAGAACTGCCCGCGAGCCTGGATTTCGATGTCGCTTACACCGCCTGATATCCCCGCGATGCCGCTCGGCCCCAAGAGGTTGATGCCATGACGTGTGCGACCACGTCCGCCACGACGATGCTCGTGCCGGATTTTCCCTTTTCCTACGACAGATGGCTGAGCCATCCCGCCGGTCTCGGCACCCTGCCGAGTGCGGCGCACGGGACGGAAGTCGCGGTCATAGGTGGCGGTATGTCCGGACTGACCGCCGCATATGAGCTTCTGAAACTCGGGCTTCGCCCCGTTCTCTACGAAGCGGAGCAACTGGGTGGCCGGATGCGCTCCACACCCTTCCCGGGGAATCCGGAATACAAGGCGGAGATGGGCGCCATGCGCTTTCCCCTTTCCGCCCGGTCACTGTTCCACTACATCGATCTGCTGGGCCTGCCCACCCGTCCCTTTCCCAATCCGCTGGCACCGGCCACCCCCAGTACGCTGATCGACCTGAACGGCGGCCAGGACCGGGCGCGCACCGCCGGCGAGCTTCCCGAGGTCTACCAGGAGGTCGCCGCCGCGTGGGACAAGGCGCTCCAGGAGCGCGCCGACCTGGCCACCCTGCGGGACGCCATCCAGCGGCGGGACGTCGCCACCCTCAAGACCGTATGGAACGCGCTGGTCAGGGAGTTCGACGACCAGTCCTTCTACGGCTTCCTGGCCACCTCCTCCACCTTCCAGTCGTTCCGCCACCGGGAGATCTTCGGCCAGGTCGGCTTCGGCACCGGCGGCTGGGACACCGACTTCCCCAACTCGATGCTGGAGATCCTGCGCGTCGTGGTCACCGAGGCCGACGACAACCACGTGAGCATCGTCGGCGGGTCCTCGCAGGTGCCGAACGGGCTGTGGGAGCACCGGCCGGAGACCCTCGCGCACTGGCCGGCGGGCACCTCGCTGGCCTCGCTGCACGGTGGCCGGCCCAGACCCGCGGTCACCCGGCTGCGGCGGACCGACGACGGCATACGGGTGACCGACGAGAGCGGCGAGGAGCGCGAGTTCCCCACGGTGGTCTTCACCCCGCA
This sequence comes from Streptomyces sp. S465, assembly GCF_026898115.1. Taxonomy (GTDB): domain Bacteria; phylum Actinomycetota; class Actinomycetes; order Streptomycetales; family Streptomycetaceae; genus Streptomyces; species Streptomyces luomodiensis. The sequence goes on from NZ_CP114036.1 coordinate 3,328,122, forward strand.
TGTGTGGACGCTGCTGAACCGGATCGACTGTGATCCGGCGCTGCTGTCCACCCCGCTGTGGACGGCGGTGGAACGCACCCACTACATGGGCGCGTCCAAGCTGTTCGTCCTGGTCGACCGGCCGTTCTGGCGGGACGCCGACCCGGCGGCCGGCCACGACGTGATGAGCATGACGCTCACCGACCGGATGCCGCGCGGGACCTACCTGTTCGACAACGGGCCCGACCGGCCCGGGGTGATGTGCCTGTCGTACACCTGGAACGACGACTCGCTGAAAGTCGCGACGCTCTCGGCCGAGGAGCGGCTGGAGACGCTGCTGACCAAGCTGGGCGCGATCTATCCGGACGTGGACATCCGGTCGCACATCATCGGCGGGCCGCTGACCGTCACCTGGGAGACCGAGCCCCGTTTCATGGGGGCCTTCAAGAACAATCTGCCCGGCCACTACCGCTATCAGCGTCGGCTGTTCACCCAGTTCATGCAGGGTGGGCTGGATGCGCGGCAGCGCGGCTTCTTCCTGTGCGGGGACGACGTCTCCTGGACGGCGGGGTTCGCCGAGGGAGCGGTGACCACGGCGCTGAACGCGGTGTGGGGGGTGCTCCATCACCTCGGCGGCACCACACATCCGGACAATCCGGGCCCCGGTGATCTCTTCGACGCCTTCGCTCCGCTGGAGCTTCCGTACGACTGACGGCCCCGGCCACCGGCCCAGGGGGAGCCGTCGCCGCAGGTCACCGGCTCCCCCTTCGCCACCTCAGCCCCGGGCGATCTGCTCGAGCCGACGCTTGTCCGGCTTGCCGTTGCGGTTGAGCGGGAAGTTCTCCAGCACCTCGACGCGGTTGGGCTGTTCGTAGACCGGGAGCACCTGGCACAGCCGCTCACGCCAGTACTTGGCGTCCCGCAACTGGTCGTCCTCCACGAAGAACACCAGCTGGGTGTCGCCGGCGCGGCGCTCATCGGGCAGCGGCACGATCCGCGTGGAGATCTCCGCGAGGGCCGCCTTCCGCTCGATCAGCTCCGGGTGGAGCGTGTAGCCGGAGCGGTGCACCGCGAACTTCCGCCCCAGGACGAAGAGATTGTCGTGTTCGTCGAGGTAGCCGAGGTCGCCCGTGGACTGCCAGCCGGTGGGTATGGCGTCGATGGTGCCGTCCTCGGCGAGATGGCCCTCGAGCGCGTCCGGGGTGTCGACCTCGATCTCACCGGCCTGGCCGGGGGCGACCGGATGGCCGTCCTCGTCGACGACGCGCAGTTTGATGCCGTCCATGGCCCGGCCGCAGGAGACCGGGTTCTCCAGGGTGGCGAAGGCGATGTTGCCCAGTTCGGTGCTGCCGTAGCTGTCCAGCAGCGGCAGTCCGAACTCGGCGACATAGCGGTCGGAGAGGGCGCCGTCGAGCGGCGCCGCGCCCGAGCAGAACATCCGGACCTGCTCCAGCCGCGCCCGCAGCGACGGTTTGCGGCCGACCAGGTTGAGCATGGTGCGGTAGCTCGACGGGGTGGCGTCGATCACCGTGGCGCCGGTGCGTCCGGCCATCTGCACCGCCCGGTCCAGGCGCTTGTACGGGGCGATCACCAGTGAGCAGCGGGTCAGCCAGGCGATGAGCACCATGGACAGCCCGTACTGGTGGGCGAAGGGCAGCAGCGGCAGCAGCACATCGTCCGGCCGGTGGCCCACCTGGGCGGCGTTGCGCTCCAGGTTGGTGAGGAACTTGCGGCCGGACTTGACGGCGCCCTTGGGCTCGCCGGTGGAGCCGGAGGTCCACATGATCAGGCCGTCGGGCCGGTCGGCCCAGGCGTCGAAGGACAGTTCGCGGGTGGTGAGCGGGCGTCCGGCAGCCGGGGCGATCAGCTCGTAGAGGCTGACCGCACGGATGTCGGCGTGGATCGGGGCGTCGTCGTCGACGAAGGCGATCCCGGCACCGGTGCGCCGGGCGATCCGCCGGGTCTCGTCCGGGTGCTCCTGCTGGTCGACCAGGACGATGGAGGCTCCCACGTGCATGAGCGCGAACAGCACGCTGACGTAGGCGGCGGAGTTGCCCGCCTTGAAGACGACACGGTCGCCGTGGGCCACCCCGTGCTCGCGGATCACATCGGCGACGCGCAGCGCGTCCAGCTCGAAGTCGGCCAGGGTGTGCACCGAGTCGGGCGCGTAGATCTTCGCGGTCATCGAACGTACTCTTTCCTTTCCGCTGACGAGTACGGGAAGCCCCGGGCCGGCCCCTAGGCTCCCTTGTCCTCGGCGCCGGTCTCCCACTCGGCGTCGACGGAGACTTGTGAGAGCAACTGGTCGTGCACCAGGTTGACGACCTCTCTCCGGCTCGAGTCGAGGTAGCCACGGGAGCCGGGAAACACCTCGAGGTCGAATCGTCCGCTCGTACGCCGCCGCCAGGCCCGTACGCCGCGCAGCGGGGTCTTGGGGTCGCCCTCACCGGCGAGGGCGACGATCCGGCAGCCGAGCACCGGGGGCCCCAGGGACCTCCCCCAGTGCGCGGTCCGGCCGGATACGAACAGGGTGAGCAGCGGCGTTCCGGTCTCCCGTTCCAGGCGCTCGGCGACGCGGTAGGCGAGGTCGGCGCCGGCCCGGTGGCCGAAGAACGCGAGCGGGCGGTCCATCCACTCCGCCAGCGCGCCGAAGATCCGGTCCGCCAGCTCCGGGGAGTCGGCCAACCGCTCCTCGTCGCCGTCCTCGACGCCGATGTGCAGCGGGTACTGGATCGCCAGCACCTCCACCGTGGGCAGCAGCAGCTCGGACAGGGAGAGGTAGTACGCGGTGGAGTGGGCGGATTCAGGGAAACAGATCAGCCGGAAACTGCTTGCGGTTTCTGTTTGCAATATCCGAATAAGGCCCACATCATCGGGCTTGATCTGGCTCAAGGAGTACATCCCCGCGATTGCACTGAGGGGCCGGGCACGAGTGCATGGTGGGGCGCGTCGACCACGCTCGTCCGAGATGCTGACTCCGTGAGGTTACGAGCGCCTTCTCCGGCGCCACAACCCCTAGTGACCGCTATTCGGAGGTACGCCTTATATGCGGGTACCGCGTCATCCCGGTGTGACACGGGCCGCCGGAGGTGCCCCCTAAAGCCCCCTCACCCGTGCCACCACCCCCTAACCTGCGAGCAGCCACGGGCCCGGAGTCAAGCAGTCGTGTTAAACATGAGGAAAGAATGTTCTCCTCCTGCCAATTAAATTCGGTGCGACGACAGCGATGAACCCAACACGTCCCATTGATTTCGCCGTCGTTGTCGACGGCTTGGTCAAGAAGTACCCAGGCCGGCCCGTTCCGGCTGTCGACAATCTCAGCTTCACCGTGAAGCACGGTGAGGTCTTCGGCTTCCTCGGCCCCAACGGAGCGGGCAAGACCACCACCATCGGCATCCTGACCACCCGGGTCGCCCCCAGTGGCGGACGCGCCTTCGTGCAGGGTGTCGATGTGATAGCCAGGCCGGCGGTGGCCCGCCAGTCCTTCGCCGTCGTGCCGCAGCGCAACAACCTCGACCGATCGCTGACGATCCGTCAGAACCTGCTGTTCCACGCCGGCTACCACGGGCTCTCCCGCTCGGAGCGGAACCGGCTGGCGGACGAGAGCCTGGAGTGGCTCGGCCTCAGCGACCACGCCAAGGCTCGGGCGGACGAGGTCTCCGGCGGCCAGGCGCAGCGCGTGATGATCGCGCGGGCACTGATGCACCGTCCCCGGGTGCTGTTCCTCGACGAGCCGGCCACCGGCCTGGACCCGCAGTCGCAGATCTTCGTGCGCGACCGGGTGGCCGAGCTGAAGACCCGTGGCGTGACGGTGGTGATCACCACCCACGACATGGAGGAGGCGTCCAGGCTGTGTGACCGGATCGGCATCGTCGATCACGGCAAGCTGCTCGCCCTGGACACCCCCGAGGCGCTGACCGGCAGGATGAGCAACACCGCCCTGACCGTCACGGTGCGGCCGCCGTACAGCGGAATGAACGGCGTGGTCCACATGGTGCAGAGCCTCGGTGTCGCCGAGCGGGTCGAGGTGCTCCAGCAGGAGGAGGGCACACCCGACGGCGACGGCACCTTCCGGATGAAGGTCTACAGCAACGCGCCGTCCTCCGTACTCCTGCCCACCGTCATCAAGGCCCTGTCCGACACCGGCTGTGAAATCAAGGACCTGAATGTGAGCAAGGCGAGTCTGGAAGACGTGTTCGTCGAGCTGACGGGGAAGGAGATGCGGTGAGCACCTCCGCACGACCCCCGTCCTCGACGGGCGAGACCACCGGCGCCAAGGCCACGGAGGAGAAGCCCGCGAGCGACGCCACGCCGTCCGCGAGCCAGGGCGGCGGCCAGGCCCCCTCCGGCGACAAGCCGGCCGAGCGCAAGGTCCCCGACCCCAGGACCCCTGCCCCCGCCGCGCCGGCTCGGGACAAGGGCGACGACGACAGGGCCGCCGAGATCAAGGCCGCCGAGGACGACGGCTTCGAGGACACCCGGACCGTGCTCGTCCGGTCCAAGTCGCCGAACGCCGCGCCCGCCGCCGAGGAACGGGCCGAGGAGCGGAAGGCCCCCGCGGCCCCGCCGGTCAAGCAGCCCACGTCGCACGAGACCAGGCACCACGAGCCCAAGCCGCTCGACACCCGCCCCCATGAGCACAGGCACCACCAGCCGACGGGGTCCGGGACCACGCACGGCGACATCGGCGACACCCTGACGCTGGTCATCAAGCCCCAGCCGGCCCCGTCGGCCTCCCAGGCCGCGCAGGACGCCAAGGCCGCGCTGAACGCCATCATCGCGGCGGCCGAGGCCCGTTCGCCCCTCGTGGAGCCCGAGCCGGAGCGCGGACTCGAACTCGAACTGCCCGACGGGAAGCGCCGCGGCGGACGCCACCGGCGCCGCGCCAGCCGGTGGCGGACGTTCTTCTTCATCCTGTGGCGGGACATCTTCGTCACCGGCCGCGAGATGGGCCCCTTCCTGGGGCAGGTCATCGTGGAACCGTTCTTCATGCTGTTCGTCTTCGGCAAGGTGCTCGGCGAGATCGGCATGACCCAGCCCGGTTTCCAGCAGGTGCTGCTGCCCGGTGTGGTGGCGCTGAACAGCTTCCTGGTCGCCCTGCAGAACACCGCGTTGCCCCTGGCCATCGACTTCTCCTGGACCAAGGAGATCGAGGACCGATTGCTCTCGCCGCTGCCGGTCGGCCTGGTGGCGGTGGAGAAGGCCATCTTCGGAGCGATGCGCGGGGTGATCGGCGCCCTGGTCATGATCCCGATCGGTCTGTGGCTGCTGGACGACGTCTCCTGGCCGCTGTCCAAGATGCCGGAGACCTTGGGCATCCTCGCCCTCGGCGGACTGGTCGGCGCCGCGGTCGGGCTCACCCTCGGCACCCTGACGCCCGCCCGCCACATCTCCATCGTCTTCGCCATGACGCTCACCCCGATCATGTTCACCGGGGCCACGCAGTTCCCGTGGCGGAGCCTGGAGGGCGTCCGCTGGTTCCAGATCCTGTGCTCCGTCAACCCGCTGACCTACGTCACCGAGGCGATGCGCGGGCTGCTGCTGCCCTCCGGCCCCGGAATCCCGGAGTCGATCCCGCTGTGGATCTGCGGATGCGCCATCGGGGCGTCCATCCTGATCTACGGGTTCATCGGTATCCGGGGCTTCAACCGCCGGGCGCAGGACTGAGCGACGGCAGGTCCAGAGAGTAAGGCACCACACCATGACGGCATCCGAGCAGACGAAGACAGCCATCGTGTTCCCGGGCATGGGACCCTCCAGCTTCTCCGAGGTGGGCAGGTTCCTGACGCTCGACCCGTTCGCCCGCAAGCGGCTCGCCGAGGCCGACGACGCACTCGGCTACTCGGTCTTCGACCGGCTCCGCGACTCCGAGGACGACTACTCCGAGGCCACCCAGATCGCCTTCCTGGTGAACTCGATGGCCTCGGCGGACCGGGCGGAGCAGGAACACGGCCTGGTCCCGGACCTGTGCGTGGGACCCAGCTTCGGGCAGAAGGCGGCGGCGGCCTACGTCAGCTCGCTGCCGTTCCCCGAGGTGGTGCGGCTCACCGCGGAACTGGCCCGCTGTGAGCACGCCTACTTCACCGAGGAGTACCAGGACGCGGTCACCCACACCTTCGTCCGCACCCCGCAGGAGAAGCTGACGGAGATCCTCGCCGAGTTCGATGAGCGCGGCGAGTGGTACGACTACTCCGGCTACCTCGACGACGGCTTCTTCATGGTCTCGCTGCGCGAGAAGGAGCTGGAGGGGTTCAAGAAGGCGATCAGCCAGGCCGGCGGCTACTCCATGTACACCATGGTCCCGGCGGTGCACGCGCCCGCGTTCGCGGAGCTGCGGCGCCGGGCCGCCGAGGAGATCCTGCCGAGGTACGACCTCAAGGACCCGAAGCTGCCCGTGGTCACCGACCAGGACGGCACGATCGTGACCTCGGCCGACGAACTGCGCACCATGCTGCTGGACACCTTCGATCTGCCGATCCACTGGCCCAAGGTCGTGGACACGCTGAAGGACGCCGGGGTGTCCACGATGTACATCACCGGGCCGGACAACCTCTTCCACCGGCTGGACCGCACCAAGTCCAACTTCGAGGTGGTGACGGTGGGTCCGGGCAAGCGCTCGCGCCCCGCCCGGAAACGCTGATCGCCCCTCCGCGGCACTCGGCCCCTCTCGCCCCGTCGATCGTGTGATCGGCGGGGCGATGTGCTGCGCGCGGCGGCTGGTCCGGGCCGGCTCCGCGAGAGCCACCGCGTTCAGCGGCCCCGCGCTGTATCCGCCGCGCTGTATCCGCTGGGATGTGTCCGCGGGATGTCTCCGCCGGTGACCTCACTGGTCCGCCCGGCCGCGTCCACGCCGGCATCCCGCCCATACGACGACGTCGGTTCCCGAGCCCGCGTCCGGGGCTCGGGAACCGACGTCGTGCCGGGCCCGAATCGGCCAACAGCGTCGGGGGAGGCGGGGTGGGCCCTTTCGGGCGGGCCCGCCCCTTTCCGCGCCGGAGCGCCCGTCAGCCCGACAGCCAGTCCTCCACTACCCGCGCCGTCGTACCGGCGTGGTCCTCCATCATCGTGAAGTGGTCCCCCGGCGCATCGACCGCGGTGTGCGGCAGTTCCCAGTACGACCGCCAGTCGCCGTCGCGGGACCAATCGAAGAACCGCTCTTCGGCCCGGACCAGCAGGGTCGGGGTCTTGACCTCGCGGGGCCGCCACTGCCCGAACAGCCGGAAGTACGCGCCCATGGCCAGCAGCCGGGTGTCGTCCACCGGCACATGGCCGGTGCTCCGCTCGTCGATCCCGGCCCTCAGGTTCGGCTGGACAGCCATGGCCGCTTCCGGATCGTGCGAGTAGATGTCGAGCAGCACCACCGCGTCCGGGAAGACCCCGGTGCTCTCCAGCCGTGCGGCCACCTCATGGGCGAGCAGTCCGCCCGAGGAGTGCCCCAGCAGCACGAACGGCGCCCCGTCGGTCTGCCGCAGCACCGCCTCGGCGTGTGCTTCGATCACCGCCTCGGGGTTCGCCGGAAGCCGCTCCCCGGCGACGAAACCGGGGTTGCCCAGCGCCCAGACGTCCCGGTGACCGCGGAATCCGGCGGCGAACCGGGCGTACTGGTGCGGGCCTCCGATCGGCAGGATCGAGGGGAAGCAGACCAGCGCGGGCCGGGTGTCACCGCCACGGGACAGCCGCACCACCGTGGGCGACTTGTCCAGTTCCGCGGCGCTCGCGAACGAGGGCCGGAACCGCGAGACATCCATCAGCAGCCGGGTGAACTCCTCCTGTCGGCCGAGCTCCTCGGCTTCCCGCATCATCGCGCCGAACACGGCCGACGACTCCGTGCCCGCCGTCTCTCCCTGCGCGGCGCCCGACACCGTACCGCCCTCGGCGGCCACCGGACCGGCCAGTCCGGCGAGCAGTTGCCGGGCGACCAGCTCGGGCGTGGGCTGGTCGAAGAGCAGCGTCGGGGGCAGCCGCAGCCCGCTCACGGCGTTGAGCCGGTTGCGCAGCTCGACGGAGGTCAGGGAGTCGAAGCCCAGCTCCAGGAAGCCACGCGTGGCCCCCACGGCCTCCGGGCCCTCGAAACCGAGGACCGTGGCGGCGTGGGTGCGGACCAGATCCAGCACGACCTTTTCCCGCTCCGCCTCGTCCAGCCCGGCCAGACGCCGCGCCAGCGAGGGGCCGCTCCCGTCGGCCGCCGCGGCGGAGGCCATGCGCCGCCGGGGCGTCGCCCGGACCAGTCCGCGGAACACGGCGGGCAACGTGCCCTCGGCGGCCTGCTCCCGCAGCGGCGCGGTGTCCAGATGGAGCGGTGCGAGCACCGCCTCACCGTCGACCGCACATGCCACGTCGAACAGCTCCAGACCGTCCGCCGAAGACAGCGGCTTCATCCCGGAGCGCTCGAGACGCCGCACGTCCGCGTCCGTCATGGCGCCGGTCATCGCGCTGCGCTGCTCCCACAGCCCCCAGGCCAGCGAGAGGGCGGGCAGGCCGGCGGACCGGCGGTGTGCGACGAGGGCGTCCAGGAAGGCGTTGGCGGCGGCGTAGTTGGCCTGGCCCGGCGCACCGAAGGTGCCGGCGACGGACGAGAACAGCACGAACGCCGCGAGGTCGAGATCACGGGTCAGCTCGTCGAGGTTCCGGGCCGCGTCCACCTTCGGCCGGAAGACCGTGTCGATCCGGTCCGGGGTGAGCGCGGGCAACGGCCCGTCGTCCAGCACACCCGCGGTGTGCACCACGGCGGTGAGCGGATGCGCCGGGTCCACCTCGGCCAGCATCGCCGACAGCGCCTCACGGTCGGCCACATCGCACGCCGCGACGCTCACCTCGGCGCCCCGCTCGGTCAGTTCGGCGACCAGCTCGGACATCCCCTGGGCGCGCAGTCCACGACGGCTGTTGAGCAGCAGACGCCGCACTCCGTGCTCGGCCACCAGATGGCGGGCGAGCTGCCCACCGAGGACACCGGTGGCGCCGGTGATGAGCACCGTGCCGTCCGGGTCGAACCCCGGCAGTCCCTCGGGCGCCTGGCCCTGGTCCCCAACGGCGACCCGGGCCAGCCGGGGCGCACACAGGCCGCCCGCACGGATGGCGAGCTGCGGCTCACCGCTGGACACCGCCGCCGTGAGCGTCGTGGCCGATATCTGTTCACCGTCCAGGTCCAGCAGCAGGAAACGGCCCGGGTTCTCGGTCTGGGCCGTCCGGACCAGACCCCATACGGGCGCGTGCGGCAGATCGGCCACCTCGGAGTCCGGGGACGTGGCGACCGCGCCGCGGGTGATGAACGCCAGCCGCGCCCCGGCGAAACCCTCCTCCGCGAGCCACGACTGCGCGTCCTCCAGCGCGGCGTGGGCGGCCAGCCGCGCGCCCTCCGCCAGATCAGCGCCATCGGCGCCATCGGCGGGGGCGGTGTGCGGGAGGAGGACAACGTCGGGCCGGTACCCGCCAGAGGCCACCACGGCCGCCAGCTCGGCCAGATCGGGGAAGACATCGCACTCGGCACCGGTGGACTCCAGCGCGGTGACGAGCCCCAGGGCGTCCGTACCGTTCACGGCACCCGCGTCGACCAGGGCCCAGCGGATGGACTCGGGGGCCGCCGAGGGCGCCGGTACCGCGGCCCACTCCAGCCGGAACAGCGATGCGTGGTAGCTCACCTGGGCCGCGCGCAGCTGCTCCGGGGCAATGGTCCGCAGCACCAGCGAGTCCACCGACGCGACCGCGCCACCGTTCTCGTCCGCGACCGTCAGGGACACCGCGTCCGGCCCGGCCGGTGCGATCCGTACGCGCAGCGCCGTGGCGCCCGCGGCGTGGAGGGTGACACCACTCCAGGAGAACGGCATCCGGATGCCATCGGCGTCGGCTGCCACGAAGTCACCCAGCGCCACGCCGTGCAGCGCGGAGTCCAGCAGCGCCGGGTGCAGCCCGAAGAGCGCGGCGTCGGTTCGCTGCCGCTGCTCCAGCCGGAGCTCGGCGAAGACCTCCTCACCACGCCGCCAGGCGGCCGTCAGCCCCTGGAACGCCGGACCGTAGCCGACACCGCCGGCCGCGAACCGCTCGTAGAGGTCGTCCACCTCGATGGCGGCCGCCTCGGCGGGTGGCCATTCGGCCAGGCCCTCGGCGGTGCCGGCGGTCTCACCCGGCGCGAGGACACCACTGGCGTTACGGCTCCAGGACTGGTCCGAGACGTCGCCCCGGTCCGCGTCCGATTCCGGTTCCGGACGGGAGTAGACCTCCAGGGTCCGGCGTCCGTCCGCGTCGGGCGCGCCGACGCTCAGCCGCAGCTGGGCGCCGCCCCGCTCGGGCAGGATCAGCGGCGCCTCCAGGGTGAGCTCCTCCAGCAGATCGCAGCCCACCTGGTCGCCCGCCCTGACCGCCAGTTCGACGAAGGCCGTGCCCGGCAGCAGCACCGTACCGGCCACCGCGTGGTCGGCGAGCCAGGGGTGGGTGTGCAGGGAGAGCCGCCCGGTGAGCAGGAAGCCATCGGTGTCCGGCAGCTCGACAGCCGCGCCGAGCAGCGGGTGGTCGGCGGAGCCCAGACCGGCGGAGGAGACATCGCCCGCCGAGGCCGGGACCTCGATCCAGTAGCGCTGGTGCTGGAAGGCGTACGTGGGCAGGCCGATACGGCGCGCGCCGGTGCCCTCGAACACCGCCTCCCAGTCCACCGCCACACCGCGCGTCCACGCCTCGCCGACGGAGGCCCAGAACCGGTCCAGGCCACCCTCGTCACGGCGCAGCGAACCGATCGCGGCGGCGTCCACACCGGCGTCCTCGGCGGTCTCCTGCACACCCATCGTCAGCACCGGGTGGGCGCTGGACTCGATGAACACCCCGAAGCCCTCGTCCAGCAGACGGCGAACCCCGCTCTCCAGCTCGACGGTGCGCCGCAGGTTGGTGAACCAGTACTCGGCGTCCAGCTCCGGACCCTCGACCCACTCCCCCGTCACGGTGGACAGGAACGGCACCTCGGCGGCCTTGGGCTGTACGGGCGCCAGCAGCTCCAGCAGCTCGTCGCGGAGCAGCTCCACCTGGGCCGAGTGCGAGGCGTAGTCCACCGGCACCCGACGGGCGCGGACCTCGTCCGCCTCACACGCGGCGATCAGCTCATCCAGGGCCTCGGGCTCACCCGACACCACCACCGACGAGGGGCCGTTGACGGCGGCGACGGAGATCCGCTCCTCACCCCACGGCGCGATCCGCTCCCGCACCTGGGCCACCGGAAGCGCCACCGACACCATGCCGCCCTTACCCGCCAGCACCCGGCCAATGGCCTGGCTGCGCAGCGCCACGACCCGGGCGGCGTCCTTCAGGGACAGGATGCCCGCCACGCACGCCGCCGCGATCTCACCCTGTGAGTGACCGATCACCGCCGCCGGGGCGACCCCGAGCGAACGCCACAGCTCGGCCAGCGACACCATCACCGCGAACAGCACCGGCTGGACCACATCCACCCGCTCCAGCGACGGCGCGCCCTCAGCACCCCGCAGCACATCCACCAACGACCAGTCGGTGAACTCCCCCAACGCCGCCGCGCATTCGTGGATACGGGCCGCGAACGCCGGCGCCGTGCCCATCAGCTCCACGGCCATGCCCGCCCACTGGGACCCCTGTCCGGGGAAGACGAAAGCCGTCTTGTCGGACGCCCCGACGTTCTGGACCGTGTGCTCGCCCTGGGCCAGCGCCGCCAGGGCCCGGATGAAGTCGTCGCGGTCGGTACCCACCAGTACCGCACGCTGATCGAAGGCGGCGCGGGTGGTGGCCAGGGAGTAGCCGACATCGGCCGGACGCAGTTCCGGGTCCGCGTCGAGGTGGGCCAGCAGCTTGGCGGCCTGCGCGCGCAGCGCCGCCTCACCCCTGGCGGACAGCGGCCACGGCAGCGCGCCGGACACTTCGAGGGAGGGTTCGGCAGGCTTCGCCGCCGTCTCCCGCTCCGCCGGGGCCTGCTCAAGGATGGTGTGCGCGTTGGTGCCACTGATACCGAACGAGGACACCGCGGCACGCCGCGGCCGGCCCGTCTCGGGCCACTCCACCTGCTCCGTCAGCAACGACACCGCACCCGCCGACCAGTCCACATGCGGCGACGGCTCATCCACATGCAACGTCCGGGGCAGCACACCATGCTCAATGGCCTTGACCATCTTGATGATCCCCGCCACACCGGCCGCCGCCTGCGTGTGACCGAAGTTCGACTTCACCGACCCCAGCCACAACGGCGCCTCATCGGTGTGCTCCTGACCGTACGTGGCCAGCAACGCCTGCGCCTCGATCGGGTCACCCAGCGTCGTCCCCGTGCCATGCGCCTCGACCACATCCACCTCGGCGGCGGACAACCGGGCATTGGCCAGCGCCTGCCGGATCACCCGCTGCTGCGACGGACCGTTGGGAGCGGTGAGGCCGTTGCTGGCGCCGTCCTGGTTGATCGCACTGCCGCGCACGACCGCCAGCACCGGATGCCCGTTCTTCCGGGCGTCCGACAGCCGCTCCACCAGCAGCATGCCCACACCCTCGCCCCAGGCCGTACCGTCGGCCGCCGCCGCGAACGGCTTGCAGCGGCCATCGGTCGACAACCCGCGCTGCTTGCTGAAAGCGATGAAGGTGCCGGGGGTGGCCATCACGGTCACACCACCGGCCAGCGCCAGCGAGCACTCACCGCTGCGCAGCGCCTGCACCGCCATGTGCAAGGTCACCAGGGACGACGAACACGCCGTGTCCACCGTCACCGCCGGACCCTCCAGACCGAAGGTGTACGACACCCGGCCCGACGCCACACTGCCCGAACTCGCGGTGCTGATATAGCCCTCAAGACCATCGGGCGCACGGTGCAGCAGAGAGCCGTAGTCGTTGTACATCACACCGGTGTACACACCGGTCCGGCTGCCACGCACCGCCGCCGGGTCGATCCCCGCTCGCTCGAACGCCTCCCACGAGGTCTCCAGCAGCAGCCGCTGCTGCGGGTCCATGGCGAGGGCCTCACGCGGCGAAATACCGAAGAACACGGGGTCGAAGTGATGGGCATCGTGCAGGAAACCACCGTTACGGGCATAGCTGGTGCCCTGCCGGTCCGGGTCGTCGTCGTAGAGCGACTCGATGTCCCAGCCACGGTCCGTCGGCATATCGGTGATCGCGTCGGTGCCCTCGACCACCAGCTTCCACAGCTCCTCGGGCGAGCTGACCCCGCCCGGGAACCGGCAGCTCATCGCCACAATGGCGATCGGCTCATCCGCACCCGCCGTCGCGGCGACCACGGGAGCACCCGCATCCACCTGACTGCCCTGCGCCTCGGCCCGCAGATACGCGGCGAGGGCGACCGGGTTCGGGTAGTCGAAGATCAACGTGGCAGGAAGCCGGACACCACTGGCAGCCGTCAGACGGTTGCGCAACTCCACCGCGGTCAGCGAGTCGAAACCGATTTCGCTGAACGCACGCTGCGGTTCCACCGCCTCCGGCCCGGCATAGCCGAGCACCGCGGCCACCTGCGCACGGACCAGTTCCAGCACGATCGTCTCGGCTTCAGCGTCCGAAACTCCGGCCAACTGCCGGGCCAGCGCACCGGACCGTGCCGCCGCGGCCGCCTGAGCCGCCCGACGCGGCGGAACACGCACCAGACCACGGAACAGCGGCGGCAGCATCCCCGCACCCGCCTGCACCCGAAGCGCGGCCATGTCCAGCGGCATCGGCACCAGCAGCGCCTCGTCCGAGCCCTGCGCGGCATCGAACAGCTCCAGGCCCATGTGGGCGGTGATGGCGGCCGCACCGCCACGCCGCAACCGGTCCAGCTCCGCCTCGTCCAGCTCCCCGGCCATACCACTGGACTCGGCCCACAGACCCCAGGCGAGGGAGGTGGCGGGCAACCCCTGGGCACGACGGTGCTGGGCCAGAGCATCCAGGAAGGCATTGCCCGCCGCGTAGTTGCCCTGCCCCGCACCACCGAACACACCAGCGGCCGAGGAGAACAGCACGAACGCCGACAGATCCAGGTCCCGGGTCAGCTCGTGCAGGTTCCACGCCGCGTCCACCTTCGGACGCAGCACCCGCTCCACCCGCTCCGGCGTCAGCGACCCGATCACACCGTCGTCCAGCACACCGGCGGTGTGCACGACGCCGGTCAGCGGATGCTCCGCCGTCATTGCCGCCAGCACCTCGGCCAGCGCGTCGCGGTCCGCCACATCGCAGGCGGCCCAGCGCACCTCCGCGCCCGACTCGGCCAGCTCAGCCGTCAGCTCGGCGGCACCGGGGGCCTGACCGCCACGGCGGCTGACCAGCAGCAGCCGACGCACACCCCGCTCGGTCACCAGATGGCGCGCGAAGAGATTGCCCAACATGCCACCGGCACCAGTGATCAGCACCGTGCCGTCCGAACCGAAGGCGACGGGCTCCCGGTCGGTGGCGGGGGCGGTGGTGCGGGTCAGGCGCGGGGTCTTGAGCGCGCCCTGGCGTACGGCGAGTTCCTGCTCACCGGACGCGAGAGCGGCCAGGAGAGCAGTGGCCGAATCCGGGTGACCGTCGAGGTCCACCAGGACGATACGCCCGGGATTCTCCGACTGCGCCGAGCGGATCAGACCGGTCGCGGTGGCCTGCGCGGGCTCCGTCACCACGTCCTCAGCGGCCGTGGCCACCGCACCCTGAGTGAGAACAACCAGCCGCGAGTCCGCGAAACGGTCCTCGCCCAGCCACGTCTGCACCAGAGCGAGAGCCCCGACAGCGGCCTCGTGCGCCACGACGACCGGCGAGGAGACCTCCCCCGACACCGCCTGCGGTGCCAAGGAGACCACGACATGCTCCGGAGCCACAGCACCGGACTCGACCGCCCCGGCCAGCCCGGCCAGATCCGCGTAGACGTCTGCTTCGAGGCCAGGGACCTCCGCACCCACGACCGCCACACGCCCCCCGGAGAAGGTCTCCGAAGACGCCGGCACCGGAACCCACTCCACCCGGAACAGAGCATCCGCCGCGCCACCACCAGCATGACCGGCACCCAACTGCTCCGGAGACACCGCACGCAACGCGAGCCGCTCCACCGACGCCACCGGCGCACCCGTCACATCAGCCAGCTGAAGCGCCACCGTGCCATTCCCGGCCGACGACAACCGAACCCGCACACTGTCCGCACCCACCGAATGGACCCGCACACCGCTCCACGCAAAGGGCAGACCACCCCGCTCCAGACCCTCGGTCAGATCACCCAGCCCGATCGTGTGCAGGACAGCATCCAGCAACGCAGGATGCAACCCGAACACATCGGCACCAGGCTCCGCACCCTCAGGAAGCGCGACCTCGGCGTAGATCTCACCCTCGCCCCGCCAAGCCGCCCGCACCCCCTGGAAGACCGGACCATAACCGAAGCCCGCCTCGGCCAGCCCCTCATACAGCCCATCGGTCCCGATCCGCTCAGCACCCGCCGGCGGCCAGACACTCAACTCGAACGACGGCACCGACGACGACGCCCCCTCCACGAGCACACCCGTGGCATGCCGCACCCACAGCTCGTCGTTCCCGGCCTCCTCGGGGCTCGAGTGGAAGGCCACGGTACGGCGGCCGGTGTCGTCCGGGGCCCCCACGGCGATCTGCAACCGCACCCCGCCCCGCTCGGGCAGGATCAGCGGCGCCTCCAGCGTGAGCTCCTCCACCAGATCGCAGCCCACCTGCTCACCGGCCCGCACCGCCAGCTCCACGAACGCGGTGCCGGGCAGCAGCACCGAGCCCATCACCGCATGGTCGGCCAGCCACGGATGCGTCTCCAGCGACAGCCGCCCGGTGAACAGGAAGCCCTCCGCGTCGGCCAGAGACACGACCGTGCCGAGCAACGGATGGTCGGCGGAGCCGAGGCCGGCCGAGGAGACGTCGCCCAGCAAGGCCGGGACCTCGATCCAATAGCGCTGGTGCTGGAAGGCGTAGGTGGGCAGTTCGACACGCTCCGCGCCGGTGCCCGCGTAGTACGCCTCCCAGTCCAGGGCCGCGCCACGGGTGTGCAGAGTGGCCAGGGCGGTGGTCAGGGTCTCCACCTCGGGGCGGCCGGACCGCAGCACGGGGACGAACGCCACCTGCTCCGCCTCGCCCGCCAGACACTCCTGACCCAGCCCGGACAGCACACCTTCCGGGCCCAGTTCGAGGTATGTCGTGACACCCTCCGCCTCCATGGCGCGGATGCCATCCAGGAAGCGCACGGCCTCCCGGACGTGACGCACCCAGAAGCCGGGGCTGGTGATCTCCTCGGCGGAGACGACGTTCCCGGTGAGATTGGAGACGATCGGGATGCGCGGAGCCTCGTACGCGAGCCCCTCGGCCACCTCACGGAAGGCGTCCAGCATCCCGTCCATACGGGGCGAGTGGAACGCGTGGCTGACGGTGAGCCGCTTGGTCTTACGCCCCTGCGCCTCGAAGCCCGCCGCGATCTCCACCGCCGCGTCCTCATCACCCGCGATGACCACCGACGTCGGGCCGTTCAGCGCGGCGATGTTCACGCTGTCGGTGAGCAGCGGCAGCACCTCGCCCTCCGACGCCTGGACGGCGATCATCGCGCCGCCCGCCGGAAGCTCCTGCATCAGACGGCCACGCGCCGCCACCAGCTTCGCCGCGTCCGCCAGCGACAGCACACCCGCCACATGCGCGGCGGCGATCTCACCGATGGAGTGACCGGACACCACATCCGGCCTCACACCCCACGACTCGACCAGCCGGAACAGCGCCACCTCGACCGCGAACAGCGCGGGCTGGGTGAAACCGGTCCGATCCAGCACAGCGGCGTCGTCGCCGAACAGCGCCTCCTGCAAGGGCCGTTCCCCATGCGGATCGAGCGCGGCACACACCGCGTCCAGCGCCTCGGCGAACACCGGGTACGTCTCGTACAGCTCACGCCCCATGCCCAGGCGCTGACTGCCCTGGCCGGTGAAGAGAAACGCCAGCTTTCCCTCGGTCTCCACACCCCGCACCACCCCGGCAGCGGGCTCACCGGAGGCGAGACGTGCGAGCCGGTCCAGGAAGGTCGCGCGGTCACCGGCGACAACAGCCCCCCGGTGCTCCAACGCGGCGCGAGTGGTGGCCAGGGAGTAGCCGAGGGACACCGGATCCAGTTCGGGGCGTTCGGCCACATAGCTGTGGAGCCGGGCGGCCTGAGCCCGCAGGGCGTCCTCGCCCTTGCCGGACACCACCCAGGGCAGCAGCGGAAGGACACGGGGCTCTGTGCCGGAGGCGGCCGTGCTGTCCGTCTCCCGCCGCGCCGGGGCCTGCTCGATGATGGCGTGCGCGTTGGTGCCACTGATGCCGAACGAGGACACCGCGGCACGCCGCGGCCGGCCCGTCTCAGGCCACTCCACCTGCTCCGTCAGCAACGACACCGCACCCGCCGACCAGTCCACATGCGGCGACGGCTCGTCCACGTGCAACGTCCGGGGCAGCACACCGTGCTCGATGGCCTTGACCATCTTGATGATCCCCGCCACACCGGCCGCCGCCTGAGTATGACCGAAGTTCGACTTCACCGACCCCAGCCACAGCGGCGCCTCATCGGTGTGCTCCTGACCATAAGTGGCCAGCAACGCCTGCGCCTCGATCGGGTCACCCAGCGTCGTACCCGTGCCATGCGCCTCGACCACATCCACCTCGGCGGCGGACAACCGGGCATTGGCCAGCGCCTGCCGGATCACCCGCTGCTGCGACGGACCATTCGGCGCCGTCAGACCATTCGACGCACCATCCTGGTTGATCGCACTGCCGCGCACGACCGCCAACACCGGATGCCCGTTCTTCCGGGCGTCCGACAGCCGCTCCACCAGCAGCATGCCCACACCCTCAGCCCAGGCCGTACCGTCGGCCGCCGCCGCGAACGGCTTGCAACGGCCGTCCGTGGCCAGTCCACGCTGCTTGCTGAAGGCCACGAAAGTACCGGGAGTGGCCATCACGCTCACCCCACCGGCCAGGGCCAGCGAGCACTCACCGCTGCGCAGCGCCTGCACCGCCATGTGCAAGGTCACCAGGGACGACGAACACGCCGTGTCCACCGTCACCGCCGGACCCTCCAGACCGAAGGTGTACGACACCCGGCCCGACGCCACACTGCCCGAGCTGGCCGTGCCCATGTAGCCCTCGAGGCCATCGGGCGCACGGTGCAGCAGCGTGCCGTAGTCGTTGTACATCACACCGGTGTACACACCGGTCCGGCTGCCATGCAGCGTCGCCGGGTCGATCCCGGCCCGCTCGAACGCCTCCCACGAGGTCTCCAGCAGCAACCGCTGCTGCGGGTCCATCGCGAGGGCCTCGCGCGGCGAAATGCCGAAGAACACGGGGTCGAAGTGGTGGGCATCGTGCAGGAAACCACCGTTACGGGCGTAACTGGTGCCCCGCTTGTCCGGGTCGTCGTCATAGAGCGACTCGATGTCCCAGCCACGGTCCGTGGGCATATCGGTGATCGCGTCGGTGCCCTCGATCACCAGCTTCCACAGCTCCTCGGGCGAGGTCACTCCGCCGGGGAACCGGCAGCTCATCGCCACAATGGCGATCGGCTCATCCGCACCCGCCGTCGCCGCGACCACGGGAGCACCCGCATCCACCTGACTGCCCTGCGCCTCGGCCCGCAGATACGCGGCAAGAGCGACCGGGTTCGGATAGTCGAAGATCAACGTCGCCGGAAGCCGGACACCACTGGCAGCCGTCAGACGGTTGCGCAACTCCACCGCGGTCAGCGAGTCGAAACCGATTTCACTGAACGAGCGCCGTGGCTCCACCACCTCCGGCCCGGCATAGCCGAGCACCGCGGCCACCTGCGCACGGACCAGTTCCAGCACGATGCCCTCGGCCTCGGCGTCCGGGACCCCGGCCAACTGCCGTGCCAGCGCACCGGACCGGGCCGCCGCGGCCGCCTGAGCCGCCCGCCGCGGCGGAACACGCACCAGACCACGGAACAGCGGCGGCAGCATCCCCGCCCCCGCCTGCACCCGAAGCGCGGCCATATCCAGCGGCAGCGGCACCAACAGCGCCTCATCGGCGGCGTCCGCGAGGTCGAACAACTCCCGGCCCTGGTCGGCCGTGATCGGCGCGATGCCACCGCGCCGCAGCCGGTCCAGCTCCGCCTCGTCCAGCTCCCCGGCCATGCCACTGGACTCGGCCCACAGACCCCAGGCGAGGGAGGTGGCGGGCAATCCCTGGGCACGACGGTGCTGGGCCAGAGCATCCAGGAAGGCATTGCCCGCGGCGTAGTTGCCCTGCCCCGCACCACCGAACACACCGGCCGCCGAGGAGAACAGCACGAACGCCGACAGATCCAGGTCCCGGGTCAGCTCGTGCAGGTTCCACGCCGCGTCCACCTTCGGACGCAGCACCCGCTCCACCCGCTCCGGCGTCAGCGACCCGACCACACCGTCGTCCAGCACACCCGCCGTGTGCACCACGGCGGTCAGCGGGTGCTCGGCGGGGAGGTCGGCCAGCACGGCGGCGAGCGCGTCGCGGTCCGCCACATCGCAGGCCGCCCAGCGCACCTCCGCGCCCAGCTCGGCCAGCTCAGCCGTCAGCTCGGCGGCGCCGGGCGCCTGACCGCCACGGCGGCTGACCAGCAGCAGCCGACGCACACCCCGCTCGGTCACCAGATGGCGCGCGAAGAGATTGCCCAACATGCCACCGGCACCAGTGATCAGCACCGTGCCATCGGGGCGCCACGGAGCCGAGGTCTCGGCCGGGGCGACGGCGCGGGCCAGACGCGGTGTGGTGAGCGCGCCCTGGCGTACGGCGAGTTCCTGCTCACCGGACTCGAGAGCGGCCAGGAGAGCAGTGGCCGAATCCGGGTGACCGTCGAGGTCCACCAGGACGATACGCCCGGGGTTCTCCGACTGCGCCGAGCGCACCAATCCGGTCACCGTCGTCTGGGCCAGGCTGGCCACCCGATCGTCGGGGGCAGCGGCCACCGCGCCCTGAGTGAGAACGACCAGCCGCGAGTCCGCGAAACGGTCCTCGGCCAGCCACGTCTGCACCAGAGCGAGAGCACCGACAGCGGCCTCGTGCGCCACGGCGACCGGCGAGGAGACCTCCCCCGACACCGCCTGCGGCGCCAGCGAGACCACGACATGGTCCGGAGCCACAGCACCGGACTCGACCGCCCCGGCCAGCCCGGCCAGATCCGCGTAGAGGTCCGCCTCGACACCGAGGCCAGGGACCACCGCGCCCACCACGGCCACACGCCCCCCGGAGGACGTGCCGGACGGAGCCGGCACCGGAACCCACTCCACCCGGAACAAGGCGTCCGCCGCGCCGCCACCAGCCTGACCGGCACCCAACTGCTCCGGAGACACCGCACGCAGCGCGAGCCGCTCCACCGATGCCACCGGCGCACCCGTCACATCAGCCAGCTGAAGCGCCACCGTGCCGTTCCCGGCCGACGACAGCCGGACCCGCACACTGTCCGCACCCACCGAATGGACCCGCACACCGCTCCAGGCGAAGGGCAGACCACCCTGAGTCGGCTGCTCGGTCAATCCACCGAGCCCAATGGTGTGCAGGACGGCGTCCAGCAGCGCAGGATGCAACCCGAACAGATCGGCACCGGGCTCCGCACCCTCGGGAAGCGCGACCTCCGCGTACACCTCGCCATCGGCCCGCCAGGCCGCCCGCACCCCCTGGAAGACCGGACCGTAGCCGAAGCCCGCCTCGGCCAGACCCTCATACAGCCCATCGGTCCCGATCCGCTCGGCGCCCGCCGGCGGCCACGCGCTCAGCTCGAACGTCGGTGCCGGCGCCGACGCGCTCTCCGCGAGCACACCGGTGGCGTGCCGCAGCCACGGCTCGTCGTCACCGGCCTCGTCGGGGCTCGAGTGGAGGGCGAGGGTGCGGCGGCCGGTGTCGTCCGGGGCCCCCACGGCGATCTGCAACCGCACCCCGCCCCGCTCGGGCAGGATCAGCGGCGCCTCCAGCGTGAGCTCCTCCACCAGATCGCAACCGGCCTGCTCACCGGCGCGCACCGCCAGCTCCACGAACGCGGTGCCGGGCAGCAGCACCGAGCCCATGATGGCGTGATCGGCGAGCCACGGGTGGGTCTCCAGCGACAGCCGCCCGGTGAACAGGAAGCCCTCGGCGTCGGCCAGGGACACGGCGGTGCCCAGCAGCGGATGGTCGGCGGAGCCGAGGCCGAAGGAGGAGACATCGCCGTAGGCGGTGCCCGCGTCCAGCCAGTAGTGCTCGCGCTGGAAGGCGTAGGTGGGCAGTTCGACGCGCTCGGCGCCGGTGCCCGCGTAGTACGCCTCCCAGTCGGGGGCGGTGCCCCGGGTGTGCAGGGTGGCCAGGGCGGTGGTCAGGGTCTCGGCCTCGGGGCGGCCGGACCGCAGCACGGGGACGAACGCCACCTGGTCGGCCTCGCCCGCCAGGCACTCCTGGCCGAGCGCGGACAGCACACCGTCCGGGCCGAGTTCGAGGTAGGTGGTGACGCCGTGCGCCTCCATGGCCCGGACGCCGTCGAGGAAACGGACGGCCTCGCGGACGTGGCGGACCCAGAATCCGGCATCCGCGATCTCGGCGGCGGGGGCGATGCCACCGGTGAGGTTGGAGACGACCGGGATCTTCGGCGCCTGGTACGTCAGGCTCTCCGCGACCTTGCGGAACGCCTCCAGCATCGGCTCCATCAACGGCGAGTGGAACGCGTGGCTGACGGTGAGCCGCTTGGTCTTACGCCCCTGCGCCTCGAAGCCCGCCGCGATCTCCACCGCCGCGTCCTCGTCACCCGCGATGACCACCGACGTCGGCCCGTTGAGCGCGGCGATGGACACGCCCTCGGTGAGCAGCGGCGCCACCTCGTCCTCGGACGCCTGGACGGCGATCATCGCACCGCCGCCCGGCAGCCGCTGCATCAGCCGGCCGCGGGCCGCCACCAGCAAAGAGGCGTCCTCGAGCGAGAGCACGCCCGCGACATGGGCGGCGGCGATCTCGCCGATCGAGTGGCCGGAGACCACATCCGGCTTCAGGCCCCAGGACTCGACGAGGCGGAACAGCGCCACCTCGACGGCGAACAGCGCGGGCTGGGTGAACCCCGTCCGGTCCAGCGCCTCGGCGTCGTCGCCGAACATGACCTCGCGCAGCGGCCGTTCCAGACGCGGGTCGAGCGCGGCACACACCGCGTCCAGCGCCTCGGCGAACACCGGGTACGTCTCGTACAGCTCACGCCCCATGCCCAGGCGCTGACTGCCCTGGCCGGTGAAGAGGAAGGCGAGCTTGCCGCGCGTCTCCACGCCCTGGACCACTCCGGCGCCGGGCTCACCGGAGGCGAGCGCGGCGAGCCGGTCGAGGAAGGTGGCGCGGTCCCCGGCGATGACGGCCGCCCGGTTCTCCAGGGCGGCGCGGGTGGTGGCCAGGGAGCGGCCGACGGACACCGGGTCCAGTTCGGGGCGCTCGGCCACATAGCTGTGGAGCCGGGCGGCCTGGGCGCGCAGGGCGTCCTCGCCCCTGCCGGACACCACCCAGGGCAGCAGCGGAAGGGTACGGGGCTCCGCCGCCGCCTCGGTCCCGGAACCGGCCTCGGGGACCTCGTCGCCGTCGGTCTCCTCCGCCACCGGGGCCTGTTCGATGATCAGGTGGGCGTTGGTGCCACTGATGCCGAACGAGGACACCGCGGCCCGGCGCGGACGGCCGGTCTCCGGCCACGGGCGGCCCTCGGTCAGCAGCGAAACCGCCCCGGCCGACCAGTCGATGTGCGGCGAGGGCTCGTCGATGTGCAGGGACTTGGGCACATAGCCGTGCTCGATGGCCTTGACCATCTTGATGATCCCGGCGACACCGGCGGCGGCCTGGGTGTGGCCGATGTTGGACTTGATGGAGCCCAGCAGCAGCGGCCGCTCCTCGCTCTTCTCCTTGCCGTACGTGGCCAGCAGCGCCTGCGCCTCGATCGGGTCGCCCAGCGTCGTCCCCGTACCGTGCGCCTCGACCACGTCGACCTGGTCGGCCGTCAGCCGGGCACTGGCGAGCGCCTGGCGGATGACCCGCTGCTGGGAGGGGCCGTTGGGCGCCGTCAGACCGTTGGACGCACCGTCCTGGTTGATGGCCGAGCCGCGGACGACGGCGAGCACCCGGTGGCCGTTCTTCCTCGCGTCCGACAGCCGCTCGACGAGCAGCATGCCCGCGCCCTCGCCCCAGCCGGTGCCGTCGGCGGCCGCCGCGAAGGACTTGCAGCGGCCGTCGAAGGACAGCCCGCGCTGGCGGCTGAACTCGGTGAAGGTGCCGGGCGTCGGCATCACGGTGACACCGCCCGCGAGCGCCAGCGAGCACTCGCCGTTGCGCAGCGCCTGCATGGCCAGGTGCAGGGTCACCAGCGACGAGGAGCACGCGGTGTCGACGGTGAGCGCGGGGCCCTCCAGGCCGAAGGTGTACGCCACCCGGCCGGAGGCGACACTGCTGGAGGCGCCGGTGCCGAGGTAGCCCTCGACACCGGGCGGCACGGCGCGCAGCCGCGCGGCGTAGTCGTGGTACATGACGCCCGCGAAGACACCGGTACGGGTGCCGCGCACCGAGGTGGCGTCGATGCCCGCCCGCTCGAACGCCTCCCACGTGATCTCCAGCAGCAGCCGCTGCTGGGGGTCCATCGCGAGGGCTTCGCGCGGATTGATGCCGAAGAAGGCCGGGTCGAAGTAGTTGGCGTCGTGGAGGAAACCGCCCTCCCGGACATAGCTGGTGCCCGCGCCGTCCGGGTTGTCGTCGAAAAGCCGCCCGGTGTCCCAGCCGCGGTCGGTGGGGAACTCGGAAATGCCGTCCCCGCCCTCGGACACCAGCTGCCACAGGTCCTCGGGCGAGCTGACCCCGCCCGGGTAGCGGCAGCTCATGCCGACGATCGCGATGGGCTCCTGGTCCTCCGACTCCACCTCTTGCAGGCGGCGCCGGGTCTCGTGCAGGTCGGCGGTCACCCGCTTGAGAAAGTAACGGAGCTTTTCCTCATTCATGCGTGCGTTTCCTTAAGACGAACCCGGAAGGCGGGTCACTTCACGTCGGCCACGGTCACTTCAGGAGATTCCGAATTCCTTGCCGATGAAGTCGAAGAGGTCGTCGTCCGTGGCGGACTCGATCTCCTCGACGACCTCGGCGCCGTCTTCCGGTCCTCGGTTGTCGTTCCATTGCGCGAGCAGCGCCTGCAACCGCGCGGTGATCCTGCTCCGGCCATCGTCGTCCGGGGCGGCTCCGGCCAGGGACTTCTCCAGCCCGTCGAGCTCCGCGAGCAGCGCGGAGACCGCCGTCGCGTCGTCCGGCAGGATCTCGCCCCGCAGGTACTCGACCAGCGCGCCCGGCGTCGGGTAGTCGAAGACCAGCGTTGCCGGCAGCCGGACTCCGGTGGCCGCGTTCAGCCGGTTGCGCAGCTCCAGCGCGGTGAGCGAGTCGAAGCCGACCTCGCTGAACGAGCGGGCCGGGTCGACCGTCTCCGGGCCCGGGTAGCCGAGGACCACCGCCACCTGGGTGCACACCAGCTCCAGCAGCGCCTCCTCCCGCTCGGGCTCGGAGAGCCCGGCGAGCCGCTCCCGCAGCGCCTCGGCACCGGCCGCGGCGGCCGCCGCGGACTCCGCCGCGCGCCGCGCCGGGGCCCGCACCAGTCCGCGGAAGAGCGCCGGGAGCATGCCGCTGCCCGCCTGCGCCCTCAGCGCCACCATGTCCAGCGGCAGCGGCACCAGCAGCGCCTCGTCCGAGCCCCGCGCGGCGTCGAACAGCTCCAGGCCGCTCTCCGGGGTGAGCGCCCCGACGCCGCCGCGCTGGATCCGGGCGATCTCGGTCTCGTCCAGCTCACCGGCCATACCACCGCCCACCGACCACAGGCCCCAGGCGAGGGAGGTGGCGGGCAGTCCTTCGGCCCGGCGGCGCTGGGCGAGGGCGTCCAGGAACGCGTTGGCCGCCGCGTAGTTGCCCTGGCCCGCGCCGCCGAACACACCGGCGGCCGAGGAGAACAGGACGAACGCCGACAGGTCCTTCTCCCGGGTCAGCTCGTGCAGGTTCCACGCGGCGTCCGCCTTCGGGCGGAGCACGGTGGCCATGCGTTCGGGCGTCAGCGAGCCGATCACCCCGTCGTCCAGCACACCGGCGGTGTGCACCACGGCGGTCAGCGGGTGCTCGGCGGGGAGGTCGGCGAGGACGGCGGCGAGCGCGTCCCGGTCCGCCACATCGCAGGCCGCCCACCGTGCCTCGGCGCCCGACTCGGCCAGTTCGGCGGTGAGTTCGGCGGCGCCGGGGGCCCGCTCGCCACGGCGGCCGACCAGCAGCAGCCGCCGTACGCCGTACTCGGCCACCAGATGGCGGGCGAACAGCCCGCCCAGGGTGCCGGTGGCGCCGGTGATCAGGACGGTGCCGTCGGGATCGAACGCGGGAGCCTCCCGCTCGGCGGCCACGGCGGCCCGCGCCAGCCTCGGCGCCCGGACGACACCGTCGCGCACGGCGACCTGCGGTTCGCCCGTGGCCAGGGCGGCGGCCACGGTCTCCCGCGGCTCACCCCGGCCATCGGTGTCCACCAGGACGATCCGGTCCGGGTTCTCCGCCTGGGCGGAGCGCACCAGGCCCCAGACGGCGGCGTGTGCCGGGTCGGTCGCCGGCTCGTCCGCGGTGGCGGCCACCGCGCCGGAGGTGAGCACGACCAGGCGCGCGTCCGTGAAGTGCTCATCGGCCAGCCAGGTCTGGATCAGGTCCAGTGCCTGGGCGGTGGCCCGGTGCGCCGCGTCGGCCACGTTCGCGTCGCCGTCCCCGCCCGCGGGTGGTGCCGCGTCCGGCAAGGAGACGACCACGTACTCCGGGGCCGCCGTGCCGGCGGCCGTCGCGGCGGCCAGCGCGGCCAGATCCGGGTGGGCGGTGAGGCCCAGGGCGTCGGCGCCCAGGACCGCCCAGCGGTCGGGCGACACCTCGCCGGACGACGCCGGGACGGGCACCCAGTCCAGCCGGAAGAGGGAGTCGGACGCGCCGCCCGAGCGGGCCGCGCCGAGCTGCTCCGGGGAGACCGTACGCAGCACAAGGCCCTCGACCGACGCCACCGGGGCGCCCGCCACATCGGCGAGCTCCAGCGACACCGTGCCCGTGGCCGCGCCGACGAGCCGCACCCGCAGCGCGGCGGCGCCGACGGCGTGCAGCGACACCCCGGTCCAGGAGAACGGCAACCGGCCCTGGCCGTCGCCCGGTTCGTCCGTCCGGAGCCCCAGCGCGTGCAGCGCGGCGTCCAGCAGTGCGGGGTGCAGGCCGAACGCGGCGGCGTCGGACGTCCAGTCCTCCGGCAGCCGCACCTCGGCGAACACCTCGTCCTCGCGCCGCCAGGCGGCGGTCAGCCCCTGGAACCCCGGCCCGTAGTCGAAGCCCGCCTCGGCCAGGCCGTCGTAGAGCCCGTCGATCTCGATCTTCTCGGCGTCGGCGGGCGGCCAGGCGACCAGGTCGAACGACGGCGCCGCGCCGTCCGACGCCGTCAGCGCGCCGGTGGCGTGCCGCAGCCACGGCTCGTCGGCCGGGGCGCCCTCGGTCCGCGAGTGCAGGGTCAGCGCCCGGCGCCCGGTGTCATCGGGCGCGGCGAGCGACAGCCGCAGCTGAACGGCGCCCTGGTCGGGCACGATCAGCGGCGCCTCCAGCGTCAGCTCCTCCAGCCGGTCGCAGCCCACGTGGTCCCCGGCGCGCAGCGCCAGCTCCAGGAACGCGGTGCCCGGCAGCAGCACCGTGCCCATCACGGCGTGGTCGGCCAGCCAGGGCTGGTTCTGCACGGAGAGCCGTCCGGTGAAGGCGATGCCGTCCGAGTCGGGCAGCTCCACGGCGGCGCCCAGCAGCGGATGGTCCGCCGCGTGCAGGCCGATCGCGGCGGCGTCACCGCCGGCCGGTCCGGGCTTCAGCCAGAAGGAGCGGCGCTGGAAGGCGTACGTCGGCAGCTCGACCCGCCGGGCGCCGTACGGGGCGTACAGCGCCGCGAAGTCCACGGCGGCGCCCCGGACCTGGGCGGTGCCGACCGCGGTGAGCAGCGTCTCGGCCTCGGCGCGGTCCTTGCGCAGCGCGGCGGCGTAGGAGCCGCCGCTCTCGGTGGCGCATTCCTGCGCCATCGCGGTGAGCACCCCGTCCGGGCCCAGTTCGACATAGGCGGTGACGCCCTCGGCTTCCAGGGTGCGCACACCGTCGAGGAAGCGGACCGCCTCGCGGGCGTGGCGCACCCAGAAGTCCGGGCTGGTGATCTCTTCGGCCGAGACCACGGCTCCGGTCAGGTTGGACACGATGGGAATGCGCGGGGCCTGGTACGTCAGCTCCCGCGCCACCTCGCGGAAGGCGTCGAGCATGCCGTCCATGTGGGGCGAGTGGAAGGCGTGGCTGACGGTGAGCCGCTTGGTCTTGCGGCCCTCCGCCTCGAAGGAGGCCGCGATCTCCAGCGCCGCGTCCTCGTCGCCCGCGACCACGACCGAGGTGGGGCCGTTGACGGCCGCGATGCTCACCCGCTTGCCCAGCTGCGGGGCCACCTCCTCCTCGGACGCCTGGACGGCGATCATCGCGCCCCCCGTGGGCAGCGCCTGCATCAGCCGGCCGCGCGCGGCCACCAACCGGCACGCGTCCGCGAGCGACAGCACATCCGCCACATGCGCGGCGGCCAGCTCACCGATGGAGTGGCCGGACAGGAAGTCGGGCCGCAGACCCCACGCCTCGGCCAGCCGGAACAGCGCCACCTCGACCGCGAACAGCGCGGGCTGGGTGAAGCCCGTCCGGTCCAGCGCCTCGGCGTCGTCGCCGAACAGCACCGTCTTCAACGGCCGTTCCAGATGCGCGTCCAGCGCATCGCAGACCGCGTCGAGAGCCTCCGCGAACACCGGGTACGTGTCGTACAGCTCCCGGCCCATCCCGAGCCGCTGGCTGCCCTGCCCCGTGAACAGGAACGCCAGTTTGCCGCCCTCGCCCACCGTGCCGTCGACCAGCCCGGTGGCGGTGCGGCCCTCGGCGAGGGCGTCCAGACCGGCCAGGAAGGCGTCCCGGTCACCGGCCACCAGCGCGGCCCGGTGCTCGAAGGACGACCGGGCGGTGGCCAGGGAGTGGCCGATGTCGACCAGCGACAGCTCGGGGTGGGCGGCCACGTGGGCCCGCAGCCGGGCGCCCTGGGCGCGCAGCGCCTCCGGGGACCTGCCGGACAGCACCCACGGCAGCGCGGGCGGCTCGACGGCCGGGGCCACGGACTCCCGCACCGGTTCGGCCTCGGACGCCTGCTCGATGATGGCGTGCGCGTTGGTGCCACTGATACCGAACGAGGACACCGCGGCACGCCGCGGCCGGCCCGTCTCGGGCCACTCCACCTGCTCCGTCAGCAACGACACCGCACCCGCCGACCAGTCCACATGCGGCGACGGCTCGTCCACGTGCAACGTCCGGGGCAGCACACCATGCTCGATGGCCTTGACCATCTTGATGATCCCCGCCACACCGGCCGCCGCCTGCGTGTGACCGAAGTTCGACTTCACCGACCCCAGCCACAGCGGCGCCTCATCGGTGTGCTCCTGACCATAGGTGGCCAGCAACGCCTGCGCCTCGATCGGGTCACCCAGCGTCGTCCCCGTGCCATGCGCCTCGACGACGTCCACCTCGGCGGCGGACAACCGGGCATTGGCCAGCGCCTGCCGGATCACCCGCTGCTGCGAGGGACCGTTGGGAGCGGTGAGGCCGTTGCTGGCGCCGTCCTGGTTGATCGCACTGCCGCGCACGACCGCCAGCACCGGATGCCCGTTCTTCCGGGCGTCCGACAGCCGCTCCACCAGCAGCATGCCCACACCCTCGCCCCAGGCCGTACCGTCGGCCGCCGCCGCGAACGGCTTGCAGCGGCCATCGGTCGACAACCCGCGCTGCTTGCTGAAAGCCACGAAGGTGACAGGGGTGGCCATCACGGTCACACCACCGGCCAGCGCCAGCGAGCACTCACCGCTGCGCAGCGCCTGCACCGCCATGTGCAGGGCCACCAGCGACGACGAACACGCCGTGTCCACCGTCACCGCCGGACCCTCCAGCCCGAAGGTGTACGACACCCGGCCCGACGCCACACTGCCCGAGCTGGCCGTGCCCACATAGCCCTCAAGACCATCGGGCGCACGGTGCAGCAGCGTGCCGTAGTCGTTGTACATCACGCCGGTGTACACACCGGTCCGGCTGCCGCGCAGTGCGTTCGGGTCGATGCCCGCGCGCTCGAACGCCTCCCACGAGGTCTCCAGCAGCAACCGCTGCTGCGGGTCCATGGCGAGGGCCTCACGCGGCGAGATGCCGAAGAACACCGGGTCGAAGTGATCGGCGTCGTGCAGGAAACCACCGTTACGGGCGTAACTGGTGCCCCGCTTGTCCGGGTCGTCGTCATAGAGCGACTCGATGTCCCAGCCACGGTCCGTCGGCATATCGGTGATCGCGTCAGTCCCGTCGGCCACCAGCTTCCACAGCTCCTCGGGCGAGCTGACCCCGCCCGGGAACCGGCAGCTCATCGCCACAATGGCGATCGGCTCATCAGCGCCCGCCGTCGCCGCGACCACGGGAGCGCCCACATCCGACTGGCTGCCCTCGGCCTCGGCCCGCAGATACGCGGCAAGAGCGACCGGGTTCGGATAGTCGAAGATCAACGTCGCCGGAAGCCGGACCCCGCTGACCGCCGTCAGACGGTTGCGCAACTCCACCGCGGTCAGCGAGTCGAAACCGATTTCGCTGAACGCACGCCGTGGCTCCACCGCCTCCGGCCCGGCATAGCCGAGCACCTCCGCCACCTGGGCGCGCACCACATCCAGCACGATCGTCTCGGCCTCGGCGTCCGGAACCCCGGCCAACTGCCGGGCCAGCGCACCGGACCGTGCCGCCGCGGCCGCCTGAGCCGCCCGACGCGGCGGAACACGCACCAGACCACGGAACAGCGGCGGCAGCATCCCCGCACCCGCCTGCACCCGAAGCGCGGCCATGTCCAGCGGCATCGGCACCAGCAGCGCCTCGTCCGAGCCCTGCGCGGCATCGAACAGCTCCAGGCCCACGTCGGCCGTAATGGCGGCCACACCATCGCGTCGCAAGCGTGCGAGCTCCGCCTCGTCCAGCTCCCCGGTCATGGCGCTGGCCTCCGCCCACAGCCCCCAGGCGAGGGAGGTGGCCGGAAGTCCGGCGGAGCGGCGATGCGCGGCGAGGGCGTCCAGGAAGGCATTGCCCGCCGCGTAGTTGCCCTGCCCCGCGCCGCCGAGCACACCGGCCGCCGAGGAGAACAGCACGAACGCCGACAGATCCAGGTCCCGGGTCAGCTCGTGCAGGTTCCACGCCGCGTCCACCTTCGGACGCAGCACCCGCTCCACCCGCTCCGGCGTCAGCGACCCGATCACACCGTCGTCCAGCACACCGGCGGTGTGCACGACGCCGGTCAGCGGATGCTCCGCCGTCATTGCCGCCAGCACCTCGGCCAGCGCGTCGCGGTCCGCCACATCGCAGGCCGCCCAGCGCACCTCCGCGCCCGACTCGGCCAGCTCGGCGCTCAGTTCGGCAGCTCCGGGAGCCTGGTCACCACGGCGGCTGACCAGCAGCAGCCGACGCACACCCCGCTCGGTCACCAGATGGCGCGCGAAAAGATTGCCCAACATGCCACCGGCACCAGTGATCAGCACCGTGCCGTCCGAACCGAAGGCGAAGGGCTCCCGGTCAGTGGCGGGGGCGGTGGTGCGGGCCAGGCGCGGAGTCTTGACCGCACCCTGGCGCACGGCGAGTTCCTGCTCGCCCGATTCCAGGGCGGCCAGGAGAGCAGTGGCCGAATCCGGGTGACCGTCGAGGTCCACCAGAACGATACGCCCGGGATTCTCCGACTGCGCCGAGCGGATCAGACCGGTCGCGGTGGCCTGCGCGGGCTCCGTCACCACGTCCTCAGCGGCCGTAGCCACCGCACCCTGAGTGAGAACAACCAGCCGCGAGTCCGCGAAACGGTCCTCGCCCAGCCACGTCTGCAACAGATCGAGAGCACCGACAGCGGCCTCGTGCGCCACGACGACCGGCGAGGAGACCTCCCCCGACACCGCCTGCGGCGCCAAAGAGACCACGACATGCTCCGGAGCCACAGCACCGGACTCGACCGCCCCCGCCAGCCCAGCCAGATCCGCAAAGAGGTCCGCCTCGACACCGAGGCCAGGGACCTCCGCACCCACCACGGCCACACGCCCACCGGAGGACGTGCCGGACGGAGCCGGCACCGGAACCCACTCCACCCGGAACAAGGCGTCCGCCGCGCCACCACCAGCATGACCGGCACCCAACTGCTCCGGAGACACCGCACGCAACGCGAGCCGCTCCACCGACGCCACCGGCGCACCCGTCACATCAGCCAGCTGAAGCGCCACCGTGCCGTTCCCGGCCGACGACAGCCGGACCCGCACACTGTCCGCACCCACCGAATAGACCCGCACACCGCTCCAGGCGAAGGGCAGACCACCCCGCTCCAGATCCTCGGTCAGATCACCCAGCCCGATCGTGTGCAGGACAGCGTCCAGCAACGCAGGATGCAGCCCGAACACATCGGCACCAGGCTCCACACCCTCAGGAAGCGCGACCTCGGCGTAGATCTCACCCTCGCCCCGCCAGGCCGCCCGCACCCCCTGGAAGACCGGGCCGTAACCGAAGCCCGCCTCGGCCAGACCCTCATACAGCCCATCGGTCCCGATCCGCTCGGCACCCGCCGGCGGCCACGCACTCAGCTCGAACGACGGCACCGACGACGACGCGCCCTCCACGAGCACACCCGTGGCATGCCGCACCCACGGCACCTCCTCACCCGCGTCGTCGGGACGCGCGTGCAGGGCAAGGCTTCGGCGGCCGGTGTCGCCCGGGGCCCCCACGACAATCTGGACCCACACCCCGCCCCGCTCGGGCAGGACCAGCGGCGCCTCCAGCGTGAGCTCCTCCACCAGATCGCAGCCCACCTGCTCACCGGCCCGCACCGCCAGCTCCACGAACGCGGTACCGGGCAGCAGCACCGAGCCCATCACCGCATGGTCGGCCAGCCACGGATGCGTCTCCAGCGACAGCCGCCCGGTGAACAGGAAGCCGTCGGAGTCCGGCAGTTCGACAGCCGCGCCCAGCAGCGGGTGATCAGCGGCGCCCAGACCGGCGGAGGACACATCGCCCACCGAAGCCGGAGCGTCGATCCAGTAACGCTCATGCTGGAACGCGTACGTGGGCAGCTCTGTACGGCGTGCGCCGGTGCCGTCGAACACCGCCTCCCAGTCCACGGACACACCCCGCGACCACGCCTCACCGACGGAGGCCCAGAAGCGCTTCAGCCCGCCCTCGTCCCGCCGCAGCGAACCGATCGCGGCCGCCTCGACGCCCGCCTCCTCCACGGTCTCCTGCACGCCCATCGTCAGCACCGGGTGGGCGCTGGACTCGATGAACACACCGAACCCCTCGTCCAGCAGCCGCCGGACCGTGCCCTCCAGTTCGACCGTGCGCCGCAGATTGGTGAACCAGTACTCGGCGTCCAGCTCCGGACCCTCGACCCACTCCCCCGTCACCGTCGACAGGAACGGCACCTCGGCGTTCCTCGGCTGTACGGGCGCCAGCAGCTCCAGCAGCTCCTCACGCAACAGCTCGACCTGCGCGGAGTGCGAGGCGTAGTCCACCGGCACCCGACGCGCCCGCACCTCGTCCGCCTCACACGCGGCGATCAGCTCGTCCAGGGCCTCCGGCTCACCCGACACCACCACCGACGAGGGGCCGTTGACGGCGGCGACCGAGATCCGCTCCTCGCCCCACGGGGCGATGCGCTCGCGTACCGCCGCCGCCGGCAGGGCCACCGAGACCATGCCGCCCTTGCCCGCCAGCACCCGGCCGATCACCTGGCTCCGCAACGCCACCACACGCGCCGCGTCCCGCAAGGACAGGATCCCCGCCACACACGCCGCCGCGATCTCACCCTGCGAATGACCCACCACAGCCGACGGGGCGACCCCGAGCGAACGCCACAGCTCCGCCAGCGACACCATCACGGAGAACAGCACCGGCTGGACCACATCCACCCGGTCCAGCGGCGGCGCGCCCTCCGCACCCCGCAGCACATCCACCAACGACCAGTCGGTGAACTCTCCCAAGGCCGCCGCGCATTCGTGGATACGAGCGGCGAACGCCGGCGCCGTGTCCATCAGCTCCACGGCCATGCCCGCCCACTGGGACCCCTGCCCCGGGAAGACGAATGCCGTCTTGTCGGACACCCCGACGTTCTGGACCGGCGCCACACCCTCGGCCAACGCCGTCAGAGCGCGGATGAGGTCATCGCGGTCGGAGCCCACCAGTACCGCACGCTGATCGAAGGCGGCGCGGGTGGTGGCCAGGGAGTAGCCGATGTCGGCCGGGCGCAGACCCGGGTCCGCGTCGAGGTGGGCCAGCAGCTTGGCGGCCTGCGCGCGCAGCGCCGCCTCACCCCTGGCGGACAGCGGCCACGGCAGCACACCGGACACTTCCAGGGAGGGTTCGGCTGGCTCTTCGGCCGTCTCCCGCTCCGCCGGGGCCTGCTCGATGATGGCGTGCGCGTTGGTACCGCTCATGCCGAAGGAGGAGACACCGGCCCGGCGCGGACGCCCGGTCTCCGGCCACTCCCGCGCCTCGCTCAGCAGCGAGACCGCACCGGCTTCCCAGTCCACATGCGGTGTCGGCTCATCGATGTGCAACGACTTCGGCAGCACACCGTGGCGCATGGCCAGCACCATCTTGATGATGCCCGCAACACCGGCCGCGGCCTGCGTGTGACCGAAGTTGGACTTGATCGACCCCAGCCACAGCGGCTGCTCGGCGGTCTTCTCCCTGCCGTACGTGGCCAGCAGCGCCTGCGCCTCGATCGGGTCGCCCAGCGTCGTCCCCGTACCGTGCGCCTCCACCGCGTCCACCTCGGACGCCGACAGCCCCGCATTGGCCAGCGCCTGCCGGATGACACGCTGCTGCGACGGACCGTTCGGCGCCGTCAGACCATTCGACGCACCATCCTGGTTGACCGCGGTGCCCCGCACCACCGCCAGCACCCGATGGCCGTTCTTCTTCGCGTCCGACAGCCGCTCCACCAGCAGCATGCCCACACCCTCGGCCCAGGCCGTACCGTCGGCCGCGGCGGCGAAGGGCTTGCAGCGGCCGTTGGCGGCCAGTGCGCGCTGCCGGCTGAACTCGGTGAACACCTTGGGGGTGGTGATGATGGTGACACCGCCCGCGAGCGCCATCGTGCACTCGCCGTTGCGCAGCGCCTGAACCGCCAGGTGCAGCGCCACCAGCGACGACGAACACGCCGTGTCGACCGTGACGGCCGGGCCCTCGAAGCCGAAGGTGTACGACACCCGGCCCGAGGCGACGCTGCTGGAGCCGCCGGTGCCGAGATAGCCCTCGACGCCCTCCGGAACGGTGTGCAGCCGCGAGACGTAGTCGTTGTGCATCTGGCCGACGAACACGCCGACCTGCCGGCCGCGCAGCGCCCCCGGGTCGAGCCCCGCGCGCTCGAACGACTCCCAGCTGGTCTCCAGCAGCAGCCGCTGCTGGGGGTCCATGGCGAGCGCCTCGCGCGGGTTGATGCCGAAGAAGGCCGGGTCGAAGTGGTGCGCGTCGTAGTAGAAACCGCCCTCGCGGGTGTACGAGGTGCCGGGCCGGTCCGGGTCCGGGTCGTAGAACGCCTCCAGGTCCCAGCCCCGGTCCTCCGGCAGCCCCGCGATACCGTCCCGGCCCTCGGCCAGCAGCTCCCACAGATCCTCGGGGGTGCGCACATCTCCGGGGAAGCGGCAGCTCATCGCGATGATCGCGATCGGGTCGTCCTCATCGGCCACGGCACCCGCGGGGCCGTGCGCCCGCGCCGGGACGGCCGCGGCCGCCTCGGAGCCCAGCAGCTCCTCCAGCAGATAGCCGACGAGCGCGGTCGGCGTC
Source organism: Streptomyces sp. S465 (assembly GCF_026898115.1). Classification (GTDB taxonomy): domain Bacteria; phylum Actinomycetota; class Actinomycetes; order Streptomycetales; family Streptomycetaceae; genus Streptomyces; species Streptomyces luomodiensis. Next base: position 3,362,910 of record NZ_CP114036.1, read on the forward strand.
GGGTAGTCGAAGACGAGGGTGGCGGGCAGCCGCAGACCGGCGGCGCCGCCGAGGCGGTTGCGGAACTCCACCGCGGTCAGCGAGTCGAAGCCGAGGTCCTTGAAGGACCGGACCGCCTCCACCGCGTCCGGCGAGTCATGGCCGAGCACCACGGCCACCTGGGCCCGCACCAGGTCCAGCAGCGTCCGCTCCCGCTCGGCGGCGTCCAGCCGGACCAGCCGCTCCACCAGCGAGGACCCGTCCCCGGCCGCGCCCGACTCGGCGGTGCGGCGGGTCGTACCACCGCGCACCAGACCGCGCAGCAGCGGCGGCACCATCTCGAGGGGCGCGCCCGTGAGCGACGCCAGGTCGAGCTGCATGGGCACCAGGAACGCGTCGCCCACCTCCTGGGCGGCGTCGAACAGCGTCAGGCCCTCGTCCGAGGACAGCCCCAGCACACCGGAGCGGGTCATCCGGGACGTGTCGGTGGCCTCCAGCCCACCGGTCATCCCGCTGGCCTCGGCCCACAGACCCCAGGCCAGCGAGGTCGCGGCGAGGCCCTGGGCCTGGCGGTGGCGGGCCAGGGCGTCCAGGAAGGAGTTGGCCGCCGCGTAGTTGGCCTGCCCGGGGCCGCCGAACGTGCCGGCCGCCGAGGAGAACAGCACGAACGCGGCCAGGTCCTGGTCGCGGGTCAGCTGGTGCAGGTTGACGGCCGCGTCCACCTTGGGGCGCAGCACCTTCTCCAGCCGCTCCGGCGTCAGCGAGCCGATCACACCGTCGTCCAGCACACCGGCCGTGTGCACCACGGCGGTCAGCGGATGCCCGGCGGGGATGCCGGCCAGCACGGCGGCGAGCGCGTCCCGGTCGGCCGCGTCGCAGGCGGCGATGGTGACGTCGGCGCCCAGCTCGCGCAGCTCGGCGGCGAGTTCGGCCGCGCCCGTGGCCCGCTCACCGCGCCGGCTGGTGAGCACCAGACGGCGGGCGCCGCGCACGGTCACCGCGTGCCGGGCGACCAGGCCGCCCAGGGTGCCGGTGCCACCGGTGATCAGCACCGTGCCGTCCGGGTTCCACGGGGCGGGGACGGTCAGCACGACCTTGCCGATGTGGCGGGCCTGGCTGAGGTAGCGGAACGCGTCCGGGGCCTGCCGCAGATCCCACGCGGTGATCGGCAGTGGCCGCAGTGCCCCCTGCCGGAACAGCTCCAGCAGCTCGCACAGCATCTCCTGGATGCGGTCCAGGCCCGCCTCGGTCAGGTCGAACGCCTGGTAGGAGACACCGGGGTAGGCGGCGGCCACCTCCTCCGGCACCCGGACGTCGGTCTTGCCCATCTCGACGAACCGGCCGCCGCGCGGCAGCAGCCGCAGCGACGCGTCCACGAACTCCCGGGCCAGCGAGTCCAGCACCACATCGACGCCGCGACCGCCGCTGGCCTCGCGGAACGTCGACTCGAAGGCCAGGTCGCGGGAGGAGGCGATACGGTCCTCGGCCAGCCCCAGCGAGCGCAGCGTGTCCCACTTGCCCTGGCTGGCGGTGGCGTAGACATCCACACCCCAGTGCCGGGCCAGCTGCACGGCGGCCATACCCACACCGCCGGCGGCGGCGTGCACCAGCAGCGACTCCCCGCCCTGGAGGTCCGCCAGGTCGCGCAGCGCGTAGTACGCCGTCATGAACACGATCGGCACCGACGCCGCCTGGGCGAACGACCAGCCCTCCGGCATCGGGGCGATCATGCGCCGGTCCACGACCACCAGCGGTCCGAAGCCGCCCGGCAGCATGCCCATCACCCGGTCGCCGGGCGCCAGATCGGTGACCCCGGGGCCGGTCTCCAGGACGACACCCGCGCCCTCACTGCCCATCAGGCCCGCGTCGCCGGGGTACATGCCGAGCGCGTTCAGCACATCGCGGAAGTTCACACCGGCGGCCCGGACCGCGACCCGCACCTGCCCCGCCTCCAGCGGCGCGGCGGCCTCCGGGGCGGGCAGCAGCGTGAGGTTCTCCAGGGTGCCCTTGTCCTGGATGTCGAGCCGCCAGGCGGGCTCGCCGGGCGGCGGCACCATGGGCCCGGCGGCGGCGGTGCGCGCCAGCCGGGGGGCGTGCACGGCGCCCCGGCGCAGCACGAACTGCGGCTCACCGGCGGCCAGCGCGGCGCCCAGCGCCTCGTAGGAGGCGTCGGTGCCGTCGAGGTCCACCAGCACCAGCCGGTCCGGGTTCTCCGACTGCGCCGAGCGCACCAGACCCCACACCGGGGCGTGCGCCAGATCGTGCGTACCGGCGTCGCCCGCGGTGGCCACCGCGCCCCGGGTCACCAGCACCAGCTGGGACGCCGCGAACCGCTCGTCGGCCAACCACGCCCGGACCAGCGCCAGCGCCCGCTGGGTGGCGGTGTGCACGGCGGCGGTCACCTCGTCACCGGTGGCGCCGCGCGGGTCGAGGTACGCCAGGACGTACGCGGGCGCGTCCCCGGCCGCGGCCAGCGCGTCCAGGTCGGCGTGGACCGCGGCGCCGGACGTCAGCGGCGCGGGCGCGTCCGCGCCGAGCACCGCCCAGGCCACGGCCGGGCTCTCGGCGGACAGCGGCACGGTGGCCCAGTCCAGCCGGTACAGCGACTCGTGGTACGCGGCGGACCGCCCCTCCGCGAGCTGCCCGGCCGAAACCGGGCGCAGCGCCAGCTGCTCGACCGAGGCCACCGGGGCGCCGGTGCCATCGGCCAGCTCCAGCGCCACCCCGTCGGCCCCGGCCGGGGTCAGCCGGACCCGGAGCGCGTCGGCGCCGACCGCGTGCAGCGACACCCCGCCCCAGGAGAACGGCAGCCGCCCCTGCTCATCTCCGCCCGCGCGGGCGAACGTGCTGTGCAGCGCGGCGTCCAGCAGCGCCGGGTGCAGCCCGAACGCGGCGGCGTCGGACTTCCCGTCCTCCGGCAGCCGCACCTCCGCGAACACCTCGTCGCCGCGCAGCCAGGCGGCGGTGAGCCCCTGGAACATCGGCCCGTACGCGAAACCGCCCTGCGCCAGGTGCTCGTAGAGCCCCTCGACCTCGGCGGGCTCGGCGCCCGGCGGCGGCCACGCAGTCAGATCGAACGAGGGCCGCGGAGCACCGGCCACCAGCACACCGCTCGCATGCCGCAGCCACGGCATCTCGGCGGGCGCGTCCTGCGCCCGCGAGTACAGCTCCAGCGTGCGGTGCCCGGCCTGCTGCGGGGCGCCGACGACGAGCTGGAGCTGGACCGCGCCGCGCTCGGGCAGGACCAGCGGCGCCTCGATGGTCAGCTCGTCCAGCCGGTCGCAGCCCACCTGGTCGCCGGCGCGGATGGCCAGCTCGACGAAGGCGGTGCCGGGCAGCAGCACGGTGCCCATGACGGCGTGGTCGGCCAGCCACGGGTGGCTCTCCAGGGAGAGCCTGCCGGTGAACAGGAAACCGTCGGAGTCCGCCAGCGGCACGGCCGCGCCCAGCAGCGGATGGTCGGCCCGGTCCAGACCCGCCGACTCCACATCGCCCACGACACCCGCCGGGGACGTCAGCCAGAAGCGGCGGTGCTGGAAGGCGTAGGTCGGCAGGTCGACGCGGTGGGCGCCGGTCCCGGCGAAGTACCCGGCCCAGTCCGGCGTGACGCCACGGACGTGGAGGGCGGCGAGAGCGGTGGTGACGGCCTCGGCCTCGGGACGGTCCTTGCGCAGCGCGGTGGCGAAGCCCACGGCCTCGGGAGCCTCGACACACTCCTGGACCATCGCGGTGAGAACACCGTCAGGACCGAGTTCGAGATAGGTGGTCACACCCTGAGCCTCAAGGGCACGGACACCATCGAGGAAACGCACGGCCTCGCGGACGTGGCGCACCCAGAAACCGGGGGTCGTGATCTCCTCGGCGGAGACGACATCGCCGGTCAGGTTGGACACGATCGGAATACGCGGAGCCTCGTACGACAGCCCCTCGGCCACCTCACGGAACGCCTCCAGCATCCCGTCCATACGCGGCGAGTGGAACGCATGGCTCACCGTCAGCCGCTTGGTCTTACGGCCCTGCGCCTCGAAGCCCGCCGCGATCTCCACCGCCGCGTCCTCATCACCCGCGATGACCACCGAGGTGGGCCCGTTGAGCGCGGCGAGGCTCACGCTGTCGGTGAGCAGCGGCACCACCTCGTCCTCGGACGCCTGCACCGCGATCATCGCGCCACCGCCGGGCAGGGCCTGCATCAACCGCCCACGCGCCGCCACCAGCTTCGCCGCGTCCGCCAGCGAGAGCACACCCGCCACATGCGCGGCGGCCAGCTCACCAATCGAATGCCCCGACAGGAAATCGGGACGCACACCCCACGCCTCCACCAGCCGGAACAGCGCCACCTCCACCGCGAACAACGCGGGCTGAGTGAAACCGGTCCGGTCCAGCTCCTCGGCATCCTCGCCGAACACCACGGCCTTCAGCGGCTGCTCCAGATGCGCGTCCAGCGCATCGCACACCGCGTCGAACGCCTCCGCGAACACCGGATAGGCGTCATACAGCTCACGCCCCATCCCGAGCCGCTGGCTGCCCTGCCCCGTGAACAGGAACGCCACCTTGCCGTCGGCCACCGAGCCCTGCACCAGCCCCGCCGCCGACTCACCACGCGCCAGCGCCTCAAGACCCGCGACCAACCCGGCCCGGTCCCCGCCCACGACCACCGCGCGATGATCCAGCGCGGCACGCGTCGTCGCCAGCGAGAACGCCACATCGGCCGGCGACAGCTCCGGCCGCCGCTCCAGGTCGGCGAGCAACCGCACGGCCTGCGCCCGCAGAGCGTCAGCGCTCTTGCCGGACACCGCCCACGGCAGCACGGACGGCTGAACGGCCGGAAGAGCGGCGATCTCGGCCGGTTCGGGCTCGGGGGCCTGCTCGATGATGGCGTGCGCGTTGGTGCCGCTGACGCCGAAGGAGGAGACACCGGCCCGGCGCGGACGCCCAGTCTCCGGCCACTCCCGCGCCTCGCTCAGCAGCGAGACCGCACCGGCTTCCCAGTCCACATGCGGTGTCGGCTCATCGATGTGCAGCGACTGGGGAAGGACGCCGTGGTGCATGGCCTGCACCATCTTGATGATGCCCGCGACACCGGCCGCGGCCTGCGTGTGACCGAAGTTGGACTTGATCGACCCCAGCCACAGCGGCTGTTCGGCGGTCTTCTCCCTGCCGTACGTGGCCAGCAGCGCCTGCGCCTCGATCGGGTCGCCCAGCGTCGTCCCCGTACCGTGCGCCTCCACCGCGTCCACCTCGGACGCCGACAGCCCCGCATTGGCCAGCGCCTGACGGATCACCCGCTGCTGCGACGGACCGTTCGGCGCCGTCAGACCATTCGACGCACCATCCTGGTTGACCGCGGTGCCCCGCACCACCGCCAGCACCCGATGGCCGTTCTTCTTCGCGTCCGACAGCCGCTCCACCAGCAGCATGCCCACACCCTCGGCCCAGCCGGTGCCGTCCGCGTCGGCCGAGAAGGACTTGCAGCGGCCGCTGGTCGACAGACCGCCCTGGCGGCTGAAGTCGATGAAGGTGTCCGGGGTGGACATGACGGTGACACCGCCCGCGAGCGCCATGGTGCACTCGCCGTTGCGCAGCGCCTGCGCCGCCAGGTGCAGCGCCACCAGCGACGACGAACACGCCGTGTCGATGGTGACCGCCGGGCCTTCGAGCCCGAAGGTGTACGCCACCCGGCCGGAGGCGACACTGCCCGCCGTACCGGTGCCGAGGTAGCCCTCCAGGCCGTCCGGCAGGGCGGTCAGCCGGGAGAGGTAGTCGTGGTACATGACGCCCGCGAAGACGCCGGTCTTGCTGCCGCGTACGGTCGCCGGGTCGATCCCGGCCCGTTCGAACGCCTCCCAGGAGGTCTCCAGCAGCAGCCGCTGGTGCGGGTCCATGGCGAGCGCCTCGCGCGGGTTGATCCCGAAGAAGTCGGGGTCGAACTCGCCCGCGTCGTAGAGGAACCCGCCCTCGATGGTGGCGCTGGTGCCCGCCTGCGCGGGGTCGTCGCCCAGCAGCCCCTCCAGCTGCCAGCCGCGGTCGGTGGGGAAGCCGGAGATGGCGTCCACCGAGCCGGTGACCAGCTGCCACAGCTCCTCGGGGCTGGTGACGCCGCCCGGGTAGCGGCAGCTCATGCCGACGATGGCGATGGGCTCGTCGTCGGCGACGGCGACGGTGGCGGCGGGGGCCGCGGCGGCCTCGTCGGCCTGGTCGCCGAGGATCTCGGTGCGCAGGAAGCCGGCCAGCGCGGTCGGCGTCGGGTAGTCGAAGACGAGGGTGGCCGGGAGCCGTACGCCCGTGACGGCGCCGAGGCGGTTGCGCAGCTCGACGGCGGTGAGCGAGTCGAAGCCCAGCTCCTTGAAGGCGCGGCCGGCGCCGACGGCCTCCGGGCCCGCGTAGCCGAGGACGGCGGCGACCTGGCCGCAGACGATCTCCAGCAGCAGCCGGTCGCGTTCGGGGACGGACAGGGCGAGGAGCCGGTCGGCGAGCCCGCCGGGGGCGGCGCCGCCGCCCGCCTCCACGACCCGGCGGCCGGGGGCCCGCACCAGGCCGCGCAGCAGCGCGGGGACCATCGTCGCGTCGGCGTGCCGCAGCGGCGCCAGGTCCAGGTGCATGGGGACGAGCGTGGGGTCGCCCACGGCGAGGGCGGTGTCGAGGAGGGCGAGGCCCTCCGCGGAGGAGAGGGCGGCCACTCCGGCGCGGGTGATGCGCTGGATGTCGGCGTCGTCGAGGTCGCCGGTCATGCCGCTGCGCTCGGCCCACAGGCCCCAGGCGAGGGCGGTGGCGGGCAGTCCCTGGGCGCGGCGCCGGTGGGCGAGGGCGTCCAGGAAGGCGTTGGCGGCCGCGTAGTTGGCCTGGCCGGGGCCGCCGAGGGTGCCGGCGGCGGCGGAGAACAGCACGAACGCGGACAGGTCCAGCTCGCGGGTCAGCTCGTGCAGGTTCCAGGCGGCGTCGACCTTGGGCGGCAGGACGCGGTCCACGCGTTCGGCGGTCAGCGAGCCGATGACGCCGTCGTCGAGCACACCGGCGGTGTGCACCACGGCGGTCAGCGGATGCTCGGCCGGGATGGCGGCCAGGGCCGCGGCGAGCGCGGTGCGGTCGGCCACGTCGCAGGCGGTGAGGGTGGCCTCGGCGCCCAGCTCGCGCAGCTCGGCGACGAGTTCGGCGGCGCCGTGGGCGTCGGCCCCGCGCCTGCTGAGCAGCAGCAGATGGCGCACGCCGTGCTCGGTGACCAGGTGGCGGGCGACCAGTCCGCCGAGGGTGCCGGTGGCACCGGTGACCAGGGCGGTGCCCTCGGGGGCGAGGGCGGGGACGGTCTGGTCGGCGGCGGACGCCACCCTCGCCAGACGCGGTACGACCACGGTGCCGGCGCGGACCGCGAGCTGCGGCTCGCCGGTGGCCAGGGCGGCGGACAGCACCCGGTAGGACTCGTCGGTGCCGACGGTGCTGCCGGTGCTTTCGGTGTTTTCGAAGTCCACCAGGATGAAACGGTCCGGGTTCTCGGACTGCGCGGAGCGCAGCAGACCCCACAGCGGGGCGTGGACCAGGTCCTCGGTGTCGGCGTCCGTCGAGGTGGCGACGGCGCCACGCGTGGCGATCACCAGCCGGGAGCCCTCGAAGCGGGCGTCGGCGAGCCAGCTTTGGACCAGCTCCAGCGCACGGTGCAGGGCCTCGCGCACGGCGGTCTCGACGGGAAGTCCGGTGTCACCCGGGAAGAACGGGGCGACGACGGCCTGCGGCACCGGGGTTCCGGCGTCCACGGCCGCGCCCAGCGCGGCCAGGTCGGCGTAGTCGGCGGCGGTGGGCAGCGCGGTGGCCACCTCGGGGTGGTCGGTGCCCAGCACCGCCCACTGCCCGGCCACGACGGTGGTGGCGGCCGGCACCGGGGCGGGGGTCCACTCGACGCGGAACAGCGCCTCGTGGAAGGCGCCGCGTGCGGCGTGCACCTGGTCGGGCGAGACGGGGCGCAGCAGCAGCGACTCGACGGAGGCGACGGGCGCGCCGCTCTCGTCCGTCACCAGTACGGCCACGGCGTCCTGACCGGCGGGCGAGAGCCGGACGCGGAGCGCGGCGGCGCCGACGGCGTGCAGCCGCACACCGCTCCAGGAGAAGGGGAGGCGGCCGTGTTCGGTGTCCTCCAGGAGAGAGCCGATACCCACGGCGTGCAGGGCCGCGTCCAGCAGCGCCGGGTGCAGCCCGAACAGCTCGGCCTCGGCGCGGGCGCTCTCGGGCAGCCGCACCTCGGCGTACACCTGGTCGCCCTGCTGCCAGGCGCCCTGGAGTCCCTGGAAGACCGGGCCGTAGGCGAATCCGGTCCCGGCGAGCCACTCGTAGAGGCCGTCCACGGGAACCTCGGTGGCACCGGCCGGCGGCCATACGGTGAGGCCCTCGGAGGCGTCGGCGGGCGTGGTGGCGCCGGTGCCGAGCACACCGGTGGCGTGGCGGGTCCATTCGCCCTCGCCCCAGGTGCCGTCGGCGGCGTCCTCCAGGCGCGAGTGCAGGGTCAGCGAGCGGCGGCCGGTCTCGTCCGGCGCGCCCACGGACACCTGGAGCTGGACGCCGCCCTGCGGGGGCAGCACCAGCGGGGCTTCGAGGGTGAGCTCCTCCAGGACGTCCGCGCCGACGTGGTCACCGGCGCGGATGGCCAGCTCGACGAAGGCGGTGCCGGGCAGCAGCACGGTGTCCATGACGGCGTGGTCGGCCAGCCACGGGTGGGTCTGGAGGGACAGCCGGCCGGTGAACAGGAACCCGGCGCCGTCGGCGAGCGACACGGCGGCGCCGAGCAGCGGGTGGTCGGCGGAGCCGAGTCCGGCGGCGGTGACGTCGCCGGTCCAGGGGCCGGGCGGCTCGGGCCAGTACAGCTCGCGCTGGAAGGCGTAGGTGGGCAGTTCGACGCGGCGGGCGCCGGACCCCGCGAAGAAGGCGGCCCAGTCGACGGCCACGCCGTGCACATGGACACGGGCGAGCGCACCGGCCAGGGCGGTGGTCTCGGGGCGGTCGCCGCGCAGCACGGGGATGAACACGGCGCCGTCGGCGGTGACGCAGTCCTGCGCCATGGCGGAGAGCACCCCGTCGGGGCCGAGCTCCACATAGGTGCCGACGTCGTACTCCTCGAGCCGGCGGATGCCGTCGGTGAAGCGGACCGCCTCACGTACGTGCCGGACCCAGTAGTCGGGCGAGCAGATCTCGTCGGCGGAGACCGATCCGCCGGTCAGGTTGGAGATGATGGGGATGACCGGCGGGGCGTAGCTCACCTGCCGGGCGACCTCGCGGAAGGCGTCCAGCATGCCGTCCATGCGCGGCGAGTGGAACGCGTGGCTCACCGTCAGCCGCTTGGTCTTGCGGCCCTGTGCCTCGAACGACGCCGCGATCGCGGCAGCGGCGTCCTCGTCACCCGCGATGACGACCGACGTCGGCCCGTTGAGCGCGGCGATGGACACCCGCTCGGTGAGCAGCGGCGCCACCTCGTCCTCGGACGCCTGGACGGCGATCATCGCGCCACCGGCCGGCAGCTCCTGCATCAGCCGGCCACGCGCCGCCACCAGCGTCGCCGCGTCCGCGAGCGAGAGCACACCGGCCACATGCGCGGCGGCCAGTTCGCCGATCGAGTGGCCGACGAGGAAGTCGGGCCGCACGCCCCAGGTTTCCAGCAGCCGGAACAGCGCCACTTCGAGGGCGAACAGCGCGGGCTGGGTGTAGCCGGTCCGGTCCAGCGCCTCGGCGTCGTCGCCGAACATCACCTCGCGCAGCGGCCGCTGAAGGTGCTGGTCGAGCTCGGCGCACACCTCGTCCAGGGCGCGGGCGAAGGCCGGGACAGCCGCGTACAGCTCACGGCCCATCCCGGTGCGCTGGCTGCCCTGGCCGGTGAAGAGGAACGCCACCTTGCCCTCGCCGACCTCGCCCCGGACGACCCCGCCCGCGGGGCCGTCCTCGGCGAGTTCGGCCAGTCCGCGCAGCAGTTCCTCCCGGCCGCCCTCGCCGGCGAGGACCACGGCCCGGTGGTCGAGTGCGGCGCGGGTGGTGGCCAGCGAGTAGGCCAGGTCGACGAGGTTCAGGTCCGGGTCGTCCTGGACCCGGGCGGTGAGCCGTTCGGCCTGGGCGCGCAGCGCCGGTGCGCTCTGCCCGGACACCGGCACCGGCACCAGACCGCCGAGCCCGGTCCACTCCGAGGGTGTGGCGTCGCCGTCGGTGGCCCGCGGTTCGCGGTCCTCGGCGGGCGCCTGCTCGATGACGGTGTGCGCGTTGGTACCGCTCACGCCGAAGGAGGAGATGCCCGCGCGGCGCGGCTGGCCGGTCTCCGGCCACGGGGTGTTCTCGGTGAGCAGGGAGACCGCGCCCGCCGTCCAGTCCACGTCCCGGGAGGGCGCGTCGACGTGCAGCGTCCTGGGCAGGACGCCGTGCTCGATGGCCTTGACCATCTTGATGATGCCGGCGACACCGGCGGCGGCCTGGGTGTGCCCGAAGTTGGACTTGATGGAGCCGAGCCACAGCGGGCGGCCCTCGGGCCGGTTCTGCCCGTACGTGGCGAGCAGGGCCTGGGCCTCGATGGGGTCGCCGAGGCTGGTGCCGGTGCCGTGCGCCTCGACGGCGTCCACCTGGGCCGGGGTGAGCCGGGCGTCGGTGAGCGCCTGGCGGATGACGCGCTGCTGGGACGGTCCGTTGGGCGCCGTCAGACCGTTGGACGCGCCGTCCTGGTTGATGGCCGAGCCACGGACGATCGCCAGCACCTTGTGGCCGTGCCGGCGGGCGTCCGACAGCCGCTCGACGAGCAGCATGCCGACGCCCTCGCCCCAGCCGGTGCCGTCCGCGCCGTCCGCGAACGCCTTGCAGCGGCCGTCGGGCGCCAGGCCCCGCTGCCGGCTGAAGTTGATGAACGCGCGCGGGCTGTTCATCACCGTGACACCGCCGGTGAGCGCCAGCGAGCACTCGCCGCCTCGCAGCGACTGGATGGCCAGGTGCAGCGCCACCAGCGACGACGAGCACGCCGTGTCGACGGTGAGCGCCGGGCCCTCCAGGCCGAAGGTGTAGGAGAGGCGGCCGGAGATGACGCTGGCGGCGTTGCCGGTGAGCAGGTACTGCTCGACGCCCTGCGGCAGCCGGTGCAGCAGCTCCGGGTAGTCCTGGCCGTTGGTGCCGATGAAGACACCGGCCTTGCTGCCGCGCAGCGTGGCCGGGTCGATCCCGGCCCGCTCGAACACCTCCCAGGAGGTCTCCAGCAGCAGCCGCTGCTGCGGGTCCATGCCGAGGGTCTCGCGCGGGCTGATCCCGAAGAACGCCGCGTCGAACTCGCCCGCGGCGTCGAGGAACCCGCCCTTGTCGGTGTAGCTGGTGCCCTGCTGGTCGGGGTCGTCGGCGAAGAGCGACTCGATGTCCCAGCCACGGTCCGTAGGGAAGTCCGCGATGGCGTCGCCGCCCGCCGCCACGAGCTCCCACAGCTCCTCCGGAGACGTGACGCCTCCGGGGAACCGGCAGCTCATGCCGACGATCGCGATCGGCTCAGGCTCCTGCGACTCGACCTCGCGAAGACGCTGGCGCGTCTGGTGCAGATCGGCAGTTACCCGCTTGAGGTAGTCGAGGATCTTGTCCTGATCCGCCATTGGAGTCTCACCCATGCTTCTCGTCACAAACCTTGCGCCCGCGGACCCATCGATCCTTAGATTCCGAGTTCTTTGTCGATGAAGGCGAAGACCTCGTCGGGCGTCGCCTCCTGCAACTTCTCCGTCACGGTCCCGCCGTCGCCGTCGGCCGCCTCGGCATCGGCCGTACGGGGCTCCGCCCACCGCGCCGCGAGGTCCCGCAGCCGGGCCGCGATGTCGCCCCGCGTCGCGCTGTCGGGGTCGAGGACGGACAGCGCGGACTCCAGCGCGTCGAGCTCGGCGAGCCCGGGGGCCGCGGCCGTACCGCCGTCGCCCACGATCCGGCCGCACAGGAACTCGGCGAGCGCCGCCGGGGTCGGGTAGTCGAAGACCAGCGTGGCGGGCAGCTTCTGCCCGGTGGCGGCGGTCAGCCGGTTGCGCAGCTCCAGCGCGATGAGCGAGTCGAAGCCCAGCTCCTTGAACGCCCGCCCCGCGCCGACCTCGTCGGTCGAGGGGTGGCCGAGCGCGGCGGCCGCGTTGCTGCGCACGACCTCCAGGACCACCAGGGACTGTTCGGCCCGGGAGATCCCGGCCAGCCGCGCCCGCAGCGCGTCCGCCGGGGAGCCGTCCGTGGCCGCGCCGGGCTCGCCGGCCGGGCCTCCGGCCGCCCGCAGCCGCCGGACCTCCGGCAGGTCGGCGATGAACGGGCTGGGGCGGACCGCCGTGTAGCCGTGGACGAAGCGGTCCCACTGGATGTCGGCGACGGCCACCACCGTGTCGGCGTGGTCCAGCGCCTGCCGCAGGGCGGTGATCGCCGCGTGCGGCGCCATCGCCGGGACACCGCCCCGGTCCAGCCGCTCCCCGATGGCCCCGTCGGCGGCCAGCCCCGTCTCGCCCCAGCGGCCCCAGGCCACCGAGGTGGCGGGCAGACCGTCGGCGCGGCGCTGCTCGGCCAGCGCGTCGAGATAGGCGTTGGCCGCCGCGTAGTTGCCCTGCCCGGCGTCGCCGAGGGTGCCCGCGATGCCGGAGAACAGCACGAACGCGGACAGGTCCAGCTCGCGGGTCAGCTCGTGCAGATGGCGGGCCGCGTCGGCCTTGGGGCCGAGGACGGTCGCGAACCGCTCCGGGGTGAGCGCGTCCAGGACGCCGTCGTCCAGGACGCCCGCGGCGTGCATGACCGCGGTGAGCGGCTGGTCGGCCGGGATGGCGGCCAGCAGCGTCTCGACCGCCTTGCGGTCGGCCACATCGCACGCGGCGACGGTGACCTTCGCGCCCAGCTCGGTCAGCTCCGCCTGGAGCTCGGCCGCGCCCGGGGCCTTGAGGCCACGGCGGCTGGTGAGCACCAGATGCTCGGCACCCTGGCCGGCCAGCCAGCGCGCCACATGGGCACCCAGTGCGCCCGTACCACCGGTGACCAGCGTCGTACCGGACGGCTGCCACGACCGTACGGCGGGCGCGCCGGCCAGCGGGGCGTGCGCGAGCCTGCGGGCGAACACGCCCGCCGCGCGCACCGCGAGCTGGTCCTCGCCGTCGCTCCCGGCGAGCACTCCGGCGAGCCGGGCCAGCGCCCGCTCGTCGGGCGCGCCGGGCAGGTCGACCAGGCCGCCCCAGCGCTCCGGGTACTCCAGGGCGGCGGTCCGGCCGAGGCCCCAGACGAGCGCCTGCCCGGGGGACGCCAGCCGGTCCGCACGGCTCACGGAGACCGCGCCCCGGGTGGCGCACCACAGCGGCGCCTCCACCCCGGCGTCGCCCAGCGCCTGGATCAGCGCGGCGGAACCGGTCAGCCCGGCGCTGACCCCGTCGGTACCGGGGGCGGTGCCCTCGTCGAGGGCGAGCAGCGACAGCACACCCGAGACGGTTCCGGCGTCGGTCAGCTCCTCGCGCACCAGACGGGTCAGCGACGCGCGGTCCGCCTCGACGGCGGCCGGGGTGATCTGCCGCACCTGGGCGCCGCGTTCGGTGAGCATCCGCACCGCGCCGAGCGTCCAGTCGTCGGTGGCGGCGGACTCGGGTACGGCCAGCAGCCAGGTGCCGGACAGCCGGGGGGCCTGGCGCTCGGTCAGGGAGGTCCAGGTCACGCGGTAGCGCCAGCCGTCCACCGTGGACCGCTCACGGGCCTGCTTGCGCCAGGACGCCAGACCGGGCAGGACGGCGCCGAGCGAGGACCGCTCACCGTCGTCCTCGAACGCGAGGGTGTCGGCCAGCGACTCCAGGTCCTCGCGCTCGACGGCCTCCCAGAAGCGGGCGTCGACGGCGTCGGACGGCGTGCCCGACTCGTCGGCCAGGGCGTCGGCGGCCTGCGGCCAGTAGCTCTGCTGCTGGAAGGCGTACGTGGGCAGCTCGACGCGGGCCGCGCCCGTACCGTCGTACACCGCCTGCCAGTCGACGCCGACGCCCCGCGTCCACGCCTCGCCCAGCGAGACCCAGAACCGGTCCAGGCCACCCTCGTCACGGCGCAGCGAACCGATCGCGGCCGCTTCCCGGCCCGCGCTCTCGGCGGTCTCCTGCACACCCATCGTCAGCACCGGGTGGGCGCTGGACTCGATGAAGACACCGAAGCCCTCGTCCAGCAGCCGCCGGACCGCGCCCTCCAGCTCCACCGTGCGCCGCAGGTTGGTGAACCAGTACTCGGCGTCCAGCTCCGGACCCTCGACCCACTCCCCCGTCACCGTCGACAGGAACGGCACCTCGGCGGCCTTCGGCTGCACCGGCGCCAGCAGCTCCAGCAACTCGTCGCGGAGCAACTCCACCTGCGCGGAGTGCGAGGCGTAGTCCACCGGCACCCGACGCGCGCGCACGTCGTCCGCCTCACACGCGGCGACCAGCTCATCCAGCGCGGTCGGCTCACCCGACACCACCACCGACGACGGGCCGTTGACGGCGGCGACGGAGATCCGCTCCTCACCCCACGGCGCGATCCGCTCCCGCACCTGGGCCACCGGAAGCGCCACCGACACCATGCCGCCCTTACCCGCCAGCACCCGCCCAATCGCCTGACTACGCAACGCCACCACCCGGGCCGCGTCCTTCAAGGACAGAATCCCCGCCACACACGCCGCCGCGATCTCACCCTGCGAATGACCGACCACGGCCGCCGGCCGCACACCCAGCGAACGCCACAGCTCCGCCAGCGACACCATCACGGAGAACAACACCGGCTGAACGACGTCCACCCGCTCCAGTGACGGTGCGCCCTCCGCCTCGCGCAGCACATCCACCAACGACCAGTCGGTGAACTCTGCGAGCGCGGCGGCACACTCATCAATACGGGCAGCGAACACCGGTGAAGCATCCAACAGCTCCACGGCCATGCCTACCCATTGTGACCCCTGTCCTGGGAACACGAATGCGGCCTTGCCCCCGATTGAGGCCCCCTGCACCAGGTTGGGCAGGACCTGCCCCCTAGCGAGGGCGTCCAAACCACGGGCGAAATCGTCCCGGTCGCCGCCGACCAGCACCGCGCGCTGCTCGAAGGCGGCGCGGGTGGTGGCCAGCGAGTGGCCGATGTCCAGCGGGCGCTGGGCCGGTTCGGCGTCGAGGTGGGCCAGCAGCTTGGCGGCCTGGGCGCGCAGCGCCGCCTCGCTCTTACCGGATACCACCCACGGCAGCGTGCCGAGCCGCCGGGTCACCGGCTCGCTCTCCGTCTGCTCCTCGGCGGGGGCCTGCTCCAGGATGGCGTGCGCGTTGGTGCCGCTGAAACCGAACGAGGACACCGCGGCCCGCCGCGGACGGCCCGTCTCCGGCCACTCCCGCGCCTCGGTCAGCAGCTCGACGCCGCCCGCCGACCAGTCCACGTGCGGGGTGGGCTCGACGATGTGCAGCGACTCCGGCAGCACACCGTGACGCAGCGCGAGCACGAGCTTCATCACCCCGGCGACACCGGCGGCCGCCTGCGCGTGGCCGATGTTGGACTTGATGGAGCCGAGCAACAGCGGCTGTCCCTCGGGCCGGTCCTGGCCGTAGGTGGCGAGCAGCGCCTGCGCCTCGATCGGGTCACCCAGCGTGGTGCCCGTGCCGTGCGCCTCGACCACGTCCACCTCGGCCGCCGACAGCCGCGCGTTGGCGAGGGCCTGCCGGATGACGCGCTGCTGGGACGGGCCGTTGGGCGCCGTCAGACCGTTGGACGCACCGTCCTGGTTGATCGCCGAGCCGCGCACGACCGCCAGCACCGGGTGGCCGTTGCGACGTGCGTCCGACAGCCGCTCGACCAGCAGGAGCCCTACGCCCTCGGCCGGGCTGAAGCCGTCCGCGTCCGAGGAGAACGCCTTGCTGCGGCCGTCGGAGGACAGTCCGCGCTGGCGGCTGAACTCGATGAAGGTGCCCGGGGTGGCCATCACGGTGACCCCGCCCGCGAGGGCGAGCGAGCATTCGCCCTGGCGCAGCGACTGGACGGCCAGGTGCAGCGCCACCAGCGACGCCGAGCAGGCGGTGTCGACGGTGACCGCCGGGCCCTCCAGGCCGAAGGTGTAGGAGAGGCGGCCGGAGACGACGCTCGCGGCGCTGCCGGTGGCCAGGTGGCCCTCGTAGCCGTCGGTGGCGCTGCGCATGAGGATGGAGTAGTCGGAGCCGTTGGTGCCGACGAAGACACCGGACGGGCTGCCGTGCAGCGTGGCCGGGTCGATACCGGCCCGCTCGAACGCCTCCCAGGAGGTTTCCAGCAGCAGCCGCTGCTGCGGGTCCATCGCCATGGCCTCACGCGGTGAGATCCCGAAGAAAGCGGGGTCGAAGTCGGCCGCCCCGGTGAGGAATCCGCCCTCGCGGGTGTAGCTGGTGCCCTGCGCGTCCGGGTCCGGGTTGTAGAGGGACTCGATGTCCCAGCCGCGGTCGCCCGGGAACTCCGACAGCGCGTCACCGCCGGAGGCGAGCAGCTGCCACAGCTCCTCGGGGGTGCGCACCCCGCCCGGGAAGCGGCAGCTCATGGAGACGATGGCGATCGGCTCGTCGTCGGCGAGCGCCGCCGCGGTCGGCAGCGCGGCCACGGCGGCCGGCTGCCCGCCGGAGATCTCGCCGCGCAGGTGGCGCGCGAGCGCCGTGGGGGTGGGGTAGTCGAAGATCAGCGTCGGCGGCAGCTTCAGCCCGCTGGCGGCGCTGAGCCGGTTGCGCAGTTCGACGGCGGTGAGGGAGTCGAAGCCCAGCTCCTTGAAGGCCCGGCCCGCCTCGACCTCCTCGGCGCCCGCGTAGCCCAGGACGGCCGCGACGGCGGTGCGGACCAGCTCCAGCACCAGCCGCTCCTGCTCGGCCTCCGGCGCCCCGGCGAGCTGCCGCACCAGCGCGGCGGCCGCGCCCGCGCCGTCCGCCTCCGCGTCGCCCGCCATGTCCTTGAGGACGTCCCGCGCCTCGGGCAGGTCGCGCAGCAGCGGGCGGGAGCGGCCGGAGGTGAAGGCGAGGACGAAGCGCTTCCACTCCATGTCGACGACGGTCAGCACCGACTCGTCGCGGTCCAGCGCGTGCTGGAGCGCGGTGACGGCCGACCGCGGCGCCATCTCGATGACGCCGTGGCGGCGCATCCGGTCGCCGACGCCGCCCTCGGCCATCCCGCCCTCGCCCCACGGGCCCCACGCCAGCGAGGTGGCGGGCAGGCCCTGGGCGCGCCGGTACTCGGCGAAGGCGTCCAGGAAGGCGTTGCCCGGGGCGTAGTTGCCCTGGCCGGGGGCGCCGAAGGTGGCCGCGAAGGAGGAGAACAGCACGAACGCGGACAGGTCCAGGTCCCGGGTGAGCTCGTGCAGATGGCGGGTGGCGTCGACCTTGACCTTCAGTACCCGGTCCACCTGGTCCGGGGTCAGGCCCTCGATCACACCGTCGTCCAGCACGGCGGCCGTGTGGACGACGGCCGTCAGCGGGTGCTCGGCGGGGATGTCCGCGAGCAGCGCCTCGACCTGGGCGCGGTCGGCCACATCGCAGGCCGCGATGGTGACCGTGGCGCCCAGCTCGGTCAGTTCCGCCTGGAGTTCGGCCGCGCCCGGGGCCTGGAGGCCACGGCGGCTGGTGAGCACCAGACGCTCGGCGCCGTTACCGGCCAGCCAGCGCGCCACATGGGCGCCCAGCGCGCCCGTACCACCGGTGACCAGCGTGGTACCGGACGGCTGCCACGACCGTACGGCGGGCGTGGCGGCCAGCGGGGCGCGCACCAGACGGCGTACGAGCAGTCCGGTGGCGCGGATCGCCACCTGGTCCTCCTCCTCGGCCCCGGCGAGCACGGCCACCAGCCGGGCCAGCGCCCGCTCGTCGGGCGCGGCGGGCAGGTCGACCAGACCGCCCCAGCGCTCGCCGTGCTCCAGCGCGGCCACCCGGCCCAGGCCCCAGACCAGCGCCTGTTCGGGGGACTCCAGGGCGTCCGTACGGCCCACGGAGACCGCGCCCCGGGTGGCGGACCACAGCGGCGCGCCGATCTCCACGTCACCCAGCGCCTGCACCAGCGCGAGCTGCGCCGCCACCCCGGCCGGGACGGAGGGGTGGCGGGGGTGCGGATGGCCGTCGAGGGCCAGCAGCGACAGCACCCCGGCGAACGGGATGCCGTCGGTGTCCGCGAGCGCGGTGCGCAGCCGCTCGGCCAGCTCCTCCCGGCCGTCGGTGCCGGTGTCCACGGCGATCCGCCGCACGTCGGCGCCGCGTTCGGCGAGCACCCCGGCCACGGCGTCCGTCCAGGTGTCCTCGGTGCCCGAAGTGTCCCCGGTGGCCGGCGCGACGACGAGCCAGCCGCCGGACAGCCGCGCGGGCTGCCCGTCGGCGAGCGGCTTCCAGGTGACGCGGTACCGCCAGCCGTCCACGACGGACTGCTCACGGCTCTGCTTGCGCCAGGACGCCAGGGCGGGCAGCAGCGCGCTGACCCGCTCATCGCCGTCGACGTCCAGCTCGGCGGCAAGCGCCTGCCAGTCCTCGCGCTCCACGGCCTCCCAGAAGCGGGCCTCGACGGGATCGGCGGCGGGCGCGGCGGTGGCGGGGGCGCCCGCCTCGAGCCAGTAGCGCTGGTGCTGGAAGGCGTACGTGGGCAGCTCGCACCGTCGCGCGCCGGTGCCCTCGAACACCCCGGCCCAGTCCACGGTGGCGCCCCGCGTCCACGCCTCGCCGACGGAGGCCCAGAACCGGTCCAGCCCGCCCTCGTCACGGCGCAGCGAACCGATCGCGGCCGCCTCCATACCGGCGTCCTCGGCGGTCTCCTGCACACCCATCGTCAACACCGGATGCGCACTGGACTCGATGAACACACCGAAACCCTCGTCCAGCAACCGCCGGACCGCGCCCTCCAGCTCCACCGTGCGCCGCAGATTGGTGAACCAGTACTCGGCGCCCAGCTCCGGACCCTCGACCCACTCCCCCGTCACCGTCGACAGGAACGGCACCTCGGCGGCCTTGGGCTGTACGGGCGCCAGCAGCTCCAGCAGCTCGTCGCGGAGCAGCTCCACCTGGGCCGAGTGCGAGGCGTAGTCCACCGGCACCCGACGCGCGCGGACCTCATCCGCCTCGCACGCGGCGACCAGCTCATCCAGCGCGGTCGGCTCACCCGACACCACCACCGACGAGGGGCCGTTGACGGCGGCGACCGAGATCCGCTCCTCACCCCACGGCGCGATCCGCTCCCGCACCTGGGCCACCGGAAGCGCCACCGACACCATGCCGCCCTTACCCGCCAGCACCCGGCCAATGGCCTGGCTGCGCAGCGCCACCACACGCGCCGCGTCCTTCAAGGACAGGATGCCTGCCACGCACGCCGCCGCGATCTCACCCTGTGAGTGACCGATCACCGCCGCCGGGGCGACCCCGAGCGAACGCCACAGCTCCGCCAGCGACACCATCACCGCGAACAACACCGGCTGGACCACATCCACCCGCTCCAGCGACGGCGCACCCTCCGCACCCCGCAGCACATCCACCAACGACCAGTCGGTGAACTCCCCCAACGCCGCCGCACACTCCTCGATCCGCGCCGCGAAAACGGGCGAGGCATCCATCAGCCCCACCGCCATACCGGCCCACTGCGACCCCTGCCCCGGGAAGACGAACGCCGTCCGGCCGCCGACGACGGAGCCCTGGGCGACGCCCGCCGCCATACCGCCCTCGGCCAGGGCGGTCAGCCCGGCCAGCAGTGCGTCGCGGTCGTGGCCGCGCACCACGGCGCGGTGGTCCAGCTGGGCGCGGGTGGTGGCCAGCGAGAGGCCCACATCGACCGGGCGCGGGCCGGGACCGGCCTCCAGGTGGGCCAGCAGCCGCCGCGCCTGGGCGCGCAGCGCCGCCGCGCTCTTGCCCGACACCGTCCACGGCACCACGTCCAGCCGCTTGGCCGGGGCCGGTTCCCCGGTGGCTTCCGCGTCGGCCTCGTCGGCGGGTGCCTGCTCGATGATGGTGTGCGCGTTGGTGCCGCTGAACCCGAACGAGGACACCGCCGCCCGGCGCGGGTGGTCGGTCTCCGGCCACGGCGTGGTGTCCGCGAGCAGCGACACCGCGCCCGCCGACCAGTCCACGTGCGGGGTCGGCTCGTCGATGTGCAGCGTCTTGGGCAGCACACCGTGGCGGATGGCCATGACCATCTTGATGACCCCGGCGACACCGGCCGCGGCCTGGGTGTGGCCGATGTTGGACTTGATGGAGCCGAGCAGCAGCGGCCGGTCCTCGGTGTGCTCCTGGCCGTAGGTGGCCAGCAGCGCCTGCGCCTCGATCGGGTCGCCCAGCGTCGTCCCCGTGCCGTGTGCCTCGACGACGTCCACGTCGGCCGCGGAGAGCCGGCCGTTGGTGAGCGCCTGGTGGATGACGCGCTGCTGGGACGGGCCGTTGGGCGCCGTCAGACCGTTGGAGGCGCCGTCCTGGTTGATCGCCGAGCCACGGACGATGGCCAGCACCGGGTGGCCGTTGCGGCGCGCGTCCGACAGCCGCTCCACCAGCAGCATGCCGACGCCCTCGCCCCAGCCGGTGCCGTCGGCGGCGGCGGCGAAGGGCTTGCAGCGGCCGTCGGCGGCGAGTCCGCGCTGCCGGCTGAACTCGGTGAACGTCGAGGGCGTGGCCATCACGGTGACACCGCCCGCGAGCGCGAGCGAGCATTCACCGTTGCGCAGCGCCTGCACCGCCATGTGCAGGGTGACCAGCGAGGACGAGCAGGCGGTGTCGACGGTGACCGCCGGGCCCTCCAGGCCGAAGGTGTACGACACCCGGCCGGAGGCGATGCTGCCGGAGCTTCCGGTGCCGAGGAAGCCCTCGACGCCCTCGGGCACGGAGTCGAGCCGCGAGGTGTAGTCGTGGTACATGACGCCCGCGAACACACCGGTCCGGCTGCCGCGCAGCCCGGTCGGGTCGATCCCGGCCCGCTCGAACGCCTCCCAGGACGTCTCCAGCAGCAGCCGCTGCTGCGGGTCCATCGCCATGGCCTCACGCGGCGAGATCCCGAAGAGCGTGGGGTCGAAGCCGCCCGCGTCGTAGAGGAATCCGCCCTCGCTCACATAGCTGGCGCCCGCCTGGTCGGGGTCGGCGTCGTAGAGCGACTCGATGTCCCAGCCGCGGTCCGTCGGGAAGCCGGAGATCGCGTCCTCGCCGCCCAGGACGAGCCGCCACAGCTCCTCGGGGGTGCGGACACCGCCCGGGTAGCGGCAGCTCATCGCGACGATCGCGATCGGCTCCTGGTGCCGCTCCTCGACCTCGCGCAGCTGCCGACGGGCCTGGCGCAGGTCGGCGGTGGCCCGCTTGAGGTAGTCGCGGAGCTTGTCCTCGTTATTCACCATTGCGTCGGCTCCTTGCGAAGAGGGAGGTGGTGCTCATGAGTTCCATGGGTTCAGAACGCTCCCGTTCAGGAGGAGCCGAGTTCGTCGTCGAGCAGGTCGAAGAGCTCATCGTCGGTCGCGGTTTCGAGGTCGTGGTCGTCGGTGTCGCCGTCGGCGGTCGCGTCCTGGGCGTCGTTCCACTTCGCCAGGAGCGCCTGGAGGCGCATGGTGATCCTGGAGCGGGTGACGCTGTCGTCCGCGGCCACCGCCAGGGCGGCTTCCAGGCGGTCGAGTTCGCCGAACACCGACGGGCCGCCGTCGTCCCCGTGCGGGAGTTCCGCGCGCAGATGGCCGGCCAGGGCGTCGGGGGTCGGGTAGTCGAAGATCAGCGTGGCGGGCAGCCGGAGTCCGGTGGCCGCGCCGAGCCGGTTGCGGAGCTCCACGGCGGTCAGCGAGTCGAAGCCCAGTTCCTTGAAGGCCGCGCCGGGTTCGATCGCCGCCGCGCTGCCGTAGCCGAGCACGGTGGCCACCTGGCCGCAGACCAGGTTGGTCAGGAAGCGGTCCCGTTCGGCCGCGGACATGCCCGCGAGCCGCTCGGCGAGCCCCGCCGCCTCGTCCGCCCCGCCGCCACCGGCCGCGGCCCGCCGCACGGGGGTGCGGATCAGCCCGCGCAGCAGTGGCACGACCCCGGCCATGGACTGGGCGCGCAGGGTGGCGAGGTCCAGGGCGGCGGGGATCAGCACCGCGGGTCCGGCCAGGCCGGACACGTCGAACAGGGCCAGGCCCTCGGCGTTGCTCAGCGCGCCCATGCTGCCGCGGCTCATCCGCTGCCGGTCGGCGGTCGCGAGGGTCGCGGCCATGCCGCCCTCGTCCTCCCACAGGCCCCAGGCCAGGGAGACGGCGGGCAGGCCCTGGGCGCGGCGGTGCTGGGCGAGGGCGTCCAGGAAGGCGTTGGCCGCCGCGTAGTTGCCCTGCCCCGGGTTGCCGAAGACACCGGCCGCCGAGGAGAACAGCACGAACTCGGCCAGGTCCAGGCCGCGGGTCAGCTCGTGCAGATGCCACGCCGCGTCCACCTTCGGACGCAGCACCTGATCCACGCGCTCGGCGGTGAGCGATTCCACGACCCCGTCGTCGAGCACACCCGCCGCGTGGATCACGGCGGTGAGGGGATGCGCGGCGGGGACGGACGCGATGACCCGGGCCAGCGCGTCCCGGTCGGCCGCGTCGCACGCCGCCCAGGTGACCTCGGCGCCCAACGCGCCCAGCTCGGCGGCCAGTTCGGCGGCGCCCGCCGCCTCCGCGCCACGGCGGCTGGTCAGCAGCAGCCTCCGGGCGCCGCGCTCGGTCACCAGGTGGCGGGCCAGCAGCCCGCCCAGGGTGCCGGACGCGCCGGTGACCAGCACGGTGCCCGCCGGGTCGAGGCCGGGCACGGCCGCCGCGTCCAGGGCCGCCACCCGGGCGAGGCGCGGTGCGTGGACGGCCCCGGCGCGCACGGCCAGCTGGGGCTCGTCCGTCCGCAGCGCCGCCACCAGGGCGGGGAGCCAGCCGTGGACGGCGCCGTGGACCGGGTCGCCGTCCGTGTCCGCCAGATCCACCAGGACGAACCGGCCCGGGTGCTCGGCCTGCGCCGACCGCACCAGACCCCAGGCCGCCGCGTGCGTCAGATCGTCCACACCCTCGGCCCCGGCGTCCTCGCCCGTGGCCACGGCCACGGCGCCACGGGTGAGGAGAACGAGCCGGGAGTCGGCGAACCGCTCCTCGGCGATCCACTCCTGGACCAGCGCCAGCGTCCGCCGGACCACGGCGTGCGCGGCGCCCACGGTGTCCCCGGGCGTGCCCAGGTCGGGCAGGCACGGCACGAGCACCACATCGGGCGCGATCCCCTCGGCCTCGACCGCCTCGGCGAGCGCGGACAGGTCCGGGTAGGTCTCGGCCTCGATACCGGTGTCCGCGTCCGTCAGCGCGGCCGTGATCTTCAGATCACCGCCGCCGGTGCCGTCCAGGACGGCCCACAGGACGGTGTCCTCCGGCCGCTCCCGCTCCGTGGACGTGGGCAGGGCGGGCGTGGGCAACGCGGCCCAGTCGAGGCGGTACAGCGCCTCGTGGTGTGCGGTACGGGCGGCGGCCGCGAACTGCTCGGCGTCCAGCGGCCGGAGCGCGAGCGAGCCGACCGACACCACCGGGGCACCGGCCTCATCGGCGATCTCCAGCGCCACCGCGCCGCCCTGCCCGGCCGGGGAGACCCGCACCCGCAGCGCGGTCGCGCCGACCGCGTGCAGCCGTACGGCGTCCCACGAGAACGGCAGCCGGGCCTGTCCCGCCTCTTCGGCCGGGAAGAACCCGCCGAGGGCCACCGTGTGCAGCGCGGCGTCCAGCAGCGCCGGGTGCAGCCCGTACGCACGGGCCTCGCCCTGCCGCTCCTCGTCCAGCGCCACCTCCGCGAACACCTCGTCGCCGCGCCGCCAGGCGGCCCGCAGCCCCTGGAACACCGGCCCGTAGGCGAGGCCGAGCGCGGCGAAGCCGTCGTACAGCCCGGCCACGTCGAGCGGTTCGACATCGGCCGCCCCGGTGCCGGCCGGGGGCCACTCCGTCAGGCCGGTTGCGGTGGCTGCTCCAGTGGCTGCTCCAGTGGCCGTGAGCACACCGGAGGCGTGCCGGATCCACGGCTCGTCGGCGGCGTCCTCCAGCCGCGAGTAGACGGTCAGCGCGCGCTGCCCGTCGGGGCCGGGCTCGGCCACGGCAACCCGCAGCTGCACCCCGCCACGCTCGGGCAGGACCAGGGGCGCTTCGAGCGTCAGCTCCTCCAGCAGATCGCACCCGACCTGGTCACCGGCCCGGACCGCCAGCTCCACCAGGGCCGTACCGGGCAGCAGCACGGTGTCCATGACGGCGTGGTCGGCCAGCCACGGGTGCGTACGGAGCGAGAGCCGGCCCGTGAAGAGGAAGCCCTCGGAGTCGGGCAGATCCACCGCCGCGCCCAGCAGCGGATGATCAGCCGAGCCGAGACCGGCCGAGGCCACGTCGCCGACGGCTCCGGCGGGAGCCTCCAGCCAGTAACGCTCCCGCTGGAAGGCGTAGGTCGGCAGGTCGACGCGGTGGGCACCGGTCCCGGCGAAGTACCCGGCCCAGTCCGGCGTGACGCCACGGACGTGGAGGGCGGCGAGAGCGGTGGTGACGGCCTCGGCCTCGGGACGGTCCTTGCGCAGCGCGGTGGCGAAGCCCACGGCCTCGGGAGCCTCGACACACTCCTGGACCATCGCGGTGAGAACACCGTCAGGACCGAGTTCGAGATAGGTGGTCACACCCTGAGCCTCAAGGGCACGCACACCATCGAGGAAACGGACCGCTTCGCGGACGTGACGCACCCAGAAACCAGGGCTGGCGATCTCCTCAGCGGAGACGACATCGCCGGTCAGGTTGGACACGATCGGAATACGCGGAGCCTCGTACGACAGCCCCTCGGCCACCTCACGGAACGCCTCCAGCATCCCGTCCATACGCGGCGAGTGGAACGCGTGGCTCACCGTCAGCCGCTTGGTCTTACGGCCCTGCGCCTCGAAGCCCGCCGCGATCTCCACCGCCGCGTCCTCATCACCCGCGATGACCACCGACGTCGGCCCGTTGAGCGCGGCAATGCTCACACTGTCCGTGAGCAGCGGCGCCACCTCGTCCTCGGACGCCTGCACCGCGATCATCGCGCCACCCGCAGGCAGGGCCTGCATCAGACGGCCACGCGCCGCCACCAGCTTCGCCGCGTCCGCCAGCGACAGCACACCCGCCACATGCGCCGCCGCCAGCTCACCAATCGAATGCCCCGACAGGAAATCGGGACGCACACCCCACGCCTCCACCAGCCGGAACAGCGCCACCTCCACCGCGAACAACGCGGGCTGGGTGAACCCCGTCCGGCCCAGCGCCTCGGCATCCTCGCCGAACAGGACCTCCCGAAGCGGCCGTTCGAGGTGCGCGTCCAGCGCATCGCACACCGCGTCGAACGCCTCCGCGAACACCGGATAGGCGTCATACAGCTCACGCCCCATCCCGAGCCGCTGGCTGCCCTGCCCCGTGAACAGGAACGCCACCTTGCCGTCGGCCACCGAGCCCCGCACCAGCCCCGCCGCCGACTCACCACGCGCCAGCGCCTCAAGACCCGCGACCAACCCGGCCCGGTCCCCGCCCACGACCACCGCGCGATGATCCAGCGCGGCACGCGTCGTCGCCAGCGAGAACGCCACATCGGTCGGCGACAGCTCCGGCCGCCGCTCCAGGTCGGCGAGCAGCCGCACGGCCTGCGCCCGCAGAGCGTCAGCGCTCTTGCCGGACACCGCCCACGGCAGCACGGACGGCTGAACGGCCGGAAGAGCGGCGATCTCCGCCGGTTCGACGGCCGGGGCCTGCTCGATGATGGTGTGCGCGTTCGTCCCGCTGAAGCCGAACGACGAGACAGCGGCCCGCCGGGGACGACCCGTCTCCGGCCACTCCACCGACTCCCGCAACAACGACACCGCACCCGCGGACCAGTCAATGTGCGGCGACGGCTCCTGTGCGTGCAACGTACGGGGCAACACCCCATGCCGCATCGCCATCACCATCTTGATGATGCCCGCGACACCGGCAGCCGCCTGCGTATGACCCATGTTCGACTTGATCGAACCCAACAGCAACGGCTGCTCGGCGTCCCGCTCCTGACCGTACGTAGCCATGAGCGCCTGCGCCTCGATCGGGTCACCGAGACTGGTGCCGGTGCCGTGCGCCTCCACCACGTCCACCTCGGACGCCGGCACACCCGCGTTCGCCAGCGCCTGACGGATCACCCGCTGCTGCGACGGACCGTTCGGCGCCGTCAGACCGTTCGACGCACCATCCTGATTGATCGCGGAACCACGCACCACCGCCAGCACCGGATGCCCGTTCTTCCGCGCGTCCGACAGCCGCTCCACCAGCAGCACGCCCGCACCCTCGGACCAGCCCGTACCGTCCGCGTCCGCCGAGAACGCCTTGCACCGGCCATCCGCCGCAAGCCCGCGCTGACGGCTGAACTCCACAAACGGCGCCGGAGTCGCCATCACCGTCACACCGCCCGCGAGCGCCAGCGAGCACTCACCGTTCCGCAACGCCTGAACCGCGAGGTGCAACGCCACCAACGACGACGAACACGCCGTGTCCACCGTAATCGTCGGTCCCTCGAGACCGAACGTGTACGCCAGCCGCCCCGAGATCACACTCGCCGCGTTGCCGGTGCCGACGAATCCCTCCACGCCTTCCGGAAGCGCCGGCAGGGAGGAGGCGTAGTCGTGGTACATGACGCCGGCGAAGACACCGGTACGGCTGCCGCGCAGCGCACCCGGGTCGATCCCGGCCCGCTCGAACGCCTCCCACGACGTCTCCAGCAGCAACCGCTGCTGCGGGTCCATCGCCAGCGCCTCACGCGGCGAAATACCGAAGAAGGCCGGGTCGAAGTGGCCGGCCCGGTCGACGAAGCCGCCCTCGCGGGAGTACGAGGTGCCCGGGTGGTCGGGATCCGGGTGGTAGAGCCCGTCCAGGTCCCAGCCTCGGTCGGTGGGGAACTCCGAGATCACGTCCCGGCCCTCCACGACCAGCCGCCACAGGTCCTCCGGCGTCTCCACCCCGCCCGGATAACGGCAGCCCAGCCCCACGATCGCGATCGGCTCGTCATCAGCGGCGGCCACCACCACCGGCCCGGCCACCTCAGCAGCCGCGCCCACGACCTCCGCACGCAGGAACTCCGCCAACACCACCGGCGTCGGATAGTCGAAGACCAGCGTCGCGGGCAGCCGCACCTCAGCGGCCGCGCCCAGGGCGTTCCGCAGCTCCACCGCCGTCAGAGAGTCAATGCCCAGCTCGCGGAAGGAGCGGTCGGGGTCGACCGTCCCGGGGCCGGCGTATCCGAGCACCGTCGCGACGTTCGTACGGACCAGGTCCAGCACGACGTCGAGTTGTTCGGCCTGGCTGAGCCCGGCCAGCCGCCGCGCCAGCGCGCCCGACGCCGCCGCGCCCTCCGCCGTACGCCGCGCCGGAGTCCGCACGAGCCCCCGGAACAGCGGGGACAGCGCACCGCTGCCCGCTTGCGCCCGGAGCGCGGCCATGTCCAGCGACATGGGCACCAGCAGCGCCTCGCCGAGACGCCCCGCGGCGTCGAACAGTTCCAGCCCCTCGGCGGCGGAGAGCGCGAGGACACCGCCCCGGCTCATCCGGGACACATCCGCGCCGTCCAGCTCGCCCGTCATCGCGCTGGAGTCCGCCCACAGGCCCCAGGCCAACGAGGTACCGGGCAGCCCGAGCCCTGTACGGTGCTGGGCGAGGGCGTCCAGGAAGGCGTTGGCGGCGGCGTAGTTGCCCTGCCCCGCGTTGCCGAAGACACCGGCGGCGGACGAGAAGAGCACGAACGCCGACAGGTCCAGCTCACGGGTCAGCTCATGCAGGTGCCACGCCGCGTCCACCTTCGGACGCAGCACCCGCGCCAGCCGCTCCGGCGTCAGCGAACCGATCACACCGTCGTCCAGCACACCGGCCGTGTGCACCACGCCCGTCAGCGGACGCTCCGCCGGAATCGACCCCAGCACCTCGGCCAGCGCGGCACGATCGGCCACATCACACGCCGCCCAGCGCACCTCGGCACCCAGCTCGGCCAGCTCGGCACCCAGCTCGACCGCACCCGGCGCCCGCTCACCACGGCGGCTCACCAGCAGCAGATGCCGCACCCCACGCTCCGCCACCAGATGGCGCGCCAGCAGACCGCCCAGCGTGCCACTCGCCCCGGTCACCAGCACCGTGCCCTCGGCGTCGAACTCCGGCACGTCCTGGCCGGAGTCCGCGGCGGCGGCCCGCGCGAGGCGCGGCACCCGTACCTCGCCCGCGCGCAGCGCGAGCTGCGACTCGTCCGAGGCGAGCGCGGCGGACAGCGTGCGGAAGGACTCGTCCCGGCCGTCGAGGTCGACGAGCACGAGGCGCTCCGGGTTCTCCGACTGCGCCGAGCGCAGCAGACCCCACACCGCCGCCTGGGCCGGTTCGTCCAGCGGCTCGTCCGCACCGGCGGCCACGGCACCCGAGGTCAGCACGACCAGGCGCGCGTCGGCGAACCGCTCATCCGCCAGCCACGCCTGGACCAGCGTCAGCGCCTCGGCGGTGGCCCGGTGCGCCGCGTCCGACACGTCCGCGTCACCCGCGACGGCGGGCGATACGAACACCAGCTCGGGCGTCTCGGTGCCCGCCGCGACCGCTTCGGCCAGCGCGGCCAGATCCGGGTACGTCGCGATGTCGGCGCCGACCGCACCGAGGCCGAGGTCGCCCGAGCCGAGCGCCGCCCAGCGGGCGGTCGGCACGGGGGCTGGGGACACGGTGGCGGGCAGGTCAACCCACTCCAGGCGGAAGAGGGAGTCCTGACGCCCGCCCCGCGCGCCGCTGATCTGCTCGGCCGACACCGGCCGCAGCACCAGCGAATCCACCGACAGCACGGCACGCCCCGCACCATCGGCCACCGCCAGCGACACCGCGTCCGCGCCAGCGCCCGACAGACGCACCCGCAGCACCGAAGCACCCACCGCGTGCAGCGACACCCCGGACCACGAGAACGGCAACCGCGCCCCGTCCTCGCCCTCGACCAGACCACCCAGCCCCACCGCGTGCAGAGCCGAGTCCAGCAGCGCCGGATGCAGACCGAACGAACCCGCCTCGGACCGCGCGTTCTCCGGCAGCTCCAGCTCGGCGAAGACCTCGTCACCCACCCGCCACGCGGACGTCAGCCCCTGGAACACCGGACCATAGACAAGCCCGAGCCCTGCCATCCCCTCATACAGCCCATCGATCCCGACCGGCGTCGCGCCCGCCGGAGGCCACACCCCCAGATCGAACGACGCCGCAGGCGCACCCTGCGCCAGCACACCCGAGGCGTGACGCAGCCACGCCTCATCGGCAGCCGCACCCTCCAACCGCGAATACACCTCGACCGCACGACGACCAGCGTCGTCCGGCGCACCCACCGACAGCTGAAGCTGAACACCGCCCACCTCCGGAAGCACCAGCGGCGCCTCCAGCGTCAGCTCCTCCAGCAGATCACAACCGACCTGGTCACCCGCACGAACCGCCAGCTCGACGAAGGCCGTACCCGGCAGCAGCACCGAACCCAGCACGGTGTGCTCCGCCAACCACGGATGCGTGTCGAGTCCCAGTCGGCCCGTGAGCAGCAGCCCCTCGCCACCGGCCAGTGGCACGGCGGCCCCGACCAGCGGATGGTCGACGGTCGCCAGCCCCAGCCCGGCCGTACCGCCCACGCCGGCGGCCGGAAGCTCGGGCCAGTAGCGCGCGTACTGGAAGGCGTACGTCGGCAGCTCGACCCGAGCCGCGCCCGTACCGGCGAAGACGGCCTCCCAGTCCACCGCCACCCCACGGACATGCGCCCGCGCGAGAGCGGTGGTCAGCGCCTCGGCCTCGGGACGGTCCTTGCGCAGCGCCGCCACGAACCCGGCGTCCTCGCCCGTCACGCACTCCTGCGCCATCGCGGTGAGCACACCGTCCGGGCCCAGCTCGACGAACGTGGAGACGCCCTGGGCCTCGAGGGTCCGCACACCATCGAGGAACCGGACCGCCTCGCGGACGTGCCGCACCCAGAAGCCGGCCGTGGCAATCTCCTCGGCGGAGACCACGGCACCGGTCAGGTTCGACACGATCGGGATACGCGGGGCCTCGTACGACAGCCCCTGCGCGACCTCGCGGAAGGCGTCCAGCATCCCGTCCATGCGCGGCGAGTGGAACGCGTGGCTCACCGTGAGCCGCTTGGTCTTACGGCCCCGCTCCTCGAACGACGCGGCGATCTCCACAGCCGCGTCCTCATCACCCGCGATGACGACCGAGGTGGGCCCGTTGAGCGCGGCAATGCTGACCCGCTCGGTCAGCAGCGGCGTGACCTCGTCCTCCGACGCCTGGACGGCGATCATCGCGCCACCGGCCGGAAGCTCCTGCATCAACCGCCCACGGGCGGCCACCAGCGTCGCCGCGTCCGCCAGCGACAGCACACCCGCCACATGCGCGGCGGTCAGCTCACCAATGGAGTGCCCCGACAGGAAGTCCGCCTTCAGACCCCACGCCTCGACCAGCCGGAACAGCGCCACCTCGACCGCGAACAGCGCGGGCTGGGTGAACCCGGTCCGGTCCAGCGCCTCGGCGTCGTCCCCGAACAGCACATCCCGCAGCGGCCGCTCCAGATGCGCGTCCAGCTCGGCACACACGGCATCCAATGCCTCGGCGAACACCGGGTAGGCGTCATACAGCTCACGCCCCATCCCCAGCCGCTGGCTGCCCTGCCCCGTGAACAGGAACGCCACCTTGCCACCGGCCACCGAACCCTCGACCAGTCCCGGCGCACCACGCCCCTCGGCCAACGCGCCCAGACCGGCCACCAGCCCAGCCCGGTCCCCGGCCACCACCACCGCACGGCGGTCGAAGGCCGACCGGCCGGTCGCCAGCGAGTAGCCCACGTCCACCGGACGCAGCTCGGGCCGGTCCGCCACATGCGCCACCAGCCGCTCGGCCTGCGCACGCAGCGCGGCCACACCCCGCCCCGACAGCACCCACGGCACCACGGCCGGAGCCACCCCAGGAGCCGAAGCGGCCGCCACGGGCTCGGAAGCCTCCGGCGCCTGCTCGATGATCGTGTGCACATTGGTGCCGCTGATGCCGAACGACGAGACACCCGCGCGGCGCGGGCGGCCGGTCTCCGGCCAGGCCATCTGCTCCGTCAGCAGCGACACCGCGCCCGCCGACCAGTCCACATGCGGCGACGGCTGCTCCGCGTGCAGGGTCTTCGGAAGCACTCCGTGCCGCATGGCGAGGACCATCTTCATCACGCCCGCGACACCGGCCGCGGCCTGGGTGTGGCCCATGTTCGACTTGATGGAGCCCAGCAGCAGCGGCCGCTCCGCGTCCCGTTCCTGGCCGTACGTGGCCAGCAGCGCCTGTGCCTCGATCGGGTCGCCCAGCGTGGTGCCGGTGCCGTGCGCCTCGACCGCGTCCACGTCGCCGACCGAGAGCCCGGCGGCGGCGAGGGCCTGGCGGATGACGCGCTGCTGGGACGGTCCGTTGGGCGCCGTCAGACCGTTCGACGCGCCGTCCTGGTTGACGGCCGAGCCGCGCACCACGGCCAGCACCGGGTGGCCGTTCCGACGCGCGTCCGAGAGCCGCTCGACGAGCAGCATGCCCGCGCCCTCGGCCCAGCCCGTACCGTCCGCCGAGGCCGCGAACGCCTTGCAGCGGCCGTCGGCGGACAGGCCGCCCTGGCGGCTGAAGCCGATGAAGGTGCCGGGGGTCGCCATCACCGTGACACCGCCGGCCAGCGCCATGGTGCACTCGCCCGCGCGCAGCGCCTGCATCGCCCAGTGCAGCGCCACCAGCGACGACGAGCACGCCGTGTCGACCGTGACGGCCGGGCCCTCCAGGCCGAGGGCGTACGCGACGCGGCCCGAGGCGATGGAGCCCGTGCTGCCGGAGCCGATGGCGCCCTCGCCACCGCCGTCCGGGGCCTGCTCCACGAGCGTGGCGTAGTCGTGGTACATGACGCCCGCGAACACACCGGTACGGCTGCCGCGCAGCGTGGTCGGGTCGATCCCGGCCCGCTCGATCGCCTCCCACGAGGTCTCCAGCAGCAGCCGCTGCTGCGGATCGGTGGCGAGGGCCTCGCGCGGCGAGATGCCGAAGAAGGTGGGGTCGAAGTCGGCGGCGTCGTGCAGGAAACCGCCTTCGCGGGTGTACGAGGTGCCGGGGTGCTCCGGGTCCGGGTGGTAGAGCGCGTCCAGGTCCCAGCCACGGTCCACGGGGAAGCCGGAGATCGCGTCCTGGCCGGTGGACAGCAGCCGCCACAGGTCCTCGGGGGTCCGCACCCCGCCGGGGAAGCGGCAGCTCATCGCGACGATGGCGATCGGCTCGTCGTCGGCCGCGCCCACGGCCTGGACCGGCAGGCCCGACTGGGCGCGGGTGCCGGCCAGTTCGTCCCGGAGGTGTTCGGCCAGGACGAGGGAGGTCGGGTAGTCGAAGACCAGGGTGGCGGGGAGCCGCATCCCGGTGACCGCGTTCATCCGGTTGCGCAGCTCGACGGCGGTCAGCGAGTCGAAGCCCAGGTCGCGGAAGGCGCGGTCGGGGTCCACGGAGTCGGCGGTGCCATAGCCCAGGACGGCGGCGACCTGGGTACGGACCAGTTCCAGCAGTGTCCGGAGCTGCTCGGCCCCGCTCAGGCGGGCCAGCCGCTGCGCCAGGGCGCCCGTTCCGGCCGAACCCTCCGCCGTACGCCGTGCCGGGACCCGCACCAGTCCGGACATCAGCGGCGCCACCACACCGGTGGCCGCCGCCTCGGCCCGTGCCGCCGCCAGGTCGAGCCGCACCGGTACGAGCAGCGCCTCGCCGGCCCGTCCGGCCGCGTCGAACAGTTCCTTGCCCTCGTCGGTGGAGAGCGCGGCGACCCCGCCCCGGTTCATCCGGGACACATCGGCCTGGTCCAGCTCACCGGCCATACCGCCGGATTCGGCGGCCCACAGGCCCCAGGCCAGCGAGGTGCCGGGCAGCCCGCTCGCCGTGCGGTGCTGGGCGAGGGCGTCCAGGTAGGCGTTGGCGGCGGCGTAGTTGCCCTGCCCGGCGGCGCCGAAGACACCGGCGGCGGACGAGAAGAGCACGAACGCCGACAGGTCCAGCTCACGGGTCAGCTCGTGCAGGTGCCAGGCCGCGTCCGCCTTCGGACGCAGCACCCGCGCCAGCCGCTCCGGCGTCAGCGAACCGATCACACCGTCGTCCAGCACACCAGCGGTGTGCACCACGCCCGTCAGCGGACGCTCCGCCGGAATCGACCCCAGCACCTCGGCCAGCGCGGCACGATCGGCCACATCACACGCCGCCCAGCGCACCTCGGCACCCAGCTCGGCCAGCTCGGCACCCAGCTCGGCCGCGCCCGGCGCCCGCTCGCCACGGCGGCTCACCAGCAGCAGATGCCGCACCCCACGCTCCGCCACCAGATGGCGGGCGAACAGACCGCCCAGCGTGCCGCTCGCCCCGGTCACCAGCACCGTGCCCTCGGCGTCGAACTCCGGTGCCGGCCGGTCGGCCTCCGCCACGGCCCGCGCCAGGCGCGGTGCCCGCAGCACCCCGTCCCGCACGGCCACCTGCGGTTCGCCCGACGCCAGCGCGTCCGGCACCGCCGTCAGCGAATCGGCGGCGCCGTCCACGTCGATCAGGACGAACCGGCCGGGGTTCTCCGACTCGGCGGAGCGCAGCAGGCCCCATACGGCGGCATGGGCCAGATCGGCCACCGGCTCGTCCGTACCGGCGGCCACGGCACCCGAGGTCAGCACGGCCAGGCGGGCATCCGCGAACCGGTCGTCCGCCAGCCACGCCTGGACCAGCGCCAGCGCCTCGCCGGTGGCCCGGTGGACGGCGGCGGGACCGCCGTCGCCTCCGGGAGCGAACCCGACCACCACGTCGTCCGGCAGCGCGACGTCACCGGACTCGACCGCCGTGGCCAGCGCGGCCAGGTCGGCGTAGGTGTCGAACCGCTGCCCGGTCGACGCCAGGCCGAGGGCGTCCGACCCCAGCAGCGCCCAGCGTCCCGCCGTGCCCTGGGCGGACACCTCGGCCCAGTCGAGCCGGAACAGCGACTCCTGGCGGCCACCCCGCGCGCCGTGGATCTGCTCGGCCGACACCGGCCGCAGCACCAGCGAATCCACCGACAGCACGGCACGCCCCGCACCATCGGCCACCGCCAGCGACACCGCGTCCGCGCCAACGCCCGACAGACGCACCCGCAGCACCGAAGCACCCACCGCGTGCAGCGACACCCCGGACCACGAGAACGGCAGCCGAGCGCCCTCGCCCTCGATCAGACCGCCGAGCCCCACCGCGTGCAGAGCCGAGTCCAGCAGCGCCGGATGCAGACCGAACGAACCCGCCTCGGACCGCGCGTCCTCCGGCAGCTCCAGCTCCGCGTACACCTCGTCGCCCAGCCGCCAGGCGGACGTCAGCCCCTGGAACACCGGACCGTACGCCAGCCCCGCCTCGGCCAGGCCCGCGTACAGGCCCTCGACCGGCAGCGCCGACGCCCCCTCCGGAGGCCACACACCCAGGTCGAACGAGGCCGCGGGCGCACCCTGTGCCAGCACACCCGAGGCATGCCGCACCCAGGGTTCGTCGACCGCCGCGTCCTCGAACCGCGAGTACACCGTCAGCGAGCGGCGCCCCGAACCGTCCGGCGCGCCCACCGACAGCTGGAGCTGGACACCGCCCACCTCCGGAAGCACCAGCGGCGCCTCCAGCGTCAGCTCCTCCAGCACATCGCAGCCGACCTGGTCACCGGCGCGGATCGCCAGCTCCACGAAGGCCGTGCCGGGCAGCAGCACCGACCCGGCCACCGCGTGGTCGGCCAGCCACGGATGGGTGTCCAGGGCGAGCCGGCCGGTGTAGAGGAAGCCGTCGGAGTCGGCGAGCGCCACCGCGGCGCCCAGCAGGGGGTGGTCGGCCGCGCCGAGCCCGGCGGACGCCATGTCGCCCGTCCAGTAGCCGGTGTCGAGCCAGTACGTCTCGCGCTGGAAGGCGTAGAGCGGAAGGTCCGTGCGCGCCGTGTCCGTTCCGGCGAACACCGCCGTCCAGTCCGGGGACACACCGTGGACGTGGGCCCCGGCGATGGCGGCGGCCAGGCTCTGGAGCTCCGGGCGGCCGGAGCGCAGCGCGGAGACAAGGGTGGCGTCGTCACGGGTCAGGCAGTCCTGGGCCATGGCGGTGAGCACACCGTCCGGGCCCAGCTCGATGAACGTGGTGACGTTGCGCTCCTCCAGGGTGCGCACACCGTCGAGGAAGCGCACGGCCTCGCGGACGTGGCGCACCCAGAAGTCGGCGCTGGTGATCTCCTCGGCGGACACCACGGCACCGGTCAGGTTCGACACGATCGGAATCTTCGGGGCCTCGTACGAAAGACCCCGCGCCACCTGACGGAACGCCTCCAGCATCCCGTCCATGCGCGGCGAGTGGAACGCGTGGCTCACCGTCAGCCGCTTGGTCTTACGACCCTGCGCCTCGAACGACGCGGCGATCTCCAGAGCCGCGTCCTCGTCACCCGCGATGACGACCGAGGTCGGGCCGTTGACGGCGGCGATGCTCACCCGCTCGGTCAGCAGCGGCGCCACCTCGTCCTCCGACGCCTGCACCGCGATCATCGCGCCACCCGCCGGAAGCTCCTGCATCAGCCGGCCACGCGCGGCCACCAGCTTCGCCGCGTCCGCTAGCGAGAGCACACCCGCCACATGCGCGGCGGCCAGCTCACCGATCGAATGGCCCGAGAGGAAGTCGGGCCGCAGCCCCCACGCCTCCACCAGCCGGAACAGCGCCACCTCCACCGCGAACAACGCGGGCTGGGTGAAACCGGTCCGGTCCAGCGCCTCGGCGTCCTCGCCGAACAAAACGTCCCGAAGCGGCCGTTCGAGATGCGGGTCCAGCTCCGCGCAGACCGCGTCCAGCGCCTCGGCGAACACCGGATAGGCGTCGTACAGCTCACGGCCCATCCCCAGCCGCTGGCTCCCCTGCCCCGTGAACAGGAAAGCCACCTTGCCACCGGCGGTCTTCCCCTCGACCAGCCCGGTCGCGGGCTCCTCGCGGGAGAGGGCGTCCAGGGCGCGTATCAGGCCCTCGCGGTCGTCGGCGACGACGGCCGCCCGGTGCTCGAAGGCCGCCCGGCCGGTGGCCAGCGAGAAGGCGACGTCGGTGAGGCGCACCTCGGGGTGGGCGTCGAGGTGGGCGCGCAGGTTCGCGGCCTGGGCGCGCAGCGCGGGGCGGCTCTTGGCCGCCACGGTCCACAGCGGCAGGGCGGCGGCGCGGGCCTGGGCCGGGGTGCCGTCGTCGGCCGTCCGGTCGGCCGGTGCCGCCTCCGGCTCGGGGGCCTGCTCCAGGATGGTGTGGGCGTTGGTGCCGCTGATGCCGAACGAGGACACGGCGGCCCGGCGCGGCTGGCCGGTGTCGGGCCAGGCCCGCTGCTCGGTGAGCAGGGAGACGGCGCCGGCCGACCAGTCGACGTTGGGGGTGGGCCGGTCGACGTGCAGGGTCTGCGGCAGCACCCCGTGCCGCATCGCCATGACCATCTTGATGATGCCCGCCACTCCGGCGGCGGCCTGGGTGTGGCCGATGTTGGACTTGATGGAGCCCAGCCACAGGGGCTGGTCCTCGGTGTGGTTGCGCCCGTAGGTGGCCAGCAGGGCCTGGGCCTCGATGGGGTCGCCGAGGGTGGTGCCGGTGCCGTGCGCCTCGACCACGTCGATCTGTCCGGCGGAGAGCCGGGCGGCGGCCAGGGCCTGGCGGATGACGCGCTGCTGCGAGGGGCCGTTGGGCGCGGTCAGGCCGCTGCTGGCGCCGTCCTGGTTGATGGCGGAGCCGCGCACCACGGCCAGCACCTGGTGGCCGTTCTTCCTCGCGTCCGACAGCCGTTCGAGCAGCAGCATGCCCGCGCCCTCGCCCCAGCCGGTGCCGTCGGCGGCGGCCGCGAAGGACTTGCAGCGGCCGTCCGCCGCGAGCCCGCGCTGGCGGCTGAACTCGGTGAAGGTCCCGGGGGTGGACATGACCGTGACCCCGCCGGCCAGCGCCAGCGAGCACTCCCGGCGGCGCAGCGCCTGTACGGCGAAGTGCAGGGCGACCAGGGAGGACGAGCAGGCCGTGTCGATGGTGACGGCCGGCCCTTCCAGCCCGAAGGTGTAGGCGACCCGGCCGGAGGCGATGGACCCGGAGCTGCCGTTGCCGAGGAAGCCCTCGACGTCCTCGGGCGCGGAGAACAGCCGGGAGGCGTAGTCGTGGTACATGACGCCCGCGAACACACCGGTCTGGCTGCCCTGGAGCGTGGTCGGGTCGATGCCCGCGCGCTCGAACGCCTCCCAGGAGGTCTCCAGCAGCAGCCGCTGCTGCGGGTCCATGGCGAGGGCCTCGCGCGGCGAGATGCCGAAGAACGCCGGGTCGAAGTCGGCCGCGTCGTGCAGGAAGCCGCCCTCGTGGACGTACGGCTCCTGGCCGCTGTCCGGGTCCGGCTCGAAGAGGACGTCGGTGGCCCAGCCGCGGTTGGTGGGGTACGGCGTGGCCGCGTCACCGCCGCGGGCGACGAGCTGCCACAGCTCCTCGGGGGTGCGGACCCCGCCGGGGTAGCGGCAGCTCATCGCCACGATGGCGATGGGCTCCTGCTCGCGGTCCTCGGCCTCGCGCAGCCGCCGCCGCGCCTCGCGCAGGTCGGTGGTGGCCCGCTTGAGGTAGTCGAGGTACTTCTCTTCGTTCGCCGTCGCCATTACGCCGTCCCCGCGGTGCTGAGGTGAGTCGATGAGCTCTTGTGGAGCAGGTCAGGAGAGCCCGAGCTCGTCATCGAGGAGATCGAAGATCTCGTCTGCCGTAGCGGACTGGATTTCACGGTCTTCTGCGGTGCTGTCCGTAGCACTGTGCGTTTCATTCCACTTCGACAGGAGGTCGCGCAGGCGGGTGGTGATGGCGGGGCGTTCGAGGTCGTCCGGGGCGATCGTGGCGAGGATCGCCTCGAGCTTGTCGAGCTCCGCGTGCACGGGCGGGTGTCCGGCCGCGCCGGCCGCGCCGTCCAGGTGCAGCTCCTCGCGCAGGTACCCGGCGAGCGCGGTGGGCGTCGGGTAGTCGAAGATCAGCGTGACCGGCAGGCGCAGCCCGGCGGCGGCGCCCAGTCGGTTGCGCAGATCCACGGCGGTGAGCGAGTCGAAGCCGAGGTCCAGGAAGCCGCGTCCGGCGTCCACGTCGTCCGGGGTGGCGTAGCCGAGGACGGCGGCCACATGGGCGCGGACGACGTCCAGCAGTTCCCGGTCGCGTTCGGTCTCCGAGAGCCCGGAGAGCCGGGTGGCGAGCGAGCCCGCGCCGGAGTCGGCCACGGCTCCGGCGGCGGCACCGGTGGCCCCGGTGTCGGCGGAGCGGCGTACCGGGGTGCGGACCAGGCCGCGTAGCAGCGGCGGCAGCAGTCCGGCGGCGGCCTGGCCGCGCAGCGCGCCCATGTCGACGCGGATCGGTACGAGCACGGCCTCGGACAGGGTGTCGGCCAGGTCGAACAGCGCCAGCCCCTCGTCCTGCGGGAGTGCCGCGAAGCCGCCGCGCGAGATGCGGGTGACATCGGAGGTGTCGAGGCTGCCGGCCATGCCGTCGGCGGCCGCCCACAGACCCCAGGCGAGCGAGGTGGCGGGCAGGCCCGCCGCGTGGCGGTGTGCGGCGAGCGCGTCCAGGAAGGTGTTGGCCGCGGCGTAGTTTCCCTGCCCCGAGCTGCCGAAGGCACCGGCGGCCGAGGAGAAGAGCACGAACGCGGCCAGGTCCAGGTCGCGGGTCAGCTCGTGCAGATGCCATGCCGCGTCCACCTTCGGGCGCAGCACCGTGTCGATCCGCTCACCGGTCAGCGAGCTGATCACTCCGTCGTCCAGGACGCCCGCGGTGTGCACCACGGCGGTCAGCGGATGCGCGGCGGGGATCGCCTGGAGGGTCGCGGCCAGGGCGTCCCGGTCGGCGGTGTCACAGGCCGCCCAGGTGACCTCGGCGCCCATCTCGCCCAGTTCCGCGGCGAGTTCGGCGGCGCCGGGCGCGTCGCCGCCGCGCCGGCTGAGCAGCAGCAGGTGGCGTACGCCGCGCCGCGCCACGAGGTGGCGGGCGAACAGGCCGCCCAGGGCGCCGGTGGCGCCGCTCAGCAGCACGGTGCCGTCCGGGTCGCCGAATCCGTCCGGCTCGGGGGTGTCCGGCCGGGCCGGGACCCGGCCGAGCCGGTAGGCGTGGCCGACGCCGGAGCGCAGGGCGAGCTGCGGTTCGTCGGTGGCGAGCACCGCCGGCAGGGCCCGCTGGGAGGCGTCGGTGCCGTCGGTGTCGACCAGCACGAAACGGCCGGGGTTCTCCGACTGCGCGGACTTCACCAGGCCCCAGACGGTGGTGTGGGCCAGGTCGGCGATGTCCTCGCCGGGGCCCGCCGCGACCGCGCCCCGGGTGACGAGGACGAGGCGGGTGTCGGCGAGCCGCTGGTCGTTCAGCCAGTTCTGGACCAGGTCCAGGGCGTGCCGGGCGGCGGCCCTGGCGGTGTCGGGCAGCGGGGCCGCGCCGCCGGTGGCGGTGAGGGGCGCCACGACCACGTCGGGGGCGGGCGCGTCGCCGTCGAGGGCGGCGGCGAATGCCGCGAGGTCCGGGTGGTCCTCCAGCCGCTCGCCCGCGACGGTGAAGCCGGTGCCGGCGCCGAGGGTCACCCAGCGCTCGCCGAGCGGGATGTCGGTGGCGGAGGCGGCCGGTG
The DNA here is from genome assembly GCF_026898115.1 of Streptomyces sp. S465. GTDB lineage: Bacteria > Actinomycetota > Actinomycetes > Streptomycetales > Streptomycetaceae > Streptomyces > Streptomyces luomodiensis. Next base: position 3,402,428 of record NZ_CP114036.1, read on the forward strand.
CGGGCAGCTCCATCCAGTCGGGACGGAACAGCGACTCGTGGTGCGCGGTGCGCGAGGCGTCGAGCTGCTCGGCCGACAGCGGCCGCAGCACCAGTTGGTCGATGGTGGCGACGGCGGCGCCGGTGCCGTCCGCGAGGTGCAGCGACACCCCGTCGGCGGCGGACCGCAGCCGGACCCGCAGCGACGCGGCGCCCCCGGCGTACAGCCGGACGCCGGTCCAGGCGAACGGCAGCCGCGCCCCTTCGCCCCCCTCGCCCTCCGGGTCGAGGCCGAGGGTGTGCAGGGCGGCGTCCAGCAGCGCCGGATGCACCCCGTACGCGGCGGCCTCGGGCTCGAAGCCCTGGGGCAGCCGGATTTCGGCGAACAGTTCGTCGCCGCGCCGCCAGGCGGCGTGCAGCCCCTGGAAGACGGGGCCGTAGCCGAGTCCGGCGGCGGCCGCGCCCGGGTAGAACTCCTCGGTCGCGAGCGCCGTCGCGTCGGCCGGGGGCCATACGTCCAGGTCCGTCCGCGCGGGCTCGGTGTGCTGCCCGCCCGGGGCGAGGAAGCCGGTGGCGTGGCGGATCCACGGCTCGTCGGCGGGGGCGTCCTCCCGGCGGGAGTGCAGGGTCAGCGGACGCCGCCCGGTCTCGTCGGCCGCCGCGAGTTCCAGCCGCAGCTGGACGGCGCCCTGTTCGGGCAGGACCAGCGGCGCCTGGAGGGTCAGCTCCTCGATGGTGTCGCAGCCCGCCTCGTGGCCGGCGCGCAGCGCGAGTTCGACGAAGGCCGTGCCGGGCAGCAGGACGGTGTCCATGACGGCGTGGTCGGCCAGCCAGGGGTGCGTCGGCAGCGACAGCCGCCCGGTGAACACGAAGCCACCGGTGTCGGGCAGTTCCACCGCCGCGCCCAGCAGCGGGTGGTCCGCCGAGCCGAGGCCGGCCAGGACCACGTCCTCGACGGAGATGCCCACGTCGAGCCAGTAGCGCTGGCGCTGGAAGGCGTAGGTGGGCAGCTCCACCCGGCGGGCGCCGCGCCCGGCGTAGAACGCCGCCCAGTCCGGGGCCGCGCCGCGGACGTGGGCCTGGGCGAGGGCGGTGGCCAGCGCCTGGGCCTCGGGACGGCCGCCGCGCAGGGCGGGGACGAACACCGCGTCGGCGTCGGCGTCCTGCGCCGCCTCCGACGCGGCGAGGCAGTCCTCGCCCATCGCGCAGAGCACCCCGTCCGGGCCGAGCTCCAGATACGTGGTCACGCCCTGGTCGCGCAGGGTGCGGACACCGTCGGCGAAGCGCACGGTCTCGCGGACGTGGCGCACCCAGAAGTCCGGCATGCGGATCTCGTCGGCCGAGACCACGGTGCCGGTCAGGCAGGACACCAGCGGGATCTTCGGGGCGTTGAAGGTCAGGCCCTCGGCGAGCTTGCGGAAGTCCGCGAGCATCGGGTCCATGTGCGGGGAGTGGAAGGCGTGGCTGACCGTGAGCCGCTTGGTCTTGCGGCCCCGCTCCTCGAACGACGTGGCGAGCGCGGCAGCGGCGTCCTCGTCGCCCGCGACGACCACGGAGTTCGGGCCGTTGAGGGCGGCGATGGACACGCCCTCGGTGAGCAGCGGCGCCACCTCGTCCTCCGACGCCTGGACGGCGATCATCGCGCCACCGGCCGGCAGCTCCTGCATCAGCCGGCCGCGTGCCGCGACCAGCGTGCACGCGTCGGCGAGCGAGAGCACACCGGCAACATGCGCGGCGGCCAGTTCGCCGATGGAGTGGCCGGAGAGGAAGTCGGCCTTCAGACCCCACGCCTCGACCAGCCGGAACAGCGCCACCTCGACGGCGAACAGCGCGGGCTGGGTGTATCCGGTGCGGTCCAGGAGCTGGGCGTCGGTGCCGAACAGCACGGTCTTCAGCGGCTGTTCGAGGTGTCGGTCCAGCTCGTCGCACACCTCGTCCAGCGCCTCCGCGAAGCGCGGGAACGTCTGGTACAGCTCCCGGCCCATGCCGAGCCGCTGGCTGCCCTGCCCGGTGAACAGGAACGCCACCTTGCCCTCGGTGGCCACGCCGCGCAGCACCTGCGCCGGGTGCTCACCGCGCGCCAGGGCGTCCAGCGCGGCCAGCGCCTCGTCATGGCCGCCGGCCACCAGGGCGACGCGGTGTTCCAGCGCCGCGCGGGTCGTCGCGAGCGAGAAGCCCAGGTCGGTGAGGGTGGGCCGGGGTTCGGCGGCGATCCGCGACCGCAGCCGTCGCGCCTGGGCCCGCACCCCGTCCTCGGTGCGCGCCGACAGCAGCACGGGCACGTACGGCAGGGCCTCGGGCTCCGCCGTGGGCTCGCTCGTGCCGAGCGCGGGCGGCTGCTCGATGATGGCGTGGGCGTTGGTGCCGCTGATGCCGAACGAGGACACCGCGGCCCGGCGCGGACGGCCGGTCTCCGGCCACTGGCGCGCCTCGGTCAGCAGCGAGACCGCACCGGCGGACCAGTCCACGTGTGGCGACGGCTCGTCCACGTGCAGGGTCTGCGGCAGCAGCCCGTGGCGCATCGCCAGCACCATCTTGATGACACCGGCGACACCGGAGGCGGCCTGGGTGTGGCCCAGGTTGGACTTGACGGAGCCCAGCCACAGCGGCCGCTCCGCGTCCCGGTCCTGACCGTAGGTGGCCAGCAGCGCCTGCGCCTCGATCGGGTCGCCCAGCGTCGTCCCCGTACCGTGCGCCTCCACCACGTCCACCTCGCCGGTGGTCAGGCGGGCGTTGGCGAGGGCCTGGCGGATGACGCGCTGCTGGGACGGGCCGTTGGGGGCCGTCAGACCGTTGGACGCGCCGTCCTGGTTGACGGCCGAGCCGCGCACGATGGCCAGCACCTCATGGCCGTTGCGCCGGGCGTCCGACAGCCGCTCCAGCAGCAGCATGCCCGCGCCCTCACCCCAGCCGGTGCCGTCGGCGGCGGCCGCGAAGGACTTGCAGCGGCCGTCCCTGGCCAGTCCGCGCTGGCGGCTGAAGTCGATGAACGTGCCCGGGGTGAACATCACGGTGACACCGCCGGCCAGCGCCAGCGAGCACTCTCCGTTGCGCAGCGCCTGCGCCGCGAGGTGCAGCGCGACCAGCGACGACGAGCAGGCCGTGTCGACCGTGACGGCCGGGCCCTCCAGACCGAAGGTGTACGCCACCCGGCCGGACACCACACTGCTGGAGCTGCCGGTGCCGAGGTAGCCCTCGACCTCCTGGGGCACCGCGTGCAGCCGGGACCCGTAGTCGTGGTACATGACGCCCGCGAACACACCGGTCTTGCTGCCGCGCGCCGACAGCGGGTCGATCCCGGCGCGCTCGAACGCCTCCCAGGCGGTCTCCAGCAGCAGCCGCTGCTGCGGGTCCATCGCCAGCGCCTCGCGCGGCGAGATGCCGAAGAACGCCGGGTCGAAGTCGGCCGCGTCGTGCAGGAAACCGCCCTCGCGGGCGTAGGAGGTGCCCTGGGTCTCCGGGTCCGGGTCGTAGAGCGCCTCGAGGTCCCAGCCCCGGTTGTCCGGGAAGCGGGAGATGCCGTCCTCGCCCGCGGCGAGCAGCTGCCACAGCTCCTCGGGGGTGGTGACCCCGCCGGGGTAGCGGCAGCTCATCGCCACGATGGCGATCGGCTCGTCGTCGGTGGCGGCCGCGACCGGCACCGGTGTGTGCACCGCCGGGGACTGCGCGCCGACGAGTTCGGTGCGCAGATGGCGGGCCAGGACCTGCGGGTCCGGGTAGTCGAAGATCAGCGTCGCGGGCAGCCGCAGCCCGGTGACCGTGTTGAGCTGGTTGCGCAGCTCCACGGCGGTCAGCGAGTCGAAGCCCAGCTCCTTGAACGCGCGCCCCGAACCGATGGTCTCCGCACCCGCGTACCCCAGCACGGCCGCCACCTGGCCCCGCACCAGATCCAGCAGCAACCGCTCCTGCTCGGACTCGGACAGCCCGGCCAGCCGTCCGGCCAGCCCGGTCTCGCCGCCCGCCGGGGTCGCGTCCACCGCGCGCCGCGCCGGGATGCGCACCAGACCGCGGAACAGGGGCGAGACCGCGCCACTGGCGGCCTGGGTACGCAGCGCCGCGAGGTCCACCCGCATCGGCACCAGCGACGCCTCGTCGACGGTCAGCGCGGTGTTGAGCAGCGCCAGGCCCTCCGCCACCGGCAGCGGGGGCACTCCGGCCCGCCGCAGCCGCGTGATGTCGGCCTCGTCCAGGGTGCTGCCCATACCGGCCCCGGCCCACAGGCCCCACGCCAGCGCGGTGGCCGGCAGGCCCTGGGCGGCGCGGTGGCGGGCGAGGGCGTCCAGGAAGGCGTTGGCGGCCGCGTAGTTGCCCTGCCCCGGACCGCCGAACACCCCGGAGGAGGACGAGAAGAGCACGAACGCGGTCAGGTCCAGGTCGCGGGTCAGCTCGTGCAGATGCCAGGCCGCGTCCACCTTCGGACGCATCACGTGGTCGACACGCTCGGGGGTGAGCGAACCGATCACCCCGTCGTCCAGCACACCGGCGGTGTGCACCACGGCCGTCAGCGGATGCTCGGCCGGGACGGTGGCGAGGGTCGCGGCCAGCGCCTCCCGGTCCGCCACATCACACGCCGCCCAGCGCACCCGCGCGCCCGACCCGGCCAGCTCGGCGCCGAGTTCGGCCGCCCCCGGCGCCTGGTCGCCACGGCGGCTCACCAGCAGCAGATGCCGCACCCCGCGCTCGGCCACCAGATGCCGGGCCACCAGACCGCCCAGCGAACCGGACGCACCGGTCACCAGCACCGTGCCCTCGGGGTCGAGGCCCCGGACGTCGTCCCGCTCCGGCTCCACGGCCACCCGCGCCAGCCGCGGCACGGACACCGCGCCCGCGCGGATCGCCAGCTGCGGCTCGTCCGACGCCAGGGCGGCGGGCAGCGCCCGCAGCGACTCGTCCCGGCCGTCGATGTCCACCAGCACGAAACGGCCAGGGTTCTCCGTCTGCGCCGAGCGCAGCAGGCCCCACACGGCCGCACCGGCCAGGTCCGCCACCGGCTCCCCGGCCTCGACGGACACCGCGCCACGGGTCACCACGACCAGCGGGGCGTCCCCGAACCGCTCCTCCTCCAGCCACCGCTGGACGACGCCGAGCGCCGCGGCGGCGGCGCGGTGCGCCGCACGGGCCGTGTGCTCACCGAGTTCGGCGGACGGCGAGACGACGATGTACTCGGGTGTGGGTGCCGTGCCCTCGGCGACCGCCTCGGCCAGTGTCGCGAGATCCCCGTACGCCGTGGCCCCGAGCCCCAGCGGATCGGCGCCCAGCACCGCCCACCGGCCGTCGGCCGGACCATCCGCCCCGGCCGCGTCGGCGAGCCCGGCCGGTGTCGCCCACTCCAGGCGGAACAGCGACTCGTGGTACGCGGTGCGCGCGCTCCGCAGCTGATCGGCCGAGACCGGGCGCAGCCCGAGGGTCTCGACGGCCGCGACCGGCGCCCCGGTGGTGTCGGCGATCTCCAGCCGGACGCCCTCGGCGCCCGCGGGGGCCAGGTGCACGCGCAGCGCCGAGGCGCCGCTCGCGTACAGCGACACCCCGGTCCAGGCGAACGGCAGCCGCCCCTCGCCGCCCGTGTTGCCCAGGCCGGCCATGCCGATGGCGTGCAGGGCGGAGTCCAGCAGCGCCGGGTGCAGCCCGAACGCGGCGGCCTCCTCGGCCGTGTCCTCGTCCAGCGCCACCTCGGCGAACACCTCGCCACCGCGCTGCCACGCCCTGCGCAGCCCCTGGAACGCGGGGCCGTAGGCGAAACCGATGTCCAGCAGGCCCTCGTAGCGGCCGTCCAGCGCCACCTCGGTCGCGTCCGCCGGAGGCCACGCGCTCAGCTCGAACGACGCCTCCGGACGGCCACCGGACGCCAGGACACCGGCGGCGTGCCGGGTCCACGGCTCCTCGGCGGGCAGGCCCTCCAGCCGGGAGTGCAGCGACAGCGGACGGCGGCCCGTCCCGTCGGCCGCGCCCACCGTCAGCCGCAGCTGAACACCGCCCTGCGCGGGCAGCACCAGCGGCGCTTCGAGGGTCAGCTCTTCGAGGTAGTCACAGCCGACCTGGTCACCGGCGCGGATCGCCAGCTCCACGAACGCGGTGCCGGGCAGCAGCACCGTGTCCAGGATGGTGTGGTCCGCCAGCCACGGATGGGTCGAGAGCGCCAGCCGCCCGGTGAACAGCATCCCGTCCGCGTCCGGCAGTTCGGCGCTGGCGCCGAGCAGCGGGTGCTCGGCCTCGCCCAGCCCGACCGCGGCCACGTCGCCGAGGAACAGCGACGAGACCTTCGGCCAGTAGCGCTGCCGCTGGAAGGGATACGTGGGAAACGCGGCCAGCTCGACCGGTGCGGCACCCGTACCGGCGTAGTAGGCCGCCCAGTCCACCGCCACACCCCGGACATGCGCCCGCGCGAGAGCGGTGGTGAGCGCCTCGGCCTCGGGGCGGTCCTTGCGCAGGACGGTGGCGAAGCCAGTGGCTTCGGCGTCGGTGACGCACTCCTGGGCCATGGCGGTGAGCACACCGTCCGGTCCCAGCTCGATGAACGTGGTGACGTTCCGCGCTTCGAGGGCGCGGACGCCGTCCAGGAAGCGCACGGCCTCGCGGACGTGGCGCACCCAGAAGCCGGGGCTGGTGATCTCCTCGGCGGAGACCAGCTCGCCCGTCAGGTTGGACACGATGGGGATGCGCGGGGCCTCGTACGTCAGCCCCTCGGCCACCTCACGGAACGCCTCCAGCATCCCGTCCATACGGGGCGAGTGGAACGCGTGACTGACCGAGAGCCGCTTGGTCTTACGACCCTGCGCCTCGAAGCCCGCCGCGATCTCCAGCGCCGCGTCCTCATCACCCGCGATGACCACCGAGGTGGGCCCGTTCAGCGCGGCGATCGAGACCCGCTCGGTCAGCAGCGGCGCCACCTCGTCCTCCGACGCCTGCACCGCGATCATCGCGCCACCGGCCGGAAGCTCCTGCATCAACCGCCCACGAGCCGCCACCAACGTGCACGCGTCGGCGAGGGACAGCACGCCCGCCACATGCGCGGCGGCCAGCTCACCAATGGAGTGCCCCGACAGGAAGTCCGCCTTCAGACCCCACGCCTCGACCAGCCGGAACAGCGCCACCTCCACCGCGAACAACGCGGGCTGGGTGAACTCCGTCCGGTCCAGCGCCTCGGCATCGTCCCCGAACAGCACATCCCGCAGCGGCCGCTCCAGATGCGCGTCCAGATGGGCGCACACCTCGTCCAGCGCGTCCGCGAACACCGGGAAGGCGTCGTACAGCTCGCGCCCCATCCCCAGCCGCTGACTCCCCTGCCCCGTGAACAGGAACGCCACCTTGCCACCGGCCACGGAACCCTCGACCAGCCCGGCCGCCGTACGTCCCTCGGCGAGGGCGTCCAGGCCGGACAGCAGCCCGTCCCGGTCCTCGGCGACGAGGGCCGCGCGTTCCTCGAACGCGGTACGGCGGGTGGCGAGCGTGAACGCCACGTCGGCGATGTCGAGTCCGGGGTGGTCGTCGAGGTGTGCGCGCAGCCGTACGGCCTGGTCGCGCAGGCCCTCGGGGGTCTTGGCGGAGAGCACCCAGGGGGCGGGGACGCCGGACCGGGGCGCGGCGACCGGCGCCGTGCCCTCGGTCGTCTCGTCCTCGTGGGCCGGGGCCTGCTCGATGATGGTGTGGGCGTTGGTGCCGCTGATGCCGAACGAGGACACCGCCGCCCGGCGCGGACGGCCCGTCTCCGGCCACTCCCGCGCCTCGGTCAACAGCGCGACCGCGCCCGACGACCAGTCCACGTGCGGAGTGGGCTCATCGACGTTGAGCGTCCGCGGCAGCACACCGTGACGCAGCGCCAGCACCATCTTCATCACACCCGCGACACCCGCCGCGGCCTGCGTGTGCCCGAAGTTGGACTTGAGGGAGCCGAGCCACAGCGGCTGCCCCTCGGGCCGGTCCTGGCCGTAGGTGGCCAGCAGCGCCTGCGCCTCGATCGGGTCGCCCAGCGTCGTCCCCGTGCCATGCGCCTCGACCGCGTCCACCTCGGACGGGGACAGACCCGCACCCGCCAGCGCCTGCCGGATCACCCGCTGCTGCGACGGACCGTTCGGCGCGGTCAGACCATTGGACGCACCGTCCTGATTGATCGCGGACCCACGCACCACCGCCAGCACCTCATGGCCGTTGCGCCGGGCATCCGACAGCCGCTCCACCAGCAGCATGCCCACACCCTCGCCCCAGCCCGTGCCATCCGCACCCGCCGCGAACGCCTTGATCCGCCCGTCCGCCGCGAGACCGCGCTGACGGCTGAAGTCCACGAACGCACCCGGCGTCGACATCACCGTCACACCACCGGCCAGCGCCAACGAGCACTCACCCGCCCGCAACGCCTGCATCGCCCAGTGCAACGCCACCAGCGACGACGAACACGCCGTGTCCACCGTCACCGCCGGACCCTCAAGACCCAGCGCGTACGCCACCCGGCCGGACAGCACACTGGCCGCGTTACCCGTCCCCAGGAAGCCTTCCGAGCCGTCGGGGGCGGAGAGGATCACGGGCAGGTAGTCCTGGCCGTTGGTACCGGCGAACACGCCGACCTGCTGGCCGCGCAGTGTGGTCGGGTCGATCCCGGCCCGCTCGAACGCCTCCCAGGACGTCTCCAGCAGCAGCCGCTGCTGCGGGTCCATGGCGAGGGCCTCACGCGGCGAGATGCCGAAGAAGACGGGGTCGAACTCGGCGGCACCGTCGAGGAATCCGCCTTCGCGGACGTAGCTGGTGTACTCGCCCGTGCCCTGCGGGTCGTAGAGCGTCTCGAGGTCCCAGCCGCGGTCGGTGGGGAAGCCGGTCACCGCGTCCTGGCCGGACACCAGCAGCCGCCACAGCTCCTCGGGCGACCGCACGCCGCCGGGGAAGCGGCAGCTCATCCCGACGATGGCGATCGGGTCGTCGTCCAGGGCCACGCCCAGTGAGGACGCGCCGGTCACCGTCGGCCGGGAGCCGATGAGTTCGGCCTGGAGGTGGTCGGCGAGGGCGGTCGGGGTGGGGTAGTCGAAGATGAGGGTGGCGGGCAGCTTGAGCCCGGTGAGGGTGGCGAGCAGGTTGCGGATCTCGACGGCGGTCAGCGAGTCGAAGCCGAGGTCGCGGAAGGCGCGGCTGGGCTCCACCGCGTCCGGTCCGGGGTAGCCGAGGACGGCGGCCACCTGGGTGCGGACCAGGTCCAGGGCCAGTTGCTCGCGCTCCTCGTCGGTCGCGGCGGCGGCCAGGCGCTGCCGCAGGGACGACGGTGCGTCCGGGGCGCCCGCCCCGGTGGCCGCCGATGCCGCTTCGAGGGCGCGCCGGGCCTCGGGGAGGTCGGCGATGAGCGGGTGGGGGCGGACGGCGGTGAGGCCGGGCGCGAAGCGGTCCCATGCGATGTCGACGACGAGGGAGAAGGTCTCGTCGAGGTCGAGGGCGGTCCGCAGGGCGGCGGTGGCCAGTTCGGGTGCGAGGGCGGGGAGCCCGGAGTGGCGGAGCCGTTCGGCGACGAGTTCGTCGGTGGCCATACCGCCTTCGGCCCAGGCGCCCCAGGCCATCGAGGTGGCGGGCAGGCCCTCGGCACGGCGCTCCTCGGCGAGTGCGTCGAGGTAGGCGTTGGCGGCCACGTAGTTGGCCTGGCCCGGCGCGCCGAAGGTGGCGGCCATGGAGGAGAAGAGCACGAAGGCGGACAGGTCCAGTCCGCGGGTCAGCTCGTGCAGATGGCGTGCCGCTTCGGCCTTGGGGCGCAGCACGTCGGCCAGCCGCTGGGGTGTCTGGGCGTCGAGGACGCCGTCGTCCAGCACTCCGGCGGCGTGTACGACCGTGGTCAGCGGAAGCTGTGCCGGTATGGACGCGAGGAGGGCGGCCAGGGCGTCCCGATCGGTGATGTCGCACGCGGCGATGGTCACCTCGGCACCGAGGCCGATGAGTTCGTCGCGCAGCTCACCGGCGCCGGGGGCGTCGGGGCCGCGCCGGCTGGTGAGGACGATGTGCTGGGCACCGTGGCGTACCAGCCAGCGCGCCACATGCCCGCCGAGGGCACCGGTGCCGCCGGTGATCAGAGCGGTGCCGTGGGTGGACCACCCGCCGTCGGGGGTCTCCTGGTGCGGTGCGCGGATCAGGCGGCGTACGTGGATGCCCTGCGCGCGCACCGCGAGCTGGTCTTCGTCTCCGAGCCCGGCGAGGATGTCGGCCAGCCGCCCGAGGGCGCGGGCGTCGGCGGTCTGCGGGAGGTCGACCAGACCGCCCCAGCGTTCGGGGTGCTCATGGGCGACGGTGCGGCCCAGGCCCCAGATCTGGGCCTGGACCGCGCTGGTGAGCCGGTCGGAGCGGCCGACGGAGACGGCACCGCGGGTGGCGGCCCACAGCGGGGCGTCGATGCCCGCGTCGCCGAGCGCCTGGACGAGGGCGAGGGTGCCCGCGAGTCCCGCGGTGAGCGCGGGGTGCTGGGCGTGCGGCCGCTCGTCCAGGCCGAGCAGCGACAGGACGCCGTCGGCGTGGGGGGCCAGGCGCGGGTCCTCCCCGGCCGGGGCCAGCGCGGCACGGATCTGCCCGGCGATGTCCGCCCGGTCGGCCGTCGTGCCGTCCACGCTGATCTCGTGGACGCGTACGCCGCGTTCGGTCAGCGTCCGTACCGGCTCCGATGTCCACGGGTCGCCGGTGTGTCCCGCGGGGGTGACGACGAGCCAGGTGCCGGTGAGCGGCCGGGTCTGGGTCTGCGGCAGCGGCTTCCAGAGGGTGCGGTAGCGCCAGCCGTCGACGGTGGACCGGTTCTGGCTCTGCCGGCGCCACGCGGACAGGGCGGGCAGGACCTCGCTGAGCGGCTGGTCGCCGTCGAGGCCGAGGGTCTCGACCAGGGCGGCCAGGTCCTCGCTGTGCACGACCTCCCAGAACCGGGCGTCGGCCACGTCGGAGACGGCGGGGCCCTCGGCGGAGTCGACGTAGGAGAAGGGGTCGGACGGCCAGTAGCGCTGCCGCTGGAAGGCGTAGGTGGGCAGATCGACGCGGCGGGCGCCGGTGCCGAGGTAGTAGGCGTGCCAGTCGACGGGGACGCCGCGCACATGGGCCTGCGCGAGCACCTGGTTGAGGGTGCGGGCCTCGGGACGGTCGGGGCGCAGGGCGGGCAGGAACGCGTAGGTCCGCGTCCTGGCGCCGGTCACGCAGTCCTGGGCCATGGCCGAGAGCACCCCGCCGGGGCCCAGTTCGACGAACGTCGTCACGCCGTAGTCCTCGAGCCGGCGGACGCCGTCGAGGAAGCGGACGGTCTCGCGCACGTGCCGGACCCAGAACTCGGGGTCGGTGATCTGCTCGGCGCCCACCAGGGTGCCGGTGAGGCCGGAGACGATCGGGATCTTCGGAGCCTCGTAGGTCAGCCGCCGGGCGACCTGGCGGAAGTTCTCCAGCATCCCGTCCATGAGCGGGGAGTGGAAGGCGTGGCTGACGGTGAGCCGCTTGGTCTTGCGGCCCCGCTCCTCGAACGACGCGGCGAGGGCGGCCACCGCGTCCTCGTCGCCGGCGATGACGACCGACGTCGGGCCGTTGAGGGCGGCGATGCTCACGCGCTCGGTGAGCAGCGGCGTCACCTCGTCCTCGGACGCCTGCACCGCGATCATGGCGCCACCGGCGGGGAGCTGCTGCATCAACTGGCTGCGCGCCGCCACCAGGGCACAGGCGTGGGTGAGCGAGAGCACCCCGGCGACATGGGCGGCGGCGAGTTCGCCGATGGAGTGGCCGGAGAGGAAGTCGGGACGCAGGCCCCAGGACTCGACGAGGCGGAAGAGGGCGACCTCGACGGCGAACAGGGCCGGCTGGGTGTAGCCGGTCCGGTCCAGCGTCGCGGCGTCGTCGCCGAACACCACGTCCTTCAGCGGCCGGTCGAGGAAGCGGTCGAGCTGGGCGCAGACCGCGTCCAGCGCCTCGGCGAACACCGGGTAGGTCGCGTACAGCTCGCGGCCCATGCCGAGTCGCTGGCTGCCCTGGCCGGTGAAGAGGAACGCGACCTTGCCCTCGGCGGCCGTCCCCTCCGTCAGCCCGGTGTGGGGGCGGCCCTCGGCGAGCGCGGCGAGGCCCGCGAGCAGCTCGTCGTGGTCGGCCGCGACGACCGCGGCGCGGCGGTCGAGTGCGGCGCGGGTGACGGCCTGGGAGTAGCCGATGTCGGTGAGGCGGTGGCCGGGGTGGGCGGCCAGATGGGCGTGCAGCCGGGCGGCCTGGGCGCGCAGCGCGGCCTGGTCCTTGCCGGACAGCACCACGGGCGTGAGCGGCGGTTGGGCCTGCGCGTCCGGCTCGGAGGGCTCGGCGGGGGCGGCCGGTGCGGGGGGCTCCTCCAGGATGGTGTGCACATTGGTGCCGCTCATGCCGAACGACGAGACGCCCGCGCGGCGCGGCGTCGCGCCCTCGGGGTCCCGGGGCCACTCGCGGGGGGCGGTGAGCAGTTCGACGTCCCCGGCCGTCCAGTCGACGTGCGGGGTGGGCTCGGTGAGGTGGAGGGTCTTGGGCAGCACACCGTGCCGCATCGCCATGACCATCTTGATGACACCGCCGACACCGGCGCCCGCCTGGGCGTGGCCGATGTTGGACTTGATGGACCCGATCAGCAGCGGTTTGCCCTCGGGCCGGTCCTGGCCGTAGGTGGCCAGCAGCGCCTGCGCCTCGATCGGGTCGCCGAGGGCGGTGCCGGTGCCGTGCGCCTCGACGGCGTCGACCTGATCGGGCGTGAGCCGGGCGTTGGCCAGCGCCTGGAGGATGACACGCTGCTGCGACGGGCCGTTGGGCGCGGTCAGACCGTTGGACGCCCCGTCCTGGTTGACGGCCGAGCCGCGTACCACGGCGAGGACCGGGTGGCCCTTGCGCTGGGCGTCCGAGAGCCGCTCGACGAGCAGCATGCCGACTCCCTCGCCCAGGCAGAAGCCGTCGGCCTCCGGGGCGAAGGGCTTGGAGCGCCCGTCGAAGGCCAGTCCGCGCATCTTGCTGTAGTCGACGAAGACGCCGGGCGCGCACATCAGGGTCGCGCCGCCGGCGAGGGCGAGCGAGCATTCGCCGTTGCGCAGCGCCTGGACGGCGAGGTGGAGCGCCACCAGCGAGGAGGAGCAGGCGGTGTCGACGGTGACGGCGGGGCCCTCGAAGCCGAAGGTGTACGACAGGCGGCCGGAGGCGATGCTCGCGGCGTTGCCGGTGCCGAAGTAGCCCTCGAAGTTCTCATTGGAACTGAGGATCGCGCCCAGGTAGTCGTGGTTGCTGGTACCGACGAAGACGCCGATCTGCTTGCCGCGCACCGAGACCGGGTCGATACCGGCGCGTTCGAAAGCCTCCCAGGACGTCTCCAGCAGCATGCGCTGCTGCGGGTCCATGCCGAGCGCTTCACGCGGGCTGATACCGAAGAAGGACGGGTCGAAATCGGCGATCCCGTCGACGAATCCGCCCTCGTGCACATAACTGGTGCCGGGGTGGTCCGGATCCGGGTGGTACATCGTTTCGACGTTCCACCCGCGGTCGACCGGGAATTCGCTGACCGCGTCGATGCCCTCGCTGACGATGCGCCACAGGTCCTCGGGGGACTCGATGCCTCCGGGATAACGACAGCCGATCCCCACGATGGCGATGGGGTCGTGGTTCTTCGCCTCGGCCTCCTGCAGACGGAGGCGAGTCTGATGCAGATCCGCCGTTACCAGCTTGAGGTAGTCCCGCAGCGTCTCTTCATTCGCCATTTACGCAATCCATTTACGGCAGACGGCATCGGAAAATGCTCCACAGATTCCAACAGGGGAGCCGGTAACCAACAAACAATGAGTCGACTTCTCGCTCAGAGGCTATGCGCAAACTAATCCTCACGCCAACCCCTAACTGCCCCCTATGACCCCCTGGGGATCCAAGGAGGTATAGGGGGCAGCCGGTATTTCACAACTCTATTGAAGGGTAGGGAAAATCCTGTCCGATATCGAGAACGACGTCAATAGCGGAATTCCCGTCACGCCCTTCCGAGACCCTTGTTGATGAATGCGAAGAGCTCCTCGTCACTGGCCGACTGGAGCTCATCGGCGCCGACCGTCTCCTTCGCCGGTCCTTCCGACGGCGCCGCCGCGGGCTCGGCGGTGACCGCCGTACCGTCCGACTCGTCCCACTTGGCCAGCAACGACCGCAGCCGCATGGTGATCCGGGCCCGGGTGATGTTGTCGGGCGCGCTGCCGGTGAGCGTGGTCTCCAGCTTGTCCAGCTCCTCCAGCAGCGCGGCGCCGCCGGCCGCCTCGTCGGGCGCGATTTCGGCCCGCAGATAGGCGGCCACCGCGGCCGGCGTCGGGTGGTCGAAGACCAGGGACGGGGGCAGCTTCAGCCCGCTCGCGGCGCCCAGCCGGTTACGGAGTTCGACCGCGGTCAGTGAGTCGAATCCCAGGTCCTTGAAGGCCCGGCCCGCCTCGATCGCCTCGGCGCCGGAGTGACCCAGTACGGCGGCCACCGCACTGCGCACCAGATCGAGCAGCACCCGCTCCCGCTCGGTCTCGGGCAGCCCCGCGAGCTGTCCCGCCAGTGCCGCCCCGGCGGCGGCGTCCTCGGCCGCGTCGGCCCGCATTTCCTCGATGACCTCGCGGGCCTCGGGCAGGTCGTGCAGCAGCGGGCGCGGCCGGTCGGCGGTGAAGGCGAGGGTGAAGCGCCGCCAGTCCATGTCGATGACGGTCAGCGCGGTCTCGTCGCGGTCCAGTGCGTGCTGGAGCGTGGCCGTGGCCGGTTCGGGCGCCATCTCGTTGATGCCGTGGCGGCGCATCCGGTCACCGACGGCGCCGTCCACCGTGGTGCCGTCGCCCCACGGGCCGAAGGTCAGCGTGGTGGCGGGCAGCCCGTCGGCACGGCGCTGCTCGGCGAAGGCGTGCAGGAAGGCGTTGCCGGGCGCCTGGTTGCCCTGCCCGGGGGCGCCGAAGGTGGCGGAGAAGTGCGAGCACAGCACGAACGCGGTCAGGTCCAGGTCCCGGGTGAGCTCGTGGAGGTGGCGCGTGGCGTCCACCTTCAGCCGCAGCACCCGCTCGACCTGATCCGGGGTCAGGCCCTCGATCACCCCGTCCTCGATGACCGCGGCGGAGTGCACGACGGCCGTCAGCGGCTGGTCGGCCGGGATGGCCGCGAGGGTATCGGCGAGCGCCGCGCGGTCGGTCACATCGCATGCGGCGAGGGTGACCTTGGCGCCCAGCCCGGTCAGCTCGGCCGCCAGCTCGACCGCCCCGGGGGCGTCCGCGCCCCGGCGGCTCGCCAGCACCAGGTGGTCGGCGCCGTTGCGGGCCAGCCACCGGGCGATCTGCCCGCCGAGCCGTCCCGTACCGCCGGTGACCAGCGTGGTGCCGGTGGGCTGCCAGGCCCGTACGGCGGGCGTGGCGGCCAGCGGGGCGCGCACCAGGCGGGGCCCGTAGACGCCCGCGGCGCGGATCGCCGCCTGGTCGTCGTCGCCGTCGGACGCCAGGAGGCCCACCAGCCGGGCCAGGGAGCGCTCGTCGGGCGCCTCGGGCAGGTCGATCAGACCGCCCCAGCGCTCCAGGTGCTCCAGCGCGGCCACTCGGCCCAGACCCCAGACGAGCGCCTGCTCGGGGGAGGCCGGCCGGTCCGAGCCGCCGACGGAGACCGCGCCGCGCGTCAGGCACCACAGCGGCGCGTCGATCCCGGCGTCGCCGAGGGCCTGGATCAGCGCGAGCTGGGCGGCCGTTCCGGCGGGCAGGGAGGCGTGTCCGGGGTGTGCGCCCGCGGCCGGGGCCAGCAGCGAGACCACCCCGGCGAACGAGGCGCCGTCGCTCTCGGCGAGCGCGGTGCGCAGCCGCTCGGCCAGCTCCTCCCGGCCGTACGTCGCGGTGTCCACGGCGATCCGCCGCACGTCGGCGCCGCGTTCGGCGAGCACCCCGGCCACGGCGTCCGTCCAGGTGTCCTCGGTGGCCGGCTCTTCCCCGGTGGCCGGCGCGACGACGAGCCAGCCGCCGGACAGCCGCGCGGACCGCTCCTCGGCGAGCGGCTTCCAGGTGACGCGGTAGCGCCAGCCGTCCACGACGGACTGCTCACGGGTCTGCTTGCGCCAGGACGCCAGGGCGGGCAGGACGGCGCTCATCGGCTGGTCGCTCATCGGCTGATCGCCGGCCACGGTCAGCTCGGCGGCCAGCGTCTGCCAGTCCTCGGCCTCCACCGCGGCCCAGAACTTCGCCTCTACGGCGTCGTGCCGGGTCTCCCCCGCCGCCCGCGCGGGCGCGGCCTCGGGCCAGTAGCGCTGCTGTTGGAAGGCGTAGGTGGGCAGGCCGATACGGCGCGCGCCGGTGCCGTCGAACACCGCCTCCCAGTCCACCGCCACACCGCGCGTCCACGCCTCGCCGACGGAGGCCCAGAACCGGTCCAAACCTCCCTCGTCACGCCGCAGCGAACCGATCGCGGCCGCCTCCATACCGGCGTCCTCGGCGGTCTCCTGCACACCCATCGTCAACACCGGATGCGCACTGGACTCGATGAACACACCGAACCCCTCGTCCAGCAACCGCCGGACCGCGCCCTCCAGCTCCACCGTGCGCCGCAGATTGGTGAACCAGTACTCGGCGCCCAGCTCCGGACCCTCGACCCACTCCCCCGTCACCGTCGACAGGAACGGCACCTCAGCGGCCTTCGGCTGCACCGGCGCCAGCAGCTCCAGCAACTCCTCCCGGAGCAACTCCACCTGCGCCGAGTGCGAGGCGTAGTCCACCGGCACCCGACGCGCCCGCACCTCATCCGCCTCACACGCGGCGACCAGCTCGTCCAGCGCGGTCGGCTCACCCGACACCACCACCGACGACGGCCCATTGACAGCGGCGACCGAGATCCGCTCCTCACCCCACGGCGCGATCCGCTCCCGCACCTGCGCCACCGGAAGCGCCACCGACACCATGCCGCCCTTACCCGCCAGCACCCGGCCAATAGCCTGGCTGCGCAGCGCCACCACACGCGCCGCGTCCTTCAAGGACAGGATGCCTGCCACGCACGCCGCCGCGATCTCACCCTGCGAGTGACCGATCACCGCCGCCGGGACCACCCCCAGCGAACGCCACAGCTCCGCCAGCGACACCATCACCGCGAACAACACCGGCTGGACCACATCCACCCGCTCCAGCGACGGCGCACCCTCCGCACCCCGCAGCACATCCACCAACGACCAGTCGGTGAACTCCCCCAACGCGGCCGCACACTCCTCGATCCGCGCCGCGAAAACGGGCGAGGCGTCCATCAGCCCCACGCCCATCCGCACCCACTGCGACCCCTGCCCCGGGAACACGAACGCCGTCTGACCGGCCACCACGGCGCCCCGCTCCACACCGGCGGCCATGCCGCCGTCCGCGAGGGCGGTCAGCCCGGCCATCAGTTCCTCGCGGTCCCGGCCCTGGACCACGCCGCGGTGGTCCAGCGCGGAGCGGGTGGTGGCCAGCGAGAAGCCGATGTCCACCGGGCGCAGCGCGGGTTCGTCGTGGAGCCGGTCCAGCAGCCTACGGGCCTGGGCGCGCAGCGCCACCTCGCTCTTGCCGGAGAGCATCCACGGCAGCACACCCGGCTGCTTGGACACCAGTTCCACGGGCTCCGGCTCCTCGGCGGGGGCCTGCTCGATGATGGTGTGCGCGTTGGTGCCGCTGAAACCGAACGAGGACACCGCCGCCCGGCGCGGACGGCCGGTCTCCGGCCACGGCGTGGCCGACCTCACCAGTGCCACCTTCCCGGCCGACCAGTCGATGTGCGGGGACGGCTCGGCGATGTGCAGCGACTCGGGCACCACCCCGTGCTCCATCGCCAGCACCATCTTCATCACCCCGGCGATGCCCGCGGCGCCCTGGGTGTGGCCGATGTTGGACTTCACCGACCCCAGCAGCAGGGGCAGTTCCTCGGGCCGGTCCTGGCCGTAGGTGGCGAGCAGCGCCTGCGCCTCGATCGGGTCGCCCAGCGACGTCCCCGTGCCATGCGCCTCGACGACATCCACATCGCTCGCGGACAGCCGGGCGTTGGCCAGCGCCTGCTGGATCACGCGCTGCTGGGACGGCCCGTTCGGCGCCGTCAGACCATTGCTCGCACCGTCCTGGTTGACGGCCGAGCCGCGCACCACGGCCAGCACCTTGTGGCCGTTGCGGCGGGCGTCCGAGAGCCGCTCCAGCAGCAGGACGCCCACGCCCTCGGCCGGTCCGAAGCCGTCCGCGTCCGCCGAGAACGCCTTGCAGCGGCCGTCCTTGGACAGTCCGCGCTGACGGCTGAACTCGATGAACAGACCGGGGGTGGACATCACATGGACGCCGCCCGCCAGCGCGAGCGAGCATTCGCCCAGCCGCAGCGACTGGACGGCCAGGTGCAGCGCCACCAGCGACGCCGAGCAGGCGGTGTCGACGGTGACCGCCGGGCCCTCCAGGCCGAAGGTGTAGGAGAGCCGGCCGGAGACGACGCTGGCGGCGTTGCCGGTGCCGAGGTGTCCGCCGAAGTCGTCCTCGGCGTCGAGCGCCACCGTCAGATAGTCGGACGCGTTCATGCCCGCGAAGACACCGGTCCGGCTGCCGCGCAGGCTGGCCGGGTCGATCCCGGCCCGCTCGAACGCCTCCCAGGACGTCTCCAGCAGCAGCCGCTGCTGCGGGTCCATCGCCACCGCCTCACGCGGCGAGATCCCGAAGAACGCCGCGTCGAAGCGGGTGGCGTCGTCGAGGAATCCGCCCTCGCGGGTGTAGGTGGTGTCCGGGGTGTCCGGGTCCGGGTCGAACAGGTTCTGGAGGTCCCAGCCGCGGTCGGCCGGGAACTCCGTCTGCGCCTCGCCACCGGAGGCCATGAGCTGCCACAGCTCCTCGGGGCCGCGGACACCGCCGGGGAAGCGGCAGCTCATGCCCACGATCGCGATCGGCTCATGGGCCTGGTCGTCGACTTCCTTCAGCCGCCGGTGGGCGGCGGTGAGATCGGTGGTGACCTTCTTCAGATATTCGCGGAGCTTGGCTTCGTTCGCAGTCGCCATGGACGTTCACCTATTCGCAATGCTCTGGATCGTCGGGAGGTTCGGATGGGGGTGCCGCCGCGCTTCAGCCGTTGCCGAACCTCTTGTCGATGAAGTCGAAGAGTTCGTCGTCACTGACCTCTTCGAACGTGTCCGCCCCGGCATCCGCCCCGGCGTCGTCCGCGGTGCGACGCACATCGTTCCACTTCGCCAGCAGCGTCTGCAGGCGCACCGCGATGTTCGCATGCGCGGCCTCGTCCTCCGCCATCGACGCCAGATCGTCCGGTGTCAGCGAGGACAGGCTGTTCTCCAGCCGCTCCAGCTCCTCCAGTACGGGCGCTCCGGTGCCGTCGGCCTCCGGCGCCACTTCCTGGCGCAGATGGCGGGCGAGCGCCACCGGTGTCGGGTAGTCGTAGACCAGCGTCGCCGCCAGCCGCAGCCCGGTGGCCGCGTTCAGGCGATTCCGCAGTTCCACGGCGGTCAGCGAGTCGAAACCCAACTCCTTGAACGCCTGCTCGGCGCCCACCTGCTCCTTCGACGCGTAGCCGAGGACGGCGGCCACCTGACGCCGGACCAGGTCCAGCACGGTCCGCTGCCGCTGGGCCTCCGACTGCCGCGCCAGCTGCTGGGCCAGGGTGCCCTCCCCGGTCTCCGACACGGCCTCGGGGGCGGCGGGACCGCTGGTCGCGGCGCGGCGCACGGGAGTGCGCACCAGTCCGCGGTAGAGCGGCAGCAACTGCCCCGTGGCGGCGGCGCCGCGCAGCGTCGCCATCTCCAGCCGTACGGGCACCAGCACCGCCTCGTCCGGCACGGCGTGCGCCGCGTCGAACAGGGCGAGCCCCTCCTCGGCGGACAGCGGCAGCACCCCACCGCGCGCCACTCGCTTGTGGTCGGCCGCGCCGAGCCGCCCGCCCATGCCGCGCTCCTCGGCCCACATGCCCCACACCAGGGACAGCGCGGTACGGCCGGTGGCGCGGCGGTGTCCGGCGAGGGCATCCAGGAAGACGTTCGCCGCGGCGTAACCGCCCTGGCCCGCTCCGCCCAGCGTGCCGGCCGCGGCCGAGAAGAGCACGAAGGCGGAGAGGTCCAGATCCCGGGTCAGCTCATGCAGATGGACCGCCGCGTCGACCTTGGGCCGCAGCACGGTGTCCACGCGCTCCGGCGTCTGCATGTCGATGACGCCGTCGTCGAGGACGCCCGCGGTGTGCACCACGGCCGTCAGCGGACGGTCGGCGGGAATCGCCGCCAGCAGCCTGGCCAGCGCCTCCCGGTCGGCCGCGTCGCAGGCGGCGACGGTGGCCTCGGCGCCCAGCTCGGCGAGGTCCGCGACCAGTTCGGCCATGCCGTCGGCGGCGGGGCCGCTACGGCTGGTCAGCAACAGGTGGCGGGCGCCGTGCGCGGTGACCAGATGGCGGGCGAACAGCCTGCCCAGACCACCGGTGGCGCCGGTGATCAGCACGGTTCCGTCCGGGTCGACGGCCTTCCGGACCGGCTCGCCCGCCTCGGTCCTGGCCAGACGTGGCGCGTACACCGCCCCGGCGCGCAGCGCCAGCTCGGGCTCGTCCGTCTCCAGGGCCGCCGCGATCGCCGGGTAGGACACCTCGCCGTCCACGTCGAGCAGGACGAACTGGCCGGGGTTCTCCCGCTGCGCGGACCGCAGCAGACCCCACACCGGGGCGTTCACCAGGTCCGCCACCGCCGGGTCACCGGCCGCGGCGACCGCGCCGCGGGTGACCACCACCAGCCGGGCGGAGCCGGGCCGCCCGCCGTTCAGCCACTCCTGGACCAGGCCCAGGGCGCGGTGGGTGGCCGTGTGCGCACCGGCGACAAGGCCGCCTTCCGCGGTGCCCGGCTCGGGCGGGAACGGCACCAGCACGGTGTCCGGCGCGGGCCCGCCCGCCTCGACCGCCGCGTTCAGCGAGCGGAGGTCGTCGTGGACCGTGACGCCGAACCCGGTCGTCTCCAGGGCCACACTCAGCTTGAGTTCATCGCCGCCGACGACGGCGAATCCGGCCGGCCCGGCCTCCGCGGGCGCCACCACCGGCGTCCAGTCGATCCGGAACAGCGAACCGTGCCGGTCGGACGTGGCCGCACCGGCGATCCGGTCCACCTCCAGCGCCTCGGTGACCAGCGCGTCCACCGAGGCGACAAGCGCACCCGCCTCGTCGGCCGCCACCATCGATACCGCGCCGTCCCCGGCCGGTGCCAGCCGTACGCGCAGCGCCTCGGCGCCGACCGCGTACAGGCTCACCCCGCGCCAGGACCTCGCCGTCGTGGCACCCTCCGCACCCAGCGCGAGCGGCTGGAGCGCACCGTCCAGCAGGGCCGGGTGCAGGGCGAAGCGGGCGGCGTCGGGCCGCCGCTCCTCCGCCAGGCGGACCTCCGCGAACAGCTCCTCGCCACGCCGCCAGACGCGGCGCAGGCTCTGGAACGCCGGGCCGTGCAGCAGCCCGGCGCGCGCCATCTCCGCGTACAGCACGTCGGTCTCCACGGCTTCCGCGTCGGCGGGCGGCCAGACGGACAGCGGCTCGGCGCCGGCACCCGCCGGGACCTCGCCCGAGGCGAGCACACCGGCCGCGTGCCGCGTCCACGGCCGGTCCGCCTCCGAACGCTCCGGACGCGAGTACACGGCGAGCGGACGACGGCCGTCCTTGTCCGGCTCACCGACCGACACCCGCAGCCGCACCCCGCCGCGCTCCGGCAGGATCAGCGGCTGGTCCAGGGTCAGCTCCGCCAGTACCGCACAGCCCACATGGTCCCCGGCGCGCACCGCCAGCTCCACGAACGCGGAATCGGGCAGTACGGCCGTGTCCGCGACCGTGCGGTCCGCCAGCCACGCGTGCGAGGCGAGCGACAGCCGCCCGGAGAAGACGTACGCGTCCGCGTCGGGCAGTTCCACCGCCGCGCCCAGCAGCGGATGACCGGCCGAGCCGAGCCCCACCGAAGCGACCTCGTCCAGGTTGAGCAGGGCATCGGCCCAGTAGCGGCTGCGCTGGAAGGCGTACGTCGGCAGCGCGGTCTTCCGCGCCCCCGTACCGGCGAAGAACGCCTCCCAGTCCGGGACCGGGCCGCGGACGTACAGCCGGGCGAGGGCGCCGGTCACCGCCTCGGCCTCCGGCCTGCCCTGACGCAGCGCGGGCAGCAGCTCCGCCACGTCGGGCTCGGCAAGGCAGTCCTGGGCCATGGCGGTGAGGACACCGTCGGGGCCCAGCTCGACAAAGGTGGTGACACCTCGGGCTTCGAGGGTGCGGACACCGTCGAGGAAGCGGACCGCCTCGCGGACGTGGCGCACCCAGAAGCCGGGGCTGGTGATCTCCTCGGCGGAGACGACGTCTCCGGTGAGGTTGGAGACGATCGGGACGCGCGGGGCCTCGTACGTCAGCCCCTCGGCCACCTCACGGAAGGCGTCCAGCATCCCGTCCATACGGGGCGAGTGGAACGCGTGGCTGACCGTGAGCCGCTTGGTCTTACGGCCCTGGGCCTCGAAGCCCGCCGCGATCTCCAGCGCCGCGTCCTCATCACCCGCGATGACGACGGAGCTGGGCCCGTTCAGCGCGGCGATCGAGACACGCTCGGTCAGCAGCGGCGCCACCTCGTCCTCCGACGCCTGCACCGCGACCATCGCGCCACCCGCCGGAAGCTCCTGCATCAACCGGCCACGCGCCGCCACCAACGTGCACGCGTCGGCGAGGGACAGCACACCCGCCACATGCGCGGCGGCCAGCTCACCGATCGAATGACCGGACAGGAAATCGGGCCGCAGCCCCCACGCCTCCACCAGCCGGAACAGCGCCACCTCGACCGCGAACAGCGCGGGCTGAGTGAACTCCGTCCGGTCCAGTACCGCCGCGTCATCCCCGAAGAGCACATCCCGCAGCGGCCGCTCCAGATGCGCGTCCAGATGGGCGCACACCTCGTCCAGCGCGTCCGCGAACACCGGGAAGGCGTCGTACAGCTCACGCCCCATCCCCAGCCGCTGACTCCCCTGCCCCGTGAACAGGAACGCCACCTTGCCACCGGCCGTCACCGAGCCCTGGACCAGGCCCGGCACCTCGGACTCACCGCGGGCCAGCGCCGCGAGGCCGGCCAGCGGCCCTTCGCCGCCGTCCGCGATGAGCACGGCCCGGTGGTCCAGGGCGGCGCGGGTCGTGGCGAGCGAGTACGCCACATCGGTGGCGGCCGGCTCGGCGTTGTCGCCGAGATGGGCCAGAAGCCGCCCGGCCTGAGCGCGCACAGCCGCCTCGGACTTGCCGGACAGCACCCAGGGCACCGTCGGCAGCTGCACCACCGGACCGGCGCCGGCAGGGCGCGGCTCCGGCTCCTCGTGGGCCGGGGCCTGCTCGATGATGGTGTGGGCGTTGGTGCCGCTGATACCGAACGAGGACACCGCCGCCCGGCGCGGACGGCCGGTCTCCGGCCACTCCCGCGCCTCGGTCAACAGCGCGACCGCGCCCGACGACCAGTCCACGTGCGGAGTGGGCTCATCGACGTTGAGCGTCCGCGGCAGCACACCGTGACGCAGCGCCAGCACCATCTTCATCACACCCGCCACACCCGCCGCGGCCTGCGTGTGCCCGATATTGGACTTGATGGAGCCGAGCCACAACGGCCGGTCCGCCTCGCGCTCCTGGCCGTAGGTGGCCAGCAGCGCCTGCGCCTCGATCGGGTCGCCCAGCGTCGTCCCCGTGCCATGCGCCTCGACCGCGTCCACCTCGGACGGGGACAGACCCGCACCCGCCAGCGCCTGCCGGATCACCCGCTGCTGCGACGGACCGTTCGGCGCGGTCAGACCATTGGACGCACCGTCCTGATTGATCGCGGATCCACGCACCACCGCCAGCACCTCATGGCCGTTGCGCCGGGCATCCGACAGCCGCTCCACCAGCAGCATGCCCACACCCTCGCCCCAGCCCGTGCCATCCGCACCCGCCGCGAACGCCTTGATCCGCCCGTCCGCCGCGAGACCGCGCTGCCGGCTGAAGTCCACGAACGCACCCGGCGTCGACATCACCGTCACACCACCGGCCAGCGCCAACGAGCACTCACCCGCCCGCAACGCCTGCATCGCCCAGTGCAACGCCACCAGCGACGACGAACACGCCGTGTCCACCGTCACCGCCGGACCCTCAAGACCCAGCGCGTACGCCACCCGGCCGGACATCACACTGGCCGCGTTACCCGTCCCCAGGAACCCGTCGCCGCCGTCCGGCGTGTTGAGGACGAGCGACATGTAGTCCTGGCCGTTGGTGCCCGCGAACACGCCGACCTGCTGGCCGCGCAGCGTGGTCGGGTCGATCCCGGCCCGCTCGAACGCCTCCCAGGACGTCTCCAGCAGCAGCCGCTGCTGCGGGTCCATCGCCACCGCCTCACGCGGCGAGATCCCGAAGAACGCCGCGTCGAAGTCCCCGGCGTCGGAGAGGAATGCGCCCTCGCTCACATAGCTGGTGTGCACGGAGGCGGAGTCCGGGTCGTAGAGCGACTCCAGGTCCCAGCCGCGGTCGGCCGGGAAGCCCGTCACCGCGTCCTGGCCGGACACCAGCAGCCGCCACAGCTCCTCGGGCGACCGCACCCCACCCGGGAACCGGCAGCTCATGCCCACGATCGCGATCGGATCGTCGGCCACGGCCACGCCCATGGACGAGGCACCGCCCATCGCCTCGGCCGCGCTCTCCTCGCCCAGGATCTCGGTACGGAGATGGGCGGCGAGCGCCGAGGACGAGGGGTAGTCGTACACCAGGGTCGGCGGCAGCCGCAGCCCGGTCACGGTGTTCAGCCGGTTGCGCAGCTCCACGGCGGTCAGCGAATCGAAGCCCAGCTCCCGGAACGCCCGGTCGGCCTCCACCGCCTCCGCGTCGGAGTGGCCGAGCACAGCGGCCACGGCGGAGCGCACCAGGTCCAGCAGTATCCGCTCGCGCTCCGCCGCCGGGGCCTCCCCGAGCCGCCGGGCCAGCGCGGACTCGTCGGCGCCGCCACCGGTCGTGGCCGCCCGGCGGCCCTCGGCCTCCAGCGCCGTACGCACCTCGGGCAGCTCCAGCAGCAGCGGGCTCGGCCGGGAAGCGGTGAAGCCCGGGGCCAGCCGCTCCCAGTCGATGTCCGCGACCGTCACCGCGGTCTCGTCCAGGTCCAGGGCGCGCTGGAGCGCGGCGATGGCCAGGTCCGCCGCCATCGGCGGCACACCGGAGCGGCGCATGCGCTGCTCCAGCGCGTCGTCCGCGGCCATCCCGCCCTCGGCCCACGGGCCCCAGGCCACCGAGGTGGCGGGCAGGCCCTCGGCCCGGCGCCGCTCGGCGAGCGCGTCCAGGAAGGCGTTGGCGGCGGCGTAGTTGGCCTGGCCCGCGGCGCCGACCGAGCCCGCGAACGAGGAGAACAGGACGAAGGCCGTCAGGTCCAGGTCCCGGGTCAGCTCGTGCAGATTGGCCGCGGCGTCGGCCTTGGCGCGCAGCACGGAGGCGAAACGCTCAGGGGTCAGCGACTCCAGGACGCCGTCGTCCAGCACCCCGGCCGCGTGGACGACCGCCGTCAGCGGCAGTCCGGCCGGAAGCCCTGCGATCAGCGCGGCCAGCGCCTCACGGTCGGCGGCGTCGCAGGCCGCGACGGTGACCCGGGCGCCCGAGGCGGCGAGTTCGTCCCGCAGCCCGGCCGCACCGGGGGCGTCGAGGCCCCGGCGGCTGGTGAGCACCACATGCTCGGCACCCTTGTCGATCAGCCAGCGCGCCACATGCGCACCCAACACGCCCGTCCCGCCGGTCACCAGCACCGAACCGGCACCCGGCCGCCAGTCGCGGCCGTGCGAGGACCCGGCGGCCCGGGTCAGCCGGCGCCCGAAGACACCGGTGGCGCGTACCGCCACCTGGTCCTCGCCGCCGCCCCCGGCCAGCACACCCACCAGCCGCGACAGCGCCCGGTCGTCCACCGTCTCCGGCAGGTCGACCAGACCGCCCCACCGCTCGGCCAGCTCCAAGGCGGCGACCCGGCCCAGGCCCCAGACCCGTGCCTGCCACGGGTCCACCGGGCCGTCGGACCGGCCGGTGGAGACCGCGCCACGCGTGGCCACCCACAGCGGCCCGGCCACGCCCAGGTCGCCCAGCGCCTGCGCCAGGGCGGCCGTACGGACCAGTCCGTCGGCGCCCTCGACGCCCCCGGCGCCCCCGGCGAGGGACGGCAGCGCGAACACACCGGCCACCGGCGCGTCGGCGACGGCCTCGCCCAGCCGCTCGGCCATGCCCGTACGGTCCTCGGCGGTCAGCTCGACCCGCTGAACCTCGGCGCCGCGCGCGGACAGCGTCCGTATCACCCCCTCGGCCAGCGGGCCGTCCACCCCGCCGTCCACCGCGTCGGCCGGGGCGACGACCAGCCAGCGGCCGGTCGGCGTCGCCTCGGCGCGGACGGCCACCGGCTTCCAGGCCACCTGGTAGCGCCAGGCGTCCACGGTGGAGCGCTCGCCCTGGCGGCGGCGCCACGAGGACAGCATCGGCAGGACGGCGCCCAGCGAGGAGAGCGCGCCGTCGTCCTCGGACTGGAGCGTCCCGGCGAGGGCCTCCAGGTCCTCGCGCTCCACGGCCTCCCAGAACCGGGCGTCCACGGAATCCCTCGCCGCGACGGCCGCGCGGACCTCTTCCGGGTCCTCCACCCAGAAGCGCTGCCGCTGGAAGGCGTAGGTCGGCAGCTCGACCCCACGGGCCCCCGTCCCGGCGAAGAACGACCGCCAGTCCAGGGCGAGCCCCCGGGTGTGCAGCGCGGCGAGGGCGGCCGTCAGCGAGTCCGGCTCGGTGCGTCCCTTGCGGAGCGCCGGGACGAAGGCCGCGGCGTCGCCGGACACGCACTCCTGGGCCATCGCGGTGAGCACACCGTCGGGGCCCAACTCCACGAAGGTGGTGGCACCTTGGGCTTCGAGAGCGCGGACGCCGTCGAAGAAGCGGACCGCTTCCCGGACGTGACGCACCCAGAAGCCGGGGGTCGTGATCTCCTCGGCGGAGACGACATCGCCGGTCAGGTTGGACACGATGGGGATGCGCGGGGCCTCGTAGGTGAGCCCCTCGGCCACCTCACGGAACGCCTCCAGCATCCCGTCCATACGAGGCGAGTGGAACGCGTGGCTGACCGTGAGCCGCTTGGTCTTACGGCCCTGGGCCTCGAAGCCCGCCGCGATCTCCAGCGCCGCGTCCTCATCACCCGCGATGACCACGGAGGCCGGACCGTTGACGGCGGCGATGCTCACCCGCTCGGTCAGCAGCGGCGCCACCTCGTCCTCGGACGCCTGCACCGCGACCATCGCGCCACCCGCCGGAAGCTCCTGCATCAGACGCCCACGAGCCGCCACCAACGTGCACGCGTCGGCGAGGGACAGCACACCCGCCACATGCGCCGCCGCCAGCTCACCGATCGAATGCCCGGACAGGAAATCGGGCCGCAGACCCCACGCCTCCACCAGCCGGAACAGCGCCACCTCGACCGCGAACAGCGCGGGCTGGGTGAACCCGGTCCGGTCCAGCGCCTCGGCGTCGTCCCCGAACAGCACCGTCTTCAGCGGCCGTGCCAGATGCGCGTCCAGCGCGTCGCACACCGCGTCCAGCGCCTCCGCGAACACCGGGTAGGCGTCGTACAGCTCACGCCCCATCCCCAGCCGCTGGCTGCCCTGCCCCGTGAACAGGAACGCCACCTTGCCCTCGGCCACCGAGCCCTGAACGAGCCCGGCCGCCGACTCGCCACGCACCAGCGCTTCCAGAGCGGACAGCAGTCCGGCGCGGTCCTCGCCGACGGCCACCGCGCGCCGCTCCAGCGCCGCCCGGCCCGTCGCCAGCGTGTAGCCGACGTCCGTGGTGTCCAGCTCGGGGTGGGTGCCGAGATGGGCCAGGAGCCGCTCGGCCTGGCCGCGCAGGGCGGCCTCGGACGTGCCCGAGAGCACCCACGGCACCGCCGGCAGCTCCGTCGCCGGGCCGGCGACGGCGGTCTCCTCGGGGGCCGGGGGCTGCTCCAGGACGATGTGCGCGTTCGTACCGCTCACGCCGAAGGACGAGACGCCCGCCCGGCGCGGCCGGCCGAGCTCCGGCCACGGCCGGGCCTCGGTCAGCAGCTCGATGTCGCCCGCCGACCAGTCGACGTGCGGGGTGGGCTCGTCGATGTGCAGTGTCCGCGGCAGCACACCGTGGCGCATCGCCATGATCATCTTGATGACGGCCGCGACACCGGCGGCGGCCTGGGTGTGGCCGATGTTGGACTTGATGGAGCCCAGCCACAGCGGCCGGTCCTCGGGACGGTTCTGGCCGTAGGTGGCCAGCAGCGCCTGCGCCTCGATCGGGTCGCCCAGCTTCGTCCCCGTACCGTGCGCCTCCACCACGTCGACGTCCGCGGTGGTCAACCGGGCGTTGGCCAACGCCTGCCGGATGACGCGCTGCTGGGACGGGCCGTTCGGCGCGGTCAGGCCGTTGCTGGCGCCGTCCTGGTTGATGGCGGTGCCCCGGACGACCGCCAGCACCCGGTGCCCGTTCTTCCGTGCGTCCGACAGCCGCTCCACGAGCAGCATGCCCGCGCCCTCGGCCCAGCCCGTACCGTCCGCCGAGGCCGCGAAGGACTTGCAGCGGCCGCTGGTCGACAGACCCCCCTGGCGGCTGAAGTCGATGAAGGTGTCCGGGGTGGCCATGACGGTGACGCCACCGGCCAGGGCGAGCGAGCACTCGCCGTTGCGCAGCGCCTGTGCGGCCAGATGCAGAGCCACCAGCGACGAGGAGCAGGCGGTGTCGATGGTGACCGCGGGACCTTCGAACCCGAAGGTGTAGGCGATCCGGCCGGAGACGACACTGCCCGCGGAGCCGGTGCCCAGATAGCCTTCGAGCCCCTCGGGGACGGCGTTCAGGCGCGACAGATAGTCGTGGTACATGACGCCGGCGAAGACACCGGTCCTGCTGCCGCGCACCGCCGCCGGGTCGATCCCGGCCCGCTCGAGCGCCTCCCACGACGTCTCCAGCAGCAGCCGCTGCTGCGGGTCCATGGCGAGCGCCTCACGCGGCGAGATCCCGAAGAACGCCGCGTCGAAGTCCGCCGCGTCGTGGAGAAAACCGCCCTGGCTCGTGGAGCTGGTGCCCGCCTTGCCGGGGTCGTCGCTCCGCAGCCCGTCCAGGTCCCAGCCACGGTCGGCCGGGAAGTCGGAGACGGCGTCCACGGAGTCCATGACGAGTTGCCACAGCTCCTCGGGGGTGCTGACCCCGCCCGGGTAGCGGCAGCTCATCCCCACGATGGCGATCGCGTCGTCGTCGGCGACGGCCACGGTCGGCGCGGGGGCCGCCGTGCCCTCGTCCGCCTGATCGCCCACCAGCTCGGTCCGCAGATGGCGGGCGAGGACCGCCGGGTCCGGGTAGTCGAAGACCAGGGTGGCGGGCAACCGCAGACCGGTCACCGTGTTGAGGTGATTACGCAGCTCGACCGCCGTCAGCGAATCGAAGCCCAACTCCTTGAACGCCCGCCCGGATCCGATGGCCTCCGGGCCCGCGTACCCGAGCACCGTCGCCACCTGCCCACGGACCAGATCCAGCAGCAGCCGCTCCTGTTCCGGCCCCGACAGCCCCGAGAGCCGCCGCGTCAGATCCGGCTCGCCCGCCCCGGCGGCGGCATCCACCGCACGCCGCCCCGGTACCCGCACCAGACCGCGCAGCAGCGGCGAGATGGCACCCGCCGCGGCCTGCGTGCGCAAGCCCGCGAGGTCCACGCGCATCGGCACCAGGGACGCCTCGCCCATGGACAGCGCGGTGTCGAACAGTGCCAGGCCCTCCGCCACGGGCAGCGGGGGGAGTCCGGCCCGCCGCATACGGGCGATATCGGCCTCGTCGAGCGTGTCGCCCATACCGCCACCGGCCCACAGGCCCCACGCCAGGGAGGTGGCGGGCAGGCCATGTGCCGCACGGTGCCGCGCCAGCGCGTCCAGGAAGGCGTTGGCGGCGGCGTAGTTGGCCTGTCCCGGGCTGCCGAACACCCCGGCCACCGACGAGAACAGCACGAATGCCGTCAGGTCCAGGTCCTGGGTCAGCTCATGCAGATTCCAGGCCGCGTCCACCTTCGGGCGCAGCACCCCCGCCAGCCGCTCCGGTGTCAGCGAACCGATCACCCCGTCGTCCAGCACACCGGCGGTGTGCACGACGGCCGTCAGCGGATGCTCGGCGGGAACGGCGGCGAGGGTCGCGGCCAGGGCGTCCCGGTCCGCCACATCACACGCCGCCCAGGCCACCTCCGCACCCGAACCGGCCAGCTCAGCGGTCAGCTCGGCGGCGCCGGGCGCTGCCTCGCCACGGCGGCTCACCAGCAGCAGACGCCGTACACCGTGCTCGGCCACCAGACGCCGGGCGAACAGGCCGCCCAGCGAGCCGCCGGCACCGGTGACCAGCACCGTGCCGTCCGGACTCCATCGCGGGGCGCGGCTGTCGGCCACGGACGTGGCGCGGGCGAGCCGCGGAGTCTTGAGGACACCCTGCCGTATCGCGATGTCGGGCTCGCCGCTCTCCAGCGCCGCGGGCAGCGCGGCGAGCGATTCCTGACGGCCATCGACGTCGATCAGGACGAAGCGGTCCGGGTTCTCGGACTGCGCGGTACGCAGCAGACCCCGCACCGCAGCGCCCGCCAGGTCCGCCACCGGCTCACCGGCCCCGGCGGCCAGCGCCCCCGAGGTCAGCACCGCCAGCCGCGCGTCCGCGAGCCGCTCGTCGTCCAGCCATGCCTGCACCAGCGCCAGCGCCTCGGCGGCGGCCTGGTGCGCGGCGCCGGCCACGTCCTCGCCGCCCCGTGCGGACGGCGACGCCAGCACGACCCGCGGTACGGCCGCACCGGACTCGATCGCCGCGGTCAACTCCGCGAGATCCGCGTACGCCGCGACATCGGTGCCCACGCCTGCCGCGCCACGCGTGAGGTCGCCGGAGCCCAGCACCGCCCACCGACCGCGGTCATCGGTACCGGCCACACCCGCGAGTTCGGTCCACTCCAGGCGGAACAGCGACTCGTGGTACTCCGTACGCGCACTCCGCACCTGCTCGGCGGAGACCGGGCGCAGCCTCAACGCCTCCACCAGGGCGACCGGCACCCCAGCCGTATCCGCGATCTCCAGCCGGACGCCTTCGGTGCCCGCGGGGGCCAGGCGCACCCGCAGCGCCGAAGCACCACTCGCGTACAGCGACACCCCGCGCCACGCGAACGGCAGCCGCCCTTCCCCACCGGTATTGCCCAGCCCCTCGAGCCCCACGGCATGCAGAGCGGAATCCAGCAACGCCGGGTGCAGACCGTACCGGCCCGCCTCCTCCACCGCGTCCTCGGGCAGCGTCACCTCGGCGAAGATCTCACCACCGCGCCGCCACGCCCTGCGCAACCCCTGGAACACCGGCCCATACGCGAAACCGATATCCCACAAGCCCTCATAGCGGCCGTCGAGATCCAGCTCGACCGCGTCCGCCGGAGGCCACGCGCTCCACTCGAAGGACGCCTCCGGCCGGCCACCGGACGACAGCACACCACTGGCATGCCGAGTCCACGGCTCCTCGGCCGGCAGACCCTCCGGACGGGAGTGCAACGACAACGACCGCCGGCCCGCGTCGTCGGCGGCGCCGACGACGAGCCGCACCTGCACACCCCCCTGCTCGGGCAGGGCCAAGGGCACTTCCAGCGTCAGCTCTTCCAGATGGTCACACCCCACCTGGTCACCGGCCCGGACCGCCAACTCCACAAGAGCCGTGCCCGGCAGCAGAACCGTGTCCAAGATGGTGTGCTCCGCCAACCACGGATGGGTGGACAGCGCCAGCCGGCCGGTGAACAGCGTCCCGTCCACGTCCGGCAGCTCAGCCGTCGCCCCCAGCAGCGGGTGCCCCGCCTCGCCCAGGCCCACGGCGGCCACATCACCCAAGAACAGCGACGACACCCGCGGCCAGTACCGGCGGCGCTGGAACGCGTAGGTCGGCAGCTCGACCCGCGTCGCGCCACTACCGGCGTAGAACGCGTTCCAGTCCACCGCCACACCGCGCACATGCGCCCGCGCGACCGCCACCGTCAACGACTCGGCCTCGGAACGATCCCCCCGCAGCACCGGCACAAAAGAAACCCCGGCCCCCGCGACACACTCCTCCCCCATGGCCGCGAGCACACCATCCGGACCCAGCTCCAGGAACGTCGTCACATTCTGAGCCTCGAGCGTGCGCACACCATCGAAGAACCGCACGGCCTCACGGACATGCCGCACCCAGAAACCGGGGCTGGTGACCTCCTCAGCGGAAACCAGCTCGCCCGTCAGGTTCGACACGATGGGGATACGCGGGGCCTCGTACGTCAGCCCCTCGGCCACCTCACGGAACGCCTCCAGCATCCCGTCCATCCGCGGCGAGTGGAACGCATGGCTGACGGTGAGCCGCTTGGTCTTACGACCCTGCGCCTCGAACGACTCGGCGATCTCCAGAGCCGCGTCCTCATCACCCGCGATGACCACCGACGTCGGCCCGTTGACGGCCGCGATGCTCACCCGCTCGGTCAGCAGCGGCGCCACCTCGTCCTCCGACGCCTGGACGGCGACCATCGCGCCACCCGCCGGAAGCTCCTGCATCAACCGCCCACGAGCCGCCACCAACGTGCACGCGTCGGCGAGCGAGAGCACACCCGCCACATGCGCCGCCGCCAGCTCACCGATCGAATGACCCGAGAGGAAGTCGGGCCGCAGCCCCCACGCCTCCACCAGCCGGAACAGCGCCACCTCCACCGCGAACAACGCGGGCTGGGTGAACCCCGTCCGATCCAGCGCCTCGGCGTCATCACCGAACAGCACATCCCGCAACGGACGCTCCAGATGGGCGTCCAGATGCGCACACACCTCATCCAGCGCGTCCGCGAACACCGGATACGCCTCATACAGCTCACGGCCCATCCCCAGCCGCTGGCTCCCCTGCCCCGTGAACAGGAACGCCACCCGGCCGCCGGTCACCGACCCCTGAACCGTCCCGGCGGCGGCACGCCCCTCCGCGAGCGCCTCCAACCCGGCCAGCAACCCGTCCCGGTCCTCCGCGACCACCGCCGCCCGCTCCTCGAGCGCCGACCGGCCGACAGCCAGGGAGAAGCCGAGATCCACCAACCGGACGTCGTTCTCCCGCACGAGGTGGTCGCGCAGCCGCCCGGCCTGCGCCCGCAGCCCCTCCACCGTCTTGCCCGAGAGGACCATCGGCAGCGCACCGCCCGCCGGGCCCCCCTCCTCCCCGGCCGCTGGCCCGGCCGACTCCACCTCGACCACCGGCGCCTGCTCCAGCACCGCATGGGCGTTGGTACCGCTGAAGCCGAACGAGGAGACGCCCGCACGACGCGGCTGACCGGTCTCCGGCCACGGCCGGGCCTCGGTCAGCAACTCGATGTCGCCCGCCGACCAGTCGACATGCGGGGTCGGCTCATCCACATGCAACGTCCGCGGCAGCACACCGTGCCGCATCGCCAGCACGATCTTCATCACACCGGCAACACCCGCGGCCGCCTGTGTATGGCCGAGGTTCGACTTCACCGACCCCAGCCACAACGGCCGGTCCTCGGGACGGCCCTGGCCGTAGGTGGCCAGCAGCGCCTGCGCCTCGATCGGGTCACCCAGCGCCGTACCCGTGCCGTGGGCCTCCACCACGTCCACGTCGGCGGCCGACAGACCCGCGTTCGTCAGCGCCTGCCGGATCACCCGCTGCTGCGACGGGCCGTTCGGCGCCGTCAGACCGTTCGACGCGCCGTCCTGGTTCACCGCCGTACCGCGCACCACCGCCAGTACCGGGTGGCCGTTGCGCTGGGCGTCCGACAGCCGCTCCACCAGCAGCATGCCCACACCCTCGCCCCAGCCCGTGCCGTCCGCGCCCGCCGCGAACGCCTTGACCCGGCCGTCCCGCGCGAGCCCCCGCTGACGGCTGAACTCGACGAACGCGCCAGGGGTGGACATCACGGTCACACCGCCGGCCAGCGCCATCGAGCACTCACCGGCCCGCAGCGCCTGGACGGCCGTGTGCAGGGCGACCAACGAGGAGGAGCAGGCGGTGTCGATGGTGAGGGCCGGGCCCTCCAGACCGAAGGTGTACGCCAGCCGGCCCGAGATCACACTGGCCGCGTTGCCCGTACCCACATGGCCGTCGATGCCGTCCTGCTCACCGCCCAACAGCACCGACAGATAGTCCTGGCCATTGGTGCCGACGAAGACACCGGCCGTCGCGCCACGCAGCGTCGCCGGGTCGATCCCGGCCCGCTCGAACGCCTCCCAGGACGTCTCCAGCAGCAGCCGCTGCTGCGGGTCCATGGCGAGCGCCTCACGCGGCGAGATCCCGAAGAACGCCGCGTCGAACTCCGCCGCGTCGTCGAGGAACCCGCCGTCACGAGCGTACGAGGTGCCCGGCTGGTCGGGGTCCGGGTCGTACAGCGCCTCCAGGTCCCAGCCCCGGTCCGTGGGCATACCCGAGACCGCGTCCGTACCGGCCATGAGCAGCTGCCACAGCTCCTCGGGAGTCCGCACGCCCCCCGGGAACCGGCAGCTCATCGCCACGATCGCGATCGGCTCGTCATCGGCCACCACGGTCCCGGCCACGGCGGGGCCGTCGGCGCCGGCCACCTGTCCGCCGAGAAGCTCGGTGAACAGATGATCGGCAAGGGCGATCGGCGTCGGGTAGTCGTAGATGAGCGTGGCAGGAAGCCGCAGATCAGTGACCGCGTTCAGACCGTTCCGCAGCTCCACCGCGGTCAGCGAATCAAAACCGATCTCCCGGAACGCCCGTTCAGCGCTGACCTCCGCCACATCGGCATGGCCCAGCACACCCGCGACATGCGTACGCACCAGATCCAGCAGCGCACGCTTCCGCTCCGCTTCGGGCAGTCCGAGCAGCCGCTCGGTCAGCGCGGAAGCCGACTCGGCACCGCCCTCACCACGCCCGCCGGAATCCCGTCCGCCGGCGTCCCGCACGGGCGCCAGCTCGGTCAGCAACGGACTCGGCCGGACAGCGGTGAACGTCGACAGGAACAGCTCCCAGTCGACATCCGCCACCGTCACGACGGCCTCCGGGCCGGACAGCGCCCGCTGGAGAGCGACCAGGTTCAGATCCGGCGCCATCGCCCGCAGGCCACGGCGGCGCAGCTGCTCCTCGGCGTCGCCCTCGGCGGCCATACCACCCTCCGCCCACGGGCCCCAGGCCACGGCGGTCGCGGGCAGGCCGCGCGCCCGGCGCCGCTCGGCCAGCGCGTCCAGGAACGCGTTACCCGCGGAGTACGCGCCCTGGAAGCCGCTGCCCCAGATACCGGCGATGGAGGAGAAGAGGATGAAGGCGTCCAGGGGGTCGGACGACTCGTCGAAGATGCTGTCGAGGTGGATCGCCCCGGCCGTCTTCGCCCGCACGATACGGGCGAATTCCGACAGGTCCCCGTCGGTGCCGGGCTCCTGGGAGACACCGGCCGCGTGCACCACGGCCCGCACCGGCGCACCGCTCGCCGCAAGCCTCTCCACCAGCGCCTCAAGCGCCTCACGGTCGGCCACATCGCACGCCTCGACGTCCACGGCGGTACCGGACCCGGACAGCTCGGCCACGATCTCGGCCGCCCCCGGGGCCTCGGGGCCACGGCGGCTGAGCAACACCAGCCGCTCCGCGCCGTTCCGTGCCAGCCAGCGGGCCACATGCTGCCCCAACGCGCCCGTACCGCCGGTCACCAGCACCGTGCCACGCGGCGTCCACGGCTCGACGGGGGCCGCGTCCCGCGGAGCCCGCACCACACGCCGTACGAAAACCCCGGCGGCGCGGATCGCCACCTGGTCCTCGCCGCTCACCCCCGTCAGCACACCCGCGAGCCGGTCCAGCGCACGTCCGTCCAGCGACTCCGGCAGATCGACCAGACCGCCCCACCGCTCCGGCCACCCCAGCCCCGCGGCCCGGCCGAAGCCCCAGAGCTGCGCCTGCGTCACGCTGTCGAGCCGGTCCGCACCACCGGTCGAGACCGCACCCCGGGTCACACACCACATCCGCGCCGAGGCATAGCCGTCCCGCTGTTCCAGCGCTTCGGCCAGCGCACCGGTCAGCGCCAGGCCGACCGGCACCGCCGGATGCTCCGGATGCGGCCGCTCATCCAGCCCCAGGAACGACAGGACACCGGCCACCGGACCATCGGCCGCCGCCGACGCGAGCCGTCCGGCGAGCGGTTCCGGATCGGCGTCGGCCGCGTCCAGCTCGGCCCGCACCACCCGCACCCCGCGCCGCACCAGGTCATCCGCCACCGCGGCAACCCAGGGATCGTCCGCACGACCGGCCGGAACGGCCAGCAACCAGGTACCCGTCAGAGCGGCCGTCCCCGACGGACCGCCTCCCGAACGGGTCTGGGGCCGCCAGACGACGTGGTAGAGACGACCGCCGACCGTGGCCACATCCTGCTGCTCACGACGCCACGACGACAGGGCGGGCAGCACCGCGCTCAGCGGCTGATCGCCCTCGACCCGCAGTTCACCGGCGAGCGCCTCCCAGTCCCCGCGTTCCACCGCCTCCCAGAAGCGCCCCTCGACCACGTTGACGGCCGGGGCTCCCGACGCCGCTGCCTCCGGAGGGGCTTCAAGCCAGTACCGGCGGCGCTGGAACGCGTAGGTCGGCAGCTCGACCCGCGTCGCGCCACTACCGGCATAGAACGCGTTCCAGTCCACCGCCACACCGCGCACATGCGCCCGCGCGACCGCCACCGTCAACGACTCGGCCTCGGAACGATCCCCCCGCAGCACCGGCACAAAAGAAACCCCGGCCCCCGCGACACACTCCTC
Organism: Streptomyces sp. S465; assembly: GCF_026898115.1. Classification (GTDB taxonomy): domain Bacteria; phylum Actinomycetota; class Actinomycetes; order Streptomycetales; family Streptomycetaceae; genus Streptomyces; species Streptomyces luomodiensis. Next base: position 3,439,086 of record NZ_CP114036.1, read on the forward strand.
CCCCATGGCCGCGAGCACACCATCCGGACCCAGCTCCAGGAACGTCGTCACATTCTGAGCCTCGAGCGTGCGCACACCATCGAAGAACCGCACGGCCTCACGGACATGCCGCACCCAGAAACCGGGGCTGGTGACCTCCTCAGCAGAGATGAGGGTGCCGGTCAGGTTGGACACGATGGGGATACGCGGGGCCTCGTACGACAGCCCCTGCGCCACCTCACGGAACGCCTCCAGCATCCCGTCCATCCGCGGCGAGTGGAACGCGTGGCTGACCGTGAGCCGCTTGGTCTTACGACCCTGCGCCTCGAACGACGCGGCGATCTCCAGAGCCGCGTCCTCATCACCCGCGATGACCACAGAGGTGGGCCCGTTGACGGCCGCGATGCTCACCCGCTCGGTCAGCAGCGGCGCCACCTCGTCCTCCGACGCCTGGACGGCGACCATCGCGCCACCCGCCGGAAGCTCCTGCATCAACCGCCCACGAGCCGCCACCAACGTGCACGCGTCGGCGAGCGAAAGCACACCCGCCACATGCGCCGCCGCCAGCTCACCGATCGAATGACCCGACAGGAAATCGGGCCGCAGCCCCCACGCCTCCACCAGCCGGAACAGCGCCACCTCCACCGCGAACAGCGCGGGCTGGGTGAACCCCGTCCGGTCCAGCGCCTCGGCGTCATCACCGAACAGCACACTCTTCAACGGCCGTTCGAGATGCGGGTCCAGCTCCGCGCACACCGCGTCCAGCGCCTCCGCGAACACCGGATACGCCTCATACAGCTCACGCCCCATCCCCAGCCGCTGGCTCCCCTGCCCCGTGAACAGGAAGGCGAGCTTTCCGGTCACCGGCGAGCCCTGGACCAGGCCCGGCACCGTCTGTCCGGCGGCCAGGGCTTCCAGCCGGGCCAGGAAACCGTCCCGGTCGCTCGCGACGATCACCGTGCGGTGGTCGAACGCCGCCCGGGTCGTGGCCAGCGAGTAGGCGATGTCGAGGACGCCGGGCACGGTGGCCCCGTCCTCGGGGTTCCGCAGGAAGGTGAGCAGCCGTTCGGCCTGGGCGCGTGTCGCCTCGCCGCCGCGCCCCGACAGCACCCACGGCAGGACGGGGGCCACCGCGGCGGGTTCGGTCCGCTCCGCCACCGGTTCGGCCTCCGGCGCCTGCTCGATGATCGTGTGGACATTGGTCCCGCTCACGCCGAACGACGAGACGCCCGCACGACGCGGCTGACCGGTCTCCGGCCACGGCCGGGCCTCGGTCAGCAGCGACACCTCACCCGCCGACCAGTCGACATGCGGGGTCGGCTCGTCCACATGCAGCGTCTTCGGCAGCACACCGTGCCGCATCGCCATGACCATCTTGATGACGCCGCCGATACCGGCCACGTTCTGGGTGTGGCCGATGTTCGACTTCAGGGAGCCGAGCCACAGCGGCCGCCCCTCCGGCCGGTCCTGGCCGTACGTGGCGATGAGCGCCTGGGCCTCGATCGGGTCGCCCAGCATCGTCCCGGTGCCGTGCGCCTCCACCGCGTCCACATCGGCGGGGGTGAGGCGGGCGTTCTCCAGGGCCTGGCGGATGACGCGCCGCTGGGAGGGGCCGTTCGGCGCGGTCAGGCCGTTGCTCGCACCGTCCTGGTTGACGGCCGAGCCGCGCACCACCGCCAGCACCGGGTGGCCGTTGCGCCGCGCGTCGGACAGCCGCTCCACCAGCAGCACGCCGACACCCTCGGACCAGCCGGTGCCGTCCGCCGACGCCGCGAAGGACTTGCACCGGCCGTCGGCGGACAGCCCGCGCTGCCGGCTGAACTCCACGAACACGTCCGGGGAGGACAGCACGGTCACGCCCGCCGCCAGCGCGAGCGAGCATTCGCTCTGCCGCAGCGCCTGGACCGCCAGATGCAGCGCGACCGAGGAGGACGAGCAGGCGGTGTCGATGGTGGCCGCCGGGCCCTCCAGACCGAAGGTGTACGAGAGCCGCCCGGACGCGACGCTGGAGGCGGTGCCGGTCAGCAGATGGCCCTCGACGCCCTCCGGCAGGTCGTACCCACCGGCCCCGTAGGCCTGCGTGGAGGCTCCGACGAACACACCGGTGCGCGAGCCCCGCATGGTCGCCGGGTCGATCCCGGCCCGCTCGAACGCCTCCCAGGATGTCTCCAGCAGCAGCCGCTGCTGCGGGTCCATGGCGAGCGCCTCACGCGGCGAGATGCCGAAGAATCCCGGGTCGAACTGGTCCGCGTCGTACAGGAAGCCGCCCCCGCGGGCGTAGAACGTGCCCTGCCGCTCCGGGTCCGGGTCGTACAGCGCGTCGAGGTCCCAGCCACGGTCGGCGGGGAACCCCGAGATGGCGTCCTGGCCGCCCGCGACGAGCTGCCACAGCTCCTCCGGCGACCGTACGCCGCCGGGGAACCGGCAGCTCATGCCGATGATGGCGATCGGTTCCCGGGACGCGTCGGTGAGCTGCTGGTTCTGCCGACGCAGCCGCTCGGTTTCCTTCAGCGAGGCCCGCAGCGCATCAACGAGTTTGTCGTTGGGGGTTGTCATCGTGTACTCCGTGCTTCGGGTCCGCGTCAGGAATCGTTGCCGTCGAGGCCGTCGAGGTCGAGCGCCATGTCGATGAGGTGCTGGACGTCCATGGTGTCGATGGACTCGGTGTCGTCTTCGACGCGGCTGGTCTCGGCGGTGGCCGCTTGCGGTTCGGCCAGCCGGAGCAGCGTGTCCAGCAGGCCGGCTTCCCGGATCCGGCTCATCGGGAGGGTGGTCAGGATGCGGCGCAGCTCGGCGTCCTGCGGATCGATGTCCAGGTCGGCCGGGGCGTGCCCCGGGCCGTCCGGCACCAGTTCGGTCAGCAGGTGCTCGGCGAGCACGACCGGTGTCGGGTAGTCGTAGACCAGGCTCACGGGCAGCCTGAGACCGGTGGCCGAGCCCAGCCGGGTGCGCAGTTCGACCGCGGTGAGCGAGTCGAAGCCCAGCTCCTTGAAGGCGCGTCCGGCCTCGACCTCGTCGGCGGAGGCATGGCCGAGCGCGGTGGCCACATGGGTGCGGACCACCTCCAGTACCGCGTCCCTGCGGTCTGCCGGGGCCAGCCCGGTCAGCCGCTCGCGCAGCGCCGACGCGCCGTCGGCCGCCGCCCGGTCCGCCCGCTCGCCCTCGGCCCCGCCCCGCAGGGCGGCTGCGACCTGGGGCACGTCGTCGATCAGCGGGCGGGGGCGGGCGGCGGTGAAGGCCAGGGCGAAGCGCTCCCAGTCGACATCGGCCACGGTCACCGCGGTCTCCCGGCGGGTGAGCGCCCGCTGGAAGGCGACCATGTTCACATCCGGCGCCATCGGCGGCAGGCCGCGGCGGCGCAGCTGCTCCTCGGCGTCGCCCTCGGCGGCCATGCCGCCGTCCGCCCACGGGCCCCAGGCCACGGAGGTGGCGACCAGGCCACGGGCGCGGCGCCGCTCGGCCAGCGCGTCGAGGAAGGCGTTGCCCGCCGCGTACGCGCCCTGGCCACCACTGCCCCACACCCCGGCGATCGAGGAGAAGAGCACAAAGGCGTCCAGCGGCTCGGTGTCCTCGCCGAAGAGGGCGTCGAGATGGTGCGCTCCGGCCGTCTTGGCGGCCACGATGCGGGCGAACTCCGGGAGTTCCCGGCCCGTGCCGGGCTCCTGGGAGACACCGGCCGCGTGCACCACGGCCCGTACCGGGGTGCCGTTGGCCGCCAGCTTCTCCACGAGCCCCGCGAGCGCGTCGCGGTCGGTCACATCGCACGCCTCGACGGACACGGCGGTGTCGGTGCCGGACAGTTCGGCCACGATCTCGGCCGCGCCCGAGGCGTCGGGGCCACGGCGGCTGAGCAGCACCAGCCGCTCCGCGCCGTTCCGTGCCAGCCAGCGGGCGACATGCCGCCCCAGGGCGCCCGTGCCACCGGTCACCAGCACGGTGCCGCGCGGGGTCCAGGTCTCGGTGGAGGCGGTCGCCGCGTCGCGTGCGGCCGGTACGAGACGGCGGACGAAGACCCCGGCGGCGCGGATCGCCACCTGGTCCTCGTCGTCGGACCCGGCGAGCACGTCCGCGAGCCGGTCCAGCGCGCGTTCGTTGAGCGTCTCCGGCAGATCGACCAGACCACCCCAGCGCTCGGGCTGCTCCAGGGCGACGACCCGGCCGAAGCCCCAGACCTGGGCCTGGGCGACACTGTCCAGCCGGTCGGCGCCGCCGGTCGCCACCGCGCCCCGGGTGACGCACCACAGGCGAGCGGTGGCGTCGTCGCCCTGCCGCGCCAGCGCCTCGGCCAGCGCACCGGTCAGCGCCAGGCCGACCGGCACCGCCGGATGTTCCGGGTGCGGCCGCTCGTCCAGCGCCAGCAGCGACAGCACTCCGTCCACCTGGCCCTCGGCCGACGCCGACGTGAGGCGGGCGGCCACGGTCGCGGGGTCGGTGTCCGCGGCGTCCAGCTCGACACGTACGACCCGCACCCCGCGCCCCGCCAGGCCGGCGGCCACCGCGGCGACCTGGGGGTCGTCGGCGTGGCTCGCGGGGACGACGGTCAGCCAGGTGCCGGCCGGGGCCCCCGCCCGGCTCTGCGGACGCGGCTTCCACACCACGTGGTAGAAGTGGCCGTCCGCGGCGGACAGCTCGCGCTGCGTGCGGCGCCACGACGACAGGGCGGGCAGCACCGCGCTCAGCGGCTGGTCGCCCTCGACCCGCAGTTCGCCGGCGAGCGCCTCCCAGTCCTCGCGCTCCACCGCTTCCCAGAACCGGGCGTCCACCGCGTCCACGGTGGTCTCGGCCCGGGTTCCGGCCTCCAGGGTGGTGTCCGGCCAGTACCGGCGGCGCTGGAACGGGTACGTCGGCAGGTCGACGCGGTGCGCGCCGGTCCCGGCGAAGTACGCGGCCCAGTCCACCTCGGCGCCCCGGACGTATGCCTGGGCGAGCGCGGCGGTGACGGTCTCGGCCTCGGGGCGGCCGTTGCGGCAGGCGGGCGCCAGGACGGCCGCCTCGGCGTCGGTGACGCAGTCCTGGACCATGGCGGTGAGGACACCGTCGGGGCCCAGCTCGACGAAGGTGGTGACGCCCTGGGTTTCGAGCGTGCGGACGCCGTCGAGGAAGCGCACGGCCTCGCGGACGTGGCGCACCCAGAAGCCGGGGCTGGTGATCTCCTCGGCGGACACCACGGCACCGGTCAGGTTGGACACGATCGGGATGCGCGGCGCCTCGTAGGTGAGCCCCTCGGCCACCTCACGGAACGCGTCCAGCATCCCGTCCATGCGCGGCGAGTGGAACGCATGGCTCACCGTCAGCCGCTTGGTCTTATGGCCCTGGGCCTCGAACGAGGCCGCGATCTCCAGCGCCGCGTCCTCGTCCCCGGCGATGACCACGGAGGCCGGACCGTTGACGGCGGCGATGCTCACCCGCTCGGTCAGCAGCGGCGCCACCTCGTCCTCCGCCGCCTGCACCGCGACCATCGCGCCACCGGCCGGAAGCTCCTGCATCAGACGGCCACGCGCCGCCACCAGCTTCGCGGCGTCGGCGAGGGACAGCACACCCGCCACATGCGCGGCGGCCAGCTCACCGATCGAATGCCCGGAGAGGAAGTCCGCCTTCAGACCCCACGCCTCGACAAGGCGGAACAGCGCCACCTCCACCGCGAACAACGCGGGCTGGGTGAACCCCGTCCGGTCCAGCTCCTCGGCGTCGTCCCCGAACAGCACCGTCTTCAACGGACGCTCCAGATGCGGGTCCAGCGCGTCGCACACCGCGTCCAGCGCCTCCGCGAACACCGGATAGGCGTCATACAGCTCACGCCCCATGCCCAGCCGCTGGCTCCCCTGCCCCGTGAACAGGAACGCCACCGCGCCACCGGCCGTCACCGAGCCCTCGACCAGCCCCGCCGCACCGCGCCCCTCGGCCAGTGCCGCGAGCCGCTCGCCGGGGAGTTCGCCGTCCCGGCCGAGCAGCACGGCCCGGTACTCCAGGGCAGAACGGGAGGTGGCCAGCGAGTACGCGAGGTCGAGCGGGCGGGCCCCCTCGGCCCGGCCGTTCAGGAAGGCCCGCAGACGCTCGGCCTGGGCCCGTAGCGCGTCCTCCGTACGGCCGGAAACCGGCCAGGCGAGGACGGGCAGGGTCCGCTCCGGAGCGACGGAGTCGGCGGCACCGGCGGCACCGGCGGTCACCGCGTCGGGGGCCTGCTCGATGATCGCGTGCGAGTTGGTGCCGCTGAAGCCGAACGACGACACCCCCGCGCGGCGCGGACGACCGGTCTCCGGCCACGGCCGGGACTCGGTCAGCAGCTCGATGTCGCCCACCGACCAGTCCACATGCGGGGTCGGCTCGGTGACATGCAACGTCCGCGGCAGCACGCCGTGCCGCATCGCCAGAACCATCTTCATGACTCCCGCGGCACCCGCGGCGGCCTGGGTGTGCCCGATGTTGGACTTCATCGAACCCAGCCACAGCGGTCGGTCTTCGGGCCGCTGCTGACCGTACGTCGCCAGCAGCGCCTGCGCCTCGATCGGGTCACCCAGCGTCGTGCCCGTGCCGTGGGCCTCGACGACGTCGACGTCCGCGGGCGTCAGAGCCGCGTTGGCGAGGGCCTGGCGGATGACGCGCTGCTGGGACGGGCCGTTCGGCGCCGTCAGACCGTTCGACGCACCATCCTGATTGACGGCGGTGGACCGCAGGATGGCGAGGACGGGGTGCCCGTTCTTCCGGGCGTCGGAGACCCGCTCCACCAGGAAGAGGCCCACGCCTTCGCCCCAGTTGGTCCCATCCGCGTCACCGGAGAACGCCTTGATCCGGCCATCGGCGGCCAGCCCCCGCTGGCGGCTGAATTCCAGAAAGACCCCCGGGGTCGACATGACCGTGACGCCGCCCGCCAGGGCGAGCGAGCACTCGCCGTTGCGCAGCGCCTGCGCGGCCAGGTGCAGGGCCACCAGTGAGGACGAGCACGCGGTGTCGACGGTGAGGGCGGGCCCTTCGAGACCGAAGACGTAGGACAGCCGGCCGGATGCCACGCTGGAGGCGGTGCCGGTGCTGAGGTGTCCTTCGAGGCCCTGCGACTCGTCCAGCAGCAGGGTGAGGTAGTCCTGTTCGTTGGAACCGATGTAGACACCGGTCCTGCTGCCGCGCAGCGTCGCCGGGTCGATCCCGGCCCGCTCGAACGCCTCCCAGGACGTCTCCAGCAGCAGCCGCTGCTGCGGGTCCATGGCGAGGGCCTCACGCGGCGAGATCCCGAAGAACGCCGCGTCGAAGTCGGCCACATCGGGCAGGAAGCCGCCCTCGCGGGTGTAGGTGGTGCCTTCGGCGTCCGGGTCGTCGCTGTAGAGGTTGGCCAGGTCCCAGCCACGGTCGGTGGGGAAGCCGCTGATCGCGTCCTCGCCGGAGACCAGGAGCTGCCACAGCTCCTCCGGCGACCGTACGCCGCCGGGGAAACGGCAGCTCATCGCGACGATCGCGATCGGGTCGTCGTCGGCCGAGGTGGCCATGTGGTGGGGGGTGATCGCGTCGGTCACGTCGCCGACGAGCTCACCGCGCAGATGGCCCGCGAGGGACGCCGCGTTCGGGTAGTCGAAGACCAGCGTCGGCGACAGTCGCAGCCCGGTCGCCTCGCGGAGGCGGTTGGACAGTTCCACGGCGGTGAGGGAGTCGAAGCCCAGGTCCTTGAACGCCCGGCCCTCCTCGAGCGCCTGCGGGTCCGCGTATCCGAGCACCGCCGCGACGTGGGTACGGACCAGGTCCAGCAGCAGCCGGTCCTGCTCGGCCGCGCTCAGCCCGGCCAGCCGCCCGGCCAGGCCGGAAACGCCGTCACCCGCGGTGTTGTCCGCCACGCGCCGTACCGGAACGCGCACCAGCCCGCGCAGCAACGGCGCGAGCGTGCCCGCCGCGGCCTGGGTGCGCAGCGCCACGGCGTCGATCCGCATGGGGACGGTGGCCACCTCGCCCGAGCCGAGCGCCGCGTCCAGGAGGGCCAGGCCCTCCGCCGGGGACAGCGGCGGCAGCCCCGCGCGCCGCATCCGGCTGATGTCCACCTCGCTCAGGCCGCTGCCCATACCGGAGCCCGCCCACAGACCCCACGCGAGCGAGAGGGCCGGGACCCCCTCGGCGCGGCGGCGCGCCGCCAGCGCGTCCAGAAAGGTGTTGGCGGCGGCGTAGTTGCCCTGGCCGGGGCCGCCGAACAGGCCCGAGACGGCGGAGAACAGGACGAACGACGCCAGGTCCGAGCCCCGCGTCAGCTCATGGAGGTTCCACGCGGCATCCACCTTCGGACGCAGAACGCGCTCGACGCGCTCGGGCGTCAGCGAACCGATGACACCGTCGTCCAGCACACCGGCGGTGTGCACCACGGCCGTCAGTGGATGCTCGGCGGGGATGGCGGCCAGCACCTCGGCGAGCGCCTCGCGATCGGCCGCGTCACATGCGGCGACCGTCACTTCGGCGCCCAGCGCACGCAACTCGGCGACGAGTTCGGCCGCGCCCGCGGCCCGCTCACCACGGCGGCTGGTGAGCAGCAGGTGCCGCACCCCGCGTTCGGTCACCACGTGCCGGGCGACCAGGCCGCCCAGGGCACCGGTGCCACCGGTGATCAGTACCGTGCCGTCCGGGTTCCACGGGGCGGGCACGGTCAGCACGACCTTGCCGACGTGCCGCGCCTGGCTCATGTAACGGAACGCTTCCGGGGCCTGCCGCACGTCCCAGGCGCTGACCGGCAGTGGCCGCAGCGCCCCCTGCCGGAACAGCTCCAGCAGCTCGCACAGCATCTCCTGGATACGGTCCAGGCCCGCGTCGAACAGGTCGAACGCCTGGTAGGAGACACCGGGGTACTGGGCGGCCACCTCCTCCGGCTCCCGGATATCGGTCTTGCCCATCTCGACGAACCGGCCGCCGCGCGGCAGCAGCCGCAGCGACGCGTCCACGAACTCCCGCGCCAGCGAGTCCAGCACCACATCGACCCCGCGACCGCCGCTGACCTCGCGGAACGTCGACTCGAAGGCCAGGTCGCGGGAGGAGGCGATACGGTCCTCGGCCAGCCCCAGCGAGCGCAGCGTGTCCCACTTGCCCTGGCTGGCGGTGGCGTAGACATCCACACCCCAGTGCCGGGCCAGCTGCACGGCGGCCATACCCACACCGCCGGCGGCGGCGTGCACCAGCAGCGACTCCCCGCCCTGGAGGTCCGCCAGGTCGCGCAGCGCGTAGTACGCCGTCATGAACACGATCGGCACCGACGCCGCCTGGGCGAACGTCCAGTCCAGCGGCATCGGGGCGACCATGCGCCGGTCCGCCACCACCAATGGCCCGAACGCACCCGGCAACATGCCCATGACGCGGTCGCCGGGGGCCAGATCGGTGACACCGGGGCCGGTTTCCACGACGACACCGGCGCCCTCGATGCCCATGACAGGGGCATCGCCGGGGTACATCCCCAGCGCGTTCAGCACGTCCCGGAAGTTCAGACCGGCGGCCCGGACCTCGATCCGCACCTGCCCGGCCTCCAACGGCGCCGCCGCCTCAGGACACGGCAGCAGCGTCAGGTTCTCCAGCGTGCTCCTTTCCTCGATGTCCAGCCGCCACGCCCGCTCCCCGGCCGGAGGCACCATCGCGCCCTTCGACGCCACCCGCGCCAACAGCGGCGTGTGGACCGTGCCACGGCGCAGTGCCACCTGCGACTCACCCGAAGCCAGCGCGGCGCCCAGCGCCTCGTACGAGGCCTCGGTGCCATCCACATCCACCAGCACCAGCCGGTCCGGACGCTCCGACTGCGCCGAGCGCACCAGACCCCACACCGCGGACCGCGCCAGGTCCTCGACCCCGGCATCGCCCCCGGCGGTCACCGCGCCCTGGGTGACCAGAACCAGACGGGACGTGTCCAGCCGCTCCTCGGCGAGCCACGCCTGCACCAGAGCCAGCGCGTCCCGCGCGGCGGAGTGCGTGGCACCGGCCACGTCGTCCTCGGTGGTGTCCCCCGGGCCGAAGTACGCGAGAACGTACTCGGGCGTCCCCGTCGCCCCGGATTCCACCGCGTCGCTCAGCGCGGCCAGGTCGGCGTGGACCGCGGCACCGGCCCTGAGCGCGGCGGGCGCACCGGAGCCCAGTACCGCCCACGGCACACCGGCCCCTGACTTCTCGGCGGGCACCGGCATCGTGGCCCAGTCCAGCCGGAACAGCGACTCGTGGTACGCCGCCCGCCAGGTCAGCGCCCGCTCGGCCGGAGCGGCGCGCAGGACCAGCGAGTCCACGACGGCGACCGGGCTACCGGCCGAGTCGGCGATCTCCACCCGGACACCGTCCGCACCCGTGCCCCGCGGCACCAGACGCACCCGCAGCGCGGAGGCGCCACTCGCGTACACCGACACCCCGCTCCAGGCGAACGGCAGCCCTCCCTGCGCACCGTCGGCCGGGCCGAGCAGGCCGAGCGCGTGCAGCGCGGAGTCGAACAGCGCCGGATGCAGCCCGTAGTCCTGCGCGTCGGACGCCGCGGACTCGTCCAGCCGGACCTCGGCGAAGAGTTCGTCCCCGTGTCGCCAGGCGGCCGTGAGCCCCTGGAACACCGGGCCGTACCGCAGACCGGCGTCGGCGAGGGTCGTGTACAGCTCCTCGACCCCGACCGCCTCGGCGCCCGCCGGCGGCCACGCCGTCATCGCGAACGCCGGCCGGGGCGCGCCCGAGGCGAGCACTCCGTCGGCGTGCCGCGTCCACGGCTCCTCGGCCGGAGCGTCCTCCGCACGGGACAGGACGGCGACGGACCGCTGTCCGGCGCCGTCCGCCGCGCCGACCGTGACCTGAAGCCGGATGCCTCCGTGTGCGGGCAGCGTCAGCGGGACATGCAGGGTCAGCTCGTCGAGAAGGTCGCAGCCGACCTGGTCGCCGGCGCGAACGGCGAGCTCCACGAACGCCGTGCCCGGCAGGACCACCACGCCCTGCACCACATGGTCGGCCAGCCACGGATGGGTGTCCACGCCCAGCCGGCCGGTGAACACCAGTCCATCGGACTCCGCCAGCGGCACCGCCGCACCCAGCAGGGGATGCCCGGCCGGCTCCAGCCCCACGGACGCCACATCGCCCACGGACGCCGCGCCCGGCTCCAGCCAGAACCGCTCGTGCTGGAAGGCGTACGTCGGCAGGTCCACCCGGCACGCACCCGTTCCGGCGAAGAACCCGGCCCAGTCCACCGCCACACCACGGACATGCGCCCGCGCCACGGCGGTGGTCAGCGCCCCGGTCTCGGGACGGTCCTTGCGCAGGGCGGGGATGCACACCGCGTCCTCACCCAGCAGGCACTCCTGCGCCATCGCGGTGAGCACGCCATCGGGGCCCAGCTCGATGAAGGTGGTGACGCCCTTGGCCTCCAGGGTGCGCACACCGTCGAGGAAGCGCACGGCCTCGCGGACGTGGCGCACCCAGAAGTCGGCGCTGGTGATCTCCTCGGCGGACACCACGGCACCGGTCAGGTTCGACACGATCGGAATCTTCGGGGCCTCGTACGACAACCCCCGCGCCACCTGACGGAACGCCTCCAGCATCCCGTCCATGCGCGGCGAGTGGAACGCGTGGCTCACCGTCAGCCGCTTGGTCTTACGGCCCTGCGCCTCGAACGACGCGGCGATCTCCAGAGCCGCGTCCTCGTCACCCGCGATGACGACCGAGGTCGGGCCGTTGAGCGCGGCGATGCTCACCCGCTCGCTCAGCAGCGGCGCCACCTCGTCCTCCGACGCCTGCACCGCGATCATCGCGCCACCGGCCGGAAGCTCCTGCATCAGCCGGCCACGCGCGGCCACCAGCTTCGCCGCGTCCGTGAGCGAGAGCACACCCGCCACATGCGCGGCGGCCAGCTCACCGATCGAATGGCCCGACAGGAAATCGGGACGCAGACCCCACGCCTCGACCAGCCGGAACAGCGCCACCTCCACCGCGAACAACGCGGGCTGGGTGAAACCGGTCCGGTCCAGCGCCTCGGCGTCCTCGCCGAACAGAACGTCCCGAAGCGGCCGTTCGAGGTGCCGGTCCAGCTCCGCGCACACCGCGTCCAGCGCCTCCGCGAACACCGGATAGGCGTCGTACAGCTCACGGCCCATCCCCAGCCGCTGGCTGCCCTGCCCCGTGAACAGGAAAGCCACCTCGCCGTCGACGACCGCGCCCTCGATCAGCTCCGGCGCGGACTCCCCCCGCGCCAGCGCTTCCAGGCCCGCGACCAGCCCGGCACGGTCCTCGCCGACGACCACCGCGCGGCGCTCCAGCGCCGCCCTGCCGGTGGCCAGCGAGTAGCCCACGTCGGCGGTGCCGAGGGCGGGCTCGCGGTCGAGCCGGGAGATCAGGCGCCGGGCGTTGTCGCGCAGCGCCGCCGCGTTCCTGGCGGACAGGGTCCACGGCAGTACGGCGGCGGTGACCGCCGCGGTGGTGCCGTCCTCGCCCGTGGCCGGGGACTCCTCGGCCTCCGGGGCCTGTTCCAGGATGGTGTGGGCGTTGGTGCCGCTCACTCCGAAGGCCGAGACACCGGCCCGGCGCGGCCTGCCGGTCTCGTCCCACGGCCGGGCCTCGGTCAGCAGGGACACCTCGCCCGCCGACCAGTCGACGGTCGGGGACGGCTGGTCGACGTGCAGGGTCTTGGGCAGGACGCCGTGGCGTATCGCCATGACCATCTTGATGACGCCCGCGACACCCGCCGCCGCCTGGGTGTGGCCCAGGTTGGACTTGAGCGAACCCAGCCACAGCGGATGGCCCTCGGGCCGCTCCTGGCCGTAGGTGGCCAGCAGCGCCTGTGCCTCGATGGGGTCGCCCAGCGTCGTCCCCGTGCCGTGCGCCTCCACGACGTCGATCTCGGCGGCGGACAGCCGGGCGTTCTCCAGGGCCTGGCGGATGACGCGCCGCTGGGAGGGGCCGTTCGGGGCGGTCAGGCCGTTGCTCGCACCGTCCTGGTTGACGGCCGAGCCGCGCACCACCGCCAGCACGGGGCGGCCGTTCTTCCGCGCGTCCGAGAGCCGCTCGACCAGCAGCACACCGACGCCCTCGGACCAGCCGGTGCCGTCCGCCGACGCCGCGAAGGACTTGCACCGGCCGTCGGGGGCGAGGCCACGCTGCCGGCTGAACTCCACGAACACATCCGGGGTGGGCATCACCGCGACGCCGCCGACCAGGGCGAGCGAACATTCCCGCTGACGCAGCGCCTGGGCCGCCCAGTGCAGCGCGACCAGCGACGACGAGCACGCCGTGTCGATCGTGGCGGCCGGGCCCTCCAGACCGAAGGTGTAGGCGATACGGCCGGACAGCACACTGGTGGCACCGCCGGTGAGCAGCAGGCCCTCCAGCTCCTCCGGAACATCCTGGAGACCGGAGCCGTAGCCCATGGCCGACGCGCCCACGTAGACGCCGGTGCGGCTGCCCTTGACCGACGTCGGGTCGATGCCCGCGCGCTCGAACGCCTCCCAGGAGGTCTCCAGCAGCAGCCGCTGCTGCGGGTCCATGGCGAGCGCCTCGCGCGGCGAGATGCCGAAGAACGCCGGGTCGAAGTCGGCGGCGCCGTCGAGGAATCCGCCACCGCTGTTGTAGAAGGTGCCCTTGCGGTCCGGGTCCGGATCGGCCAGCCCCTCGATGTTCCAGCCGCGGTCGGCGGGGAATCCGGAAATGGCGTCACCGCCCTCCGCGACCAGCTGCCACAGATCCTCGGGCGAACCGATGCCACCGGGGAAACGGCAGCTCATCGCGGTGATCGCGATGGGTTCCTGCGCGTCCGCCTCCACCTCGGTCAGGCGGCGACGGGTCCGGCGCAGCTCAGTGGTCACCCACTTCAGATTGTCGAGAAGCTTCTCTTCGTTCGCGCTAGCCACGGAAACGTCACCTCCTGAGGTCAGTTGAAGAACTGTGGGCGGTCATCACGTCAGGACCTTCCGAATTCATTGTTGATGATGTCGAAGATGTCTTCGGCCGAGGCGGAGTCGAGGTCGAGTGCTTCCTCGTCGCCGCCGTCGGCGACCGCGGCGCTCTCGGTCTCGTTCCATGTCCGCAGCAGCGCTTCGAGCCGGGCCGTGACCCGCTCGCGTTCCGTCGCGTCGTCGGAAACGCCGGAGAGGGCGAATTCCAGCTTGTCGATTTCGGCGAGGACCGGGAGTTCCGGTGTGGTGTCCTCACCGAGCAGCTCGGCACGCAGCACACCGGCGAGCACGCTGGGCGTCGGATAGTCGAAGACCAGGGTGGCGGTGAGCTTCAGCCCGGTCGCCGCGTTCAGCCGGTTGCGGAGTTCGACGGCGGTGAGGGAGTCGAAGCCCAGCTCCTTGAAGGCCCGGCCCGCCTCGACGGCTGTGGTGTCGTCGTGTCCGAGGACGGCGGCGACCTCCGTACGGACCAGGTCGAGCAGGACCCGGTCGGCCTCGGGCCCGGTGAGCCCCGCGAGCCGCTGCCGCAGGGACTCCGCCGGTGCCCCGTCCGTCCCCTCGCCCGCGCCGTCGGCGGGGTCCGCCGCGAGGGCACGGGCGACCTCGGGCAGATCGGCGATGAACGGACGGGGGCGTGCCACCGTGAAGGTGGCGGCGAAGCGGTCCCAGTCGACGTCGGCGACGACGACGGTGGTGTCGTTCCGGTCCAGCGCCTGCTGGAGGGCGGTGATGGCGGAGTCCGGGGCCATCACCGGCAGGCCGAGACGGCGCAGCTGCCCGGCCGCCTCGTCGTCGGCGACGAGGCCGCCGTCCGCCCACGGGCCCCAGGCCACGGAGGTGGCAACCAGGCCACGGGCGCGGCGCCGCTCGGCCAGCGCGTCGAGGAAGGCGTTGCCCGCCGCGTACGCGCCCTGGCCGCCACTGCCCCACACCCCGGCGATCGAGGAGAAGAGCACAAAGGCGTCCAGTTCGGTGTCGCCGAGCAGCGCGTCCAGGTGGGCCGCGCCCGCGACCTTCGCCGAGACCACGTCGGCGACATCGCTCGGGGTGGTCTCCGCGAGCGGTGCGAACTGCCCCGCGCCCGCCGCGTGCACGACCGCGCTGAGCGGGTGGTGCGGGTGTTCGTCGCGGATGCGGGCCAGCAGCCCGGCGACCGCGTCCCGGTCGGTGACATCGCACGCGGCGACGGTCACCTCGACTCCCTTCGCGGTCAGTTCGGCCGTGAGCTGGTCGGCCCCGGGGGCCCGCTGCCCACGGCGTCCGGCCAGGACGAGGTGGTCGGCGCCGTGGTCCGCCAGCCAGCGGGCCACATGGGCACCCAGCGCACCGGTGCCGCCGGTGACCAGGACCGTGCCCCGGGGCCGCCACGGCGCTCCGGTGGCCGGAGTGCGCTCGGCGTGGGCGAGGCGGCGGGCCAGGACTCCGGCCGTACGGATCGCCAGTTGGTCCTCGTGGTCGTCGCCGTGTCCGCCGAGCACCCCCGCCAGGCGGTCGGCGGCCCGTTCGTCGAGCGTCGCGGGCACGTCGATCAGACCGCCCCAGCGCTCCGGGTGCTCCAGCGCGACCACCCGGCCGAGGCCCCAGGTCTGCGCCTGTGCGGCACTGCCCAGCGGCTCGGAGGCGGCGGTGGCGACGGCGCCGGTGGTGGCGCACCACAGCGGGGCGTCCACGCCCGCGTCCCCGAGCGCCTGCACCAGACTTCCGGTGCCCAGCAGTCCGGTGGGCACGGCGGGGTGGTCGGGGTGCGGACGCTCGTCCAGCGCGAGCAGCGAGAGCACACCGGACACCCGCTCGTCGGCCGTGGCCCGGCGGATCCGGTCGGCGAGGGCCTCGCGGTCGAGGTCGCCGCCGCCGGACGGGGTGATGCGCCGGATGTCGGCACCCCGGTCGGCCAGCGCGTCGATGACTCCGCGCACGGTGTCGGCGTGGCCGGCGGACCCGGCCGGTTCGGCGACCAGCCAGACACCGGGCACGGCGGCCAGTCGCGGCTCCTGTACCGGCTTCCAGGTGACGCGGTAGCGCCAGCCGTCGAGTGCGGACTGCTCGCGTTCACGCCGCCGCCACGCGGACAGCTCCGGGAGCAGCGCGCTCAGCGGCTGGTCCACGTCGATGCCCACCGCGTCCGCCAGCGAGGCGAGGTCGTCGCTCTCGACCGCCTCCCAGAAGCGGGCGCCGGCCGTGTCGACGGTCGTGGCCACCTGGTCGGGCGTGTGCCGCACGGCACCGTCGAGCCAGTAGCGCCGTCGCTGGAACGCGTACGTGGGCAGTTCGACACGGTGTGCACCGGTCCCGGCGAACAGCGCCTCCCAGTCCAGGGCCGCGCCCCGGACATGCAGCGTGGCCAGCGCGCCGGCCAGGGTTTCCGGCTCGGACCGTCCGCCGCGCAGCACGGGCACGAAGGCCACATCGGCCGTGGCCTCGGCTGCTTCGTCTCCGGTGGTGACGCAGTCCTGCGCCATGGCGGACAGCACCCCGTCCGGGCCCAGTTCGACATAGGTGGTGACACCCTGGGCCTCCAGGGCACGGACACCGTCCAGGAAGCGGACGGCGTGGCGCACATGGCGCACCCAGTAGTCGGACGCCATGCCCAGCTCGTCGGTCACCAGCTGTCCGGTGACGGTGGAGACGATCGGGATGCGCGGCGCACCGTACGTCAGCCCCTCGGCGACCTTGCGGAACTCGGCGAGCATCCCGTCCATGTGCGGGGAGTGGAAGGCGTGGCTGACCGTGAGCCGCTTGGTCTTGCGCCCCCGCGCCTCGAACGACGCGGCGACCTCCAGCGCCGCGTCCTCGTCGCCCGCGATGACCACCGACGTGGGCCCGTTGAGGGCGGCGATGCCGACGCCCTCGACCAGCAGCGGCTCGACCTCGTCCTCCGCCGCCTGGAGCGCGATCATCGCACCGCCGGACGGCAGTTCCTGCATCAGCCGACCGCGCGCGGCCACCAGCGTGGCGGCGTCCTCGAGCGACAGCACCCCGGCCACATGGGCCGCGGCCAGCTCGCCGATGGAGTGCCCGGCCAGGACGTCGGGCCGCAGCCCGGCGGCCTCGGCCAGCCGGAACAGCGCCACCTCGAGGGCGAACAGCGCGGGCTGGGTGAACCCGGTCTGGTGCAGCGGCTCCTCGTCGGTGCCGAACAGCACGTCGTACAGCGGCCGCGTCAGATGCCGGTCCAGTTCGGCGCAGACCGCGTCCAGCGCCTCGGCGAAGACGGGGCTGGCCTCGTACAGCTCTCGGCCCATGCCGAGCCGCTGGCTGCCCTGCCCGGTGAAGAGCACGGCGGTACGGCCTTCCGTGGGCACGCCCCGGATCAGCTGTGCGGCCGACTCGCCGCGCGCGAGCGCGGTGAGGCCCGCGAGCAGCCGGTCCCGGTCCGGGCCGAGGACCACCGCACGGTGCTCCAGCGCGGACCTGGTGGTGGCCAGGGAGTACGCCACGTCCACGGCGTCCGCCCCGGTGTCGGCCTCCAGGTGGGCGCGCAGCCGTTCGGCCTGGGCCCGCAGCGCGTCCTCGCCCTTGGCCGACAGCGGCCAGGCCACCACATCGGACCGGACCAGGGGGCGCTCCGGGTCGCCGCTCCGGTCCTGCTCGGGGGCCGCGACGGGCTCGGGGGCCTGCTCCAGGACCGTATGGGCGTTGGTGCCGCTGAAGCCGAACGACGAGACGCCCACCCGGCGCGGACGGCCGGTCTCCGGCCAGGGCCGGGCCTCGGTCAGCAGCTCGATGTCGCCCGCCGACCAGTCGACGTGCGGCGACGGCTCGTCGACGTGGAGGGTGCGCGGCAGCACCCCGTGGCGCATGGCCAGAACCATCTTGATGATGCCCGCCACACCGGCGGCGGCCTGGGTGTGGCCGATGTTGGACTTGATGGACCCCAGCCACAGCGGCCGCTCCGCGTCCCGCTCCTGGCCGTAGGTGGCCAGCAGCGCCTGGGCCTCGATGGGGTCGCCGAGCCGGGTGCCGGTGCCGTGGGCCTCGACCGCGTCCACATCGGCGGCCGACAGACCGGCGCTGGCCAGCGCCTGCCGGATCACCCGCTGCTGCGAGGGCCCGTTCGGCGCCGTCAGACCGTTCGACGCACCGTCCTGGTTGATGGCGGAGCCCCGGACGAGCGCGAGCACCGGGTGGCCGTTGCGGCGCGCGTCCGACAGCCGCTCGACCACCAGCATGCCCACGCCCTCGCCCCAGCCCGTGCCGTCCGCACCGGCCGCGAAGGCCTTGCACCGGCCGTCGGGGGCCAGCCCGCGCTGACGGCTGAACTCGATGAACGCGCCGGGACTCGACATGACCGTCACACCGCCCGCGAGCGCGATCGAGCATTCGCCCTGGCGCAGTGCCTGGATCGCCCAGTGCAGCGCCACCAGCGAGGAGGAGCAGGCCGTGTCGACGGTGACCGCCGGGCCCTCGAGGCCGAAGGCGTACGAGAGCCGGCCGGAGACCACGCTGGCCGCGTTGCCCGTGCCGAGGTAGCCCTCGACCCCCTCGGGGACCGTGTGCAGCGTGGCGTGGTAGTCCTGCCCGTTCGTGCCGACGAAGACACCGGCCGAGGTGCCGCGCAGCGTCGCCGGGTCGATGCCCGCGCGCTCGAACGCCTCCCACGAGGTCTCCAGCAGCAGCCGCTGCTGCGGGTCCATGGCGAGGGCCTCACGCGGCGAGATCCCGAAGAACGCGGCGTCGAAGTGGCCCGCGTCGTAGAGGAATCCGCCCTCGCGTGCGTAGAAGGTGCCCCGCTTGTCCGGGTCCGGGTCGTAGAGCGCGTCCAGGTCCCAGCCACGGTCGGACGGGAACTCCGCGATCGCGTCCCCGCCTGCCGTCAGCAGTTGCCACAGCTCCTCCGGCGACCGCACCCCGCCCGGGAAGCGGCAGCTCATCGACACGATCGCGATCGGATCGTCATCGGTCGCCACCGGCACGGGCACCGGCTGGGAGGTGTCGGCACCGGTGTCCGCACCCGTCAACTCGCCGCGCAGGTACCCCGCGAGGGCGGAGGCGGTCGGGTAGTCGAAGACCAGCGTCGCGGGCAGCTGGATGCCGGTGGCCGCGTTCAGCCGATTGCGCAGCTCGACCGCGGTGAGCGAGTCGAAACCCAGCTCACTGAAAGCCCGGTCCACACCGATCGACTCCGAACCGTCATGGCCCAACACCACGGCCACCTGCGTACGGACCAGATCCAGCAGCAGCCGGTCCCGTTCCGCCTCCCCCAGCCCGGTAAGCCGTGCGGCGAGCGAGGAGCCATCGGCCACGGGCTCGGTGGCGGAGTCCTCCGCCACCGCACGCGCCTCCGGCAGATCCGCGAACAGACGGCTGGGCCGGACGGCGGTGAACTCCGGCGCGAACCGCCTCCAGTCGATATCCGCGACGGTGACGGCCGTCTCGTCCAGATCCAGCGCCCGCTGTAGTGCGGAGACCGCCAACTCGGCGTCCATCGGCGGCAGTCCACCGCGTCGCATGCGCTGCTCCAGCGCCCCGTCCGCGGCCATCCCGCCCTCGGCCCACGGCCCCCAGGCGATCGAGGTGGCGGGCAGCCCCTCGGCGCGCCGCCGCTCGGCGAGCGCGTCCAGATAGGCGTTGGCCGCCGCGTAGTTGCCCTGTCCGGCGGCGCCGAACGTGCCGCTCATCGAGGAGAACAGCACAAAGGCCGACAGCTCCCGATCACGCGTCAGCTCGTCGAGATGGGCCGCGGCGGCCACCTTGGCCCGCAGCACGGCCGTGAACCGCTCGGGGGTGAGCGAGTCCAGCACACCGTCGTCCAGCACACCCGCCGTGTGCACCACACCGGTCAGCGGCAGCTCGGCCGGGAGGGAGCCGAGCAGCTCCGCGAGCGCGTCCCGGTCGGCCACGTCGCAGGCCGCCACGGTCACCCGGGCGCCGGAAGCGGCGAGTTCGTCGCGCAGCTCGACGGCGCCGGGGGCATCCAGACCACGGCGGCTGGTGAGCAGCACGTGCTCGGCGCCGCCCGCGACCAGCCAGCGGGCCACCCGCGCACCCAGCGCGCCTGTACCGCCGGTGACCAGGGTCGTACCCGCTCCCGGGGTCCACGAGCCGCGGGCGGACGACGCGGATGCCCGCACCAGACGACGTCCGAACACACCCGAGGCCCGCACCGCGACCTGGTCCTCGCCACCGGCACCGGCCAGCACCTCCGCCAGCCGCCCCAGCGCACGCTCGTCCACGACCTCCGGGAGGTCGACCAGACCACCCCACCGCTCGGGCAGCTCCAACGCCGCCACCCGGCCCAGACCCCACACCTGCGCCTGCACCGGGCTGACCGCCCCGTCCGAACGCCCCACCGACACCGCGCCCCGGGTGACCACCCACAACGGCGCGCCGATACCCGTGTCGCCCAGGGCCTGCGTCAGCGCCGCCGTGGCCAGGAGGCCGTCCCCGTCCGCCAGCGCCAGCAGGGACACCACACCACCGGTCACGGCCTCGGCGCCGGCGGCCTCGGTGAGCCGCGCGGCCACCGCGGCGCGGTCGTCATCGGCGGCCGTCACCACCTGCCGCACATCGACACCACGCTCGTTCAACATCCCCACCACACCGGCGGTCCGTGCGTCACCGACCGCGTCGGCCGGTACCACCACGAGCCAACGGCCGCTCAGGGACGCGGCGGAACGGTCGGTGACCGGCTTCCACGACACCCGGTAGCGCCAGCCGTCCACCGTCGAACGCTCCGACTGCCGGCGCCGCCACGACGACATCGAGGGCAGCAGTGCCTCCAGCGCCTCGTTGTCCTCGGCGCCGAGGTCCAAGGTGGCGGCGAGCGACGCCAGGTCCTCACGCTCGACGGCCTCCCAGAAGCGGGCGTCGACCGCGTCCCGGGCCGTGGCGTCGGCAGCCACGGTGGCCGTCGACGCCTCCAGCCAGTAGCGGCGTCGCTGGAAGGCGTAGGTCGGCAGTTCCACGCGCCGCGCACCGGTCCCCGCGTAGAACGCCTCCCAGTCCAGGCCCACGCCCCGCACCTGGAGCGCGGCAAGGGCACCGGCCAGCGTCGCGGCCTCCGAACGGCCCTCGCGCAGGAGGGCGACGAAGGCCGCCGTGTCGCCGCCGGTGAGGCAGTCCTGGCCCATGGCGGACAGCACACCGTCGGGACCGAGCTCGAGGTAGGTGGTGACACCCTGGGCTTCCAGGGTGCGGACACCGTCGAGGAACCGGACCGCCTCGCGGACGTGGCGCACCCAGAAGCCGGGGCTGGTGATCTCCTCGGCGGAGACGACGCCGCCGGTGAGGTTGGAGACGATCGGGATACGCGGGGCCTCGTACGTGAGCCCCTCGGCCACCTCACGGAACGCCTCCAGCATCCCGTCCATACGGGGCGAGTGGAACGCGTGGCTGACCGTGAGCCGCTTGGTCTTACGGCCCTGGGCCTCGAAGCCCGCCGCGATCTCCAGCGCCGCGTCCTCATCACCCGCGATGACGACGGAGCTGGGCCCGTTCAGCGCGGCGATCGAGACACGCTCGGTCAGCAGCGGAGCCACCTCGTCCTCCGACGCCTGGACGGCGATCATCGCGCCGCCGGCCGGCAGCTCCTGCATCAGCCGGCCACGCGCCGCCACCAGCGTCGCCGCGTCGGCGAGGGACAGCACACCCGCCACATGGGCCGCGGCCAGCTCACCGATGGAGTGGCCCGAGAGGAAGTCGGGCCGCAGCCCCCATGCCTCGACGAGACGGAACAGCGCCACCTCGATGGCGAACAGCGCGGGCTGGGTGAACCCGGTCCGGTCCAGCGCCTCGGCGTCCTCGCCGAACAGGACCTCCCGAAGCGGCCGTTCGAGGTGCCGGTCCAGCGCGTCGCACACCGCGTCCAGCGCCTCCGCGAACACCGGATAGGCGTCGTACAGCTCACGGCCCATGCCCAGCCGCTGGCTGCCCTGCCCCGTGAACAGGAACGCCAGCTTCCCGGCCACCGGCGACCCCTCCACCAGGCCCGTGGCCGGTTCACCGGAGGCCAGCGCCTCCAGGGCGCGCAGGAAGCCCTCACGGCCATCGGCCACCAGCACCGCACGATCCGCGAACGCGCTGCGCCCGGTGGCCAGGGTGTAGCCGATGGCGGCCAGGTCCACGTCCGCGTCGGCGGAGCGCAGCCGGTCGTGCAGACGGCGGGCCTGGCCACGCAGCGCCTCCCGGCCCACGGCCGACAACGGCCATGGCAGCACCGGCGGTACGGCGGACGGCCGCGCCGCCTCGTCCTCGTGGGCCTCGATGGCCGGCGGCTGCTCGATGATGGTGTGCGCGTTGGTGCCACTGATACCGAACGAGGAGATCCCCGCACGGCGCGGACGGCCCGCCTCCGGCCACTCCCGCGCCTCGGTCAGCAGCGCGACCGCGCCGTCCGCCCAGTCGACGTTCGGCGACGGCGCATCGACGTGCAGCGTCCGCGGCAGCACTCCGTGCCGCATCGCCATGACCATCTTGATGATGCCCGCCACACCGGCCGCGGCCTGGGTGTGCCCGATGTTGGACTTGATGGACCCCAGCCACAACGGCCGGTCCCCATCCCGCTCCTGACCGTAGGTGGCCAGCAGCGCCTGCGCCTCGATGGGGTCGCCGAGCCGGGTGCCGGTGCCGTGGGCCTCGACCGCGTCCACCTCACCGGCCGACAGACCGGCACTGGCCAGCGCCTGCCGGATCACCCGCTGCTGCGAGGGCCCGTTCGGCGCCGTCAGACCATTCGACGCACCGTCCTGGTTGATCGCGCTACCGCGCACGACCGCGAGCACCGGGTGGCCGTTGCGACGGGCGTCCGACAGCCGCTCGACCAGCAGCATGCCCGCGCCCTCGCCCCAGCCCGTACCGTCCGCACCGGCCGCGAACGACTTGCAGCGGCCGTCCGCGGCCAGGCCGCGCTGACGGCTGAAGTCGATGAACGTATCGGGTGTGGCCATGACCGCCACACCGCCGGCCAGCGCCATCGTGCACTCACCCGCGCGCAGCGCCTGAATCGCCCAGTGCAGGGCGACCAGCGACGACGAGCACGCCGTGTCGATCGTGACCGCCGGACCCTCCAGGCCGAAGGTGTACGCCACCCGGCCGGAAGCGACACTGCCCGCGGTCCCGGTGCCCATATAGCCCTCGACATCCTCCGGCACACCTGCCACACCGGTGAGGTAGTCGTGGTACATGACGCCGGCGAAGACGCCGGTCTTGCTGCCGCGCACCGTCGCCGGGTCGATGCCCGCGCGCTCGAACGCCTCCCACGAGGTCTCCAGCAGCAACCGCTGCTGCGGATCCATGGCCAGCGCCTCACGCGGCGAGATCCCGAAGAAGTCCGGATCGAAGTCCGCCGCGTCGTGCAGGAAACCGCCCTCGCGGGTGTACGAGGTGCCCGCGTGGTCGGGGTCCGGGTGGTACAGACCGTCGAGGTCCCAGCCACGGTCCACGGGGAAGCCGGAGATGCCGTCGCCGCCGGTGGCGACGAGCTCCCACAGCTCCTCCGGGGTGCGCACCCCGCCGGGGAAGCGGCAGCTCATGCCGACGATGACGATCGGGTCGTCGTCCACCGCCGGGGCCGCCTGCGTCCGCACGGGAACGAGCGGTGCGGTGGCCTCCTCAGCACCCAGCAGCTCCTCGCGCAGATGACCGGCCAGGGCAGTCGGGGTCGGGTAGTCGAAGACGAGCGTCGCCGGCAGCCGCAACCCGGTAACGGTCCGGAGGTCATTGCGCAGTTCCACAGCGGTCAGCGAGTCGAAGCCCAGCTCCTTGAACGCACGCCCCGCCTCAACGGCCTCCGCGCCCCCGTAACCGAGCACCGCGGCGACCCGGCCACACACCAACTCCAGCAGCTCACGGTCCTGTTCGGGCCGGGTGAGCCCGGCGAGGCGCTGGGCGAGCGAGGGGCCGTCGGCGGTGACGGCGGCCGCCCGGCGGGCCGGCGCCCGGACCAGACCACGGAACAGCGCCGGGACGGTACCGGTCGCCGCCGCCTCGCTGCGCAGCGCCGCGTAGTCCAGCCGCATCGGGAACAACACGGCCGCGTCGTCGGCGCGGGCCGCGTCGAAGAGCGCGAGCCCCTCGTCGGGGGCGATCGGGGCGACCCCGCCGCGCACGATGCGCCGCAGATCGACCTCGTCCAGCCCGCTGCCCATGCCCGCACCGGCCCACAGCCCCCAGGCCAGCGCGGTGGCCGGAAGGCCCTGGGCGACACGGTGCTGGGCGAGCGCCTCCAGGAAGGAGTTGGCGGCGGCGTAGCTCGCCTGCCCGGATGCGCCGAACACGGCGGCGGCACCGGAGAACAGCACGAACGCGGACAGCTCGTGGTCGCGGGTCAGCTCATGCAGGTTCCACGCCGCGTCCACCTTCGGACGCAACACCCGCGCCACCCGCTCCGGCGTCAGCGACTCCAGAACGCCGTCGTCCAGCACGCCCGCGCTGTGCACCACAGCGGTCAGCGGATACTCGGCCGGGATGGCGTCCAGGGTCGCAGCGAGCGCCTCGCGGTCGGCGACATCGCAGGCCGCCCACGTCACCGTGGCACCGGCCGCCGTCAGATCGGCGGTCAACTCCTCGGCGCCCTCGGCGTCAGCACCACGACGGCTCACCAGCAACAGATGCCGTACGCCGTGGGCGGTGACGAGATGGCGCGCGAAGAGACCGCCCAGGGTCCCCGAGGCGCCGGTGACCAGCACCGTGCCGTGCTCATCGAAGGACGGAGCGGTGTCGTTCTCGTTGTCGTTGTCGTTGTCGTTGCCGTTGCCGTTGTCGTCGGTGACCGGAACCCGGGCCAGCCGGGGCGCCAGCGCCACACCCGCGCGCAACGCCAGCTCCGCCTCGTCCATGCCCAGCGCGCCGGGCACCGCACGGTACGAGTCCTCGTCCCCGTCCACGTCCAGCAGCACCAGACGGCCCGGGTTCTCCGACTGCGCGGAGCGGAACAGACCGCGCACGGCGGCGTACGGCAGGTCCGCCACGCCCGCCCCCGGCTCGGTCTCCACCGCGCCCTGGGTCAGCAGCACCAGCCGCGCCGCGGCGAACCGCTCATCCGCCAACCACTCCTGGAGCAGGGCGAGCACGGCCTGCGTGGCCTCGTGCACAGCCGACGCGTCTCCACCGCCGAAGCCGCCTGTGCCGTCGACGAACACGGTGTCGGGCACGGGCGCCCCGGCCTCGACAGCCGTCCGCAGCACCGCCAGATCACCGAACGCGGCGAGCCGGATTCCGGGCCCGAACGCGCTCTCCAGCACGGCCGGCTCCCCGGCATCCACGCCGAGCACGGCCCACTCGCCCGTGGCCGCCCCCGTGGTGGGCGCCGGAACCGCGGTCCAGTCCAGCCGGAACAGCGACTCGTGCAGTCCGCCACGCGCCGCGCGCACCTGGTCGGCCGAGGCCACCCGCAAGGCCACGGACTCGACCGTGGCCACCGCACGTCCCGTACCGTCGGCCACCAGCAGCGACACCGCGTTCGCCGAACGCTCGGACAGCCGCACCCGCAGCGCACCGGCCCCAGCCGAATACAGCTGGACGCCGTTCCACGCGAACGGAAGCAACGCACCCTCGGCCGCACCCGGATCGGCGGTGTCCAGGCCAATGGCGTGCAGCGCCGCGTCGAGCAGGGCCGGATGCAGCCCGAACCGCTCGGCCTCGGCATCCGACGTCAGCGACGCGCCCTCGGGGAAGCCCACCTCGGCGTAGAGGTTCTCGCCCAGCCGCCAGGCGCCCTTGAGCCCCTGGAACACCGGCCCGTAGCCGAGCCCCATCCCGGCCAGCTCCTCATACAGTCCCTCGACCGCGATCGGCGTCGCGCCCTGCGGCGGCCACACCGCGAGTTCCTCGAGCTCGGCTCCCGGGGCCCCGGGAGCGAGCACACCGGTGGCATGCCGCGTCCACGGTTCGGTCCCCAGTGCGTCCTGCCGACGCGAATGCACACTGAAGGAGCGGCGACCGGACTCGTCCGGCCCCTCCACAACGAGCTGCACCCGCACCCCGATGTGCTCCGGCAGCACGAGCGGGGCTTCCAGGGTCAGTTCGTCCACCCGCGCACAGCCCACCTGGACACCGGCAGCACTCGCCAGCTCCACGAACGCCGTACCGGGCAGCAGCACCGTCTCCATGATCACGTGGTCGGCCAGCCACGCGTGCGTACGCGTGGACAGCACCCCGGTGAGCAGAAAACCGTCGGCGTCGGCGAGCGCAACGGCGGCACCGAGCAACGGATGGTCGATATCGCCCAGCCCGATCGACTCCGGGTCGCCCGCCATCAGGGCGGCCGGGCTGGGCCAGTACCGCTGCCGCTGGAAGGGATACGTCGGCAGCGAGGCCGGCTCCACACGGGCGGCGCCCGCACCGGCGAAGACGGCCGCCCAGTCCGGCGTCACACCACGGACATGCGCCCGCGCGACGGCCGAGAGCAGCGCCTCAGCCTCGGGGCGGTCCTTGCGCAGCGCGGCGGCGAACGCGACATCCTCGCCCGTCGCACACTCCTGCGCCATCGCGGAGAGGACACCGTCGGGGCCCAGCTCGACGAAGGTGGTGACGCCCTGGGTTTCGAGCGTGCGGATGCCGTCGAGGAAGCGGACCGCCTCGCGGACGTGGCGCACCCAGAAGTCGGGGCTGGTGATCTCCTCGGCGGAGACGACCGTCCCGGTGAGGTTGGAGACGATCGGGATGCTCGGAGCCTCGTACGTCAGCCCCTCCGCGACCTCGCGGAAGGCGTCCAGCATGCCGTCCATGCGAGGCGAGTGGAACGCGTGGCTGACGGTGAGCCGCTTGGTCTTACGGCCCTGGGCCTCGAAGCCCGCCGCGATCTCCACCGCGGCGTCCTCGTCACCCGCGATGACGACCGAGGCGGGCCCGTTGAGGGCGGCGATCGAGACACGCTCGGTCAGCAGCGGCGCCACCTCGTCCTCGGACGCCTGGACGGCGATCATCGCGCCGCCGGCCGGGAGCTCCTGCATCAGCCGGCCACGGGCCGCCACCAGCGTCGCCGCGTCCGCGAGGGACAGCACACCCGCCACATGCGCGGCAGCCAGCTCACCGATCGAATGACCGGAGAGGAAGTCCGGCGTCAGGCCCCACGCCTCGACCAGCCGGAACAGCGCCACCTCGATGGCGAACAGCGCGGGCTGAGTGAACCCCGTCTGATCCAATACGGCCGCGTCATCCCCGAACAGCACATCCCGCAGCGGCCGCTCCAGATGCAGATCCAGATGCGCACACACCTCATCCAACGCATCCGCGAACACCGGATAGGCGTCATACAGCTCACGCCCCATCCCCAGCCGCTGACTGCCCTGCCCGGTAAACAGGAACGCCACCTTGCCCTCGGCCACCGAACCCTCGACCACGCCCGGGGCAGCCTCGCCCCGGGCCAGCGCGTCGAGTGCCCGCAGCAGGCCGTCCCGGTCACCGACGGTCAGCACCGCACGCCGCTCCAGGGCGGCACGGCCGACAGCCAGAGTGTGGGCGACATCGAGCGGCACCGACTCCGGCCGCTCCGCGAGGTGGGTGTGCAGGCGTCCGGCCTGCTCCCGCAGCGCTTCGGCATTCTTGCCCGACAGCACGAACGGCAGCACACCGCCGAGACCATCCCGCTCGGACGCCTCGGTCTGCTCGGCGGGAAGGGCCGGGGCCTGCTCGATGATGGTGTGCGCGTTGGTACCACTGATACCGAACGAGGAGATACCCGCACGACGCGGACGGCCCGCCTCCGGCCACTCCCGCGCCTCGGTCAGCAGCGACACCGCACCCGCCGACCAGTCCACATGCGGCGACGGCTCATCCACATGCAACGTCTGCGGCAACACACCATGCCGCATCGCCAGCACCATCTTGATAATGCCCGCCACACCGGCCGCGGCCTGCGTGTGCCCGATGTTGGACTTGATCGACCCCAGCCACAACGGCCGGTCCGCATCCCGCTCCTGACCATAAGTGGCCAGCAGGGCCTGGGCCTCGATCGGGTCACCCAGCCTGGTGCCCGTGCCGTGCGCCTCGACCACGTCCACATCACCGGCCGACAACCCGGCGCTGGCCAGTGCCTGCCGGATGACCCGCTGCTGCGAGGGACCGTTCGGCGCCGTCAGACCATTCGACGCACCATCCTGGTTGATGGCCGAGCCCCGCACGATGGCCAGCACCGGGTGGCCGTTCTTCTCCGCGTCCGACAGCCGCTCGACCAGCAGCATGCCCACGCCCTCGCCCCAACCGGTGCCATCGGCCCCGGCCGCGAAGGCCTTGATCCGGCCGTCGGCGGCCAGTCCGCGCTGACGGCTGAAGTCGATGAAGCTCTCGGGGGTGGACATCACCGTGACACCACCCGCGAGCGCCATCGAGCACTCACCCTGCCGCAGCGCCTGCACCGCCAGATGCAGCGCCACCAACGACGACGAGCAGGCCGTGTCGACCGTGACCGCCGGACCCTCCAGGCCAAAGGTGTAAGCGACGCGGCCGGACACCACACTCGCCGCGTTACCCGTGCCCAGATGACCCTCCAGGCCCTCCGGCGCCTGCATCAGCAACGACAGATAATCCTGGCCATTGGTCCCGGCGAAGACACCGATCTGCTCACCGCGCAGCGCGTTCGGGTCGATGCCCGCACGCTCGAACGCCTCCCACGACGTCTCCAGCAGCAACCGCTGCTGCGGATCCATGGCCAGCGCCTCACGCGGCGAGATCCCGAAGAACGCCGCGTCGAAGTCCCCGGCGTCGTACAGGAAACCACCCTCACGCGTGTACGACGTCCCCTGACGCTCCGGATCCGGGTCATACAACCCCGCCAGATCCCAGCCACGGTCGGACGGGAACTCCGCAATCGCGTCCCCACCCGCCGTCAACAGCTCCCACAACTCCTCCGGCGACCGCACCCCACCCGGGAAACGACAGCTCATCGCCACGATCGCGATCGGATCATCGGCCACCGCAACCGTCCCGCGCGCAGCCACGCCGCCGGTCGCCGCGACATCCGCGCCCAGCAGCTCGGCACGCAAGTGCTGGGCGAGGGCGGTGGCGTTCGGGTAGTCGTAGATCAGCGTGGCGGGCAGCCGCAGACCGGTGGCCGCGTTCAGCCGGTTGCGCAGCTCGACGGCGGTGAGCGAGTCGAAGCCCAGCTCCTTGAACGCACGCCCGGCCTCGACCGCCTCGGCCCCGCCGTGCCCCAGCACCGACGCGACCTGCGCACGCACCAACTCCAACAGCGTCTGCGTGCGCTCGGTCTCCGTCAGACCCGACAGCCGCTCCGCGAGCGTGCCGGTCCCTGCGGTGACGGCCGGGCGCGACGCGCCCTCGGCAGCCGACGCCGGACGCGCCTCAGGCAGCTCACCGAACAGTGCGCTCGGGCGTGCGGCGGTGAACTCGGCGAGGAACCGGTCCCAGTCGATGTCCGCGACCGTCACGGCGGTGTCATCGAGGTCCAGCGCCTGCCGCAACGCGGCCAGCGCCGACTCAGGCGCCATCGGCGGCACCCCATCCCGGCGCATCCGCCGCGCCAACGCCTCGTCAGCGGCCATGCCACCCTCGGCCCACGGACCCCACGCAATCGAGGTCGCAGGCAACCCCTCAGCACGCCGCCGCTCAGCCAACGCATCCAGATAGGCATTGGCCGCCGCATAATTCCCCTGCCCAGCCGCACCCACCGAACCCGAGATCGAGGAGAACAGCACAAACGCCGACAGGTCCAGCTCACGCGTCAGCTCGTCCAAATGCCGTGCGGCATCGGTCTTCGCCCGCAGCACCGAGGCAAACCGCTCCGGCGTGAGCGCGTCCAGTACGCCGTCGTCCAGCACACCGGCCGCATGCACCACAGCCGTCAGCGGGAACTCCGCCGGAAGCCCGGCCAGCAACTCCGCGAGCGCATCCCGGTCCGCCACATCACACGCGGCCACCGTCACCCGAGCACCCGAAGCCACCAGCTCATCCCGCAACTCCACCGCACCCGGAGCCTCCAGCCCACGACGACTGGTCAGCACCACATGCTCAGCACCATTGGCCACCAGCCAACGGGCCACATGAGCACCCAGCGCACCCGTACCACCCGTCACCAGCACCGAACCCGAAGCCCGCCAGCCCTCATCGCCCGACGTCCGGCTCCCGACCGCCCGCACCAACCGACGCCCGAACACACCCGACCCACGCACCGCGACCTGATCCTCGCCACCAGCACCGGCCAGCACACCGGCCAGCCGCCCCAGCGCACGCTCATCCACCGACTCCGGCAGATCAACCAGACCGCCCCACCGCTCCGGCAGCTCCAAGGCCGCCACCCGACCAAGACCCCACACCAACGCCTGGCCAGGGCTCACCACACCATCGGAACGCCCCACCGACACCGCACCCCGCGTCGCCACCCACAACGGCGCACCCACACCCGCATCACCCAACGCCTGCACCAACACAGCCGTACGCAACAGCCCCGACGCACCCTCGACCGCCAGCAGCGAGAACACCCCCGCCACCGAACCGCCCACGGCCGCCGCACGCAGCTCCTCCGCCAGCCCGGCCCGGTCCCCAGCACCCAGCTCGACCACGCGCACATCGACGCCACGCCCGGCCAACATCCGCACAACGCCAGCGGCCCAGGCACCCTCGGCCTCACCCGCGGGGACGACCACCAGCCAGCAGCCACCCAACACACCAGCCGCCGACCGCTCCGTCACCGGCTTCCACGACACCCGGTAACGCCAACCATCCACCGTCGAACGCACCGACTCCTGCCGCCGCCACGACGACAACGCCGGCAACACCTCACCCAGCGGCCCCGGATCCACCGCGAGCTCCGCCGCCAGCGCGGCCACATCCCCGCGCTCCACCACATCCCAGAACCGCCCGTCCACCGCCGAGCCAGCTCCGGCGTCGGCCGCCGGGACCTCTTCCCACCAGTAGCGGGTGCGCTGGAAGGCATACGTCGGCAGCTCAACCCGCCGAGCCCCAGTGCCCTCGAAAAACGCCGCCCAATCGGGACGCCGACCCCGGACATGCAGCAGAGCAAGAGCCCCGGTCACCGACTCGGCCTCCGCACGGTCCTTGCGCAACGCGGCGGCGAACGCGACATCCTCCCCCGTCACGCACTCCTGCGCCATCGCCGACAGCACACCATCGGGACCCAGCTCAACGAAGGTCGTCACACCCTCCGCTTCCAACGCCCGCACACCGTCGAGGAAACGCACGGCCTCACGGACATGCCGCACCCAGAAGTCAGCGGTCGTGATCTCCTCGGCGGAGACGAGGGTGCCGGTCAGGTTGGACACGATCGGGATACGCGGAGCCTCGTAGGTCAGCTCCTGCGCCACCTCGCGGAACGCCTCCAGCATCCCGTCCATACGCGGCGAGTGGAACGCATGGCTCACCGTCAGCCGCTTGGTCTTACGACCCTGCGCCTCGAACGACGCCGCGATCTCCACCGCCGCGTCCTCATCACCCGCGATGACGACCGAGGAAGGCCCGTTGAGCGCGGCAATGCTGACCCGCTCGGTCAGCAGCGGCGCCACCTCGTCCTCCGACGCCTGCACCGCGATCATCGCGCCACCGGCCGGGAGCTCCTGCATCAACCGCCCACGGGCCGCCACCAGCGTCGCCGCGTCGGCGAGGGACAGCACACCCGCCACATGTGCGGCAGCCAGCTCACCGATGGAGTGGCCCGAGAGGAAGTCCGGCGTCAGCCCCCAGGCATCGACCAGCCGGAACAGCGCCACCTCGATGGCGAACAGCGCGGGCTGAGTGAACCCGGTCTGGTCGAGCGCCTCGGCATCGTCCCCGAACAGCACATCCCGCAGCGGCCGCTCCAGATGCAGATCCAGATGCGCACACACCTCATCCAACGCCTCCGCGAACACCGGATAGGCGTCATACAGCTCACGCCCCATCCCCAGCCGCTGACTCCCCTGCCCCGTGAACAGGAACGCCACCTTGCCGTCCGCGACCGTCCCCTCCACCACGGACGGAGCCGACTCACCCCGCTCCAGTGCGGTGAGCGTCCGCAACAGGGCGTCCCGGTCGCCGACGGTCAGCACCGCACGCCGCTCCAGGGCAGCGCGGCCGACAGCCAGAGCGTGAGCGACATCAAGGAGCGCCGACTCCGGCCGCTCCGCGAGGTGAGTGTGCAGGCGTCCGGCCTGCTCCCGCAGCGCTTCGGCGTTCTTGGCCGACAGCACGAACGGCAGCACACCGCCGAGACCGTCCCGCTCAGCCACCTCCACCGGTTCCTCGACCACCGGGGCCTGCTCGATGATGGTGTGCGCGTTGGTGCCACTGATCCCGAACGAGGAGATACCCGCGCGGCGCGGACGGCCGGTCTCCGGCCACTCCACCCGCTCCGTCAGCAGCGACACCGCACCCGCCGACCAGTCCACATGCGGCGACGGCTCATCCACATGCAACGTCTGCGGCAGCACCCCGTGCCGCATCGCCAGCACCATCTTGATGATGCCCGCGACACCGGCGGCGGCCTGGGTGTGCCCGATGTTGGACTTGATCGACCCCAGCCACAACGGCCGGTCCGCATCCCGCTCCTGACCGTAAGTGGCCAGCAGGGCCTGGGCCTCGATCGGGTCACCCAGCCTGGTGCCCGTGCCGTGCGCCTCGACCACGTCCACATCGCCGGTCGTCAGCCCAGCGCTGGCCAGTGCCTGCCGGATGACACGCTGCTGCGAGGGACCGTTCGGCGCCGTCAGACCATTGGACGCACCGTCCTGGTTGATGGCCGAGCCCCGCACGATGGCCAGCACCGGGTGGCCGTTACGACGGGCGTCCGACAGCCGCTCCACCAGCAGCATGCCCACGCCCTCGCCCCAACCGGTGCCATCGGCCCCGGCCGCGAACGCCTTGATCCGGCCGTCGGCGGCAAGCCCACGCTGACGGCTGAAGTCGATGAAGCTCTCGGGGGTGGACATCACCGTGACACCACCCGCGAGCGCCATCGAGCACTCACCCTGCCGCAGCGCCTGCACCGCCAGATGCAGCGCCACCAACGACGACGAGCAGGCCGTGTCGACCGTGACCGCCGGACCCTCAAGGCCAAAGGTGTAAGCGACGCGGCCGGACACCACACTCGCCGCGTTACCCGTGCCCAGATGACCCTCCAGGCCCTCCGGCGGGGTGGAGACGAGCCCGGCGTAGTCCTGGCCGTTGGTGCCCGCGAAGACACCGGTACGGCTGCCGCGCAGCGTGGCCGGGTCGATACCCGCGCGCTCGAACGCCTCCCACGAGGTCTCCAGCAACAGCCTCTGCTGCGGATCCATGGCAAGGGCCTCACGCGGCGATATCCCGAAGAACGCCGCGTCGAAGTCCCCGGCGTCGTACAGGAAACCACCCTCACGCGTGTACGACGTCCCCTGACGCTCCGGATCCGGGTCGTACAACCCCGCCAGATCCCAGCCACGGTCGGACGGGAACTCCGCAATCGCGTCCCCACCCGCCGTCAACAGCTCCCACAACTCCTCCGGCGACCGCACCCCACCCGGGAAACGACAGCTCATCGCCACGATCGCGATCGGATCATCGGCCACCGCAACCGCCGGCGCCACGGCACCGCCACTCACCACGGCATCCGAGCCCACCAGCTCCGTCCGCAGGTGGTCGGCGAGGGCGGTGGCGTTCGGGTAGTCGTAGATCAGCGTCACGGGCAGCCGCAGACCGGTCGCCCCGCTCAGCCGATTGCGCAGCTCAACAGCGGTGAGCGAGTCGAAGCCCAGCTCCTTGAACGCACGCCCGGCCTCGACCGCATCAGCCCCGCCGTGCCCCAGCACCGACGCGACCTGCGCACGCACCAACTCCAGCAACGTCTGCGTACGCTCGGCCTCCGTCAGACCCGACAGCCGCTCCGCCAACGTCCCAGCCGCAGCAGGAACGTCCAGGCGCGGCCCGCCCTCGGCAGCCGGCGCGGGACGCGCCTCAGGCAGCTCCCCGAACAGCGCACTCGTCCGCACAGCGGTGAACTCGGCAAGGAACCGATGCCAGTCGATGTCCGCAACCGTCACAGCGGTGTCATCGAGATCCAACGCCCGCTGCAACGCGGCAACAGCGGACTCGGGCGCCATCGGCGGCACGCCATCGCGCCGCATCCGCCGCTCGAACGCCTCGTCAGCGGCCATGCCACCCTCGGCCCACGGACCCCACGCAATCGAGGTCGCAGGCAACCCCTCAGCACGCCGCCGCTCAGCCAACGCATCCAGATAGGCATTGGCCGCCGCGTAATTCCCCTGCCCAGCCGCACCCACCGAACCGGCGATCGAGGAGAAGAGCACAAACGCCGACAGGTCCAGCTCACGCGTCAGCTCATGGAGGTTCTGCGCGGAGACGGCCTTGGCGCGCACCACCCGCTCCACACGCTCGGCATCCAGCGCGTCCACCAGTCCGTCGTCCAGCACACCGGCCGCATGCACGACGGCGGTCAGCGGGAACTCCGCCGGAAGCCCGGCCAGCAACTCCGCGAGCGCATCCCGGTCCGCCACATCACACGCGGCAACCGTCACCCGAGCACCCGAAGCCACCAGCTCATCCCGCAGCCCCACCGCACCCGGAGCCTCCAGCCCACGACGACTGGTCAGCACCACATGCTCAGCACCATTGGCCACCAGCCAACGGGCCACATGAGCACCCAACGCACCCGTACCACCCGTCACCAACACCGACCCAGCACCCGGAACCCACCCACCGTCCGAGGCCGATGCCGGGGCCGAAGCCCGCACCAACCGACGCCCGAACACACCCGAGGCCCGCACCGCGACCTGGTCCTCACCACCAGCACCAGCCAGCACACCGGCCAGCCGTCCCAGCGCACGCTCATCGGCCGTCTCGGGAAGGTCGACCAGACCGCCCCACCGCTCCGGCAGCTCCAACGCCGCCACCCGGCCAAGACCCCACACCAACGCCTGGCCAGGGCTCACCACACCATCGGAACGCCCCACCGACACCGCACCCCGCGTCGCCACCCACAACGGCGCACCCACACCCGCATCACCCAACGCCTGCACCAACACAGCCGTACGCAACAGACCCGACGCACCCTCGACCGCCAGCAGCGAGAACACCCCCGCCACCGAACCGCCCACGACCGCCGTCCGCAGCTCCTCCGCCAACCCGGCCCGGTCCACCGCGCTCGACTCGACCACGCGCACATCAACACCACGCCCGGCCAGCGCCCGCACCACACCCGTGGCCCAGACACCCTCGGCGTCATCCCCCGGGACGACCACCAGCCAACAGCCACCCAACACACCAACCGCCGACCGCTCCGTCACCGGCTTCCACGACACCCGGTAACGCCAACCATCCACCGTCGAACGCAACGACTCCTGCCGCCGCCACGACGACAACGCCGGCAACACCTCACCCAGCGAAAGCCCCGGATCCACCGCCAACTCCGCCGCCAACGCGGCCACATCCCCGCGCTCCACCACATCCCAGAACCGCCCGTCGACGGCACCACCCGGCGCAACCTCCGACGCCGCCGGAACCTCCTCCCACCAGTACCGGATGCGCTGGAAGGCATACGTCGGCAGCTCAACCCGCCGCGCCCCAGTGCCCTCGAAGAAGCGACCCCAATCCGGAGACTGACCCCGGACATGCAACACGGCCAGGGCAGCGGTCACCGACTCGGCCTCCGCACGACCCTTCCGCAACGCGGCAACAAACGCGGCGTCCGACGCCGAATCAGTCACACACTCCTGCGCCATCGCCGACAGCACACCATCAGGACCCAGCTCAACGAAGGTCGTCACACCCTCCGCTTCCAACACCCGCACACCATCAAGGAAACGCACGGCCTCACGGACATGCCGCACCCAGAAGTCGGCGCTGGTGATCTCCTCAGCGGACACCACGCCACCGGTCAGATTCGACACGATGGGGATACGCGGAGCCTCGTACGACAGCCCCTGCGCCACCTCACGGAACGCCTCCAGCATCCCGTCCATACGCGGCGAGTGGAACGCATGGCTCACCGTCAGCCGCTTGGTCTTACGACCCCGCTCCTCGAACGACGCCGCGATCTCCACCGCCGCGTCCTCATCACCCGCGATGACGACCGAGGAAGGCCCGTTGAGCGCGGCGATGCTGACCCGCTCGGTCAGCAGCGACGCCACCTCGTCCTCCGACGCCTGCACCGCGATCATCGCGCCACCGGCCGGCAGCTCCTGCATCAACCGCCCACGAGCCGCCACCAGCGTGCACGCGTCCGCCAGCGACAGCACACCCGCCACATGCGCCGCCGCCAGCTCACCGATCGAATGACCGGACAGAAAATCGGGACGCAGGCCCCACGCCTCCACCAGCCGGAACAGCGCCACCTCAACCGCGAACAGCGCAGGCTGAGTGAACCCCGTCTGATCCAATACGGCCGCGTCGTCCCCGAACAGCACATCCCGCAGCGGCCGCTCCAGATGCAGATCCAGATGCGCACACACCTCATCCAACGCATCCGCGAACACCGGATAGGCGTCATACAGCTCACGCCCCATCCCCAGCCGCTGACTCCCCTGCCCCGTGAACAGGAACGCCACCTTGCCCTCGACCACCGAACCCTCGACCACGCCCGGGGCAGCCTCGCCCCGGGCCAGCGCGTCCAGGCTCGCGAGGAACGCCTCGCGGTCCGTGGTGACGAGGGCGGCGCGCCGCTCCAGCGCGGCGCGGCTGGTGGCGAGTGAGAAGGCGAGGTCGGTCGCGCTCAGCTCGGGGTGGGTGCGCAGATGGGTGGCCAGCTGTGCGGCCTGGGCGTGCAGCGCCTGCCCGTCCTTCGCCGACAGCAGCCACGGCAGTGCGGTCAGTTCACGCGGCTCAGGCTGCTCGGCCGGGGCAACCGGCAGGGCCGGGGCCTGTTCGATGATGGTGTGCGCGTTGGTGCCGCTGAGCCCGAACGAGGAGATGCCCGCGCGGCGCGGACGGCCGGTCTCCGGCCACTCCACCTGCTCCGTCAGCAGCGAGACGGCCCCCGCCGACCAGTCCACGTGCGGCGACGGCTCATCCACATGCAACGTCTGCGGCAGCACACCATGCCGCATCGCCAGCACCATCTTGATGATGCCCGCCACACCGGCCGCGGCCTGGGTGTGCCCGATGTTGGACTTGATCGACCCCAGCCACAACGGCCGGTCCGCGTCCCGCTCCTGGCCATACGTGGCCAGCAGGGCCTGGGCCTCGATCGGGTCACCCAGCGTCGTACCCGTACCGTGCGCCTCGACCACATCCACATCACCGGCCGACAGCCCCGCACCGGCCAGCGCCTGCCGAATGACACGCTGCTGCGAGGGACCGTTCGGCGCCGTCAGACCATTGGACGCACCGTCCTGGTTGATGGCCGAGCCCCGCACGATGGCCAGCACCGGGTGGCCGTTCTTCTCCGCGTCCGACAGCCGCTCCACCAGCAGCATGCCGACGCCCTCGCCCCAACCGGTGCCATCCGCACCCGCCGCGAACGCCTTGATCCGCCCATCCGCCGCAAGCCCACGCTGACGGCTGAAGTCGACGAACGCCTCGGGTGTGGACATCACCGTGACGCCACCCGCGAGCGCCATCGTGCACTCGCCCTGCCGCAGCGCCTGAACGGCCATGTGGAGTGCCACCAGCGACGACGAACACGCCGTGTCGACCGTGACCGCCGGACCCTCCAGACCAAAGGTGTAGGCGACGCGCCCAGACACCACACTCGCCGCGTTACCCGTGCCCAGATGACCCTCCAGGCCCTCCGGCGGGGTGGAGACGAGCCCGGCGTAGTCCTGGCCGTTGGTGCCCGCGAAGACACCGGTACGGCTACCGCGCAGCGTGGCCGGGTCGATACCCGCACGCTCGAACGCCTCCCACGACGTCTCCAGCAGCAACCGCTGCTGCGGATCCATCGCCAGCGCCTCACGCGGCGAGATCCCGAAGAACGCCGCGTCGAAGTCTCCGGCGTCGTAGAGGAAACCACCCTCACGCGTGTACGACGTCCCCTGACGCTCCGGATCCGGGTCGTACAACCCCGCCAGATCCCAGCCACGGTCGGACGGGAACTCCGCAATCGCGTCCCCACCCGCCGTCAACAGCTCCCACAACTCCTCCGGCGACCGCACCCCACCCGGGAAACGACAGCTCATCGCCACGATCGCGATCGGATCATCGGCCACCGCGACCGCCGGCGCCACGGCGCCGCCACTCACCACGGCATCCGAGCCCACCAGCTCCGTCCGCAGGTGGTCGGCGAGGGCGGTGGCGTTCGGGTAGTCGTAGATCAGCGTCGCCGGCAGGCGCAGGCCGGTCGCCGCGTTCAGCCGGTTGCGCAGCTCGATCGCGGCCAGCGAGTCGAAGCCCAGCTCCTTGAACGCACGCCCGGCCTCGACCGCCTCGGCCCCGCCGTGCCCCAGCACCGACGCGACCTGCGCACGCACCAACTCCAGGAGCGCACTGTCCTGTTCGGCCCTCGGCAGGCCGCTCAGGCGCTCGCCGAGGGGGGAGGCGGCGTCGGCGTCGGTGACGACGTGGCCGGTGTCGGCGCCGGCCGTGGCGCGCGGTCCGGCCTCCGGCAGGTCGGCGATCAGCGGGCTCGGGCGTACGGCGGTGAGGGTGCGGGCGAAGTGCTCCCAGTCGATGTCCGCGACCGTCACGGCGGTGTCATCGAGGTCCAGCGCCTGCCGCAACGCGGCCAGCGCCGACTCGGGCGCCATCGGCGGCATGCCCTCGCGGCGCATCCGCCGCTCCATGGCGTCGTCACCGGCCATGCCGGAGTCCGCCCACGGGCCCCAGGCGATCGAGGTGGCGGGCAGGCCCTCGGCACGCCGCCGCTCGGCCAACGCGTCCAGATAAGCATTGGCCGCCGCGTAATTACCCTGTCCGGCCGCACCCACCGATCCGGTGATCGAGGAGAACAGCACGAACGCCGACAGGTCCAGGTCACGCGTCAGCTCGTCCAAATGACGTGCGGCGTCGGCCTTCGCCCGGAGCACCGAGGCAAACCGCTCCGGCGTGAGCGAATCCAGTACGCCGTCGTCCAGCACACCGGCCGCGTGCACCACAGCCGTCAGCGGGAACTCCGCCGGAAGCCCGGCCAGCAACTCCGCGAGCGCGTCCCGGTCGGCCACATCACACGCGGCAACGGTCACCCGAGCACCCGAAGCCACCAGCTCATCCCGCAGCTCCACCGCACCCGGAGCCTCCAGCCCACGACGACTGGTCAGCACCACATGCTCAGCACCATTGGCCACCAGCCAACGGGCCACATGAGCACCCAACGCACCCGTACCACCCGTCACCAGCACCGAACCCGAAGCCCGCCAGCCCTCATCGCCCGACGTCCGGCTCCCGACCGCCCGCACCAACCGGCGCCCGAACACACCCGAGGCCCGCACCGCGACCTGATCCTCGCCACCGGCACCGGCCAGCACACCCGCCAGCCGCCCCAGCGCACGCTCATCCACCGACTCCGGCAGATCAACCAGACCGCCCCACCGCTCCGGCAGCTCCAACGCCGCCACCCGACCAAGCCCCCACACCAACGCCTGGCCCGGAACCACCACACCATCGGAACGCCCCACCGACACCGCACCCCGCGTCGCCACCCACAACGGCGCACCCACACCCGCATCACCCAACGCCTGCACCAACACAGCCGTACGCAACAGTCCCGACGCACCCTCGCCCACCGCGAGAAGCGACACCACACCCGTCACCGCGGTGTCGTCCACCGCCGTCCGCAGCTCCTCCGCCACCCCGGCGCGGTCCGCAGCACCCGGCTCGACCACGCGCACGTCCACACCACGCCCGGCCAGCGTCCGCACCACACCCGCACACCACGCGCCCTCGGCCTCACCGGCGGGCACCACAACCACCCAGCAGCCACCCGGCGCACCTGCCGTCGACCGCTCCGTCACCGGCTTCCACGACACCCGGTAACGCCAACCGTCCACCACCCCACGCACCGACTCCTGCCGCCGCCACGACGACAACGCCGGCAACGCCTCACCCAGCGAAACCCCCGGATCCACCGCGAGCTCCGCCGCCAGCGCGGCCACATCCCCGCGCTCCACCACATCCCAGAACCGCCCGTCGACGGCACCGCCCGGCGCGGCCTCCGACGCCGGTGCGGCCGGGGCCGGGGCGTTGAGCCAGTACCGCTGGCGCTGGAAGGCGTAGGTGGGCAGGTCGACCGTGCGGGCTCCGGTGGTGGCGTAGGGGGCGGCCCAGTCGGCCTTCTTGCCCCGGACGTACGCCAGCGCCACGGCCGCGCTCAGGGTTTCGGCCTCGGGGCGCCCGCCGCGCAGCGCGGGGGCGTACGCGGTGCCGTCGGCGTCGGGCAGACAGTCCTGGGCCATGGCGGTGAGCACGGCGTCGGGGCCGAGCTCCAGGAAGGTGGTGGCGCCCTTGTCGGCGAGGGTCCGCACACCGTCGCGGAAGCGGACCGCCTCGCGGACATGGCTCACCCAGTACTCGGGCGAGCACAGTTCCTCGGCGGTGGCGACCCGCCCGGTGACGGTGGAGACCACGGGGATGCGCGGCGGCGCGTACTCCAGCACCTGGGCGACGCGCCGGAACTCGGCGAGCATGCCGTCCATGAGCGGCGAGTGGAACGCGTGGCTGACCGTGAGCCGCTTGGTCTTGCGGCCCTGTGCCTCGAAGCCCGCCGCGATCTCCAGAGCCGTCTCCTCGTCACCCGAGACGACGACGGAGTCGGGGCCGTTGACGGCGGCGATGCCGATCCGGTCCTCACGTCCGGCGAGCAGCGGCAGCACCTCGTCCTCGGACGCCTGCACCGCGATCATCGCGCCACCGGCCGGGAGCTCCTGCATCAGCCGGCCACGGGCGGCGACCAGCGCGGCGGCGTCCTCGAGGGACAGCACACCGGCCACGTGGGCCGCGCTGAGCTCGCCGATGGAGTGTCCGGCGAGCAGGTCGGGGCGCAGTCCCCAGGACTCGATGAGGCGGTAGAGCGCGACCTCGACGGCGAACAGGGCGGGCTGGGTGTAGTCGGTGCGGTCGAGGAGGGCGGCCTCGGGGGTGCCCTCCTCGGCGAAGAGCACGTCGAGGAGCGGGCGTTCGA
The DNA here is from genome assembly GCF_026898115.1 of Streptomyces sp. S465. Classification (GTDB taxonomy): domain Bacteria; phylum Actinomycetota; class Actinomycetes; order Streptomycetales; family Streptomycetaceae; genus Streptomyces; species Streptomyces luomodiensis. The sequence continues at coordinate 3,479,853 of NZ_CP114036.1, forward strand.
GCTGTTCCTCGAGGTACCAGCAGGCGTCGTCGAGGGCTTCGGCGAAGACGGGGTAGGCGTGGTAGAGCTCGCGGCCCATGCCGAGGCGCTGGCTGCCCTGTCCGGTGAACAGCAGGGCGAGCTTTCCGGCGGCGGGGGCACCGCGGACGACGGACGGGCTGTCGCCGCCGTCGGCGAGGGTGCGCAGGGCGGCGAGGAAGCCGTCCCGGTCGCCGGCGAGGAGCACGGCGCGCTGCTCGAAGGTGGCGCGGGTGGTGGCCAGGGAGTGGCCGATGTCGGTGAGGGCGAGCCCGGGGTCCGACTCCAGCCACGCGTGCAGCCGCCGGGCCTGGTCGCGGAGGGCGTCGGGGGTCTTCGCGGACAGGGTCCAGGGCAGTACGGCGGGGGTCTGTCCGTCGGGCCGGGCGGTGGACTCGCCGTCGGCGTCCCGGGTTCCGCCGTGGCCGTCGGCGCCGTTCTGCTCCCCGGCGCCGTCCCGTGTCTCGGCGCCGTCCTGTGTCTCGGCGGGAAGCGGGGGCTGTTCGATGATGGCGTGGGCGTTGGTGCCGCTCATGCCGAACGAGGAGACGCCGGCGCGGCGCGGGCGGCCGTGTTCCGGCCAGGGCCGCGCCTCGGTCAGCAGTTCGATGTCACCGGTGGTCCAGTCGACGTGCGGGGTCGGCTCGTCGATGTGCAGGCTGCGCGGCAGGACGCCGTGGCGCATCGCCATGACCATCTTGATGATGCCGCCGACACCGGCCGCGGACTGGGTGTGGCCGATGTTGGACTTGAGCGAGCCGAGCCACAGCGGCTGGTCCGCCTCCCGCTCCTGGCCGTAGGTGGCCAGCAGCGCCTGTGCCTCGATCGGGTCGCCCAGCGTGGTGCCCGTGCCGTGTGCCTCGACCGCGTCCACCTCACCGGCCGACAGTCCGGCGTTGGCGAGGGCCTGGCGGATGACGCGCTGCTGGGCGGGGCCGCTGGGGGCGGTCAGGCCGTTGCTGGCGCCGTCCTGGTTGATGGCGGTGCCGCGGACGACGGCCAGCACCCGGTGGCCGTGCCGACGGGCGTCCGAGAGCCGTTCGACGAGCAGCATGCCGACGCCCTCGCCCCAGGCGGTGCCGTCGGCGGCGGCGGCGAACGGCTTGCAGCGGCCGTCGGGGGCGAGTCCGCGCTGGCGGCTGAAGGCGATGAACGAGCCGGGGTTGGCCATGACCGCCGCGCCGCCCGCGAGCGCCATGGTGCACTCGCCCGCGCGCAGCGCCTGGACGGCCAGGTGGAGCGCCACCAGGGACGAGGAGCACGCGGTGTCGACGGTGACGGTGGGGCCTTCGAAGCCGAAGGTGTAGGCGATGCGGCCGGAGGCGACGCTGGCCGCGTTGCCGGTGACCAGATAGCCCTCGAAGCCCTGTTCGGCCTCGTGCAGCCGGGGTCCGTAGTCCTGGGTCTCGGCGCCGACGAACACACCGGCCCGGCCGCCCCGGAGGGTCGTGGGGTCGATCCCGGCGCGTTCGAAGACCTCCCAGGAGGTCTCCAGCAACAGCCGCTGCTGCGGATCCATCGCGAGCGCCTCACGCGGCGAAATTCCGAAGAACGCCGGATCGAACTCATCGGCGTCGTGCAGGAATCCGCCTTCGCGGGTATAGCTGCGGCCCGCCTTGTCCGGGTCGGGGTCGTAAAGCCCGGCGAGATCCCAGCCCCGGCTCACCGGGAATTCGGAGATGACGTCCTTTCCGTCCGCGACGATTTCCCAGAGTTCTTCGGGAGAGCCCACCGAACCGGGGAAACGGCAGCTCATTCCGATAATCGCGATGGGTTCGTCGGCGGCTGTCGGACCGGTGCCGGTATCGGCCGAGAGGGCGTCGGCGCCGTCGTCGGCGCCCAGCAGTTCGGCCCGCAGATGGCGGGTGAGGTCGGCCGGGGTGGGGTGGTCGAAGGCGAGGGTGACCGGCAGCCGCAGTCCGGTGGCGGCGGTCAGCCGGGCGTGCAGATCGACCGTGGCGAGGGAGTCGAAGCCCAGGTCGAGGAAGGGACGTTCGGGGTCGAGGACGTCCGGCGCCTTGTCCTTGAGGGCCTGTGCGACGACCTCGCCGACCCATGCGCCGAGAGCCTCGGCGCGCTCGGCCTCGGGAAGTCCGGCGAGTCGGTCCCGCCACGGGGACACCTCTTCGGAGCTCGCGTCCTGAATTTCGGTGTGCTCGGGCGTGAAATCCACGGACTCACTCACCATCGCGCGCCCCATTACCTCGCAAGACATAACACCTAGACCGTAGGCCAGCCTTACACAGGGCAGGACGACGAGATACCCCTTCAAACCCCCTATGGACCCCTATCATCCCTTTGAGGTCCCGTATGCACTCACCCTTTCATAAGGGCCGCGCTTAACTCAGGGTGCATGAGAATTCTGGTGGCGACAAGGAGTACGGAGAAACAAGGCGTATTCAGAAGTCGAAACCGCGGCGGCGGGGAGGTCCGCGACGGCAGTTAAGTCCTCAGAGGTGGAGGGGCGGCCTTTCGGTACGCCCCTCCACCTCTCGGGGGATCGCCAGTTGGTCATTGGGTGGTCAGCCACGGCCGGGCGTCCGCTCGATGAATGGGGCGAGCAGCCCGGGTACCGAGGTCTCGGCGAGGGCGATCCCCTGGCCCTCGGTCAGATCGTGCACGTGGTAGGCGCCCTCGCCGGCCGCGGTGGTGGCGCCGACGGTGAGCAGTCCCGCCCGGCGCTGGAAGGGCGTGCGGGAAATCTTCCAGCCGATGATGGCGTCGCGCTGGAGGGCCACGGTGCGGTGCGCGAACGTCCCGGAGGAGGTGACCAGATAGCGGCCGCGGAGCCCATGGCCGAGAGTGCGGTAGGCGTTGATGGCGAACGCCACCAGCAGCGGCACCAGCACCACAGCCGTGATCACTCCGGTGGTGATGAGCCAGCTGCCCAGCCACAGTCCCAGGCCCACCGGGACGGCCGCGATCAGGGCCGACCACATGAGGGCGCGGTTGATCCGGCGCCACAGGGCGGCCCTGGGGTGCGGGAGGAGGCCCTCGCGCGCGATCAGACCGGAGCCCGCCGGCAGCACCTCGGCGGCGACCCGCAGGGCCTCGGCGCGCGGGGTGGGAGAGGTCAGGGCACGACGCCTGCGGTTCTCGTCCTCGCCCCCCAGGCCGGTGGCGACGGCGTTGAGTTTGGCGCCCTTGGCCCAGCGCAGCGGAATGGGCTCGACGAGTTCGAGGCCGCGCAGGTGTCGTTCTTCGATGGTCACCGAGCGGGTGATCAGCAGTCCGCGGCGGATGCGGAGCAGTCCGCCCTCCTCACGGCGCAGTTCGTAGCCGGCCCAGTTCTCGATGAAGGTGGCGGTGGAGCCGACCACGCCGAGGGCGACGATGACGACGACGGCCACCAGGATTCCGTACCACAGCGGAACGGAGCCGAAGCGGCGCTCGAGGTCCTTGACGATGCCGAGTTCGAGCGGGTCGATCTTCATCTCGTTCAGGGTGCGGTACGCACTGCCCGCGGCGATGAAGACGCCGCCGACACCCCAGACGGTGAGCGGGCCGTAGCGCAGCCAGGACCAGTCCAGCCGGCTGATCACACCGTCGTTGTCGGCCACCGCACGGGACCGGCCGGCGTCGCGCAGGGTGATGATCCGGCGGCGCAGTTCAAGGGCGTCGGCCTTGGTGATGCCGTCGAGGGCGAGCCGGCGCGCGGCGGTATCGCTCTGCTCGCCGCTGTCGATCCGCAGCGTGGTGAGGCCGAAGATGCGGTGGACCGGGTTGGCGGTGAGGTCGACGCCGCGGATGCGGCCGACCGGGATCGAGCGCTCGCTGCGGAAGAGCAGACCGGTGTGGATCTCGAAGCGGTCCTCGGTGAGCCGGTAGCGGGTGGTGAACAGCCGCATCAGTCCGATGCCGCTGATGACCAGGAAGGTCACGAACAGCGACGCGAAGGTGATGACGACTTGGAGGTTGGTCTTGCCTCCGGTGAGGACGAGGCTGGCGAGGAACATGGCCAGCGGCGCGCCGAGGAAGGACAGATTGACCAGCAGCAGCCGGCTGTTCAGCCGTCCCCAGTCGTGGCCGGCCGCCTGGGGCGGCGCCGTGGTGTCAGGTGTCATGTGGCGTCTCCGGGGGCCGCCTGGACGCGTGCGGCCAGGTAGTCGACCAGACCCTGGGCGACCTTGTGGTCGATGCCCTTGATCTTCACGGCGCCCGAGGAGGAGGCGGTGGCCACGGTGACACCGGAGAGTCCGAACAGCTGCTGGAGCGGACCACGCAGGGTGTCCACCGTCTGCACCCGGGACAGCGGAACGACCCGCCACTGCTGCCAGAGCCAGCCGGACGCCGCGTAGACCGCCTCGTCGGTGGCCTCCCAGCGGTGGACCCGGTAACGCCAGGCCGGCATGACGGCCATGTAGAGCAGTCCGGGGAGGCACGAGATCAGCGTGGCCCACATGAAGAACTCACGCGTCGGGGGGATGGAGGCCCACAGGATCCCGAAGGTGAGGGGCAGGGGCAGGGCGAACAGTGCCGCCTGGAGAGTCCACCAGCCCATCGCACGGCGGTCGACCCGGTGGCGAGGGGGCCGGAGCCTCAGGTTGTCATGGCGTTCCACTGCTTCACCCTGCTCTGCCTTCGGAGGGGATGCCGGGTACCCCCGGCGGGGTTGGAGGGCTATGAAATCAGGCTCCGGTCGATACCCGGTCGGCGGCCTGCCGGGGCAGCCGGCCGCTGCCGTCGTCCTGGGTCCGCAGCTTGCGCATCTTGGCCAGCAGAACGGCCGTACGGGTCAGCACCATGGCCAGCGCCATGAAGATGAAGGCGTTGGAGTAGGTGTCCTGGCCGCTGATGCCGTAGTCGATGGAGAACTTGATCAGGCCCACGGGGTACCAGTGCTCGGCTCCGTAGACGAAGATGACGCGCGCGCTGGAGAGGACGATCCACACCAGCGCGTAGCCGATGCCGCCGATGGTGTACAACTCGCCCGAGGTGGCGTCCTTGTGGGCGGGCAGCAGCACGCCGGCGATCAGGCCGCAGATGACACCGACGCCGACGCCCACGAGTTGCAGGGACACGTCGTTGTCGCCCACGGTCGGGAAGGAGTGGACGAAGATGGCGACGACCACGGCCACGGCGATGATCGAGCGCAGCATCCGCAGCGTGGTGATGCGGCGGCGGCCGAGGTCGGTCGCCAGGACGATGGTCAGGATGGTGCCGCTCGCGATCAGTGCGGCCATGAATTGGCTCATCTGTGGCATCTGCGACGTTCTCCAAACCAAGGGGACGATGTGCTTCGCGGTGTGACGGCTATGCGTCCCACCAAGGTCAACCGTAGAAGCGGGCCGTACGGCGCGAGACGACTGAACGGTGGGTTCCGGCTGTCAACCGATCGGTGGACACGGTGGACACCCGTGGTAGTACTGAGACCGTGCGCAATCACTCTCCGGGGGACGGCTCGAGGACCGGTGCGTATCTGGGTCCCGAGTCCGGCACCCGCTGGTTCGGCCTCTGGGACGGCTTCTTCGCCGTTTCCTATCTGGTCACCGCCGTCCTGCTTCTCCTCTCCAGCGGCTCCCAGGTCAGCCACTCCCTCCCGGTGGCCGCGCTGACGCTGATGGTGCCCTGGTACGCGGCGGTCGGCCGGGGGCTGATGATCGAGGCGAGCTACGGGCCCCGGAACCTGGTCTTCGCGGTGGGCCTGGTGGCGCTGTTCTGTGTCACCACGGTGTTCAGCCTGATCGGCACCTTCGCGCTGTTCGCGGTCGTCCCCATGCTGATCATGAGCCTGCCGATGAGCTGGGCGGTGGCGCTGGCCACGGTGGCCAATCTGTGTCCGGTGCTGGTGGTGGTGTTCATCGGTGAGGACCTGGGGCTGAGCGTCTGGGAGATGGTGCCGATCTCGCTGCTGAGCATCGCGCTGTCGGTACTGCTGGGGCTGTGGATCAAACGGGTGGTGCGGCAGAGCAAGGAGCGCGGGCAGCTCATCGAGGAGTTGCGGCAGAGCCGGGAGCGGGTGGCCCGGCTCTCCCACGAGGCCGGTATCTCCGCCGAGCGCGAGCGGCTGGCCCGGGAGATCCACGACACGCTGGCGCAGAGTCTGACCAGCATCATCAGCCTGGTGCAGGCGGCCGAGTCGGAGGTGCGCGACGCACCGGACCAGGCGGTGGACCATCTGTCGCTGGCCGGGCGGGTGGCCAAGGAGTCGCTCGCCGAGGCCCGTGACTTCGTGGCCGCCCTGACCCCGCCCGCGCTGCGCGGCGGCTCGCTGTCGCAGGCGGTGCGCCGGCAGGCGGAGGGGCTGATCGCCGAAACCGGCCTGGAGGTGCGGTGTTCGGTGATGGGCGAGGAGAAGGCCCTGCCGATGGCGGTCAGCGTGGTGCTGCTGCGCACCGTGCAGGAGGCCATCGCCAATGTGCGCAAGCACGCCAAGCGGGCCCGTACGGTGGATGTGATCGTGGTCTTCGACCAGGACGGCGTCCGGCTGCTGGTCCGCGACGACGGCGAGGGGTTCACCCCGGACGGCACACAGGAAGGCTACGGGCTGCGCGGGATGCAGGCCCGGGTGGAGGAGATCGACGGGGTGGCGTCCGTCACCAGCGGCCCCGGACGGGGCACCACCGTGGAGGTGAGCGTGCCGGTGACGGCGCTGACCGGGGAGGCAGCGAATGGCTGAGGGAGCGTCGAACGGGTCGGGCGGGCCCATCAGGGTCCTGCTGGCCGATGACCATCCCGTGGTGCGGGAGGGGCTGAGCGCCATGCTGGACTCCGCCGAGGGGATCACGGTGGTCGGGCAGGCCGGTTCCGGTGAGGAGGCGGTGGTCCAGGCGGTCGCGCTGCGGCCGGACATCACCCTGCTGGACCTGCGCATGGGCGGCATGGACGGGGTCGAGGCCACCGGGCAGATCCTGCGGCAGGTGCCGGCCTGCAAGGTGGTCATCGTGACCACCTACGAGGACGACTCCGACATCCTGCGGGCGGTGGAGGCGGGCGCCGCGGGCTATCTGCTGAAGGGCAGCTCACGTCAGGAGCTGATCGACGCGGTGCAGACCGCGGCGCGCGGCGAGACGGTGCTCACCCCCTCGCTCGCGGGCAAGCTCTTCCGCACCCGGGTGGCCGAGCCGTCCCCGCTCTCCAACCGTGAGCGGGAGGTGCTGCGGCTGGTCGGCCGGGGGCTGACCAACGCCGAGATCGGCGCGGAGCTGTTCGTCAGCGAGGCCACGGTCAAGACGCATCTGCTGCGCTCGTATCGGAAGCTCGGCGTCTCCGACCGCACGGCCGCGGTGCTGAAGGCCATGGAGCAGGGCCTGCTCTCCTGACCTCGGCGGTGCGGTCAGGAGCGCCGGGAGGCCCTCACACCGTGCCCGTCAGACTGCTGTCGGAGAGCTTCGCGGGCAGGTCGCGGCGGCGCTTGACGTTCAGCTTGCGGTAGATGCGGGTCAGGTGCTGCTCCACGGTGCTGACGGTGACGTACAGCTTGGAGGCGATCTCCCGGTTGGTGTTGCCGTGCGCGGCCAGTACCGCGATCCGTACCTCGGCCTCGGTCAGGGCCTCCACATCGCGCTGCGCCTCCGACCCCTGGCCCGGCTGTGCGGCGGCCGCGGCGAACTCGCCGCTGTCCGCGTGCCGGGGCATCAGCTCGCGGCACAGCGGATCGGCGCCGCAGGTCTTGGCCACGTGCCAGGCCTTGCGGACGAACACCCGGCCCCGGTTGAAGTCGCCCAGGGAGCGGTAGGCGCGGCCGAGTTCGCCGAGGGCGATGGCCAGCTGGACGCGGTCGTCGCCGCCCTCCAGGATCTCGACGGCCTCCTTGAGCCGGGGCACCCGGCGCTTGAGCTCATCGGTGCGGGCCAGGACGACCAGCAGGGCGCCGCGCAGCCGGGCGTCGTCCGGGCCCCGCCGCAGCTGCTCCTCGGCCAGCGCGCGGGCGCGCCCCGGGTCGCCGAGGGCCAGCCAGGTCTCGGCGGCGTCCAGCCGCCAGGGGGACAGCAGGGGCATGTCCATCCGCCAGGTGTCCATCAGCTCACCGGCGGCCGTGAAGTCGCCGAGCGCGGCGTGGTAACGGCCGGTGGCCAGATGACAGCGGCCCCTCGCCCGCAGGTAGAACAGCCCGGGGAGGGTCTGGAAGAGCTCGTCGGGCAGGGGCTGTTCGAGCAGCGCCATGGCCTCGTCGTAGTGGCCCATCCCGGTCTCGGCCTGGATCAGGGTGGACAGCAGCAGCCCCAGCCCTACGCCCCAGCCCTGGACCGAGATCCGCGACATCGCCGTGCGCGCCTGGTGCGCGGCGACCTGGAGATCGCCCTGGCGCAGCGCGATTTCGGCCCGTACGGCGGACAGCAGCGCCTGCCAGGTGGGCACGCGGCGGGCGGAGCACTCGCCCAGCAGCCGCTCGCACCAGGACAGGGCGAGGTCGAGCCGGCCGGCCAGGACCAGCGCCAGCAGCGCCACGACCAGCGGCTGGAGGGTGCTGTCGCTCAGGTGGTAGCGCTGGAGGACCCGTTCCGCCTCGATGACGGCCCGGTCGACCTGGCCCTCGGTGAGCGCGGCGGACATGGTGGCCGCGGCGTGGGCGTAGGCCAGGCCGGCCATGTCGCGGGGGGCGCCGGTGGCCGCCGGGCTGCCGGTGCCGACGGTGGGCAGGCGGTCGCGCAGCGGGGGGCTGAGCATCGTCAGCCACTGGGCGGAGGCGGAGACGGCGGCGGTCATCGCGGGGTCGTCGTCGCCGGCGCGGGCCGAGCGGGCCAGCGCACAGACGGCGTCGGCGGCCGCGTCCAGCCGTCCCGACCAAGCGAGGTAGGAGGTGGTCGGGGCGACGTCGCGCGGGGCGAGCCGGCCCTTCCGGGCGCCCTCGATGAGCTCCGGCAGATGGCTTTCGGCGGCGGCCGGGCCGATCCGCCAGGCGACGCCGACCAGCCGGGCCTTGAGGGCGGTGCGCTCGGGGCCGGGCTCGCAGGCGTGGTGGGCGTATTCGAGGCAGCGGAGCGCGAACTCCAGCTCCTCCTCGACCAGGGCGAACTCGGCGGCCTCGCGCAGCACGGGGACGGTCCAGGCTTCCGCGTCCTGCCGGGCGGAGACCAGCTGGCGGGCGACGTCGAGCGCGGAGGCGCCGTCGGTGTGCAGCAGCCGGGCCGCGCGGGCGTGCAGGGTGGAGCGGGCGGTCGCGGGGATCGCGTCGAGCACCGCGGTACGGGCCACCTCGTCGCGGAAGGCGTTGTGTTCCAGGAGGCCGCACTGGTGCAGGTCCTGGATGCCCTGGTGGACCGTGTTGACGCTCAGGTCGAGGAGCTGGCCGAGCAGCCGCGGGGAGCGGGCGTCGCCGAGTACGGCGATCCCGCGGGCGATCCGCAGCGCCTCGGGTTCGCCGCGGTGCAGACAGCCGAGGACGGCGTGGGCGAACGCCTCACCGGGCACGGGCCGTTGCTGGGCCTCGCCGTGCTCGCCCACGGTCCGCCAGTCCTCCAGCAGGGCGCGCAGCAGCAGCGGGTTGCCGCCGGAGACGCGGTGGCATTCGGGGGCCAGGCGGGCGGCGACGGTGGCGGACAGGGAGCCGGACAGCGCCTCGGCGACACCGGCCTCGGTGAGCATGTGCAGCCGCATGCGGACGCAGTTGGGCTGGCGGAGCAGTTCGGCGTGGAAGGTGAACTGTTCCTGGCGGAGCCGGGGCGATTCGGTGAGGACGATGAGGACCTTCGCCTGGCGCACCCGGCGGGCCAGATGGAGCAGGAATTCCAGGGACTGGCCGTCGCCGCAGTGCACATCGTCGACGAGGACGACAAGAGTGCGATCGTCGACCATGCGCAGCAGTACCGAGGTGATCTGGGACATCACGTGCATACGTCCCGCGGCGGTGCTTTCCGGTGCGTTCCCGTCAAGCAGCGCGATCGCTTCGGACCGTACGTCGGCGGGCATCGCGGCGTTGTCGAAGATCTTGCGGAGAATGCCGAAGGGAAGGTCGCTCTCGGCGCGCGAACCGGCCGCTTCCAGGAGCAGCGCGCCCTGGTCGATGGCGTGTTCGGCGAAGGTGTTCAGCAGCGTGGTCTTCCCGCTGGCCACCGCGCCGCTGACCAGAGCCAGCCGGCCTCGCCCCTGCGTCGCACCGCGCAGCATGTCGCGCAGCGCCGACAGGTGGTTCTCGCACTCGAAGAGGTTCGCAGGCAAAGAATTCATCCCCCGAGGGACGCCCTCCGATGCCCCTGACGGACCGCCGGGGCATCGAGCGTGGCGCGCGGTGTTGTGCAATGCGTCGGCTAGGTTTCCTGAAGCGGTCCGGCTCAGGGTTTCGGTCCCGAAAGCGCCTCCGCGACGAGACTCATGATCTGCGCTTGGTGTCCGGCCAGGAAGAAATGGCCGCCCGGGAACACCCGGATGTCGAACGCCCCGGTGGTGTGCGACCGCCATGCCGCGGCCTCATCGAGGCTGGTCCTGGGGTCGTTGTCGCCGGTCAGTACGGTGATCGGCGAGCGGACGGCGGCGTCGGGCGCGGAGCGGTAGGTCTCGATCGCCTTGTAGTCACCGCGGATCGCCGGCATCGCCATGCGCAGGATCTCCTCGTTTCCGAGAATGCGTGAATCGGTGCCGCTGAGCAGCTTCATCTCGCGTACGACACCGTCGTCATCACGCCGGTGCACCTTCTCGTCGCGGTAGCGGGAGGGGGCCCGGCGGCCCGAGGCGAAGAGGGCACGCGCGGAGAACCCCGCATCGGCCTCCTCCAGACGGCGGGTCACCTCGAACGCGAGCACGGCGCCCATGCTGTGCCCGAAGAAGACAATCGGGAGATCGAGCCAGGGCGTCAACTCCGCCGCGATGGCGTCCGCGTACTCCGCGATGTTGTCGATCAGCGGTTCGTGCCGCCGGTCCTGACGCCCCGGATACTGCACGCACAGGACATCGGCGGACGAGGAAAGCGTTTGGGACATCGGGAAGAAGAACGGCGCCGACCCCCCGGCGTGCGGCAGACAGACCAGCCGGGCGCGACTGCTCGGCGCCGGATGGAATCGTCGTATCCAGACGCTGTCTTCTCGCGGTGCACCCATGCGTTGGGAAAGTCTTTCACTCATCAAGCAATCCGTGGGGGGACAAGAACAGCACTGCCCCCTTCATGACTAACACGACCGATGATGTAGGGGGCACCCCTAAGTTTACGGGGATCCTCATTGACTGGGCCCTCGGGGCGTGCGCGACTGCCGGGCGCTCTTGCTGAGCGCCTCCGACAGATCGTCCAGGGCGTCCACGAGTTGCTCGGCGCCGCGCAGCGCCACCCCCGGCGGGTCCCCGGCCGTCCGCCGCCACCGCTCCAGCGACCGGTGCACCGCGGCCCAGTGCGGCGGCCGCCGTTCGCGTACCGCCTCGACCGCCTCCGGCATCTCCTGCCGCAGTGCCGCGGCGAAGTCCTCGGCCGCCGCGGACGGCGGCACATCACGCTCGGGCAGATGCGCCTCCAGCAGCATGACGACCCGTCCCATCGTGGACAGCGCCGTCTGCGCGGCCCGCGCCGCGCGCCGCGACAGTCCGCGGTGGCGCACCGGTTCCCGGTGGGCCTGTGCCTCGCTCTGCTCCCAGGCGGCCCGCGCCGCGCGGGCGTCCAGCAGGGCGTCCCGCACCTGACGGGGGCGGCGGTCGGCGGGGCGGGCGTAGACGTCGAGGACGGCGGTGGCGAACGAGCCGTTGGCGGCCAGCCAGTCGGCGAGCCGGTCCCGCAGCCGCGGTGTCTCCCAGGCGGGGAAAACCGCGTAGGCGGCCATCGCCAGCACCCCGCCGAGCAGGGTCAGCGCCACCCGCGCCTGGACGGTCTGCTGCCATGCCTCGCCCGGGATGCTGAGCAGGAAGACGACATACGCGCTCACACACGCCGAGGTCACGATGAAACCGGTGCGCAGCAGCAGATACATCGACAGCACGCACAGCACGGCCAGCGTGGTGCTCAGATAGGGGCCGGGGTGGACCAGCGCCACCAGGCCACCGCCGACCAGCACCCCCGCCAGGGTGCCGAGGAAGCGGGCGATACCACGGGAGTACGTCTGGGCGAAGTCCGGCCGCAGGACCATCGTGGAGGTCAGCGGCGCCCAGTAGGCGTGCCCCAGCGGCAGGGCCGTGGACAGCAGATAGCCGCTGACGGCGACCGCGCACAGGCGCACCGCGTGCCGCAGCACCGGCGAGGACCAGCGGGCCTCGCGGCGGACGGCGCGCAGCGCCGCGGTCACGGTGCCCGCGATACCGGGGCGGGGCAGGAAGCGGTGGACCATCCGGCCTTCGGCGGACACCTCCTCCACCGGCTCGTCGGACGCCTCCACCACGTCCGCCACCAGCGAGATGAGCCGCAGCGCGGCACGGCGGGCGGCGCCGGTCAGCTGCCCGCCGTCCTCCGGCACCCGCATCACGGACATGGCTTCGGAGGGCACCCGCACCGGTTTGCCGTGGCGGATGGCGTGGGCCACGGCGTCCAGCACGGTGCCCGTGGCGGCCAGCAGTTCCCGCACCCGGTCGCGCTCCGGCCCTTCCTCGGGGGCGCCGACCACCGGATCGGCGAGCGAGGCGAGCACCGGGCGGATCCGCTCGGCCAGCAGCCGGTAGCCCCGCAGCTGGCGGGGGCGGCGCCGGGCCTGACGCGGTGTGAGGGCGGCGGCGCTGCGGGCCTCCATCAGCGGCTTGGGGTCGAACGGCGCCACCGGGTCGTGGCGCAGCCGGCGGGCGTAGTCCGCGACGGCGGCGAGCGCGTCCGCGAGGGCGTCGCGCTGCACACCCCAGGGCCGCACCGGGAAGAGCACGATCAGCAGGGCCTGCACCACGCCGCCGACCCCGATCAGCAAGGCGTGTCCCAGGGCGCCCAGGACCGAGGTCGGCAGGGTGACCGTGATCAGCATGACGGCCACCATCTGGGTGGAGACCAGCCCGGAGACCGGGCCGACCGCCCATGACATGCCCGTCAGCAGCGTCCATACGGCGAGCATGAGGACGAAGCTGAGGGTGTGGGCGGCGGCCAGATAGCCGAGGAAGGTGGACACCGCGAGGAGGGCCGAGGCGGACAGCGCCAGCCAGGGACGGGGACGCCAACTGCGCTGGAAGGTGGCGATCCCGGCGGAGAACGCGCCGAACGCCGCCGAGACGGCGAGCGTCGTGGAGCCGAGCCACAGCGCCACTGTGACGACGAGCGCGACACCGCCCGCGGCGCGGACCGCCACCAGCGGTTCGGTCCTGGTGCGCTCGATCGCGAGTCCCGTCCGGGCGGTCTCCTTCAACGCGTGCGACCAGGTCATACGGCGAGACTACGGGGTGGTCCGGGGAGAACTGAACCACCCGTTCCGGTCTGGTTCCCCCGGGACCGCCCCTGGCGGGGATCAGTCCCCGGGGGCGCAGTCCACCTCCAGGAGCTGGAGCGGCCGGCTGCCGTCGAGGTCCACATACGCGGTGAAGGTCGCGGTCCGCGGCTCCTGAGCCCAGTGGGTGGTGATGGTCGCCCAGCCGACCCGCGCGGACTGGGCCGTGGTCACCTCGCCGACCTCGATGTCCGCCGGTTCGTTCTGCGCGCACAGCAGCAGGTCGTAGCCGGGCGTCTGGGCGATCCGCTCCTTGAGCTGGTCGGAGACCAGGTTCTCCCGCTCCCAGGGGCGCGGGCCGTGGTTGCCGTAGAAGCCCTCCAGGAAGTGGTGGATCTCCTCGGCGGTGTAGCGGCCGTTCGGGTCGGTCCGGTCGGTGGCCGAGGCGGGCGCCCCGGCGGCCAGGGCGAGTCCGAGGCCGAGCGCGGCCACGCAGCCGCCGGCCACCGCGGCGCGGGAACGAAGCGAACGAAGCATGACATATCCCCCTGTGTACGGTCGTGCGCCGATGATTCGCGCTGATTCGCCCCATGTTCGGGCGAGCACACAGGTAGACCCGTCAGCGGTCCGAAAGGTTGCCTCAACTGTCCCTGGGACATGGACACTCCCCACGCCGCCCGCTGTCCCCGTCCCCTGCCGGACCCGGGCCCGGCAGGGGACGGACAGCGGGGAGCCGGGGCGTCCCAGTGGTGCTCAGGGGCGCCTCAGTGGTGCTCAGGGCGCCTCAGTGGTTCTTCGGGAAGCCGAGGTTGATACCGACCTCCTCCGAGGGCTCCGGCCAGCGGGTGGTGACGACCTTGCCGCGGGTGTAGAAGTGCACCCCGTCGTTGCCGTAGATGTGGTGGTCGCCGAAGAGCGAGTCCTTCCACCCGCCGAAGGAGTGGTAGCCGACCGGCACCGGGATCGGCACATTGACGCCGACCATGCCCGCCTCGACCTCCAGCTGGAAGCGGCGCGCGGCGCCGCCGTCGCGGGTGAAGATGGCCGTGCCGTTGCCCCATTTGGAGCTGTTGATCAGCTCGATGGCCTCGTCGTAGGTCTCGGCGCGGACCACGCACAGCACCGGGCCGAAGATCTCGTCGCGGTAGGCGTCGGCGGTCGGCGGGACCTTGTCCAGCAGCGAGACGCCGATGAAGAACCCGCTCTCGTAGCCCTCGACGGTGTACCCGGTGCCGTCCACGACCACCTCGGCGCCCTGGGCGGCGGCCCCGTGCACATAGGAGGCGACCTTGTCGCGGTGCTCCTTGGTGATGAGCGGGCCCATTTCGGAGGCCGGGTCCATCCCGGGGCCGATCCGCAAGCGGGCCGCCCGGTCGGCGATCTTCTTCACCAGCTCGTCGCCGGTGTCGCCGACCGCGACCACGACGGAGACCGCCATGCAGCGCTCACCGGCCGAGCCGTAGGCGGCGTTGATGGCGTTGTCCGCGGCGAAGTCCAGATCGGCGTCGGGCAGCACCAGCATGTGGTTCTTGGCGCCGCCGAGCGCCTGCACCCGCTTGCCGTGCTCGACGGCCTTGGCCTGGATGTACTTCGCGATCGGCGTCGAGCCCACGAAGCTGACCGCCGCGACGTCCGGATGCTCCAGCAGCCGGTCGACGGCCACCTTGTCGCCGTTGACGACGTTGAGCACGCCGTCCGGCAGCCCCGCCTCGGTGGCCAGCTCGGCCAGCCGGTGGGAGGCCGAGGGGTCCTTCTCGCTGGGCTTGAGGACGAAGGTGTTACCGCAGGCGATGGCCACCGGGAACATCCACAGCGGCACCATCGCCGGGAAGTTGAACGGGGTGATGCCCGCGACCACGCCGAGCGGCTGGCGGATGGAGAACACATCGACCCCGGTGGAGACCTGGGTGGACAGCTCGCCCTTCAGCTTCTCGGCGATCCCACAGGCCAGCTCCACGATCTCCAGGCCGCGGGCCACCTCGCCGAGCGCGTCGGAGTGGACCTTGCCGTGCTCGGCGGTGATCAGCTCGGCGATCTCCTCGCGGTGGGCGTCCAGCAGCTCGCGGTACCGGAACAGGATCGCGCCGCGCTTGGCGAGGGACACCGACTTCCAGGAGGCGAACGCCTCCTTGGCGGCGGCCACGGCCGCGTCGACCTCGGCCACGGAGGCGAGGGCGACCTGGGTGTCCTGGGCACCGGTGGCGGGGTTGTAGACCGGGCCGTACGCGCCGGCCGTGCCCTCGGCGGTCGTGCCGCCGATCCAGTGGTTGACGGTCTTCATGGTGCGGGGCCTTTCTCCCGAAAACGTCTCTCGAAAACGTCTCTCGAAAACGTCAGAGGTGGCGGCGGCGTGCGGCGGCCTGCCGGTCGTAGTCCTCGCGGGCCTTCACGGCGGCGGGGCGGGTCGCGGTCTGGGCCACGGGCACGTCCCACCACGCCTGCGCCTCGGGTGCGCCCGGCGCCGTGCCGGCCGTCTCGGTCTCCACGTACACACAGGTGGGCCGGTCCGAGGCGCGGGCCGCGGCGAGCGCCTCGCGCAGCTCGCGCACGCTCTTCGCGCGCAGCACGTCCATGCCGAGCGAGGCCGCGTTGGCGGCCAGATCGACCGGGAGCGGATCGCCGGTGTACTGGCCGTCGGCCGCCCGGAAGCGGTAGGCGGTGCCGAACCGCTCGGCGCCGGTGGTCTCCGACAGACCGCCGATCGAGGCGTAGCCGTGGTTCTGGACCAGCACGATGTTGATGTTGATGCCCTCCTGGACCGCGGTGACGATCTCGGTGGGCATCATCAGATACGTACCGTCGCCGACCAGCGCCCAGACCGGGGTGCCGGGCGCCGCGAGCCGTACGCCGATGGCGCCGGGGATCTCGTAGCCCATGCAGGAGTAGCCGTACTCCAGGTGGTACTGGCGCGGGGAGCGGGCCCGCCACAGCTTGTGGAGGTCGCCCGGCAGCGACCCGGCCGCGTTGATCACCACGTCCTCGTCGCCGACGACCGCGTCCAGGGCGCCCAGGACCTGGGTCTGGGACGGGCGGGCGGTCTCGTCCCCGGCGGCGAAGGCGGCGTCCACCCGGCGCTCCCACGCGGCCTTGCCGGTGCGGTACTCGGCCTCGTACGTCTCGTCGACCCGGTGGCCCGCCAGCTCGGCGGTGAGCGCTTCGAGCCCGGCGCGGGCGTCGGCGACCAGGGTGGTGGCGCCCAGTTTGTGGGCGTCGAACGAGGTGATGTTGAGGTTGAGGAAGCGGACGGCCGGGTCCGCGAACAGGGTCGCGGAGGCGGTGGTGAAGTCGCTGTAGCGGGTGCCCACGCCGATGACCAGGTCGGCGGTGCGGGCGAGGCCGTCCGCGACGGCGGTGCCGGTGTGGCCGATACCGCCGATGTCGGCGGGGTGGTCGTAGCGCAGCGAGCCCTTGCCCGCCTGGGTGGAGGCCACCGGGATGCCGGTGGCGTCGACGAGGGCGCGCAGGCTGTCCTCGGCCTCGCTGTGATGGATTCCGCCGCCCGCGACGATCAGCGGCCGGCGGGCGGCGCGGATCGCCTGGGCGGCGGCGGCCACCTCGGCCGCCTCCGGGGCGGGGCGGCGGACCGGCCAGACCCGGTCGGCGAAGAACTCCTCGGGCCAGTCGAACGCCTCGGCCTGCACGTCCTGCGGCAGGGCCAGGGTGACGGCGCCGGTCTCGGCCGGGTCCGCCAGCACCCGCATGGCCTGGAGCGCGGCCGGGATCAGCGCCTCGGGGCGCACCACCCGGTCGAAGTAGCGGGAGACCGGGCGCAGCGCGTCGTTCACCGAGATGTCGCCCGCGTACGGCACTTCGAGCTGCTGGAGCACCGGGTCGGCGGGGCGGGTGGTGAAGATGTCGCCGGGCAGCAGCAGCACCGGCAGCCGGTTGACGGTGGCGAGCGCGGCACCGGTGACGAGGTTGGTGGCGCCGGGGCCGATGGAGGTGGTGACGGCCTGGGCGGCGAGCCGGTTGTTGTGGCGGGCGTAGCCGACCGCCGCGTGCACCATCGCCTGCTCGTTACGGCCCTGGAGGTACGGCATCGTGTCCGGCCCGGACTCCAGCAGCGCCTGGCCGAGCCCGGCCACATTGCCGTGGCCGAAGATGCCCCAGGTGGCGTTGATCAGGCGCCGGCGCCGCCCGTCCCGCTCGGTGTACTGGTGGGCCAGGAACTCCACCAGGGCCTGGGCGACGGTCAGCCGTCGCACTGCCGAAGCGTTCATCGCGGGTCTCCAGCGGGTGCGTGGGTCAGGGGCAGTCGGGGGTCGACGGGCTGGTCCGGCCAGGTGGAGCGGATCCAGCCGTGCTCGGGGTGGTCGCAGATCAGCCAGGCGCGCTCCGCTCCCGGGCCCGCCATGACGTTGAGGTAGTACATGTCGTGGCCGGGGGCGGCGATGGAGGGGCCGTGCCAGCCGTCGGGGATCAGGACGGTGTCACCGGAGCGGACCTCGGCGAGGACGTCGGTGCCCCGGCCGTGGCCCGAGGGGGAGACCCGCTGGTAGCCGACGCCCTCGGTGCCGTGGGCCTCGGCGATCTCGAAGTAGTAGATCTCCTCCAGCTCGCTCTCCTCGCCGGGACGGCGCTGGTCGTGCTTGTGCGGCGGGTAGGAGGACCAGTTGCCGCCCGGGGTGAGCACCTCGACGGCGATGAGCTTGTCGCACTCGAAGACGCCGGCCGCGCCGAAGTTGTTGACCTGGCGCGAGCAGGTGCCGCTGCCGCGCAGCTCGACGGGGACGGCGGAGGCCGGTCCGTAGCGCGCTGGCAGCCGGCGCTCGCAGCGGGCGCCGGTGAGCGCGAAGCGGCCGCCGGCACCGGCGGCGATCCGCGCGTGGGAGTCGCGCGGCAGGTAGGCGAAGTCGCTCACCCCGCTGAACACGCTGTCCCGGCCGTGCAGTTCGAAGGTCTCGCCCTCGGCGGTCACGGTGCAGCCGCCGCTCAGCGGCAGCACGATCCACTCGCTGTCACCGGTGTCCAGGGAGTGCGAGCCACCGGGCGGCAGCTCGAGGACGCGCAAGCTGGAGTAGCCCCAGCCGGCCCGCTCAGGGTCGATGTCCACGGTGTAGGGCCCGTCGGCCGCCTGGCCGGCCCGCAGATGGAAGCCGGGGAACGGATCGGTGGTGGTCATGGCGTGCAGTCTCTGCCTTTCGTCACGTCACAGCAGGCCGACGGCGGTGTCCACGGCGGTGGCGACACTGCCCTCCGCCGGGTAGAGCAGGGAGCGCCCGACGACCAGTCCCTGCACGGTGGGCAGGCGCAGCGCCTTGCGCCACTTCTCGTACGCCTCCTCCTGGTCCTGCGGAGACTTGCCCACGTCGCCGCCGAGCAACACCGCCGGCAGGGTGCTCGTCTCCATCACCGCCGCCATCTCGTCGGCGTCCCTCGTGACCGGCACCTTCAGCCAGGTGTAGGCGGAGGTGCCGGCGAGCCCGGAGGCGATGGCGATGGACGTGGTGACGGCCTCGGCGCTCAGGTCGTTGACGACCTTTCCGTCCACCCGGCGGGAGATGAACGGTTCGACGAAGACGGGCAGCCGCCGCTCGGCCATCTCGTCGATGGCGCGGGCGGCGGAGGCCATGGTGGTCAGCGAACCGGCGTCGGCGTAGTCGATGCGCAGCAGCAGCTTGCCGGCGTCGAAGCGGAGCCGGGTCAGGTCCTGGGGGCGGTGCCCGGTGAACCGGTCGTCGAGTTCGAAGGAGGCCCCGGCGAGGCCGCCGCGGTTCATCGAGCCCATGACGACCTTGCCGTCGAGGGCGCCGAGCAGCAGCAGGTCCTCGAGGATGTCGGCGGTGGCGAGCACCCCGTCGACCCCGGGCCGGGACAGCGCCACGCACAGCCGCTCCAGCAGCTCGACCCGGTTGGCCATGGCCAGCTTGTGGCCGCCGACGGCGAGGGCGCCGCGCGCCGGGTGGTCGGCGGCCACGATCATCAGACGGCCGCTGTCCCCGATCAGGGGGCGGCGGACCCGGCGGGCGGCCGCCTCGGCGATGGCCTCCGGGTGCCGGCTCCGCACCGTGACGAGGTCCGAGATGCTGATGCTCACAGTAGTTCCTCGCATTCGCGATTCATGAGGGTCACCCGGGACTCGGGCACCGCGTGACCGGACGGGGGGAAGGGCTGACGGCTGTGGTCAGTTCCCCGCCAGCAGGGCCTCGACCTCTGCTTCGGTGGGCATCGCGGAGGAGCAGGCGAGCCGGGAGGCGACGATGGCGCCCGCGGCGTTGGCGTACCGCATGATCTTCTCCAGGGGCAGGTCCGAGAGCAGCCCGTGGCACAGGGCGCCGCCGAACGCGTCGCCCGCGCCGAGGCCGTTGACCACCTCGACCGGGACGGGCGGGACCTCGGCGGTGGTGCCGTCGCGGTGCATGGCGAGGACGCCGCGGGGGCCCTGTTTGACGATGGCGAGCTCCACACCCGCCTCCAGCAGCCCCTGCGCGCACGCCTTGGGCTCACGCGCCCCGGTGGCGATCTCGCATTCGTCGACGTTGCCGACGGCGACGGTCGCATGGCGCAGCGCCTCGGCGTAGAAGGGGCGGGCGGTTTCCGGGTCGGCCCAGAACATCGGCCGCCAGTCCAGGTCGAAGACGGTGGTGCCGCTCTTGGCGCGGGCGGCGAGCGCGGCGAGGGTGCTGGTGCGGCTGGGCTCCTCGCTGAGTCCGGTGCCGGTCATCCAGAAGATCCGGGCGGCGCGGATGGCGTCGAGGTCCAGCTCATCGGAGTGGATCTCCAGATCGGGCGCCTTGGGGCGGCGGTAGAAGTACAGCGGGAAGTCGTCGGGCGGGAAGATCTCGCAGAAGGTGACCGGGGTGGGGTACCGCTCGACGGGGGTGACGAAGCGGTCGTCCACCCCGAAGGCCCGCAGCTCCTGGTGGATGTAGTCGCCGAACGGGTCCGCCCCGGTGCGGCTGATCACCGCGGAGCGGTGGCCGAACCGGGCCGCGGACACCGCGACATTGGTCGCCGAGCCGCCGAGGAACTTTCCGAACGATTCGACCTGCGGCAGCGGCACACCGGTCTGAAGCGGATAGAGGTCCACTCCGATGCGGCCCATCGTGATCAGGTCGTACGGCTCACTCATGCCTGCCCCTTCGGGAAAGACGCAGCTCAGGGTCTGGTGCTCAGGATCTGGTGGTGCGGAACTCCGGGACGGACCCGGCCCTACAGGTCTAGACGCGCTCCCCTTACAGTGTCAAGACTTTGTCCTTACATTATGACGTACTTCCCGCACGGACTGGCGGGCGGGCGTTATGGCGCCGCCACGTCCAGATGAAATATTGTCCTGCCAAATCCCGGACGCACGACAGGCGGGAGGACAGCCCGCGAGGCGAACGCGGTGCGCGAGGACCCCTTCTCACTGACCAGACATCCGAATGTCCTGACGAAGTCTTGACGGCCGACCGTCCGGCCGGTGAAGCTGCCCAAAGCAGTGCGACGCGGGCACCCAGCACACCGAGGAGACCCTCTGCCATGACTGCCGACGCCTCCCCCGCACCCGTCCTGGACCGCATCCGGGTCGGCTCGGCCCCCGACTCCTGGGGGGTGTGGTTCCCCGACGACGATCAGCAGGTCCCCTGGCAGCGCTTCCTCGACGAGGTCGCGGAGGCCGGCTACGAGTGGATCGAGCTGGGACCGTACGGCTATCTGCCCAGCGATCCGGCCCGGCTCACCGAGGAGACCGGACGGCGCGGCCTCAAGGTCTCCGCGGGCACCGTCTTCACCTCGCTGCACCGCGGCCCCGAGGTCTGGGACGCCACCTGGGAGCACGTCTCCCAGGTGGCCGAGCTGACCCGGGCGATGAACGCGGGACACCTCGTGGTCATCCCCTCCTTCTGGCGGGACGACAAGACCGCCGAACTGATCGAGCCCCCGACGCTCACCGCCGAGCAGTGGCACCACCTGGCCTCCGGGATGGAGCGGCTCGGCCGCGAGGTGCGGGAGCGCTTCGGACTCGACATCGTCGTCCACCCGCACGCCGACACCCATATCGACACCGAGGAGAACGTGGCCCGCTTCCTGGACGCCACCGACTCCGACCTGGTCAGCCTCTGCCTGGACACCGGCCACTACGCCTACTGCGGCGGCGACAGCGTCAAGCTGATCGAGACCTACGGCGAGCGCGTCGGCTATCTCCACCTCAAGCAGGTCGACCCGGAGATCCTCGCCGACGTGGTCAGGAACGAGGTGCCGTTCGGCCCCGCCGTCCAGCGCGGCGTCATGTGCGAACCGCCGAAGGGCGTTCCGGAGCTCGGACCCGTGCTGACCGCGGCCCAGCAGCTGGATGTGGACCTGTTCGCCATCGTCGAGCAGGACATGTACCCCTGCCCGCCCGACCAGCCCTTCCCCATCGCCGAGCGCACCCGGCGCTTCCTGCGCTCCTGCGGCGCCTGACCATCCGTTCGCCACACGGCCCGTTCGCCGGCAGAGAGAGAAGAGAGACGAGGCTATGACGCAGCAGGGGACGCTCGGGGTCGCCGTCATCGGGACCGGCACGATGGGCGCCGACCATGTCCGCCGCATCAACGACGTGATCAGCGGCGCGCGGGTGGCCGCCGTGGTCGACATCGACGAGGCGCGGGCCAAGGCGGCGGCCGACACCGCCGACGGCTGTCAGGCGTTCACCGACCCGGCCGCCGCGCTGGCCGCGCCCGGCGTGGACGCGGTGCTGATCGCCTCGCCGGGACCCGCGCATGAGGCCGCGCTGCTCAGCGCGTTCGAACACGATCTGCCGGTGCTGTGCGAGAAGCCGCTCACCCCGGACTCCGCGTCCGCGCTGCGGGTGCTGGAGGCCGAGCAGCGGCTCGGCCACCGCCGGGTCCAGGTGGGCTTCATGCGCCGCTACGACACCGAGTTCATGAAGCTCAAGGCGCTGCTGGCGGGTGGCGAGCTGGGCCGGCCACTGCTGCTGCACTGCCGGCACCGCAACGCCTCGGTCCACTCGTACTTCACCAACGAGATGATGATCAGCGACTCCGTGGTGCATGAGATGGACCAGTCGCGCTGGCTGCTGGAGCAGGAGATCACCGCGGTCACCGTGCTCAAGCCGGCCCCCAGCTCGCTGTCCCCCGAACCGCTCAGCGACCCCCAGCTGGTGATCTTCGAGACCACCGGCGGCGCGCTCGTCAATGTGGAGATCTTCGCCACCTGCGGCTTCGGCTACCAGGTCCAGGCGGAGGCGGTCTGCGAACGGGGCACCGCCCGCGTCGGCGACGCCCACGGCATGCTGGTCAACCGGCCCGGCACCTGGGGCGGGGAGATCGCCCCCGACTTCGTGGCGCGCTTCGAGGAGGCGTACGACCGCGAGGTGCAGACCTGGGTGAACGCCACCCGGCGCGGGGAGGTCGAGGGGCCCAGCGCCTGGGACGGCTATGCCGCGGCCGCCGTCTGCGAGGCCGGGATCCGGGCCCAGAGCACGGGCCGGCGCACGGCCGTCGAGATGATCGAACGCCCCGCCTTCTACCGCTGACGCCCCGCGGGCCGACCGCCTCCCCGTCCGGCCCGCCGCCGCTGTCACCCGAATGTCACAGCCGTCACATCTCCACCCGTCTTCCGTCACAGGTGCTCAACAGCCCCTGGCCCTCCTTCACGCAGCGTCGTTGACCGGGCACAGGCTGATGGAATGTGAGCAGGCGCGCCGTGGCTCCCCCGACGGCCCCACTGGGCCGTGGCCGTGGCACCTGCGGAAGGGCATGAGAGATGACCGACCGGAGGCTGTGGTCCTACAGGGAGATCGCCGCGCATATCGGTGTGCAGACCAACACCGTACGGTCCTATCGCAAACACGGCCTGCTGCCGCCCCCCGATCTGGTGGAGGGCGGCAAGCCGTACTGGTACGCGGACACGATCCGCTCCTGGGTGGTCCGCAGACCCGGCAACCGCCGCGCCCGACGCGACGCCGAGGATTAGCGGCGCTGTAGCTCAACGGTGCCTTGGCTCAGCGGTGCCGAGGTTCAACGGTGCCTTGGCTCAGCGGTGCCGAGGTTCAACGGTGCCGAGGCCGCCCCGTACCCCCGCGCCACCCCCGCCCCCCGCACACCGGGCCGAGGCGGAGTGCGCGCGGGCGTGGCACGGCGGGGTGCGCGCGGGCGCGACACACCTTTCGCGGACCGGCGCACCACCAGCTTCCGGAAATACCCCCTAGGGGTATAGAGTTGGCAGTGTCAGGAGACGCTGGGGCCATCCGGCGCCTCCTGCGCACCGACCGTCACGCTCACCCCACACAGGAGAACCCCATGAGCTCCGAGGCTGTCACCACCGTCTACCAGGTGACCGGTATGACCTGCGGCCACTGCGAAGGCGCCGTATCCGAGGAGATCGGGGCCCTCGACGGGGTCGACTCCGTCAAGGCCGTGGCCTCCACCGGCCAGGTCACCGTGGTCTCGACCGCACCGCTGGACGACGAGGCCGTCCGCGCCGCCGTGGACGAGGCGGGCTACGAGCTCGTCGGCCGGGCCTGAGCCCACCCATCCCCCGCCGGGCCGCACCGCCCTGCTCATACAGCCGCCGTACGGCCCGGCCCTCCTCCCAGGAGACCAGACATGACCAGCACGGCTCCCCATGCCGGGCCCGCCGCCGACAGCACGGCGACGGCCGGCGGGCACCCCTCGCAGGTCGAGCTCGCCATCGGCGGTATGACGTGCGCGTCCTGCGCCGCACGCGTCGAGAAGAAGCTCAACCGCCTCGACGGCGTCACCGCCACGGTGAACTTCGCCACCGAGAAGGCCAAGGTGTCCTACGCCGAGGGGATCGAGGTCGCCGACCTGATCGCCACCGTCGTCAGAACCGGGTACACCGCCGAGGTGCCGCGCCCCGCGGTACCCGAGCCACGCACCCCCGAGGGCAGCGGCGCACCGGAGACCGACCGGCGCGGTGAGGGCGAACCGGGCTCCCTGCGCCACCGCATGCTCGTCTCCCTCGTGCTGTCCCTGCCCGTCGTGGTGCTGGCGATGGCGCCTGCGCTCCAGTTCGACAACTGGCAGTGGCTGTCGCTCACCCTCGCCGCGCCGGTCGTCGTCTGGGGCGGCGCGCCCTTCCACAAGGCCGCCTGGACGGGCGTCCGGCACGGCGCGGCCACCATGGACACCCTCGTCTCCATCGGCACCCTCGCGGCCCTCGGCTGGTCCCTGTGGGCACTGTTCTTCGGCCACGCGGGCATGCCGGGGATGCGGCACGGCTTCGATCTCACCGTCTCCCGGACCGACGGATCGTCCTCGATCTACCTGGAGGCGGCCGCCGGGGTGACCACCCTCATCCTCCTCGGCCGCTATTTGGAGGCGAAGTCCAAGCGACGGGCGGGCGCTGCGCTGCGCGCGCTGCTGGAGCTCGGCGCCAAGGACGTGGCCGTCCTGCGCGGGGACGGTGAGGTACGGATTCCCGTCGGCGAGCTGGCGGTCGGCGACCGCTTCGTGGTCCGTCCCGGTGAGAAGATCGCCACCGACGGCACGGTGGTCGAGGGCTCCTCCGCCGTGGACGCCTCGATGCTGACCGGCGAGTCCGTACCGGTGGACGTGGTGCCCGGCGACCCGGTCGCGGGCGCGACCGTCAACACGGCGGGCCGGATCGTGGTCGAGGCCACCCGCGTGGGCGCGGACACCCAGCTGTCCCGTATGGCCAAGCTGGTCGAGGACGCGCAGAACGGCAAGGCCGAGGTGCAGCGCCTGGCCGACCGGGTCTCGGGGATCTTCGTGCCGATCGTGCTGGTGATCGCCGTGGGCACCCTGCTGGGCTGGCTGCTCACCACCAGCGACGCGGCCGCCGCCTTCACCGCGGCGGTGGCCGTCCTGATCATCGCCTGCCCGTGCGCCCTGGGCCTGGCCACCCCGACCGCGCTGATGGTCGGCACCGGCCGCGGCGCCCAGCTGGGCATCCTGATCAAGGGTCCCGAGGTGCTGGAGTCGACCCGCCGGGTGGACACCGTCGTCCTGGACAAGACCGGCACGGTGACGACCGGACAGATGCGGCTGCACGAGGTCGTGACGGCACCCGGCGTGGACGAGCAGGAGCTGCTGCGGCTCGCGGGCGCCCTGGAGCACGCCTCCGAGCACCCGATCGCCCGAGCCATCGCGGACGGCGCGGCCGAGCGGACGGGCATCCTCCCGGCACCCGCGGACTTCCGGTCCGAGCCCGGCCTCGGCGTCCAGGGCGTGGTGGACGGCCACGCGGTGCTGGTCGGCCGCGAGAAGCTGCTCGGCCAATGGGCCATCGAACTGCCCGAGGACCTGGCGGCCGCCAAGGCGGCGGCCGAGTCGGAGGGGCGCACGGCGGTCGCGGTGGCCTGGGACGGCCAGGCGCGCGGCGTCCTCCTGGTGGCCGACGCGATCAAGGAGACCAGCGCCGAGGCCATCGCCCAGCTGCGCGCGCTCGGCCTCACCCCGGTCCTGCTGACCGGGGACAACCGGCTCGTCGCCGAGTCGGTGGCCCGCGAGGTCGGCATCGACGACGTCATCGCCGAAGTACTGCCGCAGGACAAGGTGGACGTGGTGAAGCGGCTCCAAGGCGAGGGCCGTACGGTCGCCATGGTGGGCGACGGGGTCAACGACGCGGCCGCCCTGGCCACCGCCGACCTCGGACTCGCGATGGGCACGGGCACGGACGCGGCCATCGAGGCCGGGGACCTGACCCTGGTCCGGGGCGACCTACGGGTGGCGGCCGACGCGATCCGGCTGGCTCGCCGGACGCTCGGCACCATCAAGGGCAACCTCTTCTGGGCGTTCGGCTACAACGTCGCCGCGCTGCCGCTCGCGGCGGCCGGACTGCTGAACCCGATGATCGCGGGAGCCGCCATGGCGTTCTCGTCGGTGTTCGTGGTGACGAACAGTCTGCGACTGCGCACCTTCACAGCGTCCACATAGATTCACCAAGTCCCCATAAGCCGCACAACACCCATACGGCGGAGCCTCGATCTTCAAATCGAGGCTCTTGCCCTTTTACCGCCCATATGGCAAGAGACGCAGATCACAGACGACCCAACGTAACCATCGCGGGGGGTCGCGAGTCTAATGGGACGGTGGGGATTCGTCTTGGGGGACGCATCCTGCTACGCGTGGCCGGGGCGACGTACTCGGGGAGCTTTGAGCGGCCCTCCCGTAGGTACCCGTCCCGGCAGATCGCGTCACCATAAGGCCCGCGAGGGCCCGTGGACGCCCGGCCGGATCCCGTGGGGGGAATCCGCTCCGGGGCAAGGGAAGCGCCCCGCTCCGACCCGTGGGGGGATCGGAAGCGGGGCGCTTCTCGCTTGTTTTGGAGGCTCGGCTCGCCTCCGGGGCGCCTTAGCCGCTGTCGACGGTCGACCGTGCTCGGTCGCTCGTTCCTCGCTCCCTGCGCGCGCTCTCCCTTACGACAGCGACGCGCCCCTTCGGCTCGCTCGCCGGAAGAACCAAGGGGCCGGATGCGCAATGGCACCCGGCCCCTCAAGAGGGAACCCCGGGGGTGCCCCCACCCAGCAAAGCGGGACGGGGCACCCAGAGACGCGATGTCGCCCTAGCGCTCCTCGACCGGGACGAAGTCGCGCTCGACGACGCCGGTGTAGATCTGGCGCGGGCGGCCGATGCGGGAGCCCGGCTCCTTGATCATCTCGTGCCACTGGGCGATCCAGCCCGGCAGCCGGCCGAGCGCGAACAGCACGGTGAACATCTCGGTCGGGAAGCCCATCGCCCGGTAGATCAGACCGGTGTAGAAGTCCACGTTCGGGTAGAGCTTGCGCTCCACGAAGTAGTCGTCCGCGAGGGCGTGCTCCTCGAGCTTGAGCGCGATGTCGAGCAGCTCGTCGGACTTGCCGAGGGCGGAGAGGACATCGTGCGCCGCCGACTTGATGATCTTCGCCCGGGGGTCGAAGTTCTTGTAGACGCGGTGCCCGAAGCCCATGAGCTTCACGCCGTCTTCCTTGTTCTTCACCTTGCGGATGAAGGTGTCGACGTCGCCGCCCGAGGCCTGGATGCCCTCCAGCATCTCCAGCACGGACTGGTTGGCGCCGCCGTGCAGGGGGCCCCACAGGGCGTTGATGCCCGCCGAGATGGAGGCGAACATGTTGGCCTGCGAGGAGCCGACCAGCCGGACCGTGGAGGTCGAACAGTTCTGCTCGTGGTCGGCGTGCAGAATCAGCAGCTTGTCGAGCGCGCTGACCACGATCGGGTCGAGCTCGTACTCCTGGGCGGGGACCGAGAAGGTCATCCGGAGGAAGTTCTCGACATAGCCGAGGTCATTGCGCGGGTACACGAACGGGTGGCCGACCGACTTCTTGTACGCGTAAGCGGCAATGGTCGGCAGCTTGGCCAGCAGCCGGATCGTCGAGAGGTTGCGCTGCTTCTCGTCGAAGGGGTTGTGGCTGTCCTGGTAGAAGGTCGACAGCGCGCTGACCACGGAGGACAGCATCGCCATCGGGTGGGCGTCGCGCGGGAAGCCGTCGTAGAACCGCTTGACGTCCTCATGGAGCAGCGTGTGGCGAGTGATGTCCTCGCGGAACGCCGCCAGTTCATCGACGGTCGGCAGCTCCCCGTTGATCAGCAGGAAGGCCGTCTCCAGGAAGGAGGCGCGCTCCGCCAGCTGCTCGATGGGGTAGCCGCGGTAACGCAGGATGCCCTGCTCACCGTCCAGGTAGGTGATCGCGGATTTGTACGCGGCGGTATTGCCGTAACCGGAATCCAGGGTCACCAGACCGGTCTGGGCGCGCAGCTTGCCGATATCAAAGCCCTTGTCGCCGACAGTGCTGTCGACCACCGGGTAGGTGTACTCGCCGTCCCCGTACCGCACTACTACAGAGTTGTCGCTCACGTCATCCCTCACCGACGTCTGGTTCTCTTCTTCGAGGTGCCCTGACTCCCCCCACCTTCCCCTACTCGGGTCGTGAACGTGCACTCGGGGTCGGCTGAAGAGCCTTTTGGCGGCACTGAGTGCCGCACACACGGCCATCCTGCCCCGTTCGTCACCGTTCGGAAACCCATCTGACACGCTCGACTCGCACATCGCCGCCGAGCCGGTGATCCAGCGCGGTACAGCGCCTCCCCGCCGAGACGGTGCGCACCGCCTGCCCCAGCGCCCGGCGCGAACCGACCAGCACCACGAGGCGCTTGGCGCGGGTCACGGCCGTGTACAGGAGATTGCGCTGCAACATCATCCAGGCCCCGGTGGTCACCGGGATCACGACGGCCGGGTACTCACTGCCCTGTGACCGGTGGATGGTCACCGCATAGGCATGAGCCAACTCGTCCAGCTCGTCGAAGTCGTACGGTACCTCCTCGTCCTCGTCCGTCCGCACGGTCAGCCGCTGCTCATCGTTGTCGAGTGAGGTGACGACGCCAACCGTGCCGTTGAAGACCCCATTGGCCCCTTTCTCATAATTGTTGCGGATCTGGGTCACCTTGTCGCCGACCCGGAAGACGCGACCTCCGAAGCGGCGCTCGGCAAGGTCCGGGCGGGCCGGGGTGATGGCCTGCTGAAGCAGTCCGTTGAGCGTGCCCGCGCCCGCCGGGCCCCGGTGCATCGGGGCCAGGACCTGCACGTCACGGCGGGGGTCGAGGCCGAACTTGGCGGGGATGCGGCGGGCCGCGACATCGACCGTGAGCCGCCCGGCCTGCTCGGTGTCGTCCTCGACGAAGAGGAAGAAATCCGACAGGCCCTGAGTGACCGGCGGCACCCCCTCGTTGATCCGGTGGGCGTTGGTGACCACCCCGGACTGCTGGGCCTGGCGGAAGATCCGGGTCAGCCGCACCGCCGGGACGGGGCTGCCGGGCGCCAGCAGATCGCGCAGCACCTCCCCGGCGCCCACGCTGGGCAGCTGGTCCACATCGCCGACGAAGAGCAGATGGGCACCCGGCGGGACCGCCTTGACCAGCTTGTTGGCCAGCAGCAGATCAAGCATCGACGCCTCGTCGACCACCACCAGATCGGCGTCGAGCGGGCGGTCCCGGTCGTACGCCGCGTCCCCGCCGGGCTTGAGCTCCAGCAGCCGGTGGACGGTGGACGCCTCGGCGCCGGTCAGCTCGGACAGCCGCTTGGCGGCCCGGCCGGTGGGCGCCGCGAGCACCACCTTGGCCTTCTTGGCACGGGCCAGCTCCACCACGGACCGCACGGTGAAGGACTTGCCGCACCCCGGCCCACCGGTCAGCACCGCGACCTTCTCGGTCAGCGCGAGCCGCACCGCCTGGCTCTGCTCGGGCGCCAGATCGGCCCCGGTGCGGCGGGCCAGCCAGCCCAGCGCCTTGTCCCAGTCCACGTCCCGGAAGGCGGGCAGCCGGTCCTCCTCGGTGCGCAGCAGCCGCAGCACCTGGCCCGCGAGGGAGATCTCGGCGCGGTGGAAGGGCACCAGATAGACGGCGGAGACCGGCTCGCCGTCCTCCGGGCCGGGGACCGGCTCGCGCACCACGCCCTCCTCCTCGGCCGCGAGCTCGCCCAGACAGTCGATGACCAGGCCGGTGTCCACCTGGAGCAACTTCACGGCGTCCGCGATGAGCCGCTCCTCGGGGAGATAGCAGTGGCCCTGGTCGGCGGACTGGGACAGCGCGTACTGAAGGCCGGCCTTCACCCGGTCGGGGCTGTCGTGCGGAATGCCGACCGACTGGGCGATCTTGTCGGCGGTGAGGAAGCCGATGCCCCAGACGTCGGCCGCCAGCCGGTACGGCTCGTTCTTCACGACCGAGATGGACGCGTCGCCGTACTTCTTGTAGATCCGCACCGCGATGGAGGTGGAGACGCCCACCCCCTGGAGGAAAACCATCACCTCCTTGATGGCCTTCTGCTCCTCCCAGGCGGCGGCGATCATCTTGGTGCGCTTGGGGCCGAGGCCGGGGACCTCGATGAGCCGCTCGGGCCGCTCCTCGATGACGTCGAGGGTGTCGATGCCGAAGTGCTCGGTGATCCGGTCGGCGATCCGGGGGCCGATGCCCTTGATCAGGCCCGAGCCGAGATAGCGCCGGATGCCCTGGACGGTGGCGGGGAGGACGGTCTGGTAGTTCTCGACGGTGAACTGCTTCCCGTACTGCGGGTGGGAACCCCAGCGGCCCTCCATCCGCAGCGACTCGCCGGGCTGGGCCCCCAGCAGCGCACCGACGACGGTCAGCAGATCACCGGAGCCACGGCCGGTGTCGACCCGCGCGACCGTATAGCCGTTCTCCTCATTGGCGTAGGTGATCCGCTCCAGGACCCCTTCGACCACCGCGAGTTTGAGCATGCCCCGACCGTACCGCCGGGCGGCGACAGGCCGTTCGGGCCTGTGGACAACCCCGGCCTGTGGACAACCCCGGGCGGATCATCACGATCCGGTTTCGGCCGGTGGCCGACCCCTTGCCGCCGCCCGTGTAATCGATTCCAATTCCGTGTGATCGATCCGTGTAATCGATTCCACAGGGAGGTGTGCGGTGCCGGCCATCAAAGACGTGGCGCGGCGTGCCGGGGTCTCCGTGGCGACGGTCTCGCGGGTGCTCAACGACCACCCCTCCGTCCGGGCGGGCACCCGCGAACGGGTGCTCACCGCGGTCGCCGACCTCGGCTACCGCCCCAACGCGGTGGCCCGCTCGCTGCGCACCGCCCAGACCCGGACCCTGGGGCTGGTCATCAGCGATGTGCTGAACCCCTTCTTCACGGAGCTGGCCCGTTCGGTCGAGGACGCCGCCCGCGCGCTGGGCTACAGCGTGGTCATCGGCAACGCCGACGAGCGGCCCGACCTCCAGGACCACCATGTGCGCACCCTGATGGACCGCCGTATCGACGGGCTGCTGATCAGCCCCACCGACGGCGGCTCCCCGATGATGTCGGCCGCCGCCCGCGCGGGTACCCCCATGGTCTTCGTCGACCGCTGGATCGAGGGCGAGGGCCTGGACCGGGTGCCGGTGGTCCGCACCGACGGGCGGGCCGCCATCCGCGATCTGGTGGCCCATCTGTGCGCCCTGGGCCACCGCCGCCTCGCGATCATCGCGGGCCCGGCGGCCACCACGACCGGCCGCGAGCGGGTGGACGCCTTCCGCGCCGCGCTGCGCGCGTTCGGTCTGGCGCTGTCCGACGACCACATCGGCCAGGGGGACTTCCAGGCCGGCAGCGGCCGCCGGGCGACCGCCCGCTTCCTCGATCTGCCGCACCCTCCGGACGTGGTCTTCGCCACCGACAACCTGATGGCGCTCGGCGCGATGGACGAGATCCGCGCCCGCGGGCTGCGGGTGCCGGGCGATGTGGCGCTCGCCGCGTTCGACGACATCCCCTGGTTCCTCCACACCGATCCGCCGATCACCGCCATCGCCCAGCCGACCGGGGCGCTCGGCCACGCCGCCGTACGGGCGCTGATCGATCTCGTCGAGGGGCGGCCCGCCGAGTCGGTGACCCTGTCCGCCCGTCTGGTCGCCCGCCGCTCGTGCGGCGAGCCCGAAGGGAGCACGCCATGAGCCGGATCCCCGACGCCGAGGGCACGTCCGCGGGCGACGCCGGGGCGGAGCTGCTGCGCATGGAGGGGGTCCGGAAGACCTTCCCCGGGGTGATCGCGCTCGACGGGGTGGACTTCGATCTGCGCCGGGGCGAAGTGCACGTCCTCCTGGGCGAGAACGGCGCGGGCAAGTCCACGCTGATCAAGACGCTCTCCGGCGCCCACCGCCCCGACGGCGGGCGGATCCTGGTCGACGGCGGGCCGGTGCGCATCGCCGGCGCCCAGGACGCCGAGCGGCTCGGGATCGCCACCATCTACCAGGAGTTCAACCTGGTCCCGGACCTGACCGTGGCCGAGAACATCTTCCTGGGCCGCCAGCCGCGCCGCCTCGGCATGATCGACCGCAGGACGATGGACGCGCGCGCCGCCGAACTGCTGGCCCGTGTCGGGGTGGACGTCTCGCCCCGGGCCCGGGTCCGGGACCTCGGCATCGCCCGGCTCCAGATGGTGGAGATCGCCAAGGCGCTGAGCCTGGACGCCCGCGTGCTGATCATGGACGAGCCGACCGCCGTGCTCACCACCGAGGAGGCCGACACGCTCTTCCGGATCGTGCGCACGCTGCGCGCGGACGGTGTGGGCATCGTCTTCATCACCCATCACCTGGAGGAGATCGCCGCCCTGGGCGACCGCGTCACCGTGCTGCGGGACGGCCGCAGCGTCGCCCGGGTCCCGGCCACCACCGACCGGGACGAGCTGGTGCGGCTGATGGTGGGCCGCTCCATCGAGCAGCAGTACCCGCGGGAGCGCGGGGACGCCGGCGAGCCCCTGCTGAGGGTCCGCGGGCTCACCCGGAGGGGCAGCTTCACGGACATCGGCTTCGAGGTGCGGGCCGGGGAGGTGGTGGGCCTGGCCGGGCTGGTCGGCGCGGGCCGTACGGAGGTCGTACGGGCCCTGTTCGGCGCCGACCCGTACGATTCCGGCACCGTCGAGGTGCTCGGCCGCCCGCTGCCCCGCCATGACGTGGTGGCCGCCATGCGGGCCGGGATCGGCCTCGTGCCCGAGGACCGCAAGGGGCAGGGCCTGGTCCTGGACGGCTCCGTGCAGGAGAACCTGGGCCTGGTCACGCTGCGCGCCGCCACCCGCGCCGGGCTGGTGGACCGGGCCGGTCAGCGGCGCGCGGCGGCCGGCGTCGCCGAGCGGCTGGCGGTCCGGATGTCGGGGCTCGACCAGCGGGTGCGCACCCTCTCCGGCGGCAACCAGCAGAAGGTCGTCATCGGCAAGTGGCTGCTCGCCGACAGCCGGGTGCTGATCCTGGACGAGCCGACCCGCGGTATCGACGTGGCCGCCAAGGTCGAGATCTACCAGCTCATCAACGAACTCACCGCGTCCGGCCACGCCGTCCTGATGGTCTCCAGCGATCTGCCCGAGGTGCTGGGGATGAGCGACCGGGTCCTGGTCATGGCCCAGGGCCGGATCGCGGGCGAGCTGTCCGCGCGGGACGCGACCCAGGACGCCGTGATGGCCCTGGCGGTGAAGGACGTCAAGGGCGTCGACGAAGGCGTCGGCGCCGAGGAAAAGGAGGGCTCCCGTGGCCGCTGACACGCAACTGTCCACGAAGGAACCCGGGGGCTCGGCCGTGCTGCGCCGGGTGCTGCTCGACAATGGCGCGCTGAGCGCCCTGGTGCTGCTGGTGGCGGCCCTGTCGCTGCTGTCCGGCGACTTCCTCACCACCGACAACCTCCTCAACGTCGGCGTCCAGGCGGCGGTCACCGCCGTTCTCGCCTTCGGCGTCACCTTCGTCATCGTCTCCGCGGGCATCGATCTGTCGGTCGGCTCGGTGGCCGCGCTGTCCGCCACCGTGCTCGCCTGGTCCGCGAGTTCCCAGGGGCTGCCGGTCTGGTTCTCGGCCCTGCTGGCCGTCGCCACCGGTATCGCCTGCGGTCTGGTCAGCGGGGCGCTGGTCGCGTTCGGGAAGCTGCCGCCGTTCATCGCCACGCTCGCGATGCTGTCGGTCGGCCGCGGCCTGGCCCTGGTGATCTCCCAGGGCAGCCCGATACCCGTCCCGGACGCGGTGTCCGGCCTCGGCGACACGCTCGGCGGCTGGCTGCCCGTCCCGGTGATCGTGATGGTCGTGATGGGCCTGATCACCGCGGCGGTGCTGGGGCGTACGTACGCGGGCCGCGCGATGTACGCGATCGGCGGCAACGAGGAGGCGGCCCGGCTCTCCGGTATCCGGGTGGCGCGTCAGAAGCTCGTCGTCTACGCGCTCTCCGGCGGGTTCGCGGCCGTCGCGGGCATCGTGCTCGCCTCCCGGCTGTCCTCCGCGCAGCCACAGGCGGCCGTCGGCTACGAACTCGACGCGATCGCGGCGGTCGTCATCGGCGGGGCGAGCCTGTCCGGCGGCGTCGGTAAGGCGTCCGGCACGCTCATCGGCGCGCTGATCCTGGCGGTGCTGCGCAACGGGCTCAACCTGCTGGAGGTGTCCCCCTTCTGGCAGCAGGTCGTCATCGGCGTCGTCATCGCGCTCGCGGTGCTGCTGGACACGGTGCGCCGGCGCGCCGGGGCCGGGCCGGGCGCGCCCGGGGCCGCGGCGGGCGGACCGTCCGGTGGCGGCCGTAAGACGGCCATGGGCGCGGCCAAGTTCGCGCTGGCCGCCGTGGTCGTCGCCGCCATCGCCTTCGGCGCCTCCTTCTGGCGCTCGGACTCCTCCGATGGCGCGTCCACCAGGATCGGGCTGTCGGTCTCCACCCTCAACAACCCCTTCTTCGTCCAGCTGAAGGCGGGCGCCCAGGAGGAGGCCAAGCGCGCCGGGATCAGCCTTACGGTCACCGACGCCCAGAACGACGCCTCCCAGCAGGCCAATCAGATCCAGAACTTCACCAGCCAGAACATGAAGTCGATCATCATCAACCCGGTCGACTCCGATGCCGCCGGCCCCTCCGTCCGGGCCGCCGGCAAGGCGGGCATCCCGGTGCTCGCCGCCGACCGCGGCGTCAACAAGGCGACGGTGGCGACCCTGGTGGCCTCCGACAACATCGCCGGCGGCAGGCTCGCCGCCAAGACGCTCGCCGAGCGGCTCGGCAAGAAGGGCACGATCCTGGTGCTCCAGGGCACCCCCGGGACCTCGGCCTCGCGTGAGCGCGGTAAGGGCTTCGCGGAGGGCCTCAAGTCCTATCCGGGCATCAAGGTCGTCGGCAAGCAGTCGGCCGACTTCGACCGGGCCAAGGGGCTCGATGTGACCACCAATCTGCTCCAGGGCCACCCCGGCATCGACGGGATCTTCGCCGAGAACGACGAGATGGCGCTCGGGGCCGTCAAGGCGCTCGGGTCCAAGGCGGGCACGTCCGTCAAGGTCGTCGGCTTCGACGGCACCCCGGACGGTCTGAAGGCGGTCGAGGACGGCAGCCTCGCCGCGACCGTCGCCCAGCAGCCGAAGGAGCTGGGCCGGATGGTGGTGCGGAACGCCATCAAGGCCGCCGAGGGCCAGAAGATCGGCGGGACGGTGAAGGTGCCGGTGAAGGTCGTCGCCGCGAAGTGAGCGTCCCACCGGCGTGGATCGTTACCGGCATCAGCACCGCCACATGGGCTGACGAGCGAAGCGAAAGGACGTGCGGATGCACGACTACGACCTGCTGGTCGTGGGATCGGCCAACGCCGATCTGGTGATCGGAGTCGACCGCCGCCCCGGGGCGGGCGAGACCGTCCTCGGTTCCGACCTGGTGGTCCACCCCGGCGGCAAGGGCGCCAACCAGGCCGTCGCCGCGGCCCGGCTGGGGGCCCGGACGGCCCTGCTGGCCCGGGTCGGTGACGACGGCCACGGCCGGCTGCTGCTGGACTCGCAGCGGACCGCCGGGGTCGACACCGTGGGCGTCCTCGTCGGCGGCGCGCCCACCGGGGTCGCGCTGATCACGGTGGACCCCTCGGGTGACAACAGCATCGTGGTCTCCCCGGGGGCCAACGCCCGGCTGACCCCCGAGGACGTCCGGGCCTCGGTACGCCTGCTCGCCGCGGCGCGGGTGGTCTCCCTCCAGCTGGAGATCCCGCTGGAGACGGTCGCCGAGGTGGTCCGCACCGCGCACGCGGGCTTCGGCGGCCGCCCCGGGCCGCGCGTGGTGCTCAACCCCTCGCCGCCCGCGCCGCTGCCCGCCGATGTGCTGGCCGCCTGTGACCCCCTGGTGGTCAACGAGCACGAGGCGCGGTTCCTGCTGAGCGACGACCCGGCGGGGTCCTCCGGGGACCCCGGGAAGTGGGCCAAGGCCCTGCTGGCGCGCGGCCCGCGCTCGGTCGTGGTGACCCTGGGCGGCGAGGGCGCGCTGGTCGCCGACCGCGACCGTACGGTGCCGGTGCCCAGTGTCGCGGTGGCGGCGGTGGACACCACGGGCGCCGGGGACGCCTTCACCGGCGCGCTCGCCTGGCGCCTCGGCGTCGGCGACGACCTTCAGGCGGCGGTGCGGTTCGCGGTGCGCGTGGGCGCGGCCGCGGTGACCCGGCCCGGGGCGCAGGCGTCCTTCCCGAGCGCCGAGCAGGTGGCGGCGCTGCCACAGGGGCGGTAACGCGTTTCGAGGGGCCCGGTCCGTGGCCGGGCCCCTCGTGTCCCCCTCCCCACGAGCTTCCTCCGAATCCCCCCGGATCCCTCCCCAGGAAGCCCGATGCCCGATACGACCTGCCAGGTGCCGGAAGGGTTGTCACCCGGGTTCCGGCGGTTATCGATCCGTTATGGAGGGCCCGTTCCGGGGTGTCCGGTGGGGGGCGTCCCGTCGTGGGGCGCCGGCTCCCAGAGCGGTCACGGATTTTTTTCCGGGGCGCGACAACCTCGGGTGGGGCCGCACGTCTGGTGGGGTGAAGGCGGGTTCCGGAACGGGTCCTCGGACCCTCGGTGCGCGCCTCGCCCATCAGCGTTCGCTCAACCTTTCCGGGAGTCGTTCCGTATGCAGCACGACCGCGCCAAGAAGCCCAACCGCCGTCTGCGCCCCTGGCTCATGGGGTCGGCCGCCGGTGTCGCCCTGCTCGTGGGCGGGGGCTTCGTCGCCCAGGCCGCCACCGCCGACCACTCGCGCCCGGCCAAGCCCGCGCCCGCCCAGACCAGTACGCCCGAGCCGGTGCCCACCCGGACCAGCACCCCCGAGCCGGCCCCCGACCAGACCGGCACCCCCGCGCCGGCCCCCGACCGGACCGGCACCCCCGGGCCGGCCCCCGACCAGACCAGCACCCCCGAGCCGGTGCCCACCCGGACCAGCACCCCCGCACCCACACAGCCGCCGACCGCCGCGCCCGAGCCCACGCAGCCGCCCGCCAGCGTGCCCGAGTCCACCGAGCCGCCCGCCAGCGCGCCCAAGCCCGAGCCCGCGCGGGCCGGCCGCTAACCGCCAGCCACGGGTGGGGCGGGACCGGATCCGGAGCCGGTCCCGCCGCACCGATGAGGTGAACGAGGACGATGCAGCTCACTCTTGTCCTGCCCTGGTGGGCCCGGCTGCTGCGCCGCGCCCGGACCACCGCCCCGACGCCGGCGGTGGAACCGCCGCGCGCCGAGCGGCGGTTCCGCATCCTGCGGTCGGTGGGCGGCCGGGACGACGACGAGCCCGGCCCCACGCTGGCCGACCTGTACCAGGCCCGGCGGCTGGACATGGTCCGGCTGGCCGTCTTCCTGGTGGACGACCTGCACACCGCCGAGGACGTCGTCCAGGACGCCTTCGCCGCCGTCTGCCGCCGGCACGGCTCACGGCTGGACAGCCTCCAGGACGCCCATGCCTACCTGCACACCGCGGTGGTCAACGCGGCCCGCTCCGTGCTGCGCCGGCGGCGTACGGCACGTGCGTACACCCCGCCGTACCAGGGGCCGGGAGCGCCGGTGGACGAGCCGCTGCTGCTCGCCGAGGAGCACCGGCAGGTGCT
Organism: Streptomyces sp. S465; assembly: GCF_026898115.1. Taxonomy (GTDB): domain Bacteria; phylum Actinomycetota; class Actinomycetes; order Streptomycetales; family Streptomycetaceae; genus Streptomyces; species Streptomyces luomodiensis. The sequence goes on from NZ_CP114036.1 coordinate 3,517,296, forward strand.
CGACGCGATGGCCCGGCTCACCGCGCGGCAGCGCGAGGTCCTGGTGCTGCGCTACTGGTCGGAGCTGACCGAGGCACAGATCGCCGAGACGCTGGGCATCTCCCGCGGCACGGTGAAGTCGACCGCGAGCCGTGCGCTCGTCACCCTGGAAAGACTGCTGGAGGTGGACCGGTGAGCACTCCCCCGTCGCTCGAGGAACGGCTGCGCACCGCGCTCGACGCCCGTGCGCGGCTCATCAGCGCCCGTGATCTGGCACCGGCCCGTCCGCCCACCGGCCGGACGTGGGGGACGCGGCGGATCCGGCGGGTGGTGTCCGCGGTCGCCGTGACGGCGGCGGCAGCGGCGGCGGCCGTCGCGTTCGTGCTGCTGTCCGGCGCGCCGGAGAGCGGCAGGAAGACGCCGCCCGCGCGCGAGCCCTCGCCTCCGGCCACCTCGGTGCCGTCGTCGACCAGCGTCCCTTCGACCGAGCCCTCCCCCACCTCGCCGCCCTCGGCCCCGTCCGGGACGGACACCCCGTCAGTGGCGCGCTGACCCGGTGGCGGTCGCCCCGGCCCGGCTCACTGCACGTCGAACTCGTTGCCCTCGGGGTCGGCCATGGTGACGTGGTGGGTGCCCGGCTCCTGTACGACCCCCAGCACCGTCGCGCCCAGCCCGGCCAGCCGCTTCACCTCCGGTCCCGCTCTTCCGGGCCCACGTGCACATCGATGTGCAGCCGGTTCTTGCCCCGCTTGGGCTCCGGCACGGCCTGGAAGAGCAGTCTGCGGCCGAGCCCGACGCCGTTCGCGGGGTCGAACGGGTCGTCGGGGTGGCGTACGCCGGCGGCGTGCCGCCACGCCTTGTGGCCGTCGACCGTGGTGTGGTCGTCCGCGCCGATCGCCCCCACGCCCAGCAGGTGGTCGATCAGGGCGCTGTGGTCCTCGACCACATAGCCGAGGGCCTCCGCCCAGAAGGACGCGAGCCGTATCGGGTCGGCGCAGTCGACGACGAGCTTCCAGTGCACGGCCATGCGGTCCTCCGGGTCCCGATAAGCGTGCACCACTAATACTGGTTACATGAGCGTGGCGACAACCGGACTGGTCCTGCGTCCCCCTGACGGCGGCTCATTCGTCTTCGACCCCGGCGCCCTGTGCCTGGAGTTCCTCACCACCGGCGGCCCCGGCGCGTTCGCCCGCTACGAGATCCTGCACGAACCGGGCGACCTCGCCGACTGGCTGGCCCTCTCCCGCCTGCGCCTGGCCGCCACGGACCTCCGCGTCGGCCCCGACGACCTCGACGCCGGGCGCCGGCTCCGCGACGCCCTGTGGCACATGGCCCGTGCCACGGCCCATGGCCGCCCCCACCGGGCCGAGGACGTCACGGAGGTCAACCGCGCCGCCCAGCATCCGCCCCTCGCCCCGCGGATCGCCCCGGACGGCTCCCACGCCTGGTCGCTCCCGGCCGGCGGTGCCCAGGCGCTCTCCGCCATCGCCCGCGACGCCGTGGAGCTGTTCACCGGCCGCCACGCCGCTCGCGTCCGCGAATGCGCCGCCGACGACTGCTACCTGGTCTTCGTGGACACCTCGCGCCCCGGCCGCCGCCGCTGGTGCGCCATGGAGCGCTGCGGCAACCGCCACAAGGTCCGCGCGCTGAGGGCCCGCCGCGAACCGGGGCCCGCGCCGGGCTGACCGGCCCGCCGCGGCGCGGGGGTCGCCGGGCCGCTGTCCGCCACCGGCCCCCACGCCGGTGGCGGACAGCGGGTGTCGCCCAACGTGTGGGCGAACGCGCCGGAGGTGCGCGTCAGAGGACCAGGTCGCGGTAGCGGTCGACGACCTCCGCCAGGACCTCCGCGCCGTCCCGGGCCCAGAGGTCCGGGTTGAAGATCTCCACCTCGATCGGGCCGGTGAAGCCCGTCGCGTCGACCTGTTCGCGGAACCAGCGGAAGTCGACCGCGCCGTCGCCGAGCTGGCCCCGGCCCAGGAGCACGCCCTCCGGGAGGGGGGTGATCCAGTCGGCGAGCTGGAACGCGGCGATGCGGCCTGTGGCGCCCGCGCGGGCGATCTGGGCCGCCACGGTGTCGTCCCACCACAGGTGGTAGGTGTCCACGACCACGCCCACCTGGTCCGCCGGGAAGCGCTCGGCCAGGTCCAGGGCCTGGCCGAGGGTGGAGACCACGCAGCGGTCGGCGGCGTACATGGGGTGCAGGGCCTCGATGGCCAGGCGGACGCCGTGGTCGGCCGCGTACGGGGCGAGTTCGGCCAGTGCGTCGGCGATGCGCTCGCGGGCGGCGAAGAGGTCGCGGCTGCCCGCCGGGAGGCCGCCGGAGACCAGGACCAGGGTGTCGGTGCCCAGGGTGGCGGCCTCGTCGATGGCCTTGCGGTTGTCGGCCAGGGCGGCGGCGCGCCGCTCGGGGTCGAGCGCGGTGAAGAAGCCGCCCCGGCACAGGCTGGTGACGGTCAGGCCCGCGTTCCGCACCAGCGCGGCCGCCGCCTCGACGCCGTACTTCTGGACCGGTTCGCGCCACAGGCCCACGCCCGTGACGCCCGCCTTGGCGCAGCCCTCCGCCAGCTCCGGCAGCGACCACTGCTTGATGGTTTCCTGGTTGAGGCTCAGGCGGGGGACCGGGTTCATTGCGCGACTCCGTGGACGGTGAGCAGGTGTTTCATCCGCGATTCGGCCAGCGCCGGATCCGGGAACAGGCCCAGCCCGTCCGCCAGTTCGTACGCGCGGGCCAGATGCGGCAGCGAACGGGCCGACTGCAGGCCGCCCACCATCGTGAAGTGCGACTGGTGGCCCGCCAGCCAGGCCAGGAGGACCACGCCCGTCTTGTAGTAGCGGGTCGGGGTCTGGAAGAGGTGGCGGGAGAGCTCCACCGTCGGGTCCAGCAGGGCGCGGAAGCCGGCCACGTCGCCGGTGTCCAGGGTGCGCACGGCCTCGGCGGCCAGTGGGCCCAGCGGGTCGAAGATGCCGAGCAGGGCGTGGCTGAAGCCCTGGTCGTCGCCCGCGATCAGCTCGGGGTAGTGGAAGTCGTCGCCCGTGTAGCAGCGCACCCCGTCCGGCAGCTTGCGCCGCAGGTCGATCTCGCGCTGGGCGTCCAGCAGGGAGACCTTGATGCCGTCGACCTTGTCGGGGTGGGCGGAGATGACGTCGAGGAAGGCGCGGGTGGCCGCGTCCAGGTCGGTGCTGCCCCAGTAGCCCTCCAGGGCCGGGTCGAACATCGGGCCCAGCCAGTGCAGGATCACCGGCTCGGCGGACTGGCGCAGCAGGTGGCCGTAGACCTCCAGGTAGTCCTCGGGGCCCTTGGCCACGGCGCACAGGGCGCGCGAGGCCATCAGGATGGCCTGGGCGCCGGACTCCTCGCAGACGGCCAGCTGTTCCTCGTACGCGGCCCGGACCTGGTCCAGGCCGTAGGGATAGCCGATCTCGGTGACGGCCAGCTGGTCGGTGCCGACGCCGCAGGCGATACGGCCGCCGACGGCCTTCGCCTCGGCCGCCGAGCGGCGGATCAGCTCGGCGGCGCCCGCCCAGTCCAGGCCCATACCGCGCTGGGCGGTGTCCATGGCCTCGGCCACGCCCAGCCCGTGCGACCACAGGTGGCGGCGGAAGGCGAGGGTGGCGTCCCAGTCGACGGCGGCCGGGCCGTCGGGGGTCGTGTCGGCGTACGGGTCGGCCACCACATGGGCGGCCGAGAAGACGACGCGGGAGGTGAAGGGGGTGCCGGCGGCCGGCGAGAGCGGCTCGGCGCGGGGTTCGTAGGCGCGGGTGGTACCGCCCGGCGCGGGGAGGTGGATGGTCACAGGCTCAGCTCCGGTACGTCCAGCCGGCGGCCCTCCGCCGACGACTTCCAGCCCAGCTCGGCGAGCTGGACGCCGCGCGCACCGGCCAGCAGGTCCCAGCGCCAGGGCTCGTCGAGGGCGACATGGCGCAGGAACAGCTCCCACTGCGCCTTGAAGCCGTTGTCGAACTCCTCGTTGTCGGGGATCTCCTGCCACTGCTCGCGGAACGCCTCGGTGGCGGGCAGGTCGGGGTTCCACACCGGCTTGGGGGTGGCCGAGCGGTGCTGGACGCGGCACCTGCGCAGGCCCGCGACGGCCGAGCCCTCGGTGCCGTCGACCTGGAACTCGACCAGCTCGTCCCGGTTCACCCGGACCGCCCAGGAGGAGTTGATCTGGGCGATGGCGCCGCCCTCGAGCTGGAAGATGCCGTAGGCCGCGTCGTCGGCGGTGGCCTCGTACGGCTTGCCCTGCTCGTCCCAGCGGGTCGGGATGTGGGTGGTGGCCTGCGCCTGGACGGAGCGCACCGCGCCGAACAGCTCGTGCAGCACGTACTCCCAGTGCGGGAACATGTCGACGACGATGCCGCCGCCGTCCTCGGCCCGGTAGTTCCAGGAGGGCCGCTGGGCGCTCTGCCAGTCGCCTTCGAAGACCCAGTAGCCGAACTCCCCGCGCACGGAGAGGACGCGGCCGAAGAAGCCGCCGTCGATGAGCCGCTTGAGCTTCAGCAGTCCCGGCAGGAAGATCTTGTCCTGGACGACGCCGTGTTTGACGCCCGCCGCCTGGGCGAGCCGGGCCAGCTCCAGGGCGCCCTCCAGGCCAGTGGCGGTGGGCTTCTCGGTGTAGATGTGCTTGCCCGCCGCGATGGCCTTCTTGATGGCCTCCTCACGGGCGGCGGTGACCTGCGCGTCGAAGTAGATGTCGACGCCGTCGTCCGCCAGTACGGCGTCCAGGTCGGTCGAGACGTCCGCGACCGGGTCGAGGCCGTGGCGCTCGGCGAGCTCCTTGAGCGCGTACTCACGGCGGCCGACGAGCAGCGGCTCGGGCCACAGCACGGTGCCGTCGCCGAGGCTGAGCCCGCCCTGTTCGCGGATGGCGAGGAGAGAGCGGACGAGGTGCTGGCGGTAGCCCATCCGGCCGGTCACACCGTTCATGGCGATCCGCACTGTCTTGCGTGTCACGTGGGTTCTTCTCCTCACCGAGAGTCGCAGCAAGCGCATGCAGTAAGCGCTTTCTATCACACCAAGCTAACCGTCCCTGGCCGCCCCTGTACAGACCGAACACAGGGACGGCACAGGACGGTCGGCGCCTCAGCGCAGCGTGAGCCGGTAGCGCAGCGGCGCACGCCCGGTGATCAGGACCCGCTGCCCGGCCGGGGTCAGCTCGCCGCCCATCCAGCTGTAGCGCTCGCCGGGGTCCACGACGGCGGGCTGGCGCGGACCGCTGCCGTTGCCGGGCCCGAAGGTGATCACGTCATCGCCGGCCGTATAGGTCCCGTAGCCCTCGACCAGCTGGTACGTGTCCCGCTGACCGGAGACCGGCACCACTCCGGTGAGCCGTCCGCCGGAGCGGAAGCACAGTTCCAGGGCGAGCGGGACCTCGGACTCCCCCACCTCGACGTCCAGGTTCCAGCCGCCGTCCGCCTCCGCGATCCGCACCTCGGTGCGCAGCGTGCGCCACTCCTTGGGGCGGTGCGGGAAGTCCATCGCGGACCAGAACCGGCCGTCGTCCGTCAGGGGGTACCGGCCGTCGGAGCGGCGGTGCTGGGGCGGCAGCGGCAGATGGTATCCGGCCCGCACCTCCGCCCACAGCCGCCAGCCGTCCGCCGTGCGCGCCACGTCCTCGGCCCGGAAGTGGCCGAGCGAGAAGAACTGCGGGGACAGCCGCAGCGAGTCCAGGATCGCCGCGCCCTTGCGCCATTTGAAGAACGTCGGATTGGTGGACAGGCCCGAGGAGATCGCGTGCACGTCGGGGAAGTCGGTGCCGCCGAAGAGGGTGGTCCGGGTGTTCCCCTTCGCGATCCGGACCAGCCCGCAGTCCTTGTCGTGGAAGGTGAACTCGCCGGGCTCGCCGGTGGCCTTCGGCAGCGGCGCGGCCACCTCCGGATGGTCCAGCACCTCGGCGAGGAAGTCCCCGAGCGGGGTCTCGTCGAAGGTCTGGTCCGCCCCGCGCCGCTGGACGGCGGCGGCGACGGCCGCGAACCGCCCGTCCTTCTCGCGCAGCGCCAGGGCGCGGAACTGGAGCCAGTACTCGGACAGGTGCTTGACCGTCTTCTGGTCCTGCCGGCGCGAGTGCACCGTCTCCACCTCCCCGTCGGGTTCCAGGAGGTGCATGGTGGCCTCGAGGTTGCGGCGCACGTTGTCGTACAGCTGCGGGCGCTCGGTGAGCCGGGCGAGGGTCAGCAGCGAGGGGTTGGTGACGATGGGCGCGTAGGTGGCGCTGCGCTCGCTGTACTGGCCGCTGTCGTACTGGTCGATGCCCTCGGCCAGCCAGGCGTCGATCCGGCGGGTGTAGCGCGCGTCGGGCCAGAAGGAGTTGATCCGGGCCAGCGCGGCGCACACCTTCCAGCGGTGGTTGGGGGTGTGCACCCCGCCGGTGGACAGCCCCTCGCCCGCCTTGAGCAGGATCTTCTTCAGGGTGGCCCGGACGCCCTCGGTGGTGGCGTGGCCGTCGGCGGCCAGCAGCCCGTGGAGCAGGCCGAGGTCGACGATGGAGAAGGCGGTGTCCGGGGGCGAGTGCACCGCGCCCTGGTCGTAGAGGCCGTCGTCGAACTGGGCGGCGGCCAGCGCGTCCACCAGCCGGGTCATCGGCGCGATCAGCGCGCCGTCGTGGTGGTGGCGGGCGTCGGCCCAGACGTGGACGGAGGCGAGCAGCCGCAGGCTACGGGCGGCGGGGCGGGCCTGGCCGAGGTTGTTCAGCTGGTCCAGGACCGTGTCGAGGCCGTCCAGCACCTCGGCCACCCGGGCGTCGGCCGCCTTGGTGAGCAGCTCCAGGAACGGCTTGTCGGTACGGCCGCGGGCGGCGGCCGTGGCCTGGGGACCGGCGGTGGCGAGCAGGGCGCTCACGGCGGCGGTTCCGGCGAGGAAGTGACGGCGGGAGACGTGGCTCGGGGAGGGGCTCACAGGTGGTGCTCCGTGGCTCGGGCGGCGATCGCGAGGGGGCCGGGGACGAGGAAGACAAGCGGCGGATAGGCCCAGGCGCAGACCGCGGCGGTGGCCACGGCCAGCAGCAGCACGACGCTCGCGCGGGGCCTGCGCACCGCGTCGTACGCCGCCGAGCGCAGCGCGGCGCGCCAGCTCGTCGCCGACTCGGGGCGGGCGCAGGCCAGCAGCAGCACGACGGTGAGCAGCCCGCCCACGGCGAGCAGCGCGGGCCGGAAGACCACCGCGCCCGGCAGTCCGGCGCCCGCCGCGAGCGCGTTGAACAGCAGCAGGGCGCCACCGGCCAGCGTTCCGGCGCCGGCCAGCAGATCGCCGGTGCGCAGCCGGGCGCGCAGCGCGCGGAGGTAGCCGCCCGCGGTGGCGGGCGCGTCCTGGCGGACCCGCCGGTCCAGTACGGCGCAGGCCGTGGACATCGCGGCCGGGGCGGTGACCAGCGGCAGCGAGGCGGCGGCGGTGGCCAGACCCACCGCCAGGACATCGGCGAAGAGCGCGAACCGGGGGCCGAACAGCTCGCCGGGTTCGCGTTGGGTGGCGGTGGCCATGCTCATCCCTTCAGTCCGGAGCTGGCCATGCCCTCGACCAGGAACCGCTGGAAGGCGAGGAAGAAGAGCACGATGGGCAGCAGCGCGAACACCGACATCGCGAACATCGGGCCGAAGGCCGACTGGCTGGAGGCGTCCACGAAGGAGCGCAGGGCCAGGGTCAGGGTGAACTTCTCCGGCTCGAAGAGGTAGATGAGCTGGGTGAAGAAGTCGTTCCAGGTCCAGATGAAGGTGAAGATCGCGGTGGTGATCAGCGCGGGCCGGGTCAGCGGCAGGATGACGCTGAAGAACGAGCGGAAGGGCCCGCAGCCGTCGATCCGGGCCGCCTCTTCCAGCTCACGCGGCAGTCCGCGCATGAACTGCACGATGAGGAAGACGAAGAAGGCGTCGGTGGCCAGGAACTTCGGCAGGATCATCGGCCAGTAGGTGTTCACCATGCCGAGCTGGTTGAAGATGATGTACTGCGGGATGAGGATGGCGTGGTGCGGCAGCATGATCGTCGCGATCATGAACGCGAAGAGCGGGCCGCGCATCCGGAACCGCAGCCGCGCGAAGGCGTACGCGGCGAGCGAGCAGCTGATGACGTTGCCGAGCACCGCACCGCAGGCGATCAACAGCGAGTTCCACAGCAGCCGTCCGACGCTGACCTCGTTCACCCCGTCCAGGGCGGTGGAGTAGTTGCCCCACTCGAAGTGGCTGGGCAGCAGCTTGAGGCTGGCGATGACCTCGTCGGCGGGTTTGAACGAGGTCGCCAGCAGCCAGGCCAGCGGATAGAGCATCACCAGCAGCACGGCGATCAGACCGATGTGCAGGGCGATCCGGGCGGGCGCGGGACGTTTGCGCGCCGTGCCCGCGGTGGTGATCGGGGCGGTGGTCATCGGCCCCCCTCATTGGTGTCGTTGGCGTAGAAGACCCAGGCCCGGGAGGTCCGGAAGAGCACCGCGGTGACGACCCCGATGGCCAGCAGGAGCACCCACGCCATGGCGGAGGCGTAGCCCATGTGGGAGGCGGTGAAGCCGCGGTCGTACAGGTAGAGCGTGTAGACCAGCGTGGAGTCCGCGGGTCCGCCCTTGCCCCCGCTGACCGCGAAGGCGGGGGTGAAGACCTGGAACGCCTGGATCATCTGGAGCACCAGGTTGAAGAAGAGCACCGGGGACAGCATCGGGATGGTGATGGAGCGGAACTGCCGCCACCAGGAGGCCCCGTCGACGGCCGCCGCCTCGTACAGCTCGGCGGGTATCTGCTGGAGCCCGGCCAGGAAGATCACCATGGGGGCGCCGAACTGCCAGATGGTCAGCAGCGCCACCGACAGGATGGCCCAGCCCGGCTTGTTGATCCAGCCGCCGATGTCGAGGCCGACGTCGGAGAGCAGGTTGTCGACGGTGCCGCCGTCGTTGAAGATCGCCCGCCAGACGAGCGCGATGGACATCGACGCGCCGAGCAGCGAGGGGGCGTAGAACGCGGAGCGGTAGAAGCCCTTGCCGCGCTTGACCGACTTCAGCGCGATCGCCACGGCGAGCGCCAGCACGAGCTGGAGCGGCACCGCGATCACCACGTAGGTCAGGGTGGTGCCGACCGACCGCCAGTAGCGGGGGTCCTCGGTGAACATCTGGGTGTAGTTGCGGAAGCCCACCCAGCTGGGCGCGTCGAACATGTCGTAGTCGGTGAACGACAGATACAGCGAGACGGCCATGGGCAGCAGCGTCAGCACGGTGGCGCCGAGCACCCAGGGGGACAGGAACACCCAGGCGGCGCCCTGCCGCTCGCGCTTGCGAGCCCGCTTGCCGCCGGTGGCGGAGGGCGCGGCGCTCTGGGGGCGGGTCGCGGTCGCGGTCATTGCCTCAGCTCCGCCTTCGCCTCGGTGATGTAGTCCTCCGCCGCCTCACGCGGCGACATGCGCTCGTAGGACACCTGGTCGTAGTCGCGCGCGAAGGTGCCTTGCAGGGAGGCGTCGCCCTTGGGCGGCGCGGCGGGCGGGTCCTCGAACTTGCCCTCGAACTGCTTCTGGTACGCGGAGATGACCTGGTCGAACCCCTCCAGCTTGGGCAGCACCTTCTCGCGCAGCGTGTCGTTGGCCGGGATGCCCCGGGTGGCGCCGAGGATGGCGCCCGCCTCCTGGTCGTTGAGCAGGAAGTCGATGAACTGGGCGGCCTGCTTCGGGTGTGCGGTCTTGGCCGAGGCGCCGAAGAACATCGACGGTTTGAAGTACTGGCCCGGGGTGCCGTCGTCGCCGACCGGCAGTGGCGCCATCTTCAGCCCCTCGCCGACGATGGCCGAGTAGCCGCTGACGGGGGCGTCCCAGTTGAAGTCGGAGACGGCCGTCAGCCGGCCCAGCGGGGTGTTCTCCACCGTCCCGTCCATCTGGGTGGTCTGCTCGGCGCGGGACACCGCGCCCTCCTTGCGGAGCCCGGTGCACCACTCCCAGTAGCGGGTCAGATCGTCGGCGGTGAAGCCCAGCCCGCCGTCCTCGGTGTACAGGCTCTTGCCCTGGCCGCGCAGCCAGATCTCGAAGACGTCCTCGCTCTGGCCCGGGTCGGTGCCGCCGACCCGGCCGCCGGTGGCCTTGGACTTCGACAGCTCGCGCATCGCGTCGGCCCAGTCGTCCCACGTCCAGCCCGCGGTGGGCTCGGGGACGCCCGCCTTGCGCCACAGCGTGGCGTCGTACGCCATCGTCTCGGTGCCGCGGGCGACCGGGAGCGCGTACCGCTTGCCGTCGACCACGCCGGTGTCCAGCAGCCCCTTGTCGATCTGAGAGGTCCGCAGTTCGGGGTACGTGCCGAGGTCCAGCAGGATGCCGGAGGTCGCGTACTGGTTGATCTGCCGGTAGTCCAGCTGCATCACATCGGGCGCGTCGCCGCCCGCCGCCTGCGTGGCGAGCTTCGCCTTGTAGGTGTCGAATCCCGCGAAGGACGTGGTGATGTCGATGTCGGGGTGGCGCTTCTCGAAAACCTTGATGGCCTGCTCCGTGCGGGCCGCCCGGTCGGGATTGCCCCACCAGGTGAACCGCAGGGTGACCTTGCCGCCCGAGCCGCCGCCGCCATCGCCGCCGCAGCCCGTGAGGGTCCCGCCGAGTGTGAGGACGAGAGCCAGGGCGCAGGACACCTTTGTCCTGTTTCCGCGCATACCAGAGCCGACCTCCCTCCTGATGTGTCCGTTGAACGTGCGTGGTGGTGCCTGTGGCGGCCATGCGCCGTCGTACGGGGGCCATGCGCCGTCGTAGGGGGCCATGCGCCGTCGTACGGGGGCTACTCGCCGTAGTACGGGAGCGTGGCTCCGGGCAGTTCGTACTCGTCCCGGCGACCGCACATGCCGTAGCCGCCCCGGCGGCTGGGCCCGGTCGCGGTGACCCGCGCCTCGGCCAGGTGGGAGGCGTCGCCCGCGGCGAGCGCGGTCAGCTGCTCACCGGTGCGCCGCGCGGCGGCGAGCGCCCCGTCCCGCCAGCGCGGCTCCCACTGCCCGACCTTGGGCGCGACGATCCGCACCGCCGCCTCGTGGAAGGCGCGCAGCGGCCCCGCGTCGCCCTTCTCGGCGGCGGCCCGCAGCGTCAGATAGCCCTCGACCGCCAGGTCCCGGCGGCGCCGGGCGGCCGCGTCGGCCTCCGGCCCCTCCTTGGCGGGCAGCGCGGCGGCCGCCGCGTACCGCCCGGGGTCGGCCAGCACCTCGGGCGGGAAGGTGAAGACCGCGTCACCGGCCTCCGGCAGCCCGCTGTTCTGCATCAGCACGGTCACCTTCAGCCCGCCGCCCTGCACCATCCGGTGCACCGTGCCGGGGGTGAACCACACCACCGCGCCCGGCTCCAGCGGGGTCTCGGTGAACCCGTCCGCGACGGTCAGGGTCTGCACGGCGCCGCGTCCCGCGGTCACCACATACGCCTCGGTGCAGGCCAGATGGAGATGGGGGCTGCCGCCGCACACCCCGTCGGCGGCCTCCCACTCGTACGCGCTGATGTGGGAGAGCCCCACACCGCCCGGCAGCGGGGCGGGCATCGGATGCGTCGAGGTCACCGTGGTCACCATCCGTGGTTCGCGAGGTAGCTCTCGGCGCGCGCCCGGTCCCAGGCGCCGTCGGCGACCACCACCCGGTAGCGGTAGCCGAAGGACTCCCCCGGCGGCAGCTCGAACTCCTCGAAGAACGCCCAGGAGGGGGCCACCGTGGGGATGGGCTCGGAGCGCACGAACCAGTGGGAGGGGTGGATCGCGGTCGCGCTGTCCAGGTTCTCCGGGGCGTGTGCGAACAGCAGCGTGGAGTGCGCGTCCACGTCGTCGTGCTCGGCAGTGAAGGCGATCCAGGCGGCGTCGGTGGCCGGGGTGCCCATCAGGTCCGAGGCGCCGGCCTCGCCGTCGCCGCCGCGCCCGTCCGGGCCGATGACGTCGCCGCCGGTGAAGTCGCGCGGGCCGCGCCACTGGAGCCCGGTGTATCCGGCCATCTCCCGGCCCGCGGTGGTCGGGGAGCCGAAGCGCAGGGCCTCGCCACGGGTGTTGGTGAGGTGGATGGACCAGTCCAGGGCCCAGGTGCCCGCCTCCGGCTCCACCGAGTGCACTTCGACGGTGCGCAGCTCACGCGCCCACTCCTGACCGCCGTGCTCGATCCAGGTGAGCTTCTCGGTGAAGCGCAGCCGGTCCTCGTCGACGGTGAACTCCTCGAAGCCGTCGTGGCGCATCGAGCCCACGCGCTCCTCGACGCGCTGATAGCCCTGTTCGGGGCCGAGGTAGGAGTTGCCGCCCCAGAAGTTCTGGCCGGACAGGTGGCTGGCGGTCATCTGGAGGCCCTTGTGCCAGCGGTGGTCGTTGGGCCGGTAGCCGGAGACCTGGTTGCCGGCGAGGGTGCGCAGCGGATGGGCGTAGGGCTTACGGGCCTCGAAGGCGTCCGGGTCGGGCCGGTAGACGTACGCCATCAGCTCGACGCCGCCGGAGGCGACCGAGACGCGTGTCCCGTGGGTGTGGGTGACGGTGATGCGCTGGGTCATGGCGGCCTCAGCTCTCCTTCGTGGTGGCGGTCGCCGCCTTCGGCGCCCACTCGGGGTGGTCGCCGTGCATGGCGGCGTAGTACGGGTCCCCGGGCGCGATCTCGCCCGCGCGCACGGGCTGCCCGGTGAAGGCCGCCTTGTAGAGCGCGGCGATGAACTCGAGGGTGCGGCGGGCGTCCGCGCCGCTGCCCGGGGGCCGTACGCCGTCCCGCATCGCGTCCAGCAGTCCGGACAGCTGGGCCCCGTGCGAGCTGGGCAGATCGGCGGCCGGGGTGCGCCAGCGCCGGTGCCGGGCGGTGTCCTCGCGCACATGCGGGGCGGGGGTGTAGACCCAGTCGTCGTTGCGGTGGCCGTAGAGATGGGTCAGCTCGACGGTGGCGTCCGCGCAGTCGATCCGGATGCGGCTGACCTCATCGGGCGAGAGCACGCTGTTGACGACGGTGGCCATGGCGCCGCCCGCGAACCGCACCAGCGCGGTGGAGACGTCCTCGCTCTCCACCTCGTGCACCAGCCGTCCGGCCATGCCGCGGACCTCGGTCCAGTCGCCGAGGAGGTGGAGCAGCAGATCCATCTGGTGGATGCCGTGGCCCATGGACGGACCGCCGCCCTCGGTCTCCCAGCGGCCGCGCCACGGCACCGCGTAGTAGGCGGTGTCGCGGTGCCAGGTGGTCTGGCAGTGGGCCACCAGCGGCCGCCCCAGGGCGCCCTCGGCCAGCAGCTCGCGGGCGTGGACGGCGCCCGAGCCGTAGCGGTGCTGGAAGACCACCGACGCGTACGGGCCGCCCGCCTCGTTCTCCGCCGCGGCGATCTCGTCGTACTCGGCGAGGGTGAGGCACAGCGGCTTCTCGCACAGCACCCAGGCGCCGGAGCGCAGCGCGGCCACCGTCTGCTCGCGGTGCAGGGAGGGCGGGGTGCCGATGAGGACCAGGTCGGGGCGCTCGGCCGCCAGCATCGCCGCCACCTCGGTGTAGCCGGTGACATCGAAGGTCCCGCCCTCGGCGGCGGTGGCGCGGAAGGCGTCGAGCCGGTCCGTGGCCACATCGACGGCGGCGACGAGGTCCACGCGGTCGGCGTGGTCACGCAGTGCGGGCAGATGGCTGCCGGTGACGATGGCTCCGGTGCCGATCACTGCGGCACGGATACGGTGGGTGGCTGCTGCGGCCATGGGCTAAGGCTCCTCGCCGACGGAAAGCGCTTGCTGGGGAGGACCCTAGGCATGGTCCGGATGACTGGACAAGACCCTGGCGGGCAGAATCGCGCCGCCCGTGGGCTGCCCGTGGGCCGCTCGTGGGCCCCTCGTGGGGTGAGAGCATGGATGCGCCCAACCAGCGCGCGCGGCGCACCCGAAAGTGACCACTCAACGGAGGAAACATGGCAGTGACCCTGGCCGATGTGGCGGCACGGGCTCGGGTCTCGGCGGCCACCGTGTCGCGTGTCCTGAGTGGCAACTACCCGGTGGCGGAGTCGACCCGGGCACGGGTGCTGCGCGCGGTCGACGAGCTGGAGTACGTGGTCAACGGCCCGGCAAGCGCTCTCGCCGCCGCCACCTCCGATCTGGTCGGAGTGCTGGTCAACGACATCGCGGACCCCTTCTTCGGCATCATCGCGGGCGCCGTGCAGAGCGAAATGGGCACCCCGGCGGGCGAACCGGGCCGGGGCGGCGAGAAACTCGCGGTCATCTGCAACACCGGGGGTTCGCCCGAGCGCGAGCTGAACTACCTCACCCTGCTCCAGCGGCAGCGCGCGGCCGCCGTCGTGCTCACCGGCGGCGCCGTCGAGCACCCCGACCACGCCGCCGCCGTGGCCGCCAAGGCGTCCCGGCTGGCCGCGTCCGGCACCCGGGTGGTGCTGTGCGGCCGCCCGCCGATCGAGGACGCGACCACCCTCACCTTCGACAACCGCGGCGGCGCCCGCCGGCTCACCGAACACCTGCTGACCCTCGGCCACCGCCGGATCGGCTACGTGGCGGGCCCCGCCGAACGCACCACCACCCGCCACCGGCTGGAGGGCCACCGGGCCGCGCTGGCCGCGGCCGGGCTGGACAGCCTCGACGCCGACGCCGAGCGGCTCACCGTCCACGGCCTCTACGACCGCGCCTCCGGCTACGACGCGACCCTTGAACTCCTGCGCCGCCACAGCGGTCTGACGGCCATCGTGGCCGCCAACGACACCATCGCGCTCGGCGTCTGCGCGGCCCTGCGCGACCAGGGCCTGCGCATCCCCGAGGACGTCTCGGTCGCGGGCTTCGACGACCTGCCGTTCAGCGCGGACGCGGTTCCGGCCCTCACCACGATGCGGCTGCCGCTGCACGAGGCGGGCGCCCGCGCCGGCCGGCTGGCCCTGGGCCGCGACCCGCAGCCGCCGGGCGGGGTGGCGATGGTCCGCGCCGAACTGATGGCCCGCGCCTCCACGGCCCCGCCGCGCTCCTGAGCGCGCCGGCGCCCTCCTCTGCCCTCCGCCGCGCTCCCGCGCCTCCTCGGTGCCAGGGGCGAGTCCCTTTCCAGATACTTGATCTGATGCAACTATAAGGTCAAGTGTTACGGGCGTTTCGGAAGCAGGGGTACGGAGGGATGCCGGATGGAACCGCGCGACGATCTTGACCTGGCCGTGGACGAGGTCCGCGACTTCAACCGGATGTACACCCGGCTGATCGGTGTCCTCGATTACCCCGGGCAGCTCAACACCCCGTACTCGCTGAGCGAGGCCCGCATCCTCTACGAGCTGGCGCGGCGGGAGCGCACCCATGTCTCGGCGCTCCGGGAGCACCTGGGGGTCACCGCCGCGCATCTGAGCCGGACGCTGGGCCGGTTCGAGGAGCGCGGGCTGGTGACGCGCGAGCGCCATCGGCGCGACGCCCGCTACCAGGAGGTGCTGCTCACCCCGGCGGGCCGGGCGGCGGCGGAGGACCTGGACCGGCGGTCGCGGGAGGCGGTGACCGGACTGCTGGCCAAGGTGGACCGGAACGAGCTGGGGCGGCTGCGGGAGGCACTGGCGACCGCGCGGGGCGTGTTCACCGGCCCGGCCGAGCCCACGGTGCGGCTGCGCGAACCGGCGCCGGGGGACCTGGGCTGGATCGTGCAGCGCCACGGCGCCGTATACGCCCGGGAGTTCGGGTGGAACGCCGAGTTCGAGGCGCTGGTGGCCCGTATCGTCGCGGAGTTCGGCGCGGGCCATGACCCGGCGCGCGAGCGGGCGTGGATCGCGGAGCTGGACGGCCGTCCGGTGGGGTCGGTGATGTGCGTCCGGGACGAGCGGCCCGACACGGCCCGGCTGCGGCTGCTGCTCGTCGAGCCGGAGGCGCGGGGGCGGCGGATCGGCGAACGGCTGGTGGGCGCGTGCGTCGACTTCGCGCGCGAGGCCGGCTATCGCGAGCTGGTGCTGTGGACCAATGACGTCCTGACCTCGGCCCGCCGGATCTATGAGCGGGCCGGGTTCGAGCTGGTCGCCGAGCAGCGGCACCGCGGCTACGGCTCGCCCCTGGTCGGCCAGGACTGGCGGCTCGCGCTCGACGGCCCCGCGCCCGCCTGACCGACTCGCCGGCGAAGCGCCGACGCGGGGACACCGACGCCGGAACGCCGACGTTCGAACGCCGGCGCCCCGCGCCGCCTCCAGGGCGTCAGCCGCCGGGGAAGATGACGTCGCTACAGGAGTAGAACGTCTGGTCCATGTGGCTGGCCTGCCAGATCATGAAGACCACATGGCGCCCGGTGCGCCCCGGGGCGTTGACCGGGATGGAGACCGTGACCCCGTTGAGGCCGGGCTCGCTGGACGGCTCACCGACGCCGGGCGCGATCTTGCCGGTGTCGGCGACCAGTTCGAGGTCGCTCCAGCGCAACGGCTGCGTGACGGCGTCGTAGCCCTGCTTGGTGACGTAGATCCGGTAGTAGTCGGCACCGTGCAGGGCCTGGTCGTGGGTCTTGAACGTGAAGCTGTTGCCGACCGCCGTGGCCTGCCACGCCCCCGGTACGTCGAGCGCGTTGTAGCGGCCGGACCCGGTGTGTCCGGCGCTGCACAGCTGGCCGTCGGGGAGGGCGGCCTGGTGGTTCCCGGCCACGCCCTCCCGGTAGAGGCCGTTCCAGTTCCACATGGCGTTGGTGTCGGCCTGCCACGCCTGCCAGCACATGGGGTCCTCGGTCTTCATCGCCGGGTTCTGGAAGTCGCCGCCCCACCGCTTCCAGCAGCCGTAGTTGCGCGAGGCCGGGCCGATCGCGGAGCCGTGGGCGGCGGCGGTGTCCACTGCCGCCACGGTGGTCAGCAGCGTCGCGGCCGAGGCGACGGCCGCGGCGCGAAGAGCCCAGTGATGAACATGCTCATGACAATTCATGGCGCCTCCAGATCCGCTGCGAGATGCACGGGAGGTGATGCGCGAAAAGGCGAAAGGTGCACGGGAGCGCTCCCATTGCCCAGGAGCGCTCCCATCGTAGGGCGGGGTCCGAAAAGCGGCCATACGTATGACGGGGCGTCATCGGACCGGAAAACCGCTCGCGCCGGACGGGCCGCGCCGGAAGGATCACCTCATACGCACCACGGGTGCGAACCGCACAAGAGCAAAGGGTGTACCCCCTGAGTACGCAGCAGGTCATCGAGTGGACCGAGGACGGCCGGGACCGGGCCGCCCACTGGCGATCCGAGAGCGGCGCCCCACCGCCCCGGCGGGTCGGGATCGCGGACGACCGGATGTCCGCCGACACCGCCTACCGCCTCGTCTGCGAGGGCACCGCGCTGCTGTGGCGCGGCGACTACCAGGGCGCCCGCCAGCTGCTGACGGCGCTGGCGCGCCGGATCGACCGTGGTCCGCGCCGGACCAGGGAGCGGCGGGCAGCGGCGGCGTCACCGGCCGAGGCGTTCCACCGGCACCGCCAGGCGACGTCCCGGCGGGCCCGGCTGCTGGGCATGCTGCTGGTGCCGCTGGACGCCGATCTGTCCGTACCGCTGCGCCGGGCGCCGGACGTACGGGAGGCGTGCACCGAGGCGTACGGCGTGGCGCACGCCCCCTCGGTCGTCTCGCTCCGTGAATTACTCGGTCTGATCGGCGCGCACGAGTGGCGGGAGAAGGGCGTCGAGGTCCCGGCGCTGGGCGGCGACCGCGTCCATCCGCACTACGGGGTCTTCGCCCCGGTGCGCGGCGAGTACGTCGACCTGGTGGCCGAGGCCCCGCTGCCCGCCTCCCGGTCGGCCGCGTTCGACATCGGCACCGGTACGGGCGTCCTGGCGGCCGTCCTCGCCCGGCGCGGCGTCGACCGGGTGGTGGCCACCGACCAGGACGCACGGGCGCTGCGCTGCGCCCGGGAGAACGTGGTCCGCCTGGGCCTGTCCGGGCGGGTCGAGGTGGCCGAGGCGGACCTCTTCCCGCCGGGCCGCGCCCCTTTGGTGGTCTGCAATCCCCCCTGGCTCCCGGCCCGGCCCTCCTCACCGCTCGAATACGCGGTCTACGACCCGTCCAGCCGTATGCTGCGCGGCTTCCTGAACGGGCTGGCCGGACATCTGAGCCCCGGCGGCGAGGGCTGGCTCATCCTCTCCGACCTGGCAGAACACCTCGGACTGCGGCCGCGCGAGGAGCTGCTGGCCGCCATCGCCGCGGCCGGGCTGACGGTGGTGGACCGCCTCGACACCCGCCCGGTCCACCCCCGCGCCGCCGACCCCGCCGATCCGCTCCACTCGGCCCGCGCGGCGGAGGTGACCTCCCTGTGGCGACTGACGGCGGGGTGAGGCCCACCCGGTCCACGTGCAGCCGGCGTGGCGGTGGATGGGCCACGAGCCGACAGCCGGGGACCGAGGAGGCGACGAGGCGCCGAGCCGTGGGCGGCGTGCGGGGCGGACTCAGGGCTGGACTCCCCGTCAGATGCGGTTGGCCACCAGTGCGTAGTCGAAGTACAGGGGCGGCAACAGTGCTCGGTGACGGCGCCCGGAGTCTTATACAAGATTTACAACTACGAAGATATTCTTGCCATTCTCTTGGAGGTGCTCGGGGGATCCGAACCGGAGTGGGTCATGGGCCGTTCTGCGGGGGGCACTCCGGGCCTGGTGTCGGTGAAGATCAGTCACCGGAAAGGTTCACTCGTGATCTCCGTCCGTTCTTCTCGCTCCCTTGCCGGCCGTGTTGCCGCCGGTCTCGCAGGCGCCGCCGCCGTTGGTGCGCTGGCGTTCTCCTCGCCGGCCGCTGCCGCCGCGGCCGACGCGTCCTGGACAATGGGTACGGGCTACCCCGTAGATCAGGACTACTGCTTCTCGAATATGCCACTGAATCTGAGCAAGAACTATAATTCCATCATCTCGGGTTCTTGGGACAAACCCATCACCTTCGGCGTCAAAAACCTGCCGGGCGGCTACTCGTTCACCACGACGCTGCAACCGGGATCGAACGAGAACACGGTCAACGCCTGGGTCGCCTTCAACATTCCGATGCAGCCCGACGGTGTCTACCACCCGGTGGTCTATGCCACCGATGGCACGACGACCCAGAGCGTCACCCGCACGCTGACCGTCGGCCTGCCCTGCTGACGAGTTCGCCCGCCCGGTACGCGCGGCGCACGGCACCGGGCTGCCAGGACCGGACGTGACCTCGGCCAGGCGACGGTGCCCGCGGCGACGACCACCGGTGGATCGAGGCGGCATGCCCCGGCGGTACGCGCCGGGGCGCTCCGCTGAACGCCCCGGCGCAGGTGGCAGTGCCGATACCCGCACGGCGAGCGGCGGTGTACCGGCGAGGACGGTACGGCCCATGCCCCGGCGTGTGCGGGCGACTCATATCCGCCGCCCGGAGACCAGTGGGTTGGGTGTGTCGGGCTCGGAGGCAGCGTCAGTGGCAGGGCCCTGCCCCTGTCTGTCCAGCTCATCACTGCCAGGGCATGAGGCAGGGCCGTTGTCATATGAGCCGGTTCACTCACCCAGCGTGGTCCGCTGCTCTTCGGCACGGCGGGATTGACCTCGCCCGTGCCCCTGCCTAGCGTCCGGCGTGAAGATCCCCATCCTGCGGAACCCCCCACCTCACGGAGCCCGTATGAAGCTCGCCTTCTCCACCCTCGGTGTCCCCGGTATGCCCATGCCCGAGGTCGTACGGCTCGCCGCCGGGAGCGGGTACCACGGTGTCGAACTGCGCGCCCACCCCGAAGAGCCGGTGCACCCGGGGATCGGGGCGGACGAACGCGCGCGGGTGGTGGACGGGTTCCGGGCCGCCGATGTGGAGATCCTGACCGTCGCCGGGTACGTACGGGTCGCGGCGGCGGGCCCCGACGAGCCCGTCCTGACCGGGCTGCGGGAACTCCTCGCGCTCGCCCACGACCTGGGCGCGCCCTACGTCCGCGTCTTCCCCGGCGGCGGGGAGCAGAGCGCGGAGGAGGCCGACGCCACGGCCGCCCGCCGTCTGGGCGCCGCCGCGCCGTACGCCGCCGAACTGGGCGTACGGCTGCTGCTGGAGACCCACGACTCGCACCGCACGGGCGCGGACGCGGCGCGCGTCCTCGGACCCGTCGGCCACGGCAGCGTCGGCGCGATCTGGGATGTGATGCACACCTGGCTGGGCGGTGAGGACCCGGCCACCAGCTATGCCGCGCTCGCTCCGCAGCTGGGATACGTACAGGTCAAGGACATCGCGTCGGCCGACGACACCACCCCGCTGCCGCTGGGCGAGGGGGTGCTGCCGCTGACCGAGTGCGTGGAGCTGCTCAGCCGTGAGGGCTGGGACGGCTGGCTGTGCTGGGAGTACGAGAAGCGGTGGTACCCGCAGGCGCGGGAGCTGCCGGAACTGCTGCCCGCCGGCCGCGAGCACCTGCTACGACTGCTGGCCGACGCGGCCTGAGAGCGGGGGCGTCCGGCCCCCGTGATGGGATGCGGCGACTGGTTGGACGCGGCGACGATGAACAGTGGGAGGGAGAGCGGCCCATGCTGGACCTGGCCCGGCTGCGGGCGCTGCACGCGGTGGCCGTGCACGGCTCGGTCAGCGCCGCCGCGACCGCGCTCGGCTACACCGCGTCGGCCGTGTCACAGCAGATCGCCAAGTTGGAGCGGGAGACCCGGACGACCCTTCTGGAGCGGCAGGGCCGGGGCGTCACGCTGACCGACGCGGCCCGGCATCTGGCCGCCACCGCCCAGCAACTGCTCGCCATCGTCGAAGAGGCCGAGACCACCCTGGAGGAACGGCGCGGACAGCCGACGGGCCGGCTGGTGATCGGCGCCTTCGCCTCGGCGGCGCGCGGGCTGATGCCCGTGGTGCTGGCCGCCCTCGTGGCCGAACACCCCGCCCTGGACGCCCGGCTGCTGGAAGTGGACCCGCATCTGTCGGTGGACCTGGTGACGCAGGGGGTCATCGACCTGGCCGTGGCCCACGACTGGGACATCGCCCCGCAGCCCGCCCCGGACGGGCTGGACCGGGCGGTCATCGGGGACGACCTGTGCGATCTGCTCGTACCGGCCGGGCATCCGCTGGCCGCGCGGGCCGAACGGCGCCCGCTGTGCCGCGAGGACCTGCCGGGCCAGCGGTGGATCTGCCAGCCGCCCGGGTCGGTGTGCCACGACTGGCTGGTCCGTACGCTGCGCGCGTCCGGCCAAGAGCCGGACCTGGCGTATCAGGCGGCGGAGAACCACACCCAGATCGCCCTGGTGGCGGCCGGTCTCGGCGTCGCCCTCATGCCACGTCTGGGGCGCGGCCCGCTGCCGGACGGGGTGCTGGCGCTGCCCCTGGAGCCGGTCCCCGTGCGGCGGCTGTACGCCGTGTGGCGCACCGGCGCGGCCCGCCGCCCCGCCATCACCGAAACGGTGCGGCTGCTCCACGGCCTCTGGCCCCGGCGCACGGGGTGACGTGTTGCCGCACGGAGTGACCCCCTCCCCGCCCCAATACAGGGCGGCAGGGAGGGAAAAGCCATTCAACGAACTCCAGGTCGGTGGGCGAAAGACGTCGTGCGCGTGCTCACCAGACCTCACCAATGGAATGGCACTTGACACCTGTCATCCCAGCAGGCGGGCGTGAACGGCTTCGCTGATGGCCCGCACTGCGCGGTCAACACCTTGCTTCATGGATTCAGGGGAAAGCTGTTCGGATTCATAGATGAAGGCTGTGGAACCGCGCTGGCTGCCGCAGTAGTCGATGATCCCGTGCTCGATTTGCGTCCGTAGTGCCTTCTCGTATCCGTGGCGCTCATACGCACCCGAGTCGCCGCCGGCTATGGGTACAAGATGCGTGGTGAGGTCCTGTAGTTTCGGCCGCAGGCCCGAAGCGGATGAGTACTCGAAGGCCCAGCCGTTGACGAAGACACGGTCGATCCACCCCTTCAGCAGTGCGGGCATCGACCACCAGTACACGGGGAAGACCAACACGAGATCGGTGGCACGCTCAAGACGGCACTGCTCAGCCACGACGTCAGCCGGATGGTTGCCACCCTCCTGGTACGCCCGACGATCCGCTGAAGTGAACCGGGGGTCGAACCGCTCCTCGGACAGGTCGGCGATCTCGACTGAACCGGGACGAAGCGCTGCCTCGAGTCTTCCCAGCACGAAATGCGTCAGGGACTGGGGGTCCGGGTTGGCGGCAACCAGCAAGGTGTGCATCGATGGCTCCAGTTACCTGAAGAGCGGACGTTTACAAAGGCGAGGATGTGCGGGATGGCGCGCGGACTCCTTCTCCTGAATGTCCACTGCGCCGGAGCGGCCGCCGCGGGATTCAGCGCCGCCAGGCTCCCGCTGCTGCGGCCCGCAGGACGAAGTCCTCAAAGGTCCGCGGCGCGCGTCCCAGCACGGTGACGACGTCGTCCGTCGTCCAGGCGGTCACCCCGCGCTCCAACAGCACGAACATTTCGGCGAGGAGATGGGCCTCGTCCTCGCGCCAGCCCTCCTGGACCAATGCCGCGGTGTACTCGGCCGGGGAGATCTGCCGGTAGGCGATGGGCAGTCCGGACGCCCGGGAGATCAACTCGACCGCCTCCGCCCAGGTCAGCCCGCGCGGCCCCGTCAGCTCGTAGACCCGACCAGCATGTCGGCCGGGCTCGGCCAGCACTGCGGCCGCAACGTCGGCGACGTCCTCGAGGTCGATGAACGGCTCGGGCACCGCACCTGCCGGAAGCGCCAGCTCGCCAGCGGCCAGCGGGGCGTGAAAGGGGTGCCCGTCAAAGTTCTGGGCGAAGTTCGCGGCACGCAGAACGGTCCATTCCAGCGTCGAACTGCGCACGGCATCCTCGGCCGAGCGCATGTCCAGCCCGAACGCGGAGTCGCCCCAGTCGTCGGCGCCGTGCCCGGAGAGCAGGACCAGGCGCCGCACGTCGGCGGCCTCGGCCCGGGCCACGAACTCGTGCACTGGACCGGGCACGGTCGGGGGCACCACGTAGACAGTGGTGACGCCCTGCAGGACCTGATCCCAGTGGGCGGGGTGGAACCAGTCGAACGGGGTCTGGCTGGAACGGGAGGCGACGCGCACATGCGTGCCGCGCAACCGCAACCGGGCGGCTACCCGTCGACCGGTGTTGCCCGTCGCACCAAGTACCAAAGTGGTGTCGCTGCTCATGACGGCGATTCAACGGTAGGCATTCGGACGGATCCATAGGCGATAAGCCGAACCACCTAGTTGATCGTCCAGTTCGTTTAATCTTGCAGGGTGGACGCTTTCGGTGACCTCCTACGCGGGGTGCGGGCCCAGGGCTCATTGTTCGGCAGCTCGACCCTGACCCCGCCCTGGGCGCTGCACTTCGTGGACGGTGCACCGCTGACGTTGTGCACCGTCCTCTCCGGGGGCGGCTGGATCGTGCCGGAGCACCGCCCGCCCGAACCTCTGTGCGTCGGCGAGACAGTGGTTGTGCGGGGCCCGGCCCCGTTCCTCTTCGTCGACGAGGTGGGCACCCGGGCGGAGCCCGTCGCGTGCGGCGCGTTCTGTTCGACGCCCGATCAGGGCGGAACCCGACACCGGCTCGGCTGGCACGAAACCTATGACGGAGGCGACAGCGCGACGACACTTGTCGTCGGCGCCTACCCGGTGCACGGCGAGATCAGCCGCAGGCTGCTGGACGCGCTGCCCGTCGTACTGCGCGTGGGGTCCGGCGGCAAGCCCGACCCCGTGTGGGAACACCTCGCCGTCGAAGCCGCCGCCGACACGCCGGGCCAGCAGGTGGTCCTCGACCGGCTGCTGGACTGGATGCTGGTGTGCGCACTGCGCGAGTACTTCGATCGGCCCGACGGTAATCCCCCGGGCTGGTACTCCGCCGGGCGGGACCCGGTGGTCGGCGGCGCGCTGCGGCTGCTACACAGCGAGCCCGCGGCGCCATGGACGGTCGCCTCACTGGCCAAGCGCACCGGGGTGTCACGCTCCACGCTGGCCAAGCGATTCACCGACCTGGTCGGCAAGCCGCCACTGACCTACCTCGCCCACTGGCGCATGACGCTCGCGGCGGACCTGCTGACCGAGCGCGAAACGGCGACGGTCGCGGAGATCGCCCGCACAGTGGGCTACTCCGACGCGTTCGCATTCAGCGCGGCGTTCAAACGGCTCCGCGGCGTCAGTCCCAGCACATACCGCAGCGCCGCGACGTCAACCTCCCGACCTTGATGGCCACGCCCCCGGGGGGTCGGACGGTCGCGGGGGTCCGTGCTGTTCTCCTCACGCTTCCGCCCCAAAGAGTGACTGCATAGCGGCCCTCTGTACGCGGCACACCATCGAGCACGAACCACAGGGCGGCCTGACATTTTAGGCGTTCTGCACTGCGCCCGGTTGTGGTGAGGAATCCGGCCCTCAGGACCAACAGCAAGCAGCCCAGGAATGGTGTCTTCGCCATACCGGCCGGACGCGGCATGACCTATTCCGGCGAGTGGTGACCGACCATGCACGGGTGACTCGCGCGGGGTAGCCTCCGGTCGGCTGCCCCGTAGCGACTCTGGGAAGATCCAGGGTCGCTACGGGGCTTGTCGCTGGCTCATGCGCGACAGGGGCGATCGGGCCGTCGCCCGGACGCCGGGGCCCGGCTTCGCCGGCCGGGCGACGGCGCGGACCGGGTCGCACGCCCTGACACACCACACGCGGAACCGTTGCGAGCCGCCGCGCGTCGAAGCGGTGTGCTCGTGGGGAGTCCCCGTAAGGCGGTCATCGGTCTCGCTGTCGGCCGCGTCGCCGACCGCCCTCTCCGCCGCCCGCGGCCCGCAGCACCCGCCGCCGACGCGACACCCCTCCCAGAGCGTCGGCGGCGCCCCGGGGGGCCGAGACGCGTCGCACGGCCGTCGGACGGGACACACCGCCGGGCCGACAAGATGAGCAACTTTCCTTGACCGGGACCGGGTTGGTGTCCCAGCGTGTCCAGCACACCTTCGGCCGCCCCCCTCCGAACCCGTGGAAGGAGTGCGGGTGCATACGCCCACGTCCCGCCGTGCCTTGCTCACCGCCACCCTGGCCGCCGCCGCGGCCGGTGCCTGTAGCGCGCCGACGCACAGCTCGCCCGCGCCCGCCGCTCCCGCGCGCCACCCCGCCTCCGGTTCCGGCGGCGCTTCCGCGACCCCCTCCGGAGCCGCCTCCGACTCCGGCCGGGACCGCGAGCGCGACCGCCGGCGGATCGACGACCTCATCGGGCGGATGACGCTGGACCAGAAGATCGGCCAGCTCTTCGTGATGCGGGTGTACGGCCATGCGGCCACCCGCCCCGACCCCGCCGACGTGGCGGCCAACCGCAAGGAGATCGGCGTCGACAACGCCGCCGAGCTGATCGCGAAGTACCACGTGGGCGGGGTGATGTACATCCGCTGGGCGCACAACATCCGCGACCCCCACCAGGTCGCCGCGCTCTCCAACGGCATCCAGAAGGCCGCCGCGAAGGGCTCCGCGCCCGTCCCCGTCCTGATCTCCACCGACCAGGAGTACGGCACCGTCGCCCGGATCGGCGCGCCCGCCACGCTGTTCCCCGCCGCCATGGCGCTCGGCGCGGGCGGCAGCGCGGCCGACGTCCGTACGGCCGCCCGTACCGCGGGGGCCGAGCTGGCCGCGCTCGGCATCCGGCAGGACTACGCCCCGATCGCGGACGTCAACGTCAACCCCGCCAACCCGGTGATCGGTGTGCGCTCCTTCGGGGCCGATCCGAAGGCCGTGGCCCGGCTGGTGGCGGCCCAGGTGGCGGGCTATCAGAGCGCCGGGGTCGCGGCCACCGCCAAGCACTTCCCCGGCCACGGCGACACCAGCGTGGACAGCCATGTCGGCCTGCCGCTGATCACCCACTCGCGGAAGGAGTGGGAGCGGCTGGACGCGCCGCCGTTCCGGGCCGCGATCGAGGCGGGAATCGACTCGATCATGACGGCGCATCTGCTCTTTCCCGCGCTCGACCCGGCCGACGACCCCGCCACGCTCTCCCGCCCCATCCTCACCGGAGTGCTCCGCGAGGAGCTGGGCTACGACGGGGTGGTGGTCACCGACTCCCTCGGCATGCAGGGGGTGCGGAAGAAGTACGGCGACGACCGGGTGCCGGTGCTCGCGCTCAAGGCGGGCGTGGACCAGCTGCTGAACCCGCCGAGTCTGTCCGTCGCCTTCCAGGGGGTGCGCGCGGCCGTCCGGGCGGGCGAGATCGACGAGGACCGGATCGACCGGTCGCTGCGGCGCATCCTGGACCTCAAGGCGCGCCGGGGGCTGTTCGACGACCCGTACACCAGCGACCGCGCGGTCAACCGCACGGTGGGCACCCGCGAGCACCGCGCCACCGCCGACCGGATCGCCGAGCGCACCACCACCCTGATCACCAACCGCGGCGGGCTGCTCCCGCTGTCACCGGACCGCCATCGCGACCTGCTCGTGGTGGGCGTGGACGCCGCCGCGCCCTCCGGCACCGGCGGCCCGCCGACGGCCGTCCTGGCCCGCGCCCTGTCCGGGCTGGGCTTCTCGGCGGAGGCGCTGCCCACCGGCACGGACGGCTCGCCCGGCCCCTCGCCGGAGCGGATCGAGGCGGCGGTCGCGGCGGCCCGGGGGCGGGACGCGGTGATCGTGACGACGTACGACATCGCCTCCGGCTCGTCCCAGCGCACCCTGGTGGCCCGGCTGGTGGCCACCGGGGTGCCGGTGGTGCATCTGGCGCTGCGCAATCCGTACGACATCGCGCGGCTGGACGGACGCGGCACGGCCCCCGGGGCGTCCCTGGCCACGTACTGCTGGACGGACGGGGAGCTGCGCGCGGCCGCCCGGGTCATCGCGGGTCGGGCCACCCCGCGCGGCAGGCTGCCGGTGGCCGTGCGGCGCGCGGACGACCCGTCCCGGGTGCTGTACGAGATCGGGCACGGGCTGACGTACTAGCCCGTGCCCGTGGCCGTGCCGTCCCATCGGACCCAGGGTCCTTACGGACGTTACGGACGCAGCACCGGCTCGCGCTCGATCCCGCGCCGGTCGAGCTTCGCGTCGTGCCGGGCGAGCGGCTCGCGCGTCTGGCTGACGCCCGCCCACCGCTGCACCTCAGCCGTGGCCTTGGCCTTCTCCTCGGCCGACAGCTGGGCGATGTTCGAGCCGTGGTTGCCGCCGGCGACCGTGTAGACGTAAGCGTCCTTGGCGCCCTTGCCGACCCGGAACCGCTCGGCGCCCCACGGGTCGTTCTGCCCGTAGACGAAGAGCATCCGCTGGGCGTCCTGCCGCACCCAGCGGTCGATGTCCCGCATGGCGGCCGGGTGGAAGCGCATCGGGATGTCGCGCGGCACATAGCTGCGCGGGGCGTAGATGCCGGGGTAGCGCAGCAGCCCGTCCAGGTGCGGGGTCGCGAAGGTGGGCGAGCCGAGCTCGGTGCCCGCCTGGTAGTAGTACGGCGTGTAGGTCTCCAGGCCCTGGTCGGTGTAGGCGGAGAAGCCCGAGATCTCGTCGATGAAGCCGTACAGTTCGTCGGTCGAGGCGGTGGGGGCGGGGACGTCCGCGCAGTCCTTCAGCAGGTGGTACTGCCAGAAGGCCCACACCAGGTCCAGGACGACGTTCTCGTACGCCTTGTCGGCGCTGCCGACGACGGTGAAGGTCTGCCCCTCGTCGTCCGCCCACTTCTGGTAGCGCGTCACGATCTCGTCGCGCCGCACCAGCGCCTCGCGCTGCACCGCGTTCAGCTTGTCGCGGCATTCGGCCGTGCCGACGTGTCCGAAGAAGCGGTCGTAGGCGGAGTCCTCCTTGTCGACCACGTCGTTGGGCGCCACGTAGGCGATGGTCCCGTTCATGTCACGCGGATAGAAACGGCGGTAGTAGGTGGCCGTCATCCCGCCCTTGCTGCCGCCGGTGGCCAGCCAGTTCTTGCCGTAGACGGGCTTGAGGGCCCGGTAGAGGCGGTGCTGGTCGCTGGCGGCCTGCCAGATGTCCAGCTTGGACCAGTCGGCGGGCTGCGGCCGGGACGGGGTGAAGAAGCGGTACTCCAGCGACACCTGGTTGCCGTCCACGATCTGCGTCGGCTCACTGCGGCGCGGTGCGGTGGTGACGTTGTAGCCCGAGGTGTAGAAGACCGTGGGCCGGTCGGTGGCCTTGTGCAGCAGGGTGAACCGCTGCTGGAAGGTGCCCTGGGAAGGGTGCCGGTGGTCCACCGGCTGGGTGTAGGTGAAGACGAGGAAGCGGTAGCCCTCGTAGGGCTGTTCCTCGACGAAACGCATGCCGGGAATCGCCAGGACGCGTTCCTTGATGTCCGGCTGGGCGGGGGCGGCCGGTGCCGCGGACGCGCCGGTGGCACCCGCGCCGACCGCCCCCATCAGTATCGCGAGCGACAGCAGCCATCTGAGCACCTTGCGCATGCACTCTCCCCTTGTCGCCGTTATGGCCCTCGCGACCCGTGAATTCGCACAGGTCGCCGAGAACCTATCCGGGCACACACGCGGGTGGCCAGAGGCTGTTGGCTCCCCAACGCGACGCCGGATACGGAGAGTTGTTACCGTCGCCCTCTTTCGTAGCGGGCTGTGATGGCTCATGCTGCCTGTATGGACCGAGACGAACGGCACGACCGGAGTGAACGGGCCGAGCGGCTGACGCGGTATCTGAACGAATTGCAGGAACGAATCGACCCTCGCTCGCTGGAGCTGCTGATGCGGCTGCTGCGCGAGCTGAGCACCTCACCGGCCGTCCGCGGAGGGACGTACGAGCTCGGTATGGGGCCGGAGGAGAAAGAGCTGTTCACCCCCGCTCTCCAAGCCGAGTTGCTGGTGTTGTTCGGCCTGCTCACCTCCCAGGACGAGCGTGTGGTGGTCGACCTCGGCGACAGTCCGCACGCCAAGGGCATGAAGGTGCTGGTCCCTCAGGAGCGGGCCCAGGACCCCGAATTCCTGTACCGCCACAAGCAGCGGGTGGCGGCCGAGGCGGAGCAGCGGGAGCGGGACCGGCGGGAGGTGGAGGGCATAGCGCGGGCCAGCGGCATGGAACCGTGACGTTACCGTACGTAACATCGGGCGAACGCTGAGCGTTACCGGCCGTACGGCGACCGTAAGGCGACCATGCGGCAGATGAACGACACACGGTCGGCACGTGGGGCGACACACGGGCGGCATGGGGGCGGCATATGACCGGTGCACTCCCCCGCCCCCGCGCCGCGGGCCCACCCGACGCGCTGCCACGCGACGGCGGGCCCACGCGACGCGGGCCATCGGCGAGTGCCGGGCGACGGCGGAGGGCGGCGGAGGGCCGCCACCGCCCGCGGGCTCAGGCGACGGCGGGGGCCGTCTCGCCCATGAAGGTGCGCCACAGCTCGGCGTACCGGCCGTCCCGCGCCACCAGCTCCTCATGGGTGCCGTCCTCGACGACCCGGCCGTGGTCCAGGACCACCACCCGGTCCGCGCGGGCCGCGGTGGTCAGCCGGTGCGCGACGACCAGTGTGGTGCGCCGTCCCGTCAGACGGTCCGTGGCCTGGTTGACCAGGGCCTCGGTGGCCAGATCGAGCGCGGCCGTGGCCTCGTCGAGCAGCAGGACGTCCGGGTCGACCAGCTCGGCGCGGGCCAGCGCGATCAGCTGCCGCTGCCCGGCGGAGAGATTGCGCCCGCGCTCGGAGACCTCGTGCAGATAGCCACCGTCGAGCGACGCCACCATCGCGTGGGCGCCGACCGCCCGCGCGGCGGCCTCCACCTCCGCGTCGCTCGCGTCGGGGCGCCCGTAGGCGATGGCGTCGCGCACCGTCCCGGCGAACAGATACGGCTCCTGCGGAACCACACCGAGGTGGCGGCGGTACCCGGCGAGGTCCAGCTCGCGCAGATCCGTGCCGTCCACCCGCACGGCGCCATCGGTGGGGTCGTAGAACCGCGCCACCAGCTTGACCAGAGTGGACTTACCGGCCCCGGTCTCCCCGACGAACGCCACGGTCTGCCCCGCGGGGATGGTGAGCGAGATGCCCGCCAGCGCCTCCTCGCCGTCCCCGTACCGGAACCGCACCTCGTCGAACGTGATCTCGCCGCGCATCCCGCGCACCTCGCGCGGGGCGTCGGCGACCGGTGTGGTGGTGGGCTCGCGCAGCAGCTCCTGGATGCGGCCGAGCGACACCGTGGCCTGCTGATAGCCGTCGAAAACCTGGGAGAGCTGCTGGACGGGGGCGAAGAACAGGTCGATGTAGAGGAGATAGGCCACCAGCGCCCCCGCCGTCAGCGTGCCGTCCCCGACCCGTCCGGCGCCCACGATGAGCACCAGCGCGGCCGCCACGGACGACAGCAGCTGGACGAACGGGAAGTACACCGAGATCAGCCGCTGACCGCGCAACCGCGCCTGGCGGTAGGCGTCGCTGCGCGCCGCGAACCGCTCCCGGCCGGACCGCTCACGCCCGAACGCCTGCACGATCCGCAGCCCCGCCACGCTCTCCTGGAGATCCGCGTTGACCACGCTCACGCGCTCGCGGGCCAGCTGGTACGCCTTGACGCTGCGGCGCCGGAACAGCACGGTGCCGAGGACGAGCGGCGGGAGGGTCAGGAAGACCACCAGCGCCAGCTGCACGTCGATGATGAGCAGCGCGACCAGGATGCCGAAGAAGGTCAGCAGGCTGACGACGGCGGTGACGAGGCCGGTCTGGAGGAACGTGGACAGCGCGTCGACATCGGTGGTCATCCGCGTCATGATCTTGCCGGTCAGCTCGCGCTCGTAGTAGTCGAGACCGAGCCGCTGCAACTGCGCGAAGATCTTGACGCGCAGTGCGTAGAGCACCCGTTCACCGGTCCGTCCGGTCATCCGCGTCTCGCCGATCTGGGCGGCCCACTGGGCGAGGACGACGAGCAGCGCGAGCCCGGACGCGGTCCACACCGCCCCGAGCGCGAGCCGCTGGACGCCCTGGTCGATACCGTGCCGGATCAGCACCGGCAGCAGCAGCCCGGCGATCGCGTCCACGGCGACGAGCAGCAGCGCGAGCACGAGCGGCGCCCCGAAACCGCGCAGCAGCCGCCGCAGCCCGTACGCCTCCTCGGGGCGGGTGGCCCGCTCCTCGTCGATGTCGGGCGTATCGGTGGCGGGCGGCAGGGCGGCCACCTTGGCGAGCAGCTCGGGGGTGGCGGGCATCCCGGACAAGGCCCCGGCGAACCCGGGCCCGGCCACGGCCCCCGCCCCGGCCGCCGGCGCCCCCGCCTTACGTCCATCCCCATCGGACCGCACCCACAACTCGGGCGTCACACCCCGCTCGGGGGCCGCATCACGGCTCACGCCCTGCTCGGGGGCCACGCCCCGCTCGGGGGTCGCGCCATGCTCGGGGGCCACGTCACGGATCACGCCCGGCTCGCGGCCCGTCCCGGCGCCGTCGGGCCGGGGCCCCGGCGTGGGATACGGCTCGCTCGGTCCCTCGGCGCCCGCCGCACCGCCGGACGCCCCGGCGAGGCCTGTCGCCCCCACCCGGTCCCCGGCGCGGGCGTGGTCGGGGTCGTCCCCGCCGTGCGGGCGGCGCCGCCCCTCGCCACTGCCGTCGGACCGCGCCCACAGCTCGGGCATCAGCCCGCCGCGGCCCGTTTCGCCCGTGGCGTGCGCCGGGTCGTCCCCGCCGCGCGGGCACAGGTCCGCGCCCGCGTCGGGGCGACCCCCGTGGCCGTCACCGGTCCCCGCCTCCGCGGCACCTGGCTCCGCTCGGTCCGCGACCGGGGCGTCGGCCCGGTCGGCCACCTCCCGGCCACCGTTCTCCTGCCGCTCACCGTCACGGCACGGCACGGTCGGCCCCGCCGGAGCGGCCTTGCCCCCGAAGGCGCCGGTGCGGCCCGCCTCCGTCCGGCCCTGCGCACCCCCGCGATGCGCCGGGTCGTCCCCGCCGCGCGCCCGCACGCCAGCCGCCGGGTGCGGGCACCCCTCGCGGTCGTGCGCCGGGCCGTCGCCATCGCCGGAGGGCTCCCCGTCGAGGTACGGCTCGGCCAGCCCCGTCGCGGCGGACTCCCCGCCGAACGCACCGGCGAACCCCACCGCGCGCGTGGCGCCGCCGCGCGGCTCGGCATGGGCCGGGGCCGGGGCGGCCGCGTCCGCGCTCGGAGCCGCCGTGCCGTCGGCGCCCGGGGCGGCGGGCGCGGCGGGCGCGTCGTCCGTCAGCAGGTTCCGGTACACGGCGCTCCGCGCCCTCAGCTCCTCGTCCGTGCCCACGTCCACGACCCGGCCCCGCTCCATGACCGCTATGCGGTCGGCGAGGGCGAGCGTGGAGGGGCGGTGGGCGATCAGCAGCGTCGTACGGCCCGCCATGACGCCGCGCAGCGCCTCGTGGATCTCGTGCTCGACGCGTGCGTCCACCGCCGAGGTGGCGTCGTCGAGGATGAGCAGCCGGGGGTCGGTGAGGATCGCGCGGGCCAGGGCCAGCCGCTGGCGCTGGCCGCCGGAGAGGGTCAGCCCCTGTTCGCCGACCTCCGTGTCGTAGCCGTCCGGCAGTGCGGTGATGAAACCGTCGGCCTGCGCGGCGCGGGCGGCGGCCCGGATGCGCTCCTCGGACGCGTCCGGCAGCCCGTAGGCGAGGTTGGCGCGCACCGTGTCGGAGAAGAGGAAGCTGTCCTCCGGCACCAGTCCGATCGCCCCGCGCAGCGAGTCGTACGTCAGCTCCCGCACGTCGTGGCCGCCGATCCGCACCGCCCCCGACGACACGTCGTAGAAGCGCGGCAGCAGCATGGACAGCGTCGACTTGCCGCTTCCGGAGGCGCCCACGACGGCCAGGGTCTCGCCCGGTTCGATCCGCAGGGACACCTCGGACAGCACCGGGCGCTCGGGGTCGTAGCCGAAGCTCACCCGGTCGAACTCGACCGTCGCGGGTGCGTCCTCGGGGAGCTCCCGGGCGTCGGGGCGCTCGGCGATGACCGGCTCGGTGTCGATCAGCTCGAAGACGCGCTCGACCCCGGCCCGCGCCTGCTGCCCGACGGTCAGGATCATCGTGAGCATCCGCACCGGCGCCACGAGCTGGGCGAGGTAGGTGGAGAAGGCCACGAAGGTGCCGAGGGTGATCTGGCCCCGCGTGGCCATCCAGCCGCCGAGCGCCAGCATGGCGACCTGGCCGAGGGCGGGGACGGCCTGGAGGGCGGGGGTGTAGCGGGAGTTCAGCCGTACGGTCCGCAGCCGGGCGGCGAACAGCCGGCGGCCGACCTCCCGCAGCTTGTCGGTCTCCTGCGCCTCCTGCCCGAACCCCTTGACCACCCGGACACCGGTCACGGCCCCGTCGACGACCCCCGCGACGGCGGCCGCCTGCCCCTGGGCGTACCAGGTGGCGGGGAAGAGCCGGACGCGGCTGCGCGAGGCGAGGATCCACAGGGCGGGGGCGACGGCGAGGGCGACGACGGTGAGCAGCGGTGACAGCACCGCCATCACGACGAGCGAGACCAGGAAGAGCAGCACGTTGCCGATCATCATCGGCACCATGAAGAGCAGGCCCTGGATCAGCTGGAGGTCGCTGGTGGCCCGGCCGATGATCTGGCCGGTGGAGAGGTTGTCCTGCCGCCTGCCGTCGAAGCGGGTGATCGCCGCGAACATATCGGTGCGCAGCGCGTGCTGGACGTCGAGGGCGAGCCGTCCGCCGTAGAAACGGCGGATGTAGGTGAGGACGTACACCACGAGCGCGGCGACGATCAGCAGGGTGGCCCAGGGGGCGAGTGACCGGTCGTGCCGGACGATCACATCGTCGATGATCAGCTTCGGCACCAGCGGGACGAGCGCCATGACGGCCATCCCGGCGAGCGAGGCGCCCAGTGCGAGCAGCACATCGCCGCGGTACCGCCAGCAGTAGCCGAACAGCCGCCGTACCCAGCCCTGTCCGGTATCCGCGCCGCCGGCGTCCGCTCCGCCCGCTTTGACCGCTCCGCCTGTTTCGCCAGCCGCTACGTCCGCCACCCGTGAACCTCCCGATCCGCACACTCTTCCGGAAGGCGGCAACACACTGAGGTGCGGATTTCATCCTGCCGCAACAAACGGACCGGGGCGCGTCGGGCCACCGGGCCAGGCCACCGCGCACCGGACACGCCTCTTGATCCTCGGTGCACGGGCCGCACGGGCCGCTCGCGCAGACCGGACGGACCGGACACCGGGGCGGACCGGGCGCCGGGCGGACCGGGTCAGAACGCGGCCGGGCGCACCAGTCCCGTCTCGTAGGCGAACACCGCCGCCTGGGTCCGGTCACGCAGCTCCAGCTTGGCCAGGATGCGGCTGACATGGGTCTTCACGGTCTGCTCGGCCAGCACCAGCCGTTCGGCGATCTCCGCGTTCGACAGCCCCTGGGCGATCAGGGTGAGCACCTCGGTCTCGCGCTCCGTCAGGTTTCCGACGCGCTCCTTGAGCGGGGCCCGGTGCCCGGCCGTCACCCGGGAGAACTCGCCGATCAGGCGCTTGGTGATGTTCGGCGCCAGCAGCGCGTCACCGGCCGCCACCACCCGTACCGCCTGGGCCAGCTCGTCCGCCGAGGCGTCCTTGAGCAGAAACCCGGACGCGCCCGCGCGCAGCGCCTCGTAGACGTATTCGTCGAGGTCGAAGGTGGTCAGCACGAGGACCTTGACGGTGGCGTCGGCGGGTTCGGTGAGCCGGCGGGTGGCCTCGATACCGCCGACACCCGGCATCCGTATGTCCATCAGCACGACGTCGGGGGCGAGTTCGGCGACCTGGTCGACGGCGTCGGCGCCGTCCACGGCCTGGCCGACGACCTCGATGTCCGGTTCCGCGTTCAGCAGGACCGTGAAGCCCTGGCGGACCATCATCTGGTCGTCGGCGATCAGCACGCGGATGGTCGTCGTCATGCGGTGTCCTCGGCGGTCTCGGTCGCGGCGGTGCCGGTCGCCGCGGTCTCGGTCGCGGGGGCGCCGGTCGCCGCGGTGGCTCGGGCGGGGTCGTGCGTGGGCAGCACGGCGGTCACCTCGTAACCGCCGTCCGGCGTCGGGCCGGTGGTCAGCTCGCCCCCTAGCATCGCAGCGCGCTCCCGCATCCCGAGCAGCCCGTGCCCGGCGCCCGGCGAGGGCGGGGCGGGCCGGTCCGGCGGGGTGTTGACGACCCGTACGGTGAGCCCGCGCCGCTGGTACCCCAGCTCCACCCGTGCCTCGGCCCCCGGCGCGTGCCGCATCACATTGCTCAGCGCCTCCTGCACGATGCGGAACGCCGACAGCTCGACACCCGGCGGCAGCGGCCGCCGCTCCCCGGTGACCTCGGTGCCGATCGCGATCCCGGTCCCCCGCACCGTGCCCACCAGCTCGTCCAGCCGGTCCAGGGTGGGCTGCGGGGCGTGCCGGGCGGCGTCGGCCAGGGCGTCCTCGGAGCGCAGCACGCCCAGCACCCGGCGCAGTTCGGCCAGCGCCTCGACCGCGTTCTGACGGATGCCCGCGAGGTTCTCCTTCAGCTCGTCCGAGGGGTTCTCGGCCAGATGCGGGGCGACCTGCGCCTGGATGGAGATCACCGACATGTGATGCGCCACCACGTCGTGCAGTTCACGGGCGATCCGGCTGCGTTCCTCCAGCAGGGTGCGCCGGGCCCGTTCCTCCGCGGTGAGCTCCTCCTGCTCGACCAGCCGGGTCCGGGCCACCCGGCGCCCGCGCAGCGCGGCGCCCACCACCACGGCGATCGCGAACCACAGGGTGCCCGTGTTGAGGACCGCGGTGTGGGCCGCCAAGTGGTCCTCGGTGTGGCGCCGCAGGCCGATGAGCACATTGAGCGCCCCCGACAGCAGGGTCAGCACCACCGCCTCGACCACGATCCGCGGGCGGACCCGCAGCGCGAGGAGGAACAGCAGGAGGGTGTGCAGCGCCATCTGCCCGTCGTTCCAGGGCCAGTGCGCGGGATTCTCGCCGCACACCGCCGCCAGGAAGAGCACGGCGGTCGACAGCCACCAGGCGGCTATGGGCCGGGTCAGCGCGAGGAGGACGGCCACCGACTGGAGCACCACGAACAGCAGCGGATCGGGCCCCGGCACGGACGCGACGCGGGGCCCGTCCATCTCGATCACGTTGAGCTGGCCCATGAGCACGGCGCAGAGCACCACGAGCACATGGGGCGTCCAGGCCAGCCAGCGCATCCGCGGCAGCGGGTCGCGCGCCAGCGTGCACAGGTCCTCGCGCAGGACGCGCGGCACCGCCCGCAGTCCCGCCGTCAGTCGGCCCGCCCTCGTACTGCCCGTCATGACCTTGACCCTAGACATTCCGCTCCGCCACCTGCCCGGCCCCCCGCGTGGGACGTCCCCCGCGGACGGGCCGGCCCCCGCGACGGACGACCCGGCTGCCGCCCTTCCGCGGCCGCCCCGCCTCGTAGCTGTGGAACGCCGCCCAGCAGATCAGCAGCGCCACCGCGAACACCGGCAGCCACAGCAGCCGGTCGACCACCCAGCCGGGGCCGTCGGGCACGGTGTGCAGTCCGGCCAGCGGTCCGGCCGGCCGCAGGGTGGTCACGGTGACCGCCATCATCGCGGTCTGGTGCCACAGGAATATCGTCATCGCGGAGAGGTTGACCAGCGCCACCGCCGCCCACGCGGCGGGCCGCGCCATCGCCCGGCGCAGCGGACCGCGCAGCAGCAGGGCCGCGCCGCACTGGGCGAGGCCGAAGGTGACGGCGGCCAGGGTGGGTGGGTTGAGGTTGGAGACCGGGGCGCCGGGCACCCCGACCATGGCCGCCGGATAGCCGCCGACCAGGACGAGCCCGGCGGTGACGACCACGCCCCCGATCAGCAGCACCCACCCGGCCAACCGCCCGCGCGGCCGGCCCTGGCCCCACATGGCGCCCAGGCAGTACGGAACCAGCCAGCCCGCCGGCAGGTTGATCCAGCCGAGCCAGGCCGGGCCGTCGAAGCCGAACCGGACCAGGTCCACATGCAGCACGACGGCGAGCGGCCACAGCGGATGCAGCCGCGCCACCAGCGGGGTCGCGGCCGTGAGCACCGCGTAGACCAGCAGGAACCACAGCGGGGACAGGACGAGTTTGAGCAGCGTGTGCACGGTCAGCAGGCTCACCCCGGAGCCGAGCAGCACTCCCGCCGCCACGGCCCACACGGTGAGCACGACGGCGACGGGCCGGAACAGCCGGGCCAGCCGGGCCCGCAGCCACCGCCGGTAGCCGACGCCCCGGGCGCGGGCGGCGGCGTAGCCCTTGGCAGCCGTATGCCCGCCGACCAGGAAGAACAGCGCGAGGGTCTGGAACACCCAGGAGACCGGGGCGAGTTCGGGCTGGTACCGCAGCGGGCTGGCCGCGCGCAGGGTGCCGCTGTCGGCGACGAGCGCGGTCACCAGCCAGTGGCCGAGCACGACACCAAGGATGGCGACGACCCGCAGGGCGTCCACGGCACGGTCGCGGCCGGGCGGGGTGGCGGCGTCGATCCGCCGCACGAGGGCACGCACCCGGCCGAGGCCACGGAGGTCACGCATCACGGCCCGCCACGATGCGGCTCATGCTCACCAGGGCGGTGGACCCGGGCTTGAGGTAGTCGCTGTGCCCGGCGTCCCCCGCGTCGAAGACCCGTGCGCCGAACTCGCGCGAGACCGGGTCGGTACCGAAGCCGACGGTCGTGACCAGCAGCGGTATCCGCACATGCGGCACCCCGCCGATCCAGTCGCTGCCGCCCCGCCCGGCCCAGACGGTGGCCCGGGTGCGCAGTTGCCGGGCGCTGTCGAACCCGGTGCCGGGGCTGCCGTACAGGACGATGTCCTCGGCATCCAGTCCATGTGCGGCCCTGGCGCAGACCACGGAACCGTAGGAGTGGCACAGCAGCGAGATCCGGGCCCCGGGCTTGGCCGCGGTCAACTCCCGCACGAACGAGACGAGTCGGGGCGCCGCGCTGTCGGCCAGCCCGGTGGTCAGCACCTCGGGTTCCACGGTGCCGGGCGTCTTGTACCCGAGCCAGCTGACGACGGCGGCCTTCTCCCCCAGCCGACGGCTCAGCGCGAGGGCCCCGTTCCGGAGCCGCGCGTAGGTGTCCAGGCTGGTGTCCGACCCCGGTACCAGCACCGCGACGCGCCGGGCGCGCCCCAGGTCCCCGTACACCTCGACGGCACGCCCCCCGTCCCGCCCGTCGAAGGACAGAAAGCGCCGCCCCGGCTTCCGCATGGTCCGCAGGGCGGCCGCCCGCCGCCGGTCCCCGTGCCGGTCGGCCATCCGCTCGGCCGCCCGAATCCCCTCCCGGTTGGCCGCGTACCGCTCCTGGAGCCCCGCGACGCTCACCGGCCCCAGCGCCACGGGCTTCGGCGCCGGCACCTCACCGGGACCCGAGGCCCCCACCAGCGGTACCACCACCGAGGCGGTGACCAGCGCCGCGAGCAGGGCGCGACGAAGACGGGACGCCATGACTGTTCCTTCCGTACCGACCGATGTCGTGTGTACGGAAGGTATGGAGCCGACCGTGTGGTCGGCGTCCCACCAGGGAGTGCATCTGGGAGGTAGCTCTCAGGTACTACGGGTAGGGGGTCGGCCCGCCGGCGAGGCGGTCACGCCGTCCGTATTCGGCCCGCGAGCGCGTCCAACTCCCCCGCCTTGGCGGCGGCCTACGTCAGCCCTCCCTTGATTCGGCCGCCAAGGTCGCACGGGAGATGGTCTCGGGGCTGCTCTCGGCCACCGGGCACCCCTCCCTCATCGACACCGCCCGCCTCCTCGTCTCCGAGCTGGTGTCCAACGTGCACCTGCACACCAAGGTCCCGCTCCTGATGCTGGAGGCCACGGTCCGCGCGGACCAACTCCACGTATCCGTACGGGACGAGGACCCCTCCGGGATGCCCAATACGACAACGCGACCCACTCCACACGCCGAACACGGCCGCGGCTTACTCCTGGTCCAGGCGTACGCGGACGCGTGGGGCACCGTCTGGCACGGCGGGCTGCACCCGCGCGGCAAGAGCGTGTGGTTCGAGCTGGCCGACCAGCCGCGAGCACGGTCCGGTTCGTCCAACGCCTGACCCATCGGACAGATCGGGTCCGGCGTGACGCCCGGTCGCCGGACCTCAGAAGAAAATCCATGGCTGATGTGCACCGCATATGGCAATGTCCCTCGCCGTGGCAGACATCGACGGCATCACCATCACCCGGCTCTCCGAGCGCCCGGCGCTGATCGACCGCGTCTATGACATCGACGGGAACTGGCCCGCCTTCCTCCCCCATGAGCTGGTCGGGAACGCCCTGCTGAACCAGGTGCCGACGGACTTCCCCGAGTACTGCGTGGTAGCGACCGACGGCGACCGGGTGGTGGCGCGGGGGTTCAGCGTGCCGTTCAACGCCGAGCTCGACGGGCGGGAGGACATGCCCGACCAGGGCTGGAGCCGCGTGCTGGCGTGGGCGTTCCGCGATCGGCGCCGCGGGCAGCCGCCGACGGCGGCCAGCGCGCTGGAGATCACGGTGGACAGCGCGTACCTCGGCGGCGGTCTGTCCTACCCCATGCTGGCGGCGATGCGGGAGGCGGTCCGGGAGCAGGGCCACGAGTCGCTGCTGGCCCCGGTCCGCCCGACGGCCAAGCACCGGCAACCGCACGTCCCCATGGCCGACTACATCCTCCAGCTGCGCGACGACGGACTGCCGAGCGACCCCTGGCTACGGGTGCACGTCAAAAGTGGCGGCACCGTCGAGAAGGTCGCGCCCGCGTCGATGACGGTCAGCGGATCCCTGGCCCAGTGGCGGCAGTGGACCGACCTGCCCTTCGACCGCGACGGTGACGTCGAGGTGCCCGGCGCGCTGGTCCCGGTGCGGTGCGACCTCATCCATGACCGCGCGGTCTACGTCGAACCCAACGTGTGGGTCCGGCATGGCGCACGCAGCCACCCCTACCCCTCGGGCACGTAGAACTCCGTCGTCGCCCGCACCGCGGCCGCCGCCACATCCGCCGACGCGCCCGAAGCCGCGTACGCCACGCCCCAGGCTTCGCTGCTGCGGGTCATGAACTCCCGCCCCTCGGCCGAGGTCTGCCACGCCTCCGGGCCGGCGGGGAGTTCGCCACCCGACAGATACAGCCCGAGGCCGAGCAGTCCGCCGTCCCAGCCGACGCCCAC
The DNA here is from genome assembly GCF_026898115.1 of Streptomyces sp. S465. Taxonomy (GTDB): domain Bacteria; phylum Actinomycetota; class Actinomycetes; order Streptomycetales; family Streptomycetaceae; genus Streptomyces; species Streptomyces luomodiensis. The sequence continues at coordinate 3,557,017 of NZ_CP114036.1, forward strand.
CGCACCGGGGCCGAACTGGTCCCACATCTCGGGCGGTACGACCGCGACATGCTCCAGCTCGAACACGGTCCGCTCCTCGCCCTCGGCCGTCAGCCGGACCTCGACCTCGCTGAATCCGGGGTTCTCGCCGAACAGCCAGCTCACCGCGAGCAGTCGTGGCGGCTCACAGCGCAGGATCTCGCCGCCCGCATTGCCCTCCAGCTGGTAGTGGCCACCGAGCTTCAGGTCACCGCTCACCGGCAGGAACCAGCGGCCGATCCGCTCCGGGTCGGTGCACGCGTCCCATACGTCCTTGATCGCGGCGTCGTAGGTGCGCCGCACCAGGATGGTGCGCGCCTCCCCCTCGGGCACCTCGCGGGTGCCGACCTCGCGGTGGATGTGGTTGATCTGGTCGACGATCTCGCTCATGGCCTACGTCTCCCCATCGGTATCGGTCGCACGGTCGCCGCCGCGCTCCTGGTCGAGCCGTCGTCGGCGGTTGCCCCGCGCCAGTTCCGTCCCCAGCGCGTCCAGCCGCTGCTCCCAGAAGCCCCGGAACCGCTCGAGCCACCGGTCGACTTCCCGCAGGGGGGCGGCCTCGACGGCATACAGCCGCCGTGTGCCCTCGGCCCGTACGGAGGCGAATCCGGCTTCCCGCAACACCCGCAGATGCTGCGACACGGCGGGCTGCGAGATGCCGAACTCCTGCTGGATGACGGAGCTGACCTGGCCGGATGGCTGCTCTCCCGCGGCGAGCAGCTCCAGTATCCGGCGCCGGACGGGGTCTCCCAGGACATCGAGTGCGTGCACATCGGGACTCTGCCAGCTGCCGCTTATATAAGTCAAGGCTTAACAAGAGGGGGCGACGCTCCGCCGGATGCCCCGCCCCCCCCGCTACCTCGGCGGCCGCCGCAGCAGCCCCCGTTCCATGGCCACGACCACGGCGCGGGTCCGGTCATTCACATCGAGCTTGGCGAAGAGCCGCAGCAGATGGGTCTTGACCGTGGCCTCCGCGATGACGAGCCGCTGACCGATCTCGGCGTTGGTGAGCCCGTCGGCGACCGCGTTCAGCACAATGGAGGGGCTGCCGGTCTCCTCCACCAGCAGCCTCGGGTTGTCCTTCTGGACCGCCGCCGTCTGGGCGCGCAGCGGGTCGACATGCTGCTTGGCGTCCAGCTCCGAACCCTTCATGGTCACTTCGACCAGCAGGGTCTCGCCGTCCTTCGACATACGGGGCGGGGCGACGGTCCCGACCTCGCGCAGCCGCTCCATCCGGGCGACGACGTCCCGCGCGGCGGCGTCGGCCGCCGCCTTGTCCAGGGCGCCCGCGCCCGGCCTCGCCGAGATCAGCACCTGCTCGGTGGGGCGGCGCTGGAGATGTCCGTCGGCCGCCATGGCCTCGGCCCGGCCGGCCTCGCCGACCCGGTAGTCCTCGGTGGTCGCGCCATAGGTGCCGACCGCACTGCCGATGCCCAGGCACAGCACCACGAACACCAGCCATCCGACGATGGCACGCCAGGGGTGCAGAGCGCTCCGGCGAGCGGCGCGCACAGGTAGCTGTTTCATACGGCCAAGCCTTGTTGACCAGGCCCTTCGCCCAACAGCATCACCCGGTTGTACTTTCGATCCACCGGTCGGTGTACCCCCCTGGTGGGGTTATCCCCCCTCCGCACGTCACCGAGGCGGCGGGGGCGGGCCCGGGGGCCGCTGCGGGCGCGGCGGGTTCGGGGGCTGGGGCGGGCCCGGCGGGTTCGGGGCCCAGGGCCGGATGCGGCGACCCCTCCTCCGCAGCCAGTCGCGCTTCACCTCGTCCATGGCCGCGTGCCACTGCATATGGCCGCACCCGGCACAGACGAAGGCGTTGAAGACGGTGTGCTTGCTGACGAGCCCACCCGGTTTGCGCATTCCGAACTGCCCGGCCAACTCGATCTCGTAGACCTCGTCGCCCCCGCAGGCCGCACACCGGCCACCCTGCATGTTCTCCATCGCCATGCCGACCGACCCTATCCAGGCCGGTCGATGCGGCGTGTCCACGTGGCCCCGGCACGATGTCCATCGGGACCGGTTATTGGGACACCATGTCCATTTTCTCGCCGCAGGGGCGACAATAGGTCACATGCCGATACCCAGCGCCGTGCCCAGCCGTGCCGAACTGATCGACCACCTCATCCGTACGCGCATCGCGGGCGATGTCGCCACCCCCCGCGAGAACAACCTCTCCCACTACCGCAAGCTCGCGAACGGCGACCGCCACTACTGGCTGGGACTGGAGCTGGGCGACCGCTGGACTGATGAGCAGGACGTGCTGGCGGTCATGGCGGAGCGGTGCGGGGTGGTCGACGACCCGGAGCACCGCTCGGGGCAGGACACCATCGACCCGGAGCTGACGGTCGGCGCGCTGGACCGGATGGCGTCGGTGCTGCGGAAGGCGGCGGAGGCGAAGGAGCGGGTGCTGTTCGCCACCGGGCATCCGGGCGGGCTGCTGGAGGTCCACCGGGCCACGGCGGCGGCGCTGCGGGCGGCGGGGTGCGAGATCGTGGAGATCCCGGGCGGACTCCAGGCGGACGAGGGGTACGTCTTCCAGTTCTGCGACGTGGCGATGCTGGAGCGGGGCGCCACCCTGTGGCACACCCACTCCCCCGCGCCCATGGCGGCGATCCTCGACGGACTGGCCCACGAGGGGCGCCCGCTGCCCGATCTGGTGGTCGCCGACCACGGCTGGGCGGGGTGCGCGGGACAGCGGGGCATCGACGCGGTCGGCTACGCGGACTGCAATGACCCGGCGCTCTTCCTGGGCGAGTCCGAGGGCACGCTGTCGGTGGTGGTCCCGCTGGACGACCACGTCACCAGCCCGAGGTTCTACGACCCGATGACGGCGTACCTGCTGGACGCGGCGGGACTGACGGCCCAGTTCTGACCCGAGCGGGACGGCCCGTTCGGCGCCGGGCCCACGGAGGTCCCGTACGACGCGTCGGTACCGGACCCGCAGACGGCCCGCCCGACGTCCGGCCCACGCACGGCCTGTCTGCGCCCGGCACACGCACGGCCCACAGGGCGCACGGCGCATGGACGACACGCCGTGGCCGGGCCCACAGACGGCACGCAGGCGCCCGACGCACGCACGACCCGCCGCGGCCGGGCCCACAGACGACCTGGGCCCGTAGACGGCCCCCAGTGCCCGACGCACGCACGACCCGGCGGCCTCCAGCGCACGCACGGCCTGACGCGGCCGGGACCGCAAACGGCCCGCCGGTGCCCGACGCACGCACGACCCGCCGCGGCCGGGCCCGCAGACGACCCGCAGGGCGCCCCGCGCACGGACGACACGCCCGCGCCCGGCGTACCCGGGCCTACCCGGGCCGCCCCCGCGCCCCGCGCCCCTGCGCCGGGCGCACCCGGGCCGCCCCGTGCGCCCCGCCGTCGCCGCCGTGCTCACTTCTTCTCGCGCGGTACCCGCATGACCCCTTCCTGGATCACGGAGACGGCCAGCCGCCCGTCGGCGGTGAAGATGCGGCCCTTCGCGAGACCGCGCCCGCCGGACGCGGAGGGGCTCTCCTGGTCGTACAGCAGCCAGTCGTCCACCCGGAACGGCCGGTGGAACCACATGGCGTGGTCCAGGCTGGCCCCGACGATGTCGCCGACCGTCCAGCCGCCGCGCCCATGGGCGAGCAGCACGGAGTCCAGCAGCGTCATATCGGAGACGTAGGTCGCCAGGCAGACGTGGAGCAAGGGGTGGTCGGCGACGCCGTCCAGTTTGCCGTTGGTCCGGAACCAAACCTGCGACTTGGGCTCGCGCGGCCGTCCGACGCTGCCGAAGGGCGGCTCGTCCACGTACCGCAGATCGACCGCGGCCCGCGCCTGGAGCATCCGCTCGGTCACGCCGGGGCCGACGAAGAGGTGCTCGTAGCGGGGCAGCAGCTCCCCGGCGGTCGGCAGGGAGAGCGGGTCCGGTACGTCCGGCATCCGCTCCTGGTGCTCGAGGCCGTCCTCGTAGAGCTGGAAGGAGGCCGAGAGGTGGAAGATGGGCTGCCCGTGCTGGACGGCGACCACCCGGCGGGTGGTGAAGGAGCGGCCGTCCCGGATCCGGTCGACGGTGTAGACGATGGGTGCCCCGGGATCGCCGGGCCGCAGGAAGTACGCGTGCAGCGAATGTGCCGAGCGGTCCTCGGGGACGGTACGGCCCGCGGCGACCAGGGCCTGGGCGGCGACCTGACCGCCGAAGACCCGCGGTACGAGGGGTGCGGCGTCGCTGGTGCCGCGGAAGATGTCCTCCTCGATCTGCTCGAGGTCGAGCAGATCGAGGAGTCCCTGAAGTGCGTCATTCATGATTCAAGCAGTCTTGCAGACCCGTATTGCGGTCCTGTTGCCGCTGGTCATGACGGTCGTCACAGGCCCATGGACTTGGCGACGATGGAGCGCATGACCTCGCTGGTGCCGCCGTAGATCCGGTTGACGCGGGTGTCCGCGTACAGCCGCGCGATGGGGTACTCCATCATGTAGCCGTAGCCGCCGTGGAGCTGGAGGCACTTGTCGATGACGACGGCGGCGCGCTCGGAGGTGAAGAGCTTGGCGGAGGCGGCGTCGGCGGCGGTCAGCTCACCGGCGTCATGCGCGTCCAGGGCCCGGTCCACGACCGCCTCCATCGCGTCCACCTCGGACTTGCAGTCGGCGAGCACGAACTTGGTGTTCTGGAACGACGCCACCGTCTTACCGAAGACGGTGCGGTCCCGCACGTACTCGGTGGCGAACCGGACGGCGGCCGCGGCCTGTGCGTACGCCCCGATGGCGATGCCCAGGCGCTCCTGCGGCAGATTGTGGGCGAGGTAGCCGAACGCCTTGCCCTCCTCGCCCAGCAGGTCCTCCACCGGCACCTTGACGTCGGTGAAGGAGAGCTCGGCGGTGTCGGAGGTCTTCAGGCCCAGCTTCTCCAGCTTGCGGCCGACCGCGTAGCCCTCGCTCTTGGTGTCCACGACGAGGATGGATATGCCGCTGCGGCGGTCCTCGGGGGTGGGCGGGGCGGTGCGGGCGCAGACCAGCACCCGGTCGGCGAGGACACCGCCGGTGATGAAGGTCTTGGCGCCGTTGAGGACGTAGTGGGTGCCGTCCTCGGAGAGCTTGGCGGTGGTCTTCATGCCCGCCAGGTCGGAACCGGTGCCGGGCTCGGTCATGGCGATGGCGGTCATCATCTCGCCGGTGACGAAGGGGGGCAGCCAGCGCCGCTTCTGCTCCTCGTTGGCGTACTTGAGGAGGTAGGGCAGGCACAGCGCGGTGTGGACACTGCTGCCGCCGAAGCTGACCCCGGCGCGCGCGGTCTCCTCGGTGATCACCGCGTTGAACTTGAAGCTGGTCTCGCCCGCCCCGCCGTACTCCTCGGGCACCTCGATGCCGAAGACGCCGAGCTCGCCGAGCTTCTTGTAGAACTCGCGCGGGGCCTGGCCCGCCTCCCGCCACTCCTCGTAGTACGGCACGACCTCGGCCGCGATGAAGTCGCGGATGGTCTCCCGGAACGCCTCGTGGTCCTCGTTGAACACCGTGCGGCGCATATTGGCGCGACCTCCCCGAGTCTTGGCTAAGCGCTTGCTCAGCGAAAGCTACCCGCGAGTCATCGGGCCTGTCCAGAGCCGTCCGCACCGCGGGCGCCGCCGAAGGCGCCATGGGCACCGCCGAAGGCGCCGAGCGCGAGACGGCGCAGCAGCGCGGCGGTGGCCGCACGCCCGGGGAGGGCGCCGGGACGGCCGAGGTGGGGGGTGGAGTTGAGCAGCCCGAAGACCGCGTGGACACATGCGCGGGCCTCGGCCTCGGCGAGCCCGGGATAGACCTTGCGTACCACCTCGACCCACAGTTCCACGTACTGCCGCTGGAGTGAGCGCACCAGCTTGCGGTCGGTGTCCCGGAGCCGGTCGAGCTCGCGGTCGTGGAGGACGATCAGCGGGCGGTCGTCGAGGGCGAAGTCGATATGTCCCTCGATCAGCGAGTCCAGCACCTCGGCCGGGGTCTGCCCGGCCCCCTCCCCCTCGGCGACGCGCCGCTTGCCGCCCGTCAGCAGCCGGCCGCTGATGCCCACGAGCAGCTCGGCGAGCATCGCCTCCTTGCCGGGGAAGTGGCGGTAGAGACCGGGGCCGCTGATGCCGACCGCCGCGCCTATCTCATCGACGCCGACGCCGTGGAAGCCGCGCTCGGCGAAGAGGCGCGCGGCCTCCTTGAGGATCTGCTCGCGGCGGGTCGGTGCGGGTGCTTGCATGCTCATGAAATCAATTCTAGACAGCGCGGTTAGTGGTCGTTAACCTGGTGGAGAGTTAACGATGACTAACCGGATCGAGCTGGATCGAGCTGGAGCGAGCTGGGTCGACCCGGATCGAGCGAGACCGAGCGAGGGGGCTCGTAGCCATGGAGCAGGCACCGGCGCTGCGCAGCGGCGCCGACCCGGCGTCCGACACCTGGCGGGTCAATGAGGCCGCCCACCGCGAGCTGGCCGCGCGGCTGCGCGAGAAGCTGGCCGTGGCGCGGCTGGGCGGCGGGGAGAAGGCGCGGGCGCGGCACACCGCGCGCGGCAAGCTGCTGCCGCGCGACCGGGTGGACACGCTGCTGGACCCGAGCTCCCCGTTCCTGGAGCTGGCGCCCCTCGCGGCCGAGGGGATGTACGGGGGCCAGGCCCCGGCAGCGGGGGTGATCGCCGGAATCGGGCGGGTGGCGGGCCGCGAGGTGGTCGTGGTCGCCAATGACGCCACGGTCAAGGGCGGCACGTACTACCCGATGACGGTGAAGAAGCATCTGCGCGCCCAGGAGGTCGCGCTCGACAACCACTTGCCGTGCGTCTATCTGGTCGACTCCGGCGGCGCCTTCCTCCCCATGCAGGACGAGGTCTTCCCGGACCGCGACCACTTCGGGCGGATCTTCTACAACCAGGCGCGGCTGTCCGGCGCCGGGATTCCGCAGGTCGCGGCGGTGATGGGGTCCTGTACGGCGGGCGGGGCGTATGTCCCGGCCATGAGCGACGAGGCCGTGATCGTGCGCGGGCAGGGCACGATCTTCCTGGGCGGGCCGCCGCTGGTGAAGGCGGCCACCGGGGAGGTCGTCTCGGCCGAGGAGCTGGGCGGCGGCGAGGTCCACTCCCGGGTCTCGGGCGTCACCGACCACCTGGCGGAGGACGACGCCCACGCGCTGCGGATCGTCCGCTCCATCGTCGCCACCCTGCCACCGTCCCCGCTGCGGCAGGGGTCGCCGCCGTGGCCGCTGGAGCCCTCCGAGGAGCCCGCCGTGGACCCGGCGGGGCTCTACGGGGCGGTTCCGGTCGACTCCCGCACGCCCTACGACGTGCGGGAGGTCATCGCGCGGCTGGTGGACGGCTCGCGGTTCGCCGAGTTCAAGGCCGAGTTCGGCACCACCCTGGTCACGGGCTTCGCGCGGATCATGGGCCACCCGGTGGGCATCGTCGCCAACAACGGCATCCTGTTCTCCGAATCGGCCCAGAAGGGCGCCCATTTCATCGAGCTGTGCGACCAGCGCGGCATCCCGCTGGTCTTCCTCCAGAACATCTCGGGCTTCATGGTGGGCCGCAGCTATGAGGCGGGCGGGATCGCCAAGCACGGCGCCAAGATGGTGACCGCCGTCGCCTGCACCCGCGTCCCCAAGCTGACGGTCGTGATCGGCGGTTCCTACGGCGCGGGCAATTACTCGATGTGCGGCCGCGCCTATTCGCCGCGCTTCCTGTGGATGTGGCCCAACGCGAAGATCTCCGTGATGGGCGGTGAACAGGCCGCCTCCGTGCTCGCCACCGTCAAGCGCGACCAGATGGAGGCGCGCGGCGAGGAGTGGAGCGCCGAGGAAGAGGAGGCGTTCCGGGCCCCGGTCCGCGAGCAGTACGAGGCGCAGGGAAACGCCTACTACGCCACGGCCCGGCTGTGGGACGACGGCGTGATCGACCCCCTGGAGACCCGCACGGTCCTCGGGCTCGCCCTGACCGCCTGCGCCAACGCCCCGCTGCCCGGCCGTGCGGCCACCGAGACCGTGGCGCCCGGCTACGGCGTCTTCCGGATGTGAGGGGGATGCACCCGATGAGCCCTACGAGTCCAACGAGTTCGCCGACCTCGACGCCTGCGGTGAGCCCGTCGCCCGCGATGTTCGACACCGTCCTGGTGGCCAACCGCGGCGAGATCGCCGTGCGCGTCATCCGCACCCTGCGGCGGCTCGGGGTGCGCTCGGTCGCCGTCCACAGCGACGCGGACGCGGACGCCCGGCATGTGCGGGAGGCGGACACGTCGGTGCGGATCGGCCCCGCCCCCGCCGCGCAGAGCTATCTGTCCATCGAGCGGCTGCTGGAGGCCGCGGCGCTGACCAGCGCCCAGGCCGTCCACCCCGGCTACGGCTTCCTCGCGGAGAACGGGGCGTTCGCCCGCGCCTGCGCCGACGCCGGGCTCGCCTTCATCGGGCCGCCCGCCGGGGCCATCGAGCTGATGGGCGACAAGATCCGCGCCAAGGAGACCGTGCACGCGGCCGGGGTGCCGGTGGTGCCGGGCTCCTCGGGCAGCGGGCTGACGGACGCACAGCTCATCACCGCCGCCCGCGAGATCGGGACGCCGGTGCTGCTGAAGCCCTCGGCGGGCGGCGGCGGCAAGGGCATGCGGCTGGTCCGCGACGAGGCGCTGCTCGCCGACGAGATCGCGGCCGCCCGGCGGGAGGCCCGTGGCGCGTTCGGCGATGACACGCTGCTGGTGGAGCGCTGGATCGACCGGCCCCGGCATATCGAGATCCAGGTGCTGGCGGACGGTCACGGCCATGTGGTGCACCTCGGGGAGCGCGAGTGCTCGCTCCAGCGCCGCCATCAGAAGATCATCGAGGAGGCGCCCAGTCCGCTGCTGGACGAGGCCACCCGGGCGCGGATGGGCGAGGCGGCGGTGGCGGCGGCGCGGTCGTGCGGCTATGTGGGCGCGGGCACGGTCGAGTTCATCGTGCCGGGCGACGATCCGTCCGCGTACTGCTTCATGGAGATGAACACCCGGCTCCAGGTGGAGCATCCGGTGACCGAGCTGACGGTATCGGTCGGCGGACGGGCGGGCCTGGACCTGGTGGAGTGGCAGCTGCGCGTCGCCGCGGGCGAGCCGCTGCCGTTCGGACAGGACGACATCGCCTTCGGCGGCCATGCGGTAGAGGCCCGTATCTGCGCCGAGACCGCCCGCTCGGCGGCCGACGGCCGGGTGGACTTCCTGCCCTCGGCCGGCACCGTGCTGGCGCTGGACGAACCGGCGGGCGAGGGGGTGCGGGTCGACTCCGGGCTGAGCACGGGCACCGAGGTCGGCACGGTCTACGACCCCATGCTCGCCAAGGTCATCGCCCACGGCCCCGACCGCCCCACGGCCCTGCGCCGGCTGCGCGCCGCCCTCGGCTCCCTGACCGTCCTCGGCGTGGACACCAACACCGGCTTCCTGCGCCGCCTGGCCGCCCACCCCACGGTCGTCTCGGGCGAGCTCGACACGGGCCTGGTCGACCGCGCGGCGGCCACGCTGATCCCCTCGGCCATACCGCAGGAGGTCTACGCGGCGGCGGCCCTGCTGCGCCAGGCGGCGCTGGAACCCACGGCCCCGCGCGGCGGCGGGCCCGGTGCGCATCCAGAGCCCGCCGGCCCCGGCCCCGGCGGCCCGGCGCGCGGCCCGGCCGCGGACGTCTGGGTCGATCCGTTCTCGGTGCCGACCGGCTGGCGGCTGGGCGGAGCCCCCGCCTGGACCATCCACCGCCTGCGCGTGCCCGGCCACCCCCCGGTGACCGTCCGCATGCGCGGCCGCGCACACGACGCGGAACTGCGGATCGAGCACCCGGCCTCCGACACGGCGGAGGACACCACACCCGTGCGGCCCGCAGGGTCGGCCGGCGCGGCCGGGGCCACGCGAGTCCCGGCAGCCGCCGCGGACGCCGGGGGCGTGCGAGCTCGGCTCGTCGTCCTGGACGAGGGCAGCGTGCTGGTGGACCTCGGCGGGGTCACCCACCGCTTCCGCCATGCCGCCCATGGCGCGAGCCACTGGCTGGGCCGGGACGGGGACACCTGGCGCGTGGTCGGCCACGACCCCGTGGAGGAGGCGCTGCGCGGAGGGGCCGCCGCCGCGCACGCCGGGGAGCTGACCGCGCCCATGCCCGGCACCGTCACCGTCGTGAAGGCGGCCGTGGGCGACGAGGTCACCGCGGGTCAGGGCCTGCTGGTGGTCGAGGCGATGAAGATGGAGCACCTCATCTCCGCCCCGCACGACGGGACCGTCACCGAGCTCGATGTGACCCCCGGCAGCACGGTCGCCATGGACCAGCTGCTGGCGGTCGTCACACCGCACGAGAGCACACCGCACAAGAGCACCCCGCACGAGAGCACTCCGCACGAGAACGAGGAGCGTGAGTGATGACCCTCCCCATGACCGTCCCGGCCCCCGGGCTGCCCGCCCGGGTCCGGATCCACGAGGTGGGCCCGCGGGACGGGCTGCAGAACGAGAAGACGCTGGTCCCGGCGGCCATCAAGGCCGAGTTCATCCGGCGGCTCGCCGAGGCCGGCCTCACCACCATCGAGGCCACCAGCTTCGTCCATCCGAAGTGGGTGCCCCAGCTGGCCGACGCCGAGGAGCTGATGCGGCTGGTCGACGACGTGGACGCCCGGCTCCCGGTGCTGGTGCCCAATGAGCGCGGGCTGGACCGCGCCCTCGCGCTGGGCGCGCGCGAGATCGCCGTCTTCGCCAGCGCCACGGAGTCCTTCGCCAGGGCCAATCTCAACCGCACGGTGGACGAGGCGCTGGAGATGTTCACCCCGGTCGTCGCCAAGGCCGAGGACGCGGGCGTGGCCGTGCGCGGCTATCTGTCGATGTGCTTCGGCGACCCGTGGGAGGGGCCGGTCCCGGTCTCCCAGACCGTCTCGGTCAGCCGCCGCCTCTTGGACATGGGATGCGACGAGATCAGTCTCGGCGACACCATCGGCGTGGCCACCCCCGGCCATGTGCGGGAGCTGCTGGACGCGCTCAACGAGGCGGACATCGCCGACGACCGGCTGGCCGTGCACTTCCACGACACCTACGGCCAGGCCCTCGCCAACACCCTCGCGGCCCTCCAGCACGGTGTGACCACCGTCGACGCCTCCGCCGGGGGCCTCGGCGGCTGCCCCTACGCCAAGAGCGCCACCGGCAATCTCGCCACCGAGGACCTCGTGTGGATGCTCGACGGCCTCGGCATCGAGACCGGGGTCGACATCGGCCGCCTCACCGCAACCAGCGTGTGGATGGCCCGGCACCTGGGCCGGCCCAGCCCGTCCCGCACCGTCCGCGCCCTCTCCCAGAAGGAGACCTGAGCCATGTCGATCGACCACCGACTCAGCCCGGAACACGAGGAACTGCGCCGCACCGTCGAGGCGTTCGCGCACGATGTGGTCGCCCCCAAGATCGGGGAGTACTGGGAGCACCATGAGTTCCCGTACGAGATCGTCCGCGAGATGGGCCGGATGGGCCTGTTCGGCCTGCCCTTCCCGGAGGAGTACGGCGGTATGGGCGGGGACTACTTCGCGCTCTGCATCGCCCTGGAGGAGCTGGCCCGGGTGGACTCCTCGGTGGCCATCACCCTGGAGGCGGGGGTCTCGCTCGGCGCGATGCCGATCTTCCGCTACGGCACGGAGGAGCAGAAGCGCACCTGGCTGCCGGCGCTGTGCTCCGGGGAGGCCCTGGGCGCGTTCGGCCTGACCGAGCCCGGCGGCGGCTCGGACGCGGGCGCCACCCGCACCACGGCCCGGCTGGACGAGGCCACCGGCGAGTGGGTGATCAACGGCACCAAGTGCTTCATCACCAACTCCGGTACGGACATCACCACGCTGGTCACCGTCACCGCGGTCACCGGCCGCACGGAGGACGGCCGCCCCGAGATCTCCTCGATCATCGTGCCGTCGGGCACGCCCGGCTTCAGCGTGGCCGCCCCCTACTCCAAGGTGGGGTGGAACGCCTCGGACACCCGCGAGCTGTCCTTCGCCGACTGCCGGGTCCCGGCCGCGAACCTGCTGGGCGCGGAGGGCCGGGGCTACGCCCAGTTCCTGCGGATCCTGGACGAGGGCCGGATCGCGATCTCCGCGCTGGCCACCGGGCTCGCCCAGGGCTGTGTGGACGAGTCGGTGACGTACGCCAGGACGCGCGAGGCGTTCGGCCGTCCCATCGGTGCCAACCAGGCGATCCAGTTCAAGCTCGCCGATATGGAGTCGCGCGCCCATATGGCCCGGGTGGCCTGGCGTGACGCGGCCTCCCGGCTGGTGCTCGGCGAACCGTTCAAGAAGGAGGCGTCGATCGCGAAGCTCTACTCCTCCGAGGTCGCGGTGGACAACGCCCGCGAGGCCACCCAGATCCACGGTGGCTATGGCTTCATGAACGAGTACCCGGTGGCCCGGATGTGGCGGGACTCCAAGATCCTGGAGATCGGCGAGGGCACCAGCGAGGTCCAGCGCATGCTGATCGCGCGAGAACTGGGCTTCGCAAGCTGACCCACCACAGGGCTCCCCCGAACCCCCCGCCCCCGGACACCGCCCCGCGGCACCGCCCCCGCCTCGCAGGCCCGCCCCCTGGGCCGCCGCCCCGTGGGCCCACCCCTGGGGCGGTGGCCCCCGGTCCGCCCCTTCGCGCGGTCCCGAGCCCCGAGCTCGGGGCCCGCACCCGGAGCCACCATCGAGCGCCCGCCCGCCAGAGCCGGGCCCGCAATCCGGGGCAGGGCCACGCCCCGGGAGAGGGCCACACCCCAGAGGCCAGGCCCACAACCCGTCCGCAGGGTCGAGGGAACGCCCGGAGCGGCCCCCGTCCCCGCGCCCCGGGGAACGCGGGGCCCGGGGCGCGGGGGCCGTGCTGGTGGGGGGTCAGTGAGCGGGCCAGGGGATCTGCGGGGAGGGGTAGTACGCGATGCGCAGCGCGTCCCAGCGGGGGCCCTGCGCCGCGAGCCGGACCCGGTAGTCGCTCCAGTCGTGCGTACGCGCGGGCGACCAGCCGAGTTCGGCGATGCCGGGGAGGCGGGGGAAGGCCATGTACTCGAGCTGCGGGCTGGTCAGCAGGGTCTCCGACCACAGTGGCGCCTCGACACCGAGCACCGATGACGCCGGGGCGTCCTTGATGTAGGTGGCCGGGTCCCAGTCGTAGGACTGCTTCGCCTCGACGTACCCGGCCCAACTCAGCCCCAGCGGAGTATCGGCGTCGTACTTCATGTCCAGATAGGCGCGGTTGGCCGGTGAGAGGACCAGCCGGGTGCCCGCCTTGGCCGCCTCGGCGACCTCCTTCTCGTTCCCGTTCAGGCCCCAGTACTGAGCGATCGCGCCCTTCGCGGGACGCGCTCCGGTGAGCTGGTGCCAGCCGACCACCGTCTTGCCGTACTTGGCGACGACCGGCTGTACCCGGTCCATGAAGGCCGCGTAGTCCTCATGGCTGGTGGAGTGGGCCTCGTCCCCGCCGATGTGCAGATAGCGGCCGGGGGTGAGCGCGGCGAGTTCGCGGATGACGTCGTCCACGAAGTCGTACGTCACCTCCTTGGGCGCGCACAGGGAGCTGAAGCCGACATCGGTGCCGGTGTAGAGCGGCTGGGCGACGCCGTCGCAGTTGAGCCGCGCGTAGGAGGCGAGCGCCGCGTTGGTGTGGCCCGGCATGTCGATCTCGGGGACGACGGTCAGCTCACGGCTCGCCGCGTAACGCACGATCTCGCGGTAGTCGGCCTTGGTGTAGTAGCCGCCGGGCCCGCCCCCGACCTGCGTGGAGCCGCCGTACGTGGCCAGCCGTGGCCAGGAGTCGATCGCGATCCGCCACCCCTGGTCGTCCGAGAGGTGCAGATGCAGCTTGTTGAGCTTGTAGAGAGCCAACTGGTCGATGTAGCGCTTGACCTGATCCACGCTGAAGAAGTGCCGGGAGACATCGAGCATCGCGCCCCGCCAGGCGTAGCGCGGCACATCGGTGATGGTGCCTCGGGAGACCCGCCACGGGCCCGGCTGCCGGGTGGTGCGCTCGACCGACGCGGGCAGCAGCTGCCGCAGCGTCTGCACGCCGTGGAACAGCCCCGCGGAGCCACGCGCGCTGAGGGTGATCGCGCGTCCGGTGACCTCCAGCCGGTATCCCTCCGCACCCAGCTTCCGCGCCCCGGCGGCCTGGGGCAGCAGCCGCAGCCGGATGCCGTCGCCGCCCGACCGCGCGGTCACGGGCAGCGAAAAGCCGGTGGAGGGGCGCAGCACCTTCGCCAGGTAGTCGCCCACCCGGCGCGCCGGACGCGCCGAGCCGTCGGAGGCGGACACCCGGATGCGGGTGTTCGAGCGGATCGTGTACGAGCCCGCCGCGGGCCGTACGGACGCGGGCGCGGGCACCACCCGGTCCAGGGGGGCCGGGGCGGTGGCGGCCTGGGCCACCCCGGCGGCGTGCGAAGGGGAAGCGGAAAACGCGGAAGAAGCAGAAGAAGCGGAGGAGGCGGACGCGGAGGAGGCCGCGGTCCCCGCCCCGGCGACCACGGTCAGCAGCAGCGAACACAGAAGTCGGGCACGGCGTCGTCTCACAGGGGATCCCTTCACCGAAACGTCGCTCTTGGGTACCGCGAGGCCCATGTGCGGTCAAGGTGTAGACCAATGTGTCGCCATGGAGCCGCCGGAATGCACCACTCGGCGTAATTCGCCCGTATATCACCCAACAAGAGAGCATTTGCGGCCTCGACGGCGAAAGCGCGCCCCGGGACTCCGCGTTCACCCCAAGCCCTGCCCGATATCGGGCAGGATTGTTGCGAAACCCGTCTCCGCATCGCAGTATCAACGGGTGCTCGATCGCCGTATGTCCCACGATGACCTTATCGACCACCTGGTCCGCAGTACGCCGCTCAGCCGCGGCGAGGCGGCCCGGGTGGTGCTGGATGTGCTGGCGTACTTCGACGAGACGACGGAGGAGTTCGTCCGGCGCCGCCACCGCGAGCTACAGTCCGGCGGGCTGACCAACGCGGACATCTTCGAGCGGATCACCGCCGAGCTGCCGCACCGCGCGGTGGCCCCGCCCGAACTCTCGCTGCGCCAGCTGCGCCGCATCGTCTACGGCTGACGACGCCAATCCACGACACCGGCCCAGGGCGCCGGCCCACGACACCGGTCCACGACGGCGGCCGCCATCGCCGAAAACTGGCACGAGCACGCATGAGCGATCCAATGGGAGGCCCAGAACACCATGTGCGGAATCGTCGGATACATCGGAAAACGCGATGTGGCACCGCTGCTGCTGGAGGGACTACAGCGCCTGGAGTACCGCGGCTACGACTCCGCGGGCATCGCGATCCAGGGCAAGCCGGGCAAGGGCGGGCAGAACGCCTCGTCGACCGGGCTGAAGACCGCCAAGGCCAAGGGCCGGGTCCGCGAGCTGGAGGCCAAGCTTCCCAAGCGGTTCACGGGCACCACCGGCATCGCCCACACCCGCTGGGCCACCCACGGCGCGCCCAACGACCTCAACGCGCATCCGCATCTGGACGCCGACGGCAAGGTCGCCGTCGTCCACAACGGCATCATCGACAACGCCGCCGAGCTGCGCGCCAAGCTCACCGCCGACGGCGTGGAGCTGGTCTCCGACACCGACTCCGAGGCGCTCGCCCACCTCATCGGCCGCTCCCAGGCGCCCACCCTGGAGGAGAAGGTCCGTCACGCGCTCGCGATGGTCGAGGGCACCTACGGCATCGCCGTGCTGCACGCGGACTTCCCCGACCGCATCATCGTCGCCCGCAACGGCTCGCCGGTGGTGCTGGGCATCGGCGAGAAGGAGATGTTCGTCGCCTCGGACGTCGCCGCGCTGGTCAGCCACACCCGCCAGGTGGTCACCCTGGACGACGGCGAGATGGCCACCCTCAAGGCCGACGACTACCGCACCTACACCACCGAGGGCAGCCGCACCTCCACCTCCCCCACCACCGTGGAGTGGGAGGCCGAGTCGTACGACATGGGCGGCCACGACACCTATATGCACAAGGAGATCCACGAGCAGGTCGACGCCGTGGACCGGGTGCTGCGCGGCCGGATCGACGACCGCTTCTCCACCGTCCGGCTGGGCGGGCTCAACCTGGACGCCCGCGAGGCGCGCGGGGTGCGCCGGGTCAAGATCCTCGGCTGTGGTTCGGCGTACCACACGGGTCTGATCGGGGCCCAGCTGATCGAGGAGCTGGCCCGGATCCCGGCGGACGCGGAGCCCGCGAGCGAGTTCCGCTACCGCAACCCGGTCGTGGACCCGGACACCCTCTACATCGCGGTCAGCCAGTCCGGCGAGACCTACGACACTCTGGCGGCCGTCCAGGAGCTCAAGCGCAAGGGCGCGCGGGTGCTGGGCGTCGTCAACGTCGTGGGCAGCGCGATCGCCCGGGAGACGGACGGCGGGGTGTACGTCCACGCGGGCCCGGAGGTGTGCGTCGTCTCCACCAAGTGCTTCACCAACACCGCCGTCGCCTTCGCGCTGCTCGCCCTGCACCTGGGCCGGATCCGCGATCTCTCGGTCGCCGACGGCAAGCGGATCATCGACGGGCTGCGCAGGCTGCCCGAGCAGATCGCCGAGGTGCTGCGCGGCGAGCAGGAGATCGAGAAGCTCGCCGCCGAATATGCGAACGCAAAGAGCATGATGTTCGTCGGGCGGGTCCGCGGCTACCCGGTGGCGCGCGAGGCGTCCCTGAAGCTGAAGGAGGTCTCGTACATCCACGCCGAGGCGTACCCGGCCTCCGAGCTCAAGCACGGGCCGCTCGCCCTGATCGAGCCCGAGGTGCCGACCGTGGCGGTCCTCCCGGACGACGACCTGCTGGAGAAGAACCGCGCGACACTGGAGGAGATCAAGGCCCGCAGCGGCCGGATCCTGGCCGTCGCCCACCGGGAGCAGGAGAAGGCCGACCACACGATCGTGGTACCCCGCAATGAGCCCGAGCTCGACCCGATCCTCATGGGCATCCCGCTCCAGCTGCTCGCGTACCACACGGCGCTGGCGCTCGGCCGGGACATCGACAAGCCCCGGAACCTCGCCAAGTCGGTGACGGTCGAATAGACCCGAGCCCCGGTCCGCACCCCGCGCGACCTCGGCGGACCCCTCAGCGGACCGCTCGACGGGCCGCTCGGCGGTCCCCCGCGTGTGCCACCACGCACGCGGGGGCCGCCTCCCCTTCGCCGACGTCGCCCTGGCACGCCGGCGGCTGGCCGCCGCGCGGGAACCGTCACTTCCCGCACGACAGCACGATCGAACGATTTGTACCCCTCACAAACGCACAATCCACTTCTACGCATCGGTAGGTTTATCGGTTGTCAAGATGAACTTGACGCCATCTCGCCTGCGGTCCAGCGGAGTTGAAGGTGTCCGGTTCCAGGCGCTCACGCCACGTCGCAACGACGAAAGAGGTTTTGACTTGAACAACGACGCTTGACGAAGCGGCTCCGGGACACAGCGCGCCGGAGGCACAGGGACCTCGAAGGGCGCGGAAAGCCCCGGAAGGACTCGGAAGGGTCCCGAAGAGCCCAGGGAACTCCGGGCCGTTCAGGGCTCCTCAGAGCCGCTCAGCGGCCACCCGGAACACCTCGCGACCACTCACGACAGCTCACAGAACTCAGGGGATGACGATGACGGGCCGCTGCGCCCGCCGCGCGAGCCGCCCCGCCACCGAGCCGAAGATCCGCCCCACCAGCCCGTGCGTGGAGCCCACCACGATCGCGTCGGCCGCGTACTCCCGGCCGACCTCCTCCAGCTCATGACAGATGTCCCCGCCCCGCTCGACGAGGATCCAGGGCACCTCGGCGAGATGGTCGGCGCAGGCCAGCTCGAGCCCCAGCACCTCGGTGCGGTGATCGGGGACGTCGACGAAGACGGGCGGCTCACAGCCCGCCCATACGGTCGTCGGCAGCCGGTTGGCCACATGGACGATGATCAGCCCTGAGCCGGAGCGCCGGGCCATGCCGATGGCGTAGGCGAGGGCGCGCTCGCTCGATGTGGAACCGTCGAATCCCACCACGACACCGTGCTGGAACGCTGGATCGCAGGAATGACGTGTTTCTTCCGCCGCTTCGGGGTGCGCCATGTGATCGGCGACCCGCTTGCGGTCCGCGGGTTCGGGGATTTCGTGACCGGCCATCGGTGTCTCGGCGAAGGATGTCCTCGTGCGGAGGGATCGGCGGGGGCTCAGGTTGCGGGCTGTCGGGGGACGTGAGCTCCGCTGGAGCTCGGGGACGTCATCGAGGGGTCGAAATCCGTCCGGGATTCATCTTTCCAAGCCCTTACCCCCAAGGGTACGGCGGCATTCACCACCTGCCCAGAGGTTGCCACGGGAGCGGAGCCGCCCCGAAGCGTTCCCCGGAGCATGCCGGAGGGCGGCCCGTAACGCAATGCCCCAAGTGGTCCCACTCGCCCCGGGACTCGCACCGGAACCCGGCCCGGGACCCGCCCAGGCCGGGCCGCCGCGGTACGCCGTGCGGCCGCCCGGCAGTGACCTGGGGGCGGGCCGGGCGTTGTAGTAGCGGCACGGGGACGGCGGCCCCGGCCCACCCCGGCCACCTGCCCGGCCACCTGCCCGGACGCACCGCCCGCCGCCCCCTCGTCACCCCCGCGCCGACCCCCGTCGGCACCCCGCCGGCCGCTAGATGAGGAGCCCTGCCCGTGCCCGTCACCCCCGCGTACGACGCCCGTCGCGGCGCCCCCGACGGCGGCGCCGGGGCCCCCGGACGGCCGCACGCTCCAAGCTCCGCTCGAGCCCCGGTCCAGCCCGCCGCGAGCGACGCGGTGAGCGCGGTGAACGAGGTGATCCGCTGGGCCGCCTTCGGCTGCGCCGTGGTCCCCGTCGCCCTGCTGATGTGCGGAGCGCCCCTCGGCGGCGCGGTGGCGGCCGCCGCGGGCCTGGCCGCCGTGACGGCCGCCAGCCGCGCCCTGCTGCGCCATTCCGAGCGCACCGCGGCCCGGCTGGACGCGGACGGCGCCAATCCGCACCGGGGCCGCCACGGCCGTACGGGAATCGGCGCGCACCGGGGCGGCCGCCGCGCATGAGGACACGACCGGGGCACCGCCGGGACGCGGGCGTGACCGAGAACGTGACCGAGAACCCGCCCGCCGACGTGCCCCAGGGCGCGTCCGCGGACGCGTTCGGTAGCGCTCCGCACACTCAGCGCTGATCGAGTACTGCCGAACTCCTGCGGAAGTACGAGCGGGTCGTACGCCGGTCGCATGACGCATCCGCACATCTGCGCCCGCTTGTTTTCAGCCAACTTCGCGCCACAGTTCTTCCCTTGGCAAACACCGTGCTCAACCCCCGTCCGGCCAGCGTGGAAAGGGGTCAGAGGCGCATGTACCCCCTACGGGAAGTGGGTGTCCGCACAAGGCGTACTTCACAGCGAGGGCTACGAGTGCAACGCTTCGTGATCGAATGCTTCGCGCCAAGTTGTCATGTCGACATAGTGGCGGGTGGTGAACTGGTCACGGCGACCACACGCGACACAGTAGATTCGATCTTGGCCATGACCGGCGGGGGAACCGTTCAGGACCGAGGGGAAACGTGCAGGACCGAGAGGACGCGACCACCGAGGGGGGCTTAGTGCCATGAGCCAGGACTCCACGACCGTACCGGAGACCTCGCGCAAGCTCTCCGGACGCCGGCGACGAGAAATCGTCGCGGTGCTGCTGTTCAGCGGCGGCCCCATCTTCGAAAGCTCCATCCCGCTCTCCGTCTTCGGTATCGACCGGCAGGACGCCGGAGTCCCTCGGTACCGACTGCTGGTGTGTGCGGGCGAAGATGTGCCACTGCGAACGACTGGCGGACTGGAACTGACCGCACCATACGGCCTGGAGGCACTCTCCCGGGCCGGGACCGTCGTCGTACCGGCCTGGCGGTCGATAACCCAGCCGCCACCGGCCGCCGCGCTCGACGCGCTGCGCCGCGCGCACGAGGAGGGTGCGCGGATCGTGGGCCTGTGCACCGGGGCCTTCGTACTGGCCGCCGCCGGGCTGCTGGACGGCCGCCCGGCAACCACCCACTGGATGTACGCGCCGACGCTCGCCAAGCGCTATCCGTCGGTCCATGTGGACCCGCGCGAGCTCTTCGTCGACGACGGCGACGTACTGACCTCGGCGGGCACCGCCGCCGGGATCGACCTGTGCCTGCACATCGTGCGCACCGACCACGGCGCGGACGCCGCCGGCGCCCTCGCCCGGCGCCTGGTCGTCCCACCGCGGCGCAGCAGTGGAGGGCAGGAGCGCTATCTGGACAGGTCGTTACCAGAGGAGATCGGGGCGGACCCGCTCGCCGAGGTGGTGGCGTGGGCGCTCGAGCATCTGCACGAGCAGTTCGACGTCGAGGCCCTGGCCGCCCGTGCCTATATGAGCCGCAGAACCTTCGACCGCAGGTTCCGTTCGCTCACTGGGAGCGCTCCACTCCAGTGGTTGATCACCCAGCGGGTGCTCCAGGCGCAGCGGCTCCTGGAGACCTCCGACTACTCGGTCGACGAGGTCGCCGGGCGCTGCGGCTTCCGCTCGCCGGTCGCGCTGCGCGGACACTTCCGGCGGCAGCTGGGGTCCTCCCCGGCCGCCTACCGGGCCGCGTACCGCGCCCGCAGGCCCCAGGGCGGCCCGGCGGAGCGTACGGACCGCCCGGACCGCGCCGACCGCCTGGAGCGGCTGGAGCGGGCCGACCGGCCCGACCGCGCCGAGGTGATCGAACAGCGCGGCGATCACTCGCTGGCGCTGCGGCGGCCGGGCGCGCCCGGCGGCCACACGGGTCACCCGGCGCATCCCGGGCACCATCACCACGCTCCGCATCCGGAACCTGGCAAACCGGAGTCGGACACCTACGCCCCGCGCCTGCCCGAACAGGCCGCGGGTCGTGCTCCGGGCCGTCCGTCCGTGCCCGGCCAGCGGGAACGCCCCGTAGGGTGAGACGTATGAACGATCGCATGGTGTGGATCGACTGCGAGATGACCGGGCTCTCGCTGGCGAACGACGCGCTTATCGAGGTGGCCGCGCTGGTCACGGACTCCGAGCTGAACATCCTGGGCGAGGGAGTGGACATCGTTGTCCGGCCCCCCGCGGAAGCGCTGGTCACCATGGACGAGGTGGTGCGCACGATGCACACCACCTCCGGCCTGCTCGCCGAGCTCGAGGGCGGGACCACGCTCGAGGACGCCCAGGACCGGGTCCTGGCCTACATCCGCGAGCACGTCCCCGACGCCGGCAAGGCCCCGCTGTGCGGAAACTCGGTCTCCACCGACCGCGGCTTCCTCCTGCGGGACATGCCGACGCTCGAGAGCTACCTCCACTACCGGATCGTCGACGTCTCCTCGATCAAGGAGCTGGCCCGCCGCTGGTATCCGCGGGCCTACTTCAACAGTCCCAAGAAGAACGGCAACCACCGCGCGCTCGCGGACATCCACGAGTCCATCGCCGAGCTGCGCTACTACCGGGAGGCGGTCTTCGTCCCCCAGCCCGGCCCGGACTCGGACACGGCGAAGGCCATCGCGGCCAAGCACGTCCTGCCCGCCCGGCACGCCTGACCCCGTGCTCGCTCCCGACTCCCCGAAAGCCGGGAGCGAGCACCCCTCCGGACCCTGTACACTTTTTCTCGGCCGGTGCGGAAAGCGCCGGTCATGGTGGGTATAGCTCAGCTGGTAGAGCACCTGGTTGTGGTCCAGGATGTCGCGGGTTCGAGTCCCGTTACTCACCCTGAACGATCAAGGGCCTGACCTGCGAAAGCAGGTCAGGCCCTTCTTCGTCTCAAAAGACCGGGGCCGTGGGGGCCCCAGCCCTCAGGAACGTCCACCTCGCCGAGCAGCTGGAGCAGGCCCGCGAGGCGGCCAAGACGGTGCTCTGGACGAGATGGGGAGCCGGCCCGACCGCGCACTCCGCGGTGGCAGGTCACGCTCCAGGACTTGCCCTCGAGGGCTGAGGTGCCGGTGCCGATCCCGGGGCCACGGGGTGAGCAGGGTGGCCAGGCCGTGATGGCGCGCCTGGGACGAGGGGCAGCCCTGGCCCGTCGGGGCCGTCCGGCCGGCCGAGTGCGGACGGGAAGGACGGGGCCCCGGGTCGGCAGGGGCCCCGGGGCGGCAGGAGCCGCAGGAGCCGCAGGGTGAGCCTGGTCCGGCTGGGGCCCCGCACGGGGCCGCCGGGCGCGGACGGCCGGGACGGGGCCGATGGCCGGGATGGGCAGACCCGCCCGGATCGCTACCGCTACAGGCGCCGAGCTGGGATCCGGATGCGCGTTTTGTCGATCTCCGGAAGGTCTGGTGGTGGTCGAGTTCCTGTCGGATCAACAGGCAGCCCAGTACGCGGCGTTCAACGGAGCGCCGCCTCGTCTGGTTTGAGGGCCGGGCAAGGAGGCTTTCGTCATGCCTCGGAGTGAACCGTCTCACACGACAACGGCCCTGCCTCATACCCTGGCAGTGACGAGCTGGACAGAGAGGGGCAAGGCCATGCCATCTGATGCTACCCCGGACCCATTGGACCATCCGCTGGTCTTCGGCCAGCGGATGCAAGTCCTCCGCACACGCCGAGGCATGAGCCGTACCGTCCTCGCCGGTCTCCTCGGCAAGTCCCCGAGCTGGGTGAAGCAGGTGGAGAACGGCACTCTCCACACACCCGGACTCCCCATGATCTTGCGCATCGCCGAGGTGCTACGCGTCCGCGACCTCACCGAACTCACCGGTGACCAGACGCTTCCCGTTGCCCTCTTCATCGGCCCTGGTCACGCCAAGCTGCCCGCCGTGCGAGCGGCAATCGACTCGTTCCCCTTCGCTACCGACCGCGAAGCACCATCAGCCGCACACCTGAGTGCCCGCCTCGAAAGTGCCTGGTCCGCCCGCCACTCCGCGCCCAACCATCGTGAAGTGATCGGCGGCCTCCTGCCAGACCTCATCCGGGACGCACAGCTCGCTGTACGCCAGGCCGACCGTGCCCCCGAACGGCGAGCAGCCCAGGCGGTGCTCGCCGAGGTCTACAGCCTCAGCCAGTTCTTCATCGCCTACCAGCCCGACTCCGCCCTCCTCTGGCGCGTCGCCGAGCGCGGCATGGTCGCGGCCCAGGAGAGCGAGGACCCACACGCCATCGGCGTAGCTGCGTGGCTCACCGCTCAGGCCCACCGTGACAGCGGCCCGGCCCACTTCGATGCGGCCGACGCTGTCACGTTGGAGACGCTGCGTTACCTCACACCACTGCTGCCGGACGCGCCGGACGATGTCCGCGCCATCGCTGGCGCCCTGCAGTTCGAAGCCGGATACACCGCCGCTCGCCGTGGAGATACGGGAACCGCGTGGGGCTACTGGGACACCGCCCGCAAGATGGCCAAGCGGCTGCCTGCCGACTACTACCACCCCATGACGTCGTTCTCTCAAGCCATCATTGGTGCGCACGCGGTCACGGTCGCCGTCGAGCTGCACGCGGGTGGGGAGTCCGTGCGGCAGGCCGCGAAGGCGGACGCGAAGACGATCCGTTCGCGGCCGCGGCGGGCTCGGCACCGGATCGAGGAGGCGCGCGGCTACCAATTGGATGGGCAGTCGGAGACCGCGCTGGCGACGCTGGACAAGGCGTACGAGGCAGCTCCGGAGACGATCCGATACAACGGCTACGCGCGCCGCATCATCTTGGAAGAGACGGAGTCAAAGTCTCCTACGCATCGCCGTCGTGCTGCCGAGCTGGCGGTGAAGATCGGCGTATTGGCTGCCTGACCCGGTGTTCGAGGGGCAGAATCTCTGCCCCTTCTCCGCCCCCGGCGCTCTTACGGTCGGTTATCACCTGATCACCGATGACGCCCGGGGGCTACCGTGCCGACGAATCCCCAAGTCCTGCCGTGGACACCACCGAACACCGTGGACGTCGAGGCGTTACCCGTGGGCAAATGGTGGGACGCCATCTCCGCGCCCACTCCTGTCGCCGACCGCGCCCTGGAGCTGCTCGGGCGGGACTCGGGCGCCGTCATCCAAGACGACACCCACGGCAAGGCGTACTGGCTGATCGGAGTCGGCACCGCCCGCAGCTGGTGCATGCGACAGGTCCGCGTCCTCACCGAACTCGCCGACGAAAGCACCCTCCTCGGCGTACCGCCCGCGTCCTGGGGGCCTGAGCACCGGACGTACTGGCGGATCCCGCTCGGCCCGGACCGGTACCTGACCGACACCCATCGCCTGGCCCCCGCCCTGGGCCAGGCCGTTTACGACGTTCTCGGCCCGAGGCCGAACGGCCGGCAGCTGTGCTACCGATGCCAGCTGCCCACCGACGAGCCGGTCATCGTAGAAGTCCATCACAGCGTCAGCGGCGCCGGACGCACCACCTACTCCTGCCCGTCCCACGCCCCTACCTACCAGCGTGACCCGGTCGCCGAGGCCGCCGCCAGGCGCCGCGCCCTCGAACAGGGCAGGACCCGATGACAGACGACGTGACCACCCCTGATCGTGGACCCGCGCCCCTGGTCCTGGGCGCATACCTGCGGTCCCTACGGCTCGCCAAGGGCCTCACGCCCACCGCCGCCGCCGAAGCCATCCGCAGCTCACCATCCAAGATCAACCGGATGGAAACCGGCCAGGCAGCACAGCGATGGCAGGACGTATCCACCCTGACCAGGCTCTACGGCGTCACCGACATGGACACCATCACCGGCGCAATGCGCTGGACAGGCCGGCAGACGACAGACCCCACACGCTTCCCAGGCCCCATCCGCGATGACGCCGAGGGCTGGATGGACCGACTGCGCGCCTGCGAACACCACGCGTCCGAAATCTGCGTCTACGCCTCGGTCACCATGCCCCGCATCGTGCAGACCACCGGATACCCCGTCGACCACCTGACCCTGCTGACCTCGTCGGCCCAACCCCCGCGGGTCCCGGCGCACACCGTGCTCCCCGACAACCAGACGCAGGACGTCACCGTGCTCCTCGACGGAGCGATGCTCCTGCGGACGCTCGGGAACCCGCTGGCCATGGCAGCGCAGATGACCTACCTGCAGCGGCTGGGGGCCAGCGGTACCCGGATCTTGGTGGTGCCCCTGCAAGCCGGAGTCATCCCGCCCCCGGGCAGCCTGTACCGCTTCCACCTCCACGGGCAGGAGGTGTTCGCCGAGGAGACGTGGAGCGCGGTCTACGCCAGCGGAACGGACGGCCAGGCGGCGCGCGACCGCCTCGCGGCCGGGCTCCAAGCCGCCAAGGATCCCGAGGCCAGCGCCGCTCTGCTGGACGCAGCACGCCGGCGGTTCCAACTGCTGGCCGAGGACCCGGCGTCCGATCCTCTCCTCAAGGAGGTGGCGGCATGACCGCGAGTCTGCTGGGCCCGGCCGCCGAGACCGAGTGGCGCGCAGCCCTGGAGCACGCCGCAGGCTGCCCAGCCTGCCGGACGCCCGGCACCAGGTGCGAGACCGGAGAGCACCTGCTGGCCGCCTACGAGGAGGCTGCGCGTCGGGCCCGGTCAGGAGGTGCCGGATGAGGCACCGCCGACAGCCCCCCACTGAGCGGGCTGCACTGTTCGCCTTCCGCGCCGCCCGGATGGGCCTGCTGCTCAGCGCGATCCCCGCGCTGCTGACGCTCGCGGTCTGGCTCTGTGTAGCGGGCGATCCAGCCACATAGACCGGGTGGGTCGCTGGGCTCTGGGCCCCGCCAGAGCAGCGGCGCCAGCGGCCCGCCCCCAAAGAACCCCTGCCGGTCGATACAGCCAGGCACGGCCGCCGACAAGGCAGGGCGGACGGGGCTCCGGACCGGTCTGCACCGCCGGGCCGGAGTCCCGTCCAACACAGCTCGCCTCGACCTCCCGCTTGCAGGCCAGTGGCCGGGACGAGCACCGCGCAATCGCGCGGGGACACCCCTGCGCGAGTGAACTCAGGAGGCCCAATGCGATTACAGCATGTCGTCGTCCGCCAGGACCCCGAGGACAGCGACACGATGCCGGACACGGACGCCCCGACCCCAGGCGGCCAGACGCCCGGCGACTCGGACGACGGCCGCCAGTACGCGAGGTAGCCAGCGCCCGGCGCCATAGGTAAGCGGCGGCCCCCTCGGACGATTCGCCCCCCGGCCGGGGCGGGCCGCTCCCACCACGCAGGAGGTACCCCGGATGACCGCTCCGCCCCCGCCCGCTCACTGGCACTGCTACCGCTGGACCGGAGACCGCCGCACATACGACGGCGAGTCGGCCCGACGGCCACCTCACCTCGTCGTGCAGGACATCTCGCCCCAGGAGTGGAAGCAGATCGCGGCCGCCTCGCCGGCCTTCATGGCGAGCGACGTACCCCCGCTGGAGGTACCACACTGGCTGCTCCGCCCAGCCAGAATGATCAAAGCCACCTTCGACGCCCCGGACAAAGCCTCTGCCTGGTACAGAGACCAGGTCAGCGACTTAAGCCCGTCCTTCCTGACCGACCACGACAAGGACTCCTCCCGGCAAGCCGAGTGGTTCGCGGCCGCGGATGACCGGCTCGGCTGGGGCGGGGATGTCGTCGGCGGCTGGTACCTGCGCGGTACCGGCTTCGCCTCGGTCCAGGTCGTCGCGTGCAGCACGAACCGCGTCCGCCCGACGATCCCGTGCCCGATGCGCTGACGTCTTCCCATCGGCCCCGTTCGCGTGTCGCCCCGTGGCGCGCGGACGGGGCCGCCCAGAGCCTCCTCGCGCGTAACGCGTACGCGCCGGTAGTCGCCGACCCTGACGGCGCCTGACTGAACAGAGAAACGATCTCGACTCGGAGCGCGCGAGCGATCAGCGCCAAGTGATCATCGACGTGCCGCACGGCGAGAACGCAAGCCCAACCCGAGATCCTCGGCGGCCTGCCGTTCCGTGTCCCCCATACCTCATAAAAACCGATACAGTGCTCATCCCCCCACACGCCACATCCGTGCACACCCAGGGGGGAACCATGCGCGCCCGCGCCGTCGCCGTCATTGCCACCGCCGTCCTCTGCCTGTCTCTCGCCGCATGCGGCAGCGAGGACGACAAGGGCAGCGGCATCAGCACCAACCCCAAGACCGAGTCCTCCTCACAAGCCGCCTCCGCCGACGAGACCGCGGGCACCGAGGACGCCAAGGACGCCGCCGCAGACGCATCCGAGCAGCCCGCGGACGCCCGCGTCGGCGACACCATCACGCTCTCGGGCCAAGAGGACGGCGAACAGCTCGACGTCACCATGAAGAAGTGGCTGGACCCCGCCAAGAGCGCGGATGAGTTCACCACGCCCGGGGCCGGCAAGCGCTGGGTCGCGGTTCAGGTCCAGCTCACCAACACCGGCACCGCCACGTACAGCGACAGCCCGTCCAACGGTCTCCAGGCCGTGGACACCGACGGTCAGCGGTTCGACGCCACGTTCGCCGACATCACGGCCGGCCCGCAGATGACCTCCGACCTCAAGCTCCCGGCGGGTGACAAGGCACTCGGCTGGGTCGTCCTCGAGGTACCCGAGGCATCGAAGATCGCCACCCTCCAGTTCACGATGAACAGCGGCTTCGCCGACGAGACCGGTCAGTGGAAGATCGGCTAGTCGCCGCTGCCGGGGCTACTCCACCGGCTCCACCGGCTCCACCAGAAGGGTGGTGTGCTGGTTGTCATAGCCCTCCACCATCACGAGGGCACAGGCCGTGACCACCGCCTGATAGACCCGGCTCACCTGGAGGTCGCCGCGGGGGACCAGCGGATACGGGCGGAGCAGGAGGCCACCGTTGCCCCCGCGGCTCGCGTGCACGTGGTTCATGTACCGGATGCCGGTGTCCAGATCGAGAACGACTGGGTACTGGCACGGGTCGGCCCACGTCGGGGGCTTGTACCGCTTCTTCTCCGGCCGTGTGTCGGCGAACTCGGTGACCTCGATCTTGTGTCCCGCGGGTATCGCGGCGGGATAGTTCAGGGCGAGTGTTAAGGCCATGTGGTGAGCGTAGAACCGGCCCGCCCGGTCAAGCAGCGGATTGCGGGATGCACACCCCGCCGTCGACCGTGCCGTGCGCCGCCTCGATGACGGCCTCGAGGCGGTCGCGGGTCATGGCCAGGTCGGCCATCTGGGCGTTGATGCGGTCGCGTTCGGCGGCCAGGCGGGCGAGGATGTCGGGGGTGGCGATACCGGTGTGGGTACAGGGGAGGAGTTCGCGGAGGACCTTGCTCGACAGGCCCGCGGCGTAGAGGTGCTGGATGAACAGCACGCGCTCGACCGCGGTGTCGGGGTAGTGACGCTGGCCGCTGGGGCTGCGCTCCGAGGCGAGCAGCTCCTGCTCCTCGTAGTAGCGCAGCGCTCGCACGCTGACACCCGTGCGAGCGGCGAGTTCTCCGATGCGCACCGTGACTCCTGCCTCTGACGTCAGGGGGGTATCAGGATAGTCGCGGTGCGGGCTCGTCGGCGCGCTCGGTGCGCTGGACCTCGTCCTTGAGGAGCAGGGAGAGGAGCGAGGCCACGGGGAGCCCGGCTTCGGCCGGGTGGCGCAGGACCTTCCCCGGCTCGATGCGGTACGTGTTGGTGCGCCCCTCACGGGTGTGGGACAGATATCCGTCCTGCTCCAGGTCAGCGATGATCTTCTGGACGGCACGCTCCGTCAGTCGACAGTGCGCGGCGATGTCGCGGATACGCACGTTCGGGTCATCGGCGATCGCGGCCAGGACGCGGGCGTGGTTGGTCAGGAATGTCCATCCGGTGTGCGACTCAGCAACTCCTCTCATGGCTGCATGATATTGCCGAGACGACGAACGCACCTAGAAACATGAATTACATTTCGTGTAAAACAGATCGTGTGACACCGGCGCGGCGACCCCGAGGGGAGACAGACAGGTGCACGCACGAGAGGCCATCATGCCCGACTCGGGACACCACCCGCCGCACAGGCCCATGAACGACGCGGCACCCGGCACATCGGCCGACTCGACGCCGCCGTACCCGTCCACCCTCCTCACCGACAGCTACTCGGAGGGGCCCCGGAAGGTCGTCGTGGTCCGGGGCGAGGTGGACTACGAGACCGCCCCCGCCCTGACCGCCGCCGTGCGCGAGGCCCTGCGCACGTCCGCCGACGGTGTCGACCTGGACCTCGACGCGGTGCGGTTCTGGGACTGCTCGGCCCTCAACGCGCTGCTGAGGCTGCGCCGAGAGGCGCTCGCGCACGGCAAGACGGTCACCGTCCGCTCCGCGA
Organism: Streptomyces sp. S465; assembly: GCF_026898115.1. Classification (GTDB taxonomy): domain Bacteria; phylum Actinomycetota; class Actinomycetes; order Streptomycetales; family Streptomycetaceae; genus Streptomyces; species Streptomyces luomodiensis. The sequence goes on from NZ_CP114036.1 coordinate 3,586,061, forward strand.
GTCGCTTCGTCAGGCGAGTCCTCACCCTGACCGGCACATCGCCGCTGTTCCGGCTCCCGGGCGGCGGCACCGACGCGATGGCCTGAGCCGCCGGGTCCCGGGGCCGGCCGGTCACGCCTCCTTCCCGCTCCCGCTCCCGTTCTCGTTCTTGCTCTCGTTCTCGATGGCCGCGGCGATCCGGGCCAGCACCTGGGCGATGTTCTCCGCGGCGGCGGCCTTGTCGATACCGAGGCCGCTCAGCAGGCCCGAGCCGCCCTCGTGTTCGAGGAGGGCGAGGAGGATGTGCTCGGTGCCGATGTAGTTGTGGCCCAGCCGCAGGGCCTCGCGGAAGGTGAGCTCCAGCACCTTGCGGGCGCCCGCGTCGTACGGAATGAGCTCCGGCACCTCCTCGGCGGCCGGGGGCAGCGCCTCGGTGGCCGCCTGGCGGACGGTGGCCAGCGGGACGCCCTGGGCGAGGATCGCCTTCGCGGCGAGGCCGTCCGGCTCGTGGAGGAGGCCCAGGACCAGGTGCTCGGGGCGGACCTCGGCGTTGACGGCGGCGCGGGCCTCGTTCGTCGCCGCCATCACGACGTTCTTGGCCCGCGGGGTGTAGCGGCTGAAGCCCTGGCCGGGGTCGAGGTCCGACGACTCGCCGGGCGCTTTGGGGACGAAGCGCTTCTGGGCCGCCTGCCGCGTCACCCCCATGCTCTTGCCGATGTCGGTCCAGGAGGCGCCGGAGCGGCGGGCCTGGTCCACGAAGTGACCGATGAGGTGGTCGGCCACCTCGCCGAGGTGCTCGGCGGCGATCACTGCGTCGGAGAGCTGCTCGAGGGCGTCGGTGTGAACCTTCTTGATGGCCTCGATCAGATCGTCGAGGCGCACGGAATGGGTGAGTCCGACTGGATTCGTCATGTGTCAACCATAGGTTGACACTCCGGGGAGCGTCAACCCGGAGTTGACACCAGCCCGCTCCGTGCGGCTGTGACAGGGTGCGGGGTATGAACTCTGATGCGCCGACGGTCCGTTGCGACCGTTACCTGGAGGACTACCGGCCCGGAGAAAGCCACGACTGCGGCTCGGTCACGGTCACGGAGGAGGAGATCGTCGAGTTCGCGACGCGATTCGATCCGCAGTTCTTCCACGTCGACCCCGAGGCGGCGGCCGACGGCCCGTTCGGCGGCCTCATCGCGAGCGGTTGGCACACCACGGCGCTGATGATGCGGCTGTACGCCGACCACTACCTCTCCCCCGCCGCGAGCCTGGGCGGTCCGGGCGTGGACGAGCTGCGCTGGACCGCCCCGGTCCGGCCGGGGGACACGCTCCGGCTGCGCGTGACCGTCCTGGAGGCCCGGCCGTCGCGGTCCAAGCCCGACCGCGGGATTCTGCGCAGCCGGGTCGAGATGACCAACCAGCGCCAGGAGACGGTGCTCCGGCTCACCGTGCTCAATATGCTGCGCGTCCGGCCGGCGGACAGCGGCTGAGCCCGGCCGCGGCGTCACCGCGCGGAACGGCGCCGCGGCCAGAACGTGGTCCAGGTGAACTTGTCGCCGCCCACCCACCGGACCACGTCCGGGTCGTCCAGGTCCACGTCGTCCAGGCCGACCTCGCGGGCGATCTCGATGACGTCCAGCACCGAGTGCGCCTTGCCCGCCAGCTCACCGGCGATCTCGACCAGCCGGAACGGGGGGTCGTTCGGCTGGACGCCGAGCACCACGATCGGAGGCCGGTGGATGCGCGGGGCCTGGGATTCGGTCATATGTCCCAGGTTGCGCCCCACGCCCCCGCGCCGCACCTCAGACCCGCCGGGCGGGCCTCAGACCCGCCGGGCGGGCGGCTCGGAGGGGCGCCGGACGGACGGCCCGGACGCCCCGGACACCCCGGACAGGCGCCCCGGACGCCCCGGACAGGCGCCCCGGACGGCCGGGGACACTCCGTCGGACCACCCGGCTCGCCCGCGTCCACGGTGCGGCCCACGATGGCACGGTGGACGGAGAACATGGCCGCATAGCCGGCGGGCTGGGCCGCCGGGGCTTCCTCGGAGCCGCCGCCGCGGCGGGTGCCGGGGCCGCCGGGATGGCCGCGACGGGCTGCGACTCCTCGGCCGAACGGAACGGCGGCCACCGCGCCCGCCCGTCCCGTCGCGGCGACGCCGCGCGCCGCGCGGAGGAGGCGGAGCGGGCCCGGCCGGGCAATGCCGACTGGCGCATCCGCTCGACGGGGCCGCCCGATGCCATCGAGGGCTACGCCGACCGGGTGAGCGTCCTGCCTGGTGAGGAGTTCGGGCTGTACGTGTCGACCACGGCCCCCGCCTTCCGCGTATCGGCCTACCGGATCGGCTGGTACGGCGGGGCGCAGGCACGGCTGGTGTGGCGGTCGGGCCGGGTGGCCGGCCGGAAGCAGGGCGTGCCGCTGTTCCTCGACGCCACCCGCACGGTGCGGGCCGACTGGGACCGCTCGCTCCGCGTCCGCACCCGGAACTGGCCGGAGGGCGCGTATCTGCTGCGACTGGACGCCTCGAACCGCCATCAGCGCTATGTGCCGCTGATCGTGCGCTCACGGCGGGCGCGGGGCCGGACGGTGCTGATGCACGCACCGGCCACCTGGCAGGCGTACAACACCTGGGGCGGCTTCAGCCTCTACCAGGGCCAGGACGGTGCCTACGGGACGCGTTCGCTGGCCGTCAGCTTCGACCGGCCGTACGCGGGCAGCGGGGCGGAGAAGTTCCTGGTCTACGAGCGGGCCCTGGTGGTCCTCGCCGAACGGCTGGGCCTGCCGCTCGCGTACACCACGGGGGTGGACGTCCATCTGGACCCGGCCGTGCTGCGGGGCGCCTCGGCCGTCATATCGCTCGGCCACGACGAGTACTGGACCCCTCAGCAGCGGCAGTACGTGACCCGGGCCCGGGACGACGGGACCAACCTGGCCTTCCTCGGCGCCAACACCTGCTTCCGCCGCATCCGGCTGGCCCCCGGCCCCGGTGGTGCGCCCGCGCGCACCGCGATCTGCTACAAGACCGCCTACCGTGACGATCCGTATCTGGTGTCCCACCGCGACCTGGTGACCGCCGACTTCCGCCAGGCCCCCGCGCCCGATCCCGAGTCCTCGCTGACCGGCGTCCTCTACGAGGGCTATCCGACGGACGCCCCGTACGTGGTCCTGGACAGCGGCCACTGGCTGTTCGCCGGGACCGGGGTGGACGACGGCGACTCCTTCGACCACCTGGTGGGCGTGGAGTACGACCGGGTCACCCCGGGCGAACCCACCCCGGCACCGCTGCGGATCATCGCCCACTCCCCCGTGGTCTGCCGGGGGCGGCACAGCCACTCCGACTCCGCGTACTACACCGTGGCGAGCGGGGCGGGGGTCTTCGCCTCGGGCACGATGCGCTGGGTGGAGGCCCTGATGGCCGGGACCCGGGAGAACGGGCGCAACCACGGGATGGACGCGCGCACCGGGTCCTTCGTCACCCGCACCACGGAGAACCTGCTGCGCGCCTTCGCGGCGGGGCCCTGCGGCCGGACCAGGCCCAAACCGAAGGACAATGTGCGCGCGGTGTACGGGGCCGGGACACGGGTGTCCCGGCCCGAGGCCGACACGGGGACGACGGAACGGACCTCGGCGTAGAGCGAGAGCGGCGGGGCTCCCGGTCCGGGAGCCCCGCCGTGGTGCGGTGGTGACCGGCTGACGGCCTGCTCAGACGATCCGGCTATTCGAAGAGGTCCGCGTACGACCCCATCGCCAGCGCGATGTCCGCCTGAGCCCAGAACCGGTGGTACGTGAAGCTCGGGACCGCGCCGCCCTTCAGATACGCCTCGACCTTCGACCAGGCCGGGTCGTCCTCGTAGAAGGAGCGGATCGACGCGAAGGTCGAGCCGGAGTCGATCGTGTCACCGTTCGGCATGGTCCCGGTCCAGCCGCTGGGCACGTAGACCGGGTCGTCGAAGCGGTTGTAGTCGGCGCGGGTCTCCGGGACCGCGATGCCCAGGGCGTCCTGGTAGTTGTTCCACATGCCGTCCAGCAGCGCCTTCGCGGTGTCCCTGGCCTGGGTGTCGCCGGACTTGGCGGCGTAGTAGGACAGGGTCTTGGCGTACGCGGCCGCCACGCCGACGTCGTTGGTGTAGTCGGCGACGGTGACGTGCAGGCTCGCGTTGGCGCCGGGGCTGGCGGCGTTCCAGGTGTCGGGCTGGCCGGACCACTGGAGGGTGGACGGGAACCGGTAGCTGCCGTCGGCGTTGACGGTGGTCTCGGACAGCGCCCACTTGACCCACTTGTCCAGGACCGTCTTGGCGGAGGCGTCTCCGGTGCGGTTGTAGTACTCCGCGACGCGCTCCATGGACCACGCCTGGAAGCCGAACCACTGGTTGGACGGCGGGTCGTGGTAGACCGGCTTCTCGTCGTAGTACATCCCGTAGAAGGTGGACGTGCCCGACGGCGGCGTGGCGTAGCGGCCCTGCCAGCTGTTGGTGGCGCCGCCCGCGATGGCGCCCTCGCTGGACTGGAGCCAGCGGTAGAACTCCAGCTGGCGCTTGAGGCTGGTGGACCAGTCGCTCGCGCCCGTCGCGGACTTGGGCTTGAGGTCGGCGTACGAGCTGAGGGCCCAGGCCGCCATCGGGTTCTGGTAGCCGCCGTGGGCGTGGCTGGAGCCGATGCGCCAGGACCAGCCCGCGGAGGTGTCGGTGGCGCCGCCCCAGGCGTAGTACCAGGACAGCAGGTAGTGGGAGCTGTTCTTGCCGCTGCCGGCCGCGCAGGTGGTCTCCCCGACGCAGTTGCCGACCTTCTTGAAGTACTTGTCGTACATCGCGTAGCGCAGGTAGTCGCCCATCTTGGCGGCCTTGGCGATGTTGCCGGAGATCTGGCCGCCCTTGCCCTGCGCCTTGGCCCACTCCGAGGCCCAGTAGGCGGCCTGGACGACGCGGGCGTCGGCGTCGGGGGCGTTGGTGAACTTCCACTGCTTGGCGTACGCGGCGTCGCCGGTGAACAGGTCCAGATAGCCGTTCTTGCCGCCGTACTTGAAGCTGTCGCAGGTGGGCTGGGTCACGGTCTCCCAGACCGACTCCTGCGGACCGCGCTGGAAGGTGTTGACATAGCTCGGACCGGTGTCGCTCGGCCCCGCCTCGCACTTGCCGGGGGCGTTGCCGTAGCCGTAGACGTTGTCGACGTCCTGGATCCAGTGCATGCCGTAGATGTCATCGGTGCCGTACGCGCTCTTCAGCTCGGCGGCGATGGGGTCGTTCCCGACCGCCACATTGCCGTTGAGCTGCGAGGGGTACTGGGAGGGCTGGTCCCACTCGGGCGCGTAGGTGGCCGGTTTGGACGCGTTGTAGAAGCTGTTGGTGGACTGGTCGGCGTGGGTGGGGATCATGTACTTCTCCATGATGTCCCACGCGTTGTTGAACTTGGACCAGTCGCCGCTGACCTTGCCGTACATCGCCTGGAGCCAGATCAGGTAGCTGTACGCCTCGGAGGTCGTCTCATGGCCGTGGTCGGGGGCCTCGACGATCAGGGTCTCCACCGAGTGGTACGGAACGCCCTCGGGCGAGAAGTAGCCCGCCGAGGGTGCGGTGATCTTGTTGTAGAGGTCCAGGAAGCGGGCGTCGTACACCTTGGCGGCGGCCAGCTGGGTGACGGTGACCTCGGCCTTGGTGTGGCCGGCGGCGGTCGCGGTGAAGGTGGCGGCGCCGGTGCCGCTGCTCGCGGCGGCGATGGTCACCTGCTGGGCGGTGTCCCAGTTGGCGGGGGTGAAGGTGAGGCTGGCGCCCGAGGAGATCGTCAGCCCGGTGTTGCCGGAGGTACGGGCGACGGAGACGGTGACGTTCCCGGACGGCTGGGTGGACAGCTTGACCCCGAACGTCCCGGTCTTGCCCTGCTGCACCCCGAGCTGACCGGGGCTGGCCACCAGCGCGGGCCCGGCCGCCACATGGATGCCAACGGGGGTGGACTCGGCGGAGGCGCCCTGGCTGTCGTACGCCTTGGCATAGAGCGAGTAGTCGCCGGCCGGGACGTCGGTGTAGTCGAAGGCGTACGGGGAGGTGGTGTCGGTGCCGAGGAGCTTGGTGTCGCTGTAGAACTCGACCTTGGTGATCGTCGCACCGTCGGCCGCCGCGGCCGTGGCCGTCATCGGGACGGTGCCGCCGGAGGTGAAGACGGCGCCGGGGGACGGGCTGCTCAGCACCGCGATGGGCGGCTGGTGGGCGCCCCGGCAGGCCACGCCGTTGACGGCGAAGGAGGTGGGGGCGGTGTTGGTGCCGCTGTAGCTGAACTGAGCGCCGGTGGTGACATTGCCCCCGGCCGCGATCTTGGTGTTGTGCGCGGCGTTGGTGACGGTGACGGTCTTGCCGGACTGTGACCAGTTGCCGTTCCAGCCGTTGCTCAGCTTCTGGTTGCCGGCGTAGGCGTAGGTCAGGGTCCAGCCGTCGATGGCGTCGGCGCCGGGGTTGCTGATGGTGAGCTCGGCGGTGAAGCCGGAGCCCCAGTCATTGGTCTTGTAGTCGACCCCGCACTGGACCGCGGCGGCGTGCGCCGGGGCGCCTCCGGCGGCGGTCATGGCCACGGGGAGCGAGAGGGCGGCGACCAGGGCGGTCATCAGCCGTCTCATCCGTAATCGCGTCCCTGACAAGGGCGAGCCACGCTGTGCGCGCATCGGGGGACCTCCTCGCGGTTCGTGCGGGTGGTGGGGAAGAAACCGAGTGTGCGAACCAGTGGGAGCGCTCCCAAGGTTCGTGCGCGCCTGAAAGGGTGTCAAGTCTTTGAACAACACCGGGTCGTCGAACGTCTTCGACCGATAATTCGTGAACGGGATCTGTTGACATGCGCCCGCCGAGCGCTACCTTCACTTCAACCAGTGGGAGCGGTTCCAGCAGTCTGCGCCGCATCGAGCGGCGCGTGGACCTCAAGGAGTCGCTCCATGCGAGCACCACCGCGCCTTTACGCCTTGGCGGCCGCCGCGGCCCTGGCCTTGGCGGGCACCGCCCTGGTGCCGGCCGCCACCGCCACGGCGGCGAGCGCCCCGGCGACGACGGCCGCACCGGCGGCGGCCGGTCCGGCCGGCGCACCGTCGCAGCGGCTCGCCCCCGAGGCCGCACCGCCGAAGCTGCGCGCCTCGGGCAACAAGCTCGTCGACGAGACGGGAGCCACCCGGCGGCTGCTGGGTGTCAACCGCTCCGGCGGTGAGTTCATGTGCGTCCAGGGGCGCGGCATCTTCGACGGCCCGGTGGACGACGCGTCCGTCAAGGCCATCGCGGACTGGAAGGTCAACACGGTCCGGATCCCGCTCAACGAGGAGTGCTGGCTGGGCCTTTCCCACATCAACCCGGCCTATGGAGGGGCCAACTACATCGCGGCGGTCAAGGCGCTCGTCGCCCGGCTGGAGGCCCATGGCATCACGCCCGTCGTCGAGCTCCACTGGACCCACGGCAGGTACACCGGAGGGGACAACCACTGCCCCGACACCGAGTACGCCACCTGCCAGAAGCCGATGCCGGACGCGCAGTACACCCCGGCCTTCTGGACCTCGGTCGCCCGGACCTTCGGGAACGACCAGGCCGTGGTCTTCGACCTGTTCAACGAGCCGTTCCCGGACCGCGCCACCTCCGACCTCACGGCGGCGTGGAAGTGCTGGCGCGACGGCGGGAGCTGTCCCGGAATCGACTTCCCGGTCGCCGGGATGCAGACCCTGCTGAACGCGGTACGGGCCACCGGTGCCAAGAACCTGGTCCTGATCCCGGGGGTGGCCTACTCCAACGATCTGCGCCAGTGGCTGACGTACAAGCCGAACGACCCGGCGGGCAACCTGGCCGCCGCCTGGCACGGCTACAACTTCAACACCTGCGCCAGTGAGAGCTGTTTCGACCAGCAGCTGGCCCCGGTCATCGCCCAGGTCCCGTTCGTGGCGGGCGAGATCGGCGAGAACACCTGCTCCCACGGCTATATCGACCGGGTCATGGCCTGGCTGGACGCCAAGGGCGCCTCGTATCTGGGGTGGACCTGGAACACCTGGGACTGTTCCTCGGGCCCGTCTCTGATCAGCGATTACAACGGCACGCCGACCAACTTCGGCGTGGGACTCCGTGATCACCTGAAGGGAATGCAATGAGCCGCAGAATCCGAATGGCGGGCACCCTGCTCGCCGCCTCCGCGCTGACCATGGGGGCGCTGACCGGCGTGGCGTCCGCCCAGGGGGACAGCGGCAGGGCGGCCGCCGCGAAGGTCGACAACCCGTACGTGGGCGCCAAGGGCTACGTCAACCCCGAGTGGTCGGCGCACGCCGCCGCCGAACCCGGCGGCAGCAAGGTCGCCAACCAGCCGACCGGTGTCTGGCTGGACCGGATCGCCGCGATCGACGGCGTCAACGGCGGGATGGGCCTGCGCGACCACCTCGACGAGGCGCTGGAGCAGTCGGGCGGCAGTCCGACCGTCGTCCAGTTAGTGGTCTACGACCTGCCCGGCCGTGACTGCTCCGCGCTGGCGTCCAACGGCGAGCTGGGCCCGACCGAGATCGACCGGTACAAGAGCGAGTTCATCGACCCGATCGCGGCGATCCTCTCCGAGTCGAAGTACGCCAACTCCAATCTGCGGATCGTGGCCACGATCGAGATCGACTCGCTGCCCAACCTGGTCACCAACACGGGCGGTCGGGCGACCGCGACCCCCGCGTGCGACACGATGAAGGCGAACGGCAACTACGTGAAGGGCGTCGGCTACGCCCTGAACAAGCTGGGCGCCATCGGCAACGTCTACAACTACATCGACGCCGGCCACCACGGCTGGATCGGCTGGGACGACAACTTCAACCCCACCGCCCAGCTGCTCAAGCAGGCGGCGACGGCCGAGGGCAGCACGGTCGACAAGGTGGCCGGGATCATCGTCAACACGGCCAACTACAGCGCGCTGAAGGAGAACAACTTCACCATCAACGACTCGGTCAACGGCACGACCGTGCGTCAGTCGAAGTGGGTGGACTGGAACCGCTACGTCGACGAGCTCTCCTACGCCCAGGCGTTCCGCCAGGAGCTGGTCAACGTCGGCTTCCCGAGCAACATCGGCGCGCTGATCGACACCTCCCGCAACGGCTGGGGCGGCAGCGCCCGGCCGTCCGGCCCCGGCGCGAAGACCAGCGTGGACACCTACGTCGACGGCGGGCGCTACGACCGCCGGATCCACATCGGCAACTGGTGCAACCAGGCCGGAGCCGGGCTCGGCGAACGGCCCAAGGCGGCACCCGCGTCCGGGATCGACGCGTACGTCTGGATGAAGCCCCCGGGCGAGTCGGACGGCGCGAGCTCCGAGATCCCGAACGACGAGGGCAAGGGCTTCGACCGGATGTGCGACCCGACGTACACCGGTAACGCGCGCAACGGCTACAACATGTCGGGTGCGCTGGCGAACGCTCCGTTGTCGGGCCACTGGTTCTCGGCCCAGTTCCAGGAGCTGCTGAAGAACGCCTACCCGGCGCTGTAATCGTACGACCCGTCCCCTGAGGCAGGGCCGGTGAACGCGACGCGTCCACCGGCCCTGCTGCCTTTTGCATGTCAGGACGGCTGAACTTCAGGACGACCGCAGGTCAGAACGGCTGAACCTCAGGACGACTCCCGGCGCACCAGCTGGGTGGGCAGGACCAGTTGGGGCCGTTTGGAGGTGCGGTCCGACGGTTCCCCGATCTCCTCCAGCAGCACCCGCACCATCGCCCGGCCCATCTCCTCGGTGGCCTGCCGGACGCTGGTGAGCGGAGGGTCCATATGGCGGGCGACGGCCGAGTCCTCGAAGCCGACCAGCGCCACGTCGTCCGGGACGTGGCGCCCGTTCTCGCGCAGCACCTGCCGGGCGCCCGCGGCCATCACGTCCGAGGCGGCGAAGACCCCGTCCAGGTCAGGGCGCTGGTCGAGCAGTTGGCGCATCGCCCGGCGGCCGCCCTCCTCGGTGAAGTCCGCGGTCGCCACCAGTTCGGCTTCCACTTCGCGGCCCGCCGCCCGGACCGCGGCGTTGTAGCCTTCCAGCCGGCACTGGGCGACGTACATGTCCAGCGGGCCGGTGATGGTGGCGACCTTCGAGCGGCCGCGGCCGATGAGATGCTCCACGGCGGACTGGGCACCGCCGGTGTTGTCCGAGTCGACGTACGGGACCGATTCATGCGCCGAACGACGGCCGCTGAGCACCGCCGGCATCTCGATCTGCTCCAGCAGATCCGGAAGCGGATCGTCCGCGTGGACGGAGACCAGCAGCACCCCGTCGACCCGGTGCGCGGAGAGGTAGTCCGCGAGCCGCTGCCGTTCCTTGGGGGTGCGGATGAGGGTCAGCAGCAGTTGCAGGTCGGTGTCGGCGAGTTCGGCGCCGACCCCGCGGATGATGTCGGAGAAGTACGGTTCGGCGAACAGCCGGGTCTCGGGCTCGGGGATGACCAGGGCGACGGCGTCGGCACGGTTGGCGGCGAGCGCGCGGGCCACCCGGTTCGGCACATAGCCGAGCTCCGCGACGGCCTGCTCCACGGCCGTACGGGTGCGGTCGCTGACCCGGGGCGAACCGTTGATCACCCGGGAGACGGTGCCGCGGCCGACTCCGGCGCGGGCCGCGACCTCCTCCAGGGTCGGCCTTCCCCGTCCCGCGCCCCGCCCCGCGCCATGCCGCCGCGTTCCTGCCATATCGCGCCTCCAGCCGTCCGTACCCGCAGTTCCAACCCCCCGATGGGCGGCCTGCGGGGACATTCAACAGCAGTGTGGTTTCGGGAAGTTGTTTCGCGCGCTCCCTTGACACCCCAGCGGGGAGCGGCGACCCTTCAACACATCACAGCTGGGAGCGCTCCCACAGTACCTGAGCCATACACAACCCGCACGATGCCCGCCCGGCTCGATGCATCGCAAAGAACCACGTATCACTGCTTTTCGGCCGGAAGCCGTTGGGCGGGGCGCTAGGAGGACGGAATGCGCAGGAGCACTGGTAGTTACCGCAGCAGAGCGGTGGTCCTCGCGGCCGTCGCCGCTTTAGGAGCCGGGCTGCTCAGCGGCTGCGCCGACGACGGCGACGACAGCAAGAGCGGAAAGTCCGGGGGCGGGGGCGGTGGCGGGACCACCATCACCATGGGCCTCTTCGGCACCTTCGGCTTCGAGGAAGCCGGCCTTTACGACGAGTACATGAAGCTCCACCCGGACATCAAGATCGAGCAGACGGTCATCGAGCGCAATGAGAACTACTACCCGCAGCTGCTGAACCACCTCAGCACGGGCAGTGGTCTGGCCGATGTCCAGGGCATCGAGATCGCCAATATCACCGAGGTCGGCCAGACCCAGGCGGCCAAGTTCGTTGATCTTTCGAAGACAGAGGGCGTCAAGAAAGAGAACTGGCTCGACTGGAAATGGCAGCAGGGAACCACGAAGGACGGCAAGACGATCGGCCTCGGGACCGACATCGGCCCCATGGCGATCTGTTACCGCAAGGACCTGTTCGAGAAGGCGGGGCTGCCCACCGACCGTGAGAAGGTCGGCCAGCTGTGGTCCGGCGACTGGAACAAGTACCTGGAGGCCGGCGAGAAGTACATGAAGAAGGCGCCCGGCGACACCACCTTCGTCGACGCGGCCTCCGGCGTGTACAACGCGGTGATCTCCAGCAGCGCCGAGCGCTACTACGACAAGAGCGGCAAGGTCGTCTACAAGGACAGCCCGGCCGTGAAGGACGCCTGGGACATCGCCACCAAGGCGGCCACCGGGCATCTGACCGCCAAGCTCCAGCAGTTCCAGAAGACCTGGGACCAGGCGTTCGCCAACGGCAAGTTCGCCACCGTCGCGTGTCCGCCGTGGATGCTCGGCTACATCCAGGAGAAGGCCGGGGACAAGGCGAAGAACCAGTGGGACGTCGCCGCCGCCCCCAAGCCCGGCAACTGGGGCGGATCCTTCCTCGGCGTCCCGGAGGCGGGCAAGCACAAGGAGGAGGCGGCCAAGCTCGTCGCCTGGCTGACCGCGCCCGAGCAGCAGGCCAAGCTGTTCGCCAAGCGGGGCAGCTGGCCGAGCGCCGTGGCCTCGTACTCCCTGCCCAAGGTGTCCACCGCCAAGCACCCCTACTTCGACAACGCGCCGATCGGCCAGATCTTCACCCAGGCCGCCAAGGGCATTCCGGTCCAGGTACTCGGCCCGAAGGACCAGATCATCGCCTCGAACATCGCGGACATCGGCCTGCTCCAGGTCGACCAGCAGGGCAAGTCCCCTGAGGAGGGCTGGAAGGCCGCGACCAAATCGATCGACAACGCGTTGGACCAGTGACCCGGATGCCGACCACTTCCGGTACCGCCGCGCCCCCCGCAGGGCAGGGGGGCGCGGCCCCGCGCCGCGCCGCCGAGACGGCGCTCCTCGATCCCCGGGAACAGCGGCGGCGCGAACGGCTCAGCCGCCGCTACCGCCGGGACATCCGGTGGAGCCCGTACGCCTTCATCGCCCCGTTCTTCCTCTTCTTCGCCGCCTTCGGGCTCTTCCCGCTGCTCTACACGGGATGGGCCGCGCTGCACCGGGTGGAGCTGACCGACCCCACCCATATGGAGTGGGCCGGGATGCACAACTTCTCCCGGCTGTGGGACGACGAGTTCTTCTGGAACGCCCTCCAGAACACCTTCACCATCGGGGTCATCTCGACCGTGCCGCAGCTGGTCATGGCGCTGGGGCTGGCCCATCTGCTCAACTACAAGCTGCGCGGCTCGATGTTCTTCCGGGTCGCCATCCTCACCCCGTACGCCACCTCGGTGGCGGCCGCGACGCTGGTGTTCGTGCTGCTCTTCGGCCGCGACTACGGAATGGTCAACTGGGCGCTGGACGCGATCGGCATCGATCCGATCGACTGGCAGAACGGCACCTGGACCTCGCAGCTCGCGGTCTCCACGATCGTGATCTGGCGCTGGACCGGCTACAACGCGCTGATCTACCTGGCCGCGATGCAGGCCGTGCCGGGCGATCTGTACGAGTCGGCGGCGCTGGACGGGGCGTCCCGCTGGCAGCAGTTCGTGCATGTCACGATCCCCTCGCTGCGCCCCACCATCCTGTTCACCGTCGTGGTGTCCACGATCGGGGCGACCCAGCTCTTCGGTGAGCCGCTGCTGTTCAACGGCAGCGCGGGCGCCACCGGCGGGGCCGACCACCAGTTCCAGACGCTCGGGCTCTACATGTACGAACAGGGCTGGGTGAATCTGCACCTGGGCCGGGCCTCGGCCATCGCCTGGACCATGTTCCTGATCCTGCTGCTGATCGCCGCCGTCAACTGGCTGGTGTCGCGACGGCTGCGGAAGAGCCAGTGAGGGAGACGAGGACCACCATGACCACCACTGTGTCTGCCACGTCTCCCCCGGCGGCCCCCGCGCCCGCCGCGCCGCCCCCGGCCCGCAAGGGCCGCAACCGGGCCGGTAAGCAGCTGCACGGCGGCTGGATCACCTATACGGTGCTCATCGTCTTCACCGTGGGTTCGCTGTTCCCGCTGGTGTGGACCGCCATCGCGGCGTCCCGCACCAACACCCGGCTGGCCGAGACGCCGCCGCCCTTCTGGTTCGGCGGCAACCTCTTCAGCAACCTGGACACGGCGTGGAACGACGCCAACATGGGCGCCGCGCTGCTCAATACGGCCGTGGTGGCCGGCACCATCGCGGCCGGGACCGTGCTGTTCTCGACCATCGCGGGCTTCGCCTTCGCCAAGCTGCGCTTCCGCTTCAAGAACCTGCTGCTGATGCTCACCATCGGAACGATGATGGTGCCGCCCCAGCTGAGCGTCGTACCGCTGTACATGGTGGTCGCCAAGCTGGAGTGGACCGACCAGTTGCAGGCCGTCATCCTGCCGACGCTGGTGACCGCCTTCGGGGTGTTCTTCATGCGGCAGTACCTCAGCCAGGCGCTGCCGACGGAGCTGATCGAGGCGGCGCGGATGGACGGTGCGAGCAGTCTGCGGATCATCTGGCACGTGGTCTTCCCGGCGGCCCGCCCGGCCATGGCCGTGCTGGGGATGCTCACCTTCGTCCAGGCGTGGAACGACTTCTTCTGGCCGATCATCGCGCTCACCCAGACCGGCAACCCGACGGTCCAGGTCGCCCTGAACGGGCTGGGCCGCGGGTACATCCCGGACCAGTCGGTGATCATGGCGGGTGCGCTGCTGGGCACGTTGCCGCTGCTGATCGCCTTCGTCCTGTTCGGCAAGCAGATCGTGGGGGGCATCATGCAGGGGGCGGTCAAGGGCTAGCGGCTCGCGCCCGGCCCACCGCCCCTCCCCCCGACCCGCGACCGTCCGTCTCCCCTTTCCGTCCTTCCCGTCCGCCGTCTCTCCCCTCCCCTCACGCCCCACCACGACCTCGAATGGGAGCGCTTCCATGACTCTTTCCTTCCCGCCCGGATTCCTGTGGGGCGCGGCCTCGGCCGCCTACCAGGTCGAGGGCGCCGCACAGGAGGACGGCCGCACCCCGTCCATCTGGGACACCTTCAGCCATACCCCGGGCAAGGTGCTCGCGGGTGACACCGGCGATGTGGCCGTCGACCACTACCACCGCTTCCGCGAGGACGTCCGGCTGATGTCGGAGCTGAACCTGGGGGCGTACCGCTTCTCGGTGTCCTGGTCGCGGGTGCAGCCCACCGGCCGGGGACCGGCCGTGCAGCGCGGGCTCGACTTCTACCGCGCGCTGGTGGACGAGCTGCTGGGCGCGGGCATCCAGCCGGTGCTCACCCTCTACCACTGGGACCTCCCCCAGGAGCTGGAGAACGCGGGCGGCTGGCCGGAACGCGAGACGGCCGAGCGGTTCGCCGAGTACGCGGGCATCGTGGCCGGGGCGCTCGGCGACCGCGTCGAGTTCTGGACCACCCTCAACGAGCCGTGGTGCAGCGCCTTCCTGGGCTACGGCTCGGGGGTGCACGCCCCGGGCCGCACCGAGCGGCTGGCCCCGCTGCGCGCCGCCCACCACCTGAACCTCGCCCATGGCCTCGGCGCCCAGGCGCTGCGCGCCGCGCTGCCCGCCCGCGCCCAGGTCGCCATCAGCCTCAACCCGGCGGTGGTCCGGCCGCTCACCGACAAGCCGGAGGACCTGGACGCCCAGCGGCGTATCGACGCGCTGGCCAACCGCGTCTTCAGCGGTCCGCTGCTGCGCGGTGCGTACCCCAGCGATCTGATCCGGGACACCGCCTCGATCACCGACTGGTCGTTCGTCCGCGACGGCGACCTGGCCGTCATCAAGCACCCCCTGGACGCGCTGGGCATCAACTACTACACCCCGTCCCTGGTGTCAGCCGCCGACGACGAGGAATCGGCCGCCCGCAACGACGGCCACGGCGACAGCTCCCACTCCCCCTGGCCGGGCTCGGAGCGGGTCTCCTTCCACCAGACCCCGGGCGAGCGCACCGAGATGGGCTGGACGATCGACCCGAGCGGACTGCACGACCTGCTGATGCGCTACAGCCGTGAGGCGCCGGGCGTACCGCTGTACATCACCGAGAACGGCGCGGCGTTCGACGACAAGCCGGACGCCGAGGGCGCGGTCCACGACCCGCAGCGGATCGACTACCTCCAGGCCCATCTGGCCGCCGCCCACCAGGCCATCGCGGACGGCGCCGATCTGCGCGGCTACTTCCTGTGGTCGCTGATGGACAACTTCGAATGGGCGTACGGCTACAGCAAGCGCTTCGGCGCGGTCTACATCGACTATCCGACCCAGGCCCGGGTGCCCAAGTCCAGTGCCCACTGGTACGCCCGGGTGGCCCGCACCGGAGAGCTTCCGGCGGCGTAGCGGGCCCTCGTCCGCGGCGCCGCCCGCCGGGGGGCGGGCGGCGCCGCGGAGGCCGGACGGGGCGCGCGCACCCTGCGCAACCGGGCCGGTGCCTTCTTCCATCAATGGGATGACGCCCTGATCCACCCGGCCGAAGAGGGCCGTCACCGGGTGGGCACGCCTGGTAAATCCATTGAGACATGAGAGCATTTCCGGAGCGTCGGCAAAGGTTCCGTGATGAGGGATCCGGACGGCGCGCGCCCGCCGGAAAAGGCGAGACCCTCGCCGGCTGGTTCGACGGCCGGGTGGGTCTCTTCACGATGGCCAAGGCCAATCTGCGCAAGGTCTTCCCCGACCACTGGTCCTTCCTGATCGGTGAGATCGCCCTCTACACATTCATCATCATCATTCTCACCGGCGTCTATCTGACCCTGTTCTTCAAACCGGCGATGAACGAGGTCGTCTACAACGGCCGGTGGACGCCGCTGAACGGCGTCCGCATGTCGCAGGCGTACGCGTCCACGCTGGACATCAGCTTCGACGTACGCGGCGGACTGCTGATGCGGCAGGTCCACCACTGGGCGGCGGTCGTCTTCATCGCCAGCATGATCGTCCATATGATGCGGACGTTCTTCAACGGCGTCTTCCGCAAACCCCGCGAGATCAACTGGCTCTCCGGCGCCGGGCTGCTGATTCTCGGGATGTTCGACGGCTTCATGGGCTATTCGCTGCCCGACGATCTGCTGTCGGGCACCGGTCTGCGCTTCATGGAGGGCGCGATCCTGTCGATCCCGATCATCGGCACCTATCTGTCGTTCTTCCTCTTCGGCGGGCAATTCCCGGGGATGTCGATCGTGCCCCGGCTGTTCACGATCCATGTGCTGCTGATTCCGGGCATCATGCTCGGGCTGCTGGCGCTCCATATGATTCTGCTCGTCTACCACAAGCACACCCATCATCCGGGACCCGGCCGCAGGAACATGAATATCGTGGGGCCGCCCCTGTGGCCGGTCTATGTGGCCAAGTCCGGCGGTTTCTTCTTCCTGGTCTTCGCCGTCACCACCTTGATGTCGGCCATCGCCCAGATCAACCCGATCTGGGCGTATGGCCCCTACCGGCCCGACAAGGTGTCCACCGACGCCCAGCCCGACTGGTACATGGGCTATTCGGAGGGGCTGATCCGGCTGATGCCGGGCTGGGAGATCAATCTGTGGGGCCACACCCTGGTGCTCGGGGTGCTGATCCCGTTCCTGATCTTCCCCACGGTGCTGCTGGTGATCTGGCTCTATCCGTTCCTGGAGGCGTGGATCACCGGGGACAGACGCGAGCACCATTTCAACGAGCGCCCGCGCAACGCCCCGACCCGCACCGCCTTCGGCGCCGCCTGGATCGCCCTGTACGCGGTTCTGCTGGCGGGCGGTGGCAATGACCTGCTCGCCACCCACTTCCATCTGTCGATCAACGCGATCACCTGGGCCTGCCGGATCGGCTTCTTCGTGGCGCCGGTCGTGGTCTTCGTCATCACCAAGCGGATCTGCCTCGGCCTCCAGCGCAAGGACCGGGAGAAGCTGCTGCACGGCCGGGAGACCGGCATGATCCAGCGGCTGCCGCACGGCGAGTTCATCGATGTGCACGAGCCGCTGTCGCCGGCGGAGAAGTACACGCTGACCTCGTTCGAGCAGTACCAGCCGCTGGCGCTGCCGCCCTCGGTCGACGAGGCCGGGGTCACCCGCAGGCTGCCCTTCAAGGACCGGCTGCGCGTCCGGCTGTCCCGGAGCTACTTCGGCACCGACGGCCAGATCGCCAAGCCCACGCGGGAGCAGGTCGAGGAGCACGAGCGGCACGAGGAAGAGGTGCGGGCCGAGGAGCCCCAGCGCCCGTAGGGCGGACGGAAACGGCGGGGCGCGGCGGGGTGGGAGTCCGTCCGCGCCCCGCCGTGTGGGGGGTGCCGTGGGGGGTGTGTTCGTGGGGCTTGTGTGGTTCAGGCGGCTGACGGGCGGTGTGGGGCCGCGCCGGGGTCAGCCGCTACGGGCGTGTCAGCCGTTCCGGACTGCTAGCCGTGTCAGCCGTTGTACGCGCCGAGCGCCTTGGTGAACGCGAACTCTTCCTGGTCGATCGAGCTGCAGGTCGGCGACGCGGTGTCCTGGGGAGCCGGGCACGCCTTGTCACGGGTGGCGGACCACATGGACAGCCAGGCCAGCCCCTTGGACTTGGCGAACTCCACCAGCTGGGAGGCGTCGTCGACCTTGAATATCTCGGTCGACACGTCGTTGACGCCGATCATCGGGGTGACCGCGACGGCCTTCCACGCCTCGTCGTCGCTCAGCCCCAGGGCGTCCTTGATCTGGCCCTGGGTCGCCGTGGCCGCGTCGATCGCGTACTGGCCCATGTCGCCGTCGAAGGAGGCGCCGTAGTCCATCGCCATGATGTTGACGGCGGAGACCTTCACGCCGTTCTCCTTGGCGTTGGCGACGAGGTCGACACCGTCCTGGGTGAGACCGGTGGGGAGCACCGGCAGGGTGAAGGAGACGTCCAGGTCGGGGTTGCTCTGCTGGAGCTTGGCGATCGCCTGGGCGCGGCGGGTGTTGGCCTCCTTGTTCGGGAGCGCGCTGCCCTCGATGTCGAAGTCGACCTTGGTGAGCTTGAGGGCGTCCACGACCTTGCCGTAGGCCGCGGCCAGCTCGTCCGCCGAGGAGCAGGCCAGGCCCAGTTCGGAGCCGGAGGCGCCGCCGAAGGAGACCCGGACGTCGCCGCCGGCCGCCCGCAGCTGCTCGGTCTGCTTGGCCACCGCGTCGTCGCCGACCTCGGTGACGCCGCCCCACTTGGGGGTGCAGCCGCCGCCGGAGGTGATGAAAGCGAGGTTGAACTCCTTGACGCCGGTCTTCTCTGCGGTGCCCACCATGTCGTAGGCGGGGTAGAGCGAGGTGTCGATGTACGGGGCGAAGCCGCCGGTGGCCGCCGCGGTGGGCTTCGCCGAGACGGTGTCGGCGTTCGCCGCCCCGCTGAGCGCGAACGCCATGCCACCGGCCACGACGGCGGCGGCGGTCGCGCCGATCACCTTGGTGGTCCGGCTCGCCTTGCGACGGTGCGTGCTGCTCATCACGTGCCTGCCTTCGCTGTGCGGATGTGGGGGGTGGTGGTGCGGGCGCCACGCTAGCGAGGGGAAGTCGGACAAACGGCAGGATCCGTGCACTGGCCATGGATCTTATGGCTGCCTTAAGGAACTCATCGGCGCCGATTAATGCTCCGCGGGCTTGGCCGGCTCCACGGACGTGACCGGCTCTACGGACGTGGCCGCCCCCGCGGGCCCCACCGGCTCCGCCCGGCCACGGGCCTTCTTCTTGCGCCCGCGCCGCCGCTGCCCCCGGCCCACCGACCCGCCGCCGGTCAGCGAGAGCCACACCCGTACCTCGGTGCCGCCCAGCACCGACCGTCCGATGCGCAGATCGCCGCCCGTGGACTCGGCGACCCGGCGCACGATGTCCAGGCCGAGGCCGGTCGAGCCGGGGCCGCCGTCGCCGTGGCCCCGGCGGAGCGCCGCGTCCGGGTCGTCGATGCCGGGTCCCGCGTCCGAGACCAGGATGATCACGCTGTCCTCGCCGGTGTGCACGTCGACCGCCAGTGCGGTCCCCTCGGGCGTGTGCCGGAAGACATTGCCGAGCAGGGCGTCCAGGGCGGCGGCGAGTTCGGCGCGGGCGACCGGCACCCGTACGGTCCGGTCGACCCCGGCCAGCCGCACCGTGCGGTCCTCGTCCTCGGCGAGCGCGGACCAGAACTCCATCCGCTCCCGGATGACCGCACAGGCGTCACAGCCGGAGCGGGTGTGCGTCTTGTGCTGGCGCGCGGTGCGGATGATCTGGTCGACCTCGCCCTCCAGCTGGGCGACGGCGGCGCGGGTCTGGTCGGCCGCCGGTCCCTCGCCCAGCGAGGCGGCGTTGAGGCGCAGCACGGTGAGCGGGGTGCGGAGCCGGTGGGAGAGGTCGGCGGCCAGTTCGCGCTCGCTGGCAAGGAGCTGGACCACCTGGTCGGCCATGGAGTTGAACGCGGCGGCGGCCGCCCTCAGTTCGGCCGGGCCGTCCTCCGGTACGCGCACCCCGAGCTCGCCCCGGCCCAGGTCGTGGGCGGCCCCGGCGAGCCGCCCGGCGGGGCGCACCAGCCGGGTGCCGAGCCGGTCGGCGATGGCGACGGCGCCGACGATCAGCGCGAGGCCGACGCCCGCGAGCACCAGCCAGGACGTGGTGACCCCGCTGGTGACCACGCCCCGCGGGACGTACACCTCCACCACCGCGACCTGACCGGTGCTCAGCGCGGTCGGCTGGAGCAGCGCGTAGCCGCCGGGGGCGTCGGACACCGAGGCGCGGCCCAGCCGCCGCGCGGTGGTCAGCTCGCCCTTGGCGGCGCGGCTCTCCCCGATGTCGTAGCCGCTCCCCGGCCGGCCCGGCTCATCCGGGACGTGCACCGCCATCCGGCCGTCGCCGCCCGCCTGGGTGCTGGCGACCGCGCGTTGCAGCCGCGCCCGCTCGGTGGTGATGGCGAGCGCCGGGCCGATCGTGGCCGCCTGCCGCTCGGCGTCGGCGAACGCCCGGTCCCGGGCCAGCTCCTTGACGACGAGGCCGAGCGGTACGGCGAAGGCGACCACGACCATCGCGGTGACGGCCAGACAGACCTTGACCAGAGCCCATCTCACGCGTGCTCCGCCGGGGGCTCCAGTTTGACGCCGACCCCGCGCAGCGTATGGAGATAGCGCGGCCGGGCGGCCGTCTCGCCGAGCTTGCGACGCAGCCAGGACAGGTGCACGTCAATCGTCTGGTCGTCTCCGTACGCCTGCCGCCACACTTCGGTGAGCAGTTCCCTGCGCGGTACGACGACGCCGGGCCGCCCGGCGAGATACGCCAGCAGATCGAACTCCCGGCGGGTCAGATCGAGCGCCACCCCGTCCAACTCGGCCTGCCGGCGCAGCGGATCGACGGCCAGCCCGCCGACCCGGAGCACCGCCGGGGGCGCCGCCGCACCGCCCGGTTCGCCCGCCGCGCCGCCGCGTGAGCGGCGCAGCACGGCGGTCATCCGGGCGGAGAGATGCGCCACGGAGAACGGCTTGACCAGGTAGTCGTCGGCGCCGTCGTTGAGCATCCGGACGATCTCGGCCTCGTCGTCCCGGGCGGTCGCCACGATGACCGGCACATCGGTGATGCCGCGGAGCATCTTGAGCGCCTCCGCCCCGTCCAGATCGGGCAGACCGAGGTCCAGGATGACGACGTCGAATCCGATGTGCGCGACCTCGCGTAACGCCTCCAGGGCGGTGCCGACGCTCCGCACGGCATGGCTCGCCTCGGTCAACTGCCGGATGAGGGCTGAGCGCACGAACTGGTCGTCCTCGACCACAAGCACACTTGCCATGAGCGGCACCGTACGCCATTCGGGTGAGGCAAGATGAGGAAGATGCGAAGAGGTCTGGTCCAATGCCTGGCATGGGTGCTGGCGACCGGCGCCGCGGTCACGCTGTCGTGGTACGGCGTGCGCACGGTGCTGACCGGGACGGCCTACGAGCCGCCGCGCGCGCTGCCGATCGCCGACGGCTCCCAGTCGGCGACCGGGACCTGGTCCTCCTCGACCCACCGGGCCAAACCCCCGTCCCCCTCGGCGACTTCCACGTCCCCCTCGTCCTCGCCCTCGCGTCCGGCGGCGGACACGGGGGCCGAGGGGGACGCGGCCACCGGGTCGGGGCCGGCCACCCGCGGTCCGCGGCCGGCCCCGACACCGTCCCGGCCGGACGCGGCGCGGCCGGAGGAGAGCGGGGAGGTGCGCGGCTATCCGGTCAAGGGCGGACGGGCGGTCTTCGAGATGCACGCGGCATCGGCGGACCTGGTCTCGGCGACACCGGACAGCGGATGGCAGATGCGGGTGTGGAAGCAGAGCGAGTGGATCCGGGTGGACTTCGTCTCCGGGGCCGACACCACCACGATCTTCTGCACCTGGCACGACGGCCCGCCCCAGGTCCGTATCGACGGGCACTAGGAGGCGTGCTGCGGCGTGCTGCCCGGTCAGGCGAAGGCGGCGGGCGGCGGGGCCGGGGAGGGGGCGGCGGTCGCGTCGGTGACCGGGATCGCGCCCCCGGTGAAGTCCGCGAGCGCGCGCCCGTGTTCGACCCGCGCGGGGTGCGGATCGCTCGCGGCCCGGCGGGTGAGCTCGGCCAGCGGCAGCGCACGGTCGGCGGCCAGCAGCACGGCGTTGCCGAAGCGGCGGCCGCGCAGCACGGCGGGGTCGGCGGTCAGACACACCTCGGCGAACGCGGCACGGGCGGTGGCGATCTGGGCCCTCAGATGGGCCAGCGGCGGACCGTCGGCGAGATTGGCGGCGTAGTACCCGTCCGGGCGCAGGGCCCGCCGCACCTCGGCGAGGAACTCCGCACTGGTGAGATGGGCGGGGGTACGGGCCCCGCTGAAGACGTCCGCGATGATCAGGTCCGCCCAGCCGTCGGGCACCTTGGCGAGCCCCGCCCGTGCGTCGGCGCCGCGCACCCGTATCCGGTCCCCGGGGTCCAGCGGCAGCTCACGCCGGACGAACTGGACGAGCGGGGCGTCGATCTCGATGATCTGCTGGGTGGAGCGGGGCCGGGTCGCCGCGATGTAGCGGGCCAGCGTGAAGGCGCCGCCGCCCAGGTGGACCGCGTGCAGCGGACGGCCGGGAGGGGCGGCGAGGTCGGCGATATGACCGAATCGGCGCTGGTACTCGAAGTCGAGGTACGCGGGGTCGTCGAGGTCCACGTGCGACTGCGGCTTGCCGTCGAGCAGCAGCGTCCAGCCGCGCGGCCGGTCCCGGTCCGGCACGAGCTCGGCGAGTCCCCCGTCGACGGATGCGGTGACCGGCTCGGGACCGCGCCCCCGGGCCGCTCCGCGCCCGCGCGCGGCTCGCTTCTTCGTGCCTTTCGCCATGTGTCCCAGTATGCGGCGGACGACCAGGTGCCCCGGACGGTCGGGGTCGCGGACGACCGAGGGGTCGCGGACGGTCCGGGGTCACGGACAACCGAGCGTCACGGACAACCGCGCGTCACGGACAGTCCGGGGTCACGGACAACCGAGCGTCACGGACGACACGCGCGTCACGGACGGTCCGGGGTCACGGACAACCGAGCGTCACGGACAACCAGGCGTCACAGACGGTCCGGGGTCACAGGCGACCGGGCGTCACTGACAGCGGTCGACGGCCTCGATCATGCGGGCCGCCTCGCCGAGCGCCGCCCGGAGCTCGGCGGGATCGGTGGCGACCGTGTACGCGGCGTCGGGCGGCACCAGCCAGCCGGTGCCGATGCCGGGCGGCGCCTCGTCCCCGGCCGCTTCCGCTTCTTCGCCACCGGCGTCGTCGGCCGCACCGGCGTCACTGGGGGCGCCGGAGTCGATGTTTATCCGGATCCCGCGCCCAGAGGTCTGGGTGCACGCGGAGCCCGGCAGGTCCCAGCCGTCCGCCGTGCCGGGCGGCACCAGGAAGCCGAGGGTGTCGCAGGTGTGGTCGTGCAGGACGGGACCGAGGCCGTCGCACGCGCGGCGCAGGATGTCCACCGCCTC
This sequence comes from Streptomyces sp. S465, assembly GCF_026898115.1. GTDB lineage: Bacteria > Actinomycetota > Actinomycetes > Streptomycetales > Streptomycetaceae > Streptomyces > Streptomyces luomodiensis. Next base: position 3,609,308 of record NZ_CP114036.1, read on the forward strand.
CAGCCCCTGGCGGGCGGGCACCGTGACGAGATCGCAGTCCTGGCGCTGGGGGTGCTGTGCAGTCGTCCGTGAGCGGCTGATGTCCACTCCGGCCTCCCTCTTCATCGGGTCGCACCCCATTCAACGCGCGGGCGGTGTCAACGGCTACGGCCGAATGCCGCCGTAAAGGATGGCAGTTCATGGCAGATCGTGGGCGAGATGCCATGTTTGCCGGAATTCTCCGAGTGTCGTCGATCTCACAGCCGGTACGGTTCTCCCCCCGCCCACCTGGCATCACCAAGGGAGAGGCTCAGAATGACGCCGCTTCCAGAGCCCTCGCCGCCCCGGCCGAACACCGCGTTCCGCCGGCTGCGCGGACAGCTCTCCCCCTCCGAGTTCGCGGCGTCCGTACGCCGCGCCGCCCGTGAGATCGGCGAGCAGGTCGCCTGCGACGCCCGCTATGTCGGCCGCGTCGAGTCGGGCGCGATCCGCTGTCCCAACTACGCCTACGAACGGGTCTTCCGCCATATGTTCCCCGGCCGCACCCTTACGGATCTCGGCTTCGCCCCCCGCGAGTCGGTGCGCGGCCACGGAGCCCGCGGCCCCTCCCCCGCCCGCGCCCAGGTCCCCGGGCCGCGCCCCGGCCCCGGATTCCCCGAACCCCAGGACAAAGGCATCGGTAAGGGGATCGGTAAGGGGATCGTCGACATCTTCGAGGAGTGCGAGCTGCTGCGGCGCGCGTTCATGGCCGGCGGGGCGGCGGCCGCCGCCGTGGCCGTGGCTCCGCGGGGCGGGACGCCGCCCCGGCGGGCGGGGCGGGTGGGGGAGGCCGAGGCCGTCGCCGTGGAGGAGGCCGTGCGGCGGATCCGGGTGCTGGACGACCGGCACGGCGCCAACTCCCTCTACGCGCACACCGCCAAACCGCTGAGCGCCGCCTACGCCCTGCTCGACGCGGGCCGCTACAGCCGCTCGATCGCCGAGCGGCTCTTCGCGGGCGCCGGTGAACTGGCCATCTCGGTGGGCTGGCTGGCCCATGACTCCGGGCGGCTGTCCGACGCGCGGTCCCACTACGCCGAGGCCCTGGCCACCGCGCGCGTCTCCGGCGACGCCGCCCTGGAGGCGCACGCGTTCTGCAACACCGCCTTCCTCGCCCGCGACGCCGGCCGCCCCCGCGAGGCCGTACGGGCGGCCCAGGCGGCACAGCGGGTCGCCGAGCGGCTCGCCTCGCCGCGGCTGCTGTCGCTGCTCGCGCTGCGCGAGGCCGGGGGGCTCGCCGGGCTGGCCGACCGGGGCGGCTGCGAGCGGGCCCTGCTGCGCGCCCGGACGCTGTTCGGGCGGGGACCCCATGACTCCGACCCCGAGTGGATGAGCTTCTTCGGGGAGGCCGAACTGGAAGGGCTGGAGGCGCAGTGCTGGTCGGCGCTCGGCGAGTGGAAGCGCGCCGTGGAGCACGCGCGCCGCGCCGTCTCCCTCCAGAACCCCCACTTCACCCGCAACATCGCGCTGTTCACCACGGAGTTGGCGAGCGATCTGGTGGCCGGCGGCGCGCCCGACGCGGCCGCCGTCACGGCCGGCCGGGCCCTGGTCCTGCTGGATCAGGTGAATTCGTCCCGGATTCACCGGATGCTCGACGACACGGCCCGGATACTGCGTCCTTACGGTCGCGATGAGATGGTGGCCGACTTCCTCGCCCGCCATGAGTCGCATGAGACGGCCGTCGCCCGCTCCGCGGCGACCGGCCGTACCGGCCCGGCCTGACGCCCGTAGCCCGGCTCAGCCGAGATGGCCCGTGTCGTTCCAGCGCTCGATGGCGGGTTCGCCGTACGCCCAGCCGAGCACCGACAGGGACGTCGGGTCGAGCCGGATACGGGCGGCGAAGGAGGCGTCGCAACCGAGCCAACGGGCGCCCAGTGTCCGCAGGATGTGGCCGTGCGCGAAGACCAGCACATCGCGGTCGGCCGAGCGCGCCCACTCCACCACCTCGTCCGCCCGCGCCGCGATCGAGGCGATGGACTCGCCCTCGGGCACCCCGTCCCGCCAGATGACCCAGCCGGGCCGGGCGGCCTTGATCTCGGCGGGGGTCATCCCCTCGTACGCGCCGTAGTCCCACTCCAGGAGCGCGTCCCACTCCCGCGCCCGGTCGCCGAAGCCCGCCAGTTCACAGGTCTCCTTCGCCCGCGACAGCGGGCTGGTGCGCACCTCGGCGTCCGGGAGGGCCGCCCAGGGGCCGTGGTGCAGCCGCTCGCCGAGCAGTTTGGCGCCCCGCCGTCCCTCGTCGAGCAGCGGGATGTCCGTACGGCCGGTGTGTTTCCCGGAGAGCGACCACTGCGTCTGTCCGTGCCGGGCCAGGAGGATGCGTGGTGCCATGGGGTACTGCCTTCTTTCACCGGTTTCGCACCGCCGCGCCGCCGTGCGCCATTACACGCCGCTGCCTGCGGTTTCATGCACTCTTCGGAACCGGCACTCGACCGGCCGCCGTCCGTCCATCATCGCTCACCTGATCGGAAGGCAACCTCCGGGGCGCCCGTGGCGTCTTCCAGTCCGCGCGCGGGTCGCCGGGGGATTCCGACAGGGGGCGCCGCTCGCGGATGGGGGCGGTGCGTGGATCGCCGCGCCTACACCGTACGGTTGTCCGCGCGCCTTGTTGTGGCCGCCTGAACTTTGGAGAGCGTCCGAATGCCCCACACCGTGCCCCGTGCCGGAGCAGCACAGGGCAGTCGGCCACGTTGGTGGACCGAACTGCCGCTGATAGCGGTGGTGTACGCCGCGTACTCGGCCGGTCGGCTGCTGGCCCGCGGCGATGTGTCCACCGCCGTCGATCACGGTCTGGCGATCCTCCACTTCGAACAGCGCCTGCACATCGACTTCGAGTCGCCGCTGAACGACATCTTCACGGACAACGCGGCGATCGGCATACCGGCGGACTTCGCCTACGCCTCCCTGCACTACGTGCTCACCCCGGCGATCCTGGTGTGGCTGTGGAAGCGCCACAAGGCGTCGGACTACCGCTTCCTGCGCACCTGGCTGCTGGTCTCCACGCTCATCGGGCTCATCGGCTTCACCCTGATGCCGACGTGCCCGCCGCGGCTCCTGGAGGCCGGCCACGGCTTCGTCGACACCATGGCGCAGTACGGCTCGTACGGCTGGTGGGGCGGCGAGGCCAGCGCGCCGCGCGGACTCGGCGGGCTGACCAACCAGTACGCGGCGATGCCCAGCCTCCATGTGGGATGGGCGCTGTGGTGCGGGGTCGCCCTGTGGCGGCACGGGCGCTTGGTGTGGGCCAGGATCGGCGCGGTCGCCTATCCACTGGCGATCACGCTCGTGGTGATGGGCACCGCCAACCACTACTTCCTGGACGCGGTGGCCGGCATCGCCACCATGGGGATCGGGGCGCTGCTGGCGGGTCCCGCGCTGCGGCTCACGCACACCCTCCGCACCCGCTTCGGCCCGGCCCGCGAAACCGCTCCGGCCTCCCGACACGCCGGTGCGCCCGCGGATGTCGGTGACAAGTGCGAGACTTCGGCGCGTGAACGGGAACGGATCCCCCGACAGCAGGGCAGGGGCGCGGACAGGCAACGTACCGACGGTGCCGCGGGTGAGGGCGGCCGGGGAGCCGGTGCCGACACCGGCGACCGGGGAGCCACCGCTGCGGGCGGTGCGGCCCCCGCGACAGGCGACGGGGCTGCGGCAGCGGCTCGCTGAGCTGCGCGGCCCGGACACCGTCCCGCATCCGATGGACGCCCGTGCGCTGGCGGCGCTGGCCGCCAACCCCGGCTGCCGCCGCCGCGCGCTACTGGACGGGGCCGGGGTCGACAAGGGCGCGCTGGCGCGGGCGCTGGGGGCGCCGGCGAACTTCGGGCAGTCGCAGTTCGCCCATCAGCGCGGCAACTCCTTCGAGGCCCGGGTCAAGGCGGACGGCGGCGCGGATCTGGTGCGGCTGCTGCACGAGCGGCTGCGCGACGGCTCGGAGCCGCCCGGCCCCGGCGAGGTCGCGACCCCCGACCTGTCCGCGCCAGGCCCGCAGGGCCGCACGGCCCGCACCGCGCTCGCCCTGCGCGAGGCCACGGAGGCGGGGCGCTGGGCGCTGCTGGACCATCCGATGGTGAGCCTGGACGTCGCGGGCTCCCCGGCCTTCCTGGAGCCGGACGCGGTCGTGGTCCACCCCGACGGGTCATGGACGATCGTCGAGATCAAGTCCTTCCCGATGGTGGACGGCTCCGCCGACCCGGCCAAGGTGGGCGCGGCGGCCCGGCAGTCGGCGGTCTACACGCTGGCGCTGGAGCGCGTGGCATCCATGATCGGCGAACCGCCGGAGAACGACGCCGGCACGGTAGATTCGGCGGCTTCGGTAGACCCGGCGGCTCCGGGGGACCCGGCGACTCCGACAGGTCCGACGCCTCTGGCGGCCCCGGCAGCTCCCGCGGCTTCGGCGGACCCGGAAGCTCCGGCGGCTTCGGCGGACCCGGAAGCTCCGGCGGCTTCGGCGGCTTCGGCAGAGCCAGCGGACCCGACGGCTCCGGCAACTCCAACGGCTCCGGCAGCCTCGGCAGCTCCGACGGATTCGGCAGGTCCGACGCCTCCGACGGCTTCGGCAGAGCCAGCGGACCCGGCGGCTCCGGCAGCTCCGACGCCTCCGACGGCCCCGGAAGAGCCAGCGGACCCGACGGCTCCAGCAGCTTCAACGGCTCCGGCAGCCCCGGCAGCTCCGACGGATTCGGCAGCAGGTCCGACGCCTCCGACGGCCCCGGAAGCTCCGGCAGACCCGGCGGCCTCGGTGAATTCCGCGGACTCGGCGGATTCCGCGGACTCGGCGCGGAGCGCGCGCGCACCGGTGCGCGCGCGGGTGCGGCATCAGGTGTTGCTCGTCTGTCCCAAGGACTTCTCCAACCTGCCGACCGCCGAAATGGTCGACGTACGTAAGCAGCTGGCGGTCACCCGGCGGCAGCTGGACCGGCTGACCCGGATCGAGGAGATCGCCGCCGCCCTGCCCGAGGGCACCACCTTCGACCTCCGGCTCACCGACGACGGCCGGACCCCGACCCGGCCCGTCGAGGAGCTGACCGCCGCCGTCGACGCGGTGCGGGCGGCGTACGCCCCGGAGTGCCTGTCCACCTGTGAGCTGGCCGCCCACTGCCGGGCGCGGGCCCGCGCGGCCGGCCGGGTCGAGGCGCTGGGCCGTGGCGTCCGGGGTGAGCTGGGCGGGCTCACCACCGTCGATGCCGTCCTCACGGCCGCCCTGGGCGGCCCCGCCGGGGAGGCGGCCCCCACCGGCGATCCCGCCGTCGACGCCCTGCGCCGCGCGGCGGCCCTGCGCGCCGAGGCGCTCGCCTCCCGCCCCGGGGCGGTGGCATGTCGCTGATCACCACCCTGGCCCGGATGGAGGCGGTCCGGGAGGGGCGGGCCCAGCCCCTGACCACCGTGCGCCACCGCCATCTGTCGGAGCGTCCGCTGGCGTTCGTGCCGCTCACCACGGCCGGTGAGGCGGGGGCGCCGCTCGGCGCGCTGGTGGGCACCGACCGGGACGCGCCGCGGCTGCTGATCGTGGCGCAGCCGCGCGACCGCGATCTGCGGTTCGCGTTCCTCGCCGAGCTCGCCGAGGAGATCCAGCCGTATCTGGACTCGTTCGGGGACGAGGTGGAGCTGGAGGAGCGCAGGGAGACCGATCCGGAGACCGGTAAGAAGGTGCCGGTCCAGGTCGAGCTCTGTGCGGACGCGCCACAACTGCTGGTGCCGAGCACCGCGGGCGTGGCGTTCATCCGGCTGCTGGGCCGGTCGATGCGGTTCCGGCGGACCGCGGAGCAGGACCCGGAGACGCCCTTCCCCGCGCCCGCGCGGGTACCGCTGCTCGGCCGCTGGCTGACCCACTACGGGGAGCGGTCGCGGGTGCCCGGATCGTGTCTGCTGCTCTCGCTCACCGAGCTGCTGAGCCGTCACTGGGCGACCGGGCAGAGCCATCTGGAGGACCAGCACCTGAGCTCGCTGCTGGCCTGGATCGACCCCCCGGACGGCGTGCCGGGGGCGGAGGCGGCGCTGCGGGCGGAGTCCGAGCGGGACGAGAACGGCCTGCTGCTGTGCCCGCCGGCCGGCCCGGCCACCGACCCCGCCTTCGACAACAAGCTGCTGGCCCCGGCGATGTCCCGCTACGACGCGGCGCGGGCCGAGGCGGCCCAGGGCGTGGCCGGGGCCGAGGCGCGGCTGCGGCTCGCCGAGGCGGAGCTGCGCGGGCTGATCGAGTCCCAGCTGCGGCCCACCTGGGACGCGCTGTGGCGCGGGGTGGACCTGCTGCGCGCCCTCCCGGAGGGCGCGCGGGTGGCCGAGCGCTGGAAGCGGGACCGCTGGTCCTACACCGGCCACCGGGACCGGGTCCGGGCCGGGGAGCCGCCGCAGCCCAAGCGGGACGACGCGGTGACGGCGGCGCAGAAACTGGCCGCCCGAGAGACCGCGCAGGCGCAGCTGGACGCCCATGAGGCGCTGGACGACCCGCTGGTCATGGCGGAGCGGCGGCTGGCCGGGGAGGCGTTCGCGGGCGAGGTGATCGATGTGGAGATGGCCTGGTCGGAGGCGAAGGTGCCGCGCCCGCGCCCGCTGGTCACGGTCCGCACCGAGGACCGTCCGCATCTGGCCGAGCGGGTCAAGCTGCACCGGCTCACGGCCGACGGCAGGGCGCAGAGCGGGGAGTTCGCCGGTTTCGCGAGCGCTGAGGGAGCTGAAGGAGCTGCGGGGGCTGCCGGGGCCGAGGAGGCCAACGGGGCTCAGGGGACTGATCCGGGCGATGGCGGCGACGGCCCGGTCCGCGCCCTGGTGGTGCGGCTGACCGGCGGTATGGGCCGGGGCAAGCAGCCGGAGCCGGGCTCGGTGCCCGAGAAGGGCGACCTGGTGTGCTGGACGCTGTTCGAGCACACCCCGCGCGGCGGCCCGGAGCTGCCCGACCCGGAGAGCACCCCGTGGACCCACGGCGGCCCGCCGGACGCCGCCGCCCCGGCCCAGGGCCCCGAGCCCGACCCGATGACCGAGGAGGACTATCTGTGATCGGCGCGGACCCGGCCGCCGGTGCGGCCCGCGCGGCCCGTGCCCGAGGGGGCGAGCCGTTCGACCCGTCGGCCGCGGCGGCGCGGGCGACCGAGGCGATCCTGCGGGACACGCTGCACGGCGCGGACCGCGGCGTCGTCGTGGACTCCCCGCCCGGTGCGGGCAAGTCGACGCTGGTGGTGCGGGCGGCGCGGGAGCTGGCCGCCGCCGGGCGCCCGCTGATGGTGGTCGCGCAGACCAACGCGCAGGTGGACGATCTGGTGGACCGGCTGGCCACCGCGGACCCCGAGCTTCCGGTGGGGCGGCTGCACAGCAGCGATCCGCATCCGTACGACCCGGTGCTCGACGGCCATGCGGCGGTCCGCACCTCCGCGAAGATCGCCGATCTGGCCGGGCTCGACATCGTGGTCTCCACGGCCGCCAAGTGGGCGCACATCAGACACGTCGAGCCGTGGCGGCACGCGATCGTGGACGAGGCGTACCAGATGCGCTCGGACGCGCTGCTGGCGGTCGCGGGGCTGTTCGAGCGGGCGCTGTTCGTGGGCGACCCGGGGCAGCTGGACCCGTTCAGCGTGGTGGGCGCCGACCAGTGGGCGGGGCTCTCGTACGACCCGTCGGCGAGCGCGGTCACCACGCTGCTCGCCCACAACCCGCGGCTGCCGCAGCACCGGCTGCCGGTGTCCTGGCGGCTGCCGGCCTCGGCCGCGCCGCTGGTCTCGGACGCGTTCTATCCGTACACGCCGTTCCGCAGCGGCACCGGCCACGGCGAGCGGCGGCTGAGCTTCGGGGTGGCCTCGGACGGCTCGGGGCCGGACCGGGTACTGGACGAGGCGGCCGCCTCCGGCTGGGGGCTGCTGGAGCTGCCCGCCCGGCGCACCCCGCGCACCGACCCGGAGGCGGTGGCGGCCGTGGCCCAGGTGGTGCGGCGGCTGCTGGACCGGGGCGCGGCGGCGGTCAGCGAGCGGTCGGACGAGCCGGTGCCGGTCACGGCGGACCGGATCGCGGTGGGCACGGCGCACCGGGACCAGGCGGCGGCGGTCCGGGCGGCGCTGACGGGGCTCGGGGTGTCCGGCGTCACCGTCGACACCGCCAACCGACTCCAGGGGCGTGAGTTCGACGTCACGGTCGTGCTGCACCCGCTGTCCGGGCGGCCGGACGCCACGGCCTTCCATCTGGAGACGGGGCGGCTGTGCGTGCTGACGTCGCGGCACCGGCAGGCGTGTGTGGTGGTGTGCCGGGCGGGGGTGGCCGAGCTGCTGGACGAGCACCCGTCCACGGAGCCGGTGCAGCTGGGGGTCACGGTGAAGTTCCCGGACGGCTGGGAGGCCAACCACGCGGTGCTGGCGCACCTGGCCGAGCACCGGGTGGCATGGCGGCCGTAAGGGCGCGTCCTCCGGCGGCCGCGGGGGCGGCGGTGAGGGGGCGTCGGTCCGGCCATGGTTCAGGGGGCGGCGGGGTGGGGAGACACCCCAGGTCGGCGGCGTGCGGCGGGGGCGCCCTTGCCGTACGCGCGACAATGGAGACCAGAAGACCACCGCGAACCGTAGGTGTCTGACGACCCAGGAGGAGAGATCACATGCCCGAGCCGGATGCGGCTCAAGGCCGGCACGGCTCCGCGCCCAGGCGGCTGAAACCGGCGCCCCTGCTCTTCGAACCGGCCGCCGCCGCCTCGGACGAGGCGCATTTCTTCGATCTGGAGTCGATCGAGGACCCGCGTGAGCTGCTGTCCCGCTCGACGGAGCTGGTGCTGGCGTTCCGCGCGGCCACGGACCGGGCCATGGAGTTCCAGGCGATGGCGGCCGCGCAGCTCGCCGACCCGAGGCGGTTCGACCGGCTGACCCCGGCCGTGATCGCCGAGCGTGCGGAGTGGACCGAGGACTACGCCAAGAAGATGATCGAGTTCGGGCGTGAGCTGATGCGGGGCGGCGAGGTGCCGGACTGAACGGCGGTCGTGAGCCCGGGGCATATGCGCGCGGAAGGTACCCGACTCCGCCCCACGATGTCCCGGTTTTGCCTCATCTCTCTACACCGTCGTCACCGCCGGTAAAGGTGGAAACATGAGCAGATCGCCCCAGGACTCCCTGCACACCGCCGCCTATGTCACCCCGGCCGGTGCGGACTGGCTCGCCTCGGCCAGCGCGTCCCCGCGCGGTGTGCACGCCGTGTGGGCCGGGGCCCCGACCGCGGCGGTGACGCTGCCGTGCGGCACGGCGTTCGACGTGATCAGCATGGACGCGCTCTTCGGCCGCCGGGTGGTGAGCCGGTTATGGACCGATGGCCCCGGCACCGGCCCGGTCGCGGCCCAGGGCGGCCGCGTCATGCTCTTCGCCACCCCGGGTACCGCCCAGCGGCTGCCCGCGCTGCTCGACTGGGAGGAGTGGGGCGCGGCCGCTCCCCCGCTGCTCTGCTACGGCAGGGGCGACGCGGTGACCGTACCGCCGCTGTTCCCGCCGGACGCCGATCCACCGGCGCCCCTGCCCGCGCCCGGCGAACGCGGTGCCCAGCAGCCCGGCGCCCAGGCGTCCGGCGCACCGGAGTGCACCCCGGTGCCGTCGCCGCGCTGGCTCGTCGCACCCGATGTCCGCGCCCCCTGGCTGCCGGGCCCCGAGGTGCTGCTGTGGGCCTGTGTGAGGGCGGCCCGCACGGCCGGCGCCGATCCCGAAAGCACGGCCGTGACCAGCGCACCCGCCGTATTTCCGGGCTGAAAACCATCGATTTTCACTCCGTGGCGTCCGGGTGCTAAGGTCTCCTACGTCAGCAGGCGCCGCTAGCTCAGTTGGTTAGAGCAGCTGACTCTTAATCAGCGGGTCCGGGGTTCGAGTCCCTGGCGGCGCACAGACGGTGAAAGGCCCCTCACTTCGGTGAGGGGCCTTTCGCGTGGTGCGCGCCGTTTCGCGCACGAGGGCCGTCAGCCGTCACGGGCCCGGGTCCGTGAGCCGGGTCACGGCCATGACCGCCTCGTCCGGGCCGGGCATCCCGAGCGTCTCCCGGCGCAGGGCGTGCGCCGCCGTGGCGTACGAGGGCTGCTCCAGCAGCGCGAAGAGATCCAGGGCCAGCCGGGCGCCCGCCGCCCGCGCCCCGCGCCGGGTGCCGTCGAGGGCGTCCGCGGGCAGATACATCCCGGCGCCCACCCTGGCCAGCCGCGCCCCGTTGAGCTGGTGCTCGAGGCGGGGCGCGACGACCAGCTGCGGGACCCCGGCGATGGCGGCGGCCAGCACCGCCGCACCCCCGCCCTGGTGGAGCAGAGCCCGGCAGCCCGGCAGCACCCGGTGCAGCGGCCCGGCGGGCGGCTGCCCATCGGCGGCGCTACCGACCCGGACGACCTCCACGCCCCGCGCCTCGGCAACCCGCAGCGCGGCCCGTACGGCGTCCGGCGGACCACCGGTGTCCTCCCATGCCGCACATACCCGCACCGGCCCGGAGCGCCTGGGGCCGCCCCGCGCGACGACGCGGCGCGCGGGGTGCGACAGGGCACGGCGGCCCCCGTACGGCGACGGCGTCTCGGGCGATGACGGCGAACCGTCGTACGGCGTCGAACCGCCCCGCGTCGGCGAACCGCCCCGCGAGGACGAACCGCCCCGCGATGCCGGGCCGCCCCGCGACGCCGGGCCATCCTGCGGCGACGAACCGTCGTGCCAGACGAAGCGCACCGGCAGCCGCCGTGCCCGCGAGGGCAGGGCGAGGCTCGGCGGGCAGGGGTCGAGCCACAGATCGGGCTCACGCTCCGGGTCGGCGCCGTAGCGCCGCATCAGACGGGCGTAGCCGGGCAGCGGCGGGCCCTCCAGCCGCTGCCGGTCCAGCCGCAGGACGGCCGCGCTCCCCCACAGCTGGCCGACCGCGGGCACCCCCAGCGCCCCCGCGGCCACCGTGCCCGCGTACGCGCTCGCGTCATGCACCACCAGCTCCGGCTGCCAGCAGCGGGCGAAGGCCACCAGGCCCTGTGCCATCGCCTCGGCGATCCGCACCTGCCGATCGCCGAACGCGCGCAGCACACCGTGCTGCTCCGGGGTGAGGGCGGCGGGCCGCACCGGCCAGTCCGCCGGCCAGATGCCGCGCGGCCGCCGCGCCGCGTCCGGCGCCCTGACCACCGCGGCGGGCAGGGCGCAGATCTGCACCGGCACCAGCCCGGCCCGTGCGACGGCCGCCGCGCATTCGGACGGCACCGCGACCCGCACCTGGTGCCCCGCCCCGATCAGGGCGCGCGCCAGCGGCACCATGGGGACGAGATGGGCGCCCGAGGCCCAGGTCGTGAACAGGACGCGCACGGTCACCTCCCGCAGAGGTCGAACCGGCCGGACCGACACGTCCGGCCAATGAAGCCGATGGAGCCGATGGAGCCGATGGAGCCGACGGAGCCGACGGAGCCGACGGAGCCGTTGAAGTCGATGGACAGGACGCCGAGCCGACCCACCGCGTCCCTCGGCGGGCTCAGCGGCGTCCCACGAGCGTCAGCGCTTCGCCGGTGATCGTGGCGTTGGCCGCCGAGCACAGGAAGAGCAGGGTGCGGGCGATGTCCTCGGGCGTGGCGGGCGGTCGGCCGGGCGGCGGGGGCGCCGGGCATACGGCGTTGACCAGCACTCCGTCGCCGCCCACCTCCGCCACCAGACCGCGGGCCAGACCGTGCAGCCCGGCCCTGGCCACCGCGTGGAACTCGGCCCCGCGGTCGCCGCCCGCCGCCTGCGGCGAGGCCACCAGCGCGATCCGGCCCCAGCCGCGCTTGCGCATCCCGGCGACGGCCCACTGGACGGTGCGGATCGCGGGCGCGAAGCCGTCGGCCACGAGCGGCAGCCAGTGCTCCTCCCGTACGTCCTCGAACCGGGCGTGCGGTTCGAGCCGGGGGTCCTCCCGCCGGGCGTTCGCCACCAGCACGTCCAGTCCGCCCCAGCGGTCCTCGACGGCGGCCACGACCCAGCGCGGCGACGCGGAGTCCTCCAAGGCGTACGGCACGGCGAAGGCCCGGCTCCGGTCCGGGCCGGACAGCTCGGCGGCCAGTGCCTCGGCGGCCTCGCGGCGGTGCCGGAAGGCGAGCGCGACCCGGGCGCCCTGCGCCGCGAAGGCGCGTGCGGCGGCCCGGCCGATGGCCCCGGTGGCCCCGGTGACCAGGACCGTGCGCCCCTCCAGACCGAGCTCCATCATGGGCGCTCCTCGCGGTCGTTCCCACTGAGAAGGCCATGGTCGCCGCCGTGACTCGAGCCCGCCTCGACCCGCGCCCGAGCCTGTCCGGGAGACCGCTCGGCCGCTATCCGCCGTTCCGCTGGAAGGCGGCGCGGTAGCTGTGCGGGCTGGTGCCGACGACGCGCTTGAAGCGGTCCCGGAAGGAGGTGGGCGAGCCGAATCCGACCTGGCCGGCGATGCGCTCGACCGGATGATCGGTGACCTCCAGCAGATACTGCGCCTGACGGATCCGGGCACGGTGCAGCCACTGAAGCGGGGTGGTTCCGGTGTGCTCCCGGAAGCGGCGGTTGAGGGTGCGGGTGCTCATGCCGACGTGGGCGGCGATCTCGGCGAGGGTGAGGTCCCGTCCGGCGTTGTCCTCCAGCCACCGCAGCAAAGGTTCGAACAGCGATCCGCGCGGTACGGGCGGCTGGTCGTGGACGATGAACTGGGCCTGCCCGCCCTCCCGTTCCAGGGGCATCACGGACAGCCGCGCGGCGTCGGCGGCCACAGCGGAGCCGTGGTCGCGCCGGATCAGGTGCAGACACAGGTCGAGCCCGGCCGCGGCGCCCGCCGAGGTGAGGATCTGGCCGTTGTCCACATAGAGCACGTCCGGGTCGACCTCGATCTTCGGATGGAGCTCGGCGAGCAGCGGAGCGGCGGCCCAGTGCGTGGTGGCGCGGAGTCCGTCGAGCAGTCCGGTGGCGGCGAGCACGAAGGCCCCGGAGCAGATCGAGGCGATCCGGGTGCCCCGCTCGGCCGCGTCCCGCAGCGCGTCGGCCGCCTCGGCGGGGAGCGGGAGCAGGGGGTCGGCGCGGCCGGGCACGAAGATGGTGTCGGCCTCGGCGAGCGCCTCCAGCCCGTACGGCGCCTGGAGGGTGAACGCCCCCGCGTCGACGGTGGGGGTGGGGGCGCAGACCCGGATCCGGTACGGCTCCCGGCCGTCGGGCAGCCGGGTGCGGGTGAACACCTCGATCGGGGTGGCCAGATCAGGGGCGATGACCTGGTCCAGCGCCAGGATCACGATGGTGTGCATGGCCATAATCTAGGCCGCACGGCGAAAGGCGCCGCAGCCGGGTGGCGAGAAGTATGCGGGCGGTCCATTCCAGCCATTCCGGTGTCAGATCCGGCCGCACATCCCCGCGTCGGCGATGCGGATCGACGGATTGCCGTAGGCCATGCGCTGGAGAACCTTGCGGTAGAGCGGCGTACGGCGCAGCGCCCGCGCGAGGCGGGGGCGCACCCGGGTGGTGAACGTGCCGCGCGAGAGGATCGCCCGGCTCTGGAGGGTCTGCATCCGCATCACCGCCGCGATGTCCGGGCCGCGCCGCCGCTCGAACTCCGCCAGCCGCTCGGCGCAGGTGTCGCCCTCGGCCAGCGCACGGACCAGCAGGGGGTGCAGCACCACCGCGTCCTGCACCGCGAGGTTGATGCCCTGGGCGCCGATCGGGCTGTGGGTGTGGGCGGCGTCGCCGATCAGCACCAGCCCGTCGGCGGCCCAGCGCTCGGCGCGTGCGGAGAAGACGTCGAGCACGCCGAGGTCGGCGGGGCCCCGGATCTGATCGCGGATCAGCGTGGCGTACTGCGGCACGGCACGCGCCAGCCGCTCCTTGACGTGGTCGGGGCCGAGGGCGGCGAGATGGCGGTAGCGCCGGTGCGGCAGCGTCCAGCCGATCTGGATGCGGTCCGGCCAGGAACCGTAGACCAGCACCGGGCCGCCGCCGGTACGGAACACCCGCACATCGCGGACCGGCGGCTCCCCCCGGCGCGCGATGAGCGTGCACCACAGCACATCCTGGGCGAACGGCTCGGCGCGGCCCGCTCCGATGCCCGCCAGCCGCCGGATGCGCGAGCACCTGCCGTCCGCGCCGACGACGACCCGGGCCCGTACGACACAGCGGCCCTGCGGTCCTTCGGCGATCACCCCGACGACCGTCCCGTCCCGCCGCAGCAGCCCGTCGGCCCGCCGGCCGGGCAGATAGCGGAAGCCGGGCGAGCGGCGGCAGCGGGTGAGGAGCTCATCCAGCAGATGCGGGCGCGGAACGCTCAACAGGTGGTCGTGGGGAGCCGGAAGCAGCCGGTAGTCGGCCTCCAGCAGCACCCGAGCGCCTTCGATCACCAGAAACCGGTCGTGCTGATGCGCGCCGCGGGCACGTGCTCCGTCGAGCACATCGAGCGCGTCCAACAGCGCCATCGCGCCGGGCTGGAGGATTTCACCGCGGAACGCGCGCTGATGCGCGCGGGCGCGCTCCACCACGGTCACCCGAGCCCCCGAGCGCAGCATCAGCAGCGCCAGCACCAGACCTGCCGGGCCGCCCCCGACCACGCACACATCGGTGTCGATCTCGCGCATCATGGCGCCTCCTGCGGGTCGGGCTCCAGGGCATGGGCATCGGGCGCTGCGACACCCCTGGAGGCGTTACGAACACGCCACGGCTCCGCTTGCCCGCGCGGGGGGATCGGGCAGCGGAGCCGTGACAAGCCCGGCTGAAGGGCGGCGCCGGGCGTTCAGGGGAGGGATTTCGCCGGACGGAGACGGCTGGTACGGGACTCCCGGCGAGGACGGTATCGGGGGGATCGGGGCTTCCGGAGATTCGGGGGATCGGGAGGATCGGGACTTTGGGGTCGGGGCTTCGGGGCTCTGCGGGTATCGATGCCGGCCTGCGGGCCACCGGCTGCGGGTCGTGGGCTACCGGGCGGTGGATCTATGCGGCGAACAGGTCGAGCACCGGGCGGCGCCAGTGACCGTCCACGTCCAGGTCGAGGGCCGGGTCGGAGGCGAGCACCGCCTGCTGGAGCTTCTGGAGCCGCGGCGACGGCTCGAGGCCGAGGTCCTCGACCAGTCTGGCGCGCAGCCCCTGGTAGACCTCCAGCGCCTGCCAGGGGCGGCCCGCGCGGTAGAGGGCGGCCATGCACTGGGCGTGCAGCCCCTCGTGCAGCGGATGACGGGCGGTCAGCTCGGTCAGCTCGGTGAGCAGCTCGGCATGGCGGCCCAGCCGCAGATCGGCCTCGATACGGCGCTCCAGGACCCCGAGCCGGCTCTCCTCCAGCCGGGCCAGCTCGATCTCCAGGACCGGTCCGACCTTCACGTCCACCAGCGCCGGACCGCGCCAGACGGCCAGCGCCTCGCGCAGCAGCAGGGACGCCTGGACATCGTCCCCGGCGTCCAGGGCCTCCCGCCCCGCCGCCACCAGCCGGTCGTACTCATGGATGTCCACCGCGCCCGGCTGGGCCTCCAGCACATATCCGCCGTAACGCGTGGCCAGCACGTCCTTGGAAGCCTGCGGGGCCTGCGGGCCATAGGCGGCGGCCAGCCTGCGGCGCAACTGGAGGATGTAGGTCTGCAAAGTGGTGAGCGCGCTGCGCGGCATCTGCGTGCCCCAGATTTCCTCCATAAGAGTGGGCACCGGCAGCATCTGGTTGGCGTAGACGGAAAGCAGTGCAAGGATCTGGCGCGGCTTGCCCGCGCTGGGCACGATCGACTGACCGCACGCCTCGACGCTCAGCGGCCCCAACACCTTGATGTCCATGGTCGTGTACCTCCGTCAACGGTCCGTCAAGTGCCTCCTGGCCGCGCGGCCCTGCCATCGAGGCATCTAAGAGCCTCGCTTGTGGACGACCTGTGCGGCCAGTGCCGGAATAACGAACTCGATATGAGTTCCAGAGCGCCGATCCATGACAAATTCACACCCCTGGCGATGAGAGAGTCCGCGATGATCGATACGCCCGTCCCCCATGAGCCCACGAGCCCCACCGGTCCTGCTCGTTCCGCCACAATCACCGGGATCACCGGGATCACCGGGACCGCCGAGGCCGTCCCTCCGCCCGCCGAGTACGACGACCTGGTCATCGAGGACCTCTCCGACGCCGCCTGGCCCATCGGCGCGCCCGGCATCTGCATCTGCACCGTCGGCGCCGAATGACCGGCCGATGACCGGCGAACTGGGCTTCACACCACATCTGCGGGTCGAGCCGGTGCCGGGCGAGGCCGTCTATCTCGTCTCCGAGCACGGGGTCACGGCGCTGCACGGGCGGGCGATCGCCGCGCTCGCGCCGCTGCTCGACGGGTCGAGGGATCTCGCCCACATCCTCACCGAGGCCGCCGCGCCCGCCCGCGCGGCCGACGGCCCGCCCGGCGCGGTCCCGGCCGGGCAGGCCGAGCGCGTCATCGCCCGCCTCCGCGCGGCCGGGCTGGTCTCCGAGCGGGTGCGCTCCGCCACCCCCGAGGAGGCGTACTGGGAGCTGGCCGGACTGGGCACCGTCGGCGGCTCCGCCCCGGCCCCCGTGCCCCCGGCGTCCCGTCCCGCCGTGGCCGCCGTGGTCCTCGGCTCGGCCGACCCGGGCGAGGTGGTCCGGGCGCTGCGCGCCGCGGGGCTGAGGACCGCGGCGGCGAGGACCGCGGCGGCGGAGGGGGAGCCGGCGGACGGCGAGCCGGTGACCCCAGGGGTCCCTACCCCTAGACGAGAGATATGTCAAATCGCCTCCCGTCAACATGACGCCGCAGAACTCACTCTTGTGGTGTGCGATGACTACCTCGATCCCCGGCTCGCCGCAGTGGACGCCGCGCACCGCGCCGCCGGACGTCGCTGGCTGCCCGTCAAACCGGTGGGCACCCAGGCGTGGCTGGGTCCGTTCCTCGGCGCCCCCGACGACCCGTGCTGGGCCTGTCTGGCCGACCGGCTGTGGCGCGGGCGGCAGGCCGAGGCGTATCTCCAGCGCCGGCTCGGCCGGCCCGGCCCGGTGCCGCGCCCGCCCGCCTCACTGCCCGCGAGCCGCGCCGCCGCGCTCCAGCTGGCCGCGCTGGAGGCCGCCAAGTGGCTGGCCGGGCACCGGCATCCGGGCCAGCGGGCGCTGCGCACCCTGGACAGCCTCACCGCCACCGTGGACCGCCATCCGCTGTCCCGCCGTCCGCAGTGCCCCGGCTGTGGCGACCCCGCGCTGGTCGCGGCCCGGATACGGGCGCCCCTGGCGCTGCCGTCGCGGCGGGAGCCGCTGCCCGAAACCGACACCGACATCTCGCCGCGCGAGATCATGGAGCGCTACGGACATCTGGTGGACCCCCTCACCGGGCTGATCACCGAGATCCGCCGCGATCCGCGCGGCCCCGCCGTCCTCAACTGCTTCCACGCGCGCCACCCGTCGTACGCCGCAGCGGGCCCTGTGCGCGGCCTGGACGCCGTAAGGGCCGGGCTGCGGGCGGCCGCCCACGGTAAGGGCCGCACCGCCGAACAGGCGCGGGCGAGCGCGCTGTGCGAGGCCCTGGAGCACTACAGCGGCCATTTCCAGGGGGACGAGCCGCGGCAGCGCGCCCGTTACCGCGATCTGTGCCCGGACGACGCGGTGCACCCGGACACCGTCCAGCTCTTCGACCCGCGCCAGTTCCGGGACCGGGCCCTCCCCGCGCGCCACCGGATCCACGATCCGTTCGACGAGGACGCGGAGCTCGACTGGACCCCGGTGTGGTCGCTCACCGCCGAGCGCCACCGGCTGCTGCCCACCGCGCTGCTGTATTACGGCGCCCCGCAGCCCCCCGGCCGCCGGTGCTGCCGGGCGGACTCCAATGGCGCGGCGGCCGGCGGCACGCTGGCCGCCGCCGTGGTACGGGGCTTCCTGGAGCTGGTGGAACGGGACGCGGTCGCCCTGTGGTGGTACAACCGCACCCGTCAGCCCGCCGTGGCCCTCGACGCCTTCGACGACCCGTGGCTCGCCGAAGTGCGCGCCGCCCACCGGGGCGTACGGCGCGAGGTGTGGGCCCTTGACCTCACCACGGACTTCGGCATCCCGGTGGTCGCCGCGCTCTCCCGGCGCGTCGACAAGCCCGCCGAGGACATCACCCTCGGTTTCGGCGCCCACTTCGACCGGCACACCGCGCTGTGCCACGCCGTCGCCGAGCTCAACCAGATGCTTCCGGCGGTGGTCGAGGCCCGTGCCGACGGCGGGGGTTACGGCGCCGCCGGGCCCGAGGCGCTGCACTGGTTCCGTACCGCCACCCTCGCCGGCCAGCCCTATCTGGCACCCGATCCGGCCGCCTTACCGCCACCACGGATATCCGGCCCCCCTCAGGGCGGCGCGCTGGCCGCCGTGAGGGAGTCGGTGCGCCGGCGCGGGATGGAGTTGCTGGTGCTGGACCAGACCCGGCCGGATGTGGGCCTGCCGGTGGTCAAGGTGCTGGTGCCCGGGATGCGCCCGCACTGGGCCCGGTTCGCGCCCGGCCGGCTCTTCGATGTCCCGGTGGCGCTCGGCCGGCTGCCGGGGCCCACACCCTATGCGGACCTCAACCCGATTCCGTTTTTCCTGTGATCGCCCGTGATAACCGGTAACTCTGCGTACAGCATGAGCCTTTCACGTGGCCTCTCCACCCCTGCTGAAGATCGGATACTCTCGGGCAAGCCACCCAATCCGTCCCGACCATCCGGAGGACGAGTGCAGGGAAGCCTCTTGCCCGACGATGCCGGGAACCACCCACCGCGCCACCACGACGATCTGGCGCCGCGTCTGGCCGTGGTCATCACGGCCCTGGTGCTCGTGGGCTACTTCTCCGTGGCCGTCACCTATGTGGTCGACGGCAATCGTTCGGGCAAGACGGTGGACGCGGCGATGCTCGGGCTGGCGCTGCTGCCGATGACCATGCTGCTCGGTCTCCAGCTGCTGCACTCCTTCCCCGGCCTCGCGCCCCGGCTCAGCGGCGCGCGGCGCTGGACGCTGGCCCTCCAGGCGCTGCTGACCTTCGCGCCCTTCGCGGTCTTCAAGCACGCCTGGCTGGGCATGCCGGGGTTCCTGGCGGGCTCCTCGCTGCTGGTGCTGGCTCCGGCGCTGGCGTGGCCGGCGTTCGCGGCCATCCTGCTGTGCACGGATGTGCTGCTGTTCCAGGTCGGGTTCGGCTGGGGCCAGGTGGCGTACACCTCGGTCTCCACCGCGCTGACCGGACTGGTGGTCTTCGGGCTCTCACGGCTGTCCGGGCTGGTCGCCGAGGTGTCCCGGTCCCGGGCCGAACTGGCGCGGCTGGCGGTCGCGCAGGAGCGGCTGCGGTTCTCCCGGGACGTGCACGATCTGCTCGGCTACAGCCTGTCCACGATCACTCTCAAATGCGAGCTGGTGCACCGACTGGTGCCACGGCAGAACTCCCGGGCCCAGCAGGAACTTTCGGAAATCCTCCAGACGTCCCGTCAGGCCCTGGCCGATGTACGCGCGGTGGCCAGCGGCTATCGCAAGATGTCGCTGTCGGCGGAGGCGGCGACGGCCCGCTCGATGCTGGCCGCGGCGGGTATCAGCGCCACGGCCGAGATCGACTGCGGACCGCTGCCGGAGCTGGTGGACACGGTGTTGGCGAGCGTATTGCGCGAGGGGCTGACCAATGTGCTGCGCCACAGCAAGGCCGACCACTGCGCGGTCGAGGCGCGGCGAAGCGGGCGCCAGGTGTGGCTCACCCTCGCCAACGACGGGGTCGGCCGGCCGTCCACGATCCTGCGCGCCGACAGCACGGACGGCGGCAGCGGCATCGGCAACCTCCGGGTCCGGGTGGAGAACCTCGGCGGGCGGCTGCGCGCGGGGGTGCGGACGGACGGCTGGTTCGAGTTGCGGGCGGAGCTGGAGGTGTCCGTGGACACGCCTTCGAAGAGCGGCCGGGAGCGCGGCCCGGAGGAGGAGTACGGCCCCGGGGCCGACCGTGACGGCGTGACGGCGTGAGGGCCTGATTCCTTTACAGCCGGACCTTTTACAGCCAGCCCGCCTCGCGGGCGATCCGGATGGCGTCGACCCGGTTGCGGGCGTCCAGCTTGGTCACGGCGGAGGTCAGATAGTTGCGCACCGTCCCCACGGACAGACACAGTTTGGCCGCGATCTGCGGGGAGTCCTCCCCCTGCGCGGCGAACCGCAGCACCTCCAGCTCACGCGGGGTCAGCGGCTGCGGACCGTCGTCCAGGGCGGCCAGCGCGAGCTGTGGATCGATCACCCGCTCTCCCTTGGCGACGGCGCGGATGGCGTCGCTCAGCTTGTCCGGGCTGCTGTCCTTCAGCAGGAAGCCGGAGACCTGGGCGGCCAGCGCCCGGCGCAGGTTTCCGGGGCGGCCGAGGCTGGTGAGCATCATGGTGCGGCATTCGGGGACGGCCGTGCGCAGCTCGGCCGCGGCGGTCAGCCCGTCCACGCCCGGCAGATCGATGTCGAGCACCGCGACATCGGGGCGGAGTTCACGGGCGCGGGGCAGGATGTCGGAGCCGTTGGAGAATTCGGCCACCACTTCGATATCCGGTTCGAATTCCAGCAGGGCGACCAATGCCTTGCGCAGCATATGCATGTCTTCCGCGATCAGCACCCTGACCATCCCGCCCCCTGATGTCCGCGCCCCCGCCATCGCCCCGTATGACGATTATTCCCCCGCTGCCTCGGGCATTCCATCGATTCGCGGGCAAATACGCCCGTCGCACACCTGTCCCATGGCGCGGATTCGTCAGGAGCGCGCCCGGCGGTTGACCCGGATGGTCCAGCCCCCGTCGGCGGCGCGGCCGGTCACCGTGATCCGTACGGAGTCCTCCTCGACCCACATGCTGTCGCCGACGCCGAGTGGGGCGTCGGCGAGTTCGGGGTAGACCGACTCGTTCCAGCAGGCGGAGGTGGCGGGGTGGCCGTCCAGGACCTGGACGGGGCCGTCGCCCGACGCCTTGTCGTTGTGCACGCGGTAGACCAGCACGCCCTGGGTGCAGGTGCCGGAGTCGTTGCCACGGGCGCCGCGCGCCTCGATGGCCAGCGCGGTGGTGGGCCCGGTGCGGACCACGACCAGCCGGGTGCGGGTGTCGGCACCGGACCCGCCCCGCGCCATGGGGGCGCCGATGGGCTGGAGGGTGTATCCGTGCGGGCCGGTGGCGCGGTCGCAGGCCACCTGGCGCGCGCCGAGCCAGCCGAGCTTCCACTTGTGCCAGCCGAACGGTTCGGGGGCCATGCCGAACTGGCTGCCCATCAGGTCCCAGTCGCCGACGTGGGTGTCCCATTCGGCGTTGCCGTCGGTGTCCTTGGGCCGGTGGTAGAGGTCGGGCAGGTCGAAGACATGGCCGGTCTCATGGGCCAGGACATTGCGGTCCGGCGGGTGGTGTTCAAAAACAGTCACCAGGCGCCGCAGAGCGACACCGTCCGCGCGCAGTGGCTTTTCGAAGTTGACCACTTTGGTCGCGTCGGCGTCCACACCGGGTGCATTGGGGTCGGCGACCAGATAGACGAGGTCATAGCGGCCGAAGTCGAGGTGCGGATCGGCGGCCTCGATGGCGTCGCGCAGATACGCGGCGCGGCGCTTGGCGTTCCAGTCGCGCTGTATGGCGTACGCGGTGGACCGCTGGGGCATGGTGATCCAGCGGCGCAGCGGATGCACCCGCAGGCGGAACCTCCCGTAGGAGGCCCGTGCGAAGAAGTCGGGGGTCGCGGGGATGTGGTCGGCGGCCAACCGGGCGGGGGTCACTCCGGGCCTGGCGTCCGGGAAGGACAGGAAGACCATCGCCGCGTCCAGCCCGCGCACCGGGCGCGGATAGCGGGAGTTCCAGGTGTCCAGGCCCTCCGAGTGGTGGGCTTCGGTGCGTTCCAGGTCACAGGGGCCGCCGGGGCCGGCCGCGACGGCGGGGCCCGCCACCACGGTGGTCGCGATCAACGCGCTCAACGAGGTGAGCAGGGCCCCGGTCCGACGCAGCCGAGGCTGACGGTGCACCCCCTCGGGTACCTGAGGACGCACCATGTCGACCTCCCGGGCGTAGTCGGAACACCCACTCCACCCTGAGGTGGATGGGCGGGGTACGCCCTGTTGAGATGGGCTGGTCGAGTGAAGAGGCCGCTATCCGGGTACGTAACAGACGGTCACAATCGGTCAGAGCGGCTTTTTGCCCGCGCAGAGTCGAACAGATACGACCAAACACCTTGTCAAGGCGGCGGTGAGCGCGATGACGTCGATGGAACGCCCGGAGTACGAGCCCCTATGATCGGCACATTTCCCACGGGGAATCCCCCTTCAGGCAGGCGGTTACGGTCTGCCCGGCACCCGGTGTGAGACATGCCCAAGACGTGTACGAAAGACCTGGACACAACCAACGCCACGCGGGAGCGAGCGGTGAGCGGAACCCCCGACGGGCAGGGCCGCGCGCCCGGCGCGACGCTGCCGACGATCACAGAGTGTGATGCCTTCCCCAGCGTCCCTCCCGTAGCGGAGGACGCCTGCGTACTTCCGGCCCCGGGGGCGCCCCCGGCTCCGGGCACGCCCCCCAGCGCCGGCCCCGCCCCGGGGCCCGCGCCCGGCGACTACCGCGCCGCCTTCACCGTGGCGCGCCTCGCCATGGCCGTCGTCGACCGCGCGGGCAGGGTGCTGGACGCCAATCCCGCGCTGGGCGCCCTGCTCGGCACCGACCCGGCCCTGCTGACCAGCCGGGACGCGGCGGACCTGGCCGATCTGCGCGAGGACCCGCGTACCTGGGGCGAGTACCGGGAGGTCCTGAGCGGCCGTCGCGAGCGGCTGCGCCGCACCCGCCGGCTGCTGCGCGCCGACGGCCGCGCCCTGTGGGCCGAGATCAACCTCGAGCCCGCACCGGACAGCTGCAGCCTGCTGCTGTCCATGGCCGACATCAGCGACCAGCGGGACCTCCAGGGGCGGCTGCGCCATCTGCAGATGCACGATCCGGTGACCCGGCTGCCCAACCGCAGCCTGTTCTTCGAGCGGATGGCCTCGGCGCTGGAGGCGGCCACCTACGACCACGAGGGCACCGGCCGGATCGGGCTCTGCTATCTCGACCTGGACGGCTTCAAGGCGGTCAACGACACCCTCGGCCACCGGGTCGGCGACCGGCTGCTCGGCGCCGTCGCCCAGCGGCTCACCGACTGCGCGGCGGCCGGCGGCCATCTGGTGGCGCGGCTCGGCGGTGACGAGTTCGCCCTGCTGGTCCGCAACTCCACCGGCACCGAGCAGCTGTGCGACCTCGCCCGGTCGGTGCTGGCCGCCCTCCAGGAGCCGTTCGACGTGGGCGGACAGCGGCTGTCGGTTTCGGCGAGCATCGGTGTGGTGGAACGGCCCGCGGCCGGCACCCACACCACCTGGCTGATGCAGGCCGCGGACACCACGCTGTACTGGGCCAAGGAGGACGGCAAGGCGCGCTGGACCCTCTTCGACCCGGAGCGCAACGCGCATCGGATGACCCGGCAGGCGCTGTCCAGCACCCTGCGCCCCGCGGTCGAGCGGGATGAGTTCGTGCTCGACTACCAGCCGCTGGTGGGGCTGGGCGACGGGGTGGTCCGGGGGGTGGAGGCGCTGGTGCGCTGGGACCATCCGCAGTTCGGGCGGCTGTCGCCGAACCGGTTCATCCCCCTGGCCGAGGAGAACGGCGCGATCGTGCCGCTGGGCCGGTGGGTGTTGCGCACCGCCTGTCGCCAGGCCCGCGCCTGGCAGCTGGCCCATCCGGCGCATCCGCTGGTCGTCAGCGTCAATGTGGCGGTCCGCCAGGTGTGGGACTCCGATCTGGTGGCCGATGTCGGGGCGATCCTGGCGGAGACCGGACTGCCGCCGCGGCTGCTCCAGCTGGAGCTGACCGAGTCGGCGGTGATGGGGTCGGCGGGGCGGCCGCTCCAGGCGTTGCAGCGGCTCAGCGACATGGGGGTGGCCATCGCGATCGACGACTTCGGGACGGGCTACTCCAACCTCGCCTACCTCAGCCGGCTGCCGGTCTCCACGCTCAAGCTGGACGGTTCGTTCGTCCAGGGGTTCCGGGCGGAGGAGCATCCGAACCCGGCCGACGAGACCATCGTCGAGGCACTGGTGCAGCTCGCGCACCGGCTGGGTCTCACGGTGACGGCCGAGTGCGTGGAGAGCGCCGAGCAGGCGGAGCGGCTGGGGCGGATCGGCTGCGATACGGGACAGGGGTGGTTCTACTCCCGTCCGGTGCCGCCGGACCGCATCCAGGCGATGATCACCGCCCGCCCGGCGTCCGGCTAGCGCTGTGCCCCCGTCCGCGCGGTGTCCTCCGTCGGGTCCGTCTGCCGCGTCCGGTCCGTCCTCGCCGTCGGGAGGTCGTAGGCGTCCGCGATCAGCTCGTACGAGTGCAGGCGGGCCGCGCGGCCGTGGGCATTGGCCGTGATCTTGATTTCGTCCACACCGGTGCGCTTGATCAGCCCGTCGAGCCCCTCGCGGACCTGGTCCGGGGTGCCGTACTCGACATTGGCGAGCCAGCTGTTGACGAAGTCGCGCTCGATCTCGTTGAACTCGTACGCCTCGGCCTCCTCGGGCGTCGGGATCAGGCCGGGGCGTCCGGTGCGCAGCCGGACCATGGACAGGGCGCCGGTGAGCACCTGGCGGTGGGCCTCCTTCTCGTCCTCGGCGGCGAAGGCCGAGACGCCGATCGAGGCGTACGGCCGGTCCAGCACGGCGGACGGCCGGAACGTCTCGCGGTAGAGGTCGAGCGCGGGGATGGTGTTGGCCGCGGAGAAGTGGTGGGCGAAGGAGAACGGCAGACCGAGCATTCCGGCCAGCCGGGCGCTGAACCCGCTCGAGCCCAGCAGCCAGATCGAGGGCCGGCCGACGGACGGCACCCCGCCGGGCACGGTGCTCTGCACCGGCCCCGGCACCGCGTGGATACGGGCGTACCGGTGGCCGTCGGGGAAGTCGTCGTCGAGGAAGCGGGTCAGCTCGGCGAGCTGCTGGGGGAAGTCGTCGGCGCCCTCGCGCAGCCGGTCGGTGCGGCGCAGCGCGGCGGCCGTGGCCCCGTCGGTGCCGGGCGCGCGGCCCAGGCCGAGGTCCACCCGGCCGGGGGCGAGCGCCTCCAGGGTGCCGAACTGCTCGGCGATGACCAGCGGGGCGTGGTTGGGGAGCATCACCCCGCCGGAACCCAGCCGGATCCGCTCGGTGTGCGCGGCGAGGTGGGCGAGGACCACGGCCGGGGAGGAGCTGGCGATCCCGGGCATGGAGTGGTGCTCGGCGACCCAGAAGCGGTGGAAGCCCCGGCGCTCGGTGAGCCGGGCGAGTTCGGTGGTGGTCCGCAGCGCCTCGGCGGCGGACACCCCGCTGCCGACGGTCGCCAGGTCCAGTACCGACAGCGGCACCGGTGCGCTGCCGAGGGGCCGGGCCCGGATGGGGTCGCGCTGGTCGTCTCGCCGGTCCTGCTCATCGGCCACGGTGGCCCGCCTCCCTGGTCGCACTGCGGTGCGCGTACGTCGGTCCGTCTGAAGTCCACGTGGCACGTCCACGTGTACCGGCGACATTCAACCGGAGAATGGCTCCGCTTATTCCCCACGTCCATTCCCCCTGCGTACCGGGGCTCCCCTCGCGCACCGGGGCGGTGTTCCGGCGGTCGTACGGCCGGGTCCGCCGTCACCCGGGGAGGAGGTGTGGCGGCGGACCCGACGGCGGTGTGCCGTGGCCCTCGGGCGGGCCCGGCCACCGGGCCTACCGGGCCTGGCCGGCGGTCCGCGCGGTGCGACGGCGGTGGACGGCCAGCGCCGCACCGGCGCCGCCGAGCACCAGCACGCCCGTGGTGAGGCCGATGGGCAGGGCCGCGGAGCTGTCCTGGTCGTCGGCCAGGGCCGGGACGGGGGCGGCGTTCACGATCGGGGCGTCGGCGGCCAGGGGGGAGGTCGTGTAGTGACCGGCCTTGTGCACCGACGCGACCGAGCCGTCCGGCTTGAGCAGCACCTGGGTGTTGTTGGGGTGGCGGAAGTCGAACAGTCCGGAGAGGGTGTTCGCCCGGCTGTCGAAGGAGGCGTCACCGATCCGGCCGGTGTGCCAGTTGTCCTCGATGAAGCGGGTGATCGACGTCTGCTCGGTCTGGGTGTGGTCGACCTTGTTGGCCTTGCTGAACGGGGAGATCACCAGCAGCGGCTGCCGGGGGCCGGGGCCGCAGCGGTCCTGGTACCCGCCCGCGGGCTTCGGGCCGGACTGGCAGGCGGGGCTGTCGGTGGCCTTGCCGTTCGAGCCGGTGGTCCGGTCGGTCGACCCGTTGGCGGGCTTGACGTAGGCGTGGTCGTACCAGCCGTCGCTGTCGTCGTACGCGACGACGACAGCGGTGTCCTTCCACTGCGGCGACTTCTGGATCGCGTTGATCTGCTTGACCAGGAAGTGCTGCTCGTCGATCGGGTCGGAGTAGGCCGCGTGGCCGTCCTGGTACTCGGCGGCCTTCAGGAAGCTGACGGCGGGCAGATGGCCGGTCCTGAGCGCCGCGTCGAAGTCGGTGAGGTCGTAGTTGTGGTTGGCCTGACCGCTCCGGCCGATCTCCTGGACGTTCTTCGGCGGGAGGTGGTGGGGGTTGGCCGTGGACTCGTAGTACTGGAACGGGTTGTGGTGCGGGCTGTAGTCCACCGACGCGGCACCGCCGACGTTCTTGTGGGTGGTGCCGGAGCACTTGGCGTAGTGGTCCTGTGTGCCGTCCCAGGCGGTGCTGGGCCGGAAGCCGCCCTGGAACCAGCCCCAGGTCACGCCCTTGGCGTTGAGCAGGTCGCCGATGTTCCTGCCCAGCATCCGGGCCAGGGCGTTGCTGCTGGTGTGGTCCTTGTTGGAGCAGTCGTCGAAGGCCGGGTCCGGGTCGTTGATCATCGTGCCGACGCCCTTGGCGTCCGGTGAGGCCACCGTGTACGCGTCCGGCTTGTCGGTCTGCTCAGGGTGCTCGGTGGAGGACGTGGGGTCGGTGGAGATCACACCGTGGGTCTGTCCGGAGATCAGCTCCAGCGCTCCGGGGCTGGAGGGGCCGTAGGCCGAGCTGAAGGAGCGGTCGCTCATCGCGTAGTGCTGGGCGTAGTTCCACAGCCCGGTGACGGTGTTGCCGTCGTAGTAGTCCATCACCAGACCGGGCTCGCCGAACAGCCCGCTGCACTTGCTGACCTCGGTGTTCTCCACGAACTGATCGGCCTTGCCGCCATTGGCCGCGTACTGCTCGGGGCCGTAGGAGTGGTTCTGGTCGCAGGTCATGGCCTGGTCACTGGTCAGCCGCTTGGGCCGGTAGAGATTGGGGTTCTTCTCCAGCAGACCCGCGTGCGCCAGGGTGTCGATGTCCTTGGGGGTGTCCTTGGCGGGCGTGAACGTCGTGCCGTCCGTGTTCGCCGCCTTCGGGTAGGTGCCGAAGTAGTGGTCGAACGAGATGTTCTCGTCGAAGATCACCACCACATGCTTCACCGGGGTCGCGGTTGAGCCGTCCTTCGTGGGCGCGGCCCATGCCGGGGCCACCCCGCCCACGGCCGCCAGGGCCGCCGCCCCGGCCAGGGCACCCCAGCGCGTGGCCCGGCCCCGCCGCCGGCCGCCTTCGGATCCTGCCGTGCCGCCCATGCCATGCCTCCACCTGAATCGCTTTGAGCCTGCGCCTGATCCTCTGCCGCGAGCGGACTCTCCGATGGAATCCATGGAGGCCACCGCGTGAATAGAGGGTCAGGAGAATCCAAGGAACTCTTGGGGCGTTCTTGACCGGATGGTGGGGCGACACTCGCCGCTGATCAGGACAGAAGGGTCCGGCCCAGCCAGTCGGTGCGGTCCTTCACCCCGGGAAGGGCGAAGAAATAGCCGCCGCCGAACGGAGAGATGTAGTCCACCAGCGGCTCGCCCGCCAGACGCTTCTGCACGGTCTCGAACTGACGCACGAGATCCTGCTGATAGCAGCAGAACAGCAGCCCCATGTCCAAGTTGCCGTTGCCGTCCACGCCCCGGTCGTAGTTGTAGGCACGGCGGAGTATGCGCTGGTCCTCGGTCCGGGCGGTCCGCGGATTGGCCAGCCGTATATGGCTGTCCAGGGGTATGACATCGCCCTTGGGGTCCTGGGCGTAGCGCGGGGTGTCGAACTCGTGCTGACCGTCCAGCGGGGCGCCCGAGTCCCGGCTGCGGCCGACGATGCGCTCCTGCTCGCTGATGGACACCCGGTCCCAGAACTCCACCAGCATCCGGATCAGCCGGATCACCTGATAGCTGCCGCCGGTCGTCCAGGCCGGTTCGCCGGCGTGGACGCCGGTCCACACCAGGCGGTCCATCACCCGGGCGTCCTCGGTGTCCGGGTTGGCGGTGCCGTCCTTGAACCCCAGGTGGTTGCGCGGGGTGCCGGACGGGCGCGGCGGGCTGACGAAGCCGTCGACGCGCCAGCGGATCTGTAGCGCGCCCCTGGTGTGCCGGGCGATGTCGCGCAGGGCGTGCAGCACCGTGTCCGTGTTGTCGGCGCACAGTTGGAGGCTCAGGTCGCCATGGCACCAGTCGGGGTCGAGGTCGTCGTCGGGGAAGGACGGCATCACGCGCAGCCGCCGGGGCTTGCGGTCCCGCAGTCCGTAGCGCTCGTCGAAGAGCGCGGCGCCCACGCCGACCGTGACGGTCAGCCGGTCGGCGGCCACCTGCGGGCCCAGGGTGCCGGAGTCGGCGGGCGGCGCGGTGATGCCGACCGGGTCGGGGGTGCCTCCGGCGGTGAGAAAACGGCACCGCTCGGTGAGCGTACGGAAGGCGTCGGCCAGCTCCTCGCGCCCCTCGGCCACGGCGTCGAAGGCGATGAACGCGGTGGACCGCTGGGGCGGGGTGAGGATGCCGGCCTGATGGGGGCCGTGGAAGGAGACGCGGGCGGGCCGCTTCTCCCGCTCGCCCCCCTTCGCGGCCGCCGGGCTCGCGGCCGCGCCCGCCACCGCGCCCACCGTGCCCGCGGCCGCGCCCAGCAGAAAGCCCCTGCGCAGCACCTCGCTCACCGGGTCCTCCGCACATCCATCAGCGCCGCCACCCGCGCCAGCCGCTCCACCAGCGCGCCCGCGTCCGCGTTGAGCCGCTGGCGCCCGGTGCGGCCGAGCCGGTCCAGCGGGGTCCAGCGGTCCCCGTGGTGCGAGCGCTCCAGCGTCCGCTGGGTGCGGTCCAGTTCGCTCTTCAGCTCGGGCAGCCACGGGGCACGCGGCTTCAGCAGCGGCTCCAGCCGGCGCAGCACGGCCCGGGTGCCGTCGAGGTTGGCCCGCGCGGTGGCCAGATTGGTGCCGCTGCCGTAGTCGGTGCGGCCGGTCAGCTCGAACTGCACGGTGTTCTCCATGATCTCGTGCGCCCGCAGGCCCAGGTCGGCCGGGTCCATCCGCGCCTGCGGCCAGTCGTCCCGCAGCCGCCGGACGTCCTTGACGAGCCGGTCGGCGACCGGGCGCAGGGTACGCGCGGACTCGCCGTGCCACAGGCCGTACTCAAGGCGGTGGAACCCGGTGAAGTCCGCGTCGTGGACCCCGCCGGACAGCCCCGCCGTGGTGCCGTTGATCGCCGCGTCGGCATCGCCGAAGGCGCCATAGGCGGCGCCCATCCGCTCGTACACCAGGTGGGCGGGCAGCCAGTCCGCACGCGCCGCTGTCAGATCACCGCAGTGGACGGCCGAGCGCAGCGCGTCCGTGCGCCGCACCAGCTCGTCCATCCGGCCCGTCACCCACTTCTGGTAGGCGATGGTGGGCGGGATCAGATCCTGCTGGCTGACCGGAAGCGCGGCGGGTCCGCCGCCCCGCGCCGGTCCAGGGACGGTGACGGTGGGCCCGGTCACCGCGTCCGCGTCCTCGGGCAGGCAGACGAAGGCGTAGGAGCCCCCGCCGAGCGTGACGCTCAGCGGTCTGCTGGTGCCGGGGCCCAGGCCCTCCACCTCTCCGTAGACGGCGCCGCTCGACGGATCGGTGAGATAGACCTCGGCCGGTCTGCTGGAGGTGTTCCGCAGATCGAAGACCTGTTTGCCACCGGCGGCATGGGACCAGCCACGGCCGCAGCCGCCCTCGGACACCTCGACGGAGGTGTGCCGCAGCCCGTCCGATGCCGTCGCGCTCCGGCTCGCGGAGGGGTTCGGACGAGGACCGTCGGAGGAGTCTCCGCCGACCGCCAGCGCGCCGATCCCAACGGCCGCCGCCACCGTCACCGCACCGGCGGCCAGCAGATGACGTGCCGGTGGGACAGGGGAGAGCTGTTGGCGACGCACGGCTGCATGCTAGGCGCACTCCGGTAAGCGGAATGAACCGGTGGGGAAAGTGCACCATGCAATTCCGCCGGGGTTCAGCTCCCCGTCACCGACTCCTCGGCCACTCTGCCCACGCCCGCCCGCACCCGCACCACCGCGGCCGTCCACGGCTGCCCGAGGCCGTCCACAGCTGTCCACGGCCGTCCGCCGCTATCCGCCGCTTCGGGCGAAGAGCGTGCCCAGCCGGTCGTGGACCGGATCGCGGCCCAGCAGCCGCAGGCCCTCCCAGACCGTGACCTGGTTGGCGGTGAGCACCGGCTTGCCCAGCTCCGCCTCCAGATCCGGAATCCAGGCGGCGGTGTGCAGGGCGGTGTCCGGCAGCAGCACCGCCTGAGCCTCGGGATGGTCCCCGGCGCGGGCCAGCCGCAGCACCTCCTCCCGGCCCCAGGTGCCGACCTCCGCTGCCGTGATGATCCCGCTGCCGCGCATCGAGACCACCTCCGCGCCCGCCGCCTTCAAAAATGCCCTGAAGTAATCGGCGACATCCTCCGGGTAGGTGGCGGCGATGGCCACCCGCTCGGCGCCGAGCGCCTGTACCGCGTGGGCGAAGGCGAAGGAGGTGCTGGAGGCGGGCATACCGGCCGTCTCGCTCAGCTCGCGCACCTGCTCCTCGGCGCCCTCCCAGCCGAAGACGAAGCTGGCACTGGTGCAGGCCCACACCACAGCCTGGGCACCGCGCTCGGCGAGCTCGGCGACCCCGGCCGCGAGGCGGGCCGCCGACCCCATCTCCAGCAGGGCGTCCACCCGGTGGGCGTCCTCACCGATGTCGGTATGGACCAGGGGAAGCCGGACGTCGCCGCCCAGGATGCCTTCCAGGCGCGGATATTCGTCCTCGGCGGAGTATCCGGGGTAGAGAAAGCCCACCGTGTTCGGGGTCGGCCGGGTCGAGTCCACCATGGCTGCCTCCTTGACTGGCGGCCCCCGCGAGCGCCGCCCCCTGCACTGCTGTCACTTCTCCTACACCGCGGACGCCCGGCGGGTTCCCACCCGCCGGGCGGTTCCCCTCACACCGGCGACGGACCTCCCGAATCGTCGAGGTAGGGCCCCTCACCGACGCCGGACCCGAAGCCCGGGTCGAGCCCGTCGGCCGGATCGCCGTCCGACCCCGGCGGCGCGGCCCCGGCCAGCGCCGCTTCCGGCTCCTCCACCACGGACTCCACCGCCTCCACGGCCCCGAGCACCGACCCGACGACCTGGTCCGTCACCGGGAGCGGGCCGCCCATCGGCGGCACCGACATCCCCGCCGGACCGGACCGGGCGAGCGGGTCCAGCAGCGCCTGGTACGGGCCCACGGCCTGGGCGCCGATCGCCCGCAGCGCCGCCCACATCGTGACCTGGTTCGCGGACAGCACGGGCATCCGCAACTCCGCCTCCAGCTGCGGAATCACGTCGTAGGTCGGCAGGTTGGTGCAGCTGATGAAGAGCGCGTCGGTCGCTCCGACCACCGCCTGCCGGGCCATGTCGACCACATCGCGGTACGGCACCTTCCAGATGTGCCGGGTCAGTCCGAGGTACGCCCGTCCGGTGACGGTCATCCCGGCCTCGCCGAGATACTCCTCCAGTGAGTCGGTGACCGACCGGGTGTACGGCGTCACCACCGCGATCCGCCGGGCGCCGATCTCCCGCAGCGCCTCCAGCAGCGCGCCCGAGGTGGTCAGCGACGGAACCTCACCCGCCTGGGTCATCGCCGCGCACATCGCCCGCTCACCGGCCACACCGCCGACGAAGCTGCCCGAGGTGCAGGCGTACGACACCACTTCCGGTGCGACGGCGCTCAGCGCCCGCACCGCTTCCTGCAAGGTCTCGTGCTCGCTCACGAGCCGGGCCAGGTCGAGGCTCACCTCGACGGGTACGAAAGGGGTACGGGTCAGGTGCAGGGAAACCTCGTCCGGTACCCAGCGCCACAGCTCACGGTCGAGTGCGAAGTCGAATGGTGCCACCACACCCACGCCGCGCTGCGGCCGTGGGCCACCCAGAAAAGAGACGTCCAAAGCGAGCCCCAATACAGAACGGAGGGACTGGACCATTGGCCAGAGATTTCGACGGAGAGAAGCCGGCCTGATGCCGGGACGCCGGGACAGATGCCGTTGTTGACGACGGTAGTTTCCGCTGCCTAGCGTGGTCAATCCTCAAACTGAGGCGCCTGCCCGCTTCTTCTTCAGGCAAACCCATCCACGTTTCGAAATGGTTTCCCGCCTATGTCCGAAAGCACAGTTGTCGTCTTCGGCGACCAGCCGCCCGTCCGTCTGGACCGGGTGGCCGACCGGGCCAAGATCGTCGTCTGCGACGAGACGTCGCTGCCCGAGGCGCTTCCTGCCGCGGATGTGCTCCTGGTCTGGGATTTCACCTCCGACGCGGTGCGCGACGCCTGGCCCGGCAAGGGCCATAGGCCCGCCTGGGTGCACACCGCGAGCGCGGGGGTGGACCGGCTGCTCTGCCCCGAACTCATCGCCTCCGACACGGTCCTGACGAACGCCCGCGGGGTGTTCGAACAGCCGATCGCCGAGTACGTTGCCGGTCTGGTGATCGCCATGGCCAAGGACTTTCACGGGAGTTGGGAGCTACAGCGGCAACGCCGCTGGCAGCACCGGGAGACGATGCGGCTGGCCGGGACGCGCGCCGTGGTCGTGGGCGCGGGCCCCATCGGCCGGGCGATCGGCTCCACCCTGGCCGCACTCGGCGTGGTGGTCGACCTGGTGGGCCGCACCGCGCGGCAGGGCGTGCGTGGCGGTGACGAGCTGCCCGAGCTGCTGCCGCGGGCCGACTGGGTGGTGTGCGCGGCGCCGCTCACCGACACCACCCGCGGCATGTTCGACCGGTCCGCCTTCGACCGGATGAAGCCCACCGCCCGGTTCATCAACGTCGGCCGCGGCCCCCTGGTCGTCGAAAAGGACCTCATGGCCGCTCTGGTGGCCCGACGGATCGGCGGCGCGGCGCTGGACGTCTTCGAACATGAGCCGCTGACCGCCGACGACCCCCTGTGGGACGTGCCGGGGCTGTTCGTCTCGCCCCATATGAGCGGCGACACGATCGGGTGGCGCGACCATCTGGCCGAGCAGTTCCAGGACAACTACGACCGCTGGTGCGCCGGCGAACCCCTGCTCAACATCGTCGACAAGCGCCTCGGGTACGTACCGGTGGACTGATCGCACGACCTGAACGGAGAGACGGATGACCGACCTTCACGACCTGACAGCCGTTCAACTCGTCGAGCGCTACGCCTCCGGCGAGCTCTCCCCGGTCGAGGCGACCCGTGCCGTCCTCCACCGGATCGAACAGGTACAGCCGGAGGTGAACGCCTTCAGCCGGGTGGACGCCGAAGGCGCGCTGCGGCAGGCGGAGGAGTCCGCCGAGCGGTGGCGGCGCGGGACCCCGGCGGGCCTGGTGGACGGCGTACCGGTGACGGTGAAGGACATCCTGCTGCTGCGCGGCGCCCCCACGCTGCGCGGTTCGCGGACCGTACGGCCCGAAGGCCAGGCGTGGGACGAGGACGCGCCCTCGGTGGCCCGGCTGCGCGAGCACGGCGCGGTGTTCGTGGGCAAGACCACGACCCCGGAGTTCGGCTGGAAGGGCGTCACCGACAGTCCGGTCTACGGGGTCACCGGCAATCCTTACGATCCTCAGCGGACCGCGGGCGGCTCCAGCGGCGGCAGCGCGGCAGCGGTCGCGCTGGGCGCGGGCCCGCTGAGCCTGGGGACGGACGGCGGGGGTTCGGTCCGTATCCCGGCGGCCTTCTGCGGCATCTTCGCGTTGAAACCCACCTATGGGAGGGTTCCGCTCTACCCGGCGAGCGCGTTCGGCACGCTGGCCCATGTGGGGCCGATGACCCGGGACGCGGCGGACGCGGCGCTGCTGATGGATGTGATCTCCGGCCCGGACTGGCGCGACTGGTCGCAGCTGGCGCCGGCCGAGGGAAGCTTCCGGGAGGCGCTCGCCTCCGGCGGCGGGGTGGACGGGCTGCGGGTGGCCTACAGCCCCGCGCTCGGCGGGACGGCCTCGGTCGACCCGGAGGTGGCCGCGGCGGTGCGGCGGGCGGTGGATCTGCTGGCGGAGCTGGGCGCGGTGGTCGAGGAGATCGACCCGGGGTTCCAGGACCCGGTGGAGGCGTTCCACACGCTGTGGTTCAGCGGTGCGGCCCGGGTGGTCCAGCCGCTGGGGCAGGAGGAGTGGGAGCTGCTGGACCCGGGACTGCGCGAGATCTGCGCCCAGGGGGCGGCGTACAGCGCACTGGACTATCTGGCGGCCGTGGACGTGCGGATGGCCCTCGGCCATGCCATGGGGCGTTTCCACTCCGCGTACGACCTGCTGGTCACCCCGACGTTGCCGATCACCGCGTTCGAGGCCGGGGTCGAGGTACCCAAGGGGTCGGAGCACACCCGGTGGACCGGCTGGACGCCGTTCACCTACCCGTTCAACCTGACCCAGCAGCCCGCGGCCTCGGTGCCGTGCGGACTCAGCGGTGCCGGGCTCCCGATCGGAGTGCAGCTGGTGGGCGCGCGCCACGCGGACGCGCTGGTGCTACGGGCGGCGCACACACTGTTCGAGGCGGGCCTGGCGGACGGGGTACGCCCACGGACGGCCTGAGGAGTCCGGCAGCCCGGGGATTCCGGAAACCTGGGGATTCCGGCAGCCCGGGGGTTCCGGCAACCCGGGGCCCGCGGGGCCGTACGTCGCGGCGCGCGGGCCATATGCCGCGGCGGGCCCCGACGGCCTGAAGTCCGCAGCGTTCCGAAGACCTGAGCGACCCAGGACCCGCAGCGCCCCCAAACCCGACAGCCCACGGCCGCGACGGCCCAGGGCCCCGGGACTCGCGGCTGGGCGCAGGGCGGCCCGAAGCCGACGGCCCCAAGCCCCGGCAGCCGAAGACCCCGGCGAGCGAGCCAGGCTCCCTGAAGCGCCCGAACGGCCCGGAAGGCCCCCGGACCCCAAAGCGCCCAGCGAACCGGGGGGCGGCCCGCGCCAGGGCCCCGGCGGCCCGAGAGCTCCGAGGCCCGAAGCACCCGGAGCCCGCCGCCGGGCCGGGCCCTGGGCGGAGCCGGGCCCGCAGCCCAGGGCCCCGCAGCCCAGGGACCGGCCCGAGCCCAGGACCCGGCCGGCTCCGGGAGCTGGCATGCCCCAGGAGCCGGCGTGCCCACGGGACGACGTACCCAGGGAACGCAGTGCCCAGGGACGGCGCACCCACGGAACGCGGTGCCCAGGAACGCGGTGCCCAGGGGACGACGGGCCCAGGGAACGGGGTGCCCCAGGGGACGACGTGCCCACGGCACGGGGTGCCCCGGGACGCCGCACCCACAAACCGACACGCCCACGAACCGACACGCCCACGAGCCGACGCACCCACGAACCGACACGCCCACGAGCCGCCGTACCCACGAACCGACACGCCCACGGGACGGCGCACCCACGAGCCGCCGTGCCCCCGGGCTCCGGGTCGGTCCGGGTGCTAGGCCCGGCGGAAGTTGAGGGACTCCCCCAGCGCTCCGGCGCGCCATAGGTCCTGACAGGCTTCGGCCATGCGGTCGAGGCCGTCGACGACGGTGCCCCAGACGATCCCGGGCACCCAGCCCGCGTCGCCGTTGATCAGCAGGTTGTTCCGTTCGTAGAAGAGCGCGAGGTCGACGACCTGCCTCCGCCCCTGGTGCTTGGCGTCGGTCTCGTATCCGTAGGACTTCGTCCCGAGCTGGGTGTCCGTGAAGGTGAAGTAGCACAGGTCCCCGGGGATCGGGGTGATCGTCGGGTTCTCCAGGGGCGGCTCCTCGGGCGCGAAGGGGGGCACCAGCGCGTAGATCTCATTCCGGGCGTACTTCGCGTGATATACATCACCTCCCAGCGGCAGCGCGTTCCACACCGCCTCGCAGGTGATCGGCGCGAGATCGTCAAGGAGTTTGGCCGTGCAGCTCACTCCGCGCTTGTCGAGCGAGACCTCGATGAACCGGTCGGCTCGGTCAACCATCGACTTTCCTCCAGGTCGCTTCGGAACCAGTCCTGCCGTAGGGGCCTACCCAGGCATCGCCCTCATCAAGGGCCGGAAACAGCCCGCATATATTTCATGAAGTCGGGTAGCCGCGCGCCCATGGCTCCACCACGTGGGAAAGACACCGATAACAGAGAAATAACAAAAATGGGACCAAGTCGTCGCTCGCTTCTCGCCGGCGGAGCGGCTCTGGGTCTGCTGGGCGCGGTCGGCTGTAGCCGGGTGACCGGCTCCGACGTCAAGGACGGGGGCAACCTGCTGGAGCGCCTGCGGTCGCAGGGCACGGTCCGACTGGGAATTGCGGGGGAGATCCCATTCGGCTACATCGACAAGAATGGCGACTTCACCGGTGAGGCGCCGGAGATCGCGAAGGTCATCTTCAAGCGGCTGGGCGTGCCCAAGGTCCAGCCGGTGCCGACCGAGTTCGGCTCGCTCATTCCGGGCCTTCGCTCGCAGCAGTTCGACGTGGTCTCGGCGGGGATGTACATCAACCCCGAGCGCTGTGCCCAGGTGATCTTCTCGGACCCCGACTACCGCATGCGTGACGCGTTCATCGTGCGCAAGGGGAATCCGAAGAACCTCCACAACTACCAGGACATCGTGAAGAAGAAGGCCAAGATGGCCACCGGCACCGCGTATGCCGAGATCGGCTACGCGGAGGACGCCGGGATCAAGCAGAGCGACATGCTGATCCTCCCGGACCAGCTGGCCGGGCTGCTGGCGGTGGAGCAGGGCCGGGCCGATGTCTTCGCGGGCACGACCGTGACCGTCCACAACGTGGTGAAGCAGCGGAACAGCCGGCTGGCCGAGGCCACCGAGCCGTTCCAGCCGATGGTCGACGGCAAACCGGACATCGGCGCCGGCGGCTTCGCCTTCCGCCCGGAGGAGACCAAGCTCCGGGACGCCTTCAATGTCGAGCTGCACAAGATGAAGAAGAGCGGCGAGCTGCTGCGCATCGTGCGGCCCTTCGGTTTCACCAAGGAAGAGATGACCGATCTGACCGCCGAGGAGCTGTGCTCATGACGGCCGGACTGTGGACGAACTGGCTCCTTCCCGGTGTCTGGATCACCATTCAGCTGACCCTGTACAGCGCGGTCTTCGCGGCCGTCGTCGCGTTCGGCATCGGGATGGCCCGCACCTCCCGGCTGTGGATCGTCCGCTTCCTGACGGGCTTCTACGTGGAGGTCTTCCGCGGCACCTCGGCCCTGGTGCTGATGTTCTGGCTGTTCTTCGTGATGCCGCTGGCCTTCCACTACCAGCTGGTGCCGATGTGGGCGGCGGTGCTCGCCCTGGGCCTCACCTACGGGGCGTACGGTTCGGAGATCGTGCGGGGCGCGATCGCCGCGGTGGCCCCGGCGCAGCGTGAGGCGGCCATCGCGCTGAGCTTCACCCCCGCGCAGCGGATGCGCCGGGTGATCCTGCCGCAGGCGATACCGGAGATGATTCCGCCCTTCAACAACCTCCTGATCGAGCTGTTGAAGGCGACCGCCCTGGTCTCCGCGGTGAGCGTCGCCGACATCACCTTCGCCGCCCAGCTCTCCCGGCTGGCGACCGGTGACAGCCTGCAGATCTACGCGATCATCCTGGTCCTCTACTTCGTGCTGGCCTTCGTCCTCACCCGGCTGATGCGGCTGCTGGAGCGGCGCGCCAAGGCGGGCATCGGCCAGGCTCCGGTGAAGTCCGGCAAGGGCCCGCTGCTCACCCGGAAGCTGTCCGCCCGCCAGGAGACCGAGCAGTCGTCCAACATCATCACGGCGGGAGGTGCCCAGTGAACTGGAACTGGGACGTGGCCAAGGACTTCCTCCCCGAACTGGGCAAGGGGCTGCTGATCACCCTGGAGGCGACCGCGCTGGGCTCGGTCCTGGCGTTCGCGCTCGGCCTGGTGTGGGCGATGGCCTTCCGCTCGCCGACCCGCTTCGTCCGCTGGCCGGTGGCGGCGGTCGTGGAGTTCATCCGCAACACGCCGCTGCTGGTGCAGCTGTTCTTCTTCTACTACGTGCTGCCGACCTGGGACATCAAGTTCTCGGCGCTCACCACCGGTGTGATCGCGCTCGGTCTGCACTACTCGACGTACACCGCCGAGGTCTACCGGGCCGGTATCGACGGTGTGCCCAAGGGGCAGTGGGAGGCGGCGACCGCGCTCAGCCTCTCCCACCGCCGTACCTGGACCGCGGTGATCCTGCCGCAGGCGATCCGCCGAGTGGTGCCCGCTCTGGGCAACTACGTCATCGCGATGCTGAAGGACTCCCCGATGCTCGCGCTGATCGGCGTCGTCGACATGCTGCAGAAGGCGCGCGCGGAGGGCGCGTCGTCCTTCCAGTACATCGAGCCCTACACGATGGTCGGCATCGCCTTCATCGTCATCGCCTATCCGGCTTCCCTTCTGATGCGAGCCCTGGAGCGTCGTCTTGGCCACTGAAACCGACCACACGAACCCTGCCGTGGACGGCAGTGAACTGATCCGCTTCGACCAGGTGACCAAGCGCTTCGGCAGCAATACGGTCCTGGACAACCTCGACTTCTCGGTGTCCTCCGGCAAGCACGTCACCCTGATCGGCCCCTCGGGATCGGGCAAGACCACGATCCTGCGGCTGCTGATGACGCTGATCAAGCCGGACGAGGGCACGATCAAGGTCGACGGCGACTACCTCACCCACGAGGACAAGGGCGGCGCGCTGGTCCCGGCGGGCGAGAAGCACACCCGTGAGGTGCGCAAGAAGATCGGAATGGTCTTCCAGCAGTTCAACCTGTTCCCCAATATGCGGGTGCTGCGGAACATCACCGAGGCCCCGGTGCACGTACTGGGCCTGAACAAGGACGAGGCCGAGACCCGCGCCCGGGAGCTGCTCGACCTGGTCGGGCTCGGCGACAAATGCGACGCGTACCCGACGCAGCTGTCCGGCGGACAGCAGCAGCGGGTGGCGATCGCCCGCGCGCTGGCGATGCGGCCGCAGGTGATGCTGCTGGACGAGGTGACCTCGGCGCTGGACCCGGAGCTGGTGGCCGGGGTGCTGGATGTGCTGCGTGATATCGCTCACACGACGGACATCACCATGCTCTGCGTCACCCATGAGATGAACTTCGCCCGGGACATCTCCGACGATGTGCTGATGTTCGACGCGGGCCGGGTGATCGAGTCCGGACCGCCGGAGAAGATCTTCACCGAGCCGGAGCACGAGCGGACGAGGGAGTTCCTGAGCGCGGTTCTCTAGATCGCGGTTCTCCGGATCGCCCGGCCCCTGTCGGGCGCCGGCCGGCACGCCCCCGCGAACCCCTCGCGGGGGCGTGCTCACGTCATATGCCAGGCAAATACGCCCCTGTTGAACGGGGTCGCGGCCCCTCGGCAATATCCGCGACACCCGGCCCCGGCACGGCGCTTGGCGGTTATCGTGATACAAAGCCAGGCCAACCTGCGAGGGGGAAACCGTGGCGCTCAGACCCGAGCCGACCACGCCGTTCCACTCGGTGCAGCATGCCCTCCGGATCCTGGAGGCCGTCGCCAAACGCTCGTCCGGCGTCAGCGACACCACGATCGCCCGGGAGACCCGGCTGCCGGCCCACCAGCTCGCCGATCTGCTGCGGATGCTGCGCCGCGAAGGCTATGTGGAACAGGTCGCCGACGGCGCCTATGTCGGCGGCAGGTCGCTGACCCTGCTGGGCTCCGCAGGTGCCGGCCGCGGCCACGCCGTCCAGGACAAGCTCCAGCAGTCGCTCTTCGCCCTGCGCGACTCGGTGGGCGCGGCGGTCTATCTCAGCCGCTATGTGGACGGCGAGATCAGGATCACCCAGTACGCCGACGGTCCCCGGACGCCCAAGGTCCACGAATGGGTGGACTTCCGCTCCGCCGCCCATGCGATGGCGCTCGGCAAATGCCTGCTCACCCAGCTCGACCACGACAGCCGCCGCGATCACCTCTCCCGCCACAAGACGGTGCGGCTCACCTCCCGGACCACCACCAACGAGAAGGTGCTGTTCCGCAAGCTGGACAGCCAGCCCGCCACCGTCCCCGTCCTCGACCTCCAGGAATACGCGGTCGGCACGGTCTGCGCGGCGGTCCCGATCAGCGCGGGCCGCTCGGTGGGCTCGCTGGCCCTCTCGCTCCCCCTGGCCCACGCCCACCGGCTGCGCCAGGCCGCCGACACCCTCAACCGGGAGGCGGCCCCGATGCTGCTCTCCCTCTCCATCTGAGCCCCGCCCCGGCCGGCCGGAGGGGCCCCGGCCCTGCCCCGGAGAGCGATGGTCAAAACCACCCTCTCGGACCAGGTAGTATTTCTTGTGTCAGCAGGCGCCGCTAGCTCAGTTGGTTAGAGCAGCTGACTCTTAATCAGCGGGTCCGGGGTTCGAGTCCCTGGCGGCGCACCATGGCAGTCATCTGGGGCTTCTCGGTCTTCCGAGAAGCCCCAGATGCGTTGTGCGCTCCACCGACAGGATCTTCACACCATGGAGTGATCGGACCACAGAACGTGCCCCCGTCGCGTCGATGCCCGGAACACTGGCTTCATCCAGGAAAGGGGTGCAACATGACGGTTATGACCGAGCGCACGCACATGCTGGTGGAGGAGTTCGAGGAGATCGCCTCCACGGTGCCCGAAACCGTCACGTTGGAGTTCATCAACGGGCGGATCGAGGAGAAGTGCGTGGCTGACGGAGATCACGAGACGATCATCATGTGGCTGCTCAGGCGGTGCATGCAAAGTCGTCCGGAGTTCGACCTGCATACGTCCCAGGGGCTGAAGGTCGGGGAGTATCACAAAGGCCGGGTGCGTCCGGATGGCTCGCTGGCGCCCGTCGCGCACTTCGCGGGGCAAGGCGAGTGGGCCGAGCCTGACGGGGTGCTGATGACGGTGGAGGTCACGTCCTACGACCGGGACACCGATCGTCGCGACCGCCAAGAGAAGCCAGCCGCCTACGCGGCTGCGGGCATCCCGGTCTACCTCCTCGTGGACCGCGACGCCTGCGCGGTCATCGTGCACACCAACCCTGACCCCAAGAGCAGCTGCTACCTCGACATCCACCGGGCGCCCTTCGGGGAGCAGGTGGTGCTTCCCGAGCCGGTGGGCATCACTCTCGACACGGACACCTTGAAGAACTACGTGCGCTGACGCGCCCCGCCCCGCACCTCCAGGGCGTCCAGCAGCTCTTCCGTGGCGGCGGCGATCGCGTCGACGGCCTTGTCGAACGCCTCCGCGTTGTGCGCGGCCGGGTGGCGGAAGCCGGAGACCTTGCGGACGTATTGCAGCGCCGCGGCCCGCATGTCGTCGTCGGTGACCGACTCGGCGTACGGCGGGCGGAGTGTCTTGATGGATCTGCACATACCGCCGACGGTACGCCGGGGGACCGACACCGCCCATGGCCTCCGGCCCGCGGGCATCGGCACCACCGCTCGGGCCCGGCCGCTCAGGCCGGCGAAGCCCGTGCGCTCAGCCCAGCCGCAGACCCGCCAGGGTCACCGCCGGTCGCGCCGGGTCACCGGGCGCGGACTCGTCCCGTACGGCGACCGCCGCGTAGTAGCCGGACGGTGCGTCGAGGTCGGCGAAGGCCCAGCCGCCGGGGCCGGGCGGTGCGTCGGCGGGGGCCAGGCCGTCCGCGAGGCCGACGTGGTGGGCGGCGAGCCCGCCCGGCAGTCCGGTGCCGATGCCCTTCAGATACGCCTCCTTACGGACCCAGCAGCCGAGGAACGCCTCCTCCCGCAGCGCCTCCGGAAGCGCGCCGATCGCCGCCCGCTCCCCGGGGTGCAGCTGATCGATCAGACCTGCCAGCCGGGCCCCGGCGCGCCTGGGGTCCCGCTCCTCGATGTCGGCGCCGACGGGCACCCCGGCGACGGCGCACAGGGCGGCGTCCCCGGAGTGGGAGAGGGAGAAGTGCAGCGTGTCCTGGCCCGCCAGGGCCGGGCGGCCATGCGGTTTGTCGCAGTCCGGCATTCCGCAGGTCTCCCGGGTGAACTCGACCTCGGCCGGGTCTGTGCCGAGATAGCCGCCGAGCAGCGTCCGCAGCCCCACGTGCGAGGTCACATAGCGCTCCCGCGCCACCTCCGACCGCAGCCGGGCCACGCGCTCGCGCTCCCGCTCGTCCAGCATCCCCTCCGCGACGGCGGTGGCAGCGGCGGCGGACGGCGGGATGCGCAGCAGCCATACGGCCACCTCACCGGGGCCGGGGCGGTCCTCGGGGCGGGGCAGGGCGTGGGCCGGAGCCCATTC
Organism: Streptomyces sp. S465; assembly: GCF_026898115.1. Lineage (GTDB taxonomy): Bacteria > Actinomycetota > Actinomycetes > Streptomycetales > Streptomycetaceae > Streptomyces > Streptomyces luomodiensis. The sequence continues at coordinate 3,651,571 of NZ_CP114036.1, forward strand.
TCCGGGCTCGCGTGCGGGCTCCTGACCGGGTTCGCGTACGGATTCCGGTCCGGGCTTCCGTCCGGATTCCGGTCCGGGCTCCCGTGCGGATTCCGGTCCGGGCTCCCGTGCGGGCTGAACCGGGCTGGTGAACGACACTGTTCCGCTTCCCCCGTGCTATCGGCCGATGATGCGCTCGCTGTGGACGTACCGACGGTACAGCGGCGCGCCCGGCGCGCCGTGCGCGCCCCGCCGTCGCGGCGTGCCGTCACGACCGGTTCGCGCGCCCCCAACACCCTTTCCACGACGCGGCGTTGCCGATCGCGGACACCCGGTGACTTAGGACACGTTCGACTCCGGGCCGACGCGGCCGCTTGCCCCTTCGCATTACGATCGCGCACGTTCGGGCACGATCGGTGATGGGGGTTTTGCGACCATGGCGACGGGATTCCTGGCGAAGGCGGCCTCGGCGGCGACCCTCCCGGTGGCGCCGCTGTACGGCGCCTTCCTCTCGTACATGATCTACCACCCGCCCCGCAGACCGCATCACAAGAAGCCCGCCGACATGGGGCTGACCAGCACCGATGTCAATGTTCCGCTGGACGGGCAGCGGGGCCGCGGACTGCACGTCTGGCTCATCCCCGGCGACACCGGGCGGGTCGTGGTCCTCGGACACGGGCTGGGGCTGAGCAAGTCCGCGAGTCTGGCGCAGGCTCGGCTGCTCAGCCAGGCGGGCTATACGGTCGCCCTGTTCGACCACCGCAACCACGGTAAGAGCGTCACGGACCGGGCGGGCTGGGGCATGAGCGACCGGCACACCGACGATGTGGTCGCGGTGGTGCGGCATATGCGGTCGATGGACGCGTACGCCACGGCGCGCATCGCCATCTACGGCTTCTCCATCTCGACCTTCCCCTCCTTCTACATGCTGGGGAGGGAGGACTGCCCGGTCGACGCGGTGGTCTGCGACAGCGGCCCGGCGCTGGAGCTGGCCCCGCTGTTCCGCAACTTCGTCGCGGCCGGTGGGGTGCCCATCCCCGGCCCGCTGGGCACCGGCCCCTCCCGCCCGGTCGTGGAGACCGTCGCCTCGTCGGCGGCGGTGGCGATGCTGCGGGTGCAGTGGCCGCCGCCGGCCGGGGGTGCGTACGAGCGCACCCCGATGCTCTTCCTGGCCGGTGAGCGCGACACCATGATCCCCGCCGCCGGGGTACGGGCACTGGCCGAGCGCTATCCGCTGGCCGAGGTGCACACCCTGCCGGACACCGAGCACCTCCAGGGGATCAAGACCCAGCCGGATGTCTACACCGACACCGTCCTGGGCTTCCTGGAGCGGACCCTGAAGGACTGACCCGGCGGCGGGCCCCCGGCCGGGGGTCCGCCGCCGTGGTGCGTTCGGACGGGTGCGGCCGGGTGGCTCAGTCCTTGAGCTCGCAGATCACCGCGCCCGCGCTGACCGAGGCGCCGACGTTCGCGTTCAGGTTCTTGACGATGCCCGCGCGGTGGGCGTTGAGGGGCTGTTCCATCTTCATGGCCTCCAGGACCACGATGAGGTCGCCCTCGGCCACGGTGTCGCCCTCGGCGACGGCGACCTTGACGATGGTGCCCTGCATCGGGGAGGCCAGGGCGTCGCCGGAGGCGGCGGAGCCCGACTTCTTGGCCGCCTTGCGCTTCGGCTTCTTGGCCCCCGCGGCCTCCCCGGGCGACACCGCCAGACCGAGGACCGCCGGGAGGGAGATCTCCAGGCGTTTGCCGCCGACCTCGACCACGACGGTCTCGCGGGCGGTGGGCTCCTCGGCCTCGTCGGTCCCGGTCGGGGTGAACGGGGCGATCGTGTTGTGGAACTCGGTCTCGATCCAGCGGGTGTGGACCGTGAACGGCTCGCTGGTGAACGCCGGGTCCTTCACCACCGCCCGGTGGAACGGAATGGCCGTGGCCATGCCCTCGACCTGGAACTCCGCCAGCGCACGAGCCGCCCGCTGGAGCGCCTGCGCACGGGTGGCACCGGTGACGATCAGCTTGGCCAGCAGCGAGTCCCACGCCGGACCGATCACACTGCCCGACTCCACACCCGCGTCCAGCCGCACACCCGGCCCGGCCGGCGGCACGAACGAGGTCACCGTCCCCGGAGCGGGCAGGAAGTTACGGCCCGGGTCCTCACCGTTGATCCGGAACTCGAACGAGTGGCCCCGCATCGGCGGGTCGTCGTAGCCGATGGCCTCACCGTCGGCGATGCGGAACATCTCCCGGACCAGGTCGATCCCGGTGACCTCCTCGGTAACCGGATGCTCCACCTGAAGCCGGGTGTTGACCTCCAGGAAGGAGATCGTGCCGTCATTGCCCACCAGGAACTCCACCGTCCCGGCGCCCACGTAGCCGGCTTCCTTGAGGATGGCCTTCGACGCCTGGCGCAGCTGGGCGTTCTGGTCCTCGGGCAGGAAGGGGGCCGGGGCCTCCTCGACGAGCTTTTGGTGGCGGCGCTGGAGGGAGCAGTCACGGGTGGAGACCACGACCACGTTGCCGTGGGTGTCGGCCAGGCACTGGGTCTCCACGTGGCGGGGCTTGTCCAGGTAGCGCTCGACGAAGCACTCGCCGCGGCCGAAGGCGGCGACGGCCTCGCGGACGGCGGAGTCGTAGAGTTCGGGGACTTCTTCCATGGTGCGGGCGACCTTCAGGCCGCGTCCGCCGCCGCCGAAGGCGGCCTTGATGGCGATGGGCAGGCCGTGCTGCTCGGCGAAGGCCACGACCTCGTCGGCGCCGCTGACCGGGTCGGGGGTGCCGGCAACCAGGGGGGCGCCGGCGCGCTGGGCGATGTGGCGGGCGGCGACCTTGTCGCCCAGGTCGCGGATGGCCTGGGGCGGGGGGCCGATCCAGGTCAGGCCGGCGTCGAGGACGGCCTGGGCGAAGTCGGCGTTCTCGGAGAGGAATCCATAGCCGGGGTGGACGGCGTCGGCGCCGGACTCGGCGGCCGCGGCCAGGACCTTGGCCTGGTCGAGATAGCTGGCCGCCGGGGTGTCACCGCCCAGCGCGTAGGCTTCGTCGGCCGCGCGCACATGACATGCGTCCCGGTCCGGATCGGCGTAGACGGCAACGCTCGCGATCCCGGCATCCCGGCAGGCACGGGCAACACGGACAGCGATCTCGCCGCGATTGGCGATGAGCACCTTTTGCATGCTCTCTCTTCCCTCTTCCGAAAAGTTCCGTCCCGGCTGAGGACGGTCAAGGTTGCTACCCCAGGGCCCGCTCGAGGAAGTCCAGCACCACGCTCGCGTAGCCTTCAGGATCGGTCTCCAGCCCGAGCAGATGCTCGGCGCCCGGCAGGACGTGCGTCTCGGCCTGGGCATAGCGCTCGGCCAGCGCGTCCACCGAGGACGGCGGCACGATCGCATCGTGCTCGCCGGACATGAACAACAGGGGGATCTTGGCGAACTTGCCCGTCGCGGGCGGCGGCCACTCGGCCCGGAGCATGGCCGGTCCCACCGCGCACAGCGCGTGCGTCACCACCGAACGGGCCGGCTCGCCCTTCAGCGGGGCGGGCAGCGGCAGCGCCTCCGCCTCCAGGAACTTGCGCAGCAGCGGCGGGACATCGTGCCCCGGCCCGCTGTCGCACACCAGTGCGTCCAGGTCGAACCCGTCGTGCGTCAGCGCCCACATGGACGAGAAGCACGAGAACGAGAAGCCGTAGAAGGCTATCCGCGCCGAGCCGTACCCCCGCCGTTCGCGCAGATGGGACACCACGGCGGTGACGTCGTCGGCGAACCGGTCGCTGAGCCCGAACAGCGCCCGGTCGTTGCTGCTCGCCCCGTGGTTGCGATGGTCGAACAGGCAGACGGTGTACCCGGCGTCGTGCAGGAACTTCGCATGGCGCAGGCTGTGGTCCTTCGCCGTCGCCATGCTGTGCCCGAGCACCACCACCTTCTCCGGGGACCCCGGGCACAGCCAGGTGTCGAGGTGCTTGCGCGCCGCGAAGGCGACCTTCAGCTCCGTGCAGGGCAGCCCGTGGTCCCGCGGGTGCTCCCGCTGCTCCCGGCGCCGCGGATGGAAGGCCAGATACGCCAGCGAGGCCCCGTACAGCGGGGCGATCGGCAGGGCCGCGACCGAGAGGACGCGGGCTCCCAAGGAGGGAGGCCGCGCCGACGTCTGGCGTGGCTCGGGCATTCGCGTCCTCCAGGAGGGGGAGTGTCCATCGGCGGTCAGGGCGGTCTCGTCTCGGTCAGGACGGGCGAGTGGAGGGGCGGAGGGACGGGCGGGTGGACGGGCGACAACGTGTGAACGAGCGGGCGGACGAAGAGTCAGCCACAGCCTCCCGCATGGCCCGGATCGGCCGAGCGGGCCGCGGCGAAGTCCGTGTCCGACGGCTCGGCGGGGGGCGTGTCCCGGGAGCGTGCGCCGGAGCCCGCGCCTGGCCGTGAGCCGGAGCGTATCGAGTCGACGAAGGCCGGCAGCCGGTCCACGCCCCAGAACTTGTCATAGCCGTGGGTGAAGAACGGCACGCCGAACGCGCCTGCCTCGCTGAGCGTGAGCAGCGCCTGGAGTCCTCGCCCCGCGCGCAGCTCCTCGTCGTCGGCCGCCGCGGCCGCCCGGTCGGCCGGCAGCCCGAGCTCTTCGGCGATGGCCGCGATGGTCGTACGGTCGCAGATGTCGCGGCCCTCCAGCCAGCGCGCACGGTAGACGCGCTCGATGTAGGCGGGGCCGAGCCCCGCGTCCAGCGCGAGGAAGTACGGCAGATGCGGCACCTCCCAGACCGGGTCGAGATCCACCGGCCAGCTGACCGCGAGCCCTCGTTCGGCCGTCAGCCGGCGCACGTCCTGGAGAATATAGAGATGTTTCTCCCGGGACATCGCCGCGTACGGAAAGTGACGGCGGTGTTCGGCCATACGGCGCTCACCGTCCGCGTCCGGCTCCCACCACGGGTGCCATTCCACCGCCTGTGCGACATCCGGATAGCGGTCCATCAGGTCACGGTAGGCGATCCAGCTGTACGGGCTGCGGAAATTGAAATAGAAGCGCGGTACTTTGCTGCGCTTGGCTGCCACGTCCGGTACCCCTCGCTTCCCTCAGATGACGATGCCGCCGTCGACCTGGAACACCGCGCCGGTCACGTACTCCGCGCCGACCAGGTACGCGACCATGTCGGCGACCTCCTCCGGACGGCCGAACCGGCGGAGCGGAATGCTCTCCTCCGCCGCCTTCCGGGCCCGGTCGGACAGCTCCGCCGTCATATCGGTCTCCACGAAGCCGGGCGCCACCACATTGGCCCGGATGCCGTACCGCCCGACCTCCTTGGCGAGCGACTTGGTGAAGCCGATGATCCCCGCTTTGGACGCGGCGTAATTGGTCTGGGTCGCATTGCCGTGGACCCCGGCGACCGACGAGATGTTGATGACGCATCCGGACTTGCGTTTCATCATTCCGAACACCACGGAACGGCACAGATGGTAAGTGCCGTCCAGGTTGACCTCCAGGACGCTCCGCCACTCCTCGTCCTTCATCAGCAGCAGCGGATTGTCCCGGGTGATCCCGGCGGAGGTGACCGCGACCTCGACCGGGCCGAGCGACTCCTCGGTGAAGGCGACGAGTTCGCGCACCGCGCCCGCGTCGCGCACATCCGCCTGGTGGCCGATCACCCGCCCGCCGCCGAGCCGCGCCGCCTCCTCCTCCAGCGCGCGGGCGGCGTCGGGGCCGGCGCGATGGCAGAACGCCACGTCGAAACCGTCCCGGGCCAGCCGCAGCACGGTGGCCCGGCCTATGCCGCGGGAACCGCCGGAGACCAGCGCGACGCGCGGCGCCGCCCGCTCCATGTCACCGGATGTGCGGCCCGTGTCGTCGTCGGATATTCGGTCGGACATACGGTGAGGTCCTTCTCCCGTGGGTATCGGTCAGCGGGGTGCGGTCACAGGGGGATCGGCCGCGGACGGGTCGGTCGCAGGGCGATCGGCCGCGGGCGGGTCGGTCACCGGCGGATCGGTCGCGGGCGCGCCGGTCAGGTCGGAGGCCGGACGCATGGTCATCGTCAGCCGGCCGATGGTGAGGGCGGTCTCGTCCCCGACCAGGCTCTCCCCCTCGAAGACGAACGTCTCGCCGACCCGGCGGGCCAGCCGCACATGGTGCTCCACCACATCGCCGGGGATCACCGGGCGGTGGAACTCGGCATCGGTGATGCCGCCGAGCAGCATCGCCTCGCCCGTGCGCACATCGGGGTTGGGCCGGTCCCAGGTGACCAGCACCCCGGCCACATGGCACCAGGACTCGATGAGCACCGTCCACGGGTAGTGATAGTCCTCCGCGGACGCGGTGTCCGGCAGCCCCTCGTACCAGGGTTCGTTGCAGGTGACCGCCTTCAGGCCGCGCACCCGCTCGCCCGGCACCAGTTCGGTGACCCGGTCCACCAGCAGCATGGGGTAGCGATGCGGCAGCATCCGCCTGATCCGATCGACGGTGATCATCTGGCGTCCGTCCTCCGGTCCTCGAAGCGCAGCCTTATCTGCGCGGCGGTCCCGCGCCCGGTGGCCGCCGAGGCCCGGCAGCGCACCGCCCCGTCCTTGCGTGACCAGACGTATTCGCTGGTCAGCTCGTCTCCGGGGTAGACCGGGCTGAGGAAGCGGGCGGACTCGACGGCCGCGAGGACCCACGTCCCGCCCGGTTCCCGCTCCGGCAGCGTGGCGAGGGCGCCGCGCTGGACGTACTCGACGACACACACCCCGGGGAAGATGGGGAACCCGGGGAAGTGCCCGGCGAACACCTTCTCCGAGGCGCCGATCACGGTGACGCACCGGGCGGGCCGCTCACCGGGCACTCCGGGGTCCACGACCTGCACGGTGCCGTCGACCGGCCCGCACGCGGTCACCGTCATCTCATTTCTCCAGCTTCGAGGCGAGCAGGTCGTGGACCTTCCGGAGCGTGGTGATGTCCTTCATCTCCCGCTCCTCCAGCTTCACCGCGTACTTCTTCTCCAGGACGACCATCACCTCGAGGGCCATCAGGGAGTCCACGCCGAGCGTCTTGACGAAGTCGGCGTCATCGGTGACGTCTTCCTCGTCCACATCGAGCACATCCGCGACGAAGGTGCGCAGCTCGTCCATGTCCAGGGCGGTGGTGGCGTCGGCCATGCGGGGTCTCCTTTCGCTCTCAGGGGAGTTGGGGTTCAGCGGGGTTCGGGGGTGGTCAGCTTGGCGAGGGCGGCGGCCGACTCGACCGGGACGGTCAGCGCGCCGTCCACGATCCGGCGAATCATGCCGGTCAGCTGGCGTCCGGGGCCCAGCTCCACGAACCGGGCGCAGCCCAGTTCGCCGGCGAGTGTCCGTACGCACTCCTCCCAGCGCACCGGGCTGGTGAGCTGGCTCAGTTCGAGGTCCCGCCAGTGCTCGCCGGTCGCGTACGGGCGGGCGTCCGTGTTGGCGACGACCGGGGTGTGCTCGGGGGCGAAGCGCACGGCGGCCAGGGCCTCGCGCAGCTCATCGGCGGCCGCGGCCATCAGCGGGCTGTGGAAGGCGCCGCCGACGGCGAGCCGGATGACCTTGCCCTCGCTCTCGACGGCCCGTTCGGCGAGCCGGTCCACGGCCTCGGGGGTGCCCGAGACCACGATGGCGCCGGGTGCGTTGGCGTTGGCGATCCAGACCTGGCCGCCGTCCGTCTGGCCGCCCTCCTCCTGGACCTGGGCGACCAGCGTCGCCACGGTCTCGGGGTCGAGCCGCACCACGGCGGCCATGGTGCCGGGCGACCGCTCGGCGCACGCGCGCATGGCCCGGCCGCGGGCGGCGACGAGGCGGGCGGTGTCGGCGAGCGACGCGGCCCCGGCGGCGTACAGCGCGGTGTACTCGCCCAGGCTGTGTCCGGCACAGGCCACCACCTCGCCCAGCAGCCCGGCGGCCCGCGCCTCGCGGTGGGCCATGACCTCGGTGGTGAAGACGGCGATCTGGGCGAGATCGGTGCGGCGCAGCGTCTCGTCATCGGCCTTCAGAAGGAGTTCCTCGACGTCGATCCCGGTGTGCTCGGAGATCTCGGCCACCAGCGCCCATGACGCGGTGTCCTGCCACGCCTGGCCCATACCGGCCTTCTGGGCGCCCTGCCCGGGGAAGACCAGCGCGGTACGGGGCGTCTGGTCCCCGGCCGGTCCGCCCGCCGCCCCCGCGTCCGTTGTGTCGCTGTCCGCCGTATTCGCCATGTCTCTGTTCGTCATCTCCACCAGCTCCTTCAGCTCATGGGCCGGCCGGCCCGTCACCGGATCCGCAGCAGGGCCGCGCCGACCACGCCGTCCCGGTCCACGGTGGTGACCAGGGCGGTTCCGCCAGCGGCGATGTCCTGGCGCTCGGCGAGCGCCAGAACGGTGGCGATCTGGAACGCCGCCGCGGCGGCGCAGGTGTCCCCGATGGTGTCGGCGGCCGTGATCCTCGGCGGCTCCTGCTCGCCGAAGACGTCGGTGAGGGCGGCGCGCTCGGCGTCCCCCTCGGCGCCGGGGGCGCCGGAGTCGGCGATGACGCTCAGCTCGCCGGGGGCCACCCCGGTGCGGTCCAGCAGCCGGCCGATCACCTTGGCGAGCACCGTACGGGCGGCCGCCGCGTCCGCGGCGCAGCCGAACTCCAGGCCCGCGACCTCGGCGAGCCCGGCCCGGCCGTGCTCGCGCGCCGAGGCATCGGGCTCCAGCAGCCATACGGCCGCGCCCTCCCCGAGTACGGCGGCGCTGTCGGCGCTGTCCCCGTCCGCGCGGGCGTGCCACTCCAGCCAGGCGCGGGCGGAGGAGAACTCCTCGACGGCCCCGCACAGCACGGCGTCCGCCCGTCCGGCCCGCTGGAGCCGCAGCGCGTACTGGAGGGCGAGCAGTCCGGTGGCGCGGCCGCCCGCGATGGTGGTGTTGGGGCCCTTGAGCCCGTGCCAGATGGCGGACTGGCCGGCCGCGCAGTTCATCACGGTGTTGGGGAACCGGGCCGGGTCCACGTAGAAGGGCTTCTCCCCCACCAGCGAGTCCCGGGTGAAGTCCATGATGCTCTGGGCGGATCCGGTGCTGGTGCCCAGCGCGAGACCGGCCCGTTCGTCCACCCCCGGCAGCCGCTCGGCCTCGTCCTGCTCCCGCTCCTGCTCCTGCTCCCGCTCCCCGGTCAGCAGGTGGCGGATCGCGGTGACGGCCAGCCCGGTGGCCCGGTCCATGGAGCGGGTGCCCTTGCGGCCGAGGATCTGCCGGATGTGGAAGTCGGGCACCAGGCCGGCCTCGCGGAACGGCACCGACCACTCCTCGGGGTCCAGCGGCCGGCCGGCCGGGCGGCCGGACCCCAGGGCCGCGGTGAAGTCGGCCCCGCGCAGGCCCAGGGGCGATACGGCGGTCCAGGCCGAGATGACCGGGGCGGCCCCGACGGCGGCGTTGACCATGGGTTCGGGTACTCCTTCGGTTGAGGCCCGGGGGCCGTGGGAGGGGCGGGTCACAGGAACCACACCTGTTCGTAGGCGGGCCACAGCGCCGCGAGGCCGTCGCCCTCGATGACGCGGACGCCAGGCAGCAGCCGTTCGGGCGCGGTGCGGCCGTACGCGGCCAGGCCGTCCTCCTCGACCAGCACGGTCACCCCGGCGGCCAGCAGCTTCGCCACGGAGGCGGACGGGTCGGGCAGGGTGTCCAGGGTGCGGGTGCCCAGGCGCAGCGAGGGCCGGAAGCCGCTGTCGAGGGCGTAGCCGGCGGCGGGGCCGCGCAGCGCCAGATCGCAGCCGCCGCTCTGCCGGTGCAGATCGGCCACCGGGTACAGGGCGTCCGCGTACTGGGTCTCGACCGAGCCCCGGTACGCCTTCTCCACGATCACCAGCCAGCGCGCCTGGTCGCCCATGGGTCAGCACACCCCCATCAGCAGTGCCTTGTCCGCCGCGTTCACATGCTCGGCGAAGACGAACGGCGCCCGCGTGCGGACCTGCGGGATCTGGTCGGCGGCGCCCCGCTCCTCGGCGCAGAACCGGCACACGTACCAGTACAGCCGGTCGGGGTGGTCGGCGATCAGCTCGCGCACCACGCGGGCGGTGGAGGGATGCTCGCGTCCCAGGTCGGTGTAGTCGCGGGGTTTGGTGTCGCCGAGGGCCGCGCCGGTCAGCCGGGTGGCGTCGCCGCAGGTCCAGATCTGCACCCGGGCGCCCCGGTCGAGCAGCGCGGTCGCCAGCCGCAGCGCCGAGGTGACCAGGTCGGTCTGATGGGGTGCGCCGAAGAGGTTGAGCAGCACATCGGTACGGGGAACGGGCCTGGCCATCAGTGCCACACCGCCCTGACCCGCGGTTCCAGCAGCTTGGCGGCCACGTCGGCCATCTCCACCAGCCGTGCCCGGGGCGTCAGGTCGGCGGCGGGGAGGGCGCGCTGGGCTGCGGAGAAGGAGTCCACCCACAGCTCGCCGCCGTCGCCCAGAAAGGTCTCGATGCCCGGCGCGCTGCCGGGCACGGCGGCGGTCACGCCATTCTCGACCAGGCACAGCACCACCTGGTGGCCGTCCCTGACCAGCCGCGCGGCGTCGCCGAGGAACCGCTCACAGGCGGGTCCGGTCTGCGGCCCGCCCGTCTCGATCAGCAGATGGGCCGTCATGTCAGCAGCTCACCGCCGTCCACGCCGATCACATTGCCGGTGATCCAGGAGGAGTCGGTGCGCGAGAGCAGGGAGACCGCCTCGGCGACGTCCTCGGGCCGGGTCAGCCGGCGGTGCGGGTTGAGGTCCCTGGCGTGGGCGGCGAGCCGGTCGCTGCCGGGGATGCGCTCCATGGACGGCGTCGGGGTCACCCCGGCGCGCAGCGCGTTGACGGCGATGCCGGAGGGGGCGAGCTCCAGGGCGAGCTGGCGCACATGGGACTCCAGGGCGGCCTTGGCGGCGGAGACGGCGCCGTAGTTGGGCATCACCCGGGCGCCCCCGGCGCTGGTCATCGCGTACACCTTGGCGCCCTCGCGCAGCAGCCCCGCGGTGAACAGGTCCTGGGTCCAGTAGACGAGGGAGTGCGCCATCACGTCGAGCGTCATGTTCATCTGGCGGGCGGTCACGCTGTCCTCGCCGTCCGCACCGACGTACGGCAGCAGGGTGCCGAAGGCGAGGGAGTGCACCACGATGCGGATGCCCGTGCCGCCGGTCAGCTCCTCGAACCGGGGCAGCAGCTCCTCGCGGGTGCGGGCGGAGGCGGCGTTGGCGTTGAAGAAGTGGGCCTCGACGCCGTGGCCGCGCATCTCCTCCCGGGCGACGGCGGCCTTCTCCTGGCCGTCGGTGGTGTCGAAGTGGACCCCCAGGATGTGGACGCCCTCGCGGGCCAGTTCATGGGCGACGGCCAGGCCCATACCGCTGGACGCGCCCAGGACCAGGCACCAGGAACCTTCGAGTGAGGTGATCATCGGTCGCTCGCCCTCCGTGGTCGGCTCATCGGCTCCCCGCTCCCGTCCCGCCGCCCCCACGGGGGCTGCCGCCGGCCGCAGTGGGGGTGGCATGGGCGACGCCGGGGGCGGTGTCGGCTCCGCCCGGGGAAACGCCCGCCCCGCCGGGAGTGGCATCGGCCCCGCCCAGGGCAGCGTCAGCCCCGCCCGGGGTGGCATCGGCCTCGTCTGCCGGGACGGCCGCCGCGGCCGGGGTGGTGCCTGTTCCGGTCGGGGTGACCAGGCATACGGCGGTGTTTCCCTCGGCTGCCGCGGTGACGACGGCGTGGGTGTGGCCGGCCGGTGCGGCGAGGGCGGCGGCTACTCTCGCCACCGGTTCCAGGGCGCCCGCGCCCGCCGGGACCCGGTCGGGCTTCCCGGTCGCCGGTTGCCCGCCCAGGGCCTGCCCGACCAGGGCCTGATCGTTGAGCGCCGCTGCCACGGCCTCGCCGACCGGGGAGCCGTCGAGGACGGCGGTGACGGTCAGGGGCCGGTCCGGCCGGTGGCCGAGGGCGTCCAGCGCGTGCCGCAGCAGCGCCGCGGCCTGCCCGGCCCCCTCGGCGGAGGCGGCCACCCGGGGCGGCAGGAAGAACGAGCGGACGCCCACCCGGCCCAGCACCGCCGCCCCCCGGCTCCGGGCGGCCGTCTCGGGCTCCAGCACCAGAGCGACGGCTCCGGCCTCCGAGCCCCCGGCGCCCGGCTCGCCCTCGGGCAGCGCCTCCTCGGTGGCCCCGGCCAGCAGCCGCCGGGCGCGGCCGGTGAGGAGGGCGCGCTGGCCGGTCTGGAGCGCTTCCAGGCCCGCGACGCGGGGGCTGGTGAAGGTGAGGTTGAAACCCTTGAGGTCGTGTTCGGTGGCCAGCCGGCTGCCGAAGAGGTTGATGGAGAAGTAGGGCGCGGTGGCCGGGGACAGATCACCGGCACTGGTGGCGGTGACCGTACGGTCCATCGTGTGGTGGAGGGCGACGGCCGCGCTGTTGGTGCCCACCGCCGCGCCCCGCTCCTCGGGCCCGACCGCTTCCAGGGCGTCCGGGCCCGCCTGCGCCAGCGCGCGCTTGGCGGCGGCGAGGAAGTACTGGGAGGCGGCGGGCAGGTACTTGTAGCCGCGCCGGCCGAGCGCCGTACGGAAGTCGAAGCCGTCCGCGCTCACGGTGCCGACACCCGTCACCACCAGGCCGACGACCGGATCGTCGCTCACGCGGTCGCTCACGCGGCGGCCTCCCCGAAGACGAGCGAGATGTTGTTGCCGCCGAAGGCGTAGGCGTTGACCAGCCCGTACCCCGCGGTCATGGGCGCGGAGCCGTACGGCAGCTCCACCGCGCACTCGGGGTCCTGCTCGCCGACGGGCACGTTCGGCGGCAGCGTCTTGTGGTGCAGCACCAACGTGGCGGCCAGCGCCGCGAACGCGCCCGCCGCGCCGCCGGTGTGCCCGATGAGCGCCTTGACGCTGTAGAGGGGCGTCCCGGGAGCCACGGCGCCCAGCACCCGGCTCTCCACCACGTCGTTCAGCTCGGTGCCGGTGCCGTGCGGCATCACGAACCCCAGCCCGCCGAGGCCAGGTCCGGCCCCTGCCCCGGTCCCGGGCTCGGCCCCCGCCTCGCGCAGCGCCTCGCGCATCGCGCGCTCGATCTGCGCGCCGGAGGGCTCGGGGGCGGTCGCGTGGTGGGCGTCGCAGCTCCAGCCGGCGCCCGCCAGACGGCCGTAGACGGTGCGCGCGCCGCGCGCGCGGGCGTGCGCGGCGGATTCCAGGACGAGTACGGCGGCGCCCTCCCCGAAGACGGTGCCGCGCCGCTCGGCGGAGAAGGGGCGGCACCGCTCGGGGTCGATGGCGCCCAGTCGGTTGAAGCAGCCGAGCGCGACCCGGGAGTACGCCTCGGCGCCGCCCGCGATGACCACGTCGGCCTCGCCGGAACGGATCAGGTCGGCGGCCACCGAGAGGGCGTAGCCGCTGGCGGCACACGCGTTGCTGACGCAGGTGTTGACGCCCTGCGCGCCGAACCAGCCGCCGACCACCGAGGCCACCGGGAAGGCGGGTGCCCAGCGGTCGGACGCGGGGGCCTTGCCGGTCCACCAGCCCTCGTGCAGATCGGTGTCGCCCATCCCGCTGCTGAGGGCGACGGCCACCCGGCGCGGATCGACCCCGGCCCCGGCCCAAACCCCGGCCCCGGCCCCGGCCGCATGGGTGTCCATGGCGTCCGGCCCCGGCGGTCCGGCGAGCCCCGCGTCGGCGACCGCCTCGCGCGCCGCCGCGAGCGCGTACCGCGAGCCGCGCCCCAGCGGCAGCCCGTCCTGCTCCTCGGGACCGTCCGGGATATCGGCCTCCGGCACGAGGTACATCAGCGGATGGTCCATGTGCGCGAGCGGATCGGGGACCCGCAGCGGCGCGGTGTCCGCCGCGTGCATCCCCCGCCAGAAGGCGTCGACGCCCGTGCCCAGCGGGGACAGTGCGCCGAGGCCGGTGACCAGTACGTCGTCCATCAGGTGCCGCTCGGCTTCCCGCCGAGCGCGTCCAGCACCCGCCGGTCGAAGGGGACCAGCCGCCAGTCACGGCGGTTCTCGATCTCCGCGTAGCCGTGGGTGATCCGGCCGGTGGCGGTGAGCGCGAGCGCGCCGTCGCGGATGACGTAACAGTCCATCCGCGCGGTGTAGGTGAGGTCCTTGAAGATCTCCTCGACCGTGTAGACGGTGTAGAGGTCCTCCTCCATCAACGCCTCGTCGACGACGCGTATCGAGGACCGCGGAACGACCGGTATCCACCTGCGGTCGTCCAACAGGGTCTTGATGGAGATGCCGCGGTCGAGGACGAAGCGGTCCTTGGCCTCCTCCATCAGCCGCAGATAGCCGGACATCTGGAGCCGCTCGGTGAAGTGGCAGTACGGGTACGGGATGGTCCACTTCCAGGCGTAGGCGTTGCGGCCCTCGGTCAGCGCGGCCAGGACGGCCCGTTCGTCACCGCGGCCGCCGTCCGGCAGCGGCACCCGGAGCGCCGCGGCCTCGGCCGCGCGTGCCTCGGTCCCCAGCCGGTCCACCACGAAGGGGGCCAATTCGGCGGGGGGCCCGCCGGGCTCCGGCAGATACGTGTCGGCGCGCAGCGAGACCCGTACCTTGGCGGTGACGGCCTTCAGCACCGAGCCGTCGCGGTCGACGCGGAGGGTCACCCGGAAGCCGAGGGTGGAGTCGCCGTCGGCGGTGTCCGGCACCACCTCGGCCTCGGCCACGTCGTCCATATGGAAGGCGTGCAGGATGCGGGTCTCCAGGGAGACGATGTCCAGCCCGAGGCCGTGCTCCTCGTACAGCCGGCGGGCGGGCACCCCGGAGTCCGCGAAGTGCACCAGCACGGCTTCCTCGACGAGGTAGTTGACGTGTTTGAAGCCGATCCAGGTGCAGATGTTCGAGCCCTCGTAGCGCGGGCGCAGCCGGACGGTGGTGGCGTCCGTCAGCAGGGCTTTGGTCGACATCGGCGGGGCGGCGGCGGTCATCGGGAACACTCCATGGCTGAAAGGGGGGCACGTGCGGCGGGGGGCCGGTGGCACCGGGCGGGCGTGGGGCGCAGCAGCAGTCCGGCCACGGCATCCGCGGTGTCGTCACCGCTGGTGATCAGCGCCTGGCGGGACGCGGGCGCGGGCGCTGACCCGGACGCCGGGTCGGAAGCCGCCGCCCACGCGGACGCTGACGCGGCCACCGGGTCCGGCGTGGCTCGGGACCCCGCGCCGAAGGCGGCTCGGTTCCCGGCACCGGACGCGGGCCCGGCGCCGAACGCGGGCCCGGCGCCGAACGCGGGCCCGGCGCCGGACGCGGCCCGGCCCTCGGCACCGTCCCCGACCCCGGAAGCGGCACCGACCCCGGCCCCGGACACGGCCCGGCCCTCGACACCGACCCCGGCCCCGGACGCAGCACCGTCCCCGACCCCGGACGCGGCCCGGTCCTCAGCGCGCACCCCGACCCCGGACACGGCACCGTCCCCAGTCCCTGGACCGTCCCCAGTCCCTGGACTGGCCACGGCTCGCGTGCCAGGCTCGGCTCCCGGCCCGGCCACCGCTCCCGTCCCGGCCACCGGGTCCGGCCCGGACACCGCTCCCGGACCGTCCCCCTCCTGGGTCAGCCAGCCGACGGCTGCCGCGCACTGGAGTACGCCGAGGGCCCCGGAGGCCCGGCCCACCGCGCGGGTGACGTCGTAGCGCGGCACGCTCCGTGGCACCGGTGCGGGCTCGGCGGGTCCCTCGGCGGGTTCCTCGGTGTAGCGCTCGGGGGTGAACCAGGCGCCGGGGGCGGCGCCGCCGGGCAGCAGGGCCGCGATGCAGCCGGTGAGTCCCGCCCGTCGTTCATACGGGCCGAGGGCGGCGGCGGCGCGGGCCCCGCGGGCCTCGGCCCACCGGGCGCCCTCGACGACGAGGGCGGCCGCGCCGTCCAGCAGTTCGTCGGCGGGCCGGCCGAGCAGGTCCTCGACGACGGCGTTGTGCGTCTCCACGCCGATCACCACCGCGCGCCGGACCCGGCCCGCCATGACCAGGGTGGCGCCCCAGTGGACGGCGTCCAGGCCGGAGGTCGCCCCGTTGCACAGCATCAGGTTGGGGCCGCGCAGCCCGTGGCGGATGGCCACCCAGGAGGCGATCACGTTGCTGGAGGCGTTGGGCAGGCTCATGGGGCTGAGGTCCATGGCCGAGCGCTCGGAGATGGCGGCGGCGGTGAGACAGGCGGTGTCGAGGTTGCCCAGGTTGGAGCTGGCGACCACGCCGACGGTGTCGCCGGGCACCGTCACCTCTTCGCCGTCGGGGGGGATCAGTCCGGCGTTGCGCAGCGCGTCGAGCGCGGCGCACAGCGCCAGCCGGGTCGCCCGGTCCTTGTAGCGGTGGCCCCGGCGGCCGATCCGGGCGGCGGGGTCGAACGGTTCCGGGGCGGGCCCGGTGGCGGGGTCGGCGGTGCGGCGCAGCAGCGCGGCGGGGGTGTCGGCGCCGGGGAGGGCCAGGCCCACGCCGGTGACGACGATGTCGCCGGGCCCATGCGTCATCGGTCGGCCTTCTCCACGTTCGCCAGGGCCATGCGCCATCCGTCGGCCCTCTCCACGTTCGCCAGGGCCATGCGCCATCCGTCGGCCCTCTCCACGTTCGCCGGGGCCATGCGTCATCGGTCGGCCCTCTCCACGATGGCGACCGCGTTGACCCCGCCGAAGCCGAACGCGTCGATCTGCGCGACCCGCAGGTCCCCGCATTCCCGTGCCTCTTCCCGGACGAACCGGAACGCCTCGGCCCCGGGCAGCGGTGCGGCCAGGCCCAGGGTGGGCGGCACCCGGCCGGAGGCCAGGGACTCCAGGGCGACGATCAGGCTGAGCAGTCCGGAGCCGCCGGAGGTGTGGCCGGTCATGGACTTGATGGCGGTCATCAGGGGTCCGCGCACCTCGGTGCCGAAGACCTCGGCGATGGCGGCCGCCTCGGCCGCGTCGTTCAGTTGGGTGCCGGTGCCGTGCAGCAGCACCAGGTCGATCTCGCCCGGTTTGACGCCCGCACGCCACTGCGCCTCGTGCACCGCCCGCGCGATGCCCTCGGGGTCGGGGGCGGTCACATGGCGGGCGTCGCAGTTCATGCTGACGGCGCGCAACCGGCCGAGCGCGCCGTTCCCCGCGCCGGGCTCCTCCCGGCGCAGCACCACGGCCGCCGCGCCGTCGCCCATCAGCACACCGCGCCGGTCCCGGTCGAACGGCCTTACGCGGTCGGGGGGTTCGCCGTTGACCCGGTCCAGCAGCCCGTACATGGACTCGGTCACGGTGTCGACGCCGGCCACCACCACGGTGTCCTCGGCGCCCGTGGCCAGCAGGTCGGCGGCGAGGGCGAGGGCGTAGAGGGAGGCCGAGCAGGCGCCGGAGAAGGTGTGGGTGCGGACCGCGCTGAAACGTTCGCGCAGTGCGGGGCCGAAGTGCAGCCGGCCGATGTCGAAGGGCGCGTCGTCGCGCCAGGCGAGCTCGGCGGAGCGCAGTTCGCGCAGCCCGGTGCCGACGAGGACGGGCACCTGGCTCAGGTCTTCGCCGAGCCCCGCCTGGGCGGCGGCCTCGCCGACCGCGCGCAGCAGCCAGGCGGTGGCGCGGCCGGGGAGGTCGGCGCCGGGCGCGGGGCGGTCGTCGATCTCGTACGCGTGCCGGGCCCGGTACCGCTCCGGGTCGAAGCCGCGCAGTTCGCCGAGTCCGCTGGTGCCCGCGCACAGCGCCCGGAAGACCTCGTCGACGCCCTCGCCCACGCTCGCCACGGCACCGGCGCCGGTCACCAGCTGACTCATGACCAGTCCGCTTGGCGCTTGCCGAAGATGACGACGGCGTTGTTGCCGCCGAAGGCCAGCCCGTTGTTCTGGACGACCTTCAGGTCGGCCGGCACGGCCTGGTTGGGCACGACGTCCAGACCGCATTCGGGGTCGGTCTCGACGTGGTTGATGGTCGGCGGGATGAAGCCCTCGGTGAGCGCGAGGGCGCAGGCGATCGAGGCCAGTGCCCCGGCGGCGCCCATGGAGTGGCCGATCATCGACTTGATGGAGACCGTGCGCGGCGGGGCGGCGTCCCCGAAGACCTGGCGGATGGCGCGGGCCTCGGTGATGTCGTTGGCCTTGGTGCCCGTGCCGTGCGCGGAGATGAAGTCGACCTCGTCCGGTTTGACGCGGGCGTTCTCCAGGGCGAGCCGCATGCAGCGGACCACGCTGTCCTGGTTGGGGGCGACCGGGTGGTCCGCGTCGCAGTTGAGTCCGTAGCCGAGGACCTCGGCGTAGATACGGGCGCCCCGGGCCAGCGCCGACTCCAGGCTCTCCAGCACCAGGACGCCCGCGCCCTCGCCGGTGAGGATGCCCTTGCGGTCCTTGTCGAACGGCTGGCAGCGCTCGGGGGCGATGGTGCCCAGGCGGTAGAAGCCGGTGAAGGTCTTGCGGCACAGGGCGTCGGCCCCGCCGCACAGCGCGATGTCCACGTCCCCGCCGCGGATGGCGTCGAAGCCGTAGCCGATCGCGTAGTTCCCGGCGGCGCACGCGGTGGGGAGGGTGACCGCCTCGGCGTGGGTGAGGCCGAACTCCTGGGCGATCGCGCTCGACAGCCGTCCGGCGGGCACCCGCCGGGCGACGGTGGGGTCCATCCGCTCGGGCCCCAGGTCCACTTCCTCCTCGACGAGCCGGTCCAGGTCCCGGGACTCGCCGTCGGTCGTGCCGATGGAGATCAGACAGGGGATGTCGCGCAGCCCCTGCTCCGGTTCGGGGAATCCGGCGTCGGCCACCGCCATACGGGCCGCCGCGACCGAGAACCGGCTCGCCCGGCCCAGCGTCCGTATATCGAGATTCCGAATCCACCGGGCCGGTTCGAAATCCTTGACCTCACACGCCGTAGAACGGTCGAAGCCCTCCGTGTCGAACGCGGTGATGGGCCCCGCCGCGCTCTTCCCGGCGCGCAGTCCGGCGAGGAATTCCGCCGCGCCGATGCCGATCCCGGAGACCGCCCCGAGGCCGGTGATGACGACCCTGCGCCCCGGTTCACCACGCATTTCGCCCTGCCTTCCGCGGAGTACGCCGAACGTCGGCGGTCACCAGCCCGCCGCGTCGGAAACAACCTCGTAGACGCCCTGGAGGTTCACCATCCGGCCGAGTTCGGACTGGTCTATGACGACATTGAAGGTCTTCTCCAAGGCCGCGAGTATTTCAATGGCCCGCAGTGAATCCGCGTCGTGCTCTTCTTTGAAGAGACTGGTATCGGTGACCTCGTCGGGGTCGATCTCAAGGATATCGGTGACGATTTCCTTGATGGTTTCACGACGCTCTTCGACGATGGCGGTCATTACCGCGCACCTCCATTTTCGGGCATGGGCAAAGCGACGAAGCTTCCGCTGACGCTAGGCGCCGGTCCGGGAGGGGACAACCCCAGAGTCCACTAGCTGTCACGCGCACGGTGAACACCAGCGTTCGACCAGTTCGGGTGTCATAAAGCTGCACAGGGCAGCCGGTTACCTCGAAGTCAGAATCTTGAATCTGCAGGAAGTTGCCAGGTCGGCGGCGGACGGAAGCGTTCAGAACCCGTTCAAACCACCGGAAACCCGGCCGCCCGGCGCTCGGCTCACCCCTCCTCGGGGTCGGCCTCCATCAGTCCGGCGCGCACGGCGCGCACTCCGGCCTGGAACCGCGATTCGACCTTCAGGTCCCGCATGATGTCGGCCACATAGCGACGGTAGGTACGCACCGAAAGGCCCAGTTTGCGGGCCGCGGCGTCGTCCTTGTAGCCCTCGGCCATCAGCGTCAGCACCTCGCGCAGCACCCGGCCGCGCGCACCGCCCTCGAACGACAGGGGCCGCATCGGCCGCTGGGCCGTGTCCCACATGCCGCACAACAGCTGGTGCAACATATCGGCCACGGTCGAGTTCTGGATCATCGAGGCGCGGGAGCCACCGGGGTCGCCCGGCGAGGTCTCGGGCGCGATGACCGCCGCGCCGTCCACGACCACCAGCTCCTGCCGCACCCCCTCGCAGACGCGCACCTCCAGCTCCGCCACCGTCCCCACCGAGCGCTGCCACGCGGCTCCCCGGATGACGCCCGGCGGGCACAGCATCCGCGTCCTGACCCCCTTGCCCGTCAGCTGGGCGAGCGTCTGCGCGACCAGCCGGGCGTGCTCGTCGCCGGCCACCTCGGGCAGGGTCCAGATCACGTCCCGCTCGGCGCGCAGCACCAGCCGCGCCACCCAGCCGGCCACGGCTTCCCCGGCCACCGGCAGTTCGGCGGACGCCGAGGCCAGCGCGGAGCGGCGGTGGTGGTGCACGGCGGACTCCAGGAGGCGTAACGCCCGGCCCAGGGTCTCCTCCAGGTTGTCCGATCCCGCGTCCCAATCCACGCGAACCGCTCCCCCCGCGCCCGCCTCTCCGTCAAATCCGTCAATAGCCACTCGCCCGTTTGGCTGAATGCCGAAATGGCTCAAAGGACACCCCCGTTCCCTTTCCGGGAACAGTAACGAGCCACCTGGCACACGGCAAGGAAGATCGTTCCTTATGGGACACTTCCCGCCGGGAAATACCCTCACGTTCCGGCCGGGACACCTCCGCGTGTCGGCAAGGGGCTGCGCCTGTGCTCGGCGGATTGGTAACTTCCTCTAAAGCCAGCACGCCATCCCCTGCCGTACGACGCGGACCCCCCACCACGCTCCGGGTCCCGAAAGGCGCCGCCCACATGGCTGCACAGAACACCGCGACCACCGACACCCCCCAGGCCGGCTCCGCGCACTCCCCCACCGGCCGCCAATGGCTCGCACTTTCGGTGCTCGTCCTGTCCCAACTCGCGGTGTGGCTCGACAACACCGTGCTCAACGTCGCGCTCAAGACCCTCGCCGATCCCACCGAAGGACTCGGTGCCAGCCCCAACCAGCTCCAGTGGAGCATCAGCTCCTACACCCTGGTCTTCGCGGTCCTGCTGTTCACCGGTGGTGTGCTCGCCGACCGCTACGGCCACCGCCGGTTACTCCTGACCGGCATGGTCCTCTTCGGCGCCACCTCCGTCTGGGCCGCCTACGCCGGCTCGGCCACCGAACTCATCGTCGCCCGCGGCGCGATGGGCATCGGCAGCGCCCTGATCATGCCCGCGACCCTGGCCCTGATCGCCCAGGTCTTCGACGAACGGCACCGGGCCACCGCCATCGCCATCTGGTCGGGTTCCAGCGCCATCGCGATCGCCACCGGGCCGATGCTCAGCGGAGCGCTGCTCGACCACTTCTGGTGGGGTTCGGTCTTCCTGGTCAACGTGCCCATCGTGGTGCTGTGCGTGGCCGGCTCGTTCGCCTTCCTGCCCGGTGTCGTCACCCGCGTCCGGCAGAAGTTCGACCCGCTGGGCGTGGTGCTCTCCACCGCCGGGCTCTTCGCCATCGTCTGGGGCATCATCGAGGGCGGCCACCGCAACGACTGGACCGATCCGGCCATCGTCGCCGCCCTGGCCGGGGGCGTGCTGCTGGTCGTGGTCTTCGTCCTCGTCGAACTGCGCGTCGCCAACCCCAGCTTCGACGTCCGGCTGTTCCGCGACATCCGCTTCACCGGCGCCAGCGTCGCCATCATGTGCACGTTCTTCGGGCTCAACGGCTCGATGTACTACACCAGCTTCTACCTCCAGGGCGTCCACGGCCAGACACCGCTGGAGTGCGGTCTTTCCATCGCCCCGGTCGCCCTCGGCGTGCTGCTGGGCGCCCCGCTCTCGGCCAGGCTGGTACGGGCCTACGGGGTGCGGCCGGTCGTCACCGCCGCCATGCTGATCGCCACCATCGGGTTCTTCGCCTACGTCCTC
The DNA here is from genome assembly GCF_026898115.1 of Streptomyces sp. S465. Taxonomy (GTDB): domain Bacteria; phylum Actinomycetota; class Actinomycetes; order Streptomycetales; family Streptomycetaceae; genus Streptomyces; species Streptomyces luomodiensis. The sequence continues at coordinate 3,673,168 of NZ_CP114036.1, forward strand.
CTCGACGAGCACAGCGGACTCCCGCTGTTCTGGGTCTTCCTCATCCTCCAGGGCCTGGGCATGGGCGCCGCCGTCGCCCCCACCACCGAGGCCATCATGGCCGTCCTCCCCGCCGACCGGACCGGCGCGGGCTCCGCCGTCAACAACTCGCTGCGCCAGATCGGCGGTGTCCTCGGGGTCGCCGTCCTCGGCTCCGTCCTGGTCAGCGTCTACCGCGACCGCGTCACCCCCCAGCTGGACGGGCTGCCGCCGGGTGCCGCCGACGCCGCCGGGGAATCGCCCGAGGCCACCCGGCTGCTCGGCGCGCGACTGCGGCTGCCCCGGCTGTCGGACATCGCCGACGAGGGGTTCGTGCACGCCATGCACGTGGCCTCCGTCGTCGGCGCGCTCGCCGCCGCGGCCGGAGCCGCGATCATCTGGTGGGCGTTCCGCCGTTCGTCCGCCGCGGCCCGATCCACCATGTGATCCCTCTTCCTTGCCACCCCCGTCGCCCCCGCATAGCCTCCCGGCACAACTCCCGTGACCCGGAAGGCAGTTCAGATGCGTACAGCTGTCATCACGGCGGCAGGCCAGGTGGAGACCAGAGAGATACCGGTCCCCGACATCGGCGACTCCGAGGTGCTCGTACGCATCGCGGCCTGCGGTATCTGCACCATGGAGGCCAATCTCTACGCGGGCCGGATGACGGTCTACCCGGCCGCCGCCGGACATGAGATCTCCGGCTGGGTCGAGCGGATCGGCGCCAAGGCCGCCACGCTGGAGGACATGCCCGCCGTCGGCTCCCTCGTCGCCCTCGACGGACTGCCCCGCTGCGGGGCCTGCCGCAGCTGCAGGCGCGGCCAGACCGCCATCTGCGTCGCGCTCCAGGGGCACACCCGCGAGGACGGCGCCATCACCATGGGCGCGGGGCTCGCCGAATACGTCGCCCTGTCCGCCTCCCGGGTGTGGTCGGTCGGCGACACCGACCCCGCCGTCGCCGCCATGGGTGAACCGCTGGCCTGTGTGATCCACTCGCTGCGCCGGGGCGGCTTCCGCGCCGGGGACCGGGTCACCGTCATCGGCGCCGGCTACATGGGCCATCTCCACCTCGCCGTCGCCGCCCACCTCCAGGCCCGCGGCGTCGCGGTGGTCGAACGGGACGAGCACCGGCTGGCCGCCGTCGCGGCGGCCGGCGCGGACGCGGCCGTCACACCCGATGACGTCGGCCGACTGCCCCGGGCGGACGTGGTCGTCGTGACCATCGCCTCCAAGGAGGCCATCGCCACCGCGCTCGCCGCGGTCGCCGACGGCGGCACCGTCGTCCTCTACGGCGGCGGCCCCGGCGGCCCGCCCGCCGAGCTCCCCGGCTACGAGGTGCACCGCCGCCAGCTGACCGTCACCGGCTCCTTCAGCCATGAGCCGGACGACTGGCGCTCAGCCGCCGAACTGCTGCGCGGCGGGGCGCTGTCCGGGCGGCTGGAGACACTGATCACGGCGCGCTACGGCCTGGACGAGGTCGAGAAGGCGCTCCAGCAGGCCGCCGAAACCCCGGTCTACCGCGTGGTCGTCACCCCCTGATCCGCCCTCTCGGCCCATGTCCCGGCCCATGGCTCCGGCTCCACGAAGGGGCCCGCCTCCGCGGCTGCCGGAGACCGTGGGCCTGGCGGCGGGCCGGACGGCGGGCGCCTGAGCGCCCGCCCAATCCGGCCGTGGCGCTCACGACTTGGGCAGATACGAGGTGTCGTAGGCGTCCTCAGGGGTGACGGCCTTCTCCAGAAGCCCCTGGTCGTACATGAAGTCGGCCATCCGGGTCCAGGTCTGCGGGTCGATGGCGCCCAGCTCGCCCTGGTCGTTCTTCATCAGCGGCTCGGTGGCCTTGAGCACCGCGCGGGCGTTCTTCCGCTGTTTCTCGCCGCGCAGCCCCGGTACGTACTTCTCGCTGAGCTTGATGGCCTCGTCCTGGTGGTCGATCGCGTAGCGCAGACCGCGCAAAGAGGCGTCGACGAACTTCCTGATGTCGTCACCGCGCTTGTCGAGCGTCTTTTTCTTGGCGCCCAGCCCCACACCCACCAGCGGGTCCCCGGCCGCGCCCGAGTCGAGGGTAATCGCCCGGACGTCCTTACCGGCCTCCTTGAACGAGACGGCGTCATTGTTCAGATAGCCCATGACGCCCTCGACCTTGTTTCCGGTCAGGGCCGCCTGCTGGGTGAATCCGATGTTCTGCACCTTGGCGTCCTTGACGGAAAGTCCGCCTTCCTTGAGGAGCGCCAGCAAACCGAAATACGTCTCGCCGAAGGGACCGGGTGTGCCGATCTTCCGGCCCTTGAGATCGGCGGGTTTCTTGATCTTGGAATCCTCGGGTACGATCAGCCCTACCGGGTATTTCTGATAGAAGGTGGCGATGTCCACCACGGGCACATTCTGGGCGCGGGCCTGGAGCATCTCGTCGCCGCCCGCGTAGATCACATCCTCCTTGCCCGAGGAGAGGGCCCCGAAGAGATCCTCTGCCGCGCCGTGGTGGCGCAGCGTCACATTTAGCCCGGCGTCCTTGTAGTAGCCCTTTTCGGCCGCCACGTAGAACGGGGAGAACTGGATGTTGGGGGTGTAGGTCAGCCCCACCGTGATGCTCGCACCGCTCCTGTCCCCCGCCGCCTTCGGCTCCTCGGCGCATGAGGTCAGGGCGGTCAGCGCCACCACCGACGCGAGGACCGCCCCCGTGACCCGGTGTCCGCGGGCACTCCTCATGGACGTCTGCACGAAACGCACGTACTTCTCCTCTTGGATGAAAGGTGGGTCAGTCGCGCTGAACGAGCCGCTCGACCAGGCGGACCACTCCGTACAGGACGGCGGCGAGCAGGCAGAGCATGACGAGCGTCGAGAACAGTCCGATGGTGTCGGCCTCCTGGCGCTGTACGGACAGCAGCTGCCCCAGTCCGTCGCCGCCCATCACGAACTCACCGACGACCGCGCCGGTGATCGAGAGCGTGAGGCCGTTGCGCACGCCCGCGAGGATGCTGGGCAGGGCGAGCGGAAGCTCGATGTACCAGAGCATCCCCCACCATCCGACCCCGTCCACCCGCGCGGCCCCCATCACATCGGGGTCCAGCGAACGCAGTCCGAGCACGGTGTTGACGAGGATGGGGAAGAAGACCAGCAACGCGCACAGGACCGCGATGGGCAGCAGTCCGTAGCCGATCCACAGGGCCAGCAGGGGGGCCAGCGCCACCGCGGGCATGGCCTGCGAGGCGGCCACATACGGCTGGAGGGCCGCCGCGGCGATCTCACTGCGGGCGATCAGATAGCCGAGCGGCAGCGCCACCCCGATGCCGATGCCGCTGCCCGCCATCGCCTCCCACACCGTCTCCTTGGTGTAGTCGACGAGATCGCCGTGGAACACGTCGTCGAGGAATTGCCGGGCGAGGTCGAGCGGGGCCGGAAGATAGAACTCCGCAACGGCGCCAGTCCGGGTCACAAGGTCCCAGACGACCAGCAGCAGCAGTCCCAATACGAGCGGCGGCAGCACGCTCCGGGACAGCGTTCCGCGCCGTCCGGCGGAGGGCCGTCCGGCTCTTCCCCCGGTCAATTCGCGGTTGCCATCGGCCCGCGATTTTTCACCATTTCCGCTGCCGTCGCCGGTTTTTCGCGCACATACCGGTCGGGGGGAATCCGGCTCCGCCGCACCCGGCGCACCGTCCGCGCCCGCCGTGGCGGTCGCGCTCCTTCCGTGCCCTTCGGTCATCTCCAAATCCCCTTGCGTTACCGGCTGTTGGCAGATCTCGGCACGCCCGCAGGCAACCTATCGCCAGCACGCTCCGGATCACAATGTCGACGGGGGAAACGAAATTATCACGTGGATGTATTTCCCAGGATGCCGAGCTCGGTGGCGCGCACCCCCGCCTGGAAACGCGAGTTGGCCTCCAGCAGCTCCAGGATGCCGGTGACATAACGGCGGTATGTACGCACCGAGATCGCCAGGTCGCGGGCGGCGGCCTCGTCGGTGACCCCGTCGCGCAGCCGGGCCAGCACCCGGCGCACCATCTCGGTACGGGCGCGGTTGCCGAAGTCGAGCGGGCGGGCGGCGGGCACCGCACCGCCCCAGATGGAGCCGAACATGCCGTCCAGAGTGGCGACCACCACCTGGTCCTCGACGACCGAGGTCTGCCGCCCTTCCTCGTCCTCCACGCACACCAGCGCCGCCCGGCCGTCGGCGATCACCGCGGTGGGCAGCGGTACGGCCGCGATCCGCACCTGCGCGGGGCTCGGGGCCGGAGCGGACCCGGACGCCTCGGCGGACGGCGCCCCGGGGATGGGCCGCGGCACAAGCCCCGGCGGCGCGACGGGTGCGGGCCCGGAGGCGGAACCGGGCGCGGAACCGGACGGGGGCGTGGGGCCGGAGCCGGGTCCGGCGGCGAACCCGGAGGCGGACCCCGGAGCGGCCCCCGTAGATGCTCTGCCGCGCAGCACCCGCACCCGGACCGGGTCGCCGAGGTCTTCCAGCAGCGCGCCGAGCGCGGCGTGCACCGGCGCCATCCGGGCCGAGCACTCGGGGAACACCGCGTCCACGCTCCGCCCCGCCTGGCCGATCACCTCCTCGGCGGCGGCCAGGAACGCGGCGTCCGCCACCCCCACCTCGGTGAACCGGGTGTCCCGGGCCCGCCGGGCGCGGTGCTGGACCACCGTGGCCTCGATGAGGTCCCGCACCTCCCGCAAGGTGCACTCCAGCGCGTCCCCCGCGAGCGCGGCCTCCGGTCCAGGATCGCCTTCGCGGCCCTTCATGTCGTCATTCCCGCATTTCCCGCCTCGTGACGTGGTCAAGGTCTCGAGCGCCGTCAGCGACGGCCGGGCAGCAGCCCCATTTCCACCGCACGCACCCCCGCCTGGAACCGGGAGCCCGCCCCCAGTTCCCGCATGAGCTCCGCGACGTACCGGCGGTAGGTGCGCAGGGAGACCTGCATGGCGCGGGCCGCCACCTCGTCGGTGTGGCCGGTGCGCAGACATTCCAGGATGCGCCGTACGGACTCCGGGCACAGCCGCCCGCCCAGCCGCGGATGGTCCGCGAGCGCCACGGCGTTCCCCCAGGCCCCGGCGAACATCATCTCCAGGGCCCGCACCGTGGCCGGGTCCTCGACGAGCGACGCCTGCCCCGGGCCCCGTCCCGGCTCCGACGGTCCCCTTCTGAGGTAGACCACCTCGGCGTCGATCAGCAGCGCCTCGGGTAACGCCGGCAGTCCGCCGTCACAGACCCGGACCTCGCAGCGCGGATCGGTGCGCGCCAGCGCCCGCACCGCGCCCGAGGCCAGCACCGGCTCCTCGCACAGCAGCCGTACCACGACGGCGCGCCGGCCGCCCCTGACCGGACGGGCGAGCGCGGCGCAGACGGCCCGCACCTGCTCCTCGTTCCCCGACAGCACGACGCCGACGGTCCGCTCGGCGCAGTCGACCAATGTGTCGACGACCTCGTCCAGCGGCACCTTCCCCAGAGCCGTCCCCGCCCAGGAGTCCTGGGCCAGCTCCCGCCGGTGGCGGATGACCGTCGACTCGATCAGGTCACGAGCGGCCAGCAGCGCGTGTTCGACGTAGTCGATGGCGCCTGACGAGGGAGCCTCCATGCTCATGGGAGAAGGCTCGGACATCCTCACAAGACCAACCATGACTTCCCCTGCCGGGCGACAGTGACCTGGTTATGCGAATACCGGCCTGATTTCTCGTCACTTTCCTTGCCCCGAAATGCGGAGGCAGCATGGTGCGAAAGACATGGCGACACTAATTCGCACACAGCGACCGCGTCAACGCGGGGCGTGAGGTAAAGAGTTGACAAAAAAGCGTGCGAGTGTCCGCGGCGTCCGATTGCGCCGTCGATGCGCCGGGCGTGCATGTCCACAAGTTACCGGTGAGTGCGCCGCCCGGACGTGACGGGACTACGGACCGCAGCGGTTCGGCCCCGTTCGACCACGCGGAGTGGGGAGTGATGTCCGGTTGCTGCCAGCTTGTGCGTTACCCCCATTCGGGGGTGACCGCCGGTAACGGACGCAAACCGACCAGTGCGAGCCGGTTACTGCGGTCCGAAGCTGATCGGCCCGTGGAAGTCCCGGCCCTGGACGACCGGGCCGGTGATGCGGGCGTCGCCCGTGATGGAGTTGTGTACGGCGCCCTGCTCCTCGGCCGCCGCGCCGTGCGCACGCATCCAGGCGGCCAGGTCACGCCCGAACTCCTGGTCCTGCCGGGCCCGTTCGACCAGCAGATCGGCCAACTGACGCAGCCGGGGCCCGTCGTCGTACGGAATCGCCACCGGCTCCGGCTCCGGCGCACCGGCCGGGTCGCCCTCGCCCCGCCGCAGCACCCGGCGGACCAGCGTGCCGAAGGACTCCAGGGCCCGCCGCCCGGCCTCTCCGCCGGCGCCCGACGCCGCCGCGTTGACCGCCGCGACCAGCGCTCCCGTGGTCACCGGATCCATGGTCCGCCCCCTGCCCTCGATCGGACCACCACGCTACCGGCGCCCCCGGTCACGGTTCCACCGCTTCCGCGCGGAGGGTGAACCAGACGGTCTTGCCCGTCGGGGTGAGATCCGTGCCCCACGCGTCGGCGGTCTTGCTGAGCAGGAACATCCCCCGGCCGCTCTCGGAGAGGAAATCCGGCTCCTTGACGACCGGCAGCGCGGACTCGGTGTCGCTGACCGCCGCCTGGATGCCGTCCGGAAGGTTCTCGAGGATGAGGACGCATTCGGGAGAGGACGCGTGCTTGTGGACGTTGGACAGCAGCTCGGTCACGCACATACCCGCCGCGCTGATCAGCTCCTCACGCCCCCACAGCCGAAGTCGCGCCGCCACGGCGCGGCGTACGTCGGCGAGTGTCTGCGGATGGGCGCGAAGGCGCAGTTCGTATCGCTGCGAGATGTTCTCAGCCATGTGGTCCGGGGCCCCTCCAAAGCACGGCGCGCTGCCGTGTCCCCTAGCGATCCTGGCCTATGGGGCGTCCCACTCGCAATGTTTCGACCCAGTCACCCAAGACTGGCATATGCCTGGCTGGTAGGCGTAGTTGGCAATACGACAGACTGGCGACATGTCCTACTACCCAGTGCCCACCGTTCGACGCAGGCGCCTGGGCTCCACGCTGCGGAAGCTGCGCACGGACGCGGGGATGACACTGGACGCGGCGGCCGCGGCGCTCAACGCGGCCACGAACGGCTCGGCCGACGCCCGCCACTGGACCGCGCCGAAGCTCTCCCGGATCGAGAACGCCAACGCCACGATCCGGGCCACCGAAGTCGAAACCCTGCTGAGGGCCTACGCCGTCACCGACCCCACCACCCGTATCGCACTGGAGGGGCTGGCCAAGGACGCGGGAAAACGCGGCTGGTGGCAGACCTACCGTGGGGTTGTCGCACCCGCCTACGCCGACTACATCTCGCTGGAGAGCGACGCGGAGAGCGTCCGCGACTACGCCCCGCTGGTCGTCCCCGGTCTGCTCCAGACGCCGGACTACGCCCGCGAGACCATCGCGGCGAACGCCATGGCCCGCACCGCCGCCGAGGTCGACGCCCTCGCCGAGGTCCGCCTGGCCCGCCAGGCCGTCCTCACCCGCCCGGCCCGGCCGCTGCGGCTGTGGGCCGTCATCCACGAGGCGGCGCTGCGCCGCCGGTTCACCGGCCGGCCCGGCATCATGACCGCCCAGCTGCGGCGGCTGCTGGACGTGGCCGAGTGGCCCACGGTCACGCTTCAGGTGATGCCGATCGACGCGGCGCCCAACCCCGGGGACTCGGGTGCGTTCACACTCGTGGCCTTCCCGGGTCCGATGCCGGATGTGGTCACCCAGGAGAACCTGCGCGGCCCCTCGTACGTCGAAGGAGTGGATGACGTCAACGTCTTCGCCGACGCCTTCGGCCATATCGTGAACTGCGCGCTGTCCACGGATGCGACGAAGGCCCTCATCGCTGGTCTGGTATGAGAAAGAGGGCCCCACATATGAACACCTCTGACATGAACGCGTTAACAATGACCGCCCACCGCCGCCCCCACTGGCGCAAGTCCTCGTACTCCGCGGGCGAGGGCCAGTGCGTCGAGGTCGCCGCCGTCGGCGGCCGGGTCCGGCTACGGGAGAGCGACGACCCCGGCACCGTCCTGACCACCGTGCCGGCGGTTCTGGCCGCCTTCGTCAGCGGCGCGAAGGCGGGCGCGTTCGACGTCTGATCGGGCGCGTGATCGTGCGCATGAACGGTGTGGTGCCGCCCTGGGGCGGCACCACACCAGCGCTGTCGGTGACCGTCAGAACTGGACGTCCGAGCAGGCGTAGAAGGCGTTCGAGGTGTCCGCGATGGTCCACACGGCGAGGATGACGTGTCTGCCGGTCTTACCGCTCGGGAGGGTGCCCGAGTGGGAGAACGTGAGCGGCGGACGCTGGCCGTTGTACGGGACGGTCAGGAAGGGCTGCGACTCCAGGTTGGCGCGGGTGATCTTCGAGCTGGGGTTCCAGCCGTTCTTGGTGATGTAGTACTTGAAGTCCGTGGTCGCGTGGGAGACCGTGAACTTCCAGTTGAAGGTGTAGTTCGCCCCGGCGGTCAGCTTGGTCGCGGGCCAGCTGCCGCCCCGCGGGTCGTCCAGCTGGGAGAACCGGCTGTTGCCGCCCGCGCAGATGGTGCCGTCCGCGGGACCGCCCGAGGGGAAGCCCTTCGGCCCCTCGACGCTCTGGGGCTCGTACTGGACCTCGCCGCAGCCCGTCACCGTGCCGTTGGCGCACAGCTTCTGGCGGCTGATGGGTGTGTCGGTGTAGCCGTGTCCGGACGCGCTGCCGCCCGTGGAGAGGACGGAGATGGCCGCGAGACCGATGCCGATGACGGCGGCGCTGATCTTCTTGCGCATGCTTCGCTCCTGAAGACGTGGGGAGTGCTTCGACGAGCCGTGCACGGCGGTCTAGACCAGCTTTGAGAGTAGCCAGGACAGAATGGTCATGTCCATACCAATGTCGCGGGTTGTATCCGGTCCGGGGCACCCTTCGGGGTCGGGTAGGATTTCCACGTCAGCAGGCGCCGCTAGCTCAGTTGGTTAGAGCAGCTGACTCTTAATCAGCGGGTCCGGGGTTCGAGTCCCTGGCGGCGCACTTGGTTCACGCCACTGACCTGGGGCTTCTCGGTTCTCCGAGAAGCCCTAGTCGCTTTTCCGCACACTTTCCCGGCCGCCCGAACGGCCGCCCGGAACGGCCGGGAGCCCCGGCGCGTCGAGCGCGCCGGGGCTCCCCTTGTCTCGCTGTCCTCAGTCGCAGGAGGGGCAGGGCGTGCAGGCGCGGACCGTGACGTCGTCGATGACCGGTCCGTAGGCGGTGTTCTGCGTGCTGGCGAAGGCCAGCGTGGTGGAGGTGCCACGGGCCACGAAGACCACCTCCCGGGTCACATAGCCCATGTTCGTCACGGTCTTGCCCGTGACGTCGAAGCTGAAGTCCTGGAAGTTCTGCCCGTCCACCAGCACCTTCCCGGTCCGCACGGCCGGGCCGCCCCCCGGGTTGCCGGCCAGGGAGTACGTCACCACGTACCGCTTCCCCGGCACCGTCGTGAAGGTCTGCGCCACGGTGCCGGCGGTGCCGCCGTTGAGGTCCACGGACTGGTCCCCCTCGGCCGCCTGCCAGTAGCCGGCCCCGATGTGGTCCACGTTTCCGGCCGTGACCTTCCACGGCCCGATGGTCCCCCCGGTCCCCACGTTCGTGAACGTGTTGGCCGCCACCCTGGGCGTTTCGAAGCTGCCGTCGTCGAAACGGCTGAGGCTGACGGCGGCGGCCGAGGCGGCGCCGACCCCCGTACCGGCCAGCACGCCCGCGACGGCGACTGATGCGACAAAGATGCGAATAGGCGACAAGTTCCCCTCCAGTACGACACAAGCGGCAATCAACCGATGTGACTGCGCAGCCGAATCTTCCGCACCGGGCGGGCACACGCCAGGGCCCGACCCCCGGCGTACCGGGGTGCGGATGGGGGCGGGCGCCCGCGATGCGCTGGCGGCTCGCACCGGCCGCCCCTCCCTCCCTGGTGGGGTGCGGAGGTGCGGGGTTCGGGGGTGCTCGGCTCGGTCGGGTGCGGCTTTCGTCTCGCGCCTTCGGCGCACTTGAGCAGCGGCGGCGGGGGCGGGGGGCGCGGCACCGCCGCCGGGCGCCGGGTCCGTGGATGTGGGCGCCGGTGACGGCATCCGCGCTCGGGGGCCAGGGCCGTCGCCGGGCCGCCGGGACCGTTCCGGGGGGTGGGGTACCCCTCTGGAAGACGTTTGACAAATTAGTTGCGTCAGATCAAGCGTTTTTGAGGGGGGTACCCGGAGGGCCCGCACTCCGGATCGGTCCGGGCCCCCACACCGCCGAGCCGCCACGACCCCGGCACCCGGCGGCCCGGCGGCCGGCGACGCGACCCGCGCCCCCACCCCCCGACCCATGCTCAAAGTCACCTCGCCTCGGTGATCCGTGCCCATACGGTCTTGCCGGGGCCCCGCCGCTCCCGGATGCCCCAGCGATCCGCCAGCGCCTCGACCAGCAGCAGGCCCCGCCCCTCCTCGTCCTCCGACGTGGGCGCCTTCGGCACCGGGCACTTCTCGTGGGTGTCACTGACCTCGATCTCCAGGACGCCACCCCGCTCGTCGTACGTCAGCCGCACCGCGAAGTCCCGCCCCGGTACGCGGCCGTGCAGTACGGCGTTGGCCGCCAGCTCGGCGACGACCAGGACCGCCGCGTCATGGCCGCCGCCCCCTGGCGAGAGCCCCCACGCGGTGAGCTGGTGCACGGACAGCAGCCGGGCGAGCCGGGCACCGCGCCGGGTGGCGGAGAATCGCTGCGCGAACGTACGTACGGTGACGGGCACTTGGCCCTGTGGTGCGCTCATGGCGGAAGCGTCCCGGCCACGCGGCGGCCACTGCCAGGCACGACACCCACCCAGTTTCGCTTGTACCAGTTCACGGGGTGGACTGACCCGGTCACCGCCCGTGACGATAAGGAGATGACAAAGGACAGCGAACCGGAAACGTCGGAGAGCCTCAAGACCTTTGGCGCGGTACTGAAAGCACTACGGGACGAGGCGGGGCTGACCCAGGAGCAGTTCGCGCCACGCGTCCGGTACTCGGCGACGTACGTCGCGAAGATGGAACAGGGCAGGCGCTTCCCACCGAAGGAGTTGATCCCGCGCACGGAGGAGGTCCTGGGCGCCCCGGCCGCGAGGGTTCTGGGCGCGGCGTACCGCACGTTGACGCGGAAGGTGGGGCTCGCCTCGTGGTTCTTACGGTGGGCGGGGATCGAGGAGGAGGCGGTGACGCTCCTGACGTATGAGTGCGCGGTCATCCCGGGCCTGCTCCAGCCCGAGCCCTACATCCGCGCGGTTTTCGAGCGCCGCATCCCGCACATCTCGCCCAAGCAGTTGGAACAGCAGGTGGTCGCGCGCCTGGCGAGGCAACGGCTGCTCAAGGAGCGGCCGAACGCCTCGTTCTGCTTCATCGTCGAACAGGCCCTGCTGGGGCGCGACTTGGGCGGCATTGAGGTCACCAGGGCACTTCTCGACAACCTTCTTGAGCAGCAGCGTCTATGGAACGTGGAGATCCAGATCATGCCCACGCGGCAGGAGGATCACTTCGGCTCCGACGGGCCGATGTCCCTCGCCGAGACCGAGGACAACCGCTGGGTCGGTTACATCGAGGCGCATGACACGAGCGTCCTGGTCACCGACCCAAAAGCCGTCAGTGCGATGGTGCAGCGCTATGGCAAACTGCGCTCACAGGCTCTGAGCCCTCAGGACAGTACGAGCCTGCTGGAGCAGATGCGAGGAGCGCTATGAGCAGCGGCATCACTGACCTGAAGTGGTTCAAGAGCAGCTACAGCGGAAGCGGGGGCGGCAACTGCGTCGAGGTGGCATTCACCCAGCTCGACTGGTCCAAGAGCAGTTACAGCGGCGGCGGGGGCGGCAACTGCGTCGAGGTCGCGTTCACCGAGCCCGGCTGGTCCAAGAGCAGCTACAGCGGAAGTTCCGGCGACAACTGCGTCGAGGTCGCCATACGCACCGCCGCCGTCCACATCCGCGACTCCAAGGACACCGACAGGACCCCGCTGACCGTCACCCCCGCCGCCTGGGCCGCCTTCCTCGCGCACCTCTGATCGCCGCGCGCCGCCGCCGCTAAGCTGTTCGGATCGGAGGTGGCGGTGGCGGTGGCGGCGGCGCACATTCAGGAACGCATCAAGCGGCTGATCATCGACCAGCGGCTCCCCTCGGGCGCTCCGCTGCCCACCGAGACCGAGCTGATGGAGCTGCTCGGCGTCAGCCGTAACTCCGTACGCGAGGCGCTCAAGGCGTTGCAGGCGATGGGGATCGTGGAGATCCGGCACGGCTTCGGGACGTACGTCGGCCCCATGTCGATGGCGCCGATGATCGAGGGGCTGACCTTCCGTACCGTCGCCGGGCACTACCGGGGCGAGGACAGCCTGCTCCAGCTGCTCGAGTTGCGCGAGGCCGTCGAGACGGGGCTGATCGCGCGGCTGGCCGGGCGGATACCGGAGGCGGATCTCGCCGAGCTGGAGGCGGTGGTCCGGCGGATGGAGGCGGAGGCGGCGAAGGGGTCCGTGCGGGCCGAGACCGACCGGGCGTTTCACGCCGCGCTCTACGGGAGCCTGGACAACACGCTGCTGAGCGAGGTGCTGGAGGCGTTCTGGGACGCCTTCCACCGGGTGCGTACCGACCTGGTGGACGTCCCCACCGATCCGAGGGTCACCTGCGAGCAGCACCGGGAGATCCTGGAGGCGGTGCGTTCGGGGGACGCGCTGCGGGCCGAGGAGGCCGTCCGGGACCACTTCGGGAACATCCGCGAACGACTGCGTTCGGCGCATCGCGAATAGCCCGAGCCCACGCCTCGTCCCGGTCTTCTTCGGCGGGTCGCTCGCCTCTTTCTCCCGGGTTCGGCCACAGTCGTCCATGGATGACCGATTCCGCAGCCGGCCCTTGGGGACGATAAGAAGTGAAGTACCGACCGAGTCGCCGCACCCGCCGCTTCGGGTTCGGTGCGGCGGCTGTCATCGTGCTGGCCGGGATGAACGGCCCGGCCGTCTACCGTTTCAGTTCGCACAAGTACCGCGCGTACAAAATCAACCAGCCGGAGTACAAGGCGAAGAACGGCCACTGGGATGTGGTCAACGTTCCCGAGGAATACCGGATCAATACGATCCATGCCGCCCTGCTGCACACCGGAAAGGTGCTGCTGCTGGCGGGATCCGGGAACAACGCCAAGAACTTCGCGGCCAAATCCTTCCGCAGCGTCCTGTGGGACCCGGTGCGGAACACCTATACGAACATCCCCACCCCGCAGGACCTCTTCTGCTCCGGACACTCCCAGCTCCCGGACGGAAAGCTGCTGGTGGCGGGGGGTACGCAGCGTTATGAGAAGCTCAAGGGGGATGTCGAGAAGGCGGGCGGACTGATGTTCGTCCACAACGAGGACCCCGACAAGCCGAAGACGCTCCCCGCGGGGACCCGCTTCACGGGGAAGAAGAACGGCAAGACCTTCGAGTCCAAGGACCCGATCCTGGTTCCTCGCGCCAAGAAGACCACGCACCGCAAGGGGAAGGTCACCGTCACCGCGAGCACGGCGCGGGTCTATGTGGAGGCGCTGCGCAAGGGAAAGAAGTACCAGACCGGGACCGAGGACAATTACCGGATCGCCGGGCTGAAGGGCAAGGACCGGCAGAACTTCTACGGCATCGCGCAGAAGCTGTCGTTCGACAAGAAGGACTTCCAGGGCATCAAGCAGGCGTATGAATTCGACCCGGTGGCCGAGCGCTACATCCCGATCGATCCGATGCATGAGGCCCGCTGGTACCCGACCCTGACCGCCCTCCAGGACGGCAAGGTGCTCGCGGTCTCCGGGCTGGACGAGATCGGCCAGGTGGTGCCGGGGAAGAACGAAATCTACGACCCCAGGACCGGCAAGTGGAAGTACCTGCCCAAGCAGCGCTTCTTCCCGACGTATCCCGCGCTGTTCCTGACCGACAAGGGCCGGATCTTCTACACCGGTTCGAACGCCGGATACGGCCCGGCCGACAAGGGCCGCACCCCGGGCGTCTGGGACCTGAAGAGCAACACGTTCCGCGAGGTCCCGGGCATGAGCGACGCGGACGCCCTGGAGACGTCGATGTCCGTGCTGCTGCCGCCCGCACAGGACCAGCGGTACATGGTGCTGGGCGGGGGCGGGGTCGGCGAAAGCCCCAAGTCCACGGCGAGGACCCGGATCGTCGATCTGCACGACGACGAGCCACGGTTCCGAAACGGTCCGGATCTGTATGCGAAGGTGCGCTATCCGAGCAGTGTGATCCTGCCCGATGACACCGTTCTGACCACGAACGGTTCGGGCGACTACCGGGGCCGCAGCGACACCAACGTGCTCAAGGCCGAGCTCTACGACCCGAAGACCAACACCGCGCGCAGGGTGGCCGACCCGCTGGTGGGCCGCAACTACCACTCCGGAGCGCTGCTGCTGCCGGACGGCCGGGTCATGACCTTCGGCTCGGACTCGCTCTTCGGGGACAAGGCCAACACCACCCCGGGCACGTTCCAGCAGCAGATCGACCTCTACTCCCCGCCGTACCTCTTCCACGGCTCCCGGCCGGAGCTCGCCGACACTGGGCCCAGGGCCGTCAAGCTCGGCGCGAAGGCGACGTACCGGACCGCGGACGCGTCACAGATCGTCAAGATGCGGCTGATCCGGCCCGGCTCCTTCACCCATGTGACCAATGTCGAGCAGCGGTCGATCGCGCTCGACTTCAGGCGGACGAAGGACGGGGTGACGGTGAGACTGCCGGAGGAGTCGTCGCTGGTGCCGCCGGGGTGGTACATGCTGAGCGCGGTGGACGACCGGGGCACACCGTCGAAGGCGGTGTGGGTGAAGGTGCGCGCGAAGAAGTGAGCGCGCCCGACGTCGGCTGGACGCCGGCCAGACGTCGGCTAGTGGGCGTTGCGGGCGAGATCGAGCGCGTAGCGGGGCCACCACCGACCCGCGGTGGGACCGCCCTTGCAGGTGCCGTCCGACTCGCCCGGACGCTTGATCCACAGATAGGCGTCGACGCGCTTGTCCCCGGTGTCGGTGGTCGGCCTCTCGCCCAGCGCCCGGCCCTTCGGATTGCACCACGCCTGTGGGTCGTTCTTGCCGGGGGCCGGGCCATTGCCGTTACGGCTGGTGTCGATCACGAAGGGCTTGCCGCCGATCAGCGCGGACAGCCTCTTGCCGTACGCCCTGTTCGCCTGGGTCGTCTGGTAGTTGGAGGTGTTCAGCGCGAAGCCGTCGGCCTTACGGATACCGGCCCGCTTCAGCGGCTCGACCATCCGGCGCGGGTCCTTGATCCAGTGGGGGTTCCCGGCGTCCAGATAGACCGTGGTGTGCGGCAGCCCCTTGAGCTTGTCCACAGCGCTGGTCAGTAAGTCGTACCGCTCCTGGTGGAACCGCTTGGGCGTACAGCCGTCCACCACATGGGGCAGCGCGTCGGGCTCCAGGACCACGGTCGCCCGCCGGTCGCCGATCCCCCGGACCGCCTTGTCCAGCCATGCGCGATAGGCGCTGCCGTCGGCCGCGCCGCCCTTGGAGTACTGTCCGCAGTCGCGGTGCGGGATGTTGTAGAAGACCAGCAGCGCCTCCCGGTTCACCTGGTCCGCGGCCTCGGTGAAGCCCCGCGCCCGCCGCTCCGGGTCGGCCGCCCCGAGCCACTCCGCCACGGGCTGCTCCGCGATCTTCTGTACCAGCCTGGCCGCGCCCTTCGCCCCCTTCTTCCGATACGCCGCCACCTGCCGCGCCGCGCTGCCGCTCGGGTTCACCCAGTAGGGGATCGTCGCCTTGGGCCGCTGCTTCGCCTGCCCGGCGAGGGAGACGTGGCCGCCCTCGCGTTTCGAGGACCCGAAGCATCCGGAGACCGCCGCGAGCGACAGCACCACCCCGACGGCGGCGAGCGCGCGGGGGTGGGGATGGCGGCGGGGGCACACGGTGTCGTCCTAGTGCGCGTTACGGCTGCCGGCCGACACGCGGCGAGGGGAGCCCGTGGTGCCGGTCAGATAGGCCGAGACGACGACGTTCGCCGAGTACGTCTTGGTCGAGCGGTTGAACTTCCCGCCGCAGGTGATCAGCCGCAGCTCCGCACGGTCATGGGAGCGCGACCCGTACACCCGTCGCGCGTCGAACCGCTTCGCCGGCACGACCTCGACGTCCTCGACCGTGAACTCCGCCGTCGTACCGTCCGACCGCGCGACCCGCACCCGCTCCCCCCGCTTGAGGTCGCCCAGCCCGTGGAACACCGCCGGCTCGGACTTGGTGTCCACGTGGCCGACCAGCAGCGCCGTGCCCGGGGAGCCGGGCTCGGGTCCTGCGCGGTACCAGCCGACCGCGCCGGGGCGGCTGTACGGCGGGGGCTTCACCGCCCCGTCGCGGTCGAGGCCGCTGGCGACGACCGGGGCGCGGACCCCCGCCGCCTCGATCACCACCCGCTTGGGCCGGGCGGCCGCCAGCGGCGTATGCGCCGGGGGCAGCGGATGGGAGGGCGGCCGTCCGACCGCGGCCACGTCCCCCGTCGTCGGCGCCGGAACGCCTGCGCCCTCCGTGGTGTCCCGGCCCCACATCCACAGGCCGAGCAGCAGCACCGCCCAGGCCGTCCCCATGGCCAGCCGGCCGAGGCCGGCGAAGCGCCTTCCGTGCCCGTCCATGCCGGTCAGCCCGCGGTCCCGGAGGAGGGACGGCGTCGGCGGTGCACCGCCAGCCCGCCGACGGCCACGGCCGTACCGCCCGAGAGCGCCAGGCCGTACGCCTCCGCACCACCGATGTCGTCACGCGCCCGCTCCTGGGCACCGGGCGCGGTGCCGCCCCCGCCCGCGCGGACGGGCGCGACGGGCGAGGGCGGGCGTTCCACGGCGAGGGCCCGGCCGCAGTCCACGGTGACCCGGTGCGCCCCCCTGGCCGCCGTCGAGCGGATCGTCGCCTCGCTGAAGAGCGCGTCCCCCTCGGGGGTCAGCTCCGCGTCATCCACGAACACCGGTGACGAGGCCGTGGCCACCCGGTCCGGACAGCCGAAGGCCCAGACCTCGACCTCGGCGCCGGGGGCGAGGGCGCGCGGGCTGACCCGGATCGTGGTGGTGGCGGAGTGCCGGGCGTCGGCGAGGGCCGGAGCGGCGGCGGCCGTCACCGCCACGACGGCGGCGCACACTGCTGCGGTGCGGAGAGTGAGGGCGACGATGCGCATGGTGAGAACCTCCTGATACCACGAGGCTCACGCGCCCGGCAGGGGCCCGCATCCGCTGCGGGCCCCTGCTACGCCATACGGGGAGAACCCGTCCAGGTCACGCGATGCGTTCCACGAGGTCCGCGATGGAGTCGACGACCGTGGACGGGCGGTACGGGTACCGGTCCACGTCGTCCGCCTTGGTCACCCCGGTGAGCACCAGGAAGGTCTCCATACCGGCTTCGAGCCCCGCCCGCACGTCCGTGTCCATCCGGTCGCCGATCATCGCGCTGGTCTCGGAGTGGGCGCCGATGGCGTTCAGCCCTGATCGCATCATCAGCGGATTGGGCTTGCCGACGAAGTAGGGCTCCTGGCCGGTCGCCTTGGTGATCAGCGCGGCCACGGAGCCGGTGGCGGGCAGCGCGCCTTCCATGGAGGGGCCGATCTCATCGGGGTTGGTGGCGATGAACCGCGCACCGTTGTTGATCAGCCGGATGGCCTTGGTGAGCGCCTCGAAGCTGTACGTACGGGTCTCGCCGAGCACCACATAGTCGGGCTCGACATCCGTAAGGACGTAGCCGATGTCGTGCAGCGCGGTGGTCAGCCCGGCCTCCCCGATGACGTACGCGGTGCCGCCGGGGCGCTGCTCGGCCAGGAACTGGGCGCTCGCCAGCGCCGACGTCCAGATGTTGGCCACCGGGACGTCGAGCCCGATCCGGGCCAGCCGGGCGTGGAGGTCGCGCGGGGTGTAGATGGAGTTGTTGGTGAGCACGAGGAAGGGCAGGCCGGCTTCGCGCAGCCGCTTGATGAAGGCATCGGCACCGGGCACCGGTATGCCCTCATGCATCAGCACACCGTCCATGTCGGTGAGCCATGACTCGATCGGCTTGCGCTCTGTCACTGGTTGCTCTCCGCTCGGAATCGGCCTCTGACGACCACCTCAGCCTAACCGGGGAAGGGTCGGTGAGACCGGCCGCGTCCGGGAGCGCGGATACGTTCGCGAGCCGTTCGCCGGCCGTTCCAGCGGGGCCAGCGGTTGCCTCCGTTCCAGCGGTTGCCTCCGTTCCAGCGCGACAGATCCGCACAGGTGTCTGATCCTGAGGGAGGGGCGGATTCCGCCCTCCCTGGGATACCTGGCACGAGCCGGACCGTAAGGAGGCCGCGATGGGCATGATGGACAAGATCAAGGGCGCGATCAGCAAGAACCCGGACAAGACCCGGCGGGGCGCTCGTAAGGGAGCCGAGACCGCGGACAAGAGGACGGGCGGCAAGTACTCGGAGCAGATCCAAGGCGGCTCGGACAAGATCGACGACGAGCTGCGCCGCCGGGGCGAGGGGCCCCGGGGCCAGTAGCTCGGCGCTTCAGGCCCCCGCGCGCCGGGACTTCACGACGAGGACGGTGCCGCAGGTCACGAGCGCGGCGCTGATGACGCCGAGCCCCGCGAACAGGGCGGTGTGACGGCCCGTCGCGGCGAGCTCGGGCATCCGCTCCCGTTCGCGCTCGTGACCTCCGTCCTGCTCCGCTTCTTCGTCTGCTCCCTCCTCCTCCTGACGGCCTTCGGTGCCGGTGCCGGTCTCCGGGACGGTGCTGGGCTCGTCGGCTTGGGGCTCCTGTCCGGGGTCGGTCTCGGTGCCCGGGTCCAGGTCGGATTCGGCGCTGGGGTCGGTCTCCGTGCCCAGCTCCTCGCCTAGCTCCTCGGTGTCGGTGTCGGTGTCGGTGTCGAGGCCCTCTTCGTCGAGGTCGAGGTCGAGGTCGGTACCGGCGTCGGCATCGGTTTCGGTACCGGGGTCGGTTTCGGCATCGACGTCCGCACTGGCGTCCGCGTCGGTGTCCGCCTTCACCTCCGCTTCCGTCTCCGTCTCCGTGTCGGCGTTCACGTCCGTGTCGGCGTCCGCGTCGACCTCGGTGTCCGTCTCGGGCTCGGTCCCGGTGTCCGTCTTGGCGCTGGGCTCGGCGTCGATGTCGGCCTCCGTACCGACGTCGGCGCCCGCCCCCGTGTCGGCGCCCGCCTCCGTCTCGGCGTCGGCATCGCTGTCGGCACGGGGCGGCACTGCGGCCGGACGGCTCTCCTTATGGCTTGGGCTTGGGCTGGGGCTGGGGCTCTCCGTGCCGGTACTGGTGCCAGTGCTGGTACTCGCGCTCGGCGTCCGGCTCGGCGAAATGGACCGGGTCTTGCCGGGAGCCCGCGTCGGAGCGGCCGTAGGGGTCCTGGAAGGGGTGGCCGACCGCGCACCGGGCTGCGTTCCGGCATCCGCATCGGTGCCGGAGGCGGTAGCGGCCCCGGCGCCGACACCGGTGTCCGCCTCCGTATCGCCACCGGCGTCCGTACGCGCACCCGTCGTACCCGCACCCGCACCCGTGCCCACACCCGCACCCGCACCCGTCGTCGTCCCGGCGATACGGAAGTCGTAGTCGTTCGACTGCCCCACCCAGTCGCCGTCGTCCGCGCGCCGCTGTACGGCGATGGCGTTGGCCGTCACCGGCCCCTCGGGCGCGTCCGCGGTGAAACGCGTCCGCACCCGGACGTCGACGGTCTTGTGCGCGGGCACGGTGAAACCCTTGAAGTGGTCGTCGAAGACCCCGATGTTCTCATCCTCGTCGGTCGTCTGGAACGACACCGGCCGCCAGGTGGCGCCGCCGTCCGCGTACGGGTCGAGGAACTCGAAGTCGATATGGCGGGGCCGCAGTTCGCGGCCCTGGTCGATCAGGACCGCGATGGGGTGGATCGCGCGGCAGCCGGTGTCCGTGGCGTTGCGCAGTTCGAGGTGCCAGCCGTGCCAGTCGCCGCCGCGGGCGTACTGGTCCGGTCCGTCGCGCAGGCGGGCTTCGATCGGGAAGTCGGTGGTGTTCCGGTCCCCGCAGGTGGCGGGGAGGGGCGCGGCGGCGTACGCCGGAACCCCGTACAGGGCGGGGGCGCACGCGAGCGCGGCCGCCGGAAGGACGGCTCGTAGGGACAGTGCGGTGGGCAAGCGCATGAGTGACCTCTGCTGTGCTGCGGTTCATCCCCGAGCACTCCGCTACATTCCGCGTCCGCACTCCGACACACCGCACCAGGGCCGGATTGCCCCCGACTGGCCGTCCGGATCCCCCTCGATCAGCCCAGCGCGAACAGCGGTGCGAGCACCAGCCGGGCGGCGCCCTCGACAACGGCCCGCCCGCCCCGCTCCACGACGCCGACGGGCACCGTGGGACGGCTGGTGCGCGCGGAGTCCTCGGCGAGCATCGCGGCCACACCGCGTACGTAGGGGCCGGGGTCGGCCAGCACCACCCGGCCGCCCAGGAGCACCCGGTCGATGTCGAGCAGCCGTACCAGGTTGGCCGCGCCGACGCCGAGCAGCCGCGCGGCGCCCGTACGGTCGCCGCGTGCCACGGCGGCGAGGCACAGCGCCTCCAGACAGCCCCGGTTGCCGCAGTCGCAGGGCGGCCCGTCGAGCTGGATCACCTGGTGCCCGAACTCCCCCGCGTCGGTGCGCGCCCCCCGGTACACGCCGCCGCCGAGCACCAGCCCGGCGCCCAGGCCGGTGCCCAGATGGAGATACGCGGCCGACTCGGCGGTCTCGGCGGTCGTGAGCCCGAGCGCGGCGGCGTTGGTGTCCTTGTCCAGGACGACGGGCAGGGCGAGCCGCTCGGCGAGCGCGTCGCGCAGCGGGAAGCCGTCCCACTGGGGAAAGCCGGTCACGCGGTGCAGCACGCCTGAGCCGTGGTCGAGCGGGCCGGGTGCGGCGACACCGACGCCGAGCAGTCCGCCGTCCGCCCCGTCCCCGCCGCGAGCCGGCGCGGCGTCCGCGTCCGCGAGGAGCGACCTGACCTCGGCCGTGGCCGCCCCGACCGCCTGCTCCGCCCCCGCGCCGAAGTCGAAGGGCGCGGTGCGGGCGGCGACCGGTGTGCCCGCGAGGTCGACGAGGACCGCGGTCAGCTCGTCGCGGTCGAGGTGCAGCCCGATCGCATGGCGGGCGCCGGGGACCAGGCGGAGCGCGGTGGGCGGTTTGCCGCCGGTCGAGGCGCGCTGACCGGCCTCCGCCGCCAGGCCCTCCGCCCGCAGCCGCGCCGTGATCTTGCTGACGGCCTGGGGGGTGAGGCCGGTGCGGGCGGCCAGCTCCAGCCGGCTGACGCCGTCCTCGCCCGCGTCGCGCAGCAGGCGCAGGACGAGCGCGGCGTTATGGCTGCGCAGGGCGGACAGATTGGCTCCGGGCCCGGCCACCCCCGACATCGTGCTGTTCACCCACCCATTGTGGGCCTCGCTTGCGCTTCCGCAACACTGTTGTCAAAGTGGCCGCATGGATGCCAATGCCCTGGATGACAGCAGCACCTTCCGAGTGGGACTGATCGGCTACGGCCTGGCCGGATCCGTCTTCCACGCCCCCTTGATCGCGGCCACCGAGGGACTGGTCCTGGACACCGTCGTCACCTCCAGCCCGGAGCGGCAGCGGCAGGCCCGCGGCGAGTTCCCCGACGTCCGTCTCGCGGACTCCGCCGATGAGCTGTGGGGCCGGGCCGATGAGCTGGATCTGATCGTCATCGCGTCCCCGAACCGCACCCATGTCCCGCTCGCCCGCGCCGCCCTTCAGGCGGGGCTGCCGACCGTGGTGGACAAGCCGCTGGCCGCGACGGCCGCCGAGGCCGAGGAGCTGGCCGCGCTCGCCGAGGCCCGCGGGCTGCTGCTGAGCGTCTTCCAGAACCGCCGCTGGGACAACGACTTCCGCACCCTGGAGAAACTGCTCGCCGAGGGGGCGCTCGGCGAGGTGTGGCGCTTCGAGTCCCGCTTCGAGCGGTGGCGGCCGCGGCTCAAGGGCGGCTGGCGGGAGTCCGGCGACCCGGCCGAGGTCGGCGGGCTGCTGTACGACCTGGGCAGCCACCTGGTCGACCAGGCGCTCACCCTCTTCGGCCCCGCCGAATCCGTCTACGCCGAGGTCGATGTGCGCCGCCCCGGGGCACAGACCGACGACGACACCTTCATCGCCCTCACCCACGCCGGCGGGGTCCGCTCCCACCTGTGGATGAGCGCGACCACCGCCCAGCTCGGCCCGCGCTTCCGGGTGCTGGGCAGCCGGGCGGGCTATGTGAAGTACGGCCTCGACCCGCAGGAGGCCGCCCTGCGCGAGGGGCTGCGCCCCGCCGCGCGCCCCGCCGTCCCGTCCGCCCCGTCCGCCGAATGGGGCACCGAGCCGGAGAGCGCCTGGGGCCGGCTGGGAGCGGGCGAGTCCCCGCTGACCAGCGGCGGGACCCCGGTGCCCACCCTCCGGGGCGACTACCCCGCGTACTACGCCGCCGTCGCCGCCGCCCTCCGCGACGGCACCCCGCCGCCGGTCACCGCCGCCGAGGCCGCGGCCGCCCTGCACGTACTGGAGGCGGCCCGGGTGTCGGCCGCGGAGCGCCGTACGGTCCGGATCGAGGTCCCGGCATGAGCGAGCACACCGAGCACACCGAGCTGATCGCCCGCCTGGAGGAGCAGGAGCGCCGGCTGCGCCTGCCCCGCTTCGACAACGACGACGCCTGGCGTCTGGGCTGCCTCGTCGCCGACCTGGCCCAGGAGCGCGGCGCCGCCGTCACGATCGGCATCCACCGCGCCGGTCAGCGCCTCTTCCACCGTGCCCTGCCGGGCACCTCCCCCGACAACGACGCCTGGCTGGAGCGCAAGTTCCGGGTCGTGGAGCGCTACGGGGCCGCCTCCTACCTCGTCGGCACCCGCTTCCGCGCCAAGGGCACCACCTTCGAGGAGTCCTCCCGCCTCGACCCCGACCGCTACGCCGCGCACGGCGGCGCCTTCCCCCTCCATGTGACGGGCACGGGCGTCATCGGCGCGGTCGGGGTCTCGGGACTGCCGCAGGCCGAGGACCACGCGCTGGTGGTGGAGGCGCTGGAGCGCTATCTGACGACGGCCTGACCCCGAGCCGGTCGAGGGCGGCCCCGGCGGGACCGCCCTCGACCGCTCACCAGTCCACTGGTCGGGCGCCCCGTCGGACGTCCCGTCGGGCGCCCCGTCAGGCGTCCTTGAGCTCCTGCCGCTGGCGGCCCAGGCCGTCGATCTCGAGCTCGACGACATCGCCGGCCCGGAGGTACGGCTTGGGCTCGGGGCGGCCCATGGCCACGCCCGCCGGGGTGCCGGTGTTGATGACATCGCCGGGGTAGAGGGTCATGAACTGGCTGAGGTAGCGCACCACCCGGGCCACCCCGAAGATCTGGTCCGCGGTGCTGCCGTCCTGCTTCAGCTCGCCGTTGACCCACAGGCGCAGCCCCAGGGCCTGCGGGTCGGGGACCTCGTCGGCGGTGACCAGCCAGGGGCCCAGGGGGTTGAACGTCTCGCAGTTCTTGCCCTTGTCCCACTGGCCGCCGCGCTCGATCTGGAAGGCGCGCTCGGAGACGTCGTGGGCGACCGCGTAGCCCGCGACCGCGTCGAGGGCGGCCTCGTCGGAGTCGAGGTAGCGGGCGGTGCGGCCGATGACGACGGCGAGTTCGACCTCCCAGTCGGTCTTCACGCTGCCGCGCGGGACGAGGACCGTGTCATCGGGGCCGACGACCGTGTCCGGGGCCTTCATGAAGATGATGGGCTCTTCGGGAACGTCGGCGCCGGTTTCGGTGGCGTGGTCGTGGTAGTTCAGCCCTATGCACACGATCTTGCCGATACGGCCGAGCGGCGGACCGATCCGCACCCCGCCGTCCTCGATCGCCGGCAACGCGTCGCCACCCTCGGCGGCCGCCGCCTCGCGCAGCCGCGCGAGAGCGGCCTCATCGGCGAGGAGAGCGCCGTCGATGTCCGTGACCAGGGCGGACAGATCGCGCAGGATGCCGTCCTGGTCGAGCAGCGCGGGGCGTTCCGCGCCCACCGGTCCGACACGCAGCAGTTTCATCCCAAGACTCCCGAGGTCGCAGGCCGGTGCGAGACGCCTACCGGCTGCTCGATCCTCCCGTCAGGGATGTCCAGCCCGCAAGACCTCGTTCACCCACTGGGACGTCGGGGAGGAGGCGGTGTCGGGCGATGCCCTAACCCCGGTGCAGCAGGGCCCGTTCCACCGCCGTCCAGGTCGTACTGGTCGCCAGATACAGCGCCGCCGCCAGCGGAACCACGGCGGCGGTGACGAGGGTGCCGAACGACAACAGCGGCAGCACTCGGGCCACCCCGGGCGCCCCCGGGACGGTCGCCTTACGGGCACGCAGATACGTCCAGGTCGCCACGGCCGCGATCAGCGCGAAGAGCCCCAGGTAAACCAGACCCGTCCCGCCGCCGAGCGCCCCGTCCCACCGGCCGCCGAGCGGGGCCCCGGCGAGGGTGTGGTCCAGCAGGTCTCCGGCGCCGCCGCCGGTGGAGAACGCGTGGTACATGACGAAGAAGACCGGGAGCTGGACGAGGGTCGGCAGACAGCCCGCCAGCGGTGACGCCCCTTCCTTCGCCCGCAGCTCCACCATGGCGCGCCGCATCCGCTCCGGGTCGCCCTTGTGCTTGCGGCCCAGCTCCGCGATCTTCGGCGCGAGCGCGGCCCGCGCCTTCTCACCGCGCACCGCGGCACGGGCCAGGGGATGCAATGCGGCGCGGACGCACAGCGTGAACAGGACGATGGCGGCCGCCGCCGCGGACGCGCCGAAGAGCGGGTCGAGGCCGTTCGCCATGGTGGTCAGCAGGGTGCCGAGGGGGGAGAAGAGAGAGGAGAAAAGGGACATGGGAGCCCTCCGCGGGTCTCGTCGTGCCGGAGTTCCGGAATGCCGGGGTTCCGGAGTGAGGAAGTCATCGGCGTGACGGACCGCGTGGCGTGGCGTTACGGATGTACCCGGGTACGCCCGAGGGGCACGCGGGGATACGCGTGTGTCGGGTACGGGTGTGTCGGGTACGGGTGCGCGCTACGCGGCCGTCGGCAGACGACGACCCGGCGCTCGTGGCCGCGGACGTCCCGAGGCGTCGGGATCGCGCTGGGGCAGGAACGCGGTACGGCGCTCCCGGTCCCGTATCGCGGTGCGAACGCGCCCCGCGGGGGCGGGTATTCGACCGCGGGAGGCGAGGACCGCGCAGGTCAGCAGGGCCGTGGCGACGGCGGCTGTGGTCGCGACGGTGGCGGCGAGGGCGACGGCGCTCACCATCCCGCTCTCGGCCAGCAGAACCGCGGTCAGCAGGAACAGGCAGACGCCCAGATGCATCCGCAGCACTTCGAGTCGATGCGTCATCTTCGCGTCCCCTCCCCTCCGGCCGGTCTCCCCTCCTGGCGCCGCCAGTCTAATCGGCCCCACCGACAGAGTGTTCGGAACCGGCGGCGGTCCGGGGCTCGGCCGTTTTCAGGCGGGCCCAGACCACCAGGCGGTAGCGGGAGGTGAATTCGGGCGTGCAGGTCGTCAGCGTGAGGTAGTAGCCCGGTTCGGTGTAGCGGTAGCGCGGGTGGGCGGAGCTGTAGGGCACCGGGGCGATCACCGTGCCGTCGGTGGGTGAGGTGCGCGGCAGGGTGCGCTCGACGGCGTAGGTGTACCGGGCGTCGGCGGTGTCGACGCGTACCGTGTCGCCCGGACGCATCTCGTCCAGCCGGCGGAAGGGTTCGCCGTGCGTATTGCGGTGGCCCGCCAGGGCGACGTTGCCCGCCTGGCCCGGCTGGGCGGTGTGCGGATAGTGGCCCACGTAGCCCTTGTTGAGCACCGCCGCCCGGCTGGTGCCCTCGGCGATGGGCACCGTAAGGCCGATGCGCGGAATCCGGAGCACGGCGTATGCCTGGTCCCGGCGCGGGCTCTGGCTCCCGCCCCCGCCCCCGGTCGTCCGGTCGCCGTCTCCCTGGGTGCCGTCGGAGGAGTCGGACGTGCGGGAGTGCGTCGCCCCCGGCGTCGGGGCGGACTCGGCGGGCTCGTTCTCCCACTGCCGCTCCAGCACCGCCACCTCGTGCCGTGCGTCCGCCCTCGCCTGCCGGTTGGTCCACCACAGCTGGTGGACGCAGAAGAGCAGCACCACGACCCCGAGGGTGACGGCGAGCTCACCGGCCGTCCACAGCCCCCGGGCGAGCACGGCACGCCCTCGACGACGTCGCACGCGGGCACGATAGGCCAGGCCGCGCGCACCTGCCAGAGCCACGCCACGAGGACCTCCCGGAGCCGCGCCACGAGGACCCGCCAGAGGCCCGCAACCGCGCACACCCGCTCAGCCGCACCGCGCGCACCCGCCGGAGCCACACCGCACGCACTCGCCAGCAGCCACACCGTGGCTGTCCGCTATGCGCCCAGCGCCCGCGAGACCGTATAGATCGCCAGCCCGGCCAGGGCGCCCACCACCGTGCCGTTGATCCGGATGAACTGGAGATCCCTTCCGATATGCGCCTCGATCTTCCGCGAGGTGTGCTCCGCGTCCCAGCCCGCCACCGTCTCGGTGATCAGCGAGGTGATCTCGTCCCGATACGTCGTCACCACATAGACGGCGGCATCCTCGAGCCAGCCGTCGACCTTCCCCCGCAGCCGCCGGTCCGTCACCATCCGCCCGCCCAGCGACAGAATCGCCGCCCGCGCCCGCAGCCGCAGCTCGCTGCGCTCGTCCTCGGCCGCCGCTACGATCATCGACCGGACCGAGGCCCAGGTGGAGGCGATGAGGTCCTGGACGTCACCGCGCCCCAGCACCTCGCTCTTGAGCCGTTCCACCCGCGCCCGGGTGTCGGTGTCGGACTGGAGGTCCCCGGCGAAGTCGGTGAGAAAGCGGTCCAGGGCGCCGCGCGCCGGATGGGCGGGCATATCGCGCATCTCGGTCACAAACCGCAGCAGTTCCTTGTAGACGCGCTCACCGACCTTGCGGTCCACGAACCGGGGCGTCCAGCCGGGGGCGCCGCCGGCCACCGCCTGCATCACCGAGTCGTTGTGCTCCACCAGCCAGTCGTGGGCGCGCAGGCACACCAGGTCCACGGCGCGGTGGTGGCCGCCCTCCGCGACCACCCGCTCCAGCAGCTTGCCCAGGCCCGGTGCGATCTCCTGGGTGTCCGCCCGGCGGGTGATGGCCTCGCCCACCACCGCCTGCACATCGGAGTCGCGCAGCACCGTGAGCGCCCCGCGCAGCGCGGTGGCCAGTTCGGCCGTCACCCGGTCGGCATGCTCGGGCTCGGCCAGCCAGGCGCCGAGCCGGCTGCCGATGCCCACCGAGCGCAGTCGCATCCGTACGACGTCGCCGGACAGGAAGTTCTCCCCGACGAACTCCCCGAGGCTCACCCCGAGCTGGTCCTTCTTGGTCGGGATGATCGCCGTATGCGGAATGGGCAGCCCCATGGGCCGCCGGAACAGCGCGGTGACCGCGAACCAGTCGGCCAGGGCGCCCACCATGCCCGCCTCGGCGGCCGCCGCGACATACCCGGCCCAGCCGCCGGCACCGGCGGACCGCGCCCAGGTGGCGAGCACGTACACCAGTGCGACACCGAGCAGCATGCCGGTGGCGAGCGCCTTCATCCGGCGCACCCCGCGCCGCCGCTCCGCGTCGAGGGGGTCGTCCGCGGCGAACGGCACGGCCCCGCCGCCCCGGGGCGGCGGGGCCGCCGTCTCACCAGTCGTTCTCCGCTCCATACGCTCCACCCGGTCGAGCCGTTCCCCCATGCATTGTCTCTTTCCGGTCTCAGTCGCCCATGTGTGGAACGAACGGTGAGTTCCCGTCGTCTGTCTGGGGTAGCGACCCAGCACACTGGGGGCAGGCCGACAGGCGGAGCCGGGTCCCGCCATGGGATCATGAGAGACCGACCGGACCGCATCGGCACCGCCGGATGAACTCGCCGTTACCGTCCACTTCCGGAGCCTCGGGCTCCGTCTGCCCGAGGAGACAGACCGCCCATGAGCGTGCCCCCTATGCCCAGACGCACGGGGTATGCCGTGCTCGCTGCGCTGGCGGCAGTTGTGGTCCTCGTCTCCACCGCGATATTCATCGGGCTCCGCGGTGACCAGGGCGGTACGGACTCCCACGCGCAGGGGGCCCGCGGCTCGGCCGCCCCGGCCTCGGCCGGCTCCTGGGTGGGCTCCTGGTCCACCTCGGCCGCGGCCG
Source organism: Streptomyces sp. S465 (assembly GCF_026898115.1). Classification (GTDB taxonomy): domain Bacteria; phylum Actinomycetota; class Actinomycetes; order Streptomycetales; family Streptomycetaceae; genus Streptomyces; species Streptomyces luomodiensis. The sequence continues at coordinate 3,701,316 of NZ_CP114036.1, forward strand.
CCGAGCCGAGGACGCTGCGCGGTCTGTCGGGCCTGTCGATACGGAACGTGGTGCACACCAGCATCGGCGGCAGCAGCGCCCGCATCCAGCTCTCCAACTTCTACAGCAGCCGTCCGCTGACGATCACGCATGCCTCGCTGGCGCTGGCCGCCGCGCCCAGCAACCCCACCGCGGCGGCCGGCACCATGCGCCGCCTCACGTTCGACAACCGCACCTGGGTGACCATCCCGCCGGGGAAGGCCGTCACCAGCGACCCGGCGCGGCTCAACGTCCCGGAGGCGGCCGATCTGCTGGTCACCACCTACAGCCCGCAGGCGTCCGGCTCGGTCACCTACCACCCGCACGCCCGCCAGACGTCGTACCTGGCGCACGGCGACCGCACGGAGGACACGGCGGGCGCCGCCTACACCGAGCAGAGCCCGTACTGGCGCTATCTGACCGGTGTGGACGTGTGGTCGAAGGAGGCCGAGGGCGCGGTCGCGGTGCTGGGCGACTCGATCACCGACGGCATCACCTCCACCGCCGGGGCCAACCACCGGTGGACCGACTTCCTCGCCGAGCGGCTGCGCAGCGAGCCCGGAGCGCCTCGCTTCGGCGTGCTCAACCAGGGCATCAGCGGCAACCGCGTGCTGAGCGACGGCACCCAGTTCCCGCCCAACAACCCCAGCGGACTGTCCCGTTTCGACCGCGATGTCCTGACCCGTACGGGCGTCAAGGCCGTGATCATCGAGCTGGGCGTCAACGACATACTGCGCATTCCCCACCAGACCGACCCCGACCGGATCGTCTGGGGCCTGAAGCGGCTGACCGAGCAGGCGCACGCCCGGGGCCTGCGGGTCATCGGAGCCACCCTGACGCCCTTCTACGGGCACCGCGGCTACACGCCCCAGCTGGACGCCGTGCGCGCGCAGGTCAACGCGCAGATCCGGGCCGGGAGGGTCTTCGACGAGGTCGTGGACTTCGACAAGGCCCTGCGCGACCCGATCAGCCCGCTGCGGCTGCGCCCGACGTACGACTCCGGCGACCATCTGCACCCGAGCGACAAGGGCTACCGGGCGATGGCGCGGGCCCTGGACCTGGACGACCTGCGGGGCCGTACGGCGGCCGAGCTCTGAGGCGGCCCAGGGGCCGGCCCCTGGACCCCCGGCCACCTGGGCATCCCCTGGTCTCACCCGCGGTCGTCCCTAGCTTCACCCCTGGTCGTCCCGGATGTCCTTCTCCAGGGACAGCCGGCGCGCCTCGCGGTCCTCGCGGCGCGTCTCGCGCTCCTCGCGCCGTGCGCCCCGCAGTTCCCGGCGCTCGGCGCGCAGCAACTCCCGGCGCTCGGCCTTGAGCCGGCGCCGCTCCTGCTTGAGCCGCTTGTGCTCCTCCTTGCGCAGCTTCCGCTCGACGCTGACCCCGCCGAAGACCGCCAGGCCGGTGACGGTCACCCGCGGGCCGGTGGGGTCCCCGTCGGCCGACCCGGTGTGGTCGAAACCCCCCATGAGGCCGATACCGCCGACATGCGTGTCCAGGTCCGGCGGGACGATGATCTGCACCCCGCCCATGAGGGCGAAGCAGCGGATCACCACCTCGCGGTCCTCGAACCGGGCCTCGCGCAGATCGATCTCGCCGCCGCCCATGAGGGCGATGGCGGTGAAGGCGCGCGGGGCGGTCCAGGTGCCCTTGCGCTGGAAGCCGCCCATGATCGCCACGGCCCACTTGGAGGTCGGGGCGCCGCCGATCCGCCCGGCCCAGCCGCCGCGGACGGCGGGGCCCGCGGCCTCCGCGGACAGCGGGGCGGGGACGGCGGTGCCGGGCACCGGGAGGTCCCGCACCAGCGGCTCCAGCTGGCCATGGGTGCGCGCCGCGTAGGCCGCGCCCAGCCGCTCCTCGAACTCCTCCATGTCCAGGCGGCCTTCGGCGACGGCTTCCCGGAGGATCTCGGCGATCCGCTCGCGCTCGGCGTCGGAGGCCCGCATTCCGGCCGGGTCCGGGAGGTCGGGGCTCGTCCCCTGGGAAGAACCAGCGCTCGTCATACGGACAGACTAATGGCGGGCCCCCGCCCTGGCCCGCCTTACGCCCCGTGCAGCATCCGCGCGATGACGTCCTCGATCTCGGGCTCGCGCACCGAGAGGTCGACCAGCGGATAGCCGTCGGCGACCGCCGCGACGATGGGCGCCGCGCTGCTGCTCGCCGGGAACGCCAGCCACTGCCGGGGCCCTTCGACCCGCACCGTGCGGGAGCCGGGGATCTCGATGGGCGGCAGCTCCCGCTCCAGGTCGACCACGAGCGTGCGTTCGCTCTCCCCCACCGCGTGCAGCCCGTCGAGCCCGCCGTCGTAGACCAGCCGGCCGTGGTCGATGACCATCACCCGCTTGCACAGCAGCTCGATATCGGTCAGATCATGGGTGGTGAGCAGCACGGTGGTGCCCTGCTCGGCGTTCACATCCCGCAGGAACTCCCGCACCTTCGCCTTGCTGACCACATCGAGTCCGATGGTCGGCTCATCGAGGTAGAGCACCTCCGGGTCGTGCAGCAGGGCGGCCGCGATATCGCCGCGCATCCGCTGGCCGAGGGAGAGCTGACGCACCGGCACGTCCAACAGCGAGCCCAGGTTGAGCAGTTCCACACAGCGGTCCAGGTTCTCGCGGTAGCGGTGGTCCGGAATCCGGTACATCCGCCGCACCAGCGCGTACGAATCGCGCAGCGGCAGGTCCCACCACAGGGTGGTCCGCTGCCCGAAGACCACCCCGATCCGGCGGGCGAGCCTCGTCCGGTCCCTGGAGGGGTCGATTCCGGCGACCCGCAGCCGCCCGCCGCTGGGCACCAGGATGCCGGTCAGCATCTTGATGGTGGTGGACTTCCCGGCGCCGTTGGGACCGATGTAGCCCACCATCTCGCCGCGCGGCACCCGGAAGCTGATGCCGTCCACGGCGCGCACCTCACGGCGCTCCCGGCGCACCAGCCCGACTCTGCGCCGCACCTGGAACACCTTCTCGACGCCGTCGAGCTCGATCAGGTCGTCCATCGGATCGCCCATCGAGTCGTCCATCGAGTCGTCCATCGGATCGTCCACGGCACTCTCTTCACGGCGCTTACTTCCCCTCAGCTTCCCGTGCTCTGATACGCCCGCAGCCCCGCCCGCCAGGCCAGCCCCGCCACCGCACAGCAGGCGCACGCGACCAGCGGTGCCGCGAAGCCGATCCAGCCCGGCAGCCCCAGCGGGTTGGGCCGGCCCAGGATGTGCAGTGCCGGCAGCCAGTTGACGAAGGCCAGCGGGACGACGAAGGTGACGCCGCGCAGCAGCTCCTTGCCGAAGACCGTCGGCGGGTACTCCAGCAGCGTGGTCCCGCCGAAGGTGAACGCGTTCTGCACCTCGGAGGCGTCCTTGGCCCAGAACTGGAAGGCGCCGCCGAGCACGAACAGCGCCCCGAAGATGGCGCCCCCGCTCAGCAGCGCCACCGGCATCAGCAGCGCCCGGTCCACCGTCCAGTCGATGTCCAGCCGGCTCAGCGACCAGCCGAGCACCAGCACCCCCTGGGTGATCCGGCCCAGCCGGCGCAGCGCGAAGCGGTCGGCGGCCACCTGGGCGAGGATCGGCACCGGCCGCACCAGCAGGGTGTCCATCGTGCCGTCGCGCACCCGGCTGCCCAGCCGGCCCATGGTGCCCAGCGTGAGATCGGCGAGGCCGAAGGCGACGCTGGTGGTCCCGTAGAGGAAGGCGACCTCATCAAGGGTGAAGCCGCCCAGCTCACCGATGTGGGTGAACATCAGCGCGATCGCGACGAAGTCCAGCCCGGTCGCGAGGAGGTTCCCCAGCGTCATGATCAGGAACGAGGTGCGGTACGCCATCGTGGAGCGCACCCACATCCCGACGATCAGGGTGTAGGCCCGCAGCCCCTGGTGCACGGCGGACTCAGCCACCCTGGACCACCACCTTCCGGGTCGCCGCCGACTGGAGCGCCCGCCCGGCCGCCAGCAGCGCCACCGCCCACCCCGCCTGGAAGACGAACGCCCGCAGCAGCCCCGGCCCCCGGTGCTCCTCCAGGAAGACGTCCGCGGGCACCTGGAGCATCGCCGCCCAGGGCAGCGCGCGGGCGATCTCGCCCAGCTGTCCGGGGAAGACGTTGAGCGGCAGGATCATCCCGGAGAAGAACAGGCACAGCAGCCCGCTCAGCATCGACAGTCCCGTCCCGTCGAGCAGCCAGAAGGCGGCGAGCGACACCAGATAGCGCACCGCGAAGCCGACGCACACCGCGAGCACCACGGCCAGCAGGAACCACAGCCAGGTCAGGGGCGAGGCGGGCAGACGCAGTTCGAAGACCAGCGCGCCGACGGCCATCGGCACCACGCCCCGCCCCAGCAGCTGGAACAGCGCCCGGCCGAGCTCGGTGGCCAGCCACCACAGTTGGAGGTCGACCGGACGGTAGAGGTCCACGGCGATGTCACCGGACCGGATGCGCTCCTGGAGCTCCTCCTGGAAGCCGCCGCCCATCAGCGCGACGGCCGCCAGCAGCGCCTGGCCGAGCCAGACGAAGGTCAGGGCCTGGGCGAGGTCGTAGCCGCCCAGGTGCGGCCGCTCGTCCCACAGCGCGGTGTAGGTGTAGGCGAGAATGAAGCCGAAAACGGTGTTGGTGAAGACCCCGGCCACCGTGGCGACCCGATACGTCGCGTAGCGTTTGAAGCCGCTGACCGCGACGGCCGCGTACAGCCGCATCCGCCCGTCCCTCCCTCCCCGACCACACCGGCCGACTGGCGCCAAAAGCCGGAGCCTAGTGGGGTGGCGGGAGAGACGGCCAGGCATTATTCACCGGATGGTGTGAGCGGAATCATCTGTCCGGCCGGTCACAGACCAGTCACGGGTGCGCGCCACGTCCCCGGCCCGGAACGGATGATGCGACAGTGTTTTATCGGGCGTACGACGCGAATCGCCCGACCGTGCACAATCCTGCCGCCGCGCAACCCTCGACGGCGGCCGAGGAGTCTCAGGAGACATGAGCGACGAGCCACAGCTGATCGACGGTGGCGCGGCCGGAACGGGCGACCGACCCGGCGCCGGCGACGGCAACCACGACACGCCGCACCGCGCGGACGGCCTCCCGGCCGGCAAACCGGCCAAGGGCAGAAAGAACCGTCCCCAGCGCACCGGCTGGCGCCGTCTGCTGCCCACCTGGCGCATGGTCCTCGGGGGCCTCACCCTGATCATCCTGCTGGTCGCGGGCGGACTCGTCACCGGCTACCTGCTCGTCGAAATCCCCGCGGCCAACAAGGCCGCCATCGCCCAGAGCAACGTCTTCCTGTACTCCGACGGCTCCCAGCTGGCCCGCGAGGGCAAGGTCAACCGGGAGAAGGTCCAGCTCAGCCAGGTGCCCAAGCGGACCCAGCACGCGGTGCTGGCGGCCGAGGACCGGGACTTCTACTCGGAGTCGGCCATCAACCCCGAGGCCATGCTCCGGGCCGCCTGGAACACCGTCACCGGCAAGGGCAAGCAGTCCGGCTCCACCATCACCCAGCAGTACGTGAAGAACTACTACCTGGACCAGGAACAGACGGTCACCCGCAAGGTCAAGGAGTTCTTCATCGCGATCAAGCTGGACCGCGAGGTGAGCAAGGACGAGATCCTCGAGGGCTACCTCAACACCAGCTACTTCGGGCGCAACGCCTACGGCATCCAGGCCGCCGCCCAGGCGTACTACGGCAAGGACATCGGCGAGCTCGACACCGCCCAGAGCGCCTATCTCGCGACCCTGCTGAACGCCCCCAGCGCCTACGACGTCGTCGCCCACCCGCAGAACAAGGGACGGGCCGTGGCCCGCTGGAACTACGTCCTGGACGGCATGGTCAAGAAGGGCTGGCTGAGCCGGGCCGAGCGGCAGAAGATGACCTTCCCCACGCCGTCGGAGGCCAAGGTCGCCTCGGGCATGTCCGGCCAGCGCGGCTATCTCGTCGAGGCCGTCGAGGACTACCTCACCAGCAACGGGATCATCGACGAGCAGACCCTGGCGCGCGGCGGCTACCGCATCACCACCACGATCGACAAGAAGCGGCAGGACGCCTTCGTGGCGGCCGTGCGCGACCGGCTGATGAGCAAGCTCAGCTCGGGCCGCGAGGTCGACCAGTACGTCCGCGCGGGCGGCGCCTCGATCGACCCGAAGACCGGGAAGGTGGTCGCCCTCTACGGCGGGATCGACTACACCAAGCAGTTCGTCAACAACGCGACCCGCCGTGACTACCAGGTGGGATCCACGTTCAAGCCATTCGTCTTCACCTCGGCGGTGCGCTACGGGTCCACCACCCAGGACGGCCAGACGATCACCGCGGACACGCTCTACAACGGCGACAACAAACGCGAGGTCATCGGCTCGGGCGGGCCCACCGGCTACGCCCCCGCCAACGAGGACGACGTCGACTACGGCGACATCGACGTCACCACGGCCACCGACAACTCGGTGAACTCGGTGTACGCGCAGATGGCCGAGGACGTCGGCGCGGACAAGGTCAAGCAGACCGCCATCGACCTGGGCGTCCCCAAGGACACCCCCGATCTGCACGCCTCCCCCTCCATCGCGCTCGGCCCCGCCACCGCGAGCGTGCTGGACATGACCGAGGCGTATGCGACCCTCGCCAACCACGGCAAGCACGGCAACTACAGCCTGGTCTCGAAGATCACCAAGGACGGTGCGCGGATAGCGCTCCCGGAGCGGGAGGAACGACAGGCCGTCCCGCGCGCCGCCGCCGACGCCACCACCGCGATACTGCAGAGCGTGGTCGACGGCGGCACCGGCACCGCGGAGGAGGACAAGGCCGCCTGGTTCGCGGGCTACACCCCGGACCTGGCGACCGTGGTCGCGGTGATGGGCCAGGACTCCACCACGGGCGTCCAGAAGTCCCTGTACGGGGCCACGGGCCTGGAGCGGATCAACGGCGGCGGCTACCCCGCCGAGATCTGGGCGCAGTACACGGCGGGCGCGCTGGACGGCCGGCCGCCGACCGACTTCGACCTTCGGCTGGAGGACGGCTCCGACTCCGCCGGCGGCCCCGAGAACACCCCGCAGTCCCCGGGCGCGCCGCCCCCGGTGGTCACCACGCCCCCGCCCGGCGTCCCGACGGACCCCACGCCCCCCACGACGCCGACCTACGAACCACCGGACCTGCCGACGTCGGATCCGACGATCGACCCGCCGACGGACTTCCCCACCGACGGGCCGTCGACCGAGCCAGGACCGGGCGACCCCGGCGGGCCCGGTGACCCGGGCGGCGACCCGGGCGGGCCGGGGGACCCGGTGGACGGCTGAGACAGCGGCAGAGGGTGGTGACGGAGCCCGTCACCACCCTCTGTCGCACCCGCGGCCTTCGCTCCTCAGAGGGAGCGCCCCGCTCCTCAGAGGGAGAGCCTCAGAGATAGAGCCCCGTGGAGTCCTCGGCCCCTTCCAGCCGCTCGGCGGCCACCGCGTGCAGATCGCGCTCCCGCATCAGGACGTAGGCGACCCCGCGGACCTCGACCTCGGCCCGGTCCTCCGGGTCGTAGAGCACCCGGTCACCGGGCTCCACGGTCCGTACGTTCTGCCCGACCGCGACCACCTCGGCCCAGGCCAGCCGCCTGCCGACCGCCGCGGTGGCGGGGATAACGATGCCGCCGGACGACCGGCGCTCGCCCTCCGGGATATCGGTGCGGACCAGCACACGGTCGTGCAGCATCCGGATGGGCAGCTTGTCATGGGTCGTGTTCGCACTCACGCCATGACCGTACCTGGCCGGACGGCGCGATGACGCCTCAGGGCGCCACCCCGGCCGTCTCACGCGGGGCGCGGACCCCACCGCTCCCCCACGACCGGCCCGTCCTTACGACCGGCCCGCCGGACGACCACCCCGTCCCAGGAGGACCGACCCGTCCTTACGACCGGCACCGCTTGCACCGCGAGGACCGGGAGGCCCTGGACGACCGGGAGGACCGCGCCGAGAGCGCGACCAGCCCCACCAGCCCCGCCACGACGAGCGCGACCGGCACGATCCGCTCCATCCGGGGCTCGCCCTCCTCCGACACCAACTGGCTCCGCACGCTGGTGACCACTCGGTTCGCGGACACGTACGCCCGCCCGGCGGTCCGGTCCACAGCCGACGCCGCCTTCGCCTTCGCGTCCCCGATGATCGTCTTCGGGTGCACCCGCACCCCGATCTCGTCGAGCGTCACGGCGAGCTGCTGCCGCCTGCGGGCGATGTCCGCCTCGATCTGCGCAGGGGTCCTGGCATCCGACACCGCGCTGCCTCCGTCAGTCTCGATGATTCGTGATGGACAGTCTGTCAGCTCCCCCTCTTCCCCGCCCCACGGCACCCCCGGACGGGAAGCTGGCTAATGTCGGGGACGTACCGCCCGATGCCACGAGGAGCACCAGACCATGAGCGAGCGACTGCAGCCCGGCGACACCGCCCCCGCCTTCACCCTCCCCGACGCGGACGGCAAGCAGGTCTCGCTCGCCGACCACGCCGGCCGCAAGGTGATCGTCTACTTCTACCCCGCCGCCCTCACCCCCGGCTGCACCAAGCAGGCGTGCGACTTCACCGACAACCTCGAACTCCTCTCCGGTCACGGCTACGACGTCATCGGCATCTCCCCCGACAAGCCGGAGAAGCTCGCCACGTTCCGCGACCAGGAGGACCTGAAGGTCACCCTGCTCGCCGACCCCGCCAAGGAGACCCTGGAGGCATACGGCGCCTTCGGCGAGAAGAAGCTCTACGGCAAGACGGTCACGGGCGTGATCCGCTCCACCGTGATCGTCGACGAGCAGGGCAAGGTCGAGCGCGCCCTGTACAACGTGAAGGCCACCGGCCACGTAGCCAAGATCATCAAGGACCTGGGCCTCTGACCCCGGCGTTCCCCCGAGGGTCCCGCACCACGCCGGTGCGGGACCTTTCTCATGTCGTGCGTGACCCCCCGGCACCTCGTTCGTTACTCAGTGCGATCGCACGACATGTGATCGCACGGGGAGGGGAGGGCAATGCCCGCGAGTTACACCTATGAGCTGCTCGTCGCAACCGCTCGCAGCGCGAAGACCATCGACGAAGCCATACGACGCTGCGGTGGCGAGCCCACCGCCGGCAGCAGGAGTTACCTCCGGCGCAAGCTGGCCGAAGCGGGCATCGACGCCTCTCACCTCCGCATGGAGCGGGTGCGGCACACCGAAACGAGACTCAGGGAGGTCGCCGCCCGCTCCAGTAGTGTGGCCGAGGTGGTTCGTCGCCTGGGAATCAGCCCCGTAGGCGGCAATCAGGCTCATATCGGAAGGCGCCTGGCGGCCTTCGGAATCGACACCTCACACTTTTCACCTCAGTCCACTCGGCAGCCCAAGAGGCCGACCCGCAACCGCCTGATTCTGGGGTCACCTTCGGACGGGAGAACTCCCGGCGAGCGGCTGCGCAGAGAGCTCATTGGTCGTGGCCTTCCGGAGAGATGCGCGATGTGTGGCGTCGGCCCGGAGTGGAACGGCAAGCCGCTGCGCCACGAAATCGACCACGTCAACGGAGACTGGTGGGACAACCGCATGGAAAATCTGCGGCTGCTGTGCCCCAATTGCCATGCGGTGACCGACACATTCCGTGGCCGCAGACGACAGGGCACGGCGTGAATCGGCGCGCCAGGTACAGCCAGGAGGTGCTGGCCCGAAGCGCCGCCCAGTCCCGCAGCCTCGTCGACATGATGCGTAGGCTCGGCGCTCCTCTGGGCAGTGCAACTCGACGCTATCTGCGCAACCGCCTCAGCCATTACGGCATCGACACCTCCCACTTCGCCGAGGAACCATTACCTGGGCGGCCACGGATGTCCTATTCGAGGGAACGCCTCGAAGAAGCCGCCGCACGCAGTCACAGTGTCCAGGAGATGCTCGCGTTCATGGGCGTCCCTCCCTACGACAGCGCCTACAGCCATCTGAGGAAGAAGCTGGAACAGTTCGGCATCGACACCGCGCATTTCACCGGCAGACGGGGCACAGCCCCGGAGAGGCTGCTCCCCCGAGCCGCGTTGACGCGGGCCGTCTCGGACTCGTACAGCGTGGCGGAGGTGCTGCGCCTTCTGGACATACCCGTGGGCGGCGCAGGACGTTCGCTGGTACGGAGGAGTGTCGCCGCGTATGGGATCTCCACCGCTCACTTCACCGGCCGAGGGCACCAACGCGGTCGTGCCTCTCCCCAGCGCAAGTCGGCGTCGATGATTCTTCAGCGGCTTGATCCCGGTAGTACCCGCACGAAGACCTCAGTATTGAGGCGGGCCCTCGATGAGAGCGGTGTGCCCCAGGTCTGCGACGGGTGCGGCACAGGCGACAGCTGGCAGGGCAGACGACTCGTTCTGGAGATCGACCACATCAATGGAGACCGGTTGGACAACCGCATCGGTAATCTGCGGTATCTCTGCCCGTCCTGTCACAGTCAGACAAAGAACTTCTCCGGCCGAGGACGGCCGGGCACCACCACATGGCGTTAAGGAATCGACACACAGTACAGTTGCGCTCGCGGGCCCGTACCCCAGCTGGCTAGAGGGCGCCGGTTTAGGTCCGGTGTGTCGTGGGTTCGAGTCCCACCGGGCCCATCGCGGAAGGCGCGGCACCACGCGGGTGCCGCGCCTTCGTTGCTCATCCCAGAAGTTCGCGCACGATCGGGGCGATGGCGCGGAACGCCTTGCCGCGGTGGCTGATGGCGTTCTTCTCGTCGGGGGTCAGTTCGGCGCAGGTGCGGGTCTCGCCGTGGGGCTGGAGGACGGGGTCGTAGCCGAAGCCGCCGCCGCCCACGGGCTCACGGCGGAGGGTGCCGGTGAGCCGGCCGGAGACCACGCGTTCGGTGCCGTCGGGGAGGGCGAGGGCGGCGGCGCATTCGAAGTGGGCGCCGCGGTGTTCGTCGGGGACGTCGGCGAGCTGGGCGAGCAGCAGGTCGAGGTTGGCGCGGTCGTTGCCGTGGCCGCCCGACCAGCGGGCCGAGAAGATGCCGGGGGCGCCGCCGAGGACGTCCACGCAGAGGCCGGAGTCGTCGGCGATCGCGGGGTGGCCGGTGGCCCGCGCCAGGGCGTGGGCCTTGAGGAGGGCGTTCTCCGCGAAGGTCACGCCGGTCTCCTTGACGTCCGGGACCTCCGGATAGGCGTCGGCGCCGACGAGTTCGACGTCGAGGCCGGACTCGCCCAGGATGGCGCGCAGTTCGGTGATCTTGTAGACGTTGCGGGTCGCGAGGACCAGGCGGCGGGGGTGCGGGGGATGTCCCTCAGTGTGTTGCTGCATAGCTCTCGATTATCGAGGGGAGGCCGGGGCGGGCGGGCGCCGGCGGTCAGGGCGAGCAGACGTCGGTCAGCTCGCCCGCCGCGTCCCTGACCGGGGTCAGATCGGGCTGCTCACCGCTGTCGATGGACTTCTGGACGTTGTCCACGGCCTTCTGGAGGCTGTCGACGGCCTTGCCGACGTCCGCGTTGTCGGTGCGGTCGCCGGCCTTGTCGATGTCCTTGTCGAGGGCGTCCAGGACCTTGTCGGCGTCCTCCGGGTTGTCGGCGGCGCCGCTCAGGGCGTCCTGGAGGTCGTCCACGTCGTTGGATATCTCGACCGCGAGCTGGGCGCAGTCGAGGGCCTTCTCCACGGCGCCGCAGCCGGCGGTGACCGGCACCGCGAGCGCGACGGCGGCGAAAGCGGTGACGGCGGTGGTGCGGCGGTGACGGTTGCGCGGCGCCATGGCGTGGGTCCTCCCCGTGAACAGCCGGAACGGTGCTGGTACCTGACTAAACGCCAGGCGCCGGGCGACGGTTGCCCGGCGCCGCCGTTCTCACGCGTCGCCGGCCAGCGCCGCGCGCTGGATACCGGCCAGGGCGTCGCAACCCGCCACGGCGAGGTCCAGCAGCCCGTTCAGCTCGTCGCGGGCGAAGGGCTCGCCCTCCGCGGTGCCCTGCACCTCCACGAAGCGCCCGTCGCCGGTGCAGACCACGTTCATGTCGGTCTCGGCGCGCACGTCCTCCTCGTAGCAGAGGTCGAGCAGGGGGACGCCGCCGACGATGCCGACGCTGACGGCGGAGACGGTGCCGGTCAGCGGCTGCCGGGTGGCCTTGATGAGCTTCTTCTCGCGGGCCCAGCCGATGGCGTCGGCCAGGGCCACATAGGCGCCGGTGATGGCGGCGGTGCGGGTGCCGCCGTCGGCCTGGAGGACATCGCAGTCGAGGACGATGGTGTTCTCGCCGAGCGCCTTGTAGTCGATCACGGCGCGCAGCGAGCGGCCGATGAGGCGGGAGATCTCATGCGTACGGCCGCCGATCTTGCCGCGGACGGACTCGCGGTCGCCTCGGGTGTTGGTGGAGCGCGGCAGCATCGCGTACTCCGCGGTGACCCAGCCCTCGCCGCTGCCCTTGCGCCAGCGCGGCACACCCTCGGTGACGCTCGCGGTGCACAGGACCCGCGTATCGCCGAAGGAGACGAGGACGGAGCCCTCGGCGTGCTTGCTCCATCCACGCTCGATGGTCACGGGGCGGAGCTGGTCAGGGGTGCGGCCGTCGATACGAGACATGGGACGAGCCTATCGGCATCGCCAAGGGCCCCGGTCCGCGTCCGGTTCGGGTACGGCACGGGGCCGGCCCGAGTACGGCGCGGGTACGGCGGCACGGCCGCGGACCGCGTCCGGCGCGCGATACGGTCCGCGGCGGGGCGGGCTCGGACGTCAGAACCGGAAGGTCACATCAGGTCTTCGATCTCGGCGGCGACGGGGTCCGCGTCGGTGCCGATGACCACCTGGATCGCGCTGCCCATCTTCACCACTCCGTGGGCGCCCGCGGCCTTCAGGAGGGCCTCGTCGACCAGGGCGGCATCCTTGACCTCGGTGCGGAGGCGGGTGATGCAGCCCTCGACCTCGACGATGTTGTCGATACCGCCGAGCCCCGCGACGATCTTCTCAGCCTTGCTGGCCATGTTCGCTCCTGTCGTCCTACTGTCCGCGTTGCGATCCACCGATCCACCGGAGTGGTCTACACCATTATGCGGGTGAGGAGGCCGACCGTCACATGGAAGGATAGATTCCTTTATCGGATCCCTACGTGTACGGGATCCCTCCGTGCTACAACAGGTCTACACCACATGTGGTGTAGACCATAACGCGGGCCGCCCCCATCCCCCGAGAGCCCGCCTCACCAGGAGGAACCGATGAGTACGGCCACCGCCCAGGCGGCGCCCGCCCAGAAGCGGGGTGCCGGTCTGTTCCAAGGGCTGCAGAAGGTCGGCCGCAGCCTTCAGCTGCCGATCGCCGTCCTGCCCGCCGCCGGAATCATGGTCCGGCTCGGGCAGCCCGATGTGTTCGGCGCCGACGGACTGGGCTGGGACAAGGTCGCCGCCGTGTTCAACAACGCCGGCGGCGCGCTCACCGGCGCCCTTCCGCTGCTCTTCTGCGTCGGCGTGGCCATCGGGTTCGCCAAGAAGTCGGACGGGTCCACCGCGCTGGCCGCCGTGGTCGGCTTCCTCGTCTACAGCAAGGTGCTGGAGGCCTTCCCGGTCGCCGACGCGGTGGTCCAGAAGGGCGCGGACATACCGGCCAAGTTCAACGATCCCGGTGTGCTCGGCGGCATCGTCATGGGACTGCTCACCGCCGTGCTGTGGCAGCGCTTCCACCGCACCCGGCTGGTGGACTGGCTCGGCTTCTTCAACGGCCGCCGGCTGGTGCCGATCATCATGGCCTTCACCGGCATCGTGGTGGGCGTCTTCTTCGGCCTGGTCTGGGAGCCCATCGGCGACGGCATCAGCAACTTCGGCGAGTGGATGACCGGACTCGGCTCCGCGGGATCGGCCCTCTTCGGCGCCGTCAACCGCGCCCTGATCCCGATCGGCATGCACCAGTTCGTGAACACCGTGGCCTGGTTCCAGCTCGGCGACTTCACCAACGCGGCCGGCGAGACGGTGCACGGCGACCTCAGCCGCTTCCTGGCGGGCGACCCGAGCGCCGGAATGTTCATGTCCGGCTTCTTCCCGATCATGATGTTCGGCCTTCCGGCCGCCGCCCTGGCCATGGCCCACGCCGCCCGCCCCGAGCGCCGCAAGGCCGTGCTGGGCATGATGCTCTCGCTGGCGCTCACCTCGTTCGTCACGGGCGTGACCGAGCCGATCGAGTTCTCGTTCATGTTCATCGCCCCGCTGCTCTACGTGATCCACGCGGTGCTCACCGCCGTGGCGATGGCGATCACCTGGGCCCTGGGCGTGCACGCGGGCTTCAACTTCTCCGCGGGCTTCATCGACTACGCCCTGAACTGGAGCCATGCCACCAAGCCATGGCTGATCATCCCGATCGGACTCGTCTTCGCGGTGATCTACTACGTGGTCTTCCGCTTCGCGATCACCAAGTTCAACCTCCCCACCCCGGGCCGTGAACCCGAGGAGGAGGTCGAGGACCTCACCAAGGCGTAGACCGCCGTCGGCGCCGACGCGTGACGAGGCCCCGGAACCGGTTCGGTTCCGGGGCCTCGTGCTGCTGCCTAGACCTCGTAGACCGCGCCCGCCTTGGCCAGCTCCACCGGGCCGCCGAAGACCTGCTGGGCATCGCGCTGGTTGATCTGGGGGTCCGTCCACGGCGGGATGTGGGTGAGCACCAGGGTCCCGACCCCCGCCCGCAGTGCGTGCTCACCCGCCTGGCGGCCGTTGAGATGCAGCTCCGGGATGTCCTCCTTGCCGTGCGTGAAGGCCGCCTCGCACAGGAAGAGGTCCCCGCCCCGGGCCAGGTCCACCAGGGCCTCACAGGGGCCCGTGTCACCCGAGTAGACCAGCGAGCGGCCGCCGTGCTCGATCCGGAAGCCGAACGCCTCCACCGGATGGCAGACCCGCTCGGTGCGGATCGTGAAGGGGCCGAGCTCGAAGCTGCCGGGCGTCAGCGTGCGGAAGTCGAAGACCTCGCGCATCGACTTCTCATCGGGCACGTCGTCATACGCCTGGACCAGCCGCCGCTCGGTGTCCTCCGGACCGTAGACCGGGATCGCCTCCGCGCGGCCCCCGTCGTGCCGGTAGTAGCGCGCGACGAAGTACGCGCACATGTCGATGCAGTGATCGGGGTGGAGGTGGGACAGTATGACGGCGTCGAGGTCGTAGAGACCGCAGTGGCGCTGCAACTCGCCAAGGGCGCCATTGCCCATGTCGAGGAGCAGCCGGAAGCCGTCGGCCTCTACGAGGTAGCTCGAGCAGGCCGATTCCGCGGACGGGAACGACCCTGAGCATCCGACGACGGTGAGCTTCATGAAGCAGGAACCTCCTTGAGGGGTCCCCATGCCGAGGGCCATGGGCGGGTGCGGGGGGTCATGCGGTGCCCACGAGCGTAAGGCGCGAAAGCCCAGGCAGCTCCTCCATGCGTCCGCGTTGTGGGCGGAATCACCAGGACGGAGCCGGGCGGCGCCCGGTCCCGCCCCCCGCCGGCCGATCGGCCCGAGGGCTAGGCCCAGAGCTGGCCGTGCAGCGTCTCGATCGCCTCCTCGGTGGTGGCCGCCGTGTAGACGCCGGTGGAGAGGTACTTCCAGCCGCCGTCGGCGACGATGAAGACCACATCGGCGCTCTGCCCGGCCTTGACCGCCTTACGGGCGACACCGAGAGCGGCATGCAGCGCGGCACCGGTCGAGACGCCGGCGAAGATGCCCTCCTGGGCGAGGAGTTCACGGGTGCGGGTCACCGCGTCCTCGGAGCCGACGGAGAAGCGGGTGGTGAGGACGGACTCGTCGTACAGCTCGGGGACGAAGCCCTCGTCCAGGTTGCGCAGTCCGTAGACGACGTCGTCATAGCGCGGCTCGGCGGCGACGATCTGGACGTCCGGCTTGTTCTCGCGCAGGTAGCGGCCGACGCCCATGAGGGTGCCGGTGGTGCCCAGACCGGCGACGAAGTGGGTGATGGAGGGCAGGTCGGCGAGGATCTCGGGGCCGGTGGTGGCGTAGTGGGCGCCGGCGTTGTCCGGGTTGCCGTACTGGTACAGCATCACCCAGTCCGGGTGCTCTCCGGCCAGCTCCTTGGCCACCCGGACGGCCGTGTTGGAGCCGCCGGCGGCCGGCGAGGAGATGATCTCCGCGCCCCACATGGCGAGCAGCTGGCGCCGCTCCTCGCTGGTGTTCTCCGGCATCACGCAGACGATGCGGTAGCCCTTGAGCTTGGCCGCCATCGCGAGCGAGATGCCGGTGTTGCCCGAGGTGGGCTCGAGGATGGTGCAGCCGGGGCTCAACCGGCCGTCCTTCTCGGCCTGTTCGATCATATGGAGCGCGGGGCGGTCCTTGACCGAGCCGGTCGGGTTGCGGTCCTCCAGCTTCGCCCAGATCCGTACGTCGGAGGAGGGCGAGAGCCGCGGCAGCCGGACGAGCGGCGTGTTGCCGACCGCGGCCAGCGGGCTGTCGTACCGCATCAGACCATGCCACCGGCGACGGCGGGGAGGATGGTCACGTTGTCGCCGTCCGAGAGCTTGGTGGAGATGCCGTCGAGGAAGCGGACGTCCTCGTCGTTCAGGTAGACGTTGACGAAGCGGCGCAGCTCACCGCCGTCGACCAGGCGCTCCTGGATGCCGGCGTGCCGGGTCTCCAGGTCGGCGAAGAGCTCGCCGAGCGTGGCCCCGCTGCCCTCGACCGCCTTCTGGCCGTCGGTGTAGGTGCGGAGGATGGTCGGGATGCGGACCTCGATGGCCATGTCTGGGCTCCTGTCGGAGGGCGGGGTGGATCCCGGACCGGAGGGGCCGGGAGGGCGTCGCCGAAAGGGCGTCGGGCGTCGCGAGGGGCGCGCTCAGGCGGCCACGGCGGGGCGCGGACACATCGCGCTGGCGAGCCGGCACAGGTCGACGTGGAGCCGCGCCACGAGCAGCATGCCCGGCGTCTTCTCGCTCACGTCATCGAAAACCATGGACACATCGTATCGATTCCCGATCCGGACTCCGGAAGGTTGTCCCGCTATACGGACCGGTAACGACCGTCATGCGGGACCGCTGTACGAGACGAAGGAGCTCAGTAGCTCTCCACGACCGTGACGTCCTCCTCGGTGACCTCACCGTCCACGATCCGGAAGGACCGGAACTGCACGGGTCCCTCGTCATTGCCGCACTCGGCCGTGGAGACCAGGACGTAGTGCGCACCGGGCTCATTGGCGTAGGAGATGTCGGTGCGGGAGGGGTATGCCTCGGTGGCGGTGTGTGAGTGGTAGATGACCACCGGTTCCTCGTCCCGGTCGTCCATCTCGCGGTAGAGCTTGAGCAGGTCACCCGAGTCGAACTCGTAGAAGGTGGGCGAGCGGGCGGCGTTCAGCATCGGGATGAACCGCTCGGGGCGGCCGCTTCCGGCCGGGCCGGCGATCACGCCGCATGCCTCGTCGGGGTGGTCGGCGCGGGCGTGCGCGACGATCTGGTCGTGGAGCGCCTGGGTGATGGTCAGCATGGCGCCAGAATAGGAGGCGGGCTCCGGACATCGGTCCGGAGCCCGCCTGATGAGACGTGCCGCCCGAAAGGCGATACGGATTACTTGCCCACGTACTCCGGCTCCGCGTCGCGGCCGGCGTCCGGCCGGCCACCGCCGCTCGACTTCAGGACGAACCAGCCGATCACCAGGACGACGGCCCAGACGGCGCCGACGTACAGACAGACCCGGGCGTCCTTGTCGGACGCGATCAGGCAGGTCACGAAGATCAGGAAGATCAGCGCCACCCAGCTGAAGACGGCACCGCCCGGGGCGGGGAAGGACGAGGCCGGCAGGCGGCCGGAGGTCACCGCCTTGCGGTACTTGATGTGGCTGACGAGGATCATCGCCCAGGCCCAGATGCCCGCGGCCGTGGCCACCGAGGTGACGTACTCGAACGCCTTCTCCGGGACGACGTAGTTGAGGATCACGCCGATGCCCATGAGCAGCACGGAGACGGTGATGCCGACGGCCGGGGTCTTGCGGGCGTTGAGCATCCCGAAGATCTTCGGGGCCTCGCTGTTGGCGGCCAGGTCGCGCAGCATCCGGCCGGTGGAGTACATCCCGGAGTTACAGGAGGACAGGGCCGCGGTGAGCACGACGAAGTTGACGATACCGGCCGCGAACGGGATGCCGATCTTGGAGAAGGCGTGCACGAAGGGGCTCTCGCCGGCCGAGAACTCGGTCCACTTGACGACCGCGAGCAGCACCAGCAGGGCGCCGACGTAGAAGATGAGGATGCGCCAGGGCAGGGTGTTGATCGCCTTGGGGAGGGTCTTCTCGGGGTTCTCGGACTCGCCCGCGGTGACGCCGACCAGCTCCACGGCGAGGTAGGCGAACATCACACCCTGGAGCGTCATCAGGCTGTCGCCGATGCCGTTGGGGAAGAACCCGCCGTGGGACCAGAGGTTGGAGGCGGCGGCGGTGTCACCGGCGTCGGAGAAGCCGAGGGTGAGCACGCCCAGGCCGATCACGATCATGCCGATGATCGCGGTGACCTTGACCATCGAGAACCAGAACTCGACCTCGCCGAAGATCTTCACCGAGATCAGGTTGACGGCGAACAGCACCACCAGGAAGACCAGGGCGCTGACCCACTGCGGGATCGAGGGGAACCAGTAGTTGATGTAGATGGCGGCGGCCGTGAGCTCGGCCATGCCGGTCACCACCCACATCAACCAGTACGTCCACCCGGTGACGAATCCGAAGAACGGGCCGAGGAACTCACGGGCGTACTCCGCGAAGGACCCGGAGACCGGGCGATAGAGGAGCAGCTCACCGAGCGCCCGCATGATGAAGAAGATGACCACGCCCGCGAGGGCGTACATGAGGACGATGCTCGGGCCCGCCTTGGCGATATTCGCCCCGGCACCCATGAACAGGCCGACGCCGATGGCGCCGCCGATGGCGATCATCTGGACCTGGCGACTGCCCAGGCCGCGCTCATAGCCCTCTTCAGGAGCCGCTGAGGTCATATTTGCTGCGCCTTTCTCCCTGTGGCGGCTGGCGATCGTGAAGATTTATCACGTCCACACAACTGATCCAGCCGACGCGGAGTGGCGCACACCACAGGAATAAGCGGACATACGTTATACGGCGCAACAAAGACAACAACCGCGGTGATGCGATCGTTATCCGGAGTTGAGCATCCTCTAAACGAACACTCAGTAATCGAGGCCGGTGACTATTCCGGCATGAGCGTTTCGACCAGGGTCTCCTGCAGCCCGCCGAGCCAGAAATACGCCATCACCATCGGCTTGCGCGGGTCGGAGTCCGGCAGCCGCAGCAGCGCGCCCCCGTCGTCCTCGTCGGTGACCTCCAGCCGGGTCCCGATGGCCAGCCGCAGATCGTTGAGGGCGCCCAGCCACTGCCGGGACTTGTTCGGCACCAGCTCCAGTACGGCCGGGGCCGGGGCGGGCGATCCGGTGGTCAGCGCGTCCAGGTCGCGCACCATCGCCAGGGCGTCGTCGCGCTTGCGCGCCCGCAGGTCGTTCTCGGTGAAGCGGCGGAACTCCGCGGACGCCTCCCGCGCCTCCCGCTCCTCACGCGGCCCGAGCTCCTGGTCCGGGGGACGGTAGGCGTCCGGGAACAGCCGGGCCAGCGCCGGGTCGGCCGGCGGTTCGCTGGGGCCCTCGGCGAACAGCTCGGCCAGCGGGTCACCGCCCTCGGCGGGCTGGTCGCCCGGCCCGATCAGCTCGGCGAGCTGCATGGCCAGGCTGCGCAGGATGGAGACCTCGACCTCGTCCAGGGCGATGGCGGCGCCGCCGTCGGGCAGCGGCTCGAAGCGTCCCGACATCAGCGCTCCTGCTGGAGGGTCGCCCACAGGCCGTAGCCGTGCATCGCCTGCACATCGCGCTCCATCTCCTCGCGGGTGCCACTGGAGACGATCGCGCGGCCCTTGTGATGAACGTCGAGCATCAAGCGGTGCGCCTTGTCCTTGGGATAGCCGAAGTAGCTCTGGAACACGTAGGTGACATAGCTCATGAGATTGACGGGGTCGTTGTGCACCACCGTCACCCAGGGAACGTCGGGCTCCGGCACCGACATCGGTGCCTCACGGGCTTCGGGACGTTCGATCTCCACGGGTGTGACACTCACACCTCCCATGCTGCCACCCGGCACTGGTCGGCGCATAAACCGGCACCCAGATCTCGTCAGTCTGACGAGTAAGGGAGGTAGCATCGTCCACCATGGACACTGCGGACTTGGGACTGCCGGTGGACGTGCCGTCGACCGCGCTCTTCACCGACCGGTACGAACTCACCATGCTTCAGGCCGCGCTGCGGGCGGGCACCGCCGACCGCCGCTCGGTCTTCGAGGTCTTCACCAGGCGCCTCCCCGAAGGCCGCCGCTACGGCGTCGTAGCGGGCACCGGGCGGGTGCTGGACGCCGTCGAGAACTTCCGCTTCGACGGCGGCGTCCTGGACTTCCTCGCACAGCAGCGGATCGTGGACGAGGCGACGCTGTCCTGGCTCGCCGACTACCGCTTCCGCGGCGACATCTGGGGCTACCCCGAGGGCGAGGTCTACTTCCCCGGCTCGCCGATCATGCGGGTGGAGGGCACCTTCGCCGAGGCGGTGCTGCTGGAGACGGTGATCCTGTCCATCCTCAACCACGACTCGGCGGTGGCCGCCGCCGCGTCCCGGATGTCCACCGCCGCCGGCGGCCGGCCGCTGATCGAGATGGGCGCCCGCCGCACCCATGAGCTGGCCGCCGTCGCCGCCGCCCGCGCCGCCTATGTCGGCGGCTTCGCCACCACCTCCGACCTCGCGGCCGGATTCCGCTACAACATCCCCACCGTGGGCACCAGCGCCCACGCCTTCACCCTGCTGCACGACAGCGAGCGGGACGCCTTCACCGCCCAGGTCGAGTCGCACGGCAGCGACACCACCCTGCTGGTGGACACCTACGACGTCGCCGAGGCGGTGCGCACCGCCGTGGAGGTGGCCGGCAAGGACCTGGGCGCCGTACGGATCGACTCGGGGGACCTGCTGCTGCTCGCCCACCGGGTGCGCCAGCAGCTCGACGAGCTGGGCGCCAAGAACACCAGGATCGTGGTGACGAGCGATCTGGACGAGTACGCGATCGCCTCGCTGGCGGCGGCCCCCGTGGACGCGTACGGGGTCGGCACCCAGCTGGTCACCGGCAGCGGCCACCCCACCTGCTCGATGGTCTACAAGCTGGTGGCGCGGGCCGGTTCGGACGCGTCGGACGCGCCGCTGCTGCCGGTGGCCAAGAAGTCCATGGGCGCGAAGTCCTCGGTGGGCGGCCGCAAATGGGCGGCGCGCCGGGTGGACGAGCACGGTGTGGCCGAGGCCGAGGTGATCGGCACCGGTGCGGTCCCCGAGGAGCTGGCCGGCCATCAGCTGCTGGTGCGGCTGGTGCGCGGCGGCGAGATCGTGGCCCGGGAGCCGCTGGACGCGGCGCGGGACCGGCACATGGCGGCGCGCGCCGGGCTGCCGCTGTCGGCGACCCAGCTCTCGCGCGGGGAGCCGGTCATCCCCACCGAGTACCTGTCGGCCTGAGACAGGCGGAGAAGACGGGGCGGGCCTGGGCGCCGGCGTGCGGCGGGCCCGAGGAGACGAGGCGTACGTGGAGGAAACGCGGCCGACGCCCACTGCCGCGAGCGGCGCGGAGTGTCTACCCTCGGTGACATGCACCGGGCTCTGATCGTCGTCGACATCCAGAACGACTTCTGCGAGGGCGGAAGCCTCGCGGTGACGGGCGGCGCGGACGTCGCCGCCGCGATCACCGATCTCATCGGGGAGGCGACGCCCGGTTACCGCCATATCGTCGCCACCCGTGATCGCCACATCGATCCGGGCGATCACTTCTCGGACCGCCCGGACTACCGGCACAGCTGGCCGGCGCACTGTGTGGCGGGCACCGAGGGCGTCGGGTTCCACCCGAACTTCGCGCCCGCCGTCGCCTCCGGCGCGATCGACGCGGTCTTCGACAAGGGCGCCTACGCGGCGGCGTACAGCGGCTTCGAGGGCGTCGACGAGCACGGCGTACCGCTCGCCCAGTGGCTGCGCGCGCGCGAGGTGACCGAGGTGGACGTGGTGGGCATCGCCACCGACCACTGTGTGCGGGCCACGGCGCTGGACGCGCGCCGCGAGGGGTTCGCGGCGCACGTCCTGCTGGACCTGACCGCGGGCGTCTCCGCGGGCACGACCGAGCGCGCCCTGGAGGAGCTGCGGGCGGCCGGGGTGGAGCTCAGCGGGAAGCCGGTCGTCTGACGGCGTGGGAGGCGCTCTGAGCGCCTCCCACCGCCTCCGGGGCCCGGACCTAGGAGGCCGGGGCCGCCGGCCTGAGAAGGGCGGCGATCGGGTGCCAGAGCTCCCCTCCGCGGTCCGGCGCGGTGCGCCAGACCAGCCCGTCGGGGTGGTGCAGCACCGCCGTCACCTCGTCGGGTGTCGGCGGCGCGATGTTGCCGCGCAGGTAGACGGCGCGGAGCCCGAGATTGCGCAGCCTGGTCAGGGCGCGCTGGCGGTTCGCGGCATGTACCAGGACGCGGACGCCGCCCTCGCCCAGCGGGCGCGGCAGCGTCAGCGCGACCACGACGCTGCCGCCGGGCAGCTTGGTGAATCCTCCATCGGCCATTGCGGGTCATGTCCCCCGTGAGACGTCGTGTCAACAAGAAGGTCGTAGGGGCATCTAAACGCGAACCGGCCGCCGCCCGCTAGTGGGCGGCGGCCGTTACCGCTCTGACCTGCGAAAACGCAGATTTTTGTGGATCTAGGAGGCGGACGGTCCGACCTGGACGGTCATCGTCGAGCCGGCCGGGAGCTCCTTGAGGATCTTGATCCGGGTGTTGGTGTCAGCAACCTGCACACTGCCGGTCGGGTTGCTCTCGTCCCAGTACGTCCCCTTGTGGTCATCGAAGACCGGAATGCCCGGCTTCGGCTTCACCTTGGCGGCCTTGCCGTCCTTGTGCAGCGTGAAGCCGTCCGTCGGGAGCCGGCTGAAGGGCGAGTCGTACGCCTGGATCCGGTTGCGCATCAGCGTGCCGTCCGCCCACTTCTCGGGGGTGGCGTGCGCGTCGATCGGCAGGATCTGGCCGCTGCCCGGGTGGACGCCGACGTTGTTGTCCGGCTGCGAGGTGTCCCACTGCCAGATCAACAGGCCGTTCTGGTACGGGTAGTGCTCGACCCAGTCGGGCCGGCTGGACGCCCAGCCGAAGTTGTACGGACCGGTCTTCAGGGTCGTGTCGTACGACACGTACTGGCGGTTCTCGGCGATGTAGTACTGCGGATAGTCCTTGCTGAAGGACGCGCCGATGCGGGAGAAGCCGTTCGCCGTCCAGCCGTTGTCGTCGCCCTCGGCACCGTCGCTGAACACCGGGGCGCCGTCCGCGGTCAGGGTGATGGCGTCGGCCGCGAAGCCCTTCTGCGCCACCCCGCCGTCGGTCTGGTAGCGGAAGCGCAGCTCGATCTTCTGGCCCGCGTAGTCGTCCAGCGGGAAGGAGAGCTTCTGGTAGGCGCCCGACGTGCCGGTCAGCGCGGGCTTGTCACCCGCGTCGCGCGGGATGGCCTTGCCGTCCGCCGTGCCGTCCACGGGCGTCCAGTTGGCGCCGCCGTCCGTGGAGACCTCGGTGTAGAGGTAGTCGTAGTTCTCCTCGATGTCCCACCAGCCCTGGAGGTCCAGGCTCGCCTTGGACGCGCCGGTGAGGTCCACGGACCGGGTCAGGGTGTTCTTCAGGTCGTCACCCATCCCGCTCCACCACTGCTTGGCGCCCTCGGCGGGGGTGGCCACCTCGGTGGTGACGGCCTTGGCGGGCAGCTCGACCACCAGCGCCTGCTTGTTCTTGGTGTTGTACTCGGCGACCCCGAGGGTGTGGGTGGACTTGGTAGCGGCCTTGGCCGTGTCGTAGTTCAGCCACCCCAGCTGGAGCTTGTCCCAGGCGTTCATGTCGCCCGGCAGATCGCCGATGGCGTCCTTACCGGTGCCGAGCCAGGACCCCGAGGACATCAGCGACCAGAACGCGACGGACGACTCCCCCTGGCCGGTGGTGTCGTACTCGTCCGGCAGGCCCAGGTCGTGGCCGTACTCATGGGCGAAGACGCCGAGGCCGCCGTTCTCCGGCTGCATCGTGTAGTCGCCGACCCAGATGCCGGTGTCGCCGATCTGGGTGCCGCCCGACTTGTTCTCCGCCGGGCCGGTCTTACCCGCGTCGGTGCCGTACGCGTACCAGCGGTGCGCCCAGATGGCGTCCTCGCCCTGCACACCGCCGCCCGCGGATTCGTCCTCACCGGCGTGCACGATCTGGAAGTGGTCGATGTAGCCGTCGGGCTCGTTGAAGTTGCCGTCGCCGTCGTAGTCGTAGCGGTCCCACTGGTCGTACTGGGCCAGGTCCGCCTTGATCTGCGCGTCGGTGCGGCCGGCCGCCTTCTGGTCCTTCGCCCACTGGTTGACGCCGTCGCGGATCAGGTCCCAGGCGTTGGCGCAGTTGGTGTCGCCGCAGTAGTTGGAACCGTAGCGGGCCTCGTTCCAGTCGACCTTGACCCAGTCGGAGACCTCGCCGTCCACGGAGTAGCGGCCCGAGGACTGCTTCTCGTAGTACTTCTTCAGGGACTGCTTCTTCTTGTCCGTGGAGAAGTAGAGGTCCTGGAAGTGCTCGCGGTTGTAGTCCGCCTGCCAGGCGGTGCTGTTGTCGTCGGCGCGGTCCGGCTCGGAGATGGTGTTGTGCGCCGGGCCCGGGTCGCCGCCGTACTTCTTCACCGGCGGTTCGGGACCGTCCCCGTCCGGGTCGTACATGGTGGTGTCGTCCACCTTGTCGCCGAACTCGACCAGGATGGTGAAGATCTTGTCGGTCTTCTCCCGGGCCAGCTCGACGTACTTGCCCTTGCCGAGCTTCACCACCTTGGACGCGCCGCGCGTGGTCGCCTTGGTGTCCCCGGCGATGACCTGACGCAGCGCCTCCTGGCGCTGCGCTTCCTGCTGTTTGCTGTACGGGCCCTCGAGGTCGTGCTCGACATGCGTCTTCGCGGGCGCCGGATCATGGCGCTCAACACGCGTAGACGGTGCATCTGCCTGAGCCATGCCCGTTGAGAGTGCCGCCGCGCCGAGCGCGGCCACCACCGTGGCTATGGCGGCCGATCTGGCCGTCCTCCGTTGGCTGTTCACTCGTTCAGTCCTCCCCTTTCCACACCGGGTGCCGGACATTTGACCGGAGTGGCAGGAGAAAAGACAGACCTTGACTTGGGCTGGCGGGACAAGTACGTTCTGCGATCCCGGTGTTCCGGTAACCGGACGTCAAGGACCGTTCCGTTCCGCACCGGTGGGACCCCGCGGTGATGCGGGCCACGCGGTGATTCCGTGCGCCCCCCGTGCAACGGCACCGTGGGTGAGGTCACGCTTACTTCCGTTCCCCTCGGGCATGCAGCACCGTAGAGTCACATCTGACGGTGCACATCAGCCTGACTCATGCCCCTCGCATATCCTCCGCATATCGCCCGTGAGGACGGATCCCGCCATGCCGCGTCCGACTCCCGCACAGCTCGCCTATGGTTCGGCCACCGTCGTTCTCTCGACCTTCGCCATGCTGCTGCTGTCCCAGACCCGATCCGGGATCGGCATGGCGGTGGTCACCGTGGCCGGGCTGACCCTGGGGCTCCTCGTCGCCGTCACCGTGCCGGTGGCCCGGACCTCCCGCCCCAGCCGCACCGTCCGCACCAACCGCCCCCTGGCGGGGTCCGGACCGGCCGACCCGGCGCGGGCCCACGCCCCCGCCCACGCCGACTCAGTGCAGGGCTGACACCACGACGGTCCGCGCGGCCTTGTCGTGCACACAGCGCTGGAACGGCTTGTCCCACAGCAGTGAGGCCGAGTTGACCAGCCAGAAGACCGTACCGACGAGCAGCGGGACCAGCATCCCGGGCAGGACGTAGACCGCAGCGCGCACCCAGCCCTGACCGGCCGGCACATTGCCGTCGGACAGCATCGCCACCCGGATGTTCAGCGCCTTCTTGCCGAGCGTCTGTCCGCTGCGGGCCAGCATGACGCCCTCGTAGCCGAAGTAGACCGCCATCGTGATGATGAGCGCGAGGAGCACCTTCCCCATGTCCTGCTCGCCCGGGTGGTCCATCGTGTACTGGAGCGCGCCGGTCGCCGTGAGCGCCACCGTCCAGATCACGCCGAGGACGACGGTGTCGATCAGCCGGGCGGCGAACCGCTGACCGGGGGTGGCCAGCGGCGCCATCCCGGCGGGGAACGCAGGCGGGGGCGAGGACAGCGGGTCGGGGGTCATGCCCCCGATTACATCAGCGCTCCCGGCGGGCCGGAAGCGCAGGGGCACCTCCGGGGCAGCAGGGGGCCCGGGGGACGGGCGCAGGGCGCGGGCCCGGGGGCCGGGAGCCAGACTCAGGGCGCGGGCCCGGGGGAACGGGCGCGCGGGCTCAAGGTGCGGGCCCGGGGAAGGGGCGCACGGGCTCAGGGCGCGGGCCCGGGGAAGGGGCGCACGGGCTCAGGGGACGGCCGCGACCACGACGGTCTTGGCCGCCTTGTCGTGCAGACACTGCCGGTACGGCCGGTCCCAGGTGCACCACAACACATTGATCAGCCAGAAGAGGAAACCGCAGCAGGGCACGATCTCGGGGAGGGCGTACACCCCGGCGCGCACCCAGCCGGTCTGGCCGACCGGCGGCTGGCCGTGCTCCAGCACCGCGACCCGGATCCTCATCGCCTTCTTGCCGACGGTCTGGCCGTCCCGGGTCAGCATCAGCCCCTCGTACAGGAAGTAGACCAGGACGTAGACCAGCGTCACGGTGGTCGACCGGGCGCTGCCGTCGACCGGGTCGTAGCCGCCGATGAGCGCGGTCATGACGAGCCCGACCGGGATGCCGATGAGCAGCGCGTCGATGATCCGGGCGATCAGACGGCGGCCGAGGTGCGCGAGCGGGGGCATCCCGGCGTACGGATCGGTTCCGGGGGTGTGGTCCCCGTACGAGGAGCCGTACGGGGAGCCGTTCGCGCGCGGATGCCCGGCGAACGGGTCGCTGCTGTCCCGGTCCCGGTCCCGGGGCTCGTCGGACCCGGGGGGCGGCTGGTCGGTGCTCATGGCCCGAGTCGACCCCGGAGCCGGGGCCGCCGCATCCGGCGGGCACCGTTCGGGCGACCAAGATCGTCCATCCGCCTCAGCCGGGGTCAGCGGGACGGCTGAGGCGGATGGGGCGGCGGGTCAGCCGACCGTCGCGACGAAGGTGCGCGCCGCCTTGTCGTGCCAGCACTGCCGCCACGGGCGGTCGAACAGGCACCACAGCACGTTCAGCACACCGATGACGAGCACCCCCAGCACCGAGTAGACCAGCCAGCGGCGCAGCGCGGCGCCGAAGGACGGGCTGTCGTGCTCCTCGATGTCCAGCACCCGCACCCCGCACAGCTTCTTGCCCAGGGTGATGCCCCACTTGGCGGTCGGCAGCGCCTCCAGGACGACGCCGAGGACGAGCAGCAGACCGAGGACGATGCCGAGATAGCCGCCGGTCGTGCCGTCCAGGAGGTAGACGGTGACGGTCTCACCGCTCTGCTTGGCCGCCTCGACCTTCCCGTCGATGTGGTCGCTCGCCTTGCCCCACAGCGGGAACGCGGCGGCGCCGACGAGGCCGAGCAGTACGACCGTGTCGATCAGCCGGGCGGCGAGGCGGCGGCCGAGCGAGGCGGGCCGGCCCAGGGCCTGGGCGGCCTGGAGGAACGGGTTGTCGACGGGCGGCTTCCAGGGGATGACGCTCTCGGGCGCGCCCGGCCCCGCGTGCGGGGCGCCCTGCGGGCCGGGCTGCGGGCCGGGCTGGTGCATCTGCTGCTGCCAGACCGGGCCGCCGCTCTGGGCGGGGATACCGCCGAAGGGCTGCGGAGGCTGGGGCGGCTGCGGGGGCTGAGGCGTCGGCGGGGCCTGCGGAGGCCGCTGGGGCTGAGGCGGCTGTTGGGGCTGTTGGGGCTGTTGGGGCTGTTGGGGCTGCTGCGGGGGCTGGGCCGGGGGTGCCGCTTCGGCGCCCTTGCGCCGGCCGCCACGGCCGATCGCCCGGATCGCCATCGTGCCGTCGTCCCGGCTGTCCCGGCCATCCCGGCCGGACGCCTGGTCCGGCCCCTGCCCCTGCCCCTGGCCCGTCGTGGGTGCCGCACCGCCGCCGCGCCCCACCGCGCGGATCGTCATCGTCCCCTCGCCCGCCGGAGCGGACGTCTCCCCGCCGTCCGCCGGGGGCAGCTCCGGGGCCCGGCGGATGGGCGGCAGGGCCTGCGTCGAGCGGTCCGTCGTCCCTCCGCCCCCGCTCGCGCGCATGGTCAACGTGCCCTCGTCACGACCGCCGCCCTCACCGGGGCCCGCGCGCCGCGGATCGGGCACCCCGGGCCACTGCCCGGCATCGGCCTGGGCGCCGCCGGGGGCGTCCGACTCCGCGCCCCACGAGACCCGGCGGTCCTGCTCACCGCCGAACCCGCGCTGCCGGGACGCGTCCGCCTGCCATGCCGACCCGGCGTCGGGGCGGGTGCCGTGCAGCCGCCGGGGGTCGTTCCAGTCGACCGAGGATGCCGTGACCCCGCCGGGCGGCACCGGCTGGGGGCCCGTGTCCCCGGCCGCCGGCTCCGGCGGCCCGCCCGCGCCCCGGACGTCCATCTCGGCGCTCCGGCGCAGCTCGGGCAGTGCGCTGCCGGTCTCCTCTGCGGCCGGCCGCGCCGGCTCCTCGTCCAGGAACATCGGGCCGGTCTCGTCCGGCGCCGGGCTGATCACCTGGGTGTGGGTGACGCCGGGCGGCGGCGCGGGCATGGCCTCCCCCTCGGCCGGGGCGGGACGGCTGGTGCCGGGCACCCAGGCCGCGCCGTTCCAGTACCGGATGTACCCAGGGATGGACGGATCGGGGTAGTACCCGACCCCGGGCATTTCTGCCGGACCCCCGCTACTAGGAGGCGTCGCCATGTCCCCTACTCCCTTCACGGCCAACACGCTTGACCTGTCCGCCGTATCCGGCATCGACGACCCAGTGAACACGCAGCTACGCGAGCGAGGCCGCACCACCACCCTCGACCTCTCTGCGGGTTACGGGCAGTACGTACCACAGCGACCGGGCGGATACCTACGTCTCTCCATGCATGACATTAACGAAGACCGGCGGGCCCGGAAGGAGGCGTCCAAGAGGAAGACCGCCATCGAACAGCAGACCGAGGACATCGAGGCCAGGCACGAGGCCCTCGGGTGGGGCGAGTTCGCCAGGCTGTACACAGCTGACGACACCAGCGCCTACGAGACGAAGGGGGATCACCCGCCCTGACGGCAGCGTCGGCTGGTCGCAGGTCGAGAGACTGGACAACCCCACCCGAGCCGTAACGTCACGGCCTTGGACCTAGACGTCGTCGCGGAGTACCGGTCGCAGCGCCTCGATCACCGCGGGGTCGTCGATGGTGGAGGGCAGTTCGGGGTCCCGCCCGTCGGCGATGTCGCGCATGGTGCGACGCAGGATCTTGCCCGAACGCGTCTTGGGCAGCGCCGCGACCACGTCGACCCGGCGCAGCGCCGCCACGGGGCCGATCCTCTCCCGGACGGCGGCGACGAGTTCCGTGGCGATGTCCCGCGGATCGCGGTCGAGGCCCGCCTTGAGCACGACGAGACCGCGCGGCACCTGTCCCTTGAGCGGGTCGGTGACGCCGACGACGGCGCACTCGGCGACATCCGGGTGGGCGGCGAGCACCTCCTCCATCGCGCCGGTGGACAGCCGGTGCCCGGCCACGTTGATGACGTCGTCGATGCGGCCCATGACGTAGACGTATCCGTCCTCGTCCTTGCGTCCGCCGTCGCCGGTGAGGTAGTAGCCGCTGTGGGCGGAGAGGTACGAGCGCACATATCGTGCGTCGTCCTGCCACACGGTGAGCAGCGTGCCGGGCGGCAGCGGCAGCCGGATCGCCACCGCGCCGTCGGCGCCCGGCGGCGCGTCGCGGCCCGTCGCGTCGAGGATGCGCACGTCGTAGCCGGGCATGGGCACGGTGGGCGAACCGGCCTTGAGCGGGTGCGGCTCCAGGCCCATGGGGTTGGCGACGATCGGCCAGCCGGTCTCGGTCTGCCACCAGTTGTCGACCACCGGAACGCCGAGGAGGTCGGTGGCCCAGCGATAGGTCTCCGTATCCAGGCGCTCGCCGGCCAGGAACAGGTGGCGCAGCGATCCGATGTCGTGGGCGTGCAGGAGCGCTCCGCGCGGGTCCTCCTTCTTCACCGCGCGGATCGCCGTCGGTGCGGTGAACAGCGCCGTCACACGGTGCTCGGCGATCACCCGCCACAGCGCACCGGCGTCCGGAGTGCCGACGGGCTTCCCCTCGTAGAGCACGGTGGTGCAGCCGGTGAGCAGCGGAGCGTAGACGATGTAGGAGTGGCCGACGACCCAGCCGACGTCCGAGGCCGCCCAGAAGACCTCACCGGGATGGGTGTCGTACACGTTCTCCAGGGACCAGCGCAGCGCGACCGCGTGGCCGCCGTTGTCGCGCACCACGCCCTTGGGCCGGCCGGTGGTGCCGGAGGTGTAGAGGATGTACAGCGGGTCGGTGGCGGCCACTGGGCGGCAGCCGACCGGCGCG
This sequence comes from Streptomyces sp. S465, assembly GCF_026898115.1. Classification (GTDB taxonomy): domain Bacteria; phylum Actinomycetota; class Actinomycetes; order Streptomycetales; family Streptomycetaceae; genus Streptomyces; species Streptomyces luomodiensis. The sequence goes on from NZ_CP114036.1 coordinate 3,731,749, forward strand.
GCGGTCGCCATGGCCTGGTCCCAGTCGAGGTCACGGCCGCTCATGTCCGCCACGCACTGCGGCCGCTGGCGGATGACACAGTGCTCCGGCTGGTGTTCGGCCAGGGCGAGGGCATCGTCCAGGAGCGGCTTGTACGGCACGACGCCCGTCGGCTCGATACCGCACGAGGCGGCGATGACGACCTTGGGGCGGGCGTCGTCGACGCGCACGGCCAGCTCGTGCGCGGCGAATCCCCCGAAGACGACCGAGTGGACGGCGCCGATGCGGGCGCAGGCCAGCATGGCGACGACCGCCTCGGGAATCATCGGCATGTAGATCACGACACGGTCGCCCTCGGTCACGCCGAGTCCGGCCAGCACTCCGGCGAACAGCGCGACCTCGTCCCGCAACTCCCGGTAGGTGAAAGCCGACGTGCGGCCGGTGACCGGACTGTCGCACACCAGCGCGAGTTGCTCGCCGCGCCCCGCGTCGACGTGGCGGTCCAGAGCGTTGTGGCAGGTGTTCAACCGCCCGTCCGGGAACCACCGGTACAGCGGGGCCCGTGAGTCGTCGAGGGCCCGGGTCGGCGCGACAGCCCAGTCGACGGCACGGGCGGCGTCCAGCCAGAAGCCTTCCGGGTCCTCCAGGCTGCGCCGGTACTCAGCCGCGTAGCCGTCCTGCTTCGGCGCCTGCGTCATGTCGATGCCCCTTCCCTCGTTCCGTCCGCGCCGTGCCGGGAGGTGCCTTCCGCTCGCACCCGTCCCGTGCTCGTCCCGCGCCCGAGCGGGCGGGCGTACCTGCGTACGTGCGTGCCTGCGTGTCTATGTGTCTACATACCTGCGTGTCTACATATCTGCGTACGTGCGTTCCTGCGTACCTGCGTGTGCCTGCGTGCACCACGGTCAGCCCAGCGGATGTGTCCGCCGGGCGCCAGGGTTATTTCATCAGCCATTCCGCGATGGCTTGGGCGCATGCGTCCAAGATGGCTTCGCCCTTCTCCGCGGACGCCCTCCGTGCGTCACCCGCCACCCCTGACGACGTGACCGTGTGGAACGGCCGTGGTACGTGGATCGCTTCGCTCGGATCGGACTGCAACGCGATCTCCGGGCCGACCGCCTCGGCGAGCCGTCCCTCGTCGACCAGGTCCGGCGCGATCGCCATCGCCATGGACGTCTCGCCCTCGCAGGCGTGCATCAGTGTGTCCTGGTCCTCGAGGATCTCCGCGATCCGCGCCTGACCGGCCATGAAGTAGCTGGTGACGGCGATGGGAGCGGACAGTTCCCGGGAGATTTCACCGCTGATGGCGTTCAAGGCCGTGATATTGCCCCCGTGGCCATTGACGATCAGAATCTTGCTGAAACCGGCCATGAGGATGGAGCGGCACACATCGCGCAACACCGCGTGGTACGTCGCCAGGGTGAGGGTGAAGGTGCCGCCGAACGCGACGTGATGGTCCGCCAGCCCGCACCAGAGGGACGGGGCGACGACCACGGGCCTGCCCTGGGTGACCATGATCCCGGCTGCCCGTCGGCAGGCCTCCGCGCTGAGGAAATCATCGATACCGGTGGGCAGGTGCGGACCGTGCTGCTCGGTGGAGCCCACGGGGAGCAGCACCGGTGCGTCCTGGGCTGCCAGCTCCTTGAGAGCGCGGGCTGTCATGCGGTTCCAGAGGATCTCTGGCATCTGAGGTGTCCCTTTCCTGGTGGTGTCCTGGCGGACCGGTGGGGGTCAGTGCGTGTTTTCGGGAATGACGGGGGCGGTGTACCCGGCGGCGGATGCGGACTCCGCGGAGGCATCCGGCTCGGCGCCGGCGGCGTGGACCGGAGCCGAGATGGATTCCAGCCCCAGCCCCGTGGTCCGCACACCGAAGACGACCGACACGCCCGCCAGCAGCATCGCCGCGGCGACGACGGTGAAGGCGACCGCCGCTCCGTAGGCGTCCAGGAGGGGGACCAGGTAGAAGGGGGCCGCCGCGGTCGAGAGCCGGCTCAGTGAGTACAGCCAGCCGGTGGCGGTGGTGCGCACACTCGTGGGGAACTGTTCCAGCTGGTAGATATGGCCGGCATTCGACATGACGTTGGCCACCACGGTGAAGCAGAAACCCGAAGCGATGATCGCGGCCCCCGAGCGGGCGTTCCCGTACACGAGCCCGAATACCGCCATGCCCACCAGCGACGCGGACAGGATCCATTTCCGCTCCGCCCTCTCCATGATGAGCATGGACAGGTAGGAGCCGAGCGGATAGCCGATGAACGAGAACGTCAGATAGGTCAGCGACGTCCCGAGGTCGAATCCCTTGTCGGCGAGGACGAGCGTGGCGAGGTTGCCGAAACCGTAGAAGCCGACGGGCGCGAGGAGCCACAGGAGCGCCATGATCACCGTGCGACGGGCGAGGGGGCGGCGGAAGATGGCACGGATGGGCACCGGCTCCACCGCGACGTCCCGCCGCTCGGGCTCGTCGGAGACCGCGGGAGGTATCCACCCTTCGGCCTCGGCGGCCTTCTCGAAGCGGCTGGTGACGGCGTCGGCCTCGGCCGTGCGTCCGACCGACTCCAGCCAGCGGGGTGACTCGGGCAGACCTCTGCGCACCAGGAAGGTCAGCAGGGCTCCGAGGGACCCGATGGCGAACATCCAGCGCCATCCCGCGACACCGAGCGGAGCGTCGTCCACCAGCACCAGGCCCAGGAAGCCCACGGCGGGGACGGCGAGATAGGCACCCGTGAAGGCCCATGCCACGTAGTAGCCGCGCCGGGCCGGCGGGAGGATGTCCCCCAGGAACGAGTCCGTCACCGGCAATTCCCCGCCCAGGCCGACGCCGGCCACGAAGCGGAAGATCACGAGCGTCCACAGGTCCGGGGCCAGGGCGCAGGCGAGCGTGGCCGCGGAGTACAGGGTCAGCGTGACCATGTAGGCGGTCCGCCGTCCGGCACGGTCCGCGAGCCGCCCGATCACCACGGCTCCGACGAAGGCTCCGACGAACGCCGAGGCCAGAACGAGCGACAGCTCGAAGCCGCCCAGGGCGAAGGTCGTCTTCAGCGTGGTCGCCAGGACCCCGGCGAGAAACAGCTCGTAGATCTCGAAGAAGTTGCCCAGCGCCATGACGCCGGCGAAGCGCTTGTGGAGCCTGGTGATCGGCAGCCGGTCGAGCCGTGCCGCGATGGAGGGGCCAGTCACCCCTGAGAAAGATCGCATTCTTCTCCTTCTAGGCCGAACCGCATATTCACCCCGCCGAAGTTAGACTGGACAGTAGAGTCCAGATTGGGGGGTTGGCAAGAGTCCCGACCGGTCCCGGAGCAACGCGTGGCCGTACTAGACTGGCGCGTCCAGTACAGAAAGAGGTGCTTGACGGTGGTGCCCGCGCCCTCCCAGCCCGCCCGGCAAGGCAAGGGCCGCCCCCGCAACCGGCTGAAGATCCTCGCGGCAGCGAAGGCACTCTTCCTGCGGGACGGCTACGACGGCGTGAACCTCGAACGGGTCGCCACACAGGCCGAGGTCGCCCGGCAGACGGTCTACAACCAGTTCGGGAGCAAGGAGGCGGTCTTCCGTGCCGTGATGGAGCACCACTGGTCCAGCCTGCCGCTCGGAGATCTGTCGACGCGCCTCGAACAGAGCCTGGGGAGCGACGGCGACCCGGCCGGATTCCTGCGCCAGTTCTCCGAGATCCTCCTGACCTTCATCGAGGACACGGATCAGGTCGCCTTCACGCGGCTGGTGATCGCCGAGTCCCGCCGGAGTCCCTGGATCGCCGAGGAGTTCTACCGGGTCGGCAAGGAGCCGTTGACCAAGGCACTCACCGACTGCCTGCGGCGGCTGCACGAGACAGGGAAGATCAACTGCCCGTCCCCAGGACTGGCGGCACATCAATTCCTGGGACTCATGCAGGAATTCATCATCTGGCCGCAGGTCATGGCGATCGGGCCGGACGTCATGAACATCCCGCCGTTCGACGTGGTCGTCGAAGAGGGAATCGCCATGTTCCTCGATCGCTACGGTATCCGCGACTAGCCAGTGAGCAGGAGTACCACAAACCGGAGCCAGCTGCCTTTCCGGCCTCGGCAACGGCGAGGCACACGCCGCCCGCCTCACGCGACGTAATTGCTCGACCACGGTCCAGCACCGACATCACGGAAATCGCCGCGTCGCGCCGCGTCGCGTTGCGTCATGCCACGTCACGTCATGCCACGTCACGTCGGACAACACCGTATCCCCGCAGGTCAGCGCCGTTACGGAAAATAGCTGGAGTTTGCGAGCGGCGACGGCCCGCCTGGTCCCGCCCGGCCTAGGTCCAGCAGACCTACTCTGGCACGCTCGGGTGCCGTTTCCGTTGCCAATACTGGAAGCCATGGACCGCAATACCGAGCTCAGTGAGTTCCTGCGGACTCGCAGGGCGCGGCTGAGCCCCGAGGACGCGGGCGTCAGCGCGAGCAGCGACAGCCCACGTCGGGTGCCGGGGCTGCGCCGCGAGGAGCTGGCGCAGCTGGCCGGGGTCAGCACGGACTACTACACGCGTCTGGAACAGGGCCGCCACCTCAATGTGTCGGAGGCGGTGCTGGACGCGGTGGCCCGTGCGCTGCGGCTGGACGAGACCGAACGCGCGTACCTCTTCGAGCTGGCCCGGCCGCGCCCCCGTCGTACGGTGCGCCGCCGGCCGCCCCGCCCCCAGCGGGTGCGGCAGGGGGTGCATGCGCTGCTGCGGACACTGGAGGGGGTCTCACCGGCCTTCGTCCTCGGCCGCAGGGGCGATGTGCTCGCCTCCAACCGGCTGGCCCGCGCGCTGATCATCGACTTCGAGGCGCTCCCGTACCACGAGCGGAACATGGCCCGTTTCATGTTCCTCGACGAGGCGGCCCGCGAGCTGTGGCCGGAGTGGGAGACGGTGGCGGCGGAGATGGTGGCCTCCCTCCGGCTGGAGGCGGGGCGCCATCCCGACGACCCCCGGCTGACCGAGCTGGTGGGCGAGCTCACCATCAAGAGCCCGGAGTTCCGCAAGTGGTGGGCGGACCACAACGTGCGGGAGAAGACCCACGGCGTCAAGCTCTACCACCATCCGGTGGTCGGGGACATGACGCTGGCGTACGAGAACGTGACCGTTCCCGGCGATCCCGACCAGGCGCTGTGCATCTACACGGTCGAGCCCGGCTCTCCCTCCGAGGCGGCCCTGCGGCTGCTGGCGAGCTGGACCGCGACTCCCCCCGCGAGCGCCTCCGCACCTCCCGCCGCGCCCCCTTCGCAAGCGCGTCCATCGGGGGGACCGTCCCGCGACGCTTCCCCCTCCTCGCACCCTTCATCCCCTTCATCCCGTTCCCCTCGTTCCCCCCATGGAGACAACTGATATGACCACCAGCGTCACCGCCTACGCAGCCCCCGCTCCGAAGGCCCCGCTGGAGAAGACCACCATCGAGCGCCGCGCGCTGCGCGAGCACGATGTGCTGATCGAGATCGCCTACGCCGGTATCTGCCACTCCGACATCCACCAGGCCCGCGAGGAGTGGGGCTCCGCCCTCTTCCCGATGGTGCCCGGCCACGAGATCGCCGGTGTGGTCACCGAGGTCGGCCCGGGTGTGACCAAGTACGCCGTGGGCGACCGGGTCGGCGTGGGCTGCTTCGTCGACTCCTGCCGCGAGTGCGAGAACTGCCTCGCGGGCGAGGAGCAGTACTGCCTCAAGGGCGAGGTGGCCACGTACAACGGCAAGGAGTACGACGGCTCCCCCACCTACGGCGGCTACAGCACCCACGTCGTGGTCGACGAGAACTACGTGCTGCGCATCCCCGAGGGGATCTCGCTGGACGTCGCGGCCCCGCTGCTGTGCGCCGGGATCACCCTGTACTCCCCGCTGGCCCACTGGAACGCCGGCCCCGGCAAGAAGGTCGCCATCGTCGGCCTCGGCGGTCTCGGCCACATGGGCGTGAAGATCGCCCACGCGATGGGTGCCGAGGTGACCGTGCTGAGCCAGTCGCTCCGCAAGAAGGACGACGGGCTGCGGCTGGGCGCCGACCACTTCTACGCCACCAGCGACGAGGCGACCTTCACCGAGCTGGCCGGCACGTTCGACCTGATCGTCAACACCACCTCGGCGAACCTCCCGCTGGACAACTACCTGTCGCTGCTGAAGCTGGACGGCACCCTGGTGCACGTGGGCGCGCCGGAGAACGCCAGCGCCTTCAACCAGTTCTCGCTCATCATGGGCCGCAAGTCGATGGCGGGCTCGAAGATCGGCGGCATCCGGCAGACCCAGGAGATGCTGGACTTCTGCGCCCAGCACGGTCTGGGCGCGGAGATCGAGCTGATCAACGGCGACCAGATCAACGAGGCCTACGACCGTGTCGTGGGCAGCGATGTGCGGTACCGCTTCGTGATCGACATCGCCTCGCTGAAGGCGTGATCGGCCGCTGAAGGCCACTCGGCCGCGGAGGCCGACCCCCAAGCCGAGGCCGTCCGGACCACCCCCGGGTCCGGGCGGCCTCGCCGTATCCTCACCGTCCCAGGGCCATACCGTCCCAGGGCCTCAGAACAGCTTGCCGGGGTTGAGCAGGCCCAGTGGGTCGAAGACCTGCTTGATGCCGCGCTGCAACTCCACCCCCACCGGGCCCAGTTCGCGCGCCAGCCACTCCCGTTTGAGGACGCCCACGCCGTGCTCACCGGTGATGGTGCCGCCCAGCTCCAGGCCCAGCGCCATGATCTCGTCGAAGGACTCCCGGGCGCGGCGGGACTCGTCGGGGTCGCTCGCGTCGAAGCACACCGTGGGATGGGTGTTGCCGTCCCCGGCGTGGGCGACGACGCCGATGGTGAGGCCGTACTTCGCGGCGATGGCGGCCGTGCCGTCGATCATCTCGGCGAGCCGGGAGCGGGGCACGCAGACGTCGTCGATCATGGTGACGCCCTTGACCGCCTCCAGCGCCGGAAGCGTCATCCGGCGGGCCTGGAGCAGCATGTCGGACTCGGCGGCGTCCTCGGCCGGGACCACCTCCGTGGCACCGGCCGCCGTGCACAGCTCGGCGACGGCGGCCAGGTCGGCGGCCGGGTCCGGGGTGTCGAAGGCCGCCATCAGCAGGGCCTCGGTGGACTCCGGAAGGCCCATGTTCCCCATCGCGTTGACCGCGCGGACGCTGGTGCGGTCCATCAGCTCCAGCAGTGCGGGGGTGTGGCCACGTTCCATGATCCGGCAGATGGCGTCGCAGGCGGACGTGGTGGAGGGGAACTCGGCGGCGAGGACCAGCTGTTCGGGCGGGGCGGGCTTGAGGGCGAGGACCGCGCCGACCACGATGCCGAGGCTGCCCTCGGAGCCGACGAAGAGCCGGGTCAGGTCGTAGCCCGCGACGCCCTTGGCGGTGCGGCGGCCGGTCCTCAGCAGCCGGCCGTCGGCGAGGACCACATCGAGCCCGAGGACGTACTCGGCGGTGACGCCGTACTTCACGCAGCACAGCCCGCCGGACGCGGTGCCGATGTTGCCCCCGATGGTGCACTGCTCCCAGCTGGAGGGGTCCGGCGGGTAGTACAGCCCCTTCTCCAGCACCGCACGGGAGAGGTCGGCGTTGATCACGCCCGGTTCGACCACCGCGATCCGGTCGACCGGGTTGATCTCCAGAATCCGGTCCATCTTGACCAGGGACAGCACGATGCAGCCGTCGGACGCGTTGGCCGCGCCCGACAGACCGGTGCGCGCGCCCTGGGGCACGACCGGGACGCGCAGCGCGGTGGCGGTGCGGCAGACGTGCCGCACCTGCTCGACGGTGCGCGGGAGGACGACCACGGCGGGCGCGCCCGCCTCGCAGAAGCTCGCCATGTCGTGGGCGTAGGCCCCGGTCACATCGGGGTCGGTCAGCACCGCCTCCGCGGGGAGGCCCTCCCGCAGCAGCTCGATGAGGTCCGTCATGCCTCCAGATTCGCACCCGGGCAGCGCCCGGGGAAGATCGCTGCACCGGACGGATGACGGCGGGGAGGCGCGGGCCGCGCGTCGCGGGCGGCACCACGCGTCGCGGGCGGCACCGCGCGTCGCGGCTCCCCCGCCGACGGTGGACCTACGCCTTGGTCACTGCGCCTTGTAGTAGACGCTGACCTTACGGTCGCCGGCGGCGCCCGAGGCGAAGCCCATGCACAGCCGGCGGGGGCTGGACAGCTGGACCGCCATGCCCTCGGGCTCGCGGTAGCCGAGCGAGTAGGCGGCCTCGGTGCGGGAGCGCTGGACGAGTTCGCCGGTGCGCAGGTCGACGCAGGAGAGGTAGGTGTTGCCGTGGCCGGAGGGCGGGTTGGCGCCGTCCTCGTCGGTGTAGGCGGTGCCGGTCAGCTGGTACACGTAGTCGCCGAGGAGCGTGAAGCCCTGGAAGACCTCGCCGTCCTCGATACCCACCTGGGGTATGTCGTCGTACAGGGCGGTGTAGTCGCCCGCGCTGACCCCGGACAGGCTCATCAGCCGGTAGCGGACCTCGCCGTCGAGGCGGTAGCGCAGCAGCAGCCGGCGGTTGAGCATGTCGACGGCGGGCTGGTTGCTGGTGGAGCCCGCCACGGGGCGGTGTTCGGCCAGCGAGGACGAACCGGACGACAGCACCGTGCCGTCGGCGAACTTGAACCGGCTGATGGCGCGGCCGTAGCCGGAGTCGGGGTTGGCGTCCGACTCGGTCCACAGATAGGCCGTGGCGCCGACCGGCTCACAGCCCATGGCGACGCCGTGCCCGAACCCCTTGAGGTACATGGAGCCCAGCTCCGTGCCGGCAAGGGACAGTTTGGTGACGCACAGATCGCCGCGGGCGGCGCGGTCGGCGCCGGAGACGGGGGCGGATTCCCCGCTGAGCTGGATACCGCCCTGCATCAGCTGGACGGTGTAGAGGTGCCCGTTGACGTCGTCGAACGCGAAGGACTGGAGCACGGTGGAGTTGTGCGGGGTCTTCTCGCGGATCAGCTGGGTGGAGGGCACCGACAGATCGAACCGGCCCCCCGCCACGGTGACGGCCCCCGCGCGGGCGGCGAAGGCCACGCCGAGTGCCCCGGCTGCGGCGGCTCCCCCGCCGATGGTGAACTTACGCCTGGTCAAACGGCCCGCGGCGTACTTGTCCATCTTGTCCGTGTGCATTGATACTCAACAACTCCCATGCGAACACGCCGTGTTGGAGTGAACGGATCGCCGAGAGTGTAGACGGTGAGAGAGCGCTCCCATTCAGGGGTTCGCCTTCTGGCACCGGCGGGCGCGTGCGCGGCACGGGCGGACCGGGGTACGAGGGGTGGGCGGACCCCCACGGCCCGCCCACCCGTCGCGTTCAGGGGGTGCCGCGTGTACTCAGAGGTTGCCGCGCTTGGCCTGCTCGCGCTCGATCGCCTCGAACAGCGCCTTGAAGTTGCCCTTGCCGAAGCCCATGGAGCCATGCCGCTCGATGAGCTCGAAGAAGACGGTCGGCCGGTCCTGGACCGGCTTGGTGAAGATCTGGAGCAGATAGCCGTCCTCGTCCCGGTCGGCGAGGATCTTCAGCTCGCGGAGGGTCTCCACCGGGACGCGGGTGTCGCCGACCCACTCCCCCAGGGTGTCGTAGTACGAGTCCGGGGTGTCCAGGAACCGCACTCCGGCCGCACGCATCGCCCGCACCGTGGCGACGATGTCGTTGGTGGCGAGCGCGATGTGCTGGACGCCGGGTCCGCCGTAGAACTCCAGGTACTCGTCGATCTGCGACTTCTTCTTGCCGGCCGCGGGCTCGTTGAGCGGGAACTTCACCTTGCGGGTGCCGTCCGCCACGACCTTCGACATCAGCGCGGAGTACTCGGTGGCGATGTCGTCGCCCACGAACTCCTTCATGTTGGTGAAGCCCATGACGTCGTTGTAGAAGCCCACCCACTCGTCCATCCGGCCGAGCTCCACATTGCCCACGCAGTGGTCGATCGCCTGGAAGTTCCGCCGCGCCGGCGGGGCCACGATCGGCTCGGCCTCGGCGAAGCCGGGCAGGTACGGGCCGTCGTAGCCGGTGCGCTCGACGAGGGTGTGGCGGGTGTCGCCGTAGGTACGGATCGAGGCCAGCACCACCGTGCCGTGCTCGTCCTTGACCTCGTGCGGCTCCTCGATACCGGTGGCGCCGTGCTCGACGGCGTACGCGTACGCGGCCCGCGCGTCCGGCACCTCCACCGCCAGGTCGATCACCCCGTCGCCGTGCTCGGCGACATGCTCGGCCAGGAAGCGGCCCCAGGCGCTCACCGGTTTGATGACGGAGGTGAAAACGAAGCGGGCGCCGCCCGAGACGAGGACGTAACTGGCCGTCTCCCGGCTGCCGTTCTCCGGTCCGGAGTAGGCGACCAGCGTCATACCGAAGGCGGTGGCGTAGTAGTGCGCGGCCTGCTTGGCGTTGCCGACGGCGAAGACGACCGCGTCCATCCCCTTCACAGGGAACGGGTCCGCGTGCCGTGCGTCCCCCTGCTGCAGCATTTCTGTCGTCTCAGTCATACTCCGAAGCGTCCCGCCATTACTCAAGGTGCGCAACACTTCTCGAAAACACTGGTCAGCCTGTATAGCTGGATCGCCCTTCGGCAGCGCATTCTGTGCAGAGTGACCACCATCACAGCGATCAGGGAGACCTCATGGCGATCGACGGGCTCGACGCCCGCCTCATCGAACTGCTCGCCGAGGAGCCGCGCATCGGCGTCCTGGAGGCGTCACGCCGCCTCGGCGTCGCCCGCGGCACCGCCCAGGCCCGGCTGGACCGCCTCCGGGCCCAGGGGGTGATCCGCGGCTTCGGCCCCGACGTGGACCCGGCGGCGCTCGGCTATCCGGTCACCGCGTTCGCCACGCTGGAGATCAAACAGGGGCAGGGACAGGACGTACGGGCACATCTGACGACCGTCCCGGAGGTCCTGGAACTCCACACCACCACGGGCCACGGCGACATGCTCTGCCGGCTGGTCGCCCGCTCGAACGCCGATCTGCAACGGGTGATCGACCTGGTCGTGGGGTTCGAGGGGATCGTCCGGGCCTCGACGACGATCGTGATGGAGAACGCGGTCCCGCTGCGGATCATCCCGCTGGTGCGGCAGGCGGCGCGGGACTGAAACCGGGTGCAAAGATTCCGCTGCAAAGAAATGCTTGCAACGGTTTCTTTGCACGCTTACGCTGCCGCACATGGACAAGGACGAGCAGCCCGCACCCGACGACGTCCGGGTGCTCGACCCCCGCTCCCTGCGCGGGCTCGCGCATCCGCTGCGGATGCGCCTGCTCGGGGCGCTGCGCGAGTACGGACCGGCCACCGCGTCCCAACTGGCCGACCGATTGGGCGAGTCCAGCGGCGCCACCAGCTACCATCTGCGGCAGCTGGCCACCCATGGCTTCGTCGAGGACGACCCGGAGCGGGGCAAGGGGCGGGAGCGGTGGTGGAAGGCGGTGCACAGGGGCACGCGGCTGGGCGTCGACAAGCACCTGGCCCACCCCGACCCAGCCGTACGAGGGGCGGTGAACACCGTGCTGCACGAGGTGGCCACCCTCCACACGCAGGAGACGTCCACGTGGCTGGGCACTCTGCACGGCTGGTTCGAGGAGTGGCAGGGCGCCTGGGACATCAGCGACTTCCAGATGCGTCTCACCCCTGAACTCGCCCGCGAGATGCGCGACAAGCTGCACGAAGTGATCGAGAGCTACCGCGAGAAGGAAGTGGACCCGGACACCGAGGGCTCCGCCCCGTACCGCGTCCACCTGCACGCCTTCCCGCGCGACGAGGACTGACCGATCCCTGGGGGGACCGCACATGTACGGCGACGACATCCATCTGTGGCTGCACCGCATACGCGCCGAGCGCCTCCGCGACGAAGTACGCGCGGCGGGCCGGGCGCCCCACCGCCGCACCCGCCCCGCCCGCGCCCGGGTGCTGCGCACCCGGCTCGGCTGGACGCTGGTGGAGGTCGGGCTGCGGCTGGCCACCCCGCGGCTGCCGCGGTCCGGTCTGGCCGCCCGGTTCGACCACTGAGATGGGCTCCGACGGCAGAGGTGACAGAGGGGGCGAGCGCGGCGGCCGAAGACCGCTGCTCCTCGTCCTCGCCGCGAACACCGTCTCCATCGCGGGCAATTCGCTCACCCTGATCGCCGTGCCGTGGTTCGTGCTGGAGACCACGGGCAGCGCGGCCAAGGCCGGGTTCGTGTCGTTCTGCGCGACCCTGCCGGTGGTCGTCTCGGCCGTCGTCGGCGGGCCGGTCATCGACCGGATCGGCCGGCGGCGGGTCTCCGTCGCGTCCGACTCGCTGTGCGGGGTGGCCGTCGCCGCGATTCCGGTGCTGCACTTCGCCGGGCTGCTGCGGTTCTGGCAGCTGTGCGCGCTGATGGCGTTCTCCGGGCTGCTGCACGCGCCGGGCGAGACCGCCCGCCAGGTGCTGGTGCCCTCGCTCGCCGAGCGGGCGGGTACCACCCTCAGCCGCGCGGCCAGCTTCTACGACGGGGCCTCGCGCGGGGCGCGGATGCTGGGCGCGGCGCTCGGCGGGCTGCTGATCGCGCTGCTCGGCCCGCCCTCCGTACTGCTGCTGGACGCGGCGACGTTCGCGGCGTCCGCGCTGCTGATCATGGCGGGGCTGCGCGGGCTGCCCGCCGCCGCGCCGCGCAGGCCCGTCGTACCGGTGTCCGCCCGCGCCTACCGCGCGGAACTGCGCGAGGGGTACCGCTTTCTGCTGCGCCACCGGCTGCTGCTGGCCATCGTGCTGATGGTCATGGTCACCAACGGCCTCGACCAGGGCCTGTCCTCCGTACTGCTGCCCGTGCACGCCGAGCGCCACCTGGGTGGTTCGGTGCAGCTGGGGCTGCTCACGGCGCTGTTCGGCGGCGGTGCGCTGGCGGGGGCGCTGCTGTACGGGGCGGTGGGCGACCGCTTTCCGCGCCGGACGGTCTTCGCGGTGAGCTTCCTGCTGTGCGGGCTGCCGCGCTTCCTGGTCGCCGCGTGCGTCCCCGGCGTGTCCCCGCTCGCCGTGACGATGGCGGTCAGCGGGCTCGCGGCGGGGGTGCTCAACCCGATCCTGACCACGGTGACCTACGAGGCGGTCCCCGATGAGCTGCGCAGCCGGGTCTCGGGGGCGCTCACCGCGGGGGTGTGGGTGGTGATGCCGCTGGGCGGGCTCGCGGCCGGCGGGCTGGTGGAGGGGGTGGGGCTGACCGCCGCCTTCCTGGTGACCGGCGGGGCCTACTTCCTCACCACCCTCAGCCCGCTGGTCTTCCCCGCCTGGCGCGGTATGGACGAGGGGGCGGCGGTGCCGCTCAGCAGTGCGGAACCGATCCGCCCGACCGCAGCGCCCGCAGAGCCGTCACCGCACCCTTGAGGGTGGTGACGGGGATCAGCCGCAGCCCCTTGGGCAGTTCGGCCGTGGCGTCCGCGCATTCGTCCTTGGGCACCAGGAAGACCGTGGCGCCGTCCCGCCTGGCCGCCTGGGTCTTGAGCGGGACCCCGCCCACGGCCCCGACCTTGCCCTGGGCGTCGATGGTGCCGGTGCCCGCGATCGTCCGGCCGCCGGTGAGATCGCCGCCGCGGCCGTCGCCGTCCAGCTTGTCGACGATGCCGAGGGAGAAGAGCAGTCCCGCGCTCGGGCCGCCGACGTCGGCGAGGCGCAGGGTGACCTTGACGTCGCGCGGCGAGCGGTGGAGGTAGCCGAGCGCGGCGCTGGTGGCCGAGGACTGGGACTCCCGCATCTCCTTCGCGTTGTGCCGCTCGATCTCCTCCGTGGTGCCGCCGACGTAGACCGCGTCCCGCGGCATGACCGCCCGGTCGGTGTCGAACCAGCCGCTGACCACGTCCTTCAACCGCACGGTGGCGTCCGGGCCGGTCGCCAGGATCGTCACCATCCGCAGCTGCCCGGTGGTCTTGCGGGTGCCGGTCCCGGCGACGCTGATCACCTGCTTGCCCCGGTCGGCGCCGAGGACGTTCACGGTCGAACCGGGCTGGGCCACGGTGAACGGCAGCGGGGCGAACACGGCCGCCGCGAGCAGGGCGAGCACGGGTGCGGAGCAGAGCGCGAGGAGGCGGGCGCGCGGGGAGACGGCAGGCATGGTGCGAATCTAGTTGACCGCCGGGGTGGCTGCGGCGCCACCCCGGCCCGTGGGCCCCTCACGGGCGGCGGGACCGGCTCTGCGCTCGTGGTCACGGACACGCGAGCGGGCAGGCGCTCGTCCAGGGGCCCACCACCGCGCCCGGCTCCGCCGGCGTCCGCGTGATGTCAGGCGCCCGCCGGGGCAGTCGTCGGCGGTCGGCCGGAGAGGACCCAGCGGCGTCGGCCGGCCAGGGGGCCGCGAGACATCGGCGGCGAGGGCGGCCGTCCCAGGGTGCCGTCAGTCCCGGGCCACGCCGCCAGGCGTGCTGCCCCGTACGGCCCGCGCGGACCGCCGGCGCGAGGCCCCGGCGACCACCCGCGCGGACCGCCGACGCGAGGCCCCGGCGACCACCCGCGGCGGCCGTCGGCGCGGCGTCACCGCAGCCGGCCGCCCGCGCGGCGTCACCTCAGGGCGTCCGCGACCTCCCGGGCCGCGTCCACCACCCGCGGCCCGATCCGCTCCGGCACCGAGTCGCAGAGCATCACGACGCCGACGCTGCCCTCTATCCCCGTCACCCCGACGAGCGGGGCGGCCGCGCCGCTCGCGCCCGCCTCCAGTTCGCCGTGGGTGAGGGCGTACCCGGGGTCGTCGGGGCGGCCGGCGCGGGCGGCGAGGATCGCGTGCCCGGCGGCGCCCCGGTCGAGCGGATGCCGGAATCCGGCCCGGTAGGCGACGTGGTAGTCGGTCCAGGTCGGCTCGACGACCGCGACGGCGAGGGCCTCGTTTCCGTCGACCAGGGTGAGGTGGGCGGTCGCGCCGACGTCCTCGGCGAGGGAGCGCAGCGCGGGCAGCGCCGCCTCCCGTACGAGGGGATGCACCTGGCGGCCGAGTTGCAGCACCCCGAGCCCGACGCGGGCCCGCCCGCCGATGTCGCGGCGGACGAGGGAGTGCTGTTCGAGGGTGGCCAGCAGGCGGTAGACCACGGTGCGGTTGACACCGAGCTTGTTGGACAGCTCGGTCACGGTCAGCCCGTGGTCGGTGTCGGCGAGCAGTTTGAGGACGCGCAGTCCCCGGTCGAGCGTCTGAGAGGTCTCCGCGGTCACGACGCCCCCTCCTCGGTGATGAGTGGCGGCTCTCCGTGAGGTGCCCCGCCGGTCCCGACGACGGCGCGCGAAGTGGCCGCCGGTCACGGTGGTTACGCACCGGCTGCGCTCCGCGGCAGCGCTGCCACGGGGCGTGTGCGTGCCCGAACGCTAGCGAGCCGGTCCGTTTAGCGGAAGGGTCCGTCCAGAATCCGAGCAGTTCTGGCAAAGGGAACGACACATGAGCAGGCCGGAACGTCCCGTTCCGTCCCGGTGTGGAATGCGAACCTGTGACCGGCTCATGAAATTTTTAGAAAGGGGGTTGCACGGGGCCGACCGCCCCGCGCCCGCTTCCCCCTCCTGCGCGCCCGCTTCAGCGCATCCGCGTCGCCCACTCCTGGACCTTCTTGATCCGCTCGCGGATCTGCCCGGCCGTCGCCTCCGCGCTCGGCGGGCCGCCGCAGACCCGGCGCAGCTCGGTGTGGATCACGCCGTGCGGTTTACCGCTCTGGTGGACGTACGCGCCGACCAGCGAGTTGAGCTGTTTGCGCAGCTCCAGCAGCTCCTTGTGGGTGACCACCGGCCGCCGCTCGGCCGGGAGCTCCAGCAGATCCGCCTCCGTGTCCGGCTTCTTCCGGCTGTGCGCGATCTGCTTGGCCTGCCGCCGCTGGAGCAGCATCTGCACCTGATCGGGTTCCAGGAGCCCCGGGATACCGAGGTAGTCCTGCTCCTCCTCGCTGCCCGGATGCGCCTGCATACCGAACTCGGCGCCGTCGTACAGCACCCGGTCGAAGACCGCGTCCGACTCCAGCGCCTCGAAGGGCAGCTGGTCCTGTTCGCCGGTGTCCTCGTCCTGCTGTTTCTCGGCCTCCTCGAGGAGCTTCTCCTCCTCCGCGTACGGGTTCTCCTCCTCACCGTCCTTCTTCGGCTTGTCCAGGACGTGGTCGCGCTCGACCTCCATCTCATTGGCGAAGCCGAGCAGCATCGGGATGGTGGGCAGGAAGACGGACGCGGTCTCGCCACGCCGCCGCGACCGTACGAAACGGCCGACGGCCTGGGCGAAGAAGAGCGGCGTGGAGATGGTGGTGGCGTACACCCCGACCGCCAGCCGGGGCACGTCCACGCCCTCCGACACCATGCGGACCGCGACCATCCAGCGGTCGTCGGACTGGCTGAAGTCCTCGATCCGCTGCGAGGCCGCGGTCTCGTCGGAGAGCACCAGGGTGGCCTTGGTGCCGGTGATCTCCCGGATCAGCTTGGCGTAGGCACGGGCCGAGTCCTGGTCGGAGGCGATGACCAGGGCGCCCGCGTCCGGGATGCCCTTGCGGACCTCGGTCAGCCGCTGGTCGGCGGCGCGCAGCACGTTCGGCATCCAGTCGCCGCGCGGATCGAGCGCGGTGCGCCACGCCTGGGAGACGGCGTCCTTGGTCATCGGCTCGCCCAGCCGGGCCGCGATCTCGTCGCCCGCCTTGGTGCGCCAGCGCATGTTGCCGCTGTAGGAGAGGAAGATGACGGGGCGCACCACACCGTCGGCGAGCGCGTTGCCGTAGCCGTAGGTGTAGTCGGCGGAGGAGCGCCGGATGCCGTCGTTGCCCTCTTCGTAGGTGACGAAGGGGATGGGGTTGGTGTCGGACCGGAAGGGGGTGCCGGTCAGCGCGAGCCGCCGGGTGGCCGGCTCGAACGCCTCCAGACACGCCTCGCCCCAGGAGCGGGAGTCACCGGCGTGGTGGATCTCGTCGAGGATGACGAGCGTCTTGCGCTGCTCGATCCGGTTGCGGTGCAGCATGGGCCGCACGCCGACACCCGCGTAGGTCACGGCCACCCCGTGGTACTCCCGGCCCAGCGGACCCGCGCTGTACTCCGGGTCCAGCTTGATGCCGATCCGGGCGGCTGCCTCCGCCCACTGCTTCTTCAGGTGCTCGGTCGGCGCGACGACCGTCACCTGCTGGACGACGTGGTGGTGCAGCAGCCAGGAGGCGAGGGTCAGCGCGAAGGTGGTCTTTCCGGCGCCGGGGGTCGCGACCGCGAGGAAGTCGCGCGGCTGCTCCTGGATGTACTTGTCCAGTGCGCCCTGCTGCCAGGCGCGCAGCTTGCTCGCGGTACCCCAGGGGGCCCGGCCGGGGAAGGCGGGCGAGAGGTGATGGCTGGTGGAGGCGGCAGTAGTACTCACGGTCTCCGTCGGGCTGGCTCGGCGAGATCGGTCGGAACCGCGTCAGCCTATCGGTGCGCTCGCTCGCCCTCCGGGGGACGGCCTGGTCCCACCCAAGGGTGGGACCAGGGTCACATTCCGTTCGTGAACCGGGTCAGCCCCTCCGCGATCTTCGGCACGTCCAGCTCGCCCTGGCAGACGCCCAGCACGAAGCGCTCGGCCTCGTCGACGTCGAAGGCCGCGTCCAGTGGGTGCCCGTTGATGTGCAGGAAGACCCAGGTCGCGTACCAGGACAGCCGCTTGTTGCCGTCCACCAGGGCATGGTTGCGCGCCAGCGACTCCATCAGCGCCGCTGCCTTCTGCCACACGTCCGGGTAGGCGTCCTGACCGAAAACGCTCGCCTGCGGACGGGCGAGAGCGGACTCCAGCAACCCGTAGTCGCGCACTTCGCTCTCCCCGAGGCGCTCGGCGAGGTGCAGCAGCTCGGGCAGGGTGAGGTAGTGCATCAGGCGAGCCTCCGGTTGAGCTCTTCGCTCACCCGCAACACATGGGCCGCGGCCTCGTTGAACAGCCGGGAGTGCTCGTTGATCGCCGCCATCACCGCGTCGTGGGCGAACGACTGCATGCTCCGGCCCTCCGCCTCGGCGCGCTTGCGCAGGGCCTCGAGCTCTTCGTCCGTAAAGCGTAGATTCAGCGCTGCCATGCGCGCGATGGTACCGCGTGGTACCACGTGGTGCTAACGCCTTTCGGGCCGCAACCGCGTCGTCACCCAAGCCCCCACCACCGCCACCGCCGCCATCGCCGCGTAGACCGCGCCGAAGGCGGCCGGGTGGTGGGAGGTCGTGGGGCCGGTGGCGGTGATCGAGCCGCCGCCGAACGACACGAAGAGCACACCGCTGAGGCCGACCAGGGCGATGTTGCCGAGCGCGTCGGAGACCTGGAGGGAGGCGGAGTTGCTGCCCGCGTCCTCCGGGCGGGAGAGCTTCAGCAGCAGCACGCTCCCGCTGGAGATGACCAGCCCCATCCCGTAGCCGCCGAACACCCAGGCCACGGCCACCGCCCAGGCCGGCACGGAGTCGGCGAGGGCAAGGGGCACCGCCGCGATGGACGCGGCGATGAGGAGCATGCCGAGCCCCATCATCCGTTCCCGGTGCGGCTCCAGGCGGGGGCGGCTCTGGGTCCAGGAGCCCAGGGCCCAGGTGAGCCCGCCGCCGGTGAGGGAGAGACCGGCGACGGTCGCGGACAGGCCACGCTGGGTCACCAGCATCAGCGGCACGAAGCTCTCCGCGCCCACGAAGGCCCCCGCCGCCACCCCGCGCAGCAGGATCACCGACGGCAGCCCGCGGGCGGCGCGGAAGGTGCCCGCGGGGAGCAGCCGCAGGACGCACGGGACGAGCAGGGCGAGACCGGCGGAGGCCGGGACGAGGGAGAGCCAGGAGAGGTCCTGGCCCGCGTACTGGAGCAGCCCGGCGCCGGCCGCGACGGCGAGCGCGAGGAGGATGCGGCGACGGTTCATGCCCGGGGAACGCTCGCCCGGGGGCAGGGCGCGCAGCGCGGGCAGCATCACCGCGAGCGGCGGCAGCACCAGCACCGGGATGGCGAGGAACACCCAGCGCCAGCCGGCCTGTTCGGTGACCGTCCCGGCGGCGAGCGGGCCGACGATGACCGGCAGCACCCAGGCGGCGGAGAAGGACGCCAGCACGGCGGGCTGGAGCCGCCGCGGATAGGCCCGGCCGACCACCACGTACAGCGCGACGATCACCAGCCCGCCGCCGATGCCCTGCACCGCGCGCCCGCCCACGAACATCCACATCCGCTGCGCCGAACCGGACAGCAGCAGCCCGGCACCGAACGCCGCGATCCCGGTGAACAGCGGCGCCGACGGCCCGTTGCGGTCGCACCACTCCCCCGACAGCGTCATCGCGAACAGGCTCGCGGTGAAGTACGCGGTGAAGGCGTACGCGTAGAGCTCGACCCCGTCCAGCGCACGGGCCGCGACCGGCATCGCGGTGTTGACCGCGCTCGCCTCGAAGGCGATGAGGGAGACGACGGTGACGATGCCCAGGGTCAGGGCGCGATAGCGCCGCCCCAGGATGGTGTCGCCACCGGCCGCCGGGGGCAGGGCGGCGTCCGTGACGACGGGGTCGGCGACGACGGCGTCGGCGTCATGGGAGTCGCGAGGGGTCATGGCGTCAGGGTAAGTGGCGTTCGGGCAGGTCACACCTGTCGCGGGACGGAGCCGTGCTCGGCCGTTGGCCCTAGGCACCCTGGACCCCCGGGCGGTGGGCCCGGCGTCGCGGCAGGCACGGCTTGCGCGGTAGGCATGGCTTGCGCGGCGGGCACGGCGTCGCGGCGGACGGCGTACGCGGTAGGCACGGCTTGCGCGGCGGGCACGGCTTGCGCGGCGGGCCCAGCGTACGCGGTAGGCACGGCTTGCGCGGTAGGCACGGCGTACGCCGTAGGCACCGCTTACGCGGTGAGCAGGACGCCCCCGTACGAGGCCCCCGCGATCACCACCCACGCGCACAGCCCCAGCGCCGCGACACGAGCCCCGGTGTGGGAGAGCGAGGGAAGGTGGACGGCGCTGCCCAGGCCGAAGAGGGCGGCGGCGAGGAGGAGTTCCTGGGCCGTGGCGGCGGTGTCGAGCGCGGCGGTGGGCACCAGGCCCGTACTGCGCAGGGCGGTCATCGCGAGAAAGCCGAGGACGAACAGCGGCACCAGCGGGGGCCGCCGCCGCTCCGTCCCCGGCGCCGGGTCGCCCTGGGCGCGCGCCCGCGCCCTTACGGTGGTCGCGAGCGCCGCGACCAGCGGGGCGAGCAGGGCCACCCGCACCAGCTTGACCAGCACCGCGTCGCCCAGCGCGGCCGGCCCGGCGGTCTGCGCGGCCGCCACGACCTGGCCCACGTCGTGCACGCTCGCCCCCACCCACCGGCCGAACGCCGCGTCGCCGAGCCCCAAGGGGTGCTGGAGCAGCGGCAGGACGGCGATGGCGAGCGTGCCGCACAGCGTCACCAGCGCCACGGACGTGGCCACGTCGCGTTCCTCGCTGTCCGACACCTCGCTCACCGCACCGATCGCGGACGCCCCGCAGATGGCGTAGCCCGTGGCGATCAGCAGCGGCTGATCGCCGCGCAGCCCCATCCGGCGGCCGAGCCACCAGGTGCCGCAGAAGGTGGCCGCGACCACGCCCAGGACCATCGCCACGGTGGCCCAGCCGAGGCCCAGCACATCGTCCAGGCTGAGCTTGAGCCCGAGCAGTACGATGCCCAGGCGCATCAGCCGCTTCCCGGCGAGGGAGAGCCCGGCGCGGCAGACGCCCCGGACGAGTCCGCGCGTCCCCGGCAGATGCGCGGCGACGATGCCCAGCACCACGGCGGCGGTCAGCAGGGGGACGGCGGGCAGCAGCCGGTGGACGCCCCAGGCGGCCGCGACCCCGGCCACCGCGAACCCGAGTCCGTACGCCGTGGCGGGCGGCCGCCGTCCGGCCGCCTGGCGTGCCCGGCCGGGCGCGGCGGTCAGCGTCACCGGCCGTCCGCCGTCGGAAGCTCGTAGACCCGCCGGACGCTGCTGCCGAGGCGGGCGATGTCCGCCCCGTAGACATGGATCGAGATCGCCTTCGCCCCACAGGCGTTCCACACCCTGTGGATATCTCCGGGCGGCGCGAACCCGCACACCGCGCCGCGCGGGTTGACCACGTCCTCCACCGCGATCAGCCGCGAGCCCGGCCCGTCGGGGACGAGGCGGTAGCGGCGTTCGTGCTCCTCACCCTCGTGGACGCCGGTCACACACCAGGACACATGGTCATGGATCGCCGTGCGCTGGCCGGGCAGCCACACCAGCGCGACGATCGAGAAGCTGCCGTCGGGCTCGGCGTGCAGGACGTGCTGACGGTAGCGGTCGGGGTCGCCCTCGCACTGCCCGGGGGTGAGCAGATCGGCCGCGCCCAGGTGGGGTGCGAGCCGCTCGCCCACCAGATAGGCGGTCACATCGGGCGCCAGGCCCCGTCCGACGGCCTCGCGGACATCGCCGACGAACGCGCTGAGGCGTGCGGTGAGGAGACGGGCGGGCGGATACGCGGTCGGGGTGGTCATGGCGGCAGCGTCCTGCCGCCCGCGCCATCACGTCCAACGACAGGTTGTTGACCGGTCCCCAAGCTCCGCTTATGGATGGGGCATTCGGCCCGGCGACGCGTCGTGGCGTGCCGCGCTCAGCATCCGATCCGGTTCCCGGCCACCGTCCTCAGCTCCTCCAGCACCCGCGCGGTGGCGGGGATCTCCAGATGTTCGCGCAGTACGTACGCCGAGACCCGGCGGCGCGAGGCGGGGTCCAGGGCGCGCCCGGTGACCTTCTGGTGGCACAGGAACGAGAGCACCAGCCCCGGCATCATCGCCACGCCGAGCCCCGCCGCGACCATGCTCTGCACCACCAGGTTGTCGTCGGTGGTGAAGGCGATGTCCGGGGCGAAGCCCTGCTCCGCGCATTCGTGCAGGAAGTTGGCGCGGCACCGCAGACACCCCGCGATCCAGCGCTCCTCGCTCAGCTCGGCGAGCTTGACCGCCCGCCGTCTGGCCAGCGGATGCCCGGTCGGCAGCAGCACCGTCAGCTGGTCCTCCAGCAGCGGGATCTCCACCAGTTCGGCGGGGGTCTCCTCACGCAGCCCGGGATAGGTGAAGGCGAGGGTGATGTCGCACTCCCCGCGCACCACCCGCCCCAGCGACTCCGGCGGCTCGCCCTCCAGCAGCTCCACCCGCACCCCCGGATGGGCGGCAGCGAGCCGGGCCATGGCCTCGGGGATGAGGGTCGCGTTGGCGCTGGGGAAGGCGCAGACGCGCACCCGGCCCGAACGCAGCCGGGTGATGGCGTTCATCTGCTGCTGGGCGGTGGAGATGCTGGTCAGAATGGTGTCGGCGTGCCGGGCGAGGGTCTCCCCCGCCTCGGTGAGCCGCATCCCCCGGCCGACCCGGATGAACAGCGGGCTGCCGACGGCCCGTTCGAGCGCCTTCATCTGCTGGGTGATGGCGGGCTGGGTGTAGCCGAGGGCGCGGGCGGCCCCGGAGTAGGAGCCGGAGCGGACCACCTCATGGAACGTCTTGATGTGCCGGGAATCGAACACACTCGCATCATAGGACGATGTCCATAAGCGGGATTTGGGGCGGCACAAGATCACCCCAAGCTGTGCTTTGACAGCGTGGGCATCACCCGCACCACCGTGCCATCACCCCCGCCCCACCCGGTGCACGACGCCACACGGTCAAGCACGGTCAGGTAGGCGATGCTGGGGCAAGCTGGCCCCATGCCGCACTACACCTCGTATGACGGAACCCAGCTGGCCTACCGCGTCCTGGCGGCCCGGGACGGCTCCGCGGGGCCGCCGCTGATCTGCCTGGCGGGCGGGCCGGGGCGGAACGCCGCGTATCTGGGCGACCTCGGCGGGCTGGACGCCCATCACACCCTCGTCGTCCCCGACAGCCGCGGCACCGGGGAATCCCCGCCGGCCGCCGACCCCAGCGGCTACGCCTTCCCCGGACTCGCCGAGGACCTCGAGGCGCTCCGCCGCCATCTGGACCTCGGCCGCTTCGCGCTGCTCGCCCATGACGCGGCCGCCGCGACCGCCCAGGCGTACGCGGCCGCCCACCCCGAGCGGCTCAGCCGGCTGATCCTGGTGAGTCCGGGCGCCCGGCTCCAGGGCCAACTCCCCGAGGACGCCCGGGAGATCTTCGAATCCCGCGCCGACGAGCCCTGGTGGCAGGAGGCGTACCGGGCGGTGCAGCTGCTGCCCGACACCACCGACCTCGCCGAGGTGCGCAGACTGCTGCTCCAGGCCGCCCCCATGGCGTACGGCCGCTGGGACGAGCCCCAGCAGGCCCACGCCCGGAGCGAGGGCGAGCAGCTGGGGCCGGTGGCGAGGGCCGGTTTCTGGCAGGGCGTCGACGAGGCGGGGCGGCGCGCGGTGCTGGCCCGGCTGCGCGAGGTGCCCTGCCCGGTGCTGGTGATCACCGGCGACCGGGACGCGGTGACCGGGACGCGGGCCGGGGAGGTGGTCGCCGAGTCCTTCCCGGACGGGCGGGCGCGGGCGCTGCACGGGGTGGGCCACTATCCGTGGGTCGACGAGCCGGATCTCTTCCGTCCGGTGGTCGAGGACTTCCTGGCGGACCGCCCGGCGCGACCGTGAACCGCGAACCGGGACCCGGGAACCGGCGGGAGCGCCGCGCGGGGCGCCGGACGGCGGGCGCGCCCCGGCCGACCATGAACGCGGTGTGTCAGTCGTATGGCGGCACCCGCCGATCCGTTGTGCCCGTCCCGCCCCCGCCCTATCGTCGAGAGCACAGCACGACAACGGCCGTGTGCCCGAGTGGTTTAGGGGCTCGCCTGCAAAGCGAGTTACGTGGGTTCGATTCCCGCCACGGCCTCCACGCGCTTTACCAGGCAAAACAGAAGGGCGGCACCCCGGGAAGGGTGCCGCCCTTAGCGTCGTCCGTCTCAGTTCCCGTCTCGGTTAACGATCACGAGCGAAGAAAGCGCACTGCCTACGCACCGCAGGTAACGGGCGGGGCATAGCGTCTGCTGGGGCTACTCGAAAATGTTCGGGACGGGGATGCGGTTGGTGCTGGCACGGCGGTTGGCGTTCCAGGCGGCAGCAACCGACAAGTGAGCAGCCTTGAGACGGCCTTTGGTGCCGTCGGCACGGGTGTTGTTGTTGGTGGCGATGGTCTGAATCTTGGCCTTGAAGGAGGTGGGGTCTCCCTGACTCTTGAGCTTCTTCGCCAACTCCTTGGGCTTGACCACGTCGGGGTGCTTGGACACCACGATCGCGATACCACCGATGGTGACGGAGTGCCAGGTGTCGGGGTGGCGGCCCCAGGCGTCCTCGGCGATGCTGAGCGCCAGGTCCAAGGTTTCGGGGCCGTACTCCATGACGATGTCGAGGATCCCCTTGATGCCGCGCACGCCGTTGGTGGTGCGGCTGCCGACCTTGAGCTGGTGCTTCTCCAGGACGGTGTTGGTGTCCACGAAGAGCGGGTGCCCGGCCAGCACGCCGATCCTGAACTCGTCGTTCGGACCGACCTTCGACGATTCCTTGTTCTTGATGATGAACAGGGACGCTTCGTTGGCCGTCGACAGATTGAAGTGCACCTCGCAGTTGATGGTCTCGACGGCCTCGCGGACCCTCTTCGGGACCTTGACCTCCCCAGCCAGGATGAGCTGGCAGGCGTAGACGCGGTGCATGCCGTCCACCGCGTACTTGCCATCTGCGCGCTGCGAGAGGATCAGCGTTCCGAGCGCGGTGGGGACCAGCTTCTCGGCCATGGCCCTCGCGCGCGTCTTGTTGAGTTGGCGCTGCGAGCGGGCGTCGAACTTGATGGTTCTCGGGTCCACCTTCAAGTACTTGATCGGGTGGTCCGGGATGTCGTAGCTGTAGTCCTTGCTGGGCAAGGCTTCTCCTTATACGTCAGCGCCCCAGTGGGGGCGACAGCGACTTTTTTGTGTCAGCGCCCCAGTGGGGGCGACGGCGACACAACGTCAGCTCCCGAATGCGGGAGACGGCGACTGACGATCAGAGTATCGGACAACTCGCCCGTTTGGAGGCGAATTTCATTCGTCAGGCCATGCCCTCGCCGCCGTCGTCCGCCGACCGAAGCGCGTCGGACTGCCAGATCAAGCCGTCCACCTGCCTCGCGACGTCGGCCCGCACGGCGTCCACCATGTGCTGATAGCGAGCGGCCATGGCGGTGGTCGACCACCCCATGAGGCCCATGACGGCGCGCTCGGGGACTCCGAGGATGAGCAGGACCGTGGCGGCCGTGTGGCGCGCGTCGTGCAGGCGGCCGTCACGAACGTTCGCCTCTACCAGTAGCGCCTTCCACTCGGCCCAGTCCTTCCGATGGGAAGAGATGCGGCCGTACTCGTCGGGGAACACCCACCCCCCTTCCTGCCAGCGCGTACCGGCCGCCTCTCGTTCCGCGTCCTGCGCCTTGCGGTGGGCGCGGAGCAGGTCAACGAGCTGTTCCGGGAGACCAACCGCGCGGCGGCCGGCACGCGATTTGGTGGTGGACGTCTCCGGGTTGCTACGTCGCCTCTGCGGGCAGTACCCGGCCTTGTGTCCGCAGGGTTCCGTGCACCCGTGCGCGTACTGCGGGCGGTGGCGACTGCGGCGGACCATCAGGAACCCACCGTCAAGGTCTACGTCCTCCCACTTCAGGCCCAGCACTTCCCCCTGCCTCAGTCCGAGGGCAAGGGCTACGGCCCAGCGTGCGGAGTTGCGGTGCCGGTCGGCAGCCTTCAGCAGGCGCTGCACCTCGGCTACGGTGTAGGGCTCCACCTCGTACTCCCCCACCTTCGGGGCCTTGGCCAACTGAACTGGGTTCTTGCCGAGGTGGCCACGGCGCACGGCCTCATTGAGCGCGGCGCGGAAAGTGCGGTGTGCCTGGTGGGCGGTCGCAGGCTTGCTGCCGTTGGCCTGCATCTTCGCGTAGAACGCTTCGATGTGCTCGGGCTTGAGCCTGTCGAGGCGGTGGGCACCCAAGCCGGGGATGAGGTGCTTCCGCACGGCGACGCCGTACCCGACCATCGTGTTGTCGTTAACTGTGAGGGGCGCGACGTTCTCAATCCAGTGCGTCAACCACGCCTTGACCGTCCAGGGCTTGCCCGGCTTGCGCACGGTCTTTGCGTCGCGCTGCCGCTCCAACTCCCGTACGGCTTCAGTGACCGCCGCACGGGTCTTGCGCTCGACATGACGGCGGTCCGGCTTGCCGTCGTCCCGTATGCCGACGGTGACCCGGCCGTGCCACTTGCCGTCTTTGCCGAAGTAGATGGAACTCCGACCGTTCGGCTGTCGAGTGCGCTTCTTTTCCTCTGCCACAGGCAGACTCCTGTTCATGGTGCCGGGATGGAGACCGGGGCGGCGGGCTGTCCTGTCCGGGAGTGCCGCCGCCCCGGGCGTCGTCAAGCGGCTCGTCGGGCCGCGCGTCGCCGGGCGAGGTACGCGGCCGGCGCGTCGGCAGGGACGCGGCGGAGCCGGCCGATGTCGATGGACTCCAGCTCTCCGGTGCGGATGAGCGCGAAGCAGGTGGTCCGGCCGATGCGGAGTCGGCGGGCAGCCTCTTCGACCGTGAGGAGAACCAGCGTCGTGTCGTCGTCAGCGGGGGAAGTGACGGTGCCGTGTTCGTCCAAGGCTCACTCCTGTTCGACTCAGTTCGTGGGTGATGCCGGGGTGCTCGGGGGTGGGACCGATGTTGGGAGTCCGCGTCTGTCCGAGGTGCTGATTTCTGCGTCACCTGCGTCATCTGCGTCATTCGCGCCTCTGACCTGCTGATTCCGGGTGACGCAGGACCCTGGGTCTCCGTCACCGGTGACGGAGACTTCGTCACTCGGGTGACGCAGGTGACGCGGGGTGACGCAGGAATCGGCCGTCTGCGTCACCGCTGTTTCGCCAGGTCACGCGCCGTTTACGGGGTGTGGGTGACGCAGGTGACGCAGCGTCTCTCTACTTAGGACAAAGAGGGGTGCTGTCTGTTGTGGTGCGCGGCTCAGAGAGTGAAGAAGGAGCCGCTTCGCGGCGCACCATGCAGGGCGGCGTCCGCCGCCGAACAGCAAGAGGAGCACGGGCGGCCGGGTGCTCCTCTTGCTTGTGTGAGCGGTCCCGGTGCCACGCGGTTAGAAAGCCGTTTCCTGCTCTGGCGGGGCGGCACGGCTGCCGATCGCACGGAGCTGAGCGGGGGTCATGCCTCCATCACGGATCGGCGAAGACCGCGGTGGGCTCCCAATCGCAGGGGCAGGTGGCCCGCGACGGACTGGCTACCGGGTATCGCTTGGTGGGTTGTCACCAGCAGTTGGGCCGGTCCTAGCTGTCGTACTGGTGGGCGATTGGGCTTGTCCTGGTTGGGTCGGTTGTGTGGGCACGGTGCCCTGCGGCGGCTCTCGCGAGCCGGTGGGCTGGTAGGAGTTCCGGGTCTTCCACGCGAGCCACAGCCCCAAAACGGTGGCGAGGCCTGCCGCAATGAGGGCCAACTCCTCGATCATCTTTTTGAACCAGCCGTAGGCGTCGGCAACCCAAGAGGTAGCGCCTTCCTCCTTTCGAGCTTCCTTGACCTCTGCATCGGCGGTGATCGGCGGCTTCTCGTAGAGGACCGTTGTCGTGTTCTCGTAGTAGGAAGTCACGGTGAGGGCGAAGTACACGGTCCCGGCCTCCTTGGGAGTCACCTCCCAAACCCAAGCTGGTCCGTCCTTAAATCGGGGGTCATCTGTCACGGACTGGCGCTTGGAAGAAATGGGCGTGCAGGTAGCAACGCCCGAACAGTGGAGGCTGACAGTGACCTGGCCACCCACGGTCACCTTCTCGCTCTGTACGTCCTCCTTCTTCACAACCCAGGTGCCTAGAACCGCAGCTCGAAAATACGACGGCTTGCCGACTGTCAGCCTGAGCGAAGACGGCTTGGTGTAGTCGAGGCGGCCAGTGAAGAGTTGCTTGCGAGCACGGTCTAGCTGCGCTTCGAAGTGGTCGCCGCCGCTACATGTCGCCCCCCTGTCGCAACCCTCCCGCTTCTCAACACTCGGTCGCGAATCGACCCATAACAACAGTGTCGCGGAAACTAACGCGGAAAGGAGGGCTGCGATGGTTGTCTTACGGACCCGACGGAGAGCAAGCGGCGATGCCATCCAGTCCCGGATTCGTCGCTTCGCTGTGTCATGTATCGGCCCTGCCGGAGTAGCTAGGTCCCCATCATCCTCGTTCGGTCGAAACACGCAGGCCCCCTCCCTGTGTTTGCGCTGGCGCCCACGCTGAAGAGGTTGGGTGCCGAACGAGGGGACAACATTACTGGCATGGCGCGTAGTGTGGAATTTGATGTTGATAGGGCGGTGAGATCACGTCCCTCGTCTGAGTGCCGAGGGGCGTGGTCTAGGCACGAGCGGTCGTGGTCCGCGCGGTCAGAAAGCCGCTTCCTGCTCGGGCGGGGACGATGCGGCGCACGGCCGCGAGATTTCGATGTAGCGCGACGTCTTGGTGCGTCCCCAGTCGATCAGGACGCCCCGGGCCGCGAGCGTGGGCTGAAGCCGCTTGAGACGGTCTGAGAGCACCTTGCCGGTAGTCGGCCACCCTTTAGGCAGGGGACGGCACTCCTCGCCCGCGTAGAGGCCCGTGAGGCAGTGCAGCCATTCGGCGGACGTCATCCGCTGCTCGGTTCCCGGGTCGATGCCGCCGGCGTGCTTCAGCACGGTCTGTGCCAGCAAGTCGCCCTCAATGACGTCGTCGTTGAGGTCGTCCAGACTGGCCCGATAGGCGGCGAGCGCTCCCAGACCGGTGGCCGCGTCGAGCTGCGCGCACAGGTGCGCGAAGTCGGCCATCCGCAGATCGGTCGGGATGTCCGCCTCAGCCGCGCGCACCTGCACCGTGAGGTCGAGGAGAGAGCCAAGGATGACGGGCAAAACCTCTGCGAAGTCGGACCACAGTTCCGCCTCGGTGCGCCGGACGCGGGGGCGTTCCAGCCGCAGGGGCAACAGCCGCTCCGCGAGGTCGGGCCGGATCACGCCCACGTCGATGCCGGTCAGGAGCAGGGGACGGCGGTAGCCGACGCGGAAGACGTCCCCGTCGGTGAACAGTGCGCGCTTGACGTTCTCCGCCCCGGTCACGATGCAGCACATCGCGTCGGACAGCTCCGGGGTCATGTGGGAGAGATTGTCCAGAGCGGTGACCCAACCGGCCGCCACCGCCGTGATCAGGTTCTCCTCATCCTTCGGCGCCCGTCGCAGGTCCCCGGTCATGCCCTCGATGATCCGCACGAGCATCCGCCCACCGGTGGACTTGCCCGCGCCCTGCGGTCCGGTGAGGAACGGGGCCGGGACGGGCACGGTCGGACCCAGGCAACCGATGAGCCACGCGATGGCCAGGCACTCGGTCTCCGCGTTGGCGAAGTTGCACAGTCGCATCAGCAGGTCGATGCCCTTGCCGTCGGTGTCCTTCGCCGGCAGGGGCAGTTCCCCTGTGAGCTGGGTACGCCGCCAGGAGACTTCCTGCGGGTCCGGGGTGCGAATGTCCCATCCGGTGGGGTGGATGCGTACGGACTGCCCGTCGCTTCGGCCCAGGTCCAGCCACGTGGCCCCGTCATAGCCGGGGGCGACGCGGATGTGCACGGGCTGGACGTCCTCGGTCAGCGCCAATGCTTCGATCAGGTCGAGCGCCTCTTTCATGGCGGTGCCGTTGAACACGCCCACTCCGTCGCGGAAGAGACCGACCATGAGTTCCTGCCGGTGGCTGCCGGTGGTGCCTTGGGAGCGGATCGGGCGGGCCACGGGGTGGCCGTTCCTCTGCGCGTACACGGTGCCGTCAGCGGTGCGGAAGTACCGGAAGTGGGCTTGGGCGTAGTCGGTGATGATCTCGCGTGCCGGGTTCTTGTCGTCGTCGGCCATGGTCACAGTCCCAACGTGGTGCGGGCGTTGGTCCACGCGTCCATGCAGTGCCGGACGGTCTCGCCCTTGGTCTGCGCGGCGGTGAACAGGCGGTTGACGTGGGTGTCGGTGAGGCAGCCGCACCGGCCGTGCCTGGACAGCACCGCGAGGAACGTCCGGTACACGGTCGCGTGCACCGCACTGCGCGCCTCGGTGATGCGCTGTTCGGCCATCGCGATGCCACGATCCAGGTAGACAGGCGTGCGGTGCGGGCACTCCCCGACTCCCGGCCCTGCGGGCACGGTAACGGCGTGCGGCGCCGGTCGGGCCGGGGAAGGCTTCTTCGCCGCAAGCGCACGCACGGCGTCCGGCAGGTTGACCATGTGGCCGGTGCCGGGCCCGAGATAGCGGGCGTAGGACATGGACGACTTGATGTCGACACCGGGACGCACGGCGTTGTGGGAGGTCATGGCGCCCCGGTAGATCCAGTGCTCGCCCCGCGTCGTCTGCACGGTCCGGGTGGCGGGCAGGGAACCGCGGGCCCATTCGATGGCTTCCGCGTCGTCCAGGTCGACCACGGTTAGCCCGGCCCCACCGGGGTGGTAGGCGACCGCCACCGCCTCACGCCACACCCGGCCCCATGCGGGCGAGGTGAGGACGTGCGGGTCGGTGGTGGCGGCGGCCCACGCGTGGCACGGCGCCGGGCACAGGCACGGTCCCGGCGTCTTCATGTTCGGCCGGCCGCCGCACCGGGGCGGGGCGCCCGCGCAGCTGCGGCAGTTGCCGAACGGGACCTTGCCCGCCCGCAGAGGGAGGACCGGGACACCGGCCGCCGCGAGGGCGAGGGCGGTGCGCAGGTGGCTCCCCTCCGGGTGATTCCCTCCGGCGGGGCGCCGGGCCTTGCAGTCAGGTGTCATGCTGTAGGTCTCCTGTTCTGCTACGTCGGGATTGGAGACCGTGGACGGCGGGCTGTCCTTGTCCGGGAGTGCCGCCGCCCACGGGCAAGCTAGCCGTTGAAAGTGCTGCGCTTGATCACGGCCTTGCGGATGTTGACCGTGCTCCCGTTCCGCCCGCCGCCCATGGCGCGCACGGGCATGCGCCAGGCGAGGACGGCGAGGGCAATCCACATCGCGGCGCCGGAGGTGAGCCCGGCGGCGGCGTTGATGACCTCGCCCACGCCCCAGCCGACGCCGGCCGCGAGGCCACCCCCGCCGAGCCCGGCGCCGATGAAGCGCTGTGCGATGGGGTCAAGCAGGGGCAGCGGGGTGAGGTCGCGCGGCTCCGGCATGGGCATCGGGGGCGGGGCGAGGTGCTTAGGCATGGGGACCATGCGGCCGTAGGCGTCCGGCACCCAGACCACCGGGCCGCGTTCGGCGGCGAGTTCGACCGCCGCCGCGTCGGGCGCGTGCAGCTCCAGCGATGCCGGGTCGTACGTCGCACGGGTCGGCGCGTCCGGCCGCAGGAAGGGGACGTGTTCGTTCATGGCGGGCCTCCTATCAGTTGCCGAGGGAGTTGGCCGCGTCGGCGAACGCCTTGACCAAGTCGCGGATGGGCTCCTGCGCGCCGGTTCCGGCGGCGAAGAACCCGAAGAGGAACAGCACGATGGCGGCGCCGGCGCCGGCGGACTTGGTCTTGACGGCGAGGGCGGAGGCGGCGCCGAACAGCAGCACGGCGGAGATGTCGAAGATCATCGGAATCCTTCCGGGCGGGGGGTATCGGTGCCGGCGCTGTAGATGCGCGCCCAGCGGTTGTAGAGCCAGCGACCGACGCGTATGCGCTTGCCGGTGGCCTTGCAGCGGCGGCAGTCCTTGCCGCGCTTGAGGCGTCCCTTGCGGTCGGTCTTGAGCGCGTGGCCCATGCCGTGGCACTTGCGGCAGTCGCCGAACGGCGAGGCCGCACAGAGCGCGCCGTAACCGAGCGTGATGGCGAGTAGGCAGGCGATAGCAAGAACGATGGGGGTCATGAAGGGCCCTCCGGGGCGGGTTTCGAGGCTTTCCGCAGGTGGACCGCTATCCGCTAGCGGCCTGATCAGGATGGGTTCGGGGCGCTAGCGGGGCCGCTAACGTTAGCGGGGTGTGCCGCTAGCGCTAGCGGCCCCGGAGTATCAGCCCGCGTCCCGGTTTCCATCACGCTCTGCAATCGTCGAGACGATGTGCGAGCGGTCGATGCCGCGCCGGTTGACGACCTTGCCGTTGAGGCGGCGGCCCACCTGGATGGTGGTGATGC
This sequence comes from Streptomyces sp. S465, assembly GCF_026898115.1. Taxonomy (GTDB): domain Bacteria; phylum Actinomycetota; class Actinomycetes; order Streptomycetales; family Streptomycetaceae; genus Streptomyces; species Streptomyces luomodiensis. The sequence goes on from NZ_CP114036.1 coordinate 3,763,539, forward strand.
CGTGCGGCTTCAGGGCGGCGGACAGGGACTCGGGGTCCCAGCCGTCGTAGACCTCCGGCCGCAGTTCGGCGAGACGGGCGACGACGGTTTCGGACCACACCTTGGGCTCATCGGCCGGGACGACGGCGAGGATGTCCCGCAGTAGGTCATACGCCGCGCTCTCGTCCGGCTGCGGCTCTTCCCCGAGCGCGTACCCGGACAGGGTGCCGGCCAGTTCGCGGGCCTTGCGGGCGCGGGCGCCGATGGCTTCGGCGGCCGGGGCGTCCACGTACACGGAACCGACGATGCGGGCGTCAGCGCCCTCGCCGACGAAGTAGTGAATGCCCTTGTCGGCCCAACTGAACATCGTGGCGCGCACACCCCGCTTGTAGGCGGACGTGCCGAGCACCATGTCGTTCTCCAACTGGCCCATGACCTTCAGGCAGAACCGGGCCGACGCGTTCGCGCTGATGCCCGTGGGCAGTGCCTTCGCGTCCGGGCGCTGCGTGGCGAGAAGGAGCACGATCCCGGTCGCCGGACCGCGTTTGACCAGGTCAGTGCAAATCTCTTCGAGTTCCTTGCCGTACTTGTCGTGCTCGAACCAGACCTGACACTCATCCACCCCGACCACGATCGGGTGCAGTCCGAGCGACTTCTTGTTCGCCAGTTCCGACGTCACCTTGGACTCGGGGCAGACGTCCCGGGGAAGCGAGCGGATCATCTTCGCGCGGCGCCGCAGTTCCTCACGCAGCGCGCGCAGGTCCCGCACCGCGTACTCGATGTCCTCCTCTTCGTCCCCGGCGCGGTGCCGGTAGCTCACGGCGTTGCCGACCGGGTCAAGGTCGCCGGTGCCCTTGAGGTCGTAGGTGTGCAGCTCCGCACGCGGGTCCAAGGCCGCGATCAGCAACAGCAGACGCAGAAGGAAGGTCTTGCCCATGCGCGGGATCGCGCCGATGACGGCCGCGATGTACATGAGCGTGATCTCCACCCAGCGTCCGCGCTGGTCGGTGCCGAACGCGACCGGCTTGAACAGGTCCACCGAACCCGACTTGAGCAGGGGCCATGCGGGCTTCTTGGCCTTGGACAGGTCCTGATCGCCGACCCACAGCACGAGATGCCCGGTGTGCTCGTTGGGCACGGCCTCCGGCCACACGCAGCCCAGCGGGCGGCGCAAGCCGGACGCGAGCCGTTCGCGCCGCTCGATGATGTCGGTCACCGTCACGCCGAAGGGCAAGTTGCCCTTCGCACGCCAGCCGGGGCCGTCGCGGGTGATGGGGGCGGTGAACTCGAACCCGTCCCGTCCCTTGCTCTGCGCCTGGTTGATCGCGGGGATACCGAGCGAGCCGAGTGCACGCAGCACGATGTCCGACGTGAGCTTGGTCGACGTGGGCAGTTCCACCGCCCGGTGGATGACCGGGTCATCCGCCTTGCGGCCGGCGTGGCCGAGCGCGAGCACGACCGCGCTCACCGACAGGGCTTGAAGCCATCCGGGGGCGAGGACGTAGATGGCGAACGCGGCGCCCAGTCCGATGAACATCGCGAGCACGGTGACCAGGACCCGCAGCCGGACGCGGCCGTCACGCTGCCGCGAGAGCTTCAGGTACTCGGCCGCGTCCTCGCGCCGTACGGCGGCGAGGCGGACCGGTTCGCCCTCGCGGTCGGCCGCCCACCGCATCGTGCCGCCCACGAACTTCGCGGCGCCCGCAGGGGCTTGCAGGGTGAGGCGGAGGGTGTAGACCGGGGAGCGCAGCGCGTGATAGCCGATCGAATGGGTGTAGTGGCGGGCGACCCATGCGGCGGCGGTGCGCAGTTCGGCGGTCGACCGCAGCCAAACCGGGATCACATCCCGGCGCTTCGCTGCGGCCAGTCGACCCAGGTAGCCCGGACCGGTCGCGGTCGGGGCGGGCCGGGCGACCATGACGGCGGTGGTCGGGTCGTCCGATGCCGGGTCGGTCGGGGTCGACTCACGGGCGGCACGGGCCTTGTCGAGGTCGACCACATCGGCCCCGGAGTCGGCCGTCATTTCAGCTTCCAGCCGGTTGAACAGTTCGTTGTCGTCGTCGGGGTGCTTCACTGAGGGTCCTTCCGCTTTCGGGTGTGGAGGACGGGCCCGGTCGACGCTGTAGGAGGTGGGCGGCCGAGCCCGTGAGAAGAGACTCAGCCCAGACGGACCGAGAGAGGCCACACAGAGTGTGTGGGTTGTGAGATTCAGGCAGCGCGCTGTTCCTGGTGATAGGCGCAGGTCACGCAGGTTCCGAGCGTGGGCGGGATGACGTATCCGGCATCCGTACCGCACTCGGGACAACGGCGGCGGGCGCGCATCATCGCTGCGTGCGCACGCCACCGGCCCGGGGTCATCGGGCGTACTGGGCGGGCGAGGTCGACCCGGTACAGGTACGCGGTCAGCGGTTCCCGACGGCGACGCGGGCGCAGGATTTGCGCCGCGATGTCCTGACCGCCCGGCCGTAGTCCCCGACTGCGGAGTTGGCGGCGGGTCGCGTAGCCGTCCGGGGCGCATCGCCACGGGTAGGTGGGGATGCCGAAGCGCTCCCCGGTCGGGTCGAAGCAGTCGGGAAGGGTCAGCCGCTTCACGCGGCCTTACCGCCGCTCTCGCTGCGTTCGGCAAGGATGGTGTCCCGCAGCATCCGCGCATTCGCCGGCGAGGTGCGGACCGTACGGCGGATGCCCTCCGCCGTGATCCGGTCGGCGGGCCAGTCGGCCGTAGCAGTACGAGCCTCAGCGAGCAACTGTTCGGCCGTGCGCTTCGGCCGGGGCGACCGCGCCACCTCCGGAACCCGGCCGGTCGCCCGACGGGATCGGGGGGAGTCGGCCGCCACCACCCGACGCCCGGTCGGCGCAGGATCGACCTTGACCGGGTCGACCCCCGGGGCGATCGCGGGCATCGGCTTGAGCGGGAGAGTCGGCTTTACGAAGTCGACCGCCACCGGATCGGACACCGAAAACCGGGTGAGCACGACCGACGACGCCGGGGTCGATTCCCGCAGGTCAGCCGTAGACCGATTCCTCACGGTCTCGGTAGATTCCTCCGCATTCGCGACCGGGGCGGGCACGGGGCCGGTGCCGCCGAACATCGACGCGAGCGCGGCATCCGCACCATCGGTGATCCGGTCGCGCTGGACATCCAGCAGCCTCGATCCGAGCGCCGCGTCCCCGACCCCAACCTTGCGGGCCAGACGCCATGACATGCGCTCCGACCACCACTTGATCCGATTGCTCGGGTGGTGTGCGGCGCGGGCACGGTGGTAGGCGAGGGCCTGCACGATGTCGGCAGTACGCCGCTCGTTCTCCGCGTCGCGGCCGTCGGTGTGGACGACGATCCGGCGGGCGAGGAACGCCATGCCCTCCGCCGAGACGGACATGCCCATCGGGGTCAGCGCGTAGATCACGGTCCTCCCCGGGTCCGGCGCGGCCATGGCGCCCATGACAGCGGCGGCGGCCGGCAGCGCCCACAACCCGATCCGTACGACGCGCGGCGAGGACTGCCCCAGCATGGTCAGCCCCAACAGAACCAGAGCGAGGACGGCCGTGGCGCCCTCGCCAGCACCGAGAGCACCGAGCGCGGTCCCCGTGCCGTAGGCGTGCCCGATGTTGCTGTAGGTGCCGATGCCGCCGACCACGCCCGTGGCGAGCATGGGCACGAACGCGGCCGTCAGAACACCGGTCTGAATCTTCGACAGGTTCTTGCGGGTGGTCATCACGCCACCTCCTTACGGGTGCCCGGCCGGCCGTAGCGGCGGCCGTGGACGGTGGGCAGCGCGGGCGTCGTCTCGTGCTTCGGGGCGATGCTGGCGCCCCCGCCCTCGCGCTTGGCCCGGTACATGTGCTCATCCGCCTGCCTCAGCAGGGCGGACAGGTCAGCGGTCCCGCGCCAGTAGCGGGCGACGCCGATCGAGACGGAAACGTCGATGTCCCGGCCCTCGAACGACACCGGCCGCTCAAGACTGCCGATCAGCTCCAGAACCTTGGCGTTCAGGTTGCCGGTGACGGTGTCGGCCTCGCCGGCCACGTCGGTGACGGCGGCGAACTCATCCCCGCCCAACCGCCCGGCCACGCCGTGATGTCCTGCCGCCCACGCCCCCAGCCGCAAACCGGTCGCGCGGATCACCGCGTCACCCGCCGCATGGCCGTGCGTGTCGTTGATCTCCTTGAACCAGTTCAGGTCCAGGACGAACACGGCCCGCTGCTGGCCCCGGGACAAGCTCTTTACAGCACGGCCCTCGAACGCGTCCCGCGTCCACAGTCCCGTGAGCGGGTCGCGGCGGGCCGCCTCGATCCGGCGGGTCAGCCGCAGTGCGTGCACCGACCACCCGGCCAGTAACGGCAGACCAGCGGCGGCGGCGAACATCAGTTCAGTCATGCCGCTTCTCCCGTCTGCGGCCGGTGAACACGAGCGGGACGCAGGAACGGCACCGTACGGGTCAGCGCGTCGGCGTACAGGGCGTCCCAGCCGGCGATCTCGTCTCCGGCCTCCGCCTCCGCCCGCAGGTCGGCGAGGATGTCACGGGCCGCGTCCTCACGGGCGGCGCGCTCGGCGTCCGTCTCGGACTCCAGTGGGCCCCGGAACAGGTCGATGTCGATGCCGAGCGCCAGTTCCGCGAACTCGATGTCGCCGTGCGCTTCCTGGCCGGCGACGAAGGTGCGCATACGCATGGTGGGTCTCTCCTTGAACGTCGGGAGGGGCGCGGGGCGGTCGGCTGTCCTGTCCGGGAGTGCGACCGCCCCGCGAAGAACGGGGTCAGACGGTGGCGACGATGAGCGCGGCGACCAGCAGCCACAGGTGGTGGAAGGACTGGTCAAGGGCGTACGCGCCGGTGCCGATGTGCGGGTTGTCGTCGTGGCCGGCGCGCGGGGCGCCGAGCCCGTAGAACTGGCTCTTGCCGAGAACCTTGGCCAGCCACGCGAGGGTGGTGCGGCGGTCCGCCCACCAGTGCGTCACGGCGTCGATGCCGAGCCCGGCGACGATGCCGAGCACCGACAGGTTCAGCCCCAGCAGCGCGGCGGCCGGGACCAGGACAGCGAGTTTGGTGAGGGTCAGGGTGGCGACGTGCCGGGCGCCGGCGAGGCGGCCGACCCATCCGGGGCGCCCCTTCTGCGCGGACTGATGCGAGGTCTGCACCCAGTGGTCACCCACGCTGTGGGCGACGTACAGGGCGATGAAGACAGCGGCGAAAGTGGCAGCGTGCATCGGTGACGGACTCCTGTCCGGGAAGAGTGAACGACGCGGGGCGGGTGCTAGCCGATCTGCACGTAGCCGCTGGTCACCCGGCGGCGGACGTTCAGGTGAGCCGCGCCGGTGATGCGCGCGCAGCCGGACGTGGCGCTCACCGTGAGACGGCCGGTGGCCTGCGGAGTCGCGGCCATCCGGACGTTGCCGGACGTGAGGTTCAGCCTCGCGTTGCTGCCGCTGTAGGCGCCGATGTCGAGGTTGCCGGAAGTGAGGTTGACGTCCAGCGGGCCGGTCACGTCGCCGACGATGACGCTGCCGCTGGTGACCCTGGCGTCCAGGTCGCCGACCCGCTCAGCGGTCAGGCTGCCGGAAGTGCCGTCGTACCCCAGTCGCGCCAGCGTGCCCGTGACGGCGGTGTCGGCGGTATGCGTGCTGATCAGCGCCACGGACCGGGCGGGCAGGTGGATTTCGGCGGTGATCGGTGTGACCGCGTCGCCGGCCGGGCCGGTGGCGGTGACCTCGCGGCCGTTGATGAAGACCTTGCCACCGCTATGGCCGGTGATGTGGACGTTGCCGCCCACGATCTGTACGCCGTTGCCGCCGGAGAACGTCATCGTGCTGCCGCCTATGCGGATGTTGGTGCTGCCGATCATGCCGCCGGTCACGTCCGGGACGCGGACCCGGAGGTTCTGCCCGTTGAGGCTTACGGCGGTGTCGCGGATCGCGTCGACCGACGGGCCCGAAGCGGCGTCGGTCTTCAGCACCACCTGCGCCTGCTTCAGCGCCGGGTCAACGGCGACCCGGATGCTGCCGGCGTTCATCGTCAGATCCAGGGCGATCGGGCCGAATGCGTCCACGGGGATCGTGCGCTCGGTCATGAAGGAACTCCTGACTACGTCGGGATGGAGACCGGGCGGCCGGCTGTCCTTGTCCGGGAGTGCCGCCGCGTCGGGAATGAGGGCCGAAACCGCAAAAAGCGGCAGGCCAAGTGCCCCGGCGAGGGAGTCGAACCCTGCCTACGACCATCGGGGCGGTAATGCGGTGTCTCCTTCGGGAGCGCGCTCCCGTTTCAGGCGTATGGAGACGTGACCTTTCGGTCTAAGCCCTCCGGTTGACCAGGGATCCGGGCCCCTCGGCCCGCTCTGTCCCGGGCCCCTTGGCCCCGCCGAAGCAGAGCCCATTGCTGTGCAGGTCACGCATTTGTGCAGGCCAAAGACGGCCCGTCCCCACCCGAGAGCCTGACCAACTTGGCTAGCCCGGTGGGTACGAGAACAACGTAGCCATCCTGGCTAGTCACGTCAACACCTGACTAGCCTGGCTGTCCTGATCAGGGTGGGAGGACGTAGCATCGGGGCATGAACTTCACGCCCGAACCCCTGGACCCGGACGACGACCGACCGCCGTATGAGCAGGTGGCAAGCAGTCTCGGCGCCGCCATTCGGACGAGGAAGCTAGGTCCCGGCGACAAGCTCCCGTCGCACAAAACCCTGACTGAGCTGTATGGATTCGCTCGCGCCACGATCCAGCGGGCGCTCCGGGACTTGGAGGATGAGGGGCTCGTCGTATCTCGCAAGGGCAGCGGCGTATACGTCCGTAACCGCACGGAACGGCCGGCCGGCCTCCGCCCGTACGTTGAGCAGGCATTCGCCAGCGCGGACGTCTCGATCGACTTCGCCGGGTTCTCCAGCGAGACGCTACACAGCGCTCTTCAGGAGCCCATCGACAAGATCCGCGTCGGCCGGCTGACGCCATCGAACATCAACATCCGCATACTGGTGCCGGACATGTCGGTGCCCCAGGCCGCGCCTGTGCGCCGCGAAGACGGGGCAGATGATCCGCGCCTGCGCCGCCGCATGCACGACATGATGGTCGGCTTCACACGCAGCATCACCAACTCGATCCACGAGCTGAGCGTTCTCGGGCTGGTGGCGGAGACCAAGGTGAGCGTGCGCGTACACAGCGGAACGCAGTTCTTCAAGCTGTATGTGATCAACCAGGAAGATGCGTTCTTCGGCTACTACCCCATCCGGCCGAACAAGGTGGTCACGGAGGGGGAAGCGGTCGAGATCTACGACCTCGTAGGTACCGACGCCACACTGTTCCACTACTCCGTGAACGAGGGCGAGTCGTCGAGTGGAGCCCAACAGGTCGAACAGGCGCGCATGTGGTTCGAAAGCGTCTGGAACACGATCGGAAGGGACTTCAACCCTGATGGCAAGTAACGGCCTGTCCGCGACGATCGCCGCCGCCTCGGCAGTTCTCTTCGACTTCGACGGCCCGATCTGCGACGTGTTCGCCGGTCTACCCGCCCCTGGAGTCGCGAGGGACCTGTCAGAGATCGTGGACCGCTATGACGCGCACCTAGGAGGCAAGGCGCGCGGCACGGATGACCCGATGGAGATCCTGCGCTTGGCGCCGCACGGCGGCGAGTCCGTTATCCGAGACATAGAGGACGCCCTCACCGCAGCCGAAGTCGCGGCCGTCAAGGTGGCGGGCGCCCCCGTCGCCGGGGCCGTTGCCGCCTTGAGCGCTGCTCGCGAGTCGGGCCGCAAAGTCGCGGTGGTCAGCAACAACTCCGCTGGCTGTGTCCGAGAGTTCCTAGCACAGCACGATCTAACGCACCTCGTGCATGAAGTCGTCGGGCGCGCCGCCTACCGGCCGGACCTGATGAAACCGGCGCCGTACTCACTCATGCTCGCGGCTGAACGGCTCAGCATGGCGCCCCAGGACTGCACGCTGATCGGGGACTCGGTGACAGACATCGAAGCCGCTCGTGCCGCCGAAGCGACGTCCATCGGCTTCGCCAACAAGCCACACAAGGGTCTCACTCTGGCTGAGGCAGGGGCCGACGCAGTGGTGACCGACATGACTACTGTGGCCGATGCTCTTGCATCGAGTCCCAGGTAGCAATCCCACCGAGGGCCCCAGTGAGTCGCGGCTGAAGGCTTACACGCCTGGTCAGGGGGATGGGCCCCGTCTCAGTTTCCGTCTCATTCACCGCCGTTCGATGTCGTTCACGGCGGTTCACGCCAAGGACGGGAGTACGGGACTGAACGAGCCTGAACGGCTACGGATCACGCTGTGCCTAGCAGGGACAAACCTGCAAAGCGAGTTACGTGGGTTCGATTCCCGCCACGGCCTCCACACCCACCGCGCGGGCGCCTCCTTCGGCGCCCGCGCGGTTGTTCGCGTCTCGGTCAACTCCCGCACACCCCCTGGACACGCGGAAGCGTGAGGCGCATGCTCGGACCCGGATCACGGAAATCACCACTGAAAAAGCGACAGAGTTCGTCTTTCGGGCGCTTCTGAAATGGGCTTTCACGCGGTCGCCACCGAACGCTTCCGAGTCCTCCGCAACTTGTGAAGATTTTCGGGCAATCGGTTAAGATCGCGCCAACTGCCCTGGCACGCCCGCCGCCTCGCATGGTTCCTCTCCTAAAGTCGAACAGGTGCCTGCAACCACCCCCCGTGGCCGCCAGGCATTTTTGTTTCGACCACGTTTCATGTCCCATATGGGGGAATCTTGCAGTCCGATGCCAGGGGTGCCCGCCTTCCGCTGTCGACGAGTCAGAGCGAGATCTGGCTCGGCCAGCAACTGACACCGGAGAGCACCCGCTTCCGGGTGGGCGAGTATCTGGAAATTCATGGCCCGATCGACCGAACGCTGTTCGAATCCGCACTCCGTCGGACGGTCACCGAAACCGAGCCGTACAACACGCGTTTCGGCGAGGACGGCGGGGTGCCGTGGCAGGTTGTTGAACCGGTCACCGAATGGGAGTTGCCGTTTTTCGATGTCAGCGGCGAGGCGAATCCCCGGGAGGCGGCCGAACGGTGGATGCGGGAGGAGATGACCCGGCCGACCGATCTCACCCGCGCCCCGCTGTTCGCCTTCGCCCTGTTCCAATTGGGGCCGGAGCGGTTCGCCTGGTACCAGGCGCCGCACCACATCGTGACGGACGCCGCCGGGGCGGCCCTCACCGCCCGTCGGGTGGCCGAGCTCTACACGGCCTACGCGGCGGGGGCCGGACACCGGACCGAGGCCGATCAGACCCGGCACGAGGCGGCTCCGACGACCGGCCGCGGCTCTCTGCGGGAGATGCTCGAATGGGATGAGAAATACCGCGCGTCGGAGGATTTCACCAGGGACAGAGAGTATTGGATGGAACGGTTCGGGGATTGCCCCGAACCGGCCCGGCTTTCCGGACGGCCGGGCAAGAACCTGCGTGACTTCCGGCGCGAGACGGCGTATCTGTCGGAGGCGGAAGCGGCCGGACTGCGCGGTGCCGCACGAAAGGCGGGGACCCACTGGTCCGCCCTGATGATCGCGGCGACCGCGGCTTATCTGCACCGGCTGACCGGCAAGCAGGACATCGTCCTCACCCTGCCGGTATCGGCTCGTACCGACGCCGCGACGCGCGCCCACCCCGGCATGTTCGCCAACGTCGCGCCGCTGCGTCTCGACGTCAGCCCGCATATGCGGGTACGGGATCTCATCCGGCAGGCGTCGAAGGAGATGCGGAAAGCGTTGCGGCATCAGCGCTACCGCCGTATCGACATGGTGCGGGATCTGCATCTTCCGGACGGGGGCAACAGTTTCCTGGGCCCCCACGTCAACATCATGTCGTTCGAATACGACTTCGACTTCGCGGGACATCGCGTCACCGCCCACAACATTTCGAACGGGCTGGTCGAGGACCTGTCGATCATGGCCTACGACCGGTCCGACGGCACCGGCATCCGTATCGACCTCAACGCCAACGCCGACCTCTACAGCGACGAGGACCTGGCCGCCCACCGGGCCCGCTTCCTGACGCTGGTGCACGCGTTCGCCGACGCCTCGGACCCCGAGCGCACCGTCGGCGGTATCGAGCTGCTGACCGCCGAGGAGCGGGCGCGGGTGCTGGCCTGGAGCGGTTACGGACGCGAGAACGAGAGCGGGGACGGGGACCGGAGCGAGAGCCGGGGCGAGGCCCCGCGGACGCCCCTGGTCCCGGACATACCTCCCGCCACGCTCCCCGACCTGTTCGCCGCGCAGGCCGCCCGCACCCCCTCGGCGGTGGCGGTGAGCGACGGCGCGACCTCCCTCACCTACACCGAGCTGAACCGCTCCGCGAACCGCCTCGCCCATCTGCTGATAACCCGGGGCGCGGGCCCGGAACGGCTCGTCGCTCTCGCCCTCCCCCGCTCGGCCGACCTGATCGTCGCGGTACTCGCCGTGCTCAAGTCCGGTGCCGCCTACCTTCCGCTGGACCCCGGCTATCCGCGTGAGCGCCTGGAACTGATGCTCCAGCAGGCCGCCCCCGCGGTCGTCGTCACCACCCGCGACCTCGCCGGAACGCTGACCGGGACCGCCTCCGACCAGCTGGCGCTGGACGATCCGGACATCCTCACCGCCCTCGCCGGACAGCCCGCGGACGACCCCACCGACGAGCAGCGCACCGCGCCGCTGTCCCCCGAGCACCCCGCCTACACCATCTTCACCTCCGGCTCCACCGGCACCCCCAAGGGCGTCGTGGTACCGCACCACAACGTGGTCCGGCTCTTCGGCGCCACCAACGGCTGGTTCCACTTCGGCGCCGACGACGTGTGGACCATGTTCCACAGCTACGCCTTCGACTTCTCGGTCTGGGAGATATGGGGCCCGCTGCTGCACGGCGGCCGGCTCGTGGTCGTCCCGCACGCCATCAGCCGCTCCCCCGACGCGTTCCTGCGCCTGCTGGCGGACGAGCGGGTCACCGTGCTCAGCCAGACCCCCTCCGCCTTCCAGCAGCTGATCCACGCGGACCAGGAGGACCCCGGCACCGGCGCGCGGCTCACCGCCCTGCGCGCCGTCGTCTTCGGCGGCGAGGCGCTGGACCTGCGGAGGCTGGCGGACTGGTACGAGCGGCACCCCGACACCGCCCCCGTCCTGGTGAACATGTACGGGATCACCGAGACCACCGTGCACGTCACCTACCGCGCCCTGGACCGCGAGGCCGCCGCGACCCTGCCCGGAAGCGTCGTCGGCACCGGCATCCCCGATCTGCGGGTCCATGTGCTGGACGGGGCGCTGCGCCCGGCCGTGCCGGGGACGACCGGTGAGATGTACGTGTCGGGGCCCGGCCTGGCCCGCGGCTATCTGAACCGTCCGGGCCTGACGGCAGAACGATTCGTCGCCAATCCCTTCGGGGCCCCCGGCGAGCGGATGTACCGCACCGGCGACCTGGCCCGGTGGACCGCCGACGGGGAGCTGGAGTACCTCGGCCGCGCCGACGACCAGGTCAAGATCCGGGGCTTCCGGATCGAGCTGGGCGAGGTCGAGGAGGCGGTGCGGTCGCTGCCCGGAGTGGAACGGGCGGTGGTCGTCGCCCGCGAGACACACCCCGACGACAAGCAGCTCGTCGCCTACGTCGTCCCGGCCAAGACCGAGGCAGAGGCAAAGGGCGAAGCCCAGGCCGACGCCAAGGCCGAGACAAAGGGCGAAGCCCAGGCCAACGCCAAGACCGAGGCAAAGGCAAAGGGCGAAGCCCAGGCCGACGCCAAGGCCGCCCCCAAGGCCGACGCAGAGTGCGAGGCCCAGGGCGCCTCCAAGGCCGTGGCAGAGGCCGACGCCCAGGCCGAGGCCCACGGCACCGCCGGCGCCGAAGCCATGGATCCCGCCGCGGTCCGCCGCTCGGTGGCCCGACGGCTGCCCGACCACATGGTCCCGGCGGCCGTCGTCGTCCTGGACGACCTGCCGCTGACCGAGACCGGCAAGGTCGACCGCCGCGCCCTGCCCGCCCCCGACCTCACCGGCGCGGCGGCCTCGCGCGAGCCGCGCACCGCGCGCGAGCGGGTCCTGTGCGGACTGTTCGCCGAGGTGCTCGGCCTGCCCACCGTCGGCATCGACGACGGCTTCTTCGAACTCGGCGGCCACTCGATGCTCGCGGCCCAGCTCGCCGCCAAGGTCCGCGCCGCGCTCGACGTGCCCATGGAGGTCCGTACCCTCTTCGAGGCGTCGACCGTCGCCCAGCTCGCCGAGCGCCTCGACGAGGACCGGACGGCCGGGGACGGTGCGGTGGAGCACGGCCTGGACCCACTGCTCCCGCTGCGGGCCCAGGGCCGGCTCGCCCCGCTGTTCTGCGTCCACCCCGGCGGCGGCCTCGGCTGGCTCTACACCGGCCTGCTGCGCCATCTCGACCCCGAGCGGCCGGTCTACGCCCTCCAGTCGCACGGGCTCCAGGAGGACGGCATCCTGCCCTCCAGCGTGGACGAGATGGCCGCCGACTACGTGGAGCAGATCCGCGCGGTCCAGCCCGAGGGCCCGTACCACCTGCTCGGCTGGTCCTTCGGCGGTCTGGTGGCGTACGCGATGGCGACGCGGCTGCAGAGCGCGGGCGAGCGGGTCGGGGTGCTGTCGATCCTCGACGCCTACCCCGACAACCAGTGGGAGTTCGGACTGCCCGACTACAGCAAGCGCGAGTGGCTGGGCATGCTCCTGGAGAGCCTGCGGGGCGGCGACATCATCATCCCGTGGGCCGGGGAGACCCAGCCGTCCGGCGAGATCGCCGACGCGCCGGAACGCGACGCCGACGAGCTGGCCGCGGCCCTCGTCCGGGAGTCCGGTCTGCCCGCGCGGCTGCTGGCGGGCGAGGCCACCTTCCCGCTGCTGGACATCATGCGCAGCGACATCGAGCTGACGAAGAAGTTCTCCCCGGACCCGTACACCGGCGATCTGCTGCTGTTCGCGGCGGAGTACGAGACCCCCGGCTTCCCGCGCCCGGCGCACACCCCGGAGTCCTGGCAGCCGTATCTGGACGGCACGGTGCGGGTCCACCAGGTGCCCGCGCAGCACCACCACATGATGCGCCAGGAGCATGTGGCGCTCATCGGCCCGGTCGTGGCGGCGGCGCTCGACGCGGCCGACGCCTGACGGCGCGGTGTGGCCGGGCGGGGATTCCGCCCGGCCACACCACCCCTCCCGGCCGGAGGGGCGCTACATACGGTTGACGACCGCCGACTGCGGGCGGATCGGCAGGCGGTTGACCGGCCTGCCGGTGGCCGCGCGGACCGCCGCCGCGACCGCCGCCGGGGAGGTGACCACCGGCACCGCGCTGGCCGCCTTGGCACCGAAGGGGGCCACCACGTCCCGTTCCTCGACCAGCTTGACGATGCGGATGTCGGGCACGTCCAGGGCGGTCGGCAGGGCGTAGCCGGTCAGGTCGGGGTGCCGGACCACACCGCGTGAGGTGCGCAGGTTCTCGGTGAGGGCCGCGCCGATGCCCTGGGCGACGCCCGCCTCGATACGGGCCTTGAGCTGACGCGGGTTGAGCACCCGGCCCACGTCCTGGGCCACCGTCATGTCCACGACCCGGACCGCGCCGATCTCGATGTCGACGTCCACCACGGCGCGCACCGCGCAGTAGGCGAGCCCGACGAAGGCGTCACCCTGGCCGGTCTCGTCCAGCGGCTCGGTGGGGTGCGGACGGCACTGGGCGGTGGCCCACAGCTCCTTGCCCTCCAGCGCCTCCTCGACGGTGGTGCTGAGCACCCCGTCATACGAGGTGATCTTGCCGTCGGCGATGGTGAGCAGCTCGGTCGACATGCCGAAGGTGTGCGCGAGGGGCTGTAGCAGCTGGGTGCGGACCATCTTCGCGGCGCGCTCGACCGCACCGCCCGAGACCCAGGTGTGGCGGCCGCGCGAGGCGGGCCCGGCCGGGGGCTGATCGGTGTCGATGGGGGCGACATGGACCTCCTCGATGCCGAGGACGTCCTGGACGATCTGGCGGGCCAGCGTGGTGAAGCCCTGGCCGGTCTCCACGGCGGCGCAGATCACGGTGGCCACCGGGCCGGTCACCTTGACGGTCGCGGTGGAGACCTCGTCGGCCCCCTCGGCGCCGAGCATATGGACCATGCCCAGGGCGTAGCCGACCCCGCGCCGCACCGCGGCCGGGTCGCCCGCGCCCTCGGGGCCGCCCGGCAGCAGCCACTCCTCCTCGGGGTCGTCCTCGGGGAGGGCGGGCAGCGGTGCGTCCCTTACGGCCTGGAGCAGTTCGGCGACCGGGGCCGGGCAGGTGACGGTCTGCCCGGTGGGCAGCAGATCGCCGGTCGCCATCACGTTGCGCATCCGGATCTCGGCGGGGTCGAGCCCGAGCTTGGCCGCCAGCTTGTCCATCTGGCCCTCGTACGCGGCGCACACCTGCATCGCGCCCTCACCGCGGACATGGCCGGAGGGCGGGTTGTTGGTGCGCACGGCCCAGCCCTCGATGAAGGCGTGCGGGACGACATACGGGCCGCAGGCGAAAGAGACGGCGGCGGCCAGCGTGTCCGCCGAGGAGTCGGCGTAGGCGCCGGCGTCCATCAGGATCTGCGCCTCGACCTTGACCAGCTTGCCCTGGGCGTCCGCGTGGTGGCGGTAGCGCAGCAGGGTGGGGTGGCGGTGGGCGTGGCCGAGGAAGGACTCCTCACGGGTCGCGGCGAGCTTCACCGGATGGCCGGTGCGCAGCGCCAGCAGCCCGAGCGGCAGCTGCATCCCCGGGTCCTCGCGCTCGCCCATGGCGCCGGGCACGCCGGTGACGACGACCTTCACCCGATCCGGCTCCAGGCCGAAGCAGGCGGCGGCCAGATCGCGGTCGGCATGCGGATCGGTGGAGGCGGTGTAGATCTCCACCCCGCCGTCGGGGCGCGGCACGGCCAGGCCGGCCTCGGCGCCGATGGGCGCCGGGTCCTGACGGCCGATGCGGTACAGCCCCTCGACGATGACCTCGCCGACCACCTCGGGGTCGCCGAAGGACAGCGGGATGTGGCGGACCAGATTGCCGTCCGGGTGCAGCGGCTCGGCGTGGAACGCCTGCTCGGGGTCGGTGACCGGCTCCAGCACCTCGTACTCGACGGCGATGGCGGCGGCCGCCAGCCGGGCCGTGTCGGGGTGGTCGGCGGCGACCGCGGCGATCGGCTCGCCGTGGTGCCGGACCAGGTCCTTGGCGAAGACCGGGCGGTCGGCGACCCGGCGGCCGTGGGAGGCGTCGCCGGGCACGTCGGCGTGGGTCACCACGGCCCGTACGCCCGGCATTTCGGCCGCCTGCGCGGTGTCGATGGAGACGATGCGGGCGTGCGGATGCGGGGAGCGCAGCACGGCGGCCCACAGCAGTCCCTCGGCCCACAGGTCGGCCGCGTACGGGAAGGTGCCCGAGGTCTTTGCCGCCGAGTCGGCGGGCGGCAGGGACACGCCGAGGCCCATGCGGGCCGGGGGCTGGACGGGCGTTCCGGCGGCGGGGGTGGCGGTGACGGCGCCCGCGCCGTCCGCGATTCCGGTCATGCCGATGCCCTTCCGCTGCCGCTTCCGTTGACGCTCCCGTTGCCGGTGATGCCGTGCGGTCCCGCCTGGTGCGGGATGCGGGCCGGGTCCTGGTGGGCGTCGGGTCCGCCGTCCGCGTCGGCCTCCGCCTCGCGGCTCGCGACGACCTCGCGGACGGCGTCGAGCACTCCGCGGTAGCCGGAGCAGCGGCAGAGGTTGCCGGAGATCGCCTGCCGGGTCTGCTGGTCGGTCGGGGCGTGGTTGCCCTCGAGGAGGTCGTGCACGGTCATCGCGAGGCCGGGTACGCAGAAGCCGCACTGCACCGCCCCGCACTCGGCGAGCGCCCGCTGGACGTCGGAGGGCTGTCCGCCTGCGGCGAGGCCCTCCACGGTGCGGACCTCGCTGCCCGCGGCGGTGGCGGCGGGCACCAGGCAGGAGGCGACGAGCCGCCCGTCGACCTGGACCGAGCAGGCCCCGCACTCGCCCTGCGAGCAGCCGTCCTTGGCCCCGGCGAGACCGAGCCGCTCCCGCAGGACGTAGAGCAGCGACTCGCCGATCCAGACGTCGGTGACGGGGCGGTCGGCGCCGTTGACGTGCAGCACGTAGGAGGTGAGTGGATGCTCGCTGTGACTCGGGAACTCGTCGATGGGCGAGGCGACCGGACCGGCCGGGGCCGCCTCGGCGGGGGCGGGGCCGGGAACGGGCTCAGCGGGGGCGTCAGCGGCCTCGGGAGTCTCCGCCGGGGTCTCGGGCCGGGGATCGGCCGGAGCGGGCCCCTCGGCGGCGTCAGCGGCCGCGGTGAACTCGCCCTCGGCCGCGGCCGGTTCGGGCCCGGCCGCGGGCTCGGCGGCCTCGGGCCCGGCGCCGTCCGGCACCGCCTCGGCGGAGGGCTCGGCAGGGGCCTCGGCGGCGTCCCGGCCGTCGGCGGGCGCGTCGGTGTGGCCCGCGCCGGCCTCGGGGCCGGGGTGCGGGGCGTGCCCATGGGCGTCATCCGCGAACCGGTCGCCGTCGAGCTGCTCACCTTCGAACGGCTCGCCCTCGAACTGCTCGCCTTCGAACCGTTCGCCCTCGAACCGTTCGCCTTCGAACCGCTCGCCCTCGAACCGCTCGCCCTCGAACCGCTCGCCCTCGAACCGCTCGCCCTCGAACTGCTCGCCCTCGAACCGTTCGCCCGTGAACTCGCCTTGCCAGGCCGCGTCCTGGGGCAGTCCGGGCGCCGGGCTGCCGTGCGGCGGGGTGTGGAGGCCGGCGTGCTGACCGTCGACCGGGAACTCGCCGGAGTCCCCGGCGGCCGGACCGCCGTGCCCCCAGGCCGGGTCGTCGGCGGCGGGCTGCCGCTCACCGGGCGCGAGGCCGTCGTGCTGCGGGGTGTGCGGCCCCTGGTGCCCCTCGACCGCGAACTGGCCCGAGTCCCCGGCGGAGGGACCCGGCCACGCCGGGTCCGCGGCCGGGACCGGCTCGTCGCGGTCGGGCATACCCAGCGGACGGCGGGCCGGCGGCGGTGTGGCCGCGGCCGGCGGCGCGGCCGGGCCCGGGTGGCCCTCGACCGCGTACTCCCCGGAGTCCTCCACACCCTCCTCGGCGGCCGGGACCGACCACTGGCCGATGTGCCCCTGCTGCTGCCCGGGATGCGGCTGGTGGGCCTCGTGCGGCTGGCCGGGCTGGTGGGACTGGTGCGGCTGGTGGGCCTCGTGCGGCTGGTGCTGGGGCGTCGCCCCGGCGATGAACGGCATCCGCAACTGGGCCGTCGTCTGCGGGTCCTGGGGGCCGTCCGCGTGACCGCCGTACGGAGGGGCGGCCGGGCCGGGGTGGTCGTCGACCCGGTACTCACCGGTCTCGTCCACCCCGTCGTCGCCCGCCACCGGGATGGTCCACTGGCTGGTGTGCACGGGCCCGTCGGCGCCGTCGGACGGGGTGGGCACCGGCCAGTCGTCCACCGGCTCCTCGGCCGCCGGGGCCGGCCAGTGGCCGGTGTGCTGCGGGTGGTGGCCCTGCTGGTCCTCGCCGGGCATCGCCCACTGGCCGGAGCCGTGCGGATCGTGGAGGCCGCCGTAGAGATAGGCGCCGGCGGCGTCGGCCGTGGTCCAGTGCCCGGTCATGCCCTGGTCGTGGGCCGCGCCCTGGTCGTGTCCGGCCGGCTGCCACTGGCCGCCCTGGGACGGGTCGCCGTGCCCCGCGTCCATCGGCGGGGGCGCGTAGCCCGTGCCGGGCGCCGCGAGCGGGTCCCAATGGCCCGACGGGTCGGCCGGGTTCGGATGCGCGTAGTCGGGCGGCAGTTGGACGAAGGCCGTCGACTCGGCGTCGTACTCCGGACCGTGCGGCATCGGCTGCCATCCGCTCACCGGCTCCTGCCGGTGCGGCTGCTGTTCGTCACTCACGCGAGTGCCCTCCCCAGTGCTCGGCGGGCCAGGGCTGCCACGGTACGCCTCAGATGGATCGCGGCGGGCGGCAGGGGGATCGGCTCGCCGCCGTCCTGCGAGGGCAGCGGATCGGGGATGCACGCGGCGGCGACGTACTCGCCGAAAGCGGTGATGACCTGCGGGTCGAGATGACCGCGGTCGCCGTCCCAGTCGATGAGCGAGGCGACCCAGCGCTCGGCCTCCAGGGGGCGCAGCGGCATCGGCGCGACCGCGCCGACCGCACAGCGCACCCCGCGCCGCGCCGGGTCGAGGACGAGGGCGACCGAGGCGGTGGCCCGGCCGGGTCCGGTGCGCCCGGTGGCCTTGAGGAAGGTCTGCGGGGCGTGCAGCAGCGGCACCCGGACGAATCCGACGAGTTCACCGGGGCGCAGCATGTCGACCCCGGCGAGCAGATGGCTGACCGGGGTCTCGCGGCGGGAGCCCTCGGGCCCGGCGATGACCACCGTGGCCTCCAGCGCGGCGAGCACCGGCAGCGCGTCGCCGGTGGGGGCGGCGGTGACGATGTTGCCGCCGAGGGTGCCGGCGTTGCGGATCTGCGGCGGTCCGGCGGCCCGCGCGGCCGCGGCCAGCGCCGGGATCAGCGCGGCGAAGTCGGGGCGGCCCATCCGGGCGTGGGTGAGTCCGGCGCCGAGGAGGGCGTGCCCGTCCAGATAGCGCCAGCCGCGGATTTCGCTGATCCGGCCGAGGCCGACGAGCGCGGCGGGCCGCAGCAGGCCGGAGTTGACCGCGGCCATCAGATCGGTACCGCCCGCCACGGGCACGGCGGCGGGCATGGCGGCCAGCGCCGCTACGGCCTCGTCGAGCGTGCCCGGCAACGTCACCGTGTGCGCCGCCTGCGGTGCGTGCGTGGTCAACCCAGCTGCCCCTTCCCCGGTATCCCGGCTGTTGCGCCGTACGGTACGTGCTGACAGCCCGGACGTGGCAACTCTGGCACATCTTCCGACCCCGCCGCCGTGTGGGTCCGCGATCCGCGGATCCGTCCCTGACCTGCGGGATGGTACGGGTTTCTGGCGACGTCTCCGCCAGGAGTGGATTGCCACGTTTCAGGGACCCTTGTGCGATTTGGGCGTGCGCCGGTGGGACTACGCTCCCAGGGGCGGCGGGCAGCGGTGCGCACCTTACGGGGTGGCTCACACGATCGGGGGCGCCCCCTCGCGCGGGCGTCCGAGAATCCCGGGGCGCCGCTGCCAGGGCAGCGGCCCGGCGGGCGGGCGGTAGCTCACGCCGAGCGCGTCCAGGCGCGCGTAGTGTGCCTCCATGCGTCCCTCGAACGCCTCGAAGTCCCGTGCGGGGGACGGCGGCAGGGCCGACCAGACCACCTCGGCGAAGGCGGCGAGCCGGGGGAAGGTCTGGTAGTCGACACGCCGGCGGTCCTCCATCACCTCGGTCCAGACATTGGCCTGGGCGCCCAGCACCCGGTCCGCGTCGGCGCCGGTGAGCTGCGGTGGAACGGGTTCGAAACGGTAGATGTCCTCCAGGGTGCGCACATAGCCGATCGGGACCGGCTCGTCCTCGCCCGGGGCCTGCCGGTGGTCCAGGTACACCTGCTGCTCGGGGCACATGACGACGTCGTGGCCGGCCCGTGCGGCGGCGATCCCGCCCGCGTAGCCGCGCCAGGAGGAGACGGCGGCGCCCTCGGGCAGCGGGGCGCCGGGCGCGCCGCCCTCGAGGATCTCGTCCCAGCCGATCAGCCGGCGGCCGCGCTCGGCGAGCCAGCGGCCGAAGTGGCGGATGAACCAGCTCTGGAGCGCGTCCTCGTCGGCCAGGCCCAGTGCGCGGATGCGCTCCTGGGCGGCCGGGGACGCCTTCCACTGGTCCTTGGGGCACTCGTCGCCGCCGATGTGGACGAAGCTGCCGGGGAACAGCTCCAGGACCTCGGCCAGCACGTTCTCGTAGAAGCGGAGCGTGTTGTCGGTGGGGGAGAGTACGTTCGGGTTGATGCCCCAGGTGGTCCAGACTCCGAGGGAGGCGGTGTCGATGACGTCCGTGTTGCCCAGCTCCGGGTACGCGGCGATGGCGGCCTGTGAGTGTCCGGGGATGTCGATCTCCGGGACGACGGTGATATGCCGCTCGGCGGCGTAGGCGACGATCTCGCGGATGTCGTCCTGGGTGTAGTAGCCGCCGTGCGGCCGCTCGTCCCACAGCGGGGACGCCCGGTGGCCGAGTTTGGTGCGCTCGCGCCAGGCGCCGGTTTCGGTGAGCTTCGGATAGCGGCGGATCTCGACGCGCCAGCCCTGGTCGTCGGTGAGGTGGAAGTGGAGCACGTTGAGCTTGTGGGCGGCGAGCAGGTCGATATAGGCGAAGACGCCGTCCTTGGGCATGAAGTGACGGGCCACGTCCAGCATCAGCCCGCGCCAGGCGAACCGCGGCGCGTCCTCGACCGTCCGCTCCGCCAGGTCCCAGGCCCTCCCCGCGCCCCTCAGCGGGGCGCGGCGGAAGGCGTCGGGGCCCAGCAGCTGACGGAGGGTCTGGGTGCCCCAGTGGACGCCCGCGGCCGTGCCGCCGGCGATCTCCACGCGCCCGTCGGCCACGGTGAGCCGGTAGCCCTCGGGCTCCAGCGCGGTGTCGATCCGCAGCGTGAGGGTGTCCCGGCCGCCGGGTTCGCCGTCCGGCAGGGCCAGTCCGAGCGCCTGGCCGAGGGTCGCGCGCAGCAGGCGCGCCACCCCTTCGGTGCCGGGGCCGGCGGCCAGGGCGGTGCGGAGCGGGTCGATCCGCGCGCCCGCGCGGTCCGGCCGGCTCTCGTCGTGGCGGGGTGCGGGGATCAGCCCCGCGGGGTCGTGTGTCATCCGCGTCAGTCCTTCACCGCGCCGCCGAGGCCGGAGACCAGTCGGCGCTGTACGAGTACGAAGAAGATCAGCACCGGGATGGTCATCACGGTGGACGCCGCCATGATGCCGCCCCAGTCGTTGCCCTCGGCCTTGAAGAAGACCAGCAGTGCCATCGGGAGGGTGGAGTTCTCGGTCGCGCTGATGATGAAGGACTTGGCGAAGAGGAAGTCGTTCCAGGCGGAGATGAACGAGAAGACGCTCGTCGCGACGAGTCCCGGGAAGACGAGGGGGAAGAGGATCTGCCACAGGAAGCGGGAGCGGCTGGCGCCGTCGAGGTAGGCCGCCTCCTCCAGCGCCTCGGGCACGGCCTTGACGAAGCCGCGCAGCATCCAGATGGCGAACGGCAGCGAGAAGGCGATGTGCGGCAGGATCAGCGAGCCCAGGGTGTTGAGGCCGACCCCCGGCACCGACTCCCCCAGATCGCGCATCAGGAAGAACATGGGGATGGTCAGCGCCTCGACCGGCACCATCTGGGCGACGAGGAACATGACCAGCAGCGTGGTGCGGAAGCGGAACCGGAAGCGGGCGACCGCCGTCGCCGCGAGGAAGGCGATCAGCGCGGACGCGACCACCACCACCCCGGCCACGAAGAGGCTGTTGAGGAAGTAGCGCCCGAAGTCCTCCTGCTGGAAGACGCGCCGGAAGGAGTCCAGCGAGGGGGAGGTGGTCCAGGGCCGGGGCTCGGTGGACTGGATCTCCCCCGCGGGCTTGAAGGCCGAGAGCACCATCCAGTACAGCGGGAAGGCGACCACGGCCGCCACGATCAGGGCGGTGACCTCGGCGGCGAGACGCCAGGGGCGGCGGATGCGCGGCGCGACGCGCGAGTGACTCACAGTTCTTCTCCCTGACGTCGCAGCAGCCGCAGATAGACCAGCGTGACGGCCAGCAGGATCAGCAGCATCACCACGCCGATCGCCGAGCCCAGGCTGTACTGGGAGGACGCGAACGCCTTCTGGTACGCGTACACGTTGAGCACCATGTTCTGGCGTGCGATCCCGCCGCCGTCGGTCATCACGTAGATCTGGGTGAAGACCTTGAAGTCCCAGATGATCGACTGGATGGTCACCACGACGAGGATCGGCCGCAGCATGGGCGCCATGACGGTGCGCCAGATCCGCCAGGTGGAGGCGCCGTCGAGGGCGGCGGCCTCCAGCACCTCGGTGGGGATGGCCCGGATACCCGCGTAGACCGTGACCATCACGAACGGGAACGAACACCACACGACCTCGAACAGCACCAGGGCGAAGGCGCTGTAGCGGTCGTACGTCCAGGAGTAGTCCTCGAACCCGGAGAGCCCGAACCACACCAGGACCTTGTTCACCGGTCCGAAGTCGGGGTCGAAGAGGAAGACCCAGACCGTCGAGCCGGTGATCGCGGGGGTGGCCCAGGCCCCGAGCGCGGCCAGCATCAGCGCCAGCCGCGGAACGGCCCGTACGCGCGTCAGCAGCACCGCGAGCGCGCAGCCGACCGCGAGGGTGGACACCACGCACACGGCGGCGAAGAGCAGGGTGGCCACGACGACGTTCCAGAACTCGCCGTCGCCGAACAGCTCGGCGTAGTTGGCGAACCCCTGGAAGGTGGTCGGCTCACCGCCGCTGACCTGCGCCTGGGTGTACTCCAGGAAGGAGATCAGGCCGAGCTGGTAGATGGGGTAGACGAGCAGCCCGCCCAGGACCACGAGCGCCGGGGCGAGATAGAGCCAGGGAGTCCAGTTCCCCCGCCCGCGGCCCTTCGTGGCGCGGCCGCCGGCCGGGGCGGCGGGCCCCGGCCGGGACCGGCCGGCCGCGGCCGGCGCCCGCCGCGCGTGCTGTGTGGTGCCGGGGGTCACTGCTGGAACGCCTCGTCCATCTGCCGCGCGGCGTCCTTGGTGGCGGTCGCCACGCTCTTACGGCCGCTGACGATCTCCTGGAACATGGTGGGGAGGACCAGCTGCGAGTCGATGGCCGCCCAGCCGGGGGACGTGGGCACGAACTTGGCGCTGTCGTTGAGGGTCTCCACGAAGGGCTTGACGAAGGGGTCCTTGCCCGCGACGTCGCCGCGCACATCGGTGAAGGTGGGCAGGAAGCCCATGGCGTCGAAGAGGCCGCGCTGGGTCTGCTTCCCGGCGAGCGTCTTCAGCAGGTCCACGGCGAGGGTGCGGTGCGAGGTGCTCTTGAGCACCCCGATGTTGTTCCCGCCCGCGAAGGCCGGCGCTATCTCGCCCTCCTTCACGCCCGGCAGCGGCACGACCTTGTACTTGCCCTTGACCTTGCCCGCCTCGATGGCCTGGTGGTTGAAGTCGCCACCGATCGCCATGCCCGCCTTGCCCGAGGCGAACGCCTCGATGGTGTCGTTGCCGCCCCACTGGGCGCACTTGGCGGCCGGGCAGTTGTCGTCGCCGAAGAGCGAGGTGTACGCCTTGACGCCCTTCTGGGCGTCGGCGCTGTCGATGGCCGCCTCGTACTCGTTGGAGCCGAACTTGCCCTTCTCGTTGGCGAGGTCGCCGCCGTTGGCCCAGATGAACGGCATCGCGCCGTAGGTGTAGGCGCCGCCGACCGCGAGGCCGTACAGATCCGGCCGCTCCGCGCGGATCTTCTTCGCGGTCGCAATCAACTCGTCCATGGTGGCCGGCGGCTCCAGGCCGAGGTCCTTGAAGACGTCCGTCCGGTAGTACAGCGCCCGCACGCCGACGAAGAGCGGGGCGCCGTAGACCTTGCCGCCGATGGTCAGCGAGTACTTGGCGGTGGGGTCGATGTTGGTGGAGTCGTCCCAGGCGCCGAACTCCTTGCTGATGTCCAGCAGTCCGCCGTCCTTGACGTAGCCGGCGGTGTCGGTGTTGCCGAACTCCATCACGTCCGGAGCGCTCTTGGGGTCGTTGAAGGCCGCCTTGGTCTTCTGCGCCCGGGTGTCGATCGGGATGTAGGTCACCTCGACCTCGGTGCCGTCATGCTGCTTCTCGAAGCCGGCGACCGCCTCGTCGATCACCTTCTTCTTGGGCGCGTTGTTGACCTCCTGGAAGAGCCAGACACGCAGCTTGCCGCTCTTCTCGTCCTCCGTGGAGCTGTTGTCGGAGGTGGAAGGGGCACATCCGGCGGCGGTCAGCCCCGCCAGGACCAGCGCCACCACCGGTACGGTGACGCGGGACGACAACCGGGTGAACGCGGAGAGATGGGACGGCTTCATAGGGACCCTTAACCAGTTGGCGTTGCAAGGCATGCAACGCATGTTTCGCCCAGCACAACATGGGCGAGGCTAGGGAACCTTGAGCACCCCCACAAGAGGTCTCAACCACTCCGTGACAAAGGGGCTTTGGGGCTAGCGGCGCGGCAACGCCTCGCCCGGGTAGGCGGGTTCGACATACGGCACGGCCTCGACCCGTGCCCCCGCCTCGTCCAGGCGGTCGACCACCCGGTCCCAGTCCGGCCAGGTCTTCCGGATCCGCTCCAGGACGCGGTCGCTGGCCACCAGCACCACGTCACACCCCGGGTCCGCCGCCCACTCCAGGAGTCTGGGCAGGGTCGGCTGCGCGACCGACATCACACAGCTGCCGACGGGCCGGTAGCCCCGCTCGGCGGCCAGCCGCCCGCACTGTTCCAGCTGGGCGTCCCAGTCCTTCTCGAACTGGCAGTAGGTGCTGGCGCCTTCCGCCTCGGGCTCGTCGACCTCACGCGCCCCGAACACCAGATAGGCGGCCCGCGCCGCCCCACTCTCCGTACGCCCGCTCATGGGCCGACCCTACTGGGGTCGCCCGGCGCGCGGCAGGGCGCGCACGCACCGCACGCCCGGCCCGCGACCCCGCTCGGGGGTCGCGGGCCGGGCGTACCGTCTCCGCGCGAGGCTTTCCGGCGGGGGCCGGCCGGCTACTTCTTGCCGTCGCCGTCCTTGCCCTTGTCCCCGCCGGCGCCCATGCCCTCGAAGATCTCCTTGCACATGGGGCACACCGGGTACTTCTTCGGGTCACGGCCCGGGACCCAGACCTTGCCGCAGAGTGCTACCACCGGAGATCCGGAGAGGGCGCTCTCCATGATCTTGTCTTTCTGAACGTAATGGGCATAGCGCTCGTGGTCGCCGTCACCGTGCGACACCTGAGGTGTCGGTTCAACGAGGGTCCCCGTGCCTGCCCCGCGCTCGGGCTCAAGAGTGCTCATACAGCCCTAGGGTACTCATGCCTAGTTGAGAGAAGGGTCGTCCGGATACGTGGCGACCATGGCCAGCTCACTGCGCTGGCGGCGCAGCACCGCGCGCCACAGCCGCTCGGGGGCGGGCGAGGACACATCGCCCGGTTCGGACTCCACCACATACCACGCGCCCTCGGCGAGCTCGTCCTCCAGCTGCCCGGGCCCCCAGCCCGCGTAACCGGCGAAGATGCGCAGCGACCCCACGGCCGCGGCCAGCAGCTCCGGCGGCGCCTCCAGGTCGACCAGCCCGATCGCCCCGTGCACTCTGCGCCAACCGAGTGGCCCGTCCTCGCCGCGCGCCGCGGACCGGCCCGATTCGCCGGGCACCACGGCCACGCCCAGCGCGGAGTCCAGCGAGACCGGACCGCCCTGGAAGACCACCCCCGGCTCCCCGGCGAGCGCGGCCCAGGACTCCAGGATGTCGCCCACTCCCACCGGGGTCGGACGGTTCAGGACCACGCCGAGCGAGCCCTCCTCGTCATGGTCGAGGAGGAGCACCACCGCGCGGTCGAAGTTCGGGTCAGCAAGCGCCGGTGTCGCGACAAGCAGCCGTCCTGTGAGCGAGGACACCTCGGTCATGGCCACATGATCCCCCATATCCGGGCCGGAGGGGGAGTGGAAGACGAGTCCCGTATGAGAGCAGGTCGGGGCGTACGACAGCAGATGCGGCGCACGTGACGGTGAGCTTTCCGACCGGAACGGAACGTGTTGTGACGTGTTCCGGATGACGCAAAGGGTGCAAGAGCCTTACGGAGGCGGTCTCCGGGGCCATTACTCTTGCCCTTTGGCCCTTGTGCCCTTTGGCCCTTGCCCGTCTCAGGAACGCGAGACCCGATGACCCGCTCGAACGATGTCCTGCTCGTCCATGGCGGCACCCCGCTCGAAGGCGAGATCCGTGTCCGTGGCGCGAAGAACCTCGTGCCGAAGGCCATGGTGGCCGCCCTGCTCGGCAGTGCGCCCAGCAGGCTGCGCAACGTCCCCGACATCCGCGATGTGCGGGTGGTGCGCGGGCTGCTCCAGCTGCACGGCGTGACGGTGCGCCCCGGTGACGAGTCCGGTGAGCTGGTGCTCGACCCCACACACGTGGAGAGCGCCAATGTCGCCGACATCGACGCGCACGCCGGTTCCTCGCGGATTCCGATCCTCTTCTGCGGTCCGCTGCTGCACCGCCTCGGCCACGCCTTCATCCCGGGCCTGGGCGGCTGCGACATCGGCGGCCGGCCGATCGACTTCCACTTCGACGTACTGCGCCAGTTCGGCGCGACGATCGAGAAGCGCGCGGACGGCCAGTACCTGGAGGCCCCGCACCGGCTGCGCGGCACCAAGATCCGGCTGCCGTACCCGTCGGTGGGCTCCACCGAGCAGGTGCTGCTGACGGCGGTGCTCGCGGAGGGTGTGACGGAACTCTCCAACGCGGCCGTCGAGCCGGAGATCGAAGACCTCATCTGCGTGCTCCAGAAGATGGGCGCCATCATCTCCATGGACACCGACCGCACGATCCGGATCACCGGTGTCGACAAGCTCGGCGGCTACAACCACCGCGCCCTCCCGGACCGCCTGGAGGCCGCCTCCTGGGCCAGCGCGGCGCTGGCGACCGAGGGCAGCATCTTCGTCCGCGGCGCCCGGCAGCGCGAGATGATGACCTTCCTGAACACCTACCGCAAGGTCGGCGGCGCCTTCGACATCGGCGACGACGGCATACGGTTCTGGCACCCGGGCGGCAAGCTCGACGCGATCGCCCTGGAGACCGATGTCCACCCCGGCTTCCAGACCGACTGGCAGCAGCCCCTGGTGGTGGCCCTGACCCAGGCGTCGGGCCTGTCCATCGTCCACGAGACGGTCTACGAGTCGCGGCTGGGCTTCACCTCCGCGCTGAACCAGATGGGCGCGCACATCCAGCTCTACCGCGAATGCCTGGGCGGCTCCGCGTGCCGCTTCGGCCAGCGCAACTTCCTGCACTCCGCGGTCGTCTCAGGACCCACCAAGCTCCAGGGCGCCGACCTGGTCATCCCCGACCTCCGCGGCGGCTTCTCCTACCTGATCGCGGCCCTGGCGGCCCAGGGCACCTCGCGGGTCCACGGCATCGACCTGATCAACCGCGGCTACGAGAACTTCATGGAGAAGCTGGTGGAACTGGGCGCGAAGGTGGAGCTGCCCACCGGCGCCGACCCCGCCTGACCCCCGGGACGAGCTGTTTCTCACACCGATGCCGTCTGAGGGCGCAACCGTCTCGTAGCGGCTCGTAGCCGCTCGTAGTGGCTCGTAGTGGCTCGTAGCGGCGGCTTGTGCGCCGTAAAAGGCCTCGTAGACGGGTCTCAGGGGCCGTAGGAGCGCCAAAAGGGGCGGCCACCTTCCCGGGTGGCCGCCCCTCTCGTTCGCGGGGCTTACTTGCCCTTGGCGGCTTCCTTGAGCTTGGAGCCCGCGGAGACCTTCACGCTGTAGCCGGCCGGGATCTCGATCGGCTCACCGGTCTGCGGGTTGCGCGCGGTGCGAGCGGCACGGTGGGTGCGCTCGAAGGTCAGGAAGCCGGGGATGGTGACCTTCTCGTCGCCCTTCGCGACGACCTCCCCGACCACCTCGGCGAGGGCGGCCAGAACGGCGTCGGCGTCCTTTCGGGTCACCTCGGCGCGCTCGGACAGAGCGGCCACCAGCTCACTGCGGTTCATGTTGTACTCCCGTGTTCATCTTGCCAATGAGGCGTGAGATCGAAGCCGATGCTGCCAGGGCCCTCGGATAGTCCCCGGACCCGGGTCTGCTGTTCAGACCCTCGCGCCCGGAACGCATCCTGCCCGCACCTGTGGCGGGAAAGCCAATCCGAGGCCCTGGAGAGTCACACGAAAAGCGCCGTGGCGGTCGTTTTCCTGTCCGCCACCCTATGGCCGCCTCCGGGACCCCCGAGCATGCGACGCGCCGTGCCCGGCCTAGACCGCAGTGGTCCCGGTCACAGGGCGTGCCGCCTCACGTACGGCCCCGGCGACCGCCCCTGCGACCTTGTCGTTGAAGACGCTCGGAATGATGTAGTTGGCATTGAGCTCGTCGTCGTGGACGACGTCCGCGAGTGCACCGGCAGCCGCCAGCATCATTACGGTGTTCACCGTACGCGACTGTGCGTCCAGCAGACCACGGAAAACGCCCGGGAACACCAGCACGTTGTTGATCTGGTTCGGGAAGTCCGAGCGGCCGGTGGCGACCACCGCGGCGGTCTGCCGGGCGATCGCCGGGTCCACCTCGGGGTCCGGGTTGGCCAGCGCGAAGACGATCGCGCCGTCCGCCATGGCGGCCACGTCGTCGCCGGAGAGCACGTTCGGGGCCGAGACACCGATGAAGACGTCCGCGCCCCGCACGGCGTCGCGCAGGGTGCCCGTGACGCCCTCCGGGTTGGTGTTGTCGGCGATCCAGCGCAGCGGGGACTCCGGGTCGGCGGAGACCAGGTCCTCGCGGCCGGCGTGCACCACACCGTGGATGTCGGCGACCACCGCGTGGCGCACGCCCGCGGCGATCAGCAGCCGCAGGATGGCCGTGCCGGCGGCGCCCGCGCCGGACATGACGACCCTCACGTCCTCGATCTTCTTGTCGACCACCCGCAGCGCGTTGGTGAGGGCGGCGAGCACCACGATCGCGGTGCCGTGCTGGTCGTCGTGGAAGACCGGGATGTCCACGGCCTCGCGCAGCCGCGCCTCGATCTCGAAGCAGCGGGGCGCGGAGATGTCCTCCAGGTTGATCCCCGCGAAGCCGGGGGCGATCGCCTTCACGATCGCGACGATCTCATCGGTGTCCTGGGTGTCCAGGCAGAGCGGCCAGGCGTCGATGCCCGCGAACCGCTTGAACAGAGCCGCCTTGCCCTCCATGACCGGCAGGGCGGCCTTGGGACCGATGTTGCCGAGGCCGAGGACCGCGGAACCGTCCGTGACGACGGCCACGCTGTTGCGCTTGATGGTGAGCCGGCGGGCGTCCTCGGGGTTGTCCGCGATGGCCTGGCAGACCCGGGCGACACCCGGCGTGTAGACCATGGACAGGTCGTCACGGTTGCGGATGGGGTGCTTCGCCGACATCTCGATCTTGCCGCCGAGGTGCATCAGGAACGTACGGTCCGACACCTTGCCGAGCGAGACGCCCTCGATGCCCCGCAGCTTCTCGACGATCTCCTGGGCGTGCGCGGTCGAGGTCGCGGCGATGGTGACGTCGATCCGGAGCTTCTCGTGGCCGGAAGCGGTCACGTCAAGGCCCGTCACCGAGCCACCGGAGGACTCCACGGCCGTGGTCAGCTGGCTGACCGCGGTACCGCTCGCGGGCACCTCCAGCCGGACCGTCATCGAATACGAGACGCTGGGCGCCGTTGCCATGGCCTGCTTCCCTGCTTTCCCTTGTTCATACTGTCCGGGCCACGCGATGCCCGGCCACATCCTCAGATGGTTACACCTACCTCTCGGTATGAGGTAACCCGGCCCGACTTTCGGACATATTGTTCTGACATAGCAGAGTGGGGTCAGCCGAGTGGAAAGCCCCACTCCTTCGCGGGAACGCCTGGCGAGGCGGACCGTCCGCCGCATCCGCCGCCCTAGGCTCTGGCGCGCTACAGCGTCAGAGGACAGCGAAACAAGGAGCGCGGGCATGGCTCAGGGCACCGTGAAGTGGTTCAACGCCGAGAAGGGCTACGGGTTCATCGCCCAGGAGGACGGCGGACCGGACGTCTTCGTCCACTACAGCTCGATCGACGGCAGCGGCTACCGAAGCCTGGTCGACGAGCAGCGGGTCGAGTTCCAGATCGTGCAGGGCCGCAAGGGCCCGCAAGCGGAAGAGGTCCGCGTCCTCGGCGGCTGACACCGCCCGGCGCGGACCTCTCACGGAAGAAAAGTGGCACCGACCCGCCATGCTCGCCTCGCGGCAAGTGGTCGCTCGAAGCGACGAAGGTTGGGCCCGGGGGCTTGGATCGGGCCGGTGCCACATCAAGGCTAACAAACAGGTCCGGGGAAGCAATTCCCTCCCGGGGGGTTGATTTCGAGGCCCCTTTCCGGCCACCCCCCGCTCCCGCCGGGGACTCCCTCCGATGCCCCGACGCGGCCTCCGCCGGGGACTCCCGCCGACGAGACGGCGCGGCCTCCGCCGGGGACTCCCGCCGACGGCCCGACGGCGGCGCTCCCTCCCGCGGTGGGCGGGGGCGCCCTCCGGCAGTGGGCGGGGGCTGCGGCGAGCCGCCGGGCGCCATGAAGTGGTCGGGCGCGGACACTCGGGGTCCGGCCGGGGACACCTCCGGACGGCGGCCGCAGGCACCATCTGACGGTGACGGAGGCTCCTTCAGCAGCAGCCGGGGTCCCCTTCCTGCGGTAGGCGGGTACCTACCGGCGGTAGCCGAGGCGCCCTCCGACGACCCGGCGCTGCCTCCGCCGGGGACTCCCGCCGATGCCCCTCCGATGCCCCGGCGCTGCCTCCGCCCGGGACTCCCGCCGGCGGCCCGCAGGCGGCGCTCCCTCCCGCGGTGGGCGGGGGCGCCCTCCGGCAGTGGGCGGGGGCTGCGGCGAGCCGCCGGGCGCCATGAAGTGGTCCGGCGCGGGCGCTCGGGCTTCCGGGCAGGGACACATGGCTTCTGCCGGTGCAGTGGCCAGGGAACCCCGGTGGAGGCCAAGCGCGCCGCCCGGCGGTGGCCGGGGCCCGTTCCGGCGCGGTGGCCGGGGGCGTCAGTCCCGTAGGAGGTCGGGGATGCCGTGCTGGTCCGGGTCGTCGCGGTCGCCCGCTACCACCGTCAGCCGCTGGGTCGCCCGGGTGAGCGCCACGTACAGCACTCGCAGGCCCGCCGGGGACTCGTCGGCGATCTCGGCGGGCGAGACCACGACGGTCGCGTCGTACTCCAGGCCCTTCGCCTCCAGGCTGCCCAGCGCCACCACCCGGTCGCTGAGGCCCTTCAGCCACTGACGGGCCTGTTCGCGCCGGTTCATCGCGACGACGACGCCGACCGTGCCGTCCACCTCGTCCAGCAGCCGGAGCGCCTCCCGGCGCGCGGCCGCGCCGAGGTCGCCGTCCGCGCCCGGGGCGAAGCGCGGTGCCACGCCCGTGGAGCGGACCGCCTCGGGCGCGGGGGTGCCGGGCATCGCGAGGGCGAGGACCTTCGTGGCCAGCTCGGCGATCTCCGCCGGGTTGCGGTAGTTGACGGTGAGGGTGAAGCGGCGGCGGGGGCGGGTGCCGAGCGCCTCGTCCCGGGCCTGCGCCGCCTCGTCCGGGTCGGACCAGGAGCTCTGGGCCGGGTCGCCGACGACCGTCCAGGTGGCGTGGCGGCCGCGCCGTCCGATCATGCGCCACTGCATGGGCGTGAGGTCCTGCGCCTCGTCGACGATGACGTGGGCGTAGTCGGTGCGCTCCTGCTCGGCCCGGTCGGCGCGGGTGCGGCGGGGGCCGGCCCGGTCGGCGTACGTGGTCAGCTCCTCCAGGCCGGTCAACTGGTCCAGCGGGTCCGCCTCACGGGGGGCGGCGGGGCGGGCGGGGGCACCCAGCAGGGTGTTCAGCTCGTCCAGCAGCGCCACGTCGTGGACCGACAGCGGGCCCTGCCCGTCCGGGCCGAGGCGGGCCAGCGAGCGGGCCACCTGACGGACCTCGCGGGGGTTGAGCACCCGCCGGGACCAGCGGCCCAGCCGCTTCTCATCGGCCATGGCGGCGAGGACGGAACGGGGCGTGAGCTCGGGCCACCAGGCGTCGAGGAACTCCTGGAAGGCGTCCTCGGAGGAGATGTCCTCGTCGAAGCCCTCCCGTGCCTCGGCGGCCAGTTCGGGGTCGGTGTAGCGCTTGGGGGCGCCGGAGCGGGTCCACAGCGCGTCCAGGAGCAGCCGGCGGGCGCGGGGGCGCAGCAGGTTGACGGGTGCGGTGCCGCCCAGCACGTTCTGGCGGATGCGGCGCAGCTCATCGGCCTCCAGCTCGATCCGGGCGCCGAAGGCGACCACGCGCAGCCGGTCGGGCGGGCCGCCTGGTCTGGTGCCGGAGCCCGCGCCGGGCCTGCCGTCGCTGCCGTCCTGGCCCGAGGGGGCCGCGGCCGCCAGGGTCGGGGGCGAGGGCGGGGAGTCGAGCGCCGCGTCCAGTGTCAGTTGGCCGTTGTCCGGCGTCGGCCGGCCGTCGTCCGGTGTCGGCCGGCCGTCGTCCGGTGTCGGCCCGGCGGGTGCGGCGGCGGCTCCCCGTGGTAGTTCCAGTGCGCCGCGGGCGGCCTTGCGGAGCACCTTCACCATCCGGGACGAGCCCTTGACGCGGGCCACGGCCGGGGTGTCGTACGTGGTGGCCTCGGCGCCCTCCACCAGGGAGCCCACCGCGCGGATGGCGACCTGGCCCTCCTCGCCCAGCGAGGGCAGGACGCCCTCGGTGTAGGCGACCAGCAGCGGAGTGGGGCTGACCACGAGGATGCCGCCCGCGTAACGCCGCCGGTCCTGGTAGAGGAGGTACGCCGCGCGGTGCAGCGCGACCGCCGTCTTCCCGGTGCCGGGGCCGCCCTCGACCTCGGTGATGGAGGCGGCGGGGGCCCGGATCACCTGGTCCTGCTCGGCCTGGATGGAGGCGACGATGTCCCGCATGGTGTGGCCGCGGGCCTGACCGAGCGCGGCCATCAGCGCGCCGTCGCCGACCACCGGCAGCGCCCCGCCGTCGAGGGTCGCGTTGAGCTCCGGGCGCAGCAGGTCGTCCTCGACGCCGAGCACCCGGCGGCCCTTGCTGCGGATCACCCGGCGGCGGACGACCCGGCCGGGGGCGACCGGGGTGGAGCGGTAGAAGGGCGCGGCGGCGGGCGCCCGCCAGTCGATGACCAGCGGGGCGTAGTCGGCGTCGAGGACGCCGATGCGGCCGATGTGCAGGGTTTCGGCGATCTCCGCGCGGTCGCCGTCCGGGCTGGTGCGGATGGCGTCGTCGGCGGGCTCGACGGAGGTGTAGGCGCCGTCGGGGCCGCGTTCGCCGTCCTTGCCCAGCAGCAGATCGATGCGGCCGAAGAGGAAGTCCTCGAACTCGCTGTTCAGCCGGTTGAGGTGGACTCCGGCCCGGAAGACCTGGGCGTCCCGTTCGGCGAGCGCGCCGGGCGTGCCGACCTGACCGCGCTTGGCGGCGTCGTCCATGAGGAACTCCGCCTCGTGGATCTTCTCCTCGAGGCGGTCGTACACCCGGTCCAGATGCGCCTGCTCGATCCGGATCTCGCGGTCCCGGATCCCGTCCCCGCCATTGCCTTGCGGTGCCGTCCGGTTGTCATGCGTGGCGTTCTGCGCGGCCACCCAGGCCCCCTTCTGTGTTCTTAGGGCAGCCGTCAACCGTACACCTCCGTGGCGGGGCGGACTCAGAGCCTGACCTCGGCCAGCCGCCGGCCGTCCAGGGTGCGGACCTCGAAACGCGCGATCTCGTCGGTGTTCATGGCGGCGCCGCCCTGGGCGTAGAGGGGCTCCTTGCTCCAGCGGGAGCCGTCCCCGTCCTTGACGCCGTAGCCGGAGGAGGGCACGGCCCAGGTGGTGACGGTCTCCTCGTGGCCGTCCTTGCCGATGGCGACCAGGTCGCAGCTCCGCGGCCCCTTGAGGTTGCCCAGCTTGAGGGCGACGGAGGTGCCCCAGCCCTTCTGCTGGAGCGAGACGGACGCGTCCACCTTGGTGACGGGGTCCACCGCGCTGTACTTGCGGCCCTGGTCGTACACCTGCTGGGAGGTGGAGACCGCGGCCTGCTCCTTGCCGCCGTTGTTGCCGCCGTCGTCGTCGGAGCCGGCGGTGAGCGCGGCGCCCGCGAGCGGGCCGCCGACGATGAGGACGGCGGCCGCGGCGACGAGGTAGAGACGCCGTCTGCCGGACGCTTTGCGGCCGGCCGCGACGTCGTCCAGGAGCCGGTCGAGCAGCTCGGGACCGGGGCGGGCGGTGAGCACGGCGGGGTCGGGGAGCGTGGTGGCGGGGGCGGCGGTGGCTGTGGT
The DNA here is from genome assembly GCF_026898115.1 of Streptomyces sp. S465. GTDB lineage: Bacteria > Actinomycetota > Actinomycetes > Streptomycetales > Streptomycetaceae > Streptomyces > Streptomyces luomodiensis. The sequence goes on from NZ_CP114036.1 coordinate 3,797,274, forward strand.
TGGGGTTGCGGCGTCGGTGGTGGTGGTCGCGGTTGTGGCGTCGGCGGCGATGGTGGTTGCGGTTGTGGCGTCGGCGGCGTACTCGGCCAGCAGTGGCGGGATGCCCATCAGCTCGTCGAGCTCGGCGGCGCACCGCTCGCACCCGATGAGGTGGTCCTCGAAGCGCGCCGCGTCGGCGGGGTCCAGCACGCCGAGCGCGTAGGCGCCGACCGCGGTGTGCTGCTGGTCGTCCGCTGCCGGCATCATGCCGAAACCCCCCGTTCCTCGAGCGAGAGCTTCAGGGAGCGCAGCGCGTAGAAGACCCGGGACCGTACCGTCCCGGGGGGAACGCCCAGCACTTCGGCCGCCTCACTCACCGTCCGTCCCTTGAAGTATGTCTCCACGAGCGCCGCTCTATGTGCGTCGGTGAGGTCATTCAACGCGTCCGAAATGGTCATCTGGCGCAACGCGCGGTCGATGTCGTCCGCGGCGGCCATCACATGGAGCGGTGCCGCGTCCACTTCGTGGGGGCGTGCGCGGCGTTGCCGGTGTCCGTCGATGACGATGCGGCGGGCGACGGTCACCAGCCAGGGGCGTATCGACCCTCCGGAGCGCCGCAGTTGGTCGGCGTTGCGCCAGGCGCGGAGCAGGGTCTCCTGGACCACGTCCTCGGCGCGGTGCCGGTCGCCCGCGACCAGGCGCAGGACGAAGGCGAGAAGCGGGGCCGCGTGCTCCGCGTAGAGCGCGCGCATGAGCGCGTCGTCCGGTGTCGTCCTCTCGGTCACGAGGGCATCTTTGCGTACGCAAGCCATCGGGTCGAGGGGCGTACGGACCGGAAACGTCCGGCGTTCAATGGCCGTCCTGTGACGTACATCCCCTTCGCGGACTGAACGGATGTGGGGGTGCGGTGCGTACTGGAGCGCGAGAAGGCCGATGCCGGGCGGGTGTTGGCCACCAGGAAGGGCTCCCCCCCTCAATCCGCCCCGCAGGCCCCGGTCCCCCCCAGCCGGGGCCTGCGTCATGGTTGAGGGTTGTTCAGGTTTGCTGGTGCTTGGATTTACTCATTCACTCGGTGGGGGTTGGGTTCGCTGCGGCGGGGGTTGGGTTCGCTCGGCGGCGGTGGCGGGCCACTCGTTCGCGGTTTCCGCACACCTCACTGGAGCACCAGCGCCGCCGGCGGCCGCGCGAGGTGTCGAGGTAGACCAGCGAGCAGGTCTCCCCCTCGCACCGCCGCAACTGCCCGCGCGCCACCGGGTCGGTGAGCAGCTGCACCGCGTCCCGGGCGATCTGGGAGAGCAGCGCACCGCAGTCGGGTTTCCCGGCGAGGGTGCGGACGAGGGTGCCGTCGGGGGTCCGTACGGCCCGCGGGGCGGGCGGGGCGGTGGAGGCCAGCGCGTTCATCCGCTCCAGGTCGGCGCCTGCGGCGTGGCCCTCGACCTCGGTGTGGACGATGCGGTGCAGCAGATCGCGGGCGGCCCGGAAGCGGATGAGCCAGCGGTGGTCGACGACCTCGAGCGGGGTGCCGCCGGGCACCAGGCCGGAGCCCAGCAGCCAGGCCCTGAGGGGTTCTACGCCGCCGAGCCGCTCGACGGGCGCCTCGCTGAGCCGGCCGCCGACCGTGGCCACCAGGTCCAGGCAGATCCGCCCCGAGTCGAACCGCAGGTCGTAGGCCGACGCCGCCATGTTCCCGTCACCCCTTGTGAGGCCCGATCCGGTCACCCTTCAGAGTGCCCGCCCCGCCTGCCGCCCGGAACCCCCTCGGGGGCGGGGTTGCCCTGGGGTGCGCGGTCGGTTGTGTGGTGGGTGCGGGTGCGGGGCCTCCGGGGCGGGGTCCTGGACCGTATATTTACGGCGCCGACGACAGTTGAACGTGGGGTGGGCCGGAGATTGGCGCCACAAATACACGTAAGCGTCCAGGACCCCGCCCCTCCGACCCCGCCCCCTCCCGCCTCGTCGGCGACCGCACCTGGGTGGCCCCGGACACCGTCCGGCCCTGGGTACGCCCGGCGGCACGGGTGCGGCCCCGTTCCCTCTTGCCTCGTCGACAACCGCGCCCCGGCGGCCCCGGACACCGCCCGGCCCCGGGTACGCCCGGCGACACAGGCACCGGGCCGGGGGTGGGAGCGCCCCCGCCCCCACCCGCCTCCTCGGCGACCGCACCCCGGTGGCCCCGGACACCGTCCGGCCCTGGGTAACGCCCGGCGGCACGGGTACACCCCCGCCCCCACCCGCCTCCTCGGCGACCGCACCCCGGTGGCCCCGGACACCGTCCGGCCCTGGGTAACGCCCGGCGGCACGGGTACACCCCCGCCCCCACCCGCCTCCTCGGCGGCCAACACGGGTGGGGGCGGCTCCGCGTCGAGGGTGGGCGGGGCGCGGGGCGACCGGAGCCGGGGCGGCCCGGGGGCTAGGTGTCGGCGTACTTCGTTTCGGCTGAGGGGTCGAGGGCCAGTCGGTAGCCGCGTTTGACCACGGTCTGGATGAGCTTGGGCGAGCCGAGTGCCGTGCGGAGCCGGGCCATCGCCGTTTCCACCGCGTGTTCGTCGCGTCCCCCGCCCGGCAGCGCGCGCAGCAGCTCGGAGCGGGCCACGACCCAGCCGGGGCGGCGGGCCAGCGCGCGCAGGAGTGCCATGCCGGCGGGTGGCACGGTGCGCAGCTCTCCGTCGACGACGACCGCGTGGCCGCGGATCTCCAGCCGTCGTCCGGCCACCGGCAACGGCCTGACCCGGCCGGGGAGTTCGGCGGTGAGCAGCTGGACGAGCGGGCCGAGACGGAACCGTTCGGGCTGGGCGGTGGGCACGTCGTGGGCCTCCAGTGGGAGGGCGGTGACCGGGCCGACGCAGGCGGGCAGCACGTCGTGGCGGAGCGCGTCCAGGAGTTCGGCGCGCATTCCGCGCCGTTCGGCCCGGTCCAGCAGGCTCGCGGCGGCGGGCGCGCTGGTGAAGGTGACGGCGTCCAGGGCGCGGGCGACCGTGGCGTCCAGGAGCCGGTCGACGGGCCCGATGTCCTCCGGTGGCATCCAGCGGTAGACCGGCACCCCGACCACCTCCGCTCCCCCGGCGCGCAGCGACTCGACGAAGCCGGGCAGCGGTTCGCCGTGCAGCTGGACGGCGATGCGGCGGCCCTCGACGCCCTCCTCCAGCAGCCGGTCGAGCACCTCGGCCATCGATTCGGAGGCCGGGAACCACTCCTCGGTGAGCCCGGCGGCCCGGACCGCCCCGCGCACCTTGGGCCCGCGGGCCAGCAGTCGTACCCCGCGCAGCCGGTCGAGCAGTGCGTCGCCCAGCCCCCAGCCGTCGGCGGCCTCGATCCAGCCGCGGAAGCCGATGGCGGTGGTGGCGACCACGACCTCCGGCGCGTCGTCGATCAACTGCTTGGTGGCCGCGAGGAGTTCGGAGTCGTCGGCCAGCGGCACGATCCGCAGCGCCGGAGCGTGCATCACCTCCGCGCCGCGGCGCCGCAGCAGGGCGCCGAGCTCATCGGCGCGCCGTGCCGCGGTGACACCCACGGTGAACCCGGCGAGAGGGCCGACGGACGCCTCGTCACCCGCGGCTCCGGTCTGTTCTCGGTGCATGGCTCTGGTCCCGATCTCCCGATTCCCTCGCGTATGGGCGCCTCCGTTCCCCGCATCCTGTCGCCGTCCCGTGACGGTGGCGGTTCGCGGAGGTTTCCCAGGTGTAACGGGGGGTACGGCCGGGGGCTTCCCCGGCCGACCGTACGCCCCCGGCCGCTCAGACGTCCGCGTAGGCGGGTTGCCGCTCCGAGTGCGGATCATGCGTGTCCGGCCCGGCGGCGGACGCCGGGGCCGGGCGGGCGCCGCGGAGGTATACGGCCCAGGTGATCGCGGAGCACACGGCGTAGAAGCCGAGGAAGGAGACGAAGGCGGGGGTGCCGGAGTGGGCGTTCAGGAACGACTCCCGGAAGGCGAGGTTGATGCCGAGCCCGCCGAGTGCGCCGACCGCCCCGATCAGCCCCATCGAGGCGCCCGACAGCCGCCGCCCGTACGATGCGGCCTCCTCGCCCGTCAGGCCGCGGGCGACGGCCTTCGCCTGGAAGATGCCGGGGATCATCTTGAACGTGGAGCCGTTGCCGAGCCCGCTGAGGACGAAGAGGGCGATGAAGCCGACGAGGAAGACGGACAGCGACTTCTGGGCGGAGGCGTAGACGACCACGAGGGTCGCGGCGGCCATGGCGGCGAAGTTCCACAGGGTGATCTTCGCGCCTCCGTGGGTGTCGGCGAGCCGGCCGCCGACGGGGCGGATGAGCGAGCCGAGCAGCGGGCCGATGAAGGTGAGCGAGGCGGCCTGGAGCGGGGTGCGGTCGAACTGGTTCTGGAGCACCAGTCCGAAGGCGAAGCTGTAGCCGATGAAGGAGCCGAAGGTGCCGATGTAGAGCACCGACATGATCCAGGTGTGGGCGTCCCGCGCCGCCTCCTTGGCCGCCCCGCCGTCGTTCCGCACCGGGGCCAGGTTGTCCATGAACAGCGCGGAGAGCGCCGCCGCGACCACGATCAGCGGGAGGTAGACGGCGAGCACGAGCCGCGGCTGGGCCGCCCCGGCGGTGCCGATCACCAGCAGCCCGATCAGCTGGATCACGGGCACGCCGACGTTGCCGCCGCCCGCGTTGAGCCCCAGCGCCCAGCCCTTCTTGCGCAGCGGGTAGAAGGAGTTGATGTTGGTCATGGAGGAGGCGAAGTTGCCGCCACCGACGCCGGTGAGCGCCGCGGCCACCATGAAGGTGGTGTAGGAGGTGCCGGGCTCCATCACCACGGCGGCGACGACGGCGGGTACGAGCAGCATCCCCGCGCTGATGATCGTCCAGTTGCGCCCGCCGAACGCGGCGACGGCGAAGGTGTACGGCACCCGCAGGATCCCGCCCACCAGGGTGGGCATCGCGACCAGGAAGAACTTCCCGGCCGGATCGACGCCGTACTCCGGCCCCATGAACAGGACCATCACCGACCACAGACTCCAGATGGAGAACCCGATGTGTTCGGAGAGGATGGAGAAGGCCAGGTTGCGGGTGGCGATCCGCTCCCCCTTCTCCCTCCAGAAGGTCTCGTCCTCCGGGTCCCACTGCTCGATCCAGCGGCCCCCCTTGCGTGCGGCGGTGGTGGTCGGGGCAGTCATCACGCCTCCACAGTTCTCGGTGTCGCTGCCCGACGGTAGGGACCGGGCGTTACCGGGCTGTGGCGGCAGGTGACACGGACGAAACCTTGGTCTCACCCGGCGGAGGCGAGGGCGGTGAGGGGTGTCCCCCATGCGGTGGGGGAGGCTGATGCGTCCACTGTGTTGCACGGTTCCCGGTACGGTACGCGGTGCACCACCCGTCTGCCCCGCCGGAGGATCGCATGAGCAGCCAGCCAGACCACCGGTACGACCCGGTGACCGTGCAACCGGCCAGTACGCCCGAGGCGCTGCGCGCGGCACTGGCGCAGGTCGCACCCGGGTCCCTGGCCACCTTCGACGCCGAGCGCGCGGACGCGGTACGGCAGGCCCGCGCCGATGTGAGCGCGGCCCCGCTGCGCCGCTTCACCCGGCAGTGGGCGGTCAATGTGGCGATCGCGCGCCACCCGGCGCGCGCTGCCCGGCTCCGCGAGCTGGAAGCGCTGGTCGCGGAGACGGACGACCTCGTCAAGGCCCGCGAGGCCGCCGCGGAGGTCGGCCGGATCCTGGACGCCGCGTTCGCCGAGGCCGGGGTGAAGCGAGGGCACGCGTGAGTGACGCCTGGCGCTGGGAGTACGAGCCCGACGGGACGCATGTCGTCGGCGGGCTGCCCAGCCACGTGATCAGCGAGGTCGAGCGCCTCGCGCACGAACTGGTGGACCTCGCCACCATGGGCGTCGATGTCACCGACATCGGACAGGGTCCTCAGCCAGGCGTCCCGGGCGGACTGCGCCGCCTCGGCGTCGGCGGGGACGGCTGGCTGTATTTCCTGGCCATGCCGCGCCTGCGGCTCATCGTCGTCACCCGGGTCGTTCCGCCGTACGAAGATCTCTGAGCACCATGTCCGCCTCCGGACGCGGCAGCCAGTAGCCCGGTGGGCGGGTGAGCCAGTCGGTGGCGGCGAGCGTACGGGCCGCCGTGTGGAGGGCCGCCAGGCCGGGGTGGGTGAGTCCCTTGCGCCACAGGATGGAGACCGGTGAGAGCGGGACCGGCTCGGCGAGGGGGCGCAGCACCGTGCCGGGGAGGTGCGTGAACACCTCGCTGGCCAGCACCGACCAGCGGCGTTTGGTGACCACCCGGATGAACTCCGCGTCCCCCTCGATCTCCGGGAACGGCTCCGCCATCGCGATCCCCCGCCCCGCGAAGAGCTGGGCGGCCAGGTCCGTCCACTCGGTGGTGGTGTCGTTGCCCGCCGCCGCGTACAGGGTCTCGCCCGCGAGCGCGGACAGCGGGATGCGCGCGCAGCGGGCCAGCGCGTGGTCCTCGCGCAGGACCACGGCGATGCGCTCGTAGCGGATCAGCCGGTGTTCCAGCCGGGCGAGTACGGCGGGGTCGAGGCCGTGGGCCCGGCCGAAGGAGACGTCGAGGCGGCCGGCGACGAGTTCGGCGGCGGCCCCGGCCAGTCCGCTGTGGAAGCGGGCCACCAGTTCGGTCTCGGGGCCCAGGCGTCGCCGCGCCTCCGCCAGCACCTGGCTTCCGGTGCTCACCGGGGCGCCGACGTCCACCAGCAGCGGGCGGCGCTCGGTTCCGCTGAAGGCCGCCGCCAGGTCGTCCTGGGCCGCCAGGACCCGCCGGGCGTACGGGAGCAGCCGCTCGCCCGCGGCCGTGAGGGCGACCTGGCGGGTGGTGCGGACGAAGAGTTCCGCGCCCAGTTCCCGCTCCAGGCGGCGGATGTCGCGGCTGAGGGCCTGCTGGGCGACGTAGAGGCGGGCGGCGGCACGGGTGAAGTGCAGTTCGTCGGCGACGGCGGTGAAGGCGCGCAGCAGGCGCGGTTCGAGGTCCCGGTTCACGTGGTCCATGGTCCACGGCGCCGACGCATTGACAACACGAGTGCGTGAATGGGTCCGGATCAGGTGTTGGACCGGTCCTGGGCGGGCCCGGGACCGTGGTGTGGTGATCCTCTTCCTCGCCTCCCGGCCCGTCGTTCCCCGCCGCTCCGGCCCCCGCTCCGGGGCCGCGCCCGGCCCGCCGCGCCGCCGGTCGCCGTTCGCCCCGTACCGCCGGCTCTTCGCGGCGCCCGGTGCGCTCGCCTTCACGCTCGCGGCCTTCGTCGGCCGGTTGCCGGGCTCGATGCTCGGCGTCTCCACGGTGCTCATGGTCGCCACGGTGCGCGACTCGTACGCGCTCGCGGGCGCCGTCTCGGCGGCCGGGGTCGCGGTGACGGCGGTCGCGGGCCCGCTGCTGGGGCGGCTGGTCGACCGGTACGGGCAGGCCAGGGTGGCGGTCCCCGCCGTCGTCGTCTTCGTGGCCGGGTCAACCGCCATGGTGCTGTGCGTGCACCTGGGCGCCCCGGCCTGGACGCTGTTCTGCTGCGCGGCGGGCTCGTCCGGCGTGCCCAGCCTGGGTTCGATGACCCGCGCCCGGTGGGCCGCGCTGTACCGCGACGACACGGCCGCCCGGCACACCGCCAACTCCTTCGAGCAGGTCGTCGACGAGGTCTGCTTCATGGCCGGGCCCGCGCTGGCCATGGTGCTGTGCACAACGGTCCGCGCCGAGGCCGGGCTGAGCACGGCGGCGGTGCTGCTGCTCACCGGCACGCTGCTGTTCGCCGCCCAGCGCCGCACCGAACCGCCGCCGGAACCGCGTCCCGCCCGGGGCCGCGTCCTGCTCACCCCCGGTCTGCGGGTCATCCTGGTGACCTTCCTCGCGACCGGCGCCGTCTTCGGCTCGATGGAGGTGGCGACGGTCGCCGCCGTCGGCTCGTACGGGGGCTCCGCGGCGAGCGGCGCCGTCCTCGCCCTCCAGGCGGCCGGCTCCTGCGTGGCCGGGCTGGTCTTCGGCGCGCTGCCGCCGCGCGGTACGGCCGCAGGGCGCCTGGTGACGGGCGTGGCGGCAATGGCCGTGGCCGTCCTCCCCCTGCTGACCGCGCACAGCCTGGCCACCCTGGCCCCGCTGCTCTTCGTGGCGGGCATGGCCACGGCCCCCACGATGATCACCGGTATGACCCTGGTCCACCGGCTGATCCCGGCCGCCCGCCTCAACGAGGGGATGACCACCGTCTACACCGGTCTGCTCATCGGCATCTCCACGGGCGCCGCGGCGGGCGGCTGGACGGTGGACCACCTGGGCCCCGACTCCGGCTACCTCGCTCCGGCGACCGCGGCCGCCCTCGCCTTCGCGGTGGCCTGGGCGGGACGGGGCCGGCTGGGGGCCGCCCGTGAGGTGCCGTAGCCGTGCCCGTCGTCAGGGGCGGGGCCGCGCCTCGTCAGGGACGGGCCGGGAACCGGGCCGCGCCGCGTCGGCCTCAGCCAGGAAGGGCCGGAGCAGCTTGAGGAGGGGGCCCGGTTGTTCCTCGGGGAGGAAGTGGCCGCTGTCCTCGATCACGGCGCCATGGGTGTGCGGGGCGGCCTGGCGGAGGCTGTCGAGGGGGGCCGGGCCACCGGCCCGGCCGCAGCCGACGGCCAGGGCGGGCATCGGCAGCGGGGTGCGGGCCAGGTCGGCGATGGCGGCGGTGTCGGCGGGCACGTTCCGGTAGTACGCGAAGCCGGTGGCCAGCCGCCCCGGCCGGGCGTAGCCGCGCAGGTAGGTGTCGACGTCGGCGGGGCCGATGGCCCCGCTCTCCATGGCGTGCCCGTAGAAGTGCTCCAGCAGGATCCGCTCCCGGCCCTCCGCCAGCTCCTCCGCGAGACCGGGCGCCGAGAAGAAGCCGAAGTGCCACAGCCCGGCGCGGGCGATCAGCTCGCTCAGCCCGAAGCCGTGCAGCGGCACGGCGAGCAGGGTGAAGCTGCGGACCTGGGCCGGGTGGGCGGCGGCCCATCCGTAGCCGATGGGGCCGCCCAGGTCGTGCCCGACCACATGGACCCGGCCCAGGCCCAGCTCGGCGCGCCAGGCGTCGAGGAGATCGGCCGCGATCCGGACCCCGGCACCGTGCGGGGAGGGGTCCGACTCGCCCAGGCCCGGCAGGTCCACCGCGAACACCTCGTGGTGGCGGGCGAGTTCGGGGATCACCTTGCGCCAGGCGTACCAGGTCTGCGGCCAGCCGTGGAGCAGTACGACGGGGGTACCCGACCCGGCCCGCACCCAGTGCAGCCGTACGCCGTCGATCGTCGTCCGGTGGTGCTCATACGTTTCGTCCATGCCCGCAGTGGAGCACCGGGGCGGTGGCATTTTCCTGCTCGATATATGAGTGGTAAACGGGTTATTCGCGATCACGTATAGGCTGGACTCATGGAGCTGCGCCACCTCCGCTATGCGCTCGCCCTCTCCGAGCACGCCCACTTCGGCCGCGCCGCCGCCGCGCTGGGTATCCGGCAGCCCCCGCTGTCCCAGCAGATCAAGGCGCTGGAGACCGAGCTGGGCGTGCGGCTCTTCGACCGCACCGGGCACGGGGTGCGGCCCACCGCCGCGGGCGAGGCGTTCCTGGCGCGGGCCCGGCAGGTGCTGGACCATCTCGACCTCGCCGTACGGGACGCGGCCGACGCCGGCCGGGGCGAGACCGGTTCGCTCGCCATCGGCTTCCTCGGCACCGCGCTGGCCGCCGTGCTGCCCGAGGTGCTCACCGCGTTCCGGGCCCGCCGCCCGCAGGTCCGGCTGGAGCTGCGGGAACTCCCCAGCGCCCGGCAGATCGAGGCGCTGCTGGACGGCAGCCTGGACGCCGGTGTCATCTGCGGCCCGCCGCCCGCGTCCGCCCGCCGGCGGCTGAGCAGCCTCCCGCTGGGCCGGGAGAGCCTGGTGGCGGCGGTGCCGTCGGGGCATCCGCTGACCGGGGCCACGTCCGTGCCCGTACGGGCACTGGACAGCGAGCCGCTGATCCTCTCCTCCCGGCAGGCCGAGCCGGCCGCCGCCGATGTGGCGCTCGCCGTGTGCCGGGCCGCCGGGGTCGAGCCGAGGATCGCCCATGAGGCGCACAATCTGCACACCCTGCTGGGGCTGGTCGCCTGCGGGCTGGGGATCGGGATCGGACCGGCGGGGATGCGCCGCTTCCGGCATGTGGGGGTGACCCTGCTGCCGCTGGAGCCGGCCGCCGCCGGGCTGGAGTTCCACCTGGCCCACCGGTTCGGTCCGGTGCCGAGCGTTCTGGGCGCCTTCCTCCGCACGGTGCGCCAGGTGCACCGGGGCTGAGCCGGGAGCCCGGCTCCAGCCCCGCGGCCGGTCGCCCGTGCCCGTTCCCGCCCGTTTTGTCAACGCCATTGACATATCTCGACCACCCCTCGTATACCTCTCCCCATCGAAGCGCTTCGACGAACGTTGCACGTGCGCCATTCCTTCCAACCCTCCCGGAGGCAGCGGATGTTGACGGCACGGAAACGAACGAAACGAACGGTGGCCGTCATCGCGGCCGCACTCGCGAGTGCCCTGGTCATGACGGGTTGCGGGAGTGGCGGGGACGAGGCCGGGGACGGCAAGACGCTCAAGCTGTGGCATTACGAGGCGCCCAACAGCGCCATGGGCGTCGCCTGGAAGCAGGCGATCGAGGAGTTCAAGAAGAGCCATCCGGGCGTCACGGTGAAGGTCGAGGAGAAGGGCTTCGAACAGATCCAGAAGACCGCCTCGATGGTCCTCAACTCCGGTGACGCACCCGATCTGATGGAGTACAACAAGGGCAACGCCACCGCCGGACTGCTCTCCAAACAGGGCCTGCTCACCGACCTCACCCCCGAGGTCACCAAGCGCGGCTGGGACAAGCCGCTCAGCGCAGGGGTGCGCACCACCAGCCGCTACGACGCCCAGGGCGTGATGGGCTCCGGCAACTGGTACGGGATCCCCAACTACGCCGAGTACACGATGGTCTTCTACAACAAGGCCCTCTTCGACAAGTACCAGGTGAAGGTCCCGACCACCTTCGACGAGTTCACCGCCGCCCTGAAGGCGTTCCGGGCCAAGGGCGTCACCCCGCTCGCCAGCGCGGGCGCCGAGTACCCCGCCCACCAGTACGTCTACCAGCTCGCCCTGTCCAAGGCCGACCGCTCCTGGGTGGACGCCTACGAGCGGTACAAGAGCGACCCCGACTTCCACGACGCCGCCTGGACCTACGGCGCCACCACCTTCGCCGACTGGGTGAAGAAGGGCTATATCGCCAAGAGTTCGAGCGGCGCCAAGGCCGAGGACGCGGGCGCGTCCTTCATCGCGGGGACGTACCCGATGTTCTTCTCCGGCAGCTGGTGGTTCGGCCGCTTCAAGTCCGAGATGAAGGACGAGTGGGGCACCTTCCGCTGGCCCGGCTCCCAGCTGACGCTCGGCTCCGGCGGCAACCTCTGGGTCGTCCCCAAGGGCGCCAAGAACAAGGAGCTCGCCTACGACTTCATCGACATCACGATGAAGAAGGGCATCCAGAACACCCTCGGCAACAACGGCGGAGTGCCCGTGGCCGCCGACGCGTCCGCGATCACCGACCCGAAGTCCAAGGCCCTCATCAAGGACTTCACCGCCTACTCCGAGGGCGACGGCCTGGCCTTCTACCCCGACTGGCCGGTCCCCGGCTTCTACGACACCCTCGTCTCCGAGACCCAGAAGCTGATCAGCGGCAGCGCGAAGCCCGACGCCTATCTGGACGCGCTGGAGAAGGCGTACGACGAGGGCGCGCCGAAGGGATGAGTTCCCACGGCCACGGCGTGCGACGGCGCCGCGAGTATCCGTACGCCCTGTTCCTGATCCCCGGCGCGCTGGCCTTCCTCGCCGTCATCGTCGTCCCGTTCCTGATGAACACGGGGATCAGCCTCACCCACTGGCAGGGGGTGGGCAGCCCGGAGTGGGCCGGACTGGACAACTACCGCGACCTGCTGGACGACTCCGCCTTCTGGGAGTCCTTCCGGCACAGCCTGGCGATGGTGGTGGCGATGGCGGTCATCCCCACCGCACTCGGCCTGGTGCTGGCCGCCGCGCTCTTCGACTACATCGCCCAGCACATCGGCACCCGTACCGCGAGCGTGCTGCGCGCCTGCTTCTACCTGCCGCAGGTGCTGCCGATCGCGGTGGCCGGGATCGTCTGGAGCTGGATCCTCGCCCCGGAGAACGGCGCGCTCAACGAGGCGCTGGACGCGGTCGGCCTCGGCTCGCTGCGCCATGACTGGCTGGGCGACCCGGACTTCGCGCTCTACAGCGTGATGGCCGTGATGGTGTGGGTGCAGCTCGGCTTTCCGCTGGTGGTCTTCATGGCGGGGCTCCAGCGCGCGGACCCGTCCCTGCACGAGGCGGCCGAGCTGGACGGGGCCTCGTGGTGGCGGCGGTTCTGGCATGTGACGCTGCCGCAGATCCGCCCGGAGATCACCGTCGTGCTGCTGTGGTGCACCATCGCGGCGCTCAAGGTCTTCGGCGCGGTGTACGTACTCACCAAGGGCGGGCCCGGCGGGGCGACCAATGTCCCCTCGTACTTCTCCTTCCAGTCCTTCTTCGAGAAGACGCAGGTCGGCTACGGCTCCGCGGTCTCCACCGCGCTCACCGTGATCATCCTGGCGCTGGCCCTGGTGGCCCTGCGCCTCCAGACCCGGGCGGAGGACCAGCAGTGAACGCCCTCAGACGACACCACGCCCCGGCCCGCTACCCGGTGCTGGCCGCGCTGACCGTGGCGGCCGTGGCTATGGTGCTGCCGTTCCTCGTGGTGGTCCTCAACGCGGTCAAATCGCCCGCCGAGTACTCCGCGAACGGCCCGCTGAGCCTGCCCGAAGGGATTCATCTGGACGGGCTGCGGGACTTCTGGGAGCGGGTCGACTTCGGCCGGAAGCTGGTCAACTCCGTGCTGATCTCGGGCTCGGTCGCGGTGCTCGCCGCGGTGCTGTCCGTGCTCAACGCGTATGCGATCGGCATCGGGCGGATCAAGGGCCGCCCCTGGGTGCTGGCCTTCTTCGTCCTGGCCAACATGCTGCCGCAGGAGGCCCTGGTCTATCCCGTCTACTACCTGTCCAAGCAGGCGGGGCTGTACGACACCCGGCTCAGCGTGATCATCATCTTCACCGTGATCCAGTCGGCCTTCGGCACCTATCTGCTCTCCTCCGTGCTCGGCGCCTTCCCCAAGGAGGTCATCGAGGCGGCCCGGATCGACGGCGCCAACAAGTGGCAGGTGCTGTGGCGGGTCGTGGTGCCGGTCAGCCGGCCCACCATCGGGGTGCTGCTGGTCTTCTTCTTCATCTGGACCTGGAACGAGTTCCTGCTGCCCCTGGTGATGCTGATCTCCAACGACAACCAGACCGTCTCGGTGGCGCTCGGTGTCCTCCAGGGCCAGCGGCTGATGGACGCCACCATGACCAACGCGGCCGCCCTGCTGGGGGTGCTCCCCGCGTTCTGCTTCTTCCTGATCTTCCAGCGGACCCTGACCCGTGGCATCGCCATGGGCGCGGTCAAATGACGAGGAGGGCCGCATGAAGTTCAGCGACGGCTACTGGATGCTGCGCGAGGGCGTGCGCGCCGCGTACCCCTCCGGGGTGCTCGATGTGGAGACCGGCCCCGGCACCCTCACCGTGCACGCCCCCACCCATCCCGTCCGCCACCGCGGGGATCTGCTCAAGGGCCCCGCCCTCACCCTGACCTGCACCGCCCCCATGCCCGAGGTGATCGCCATCCGGATCACCCACTTCGCGGGCGGGGTGCAGCGCGGCCCGTCGTTCGAGATCGCCCGCCAGGAGTACACCGCCGAGGTGAGCTGCGACGCCGAGGAGGCCCGGCTCACCTCGGGCGATCTGTCGGTGCGGTTCGCCCGCACCGGGCCCTGGCGGATGGACCTGGAGGCCGCCGGGCGCCCGCTCACCAGCAGCGGCGTCAAGGACATGGGCATCATGGAGACCGCCGACGGCCACCACTACCTGCGCGAACGGCTCACCCTGCGGGTCGGCACCTCCTGTTACGGACTCGGCGAGCGCTTCGGCCCGCTGCTGAAGAACGGCCAGGCCGTCGACATCTGGAACGCCGACGGCGGCACCGCCACCGAGCAGGCGTACAAGAACGTCCCGTTCCTCCTCACCGACGCGGGCTACGGCGTCTTCGTCGACCACCCCGGCCGGGTCTCCTTCGAGGTCGGCTCGGAGGCGGTCTCCCGGCTCCAGTTCAGCGCCGAGGACCAGGAGCTCACGTACTACGTCATCCACGGACCCAGCCCCAAGGAGATCCTGCGCCGCTACACCGCGCTCACCGGCCGCCCCGCGCTGCCGCCCGCGTGGTCCTTCGGACTGTGGCTGTCCACCTCCTTCACCACCTCCTACGACGAGGAGACGGTCACCGGCTTCGTCGACGGCATGGCGCAGCGCGACCTGCCGCTGTCCGTCTTCCACTTCGACTGCTTCTGGATGCGCGAGTACCAGTGGTGCGACTTCACCTGGGACCCGCGCGTCTTCCCCGACCCGGAGGGCATGCTGCGCCGGCTGCGCGAACGGGGCCTGAAGATCTGCGTCTGGATCAACCCGTACATCGGCCAGCGCTCCCCGCTCTTCGCCGAGGGCAAGGCGGCCGGCCATCTGCTGAAACGCCCGGACGGCTCGGTGTGGCAGTGGGACCTGTGGCAGCCGGGCATGGCGCTGGTGGACTTCACCAGCCCCGCCGCCCGCGCCTGGTACGCGGCCAAGCTGACCGCGCTGCTGGACATGGGCGTGGACTGCTTCAAGACCGACTTCGGCGAGCGGGTGCCCACCGATGTGGTGTACGCGGACGGCTCCGACCCCGAGCGGATGCACAACTACTACACCCACCTCTACAACCGCACCGTCCACGAGGCGCTGAGCGAACGGCGCGGCGAGCGCGAGGCGGTGGTCTTCGCGCGCTCGGCCACGGCGGGGAGCCAGCGGTTCCCGGTGCACTGGGGCGGCGACTGCGAGTCCACCTACGAGGCGATGGCCGAATCGCTGCGCGGCGGGCTGTCGCTGGGTCTGTCCGGCTTCGGCTTCTGGAGCCATGACATCGGCGGTTTCGAGGGCACCCCGGACCCGGCCCTGTTCAAACGGTGGCTCGCCTTCGGGCTGCTGTCCTCGCACAGCCGGCTGCACGGCTCGTCCTCCTACCGGGTGCCGTGGCTCTTCGACGAGGAGTCGGTCGAGGTGCTGCGCCGGTTCACCCGGCTGAAGCTGCGGCTGATGCCGTACCTGTACGAGGCGGCCCGGCAGGCGCACACCGAGGGCGTCCCGGTGATGCGCGCCATGGTCCTGGAGTTCCCCGGCGACCCGGGGTGCGCGGGCCTGGAGCGGCAGTACATGCTCGGCGGGGACCTGCTGGTCGCGCCGGTCTTCGACGACGAGGGCGAGGTGCGGTACTACGTGCCCGAAGGGGTCTGGACGCAGGTGCTCAGCGGGCGGACGGTGCGTGGCCCGGCTTGGGTGCACGAGACCCACGACTTCCTCAGCGTCCCGCTGCTGGCCCGGCCCGGCGCGGTGATCCCGTTCGGGGCGGCCGACGACCGCCCCGACACCGACTGGGCGGACGGGGTCACCCTGCGGGTGTACGAACCCTCGGCGGAACCGGTCACGGTGCGGGTGCCGCGCCCGGACGGCACGACGGCCGCCACCTTCACCGTCGTCCGGGACGGGACGACGCTGCGCGCCGAGGCCACCGGCACCTCGGCACCCTGGCGGGTGGAGGTGCCCGGCGGCCCGTCGGCGGACGCGGCGGCGGGGACGGCCACGCTGACGCTGCCACTCAGCGACGACGAGGGCTGACCCGGCGCTGACGCCACCGCTCAGCGACGACGGGGGCTGACCCGACACTGACGCTGCTGTTCAGCAGCTCCGGGGCTCTTGGTCCAGCACTGACGCTGCTGTTCAGCAGCTCCGGGGCTCTTGGTCCAGCACTGATCCTGCGGCTCAGCCGCCCCGGAGCCCGACCCGGCACAAACCCCGCCACCCAGCAGCCGCGGGGGCCGGCCCAGCACGGCCCCCGCCGCTCAGCAGCGGCGGGGCTTGGCCCAGGCGCATTCGCGTCCGGTGTCGGCCGCGCCGGCGGTGGCGCCCCGTACCGTACGCGGCGCCACCGCCTCCGCATGGCCCTCGCCGGACGTCGCGAGCGTCACCACGATCGCGTCCTCCAGGCTCTTCACCGACTCCGCGAGGTAGTTGTTGAGGACCACGCTGTAGACCAGCTCCCTGCCGTCCGCGTCGGTGACATAGCCGGACAGCGCGGAGGCGCCGGTCAGGGAGCCGGTCTTGCCGCGGGCGTTGCCCGCCGCCGGGGTGTCGCACATCCGCGAGCGCAGGGTGCCGCCCACGAACCGGTCCGGGGCGCAGGCCACCGGCAGCGATGCGTACCAGTCGGCGTACCAGGGCTGGTCCCGCACCGATAGCAGCAGCTCGCTGAGGCGCCCGGCCGCGATGTTGTCCATCCGGGACAGCCCCGAGCCGTCGACCTGGCGCACCGCGCCGGCGTCCACCCCTTGCTTCTTCAGCCAGTCGGCGATCGCGTCCAGGCCCGCGTCCCAGGTGCCGCGCCCGGCCACCTCGTAGCCGATGGCCTTGGTGAGGGCTTCGGCGTGGATGTTGTTCGACAGCTTCATGAAGGGGATCAGCAGCTCCTTGAGCGGCATGGAGCGGTGTGCGGCGAGCGCGCGGGCGTCCGCCGGGGTGGCCCTGCCCAGGCGGGTGGGCCCGGCCACGCGGACGCCGTGCCGGTGGAGCGCGTCGGCGAAGACCGAGGTGGCGTAGCCGGTCGGCTCCCAGACGCTGACCCACTCCTTGACGGCAGCCGCCCCGGCGGGAAGGGAGCCGCTGACGGTGATGGTGTTGGTGCCGTGCCGCCGTTCGACGGTGAGGCCACCGCTTCCGGTGGTGGCGCGGTTGTCGATCCGTACGTAGGCGTTCGGCGGGGTGACGGTGGTCTTCGGCCGGTCGCCGGGGGCCGCGCCCGGGGTGACCTCCACGATGACGCTGCCCGCGTCGTAGTCGGTGTCGGGGGCGAGGGTCAGGGCGGAGATCTGCGCCGCGTAGTACGAGGACTCGTCGTCGGCCGCCCAGGAGCGGCCCACCCGCTGCGCGTCGAACCGGGTGTCGTCGGCGATCAGCCGCCCGGTGACCTCGGTGACGCCCGCGTCGGCGACGCTCTTGGCCAGGCGGTCGTAGTCCGCGGCGAGCATCGTGGGGTCGCCGGTGCCCCGCAGATACAGATCGCCCCGGAGCGTATGGCCGCGGCGGGAGCCGTCGGTCAGGACATCGGTGCGGAAGCGGTGGTCGGGGCCGAGCAGCCCCATGGCGGCGGCCGAGGTGAACAGCTTGGTGTTGGAGGCGGGCATCAGCCGGTCGTCCGGCCGGTGCCGGTAGAGCACCGCGCCGGAGTCGGCGTCGGCGACCACCACCCCGGCCGCACCGGCCTTCAGCAGGGGGTCGGCGAGCACGGTGTCGAGGGCGTCGCCGAGCCCGGCGCGGGCGGCGTCGGCACCGGCCGGTGAGCTCCAGGTGAGCGTGCAGGCGAGTCCGATGACGAGGGGCCAGATCCAGCCGCTCGTACGACGGTTCATGGGTCTGCTCATGTCACGGGAGCATCCCGCACCCCGTCATTTCGCGACAGGGCGCGCGGCGCGGCAACCAAAGCTCCGGATCAGCGCGTCTCCTGTGGCGGGCGGGGGATCCGAACACGACGAGAGGCGACGCATCGATGGGCACTCCCGCGGCCGAGGCGCTGTGCATCACGATCGGGCTGTTCCTCTACGCCTGCGCCGTCCGCGATGCCCGCCTGGTGCGACGGCTGCGCCGCGAGGGGGTCCGTACGGAGGGGCTGGTGGTCGCCAACGTCGTGGACCGCCGGAGCGGGAACTCGCCCCAGACGCCGGTCGTCCGGTTCCACGACCACCAGGGCTACGAGGTGGAGTTCACGACCGCGATCCAGGGCGTCGGGATGGGGCTGGCGACCGGCCGGAGAGTGGGCGTGGTGTACCTCCCGGACAACTCGCGGAAGGCCCGGGTCTGGATGCGGCGCCAGCTGGTGGGCCCGGCGGTGGGCATGACCTTGATCGGCACGCTCTTCCTCGGCTTCGGCCTGCTGATCGCTTTCAGCTGACGGCCGGCCATCGGCGCGGCACGGCGCGGCGGTCAGCCGTCAGGCGGACGCGGTCGTGAGCGCGAGGCTTTCGGGGAGGGCGGCTATCGCCTCGCGGAGGCGGGCGGCCAGGTCGTGGCGGGGTGGGGGCTCATCCCGCGTACGGCTCGGGCCCTCCGCCCCGTCGGCCTCTTCGGCTTGGGCCACCCAGCCCGCCACCGCACCGCGGAACGCGGCGATCAGCATGTCCACCGCCAGCCGCGGCCGGAGGTCGCCCGGCGCCCCGAGGCCGAACCGGCGGTGCAGGATCTCCAGCGCCTGCTGCGTGGTGGCCTCGCAGAACTGCAAACCGTGCGCGCCCATCGAGGGCGTCCGCTCGGCCAGCCGCCGGCTGAGCAGCAGCCGCCGGGTCCACCCCTCGTCGTCCATCCGCTCCAGCGCGGCCAACAGCGCGTCCCGCCCCAGCTCCACCACCGGCAGCCCGTCCGGCTCCGCGGTCTCCAACTCCCCCAGGAAGGCCCGCCACAGGTCCTGGTCGGGGGCCATCGCGACGTCTTCCTTGCTGGTGAAGGTGCGGAAGAAGGTGCGCTTGGAGACCTCCACCTCCTCGCACAGCTCATCCAGCGTCACCCCGCCGAAGCCGCGCTGGGTGAACAGTTCCAGCGCGGTGTCGATCAGCGCCTGGCGGGTGCGCCGCTTCTTGCGTTCGCGCAGTGATTCGCGCAGTGCGGAGGGGGCAGCGGCAGTCACGGCGACGAGTGTAACCGCCATGGACGACGCCACTTGCACGCATGTGCCACTCAGTGGCATAACTGAGTCCGTCATCTCGCGTCGAAAGGCGAACCACCATGCGCGCCCTGCTCGTTGACCACTCCACCCCCTCCGGCCTGCGCCTCGGCGAAACCGCCGACCCCCAACCCGCCCCGCATCAGGCCCTGGTCCGGGTGACCGCCACCTCCCTCAACTACGGCGAGGTCACCCACCGGACCGAGGCCCCCGACGGCACGGTGCTGGGCTGGGACGCCGCCGGGGTGGTCGAGCGCGCGGCCGCCGACGGCTCCGGCCCGGCCGCCGGGACCCCCGTCGTCACCCTGGGCGCGGACGGCGGCTGGGCGGAGCTGCGCGCGGTGGACACCACCATGCTCGGCGTCCAGCCCGCCGCCGCCGACCCCGGCGCGATCAGCACCATCCCGGTCGCGGGCGCCAGCGCCCTGCGCGCCCTGCGCCGCATCGGCGACACCCTCGGCCGGCGCATCCTCGTCACCGGCGCCACCGGCGGGGTCGGCCGCTACGCCGTCCAGCTCGCCCGGCTCGGCGGCGCCCACGTCATCGCCACCACCGGCGACCCGGACGCCCACGGCGACGGCCTGCGGGCGCTGGGCGCGCACGAGGTGATCGCGGGACCGGAGGAGCTCGGCGAGCCGGTGCACGGAGTAGTGGACATGGTCGGCGGACCGCAGTTGGTAGCGGCCTACGACCATCTCGCGGCCCACGGCACCCTGGTCTCCGTCGGCCATGTGGCGGGCCGGCCCGAGGTCTTCCCGTTCGGCGCCCTCTACGGCAACGAAGGCCGCCACAACCGCTCGATCGTCACCTTCTACCTGCTGGACCGCCCCGACATCGGCCCGGACCTCGGCTGGCTCGCACAGCGCGTCGCGGCGGGCGACCTCGACCCCCAGATCGCCTGGCGCGGCACCTGGAACCGCGCCGAGGAGGCCGTCGCAGCCCTGCTGGAGCGCCGCCTGCACGGCAAGGCGGTCCTGGACATCGCCTGACCCACCGGCCGGCCGACAGCCCTACACCCGGGTGGGACGCACCATCACCGTCAGGACCGGCGCCTCCGGCGAAGACCGCGCGGTGCCCAACGCTCTGTATCCCCACGACGCGTAGAGGGCCTGCACCCTCCCGTCCTGGTTCAAAGGGTTCACCATCAACGAGACCTGCGTCTCGGGGCGCCCGGCCAGGAGCACGTCATGGAGCTTGCGAGCGGTCCCCTGCCTGCGCCACCGCTGGCGGACCATCATCTCTTTCACCGCGACCGTGGAAACCCCCGCCATGGTGGGCTCGGGCTCTGGCCGGACGCGGCGCCACCAGCGGTCATCCCCTCCGGTGAGCCGGTTGGCGTAGATGTAGCCGATGGGCTCACCGGAGTCGTACGCCACCACGGCCTCCCACCCCGGTTCGCCGGCGTGCCGGTGCAGCCGCTCCCCGAATGCCTCCGGGGCGTAGTGCGGCAGGTGGAGCTTGTGCGCCCAGCACTCCTTGTAGATCCCCACCAGGTCATCCCATACGGACTCCACATCACCGATCCGGACGCAGCTCACGATGCCTTCCACTGCTGCTCCCACGAGTCGTAGACAGGGCCGGGCGCGACGCGGCGAAGGTCACGGCTGAACGAGGCCAGCATCGACCGCACCCGAGGGTGCTCCACGTCAATGGAGGCGGCGGTGACCACAGCGCGCTCCGCCTCACCCTGCCCGAGCTGGGCGCGGGCCAAGCGGGCGGTCGTGATGGCCCGGGAGCGGACGAGATGGGGCCTGAACAGAGTGAGGGAAACGTGTGCCTGCGCCTCGGCTTCGGCCGGCCGACCAGCGGCCAGATACGCGGTGACGGCAAGGCTGTGCACTTCGGCTTCGTCGTAGAACGCGGTCAGCCACAGCGGCCGCCGCTCGCCGGGATCAGCGCGAAGCATGGCATCCCGGGCACAATCCAAAGCGCGGTCCACGCCAGCCTTGTCCCGCGTCAGGCCGAGGATCGCGGCATGCCGGGCGTGGCCGAGGGAAGCGAACAGCGGGTCACGGCGGGTGATGGACAGGCGGCGGGCGACATCGTTGGCGTCGAGGGCATCGGCAGGTCGGCCCAAGTGGCGGTAGAGACTGCCTTTGTGGGACCAGATGCGGAACAGGATGGCCTGGTCACCGGACTCCTGGGCAAGGCTGGCCGCCCGCTCGTGATGCCCTAGGGCCGCGCCGAATCGACGCCCGTCGGTGGCAGCCCACATGGCACTGGACACGCAGGCGGCGGCCGTGGCATACAGGGCGCGCCTGACGCGCTGGGAGCACGAACCGCGCTGCCGCAGGGCAACGGCTTCATCGGCCAGAGCCAGGGCAGCGGCCTCGGTCTGCTTGTCCCCGCCCTTCTTGTGGTCGGCGGCGATGAGCTTGGCGAAACGGCCTTGCAGGGCCCGTACATCGCTCATGCCGACGCGGTACGGCATGGCGGGAGCCGGTGCGGCTACGGCCGCGCCGAGGGCAACTCCTGTGGCGAGGGCTCGACGGCGGTCCACGTTGTCCTCCTGAGGGGCGACAGGGGGACGACCCGGTGGAGGAACGAATCCCAGCTCAACCGGTTCACGGCCCAGTGTCATCGTGAGGGCACGACGCTGAAGTTCATGGGGCCAGCGGGTTTGGCCGCTCAGCCACCGCCGCACCACACGGTCACCGATCCGGCCTGGCCTTCCGGTCATCCGCTCGATGGCCCTGTTCACCGACTCGGCCAACTTCTCCTGCGTTAATCCAGCATCATCCAGGGCCATTTGGAGGGCTTGGTTCCCCATGCCTCCACGGTAGACACGCATGCACAGCCCACAAAGAAACCGAGTCAAGGGGAGGCAAAAAGGTCCGGGTGCACGCGGCCAGGACGGATGGCACACGCCCTAAACACGGAGTGCTTCCAGGCGTTGACTGGGTGTTACGCAGCGCTGGGCCGCCCACATGAGCAGCCCGTCCCTCGGGGTCTCCACGCTGCCTGGCCCACTCACCAGAAGGCCGACGAGATGACCACAATGATGATCAGCAAGCCCTCACCGCTCACCCCCGCCGGCACAGGCCATCCGACCTACACCCAGTCGCTCCCGTGCTCTGAGGAGTCCGCAGGCATCGCGCGCCTGTCCGTCGCCGCAACCCTGCGCGCCTGGGGGCTGGAGGTCCTGGTGGACGACGCCCGCTTAATCGCCTCAGAGCTGGCCACCAACGCGATCCGACACGCCGCCCGCCACATCCCCGATCCCGAGCAGCGCGGCTGTTTCCGCCTCAAGGTCGAACGCCCCAGCGATCACCTGGTACGCATCTCGACTTTCGACCGGTCCCGCACGATTCCCCGCATCATCGAGGCGAGCGAGGCAGCTGAGTCCGGGCGCGGGATGGCCGTAGTGGACGCCGTCTCCTGCCGGTGGGGCATCGACCCCAAGCCGTGGGGCAAAGGCGTCTGGGCGGAGTGCGCCGCCCCGGGCCACCTGCCATGATCCGTGACCCATGACCGGCACGTCTGCCGGTGCGGCCCTCGCACCGCCCCATGAGCCCCTGTCCGCCGGACAAGCGCGGAGTCCCTCCGAGGCCTTCCGACGGCGGACGCCCGTCCCTCACTGAGCGAAGGGGGCGGGCACACCACACCACCTCACCGAATGGAGAAGCCGTGACCACGTACACCGCCCCCAGCCAACCCGAGAAAGTCCGCCCTTGGGGCCTGCGCCGACTCGGTCCGTACCCCGCGGCGGCGGAGATGCCGTTCACCACCGTCACCATCGATCCGGACACCCAGACCGGCGTGTTCCGCGACCGTGACGGCTTGGTGGTCGAGATGGGCAAGCACGGCACCAGCTCCGCCACCTCGACATCGACCGTGACGAACCTGGACTCGCGCAACGACGCGGGCTCCGACCAGGACTCCCAGCAGGACTGACAGCCCCGATGGCCGACACGAAACCGGTCCTGGTGGTCACGGAACCGCTCGACATCACCGCCGACATGGTGATCACCCATCTCAACGAGCGCGATGTTCCCGTGGTCCGCTTCAATCCTGCGGATCTCCCGGCCGGGGAGCTGACGGTCTCGGCGCGATTCGGCGGCCGCCCGGCCTCCACCCCGGTGGCCGGGCGGCTCCGTACCCCGTCAAGGACCGCCGACCTGGAACATGTACGGGCGGTGTACTGGCGCCGCCCCGCCTGGCCCGCCTTCGATCACCTGGACGCGGACGACGCACGCTACGCCGCAGCGCAGGTCCGCCACGGAATCGCCGGTGTCCTCCACGGCCTCGACGGCCCGCTATGGGTCAACCACCCTGTCCGCAACGCGGCGGCCGACCACAAACCCACCCAACTCGCCGCAGCCGCACGCCTCGGCTTCACCGTGCCCGCGACGCTGGTGACCAACGACCCTGGCGAGGCGCGCCGGTTCATCACCGCGCACGGTCAGGTGATCACCAAAACCCTGCGATGGACCCCGTACGAGCGAGACGGCATCGGCCTGACCAGCTGGGCCGAGCCCGTGACCGCCGACGAGGTGGACAACGCCGTGGCCGTGGCTCCGCACCTGTTCCAGGCCCGTGTGGACAAGATCGCCGACCTGCGGGTGCTGATCGTCGGCCGACGGCCGTTCGCCGTCCGCATCGACTCCGGCCTGCTGGACTGGCGCAAGGACTACTCCGCCCTCTCGTACCGCGTGGTAGACCTGCCGGATCGGCTGGAAAAGGCGCTCCTCGCCTGTCTCGACCACTTCGGCCTCCCCTCCGGGAGCTTCGACCTCGCCCTCGACCGCGACCGTGAACCCCACTGGCTGGAGCTGAACCCGAACGGCCAATGGGGGTGGCTGGAGGAGAAAACCGGCCTGCCGATGGCCGCCGCCTTCGCCGACCTGCTCGCTCAAGGAGACAACCCCGATGATTCCCGATACCGCGACTGAACGGCGCGCCCTCGCCGACCGGCTCCAGGAGGCCGGAGTCCTCACCCATCCGACATGGCGCGCAGCGGTCGAGGCCGTACCCCGTGAACTGTTCCTCCAGCCCGGCGTGTTCCTGCCCACCGACGGCGAACACTGGCGGCCCGTCACCGCGCTCGGCACCGACCCGAAGGAATGGTCCAAGATCGCCTATCGCGACGAGTCCCTGGTGACGCAACTGGACGGCCACCTCACCGCTGACCAGGCCGCCGAACCTGTCCCTGGCGTGCCTACGTCATCCTCCACCACGCCCGTGACGGTCATCGGCATGCTCGAGGCCCTGGGCATCGAGGACGGTCACACCGTGCTGGAGATCGGCACCGGTACCGGCTACTCCACCGCGCTGATGTGCCACCGGCTCGGCGAGGACAACGTCACCACGATCGAAGTGGACCCGGGCGTGGCGGCCCGTGCGGATGCCGCCTTGGAGGCCGCCGGATACTCCACATGGACCGTGACCGGTGACGGGCTCCTCGGCCACCCCTGCCGCGCCCCCTACGACCATGTCATCGCCACGTGCGCGGTACGCCGCATCCCCCACACCTGGGTACGCCAGACCAAGCCGGGCGGCACCATTCTCACCACGCTAGCCCCCGGCTCATGGGCGTACGGCACCGGTCTCGCCAAGGTCACCGTGAACGACGACGGTACGGCCGAGGGGCGGATCATCGGGGAGTCGTCGTTCATGCAGGCGCGCTCGCAGGCCGCCGTACCGCTCGCCGGGGACCTGTCGGCGCGCACCGCCTACGCCGACAGCGAGCGCGAGGCGAAGGTGGCGCCCACGCTGCTGGAGGAGTGGATGCCCGCCTTCCTCGCCCAGCTCGCCACGCCCGGCGCCCAGCTCGTGCGCGCCGCCAGGGGCGATGGCACTCGGCGACTCTACGTGTTCGACACCGACCGCGAATCGTTCGCCGAGTTCACCGAGAACGGCTCGGGCTGGGCAGTCCGGCAGGGCGGTCCGGTGGCCCTGTGGGACGACATCGAGCACGCGCTCACCGCCTGGCAGGCCGCCGGACGCCCCGACATCAGCACCGTGCGGCTCCGCGTCACCCCCAGCTCTCACACCTACTGGATCGACGACCGGCCCGCACTGCGCTGGGAACACCAGCTCGTCTGAGGGAGGGGCCGATAGGCTCGCCCGCCATGAGCGAGATTCCCGGTGACGGTGCGGTCCGCGATGCCTCGGTAGTGGTGGCCCGTGACGAGAACGGCCTGGTCGCGCTGTTGAGTGCCCCGTTCCCCCGGCACGGCGGCGAGTATCTGTTCCTGCCCGGCGGGCGGGAGGAGAGGGACGAGACCCCGGACGAATGCGCTCGCCGGGAGCTGGAGGAGGAAGCGGGCATCACAGCCGCGCGATGGCGTCCGCTGGGCACATACGCCATCACCCTGGGAACCGCCGCCAGGGTCCACCTCTACGAAGCCCGCGATCTGTCCGTCGGCCCACAGCGGCTCACCCCCACCGAACAGGACTTCACGCTGTCCTGGTGGCCTATGGCCGACGCGATCGAGGCCGCTGTCGAGGGCCGCTTCCTGCTCCCCGCCGGGCCGCTTGCCCTGCTCCTGGCCGATCGGAGCGGCTGAAGCGGGTCACCGCGAACACGACGAAGGCCCCGCCGGGTGGCGGGGCCTTCGTCGTACATGGGATGAGTGGAGATGGCGGGAATCGAACCCGCGTCCACCGGTGTGGGAACAGGGCTTCTCCGAGCGCAGTTCGCTGTGCTTTTCTCGGCCCCGGAGATCACGCGAACAAGTCTCCGACGGGCTCAGTCACTGTTTGATTTCCCACTACACCCCGTGACCGGGTCTAGTGGTTTAGTTCCCTAGCTGATGCCAGGATCCGGGTCGGGAACAGCCCCGGGCTGACACTTCGCAAGTCGCTACTTAGGCAGCGAGGGCGAAGGAATCGCGCTTGGTGTTGGCGATTATTGGTTTCGGCATATGGTTTACGAGATCATTGCCGCTTCCTCGGCTCGCTTCCCCTGCTTCGACAGCCGGTGTCGAAACCGATCATCCCCATGTTGTTTTTTCAAAGGTGCCGTGCCCTCGTGTGGGGCACAGAGCCATCATAGGTGAACAACGCGCGACGGGGCCACATCATTCCCGTCGCCCCGGTCGTGCCTTCCGGCCGGTCAGGCCCGCTGGCGCCGTCGTGCCGCCGAGATCGCCCGCTCGGCCTCGCGGCGGTCCTGCCGCTCCCGGAGCGTCTGCCGCTTGTCGTACTCCTTCTTGCCCTTGGCCAGGGCGACCTCGACCTTGGCCCGGCCGTCCTTGAAGTACAGGGACAGCGGCACCAGGGTGTGCCCGGTCTCCTGGGACTTGCCGATCAGCTTGTCGATCTCCGCCCGGTGCAGCAGCAGCTTCCGCCGGCGGCGCGCCGCGTGGTTGGTCCACGTCCCCTGGCTGTACTCGGGGATGTGCACGTTGTGCAGCCATGCCTCGCCGCCGTCGAGCTGGGCGAAGCCGTCCACGAGCGAGGCGCGGCCCTGGCGCAGCGACTTCACCTCGGTCCCGGTCAGCACCAGACCGCACTCGTACGTGTCCAGGATGTGATAGTCGTGCCGCGCCTTCTTGTTCTGCGCGATCAGCTTGCGACCCGTCTCTTTAGCCATAGCCAGGCCATTGTCGCACTAGGACCCGCCCCCGAGGCCACTCAATACCGTGCGTGCCCGCGCCTCCGCCGACGGGCCGTCGTCGCCCTTGACCGCGAGGTCCGGGTCGATGCCCTCGCCGTCGACGTTGCGCCCGGCCGGGGTGCGGTAGTGGCCCACGGTGAGCTCGGCGACCGAGCCGTCGGGCAGTTCGCTCGGCATCTGCACCGAGCCCTTGCCGAAGGTCCGGGAGCCGACGACGACGGCGCGGCCGCGGTCCTGGAGGGCGCCGGTGAGCAGCTCGGCGGCGCTCATGGTGCCGCCGTCGACCAGCACCACCAGCGGGTTGTCGGTGTCGCCGCCGGGGCGCGCGTTGAGCACGCGCTGGTCGCCCCGGACGTCATAGGTGGCGACCAGGCCGCCGTCGAGGAAGGAGGAGGCGGCGGTGACGGCCTCGGAGACCAGTCCGCCGGAGTTGCCCCGCAGATCGAGGAGGATGCCGTCACCCTGGGGGATGGCGCGCACCGCGCGCCCGATCCGCTCCCCGGTGCCCTTGGTGAACGAGTCGACCTTGATCCGGACGGCGCCGGCTCTGTCGCCCTCCTGATCGCTGAGCCGGTCGACGGTCACCGGGTCGGTGGTCAGCCGGGCCCGGCGGAGCGTCTGCGTCCACTCGTGGCCGCCGCGGGACAGCCCGAGCCGTACCCGGCTGCCCGGGGAGCCGTCGGCGGGGCCGCGCAGCAGGGCCACGACCTCGGTGACGGGCCGGCCGGTCACCCCGTCGCCATCGATCGTGCGCAGCCGGTCACCGGCCCGGACGCCGGCCTTCTGGGCGGGGCTGCCGGGCTCGACGCGCTCCACCGCGATCCGCCCGCGGGCGTCCCGGCGGGCGGAGATCCCGACGCCGACGTACACCCCGTCCAGGTTCTGGCGGAAGCCCTCGTACTCACGGGCGCTGTAGACCGCGCCCCACCGGTCTCCGCTGCGGCTCACCACCTCACGGGCGGCCTTCGAAGCGGACTTCCCGTCCTCCTGGGCCGCGGCAGCGGCCGCCTTGACCTGGTCGCTCTCGACCGCGCCGGCATAGGTACGGGCCGGTATCCGGCCGGCCCCGGAGGTCCGGCGCGGTCCGGGCTCGGCGCCCCAGGAACCGACGGCCGCCCCGGTGGCGAGCACGCTGACGAAGACCAATGTCAGGGCGGCCCCACGGCGAATGCGGCGGGGCTGGACGAACAAACACGGGCCCGACATGCCGGTGAGTGTAGGGCACCAACGGGCGCCGTACGGCGAGTTGTCCGGTACGGCGCCCTAGGCGAATGTCACACCTTGAGGTACTTGCGCAACGCGAAGAACGCCGCGAGCGCGGGCATCAGCAGCCCAATCGCCAGCACCAGGGGCAACTTGGCCAGCACCGCGTCCCAGCCGATGAAGTTGATCACATCGATCTTGTCCACCAGCCAGTTGTTGACCAGGAAGTACTGCACGCTCACCAGCAGCACACAGGCGAAACCCGCGCCCAGCAGCCCCGCGATGGCGGCCTCCATGATGAACGGCATCTGGATGTAGAAGCTGGACGCGCCGACCAACCGCATGATCCCGGTCTCCCGGCGGCGGCTGAACGCCGACACCCGCACCGTGTTGACGATCAGCATCAGCGCGACGACCAACATCAGCGTCATCACGCCGAGCGCCGCGAAGTTCATGCCGTTGAGCAGGTTGAACAGGTCGCCGACCAGTCTCTTCTGGTCCTGGACCTCCTGCACCCCGGGGCGGGCGGCGAAGGCGGTGGAGATGACGTCGAAGCGCTCGGGGTCCTTCAGCTTGATGCGGAAGGACTCCTGCATCTGGTCCGGGGTCAGCGAGGAGGCCAGCGGCGAGTCGCCGAACTGCTCCTTGTAGTGCTTGTACGCCTCCTCACTGGTCTCGAACTGCACCGACTCGACGATGTTCATCCGCTTGAGCTCGGAGCGGATATCCGCCTTCTGAGCCTCGGTGACCGCGCCCTTGGCGCAATTGGCCGCGGTCTCCTTGTCGTTCTTGTTGCACAGGAAGATCGAGACGTTGACCTTGTCGTACCAGTAGCCCTTCATCGTGCTCACCTGCTCGCGCATGAGCAGGGACCCGCCGAACAGGGCGAGCGAAAGGGCGACGGAGACAATCACCGCGAAGGTCATCGTGAGGTTGCGGCGGAGACCGACGCCGATCTCCGACAGGACGAACTGGGCGCGCATGGCGTCCTTTCAGTGCTGGTAGCCGTAGACGCCGCGGGACTGGTCGCGGACGAGTCGGCCCTTCTCAAGTTCGATCACGCGCTTGCGCATCTGGTCCACGATCTGCTGGTCGTGCGTGGCCATGACGACCGTGGTGCCGGTCCGGTTGATCCGGTCCAGCAGCTTCATGATGCCGACGGAGGTCTGCGGGTCCAGGTTTCCCGTCGGCTCGTCCGCGATCAGCAGCATCGGACGGTTGACGAACGCGCGGGCGATGGCCACCCGCTGCTGTTCACCACCGGAGAGCTCGCCGGGCATACGGTCGTCTTTACCGCCCAGTCCTACGAGATCGAGCACCTCGGGGACGGTTTTCCGAATGGCGGCGCGCGGTTTGCCGATCACCTCGAGCGCGAAGGCGACATTCTCCCCGACCGTCTTGTTGGGGAGCAGCCGGAAGTCCTGGAAGACGGTCCCCAATTGGCGGCGCATCTGCGGCACCTTCCAGTTGGACAGCCGCGCGAGATCCTTGCCGAGCACATGGACGGCGCCATGGCTGGCGCGCTCCTCGCGGAGGAGCAGCCGGAGGAAAGTGGACTTTCCCGACCCCGAGGAGCCCACCAGGAAGACGAACTCGCCCTTTTCGATCTCGAGCGAGACATCCCGGAGTGCGGGACGGTTCTGCTTGGGGTAGGTCTTGGATACGTTGTCGAATCGGATCACTGAAGCACCAAGGTCGACCTGGGTAGCGGTACGGGCTGCAGCCGAAGCGGCTCCCGTCGGTGAGCGTGACCATACGCGAACCGCACAGGGGCGCGCAGTCCGCCGTCCGGCGTTGGTGCGTTTCTTCACGCCACTATTGGGGTCAAACGGTTGACAATCCGCCCGTCGGGACGGCCGAAACGGCCACGGAACCGGTACGGATACGGCACGGAATCGTGCGGGGCGCGCCGAACCGGACGGAAGCTGGCACAGTGGAAGGGGAACCAACCCATTTCCCTGAGCGTTGGCCCCGTGTCTACTGCGGCACCGCCGCGCGGGAGGAGAAAGCGCATGACGTACGACAGGCTCGTCTGCGCCAACTGCGCGAGCCCCGTCAGCGAGGGCCGCTGCCCGGTCTGCCGGGCCAGCAGGGAGCGCTTGCAGCAGGACGGCCTCTTCGGCGGACTGACCCCGGCCGCGCTGATAGCGCTGCTGGTGGCGCTGATCGCGGTGGCCGTGCTCGCGCATGAGATGGCGACGGCATAACGCCGCGTCGAGGCGCGGTATACGCGGTGTGCGGGGCGTCTTCCGGACACACTGAACACACCTGAACACACTGTGCACGCACGCTGCACGCACAAGGGGCCCGGAGCTCTGCAGCGCTCCGGGCCCCTTACCGTGCGTAAGGCGCGTGATCAGGCCACGTTGTTGCGGTTCACCAGACGCGGCATGAGGCGGAAGCCGATACCACCGGCGATCATGGTCGCGGCGCCGACCAGCAGGAACGTGGTCTCGGAGGCACCGGTCTCGGCCAGCTGCTCCTTGGCCTTGCCCTGCTCCACCGGCTGGGAGCCGACATTGTCGGTGCCGGTGTTGTCGTCGCAGTTGGTGCTGTCGAGGTCCACGGTGCAGGTGCTGTCGCCGCCACCGCCGCCGCCACCCTGACCGGGCGTGCTCGGCTCACCGGAGGGCTCGCCGGTCGGCCCGTCCGTCGGCTCACCCGTGGGCTCGTCGGTCGGCGGGTCGGTCGGGTCATCCGTCGGCGGGTTGGTCGGGTCGTCCGTCGGCGGCTGGGTCGGGTCGTCGGTCGGCGGGTCGGTCGGCTCGTCCGTCGGCGGATCGGTCGGCTCGTCCGTCGGAGTCGGGATCGAGGTCGGGTCGTCGGTCGGCGTCGGGAGCTCGGTCGGCTTGCCCTTGCCCTTGCCGATGCCGAGGCCGACGTCGAGACCGTTCTCGTCCGCGTTGACCGACGCCTCGACTCCACCGATACCGACATCAACGCCAACGGCCGATGCGGCGCCGGCGGCGGTGAGCGACGCGCCGGCGGCGATCACCGCGCCGGCCGCTATTCGCGCAACGCGCAGCCGCGTCTTCTTCGTCATCTGCCTGCTACCCCCAGTAGCTGTACTCGTCAATGGAGCAGCTATGCACGGGGCAACGGCTCGGGGTGTCTGATCTCGGCGGCCCCCATCCCTCTGAGGCGGTCCGCCGGCCCCCGTTCACACGCGCCCCAGTCATACGCATGCCGGGCGTCAGCCTTCCCAGTTTTCAGATCACCGTCAAGGCCATTGCATGCGAGATGTCCGCTATGGAAGTGCTTGACGGGTACATGGGTACAGGACTGTGACCAAAACCCCGGTGTGCGCGGCTTTTTGGGGCGGCGGGCGGGGTTACTTCCCCTGCTCCTGCTGCTTGCGCCAGCGGATCCCGGCCTCGAGGAAGCCGTCGAGCTCACCGTCGAGCACGGCCTGCGGGTTGCCCACCTCGAACTCGGTGCGCAGGTCCTTGACCATCTGGTACGGGTGCAGGACGTACGAACGCATCTGGTTGCCCCAGGAGTTGCCGCCGTCGCCCTTGAGCGCGTCCATCTTGGCCTGCTCCTCCTGGCGGCGCCGCTCGAGCAGCTTGGCCTGGAGGACGTTCATCGCGGTCGCCTTGTTCTGGATCTGCGAGCGCTCGTTCTGACAGGAGACGACGATGCCGGTGGGGATGTGGGTGATCCGCACGGCGGAGTCGGTGGTGTTGACGCCCTGGCCGCCGGGGCCGGAGGAGCGGTAGACGTCGACGCGCAGATCGGACTCGTCGATCTCCACATGGTCGGACTGCTCGACGACGGGGAGGACCTCCACACCCGCGAAGGAGGTCTGGCGGCGGCCCTGGTTGTCGAACGGCGAGATGCGGACGAGCCGGTGGGTGCCCTGCTCGACGGAGAGCGTCCCGTAGGCGTACGGCACCTGTACGGCGAAGGTGGTCGACTTGATGCCGGCCTCCTCCGCGTACGACGTCTCGTAGACCTCGGTCTTGTAGCCGTGGCGCTCGGCCCAGCGCAGATACATCCGCTGGAGCTGCTCGGCGAAGTCGGCGGCGTCCACCCCGCCCGCCTCGGCGCGGATGTTCACGACCGCCTCACGGGCGTCGTACTCGCCGGACAGGAGGGTGCGCACCTCCATCTCGTCGACCGCCTTGCGCACCGCCTCCAGCTCGGCCTCGGCCTCGGCGCGGGCGTCCTCGTCGCCCTCGGCGGCGGCGAGCTCGAACAGCACGTCGAGATCGTCGATCCGGCCGCGCAGCTCCTCGGCCCGGCGCAGCTGCCCCTGGAGGTAGGAGAGCCGGCTGGTGACCTTCTGCGCGTTCTCCGGGTCGTCCCACAGGGACGGGACCGCCGCCTGCTCCTCGAGCACGGCGATGTCGGCCCTCATCTTGTCGAGGTCCAGGACGGCCTCGATCGACCCCATGGTCGAGGAGAGGGACTTCAGCTCTTCGGATACATCGACGACTGCCACGGCACCAGCGTAACCGCTGCGGAAGACTGACCGTCCCCGGTCATGGCGTACCGGGGTCGTGGGAGGCCGAGTGCTCGCCGCCCTTGGGCGGATCGCCGCCGTCGTCGCCGCCCGCCGCAAGCCATCCGCCCAGCGCCACCGCGACCAGGGCGGCCAGTGTGACGGCCGCCACCTTGAGCCGGCGGCGGCGCAGCGCGCCCGCGACGGCGGGGTGGCGGGCCGAGCCCGCCCGGCGCTGGCCGTGCACCCGGGGGGCGCGGGCGGTGCCGTGGGCGCCGCCCGCGAGCTCGTCCGGGCTGGGCACCCGCATGCTGGTGTGGGTCTCGCGGCTGGAGTCCGGCACCGCACCGGGGACCAGCGGCACCGCGCCGCGCCGCCGCGGGGGCGTCTGGGCGGGCCCGGGGGCGGGGACCGCGACGCCGCGGTGCGGGGTCTCCGCGGCCCGGCTCTCCCGCTCGGCCTCCCGCCGCTCATCGGACTCGTCCGGCTCGTCGATGTCCAGCGGCGGATACCCGGCCAGGCTGGGCAGCACCTCGCGCAGCCGGGCGGCCAGCTCGGAGGCGCGCAGCCGGGAGGCGGGCGCCTTGGCCAGGCACTGGAGGAGCGGCTGCCACAGCTCGTCGGGGATTCCGGGCAGCGGCGCCACGGTCTCGGTGACATGCCGGCGCAGGATCGCGCCCGGGTGGCCGCCGCCGAACGGCGTGAACCCGGCCAGCAGCTCGTAGAGGACCGTCGCGAGGGCGTACACATCCACGCTGGCCCGGGGCGGCAGCCCCTCGACGATCTCGGGGGCGAGATAGTCCGGGGTGCCGATCACACTGCGCGGGTTCGGCGAGCGGCCCGGGGACGAGGCCCGGTCGCGGGCCGGCTGGGCGCGGATCGGGGTCGGCTCGTCGACCAGGCGGGCGATGCCGAAGTCGGTGAGCAGGGCGGGGTGCGCACCGCCGGGGCCGAGCGGGCCCGCCATGTCCAGCAGCACGTTCTCCGGTTTGACGTCGTGGTGCACGACCCCGGCGGCGTGCGCGGCGGCCAGCGCGTCGGCGATGTCCGCCGCGATCGCGACGGCGGCCTCGGGGGCCAGCCGGCGCTCATGGTCGAGACGGGTGCGCAGATCCGTACCGCGGATCAGGTCCATGACCAGCGCCAGATCATTGCCGTCGACCACCAGGTCGCGCACCCCGACCACCCGCGGGTGGTCGAGGCCGAGCAGTGCCGTGCGCTCCTGGACGAAGCGCTCCACGAGCTCCTGGTCGGAGGAGAGGTCCTCACGCAGAAGCTTGATGGCGACGGGTCCCTCGGGGCCCTCGCCCAGCCACACCGTGCCGGCGCTGCCGCGCCCGAGGAGCTGATGCGCGGCGTACCGACTGCCGATCTTCCGTGACAAGACTGCTCCGAATCCTCCGACAAGGGGGGCACGTTGGCGACAAAGCTACGCGGCTACTGGCGCGTTGGGTGCACCGGACGACGCCAACTGTCACTTCTGCGGCGGAAAAACCCTTCGGATGTCGACAAATCACCCTGGTCGTGAGGGAGAAGCGGCCCGGCCCCGGCGCACTTTCGATGCGCCGGGGCCGGTGAGCCGCCGGTTTTCCCGGGGGCGGTCGGGCCGGTCAGCCGCCGGGATGGTCAGGGGGCGGCCGGGTCGGTGAGCCGCCGGTTACCCCGGGGGGCCGGTCGGGCCGGTCAGCCGCCGCGCTTGCCCGGAGCCGGTCCGGTCGGTCAGCTCGGGCCGCCGAGGTCGGAGATCCAGCCCTTGACGTCGTTGATCCAGCCGGTGACGGCGTCCCAGTAGCTCTGGCCCTCGGCGATCCAGTCCTTGAGCGGGGTCAGCTCCCAGACCAGCCAGGAGGCGACGACCAGGATCACGATCACGAACAGGCAGCCCTTGAGGCACCCCAGACCCGGGATCTTCATCCGGTTGGGGTTGGAGTCGCGCTGCCGGGGCTCCCGGCGCGGCTCCGGCTGCTGCGGCGGCGGGGCGTAGCGCTGCGGCTGGGGCTGCTGGGGGTGGTGCGGCGCCGGGGCGTACTGCTGCGGCTGCTGCTGGGCGTACGGCGGTGGCTGCTGGCGGCCCCGCGGGCGCTGGGGCGGCTGCTGGGGCTGCTGGTACTGCTGCGGTTGCTGCTGCTGGTACTGCTGCGGCGCGGGGCGGTGGGGGCGGCGGCGCAGCGGGTCCTGGCTCGGGTCGAGGTACTGGACCTGGGTCTGCTCATTGCGGTCCCGGGCCGCGCGCAGCTGGCTCTGCCAGGGGTGCGGATCGTCCTGGCCGGGCGGTACGGGCGGCATGGCGCGCGTCGGATCGGCGCCGCCGGCCGGTCCGGAACCGGCGGGCAGCACCTGGGTGGGATCGGCGTTCGCCCCGGTGGTGGGCATCACATTGGTGGGCGCCGCCGGGTCGTACGCGGGGGCGCCGCCCGGCGCGTTCGTGGGCAGCACCTGGGTCGGGTCGGCCGAGCCCGCGGGCGCGGTGTCCGGGACCGGGGCGGGCGCCGGGTCCGGGGCGAGCAGCGCGGCGACACCGAGCGCCGCCTCGGCCTGCGCGGCTGAGGCGTGCACCCCGACACCGGCCGCGACCACGCGCAGCGCCTGGGCCAGGTTCTCGGCGCTGGGCCGCTCCTCGGGCCGCTTGCGCAGACAGCGCTCTATGACCGTCCACAGCGGCTCGGGCACGGTCGAGGGGCGGCGCGGCTCTTCGCTGAGGTGGCGGTGGAGCACCTCCAGGGAGGTGTTCCCGGCGAACGGCGGACGGCCGGTGACCAGCTCGTAGAGCATGATGCCCGCGCCATAGATGTCCACCGCGGAGGTCTGCGGACGGCCCTCGGCGGACTCCGGCGCCACATAGGCGGGGGTGCCGACGAACTCCTGGGTGCGGGTGAGGCCGGGCGAGTCGGCGAGGCGCGCGATGCCGAAGTCCGTCAGCATCGGGTGCATCTCCTCGCCCTCGCCGGTGCCCGCGAGCAGCACGTTGGCGGGCTTGAGGTCGCGGTGCACGACGCCGTCGGCGTGGCTGGCGGCGAGCGCGTCGGCGATCTGGGCGGTGAGGAGGGAGGCGGCGACGGGGGTGAACGGGCCGTTGCTGCGCAGGTAGTTGTGCAGATCCGGGCCGTCGACCAGGTCCATGACCAGGGCCAGCAGATCGCCCTCGACCACCAGGTCACGGGTGCGGACGATATTGGGGTGGGTCAGCCGGAGCAGCACCGAGCGCTCGCGGAGGAAGCGCATCACGATCTCCGCGTCGTTCGCGAGCTCCTCCTTGAGGACCTTGATCGCGACGGTCTCGCCGGGCTGCCCGGCCACGGCGGCCTCGGCCCCCGCCGCCTCCCGCTGGCGGGCTCGCCAGACGGTGCCCGTGGCTCCGCGCCCGAGCGGCTCCTCGAGCAGGTACTTGCTGCCTACCGGCCGCACGTCATGCGCTCCCTGATCGTGGTCTTACATCGGTGGTCTGCGATGGTCTGCGATGGTCTGCTGGGTGGATCAGCTGCGTGAGTCAGCTTGATGGTCTGTGTGTGGTGCTCGTTCCGCCCCACTGTAATGGGGACACCCGGCGAGCCCTATCCGATCACCATCCGATCACGACAGGCGGTCCGCGCGGGGGAAGACGTGGGAATCGGACGGATGGTTGCCGGTGGGGCCCGGGGAGCGGGCGGGACAGCCGGCCGGGCAGGGGGCGGGACAGCCGGCCGGGCAGGGGTCCGGGCCCCTCGATCGGGCGCCGCCGGGCGCCTCACGGAGATCGCGCGGGCGTGCCTCACGGGCATTTCGCAGGCGTGCCTCACGGGCATCTCGGAGGCGTCTCTCGAGACTCTCTCAGGCGTCTCTCGGGCGTCTCTCGGGCGCCTGACGAACATCTCGCGGGCGCTCTGACGAACATCTCGCGGGCCCATCGTGGCCGTTCTCTCGGGCGTCTCAAGAGCGGCCGTTCCGGTCGTAATCAGCCAGTTTCGGCCGACCAGCCGACCAATCAAGATCATGTAAGGCCGGGCGGCGGGCGAAGTGTCGGCGGCAGGTGCGAAGATGCAGGCGGCACGGAAGCGCCGAGCGCCGGGGGACTCACGCTCCGTGACCCGTACGACCCCGTACGGACCTGTACGTGCCGAAGGGCCTGGGGGCGGCGGTGGGGGTCGGCACCCTGCCCGGCCCCCCGGACAGAAGGGACCGTTGACGGCGATGCAGATTCGGCTGACCGTCCTCGGGCCGCGCAGCGCCCACCCGGGCCGTTCCGGCCACCATCCTGCGCCCGCGTCCGCCCCGCGCGCCCCCTTGGGCGCGGTGGACGTCCTGGTCACCGCTCCCGTCGGCACGGCCCTCGCCTCGGTGGCCGGCGGGCTCGCCGACGCGGTCGCCGCGGCCGGGTACGAGGCGGGGGGCGGCAGCGGTGGGGGCGGCGGCGCGGTGGTGCTGTACGCGGGGGGCGAGCGGCTGGACCCACAGCGCTGTGCGCTCGGCGAGCCGCCGCTGGTGGACGGCGCGGTGCTCTCCCTGCACGGCCCGGCCGACCCCGACACCGGCCACTACCCCGGCTATCCCGGCTATCCCGGCCTTCCCGAGGCCGCCGTCGCCGACGCCACGGTCCATCTGGACGTGGTCGCGGGGCCCGACGCGGGCGGCGTCCACCTGCTGCACGGCGGCCAGGTCCGCATCGGCCGCTCCGCCGACGCGGACGTCCCCCTGGACGACCCCGACGTCTCCCGGCTGCACTGCGCGGTGACGGTCGCCGAGGACGGCCGCGCGACCATCGCCGACCTCGGCTCGACCAACGGCACCGCCGCCGACGGCGTCTCCGTGGGCGCCCAGCCGGTGCCGCTGGAGCCGGGGGCGCTGCTGCGGATCGGCGAATCCGCCCTGCGGCTGCGCGTCCCCTCGGCGGCGTCCGCGTTCCCGTCGGCCCCCACCCGCCTCCCCGTCCACGCCGATGGGGAGGGCCACCTCCGGGTCGCCCCCACGGAGGGCCCGGCCACGGCCCGCCCCGGTCACGGTCCGGCCGGGACTCGCCCCACCCACCCGGATGACCCCGCCACGGGCCGCTCCACCCACGCGGAAGGCCCCTGGACAGGCGCCCCGCCGTCCTCCGCGCCCACCCACACCGCCCAGGGCACCTGGACGCCCCCCAACCGCAACCCCGGCACCGGGTGGACCCGGGTCCCCCAGGCGGGGGACCCGCCCGGCCCCGGAACGGGCCTCGCCTCGGGGGCGTCCGGCCCCGAAGGCGCGTACGACCGGCGGGACGACGGCGGCTGGGGGCCCAGCGGCGGCTCGTCCGCCGGGCCCGCCCACCCGACCGGCCACGGCGACCGGCCCACGGGCGACGGCCCGCGCCCCGCGCCGGGCACCCCGGGCGGTCACGGGCCGGGCCGCGCCCAGGACGTACGGGACGTACGGGACGTACGGGACGTACGGGACGACTGGAGGGCCAGCGCCCCGGCGGGCCCCGGCGGCGCGGGGGCCGACGGGCGGCGGAGCCACGGCACGCCCGAGGACCCGCGCCACGGCGGCCCCGCAGCGGACACCGGCCGCCGTGGTGCCCCGCCGCGCGGCGGGGACGGTCCGCGGTACTCGGCCACCGACGACCCGCGGTACGACGACCCATCCACCGCCCGCACCCGACGCAACACCGCCCCACAGGCCGGAGCGGCTGGGCGCGCCCCCGCGGGGCAGCCCGCGCGAGGCGGGGAGGAACCGTGGGCGCGCGGCGGACAGGGCGGCCGAGCGGCCGACGCCGCCCCGGACCACCGGCACACTCCCCGTGAAGCCACCGGAGCCCCGGCCGGCCCTGGCGGCTCGCCTTACGGCG
Organism: Streptomyces sp. S465; assembly: GCF_026898115.1. GTDB lineage: Bacteria > Actinomycetota > Actinomycetes > Streptomycetales > Streptomycetaceae > Streptomyces > Streptomyces luomodiensis. The sequence goes on from NZ_CP114036.1 coordinate 3,835,082, forward strand.
GCCCGGCCGCAGGCCACAGCGGACAGAGCGAGAGCGACGCGGACTCCGGTCGGCAGCCCCGCCCCGGGACGGGCTACGGCAACGCCGCGCGTGGCGGGCAGCCGCGTGGCCAAGGGCACGGCGAACCGGCCGAGCGCGCCTATCCCGGCGGTCAGCCGGGCGCCACACCGCACGGCGGCCCGCAGGCCGGAGGCACGGTCTACGACAACGCCTCGCGCGGCGGGGCTCCCGCCGGCCCCTCGTACGACAGCACGGCCGCAGGCCACGCCCGACAGAGCGAGGGCGGCGCGGGCCACGGCCCCGCCCAGCGTGGCGGCCAGCCGCACGGCCAGGGCCCGCACGGACCCTCGGCCATCGGCAAGCCCGCCGACCCGGGCCCCGGGCGCCCGTCGTACGACGCCCCCTCCGCTGTCCCCGGACAGCGCACCCCCTACCCCAGTCACCAGCCCGGCGCCGGACGACGCGGCGAACAGCGGACCACCGACGCGGGCCCCGGCGGCTCCTCGTACGACGACACGGCCGGCGGCGTGGGCTCCGCCCGCGCGGGGGCCGGCTACGGCGGGGCTCCCGACCCCGGACAGCGCGGCGAGTCGGCCGGGCGTGCGTACCCCGACGGCCGGTCGGTTACCAGCCCGCACGGCGGCCCGCAGACCGCAGGCGCGGGCTACGGTGGCGCTTCCGCCGCCGCCGGGCCGTCCGGCGGCTGGCCGGAGACCCGGGGCGCGGGACAGGGCGGAACCGGACAACGCGGCGGAGACACGGGACAGCGCGGCGAGTCGGCCGGGCGTGCGTACCCCGACGGCCGGTCGGATACCAGCCCGCACGGCGGCCCGCAGACCGCAGGCGCGGGCTACGGTGGCGCTTCCGCCGCCGCCGGGCCGTCCGGCGGCTGGCCGGAGACCCGGGGCGCGGGACAGGGCGGAACCGGACAACGCGGCGGGGACACCGGACAGGGCGGAAGCGGACCGCTGCGTGGGGGTGATCGCACGCATGTGGGGACCTATGCGCTGGACGCGCCGGGGGCGCAGGCGCGGCGGCGGGGGATAGGGGCCTGGGTGCGGCAGCTGGCCGGGGGGAAGGCGGCCGAACGGGGCGAGCCGAGGGAGGACGGCGGCGCGCGGGACGCGGCGGTGCGGGCGGCCGCGGAGGCGGAGGCATTGCAGCGGCGGTGGCCGGACCCGGCCACCGTGCTGATGACGGCGCTGGGGCCGGGTCCCCGGTTGTGGGAGCGCGCCCATGAGCACCCGGACGCGCTCGCCGTGCGGCTCGGCTCGGCCGACCGGCTGGCGGCCGGCGGCGGGCTGCTGCCCGCCGCGCCCGTCACCGTCGACCTGCGGCAGAGCGGATCGCTGGGGCTGGCCGGGCCACGGGCGCGGGTGGCCGGACTCGTCCGGTCCGTCGTGGCGCAGCTGGCGGCCCTGCACTCACCGGCCGCCCTGGAGATCGTGCTGATCAGCCGCGAGGAGCGGCTGGCGGAGTGGTCGTGGCTCGGCTGGCTGCCGCACCTCAAGCCGTTGCGCGGGCAGGACTGCCGGCTGCTGCTCGCGTACGACGTCGAGCAGGCCACGGCCCGTACGGCCGAGCTGACCCGGCGGCTGGAGGACGGGCCGCTGGGCCCCGGCTGGGCGAGCGCCTCCCCGGCCGCCGCGGCGGCCGCGGCCGCGCGCCACTCCGGGCCGTACACCGTGGTGGTCGTGGACGGCGCCCCTGGTCCGGCCGCGCTGGACGACACGCTCGCCCGGCTGGCGGTGAGCGGCCCGGCGGCCGGAATCCATCTGCTCTGTCTGGCCGAGGCGCCCGCCGCGTCGCCCACCTCCCCGCTGCCCAGGAGCTATGCGGCCGCGTGCGCCGCCTCCGCGCCCTTCGCGGCGTGCGGAGTGGCGGCCGTGCTGAGCGGCGATGTGGCCACGGGGCTACAGATCGTCCACGGGGACGGGCCCGCGCCCGGCGGCACCGGAGTCACCGGAGCCACCAGCGCGCCCGGCGCCACCGGGGTCATCGGTGCGACCGGCGCGACCGGCGCCACCACGACCGTGACCGTGGACGCGGTGTCGGCGGCGTGGGCCGAGCGGTTCGCGCGGGCGCTCGCGCCCCTGCGCCCGGCCACCGCCGGGCACGGCGGCGCGTCCGGCGGCTCCGGCGGCCCGCCGACCGTCCCGCTGCCGGACTCGGCGCGACTGCTGGACGAGTTGGGGCTCGCGCGGGCCACGCCCGCGTCGCTGATGGCCCGTTGGGCGGCCGCGGCGGACGAGGTCCCGGCGGGTGGCCGGGCGCTGGCGGTGCTCGGCGCCGGGCCGCGCGGCCCGCTCTCGGTGGATCTGGCCGCCGACGGGCCGCACGCGCTGATCGACGGCGCGGCGGGCACCGGTAAGACGGAGCTGCTGCGCTCGTTCGCCGCGTCGCTCGCCGCCGCTGAACGGCCGGACCGGCTCGAACTCATCCTCGTAGACGGCGCCGGGGCCGGCACCGGGACCGGCTCCGGGGCCGTAACCGGAACCGGCGCGGGCACCGGCACGGCCACCGGCACCGGCGAGGGGCTGCGGGTGTGCACGGATCTGCCGCATGTCTCGACGCATCTGACGGCCACCGACCCGGTACGGATGCGGGAGTTCGCGCAGGCGCTCAGCTCGGAGCTCAAGCGCCGCGCCGAGCTGCTCGGCCCGCTGGACTTCACCGCATGGCACGCCCGGCACCTCACCGGCGAGGGCGAGGGCCAGGGCGGTCACGGTGACCGCACCGCCGACGCGGGCGGGGTCGCGGGGGCGCCCGGTACCGGTGCGGCCCGCGTGGTCGCGCCCCGGCCGCCCGCCGACATCGACCCTCCGCCGGGCGACACCCTCCGCACGCTCAATCTGCGCGCCCAGCGCACCGCGAGCGCGTCACCCGCCGCCCGTGCCCGTCCCCTCCCCCGTCTCGTCGTCCTCGTCGACGACTTCGACGCGCTGGTGGCCCCGGCTCTCGGCAGTCCCGGCCGCCCGGCGGCCGGTTCGGTCGTCCGCGCCCTGGAGGCGATCGCCCGCGACGGCGCCCGCCTCGGGGTGCACCTGGTCGTGACGTCCGGCCGTCCGGACCGTACGGCGGACACGGCGGCCGTCGAGCGGGCCGGTGTACGGATCGCCCTGGACCCACGCCCCCTGGCCCCAGCACACCCCGCGAGCCCCACACACCCCGCGCACACCCCAGACACCGCACACCCCGCCCACCCCCGTGACCCCGAAAGGCCCCATACCGCCCCCGCCTCATCGACACGCTCGGTCACAACCGCCCCCGCCGCCGCAGCCGCCTCCGGTGGCGACCCGGCTCCGGGCCGTGGGCGGCTGTTCCGCCCGGGTGACGCCGCGGCGACCCCGTTTCAGGCGGGCCGGGTGACCGGACGGATACCGCGCACCGCGACACAGCGGCCCACCGTCGTACCGCTGGAATGGCGGCGGATGGGCGATCCGCCGACCCGCCGGCCGCTGCGTGAGCTGGGCAACGGTCCGACCGACCTGGCGCTTCTGGCCAGTGCGCTCCAGCGCGCCGCGCAGTCGGCGGACGCGCCCACCGCGCCCGCGCTGATCTGACCGCTCCTGACCGGTTCTCGACCGGCGTTCATCACGTTCATCACGGCACGGTCACGATCCGTGAGTGAACGCAGGAGACAGTATTGCCACGTTCGGTGACCGGGCGTAGGACTACTCGCACGGGACACGACCGCACGGGGGCGGTCGGCATCGGAGGGAACACGGGGATGCACGTATCGCTTCCTACGAAGCGTTCGACACGAGCCGCGGTGGCCCTGCTGGCGGCGGGAGCGCTCATGCTCACCGCCGCGGGCTGTGGCGGCGACGACGGAGACACGGTGAGCGGGGGCCCGCCGCCGAACACGGTGGAACTGCCGAACCTGAAGGGGCAGAAACTCCAGGTCACCGCCGTATGGACGGGCACCGAGCAGGAGAACTTCACCAAGGTGCTGGCGGAGTTCGAAAAGCGCACCGGGGCGAAGGTCTCCTTCGTGCCGAGCGGTGACGACATGGCGGGCTTCGTCGGCTCGAAGATCGCGGGCGGCGCGCCGCCGGATGTCGCGATGGTCGGGCAGGTCGGTGTCATGCGCGAGTTCGCCGAGAAGGGCTGGGCCAAGCCGCTCGGCGCCGCCGCGCGGGCCCAGCTGGCCAAGAACTACGCCAAGGGCTGGCAGGACCTCGGCTCGTACGAGGGCAAGCCGTACGGGGTGTACTTCAAGGCCAGCAACAAATCCCTGCTCTGGTACAACACCTCCGCGTTCGACTACGCGGGCGCCAAGGTGCCCAAGACCTGGCGGGAGTTCCTGGCACAGGCCCAGCTGATCTCCGATTCCGGCACCGACGCGGTGGCGATCGGCGGCCAGGACGGCTGGACGCTCACCGACTGGTTCGAGAACGTCTATCTCTCCCAGGCGGGCCCGGAAAAGTACGACCAGCTCGCCCAGCACAAGATCAAGTGGACCGATCCGTCAGTGAAGAAGGCGCTGGAGACGCTCGCCGAGCTGTGGGGCGCCAAGGGCCTGGTCGCCGGCGGCCGCGGCGGTGCGCTTCAGACCGCGTTCCCGGACTCGGTCACCAAGGCGTTCGGCAACAAGGCGGAGCCGGACGCGGGCATGGTCTTCGAGGCCGACTTCGTCGCCGCCAACGTCGCGGACGCGGGCGCGGAGCTGGACCAGGACGCGAAGGTGTTCCCGTTCCCGGCGGTGGGTGACAAGGCGCCGGTGGTGACCGGCGGCGATGTCGGCGTGGCGCTGAAGGACAGCAAGGCGGCGCAGGCGCTGCTCACCTTCCTCGCCTCGCCCGACGCCGCGACCATCTGGGCCCAGTCCGGCGGGTTCATCTCGGCGAACAAAAACGTCAAGTTCAGCGCCTATCCCAATGCTTCGATGCGCAAGATCGCACAGGCGCTGATCGCGGCGGGCAATGACTTCCGGTTCGACATGTCCGACCAGGCTCCCGCGTCCTTCGGCGGCAAGCCGGCCCAGGGCGAATGGAAAGCGCTCCAGGACTTCCTCAAGAACCCGAGGAATGTCGAAGGCATCCAGCGCCAGCTGGAAGCGGATGCCGCCAAGGCGTACCAGAACTGACGACTCGACCGGGAGAACCACATCATGTCGACCGCGACAGCGGACGGCGCGGCCACACCTGGCCGGGCGTCGTCCGCCCCACCGGCAAAGCGACCGACCGCGAAGAGCAAGAAGGGCGTCCTGGGCACCCGGCCCTGGCTGGCGGCGGTGTTCCTGCTGCCCGCCCTGGTGCTGCTCGGGGCGCTCGTCGTCTATCCGATCGGCTACTCCGTCTACCGGAGCTTCTTCGACGCCTCCGGCAACGGCTTCGTCGGCCTGGACAACTACCAGGAGATGTTCTCCGACGACGCCACCAAGACGGCGATCAAGAACAACATCATCTGGCTGATCCTGGCCCCGACGGTCTCCACCGCCCTGGGCCTGATCTTCGCCGTGCTCACCGAACGGGTGCGCTGGGCCACCGCCTTCAAGCTGGTCGTCTTCATGCCGATGGCGATCTCGATGCTGGCGGCGGGCATCATCTTCCGGCTGGTCTACGAACAGGACCCGGACAAGGGCGTGGCCAACGCCATGTGGGTGAGCGTGCACGACTCCTTCAGCGAGTCGCCGCCGTTCCCCGGCGCCCATCCGCGTCCCACCGCCGGACTGACCGAGTCGTCCAACGGCTCGTTCACCACCCGGGACACCGTCCGCGCCGGCAGCCCGGCCGCACTGCCGCTGGTCGCGGCCAAGCGCGATGACATCAGCGGGGCGCAGGACGCCAAGGCCGCCAAGGCCGAGCCGGGGAAGGTGACCGGCACCGTCTGGTTCGACTTCACCCGGGGCGGCGGTGGCGAACAGGGCGTCATCGACAAGGGCGAGAAGGCGATGGCCGACCTCAAGATCGAGGCGGTCAAGGACGGCAAGGTCGTCGCGAAGACGACGACGTCGGCGGACGGTACGTACACCCTTCCCGCCGCGGCCGAGGGCGCCCGGCTGCGGCTGCCCGCCTGGAACTTCTCCGAGCCGTACAACGGGGTGGACTGGCTCGGCCCGTCCATCGTCACCCCGGCCATCATCGGGGCGTACGTCTGGATCTGGGCCGGTTTCGCGATGGTGCTGATCGCGGCGGGGCTCGCCGGGGTGCCGCGTGAGCTGATGGAGGCCGCGCGGATGGACGGCGCCAATGAGTGGCAGGTCTTCCGGCGGATCACCGTGCCGCTGCTGGCGCCGGTGCTCTCGGTCGTCGTCGTCACGCTGATGATCAACGTGATGAAGATCTTCGACCTGGTCTACATCATCGCGCCGGGCCCGTCGCAGGACGACGCCAACGTACTGGCCCTCCAGCTCTTCCAGTCGTCCTTCGGCACCGACGTCAACCAGGGCCTCGGCAGCGCGATCGCCGTGCTGCTGCTGGTGCTCGTCCTGCCCATCATGTTCATCAACATCCGCCGCATCCGAAGGGAGAGCCGCCGATGACCAGCGCGGACACGGTCGTACAGGCGAAGCAGTCCCTGATCGCGCGGATCGCCGCCCGCGCCGGCGGCGGGGCGCTGCGGGTCGTCCTCATCCTGATCGGCCTGCTGTGGCTGATGCCGACCGCCGGACTGCTGCTGTCCTCCCTGCGCGACCCGGCGCAGGTGGACCTCTCGGGGTGGTGGAAGGTCTTCACCGACCCCGGCCAGCTCACCTTCAGCGGCTACGACAACCTGCTGGGCAACCAGCAGATCACCGATTCGCTGTGGACCACGCTCGCGATCACCGTCCCGGCCACGCTGCTGGTCGTGGTGATCGGCGCCCTGGCCGGCTACGCCTTCGCCTGGATGGACTTCCCCGGCCGCGACTGGTGGTTCCTCATCGTGGTCGGCCTGCTGGTGGTCCCCGTCCAGGTCGCGCTGATCCCGGTCGCCAAGCTCTTCGGCGAGATCGGCATCTTCCAGACCACCACCGGCGTGGTGCTCTTCCACACCGCCTTCGGCCTGCCCTTCGCCATCTTCCTGCTGCGGAACTTCTTCGCGGAGATCCCCCGGGAGCTGCTGGAGGCGGCCCGCCTGGACGGCGCGGGCGAACTGCGGCTCTTCGTCCGCGTGGTCCTGCCGCTGGGCGGCCCGGCCATCGCCTCGCTGGGCATCTTCCAGTTCCTGTGGGTCTGGAACGACATGCTGGTCGCCCTGATCTTCGCGGACAGCGGCAACCCGCCGATCACGGTCGCGCTGCAACAGCAGGTCCGGCAGTTCGGCAACAACATCGACATCCTCGGCCCCGGCGCCTTCGTCTCGATGCTCATCCCGCTGGCCGTCTTCTTCGCCTTCCAGCGGCAGTTCGTGCAGGGCGTGATGGCGGGCGCGGTGAAGTAACCGACAGCGTCCGCCCCCTCCCCGGCTACCGGCCCGGCGCCCCTTCGCAAGGAGCGCCGGGCCGTTTCCTTCCCCCGGGTCATGGCGCACCGCACTCCGCCCACACCGTCTTGCCCACAGGGATACGAGGGGCCGTGCCCCAGCGGGTGGCCAACAGGTCCACCAGGAGCAGGCCACGGCCCGATTCGTCGTCGGTCGTCAGGGGCGTCGGCGGAATGGCCGGGAGCCGGTCCTCGCGGGCGTCCGAGACCTCGATACGGATCGTCCGCGTCGCGCTCGCGCAGGCGAGGCGGAGACGGAAGTCCCGTCCGGGTACGCGGCCGTGCCGTACGGCGTTGGAGGCCAGCTCCGCCACCAGCAGGGCCACCGTGCAGGAGACGTCCGACGCGGGCGGATAGCCCCACTCCGCCATGCGCCGCACGGCGAGCCGCCGGGCGAGGCGCGCGCCGCGCGGCGTGGCGGGCAACCGCTGGGTGAGTGCCCGGAGTTCGGGTTCCGGGTCCGGCGCCGTGGTCGTCTTCAGCACGGTGTTGTCCATTTCCGTCCGATCGATTGTCCGTACGATCCGCAGCGTGTGCGCATCGTGACGTTCCGTACCCAAGGATCGTGTCGCGGGTCTACGCTCGAAAGGCCATGACGCCTTACCTTTCAGGCCGTAAGGAACGGAAGTGATGTTTTGGCCAAAGAACTTGATCCTCGCTCATCGATGGCTGCCCTTTTCGGGTCGCGGGTCCGCAGACTCCGCACGGCGGCCGGTCTGACGCAGGCCGAGCTGGGCGAGAGGACGCATGTGGTCAGCACCCGGATCACCCAGATCGAGCGCGCGTCCGGAGCGAAACCGACGTTCGAGCTGGCGCGGACGCTCGACACCGTCCTCGGGGCGGACAGCCTGCTCATCGACATGTGGCCGTACGTCTACCGGGAGGCGTTCCCGGACTGGTCGCGGGCGTTCATGGCGTACTCGGAGCGGGCGGTGTCCATTCGGCAGTACGCCGCGCACCTGGTGCCCGGTCTCTTACAGACCAGGGACTACGCTCGGGCCGTTCTGAGCGTTGGCCTGTCTCTCACCAGCGAGGAGCAGTTGGACGACCGGGTCGCCGCCAGGCTCAGACGACAGGAACGGCTCACTTCGCCCGATCGTCCCGAGCTGTGGGTGGTCTTGGACGAGGCGGTGTTGAGGCGTCCGATCGGCGGCAGGGCCGTCATGCGGGAGCAGTTGGCCAGGCTGCTGGAAGCAGCCTCGGAACCCCACATCACCGTGCAGGTACTGCCTTTCGACCAAGGCGAGCACGACGTGATGGGTGGGTCCCTGACCGTGCTGACGTCCCCTGACGAAACGGAAGTGGCGTATACCGAAGGCGCCCACTACGGCCAACTCATCGAAGAACCAAGGGACGTCAAGCGCTTCGCGCTGTTCTACGATCGGCTGCGGGCAGCATCCCTGCCCCCGCTCATGTCACTCGGCATGATCCGATCCGTGATGGAGGGCAACCACCGTGGAGCGAGTGTCCCGTCCCGATCTGAACGGCGTCGCCTGGCGCAAGAGCAGCTACAGCAATCAGGAGGGTGGCGACTGCGTGGAGGTGGCCGACGGCATACCCGGCGTCGTCCCCGTCCGTGACAGCAAGCGGCCCGACGGTCCCGCGCTGGTCTTCCCGGCGGCCTCCTGGACCGCCTTCGTTGATGCACTGACGACCGACCGCAGCCTCTGACCCGGCGTGAACGGCGCGTACTGGTACAGGAGCAGCTACAGCAACCAGGAAGGCGGTAACTGTGTCGAGGTAGCGGGCCTCGACCTGAACAGCGTCGCCTGGCGCACGAGCAGCTACAGCAATCAAGCAGGTGGCAACTGCGTCGAGGTAGGCGACATGACCAGGGTCGTTCCCGTCCGTGACAGCAAGCACCCCGACGGACCGGTGCTGGTCTTCCCGGCGGCCTCCTGGACCGCCTTCGTTGATGCACTGACGACCGACCGCAGCCTCTGATCCCCGCTTTGCCTGGTCGCCGTTGCGGTGTCAGCCCCACGACGCCGCAACGGCCCGCACCGCACACGTTTTCGTGCACGGAGGGCAGTTGGGGCATGTTTGGCGGAAATAGGCTCTCCGGCATACGGAACGTCCCCCGGGCACCGCACATCTTCCGGTGCGCAGGCGCGCACGACATCGCGCGCCGATTCACAAACGAGGGGACTCGAATCATCATGCACAGCAAACTGGCCGCTGTGGCCATCGCGGCCGTCGTCGTCGCGGGCACTGCCGCTACCGCCATCCCGGCCTCGGCCGCCACCGCCAAGGCCGCGCCGACCCGCTGCCACACCGCCGACCTGAAGGCCGGCTTCGCCACGGGGGGTGACGCGACGCCGGAGATGGATCAGACCGAGCAGACCCAGGCGTCCATCTGGTTCACCAACCAGAGCGACCGCACCTGCACCCTGTCCGGCTTCGCCGGTGTCGACATGGTTGGCGCTCAGACGACCGACGGCACCTGGTCGCTGGCGCGCTCGTCCAAGACGCCCGAGAAGATGGTCCTGGAGCCGGGAGACACGACGGACTTCACCATCAACCTGCTCCCGGTGGCCGATTCCACACCGCAGGAGGAGAAGTTCGTTCCGGCGACGTTCCTGGTCACCCCGCCGGACGAGACGGAGCACTTCACCCTGAAGTGGCCGTTCGGCGGCCAGATCCTCAAGCAGGACGGCGCCACCAACCCGGGCACCTACATCGACCCGGTCGGGCTGTAACCACCGGACAGTTCCGAGCCCGCCGGGTCCTCGTACGCGGGGTCCGGCGGGCCGCGAACTCCCCCAAAGAACCGGGGTGAAGAACTACCACGTTCACCGCAACACAACCGCAAACAGACGACGGCCCCCGCCGGGAGGACACGAACTCGTCCCGGGAGGCCGACCGGCGGTGACAAAATGGCACCATGGTGCTTCACGTAGGCGTAAAAGCTCTTCGACGGAGACGAGATGAGCTTCGAGGCTCGGCGGAATCGATAGAAGCGCATGGGGAACTCGGCGATTTAGCCACGGTGGGTCTCCTGCTGTTCTACTCAGCCGAGTGCGGGCTGAAGGAACGGCTCCTTTGCCGCCAGAAGCTGCGCGGCACCGAAGCTTTGGAACCCACCCACGACCTTCGCAAGCTGGCCAAGGACCTCAACCTGCCTCGAACGTTAGGCGCACGTCTCGACAGGCTCCAGAGCTGTCGACTGCATGCGTCGGGAAGCAAGGCCATTCCTTTGGCCGATTTACATCAGGCATGGCGCTACGGTGCGAAGCTTGACGCGGCCGACGAGAAGGAAGCTCAGGAAGCCCTCCGTGCTCTGATCAAATGGTGCGAGCGGGACTAAGGCTAGGAGACGACGAAACCGTGGCCGGTTTGAATGGACTGGACGGGCTGACACCCCCAGAGCACCTGTTCACCTGGGTAGACGTCGATGAACACCTGACGGCTCTGGCCTCTGCGGGGCAGTGGCCCGCATGGCTGCGCGCGGCGGATGGCTGGTGGGATGGCTTAGAGCTCGTGGTGTCCAGCGGCACAGAAGCCGAAGAGGCGAAACGGTGGCTGGACGAGGCATTCGGAGCGGGTTCGACCGAATGGCGCGACAGCATCCTGATGCTGCGGCTCGACGACCCGCGAACGGCCGATTTCACGGGCATGCCCGTCATTCTCAGCCCGGAGCCCGAGAACGCGGACCAACCGCGTCGTATCCCGCTGCTGCGCGAGAAGCACATCACCCCACAGCTGGCACATCCGCTGGAGCGCCCCTCCGATGAACGCTTTCCCGCCGATGTGCAACTGGTGGCGTTCCACTCCTTCAAAGGGGGAGTCGGGCGCACGGTGCACGCCGTCGCAATGGCCGACGCCATTGCCCGTCGAGGCGGAAGCGTCCTGCTGATCGACGCGGACCTTGAAGCGCCGGGCATCACGTGGATGCACAAGGCTCAGGGAGGCCAGCTCGACTTCTGTTACGAGGATCTGCTCGCCCTGCTTCAGGGGTCGGAGGATGGAAGCTGGTCCACTGCCGTGGACATCGCCGCCGAGTACCTGCCGAACCAACAAGTCGGACGGTTCGCAAGCGGCGGCCGTGTGACCGTGCTCCCCACAAGCAGAAGGCCACAGCTGGGGCCGCCGCGCATCGAACCGGCGGACTTACTGGCGCCTGGACGCCCGGCGTATTTCCTGACCGAGGCGCTGGCGGCGCTCGCCGCACGTGCGGGTGCGGACACCGTCGTGATAGATCTGCGTGCTGGAGCATCCGAACTGTCGGCACCCATCCTGCTCGACCCACGCGTCCAACGGGTCTTCGTCACCACTCTGAGCCACCAGTCCCTCGCGGGCACCGAGACGTTACTGAAGCAACTAGGACGACGAGCGCCAGCGCTCCAGGGTACCGACCCAGCAAGCTCCGTGATCATTACCCAGTTCCGGCAGGATGTGCACGAAAGCCAAGCACAAGAGGCACGGAACCAGTTGAGAACTGCGGTGCTCTCATCGCTGAGGCAGCCGGATGGCACAGCGGACGCGGATGCCGGCTCCGATGAAACCGGTGAAGTTGACTCGGGTGTTCTGTCACAACCTCTGCTCAGTCCATTCCGAGAAGAGCTACTCGCCCTCCCGTCCAGCTGGGACGCCGTACTGCGCGTACTGGAAAGCTGCAATGTGACAGACGCTTTGGAATCGATCGTGCCCACTCCGGTCACCCGGACGGAGCCCAAGGCGGACGGGCCACAGGCTGATGTCGATTACACGATGCTTCGCCAGCGCCTCGCGGACACCGCGCAGCCACTCATCTATGCCGAGCGAGCGGGCATGTCCTCGGCCAGCGGCTTCCTTGTGACCGATCCACTCCGCAGACTGCTGGGGGACCATCGCACGGAGCCCCCACTGGCCCTTGTCGTAGGTGCTAAAGGGGCCGGCAAGACCTTCATGTACGCGAAGGCGTGCGCAGCTCGGACATGGAGCGAGTTCGCCGAGCAGTCAGACATCAAGGGTGTCCGGCTGTCCCTGCCGGTCGTCCCCGTGCTGGAGTCCGACAACCTCGACTATGACGACCTGACGACTCAGGATCTCAGGGAATCCTTCGCCACCATCCACAGCGAAGCAGCGGACACAGCCGGAACGTCTCAAGAGATCAAGGACCGTCTGAGGAAGGGTTTTGCCACACTTGATGCCCACGACGAGTTGAGTTGGCGGACATTGTGGCTCGAGTGTCTGGCGATCGCGGCAGGCGTTCCGATGTCGGCCCGGGACGACGCGGAAGCGGCGCTCACAGACCTCGGTAAGCGGGCGCGAGCGGTGTTCGTCATCGACGGGCTCGAGGACCTGTTGCAGACCCTGGACAGCGAGGTCAAGCACACAGCCCTGCGCGTCCTTCTGATCGACGTGCTTGCCTGGTTGCGTTCGCTGCGGGGGCGCCCTCTCGGCCTGGTCGTCTTCGTACGCCGAGATCTGGTGAAGCGGGCGGTCCGGCAGAACAGCGAGCAACTCCTCGCCCGATACGAACCGTATGCGCTGCGCTGGGACAAAGAGGAAGCGCTACGCCTCGCGCTGTGGGTCACCGCGCATGCCGACGCCCTGCCCGAGTCGATGCCAGAGTCTGAGATCGCGGAGCTGCCCTACGACGCTCTGGTGGAAGCCCTCATCCCGGTGTGGGGGTGGAAAATGGGTACGGAGAAATCCAAGGAAGCACGCTCCCACCTATGGGTGCCCGCCGCTCTCGGGGACTTCAGGGACCAGGTGCAGGCCAGGGACGTCGTGGTATTCCTGGCCGAAGCAGCTCGTCAGTCGATTCCCCAGGCACAGTGGGAGGACCGCGTGCTCGTGCCAAGCGCCATGCGCAAGGCACTGCTCGCATGCAGCAGAATCAAAATCAGCGCGATTCAAGACGAAAGCCAGGAGATCGGTAATCTGTTGAGCCGACTCCAGCAGGTCCGCGAGCCCGTCACGGTGCCTTTCTGGCTGGAGGAGGTAGGGCTGGAGGTACAGGAAGCGGACTTTCTCGTGGACTCCGGGGTCTTCGCACGAGGCAACGATGGCCGCTATTGGGTAGCCGAGATCTACCGGCACGGGCTGGGATACGGCAGTGAGCGAAGGGCCAAGGTGCTGTGGCGGAAGTAAGCGCCCGAGCATCACGCTGGCCTTCGCGACGGTCTCCTGGGACGCATTCATACGCGAGCCGAAGACCTGTCACCGTCCCTGAGCCGGCCAGGCACCGGTCGGCGTCGGACTTCCCATCCCGCCGGGCCCTCGTACGCGGGGGTCCGGCGGGACGCGGACTCCCTCAAAGAACCGGGATAGAGAACTCCCGCCCACCCACCCTTCCCGCTGGTCACCCGTACGAGTGACCAGCTTGCGGGCGAAGCACGCCGGTCGTTACGTTCACCGCAACACAACCGCAAACAGACGACGGCCCCCGCCGGGACGGCAATCCCGAACGAGGGCCTGACCGATCCAGGAAGAAGAGACCTTCCCGATGGCTGAGCCGCAGTCTAACGCGCCCACGCGCGCCGACGCCGGAGCTCCGACCTCCGGCGTGATCCACGTCCGTACCCGCCTCACCGCCGACTTCACCGTGATCGCCAACGCCCTCGCGCAGCGGCGCGGAAGCGCGGTCACGATCGGTGTGGCGGCCTACATCTCCTCGCTCCCCGACGGCACCCCCGTGAGCATCGCCGCGCTGTGCGAGCACTTCACCGAAGGGGAGATCCTGATCTCGCGGGCGTTACGGGAGCTGGAGGCCGCCGGCTACCTGGAGCGGCGGCGGGAACGCGGGCCCGGGGGCGTCATCCGTACCCGGACCTACTTCTACGACGTCCCAGACGGTTGCCCTCCGCCCACCCCACCGCGTCCCCGAAAGTCCCGGCCAAGCCCGGCGCAGGACGCCCCCGCCCCGCGTACGGCACCGCAGGCGCCCGAGCCGTCTGCGCCCTCACTCTCCGAGGCCGACGAGCAGGCCGTCACCATCCTGGCCTCGCTGCGCGTCCTCGACCCCCGGCTGATCCTCTCCCGTCGGGACGTCGCCGAACTCGCGCCCGCCGTCGCCCAATGGCTCTCCGCCGGGGTCGGGCCCGCGCAGATCACCCGGGCGCTCACCGCACGGCTTCCCGATCGCCTGCTGACCCGCCCCGCCCGCATCCTCGCCTTCCGTCTCAGCGAGCCGCCGCTGCCCGTGCCCGCCCCGGCCCCGGCCGCCTCACCCAGCCCGCCGCCCGTCCTCCCCTGGCGGACCTGCCACGGCTGCGACCGCGCCTTCCGTTCCGCGACCGGCGGCCACTGCCGCGACTGCCGAGCCGCCGCCTCCGGCGAGGACCTGCGGGCGGCCTGCTGAGCGACCCCGGTGGGGAGCTGGGCCGAACGGGGGCTTTTGTGGGGCGTTCCGGCACGCTGCCGCGCCATCCGGCGGGCATTCGGATGATCGTGTGAGAAACCATCCGTGCCGCGTCGACCGATGGGATGCGCCGTGCCCCGGTTCACGATGCCCCTCACCGCACCGCCCGCCGCTCCCCGTCCCTGGCTCGCCGAGCCGCCGCCGTTGGTGCGCGGGTACCGGCGTACGGTGCCGCTGCCGTTGCGTCGCGCGGTTGTCGCCGTGACCGGTCCCGGGCTGCGCCGGGCGGCCATGCGGGGCCTCGGTGAGCTGTCGGCCGTCTCCGGTGCGCTGTGGCTGCGCCGGGCGCGGTGGCGGATGCGCCGGGCGGGGCTGCTGGCGGGGGCCGGACGGATGGTGGTCGCCGACCGGTCGGTGACGGCCGGCCGGCGGGGTGTCGCCCATGTGGCGACCCTGGTCCCCTCCCCCACCCCGCTGTTCGGGCGCGCCGAGAATCTGCGGCTGGTGTGCGCGGCCCTGGACCGGGCGTGCCTGGATCACTTCGTGGTCCGCTGCTACGACGATGCCGGCTCGGCCGTGGGCGTCCGGGCGGATCAACGGGCGGAGGTGGTCGAGGCGCTGACCGCGCTGTGTGCCGAGGAGGCCGGCTATGTCTCACTGCCCCCGCGGCCCGGCCTGGCGGCGGCCCCGCCCCGGTTCGGCGGTACGCGACGGGCCTGGCGGCGGCTGGCCGCCGCCCCCGTGGTCCGTTTCACCCGCTTCCACACCGACCCCGGCGGACGGCTGGTCCTCGGCCCGGCGCACGGCTGCGACATCGAGTTCTGGGAACCCGGCGGGCAGGGCGAGGAGCGGGTGCTGACCGCGCCGCGCTGCAACCGCGCCACCGCGTCGGTGCCGCTGGTGGGCGAACCGGTCCGCGCCTGCGGCCAGCCGTTCACCCGGCTCGCCCCGGCCATCGGCTGGCAGCCGGGGCCGCTGGTGCGCACCCGCCCGGAGTTCCTCGCCCGGCTGCCGGACGAGGTCCGCTTCCCCATCGACGTCGTCTACACCTGGGTCGACGGCTCGGACCCGCAGTGGCAGCGGCGGCGGGCCGCCCTCGCGGACGGGGGCTATCACGCGGAGGCCGCCAACACCGCCCGCTACGCCAACCGCGACGAGCTGCGCTACTCGCTGCGCTCGCTGTACCTGTACGCCCCCTGGGTGCGCCACATCTATCTGGTGACCGACCGCCAGGTGCCCGACTGGCTCGCCACCTCGCACCCGGGGGTCACCGTCGTCGACCACCACGACATCTTCGACGACCCCAGTGTGCTGCCCACCTTCAACTCCCATGCCATCGAGACCCGGCTGCACCACATCGACGGACTCGCCGAACACTTCCTCTACTTCAACGACGACGTCTTCCTCGGCTCACCGGTCATTCCGCAGGACTTCTTCCTCGCCAACGGCGTCTCGAAGTTCTTCCCCTCCCGCGCGCTGATCCCGCTGACCCCCGTGGGCCCCGGCGACGTCCCCGTATCGGCGGCGGGGAAGAACAACCGGACCCTGCTGGAGGGGCGGTTCGGCACGGCCGTCACCCAGAAGATGAAGCACACCCCGCACGCCCTGCGCACCAGCGTCCTCGCCGAGATCGAGCGGGAGTTCCCGGAGGCGGTCCGCGCCACCACGGCCAGCCGGGTGCGGTCGGCCTCGGACATCTCCGTACCGTCCTCGCTCCACCACTACTACGCCTTCCTGACCGGACGCGCGGTCCCCGCCCAGCTGCGCCACGACTACGTCGACCTGGCCCAGCCCACCGTCCGCGCCCGGCTGGCCGGACTGCTGCGGACCCGCCACTGCCAGGCGTTCTGCCTCAACGACACGGTCTCCTCCGCACACGACCTCGAGGACCAGTCGGCCCTGGTCCGCGCCTTCCTCGACGCCTACTTCCCCCTCCCCAGCCCGTTGGAGCGGGCCGTCACCCGGCAGGAGACCCGGTACGGCCTCCGGGCGGGCGGACGGGGCGTATCGGCGGGCGTGAGCGCGGGCGCCGCCCGTACGTAGGGGGCTACACGGACCCCTCCCGTACATAGGGCTACGCGGGCCCCGCCCGTACGTAGCGCTCCAGCCGGACGCCGGGCAGGCACAGCGCATAGGCCAGCCGGAAGGGGCCGGTCAGCGTGGCCGCCTTCGCCGGGTGTGCCTCGGGCTCATCGGCCGCGATCAGCCATGCCGACTGGGCCCCGTCCAGCCGCCGCAGCAGTTCGGCGGGGCCGACGTCGATCCCGTAGAGCGTTCCGGAGGCGGGGCCGGGGGTCTTGAGCGCGATGTCCCGCAGACCGGCGAGGGGGCGTGGATAGGCGATCGCGATCCGCCGTTCCTTGGGCGGGTCGTACAGCACGGGGTCGCCCGGCCGGGTGAGCCGGCCCAGCGTGGCGGCCAGCGCCGCCAGGTCGTCCTGGCGGCTCATCGGCTGCCGTTCCCACTGGTGCAGCGGGAGCTGCCAGACGAAGGCGCCGCCGACCGCGAGGACCCCGGCCGCGGCGACCCCGGTGGCCGCCCGGGAAACGCGCGGCCGGTCCGCCACCGCCACCGCCAGCCGGTCCGCCCCCGCCGCGGTCAGCAGGGGGACGCCCGCAAGAGCGAAGAGCAGATAGCGCTCGTGGAAGCAGGGGCGGTAGAGGGCGAGCGCGAAGAGCAGGACGGGCGGAACGCAGACGAGGGGAAGGGCCACGGCGGTCAGCGACCTCCGCCGGGGGCGGACCAGGGCGACGGCGATCAGCAGGAGGTTGCCGGCCAGGACGAGTGCGCTGGGTCCCGCGAACTCCTCGACCATCGCCCACAGGCGGCCCAGCGTCGGAGGGCGCATCCAGGCGAGTTGCGCGCTCTGCCGCCGGGCCAGCGCCGCCAGCGGCACCACCGCCCCCACCGCACCGGCCGCCGCGGTGCCCCAGCCCCACCACACGCGGCGCGGGGCGCGCGAGAGAAGCAGCGTCAGGGCGTGCGCGGTGAGCAGGAGCACCGCGAAGACGTGCAGCAGCGCGGTCACGGCCACCACACCCCCGTACGCCGCCCACCGCCACCCCGCCGCGCGGGCCCTCGTAGCGGGCCCACCCGGTCCGGCGACCGGATCCGATCCGGAGGCCGGCCCCGATCCGGAGGCCGGACCCGGCGCCGGCGTGGCCCGCGCCAGGCGAGGCACGTCGCCGCGAACCGGTGACACGCCGGAGGGGACAGGCGGCACGTCACCGCAGACCGGTGGCACGTCACCGCAAGCCGGTGCTGCCGAACGGCTCGGTGTGCCCGGTGGCGTCCCGCCCGCGGCCCCGGCCGGGCCGGACGCCGCCCCGGAACCATGCGTCGACGCCACCCCGGGACCAGGCGTGGACGCCATCCCGGAACCAGGCGCGGACGCCGCAGGCGGTGCCGTACCGCCCACGGGCCCGACCGGGCCGGACGCCGCCCCAGGCCCTGGTGTGGGCGCCGGACCCGGCGCTGCCCGGCCCGGCGGCGCGGCCCCCGGAGCGAGCCCGGCCGCGCCCGTCAGCAGATACGTGGCCCAGGCCGCGCCCGCCGCGACCAGCGCGTAGGAGCGGCCCTCCTGGGCGTAGTGGGTGACCACGGGCGTGGCCGCGTAGAGCAGTCCGGCCCACAGGCCCACCCGGGGCCGGGCGAGGCGGCAGCCCAGGGCGGCGACGAGGCCGGTGGCGGCCACGGCGGCCAGCACCGACGGCAGACGCATGGTCACCTCGGTGGGCCGAGCCGCCAGCACCGGGTGCATCAGCAGGTAGTAGAGCCCGTGGACGGCGTCCACGGTGCCGAGCGTGTCGCGGATCTGAGGGAGGGTCCGCCGCGCCATCTGGTACGTCGCGGACTCGTCGCGCCACATCGTGCCCCGGTCCAGGCCCCACAGCCCCAGCCAGAGCATGACGGCCATCGGTACCACGACCGCCGTCGGCACGGAGACCGCCGTCGGCACGGGAATCGCACGCTTGCGCCCGTTCACGCTCACCTCACCGGTCCCGGCCAAGAGCAGCCGGGAGCAGAGACAACAAAAGGCATAAATACGACTATTCGCCTACAGTGTGCAGTCAGGACGACTCATCCGCCGCGAAGGGCACGCGCCATGAACCGCCTCGGTATCGAAAGTCCCCGCGGTCTCGTGGCCTTCGCCGCGCTGACCGGGTGTCTGGTGACCACGGCGGTGGCGGCGCTCACCGACGCCGGAGGGCTCTTCGTCGCCGCCGGGCTGGCCGGCTGCGGCTGTGAGCTGCTGCTGCACCGCACCGAGCCGGGGCTGATGAGCCGTCTGGGGCGGCTGCACATGGGCGCCACCTCACGCTTCGAGTTCCGCTGCGTCCTGCTGCTCCTGCTGCTCGGCCGACTCCATGTCACCGGCCCCGTCGGACTGGCCGCGGCCATGACGCTGGTGCTGTGCCTGCAGGCCGGCCAGGCCCTGCACGCCGCGCTCACCACGCTGATCCGGCGGCGCCGCCGCCTCGCGGTCGCGGCCCGCAACATCGACCTGCGCCGACTGGACATCAGCGACCGGCCGCCCCGCAGACTCACCGAATGGCCCGGTCAGCGGATGCTGGTCTACGAGCTGTCCGCCCTGCTCGGGCTGGCCGCGTCGCTGGCCACCGGCGACGCCCGCTGGGTGGTGGCGGCGCTCGCCCTCGCCGCAGGCGCCTGCCTGATCACGGTGGTGGCGCTGGTTCCGTACCTCGTCCGGACCGTCCGCCGGCTGCCCGGCACCGCACAGGTGCTGGCCGAGGTCAACGCCTGGCTGGTCCGTCGCCGCCCCCGCACGGTGCTGTACTTCTCCGGCCCGCGCGACCGCGCCCACCAGGTCACCCAGTGGCTGGGGGCGGTGGCCGCGCTGCCCACCCCGTCCCTGGTCATCCTGCGCGAACGGGAGCTGCTGGCGGCGCTGGAGCCCACCCCGCTGCCGGTGCTGTGCGTGCCGAGCGCCGCGCATCTGGCGCAGCTGGACCTGAGCGGAGTGCGGGTCGCGCTCTACCCCGCCAACACCGGCTGGAACATCCACCTGCTGCGGGTTCCCACCATGCAGCACGTCTTCCTGGCCCCCGGCGACGACGACCGGGCCGCGGCCGTCGATCCGTACAGCAAGGTCTACGACCAGGTGTGGGTCGCGGGCGAGGCGGGGCGCCGGCGCCATGTCCAGGCGGCGGTCGGCGTCGAGGACGCCGACATCGTGGAGATCGGCCGCCCCCAGCTGGACGGTCTGCGCGTCGCCGGGACCGGCGGCCACGCCCCCGTGCCGGAGATCCCCACCGTGCTGTACGCGCCCGCCGGGGACGAGCCCGGCGCGCCGGGTGAGCCGATCGTACGGGCGCTGCTGGACAGCGAACGCCCGGTCCGGGTGGTCTACCGGCCGCATCCCCCCACCGGCCGCCGCTCCCCCGAGGCCCGCGCCGCCCACCGCCGTATCGTCGCCCTGATCCACGCCGCGAACGAGCGGCGCGCCGCGGACCTGATCGGCGACGTCGGCGACGTCGGTGAGGCCGGCAACGTCGGTGAGGCCGACGACATCGGCGAGGACTCCGAGAACGCCGAGGCGCTGCGCACCGAGGCCGCCCGCCGCCGCGCCGAACTGGCCAAACGCATCGCCGCGCTGGACGCCCGGCTACGCCGGGCGGACGCCGACGAGGCCATGCTCACCCGGGACCACGCCGCACCCGACGCGGCCCTGCTGACCGAGGCCGAGGCGCTGCGCCGGCAGTGGCACCAGGCCCACTGGGCGGCCTCACCGCCCTGGCTGCACCAGGTGATCGAGGGGGACGCCCCCACCCTCCACTCCTGCTTCGACCAGGCCGATCTGCTGATCGGCGACCTCTGCGGCGTGGTCGGCGACTTCCTCGCCACCCTCAAGCCGTACGCGCTCACCACCCCGGCGGGGCTCACCGAGGAGGAGTTCCGGCGGCAGAACCCGCTGGCGAGGGCGGCCTATCTGCTCGGTCCCGGGGCATCCGGTATGGACGACGTCCTGCGCCCGCTCTTCGACCCCTCCCTCGACGAGCTGCGCACCGCCCGCCACGAGGTGAAGGAGTTTCTGCTCGGCCCCGCCACCCCACCGTCCACCCAGCGCTTCACCGACGCGGTCGACGCGCTCGCCGAGAAGGGCGAGACGATCGTCCGGCTGCGCGACCTCCACCCGGCACCGCCGCCCGGCGCCGGACACTGGTCCGTCACCCGGTAGCAGCGCATCCCCGCATCCGTCACCCGGTAGCAGCGCATTCCCACCCCCGTCAGCACCCGGTAGCCGCACATCCCGCACCCGTCACCCAGCAGCAAGCAGCACATCCCCGCACCGCTCACCCAGCAGCAGCACATCCCCACATCCGTCACCCGGTAGCAGCGCATCCCACACCCGGACCTCACCCCAGGCCCGCACCATGAGCCCCCACCCCGGCCCCGCCCCCCAGGAGCCCCCTCCCGACGCCTCCTGAGCCCCCCGCATCCCCTCCGGAGCCAGCATGCCGCGCAACTCCCGCCCCGGCCCGCCTCCCCGTGTCAGCGTGATCGTCCCCGCCCGTGACGCCATGCCCGGGATCACCCGGGCCGTCACCTCCGTCATGGAGCAGACCATCGGGCTCAGCCGCCTCGACATCGTCGCCGTCGACGGCGGATCGGCCGACGGCACCGCGGCGGAGCTGGACCGGCTCGCCGCCGGCTGCCCCTCGCTCCGCGTCGTCCACCAGGAGAACCCCCGCGTCCCCGGCGGCCCCCGCGTCCCCGGCGGTCTCGGCGGCCTCCGCAACACCGGGCTGGACCTCGCCCGCGGCGACTTCGTCTTCTTCCTCGACGCCGACGCCCATCTGGCGCCCGACGCGCTGCGCCGCATGGTCGCGATGGCCGACCAGAACGGTACCGACGTGGTCCTGGGGAAGATGGTCTCGCCGGACGGGCGCGGCGTACCCAAGGCGGTGTTCCGCCACAACCAGCTGCGCACCGATGTCCACAGCTCCCACGCCTACGCCACGCTGGAGCCCTGCAAGCTCTTCCGCCGCGCCCTGGTCGAACGGCTCCGGCTGCGCTTCCCCGCCCACCTCCGCCACGGCGAGGGCAAGCCCTTCACCGCGGCCGCCTACCTCAACGCCTCGGGGATCTCCGTCGTCGCCGACTACGACTGCTACCACCTGGGCCGGTCCCCCGGTCCCAGCCGCGCCGCCCTCGGTGTGGCCGACCGTGTCGACGCCATGCGGCCGCTGTTCGAGACCGCCGCCCGCCACACCCGGCCCGGCCCCCGCCGGGACGCGGTGATGCGCCACCACATCCGGCGGGAGCTGTGCCCGGCCCTGCGCGCGCTGCCGCGCGAGGACGAGACCGAGGCCCGTAAGCGGTTCTTCCCCGAACTGCGCCGGTGGGCGCGGGCCCACTGCTCCGACGCGCTCTTCGCCACCCTCCCCGCATCCGAGCGGCTGATGGTCCATCTGCTGCGCACCGGCCGCTTCGACGATCTGCTGTCCGTCGTGCGCGACGCCGAGCGGGACGCCCGCCGCGGCCATCTCGTCGAGAAGGGCAGCGTCTACTGGCTGCACCCCTTCTTCCGCGACCCCGACGCCGACGTGCCCGACGCCTGCTTCGACGTGACCGACCGGCTGCCGGTCCGCCACCACCTCGCGGGCGCCGGCTGGCACGGCGGCAGCACCCTGCGGGTACGCGGCCGGGCGGCCATCGAGGGACTGCCCGCCGACCCCGAGGAGGACCGCGCCGAGCTGGTGCTGCGCCGCCGCGAGGCACGGGACGAGTTGCGCATCCCGGTGGTGGCCACGGCGGAGCACGACCCGTCCGAGTTCGAGGCGGACATCGACATCGCCACCGCCGACGGCGGCGCACCGCTGCGCCCCGGCGTCTGGGACGTCTTCCTCGACGTCCGCGCCCAGGGCATCAGCCGCACCGTACGGTTCGGCAACCGCCATGACGACGGCCTCGACATCGGCACCGCGCGCCGGGTGGTGGCCGCCGGGCCCGGTCTGCGCGCCCGGGTCACGCCCTACTTCACCAGCCCGTACCGCAATCTCTCCCTCGACATCGGCCCGGCCCCGCGCGGCGCCCCCTGCGAGGTGACCGAGGCCGTGTGGCATCCGTCGGACAAGGGCACCCTGGTCGTCGCCGGACGGCTGCTGCCGCCCGGCACCCCGGCGCGCGGCCGGCTGCTGCGGCTGCGCGCCGAGCACACCGACGGCCGGGTCCACGACCAGCCGGTGCGGTTCGCCGCGGGGCACCCGGCGGGCGCCTTCACCGCCCGGCTGCCGGTGCGGGACCTCAGCCGCGGCCGGTGGACGGTGACGCTGGCCGTCATCGCGCCCGACGACCCCGGCCCGGGGCGCGCCGCGCCCGCCGCGCCCGTACCGCCGCCCGCCCGGCTGCCCGGCGCCCGCTGGGTGCGCCGGGGCCGCCCGTACTACGCCAAACCCCTCACGGGGCGCGGCGAGGTGACCCTGGAGCTGCGGGTGGCCCCGGTCCGGCTGCTCGCCGCCGTACGCAACCGGCTGCGCCGGTGAGCCCGTACGCGCTGGCGAGCCCATACGCGCTGGTCCACCAAGCCCCGGCTCACCGCCGCAGCCGCCGCCGCACTCCCGTGACGACCTTGATCGGGGCCACTTCCAGGGCCAGGGCCCGAGCCGGGCCCAGGGCCACCGGTTTGGCGTAGTAGGGACGGCAGCCGAAGCGGAGCCAGCGGGTCGCGGCCAGTCGGTCGAAGTGCGGCACGACCGCGGTGCGGCACGGCCCCTCCTCCCCGGGGCCGTCCATGATCAGCGTCAGCGTCCAGCAGCCGGTGCCCAGCCTGCCGACCGGCAGCCGGGCGGTGAAGACGGCGGCGGAGCCGCCCGGTTCACAGTGCGCCGGCACCTCGTGCACCGTGCCCGTCCCGCCCTCGGCGCGCAGCCGCAGCGTGCCGCCCTCCCGCGCGGCCTCCTCCGTCAGCCGTCCGCCGACCAGCAGGGTGCTCCTGGTGCGCCACAGGGCCCGGAGCACCTGGCAGGGCGGGTCCAGCGGGTGGGCGACCTCGCCGACGTCGAGCGAGAGATTGCCGTACGGGGTGAAGTACGGCACCACCGCCACGGGCCCCTGGGGCATGCTGACGCGCCGCCGGGACGGATGGGTGGCCTCGCCGCCCTCGCGGCGGTTGCCGAACCGCACGGTACGGCTGACGCCCTGGGCGCGGACGTCCAGGTAGATGTTCCACAGCCCCCGTTCGAGCGGGGCCCCGCCGTCGGCGGTGGCCGGGTCGATCTCGGCGGTGAAGCCCGCCATCTCGTAGCGCCGCCCCTCCCCGGGCAGCGGATGGGCCGAGAGGCACGGTGTGGTGGGCAGCCGGACCTCGGGACGGTCGGCCCGGTACTTGCGCAGCACGATCTCGGTGGCCGGGTCGAGGGCGTCGACGTCCTCGATATAGGCGTGGCCGGCCAGCCGCAGCACCCCGCCGTGCCATCCGGCCGCCTCCAGATGGTGGTGGACCGGCAGCCGGTCGGTCACGTCGAAGCACATGTCCGGGACGGCGGCGGCGTGGTCCCGGAAGAACGGGTGCAGCCAGTAGACGCGGCCCTTGTCGACGAGATGGCCGCGCCGCTCGTCGCGTCTGGCGTTCCGGGCCACGGTCAGCACCTCGTCGAAGCGGTCGGCGCGCAGCAGATGGATCAGCAGCCGGTCGGGGGCGTCGAGCCGCTGGAAGAGGGCGTCGGTCACCCAGGTCCTCGCCCAGTGCCGGAACTCCGGGAAGAACCGCTCCCGCGCGTCCTGTTCGCTCTCGCGGGGCAGCAGGGCGCGCAGCGGTCCGCACAGCTCCCACTCCACATGGCGGCGCATGATCTGGTCCCGGCGCGGGCCCGGCTCCAGATAACGGGCCACGGTCTCGAAGCACAGCCGGGTGCCGTCCATGCGGTGGGCGAGGTCGGCGGCGGTGAGGGTGAGGTTGGAGCGGTTCTCGCGGTAGCGGACGTAGTAGCAGTCGTAGTCAGCGACCACGGATATCCCGGAGGCGTTGAGGTAGGCGGCCGCGGTGAACGGCTTGTCCTCGCAGTTGCGGTAGGGCGGGAAGCGCAGGTGCAGCCGCTCGATGAGGGAGCGCCGGAACAGCTTCCACGGGCCCAGGGTGAGGTAGGCGTGGGAGGAGAAGACGTCGGTGCGCGGCTGGTTGTGCTGGAAGACGGCACGGGGCACGGCACGTCCCCCCACGGAGGCTATTCGTCCGAGGACGACGTCGGTGCCGTTGGCGTCGGCCATGGCCACCATGCGGCGCAGCGCGTCCGGCCCCAGATAGTCGTCGGAGTCGAGGAAGAAGACGAAGTCGCCCCGTGCGTGGTCCAGCCCGGTGTTGCGGGGGACGCCCGCGCAGCCGGAGTTCTCCTGGCGGAAGACGCGGAGCGCGGGGCAGGTGCGGGCGAGCCGCTCCAGCTGCTCGCCGGTGCCGTCGGTCGAGCCGTCGTCCACGGCGATGATCTCGATCCGGTCCTGGCCGAGGGTCTGGTCCATCGCGGAGGTGACGGCACGGGTCAGCTCCGGCAGGGCGTTGTAGGCGGGGATGATCACGCTGACACGAGGTCGGGACACAGCGGGCATGGGACAGCCTCCTGACTCCGGGCTCGGACGCGGACGTGACGGACCGGGATCGACGGATCGGCTCGGCGGACCGGGACCCGACGGACCGCGATCGACGGACCGCGATCGACGGACCGGGGCCCGACGGACCGGGGCCCGACGGACCGCGATCACTCGGCGGTGAGGACGCCGCCGCGCGGTTCCGCCGTATCGCTGTCTCCGCCAACCGGCCCCGCCGTAGCGCTGTCTCCGCCGCCCGGCCCCGCCGATGCGCTGTCGCCGCCGACCGGCAGCAGCCGCGCCCGGGGCGCGGACGTGGACGGGACCGGGAGCTCCGTGTCGTCCTGGCCCAGCATCAGGGTCCGCACCACCCGCTCGGCCGCGTGGCCGTCGTCGAACCGGCAGAAGCGGGCCCGGAAGGCGGTGCGCAGCGCGGTCGCGTCCGCGTCGCACCAGCGGCCCTCGCGGAAGACCTCGACCAGCTCCCGCTCGGTGCGGGCGACGGCTCCCGGGGTCTCGCCGGGGGAGCCGGAGAGCAGGTCGAAGTAGACGCCGCGGGAGGACCGGTAGATGTCCCAGTCGTCGGCGTAGATCACGATGGGGCGGTCCAGGAGGGCGTAGTCGAACATCATCGACGAGTAGTCGGTGATCAGGGCGTCGGCCGCCAGGCACAGCTCCTCCACCGACCGGTGGCGCGAGACGTCGATCACCAGCCCGGCCTCCTGGAGCCGGGCCAGCTGGTCCTGCGGCCGGTAGGAGTAGTGGGCGCGCACCAGCAGCGTCGTCCGCGGGCCGAGCTCGCGGCTGAGCCGCTCCAGGTCCAGCCGGGGGGTGAACCCCTTCTGGTAGTCGCGGAGGGTGGGCGCGTAGAGGAGGGCGGTGTGTCCGGCCGGGATGCCCAGCTGTTCGCGGATGCGCCGGATGTCGTCATCGGACGCGGTGAAGAAGACGTCATTGCGCGGATATCCGTATTCCAGCAGCCGGTACGAGGCGGGGTAGACGCGTTCCCAGATCTGGCTGGAGTGCGGATTGGAGGAGAGGGCGAAGTCCCAGCGGTCGATGCGCTTGAGCAGATTGCCGAAGCTCATCCCGCCCGCGGCGGCCGGATAGCGCTGCTGGTCCAGCCCCATGCATTTGAGCGGGGTGCCGTGGAAGGTCTGCACATGGACCGTGCCCGGCCGTTTCACCACCTCATTGGCGAAGTTGACGTTGTTGATGAGGTATTTCGCGCGGGCCACGGCGCGGTAGTAGTCGCGGGTGCCCGGGATGACGTAGTCGACACCGTCCGGGAGGGACGCGATCTCCGACTTCCTGACCACCCACACCCCGTGGATCTCCGGCGCCAGCTCCCGTGCCTTGTGGTAGATGGCCGCCGGGTTGCACAGCACCCCGCGGCCCCAGTACGCGGAGTACACGGCCAGCCGGTCGTCCACCGGCCGCCGCCGGTGCAGCCCGTACAGGGTCCGCTTGGCCTGTGCGGCCAGGGGCGGCCGGACGGTCCGGCGCAGCTTGCGGGCCGCGGCGGCCGCCCGTACCGACAGTTCGTGCTCCCGGTAGCGGACGAAGGAGCCGGCCGCCAGCGCCTCGAAACGCCACCGGCCCTCCACCGGCGGGGTGAATCCCGCGGGGACGTGGTCGCGGTACCACTCGGCGGCCCGGCGGAAGAAGCGCGGCCGGTCCGCCGTCGCCACCCGGGAGGTGCGGTCCAGGCAGAACAGGAAATGGGAGACGGCCCGTTCGAAGAGCAGCGGGCGCAGGGGCTCCAGCTGCGGCCGGTCGTCGAGGAAGTCGAAAAGCCGGGCGTATTGCTGAAAGATGACGAAATGCTTCTCCCCGGGGCTTCCCGTACTGGCCCCGACCCGCCGCTGCCGGTATTCCAGGCCCACCAGATCCACACAGGCTATGCGCCGCGCGGTGAGCATCGTCTTGTACGAGAGCAGGGCGTCCTCATAGATGCCCTCGCTGAACGCGAAGCCATGGCGGGTGTAGAAACCGCGGTGGTAGACGCGGTTGGACGACATCGCGAAGAGCCGCAGGAATTCCGGGCGTTCGACGACGGAGAAGACATCGGTGCCCGCCGAGGCCAGCAGGTCCCCGAAGATGCTCGGGGCCCGGCGCTCCGACCAGTAGGTGCGCACGTGGTTGAAGTAGAGGATGTCCGGGTCGCCGGTCAGGGCGAGCCGGTCGGCGAGGCCCTGGAGGGTGCCGGGGGCGAGGGTGTCATCGCCGTCCAGGAAGAGCAGATAGTCCCCGCCGGCCCGCTCGACCCCGGCGTTACGGGCCTGGCCCGGCCCCGAGTTGACCCGCTGGTGCACGGGCACGACCCGGCTGTCGCGCGCCGCGTACGCGTCGATGATCGCGCCGCAGTGGTCCGGTGAGCAGTCGTCGACGGCGACCACCTCGAGGTCGTCGAACGACTGCGTCAGTACGGAGTCCAGGCAGGCGCCCAGATAACCCTGGACGCGATAGGCGGCGATGACGATGGTGAAGCGGGGCATAAGGCTCCTCGGGACACGGCGGCGGTTCGAGGCGCGAAGCACTCACTGTCCCCCACGCTAGGTGGGTTCATCCCGATATGCCCGTTAAGTCGCCGAAAGAAGCGGCCACGCGGGTGACGATGTTCCCCTGATGCCGCCGGCGCCCGGTCGCGGGTCGGCCCGGTGCCGGTTCCACTCGCCGGCGGCCGGCAGAAAGGCAAGGCCCCGCGAGAACAGGGCCGTGATACGACGGACCGCGCCGCCCGGAGCACGGGGCCCCGGGCGGCGCGGTCGGTTGCGATCGGGCGCTCAGCTGTGGGTGCGCAGCAGCGTCCGCATGGTCCGCATCGCGACCGACAGATTGGCCAGGTCGAAGGTCTCCGACGACTGGATCTCATCGAGCGTGGTGCGCGCCCGCTGGAGGATCGCGGAGTTCTTCCCCTCCCACGCCTTGAAGCGCTGCTCGGGCGTCGAGCCGCCGTTGCCCACCGACAGCACATCGGCGGTCAGGGCGGCCTGCGCCGCGTACAGGTCCTCGCGGATGGAGACCCGGGCCATGGACTGCCACCGGTCGGCGCGCGGCAGCTCGATGATCCGGTCCATCAGCTGGCTGATCCGCAGCCGGTCGGACAGGTCGTAGTAGACCTCGGCGACCGCCAGCGGCTCCTTGCCGGTGCGGTCCGCGATGGCGACGATGTCCAGCGTCGGGAAGGCCGAGGAGAAGCCCGCCACCCGGGTGGCCAGCTCCTCGGGGACGCCCGCCCCGGTCAGCTCGTCGCAGATCCGCTGGTACCACTCGATGTCGGAGCCGCGCAGCAGCTTGGGCAGCTGGGCCCGGACCGCGCCGACCCGCTCCGCGAAGAAGTCGATGGTCTCGGCGAGCTGGAGCGGCTGCGGCCGGTTGTTGAGCAGCCAGCGGGTGCCGCGCTCGACCAGCCGGCGCGAGTGCAGCCGCATCCTGGTCTGGATGTCGGCGGTGACGGCCGTGTCCAGCGCCTCGACCTCGTCCCACACCCGGTTCAGCTCGAAGATCGCGCGGGCCGCGGTCTGGGCGCGCACGATCTCCTCGGTGGAGGCCCCGGTCTCCTCCCGCATCCGGTGCAGGAAGGTGGTACCTGCGGTGTTGACGGTGTCGTTGACCAGCACCGTGGTGATGATCTCGCGCCGCAGCGCATGGCCGTCGATGTGCTCGGGGAACCGCTGGCGCAGGGCCTGCGGGAAGTAGGCGTGCAGCAGCCGCTGGAGGTACGGATCGTCGGGCAGCCCGGTGGCGATCAGCTCCTCGGCCACCGTGATCTTGACGTAGGCGAGCAGCACGGCCAGTTCGGGCTGGGTCAGACCGCGCCCGGCGGACAGCCGCTCGCGGATCTGGCGGTCGGTGGGCAGGAACTCCAGCGCCCGGTCCAGCCGCCCCTCCCGCCCCAGGCGGCGCATCAGCCGCTGATGGGCGTGGAGCAGGCTGGGCGCCTGGGCGACGGAGTTGGCCAGGGCCACGTTCTGCGCGTAGTTGTTGCGCAGCACCAGCGCGCCGACCTCGTCGGTCATCTCGGCGAGCACCTTGTTGCGCTGCTTGAGGGTGAGGTCTCCCTCGGTGACCAGGGCGTTGAGCAGGATCTTGATGTTCACCTCATGGTCGGAGGTGTCCACACCGGCGCTGTTGTCGATCGCGTCGGTGTTGATCCGGCCGCCGTTGGCGGCGAACTCGATACGGCCCAGCTGGGTCAGGCCCAGGTTGCCGCCCTCGCCGACCACCTTGACCCGCAGGTCCTGGCCGTCCACCCGGATGGCGTCATTGGCCTTGTCGCCGACATCGCCGTGCGATTCGGAGGACGCCTTGACGTAGGTGCCGATACCGCCGTTCCACAGCAGGTCGACCGGCGCCTTGAGGATCGTCTTCATCAGATCGGCCGGGGTCATCTTGGCGACCCGCTTCTCGATGCCCAGCGCGGCCCGCACCTGCGGGGTGAGCGGGATGGCCTTGGCCGAACGGGGGTGGATGCCGCCGCCCGCCGACAGCAGCTCGGCGTTGTAGTCCGCCCACGAGGAGCGCGGCAGCTCGAACAGGCGGCGGCGCTCGGCGTAGGAGGTGGCCGCGTCCGGGTTGGGGTCCAGGAAGATGTGCCGGTGGTCGAAGGCGGCGACCAGCCGGATGTGCTCGCTCAGCAGCATGCCGTTGCCGAACACGTCACCGGACATGTCGCCGACGCCCACGACCGTGAAGTCCTCGGTCTGGGTGTCATGGCCCAGCTCACGGAAGTGGCGCTTGACCGACTCCCAGGCGCCGCGGGCGGTGATGCCCATGCCCTTGTGGTCGTAACCGGCGGAGCCGCCGGAGGCGAAGGCGTCGCCGAGCCAGAAGCCGTACGCCTGGGCGACGTCGTTGGCGATGTCGGAGAAGGTCGCGGTGCCCTTGTCGGCGGCGACGACCAGATAGGTGTCGTCCCCGTCGTGGCGGACCACGTCCTTGGGCGGCTCGACCTGCCCGGCGACCATGTTGTCGGTGATGTCGAGCAGCCCGGAGATGAAGGTCTTGTAGCAGGCGATGCCCTCGGCCAGCCAGGCGTCGCGGTCCACGGACGGATCCGGCAGCCGCTTGCCGACGAAGCCGCCCTTCGCGCCCACCGGCACGATGACCGTGTTCTTCACCATCTGCGCCTTGACCAGGCCCAGGATCTCGGTACGGAAGTCCTCACGCCGGTCGGACCAGCGCAAGCCCCCGCGCGCCACCTTGCCGAACCGCAGGTGCACACCCTCGACCCGCGGGGAGTAGACCCAGATCTCGTACGCCGGGCGGGGCGCCGGCAGGTCCGGCACGGCCTGCGGGTCCAGCTTCACCGACAGATAGTCGTGCGGCTTGCCGTCCCCGTTCTTCTGGAAGTGATTCGTCCGCAGGGTGGCCTTGATCAGGGTGAGGAAGGAGCGCAGGATGCGGTCCTCGTCCAGCGAGGCCACCTGGTCCAGCGCCGCGTCCAGCTCCTCCAGCAGCGCGTCGGTCAGCTCCAGCCCCGCCCGCTGCCGCTCGGGCGACATCCGGGCCTCGAAGAGGGACACCAGCAGCCGGGTGGTGTGCACATTGTTCCGGAGGGTGTCCTCCATGTACGACTGGCTGAAGGTGGACCCAGCCTGCCGCAGATACTTGGCGTAGGCCCGCAGCACCATCGCCTGCCGCCAGTCCAGCCCGGCGCCCAGCACCAGCTGGTTGAAGTTGTCGCTCTCCGCCTGGCCGGTCCACACCGCGGCGAACGCGTTCTGGAAGCGCTCACGGGCGTCGTCGGCGAGCGTCTCGCCCTCGCGCAGCGGCAGGCGCAGCCCGAAGTCGTAGATCCAGGCCGTGGTCTTGTCCGAGCAGCGCAGCTCGTACGGGCGCTCGTCCACCACCTCGACGCCGAGGGTGTTGAGCACCGGCAGCACCGCGGACAGCGAGACCTGGGCCCCGGCCCGGTAGATCTTGAAGCGGCGCTCGGCGTGGGCCGCGCCCACCGGTTCGTAGAGGCTGAGCGCGAAGTCCTGCCCACCGCTCTTCAGCCGCTCCATGTGCTGGAGGTCGGCGACGGCGCCGCGCGGGGTGTGGTCCGCCTTGTACCCCTCGGGGAAGGCGTGCTGATAGCGGCGGAGCAGCTCGGCCCCGCGCTCCTCGCCGACCTCGGAGACCAGGGCCTCGGCGAAACCGTCGGCCCAGGACCGGGCGGCCTCGATCAGCCGGCTCTCGATCCGCTCCACATCGGCGTCGGTGAGGTCGGGCAGCTCGGTGCCGGGCTGCACCCGGATCACGAAGTGCAGCCGGGACAGCACCGATTCGGTGTGCAGGGCGGTGAAGTCGACCGGCGGGCGGCCGCTCAGCTCCTCCAGCAGGATGTCGGTCAGCCGCAGCCGCACATCGGTGGTGAAGCGGTCGCGCGGCAGGTAGACCAGCGCGGAGTAGTAGCGCCCGTACTCGTCCTGGCGCAGGTACAGCCGCAGCCGGCGGCGCTCCTGGAGGTAGAGCACGCTGGTCACGATCGAACGGAGCTGCTCGACCGGGGTCTGGAACAGCTCGTCGCGCGGGTAGGTCTCCAGGATCTGGAGCAGGTCCCGGCCGTCGTGGCTGTTGACCCCGAAGCCCGCGCCCGCGAGCACCTCGTCCACCTTGCGGCGGATGACCGGGACCCGGCGCACCGACTCGGTGTACGCGGCCGAGGAGAACAGCCCCAGGAAGCGGCGCTCGCCGATCACATTGCCCTCGGCGTCGAACTTCTTCACCCCGATGTAGTCGAGGTACGAGGGGCGGTGCACGGTGGCGCGGCTGTTGGCCTTGGTGAGCACCAGCAGCTTGCGCTCGCGCGCCTTGGCGCGGGCGTCGGCCGGAAGCCGGTTGAAGGACGGCGACACCGGGGCCGCGGGGCCCGCGTGGGCGCTCTGGTCGGCGTCCTTGTGCTGCGGGTCGGAGCGGAGGATGCCCAGCCCCGTGCCGGGCACCGCGGTCAGCACGTCCTCCTCGCCACCGGCCTCGGTGGGGACCTGCGTCAGCTCGTACTCGCGGAAGCCGATGAAGGTGAAGTGGTCGTCCGCGAGCCAGCGCAGCAGCTCCCGGGCCTCCTCGACCTCCTCCTGGCGGACCTCGGCGGCCTTGGGCTCGTCCGTCAGGCCCTCGGCGATGCGCAGCGCGGACTGGCGCATCTTGTCCCAGTCCTCGACGGCCTCCCGGACATCGGACAGCACACGCAGCAGATCGGCGGTGATCTGCTTCAGATCGCCTCGGTCGGTCTCGCGATCGGTTTCGACATGGATCCAGGACTCGATGACCGCGTCATGCGGAAGCTTCTTACGGGTCGGGCCCTCCGAGGAGATATCGAGCAGCTCGATCAGCTTGCCGGTGATGTCACGGCGCACGACCACCTGCGGATGGATCACCACATGGATGCCGCGCCCCTGCCGGCTGAGCTCGTTGGTGACCGAGTCCACCAGGAACGGCATGTCGTCGGTGACCACCTCGACCACGGAGTGGCTGCACGTCCAGCCGTGCTCCTCGACCGTCGGGGTGTGCACCCGGACGTTCGCCGTGCCCTGCGGACGCACCTCGGCGAGCCGGTAGTGGGAGAGCGCCGCCCCGAAGACGTCGACCGGGTCACGATCGGCCAAGTCCTCGGGAGGCGTGTGCAGGTAGTAGTGCTGGAGGTATGCGGTCAGGGTCTCCGGTCCTGGGCCCTGCACCGGTTGCCCCCCGGCAGGGCTGTTCTCAGCGACCCGGGCGGCCCGTTCGAGCAACTCGGCCTTGGCTTCGTCCAGCTTGGTCT
Source organism: Streptomyces sp. S465 (assembly GCF_026898115.1). Taxonomy (GTDB): domain Bacteria; phylum Actinomycetota; class Actinomycetes; order Streptomycetales; family Streptomycetaceae; genus Streptomyces; species Streptomyces luomodiensis. The sequence continues at coordinate 3,868,071 of NZ_CP114036.1, forward strand.
GCATGTCCTCTGGCTCCTGTCGCGCGCCGTTGCGTGACATAGATGGCGGTGGTGGCATGACGCCGCGACGCGGAAATCCCGGTCGTGGACGACGGTATGCCGAAACGGGGAATGGCCGGGGCGTACTCGGCCGTAAGTGACCAAGACCCCACGCGCCACAGGTCAGCGGCGGCTCGGGCCCGGGGCCGGTGGGGCTCCGGGCGCGGAGCGAGGGCCTCGTTGCCCTCACGGACTATCGCGCTGATCACGAAGCAAGGCTATCGCTCCACCCCAGGGGGTCGTCATGGGCCGTTCGTGTACAAAACCGGGCCCAGATGTTTGACGAAATGGACAGCGACCGGGGAGGCGCCCGGAGTCATGGGGATGCCCTCTTGGCAAAGCGCCGGCGCGGATGCACCGTGATCTGGACGGTGGTAAGCGTGGACGTGGAGGTGGACGGCATGGCTGCGAAGATCCTGCTGGTGACCGGCGACGCGGCCGAATCGCTGGAGGTGCTCTACCCGTACCAGCGACTGCGCGAAGAAGGATACGACGTCCATATCGCGGCCCCGAGCCGCAAGACACTGCGCTTCGTAGTCCACGACTTCGAAGAGGGCTTCGACACCTACACCGAGAAACCGGGCTACACCTTCCCCGCCGACCTCGCCTTCTCCGAGGTCGACCCGGGACAGTACGCCGCCCTGGTGATCCCGGGCGGTCGCGCCCCGGAATACCTGCGCAACGACCCCGAGCTGCGCAAGATCTGCAAGGCGTTCTTCGACGCGGACAAGCCGGTGGCGCAGCTCTGCCACGGCCCGCTGCTCACGGCGGCCGTGGGCGGCCTGAGCGGACGCCGGGTCACCGCCTATCCGGCCCTGGAGCCGGATATGCAGGCAGCGGGGGCGGAGTACCAGGACGCGGAGGTCGTGGTCGACGGCACGCTGGTCTCCTCACGGGCCTGGCCGGACCATCCGGCGTGGATGCGGGAGTTCCTGACAGTGCTGCGGGCGAAGGCACCAGTGGTGTGAGGAGAGAGCCACCGGTTAGGTGAGGAGGGGCGGGCACCCGCGGAGGGGAACGGCCACCGTCTGGGGAGAACGTGCACCCGGTGGGGGAACGGCCACCCGCCGAGGAGACCGAGCACCCGCTGGGGCCCGGCCACTCGCCGAGGGGAACGGCCACCCGCCAAGGAGAACGAGCACCCGCTGAGGGGAACGGCCCCGGCCAAGGGGAACGGCCACCGGCCAAGGGGAACGGCCACCGGCGGAGGAGAACGAGCACCCGCCGAGGGGAACGGGCACCCGCCGAGGAGCCCGGCCACCCGCCGAGGAGAACGAGCAGCACCCGCCCAGGAGAACTCGCACCCGCTCACTCATCGGCCATGCGTTCGGCCTCTCGTACGGCCTCCTCCAACGAGTCCACGACCGGCACCCCGGCCGCCTCCAGACTGGCCCGGCTGTGCGAACCGCCCGTGTACAGCACGGCCCTCGCCCCCACATGCCGCGCCGCCACCGCGTCGTCCACGGCGTCCCCGATCACCACCATCCGCTGCGGCGGCACCCCTTCGAGCGCGGCGATATGGCGCATCATCTGCTCGGCCTTGCCGGTGTTGCTCTGCCCGACGCGGCCGTCCACCCGGACGAAGAAGCGCTCGATGCCATGCGTCCGCACCAGGGGCAGCAGATACTCATGCGGGGCCAGTGAGCACAGCGACTGGGTGAGACCCGCCTCCTGCCACTCCACGAGCAGCTGCCGGGCGCCGATCGCCAGCCCGGCGGACTCGGCCAGCGCCCAGTAGTGCCGGTGGAACGTCTCGTCCATGACCACCCACTCATCGTCGGTGGGCAGCCGCCCCAGCAGCCGCTCATAGAACCGCGGCACCGGGACGCAGTACAGGTCGCGGTAGCGCTCGAGGGTGATCGGCGGCAGGCCGATCTCCTGGAACGAGGCGTTCGTCGCCGAGATCACGGCGTCGATGTCGTGGAGCAGCGTGCCGTTCCAGTCCCAGACGAGGTGCGTCACGTGGTTCTTCCCCATCCCACGACGGTACCGGGCGGGTCCGACACCGGTACATCAGTCGATGAGGTTGGGGATCTCCTGGGTGGCGTACCAGAGCAGCTCGTGGTCCTCGGCGCCGTCCACGGTGAACTGCGCGTCGTCGTCACCGAGGTCCGCCGCGCCCAGCGCGTCGGCGGCCGCCGCGATGTCCCGCTCGGCGTCATCGGCGTCCAGATGCACGGCGGCGACCTTCGCCAGCGGTACGGCGGCGTTGATCCGCACCTCGCCCAGCGCGGACTGGTCCAGCCCCCGGTCCGGATCGGCGACGGCCTGCCCATCGGGCACGTCCACGGCCACCACGACCCGCCTGCGCACCGCCCGCGGGTCGACGGCGAGCAGCCGCAGCGAAGCCTGCGCGGCCCGGCTCAGCGCCGCGTACTCCAGCTCCTCGATGTCATCGGACACATACCACTCGCGAAGTGCCGGGGTGACCGCATAGGCGGTCACCGGCGCCGGCCCCAGTTGGCCCTCCTTGTATGCCTCGGCGAGACCGGAGAGGGTCAGGGGGACGTAGACGCGCATGACTGCCGCTTTCATCAGAGACCAATAGGCCCCCAGCATACGATCGTCCGTCCCCTCTCCCGAGTCTTCTTGACAGGGCCGGTGGTCCCCTTTCGGGGGACAGCGGACGCCAAGGCCCCGCGAAGCCCGAAGTGCGCCCCGCACAAGCCCGTGGCCAGGGAAGATGAGCCGCCGTATGCCACGGATAGGTGAACCGCGACGGCGCCGGGAGGGCGGTGCGACGCTCATTGCGGGGCCCGAAAAGGCGCCGGTAGAAGACTCTCCGACAAAAGCTACCGCCCGGTATCGGGCCGGGCCGGAGAGAACGGGGCGAGCGGCATGCGCGAGGGCGTCCGAACGACGGATCGGGCCACGGACAGGACCACACATCGGACCACGGCCCGACCCCCGGCAGCCGGGGAGGCCGTACGACGGCGGGGCGCCGGCGGACCCCGCCGAAGCGGCCCCCCAGCCCGCCGAGACCCCCGCCGCCCCCGCACCACCAACACGAACACCCCCACCCCCGACACCACCACAACACCGCCCACCCCGGCAGCCACGACACCGCCCACCCCCGCCCCCACGACCACACCAAACCCCACAGCCACCCCGACCCCCACCCCACCCACCACAACCGCGCCACCGAGCGGCACAGCCCCCACCACCGCCACCCCCGTACCGCATGGCACAGCAGCCCCGTCGCCCGTCACCGCACCGCGCGCGACAGCCGCGTACCGCACCGCCGCGACCGCCTCACGCGCCGCCGCCGTGTCCCGGAGCGCGGCCGCCGCCGCGGCGTTTCGGCAGCGGGACCGGCTGCCGCGCTACTGGTTCGCCAACCGGCTGCTGCTCACTCTCAGCGGCCAGCGCCCCGTCCACACCCTCCTCGGGCACGCCCTCCCGGCCGCCTACGACCGGCTGATCGAGCTCGCTCCGCGGGCCCCGCTGCGCCCCGCCGGAGGGCGCGCCTCGGCGCCCGTCGTACGGCGCTGCGGTGAGTACCAGCCCCGGCACGGGGTCATCGAGGCGTTCGCCCGGATCGCCTCCGGAGACCGGCTCAGCGCGCTCGCCTTCCGGCTGGAGCTGGGCGCCGACGCCCGCTGGCGCTGCGCCGCCATCGACCTCGGCCCACTCGCCTGACCCGTCCGGCGGCGGACGTCACGGGCCCGAAAGCCGGGCGGGCCCCAGTCTCGCGGAGAGAACGGGCCCGCACCGAACGAACGTGAACCGCGCCCGCCCCATACGACCGACACCACCCACCGACACCACAAGCACCACCGCACCCGCACAACGCGACGGGCCGGGGTGCCGCGCCCCGCGCGGCATCCCGGCCCGTACCACCTGCACGCGCACACCCGGTGCGCGCCGCATTACTTCTTGCGGCGGCGCCCCTTCTGCGCCTTGCGCCGCTCCGCCCGGGTCAGCCCGTCGGCCTCCGACCGGGGCGCCGGCGGCGTCTCACCGTTGGTGAAGTCGCCCTCGACGACACCGCCCTCACCGTCCACCGTCGGGGCGGAGAAGTGCAGCCGGTCCGGACGCTGCGGGGCCTCCAGGCCCTTGGCGCGGATCTCGGGACGACCCGGCGCACCCGATCCCGACGTGCCCGGCCCGCCCGACGGCGCGCCCGCCGGCACCGCGTCCTGCACATCCTCGGCGAGGGCCGCCTGCTCCTCCGACTCCTCGACCGGGACCTCCTCGACCTGCTGCTCGACCTGGACTTCCAGGTTGAACAGATAGCCGACGGACTCCTCCTTGATCCCGTCCATCATGGCCTGGAACATGTCGAAGCCCTCGCGCTGGTACTCCACCAGCGGGTCCTTCTGGGCCATGGCGCGCAGCCCGATGCCCTCCTGGAGGTAGTCCATCTCGTAGAGGTGCTCGCGCCACTTGCGGTCCAGGACGGAGAGCACGACCCGCCGCTCCAGCTCACGCATGATCTCGGAGCCCAGCTGCTCCTCACGCGCGTCGTACTGCTGGTGGATGTCTTCCTTGATGGCCTCTTCGATGAACTCGGCGGTGATGGCGGCGCGGTCGCCGGCCTCCTCCTCCAGCTCCTCGATCGTCACCTTGACCGGGTAGAGCTGCTTGAAGGCGTTCCACAGCCGGTCCAGGTCCCACTCCTCCGCGAAGCCCTCGACCGTCTCCGCCTGGACGTAGTCCTTGATGGTGTCGTCCATGAAGTGGCCGATCTGGTCCTGTAGGTCCTCGCCCTCCAGGACGCGGCGGCGCTCGGCGTAGATGACCTCGCGCTGCCGGTTCAGGACCTCGTCGTACTTCAGGACGTTCTTACGGGTCTCGAAGTTCTGCTGCTCGACCTGGGACTGGGCGGAGGCGATGGCCCGGGTGACCATCTTGTTCTCGATCGGGACGTCGTCCGGGACGTTGGCCATCGCCATGACGCGCTCGACCATCTGCGCCTTGAACAGCCGCATCAGATCGTCGCCGAGCGAGAGGTAGAAGCGGGACTCGCCGGGGTCGCCCTGACGGCCGGAGCGGCCGCGCAGCTGGTTGTCGATCCGGCGCGACTCATGGCGCTCGGTGCCCAGCACATAGAGCCCGCCGAGCTCCTTGACCTCCTCGAACTCGGCCTTGACCGCGGCCTCGGCCTTCTCCAGGGCGGTGGGCAGCGCGGCGGCCCACTCCTCAGCGTGCTCCACCGGGTCCAGACCGCGCTGGCGCAGCTCGGCCTCGGCGAGGTCGTCGGGGTTGCCGCCGAGCTTGATGTCGGTACCGCGGCCCGCCATGTTGGTCGCGACGGTGACGGCGCCCTTACGGCCGGCCTGGGCGACGATCGTCGCCTCCCGGTCGTGCTGCTTGGCGTTGAGCACCTCGTGCGGCACCCCGCGCTTGGCGAGCTGCTGGGAGAGGTACTCGGACTTCTCCACGGAGGTGGTGCCGACCAGGATCGGCTGGCCCTTCTCGTGCTTCTCGACGATGTCCTCGACCACCGCGTCGAACTTCGCGACCTCGGTGCGGTAGATCAGGTCGGACTGGTCGATCCGGGCGACGGGGCGGTGGGTCGGGATCGGGACCACACCGAGCTTGTAGATCTGGTGGAACTCGGCGGCCTCGGTCATCGCCGTACCGGTCATGCCGGAGAGCTTGGTGTAGAGGCGGAAGAAGTTCTGCAGGGTGATCGTGGCGAGGGTCTGGTTCTCGTCCTTGATCTCCACCCCTTCCTTCGCCTCGATCGCCTGGTGCATGCCCTCGTTGTAGCGGCGGCCCGCGAGGATACGGCCGGTGTGCTCGTCGACGATCATGACTTCGCCGTCCATGACGACGTAGTCCTTGTCCTTCTTGAAGAGCTCCTTGGCCTTGATCGCGTTGTTGAGGTAGCCGACCAGCGGGGTGTTGACCGACTCGTAGAGGTTGTCGATCCCCAGCCAGTCCTCGACCTTGGTGACACCGGACTCATGGATGCCGACGGTGCGCTTCTTCTCGTCGACCTCGTAGTCCCCGGTCTCCTCCTGGCCCTTCTGGGGATCGGCGGCCTGGCCCTTGCTGAGCCGGGTGACCAGCTTGGCGAAGTCGCCGTACCACTTGGTGGCCTGGTCGGCCGGGCCGGAGATGATCAGCGGCGTACGGGCCTCGTCCACCAGGATCGAGTCGACCTCGTCGACGATCGCGAAGTTGTGGCCGCGCTGCACCAGCTCGTCCTTCGACCACGCCATGTTGTCGCGCAGATAGTCGAAGCCGAATTCGTTGTTGGTGCCGTAGGTGATGTCGCACGCGTACTGCTCGCGGCGCTGCGCCGGGGTCATGTTGGCGAGGATGCAGCCGACCTCCAGGCCGAGGAACCGGTGCACCCGGCCCATCCACTCGGAGTCGCGCTCGGCCAGGTAGTCGTTGACCGTGATGAGGTGGACGCCCTTGCCCGACAGCGCGTTCAGATACGCCGGGAGGGTGCCGACCAGGGTCTTGCCCTCGCCGGTCTTCATCTCGGCGACATAGCCCAGGTGCAGCGCCGCGCCGCCCATCAGCTGGACGTCGTAGTGACGCTGCCCGAGCACCCGCTTGGCCGCCTCGCGCACCGTGGCGAACGCTTCGGGCATCAGGTCGTCGAGGCTCTCACCGTCGGCGTACCGCTGCTTGTACTCGTCGGTGAGGGCGCGCAGCTCGGCGTCGGAGAGGGACAGGAAGTCCTCTTCGATGGAATTGACCTGGTCCGCGATGCGGTGCAGCTTGCGCAGGATCTTTCCTTCGCCTGCACGCATGAGCTTGTTGAAGACGGACACGTAGGCTGGCTCCTTGCCGGTCGGGCCTGGCACGGTCGGGGTGCGCTGGCGCGGCATTGTCAAGGGGCGCAGGCCCCGCCGCAACGGCCATCGTAAGACAGACCCCGGCACGCCGGGAGGTCCGTCACCACGAGGACCGGGTGTCACCTCACCGTGTCAACGGATGAGAAGCCCCCCAGGTGCCCTCCAATTCGCCGAAACCGGTCGCGGTGAGTGACGACGGCGGCGCAGACTCGGGACGCATGGAGCCTGTCACCCTCACCACTGATCGCCTGGTCCTGCGGCCCTTCCGGCCCTCCGACACGGACGCGGTCTTCGCAGCTTGTCAGGACCCGGACATCCAGCGCTGGACCACCGTGCCCGCCCCGTACGAACGTGCCCACGCGGAGGACTTCACCGGCCGGATCTGCCCGGAGAACTGGCGTGACGACGTGGCCTACGACTTCGCGGTGGTCACCCATGGTGACGGCGTGCTCGTCGGCGCCATGGGCCTGGTGCGTCTCGCCCAGCTGCGCACCCCGGAGCGCCAGGCCGAGCTGGGCTACTGGACGGCGCGGGAGCACCGGCGGCGCGGCTATACGGGCGAGGCGGCGCGGGCCGTGATCGAGTGGGCGTTCACCCGGCTCGGGGTGGAGCGGCTGGAGTGGTGCTGCGAGGCCGGGAACGAGGGCTCGCGGGCGGTCGCCCTCGGGGTGGGCTTCCGGATGGAGGGAACGGATCGCGCCCGGATCGTCCACCACGGGACCCGCCGGGACGCCTGGCGGGGCGCGCTGCTGCCGTCCGACTGGGGTCTGCCGTCGACGACGCCGTATCTGCCGTCCGAGGCGTCCGGGGCATCCGACGCGTCCGGGACGTCCGGCCGGGCCCCCACCACGCCGTCGGCGGTCTGAGGTCCGGCCTGGGTGGTGCTGTCAGCGGCACTGTCAGTGGTCACCACTACGGTGACGCGCATGACGAATGCCGCTGCCGGGTCCGCCGTGGACCGCCGCACCCCCGAGGTCACCCTCTCCGCCGACGAGGCCCGCCGGATCGCGCTGCGCGCCCAAGGGCTGCTGGGCGCCCCCGACCGGCGTGGCGGGGTGCGGGGCGTGCTGCGCCATCTGGGCGCGGTGCAGCTGGACACGATCTCGGTGCTGGCCCGCTCACATGAGCTGATCCCGTACGCGCGGCTGGGCGCCGTCGGCCGTAAGGCGGTCGAGTCGGCGTACTGGAACGGCACCCATGCCTTCGAGTACTGGTCGCATGCCGCCTGTGTGCTGCCGATCGAGGAGTGGCCGCACTTCGCCTTCCGGCGCCGCGCCTACCGCACCCGTCCGCACTGGCACCACGAGCTGCCGGACGGGATGTACGAGACGGTGGTGAAGCAGCTGCGCGCCGAGGGCCCGCTGACCGCCACGGAGCTGGGCGGGGCCAAGAACGGCGGGCCGTGGTGGGACTGGTCGGCGGCGAAGATCGCGGTCGAGCGGGCGCTGATGTTCGGCGAGGTGGTGTGCGTCGAGCGGCGCGGCTGGAAGCGGGTGTACGACCTGGCGGAGCGCGCCGTGCCGGACGCCCTGCTCCATGACGACCTGGACGACCTGGAGTGCCTGCGCCGGCTGGTGCGGCTGGCCGGGCAGTCCCTGGGCGTGGGCACGCGGGCGGACATCGCCGACTACCACCGGCTCAAGGGCGAGCAGGTGGACGCGGTGATCGCGGACTCGGGGCTGGTGCCGGTGGCGGTCGAGGGCTGGGACAAACCGGCCTGGGCGCACCCCGAGGCCCTGGCCGACCCGCCGCGCGGTCGGCACCGCACGACCCTGCTGTCGCCCTTCGACTCGCTGATATGGGACCGGGCGCGCACCGAGCGGATCTTCGGCTTCACCCATCGCCTGGAGGCGTATGTGCCCAAGCCCAAGCGGATCCACGGCTACTTCGCCATGCCGCTGCTGTCGGGCGGGCGGCTGCTGGGCCGGGTCGATCCGGCCCGGGAGGGAAAGACCCTGGTCGCACGGCAGGTGTCCCTGGAGTCGCCGAAGGCCGTGGCCCCCATGGCGCAGGCGCTGCGGGAGGCGGCCGAATGGGTGGGCTGTGACTCCGTACGGATCGAGCGCGTCGACCGCCCGGAGCTCGCCGCCCCCCTCACGGCGGCGGTCGCCTGACCGCAACGGTCACGATCTCCTGACCGACAGCGGTCGCCTGACCGACAGCGGTCGCCTGACCGACAGCGGTCGCTTGATCGGCCCCGGCTGAGGATCTGCCGGGGCCCGGCTCCTCCGGGGCTCCGGCTCCCGGCGCCGGGCTGCCGGGCTGCCGGGCTTCACCCTCACCTGATCTCGAGGATCTTCTCCCGCATCGCGTAGACCACGGCCTCCATCCTGGAGTGCAGCTGCAATTTCTCCAGGATGTTGCGCACGTGGTTCTTCACGGTGTTCTCGCTGATGAACAGCTCCTTGGCGATGTCCCGGTTGTTCATCCCGGTCGCCACGAGCTTGAGCACCTCCAGCTCACGGTCGGTGAGCCGGGGCGCGGGCACCAGCCGCCGCTCATCGGTGCGCTGGATCATCGACTTGAACTCGGTCAGGAGCTTGGCCGCCATCGACGGGCTGATCTGGGACTGGCCGTCCGCCACCGCCCGGATGGCGGTCGAGACCTCGTCGGTCGAGATCTCCTTCAGCAGATAACCCGTGGCCCCCGCCTTGATCGCGTCGTAGAGATCGGCTTCCTCATCGCTGATCGTCAGCATGATGATCTTGGCGCTGGGTGCCACCTCCTTGATGGCGGTGCACGCCTCGATCCCCCCGCGCTTGGGCATGCGCACATCCATCAGGACGATGTCCGGAAGAAGATCCGCCGCCTTGTCCACGGCCTCGGCCCCGTCCCCCGCCTCGCCGACGACCTGGATGTCCTCCTCCTGGGCCAGGACGATCTCCAATCCGCGCCGGAAGAGCGCGTGGTCGTCCACCACGAGGACCCGAATCGGCTCCTTGCGCGTATCGCCGCGCGGCTCGCCCCTGTCCGGACCGACGCCGTGGTCACCGGCGTCGGACACGGGCCCGAAGCTGTCCGCCATCGTTCCTCCCCCTGAAGGCCATGGCCCTTGCGGTCCGCACCCTCTGGTGCACTCGGTCTGGCATCAACCGGTGCTTTCGGTACGCCGGTTGGCCGTTTGGGCCATGATTCCATGCCCGGACGGCGTCATGGTCCCGCCGTGGTCGCACGGAGATGCCCCGGGGGGCGCACAGACGCTCCGGGGCACCTCTCACTTGTCAGGACTCGTCAGGCTGGATTCGGCTGAATTCCTCAGTCAGCCGCCGAGTGCGCCGCCGGCGCCACCGGGCGCCTCTCCGACGAACGCCTCCGGCTGAAGATGAATCACCCCGTAGTCATAGCCATGCCGCCGGTAGACGACGCTGGGCTGGTTGGTGTCGGAGTCGACGAACAGATAGAAGTCGTGCCCGACCAGCTCCATCTCGTAGAGAGCCTGGTCGAGCGTCATCGGGGCCGCGGCGTGGGTCTTCTCCCGGACCACCAGGGGGCCCTCACCCTGCACCTCCAGCGAGCCCATCCGGGTGGTGGGGACGGTCTCCGTCGCGCGCTGGGGCGCGATCTCGCCATGCCCGTTGATACGCGCCGCGTTGGGCACGGTGACAGCCACGTCGCTGGCCGGAATGCGACCGTTACCACGGCGCGCGTGGCGCTTGTCATTCTGCTTCCGCATCCGTGCCTCCAGCTTGCTGGCCGCCATGTCCAGCGCTGCGTACGGATCGGCCGCGGCGGCCTCCGCCCGGATCACCGGGCCGCGTGAGCGGAGCGTGATCTCCACTCGGTCCGCGCGGTCGGACTGCCGCGGATTGTGCTCCTTGGACACCTCGACGTCGAGGCTGATGACCTTGCCGTCGAGCTTCTGGATCTTGTCCAGCTTCAGCTTCTCGGCCACGTGCTTCCGGAACCGCTCGGGCACCTCAGTTTTACGGCCCTTGACGACGATGTCCACGCAGAACTCCGTTCCCGGGTAGCTCCAGTCAGTATCGGAGCGTCATCCCTTGTGCACTTGGCTCCGGCGTCTTCCGGAGCCACCGGCTTGGCGCTTTCAGCTCCTCCTTCCCACGGGGAGGATCTCAACCCCATGTCTTCCAAGCTTCACCAGAAAGCAGGCAAAAACACGCCAAGCGGATGAGTGAGTCATAGCACCCGCCACTCCTCACAACCGAACATAGCTCGACCGGTCGGAAGTCGGCACCCCCTACCGGCACGTACCTCCGATCAGGTGCTTTGCCGCTCTTGCCACCTGCAACGATGGGGCTTCGTATTCAGTTCCGGTTGATGCGCGTCAGGGGTGCGGCCACCACGGCCGCGCCGATGACCAGGCCACCGGCCACCGTCACCGCCCGCGCCGCCTCCGCGAGCGAGGCACCCGTGGTCATCAGATCGTCCACCAGCACCACCGGGCCCTGCACGAGCAGCCGGCCGCTGCCGGGGACCGCCCCCAGCGCCCCCGTGACATTCGCCCGCCGCTGCCGCGCGTCCAGCCCCGACTGGTCGGTCACCCGGCGCCGCTGGCGCAGCACCGCCGGGACCCTCGCCGGACGCCCGCCGTCACGCAGCACACCCGCCGCGGCGAGCGCGATCCGCCGGGCCGGGTCATGCCCCCGGGCCCCCACCGCACGCCGGGCCGACGGCACCGGCACCAGCAGCAGCGGGCCCGTGCCGGGTCTCGCCCCCGCCCCGGCACCCCGTCTCCTACCCGGTCTCGCCCCGCGTATCGCGTCCGGCCCCGCGCCGCACGCCCGGGTGCCCGCCCCGGGGCCGTAGCCCGCACGGGGCTCTGCGCCGACCCCGGCGCAGACCGCCCGCACCGCCCCCGCCAGCGCCTCGCCCAGCGGCCGCGCCAGCCTGAGGGCTCCCCGCTCCTTGTGCGCGAGCAGCACCGCCCGCGCCTCGTCCACGTAATCCACCGCCGCATGGACCACCGGCAGCCCCGGCGGCACCGGGCTCGGCTCCACCCGGCGCGCCCCGGATCCGCGCAGTGCCCCACGACAGCGGCCACACAGCGTGCCGCCCGGCCGACCGCATCCGGCGCAGTCGGCCGGCAGCACCAGATCGGCGATCTCCTGCCACCAGGCCCGCATGGACACCACTGTCCCGGCGTCCGGGCCCTCGCGCCACCCCCTGTGGACAACCGCGCACATGTGGACAACCGACCACCCCCGACCGGCTAGCCCTGGCCTAGGACCACAGCGCGACCGTCCACGCCGGGTCCAGGACCACGGTCACCTCGTCCCCCGGGCGAGCACCGAGGTGCGCGTCGGCGTGCGCGCGGAGCACGACGTCACCCACGGTGACGACGACCTCCTGCCGGTCGCCGAGGTACTCGGTGGTCGTGATGCGCGCCGTGAACCGGTTCGGGCCCGTGGTCCGTGGTGTCCCGGTGGCGACGTGGATGTGCTCGGGCCGGATGCACACGGAAAGCTCCTGGCCGGCGGTGGGCGGTGCGGGCGGGGTGGCGAACCGCTCGCACCGCACGACGCCGATGGCCGTCTTGGCGTCGACCACACGGTCACTGGAGCGCGCCGCCCCCTCGACCAATCCGGGGATGAGGTTGGCGCTGCCGACGAAGTCGGCCACGAACCGTGACGCCGGCGAGTCATATATCTCGCTGGGCGATCCGATCTGCTCGATCCGGCCACGGTTCATGACCATGATCGTGTCGGACATGGCGAGGGCCTCGCCCTGGTCGTGCGTCACGTAGATGGTGGTGACGCCGAACTTCTGCTGGAACGACCGCAGCTCGGCGCGCAGCTGTGAGCGCAGCTTGGCGTCCAGGTTGGACAGTGGCTCGTCCAGCAGCAGGACCTCCGGCTCGCACAGCAGGGCGCGGGCCAGCGCCAGCCGCTGCTGCTGGCCGCCGCTGAGCTGGGTCGACCACCGGTCGGCGTACTCCGACAGGCCCACCTGATCGAGCATCGCCAGGACGCGCCGCTTGATCTCGGCCCGGGGATAGGTCGTGCGGCCGTACCGGAGCGGGAACGCGGCGTTGTCGAACACCTTCATATGCGGCCAGATCCCGTAGGACTGCGGCACCATCGCGATCGGCCGGTCCTCGGGAGAGACGTCGCGGCGCGCCGCGGCGGAGAAGACCGACTGGCCGTTCATCGAGATCTCGCCGCGGTCGGCCGTCTCGAGTCCGGCGAGGCAGCGCAGTGTGGTCGTCTTGCCGCACCCGCTGGGCCCCAACAGGGTGAAGAAGCTGTTGCGCGGCACGGTGAAGCTGACGTCCGCGACAGCGAGGCTCATCTCGCCGTTCTGCTGGCGGTGGAATCGTTTCTCCAGGCCGGAGATCTCCACGGAGTGGTCGGAAGCAACGAGGTTCTGCACGGTCACGACACCTCACATGTGTTGTTGGAAGCCACGACGGTTGACCCACCAGACGGAGACGGCCGAGAGGGAGAGCAGGAGGACCGCGAGGGCGCTGGCCTCGGGATAATTCGCACTTTCGCCGATCATGTCCCACAGCAGCACCACGACGGTCCGGTTGTCGGAGCTGGACAGCAGCAGCGCGATGGGCAGTTCACCCAGCGCGTTGGCGAACACCCACAGCCAGGTCCGCGACACCGCGGGAGCGGCGAGGGGGAAGATCACCCGGCGCAGCACGGTGCTGTTCGACGCCCCGGAGACGCGGGCCACCTCCTCCAGTCCGTTGTCGAGCTGCAACAGTGCCGTCTGGATCATGCGCGAGCCGCGCGGGATGTAGCGGGTGGTGAGCGCGATGATGATGATCCAGACCGTCCCGTAGACCGGGATGGGCAGGTACAGGTAGAGGAACAGCACCGCCACCCCCAGCACGATGCTGGGGATGGCGAAGACCAGGAAGGACAGGTCGAACAGGGCCCGGCCGATACGGCCGCCGCGCGTCGAGGCCAGCGCCAGCCAGAGGGCGAAGCCGGCGGTCAGCGTCGCGGTGACGAAGCTGATCACCAGGGTGTTGAAGAGCGCGTGGCTCAGGTTCGGGTCGCTGAAGATCGCGGTGTAGTTGTCGAGGCTGAGCGCGCCCAGGTTGTCGAAGCTGATCGGCTGGAGGTACGGGGTCAGGCTCGTCCAGACCAGGGTCAGGATGGGCACGAGGATCGCGACGAGCACGTAGAGCGTCACGATGGCGACGATCGGGATGCGCCACCGCCCCAGCCGCACCGGCATGGCCCGGTAACCCTTGCCCGCCACCACCCGGAACCGGTGCGACTCGCGCGTCTGGCGCCGGTAGACGGCGATCATCACCAGGGACAGCAGGACCAGCAGAATGCCGTGGGCGCTGGCCTGGCCGTAGTTGGGTATGCCCGACGGCGGCTGGAGCGCGGCCTGGACGTAGCTGCTGAACACGAAGATCTGGTCCGGCATCCCGAGCATGGCCGGGATCGCGAACTCCTCGATGGCGATGACGACCAGCAGCATGCTGGCCGCGGAGATCCCCGGCATGGTGAGGGGCAGTACCACCTTGCGGGTTCGCGTCAGCCACCCGGCGCCCGAGGTGGCCGCGGCCTCCTCGAACTCGAGGTTGAGCCGGGCGAACGTCGGCGCGAGCATGATGTACATACCCGGTACGCCGAAGATGCCGGCCACCATGATCATGCCCGGTAGCGAGTAGATGTCGATCGAGTACCCGGAGATCCGCTCGACGGCGAGGGCGATCGGGCCGTTGGCGGGGTTGGCCGCCAGCACCCAGGCCACCGCCATGACCGCGGCCGGCACCGCCATGGGGGCCAGCGTGCTCGGCGCGAGGAAACGGCGTCCGGGGATGTCGGTCCGTTCGAACAGGTAAGCCAGACTGACGCTGATGACCAAGGCCACGGCCACGGTGCCGACCACGAAGATCAGCGAATTGAGAGCGACCTCCGCCAAGCGTTCCGAAGAGAAGATCCTGGTGAAGTTGGCGGACGTGAATCCGGGGATCTGGAAGGGCAGTTTGAACTCGCTGTCCTTGAGGCTGCTGTAGACCAGCATTCCCAGGGGAAAGAGCACGAGGTAGGCGAGGACGGCGCCGATGGCGATGTTGACGCCGGCCAGGACGCGGTCCCGGCGGTGAGGGCGCCCGCCGGCGGGTAGTTGGGTGCCAGACTGCATCGCTGAAGTCTCCAAGGGTGGGCGGAAGAGCCCACTGCCCGCGGCTGCCGGCCGGAGGCCGCGGGCAGTGGTGCGTCAGTGACGGCCGTCAGTTGACATCGGTGCCCAAGGCGTCTTCGACCTTGGGAAAGAAAGCCGAGAACTGCTCGTACTGCTTGATGTCGGTTTCGCTGAACCACTCGACACCGGCGTCACACAGGGCGTCGATGACACGGTTCTTGGCGGCGTCCGTGCAGTCCGTGTTGGTCGGGATGATCGAGTTGTAGGTGTCGACCAGGGCGGATTGGCCTTCCTTGGAGGCGAGGAAGGCGGTGAGCAGGCGACCCGCCGCCGGATGCGGGGCGCCGTCGGCCACGAACAGGTAGGACTTGTTGGCGTTCGTGGGGCCTACCGGTGCGACGGCGATCGGCGCGCCCTTGGCCTTGTCCTCCAGCACGAGGTTGATCAGGTCGGTGCCGACCGGTGTCTGGCCGGAGACGATGTTCGTGTGGGCCTGCGTGGTGTTCTCGGTGTAGTGGGGCCGCAGCCGGGCCAGCCGGGAGGCGTACGTGAGACCGGCGTCGGTGCCGAGCGAAGCGTCCCGGGCCCATACGGTCATGAAGGAACCGCGCGACTCGACGGTGAGCTTGCCCCCTTTCCACCGCGGATCGAGCAGGTCGTCCCAGCTCGCGGGCGCGTCGCCGGCGGCGACGGCGTCGGTGTTGTACGCCCAGACCTTCGGTACGGCCCAGACGTAGACGAAGTTGTCGGCGAAGATCTGCCCGGCGGGCACCTCGTAGTCGGCCCAGTTCACCTTCGCCGCCATGTCCTGCGACGGCAGCACCGTGAGCCCGCCCGCGTTGGACACGTCGAAGCTCACGCGGTCCGCGGCCTGCTCCACATTGAGCTGTGTGACGAGGTCCGGAGCCTTCTTGTTGGTGTACTTGACCTTGATCCCGGGGTACTTCTTCCGGAAGGCGTCAATGGCCGGCCGCATCTGCGCCTCCGGTTTCGGCGCGAACCAGACGACCTCCCCCTCGGCCTTGGCCTCCTGGTACAGCGCGTCCAGGTCCTTGGCCTTCGGAGCGGGCGGAGGACCGCCCCCGCACGCGGCCGTGACGAGGGCGAGCACCGTGCCCAAGGCGGCCGCGACGGCGGCGCGGCTCCGGCGACCGGCGCGTTGCCGCACTCCGTTCATGGCACTCACCGATCCTCGGCGCCGGGACCCGCACCGCGGCCGAGCCCGTACAGCCGGCCGGCGGTGCCGCCCGCGATCAGTTCCAGGTCGGTGGCGTCGAGCGTCGGCAGCTGCGCCCTGATGAGGTCGGCCAGCTCGGCCAATGACCCGGCCGAGGCGGGAAAGTTCGAACCCCACATCACGTGCGCCGCGCCGAACTCCTCGATCAGCGCACGGACCACCGGCGCCGCCGATCCGGCCTCGCGCTGGGCGCGCAGCACGGCCGGCGGCGTGAGCTTGATGAAGACCCGGCCCGTCTCGCTGAGCCGGGGTGCCCCGGCGGCACTCGGGTACAGCGCCGTGTCGTCGCCCACCTGCGGCCGCCCCGCGTGGTCGAGGATCACGGTGAGGCCCGGGTACTGCTGGAGGAGCCCCGCGAGGATGGGGGCGTGCTGGGCGTGCATCTGGATGCAGACCGGCACCCGGCGGTCGGACAGGAACTGCCAGACCGGCGCCATGCGCTCGTCGTCGAGGCCGCGGCCGGGCGTCGGGACGGCCGTCGTCCCGTCGGCGGCGCGGATGCGGACTCCCGAGAAGCCCCGCTCGTCGATCCAGTGCCGGAGGTCGTCGACCGCCTTCGGAGAGAGGAAGTCCACCGAGCAGACCCCGCTGATGCGGTCGGCGTGCCGGGCGAGCTGATCGGCCACGTAACTGTTGTCGAACCCGTAGACCGTGGAGGCCTGGACGACGACGAGGTGGTCGATGTCTGCGGCGTCGGCCTGGCGCAGGAGGCCGTCGATGTCGGTGGGCCGTTCCTGGGACCAGGTGGAGCGGTGGCCACCGAGCGGAGCCGCGGGGTAGGAACCGGTGTCGGGCGAGATGATGTGGGTGTGCGTGTCGACGTTGAGCATGTGCACCTCAGAACTGGTGGATGGCGCGGCGAGCGGGTGTGATCAGGCAGGCTCACCGAGGTGCCGGGTGAAGTCGTCGAGGAGCTCGGCCGCGGTGACCGGCGTACGGATGACGTTCTGCTGGAGGGCGTAGTCGATCGCGGTCTGGAGGCCTGCGACGAGTTCCTCGGTCACCCCGAACCGCAGGGCGCGCACGCGGGGACCGGGCGCGGCCTCGGCCGCCTTACGCGCCTCGATCTGGGCACCGAAAGCCTGGTAGAGCGCCGAAACCGTCCCCGGCTCTGCCTCCAGGAAATCCCGCCGGACGGTGAGCATGTGGTTGATCGGCACCGTCCCGTGCCGGGCGCCCCAGGCCTCCTCGGCCTCACGCCAGTTCGGGATGATCGGCACCAGCGGTCCCTGCGCCCCGTCCAGCGCCGGCGGGCCCAGCACAGCGGCCACGGCGTCACCGCGCTCCAGCACGTCGAGCACCCTGCCCGTCGTCCGTTCGACGTTCGGCGGCTCGACGTAGCTCGCGACGTGCGGCTCCTCGGTGGTGACCCAGGTGACGTCCTTGGCGTCGACGCCGAACTCCTCGTGCAGGATGCCGCGGACCCACAGGCCGGTCGTCTGGCTGTAGGCCCGGACAGCGACCCGCTTGCCGGCCAGGTCCGACGGGCTGATCTCGGCCGAACCGGGCCAACGGGTGAGGGAGTGGTGGTGGAAGTCGCCGCTCAGTACCACCGGCAGCAGTGCGATCGGGGCACCGGCCTCGTGGGCCTGAAGGAAGGTCGCGATCGCGAGTTCGCTGACGTCGTAGCGGAGCTCACGCACCATCGGAGCGAACGCCTTGTAGATCGGATCGGCCGCCGCGAGCTCGATGCCGTACCCCCCGACGCTGAAGCCGGGATCGCCGAGGAACGCCGTGTGCGGGTAGGACTTCGCCGCGATGGACAGGGTTTTGGCCATGAAGCAACTCCTGCGTTACAGACGAATACAGAGAGTGCACTGGTGCCGTCACTCCACCGACGGTGAACACCAGTCCGTTGAACAGTCTTGGCGCACCGTACGCACGATTCACGCCTGGATCAACCCTCTGGACACCAGATCGTTTAACAATGCCGCCCACAGCTGGCCTGACGGACCACAACGGCACCCTGTCCGAACCGGGGAAGCCGCCCAGACCGGATGAGCGCGCACGCGATTTCTCGAAGCGACCACAGGGTGGCCACACCTCATGGATTGTTATACAAAGAAAGCTGTACCAAGCAGCGAACCGAGCACGGTCACATGGGCACCGGTCGCCGGATCATGGCCCGCTTCGCGCCCCCGCGCGCCCACGCCTGCCTCGACCCGGTCCGCGTGGCCCCCGTCGCCGCCCCGCCCCTCGCGTCGGGAAGCGACCCCCGCCTAACCCGGGTAGACCGGAGCCGTACCGTCCTGGTCCACGGTCTTCCAGTCGGTGTTCGGCAGCAGCCGCACGATGCCGTTCTCCCTGGTCTCGGCGATCAGCGGCCGGGTCTGGTCCTCCGAGGCGCCGATCGACTGCACACCGTTCGGCCCCGGCACCTCCGGGACGTTCGCCGGGGAACCGTCCGTCTCCACGTACTGGAGCTGCTGCACCCCGTCCGACTCCCGGCCCGCGACCACCAGCCTGCTGTCGCCCGCCCAGGAGAAGGTGTCGACGTCCTCCAGCTTCGGCGCGATCGCCTGCAACGCCCGCACCGACAGCTTCGGGTCGGCCGCCGTGCCCCGCCGCTCGATCCGGCCGAGCCGCAGCGTGCTGTGGCCGGACCGCTCGACCAGCATCGCGATCCTGGAACCGTCCGCGGACACCCGCAGCGCCGTGATCCGGCCACCGCCGAGCTTCGGCAGCTCCACCTCGTCCACCGGCCCGGTACCGTCCCGCAGCCGCAGCAGCCGCGGCCGCTGCGGATCCCGGTCGGCCACCCACAACCCGCCCAGACCGTCCCAGCTCGGCGCCGTCAGGCCGTGCGCCACGCTGCCGCCCTGGCTGCGCAGCCGCACCTTGCCGCGCTCGGCGTCGGACGCCAGCTCGGTGACGTACAGCGACTGGCCGTCGGCCGTGACCCCGGCCGCGTGCCGCTCGTCACGGGAGACCGCCACCAGGCCCAGACCCGCGTCATCGGCACCGAACGGCCCCGGAACGGGCTGTGGCCGGTCCTCGTCGTCGGTCAGCCGGACCATCCGGTGCTGGGAGTCCACGAAATACTGGTGCAGCGGATGGCCCTCGACTCCCTCCGGGGCATACGCACGCGCCGCGTCCCTGGAGAGGGCGCACAGCTCCGAGCCGTTCTGCCGCTCCAGACGCACCCCGCTGACCTGGGACGACCCCTCACCCAGATCCTGGACCGTGAACAGCGTCTGCGCCGCCATCCGGGCACAGCGCGCCCCGCTGACGCCCGCCGCCCGGTCGCTCAGCCGGACCTTCAGCGCCTTCGAGTCGTCCAGCGACAGCCGCTCGCCCCGGCTCCCGAGCGCCGTACCGCTCGGGAAGGAGCTGCTGACCACCGGCTCCAGCCACCCCGTCGGACCGTCCAGCAGCGCCTTGACGGTCGCGGTGACCGGGTCGATCCGGCGCCGCACATAGACCGGATCGGCCACCAGAACGTGGTTCGCGACCTTCGACTCCTCGGCATCCGGGCCCGGATCGGCGAAGTAGTACTTGTTGACCGAGCGATAGATGCGCTGGAAGTCGGACTCGCCGAGGATCAGCCCCCGGGGCGGCCCGTCGATCCGCCACTCCGAACCGCTCAGGGTGAGGTGGATGCGCTCCTCGTACGGCTGCTCATCGGGCTTGTAGGCGTGCGTGTCGTCCACGACCGCGATCCGCTTGCCCGACAGCACGACCGTCTTACCGTTGCCATCCCGGTCGCCCGGGTCCGTCTCGACCCGGACGTCCGGCGCCTGCTCCAGCACGGTGGTGGCCGCGAACGGCTGCCACCGCTTGGCCGCGCTCTTGGTCAGGTACTCCTTCGCCGTGCCGAAGTTCTCCTCGTCGCTCGTGGTGGCCTCCAGGAAGCCGGAGACCAGCTCAGCGGGCTGCTCACCCTTACCCGGACTCACCCCGTACACCCGGACCTGCGCATCGGCGTCGGAGCGCGGTGAGGAGTCCACCCGCCGCACATCGCCGCTGTCGGGCATCGAGGCGCAGCCCGACAGCAGCAGGGCGCCACAGGCCAGCAGCGTGGGCGTGCTCAGGGCCCGGCGGCCCGGCCGGCGCACCCGGCGGCGGAAACGGTGACGGTCGCCACGATCAGTGCCCACGAGGTCGGCCCTCCCCTTCGGTCGGTGTCGTCTGCCGGGCGGACGGCGCCCGGCCGCCCGACGGCCCGTCGGACGGCGTCTCCGGGGCGCCGCGCACCACCCGCGACCCATTGCCCGGCAGCGCCGTCGGACCGGCCGACGACGGCGCCTGCGCCGCGGCGTCGGCGGACGGCAGCGCGGACCGCGGCTGCGCGGGAACCGCTGCCGCCGACCGCTCCGCCAGGGGCCGCGGGGCCTCGACGTCAGCCGGCCGGCGGTTGCGCCGGGAGTCCTCGGGCTCCAGCGGGATCGGCGAACCGCGCAGCACATCGCCCGCCGTACGCGGCAGCGTCAGGCGGAACTGCGAACCGCCACCGGGCTCGCCCCACGCCTGTAGCCAGCCGCCGTGCAGCCGCGCGTCCTCCACCGCGATCGACAGCCCCAGACCGGTGCCGCCAGTGGTGCGCGCACGGGCCGGATCGGCCCGCCAGAAGCGGTTGAACACCCGGGTCGCCTCACCGGGCTTGAGCCCCACGCCGTAGTCCCGCACCGCCACGGCCACCGCACCGCCCGCCGCCGCGAGCCGCACGACCACATCGCGGCCCTCACCGTGCTCCACGGCGTTGACCACCAGATTGCGCAACACCCGCTCGACGCGACGGGGGTCCGCCTCCGCGACCACCGGCGCCTCGGCGCCCCGCACCAGAATCCGGGTGCCCTTGGCCTCGGCGAGCGGCTCGGCACCGTCCACCACCCGGTGCACCACATCCCGCAGATCGATCGGCTCAGCCTCCAGCGCGGCCGCACCCGCGTCGAACCGGCTGATCTCCAGCAGATCGCTGAGCAGCGACTCGAAGCGGTCGACCTGGCCCCACAGCAGCTCGGCGGAGCGCGCGGTGATCGGATCGAAGTCCTCACGCGCCTCATGGATGACGTCCGCCGCCATCCTTACGGTCGTCAGCGGGGTGCGCAGCTCA
The DNA here is from genome assembly GCF_026898115.1 of Streptomyces sp. S465. Classification (GTDB taxonomy): domain Bacteria; phylum Actinomycetota; class Actinomycetes; order Streptomycetales; family Streptomycetaceae; genus Streptomyces; species Streptomyces luomodiensis. The sequence goes on from NZ_CP114036.1 coordinate 3,889,228, forward strand.
TGGGAGACATCGGAGACGAAGCGGCGCTGCATCCGGGAGAGCTCCTCCAGCTGCTGGATCTTGAGCTGGAGGTTCTGCGCCATCTTGTTGAACGACTCGCCGAGACGGGCGATGTCGTCCTCCCCGGTGACCTTCATCCGCTCCTGGAGCAGACCGGCCGCCAGCCGCTCCGAGATCCCCGCCGCCATCCTTACGGGCGTCACGACCTGCCGGACCACCACCCAGGCGATGGCGCCGAGCAGCACCACCACGAACACCCCGGCCGTGGCCAAAGTGCCCTTCACCAGGCTCAGCGACTTCTCCTCCTGGGTGAACGGAAAGAGGTAGTAGAGCTGGTAGGCGTCGCCGTTGTTGTCGTCCAGACGCTTGCCGATGATCAACGCGGACTCGGAATCGCCGGAGCCCGCGTGCACGATCCGCCCGTACCGCTCGTACGGCGCGGTCCGCCCCTCGTCCACCCGCCGGCGCAGATCCGCGGGCACACTGTCCGGCTGCACATCGCCGGAGGCCCGCGGCCCCCGGCTGGCCACATACGGCGTCTCACCCGAGTCGGAGCTGAGCGCCACCACCGAGTACGCGCCCTTGCCGCCGCTGGCGAGCTGCTCCACCAGCGCGTTCAGCCAGGAACCGGAATCCTGGGCGCCGGCCCCCGCACCGTCCTGACCACCGGCATCGCTCTTGCGGTCGGCCATCTGCTCGGCCACCTCGAACCCACCGACGGCCTGCCCCTGCGCCGCATGGCGCTTGGCGTCCAGCAGACCGTTGCGCACCTGCCCGATGACCACCAGCCCCAGCAGCAGCACCACGCCGAGCGACATCAGCAGCGTGGTGGCGACCACCCGCAGCTGGATGTTCCGCCGCCACAGCCGGGCAGCGGGCACCAGCGGACGGCGCACCCACCGGCCGAACAACCGGACCAACGGATGGGCCGGCCCTCCGGACGCCCCGTCGGGCAGCAGATGCCCACCGCTCCACAACCTGCGCAGCAGCGGTATCTCACCCGCCGGGTCGGGCCGCCCCATCCGGGCACCCTCCGGAGCCCCGCCTCCCGGCCCACCGGGCTGCGGCGCCGTACCGCCACCCGTCATCTCAGCTGGGCCCGGCCTTGTAGCCGACACCGCGCACGGTCACCACGATCTCCGGCCGCTCCGGGTCCTTCTCGACCTTCGACCGCAGTCGCTGCACATGCACATTCACCAGCCGGGTGTCGGCAGCGTGCCGATAGCCCCACACCTGCTCCAGCAGCACCTCCCGGGTGAACACCTGCCACGGCTTACGGGCCAGCGCCACCAGAAGGTCGAACTCCAGCGGCGTCAGCGCTATCGACTGCCCGTCCCGCTTCACCGAGTGCCCCGCCACGTCGATCACCAGATCGCCGATCGCGAGCTGCTCCGGCGCCGGCTCCTCGGAACGCCTCAGCCGCGCCCTGATCCGGGCCACCAGCTCCTTGGGCTTGAACGGCTTGACGATGTAGTCATCCGCCCCGGACTCGAGCCCGACCACCACGTCGACCGTGTCACTCTTGGCCGTGAGCATGACGATGGGCACCCCTGACTCGGCCCGGATCAGCCGGCAGACCTCGATGCCGTCCCGTCCGGGCAGCATCAAATCGAGCAGCACCAGATCGGGCTTGGTCTCACGGAAGGCGGCAAGAGCCTTGTCGCCGTCCGACACGAACGACGGTTCAAAGCCTTCGCCGCGCAGCACAATGCCGAGCATCTCTGCCAGTGCGGTGTCGTCGTCGACGACAAGGACGCGTCCCTTCATGTCGACATCATCCCATTACCCGATCGTGACCTGGAGCACAGCTCGGCGATACCGTCCGCGGTGACCGGCGAGACCACCCCGTGCTCGGTGACGATCGCCGTCACCAACTCCGGTGGTGTGACGTCGAAAGCCGGATTGTAGGCCTGTGTCCCCAGGGGAGCCACCGGCACTCCGGTGCCCGCCACATGTCCAACGGCGGGAACATACGGAATTGTGATGTCTGTCACCTCATGTCCGGGGCGCTGTTCGACCTCGATCGCGGCTCCATGGGGAGTGGCCGGGTCCACCGTGGTGGTCGGGGCGACCACCACGAACGGCACATGGTGATAGCGAGCCAGCACAGCGAGCGGATAGCTGCCCACCTTGTTGGCCACCGAGCCGTCCGCGGCGATCCGGTCCGCCCCGATCAGCACCGCGTCCACCTCCCCCGCCGCGAACAGGGAGCCCGCCGCGTTGTCGGTGAGCAGCGTGTACGCCATACCGGCGCGCGCCGCCTCATACGCGGTCAACCGCGCCCCCTGGAGCAGGGGTCGGGTCTCGTCCACCCAGAGCCGTCGCAGCTGTCCCGCCCGGTGCACCGCCTTGACCACGGCGAGGGCGGTGCCCTCACCCCCGGAGACCAGGGCGCCGGTGTTGCAGTGGGTGAGGATCCGATGGCCGCCGGCCGGCAGCAACTCCTCGAGGAGCGCCTGACCGTGGGCCGCCATGCGGTCGCTGGCCTCGGCATCCTCCCGGTGCAGGGCACGGGCCTCGGCGAGGGCGGCCGCGGCGGCCTGCGCATCGTCCGCGTCCTCCCGGATCGCGGCCTGGTACGCGGCGGCGGCCCGGCGAACGCCATAGGCGAGGTTGACGGCCGTGGGACGGGCATGGGCGAGCGCGTCGGCGGCCTCGTCCACATCGAAACCCCGGGCCGCGGCGAGCGCGACACCGTATGCCCCGGCGATGCCGAGCAGCGGGGCGCCACGCACGGCGAGGGAGCGGATCGCCTCCACCAGCGCCGGCACATCGGTGCACACCAGGTCGACCTCTTCGGCGGGCAGCCGGGTCTGGTCGAGGAGTACCAATACGGGCCCCTCCGGGGGTTCCTCCCAGCGCAGCGCCAAAACAGCGGGAGGTATGGGGCCTTCCGGGGACAGCGGATGCTGATCAGCCATCCGCCCAGTCTGCCCTGTACGCCACCGACTATTGAAGTGCCGGACCGTCCCCAGTGGCCGGTACGGGGGAGAACGCACCGTGGCACGATGGCTGCCATCCGTCCGCCGCGGATGCCGCGGCCGGCCAACGAACGACCTACGGAGCGACGATGAATGACTCTCCGGGCTGGGCCCCGCCCGGATCGTCCCCTTCCGACGAACCGGACCACGGCGCTCAGCAGCAGGGCGAGCCCGCCGACCAGCCCGCACCGGAGCAACCCGCCCGGGGCGCCACCTGGGCCCCCCGCCAGCCGCCACCCGGTCACTGGACCGTATCGGGCAGAGGCCCCACGCCACCGCCGCCGACCCGGCCCGCGGCGCCCACCGGCGGATGGAGCACCGGCCGGCGTCAGCCGCCCGCTCCCCGACCCGGTGTCATCCCCCTGCGCCCGCTGGCCGTCAGCGAGATCCTGGACGGCGCGGTGGGCATCATGCGCGCCCACTGGCGCACGGTCCTCGGCATCTCGCTCGCCGTCTCGATCGTCATCCAGGGTCTGATCACGGCCGCCACGGGACTCTGGTTCAACAAGGCCCACGGGAACGAGACCCATGTCCTCGACGAACGGGACGTCACCGTCAGCGAGGCGATGCGCGCCGTCGGCAACGCCTTCGGAGACAGCGGAGTCGCCCTGCTGCTGGGCGTCCTCGGAACGATCGTCACCACGGCCCTGATGACCGTGGTCGCCGCACGGGCGGTGCTGGGCCGATCCGTGACCATCGGGGAGGCCTGGGCCGGCGCCCGGCCGTACCTGCTTCAGCTGTGCGGGCTCCTGCTTCTGGTCCCCGCCATCGCCATGGCTGTCATCGCCGCCGGTATGACGCCGGGTCTGCTGCTGGCAGCGGCGGGCGTGCCCAGCGAGGGCGCCGCACTCGCCTCTCTGGGCGGACTCGCCGGAGCAGGTGTCGCCGCGTGGCTCTGGATCCGCTTCAGCCTCGCACCGGCCGCGCTGATGCTGGAGAAGCAGGGGATCATCCCATCCCTGCGACGCTCCTCCAAACTGGTGCGCGGTGCGTGGGGGCGCGTCTTCGGCGTTCAACTGCTGGCCGTCGTCCTGGTCTTCGTCGTCGGCGCCATCGTGGAGATTCCCACCAGTCTTGTCGCCATGCTGATCGGCGGGGACAACGCCATGGACTGGCTGTCCGGTGAATCCGTCTCCGTCAGCTGGACCTTCCTGGCCGTGGTCGGTGTCGGCGGGGCGATCAGCTCGACCATCACCTTCCCGATCAGCGCGGGTGTGACGGCCCTTCTCTACATGGACCAGCGCATCCGGCGTGAGGCGCTCGACCTCGAGCTCGCCCGCGCCGCGGGGATGCGGGGAGACCATCCGGAAGGCCACGGCACGGACCAGCCGACCGTCGGCTCCACGTCCGGCAACTGACGGCACCACACACGGGGACGAACGGGGTGTCACCCTACGGGCCCTCACCACACGAGTCGTCACCATCACGGGCCATCACCTCCCCCATCGCCCGTTCGGCACAGCCCAGGGCCTGTTGACCAGACGTCAACGGGCCCACCGGACCGCCTCACTGACAACTCTGCGCGCCCTCCCCCTCGCCACGCCAGGGCGCTGATGCCTTTTCACTCGATCCGGTGGAACATCCGATCGAATGGGAACGCAAAAATGCCTCGGCCCCGAGCACAATATGCTCGGGACCGAGGCTAAAAATTGTTCGGCGGCGTCCTACTCTCCCACAGGGTCCCCCCTGCAGTACCATCGGCGCTGAAAGGCTTAGCTTCCGGGTTCGGAATGTAACCGGGCGTTTCCCTAACGCTATGACCACCGAAACACTATGAAGATAAAACCGGAAACAACACGGTTCATTACTTCAGAACCAACACAGTGGACGCGAGCAACTGAGGACAAGCCCTCGGCCTATTAGTACCAGTCAACTCCACCGGTCACCCGGCTTCCATATCTGGCCTATCAACCCAGTCGTCTACTGGGAGCCTTAACCCCTCAAGGAGGTGGGAGCCCTCATCTCGAAGCAGGCTTCCCGCTTAGATGCTTTCAGCGGTTATCCCTCCCGAACGTAGCCAACCAGCCATGCCCTTGGCAGAACAACTGGCACACCAGAGGTTCGTCCGTCCCGGTCCTCTCGTACTAGGGACAGCCCTTCTCAAGACTCCTACGCGCACAGCGGATAGGGACCGAACTGTCTCACGACGTTCTAAACCCAGCTCGCGTACCGCTTTAATGGGCGAACAGCCCAACCCTTGGGACCGACTCCAGCCCCAGGATGCGACGAGCCGACATCGAGGTGCCAAACCATCCCGTCGATATGGACTCTTGGGGAAGATCAGCCTGTTATCCCCGGGGTACCTTTTATCCGTTGAGCGACGGCGCTTCCACAAGCCACCGCCGGATCACTAGTCCCGACTTTCGTCCCTGCTCGACCCGTCGGTCTCACAGTCAAGCTCCCTTGTGCACTTACACTCAACACCTGATTGCCAACCAGGCTGAGGGAACCTTTGGGCGCCTCCGTTACCCTTTAGGAGGCAACCGCCCCAGTTAAACTACCCACCAGACACTGTCCCTGATCCGGATCACGGACCCAGGTTAGACATCCAGCACGACCAGAGTGGTATTTCAACAACGACTCCACCACAACTGGCGTTGCGGCTTCACAGTCTCCCACCTATCCTACACAAGCCGAACCGAACACCAATATCAAGCTGTAGTAAAGGTCCCGGGGTCTTTCCGTCCTGCTGCGCGAAACGAGCATCTTTACTCGTAGTGCAATTTCACCGGGCCTATGGTTGAGACAGTCGAGAAGTCGTTACGCCATTCGTGCAGGTCGGAACTTACCCG